>NZ_JBBOTC010000001.1:4800000-6970608 GCF_038050215.1 Paenibacillus sp. FSL H8-0104 | reverse complement strand
AGACTGTCACTCCTTTTACATGTTCCAAGTGTGGCTTAAGCCATGATGCAGTGTCGAAATACGAGATATATTGTTGAATTTATCCCCAAACCCCCGCAGGTCGAAAACAAAAAAAGTATGAACAACGGAAAATTGTTCACAACTTTATCCACAGGCTGTTGATAATATTATGGGTCAGATCACATATTCACATCCAAAAGTAATACAATCATAGCAAAAGAAACCCCGCATTTCAACGTATCGCGTGATTTTATCCACAAATTCAATAACTTGTGTATAATTTTTAGTCACAACACAATATATTGTTTATAAACTGTTTAATTTTCGACAGAATGACCCAAAAACCAAAAATGTCTTATACACAGGTTATCCGTCAAATGATGCCAAATTGTGTGTAAAAGTATTCTTCGTTTGTGAATAACCTGTCTGTGGATAACCGTGAAGTGAAAATGGAGCATGATTGAGATCGGAAAAAGAGTGACCTCTCACCCTCGTGTTTTTCTTGCCAATGGGGCGATGGTGAAAGCGACGAATTCAGTATCTGGATGGGAGACGGAGAGGGGGAGTAAACTCATGCTTTTAATTGAACAAGATCAGTGGTGTATTTTCTAAGTAGATGGTAATTCTGTGATGACAATTTATAAGGATAATGGACATAGATGACTTCATTCTGAGACATATGGAATGAGAATTATGAGGATCAAGAGGTAAGCTGATGATTGAATATGGAGGTTGAAGTGTATGAATGTATAATATGAAATCAAAGGATAGATTATGCGTGTATAGCAAAAGAGGGTGTCCTCTAAAACCGATTTTTGGTTTTAGAGGACACCCTCTTTTTTTGGTGCAGGGACGAAGTATGGATTGATGATTTAGAGACGGGGAAGGGACATCTTACGCTGGAATTCAGCGATATCTGCGTATTCCTCTTCCAGTTTGCGAGAGATCCGAATAAAGATGGGCAGCAGCTCTTGGTAGAGTACAGCATTCTCTTTGACAGGGGTATGCCGATGCGTTGTACCGACCATGGAAGAAACGGCATGAAGCGATTGGATCCGCCCTGTAGCGTACAAACCAAGCACGACGGCACCCAAACAGGAACTTTCGAAGCTCTCGGGTACAACCACTTCCTGATTGAAGATATCAGACATCATCTGGCGCCAGAGAGGAGAGCGTGCAAACCCACCGGTGGCTTGAATGGAGGTAGGTTGCCCAATCTGTTCTTCCATGGCGAGCAGTACCGTATATAGGTTGAAAATAACCCCTTCCAGGACAGCACGAATCATATGCTCTTTCTGGTGATGGAGTGTTAAGCCAAAAAAGGAGCCACGGGCATCCGGATTCCATAAAGGGGCACGTTCGCCCGAAAGGTACGGATGGAACAGAAGCCCTTCCGATCCCGGCCGGACACGTTCGGCAATTTTGGTCAGTACATCATAGGAATTGATGCCAAGTCGTTTCGCTGTCTCCACTTCAGACGCGGCGAATTCATCCCGCACCCAACGAAACAGCATGCCACCGTTATTCACAGGTCCACCAATGACCCAAAGATTCTCTGTGAGGGCATAACAGAAGGTTCGACCTTTGGGATCGGTAACTGGACGGTCCACGACAGTGCGAATGGCCCCGCTGGTTCCGATGGTTGCTGCGACAACACCAGGTTCAATGGCATTTACGCCGAGATTGGATAAAACCCCATCACTTGCGCCAATAACAAAGGGCGTAGAGGGGGAGAGAGCCATTTTTTCAGCCGATTCGTGATTCATTCCTTCTAATATATGTGTTGTAGGTACAAGCTTCGAGAGATGGTCGGGTGTAATGCCTGCAACCTCAAGGGCCTCTGCGTCCCAGTCCAGTTGTTCCAGATTGAGCAAACCTGTGCAGGAAGCGATGGAATGGTCGACGACATATTGTCCGAATAGACGGAAGAACAGATATTCTTTAATCGAAATAAATTTGGCGGTACTCTCAAAAAGTTCAGGTTCATCGTGGCGCAGCCACATTAATTTGGTCAGCGGTGACATGGGATGGATCGGTGTACCTGTGCGCAGATAAATGCGATGGCCCAATCCATTCTCTTGCAGCTTGGCAGACCAAGCTGCACTTCGATTATCCGCCCAGGTGATGCAACGGGTTAAGGGTTTATTATCCTGTCCCATGGCAATGACACTATGCATAGCCGAGCTGCAGGATACAAACAGGATCTGCTCGGCAGCAACACCACTCTGATCCATGACTCCTCGCACAGAGCGGAGGGCTGCTTGCACAATCTCTTCAGGGTCCTGCTCGGCAACATCGGGTGCTGGGGTATACAAAGGATATTCCTGCGTTGAGGTACTGACGACAGAGCCTTGCTCGGTAAATAATACGGATTTGGTACTGGTGGTACCAATATCGATCCCAATCATATAGTTGTTCATGTATTTAATCCTTCTTTCTCCAAAAAGCGATGAGATTTTAATTTCTTTCTACTATAGATACTCCATTTATACCACTGTACTCAGGAGCAAAATAAAGATCAGTCCGACCACGGATAATAGTGTTTCCATAACGGTCCACGTTTTCAATGTCTGGGAAACGCTCATATTGAAGAATTCTTTGATCATCCAGAATCCTGCATCGTTTACATGAGACAAGATGAGTGACCCCGCACCTGTGGCGAGTACAACCAGCTCAATATTGGCCCCTGGTGTGAGTGCAAGCACTGGAGCGACAATACCGGCGGCTGTTGTCATGGCTACGGTTGCTGAACCGGTAGCTACACGAATGAGCCCAGCGACAAGCCAGGCAAACAGGATCACGTTGATGTTGGCATGGGTAGCGACTTCAGCAATCGCGTTACCCACACCACTATTGATCAATACCTGTTTGAAGGCACCGCCTCCACCAATAATGAGAATGATGGTCGCCGTAGGCGCCAGACATTCACTGGTGAAACGGGAAATATCATGTTTGGTGAATCCACGTGCAAAGCCGAGTGAAAAGAGGGCAAATACAACTGAAATGAGCAAAGCAATGATCTCATGGCCGATAAATTCACTGAAAACGGTGAAACCGCTCGTGGCATTTGGGTCAATGATGCTTGCTATGGAACCAATCAGCATCAAAATAACCGGCAGCAATATGGTAAACAGGGTAATACCAAACCCAGGCATGTTGCTGTTTGTTTTGGTTGCGAATTGTTCAGCCAGTTCTGCTGGCGGTTCGGTGTGTATTCTTTTTCCAATAAATTTACCAAACAAAGGACCTGCAATAATCGCTGTAGGAATACCAACAATAAGAGAGTACAAAATGGTTTTACCCAGATCCGCGCTGAAGGCTTCAATCGCTATCATTGGCGCTGGATGGGGTGGAACCAAACCGTGTACGGTCGACAGACCTGCCAAAATGGGAATACCAATCTGCAGCAATGACATGTTGGTTTTACGTGCAACCGTGAAAATGATAGGGATCATCAAAATCACGCCGACTTCGAAGAAAACGGGAATACCCACGATAAATCCAACAATCATCATGGCCCAGTGCACACGTTTTACACCGAACCGATCAACCAATGTAGTTGCAATGCGCTCGGCACCTCCAGATTCGGCCATCATCTTACCAAGCATCGTACCGAGAGCAATAACAATTGCGATGGTTCCAAGTGTGCCGCCAAGTCCCCCGGTAATGGAAGAGATCACATCGGCAGGTTTCATGCCTGTAAGCAAACCGAGCATTAATGCGGACAACAGCAGGGTGATAAAGGGATTCCATTTATACTTGGAGATCAAAACGATCAGAAAAACGATCGCAATTAACGTCCAAACCAATAATGTTGCGTTGTGGGATAGTCCAAAAAGAGTGCTCATGATGTTGTGTGCTCCTTTATTTCTGATATAGAACGCTTACAAGTGAAATTAGCGTCAACAATTAAAGTTGTACCAGTACTACAGAAGGTGTTGGCGAAAAATGTAGTTTTATCATGCCCAAATTTGAAACAAAATCGCATTTTGTATACTTGTCGACAAGTTAAGCTGCAATCATTCACGACGGATATGATTGCAAACGCCTTGCATCGATTAAGAATCAAAGCTTTCGTGCAGGGTTTTTCCAGAATCTTGGAAATACGTGCGGACTCCAGTCTGAATGAGCACCTTGTCACCTGATTCAAGTGCTTCAATTAGCAAACGATGTTTCTTAATTACAGCGCTTACTTTCTGCTCGCCTTGAACAAATACTCTGCTCGTTGTGAGCAGCATAACGGTCATCACAACATATCGAATACTCTTCCATAGATGTGAAATACGGGAATGCTGAGCAGCTTCAATGATGGTCTCGTGGAAAACGAGATCCTGATAGGCGAATTCGACGGCGTCCTGATGCCGTCCAGCAAGTTGCATTTTGTCGATCACGTTACGCAGCTGGGTGATTAATGATTCTGGGACATCACCAGCAAGTCGCTGCTGCACAAAACTTTCAATCAGGAAACGGACATCATACAATTCTTCGACATCCTTGATTCGTAGTCCAATGACAACGACACCCATACGTTCAAGTCGAATAAGTCCTTCATTGGACAATGTTCGTAACGCTTCACGGACAGGTGAACGACTGCTGTCAAAATCAGCCGCAATTCGGTTTTCCGACAAAATCTCTCCAGGTCGAAGGGTACCGCTGATGATCCGCAGCCTTAATTCGCAGGCAATGGCTTCACCACGGGAAGCCCCTTGAAGCCAGGAAGAAGGAAATAACATATGGCTAACGCTCCTATTAATAAGTAATCAGTTCATTACTGATCATAGCATAACTATTTTGTGGACTGGACATTCAGTTCCATCGATAGTCTGTAGCTACAAGCTAACGGCTAATTGTTTTTTCAAAGGACTACTTGTATACAAGATGTGATTTTTATCCTACACCTTTCTCAAAAGCTTGTAAACCTTAATTGAAGCGGATACAACGGGATTAGAATATGACGATATTAATAGCCTATAATCATTATCCACATGTGAATAACTTCAAACAGGATGAAATGAAGGAGATAACAGGTATTGGAGGGTGTGGATAACTATAAACGCTGAAATAGGGTGATCTTATCAGGGTCTGGGGATAACTTTCAGGACTCTCTTCGGGGCTTGAAATTGGTAATAAAGTGAACGGACTGTGGTCATTACTATTGGTGGGATGAAGAGTGTATATAAAAGAGGGAGAAGCCTTGCGCCTTGCAGTTGACTTTTCCAGGTGATCATGGTTAAATATATAAAGGTGTTTTCTGTGAAGATGAAAGTGATTCATCACATAAGTATTTCCTTGTGAGGAGGTGCAATACATTGAGACCTACATTCAAACCGAACGTTAGCAAACGTAAAAAAGTTCATGGTTTCCGGAAAAGAATGAGCACGAGCAACGGCCGTAAAATTTTGGCCGCACGTCGCCTTAAAGGCCGTAAAAACCTGAGTGCTTAATGCATTGAAGACCACCGAGGTGGTCTTTTTTTTCTTAATTAGCTCAAATCAGACTGGATGCTGCTACAGATCAGGTCTGAATGGTCTGCGAAAAAGTGCTGAACACACACGAATGTATGTTGAGTGAGTTTTCCATTTTTCGAAAACTTACCTTATATAATGATGAATCGTTGATAGGTTTAAATGGCCAATCAACATTCATCCCGGATGAATGCGGATCAGTTCAAGTAGCTGATTAACAATCATCCCAAATGAAGTTGTCGCCAAGGCGGTTTACCGTCATTCAAGAAAGCCTATACTAAATCAGTAATGAGGCCTCCGTCAATAACATTGGTGGAGAAGAGCAAGGAGAAGCGCCGTGTATAAAAGACTGCGTCTACGAAACCGGGCGGACTTTAGCCGTGTATACCGGTATGGGAAATCGTTTGCCAATCATCAATTCGTGGTGTATGGCTGTCGCCGTAAAGATACGGAACAATTTCGGGTCGGCGTATCATGCAGCAAGAAAATCGGAAACGCTGTCGTACGCAACCGGATGAGACGCATGATCAAGGAAATTGTTCGTCATCATGAGCATGAGATCGTCACGCAGATGGATCTGATTTTTATCGTCAGAAAAGGTGCACTGGACATGCCCTATAAGGAAATGGAAAAAAGCCTGCTACATGCGATGCGAAAGGGCTCTCTTTTGAAGTCGAGCAAGCGGTAAGCTTCGGTTTATTTGTCCTCCTAATTATGGTATGATTTTACGATGGAATGGATTGGTTAAGAGAGGGGTTATGAAGTGTCGCGATTGAAGACATCAAAGGGGAAGTGGATTCTCCTCATTGCAGTCATTGCAATGGTCACTGTACTCGCCGGATGTACTCCACAAGGAGCCGGGGTTACTACGGAAGATCTAAAGAATAGTGATTCTTTTTGGCAAGCCAATGTTGTGTACTGGTTCTCACTGGCGCTGGATACATTCGCCAACTGGTTCAAAGGTGAATATGGACTGGCCGTCCTCGTGATGGTGCTTATTGTACGGACTCTGATTTTACCACTAACAATGAAACAAGTCCGTAGCTCCAAAGCTATGCAGGCGATTCAGCCGCAGCTGAAGGAGATTCAAGCCAAGTTTAAAGATACACCTGAGAAAGTTCAGCAAGAAACAATGAAGTTGTTCCAGGAGAACAAAGTTAATCCGATGGCCGGTTGTCTGCCACTTATCATTCAGATGCCGATTTACATCGCACTTTATAACTCAATTTACGGAAACTCCAGTCTGAGAACGCATGATTTCTTGTGGCTCCAGCTCGGATCACCCGATCACCTGTTTATTTTGCCAGTGCTGGCTGCCATCACAACATTCATTCAAACTTGGATGATGATGCGTATGAACCCTGCACAGCAAATTGGTCCGATGCAGTTTATGCTGTGGGTGTACCCGATTTTGATCTTCGTGATGTCTTATCAGTTCCCGTCAGCACTTCCGCTGTACTGGTTCTACAGTAACATCTACACGATCGTGCAAAACTATTTCCTTTACCGGAATAATGATAAAATCGTAGCTGAGGTCAACGTGAAGCAGAATAGCTCTTCCAAAAATGGAGCTAAACGCAAAAACGGTGGCAAAGCGACCGTCTCTGGAAAAGGGTCGAAAGGGGCCAAAAAATCGAAATGACCAAAGTCATTACGTCAGGAAAAACCGTTGAAGATGCTGTAAACCAAGGATTGACCGAGCTTGGCGTAAGTCGGGACAAGGTTGAGATACAAGTGTTAGAGCAGCCGTCAAAAGGATTCCTGGGTTTGTTCGGGGTGAGGGCGGCCAAAGTTGAAGTGAAATTATTGCCTGTACCGGAAGTTGTTCCACAGCCGATCAAGCCAGCTGCATACAAGTCTGAAGTAGATGCATTACTCGAGGATGTTGCAGCTAAAAATCCCTATGAAGAAGCGGCTGCTTTCTTGAAAGAGGTCGCAGCAGGTATGGGACTGGATGTTGAAGTGCATATCAAAAAACAGCGGGATGGACATATCTTCAATATTGCCGGCGAAGATCTGGGCATGATTATTGGCAGACGTGGACAGACGCTGGATGCGCTTCAGTATCTAACGAACATTGTAGCGAACCGATATTCGGAAAGCTTCGTTCGAATTGTGCTCGACGCGGAGAATTTCCGTCAACGTCGGCGGAAGACACTGGAGGATCTGGCTGAACGGTTGGCTGGACAAGCAATCCGTACCGGTAAGGAAGTTGTACTGGAACCAATGCCTCCGCTCGAACGAAAAGTCATCCATGCAAAACTGCAAAATCACCCGCAGATTAAGACGTTAAGTAAGGGCGAGGAGCCTAATCGGCGTGTGGTTATTACGACGAAATAACACGAAATTGAAGACGCAATGGCTTCCTGCCCGGTGCAGAAGCCATTGCTTTTTTCGTACAGAAGCAATTTGATAAGGTGCGTAGAACAAGTAAAGAGTGGACTTAATACGATAAACAACATGTCATATGATATATCATTAATAGATTTGAAAATGGATATGGCGTCCCCAGAGGGACGGCAATTTAAAATAGAGCAAGGAGAGATAACTATGATCAGTGATACGATCACAGCGATATCAACGGCTGTCGGAGAGGCGGGTATCGCCGTGATCCGGGTCAGCGGCCCGGAAGCAGTGTCGGAGACGGAAAAGATTTTTCGCAGCAAAACCCCTTTAACTCAGGCAGCATCTCACACGGTTCATTATGGTCATATCATAGATCCCGTTAATGGGGAAAAGATTGAGGAAGTATTGGTTACGGTCATGCGAGCACCACGCTCGTTCACAACAGAAGATGTGGTGGAGATCAGTGCGCATGGTGGTGTGGTGTCCGTAAAACGGGTCATGGACCTCCTATTGCAGCTTGATATTCGTCTGGCTGAACCCGGTGAGTTCACGAAGCGTGCTTTCCTTAATGGGCGGATTGACCTGTCTCAGGCGGAAGGTGTCATGGATCTTATTCGTTCCAAGTCGGACCGAGCTTTCTCGGTTGCGCTGAAACAGGTTGAAGGCAAGCTGTCCTCCAAATTGCGTGATCTACGATATACACTGGTGGAAACACTGGCACATATTGAAGTGAATATCGATTATCCCGAGCATGATGTGGAATCGTTAACGTCTGATTTTATTAAAGAAAAGTCCAGTCAGGTTATGACTGAAATTGATAAATTGCTGACTACAGCAGAGCAAGGAAAGATCCTGCGAGAAGGTATCACGACGGCTATTGTTGGAAGACCTAACGTAGGTAAATCCTCATTGATGAATACACTTGCGCAAGACAACCGGGCCATCGTTACGGACATTCCAGGAACAACTCGTGATGTGATCGAGGAGTTCATTACGATTAATAATATTCCACTGAAATTGCTGGATACAGCAGGAATCCGGGAAACAATGGACGTTGTAGAGAAGATCGGGGTAGAACGCTCTCGTTCTGCAGTAAGTGAAGCCGATCTGATCTTGATGGTTGTGAATGCCGCGGAGCCACTTCATCCCGATGAGATTGAATTATTGGAACAAATCCGCGGTAGACAATCGATAATCATTATGAATAAAATGGACTTAACGCCACAGGTAGAACGTGACGTGCTGCTTCGTTACATTCCGGAAGAACGGCTTGTACCGATGTCGGTGAAAGATGATCTGGGTGTGGATCGACTGGAAGATGCCATCTCTACGCTATTCTTCAGTGGTAAACTGGAGTCCGCAGATCTGACCTATGTCAGTAATGTGCGTCATATTGCTTTGCTCAAAAAAGCGAAGCAGTCTCTGGTTGATGCCTATGAAGCAGCAGAGCAGTTCATTCCGATCGATATGATACAGATTGATGTTCGTTTGGCGTGGGAGCATTTGGGCGAGATTGTTGGAGATACAGCACATGATGCATTAATTGATCAGATTTTCTCCCAGTTCTGTCTAGGAAAGTAAAAATAATATACTGCCGATTGAGTTAAATCGTAGTGTATGATGGAGAGGTACAATTTCTGCCTGTTGTCAAAGGATAGAATGATATTGTAGCCATTACGTGTTGGTTTCATATAGATAGGGATGCAAGTTCCGATGAACGGTTAGAAGTAGTTTCATTATTGTAGAACATGATCCGTCTGCGTGAGTTACACCAAATGCAGCGGAATAAGGAGGTAAACGGGAATGGCTTTTGATGGCGGCAGTTATGATGTAATCGTCGTTGGTGCAGGGCATGCTGGTGTGGAATCCGCGCTGGCCGCAGCTCGTATGGGGTCCAAAACACTAATGATTACGATCAATCTGGATATGGTGGCTTTTATGCCTTGTAACCCATCTATTGGGGGACCGGCTAAAGGACATGTTGTCCGTGAGATTGATGCACTTGGTGGAGAAATGGGACGGAATATCGATAAAACCTTTATTCAGATGCGGATGCTTAACACGGGTAAAGGGCCTGCTGTTCACGCGCTTCGTGCTCAGGCAGATAAATTCTCCTACCAGCATAAAATGAAGGAAACAATGGAGAATGAACGTAATCTGACAATGCGTCAGGGTATGGTTGATTCACTGATCGTTGAAGACGGAAAATGTGTAGGCGTTGTGACTCAGACCGGAACAGAGTATCGGGCTAAAGCGGTCGTTCTGACAACAGGCACATATTTGCGCGGTAAAGTAATTATGGGCGAGCTGATGTATGAGAGTGGACCGAACAATCAACAACCCTCTCTTAAATTGTCAGAGAATCTGCGTGAACTGGGCTTTGATCTGGTTCGTTTCAAAACGGGTACACCACCACGTGTGCATAAGGATACGATTGATTTTAGCAAAACCGAAATTCAGCCTGGTGATGACAAGCCGAAGTTCTTTTCCTATGAAACAGAATCTTCCGATAATGAGCAGTTGCCTTGCTGGTTGACGTATACATCTGTGGATACACATCAGATTATTAATGATAATCTGCATCGTGCTCCGATGTTCTCGGGGCTTATTGAAGGAACCGGACCACGTTATTGCCCTTCCATTGAAGATAAAATTGTTCGTTTCAGCGACAAGCCGAAACATCAGATATTCCTTGAGCCGGAAGGCAAGAACACATCCGAGTATTACGTACAGGGGTTGTCTACGAGTATGCCAGAAGACGTTCAACTGGCTATGCTACGTTCCATTCCAGGTATGGAAAAAGTGGAAATGATGCGTAATGGTTATGCGATTGAATACGATGCGATGGTGCCTACACAATTGTGGCCATCACTGGAAACTAAACGTCTACCAGGTCTGTTTACGGCGGGTCAGATTAATGGTACCTCTGGCTATGAAGAAGCAGCAGGACAAGGTGTTATGGCTGGAATCAACGCTGCACTCAAAGTACAGGGGAAAGAGCCGGTAATACTGGATCGTTCCCAAGGTTATATTGGCGTGCTGATTGATGATCTGGTGACAAAGGGTACAAATGAACCGTATCGTCTGTTGACTTCACGCGCTGAGTATCGTCTGTTGCTTCGCCATGATAATGCAGATATGCGTTTGACGGAAATCGGACATGACATTGGCCTGATCCCTGAAGAGCGTTATGCGAAATTCCTGGATAAAAAGGCGAAAGTCGAGCAGGAAGTTGCACGTCTGAAAGTGGCTAAAGCTCGCCCGGTTGAAGTGAATGCCAAGCTGGAAGAGTACGGATCTACACCTATTCAGGATGGCAGTACGTTGCTTACCTTGCTGCGTCGCCCGGAGCTGGGGTATGAACTGATTGAACAGCTCTCACCATCTGAGGTAGAACTGACAGCAGATATGAAAGAACAAGTGGAAATACAAATTAAATATGCGGGTTATATTGAGAAACAATTGATCCACGTGGAACGTTTGCAAAAGATGGAGAAAAAGAAAATTCCGGACACCATCGTATATGATGAGATTCATGGTCTTGCTATGGAAGCCAAACAGAAGCTCGCTACGATTCGTCCAATCTCGATTGGTCAGGCTTCTCGTATTGCTGGAGTTACTCCTGCCGACATCTCCATTCTGCTGGTCTACCTGGAGCATTATAACCGTGTAACCGCAGCAAGGGGACAATAATGGACGATATTCAACAGCAACTGCAGCGGCGCTTAAAGAAACATGGATTAGAGCTGGGCGAACTCCAGTTGGAGCAATTCGAATTGTATTATCAGGAACTGGTATCCTGGAATGAAAAGATGAATCTGACCGGAATTACGGATCGGGAGCAAGTGTACACCAAGCATTTCTATGATTCGGTATCGCTGGCTTTTTATACTGACATGACCAAAGTGAATAAGCTTGCTGACATTGGATCAGGAGCGGGTTTTCCGGGATTGCCACTGAAAATCTGTTTCCCGCATATTAAGCTTACGATCATTGATTCATTAAATAAACGTATTGGCTTTCTACAGCATGTGGTAGATATCCTTGGTCTGACTGATGTGGAATTGGTCCATGGACGTGCTGAAGAGATTGGACGCAAAGAAGGGTATCGTGACAGCTACGATCTCGTTACGGCGCGTGCAGTAGCCAAGCTGGCTGTGCTGAATGAATTCTGCCTTCCGTTTGTTCGCAAAGGTGGAATATTCGCTGCCATGAAGGGCGGAGACCCGCGTGAAGAAATGAAGGAAGCGGAGTTCAGCTTCAATCAGCTGAAAGGACGGGTTAAGGCCGTTCATCCTTTCCAGCTGCCGGTTGAAGAATCAGAGCGTCACATCATTCTGATTCAGAAATTTGATAAGACACCATATAAGTATCCGCGTAAACCAGGTACTCCAATGAAGACTCCGCTGATATAGTTGCGTGATAGTTTTGAAGTAAGTCAAAACAAAATAGAATTTTAGACATGGATGAA
The DNA here is from genome assembly GCF_038050215.1 of Paenibacillus sp. FSL H8-0104. Lineage (NCBI taxonomy): Bacteria > Bacillati > Bacillota > Bacilli > Caryophanales > Paenibacillaceae > Paenibacillus > Paenibacillus sp. FSL H8-0104. The sequence goes on along the minus strand of NZ_JBBOTC010000001.1, from coordinate 6,958,326 downwards.
GAGGATGTTTCACGTGAAACATTCTCTTTTTTTTGTTTTCTAAAATGGAGGACTGGATCAACATTACAGATACTTCGTATTACATATCTTTTAAAGAACCTGTATTGATGAATTTTACGCACAGTAACTCATGAACAATTTCATTAATTGAATTTGTGCAAGTCGTCATATTTCCAATATTCACAAAGAAAAAGCAGGATAATTAGTAGAGTTTAAAGAATAGGTAAGCATAGGATTATGATAGAAAAGATGATAGAATAGAAGTATCCGATCCTGGGTCACAGCGATCATAGATTATATGTATAGATAGATGGATATGCGTTCGATGTTGCATGACAGAAAGCGTTATGAAAGGCAAAACTTATTCCAAGAACGATGCATGTGAAAGGTCGCTTATTGAATAAGAAGCACCTGCAAAGACTGTGGGAGCTATTACGAAACTAGGTGGTAATCTGCGGAATGAAAGAACAATTTTCGAAGTTGTTTGGTTTGGCGGAGCGCAATAACGGAGATGAGATCAAACAGATTCCGGTTAATGAAATTGTGAGCAGCCCATATCAACCCCGTACTATTTTTGATGATGATAAAATTGATGAGTTGTTGCAGACGATCAAAACACATGGTGTAATTCAGCCTATTGTCGTTCGCGTGCGAAATGGATCATATGAGATTATTGCCGGGGAACGTCGCTGGCGTGCAGTTCGAAAATTGGGTTTGGATACGATTCCGGCTATTGTGCGTGAATTCAACGACTCTCAGGCCGCATCCATTGCACTGATTGAGAACTTGCAGCGTGAAGGATTGACTTCCATTGAGGAAGCTGTCGCTTATCAGAAGCTGATCGACTTGCATCAATTGACACAGGAAAGCCTGGCACAACGACTCGGTAAAAGCCAGTCAACCATCGCGAACAAAATTCGGTTGTTACAGCTTCCGGACGGCATTAAGGCCGCATTGATGGAACGCAAAATTTCTGAACGGCATGCAAGGGCATTACTTTCTCTGGATACGGAAGAACTGCAGATGAAGTTGCTCGGTGAGATTATCGAAAAAGAATTGAATGTGAAACAGACAGAGGCACGTGTTGCCTTCTACAAGGAATCTTCCAAGATTAAAAAATCTAGACGTGTTTCCTTTACCAAGGATGTAAGGCTTGCACTTAATACAATTCGCCAATCCATTGATATGGTAACTGGCTCTGGTCTGGACATCAAAACAAAAGAAGCAGACCATGAGGATCATTATGAGATCGTTATCCATATTCCAAAACGCAAATAATTGAAGCTTATGGCGGCAATGGGCCGCTTTTTATGTCTATAAAGCAAGTTAGGTCTGACATGTTTAAAGAACGGTCGGTATATTGATGGAACGGTAGTTGTTGTTTGTGTGGACGATAGCCGCCTGCTTTTTGTTAACAATATCTCACAACCTACAGAAAAGACTCCTATTTTATTTGAGGTGAAGTAATTGTCTAAGATTATGGCCGTAGCAAATCAAAAGGGCGGTGTGGGGAAAACGACGACATCTGTTAACTTGGGTGCAGGACTGGCTTCACTCGGGAAAAGAGTATTGCTTGTCGATATTGACCCTCAGGGGAATACAACCAGCGGAGTCGGAATCAATAAAGCAGATGTGGCTAATTGTATATATGATGTCATTATTAATGAGGTTCCTCCTCAAGAAGCAATTTTGGAGACTCAGATTGAAGGCCTTCATATCATACCTGCAACGATTCAGCTTGCCGGAGCCGAGATCGAATTGGTGTCCACGATATCACGGGAAGTTCGCCTGAAAAAATCACTCGCCATGGTGAAAAAAAACTATGATTACATACTGATCGATTGTCCACCATCTCTTGGTATGTTAACGATCAATTCGTTGACTGCTTCCGATTCGGTGATCATTCCGATTCAGTGTGAGTATTATGCACTTGAAGGATTGAGTCAGTTGCTCAATACAGTTCGTCTGGTACAGAAACATCTGAATACATCCCTGCAGATTGAAGGGGTATTGCTGACGATGTTTGATGCGCGGACCAATCTGGGGATTCAGGTTATTGAAGAAGTGAAAAAGTATTTTCAACAAAAAGTATATCAAACGATTATTCCGCGTAACGTACGGCTTAGTGAAGCACCATCTCATGGTCAATCCATTATTACGTATGACCCTCGTTCAAGAGGGGCGGAAGTGTATTTAGAGCTCGCAAAGGAAGTGATTTCTTATGAGTAAGCGGCTTGGAAAAGGCCTTGATGCCCTCATTCCTTCGCTTTCAATTAATGACGATGATAAAGTCGTAGAAATCCCGATTAGTCAACTGCGGGCTAACCCCTATCAACCACGTAAAGTATTTGATGAGGGCGCAATACATGAACTGGCTGAGTCCATTCGTCAGCATGGTGTCATACAACCCATTATTGTTCGTCCTGTATTACGAGGTTATGAGATTATCGCCGGAGAACGACGGTTCAGAGCTTCGCAATATTGTGGTAATGCCACGGTACCGGCTGTAGTCCGCAACTTCAGTGATCAGCAGGTAATGGAGATTGCGTTGATCGAGAACCTGCAACGGGAGAATCTGAACGCCATGGAAGTTGCAGTTGCTTATCAGGGGTTAATGGATCAATTCGCGTTGACTCAGGAAGAGTTGTCTGTAAAAGTAGGTAAATCACGTTCTCACATTGCTAACTTCTTGCGTCTGTTATCATTGCCCGAAGAAGTAAAAGACCATGTTTCACGTGGAACATTATCTATGGGACATGCACGTGCGATCGTGGGTGTTAAAGACGAGGTTATAGTGAAGCAACTTGCCAAACAGACCATTGATCAGCAATGGAGTGTACGTGAGTTGGAGGAAGCTGTTCAACAACTGGATCGCTCCAAAACAGGTGAGGCTAAAGCCAAATCGAAGTTAAAAAAGAAAGATCCATTCATTGATACATTGGAAGAATCTCTTCGTGAACGTTTCAAAACCACAGTGAAAATCAAGCACAATAAAGATAAAGGTAAAATTGAGCTCAACTACTACAGTCAACAGGATCTGGAACGGCTATTGGAATTGTTACAATAACAGTCGGCTCTATGATTCATTAACAACATGCGGGGCTTACTCATGTCATGACATATCGCCTCTGTATCATGGAGAAACGATATGTCATTCTTTGTTTATAGGGTTATATGTGCAATATGTGCAGGCGAATTATTAATTTATAGGACAGAGGTGGTTGTGAGGTGGAGGGAGTTATCTATCTAGATCATGCAGCAACATCTTGGCCCAAACCACCTGCTGTCGGTGATGCGATGTTGAGTGCATTGGAGATTGCCGGAGCCAATCCTGGCAGAGGAAGTCACCGTATGGCTGTTCAGGCAAGTCGTGTATTGTTCGAGGCGAGAAAATCCATATCCAATATCTTTGGAATCAAAAATGCGAATGATATTGCATTCGGATCAAATACGACAGAAGCGCTAAATCTAGCTATTCAAGGCTCGCTTAGTGAGGGCGACCATGTGATTGCCACCATGGCGGAACATAACTCAGTCAGACGACCACTGGAGTACATGCGAAGACTCCGAAATGTAGAGATTGATTATGTACCTGTTGATGCTGCGGGAGCCATTGATCTGATGCAAATGGAACGTATGTTTCGTTCCAATACCAGATTGGTGGTATGTACACATAGTTCGAATCTGCTTGGCAGTATTCTTCCTATTGGAGAGATTTCGCTCCTGTGTCGTAAACATCAGGCGATCTTATTGGTAGATGCAGCTCAGAGTGCTGGGGTTATACCTGTGAATGTACAACAATTGGGCATTGATATGTTGGCTTTTCCAGGGCATAAGGGACTGCTCGGTCCTCAGGGTACAGGGGGCTTGTACATTGCTCCAGAGCTCGATATAGAGCCTTTACTTCATGGAGGAACAGGAAGTCAGTCAGAAGCTTTGGAGCAGCCAAAGGTGCGTCCTGATCGGTATGAAGCGGGGACGCCGAATACAGTCGGGATCGCAGGGCTGAATGCGGGTGTGAAAAATGTACTTGAGATGACACCCGCGTTCATCTACCAACATGAGTGGGAACTGACCCAACATATAATGGATGGGTTGTCATCCGTTAAGGGTATACGAATGCTTGGTCCAGAGATTGGACAGCCACGCACTGGATTAGTATCTTTTACTGTGGATGGGTATGATTCAGCACAACTCGCCTTCCGTTTAGATCGGAATTATGGGATTGCGGTTCGCTCCGGTTTTCATTGCACACCGCTTGCACACGAATCTGCTGGTACAACCGCTACCGGAGCAGTAAGGGCCAGTGTGGGGTACAATTCAACTAGAGAACATGTGGAAGCACTCGTTAAGGCAGTGTTGGAATTGACTAGGGCAGACTAGATTAGAGTTGAAATGATGAACTCATTTGATATAGGGTTGCTTGATTAAGCTTATGGATATCGGGTTGATTTATAATGAATGATAATATTACAGGACAGACGTTAATCTGATCAAAAATATAGAGGGGTAGTTGCAATTACATGGCTGAATTAAACGAGCTGATTCTGGAACAGCTGTTATGGATTATTGGCGGAATGGCATTACTTACGGTGATCTTGCTGATTGTGAGTATTGTTCAAGGGGCAAAGTTACGAAAGTTTAAACGTAAATATGAAGCCATGATGGCTGGCAGTGGAGTAGAGGACCTGGAATCGTTGCTGGTTAATCTGAAAATTCAGATGGACAGCATTGAGGATGAACACAAACTGCAAACGAATCAGCTGCAAGTTGTCATGCAAAAGCTGACCCGCATTCAAGGTAAAGTTGGTGTGAAAAGGTACAATGCATATGGAGAGCGTGGCAGTGATCTGAGCTTCTCAATGGCCATGATTAACGATAGCCAGGATGGCATGATTCTTACGGGGATATATAACCGTGACGGTTCTTACGTATATGCCAAACCTCTTAAAGGGGGAGAGTCCACGTATACTCTGTCCCCAGAGGAAAAGGAAGCTATTACTCTGGCACAGCAAGCAGAGTAGAACGTGTATGCCATTCCCGAATGGCCGAGTATAGACTGCTGGAAATAATCTCGGACATGCGCATAACAAGACTGAGCCGTGTGTTCTGTAGAACAAAGTATTCCATAAAGCCGCCGACGTTAACGATACCTGTCAGATGGATATCGCCGACCGGCGGTAATTCTTTATTTACCCCCGCACCCGGCTTGAGTGGACCATTCACAACTTGAATGCATCCCACACTGGATGATTGACCGAGACAGGCGTCAATGCCAATCACATAAGGGTTATGGTGTGTTTTCTGTATGTTGTGGAGTGTATCTTGCAGGTTCATCGCATGGACTGGTTCATCCAAGGTACCATATAGATGGAATAAAGGGCTGTCCCACTTGGAAAGGGCTGATCCGACCAGAGGACCAAGGCAGTCGCCTGTTGAGCGATCTGTGCCGATGCAGACAATCACTACATTTTGCAGAGAATGGGCTTTATAGAGATGGAACATTAAACGATGGGTAATGGCTGAGTGAATACCTGGATCGGTATGGGGGATTTTTAAACTGGTCATGTCTTGTGATGAAAAGGAACGCGAAGTAGGATTCATAGGATCTATCCTTTCCCTTGGAATAGTAGTAACAGTATATGGAAAGGTAGAGCGTTTTATACTTCACGAGGACAAGCTTTTTCTCTAGGGTTGGACGTATGGCGAAAGGAGCCGAACATGGACGAATGGATTAACGATTGGATGCTGATTGCATTTGATTCAACCCAGCAGGCACTGCGTGCTGAAATGCTGCTGGAGTTTGCTGAGATAGAGATTGATTTGTTCCCTACACCAAAAGAAATTACAGCAGGGTGTGCGTTATGTATTCAGTTTCCAAAAGAGGATCTGGAGCGAGTGCAGAAGATCATTCGTAATGAGTTCGTAGAGATCCGAGGCCTCTATTTCAAAACAGAAGACAGCTATGATAACATACCGATGTAGAGGAGGCATGATGAATGTTGTCATTTGAGTTTGCTCAAGGGAATGATGGCGGCGGTGCGGTAGCGGCCGTCGGTGAAGCCCTTCGATGGACGGATAAAGTCTGGAACAAAATTGCAGATCCAGAAATGTGGCTTAACATTATGTTCAGCTCAATCCGGATTATCATTATTTTTATCATCACCCGTATTGTCATTAAGGTGGTTTATCGAATTATAGATCGTTCCATGGAACGCAAGCAGGAAGGCAAGATTCGCGTGAATCCGCGCAGATTCGTAACCGTAGGGGAACTGTTGAAAAATGCGACCTCCATAACATGTAATTTTATTATGATTCTGCTACTGTTATCTGAGATCAATATCCAAGTTGGACCGCTACTCGCGAGTGCTGGTGTGCTCGGGCTTGCCATTGGTTTTGGTGCACAGGGTCTGGTCAAGGATGTTATTACCGGTTTCTTCATTATATTGGAGGACCAGTTCGCTGTGGGGGATGTTATTCAGACGGGAACCTACAAGGGAACGGTTGAAGTGATCGGACTTAGAACTACCAAACTGGTCAGCTGGCAAGGTGAAGTGCACATTATCCCAAACGGGGCGATTGCAAGTGTAACGAACTACTCCATGTCGAATTCGTTGGCTGTAGTGGATATTCCGATGAAGGCGGACTTGAGCCTTGATGAGTCGGTACACCTGGTGAAAAAGTCTTTGGTTGGGATTGAAGAGCGTGACCTAAATATTGTGAAGGTGCCGGATGTACTCGGTATACAGTCGATGTCTACATCTGAGTATGTGGTGCGAATTGTGGCTGAATGTATGCCTAACTCTCGTGCTTCGGTGGAACGTCAGATTCAGGGCGATGTGAAAAAAACGCTGGAGTATCATGAGATGAGCAATCAAGCCGTATTGGAACAGGCAGTAGCTTTGGAGAAAGATGAGGGGGATGGCACAGGTGGAGCGTAAAAGTTTCCAGCTTGGGGATATCGTGCAGATGAAGAAGCAACATCCCTGTGGCAGCAATGAGATGGAGATCATTCGTATGGGTATGGATATTCGGATTAAGTGTGTCGGATGTAAACACAGCGTGTTGATTCCAAGAGCGAAATTCGAGAAAAACATGAAGAAGGTACTGCGTTCAGCCGAGGATTCCACTGAATCCTGAGCTTGCAATAATTCGGTATGCAGTATGCGTAATAACGTTTACATGCAGGCTCCGTAGGAGTGTTGCGTTCTGTAAATGATCATGCTATAATCAATATTGCTGCGGAAAGGTACCCAAGAGGCCCAAGGGGGCTGACTCGAAATCAGTTAGGCGTGTCACAGCGTGCGTGGGTTCGAATCCCACCCTTTCCGCCACTTCAGTTGTAATTTACTCAATACACATTGAGTTTAATAAAAAGATCGATAAGAAGACTTTCCATTAGGAAAGTCTTTTTTTGTATAACGTTTTATTGAATATGTATTGAACATGTATCCATATCAGATGCATCATTAATGACTCGAACGAAAAACAAAGAGCCCCGAAGGGCTCTTTATCCGGCGGTGCATTTGTTTGTTAGGAAACAATCGGTCGTAACAATCAGACACTTGGTGTACTGCACGTAGCAATACGCGTGCTTCAGACGAAGGGCCTTACTACACATAACCACTTGCTTCTTAAATTACGTGATGAATCTCCAACAGCGAATGATCGGCTTCGTTGTCCAACGGAACCACACCTCTCTCGTGCACCGCCTGATTGTATTATGTGCTTTATTCCGTTTTATATACATCGATCGTAAAAAAGTATTGCGATTAATGGACGCGGGCTTTGGTCAGCTTCTTCCACTTGCGATTATGATTGCTTGTTTCGGGAAAAGCTTCACCTTTTTGCAGCGTTACCCGCTTTGGGTTCTGAATTTCCGTGACAAAGCTTTTTTCCCCAACTTCCGTGTACTCTCCATCGTTTGGGGCTTTGTCTCCTGGTTCAAACTCGGTTTTTTCACCCATGATAAAACCTCCTCTGCAGATTATGTTACTTTGTTGCTTCTGTAGTGTGCTCCATAGCCGGGCTGATCATGTGCCAATATGTACAGGGAACGTTTGCTTGCACTTTGACTCGGTATTTGTTATATTAATATAGTTCGAGTTTGTGCTCGTTCCTTGCTCTCAACCTAGATTGAGGGCCAGAGTCCATAAGGAGGTGAAAATTATGCGCAAATATGAAGTGATGTACATTATTCGTCCTGACATTGAGCAAGAAGTTGTTCAAGCTACAGTCGATAAATTCCAAGGCATCATCTCCAACGGCGGTGGTGAAGTTACAGCTCACGACGTTATGGGTAAACGCCGTCTTGCGTATGAGATCAAGAAATTCCGTGATGGTTTTTATGTTCTGGTACATTTCACTGCTGAACCAGCAGTTGTAACTGAACTTGAGCGTCTCATGAAGATTTCTGACGAAGTAATTCGTTATCTCATTACCAACGACGTTAAGTCTGCTTAAGACTACTCGTGATTAACGCACCAATACGCTCTGAAGGAGGGGATTACATTGTTGAACCGTGTCATTCTGATCGGACGGTTAACCCGGGATCCTGAGTTGCGTTACACTCCAGCAGGAGTGGCAGTTACGCAATTTACTTTGGCAGTGGACAGACCGTTTACAAGCCAAGGGGGAGAAAAGGAAGCCGATTTCATTCCGGTCGTAACCTGGAGACAGCTTGCCGAGACCTGTGCGAACTACTTGCGCAAAGGACGCCTGGCTGCAGTCGAAGGACGCATTCAAGTACGGAACTACGAGAATAACGAAGGAAAACGTGTATACGTGACCGAAGTCATTGCCGATAATGTCCGTTTCTTGGAGTCAGCTAACCGTGATAATAGCGGTGGCGGCGGTGGGCAACCAATGCGTGAAGAGCCTTCTTATGGAGGCGGCGGACGCGCGAACAATAACAATAATTCGCGTAGCAACAATCAGGATCCTTTTTCCGATGACGGAAAACCGATTGATATATCGGATGATGATTTGCCATTTTAACATGAGCTGATACTCTTAGGAGATATGGGTTACATGATAGGAAAGGACTGAAAAGCATGGGCTTCAAGCAAAGAGAAGGCGGAGACAACGATAAAAGACCGGCACGTCGTGGCGGCCGTAATAAACGTCGTAAAGTGTGCTTCTTCACAGCTAACAAAATTACTCACATCGATTATAAAGATACGGACTTGCTTCGTAAATTTATCAGCGAACGTGGAAAAATTTTGCCACGCCGTGTAACAGGTACTAGCGCTAAATATCAACGCATGCTGACGATTGCAATCAAACGCTCCCGTCAAATCGCATTATTGCCATACACAACTGAGTAGTTTTTACTCAGCTTGCATACGAAGCAGTCGGCTTATAGCCGGCTGCTTTTTTGTATATATCAATAGAATTATTAGAAATAACAGATCCACTCTAACAAATGGAAGAATTCAATACTGTGGTGATAGAAGCATTCAAGGCTCAAATGAATTATAATAGAGTCTAATCTACTGAAAAGGTTCGGGCAGCAGGAATAGCTGTTTATTTCAGAATAAACACCAGGAGTGGATATGAATACATCAAAACGTAAAGGCAAACAGAGAAAAAAAAGTCTGAAAACCTGGATTATAGCTACTCTTTTACTTTCCATTATATATGTATGGTTACAGCAAAAAGATGATATAGATAATATGTGGCCTGGGACAACAATCCAAGAAGCTCTGCCAATCACCGGCCTACATCCTGTGGTAGCAGAGAATGAGAAATTATTGGCAAGTAAGGCAGTGAGACGTGGAATAGAGATTGTTATCACCCACGGTTACCGAAGTTCCGAGGAGCAAGATGCACTATTCAACCAAGGACGCTCAAGCGCAGGCAATATCGTTACTAATGCACGTGGTGGTGAGTCATATCATAACTACGGATTAGCAATTGATTTTGCATTGAGGACGCCTGAGGGTGATGTGGTGTGGGATATGGAACGGGATGATAACGGCAATGGCAAGGCAGACTGGATGGAAGTTGTGGATCTCGCCAAAGAGTTAGATTTCACTTGGGGTGGAGATTGGGCAAACTTTCCGGACTATCCTCACTTGCAGATGGATTTTGGACTGAGTATTAATGAGTTAAAACGTGGTAAAAGACCCCCTGACTCTCAGTAAAAGGTGTTATATATACACTTAAATGAATAATTATTAGATAAGCTCTGCATTTTGCAGGGCTTTTTTCTTTCTTTTGTAAAATAAATGATAAAAGATGACAATTTGGTCTTTACATTAGCAAATAAATAAAACTATACTAGATTAACTAGATTTTTTACTCTGATCGCACATATTATTTCAATTGTAAGCATAACGGCTCCGGTTCAATAAAATTTAGCTATAGATCGAGATATAATCATCACTCATATATGTAACATTTACCTCACGCAAAATTGAGATTGTCTACTTAATTTAAAGCATACACATACACTAGATGTAACTATTATGTTATGTATATGTTATTTTGACCAATTGCCTATGCATACCTCACAGCCAAAAACAAGATAATACCTCTCAAAATTCCTGCTATATGCCTTTATAGTATTACTAATATCCAAATCTGTAGTATAAAAAACATTTATACCAAAAATCTCAAAATAAGCATTGACGTTAGCTAAAATTACACGTATGATTACATTAATTATTTTGATATATAATTCCGCTAGGAATTATCAACATTAATTGACCAATGGTCTAAATATAAGTCTCTTAAACTTGTTTCTCCTAACAATTTGGTATTTTGTATAAGCTATTGTTCGTTATCTTCAAGAACTTGGAAATATACAGTGGATGCATTTCTCTACACACGAATACAATCTACGGAAATTATGGGGTTAGGGTGATTGATTTGAATACAGAGCTATTGGAAGTCAGAAATCTAACAACATCATTCAGAATTGAAGATGACTATTATGCAGCAGTGGATCACGTTAACCTTACGGTGAAGAAAAATGAAGTGTTGGCGATTGTAGGTGAATCCGGGTCAGGTAAAAGTGCTTTTGCATTCTCTCTTATGGGTTTGCATAACAAAGCAAAGATCGAAGGCCAGATTCTCTATAAAGGACAAGATATTGCCAACATCTCCCCAAGCAAATTAAACAAGCTACGCGGCAAAGAAATGGGCATGATTTTTCAGGACCCATTGTCCGCACTAAATCCTCTAATGATTATTGGTGAACAGATTGAAGAGATTCTCACACTTCATCAGTCCAAGCTGTCTTCCAGAGAGAAGAGAGAAAAGGTCATTCACTTATTGAATCAGGTAGGGATTCCACGTCCCGAACAAATATACAAGCAGTATCCCCACGAACTATCTGGTGGTATGAGACAGAGAATTGTTATTGCCATTGCGATTGCCAACAAACCGGAACTACTCATAGCCGATGAACCAACGACGGCGCTTGACGTTACGATTCAACTACAGATTCTGGAGCTGATCCGTGATCTGAAGAGTGAAATTAACGCAGGCATTATTCTGATTACACATGATCTGGGTGTCGTAGCTGAGATGGCTGATCGCGTAGCAGTTATGTATGCAGGCGAAATTGTTGAAATCGCAGATATCTTCACATTGATGAACGATGCGAAGCATCCATATACCCGCTCATTGTTGAACTCTATTCCCACCCTGTCTGAAGAAAGATCCAAATTACATGTCATCCAAGGCATCGTACCATCACTCAAAAATCTTCCTCGCAAAGGGTGCAGATTCAAAGCCCGAATTCCATGGATTAGTGAATCGGCTCATGAAGAGAACCCACAGATGCATGAAATTGCACCAGGTCACTTTGTACGGTGTACCTGTTACCAGCACTTTCATTTCCCTGACCAAAGCTGAGGAGGAATAACATAATGGCATTACTCGAAGTAGAAGGGCTTAAGATACACTTTCCGATTCGCGGTGGATTGCTTAAACGGGAAATTGGCAGTGTAAAGGCTGTTGATGATGTTAGCTTCTCCATTGAAGAAGGACAGACTTATGGTCTGGTTGGCGAATCAGGTTCAGGAAAAACAACAACAGGCAGAGCCATTATTGGGCTAAACCATGTCACTGACGGAAAGATCCTGTTTAACGGCAAAAATCTGGCTACGGAGCGACGTAAGAACAGGCAGCTCCAGCGGGATGTACAAATGATTTTTCAAGACCCATATTCATCACTGAATCCAAAGAAGCGGGTTATCGATATTATCGCTGAGCCGTTTCGTAACTATGAGCGTCTGACAGCTACCGAGGAGAAAAGACAAGTAAGAGAATTACTTGAAAAGGTTGGCCTGAGTCCGGAATCAATCTACAAATATCCTCATGAATTCTCCGGCGGACAGCGTCAACGGATAGGCATCGCACGGGCTATTGCCCTGAAGCCGAAGTTAATTATCGCTGATGAACCTGTATCTGCACTCGATGTATCGGTACAGGCTCAGGTACTCAACTTCATGCAGGAAATTCAAAAAGAATTAAATCTGACCTATCTGTTCATCAGTCACGATCTGGGTATCATCCGTCATATGTGTGATGAGATTGGAATTATGTATAAAGGTCGATATGTGGAACAGGGCACAACAAATGATATTTTTGAGAATCCGCAACACATCTATACCAAACGTCTCATTGCAGCCATTCCGGATATGGACCCAACCAAACGAGAGGAAATGGTAGCCTTCCGTCAACAGGTCAAATCCGAGTATGAACATTCATACCGAAATTTCTTTGATGAGGAAGGACTTGCATACTCGCTCAAATCCATTTCCGATACTCACCGAGTAGCTCTACCTCAGAAAGGTTGAAGGCCATATGTGGAAAACGATAGTACGCAGAATTATCATAATGATCCCTCAGATCTTTTTACTTAGTCTTTTGGTCTTTCTGATGGCCAAGGCCATGCCGGGCGATGCACTAACCGGATTGCTTGATCCAAGCGTTGATCCCAAAGCATTGGAAGCCCAGCGAGAGAGATTGGGATTGAATAATCCTTGGTATGTGCAATATTGGGACTGGATCAAAAACGCCATCCAAGGTGATTTTGGGCAATCCTTCCGTTTCAAAATGCCGGTTACCGACTTGATCGGTCAGCGTGTAGCAAATACATTCTGGCTCGCACTGGCGACACTTGTACTGACTTACCTGATCGCTATTCCACTGGGTATCATCAGTGGTCGTTACAACGATACCTGGTCTGATCGGTTGATCACGGGATACACTTACCTGGGGTTTGCCGCACCATTGTTCATCTTCGCACTGGTGATGGTATGGATCTTCGGATTCCACTTCGGCTGGTTCCCGACAGGAGGTAGCGTTGCGCCGGGTCTTACACCAGGCACATTCAGCTACGTAATGAGTAAGTTCTATCATCTATTATTGCCGGCATTATCCATGGCACTAATTACAACGGTATCTACGGTTCAATATTTACGTAGTGAAATCATTGATATCAAGCATAAGGAATTCGTTATTACTGCCAGAGCCAAAGGCGCCTCGGAATCCCGGATCTACAACAGGCATATCTTGAGGAACTCATTATTACCTATCGCCGCGTTCTTCGGATATGAGATTACAGGGCTTATCGGAGGTACGGTATTCATCGAAAGTATATTCAGTTATCCAGGTATGGGGCAGTTGTTCCTGAGTTCCATCTCATTGCGTGACTTCAGCGTTGTGACTGCACTCGTATTGTTGTATGGCGTAGCTTCCATTCTCGGGGCATTGCTGTCTGACATAATTCTGGGAATTGTAGATCCACGTATACGGATCAAGTAAGAACTTGAAGATTTCGGGGTGAAAACAAGATGAGCAAGGCCAACGAGGTAGTTGTAACTTCACAAAAGGTTGATAAAAGCCCCTCCAGCTTGAGTATTTTATGGAGGGAGCTTGTCAGAGATAAGGTGGCACTAATCTCGCTCATTTTCTTGGGCTTGGTCATGTTGCTGGTATATGGCACGTCTCTCATTCTGAATCAGGATGATATCGTACGCGTGGATCTGTTTGCCTTATATGAACCACCATCCGCGAAATATTGGCTTGGAACGGACTATGGAGGTCGTGATGTATTTGGCCAACTGGTCATCGGTACACGTAACTCCCTGACCATTGGAATTATCGTAACGTTAATGACTGGCTTCATAGGTATCTTAATTGGCCTTTTATCCGGTTATTTCGGTGGAATGATAGACAACCTGTTTATGCGTGTTGTTGATTTCTTCATGATCCTTCCGATGTTGATGATTGTTATCGCGTTTGTTACGGCAGTACCGAAATACAATATCATCTCGTTCTCTCTAATCATGACGGCATTTCTCTGGATGGGTATCGCCAGGTTGATTCGCTCCAAAGCATTACAGGAACGGGAACTGGATTATGTAAAAGCTTCAAAAACATTGGGCTCATCTCATCTGAAGATTATGCTCTCACAGGTTCTTCCGAATCTGAGTTCCATTATCATCGTAACGATGACATTGAATCTCGCTGCCAACATTGGCCTCGAATCCGGGCTGTCTTTCCTAGGGTTTGGTTTTCCCGAAAGTACGCCTAGTCTTGGAACACTCGTAAGTTATGCACGTAATCCGCAAACCCTGGAGTCCAGATGGTGGATATGGCTACCCGCATCGGTACTGATTCTGGTATTGATGTTGAGTATAAATAATGTCGGTCAAGCCCTAAAGCGTGCGACTGATGCAAGACAAAGAAGAGGTTAAAAAAAGGGAGGAAAGGTTCATGAAAAAGGGATTATTTTCACGGGGACTATTTTTCACGATGATGTTGGTCTTTGTATTGGTGCTCGCAGCATGCTCTGAGAAAGAAGCAGCTACTCCAGCTCCAGCTTCCAACACAGAAGAGGGAAAAACGGAGGAAAAACCTGCTAATGAAGAGGGCGTTTACTCCATTGATGACTTCAACAATGTCAAAACGAATGAGGGTACTGCGATCGAGGGTGGATCGATTACATTCGGACTTGTATCGGATACTGCTTTTGAAGGTACACTGAACTATAACTTCTATTCCGGTAACCCGGATGTTCAGGTACTGCAATGGTTCGATGAGCCATTACTTACATGGGACAAAGACTATGTGTACACCAATGATGGTGCAGCAACATATGAGACATCTGAAGATGGCAAAACGTTCACACTGACCATTCGTGACAACGTAAACTGGCATGATGGCAAGCCGGTAACGGCTGAAGATCTGCAATTTGCTTATGAAGTTATTGGTAACAAAGCGTATGATGGTCCACGTTATGACTCCAACTTTACTAGCATAGTAGGTATGGAAGAATTCCATGCTGGAAAAGCAAAAACAATCTCTGGTATTAAAGTGCTGAGCGACAAACAAATCAGCATTACGTATAAAGAATCCACTCCGTCCCTGCTGACAGGTGGCGTATGGACGTATCCACTGGCTAAACATATCTTCGGCGATATGGATGTAGCAAAAATGTCTTCTTCCAAAGAAGTACGTGAAAAACCAATTGGTTTTGGTCCATTTAAAGTGGATGTAATCACTCCGGGTGAGTCTGTAACTTATGTTAAAAACGAAGACTACTGGCGTGGGGCTCCAAAACTGGACAAAGTGACTCTGAAAGTTATCAACCCGACAACGGTTGTTCAAGAACTGAAATCTGGCGGGGTAGACCTCGTGGATGCATTCCCGACAGATCAATACAAAGATAATGCTAACCTGTCCAACGTAGAATTCCTGGGCGCAATCGATCGTGCTTATACGTACATCGGTTTCAAACTGGGTACGTGGGATGAAGAGAACGGAAAAGTTGTAAGCAATGCCGAAGCAAAAATGGGCGACAAAAAGTTGCGTAAAGCCATGTGGATGGCTGTAGATAACGATCAAGTAGGTAAACGTTTCTATAATGGTCTGCGTTGGAATGCAACAACCCTGATTCCACCGTCTCACCCAGAATTCCATGATTCCAACAATCCGGGTGTAGCATATGATCCAGAAGCAGCGAAAGCATTGCTCGACGAAGCTGGTTACAAACTGGATGGTGAATTCCGTACGAATCCGGATGGAACACCACTCGAAATCAACTTTGTATCCATGACTGGTGGAGACACAGCTGAACCATTGGCTCGTTATTATGTTCAATCATGGGCAGCTATTGGTTTGAAAGTAAATCTGGAAATGGTTGAGTTCAACAGCTTCTATGACCGTGTAGGTAACACAGGTAAAGATGATCCAAACATTGATGTGTATCAAGCAGCATGGGGCGTTGGTATTGACGTAGATCCATCTGGTCTGTATGGCCGCGATGCACTCTACAACTTCTCCAGATTCTCCAGCGAAGAGAATGACAAATTGCTGGCACAAGGTATCTCAGCTGAAGCATTTGATGTAGACAAGCGTAAAGAGATCTACAATCAATGGCAACAATACATGGTAGATGAAGTTCCTGTATTCCCTACACTGTATCGTGCAGTTGTAGCACCCGTTAACAAACGTGTAATGAACTATGCGATTGGTGATGGAACAGGCGTTTACCTGAGCGACCTGCAAGTTAATGCAGACAAAGCAGTTGTAGCTCAGTAACACATTCTTAAATTAGCAGCTGTAAGGATTGGGGTCCTTTAAGAAGCCGGTTGCTAGATTATTAATGAAGAATTCTCCTGGGAAAATGAATAAAAAGTGTCTTTAAAAACATGGATTCTGTACACTCTGGCATGGGTGTATGGGGTTCATGTTTTTTTTGTAACCAAAAAATAAAAAAAATTTAACTTTTTTTCAAAAAAGTGCAGACAAAATGCCTCTTTACTTCGTCTATATAGGTAAGAGGTGATCATCTTATGAAAAAATGGTGGAAACGGGCAGGTATGCTGCTAGCTCTCTTGCTTATTATATATTTGGGTGTGAAACCGGACATGCTGGTAGGCAAACCGGGAATTAAAGCTGAATCTGCGGTACTAATGGATATGAACTCTGAACAGATCTTAATGGATTTTAACGGCTCCGAAGAGATTGCTCCGGCAGGCGTCAGTAAGTTGATGACAGAACTGTTAGTAATGGAGGCCGTGATCAATGGTGATATAGGCTGGAATGATCTTGTTAATGTGAGTCTGTATGCCAGCTCCGTGGGGGGTAGTCAACTGACCCTGAAACAGGGAGAGCAGTTCACCGTTCAGGAGTTGTTCGAGATCGTAGCTGTCTATTCAGCCAATGATGCAGCGGTTGCTCTGGCTGAACATATCAGTGGTACAGAGCAGAAGTTTGTGCAACAGATGAATCAGAAAGCAACTCAGATTGGGCTGTCTGAGGATACACAATTCACGAATTCAACGGGCCTCAGTGAAAAGCTGCTTGGTCCTAACCGTCCAATGGATATACAAGGGCAGACCTTAATGACGGCTATAGATGCATGCAAGCTTGCGCGATATCTGCTGAATAACCATCCCGAAATTTTAAGAATCTCCAGTCAAATGCAAGTATCAATGCACCAAAAAGGGATGTACATGAGTAATACGAACTGGATGTTGTCCTCTATTGGTGGGCCGTATGCTTACGATGGGAATGACGGATTAAAGACCGGGTATGATGAAGATTCTGGATATCATTTTGTGGGGACAGCTGAACGTGATGGGAAAAGACTGATATCAGTTGTATTTGGAACAGATACTCGTGAAGGGCGTTTTGTGGAGACTCGGAAGTTATTCAACTATGGGTTTTCGGGAAACCGAGTCAGACCAGATTATTGAAGCATTACGCAAGCATAGTACGTCAGATAAGATATGAGGGCTGTCCGCAGGTTCGACTGAACCTATGGCAGTTCTATTTTATCGAATCAGAGGTAAATTAAGCCATATAACCATATTATTAAATTGACATATGGTTTTCTTTTGTTTTAAAATGACCAGTGAGTCATTATTGTTCAATTCAGTTTAATATATATGTACCAAACCAACTGTACGATACTGAATTTACGATCTGATCGGGAGGTAACATGTGATGCAAAAACAAATGAAATGGCCGCTAATCCTGTTCGCCATAGGGGTATTTATGGCTGCGCTGGATAACGGGATCATCACCTCTTCACTGACCACCTTAAATGCATCATTTGGTGTGTCGCCAACATGGGGAGCATGGACGATTACGCTTTACACGCTTGGGCTTGCGGTGAGTGTACCTATTGCAGGCAAACTGTCGGACCGTTATGGTCGCAAGAAACTATTTTTGATTGAAGTGGCGTTGTTTGGGATCGGGTCCCTGCTTGTCGCGCTGAGCACATCGTTTACCTTTTTCCTGATTGCTCGTGTCATTCAAGCTTTGGGCGGTGGTGGGATTTTTATCATTGCCAGCTCATATGTATTAAGCAAGTTCCCGGCGGAGCGACAAGGTACAGCCTTGGGTCTGCTGGGAGGGATGAATGGTGTTGCCGCTATCTTGGGACCCAATGTCGGTGCTTTTATACTGGATCTGACTGGCAACTGGCATTGGTTATTCCTGATTAACGTGCCTATCGCCATTCTGCTATTCATAGCAGGTATTCGATTTATTCAGGAAGAGCAGGAACTGAATCGTGCAGCAGTGGACTGGAGCGGTATTGCTGTCCTAACGTTGGGTGTACTCAGTTTAATGTATAGCTTTAGCAATCTGGACGGTGTGAACATGCTTCAAAGCCTGGGATCACCGATGTTCTACGGCTTTTTCTTGGCAGGTGTGATCATTCTGGTGCTCTTTTACTTCATGGAAAAAAGGCTAGAAGGATCTGAACGTGAACCTGTTGTATCGACACAGCTTCTGGGCATTGCGTCCTTTCGCTGGACGCTGTTGATTGCCTTTTTCTCCGGAGCCATTCTGGCCTCGGTGATCTTTATTCCCGGATTTGTTGAGCAATATCTCGGCGTATCCAATACGGCTTCCGGGTACTGGTTTACTCCGCTTGCGCTGGCATCTGGCATCGGGGCAGGTGGAGGTGGATACCTCGTTGACCGCAAAGGGCCGATCTGGACGTTATCGGTTGCGGGGCTGTTATCTGCCATTGGATTCCTGCTGTTCCCGCTATGGGTGGAGCATATCTGGCAATTTGTCATCGCGATTACACTCGTAGGTATCGGTTTCGGCATGATGCTTGGTGCGCCAGTTAACGTACTTGTCACGGAACAGGCGGGGGAGAACAACAAAGGCATCGCGGTAGCGACCAGTTCGTTATTCCGCCAGATGGCGATGGCTATTGCACCTACGATTTTCGCTGGATTCCTGGCACGTTCTTTCATTAATCTGGGGTCCAACATTCAGGCAGGATTCGCTGACAAAGGAATTCAGGTGCCTCCGGAGATGCTGGAGCAATATGCATCGGGTGGAGCAGCAGGGAGTGATGTCTCCAGTCTGACAGAGGGCCTGTCCCAGATTCCTGATGAAGGCATCCGTGATGTGTTGCTCCAGGCAGTGCATCAAACGACAGGGCAGGGTTATAATGGCCTTTTCTGGTCTGCGGTGGTATTCAGTGTGCTTACGCTGGTAGCTGCGCTTATAACGGGACGTCTGCGTCAAAAAGAGAAAAGCCAACATGTGGAAAGTATATCCACAAACTGATTCGATAACGTTAGAAATGAAGAGAACAGTGTACCTTTTGTAGCTAAAAAGGAGTCGCTGTTCTTTTCAATTTAACCGGATTGTAACTTTTCTTGCTCTCGCAATGATTACAATAGAACGAGCGTAAGCGGTGTCTTGATTCCAGAGAGAGAAAACTTCAGAGAACACCGAGTCACAAGACATCTCAGACGTTTAATTGGTATTATGGATTATCATTTCGATAGTGAAGAAGGAATCGATGGATGAAAAGCAGAACTAAGGATAAGAAGAAGAAAAGAAGAAAAGGCCTATATATAACGCTCGTTTCGCTTGTTGTTTTGTTAATCGGAGGGTATTTGTTCCGTCAGCAGCTGGCTGTAGCGGCATTTGATCTGTTTCTCGCCGGTTCGGTAGAAGATCAGTTATCCCGCTCTTATGTACCGCAAGAAGGCAACAACACGCCTGATCCAACGGTATACCGTAAGGAACCATTCTCCGTGTTACTGCTCGGTTCGGACAAACGCGCCTATGAGAAGACGCGTGGACGTTCGGATACCGTCATCTATGCTGTAGTACGTCCGAAGGAATCCCGTGTGCTTCTGGTATCCATTCCACGTGATACGTATGTGCAGATTGTAGGACGGGATGCCAACAAGGACGGCGAAGATGATTATGATAAGCTGGCGCATGCCTATGCTTTTGGTGGGGAGAATATGTCCATCAATACCGTGGAGAAATTTCTTGATGCTGATGTGGGTTATTATGCAACGATCAACTTCGACGGAATCAAAAAAGTGGTTGATGCGCTTGGTGGTGTAAAACTGCCAATCGATGAGGACATTGTGAACAAGAATCCGGATCACGTGCAATTCACGATTGAAGGTGGTAAGCCGATCTATGACGGGCAGGAAGCACTGTATTATGTAAGATACCGTGAGGATAGCGATTTTAATCGTACCAAGCGGCAGCAGATTTTCCTGAACGCGATGGCGAATGAGATGCTGAATTTGAATCAAATCGCCAAAATTCCGGAATTGATTCAGATCATGGGAGACAGCTTCCAGACGGATATGCGAGCATCTTTCATTATTGATCTGGCCAAACAAGTGCTTACTCAGGAGAAACCGCAGATTTCAAGCTTCACCATTCTGGGTGAGGGGATGAAAAAAGACGGTATCTATTATGGTCAGGCTGACGAGAAAGATGTCCAATATGCCAAAGAGCTGATTAACAACTGGATGGATCAATCGACCCCAGCCGGTGAAGTCATGATCCCTGACCGGCAAAAGATTGAATAACCAATTCCATACCAATGATGTGTTGTAGACCACAATCAGCAGTACGTTTATTCGCGGGCTGCTGTTTTTTTTCTTTGTATTGAGAACTATTATCCTTTTGGAACATCCTGCGTTCTGATCCGTATAATATAAGTTGAGCGAGATAAGTTGAACGAAGAAATTCACAAGGAGGATACACAAGGGTATGAACATCGCATTTTTTTTGCTACCCAAACAAGAGGTTACGTGCGTGACGTCGGATTCTACGCTGCGGCAAACGTTGGAACGGATGGAATATCATCGTTTTACGGCGGTACCCATTTTGAATAAAGAGGGCAAATATATTGGTACGGTTACCGAAGGCGACTTACTGTGGTATATGAAGAATGCCGAGGGAAAGATTTCATTTGAAAACGCTTCAAAGTTCTTGCTCAAAGATGTTCCCCTTCGCTTGGATATTAAACCTGTATCCATTAACGCCAACATGGAGGACCTGATTAATCTGGCTAAAGTTCAGAACTTTGTTCCTGTGGTCGATGATATGGATCGGTTCATCGGTATTGTCAGACGGAGTCAGATTATTGAGTACTGCGAGGGCATTGTAGCCAAAGAATCGATCAAGGCTAAGTAAGGCTGTTACGAATTTAAACATTATTGTGTCATGAGGGATAATCACAGCCGTCCGGTATCATGTTAAACTTAAGAAGTCCTGAACCAGGGGCGCATTCGAAGTTTTTTACAAATATATAGGTCGATAGGATGTACGGAGGACTCCGCATAAGTACCTGACATCAGTTTCGGAGAACTTCTCCGTTTTTTGGGGTAATTTTGCGGGCCCTCTTTTTATGCTATAATCGAGAATAAAGCTTTTTCGGGGGAGAGTGACTTTCGCCAATATGCCTAAAGAACTGGATGTAGCCAAACGCGCTAAAGTGATTGAATGGCTGAAAACCGAAGTGCTTGATCAGGTATCCCGATTATTCAAGGCGTTATGGGAAGGCAGTACAACTCGAATCGGGGACAGTCTTGCCAGTTTGATTATGAGTAGTTACATATTGGGCCGCAGGCTCGGTATTCCTTTCAAGGATCTGGATGCACTGCTAGTTGAGAAGTTGAAAAAGCATAAACAGGAAGGTCACCAGCTTGAAGACTGGTACCAGGATATTTCCGCGCTAGAAGATCATATGCGTAAGAGGTGAATTTGTTGAAATTTAGCTTTAAATCAGCTGTTTGGAGCGCAGTCTATCTGCTCTTGCTACTTTCGCTGTTAACTCCTTTATCGGTACTTGCCATATTTTTTATGATGATTCCGGGAGTTATTTTGTATGCTTCATTATCTTTAAAATCATTTATATGGCATCTCGTTCCAGTAGCCGTTATTTTGGTCGTATTCCACCCCATCTATCTGTTACTACTGCTCATCTTCACCCTGCCTGCAATCGTTATGGGTCACGCGTATAAAACACGCAAATCGGCCCTGTTCGCCCTGATGGCGGGAAGTGGCATGATGTTGGCAGAATACTTGTTGTTGCTCTTGGTCGGCAGTGTCATTTTCCAATTCGACCTGTCCAGTTATATTGAAGATGTGGTCAAATTGACCATTGAACCGTTAACCAATACATCGAATCAGATGATCAACGGATTTGCATGGACACCTGAGATGACCGAGGATGTTGCCAAACAAACACAGCTTATGATTCCGTTTGCTCTCGTTGTCACGTCTATGGTAATGGCCTTCATTACACACGCCATTGCTCGTCCGATTCTGAACGTGATGGGTGTGGTGGTATCGAAGCTTCCACCAGCGAGAGAATGGCGTATGCCGCGTGCGTTGATCTGGTATTATTTCCTTGCACTGTTGATCGAAGTGATCTCCAGACAAAGTGATGGAACATACTGGACCATGATTGCCATGAATCTGTCGCCGCTAATTAATCTGGGCTTCATGATTCAAGCGATCGGTTTCTTCTTCTTTCTCTCACATACAAAGAAATGGAATCCGGTTATACCATATTTCCTGGCGGCAGCGGTCTTCTTCATTGGTCCGCTTCGGATTATCGGAATTATCGATCTGGCGTTCCCGCTTCGTGAGGCAATATCGAAATCAAAACGATAGGGTGATGAGTCATGCCTAAATTTCTGAAGAAACGCTGGCACGGCTACTATACCGTATGGGCGTTCATACTGCTGCTGTTGCTCGTTATGTTCGTTACCATTTATAACTGGACGCTTGGTTTGATTAGTCTGATACTGGCTTCGGCGCTGGGAATCGTCATGATTAAGGCGGAGCTCGCGTTCCGCCGTGAGCTTAACGACTACATTAATGGCCTTTCTATTCGGATCAAACGGATGGAGGGGGAAGCGGTCAGCATGCTTCCATTCGGAATTGTGCTGTACAGCGAAGATCGTACGGTAGAGTGGCATAACCGCTTTGTCGCGGAGATGTTCCAGGAGAAGACAATGGTGGGTAATCCGCTACTTAATTTGTTTCCCAAACTTCCCCAGCCTAAAGAGAAGAAGGATGGGACGAAGGAACATTCATCCAAGGAGTTGCATGACGAATTCCAGTTGGATGATCGGCATTATGGAGTTATTCATAACCCGCAGGAGCGGTATGTATATGTATACGAGATTACGGAGCTAGCCATTCTTCGTGATAAATATGAAAATGAACGCCTTGCATTGGGAATTCTCGTTCTGGATAATCTGGACGAGGCTGCCCAAGGCATGGACGATCAACAGCGTACAGCACTGATTGCCCGTGTGACTAGCGAGATTACGTCATGGGCCAAGCGGTACGAAGTGTACCTGCGCCGTCTGTCTTCTGATCGTTATCTGTTGATGCTGAATCATAAGTCTTTGCAGGAGCTGGAGCAGAGCCGATTTGTCATATTGGATGAAGTTCGGGAGATGACTGCTGACCTCAAAGTGCCAATGACACTCAGTGTTGGACTGGCGTTTGGATCGGATAGCATCAGTGAGATGGGAGAACTGGCACAGTCCAGTCTGGACATGGCACTTGGACGTGGTGGTGATCAGGCTGCCGTGAAGTCCGGACAACGCCTGTCTTTCTATGGCGGCAAGTCTAACGCAGTGGAGAAGCGGACACGGGTAAGAGCCCGCGTTATTGCGCACGCGCTGCGTGATCTCATGCAGGAGAGCGACCGGGTGCTCATCATGGGGCACAAAATTCCGGATATGGACGCGATCGGCGCATCCATCGGAGTGTGGAAAGCGGCCAGTCTGTACAATGTGGAAGCCCGAATTGTACTGGATGGAATTAATCCATCAATTGAACGTATGATGGAGCAAGTGAACAAGGACGAGAAGTTGTCCAAAGCATTTGTATCACCGGAACAGGCAACCCAGATGATGACCGAGCACACGTTGCTGGTGGTGGTGGATACACATAAGGCATCCATGACCATGGAGCCGAAACTGGTACAGTCTGCTACCCGCGTGGTAGTTGTGGATCATCACCGCCGGGGCGAAGAGTTCATCAATGACGCAGTGTTGATCTATCTGGAGCCTTATGCGTCCTCTGCTGCCGAATTGGTAACCGAACTCTTGCAATACATTCATGATAAGGTACAATTCACTCCGCTAGAAGCTACGGCTCTACTTGCCGGGATTACGGTGGATACGAAGCATTTTGCACTGCACACGGGGTCCAGAACGTTCGAAGCGGCAGGCTTCTTGCGCCGTAGCGGTGCGGACACCATTATGATCCAGCGGTTGATGAAAGAGGATCTGTCAGAATATATTGCTAAGGCAGAAATCATAAAGCATGCTAAAATGGTATATGGAAACATTGCGCTGGCGGTCACAGACCCTGGTAGCAAGATTTCACAGATGATGATCGCCCAGGTGGCGGATACATTGCTGAACATGACTGATGTGGTCGCTTCATTTGTGATTAGTGAGCGTCCGGATGGACTGATTGGCATCAGCGCGAGATCGCTGGGGCGCATGAATGTCCAAGTTGTCATGGAACGACTGGGCGGTGGCGGACATTTGACGAATGCTGCCGTGCAGCTTGAAGGAACGCTTGGAGAGGCAGAAAAACGGCTGACGAACGTACTGGCTGAAATCGAAAAGGAAGAGGGGCTGTTCGAATGAAAGTCATTTTTATAAAAGATATGAAGGGTCAAGGCAAGAAAGGGCAAGTGAAAGAAGTATCTGAGGGTTACGCACAGAACTTCCTATTGCCACGGGGAATCGCACGTCTGGCAACAGACGGCAACATGAAGACGCTGGACAACCAGAAGGCGGCTGAAGAAAGACTCAAACAGGAAGAGAAAGTGGAAGCGGAAGCACTTGCGAAAAAGCTGGAAGCAGAAGTAACTGAACTGAAAGCCAAGTCCGGCGAAGGTGGTCGTCTGTTCGGCGCCATTACTAGCAAACAGATCGCAGAAGCTTTGTCTAAAAAGGGTCTGAAAGTAGACAAACGCAAAATTGAGCTGGACGAGCCTATTCGTACACTCGGCGTAACACAAGTAACTGTCAAGGTTCACCCTGAAGTGAAGGCAACCTTGAAGGTACAGGTAACGGAAGAGTAAGATGGGCGGAGAAATGTTATTCGACCGGATTCCCCCGCAGAACCTGGAAGCCGAACAGGCCGTGCTGGGTGCAATCCTGTTGCAGGGCGAGGCCCTGATTACAGCGATGGAACGGGTGCAAACCGAGGATTTCTATGATAAACCCCATCAATTAATCTTTGAAGCGATGATCCAGCTTGGTGAGGGAAATCAACCGATTGACCTTGTTACACTGACTTCGCTTCTGAAGGATAAAGGTGAGTTGGAGGACATCGGGGGCGTTAGTTATCTGGCTAAGCTAGCCCATGGTGTACCTACAGCCGCGAACGTAGACTATTACGCTCAGATTATCGAAGAGAAATCGATGCTGCGTCGCCTGATTCGTACGGCAACACAGATCGTGAGCGAAGGATATACAGGCGGAGAAGATGTTGCAGCGATGCTCGGAGAAGCTGAACGTCGCATTCTGGAGATCTCCAACCGTCGCTCCAGTAGTGGTTTTATAGCCATACAGGACGTACTGATGGAAGTATTCGATCGTGTGGAAACACTTCATCAGAATAAGGGTACAACGACAGGTATTCCGTCCGGGTTTATCGATCTGGACAAGATGACTGCCGGATTCCAGCGCAGTGACTTGATCATTGTAGCGGCCCGTCCTTCCGTAGGTAAGACGGCCTTCGCCCTGAATATCGCTCAGAACGTAGCCATTCGGGCCCAGGAGACGGTAGCCATCTTCAGTCTGGAGATGTCAGCTGCCCAGCTGGTGCAACGTATGATCTGTGCGGAAGCCAACCTGGATGCCAGCGTAATGCGTATGGGTGACTTCAAGGGTGATGAAGACTGGCAGAAGCTGACGATGGGTATTGCAGCTTTGTCAGAAGCCAACATCTTCATAGATGATACGCCAGGGATTACCGTAGCGGATATTCGTGCCAAATGCCGTCGTCTGAAGAAAGAGAAAGGCCTTGGCATGATCCTGATCGACTATCTTCAACTGATTAGTGGACGTGGTAAAGCAGGGGAGAACCGTCAACAAGAGGTATCCGAGATCTCACGTACACTGAAACAGATTGGCCGGGAACTGGAAGTTCCGGTTATTGCCTTGTCCCAGCTGAGCCGGGGTGTAGAGCAACGTCAGGACAAACGTCCGATGATGAGTGACTTGCGGGAATCGGGTTCGATCGAGCAAGATGCCGACATCGTAGCGTTCCTGTACCGGGATGACTACTATAACCAGGAGACCGAGAAGAAAAATATTATCGAGATCATTATCGCTAAACAGCGTAACGGTCCGGTAGGTACGGTGGAACTGGTCTTCCTGAAAAACTTTAATAAATTCGTCAATTACGAGAGGGCGCACAATGACGCCTTCGCGATGTAACGGGCAGGTGCTGACGACTTCGATCAAGAAGCCAGAATCGTCTGTCCCGAAGATCAACCATTAGAGCAACTGAACGCAAACATGTGTTATAAATACCAGATATAGATTCACATTGAAATGGGTATCCTTGAACCGGTGATAGCAGTCAAGCAAGCTTGGACTGAAGTCTCCGGTTTTTTGTGTTGAAATAATGGGTAAATCCCGAACATTACGGTTGTACTATATCTAATTGTTCGCCATTTGATTTGACTTTGAAAAAGGGTACTGGTACACTAATACTGCTGCGTTAAAGCAGCGCAAACCTTCCCTTGAATGTAACGGAAGGACATTTTTACTGTCCGTTAGCACGCTTCTCAGTCGGTTTATTGCGTAACATGCCTGCCGGGATAGAGGACGGACAGACCAATACAAAGGTGCGCAAGGCACCCACGGAGGAATGTTAACTATGTCAACGGTAGTTGTAGTGGGAACGCAATGGGGAGACGAAGGAAAAGGTAAAATCACGGATTATTTGGCGGAGAGCGCTGATGTGGTGGCTCGTTATCAAGGTGGTAACAATGCGGGTCATACAATTCTGATTGATAACAAAAAATATAAACTGACGATGATTCCATCAGGGATTTTCTACACGGATAAAGCGTGTGTGATTGGTAACGGAATGGTTATCAACCCGAAGGCACTCATCGAAGAAATTAACTATATTCATGACAATGATTTTACAACGAAGAACCTGTCCATCAGTGAGCGCGCACATATCATCCTGCCATATCACATGGTATTGGATGCACTGGAAGAAGAGAGCAAAGGTCCGAACAAAATTGGTACAACTGGCAAAGGAATTGGCCCATGTTACATGGACAAATCAGCCCGTATTGGTATTCGGATGGTTGACCTGCTAGATGCTGAAGACTTCGAACTGAAACTGCGTCATCTGGTCAAAGAAAAGAACCGTGTCATCGAGCAAGTCTATGGCGGCCAGCCTGTTGATGTGGAAGAGATTCTGCAAGATTACCTCGGATATGCTGAAATTCTGCGTCCTTACGTACGTGATACATCGGTTGTTCTGAACGAATATATTGATGAGGACAAAAAAGTATTGTTTGAAGGTGCACAAGGCGTTATGTTGGACCTTGATCAAGGAACTTATCCATTTGTTACATCATCCAATCCGTCCGCAGGTGGCGTATGTATCGGTTCTGGCGTAGGCCCGGCTCGTATTCAACAAGTCATTGGGGTAGCGAAAGCTTACACAACCCGTGTAGGAGATGGCCCATTCCCTACGGAATTGCATGATGCAATCGGTGACCAAATCCGTGAGACTGGACATGAGTACGGTACGGTAACTGGACGTCCACGTCGTGTAGGTTGGTTCGATAGTGTTGTTGTTCGCCACGCGCGTCGTGTCAGTGGAATCACAGGTCTGTCCCTGAACTCTCTGGACGTAATGACAGGTCTGGAAACCGTAAAAATCTGCACAGGATACAAATTCCGCGGCGAGGTCATCACACACTATCCGGCAAGCCTCAAAATGCTGGCAGAATGTGAAGCGGTATACGAAGAGATGCCAGGCTGGAGCGAAGATATCACTGGAGCGAAGAAACTTGAAGACCTGCCAGTGAACACACAGAATTATGTAAAACGTGTTTCCGAACTGACAGGCATTCCAATTGCCATCTTCTCAGTTGGTCGTAACCGTGAGCAAACAAATCAAGTTCTTCCAATCTACGAGTAATCGAAGAAATAGAGAGATTGTTTCTTGAATTATAAAATAGGATCCTCTGCCGACTTAGGCATGTTGAGCCTCCAGTTGTTGCTTTTATAGCGATGACTGGAGGTTTTTTGTATTTTTTTCGGATATAATCCCGAGATTTCCGTCAATACTGGTTAACAGTAGAGTCACAGACCCCAGCATGCGTATGCTAGACGGGTGGGATAATCGGAGGGAGAGAACGGAATGAAGTTGCTTGTGTGGTTTGTTAAAATCGTGCTAACCGTGTTGCTGGTCAGTTCACTGACACTGCTCACGACCGGATTAATTGTACAGTCATATGCGAAGTCGCTACTCGCGAGTTTCAATATTCAGTGGGAGGGTCAACCCATGGGGTTAACCGCCATGTTCCAAGGTGCCTTGGGTGGTAAAACCAGCGAGGGTAATAAATCAGGAAATGGGACGACAGATCAGCCGACAGGAGCGGACGAAGAGCAGGTTCCGGAAGATGCTGTTTCAGTTATGGGGAATGGAACGGAGAGCGGTCAATCTGGCGTAGATGCAGGCAACAATGCGTCCCAAGGAAGTGGCTCAGGCGAGGGCACAGGGGAAGGTTCAGGTACAGATACGACCGTAGGATCAAACTCAGGCACAAGTGCAGGCAATGGGACGGATACGGGCACGGTTAATGACTCAGGAACAGATCAGGGTAGTGGTTCGGCTTCAGGCAATGGAACCGGAGCGGCCAGCGGCGGTGCTTCTTCAGGCAATGATGCCATTGTTGTATCACCGGATGACATTACAGGAGCGAAGGACAAGCTGCCAGCAGAGGAGAAAGAAAAAATCTTTAGCCTGCTCATGAATAAGCTTCCACAGAAGGAAATGCAACAGATCTCAGGTGCCATGGAAGGTGGCCTAACGGAACAGGAATTACGTGAGATTGAACAGGTGATCTCGAAGTACCTGACCAGTGAAGAGTACGACAACCTGATGGAAGTACTGCAAACAGAATAGGATGATAGGCAGGCAGGGAAGACAGGTGTGCTCATAGACGTATCGCCTGATTCATAATGTAATGGACTTGTCGAGGATGATTGAATATAATTTATTTATATAAATTCTGGAAATGCCTGTAGGAGGGAAAAGTGTATGAAATATAAAGGTAAAGAACACGACATATAAAAACGTTCAGGCAACATTGCAGAAACCTCCAGTCCAATTCGTGGACCTCCGTTCATGGGTGCTTTCAAGAGATCCGATGGACTTGTGTTTATGAATACACTAATTGGAGGTTGTATTGAACATGAACTTATATCATTCTAATTCAGAACCATCAGTAAAAGAGTTTGCCGAGGCGACGAAAGAGCGATACGAGCAAGGGCTGCAAGAGGCGGACCAGCCGTTTAGTGGCTGGGATTTTAGCTATGTAACAGGGAGTGGGCGACTCCAGAGCGGAATGTTGCCTTGGTCATATGGAACAATGGCGCGCCGATTGTTGAATCAAACAGAACGAATGCTCGACATGGGGACTGGTGGAGGAGAGATGTTGTCCAGACTCCATCCCCTTCCTCCATACACATGTGCGACCGAAGGCTATCTCCCCAATATACCGATTGCAGAGGAACGTTTACAGCCGCTCGGTGTGAAGGTGTTTCCGGTGACTGATGATTCGCATCTTCCTTTCGCAGAAGGGGAATTTGATCTGATTCTTAATCGACATGAGTCGTATGATGAGCAGGAAGTTAGGCGGATTCTATCGGTAGGGGGACTGTTTCTTACTCAGCAGGTAGGTTGGTCAGATTGCCGGGAGATCAATGATCGGCTCGGCATTCCTATGCCAGCGGATTACGCTGGATGGGAGCTGGATCGTGCTGTTCTTCAGCTGGAACAGTGTGGATTCCGTATTCTAGAGCAACGGGAAGCAACTCCCGCGCAGCGTTTCTATGATATAGGGGCACTGGTATATTATCTAAAGACCATACCGTGGCAAGTACCTGATTTCAAAGTGGAATATTTCTGTGAGCCGTTAATGGATATTCATATGGAGATGGAGCACAATGGATTCTGGGAAGTACAGCAGAAGCGATTTGTAATTCTTGCAGTCAAAGAATAGAGACATAAAAGTTAATTTCTATTGTGGCATGAGATGAAATCCAGTTTAAGATAAACCACAAACAGGTTGTTTACGTAATCCCTTATCAGAGTTGATCTGGTGAGGGATTTTATATGTATTTTTATGAAAAATAAAGCATATTTCACTGGGTCTTAGAACCTAGTCTTAATTTGCGAACAAAAGTACATAGTACAGCGGATGTTGAGGCATAATGGGTGATGGACCAGCCGTACTATCTTATGGATAATTCAGGGAAAGCAAGCGGGGCGTGGCTTTGCGGTGTGACGTGTAGAGTTGAAATGAGTGTAAAACCTGTGTTAAAGTATACGGGTGTGATAAAAGGTTAAAATTTTGACACTTTTACGAGCGCAGCTAAAGTCCTGATTTTGCGGACACCCAATACAAGTATCAACGAGCATGGGACAGACACGATGGGTGATGTCTTGACAGAAATGCGAACTGAGAAGTGCTGAAAAGGAGAGAATCATGAAAGGTTTCAGAGGCATACGCCAACCGGGCAAAGACCGGGTACACGAACAATCCGGGGAACACCGGACGGCCGAAGACAAAAACAACATGAGCATGTCCACCTTCAGTGTGAATAAGAAGCGCGTTCTGGCCTCGCGCAAATGGATCATTACAGCAGCATGTGGTGTATTCATCGCAGCATCGCTTGGGTTCGCAGGCAAACAATATGTTACTGCAAACACCGTACCGTACTATAAAGTAATGGTTAAAGGTAGCGAGATGGGTACCATTGCAGATGAGGCACAATTACAACAACTATTTACAGACAAAACTGAGGAATATCAACATAAATATCCGGATGCAGAGATGGTGCTGAACACGGATGGCATCACAACCGAAACGGTAAGAGCGTACAAACCTGAAGTGAACAGTGACGAGACGCTGGACAAACTGGGTGACATGCTGACAGCCTACGCCAAAGGTGTGGAGCTCAAGGTAGACGGTGAAATCATTGGTATTGTGAAGGATCAGGCAACAGCTGATGCAATCCTGGAACAAGTGCAGAGTAAATACATATCGGCATCGGCTGTGCGAAGTTCGCTTAAGACGAAGTCGGTATCGGCTAATTCCTCGAAGAAAGACGAGGGGCCAAGCACAACCCTGAAGTCGGTAGGCATCAAGGAAGATGTAGCGACAGATGTGGTGAAGGCTGATCCAAACAAAATATGGGATGTGTCCGAGGCGGTTAAAGCTTTAACCGTTGGTAAAGACGCGCCTGTAACTTATGTGGTTCGTGAAGGAGATACAATCTCTTCGATCGCTGCCAAGTATGAAATTACACAAAGCGAGATTCGCCAGCATAATCCGGGCATCAAGGAAACGTCACTTCAAATCGGAGACGAACTGACCTTGACTGTTCCAAAACCGGCGGTAACCGTTAAATCGGTTGAGCAGGTTGTTGAACAGATTGAGATCAAACCACAAGTGGAAGTGCGCAAAAGTGCCGAGTTGAAAGCTGGTACAACAAAAGTCGTGCGCCCAGGACAAAGTGGCTTGAAAAGCATGCAGTACCGTATAACGAAAGAAAATGGTGAAGTGGTTCAGGAAGAGTGGCTTGGTCAGGAAGTGATTAAAGCAGCTGTAACTGAAGTAGTCCTTAGCGGAACAAAAGTTGTTGGTGAGGGCACAGGTGAATTTGCTTGGCCGGTATCAAATGCAACGATGAGTAGCAGCTTTGGACAACGTTGGGGTCGCCAGCACAAAGGTGTCGATCTGGTAGGTAACCGCGATGTGAAAGCGTCTGATGAGGGTGTAATTACTTTTGCAGGACAGAAAAGCGGTTATGGTAATGTCATCATTATTAACCACCGTAACGGATACGAAACACTGTATGGACATTTGAACAGCATTGGCGTTAAGGTTGGACAAGTGGTTGAAAAAGGCGAGAGTATCGGCGTTATGGGCAACACGGGTCGTTCGACTGGAACACATCTGCATTTTGAGATTATTAAGAATGGAACGGTAGAAAATCCGTTAACGTATTTGAACTAATATAGAGCTTAAGTGGAGCAAGGTTAGCTATAATGCTGGCCTTGTTTTTTGCTGCTGTAAAAAATTTTCAGATGAAAGACCTTCCAAGCCCCTGATCGGGATGTGACGGTGCTTCAGGTATGTTAAACTAGAGAGTATAAACAACAAACTAGAGAAACAAATCAAGTAGGCTTGGTACAAGCTAAACATAGAAGAGAGATATAAACGCTAATGCGGATTAAGCAGGATATAGGGGTGAACTTAGCCGATGCAGGGGAAGATTTTGGTGGTGGACGATGAACAGCCCATCGCGGACATTCTGAAGTTTAATTTGGAAAAAGAGGGGTACGAGGTCATCTGTGCATTTGATGGCATTCGTGCGGTTGAACTGGCGTTATCCGAGAAACCGGATCTGATGCTGCTGGATCTGATGCTCCCGGGCAAGGACGGTATGGATGTCTGTCGTGAGGTGCGCGCTCATCTGGAGATGCCAATCATTATGCTTACCGCCAAGGATGGCGAGATCGACAAGGTGCTTGGTCTGGAGCTGGGTGCGGATGATTACGTGACGAAGCCATTCAGTACGCGTGAGCTGCTTGCACGGGTGAAGGCACAGATGCGCAGACGGCAAAAGCTTGCGATTACGGCAGAAGCGCATGAAGACGAAGAGAAGCAGGTCATGCGGCTATTTGATCTGGCTTTTGATATGGACATGTATACGGCTTATAAAGGCGGAGAACCGCTTGATCTGACCCACCGTGAATACGAACTTCTCTATTATATGGCGAAGCATTCCGGCAAGGTTATGACACGGGAACATCTGCTGCAAGCGGTATGGGGATATGAATATTTCGGTGATGTACGTACCGTGGATGTCACGATCCGTCGTTTGCGTGAGAAGATTGAGGAGAATCCGAGCAAACCGGAAACGATTCTGACTCGCCGCGGGCTCGGTTATCTCGTGCGCAGTGCCAAAAGCGTGGGGATATAATGGGCCGATTCGCGCGATTTTCGTTCTTCCGAACGATTCAGGCGAAATTGATAATTATCTATGTACTGCTGATTCTGATTGCGATGCAATTGATCGGGGTTTATTTTGTGAGCGCGATGAAGAACTCACTAACGAGCAACTTTACGGAAGACTTGCAGGCGCGTGCGGAGATGCTGTCGGTTCTCGTGGGGGAGACGATGGCTGGTGGAGAAGCAGAGGCTGGCGAGGACAAAACGGAAAATCTGCGTGTGCTGGTGAACAACCTGTTCAACATTAACGGTGCCGAGATTCAGGTGCTGGATGCCAGCGGCAAAGTACTGACGACCTCGCTAAGTTCACATTCGGACTATGTCGGGCGCAAAAACACCCAGACCGTCGTCAGCCGTGCGCTGCAAGGCATTCGGGACAATGAGGAATATATCGTGGACGAGGATAATGTTCGCAAAAAGGTCGTTGCCAAGCCGGTGCTGTCCGGCGGCAAGATCATTGGCGCGGTCTACATCGCGGCATCCATGAACGAGCTGTATTCCACGATGGAGGGAATCAACAAAATTTTTATCTCCGGCATTCTGATTGCCTTGGTGTTAACGGCGGTGCTTGGCGTGATCCTATCTCATACGATCACGCAGCCGATTAAGGAAGTGACGCGGAGAGCGACAGCGGTCGCAGAAGGTAACTTTGATCAGCAGACACCTGTATTTGGCACGGATGAGATTGGTCAGCTCAGTCGGGCTTTTAACTATATGACCAGCAGGCTTCGAGATGCACTCTCCCAGAATGAAGAGGAGAAGGAGAAGCTGACCTCCATTCTGACCAATATGAGTGATGGTGTAGTGGCTACGGATGAGTACGGTAAAGTCATTCTCGTAAACCGTCGTGCCAGCAGCATTCTGGGTATGCATCCTGCGGATATTGAAGGAAGACACTTCGCTATATTACTCGGCATTGATCCGGAGGATGCGGAAGCTCTCGCGAGTGGTTTCACAGGTTCAACGTTGCTGCAGATTGCACCTGCAGGACAAGAAGAACCTGTGGTCATTCGGATGACGTTTACACCGGTTCACCGGCGTGAACGGGGGATCACGGGAACGATTGCCGTACTTCAGGATGTTACTGAGCAGGAAGAGCTTGAGGCATCCCGGCGTGAATTCGTAGCTAATGTATCCCATGAACTGCGTACACCACTGACCACGATCAAGAGTTACGCGGAAGCACTGGATGACGGTGCACTGGAAGATCCGCAGCTTGCCGGTCGTTTCGTGGGTGTTATTCAGAACGAGACGGAGCGAATGATACGACTGGTTACGGATCTGCTGCATCTATCTCGGCTGGATTCCAAAGAGGCCATGCTACGTAAACAGCCAACTGACATTCTGGAAATGCTGGAGGAAGTGACGGATCGATTCTCGTTCCAGATGCATCAGAAGGATATTCAGCCTGTGCTGTCTGTAGAGAATGATATTCCGGCTGTTCCGCTGGATCGGGACCAGATTGATCAGGTGCTGGATAATGTCGTATCCAATGCGCTGAAATATACATTGGAAGGCGGCACCATTACGATTGCGGCTAGACGCAGTGATGAACACGCACTTGCCATCTCGGTATCGGATACCGGAATGGGTATCCCACAGCGCGATTTGGATCGCATTTTTGAGCGGTTTTATCGGGTGGACAAGGCTCGTTCCCGCAGTATGGGAGGCACAGGGCTAGGACTGTCCATTGCCCGGGAAATTGTGAAGGCACATGATGGTAGCATCTCTCTGGAGTCTGAAGTAGATGTGGGAACGACAGTAACGTTCACACTGCCGATGCGTGAGAAAGGGGGTGAGCACCGTGAAGGAACGGATTAAATCCTTGGTGCTTGCTGCCCTTGTTGTAGCCAGTCTGGTTCAGAGTTATTTTCTGATCTACCGTTTGCCCGGAGGCGGGGATTCCATTGTGACGTCAGAAACGAACTATGTGAAGACGGAAAATATGGGTCAGGAACGAAATATTGAAGAATTGATCTTCCCTGATCAGATGATTATTCATCTGGGTGAGGATAAACATACGGTGTTTTACCCTGGCAATACATTCTATCAGTTAATCTATTCGCGGTTACAGGGGCGGGCGTTCGATGATTTTCAGCGCCGCAGTGTGCAATCGGTGAACTGGGATCAGATTCGCAAGGAGAACCCTGGGTTTGAGCTATCGTTCAAAGAAGGTATTCCCGTAGCATTGTTACAGCGGGTGATGAGGCTTGGGACGGATTCCTTGTTCCAAGGGGAGACCATTAACCGAATCTCGATCTATACGTCCAAAAATGAAACGAAGGCCCATGCGCTGTTCTTCAGCGCCAAGGGAGACGTGGTATACGAAGCAACGCAGGCGGACCTTACAGTACAAGACGTGCAGCAGCATGTTGACTTCGGTACGAACTGGACGCCATATACGCTGATGGATGGCGGGTATTATATCCCGGCCGAAGCTCTGGAGACGATTGAGGCAGATGTGCCGACAGGGCAGTTCACGGTTGAGCAGATGCAGCGTAGTCTGTTCTTCGATCCAAGCATGACCCGGAATATTCGGGAAAAAGACGGATCTGAGATCTACACGGACAGTAAACGTAGTTTGCAGGTAAAACAGGAGCAACGCTGGATCAGCTACACCGATCCGGCGGCACCGCCTGCGGGACAGATTGATCCTGCGAAGGATGCGTTGTCTGCAGTTGATTTTGTGAATCAGCATGGTGGCTGGAAAGGCCGTTCGCGCATGATGCTGGAGACCGCCGACATCAAGACGCAGCTTGAATTCCAACAGTATTATGGTAGCTATCCGATTATGGATTCCATGCAGTTCCGCTTTGGCACGATCAGTATGGAGATGCAGCAGGAGACGGTATCCAGCTATGAGCGATCACTGGAATACCTGAACGAAGGTGCAGAGACGAAGAAATCGGTAAAGTTGCCTGGCGGAGACAAGCTGAAGGCTCTTATTAAAAAGGTAGCAGGTGAGAATCGCCAGGTCGTGGACGTGTACCCGGCGTATCGTCCTTCTTCGATTGAGGACGGACTTAAGCTGATTCCGGTATGGGTGATCCGCTTTGGAAACGGGGAGGAAACCACCGTTTCTTGATAGGTTATAGTCTTTGAACCAAAGAGTAGCTGTACTTTATCACTACGCGTGCAGAATAACCTTCCGATCGCTGTTACCCCCAGATTTCTTGAATTCCCTTTTAACACGGGAGAAATCTGGTGGTAAAGGCGAACGCTCCGCTTCTTCAGGTTATTTCTGCCCTCTCCGTTATCGTATAGCTTTAAGTTCAAAGGCTATAAACGGCCAGTTCCGGTGGAAGGTGTAGGCAACTTGAGAAAGTATTGCAAGCAGCTAAGTTAGGGGGGGATGTTTTGGATTGGGGACGGGCGAAAAATGTGTTGATCTATGCCTTTCTGCTGCTCAATCTGGTGCTGGGATACCAGATCTGGATGGATGCGCGGGAGACGGCCGGAGCCAATCTGGACTTCACCTCACTGGCAGATAATACACAGCAGGCGATGGAAGAGAAGGGCATTCAGGTGCTGGCTCCGATTCCAAATGAAACGCCAAAGCTGCCAAAGTTGTCCTATGAGTTCATTGAAGAGGACAAGGCTGGCGTGGATATGGAACTGGAACAGCCTGTAGATAGCAAGTTAATCTTCTCTCAAAGTGAGCTGGAAGATGCATTAGAGCGTGAGATTCCACAGATCGGGACATACCGGCTGGATCAGTTGATGGCCGAGGATGGGGCTTTTGTGCTTCACCCACTGGTGGATGGCAAATGGCCGCTCTTCAATGTGAGTCTGGAGCTATTCTACAGCGACCAGAAAATAACGGGTTACCGTCAGACTCCAGTGCGGATTACGACCGCAGAGGAGAGCGATCAGCAGGTGCTTCCGGCGTCGAAGGCGCTGGGAACGCTGATCGAGAACTTTTTGCCAAATGATGCAATTGTCAAAGATATTCAGCTGGGCTATTACGGCCAGTTGTTCAATTCAGATATACAGGTAGCGATGCCGGCATGGCGGTTCGTGCTGGAAAGTGGCGAAGTGTTGTACGTGCAGGGCATCAGTGGGGATGTTTTCAGTCCCAAGACAGACAAACCAGGGGAGTAATGCGTTATGGGGATATATTTTACCGTGTTATCCAGCGGTTCGACAGGTAATGCCACAGTCATACAACATGGGGGTACCTCTCTCATGATTGACGCGGGTCTTAGTGCGAAGCGATTGGATGCACTGTTTCAGGAAAGGGAGATTTCTGGGGCAGAATTGGACGGGATTCTGGTTACACATGAACATTCCGATCACATTAAAGGACTAGGCGCGATGTCTCGGAAATATAATTTACCAATCTACGCGAATCTGAATACGTGGGCGGCACTGGAGAAGTCGGTTGGGGCGATTCCAGAGGAAAACCGGAGGGTATTTGAGACGGGTGAAAAGCATGATTTTGGTTCACTGCGCGTGGAATCCTTCGGGATCTCGCATGATGCGGCTGAGCCGGTAGGTTATACGTTCGATGATGGTACGGAGAAGCTGTCTGTTGCAACGGATCTCGGGTACATGAGCGACAAGGTTCGCGATGCCATCTCTGATTCTGACGTGCTGGTGCTGGAGGCGAATCATGATGTCGAATTGCTGCGTATGGGGCGTTATCCATGGAACACCAAGCGCCGGATTTTGAGCGACATTGGGCATTTGTCGAACGAAGCGGCAGGTGCAGCGCTTAGTGAACTGATGAACGGACGCATCAAGCGCACGTATTTGGCACATCTTAGCCGAGATCATAATATGATGGACTTGGCAAAAATGTCGGTGCGCGACGCGATGGAGAGCCGTGGATGCTTTTATCGGGACCATGAGTTCAAACTCTGTGATACGTATTACGACCGTCCTACGCCATGGGATAGGGTGGGTGAGCCATAAAGCTGTCCAGTTCGGCGGCTTTGCGCTCGACTTCCTCGCGGGTTAGGATGCCTTTATCAATAAGTAGTTCAATGATGGTGCTGAGTGCAAGGGTATTTCGATAGTGTTCTTCCTTGAGATCGGCCAGCTTGGCCGCCATATGAACTTCATCCATGGCTGTGAGTGTACGTGTGCGATCCATATATATCCTCCTCTATGAAGCTTCGAATTGTCTTTTACTATTATTGTAGTCAGGCTTGATGGAAAACATTCCTCTTTTTGCCGCTAACATTTGTGTGATGAGACGTGTATGCTGAACCTGTGACTATGCAAGGGTGAAAAAGTTCTTCAAATTTGCCAAAATGGCGCTTAGCGGACCGGATTTTGTGGTGATAGATACTATGGACCTTTATTGTTAAGCGCGTTATAGCGGAAATTTGCTTTAATTTTCGTAAATATGCAACTTTTTGTGATTTGACGTGTTTAGTATATGAGGAGCATTGTGATTTTTGCTGTTTTGCGTGTGAAATGGCATGTCATAGAATGCGAGAGCATGATTGATAGAGTCACTGACAGAATGGCGTGTCCGTTCTGTTGTACATAGACGCTGTATCTTGATTTGATGCCGGGATGCGGCGATATGCAAGACCATTTTTTAAAATTGCAAAAAAGCATGGGAAACCGTTGGAGTCTTCACGTAACGAAGACGACAGAAGAAACCTGAAGAAACAGAGTGTTCGCCTTTAGGAACAAATTTTTACCTTGGAAGAGGGGATCAAAAAAATTTGTGAGTAACAGCGATCGGAAGGTTCGTCTGTTGGCGGAGTGGTGTATGTGAGAACTCCATCGTTGAACCATGCGACAACTTAGGCGGCAGTCAGGGTCTTGATGCGTGACAACGAAGGGGAGAGGATCACGATGGGATTGTTTGGAGACGATTTTTATTCAACCAAAGTATCAAGACGCGCCGAACCTGAACAGAAAGGCAAACTTCAGATCATCCGCCCTGGAGGCAGAGCACGTGGACGTGACCGCTGGAGCAATCCGCGCAGATCGCGTACGGGAATCAGTTCCACAGTGAAGGTAGCTGTGATTAGCTCGGTGATCAGCTCCATCGTGACCGTCATGCTGTTTAGCTTCATCACACAGCCTGCTTCGTTACCGCTGGCTAATGCTACAGGTAATGGTGGTGGAGGCGGTGCACAGACAGCGCAGGCAGCTGATCCATACGACCGGATTATCCAGGCAGCAGCCCATGTTCGTCCTTCCGTGGTGAGCATTGTGAACCATAAAACGGGTAGCAGTCTATCGATGGAAGATTCGGCGCTGGGCTCAGGGGTCATTTTCAAGAAGGAAGATGGCAAGGCCTACATTATGACCAACCACCACGTCGTGGAGGGTGCGAGTGATCTGGAGATTGTGACCGTAGATGGGGAGACACATAAAGCGAAGCTGGTCGGTAAAGACCGTGTAAGTGACATTGCTGTATTATCCGCAGAAGATAAAGGGCTGGGAGCAGTCGCGGAGATTGGCGATTCCAGCAAACTTCAGCGCGGTCAAACGGTGCTGGCGATCGGGAATCCGCTCGGTCTGGGCGGTACGCTGACATCCGGTATTGTCAGTTACACGGATCGTATTCTACCTGTATCGATTAATCAGGACGGAGTGTACGACTGGGAGCAAAACGTGATCCAGACGGATGCGGCGATTAATGAAGGTAATAGCGGCGGTGCTTTGGTCGATTTGAACGGCAAAGTGGTCGGCATCAACACGATGAAAATCTCGGATACGGGCGTTGAAGGTCTTGGCTTCGCGATTCCGATGAACGAAGTGATGAAAACGGTAGATTCCCTGCTACTGAACGGCAAAGTATCTCGTCCATACCTGGGCGTGTACACGGTCGATCTGAGCAACCCTTATGCACCACTGGATGACGAGCAGCGTAAGGATCTGAAGCTGCCATCTCATGTGGACAGCGGTGTGGTTGTGCTGGAAGCATCCGGTCCGGCATCCGAAGCAGGTATGAAGCTGAATGATGTCATTACGGAATTTGACGGGCAAAAAATTACCTCCACGCTGGATCTGCGGAAGTATCTGTACGATGAGAAGAAGATTGGAGATACCATTGAAGTGACCTTCTACCGGGATGGCAAAGCGGAGAAAGTATCAGTTAAGCTGACGGATAAACCGGAGTAAGGGAAGATCAACGAGCGAGCCCATACTGTTGCGTGGATTGAAATAGGGAATGCTAGAAGAGTGATCAGATCAACTGACCACTCTTTTTTAGTTGTTATGGGTGGATGTGCTCGTTCGACAGTAAATGAGTAGATCAACCATTTTTATATTCTCATGATCAGTTAGACCCGGAGCCAAAGGAGCAGATACATAAGACTAGGGCTGTGGTAAACTGTTGTCAATATGTTGGAGACGGTCGCTGATGCAATAACATCTGTTTGTCGATCTGATTTTATTTCAGAATGGAAGGGGTATTTTTGATGAAACATTTGAAGAAAAAGATGCTTGGGGGAACGAGCTTGGCGCTGTCGCTGTTTGTGCTGTCGGCCTGTGGATCTGAGGTAGCTACGACAGGAGCATCTGTAGATACAAGTGCTCTGCAAGAGAAGATTGCAGGGCT
This sequence comes from Paenibacillus sp. FSL H8-0104, assembly GCF_038050215.1. Lineage (NCBI taxonomy): Bacteria > Bacillati > Bacillota > Bacilli > Caryophanales > Paenibacillaceae > Paenibacillus > Paenibacillus sp. FSL H8-0104. The sequence goes on along the minus strand of NZ_JBBOTC010000001.1, from coordinate 6,917,224 downwards.
TGAGAAGAAACTGGTGGAGCAGGGAGCCAAGAGCGTTGAGCAGGAGCAAAAGATCGCAGCACTTGAGACCAAGTTGAATGAGTTGAGTACAAGTGTGATTGCGGTAGGTGAGGCTGGTGGTCAAACGCCTGTAACATCGGGAAACAACGGATCGGCTGGGAAAGGCGATGGGGTGCTGATTACCTTTGCCCAGTATGAGAAGCTTGAGGTTGGCATGTCGGTGGGAGATGTCATCGAGATCCTCGGCGGCGAAGGTGAAGCGCTGAGTGAAGCGGAGAATATGGTGGTTTACAACTATAAAGGCACAGCCGGCAATGGTGCCAATGCTGTTATTGCTTTTCAAGGTGGCAAGCTGTTGACGAAAGCGCAGTCGGGATTGAAGTAAAATTAGTATTGGACATGAAGAGTATGAATCTTTGGAATAAAGCGTATTACAGGGTTAGGGGAAGTTAAATGGGGGCCAATCAGAAAATTCTGGTTGGTTTTTTTGTTGTTTTGATAAAGTCTGTGAGTAGCGGAAAAGTTATTAGAAGTAGATTTTTTGAATAAATATCTTGACAGTCGCAGTTAGTTGTAACTATAATAATCACATTATATAAGTTGTAACTGTAGTAGTTACATATAGTGATTTAAAGGGGGATTTAGTCTAAGCAATTGTACAACCAGACTATAGGATGGTTTAAAAAATCAACGGAATTGGCTGCTGGATACATTGTTATGAATAAACGGCGGCGACATAAAGAGAGGGAGATCAATTAAATGTTTACGAAAAAATCATCAATGGGCATTATGCTCGTTCTATGTTTCATGTTAATTCTGAGTGCTTGTGCGGGTACAGCAAGTAAAACCGAAAATGCGGAAGACTCTTCATCCAATGCTGCTAGTGCTGAAAATACAAAGAGCGAGGAAACAAACACACCAGCGGTGGAGCTGAAAGTGACTACCTATAATCCTGGGGAAAACAGCATTTTTGGCGTTTCATCAAACCTGATTGAAGGTCCAACTGAAATCGTGCTCGTTGATGCGCAGTTCCAAAAGAATGATGCCGAGAAATTGGTCAAAATGATTAAAGAAAAGGGTAAAAAACTGACCATCGTATATATCAGCCACAAGGACCCGGACTACTACTTCGGTCTATCGGTGATCCGTGAGGCGTTCCCTGATGCAAAAATCGTTGCGACTCCAGCAACGGTGGAAGGAATCAAGGAAACAATTCAAGTGAAGAATGAATATTGGAATCCGATTTTGAAAGAAAATGCACCAACTGCACAGATTGTTCCGAACGTCCTTGAGGGTGCTCAATTGACCGTAGATGGAGAAACCGTAGAGATTATCGGTCTAGATGGTTCCGATCCGTCCCATACGTTCCTGTGGATTCCTTCCATTAAAACTGTTCTGGGTGGCGTTCCTGTCTATGAAAATTCGCACGTCTGGATCGCAGATAACCAAACGCCAGAGAGCCGTGACTACTGGCGCCAATTGCTAGACCAAATTATTGCATTGAATCCAGAGCGAGTGATTCCAGGTCATTACCTGGGTACCAGTGCCGGGGATATATCGAGTGTTACATTCACTCGTGATTATATTGCTAAATTTGAAGCAGAGGCAGAGACAGCCAAAGATTCTAAAGAACTGATTGCAGCCATGAAAAAAGCATATCCGGACTTTACGAATACAGGCGATCTGGATACGAGCGCTCAGGTAATTAAAGGCGAAATTTCTTGGCCTTAAGTATAACGATGGAATTCTAGAAACGCTATAAGTAAAGGGCGAACATCCTTATCCTGTTAAGTGGGAGGGATGTTTTTGCTGTCATTAGGCGTGTAGGGGTTTCTTTTCGGCGGCAGGTGTGATAGAACTGAGAAGTGGCTATCCTGTAATGGGGTACGCGGTTGTGAATCGGGAACATAGCTGGTTACAGAAAGGATGCTTAACGGATGTACGTTGTATGCAAAGAACACGTGGACATTGCCATCGACATGTTTGTCGATGAGTATGAGGACGCTCCAGATATCGTTGATCTGAAGGAGACGGAATTTGCCGACTGGGACCCGCCTGCTAAATGCGCCGAGTGCGAACAGCACGCGGAATTCCTCGTCGTTTAGCGTACTGTAGGACTTAGATGGCTGGAGGCGTGACTTAAGGTGGCGCTTCGGGCTGACTTTCCATCCGGTATGAACATCACAGCAAGAAGCCAAGGAGAGCGTGATGAGCGCTCTTTTTGGCTTTGTGTGGGGAATTGGTGGTGGTTGTTAGGCAGCGTGGAGCTGTAGGGGTTAACGTGGGAGTAGGCCGAGAGTAAGAGAAGATTAAGGTAGGTAGGTGCCGAGTTGGGAGTGAGCTAGGTTGTAGTAAAGGTGCAAGTTGTAGGTAATAGAAATGGAAGCCGCTGAGGCATGGGGGAAAGTGCCGTTGGGTAACAGCGATGTGGGTAGTGACGTGGGTGTGGCGGAGCGGAGTAACTCTAAAGAACCTGACGGATCTTATTCGTGGCAAATACCGCCTGGTTGAAATCTAACGAATCGTAGACACTTTATGTTACTGAAAAGGCCTCGAAAGTGGTGGGGAACGCTTGTTTTGACTGAGATAGTGTGTTTCAGATTCGTTAGATTTTAAAGTAGCCGAAATGGGGCTGAATAAGGTGTGTGAGGTTCGTTAGAATTGGAGAAATATGTAGTAAAGGTATACTACAGATGGAACGAACGATGCGATGAAGCATCTTACTTATAGGAAATCTCGCAAGACAATTTAGGAGGAATGGATTTTCATGTTTATTCAGATTATTGGCGTAGGCAAATTGAAGGAAAAATATCTCACGCTGGGCATTCAGGAATATGCCAAGCGGCTCGCCCCGTACATCAAATTTCAGATGATCGAGGTCGCAGACGAAAAGGCGCCCGATACCCTGAGCGAAGCTGAGGTTCGGGCGGTAAAAGAGCGCGAGGGCGAACGCATCCTCGCGCATGTGAAGAGCGAGGCGCACGTGGTCGCGCTCGCACTGGATGGCCAGCTCTGGAGTTCCGAGGAGCTGGCATTGGAGATCGACAAGCTCGGCACGTATGGGACGAGCCATGTCGTGTTTGTCATCGGAGGAAGCCATGGGCTCTCCGATGAGGTATTGCGCCGCGCGAAGCAGCGCTTGAGCTTCGGGCGCATGACCCTGCCGCATCAGTTAATGCGGCTGGTGCTGGTGGAGCAGATTTATCGCGCGGTGAAGATAAATCGGAATGAACCGTACCACAAGTAGGGCGAAATTTGCTTGATGTCAACATCTTTGATCCGATAGTACCCCGTCTCCTCCATGGAAGAGCGAAGTGTGGAGAGATACCTCGGCCAAGCACTCTCCAACTGCTCCTGTTCCTCTGGTGTGGGCACGACCAGCTCACTGTTCTCCAGGGACACCCGGTCGGTTTGTCACCTTCTCCAGAAAGTGTCCTTGCTGACGCCTCTCCAGCTTACGGATCAAGCCCTTGGCGTGTTGCTTGTCCATCACGAATTTGTCAGGGTCCGCCTTGTGTTTGGCATAGCGACGAATCTGCTTGTAATAGGCCATCGTATAGTGCTCCAGCATGGCGAGTTGGCGCTCCTGGTCGTAGCCAAGATGACGGCGGCCTAGCGCAATGGTTGCCGACATCCGCAGTACATCATACAGATAGGAGCCGAAGCAGCCTTCATCAAAATCATTCACATCATACACAATCTGGCCCGATTCATCACAGAATGCCCCGAAATTTTCAAAGTGCAGATCGCCCTGAATCCATGTCGGCTGTTCTACCGATGTGTGATAGAGAAATAATGACGTGTAGCATCATAATAGAACAGATAGGCACTTCCCCGGAAGAAGGAGAACGACGTTTGCATTATTTTCCGGTAATTCTCAGCAAGCTCCTTCTGATCCAGCTTCATAAACCTCTCATCGAACTCTTCCAGCACCGAGATGAGCGTATCCGGCGCAGCTTGGTACGTGTGCTAATGTCATTGTCGACAATGACTGGCTTTACCATCAAGATGCTCCCCTGTATATAAGAACCTGAATTATGCCTCTTATCATAGTGCACATCAGGGCCACAATCCAAGAGAGGAGAATACAGGCTCCTGCGGATTGTGGCTGGAATTTTATGCTTGATTTTGTAGACGTGATCAGCCAAGCAGGTTACACTCTTTCATATTATGAATTACTTTATCTGCTAAGGAGAACACCCTGATGATTCGTGTGATGCTGATTGATGATGAAGAAGATGCACTCGATTTGCTTGAAATATTGCTGGGACAGCTCGGGAATGTGCAGGTGATCGGGCGATATATGAACCCTGTCGAGGCTATTGAGGTAATACGGACACTTCAGAGCAACGGAAGAGAAAGCCCTATTGATGCCGTGTTTCTGGATAACCGAATGCCAGGCATGAACGGGATGGAGGTAGCACGAGCGATTAGACAAATGATCCCACAGATGCCGATCATCTTCACGACAGCTCATGCAGAGTATGCCGTGGAGGCATTTGAGATTCAGTCGATTGACTATCTGCTGAAGCCCTTTACACCAGACCGATTGCAGAATGCTGTTACTCGTGTTCAGCATTCCATGTCCCATTCTTCGCTTAGCCCCTCGTCCACCAACCCATCCCAAGCTGGACATGTTGAGAATTCGTCTGCTGCCATTCAATGTCTGGGTGGATTCCAGATCAGGCTGCCGGGTAACAGAGGCAGAGTGTTGTCCTGGAAGACGAAGAAGGAAAAGGAGCTGTGCGCTTTATTGATTCACGTTGCAGGGGAATCCTTAAGCACGGCGGCTATTCTGGAAGCCATCTGGCCAGGCTATGACCTGAATAAGGCAAAGACGTATCTGTATACATGCCTGTCTTATTTACGCAAGACCCTGACAGATCATCATATTCCGATTCGTATAAACAAGGTTCATCAGGGCTTTGTGGCTGAATGGGATGGAATGATACTCGATGTCGCCGAGTTCAAGCAATTGGTAAGCCAAATCAAATCGCTGAGCACCCAGTCAGACCACCTGACTAGGAGTGTAACTACTATAGAGATGGATGCCGAGCTTTATGACCAAATGAATCAAATGTACAAGGGTGATTATATGGACGCTTGTGACTTTAGATGGGCGGAGTCCAGGCAGCTGGATGTTAGAGGGGCCTATATTCGTGCGCTTAGAGTATGGTATGCGTATTTCCACAAGCAGGACAACGCCAGTTTGGCTGTAGATAGTATGCAGCGCATATTGAAGCTAATTCCGGATTCTGAACAGGACGGACGTGAGCTGATCAGACTGCATCTGAACATGGGCAATCGATCTGAGGCCCATCGCGTAGGCTCCCAGTTGGAGCAAGCGGTGTGTCTTCAGTTGGGAGCTGAGCTGGAGGCGAAGACCGTGCTGCTGATTCAGCAGACGAGGGAAAAGGCTGAGTGGAACAACCGATGAAAAAACAAGCTACCGCTGCATGTATTACCATATTTCTGCTGATTGCTGCCTACGGGATTTTCCTGACCTATGTGTCTATGCCCAAAGAACAGATCCCCGTCGCAACGAGCGGAGTGCTGGATCTGACCTCCTGGGGGTTCGCGGAGAACGGAGTGCTACCGCTGGATGGTGAATGGGAGCTGTACCCTGACAAGCTGTTCACTCAGCAAGACTTGATCCCTACTACTGCGGGGGAAGAATTAACAGCAGCAATGATTCAGGTACCGGGATCATGGTCGCAGCTGATACCTACGAAGGGTATGGTGACCTATAGACTACGGATTGAAATGGATCACGTGGCTGCCAGTACGGTATATGGACTCAAAACATCATCTATTCAGGTATCGAATCGAATAATGGTAAATGGCCAGGTGGTTGGCTCCAGCGGGAATCCAGGCAAACAACCGGATTATGTAGCCTTGAATAAGCCACATACAAGCTATTTCACACTTCAGCCTGGCTCGAATGAGCTTCTGATTCAGGTGGCCAACTATGATTTTCGCGCAAGCAGCGGAATCAATGAATCTGTCTTTCTAGGCACAGCTACGCAAATATCAGATCTGTATAATCAGGCCATCATTCATGATTGGATTACCATAACAGCCTTTTTGATGATGGGCTTATATTTTCTCGGCTCATTCTCTCAGCGCAAAAAGGACTTTTCCATTGCTGTAGTTGGTATCGTCTGTATGTGTTTCGCCATATTCACTAGCGTGAATGGTGAGCGGGTGTTGTTCGATGTGGTCGGACTGCTGCCCTTCTGGTTGTATTACCGTATTCAGATGGTGTCAGCGGCAGTTGTGGGGATTGGATTTTTCTTCTATGTCTATTCCGCCTTCCGGCCTTATTGCTCCAAATGGTTCGTTCGCGGCGCCTTGATCTTCGGGGTGATATTGCTTGTGTTGCATGTTCTGTTTGGTGCCAGAATTTCGTTGTCTCCATTTCGAGAAATGTCAACATTCTATACCACCTTTTCATTGTTGTATGCTACCTATGTATTCGTATTGGCCGCACTCCATAGAGTCGCAGGCAGCCTCTATCTAGCTGTAGCAGCCATGGCCTCGAATGTACAAGCGCTGAAGCAGAATATGAACATTTACTATGGAGTACGGATTTTTGAAATGGCGCCGATCGAGCCCTTTCTGATGTTGCTGATGCTGGCCTTGCTGATGTCAGTCCACTTCTCGAACGCCTTCCGTAAAATTGAGGAGCTCTCAGAGGAGCTACTGCAGGCGGACAAGGTAAAGGATGATTTCCTGGCCCGTACCTCACATGAATTCAAGACACCGCTGCATGTGGTCATGAATATTTCACGCTCGATGCTGAGTGATACCGTACATCCGCCAACGGCAGAGCAGCGGGAGAAGCTGCAACTGATGACAGACATGACCAAGAGACTGTCGCAACTGGTGTATGACATTCTGGATCTGTCCAAGCTGCGACAGGGCAAGCTTCAGATTACTGCGGCGCCAATTGATATTCGTGCTGTAGTCGAGATGCAAGTGCGCTTCTACTCTTATCTGGCTGTCGAACGGCAGCTTCAGCTCGTGAACCACGTCCCAGCACATTTACCTTTTGCACTGGCTGATGAGGGCCGTCTGAGTCAAGTCATCGGTAATTTACTGGATAATGCCATCAAGCATACCGAGCATGGAAGAATTGTGGTAACGGGAAGGCTACAAGGTGATCAGCTAGAAATTTCAGTGCAGGATTCAGGAAGGGGCATTGAGCCGGAGGATCTGGCGTTAATCTTCGATCCGTTCAAATCGCTTCATGGAACGCAGCCAGGCGGCTTCGGATTAGGACTGTCCATCGCAAGACAATTGGTACAACTGCAGAGTGGTACGCTTACGGTCTTCTCTACGCCTGAAGTTGGCTCGACATTCACGATTACGCTTCCTGTCGCCGATCAAGGCAACCCAGCAATTACACTTCCTCCAGTCGCCGAGGTCGATCCCAAGCAAATGCAGTATTCATTTGCTACGCCTTATTATTCGAATCACGCGGGCAAGCACACGGTACTCATCGCTGACGATCAGTACGAGAATCTGAAGGTCCTCATTGACGCACTTCAGGGGCTTGACTATCGGGTAATCGCAGTGAAAAACGGGTATGAGGTGCTCCAACAGCTTCAGCGAGCAGACAAGGTTGATCTGGTCATTATGGATCTGATGATGCCAGGAATGTCAGGCTATGAGGTGTGTCAGGAACTGCGAACACGGTACTCGCTGCTGGAGCTGCCGATTCTGATGGTAACGGCTACCATCCAGCCACAGCACAAGGTAGCCGCCTTCCAGGCAGGGGCGAACGATTATTTGCCCAAACCGTTCGATATGGAGGAGCTGAAAGCTCGTATCGGAAGCCTGCTGGCGATGAAGGAGTCCCTTGGACGTGCGATCCAAATGGAGATAGCTTTCCTCCAATCCCAGATCAAGCCGCATTTTCTGTTCAACGTGTTGAATAGTATTGTCGCATCAAGTTATACGAATATTGAACGGGCACGGGGAATGATTGTCGATCTGGCTGATTACTTGCGCGGCAGCTTTCGATTCAGCAATACGGACGAAAGAATCGCTTTTGAGGAGGAGTTCAAGCTCATACGTACGTATGTCGATATTGAGCAAGCACGTTTTCGCGATCGGATTCGCTTCGAATCAGATATTGCGGCAGGTGCGTTGGACTTGCGTATTCCCCCACTGCTGTTGCAACCGTTAGTAGAGAATGCCATTCGTCATGGCATTGGTGATCGCCTTGAAGGAGGCCTGGTTACTTTAACAGTGAGTGAGTCGGATGGATATTGGCAATTTGTTGTGGCTGACGATGGTGTTGGTATACCACTGGAGCGACTGCAGACACTGCTCGATCGTACTGTGACGGATGAATCGCAAGGGGTGGGCTTACTGAATATCAATAAGCGGCTAACCTATGAATATGGCATATCACTGCGACTGGAGAGCACTCTGGGGCACGGAACGAAGGTAACTGTGCGCATCCCTGCCTCGTCGGTGGCGATGTAAACGGCTGATGAGTATTGACGCGGGTGTTGACGCAAGCAACGGCTCACATGACAGGCTCCTATCCATGATGATAGGGCCTGTTTTTTGTTTTTTTCAGAAATATTCTGGCTGGTTATCGTCATTGTTCATTCAATGATTCATCTAACTGTGAATATAAGCGTGTCAGTAGGAGAGAAGTGCTGTAGAGTTATGTCGATTTTTAAGGTTTTTTTAAGGTGTGATCTTCTATACTAGGCTAAAAGAAGTGGGACAAAAGTAATAATAGTTGTGAGAGCGGCAGATTTGTGCTGTCAGGAGGGATCAAGAAATAGACGCTATGAATCAACCAAAGAAAGGAATGAACAGAACGATGAACAGAGGAATGCTGACTGCAAGAAGGGTTTGTTTCATTCTAATTGCATGTATGCTGTCAATGGGGTACATCCCTCCATTCCAGACATGGGAAGTGAACCGCGCCTATGCGGCGCCCGAGAAATGGACAACCGTAGGCAACCCTGGCATCTCAGATGGATATATGCAATATCACCGACTGGCGGTGGAGGATGGTACGCCCTATGTGACCTTTCAGAATCAAAATGGCCAGCTGCGTGTGATGACGTATTCCAGCACAGATGGCTGGAGGACACTCGACAACACAGGGCTCAACCAACAGACCTACTACACTACCCCGATTGAAGTTCGGAATGGCGCTCCTTATATCGTCTATCCCGATATGGCGCATGAGGGTAAGCCAATGGTCATGAAGTATATGGAGGGCGAAGGCTGGGTACCTGTCGGCAATCCGGATTCACTGCCGCCAATGGGCTATAATGCTGGACTGACTCTAGACCAGGACGGTACACCTTATATTGCTTTTACGAACAATCGCAAGGTATTTGTCATGAGTCTGGATTCTACAGATGACAATTGGAAATTCATAGGCAACATTATTTACACCTCAAGCAGTCCTTCAGATATACAGCTCAAGATGGATAACGGCGTCCTCTATCTGACCTACCAGTATAACTACAATGGTTATAGAGCTGCCGTCATGAAGTATACAGAAGGAAGCAACTGGACTAGCCTCGGGGATGACATTTTTAATAACAACCTGAATTATTTCTCCGCATTTGACGTCTATGATGGTCAGCCTTACCTCGCATTCGGAGATCGTTCCCACAGCAATAAGGCAACCGTCGTTACGTATAGCGAGCAAAATGGCTGGACACCTGTAGGTACAGAGGGCTTCTCAACAAATGGGGCCTATAATACGAGTCTGACGATCGATGAAGACGGTACACCCTATGTAGGCTTCCGCAATGGTTCCTCTGCAAAGGCTACTGTGATGAAATACGGCACAGACGGCGTATGGCAAACGGTGGGCAATGCTGAGTTTTCCGAAGGTTTAATTAACGATACCTGGCTTGCGGTAGACCATGGCACTCCTCACATTGCTTTTCAGGACAGTGTATATGGTCAGAAGATGACGGTCATGAAGCTGGGTGAAGCTTACACCGTGTCTTATAACAGCAATGGCGCAACCGCCGGTAATGTGCCTACAGACAGTAACCTGTATGATAATCAGGCTACTGTGACGACAGCGGGTAATACGGGGAATCTGGAGAATCCTGGCTATGCCTTTTGCGGCTGGAATACGGCGGCGGATGGTAGCGGAACGGATTATAAGGCCGGAGACACCTTTACGATCCGTAATTCCAATGTACTCCTATATGCGAAATGGGCCTCACTGAACGTAACAGTCGATTATGCGCCAGGCGAGCATGGGACGATCAGTGCGACGAACGAGACAATCGTGAAAGGCGGTCATCCAGCGGCAGTACCCAACGTCACTCCGAACAGCGGTTATCGGTTCACAGGCTGGAGCAGCGATGGGGGTGTAACGAAGCTGAGAACCGACGAGTTGAAGACAACTGTTATCACCCAAGGGATCACTTACACAGCTTACTACACCCAGATTATCAAAGGTGATACCAGCGGCGACGGCATCGTGACGGCTGCGGACGCCCTGATGCTGACAAAGTATCTGAAGGGCAACATTCAATTGACACCTGAGGAACTGGAAGCAGCAGACGTCAATGGTGATGGCGTTGTGGATGATAAGGATGTCAAGGCGATTCTGGCGATTATTACAGGAAAGGGTTGAGCACATGAAATTTTTTGACACGAGGAAGCAACTGACTGGATGGAGAAGATGGACGTCGATATTGCTGGTGATTTGTCTTGTATTGTCCATCACTCCTGCGATTCAAGCCGATACTGCACTGCCTGCGGTTGAAGTGGCCGATGCGGAGGGCAAGCCTGGAGATATAGTAAGTATGGCGGTATATGTTGATCCTGAATTCCTTATTCATAAATTTAACATCTCGCTCCAGTATGACACCAGTTCACTCGAATTGGTGACATTGGTTAATGAGCTTGATGTAATTGATAATTCCTACTCTTTCAATTTAAGCCAAGGAATCATTAATCTCGATTCTCCAACAGATGATGTCGTAGCTATCATGGAAAAAAGCAAAATTGCGACATTGAGGTTCAAGATTAAGGAAAATGTGCTGCCTGGTGAGGTGAAGGTAACTGTTACCAATCATGCGCTTTATGAAGGTGATGACCCAGCAGATCCATCCTACGCGTTTGATGGCACGATCACAGTCTCAGCAGCGCAATATACAGTAGCATTTGACACGCAAGGTGGTAGCGCAGTAACGAGCATCACGGGTGTAAGCAGCGGAACCACCATCAGCGAGCCACCTGCTCCGATCAGAGCAGGCTACAGCTTCACTGGCTGGTACACCGATGCGGCAGGGACAACTGCTTGGGATTTCTCCTCAGCAGGAGTTACGGCAAATACGACTCTCTATGCCAACTGGCTGCGCCACACTGCAACGGTTGGTATTGGTAGTGTAGCAGGAATGCCGGGGGAAACGGTAAAAGTTCCAGTAATGGCAAGTGGTTCCAACTATGGAATCGGATCCTACAGTCTGCAGATCGACTTTGATGCTGATGCATTGGAAGTGATGAGCATTGAAGGTGAAGCGGGCGACTACTTCGATTCCAATTATGATAATACAGCAGGCTGGCTCAAGACAGCCTGGGCAGACAGTGACGGTGGAGATTCGCCGATTGTTGTTGGAGACAAGCTGTTCACTGTAAGCTTCCTGATCAAGAATGAGGCAGCAACCGGGGACAAGCCTTTGACGGTGCAGACGTCAAGCTTGGACCATTTTACGGTAACAGATGCTTCCGTGGCTGAAATGGAGAAGACGCTGAAGGCTGGTAAAATAACGGTCAGCGACATTCTGGCTGTTAACAGTGTAAGCGTCAGTCCCACTACGATTGGCGTACTGCCAGGAGGCAGTCAGCAGTTCCATGCTACAGTGGACGCTTCAGAAGGCGCCGCTACGACCGTAACTTGGTCCATAACCAGTATGAATGACAAAGTAACTATTGATGATACAGGCAAGGTTGATGTTGCGACGGATACCACACCAGGATTGTACACCGTCACGGCTACTTCCACAGCAGACTCCAGCAAGCAAGGTACAGCGACGTTAGTGGTACTGCCGATCATTCCAATTCCAGGATTCCCAGGTGACTCAGAAGCACCTGCAGCTCCCCAAATTCTTACTGCAGTTGAAGGAGATCAGCTGGTAGATCTCAGCTGGAATACCGTTACGGGAGCAACATACTATAACATCTATATGGCAACAGAGCCATGGGCATACAGTAATCAGGAGATCGCAAGTGTAACAGACTCAACCTACACAGTCCGGAATCTGAGTAACGGCCAAGCTTATTACTTCACGGTAAAAGCAGGCAATACTCACGGCATAAGCGTTGCTTCGATTCAGGCGGGCGCAACCCCAAGTAACGGAGGTGCTCCAGGAACTGACACACCAACGCCTCCTACGGTATCGGCACCTCCAACGAACGTAACAGCAACTGTAGGAAATAGACAGGCGACAGTCCGCTTCACAGCACCGACAAGTGACGGCGGTAGCCCGATTACCCACTACGAGATTACTGCTGAGCCAGGCGGACAGACTGTGACAGGAACAGCAAGTCCAATCGTCATGACGGGCTTGAGCAACGGCACTAGCTATACATTCACGGTGAAGGCGGTGAATGCAGTCGGGGCAAGTGAACCCTCTGCTGCATCCAATGCCGTGGTCCCAAGAAGCTCTTCCAGTAACGACGACAATAGTGGCATCGGAAATGGAAGCACAGGTAGCGGTACAGGTGGTGGCAGTACGCCATCAACACCAGCGACACCCCCAGCCTCTAACGGCGTGGAGATTCTGGTTAATGGCAAGGCTGAGCAAGCAGGTACAGTTGTCTCTGAAGAGCGCAATGGGCAAAAGGTGACGACGATTCAGGTCGATCCACAGAAGCTGGAGCAGAGACTTGCAACAGAAGGTCAAGGAGCAGTCATTACAATTCCGGTCAGCACAGAGTCGGATATAATTATTGGTGAATTGAATGGACAAATGGTCAAGAGTATGGAAAGCAAGCAGGCAGTGGTCGAGCTCAAGACGGCTCAAGCGACATACACACTTCCTGCAAGCCAGATCCAGATCAACGCGATTGCAGACAGGCTAGGCAATTCCATCTCACTGGAAAATATCAAGGTACGTATTGAAATTGCTGCGGTGACAGCGAATATGCTGAAGGTCGTTGAAGATGCCTCTGCACAAGGTTCATTCACACTCGCCGTACCGCCACTAGAATTTACGGTGAAAGCTGTGTATGGGGATTCTGTTGTTGAGGTATCAAAATTCAATGCTTACGTAGAGCGGAGCATCGTGCTTCCAGCTAACGTTGATCCGAACAAGATCACGACAGGTGTCATTGTTGCACCAGACGGAAGCGTGCGACATGTACCAACGAAGGTAGTGAATAACGGCGGAACGTACTATGCACAGATTAACAGTCTGACCAACAGCATCTACTCCGTAGTATGGCACCCGACAGAGTTCAGCGATGTGGCTTCACATTGGTCGAAGGGTGCTGTGAATGATATGGGTTCACGGATGATTATTGAAGGCACTGGCGATGGGCAGTTTAGCCCGGATCGGGACATTACCCGTGCAGAATTTGCAGCTATCCTGGTGCGGGGATTGGGACTCGCCTCAGAGCAAGGAAGAACAGCCTTCTCTGATGTGAAGCAAGGAGACTGGTATAGCCAGGCCGTCAGCACAGCACAGGCATATGAGCTGATTGGCGGATATGAGGATGGTACATTCCGTCCGAACGACAAGATTACACGTGAGCAGGCCATGGTCATGATTGCCAAAGCAATGAAGCTGACTGGACTGCAGGACAAGCAATCTGGTACCTCGACATCCACAGCTACAGTGCTGGGTTCATTCAAGGATGCAGCAGCCGTATCAACATGGGCACACAGTAGTGTGGCAGACAGCGTACAAGCAGGTATCGTATCCGGTAGAGGCGTTGCCGAGCTGGCACCCAAGCAGCATATGACTCGCGCGGAGGTAGCGGCAATTATCCAAAGACTTCTGCAGCAATCCGGCCTGATTTAATTAGTTTAGGGGGCAAATGCCCCCTGTTGTATTTATATATCCTAGGCAGGTACTCCTTAAGCGGGCATGCAGGCTAGCGAAAAATAGGTTACCTTTCGGAGGATATTTGGCCTAGTACACATTTTCATATTTTCGAGAGGAGAAAGAACAGCTTATGCTTAAAAAAGCAGGAAAGGTCACTTTATGCCTAGCACTGATCTCCACCTTGTTGGGCAGCTTGTTACTCCCTAAGGACGAGGTCCAGGCCAATGGTTCAGCTACACCTCCGCAGTATAAATACAAGCTGCTCAAGGATAACATAGGTGTTCCTATGAAGCTCTATTACAACAACGATACCTTTTACTACAAGTCACAGTTGACTGGTGGCCACAACATCGCACACCAATCCACGGACCTGCAGACATGGACCAAAATCATTGGCTCGGATACCTTCAGTTCAAGCACAACTTTTAATCTGGACTACCTCTCCTTTATTGGAGATAGAGTCTTTGCGACGGGATATAACGTATCTATGATGATGTTTCCTGATTTCTCTAATACTACTACTTCTTTTTTGGGCTACATGAATAATACATCCAATGCCAGCAATAGCTGGACTCCATCAGCCTTTCCTACGGGGCAATTCTTGCTTGGGCCTATTGTTACCGACGGAAGTAATATTGTAATGGGAGCTGGCAATACCAATGTCATTTATCGACAAACCTCATCCACTGGAAATATAGAAGAGAAGGCATGGACCAGCACTAATTTCAGTGGTGTGCGCATTGTAAATGCTGTATATGATCAGGTTAACAGTCGATTCATTTTAGGAGATCTTAGAAAAAATATTTATTACTCGACTAACGGAGGGGCTTCCTGGAATACCATTCAAGTGGATTCTTCGGATCTGGACTTGAACGACCTTGCTCAAGCTGGAGGGACAACTTATATTGCTGGTAGTAACGGTGTATGGAAGCTCGTAGGCACTACAGTAACCAGATTATTGCCCACAGGCAGCAATTACCGCGCTGTAGCTGTTGACGAAGACAATAATGTGTACGTGCTACGCTCTGACGGAACCGTGCTCCTGTCATCCAATAGTGGAATAACCTGGACACCCGTAGCGGCAGCAGACAGTAGCGTTATTTCCACTACATTTGGTGCTATGGAATATGGTAACGGGAAGTTGCTTGTCGGTGGTAATAAAGGACTGTACCAGTTAATAACCGACACAAGCATTACTAAGCAGCCAGAAAATACGCAAGTAAATATTGATGAAGCGGCTACCTTCTCTGTATCTGCCATGGGAGACAGCCTTGCCTATCAGTGGCAGGTGGATACGACAGGCACAGGCAACAGCTTCACGGATGTGAATGGAGCAACAAGCAGCAGTTTGACAGTTAATCCAGCGTCAAAGAATATGGACGGCTACCTGTATCGTGTCGTCATTACCGATGCCTCCGGGGCACAATTCATCTCGAGTACAGCTACCCTTTCCATCCTTATCGTGAAGGCGAAAGTAAGCTACAAATCTGGTGACCACGGAATGATCAGTGCAACGAGCGAGGATGTCGAGGTGGGGATGAAGCCAGAGGCTGTACCAACCGTTACTCCTGACCCTGGCTATCGGTTTACGGGCTGGAGCAGTGATGGTGGTGTGACGAAGCTAAGTAGCGACCAGTTGAAGGCGACAGTTATCACTGGGGCGGTCACGTTTACAGCTAATTATGCCCAGATTGTTAAGGGAGATCTGGATGGCTCTAATGGAGTATCGGCAGCGGACGCTCAGCTGCTGGCGAAGTATCTGAAGGGTGCGATCACCTTGACCGCGGATCAACTGGCAGCAGCCGATTTCAATAATGATGGAGTTGTGGACGAGGCTGACGTTAAGGCGATTCTTGCCTTTGTAACGGGAAAAAGATGAGGCATATTAGTTGTCGCTGATGAAGTGAAAATAGCTCCATGTAAAGCCTAATGGCTTTGCGTGGAGCTATTCTTTTATACTGAAGACATAGCGATAGGGACATCGAGATTTGTATAATAAATGAACTGGGACATCAGCAGAAGTCTGCTGAATGTAAATAACAGGCCACTGCCAGCTTGAAGTGAGATGCTCTTTGGGTCTGCTCCATGTGATGCTTGACTTGATGCCCACTTTGTTCATTAATGAGTTTTTCATTTTGTTTTTCTATCTGCTCTTTATTTCGAGCTTCCTCCTGTGCCGTCATTCTCAACTCCTGCCGTTCTACTTTATATAACAATCGACAATCACAAAATCGGCCTTTTCCTTGATGCTTCTTTTTGCTGGATTGGTTGTCAGTATTCACTGTTATTTTACTGATGATCAAATGTAGTAATTCTCTCTGTTTCTCTGGTTCAATTTTCGTTATGATCTTAGAGAAGCCATTCAGAAGTAGCAGGAAGGAGGGGGGCTCTTGCAAAAAAGCAATCATTTCAGAAGAGGTTTCTAGCAATTCGAGAAAAGATATGGAACGAGTGTGGGATATAAGACAACCTTACTGGTATCCATTATTCGATTGCAGTAGAGAAGACCTGATATCTTTTGATTCCGAATATATAGAGAGTGAAGAAAAGCTAAATGATATTATTACTTTGCTTACGCACCATGAAGTTGAGCAGGTGATTGAATTTCTAGAAACAGGTGAGACTTTTAATATACAGGTTTCCAATCTGTATCCTTATTATGGCTGCAATGGCGAGCTTTCAGGTGGTGAGGGGTTTTGGACTTCACACAAAATGGACTGGATTATTTATGTTTCACACGAAGGAACAATAGCTTTTGTGGAGAGTGGCTAGTTAAAGGATTAAAGTCATTATGGTCTGATTGGGGAAACCATACTGCTTGGGATACAAAGAACTAATATTCTATAATAGAGAAGTTCTATGCAAAGAAACCACTCCATGTACGGAGTGGCTTTGTCTTTATATTTTGATCCAATCACCTGAAATGACTGGACCCTCAATCATAAACTAAATTTCAAAATCAATCGTACCCTTTTTGGTTAATTCAAAGGGACCAGGTGTGACATCTGCATCGGGTCTCTTTGATCCGAAGAAATCGGAGTCCAAATGATATGGACTACTGTCCGGCTCCTCAAACTTCATGTTGGCGTGATAAGTCTTTCCAAGCAGATCCGTGGTAACTAACATTGCAGAGATTCCCCGAAGCAATTCGGGATCATGGATCTGAATGTGCACTTTGCCTAGTGCAGGATCCATCTCAATTTTTACGCCCTTCTGTGCAACTATCTTCGCATCCGATTCGTGACGACTTGGAACCGCATCGTTGAGAAATGCATTGCCACCCATAGCCACCGGAAGAACGGCATTGCCTATAAAGAAATCCTTCGCGGCATCGCCAAGCTCAAGAAGCTCCTCTTTGGTGTATTCCCACCATTTCTTATCTTTCACATTAGGATGTTGATCGTAGCCGCCAAGTCCAACAGCATGCAGATAACATATGGAATTATCCGGAACCCCGTCCATGACCGTCTTCCCGTCCTCTCCAACTTCATCCCTTGGTTTAAGGGGAAGATGTTCAAAGAAGGTAATAGGAACAGGTTCTTTATTCGCATCGTTATCACCCAAGAAGATATTGTTGTAGTACCTGTCATCGCCCCCAGTGATATTAGAGTATCCGGCCATGGCCGTCTCGTGAGGGAAGTGATATGGCGTAATACGAGTAATTTCGGAACGAACGACAAATCGGCCTGCAAACAAATTATGAGCAAATGCCCCGCCCTGAGCCATATTTCTGAAATTCATCGGAGAGAGAAATAGATTGTGATCGACCATATATGGACCATGGCAAACCTCAACGAAGAGGTCCTCCGAAAGACTGTCAAAAAATACATTACGGCTGATGCGAGTGCCCTGTGCCTGCCAGTCCAGCCAAAGCGCACGGTAACAGCTATACATTATATTTTCGCTAATTTGAGTATCCAGTGAAGCATGAAGCTTAATTCCCGCAACTTCGGCACCATGTCTGAGTCGTTTGTGGTGAATATTATAAATGCGGTTCTGATAAATGTGGCTGAAGGCTGCTCCCATATGACCCACAATACCTGCCTGTTCACAATCATGAATTACATTACCTCGAACAATGTGACTGCCGATGTTATCCTTATGCCAGCCGGAGCGTAATGCTCGTAAAATAACCTCCTGCTCCCGTTGAGTACCGCCTTTACTATGCTTCTCCAAAGACTTGCTGTGACCTGTACCGATTTCGGTACCCAGGCTAATACCAACGCATTTGGATTCACTGATGATATTGTTTTCAATAATCCAACCCTTGCTCCAGTGAGGTCCAATCAAACCTTCCTGGTAGTCGGTAGGCGGTGCCCATTGGGGGGAGGCCTGACGAAGAGTAAAACCGCTTACGGTGATGTAGTTAATTCCCGGTTTCTCAGGCCAGAAGCAATAAGGACGTACATTAATTTCTACATTTTCCGTACGAGGGTCTTTTCCACCAAAGTTGGCCCAGATTTTGGTTGTCGTAGAACCAACCTCGGCATACCATTTTAACAATGAATCCTTGGGATACTTGGCTTCGGGCCAAACTTCAGGATTGTGAACGCTTTCAACACTATTGCACTCATATAATGATTTGCCATCCAGATAGACATCGCCGAGATGAACCGGGAAAGGCCCGTCAAACAACCAGTCTCCACTGAGCTCCACCTCAAAGGGATTACGAACGGAAAAGATAGAGTTGAGCACTTCTGTGCTCCAAACATGGTCTCCTTCAGACTTCCAGTTGGTAATCCGCTCAGCTCCTGTAATCACAACTTCCCCGTCTCCTGCGGATCGATATACGATTCGATGCTCCGCTGTTCCTCCATTCGCCGGGTTAACCCATTCCCTGTATACTCCCGCATGAACAATAACGGTATCACCAGCCATGGCATGAGCCGCAGCGCGTGATATGGTACGAAGGGGTTGATCTGCTGTTCCTTTTCCTTGATCATTCCCATGGTTGGATACATGATATTCCATAACAACTCTCCTTCTATTTAAAAATGTTTGTTGTATCTCGTTATTATACTAGAAAATAAATGTATTGGGAGAGATAGGAAGTCAGGTGTCGGGCTAAAGGTATACTGATATGAGGTAAACCATATCTAGTACCCTATGAGGTTGTGATTTTTTTGCTTTTTGAGAATTTAGCTATTGTTAAAAGCTATGACTAGCCATGCTTTTTTCATATAACAAGCATTCCATTTCATCATGCTATACTCATTAGAATAAAAAGTTAGAAGGAGAAATTCTTATGATACCATTTCGTAATGATCATGTAGGCAGCTTTCTACGCCCTGCAAACTTAAGTCAGGCACGTGAACAATATAAATCAGGCAACATCACATATGAAGAATTAAGAGCTGTAGAAGATCAAGAGATTATTCGAATTATTGAAAAGCAAAAGGAAAATGGCGTATTGGCAGTTACGGATGGTGAGTTCCGCAGAAGCTGGTGGCATTTTGATTTTCTGGGCGGCTTGGATGGCGTAGAGTTGTATGAGGAAATTGATGGGCCTCAATTCCATAATATGCAAACTCGCAAGGGTGGAATTCGTGTTTTTGGTAAAGTTGATTTCTCGAGTCATCCTTTTGTTAAGGATTTTGAGTTTTTGAAAAAGCATGCAGGTGATGCAGTGGCGAAACAGACCATTCCAAGTCCCAACATGCTTCTATATCGGTTGGAAAATGGCGCCAATATCTATACGGACCGGGAGCAATTTCTTCAGGATACGATTGCGGCGTATCAAAAAGCCATTCAAGCTTTCTATGATGCGGGATGTCGATACCTGCAATTAGATGATACCGCTTGGGCAGACCTATTCTCAGAAGCTGGTCATGATAAGCTGCGTGCCAAAGGTCTGGAACCGGCAGAAGAGTTGAAAACGATGCAGCGCATGATTAATGAATCCTTGTCTCATAAACCGGCGGATTTAGTGGTGACGATGCATATTTGTCGTGGTAACTATAAATCGAATTATTTCTCAACGGGTGGTTATGATTACGCTTCTGAAGTTATCTTTGGAGGCTTAAACGTAGACGGATTATTCTTAGAATTTGATGATGAGCGTTCAGGTGGTTTCGAGCCATTAAAATATGTGAATCGAAAAGATTTGAAAATCGTGCTTGGTTTACTCACATCAAAAACAGGCGAGTTAGAGGATAAAGAACAAATTAAAGCTCGGATTGCAGAGGCGGCAACCTATGTACCACTTGAGCAACTTTGTTTGAGCCCACAATGTGGCTTTTCGTCTACAGAAGAAGGCAATATTTTAACGGAAGAACAACAATGGCGTAAACTTCGTTATGTGAAGGAAATTGCAGAAGAAGTTTGGAATTAATCCATTTAAATAACGGAGGGGATGTAAAATGACGATACAAGCAGACCAAGAGACAATTATAGTTGAAGCGTTCATTAATGGTCAAAATGTAAAATCCCTTTCGCAGTTAGCCAAAGAGAATCCGACAAACCCAACTGAGATCGTAGGCTATTTCCCTGTCACTACGAAAGAACAAGCGGTTGAAGCGATTGAAGCGGCGGCAGGGGCTTTTAAAACATGGAAGCAGACCTCCATTGATGAACGCATTATTATGATGCGCAAGTCGATCGAGAAGATTAGAGCAGCTGAGAATGAAATTGTTCATTTGCTGTCTAGAGAGCATGGCAAGCCCCTGTATGATGCACACGGTGAAATTTATGTTTCGTTAATGTGGATGGAGTTTGCTTGTAATGAAGCTAAATCGGCTCTACAGGAAGAGATCAAAGAGCATGAGAATGGTAAAACTATTCTTTCCTATGATCCAATTGGTGTGGTGGCAGCGATTAGTCCATGGAACTATCCCATTGCATTATCTACGATTAAGATCGCTCCTGCCTTACTTGCGGGCAACACAATTGTGCTTAAACCAAGCCCATATGCGCCACTGGCGGCAGCGAAGGTGGCAGAGATTATTGCGAGTGAGTTCCCGGCTGGGGTAATCAATGTCGTTCATGGTGATGCGGATGTGGGCGTTGAACTGACTAGTAATCCTCTTGTTACTAAAATCGCTTTTACAGGTGGAACCGCAACAGCTAAGCATATCATTAAAGCTGCGTCGGAAACGATTAAGGATATGACGCTTGAGCTTGGTGGTAATGATGCGGCTATCTTCTTGGAAAGCTTTGATGTTCATGATGAGCGAGCAATGCGCCGGATTGTCATTTCTAATTTCTTGACAGCAGGCCAGATCTGTATGATCGCCAAACGTGTGTATGTACACCGTTCTATTTATGATGAGTTTGTGGAAAAATATATAGAGGCGGCTAATCGCTGGATTCGAATTGGTGATCCATTTGATTCAAATACGACGGTAGGTCCGGTTAATAACCTGAAGCAGAAAAATTATGTGCTTGGTTTGGTTGAAGATGCGCAAAAGCGTGGGGCTAAGGTCATCCCTCTCGGGCAAATTCTTGATCAGAAGCTGTTTGACCAAGGTTACTACCTACAACCTACGCTTGTCTTAGGTTGCGATGTTCATGATCCGATTGTAGTGGAGGAACAGTTTGGCCCTACGGTTCCGATTCTTCCATTTGACGATGAAGAGCAGGTTATTCATCTACACAATGAAAGCATATATGGATTGACGAGTTCTGTCTGGGGGAAAGAAGAGGATGCCATCTCCGTTGCACGTCAACTCGAAGCTGGAACGACAATGATCAATACAGCTGCTGTGCAGGGTCTCGACGTTCGGTTCCCTTTCGGTGGAGTTAAGCAATCTGGTATTGGCCGTGAATACGGTGCCGAAGGCATCCGCACGTATACAGAAAAACATGTCATCAACGTTCCAAAGACACTGGATCTTCCTTATATACCAGAATAAATCTTATAGTACACAACTTCGCATCGTACAGGAATGTACATGTGAAATTGAATGTAGGCTCTAACTTTGCGCTTTGTTTACTGATTTTTAAGAATCAGTAGACAGGGCGTTTTTTTGTCAGATCAGTTTGACAGTGGTGACTTTTTTAGAGAAAAAATAACCCCACATCTGATGGAGGTGACGCTGAGAAAATAAAGAAGCCACTCCATTGATGGAGTGGCTTTATATTCAGCTATTTTACGGTGAACGGCGGTTATCTTCTACCTAGTGTCTCCCAAATTCCATGGAGCCAGGAATCGAAATCAGCATCTTTGTCGCCCTCGTAAGTATCATAAATATCCAGACGTGTCTTTTGCAGTTTTTCCTTGAATTGCTCGAATGTGTGACCTTCAGGAAGGCTTTTTTTAATCCGTAGCAAAATTTTGTTAGTACCTTTAAACAGCTCACCTTTGTTTTTGGCAGGCATTTGTACATCTTCATCCAACTGCTTGAGCTTTTGATATGCGGCTTCGCGCACTTGAAACACTTGATCATTTTTCAAAACATGCTGCAGCAACTTAATGGTAGGGGCTGTATTCCAGTTCCCCAATTCGTTCACGGCATTCAGTCTTTCTCTCCAGCTCGACGTCCGGTTAGCCGCTCGTTTGAGCTCTTCAAAGTTCTCCGGTAGTTCGTTAACTGCTCCAATATCATGGTTGTTCGTCAAAATTCAATCTCCTTAATCATCGCCATCTCGGCAGAATGATGAATGTTATTTATGTGATCACTATTATAGCACGAACCTGACTAAACTACTCCTATGAAGCCGATTGGTTAGCCTTTTCCTTAATGAAGTCCACCATATACACCCAACCAATTAGTCCACATAAGACAAAACCAAACGCATGCAGAGATCCATAAATGGGAATAAAATCGAGTATGGTTAAGGAGTACATATTTTTCAGTAACGGATAGAAGATGGAAATGACAACAACCGTGTAAAAGGCTAGACAAGAAAGGCCTAAGAAAAAGGCTGCCTTAATATCCAAAGCATTTTTCCTCAAGTAAGTAAGGAGATAAGCGGTGTAAACCACAATATTACAGGCGAACAAAGTGACACCAATGTATTCAATTGGCTTGGAGAAAATCATACCAATAGCAATCAAGATTGGTCCGATGATATCGATGGCAACGACCCAAGGATACCAGCTTTTCTTCGTCATGATGCGTCCCAGTGCACCAATAAAAATCGGAACGATCGCAGATGAGAAATGGAAGTGGAGCGAGCTTAACGCGTGCGTTGAAGGATTAGCTTGGAACAGGTTCAATTGATATTGATATAAGGTAAACCAAATGCCCCCGATAAAAAAATAAACGAGCCCCGCACCAATCGCTATTTCCGCTGCTTTTCCTTTAGAGATCACAATCGTGGTCAAGCCATAGATGCCAAGCAGCAGTGTGAACAGTAGCCATCCAAGAGACAGAATTCCTGGGATTTCCGTACTTTCTAACCCCCACATCTTATTACTCATTACCGAGGCCAGGGTAAGAAGCGCAGCGGGAAATTGAAGCCATTTCATAGCGGCATAAATCATTCGTTGATGTTTATTCTTTTCGTCATGGTTCAAAAGTGAAATCACAAGAGGTACAATGACAAAAGCCGCAAAAAGCAGAAATTTTTCAACAAGTTCGATTTGGAAGTAATCAAGGGAAAATATCAGAATGGTTATGATTCCACCGGGAAACACGGGTGCTAATAATGATTTCATTCGTTGCTTCAAGGAACTATTCATGGGGTTTCCTTTCTAACTACGTTTATCGTAAGAACTGCCTGTATCCAGTTGTGTAGCATTCTTTAGTATAGATTGGCAATTCTTCTTTTAGTAGTCTAACACATTTATTTGTCAATATATGAAAATAAGCTTATCTTACTGCGGTTGATGGAGTCATGGGAAATAGCCCTTTCGCTCTTCAAAGACTTTCGCCATAAAGGAGCTGTGGTATCAAATGAATAAGGATAAAAGTATAGAAATGAAATACTCTTCAAAAGCAGGGGACATTCTACAGCAGATCAATAGTAAAACTAAGCTAGGCGAATTACGAAAAATCGCAAAGGATATTAAAAAAGATCACGAACTAGCTATGGAACTTTGGTCGACCGAAGCGTTTTTGCCCAGACTATTAGCTATTTTAATTATGGATAAAAAACTTCTCTCACAAGAAGTGCTTAATAAGTTTGATAAGGATATGCAGACTCACACTTTTGATGAGCGAAATAACTTAATGGATTGGTTAATGGCTAATCAGCTTACCAAAGACAAGAAGACCATTGCATTGATGGAGTCATGGGAAAAAAGCCCTTCTGCTCTTCAAAGGCGAGCTTTTTGGTATTATCAAGCGCGATTGAGATGGACCGGACAAACGCCTCCTGATAACACCGAGGACTTACTATCTGCAATTGAAGCTAATATTACGCAGGAAGAGCCGGCAGTTCAGTGGGCTATGAATTTCATTGCAGGCTGGATAGGCATTTATGATCAAAAGTATCGTGCACGTTGTATAAAACTTGGTGAGAATACAGGTCTTTATAAAGATGAAATGGTATCAAAGGGCTGTACTCCTAATTATTTGCCAGAGTTCATTGCAATTGAAGTTAACAAACGAAATAAGAATTAGTTACCTCTGCGAATCCCTATGTGGTTCGAACTAATGGACCTCCCTGACTGCATCCATTAATAATAATGATGCCTTGCCCAATGAGTAGGAACCAAACCACAGGTTTATTTCTTTCATTATTCTTTCATAGCACTCTGTTATAATTTCAAAAATAAGTAATCAAAATGGAACAAACCGGCTGGGAAAAATGAAACGAAATTCAATAAGTTTTTGACTGTACATTAAAGCCAATAAAGATGAAAGGATAAAAAGAATAGATATGAATATAGCGATAGAGAAAGAGTTGCAAAAACGGCTACTTGTTCCGTGCGAGCAAAGATTACTGTCACTCCTATTTAAGGAACACGTGAATATAGAAGAAATAGAGGATCAGCTTCAGGGTCTGAATATGGATACGGGTAATCATAATTATCTGCTGATGTTAGCTCATTTTGGGTATAACGTCGATTGGATGGGATTTCCGAAGCATGTCATCCCACAATTAAAAGGCATCTATCGTTATTATCAGGTGGAGAATGCCCTGATGCTACAGAAACTTTTTATGAGTACACAGAAGTTGAATGAAAAGAATATATACCCTTTGCTTTTAAAGGGAGCCGCGATGCGTCTACATTTTGCCTCAGGAGTATCTAGAATGATGGCTGATTTAGACTTTGCGCTCGAGGGTGAACAATATGAAGAAGCGGTTTCAATTTTTCAAGATATGGGTGCGGAGTATATAGTAGAAGCTAAGCATTCCATTACATATAAGTTGGGAAAGACGGAGTTTGATATTCATCATGTCATATTTAAGAACAATCTTGAAAAGGGCAGTGATATTTGGGAGAGAGTTGAACAGGTTGAGGTGAATAGCTGTAAATTCAGAGTATTATCACCGTTAGACATGTTTGTCCATATATTAGATTCGCAATCCAGATGCATATTTGTTGATGAGATGCCGGAACGACGGATGAAGTGGTTATTTGATGCAAAAATGGTCTTGAAAATGATGCCTGACACGGATTGGACAGCAATAGCAAAGCGCGCGAGTGAACTGCATTGTAGTTATCGGGTTCACTTGATGATGAAATTATTCGCAACCTGTTTTCCAGAGGACATTTCGTTAGAGGATGCAGAAAATTTATTTGCAGTGGATAGTGGATATGGCAAATGGCTAAAAGACGCAATGGATTTTTATGAGACGATTGTGCCTTATATGAAAGAACGCCGTGCGGACGAAAATAGTTCAATCACGCTGCGGGTAATACATTTAAGAATAAAATATAAACCTATCAGAAAGGAGTATAGATATTATTCTCATGAATTAAAGGAAGTAGAATCTGGTATGTGTTTTGCAAAATATGTTGCCGAACTTTACCACTTAAATAGACCCGTGAAATTGTATCAGAAATTTCTCTCACGGTTAAGACTTCGTTGATTAGAACAAATACTATGCGAGAAAAGAGAGAATAATGGATGGATAATAAAAAAGCTACAATTTCCACTTTCTTCGAAGATGTTAATAAGCGAATTTTGAAGAAAAACGGGATGCATTATAAGAATATGCAAATCAGATTAGCAGATAAGGTTCTCGAAATTCGATATTGGGATGACATAGAGGTTTCATTAATACGATCATCTCTTTTGGGAAGAGTCCTTTCAAATGAGCAGTACGTAGTGCCGGGTGCAGTAATCTGGTGCTATACGGATGATGTTAATGTCTATATTCCCGATTCGTTTCGCGATAAGCCGCTGCAAGAAGGAGCAATAACCGATGTATATCAGGGAAAGGATGCAACGGGAAGCATCAAGGTTACTAGAAGTACGGAGATGGAGGGTGCCGACTACATCAGGAAGACCTATTATTTCTGCAGACAAGCAGGCACTGATTATGATGATTGCATGTTGGGACATCCACTTATAAGATGTTTTTATTTTTGGGCAGAGCAGGAGAACATATTGATTCTGCATTCCGCTGCAGTCGGATTTAATCATAAGGGTGTATTGATAAGTGCGCGGGGTGGTGCTGGGAAGTCAACTTTATCGGTAAGTTGTTTGCTTGAGGGGTTAGATTTTGTGGCAGATGATTATGTTATGATGCGTGAAGTGGGAGAACGAAATGCACTGCCACTATATACAATGGTTGGATTGAATTCGGATATGTATCAGATTTTGAAACCGAACATGCCTGTTATCAAGACGGAGGAAAAGCGAAACGGGAAGAAGTTCTTTGATGCATCCGCCTATCCTTTTCAGGAAGAATTACCGATTAAAGCTATTTTGTGTCCAACTGTTACAGAGGGAAGCGATCCAATGATTGTGCCGACGGACCGAGGTTCAGTATTGGTAAAATTGGTTCATTCCAGTGTAAGTCAGATTGGCGGACGAAGAGATACAGAAATGGTTAAGAGAATGATGGACAGACTGAAGGATTTACCCGTTTATGAGTTTCGTTTAAGTAAAGACCTTAAGAAGAATGTAATCGTATTGCAAAACTTTATGGAGGGACTTTAACATGTATAAATTAAATGATGAGAAGATGTTTTATGATATTGCTGACGGACAAGCCATTATAATCAATTTTGTTACTGGAATGTATTATGGAGCAAGTGCTCTTGGATCGATGGTTTTAGATGCGTTGATGCAAGGCAAGGACCCGAAGCAGATTGTCGATACAATTAAAAATAATGAGGACTGTGTAGTGGATATTGATCAGCGTGTAGAGCGGTTTATTGCTGCGCTTACGGAAAAGGAAATATTTATTTTAGATGATCAACCTTACAGCCAAGAATCATTGGGCGATTTTGTCGTGGTTCATGGAGATTACAGCCTTGAGTTGAATGAATTCGCGGAGGTTCAAGATCTTCTGTTGGCAGACCCTGTACATGATGTGGAAGCAGATATGGGATGGCCTAAGCTAAAAGAAGAGGATTAATACAATGAGGCTATCCATTATTATGCCTGTATATAATGCGGGATATTATTTAGAAGAAGCAGTGGAATCGATATCGAACCAGACCTGGAATGGCGAGAAGGAGATTATTATTGTAGATGATCAATCAGAAGATCATTCCTTTGCGACTGCCCAAAGATTAGGTGATCGTGTGATCTCGGTGGAACATGGTGGTGCAGCAAAAGCAAGGAATGTCGGACTCAAGATGGCTTGTGGGGATTATGTATTATTTCTGGATGCAGATGATGTTTTGTCTCAGGATGCATTGGATAATCTTTTTACTGCCATGGAAGATGAATCGAACTGTGTTGTTGTATATGGAAAGGCAAAAGATTTTATTTCGCCGGAGTTATCGAGTGAACAAAGTATGAAACTGAAGGCAAGAGAAAACGGTTATGGCGGTGTATTGCCGGGCTGCGCGCTTATCAAAAAATCAGTCTTTGATCGGAACGGATACTTCGATGAAAATCTTTCAAGTGGAGAAACGGTAGATTGGATGATGAGTTTGAAGGAAACAGGAGCCGTGGTTCGTGAAATCAATCAAGTAACGTTAAGGCGACGCCTTCATATGACCAATACAGGACGTTTAAAACGTGAAGAAGAAATGAAAAATTATGCAGCTATTTTAAGGAAAAGGATGTCAAAAGAATGAAACCGTTAGTATCCATCATAACGCCAATCTACAATGCCATGCCATATTTAAACACTTTCTTAGATTCTGTAGAAAACCAGACCTATGCGCCGTTAGAACTTATTTTGGTAGATGACGGGTCTACCGATGATTCACTCTCGGTCCTTACAGAGCGGGCAGTTATAATGGAAGAAAAAGGTATATCGGTGAAAGTTCTATCCCAAAACCATGCAGGACAGGTGGCTGCTGTAAATCTAGCACTTCCGAGTGTCCACGGCGAACTATTAACCTGGTGCGATGCGGATGACTACTGGACGGATGACAGTATTGAAAAGAAGGTAGAGTGTCTTCTAACTCATCCTGATATTAATATGGTGCGAAGCAACGGATTAATCAAAGATGAGACAGAGAATCCGATTATGTATAGAGAAAAAAATAATCAGCCGTTTTTGTCCGATATATTTGATGATTTGTTCCATGAACGTATCTTGGAACTTGCGGGCCGATTTATGGTGCGAACAGAAGCCTTGTTTTCCTGTTATCCGAATCGTCAGATTCCGGCATCCACTGTGGATCAGAATCCGCAGCTGCTACTTCCAATCGCGAGCAGAAGCAAGTGTGCTTATCTAAACGAGGAGCTGCATGTATATTGCAGGAGAAGTAGCGGTCATTCTAGTACGAAGCGTAGTTTCACGGAGACTATGAAACGGATAGAAGATATCAAGCAGCTTTATTTAAGTATTTTGCCTTATTGTGAATGTGATCAAGAGTATTATCACAAAGAAGTGGAACATATGATTGCTGCATTTAAGAAGACCTTAATGCAAACTACGGCCATGATAGCAAGAAATAGAACGAGCAACGAGTGAAGACTGAAATTAGTGTGCAGTAGTTTTGATGGACTATACGAAGAAAGCGGCGACTTGCCTTGAATAAATCACTCGGAGTAAATTTACTTACATTATGGAATCTGTTTGGTCGAAAGCGACAGATTCAATTTGGCGTGCTTGTCTTTTTCTATGTGATCGGTGCAGTGTTAGAGACCGCAAGCATTTCACTTATTGTTCCTTTTGTTTCTACTATTCTAGAAGGGGATCATGAGAGTATTAGCAAAGTTGCTTTTTTTGCGGGAATTGTTTTTATATGTTTTCTAGTAAAAAACGTGTTTGTATATGGGTTAGGAATTATAAAGCGCAAATATATCGTTAGCCAATATAAGGATACAAGCAAGTCATTGTTGCGCATGCACCTGGATCAAGATTATCAATCTTTCACTGATGAAGATTCGTCGGCTCTTATTAATAATATTAACAAATACACGGGTTCCATCTTCCTGAGTATACAGAGCATGCTGGAGTTTATTGCAGAAGCTGTCGTCATTCTCATGCTTTTGGCTTACATGTGCGTCCTAAATGTCAATATTTCAGCGGCTTTGATTCTGGTGTATGTTCTTATCATGATCTTGTTCCATCGGTTTATTTATACTAAAGTGCGAGAGACCGGAAAACGTTCCAATCACAGCTTCGACCGAATGAGTGCCGTCACAAGAGAGGCCATAAATGGTATCAAGGAAGTGAAATTGTATCACGCAAAAGACGCAGTGGAGCATCTCTATGAAGGGTACATCGAGGAAAATGTAACCTTAGAAGTAAAGCAAACTGTCTATTCCACATTGCCTAGACATCTGATTGAATTGATTACGGTGGCTTGTATGTTGATGGCGTTTCTTGCTGTTTATGTAACGAATGGCTCATCCGAGGACGTCATGTCGAAAATGGCCATTCTAGCCTTGATTTTAATTAGAGTTATGCCAGGAGTGACCAGAATAAATGGTTATTTATCTTCTTTGTATGCGAACTCCTCGGTTTTGGATCGAATGGACGGGGGTTTCTACGAGAAGATCCAAGGGATACTAAAGGAAGACAAACCAAGAAAGTCGTATGCTGTAAATGATCAAGACAAAGATACACATGCTACAGGCAGGTTTAATCAGGGCAGTAAAATTGTATGTAGTAATCTATCTTTTTCCTATGAGAATGGAAAAGAAGTTTTGAAGAAAATAAACGTTGAGATTCCTTGTGGTGCTATTGTCGGTTTAAGGGGCCCCTCCGGAATAGGCAAAAGTACACTGTTAAATCTGTTGACGGGTCTTCTTGTGCGAAATGACGGAAGACTCGATATCGAGCATGGAGATGGAACGACGGAGCAACTTAGCGAGGCAAAGCTTCGTTTCGGATATCTTCCCCAAAAAGTATTTTTGTTGAATGCAAACCTGAAGGAAAATATTGTTTTCTATCGGGACTATGATAAAGAAAAAATGACGCATGCTATATCGGTGGCTCAAATAGCAGATATGATTGCAGGGTTAGGTCAAGGTGAAAATACCAATCTTGGTGAGAACGGAATCTTTCTTTCCGGGGGACAGTGCCAACGCGTAGGCCTAGCGAGGGCGGTGTACGATTCTCCGGATATCTTGGTGTTGGACGAGGGAACATCCGCATTAGACGAATGCCTTGAAGAGGAAGTGATGAGAGCAGTGTCTAGATTAGATAATCAGACTGTTATCATTGCATCTCATCGAGAATCAACTCTAAAGTATTGTGATTTCGTTTATGAATTGAAGTGATTTGATAGAGTGAAATGTTGAAGCCGATTAGAGACAGCTGCAAGTAAAGTTGTCTCTAATCGGTTTTTTCTGCTTCCTGGGGGATCAGTTTGGTTCGAGCCAAGTGTATACGTTAGAAGTCGGGATGGATCGTGGTTCCATCATCGCTATGTTCTTTCATTATTCTTTCATAGCCCTCTGTTAATATCCATAGAGGATGATGGATCTCGGATCTGGGTTAAAGCTTGCTCTAGCAAGGCTATCATTCTGACGTATGCCGATAGAAAATAATCAAGGATTAGTTACCTAATCAAAGGGATGAAGGAGAGGATACATATTGTTATCGTTTAATTGGAGAAAGACGGTTTATCTTGTTATAAGCTTCGTATTGTTGTTCAGCATAATCGTTCCATTCGAGGTGCGATCAGTTTATGCTGCAGATCCTTCTTCACCTGTTAAAGCGGAGAAAATAGACGCAGGAGGTAATGCTTCAATGGCGTTAAAGTCAGATGGTACCTTGGTTAGCTGGGGGCCTGGTCAACTAAACGTCCCCGTAGGCTTAAGCGATATTATGGCAATTGATGTTGGGTATTTTCATATACTTGCATTGAAGTCAGATGGCACGGTGGTCGGCTGGGGGAACAACAGCTTTGGTCAACTAAACATGCCAGCGGGCTTGAATGATGTGGTGGCAATCGCCACAGGAAGCAGCCATTCGCTTGCATTGAAGTCAGACAACACGGTTGTCGGCTGGGGTAACAATACCAACGGTCAAACCAATGTACCAGTGGTTGTAGAAGGGGTAGTGGGGATTGCTGCAGGAAACATCCATTCGCTTGCACTGAAGTCAGATGGCACAGTGGTCGCTTGGGGAGGCAACAATAGGGGTCAAACCAATGTGCCCGTAGGCTTAAACGGAGTAGTGGCGATTGCTGCAGGAGAAACTCATTCACTAGCGCTAAAGTCAGATGGCACAGTGGTTGCCTGGGGATCTAATCAGGACGGTCAAACCAATGTGCCAGCGGGCTTAGACGGAGTAGTGGCGATTGTTGCAGGAGAATATCATTCATTAGCGCTAAAGTTAGATGGCACAGTGGTTGCCTGGGGATACAATAATAGTGGTCAAACCAATATACCAGCCGACTTAGAAAGAGTAGTGGCGGTCGCTGCAGGTCATTTTCATTCGCTTGCCTTAAAGTCAGATGGTACCGTAATTACCTGGGGATCTAATCAGGATGGACAAATGAATGTACCTGGGAATGCCAATCTGAGCGGGCTTAAGCTACAGGAAGGGGATTTCACAGAATCCTTTGATCCTTCAGTCATGGACTACACGTATTATTACGACGGTCAATCGCTGTCCAGTGTAGATGTAACGCCGACACTCGAGAGCACTGACCAGACAGTTATGTATGTGAACGGTGAGCTGCTGCCGTCAGGTAGCACGAAGATGATAAACTTTGCGGGAGCAACCACGGATACGGTTATTCCTGTTCGCGTGGAGCCCTACTTGTTACCCGGTAAAACGTATACCATTACGCTGGCGATCGATTCAACGCCTCCGGAAGTGCAGTTTGGTACGAATGGTGGTGTAGTGGCAGCGAAAACTGCAGCGAGTATCGTAACGGTCAGCGACCTACAAAGCGGAATAGATGATCATTCACTACAATATGTGTGGACGCAAAGTACGGCCGTTCCGGCAATGGGCTGGTTCCCCTTTAGAGACGGCGATACGTTGAGTCAGACTAGCGGGAATGGAAGTTGGTACTTACACATTCGCGCAGTAGACAAAGTGGGGAATGTTAAGGAGGCTGTTTCGAATCCGTTTCTACTGGATAACACAACGCCGGCACCAGCACCGAGCCCAATAGATCAAGGCGGTAATTCGTCTGCTCCGCCTGCAGTAACCTCATCTCCATCTAACCAGGCAGCTTTAGCTAAAATAAATGTTTATAATTCCGGAAAGGCATTGGAATTATCTCCTAAGTTCACGTCGGGGACTACGACGTATACAGTAGAAACAGACGCTGCGCAGGTTGAACTGGAAGTAGCTTCAGCCCATCCCAAGGCGGTTGTGAAGCTGTTGGGAGAACGGATAAGTGAGATGACGACTGTTCCTTTGGTGATGGGTGCTAATGTGTTAACCCTTACGGTTCAAGCTGAGGATGGAACGATCAAGACGTATACCGTCACCATTAACCGTATGACCCATGATGAACATCATGTTCCTTCAGCTCCGGTATGTCGGTTCACGGATATCGAGAATCACTGGGCAACATCAGATATATGCGAGGCAGCCGAATTGGGTATTGTGGAGGGGATGGATGCCCAGACCTTTGTACCAAGAGGCAACGTAACACGAATGGAGTTCGCCGTTATGCTGATGAGGACACTTCAGATCCCGATACGTAACGAATCAAGTGAGGTATCTTTCAGCGATGCAGAGAGCATTCCGGCATGGGCACACCTGACGATCCAGACAGCCGTATCTGAGGGCGCTCTGCAAGGATATCCCGACGGAACATTAAGACCGAAGCAAACGGTAAGCCGTGCAGAGATGGCTACAATGGTATCCAAGGTCATGGAATGGAAGGCTGGCAGTACGGATAGCCCCTACTTCTCTGATGATACACACATTCCAACATGGGCCAAAGCTTATATCGAAGCTGCTCGAGAGCACGGACTTCTGAAAGGGCAAGCGGGTAATCGATTTGTTCCGGAGGGACGAACAACAAGAGCCGAAGCTGCGGTTGTACTCTTGCGACTTTGGAAATCTATACATTAAGCAATAAAGGACTGACCCCTGATGTCATTAGATGACAACAGGGGTCAGTTTTTGTTGAAGCCTGATAGGAGATATGCTTGTAATCCATAATTCCCTCTACTATTATGGATAGAAAAGGCATAAGGTGTATATTTTCTTAATTTAAATATAAAGGGACCTGATGTATGAATTCCACTGTAGAACTTATCCTGATGATTGTTTCATTGATCATGACGGGTATCATCTTACTCACTGTGTACGGGTTTAGACGAGAGCGCGGAGTAATCTACCTCGTAGGTTTGATCGTATGCCGAATGATGTACTCAAGCAGTATCATTCTGGAGAGACATAGCGATGTATTTATGACTAAATTAATTTTTCGCAATATTCAGAATACGACCCAAAATGTAATGGTCCCTTTCTTGATCTTATTCGTTTATCACTTAGTCGGTCGAGACAAGCTGCTGAAGAACCAATGGAAGATCCTATTGTTTGCCGTATTTGTATCGTGGTCGTTGCTTATGTGGCTTGACCCAAACTTTCATATTATATATCTGACGATTGAGCTTTATAATGGCCACCTAGTCACAACAAAAACCCTCTATTCTAGAGCATTCAGCCTCATTTGCTATAGTGCAGTGGTTATATGCCTCTACTATTTATTTCAGTATGTAAGGAATATTAGGAGTGATTATCGTAAGCCGGGAATGTGGGTTCTCCTTCTGGCTACATTACCGTTTGTCCTGGAGATTATCAAATTTGTGAAGCCTGAGTGGTCATCATGGTTACTTCCATTAACAGTTTACTGCGGATCTACAGGGACAATTATGCTGGTGATTATTCTGAGGATTAAGTTCTTCTCTACCGTTCCGATTGCCAGGAATATTGTGCTCGATACGTTGCAGGAGAGTATTGTGATTGTGAATGGTTCGGGAAAGGTCATCGATAACAATAATCGAGCTTCACAATGGTTCTCAGAGTTGGGCTATACCAATATTTCGGGTCGGAATATATCGGAAATCCTAGCGTCCTGGCCAGAATGGTATAAGCTGAGCAAGTCTATGCAACCGGGCAGTGTAGAGATTGATAAGTGGCTGGATGGAGAAAGAAAAATATATAGTGTAAACGTATATCCATTATATACACTGGGTAAGGCACAGGGTAATATTTCTCTTATTTTTGATATTACAGAGAAACAACGGCATCTGGAGCAGATGGCACAGTTGAACCAGTTGAAGGATCAACTGTTTACA
Organism: Paenibacillus sp. FSL H8-0104; assembly: GCF_038050215.1. Classification (NCBI taxonomy): domain Bacteria; kingdom Bacillati; phylum Bacillota; class Bacilli; order Caryophanales; family Paenibacillaceae; genus Paenibacillus; species Paenibacillus sp. FSL H8-0104. The sequence goes on along the minus strand of NZ_JBBOTC010000001.1, from coordinate 6,882,480 downwards.
ATTATATCGCATGATATTCGCAGTCCGCTAGCGCTGCAGTTTCAACTCGTGGAGTTACTGGAGGCGGACAGGCAATCCTTCGCTGCGGATCATCAGGAGATCATTGAGCAGCTGGGTGACCAGATTCGTAATACACTTGGAATGGCTAATAACTTGTTGGAGTGGTTTCGCAGTCAGGTTGAAGACATGACACTTCGTCCAGAGTTACTGGAGCTTTCGGAGGTTGTTGAGGACTGTTGTCATATGTTACACATTAAAAGTGAGAGTAAACATATCAGCGTGATGAATAAGATTGCTATAGGCACCCATGTATATGCAGACCGGGAAACAGTTGGTTTAATTATTCGTAACTTATTAACCAACGCCATCAAATTTTCCGAATTGGGTGGTTTAATCGAAGTGTACGCTCAGTTGTCAGGAGACATGGTGATCGTGTCCGTTCGTGATAACGGAGTAGGTATGGAAGAGGGGCGAGTTCGTCAGCTATTTAACGAGAAGCAACTCAACTCCATGGCGGGTACATTAGGTGAAAAAGGGGCAGGGCTTGGACTGCTCGTAAGTCGACAGTTCGTACAACTAAGTGGTGGAGATATGTGGGCAGAAAGCACGGTGCGACAAGGAAGCGTATTTCACTTCACTTTGAGAGGCGGAACAGAGAGATGAAAGTTCTCATCGTTGATGATGAGCCTGCCATGCTGTTGGCAATGAAGCGGATGCTGTCGAATATGCAAGATGTGGAGATTGTCGGAAGCTTTCAGAATGCGGCAGAGGCACTCGATTTCGTTAAGAACAGGGAAGTGGATCTCGCATTCCTGGACATCCAGATTGCTACGGACAATGGATTAGAGCTTGCACGCAGCTTGATCTCAGTTTGTAATGATCTTGACATTGTGTTTACCACTTCGCATGCAGAATATGCGATTCACGCTTACGATGTTTATCCGTTGGACTACATGGTTAAGCCGATTTCCAGAATGCGACTGGCTCAGACGCTCACTAGGGCGGCCAGCAGACGCAGATCTTCTTCTAATCTTGCTGACGACCTTGTGCCTAATCGGCTGACGGTTCATGGACTGAGTTGCTTCGAGGCTAGCAGCAAGCAAGCGGGTACAGTGAAATGGAAATCCAAGAAAAGCATGGAGCTATTTGCCTATCTGCTTGTTCAACAGGGTAGAAGTGTAGCCAAATCCCGAATCCTGGAGGATCTCTTCCCAGGGAGGCCTCTCAAGCAGGCAGAAGTGTACTTGAATACGATTGTCTATCAGCTTAGAAAGGTGTTATCCGAGCATGGGTTCAAGGAGATGATCCTATCAGCGCAAGAGCAATATCGGGTAGATTTAGATCAAGCCGATGTTGATTTTATTCGATTCGAACAGACCATGTTGGAGTTATTTGAATTCAATATAGCTAATGAAAAAGCGGCCATAGCGTTAGAGAAACAGTTCGTAGGCGAGTTGTTTGAGGGTAAATCTTTTGATTGGGCGACAGGGGAACGTGAGAGATTGTTAATTGTGTACGTTTCCTATGCCAAGCGTCTTGCAAGCTGGTTGCTGGAACGGAATCAATATAATGAAGCAGCACGCATTGCCAGAAGAATTGTATCCCGCAATGAGTTTGAGGAAGAGGCAACATTGCTGTTGTTAAGTATATTGGGAGCCATGGGAGATCGAAAATCACTACATAACCACTATGAGCAATATACACAATTACTGCTTCATGAACTTGGATTACAGCCTTCGCTGTCTATTCAACAGCAATATGAACAATATCAATGATATTCTCCTGATAAACAAAAAAGAGCCGCAAAGCATGCGGCTCTTCATTTTTTTAACGCCCGCCCGTATTGGAAGCCCAGACAGGAATCCAACTGTTCGGATAATTGCTATTGGTCAGGGTTGTGTTATAGAGAACTAAATTCCCATCACTTTGCATGACCAGTGTGTCACCCGTTGTGTTAGCAGGTAAGCTGCTCCCGTGATGACCTGGAATCCATGAGGTGGTATTGGGAGACCAGGCAGCTACCTGTACAGAAGTATCAATCATCAAAACTTTATCCCATCCCCAACCGGTGTAATATTCGAATTTACCTGTAGCCGGGTTGAAACCATAACGATAACCATATTGGTAAACGTCTTGATATTTCATGCCATATTTATACATGACAGGTTTCCCGTACTGTGATTCAAAATTGAACGAAAGAGCCCCACTGTTACTAGTTCCGCTACTCCAGAGAGAAGAACCGTTTTGATAGATAACAAAGTTCCCGTCATTTTGCCAGATGGCTGAGAACCTGCCATCTTGGGAGGTGAGATAGTCACCCTTAGCCATGCTTTGGCCGATCGTGAGTTTATCTCCAAGATAGCCAGCAGAAGCTGTTGCTGGTACGGCAAATGCAAGAATCAACAAGCAAGCCATAAGAACTCGAAAAGATCTGGGAAAAAGTCGTTTGTTCATTGGACACGCTCCTATTTTTCTTATAATGGTTAAAGTTAAATGCATAGAACAACAAATCCTTACAGCTATTGCATGTTTCTACGTTGTATTCAGTCAGGAGCGGTGAGGTAACACGTCCCCATCTGGTGTAAAATGGGAACTAAGATCTAAAATGCTCCCAACGGTCACCTCCTTTAATAGAAGTGTGAAAATCTTTGATACATATTATGTAATGGGATGTGTGTGTTTTAGGAGATGGAAGCTAAGTGTTTTTTAGTAGAGGAGTTATATCATCAAGTGAAAATGCATACTTTATTTTCCATTATAGCAACAAAAAATATAAAAGCCATATTTTTCTATATGAAATTTTGAATCTATTACTTACAACCAATGCGTTATAACTTCTCGTCTCCTGAGCTAGAAAAAAACCTGTTATTCGATTGAATAAATTGAAGCTAAACACTAATTTTGGTGCAGATCGAGATATAGGTATTCATCTCCTCTATCAATCTCTCAACTTTTTACACCCATTTTATATATTTAATGATTTTTATGAATTGAACTATGGTAAAATATCTCAGGATCTAAAATTGGAGAGGGGTTTTTTCATTCATGTTTTGGAAAAAAGTTTTGGGTAAAAGCACACTGCGTGTAGCTACCGCTGCACTATTACTCACGCAACTATTGGGCGCAACAGGTTCTGTCTCTGCCGCAGGTAACGATGTAGAAGTACACTTGATTGGAATCAATGATTTCCACGGTCAGTTAGATACCACATCAATCGTGGGTGATAAGAAGGCAGGAACGGCTCCAATTCTAGCAACCTATCTCAAAGAAGCTCAAGCCAAATATGAACACTCTCTACTCTTCCATAATGGGGACTCTGTTGGTGCATCTGCTCCAGCCTCATCTTTGGATCGTGACGAGCCTACCATGGAATGGATGAATATGATGGGCTTTGATGTAGGTTCCTTAGGGAATCATGAATTCGACCAAGGTGTCGCTGCTTTAAAGGCACAGATCTTTGGTGGCCTTGATCCAAAAGAAGGTAAGGTAACACATGCCGGTGCAAAATTTGATTACGTCAATGCAAACGTGATTGAAACTGCCACAGGAAAAACATTGATTAAGCCGTATGTGATTAAAGAAGTGGGCGGAGTCAAAATTGGATTTATCGGACTAGTGACGAAATCAACACCTGCCAAAGTATCTCCATCTGGGACAGCTGGCGTACGTTTCTTAAGCGCAGAAGAAGAAGTGGAAGCCGTTAATAAATATGCCAAAGAATTGCAAGACCAAGGTGTAGAAACGATCATTGTTTTGGCACATGATCCAGCAACAACCAAAGAAGGTGTAACCACTGGAGAAGCAGCTGATCTGGCAAAAGCTTTACCGGCGGACTCCCCTGTTGACGTTATCGTTGCAGGTGACAATCATGCTTTGGCTAACGGTGAAGTGAACGGAAAGTTGATTGTGCAAGCCTACTCATATGGTACGGCGTTTGAAGATATCAAGCTGATGATTGACCCTGCTACCGGGGATGTAACTGAAAAATCAGCGACTGTTACAACGACTTTCCAAGAGGGTGTAAAAGAAGACCCTGAATCTTTAGCTATTATTAAAAAATCATTAGACAAGCATCCTGAGCTGACGAAACCAGTAGGTACAACGGATGGTTCTGTTACCCGTACAGATGCTTATAATAACGAAGCCCCTCTGGGCAACCTCATTGCAGATTCAATGCGTGAAGCAGACTTTGGGGATAAGGCCAGTGCTGCTGACTTTGCATTTATGAATCCAGGCGGTATTCGTGCGGATCTGCCACAAGGCGATGTGACCTTTGCTGATCTTGCCAAAATCCAACCGTTTGGTAATACTCTAGTAAAACTTGAGCTGACTGGCGAACAGGTTAAAACCTTGTTGCAGCAGCAATGGGGTACCAATGCTGACGGTACACCTAATACCAAAACACTCCAAATCTCTGGTTTGAAATACACTGCAGATTTCAATAAGCCAGTCGCAGAACGCGTTACTGGTCTTAGTCTGGAAGATGGAACAACGATTGATCCTGCAAAAACATATACGGCTGTAGTTAACAACTTTATGGCTGCAGGTGGAGATAACTATAAAGTGCTGCTGGATGCTAAATCATCCCTGGCAGGTCCTATCGATCTGGATGTATTCTACCAATACATCGTAGACACGTATAAGGGCGGTAGCATCGAAGCTAAAAATGAAGGACGTATCACAAACCTGGCTGCATCTACTGAGCCAACAGAAACACCTGTAACAACAGAAGTCATTTCTCGTGCTGAATTTGTAAGTGCTCTGGTCGACATGTTGAAACTTAACGAAGTAGCTACAGCACCTGTATTCAAAGATGTTGCGGCTAATGCTGCATATGCAGATGCGATTGCTGAAGCTATGCATGCTGGATTCATTCAAGGTTTTGGTGGAAACTTCTATCCTGATCGGGATATCACGCGTGAAGAAGCTGCTACCATTCTTGCTAAATTGGTAAAAGATCAAGCGACTGATAAAGACGCTGCTACAATTATTGCTAGTTTCGAAGATGGTAAATCCGTGTCTGCCTATGCAATTAAACCTATGGCAAAACTGATTGACAAAGGTATTTTTGCTGGAACAGATAAAAAATCACTTCAACCTAAACTAGGTCTGACTACTAACGATGCAAAAGCATTAATTGAAAAAGCTGTTGCAGCAAAAGCTTCATAATGTAGAACTTATTCAAACTTTATATTAAAACAGAGAAACACATCCTATCGGGCGAATGAGCATTCCTCTACGGATAAACCCTCTCATCAAGTAGTTCTTTAATTGGTGAAAAGGGTTTATCCAAGAGAATGCCATATCCCAATTTAGGATGTTTTTTTTATGCTTAAAATCCACGATTCTATGGAGAAATCTATGTCTGAATTGGCTCTATGGTTTGGTTACCGTTTAGTGTTCAGAATTTGGTAAGGGCTCTACAGTAAAATGGTAAGGCAAGCCATATGAACTTGATGAATTTTATCAGTTTCTGTTGTAAGGATGGAATGGCCAAAGAAAAGGGAAAAAGTTTCTGGTTGCTGCAAAAATTTTAGAAGTGGAGGAGATTTTCGTTTGAAACAAAAACGCAATATAGGTAAACCGATATTGTCTTTATTTCTGGCAATGTTGCTCGTCTTGCAGACCGTGATATACTCCACCGCCGCATATGCGGAGAGTGTGCCAACCGATTCCGGAATGGAAGCCGTCATTGAATCTGACTCACCGAGTGCCGACGAACCACTTTCGGTACCTGAGGCAGTGTACGATGCACCGAATAATTTCGTAGCGATGGTGGCAGTCCCAACGGACAAAACAGCGGTATTTATGGAATCCAATTCAACCTTTCCGCTGGAAGTGACACAGGGGAATGCTGTTATTAATCCAAACGGTATTATTCAGGGTAGACAGCCCTTTACGCTCAAATCGGAAGGTCTCAAGGTACCAGTGAATGGTGATGACCCAAATCCAACTAATGCAGATCCTGAGAAATACATCCAAAAGGGTGACTGGATCGAGCTGAAAAGAGAAGATTACTTCAAGGAAGTGGTGCTGCCAACAGCTACTAAAACCTTGAATGCACAGACGGAATCAGGTACAAAACAGCTGGGTACCGCCTATTTCACTCCAAATAGCATCAAGATTGTATTTAACGGTGATGATTATTTTTTCAATGGTGTTGGACGAGGTATTGCCTTCAGCTTTGAATCTACGGCCAATGCAGATATAACGGGACTAGCGTATGGCGATAAAAAGCCGATCAACATCTTTGGTGGTGCATATCAGCTAGAGAACCCAGATGTTACAGCAGAGTATAACATTACTTTAAGCTCGCCTGGAATGATCAGGTGGGATCAGTATAGTTATCGCGGAATTCAACCAGCGCAATTTGTTGAGGGAGCTGTTACCTGGCAGTCAACCGTATCTGCGTTTGATCAGTTTGATAAAACAATCAAATTGCCACTAGACGGAAAGACCTTTTATACGAATCCCTCAACGTACAATACCAGCCCTGGAAATGCCCGCGGCACCTATATGGAGGAATCATTTAAAGTAAATGACCAAAATGTAACTCCAGTCGTTGGTCCAGACGGATCGCTGACTTACATTTTTCCACAGGGAACAGGTCTAGATCCAAAGGTTGAATATAAAACATGGATTTCAAAGGAAGCTTATTATTACGAGTATCGGAATCCGCCAGCCAATCTCGGTCGCAGCCACCGGGATATGAATGGTAAAGTGGAACTGAGAAAAGACAATAATATGTTGGTGCAGTCAGGTTTGGAGATTTCCTTTGCTTCCGACTGGATTCAGGCCAGCGCTTCGTATGACCATGCGAATGAAACCATTACATGGAAGGTAACGGTTAACCAATATAATAAAAAAGGGTTAAAGGACTTCACCATCACAAATGTATTACCGGCTGGGCTGGAATTTGAATCGGCTGCATGGCAGACATGGGTAAATGGCGCTGTATCTGAAGAAACGCCAATTACACCAGATTCAAACGGCGTTTATTCCTTCGGGGATATTAACGGAAAAGTCGAATTGTTGATTAAAAGCAAGGCAATAAGTGGTTCCAGCTTCCAAATTGACCCTCGTGCCAACTGGAATTTGGATACAACAGGTGGTATACAGAACAACGATGTAATGACGGGTAAAAGACCTATTGCGGTGACAGATGAGGCAGTCGTCAGCATTGGCGCACACACGTTTACAAAAACAGGCGCAGTATCAACCGAGGATTATAACCTGGGCAGTATCACGTGGACCGTTAATCTAGCACCACAGTATGCCTTACCTAACGCGGCAGTATACGATGTCCTTGTGCATGGCGGTGACTTGAACGTCTTGGACAACGCTGTAGATGAAACCAGCGAGGTGAGTGCGGAGACAATTGCGAAAATTAAAGCAAATATCACTTCTGCGCAGCTTTGGAAGCAGTACAAAGCGGGAACTCTGAAGTCGAATGCAACCGGATTGACGATGAAAGCTATTCCATTAACCGTGGACGGTAAAGTGGTGGCGGATTTGATCAAGGTGACCGGATACACCGAAGAAGCGGCATCCTTCAGCTTCCGTGCACTTGAGACCAACCCGAACATTCTCTTCAGACAGGATATTAACGCAGGGAAAACTGTTTCGAATCGGGCTTTGCTCATTGATGGCGAAACCGTAAAAAAAGCAGATAACAGCACCAACCTACACCTGCATATGTTGAACAAGGATATGCTCTTTGCTTCGAAGCCATTAAAAGTAGATGGTACTTTTGAAAATGTGACGCCGAATAACGTTAGCAGTTACATTAGAAATGATAACAATGAAGCATGGACAATTTCTGGCTATGACAGGACAACCAAAACGGTCACATTCCGTTTAGGGGTAAATATGCCTGGATATAACACAGAAGAAATGGCTAAGGATGGCGGTAATCGAGTCATTAGTAATATTAAGCTAGTGGATACACTTCCCGAAGGCTGGGAATTCGTTCCTTTTTCTGAAACTAAGGACTTTGAGCTTTGGAAAGGATTTTCGGACAATGGTGCAGGAACAGAATATGGTGTTAGAAACGATGCTAGAACTCTAATTGAACCAGGGACTAGTTCTCATGTAGTCCATTTTTCACACATTGGAAACGAGGGGACTTTCACCTTCTCCAAGTTGGAAAGTCCTTATATCATTCTGGTGAAGGCAAGACCTTCCAACGATGCTCTGCAGAAGTATTTAGAGGAATACACCATCAACGGCACAGACAAGCAGGTGCTGTATAACAAAGCCGATCTTCATATGACATGGGGGGGAGTGGAGAAGGTTGTCACCGAACAGCGCAAAGTTATTGTACCTATTCAGACCCTTGGAAAGTCGGTAACTAAGCCAGTTCCAGGAGTGCTGGAATGGACGGTGAACTATACCCCGCCATTTAATATGAAGCAGGGTGTTTATTTGCAGGATACCCTGGGTGCAGGCATGAATTTGCGTTATGAAGAAAACGGAAAGCTTGTGCTGACATCACCTAGTATGGCAGTCTATCCTGCTAAATTGACCGCAAGCGGCACTCTTGAACGAGAGGGCGCAGCACTGGACCTCAGCGATCCGAATGCTGAAGTTCAAGTAGAAGCTGCACCAGGCGCAGGTGGCACTACGGTTCTAACATTTAAAATGGACGACCCTAATCAGCTTTACCAGTTTGTGTACCAAACAGAAGTTGATCCATCTACAGCGAAAGCTGGAGACACAATGGGCAACAAGGTAAAACTGGAGGGCGATGACAATCTGAAATCTGTCAGTGCCAGAAGCGAAAGCACGCTGGACAGTTCGGACGTGGCCGGCAGTTCAAGTTCCAATGCTCTGTTGCCTCTGAAAAAGGTAGATCCCAATGGCAATCCGCTAAAAGACGTAGAGTTTACACTCTATAAGAAAGACGGCGGAACTATAATCACCAAAGGAAAAACCGATAGCGGAGGGAAACTTAATCTGCTATTCCCTGATCCAGGGTATTATGAGCTGAAAGAAACTTATATTGACACCAATACTTGGCTACCAACTACAAGGGTATACCAAGTATATGTAGGGAATACGCCAGGGAAGCCCATCTGGGTAGACGGGGTGAAATTAACCTCTGATAATCCACTGATCGTGCCTACACCGGCCCAAGGCAAGCTGACCATTACCAATAAGGTGGAAGGCAACGGCAGTGATCCGGACAAAGAGTTCGAGTACACCGTGACCATCACCGGCGAAGGTAAGGACAGAGAGTATACCTATAAGAAGTCGGATGATACGTTTGGCACGATCAAGAGCGGAGGCAAGATTGTCCTTAAGCACGGGGAATCTGTGACGTTCCCAGCCTTGCCTGCGGATCTGGTCTATACCGTAACCGAGGCTGATTATACATCCGTTGACGGTTATACGACGATACCGGGTACGAGAGAGCTGTCTGGCTCAATCGTGAATAAAGGTGATCACAAGGCGGATTTCATCAATGAACGGACCGTTAACAAGCTGACCATCAGCAATACGGTCATGGGCAACGGCGGCGATAAAACGAAGGAGTTCGAGTACACCGTCAACTTTGAGGATACAGGCAAAGAGGAAAGTTACTCTTACTTGAAGACGGACGGCAGCACAGGTTCGATCAAGTCCGGCGGTAAATTCCGCCTTAAGGATGGAGAGGCACTGGATATTTTGGGTCTGCCTAAGAATCTGAAATACACAGTTACCCAACAAGATTACACAACCGATGAATACATGACTACTCCTGAGGAACGGTTCTATACCGGAGTCATGAAAGGCATTGATGAAGATGCCCCATTCACGAACGTGCGAGTTTTGAAGGGTGGCCTATTAATCAGCAACACAGTTAAAGGCAAAGATGAAGACAAGAAGAAGCTGTTTAAGTACACGGTTGCCTTCACTGGCGAGGGATCGGACGAATCCTACGTCTATGAGAAGTCAGACGGCAGCAAGGGCATGATCAAGAGTGGTGAGAGCTTTGAGCTTACAGATGGCCAGACGTTCATTGTCCAAGGGCTTCCAACCAATCTTCAGTACAAAGTGACCCAAGATGATTATACGCAAGATGGCTATGTGACTGATCCAGAGAGTCTCATTCACATTGGCACTATTCCAGAGAAAAAATGGTCTGAAGCACATTTTGTCAATACCCGACCGTATCTGGAAGGCGTGTTGCGTAACAATAACACAGGAGAAGTCATTCCGAATGCACCGATTAAGGTAACCGATCTGAAGACAGGCGAAGAGATTCAGACGCAGACGAATGAGAAGGGTGAATATTCAATCCCAGCCGTAGCGGATACCGACTATACGATCAGATATACGAAGATGTATCGGGTAGGCGGTAAGGATGTACCTGTTGAGTTTACGCAGAAAGCAAATGTGAACAGAAGTGTAACGGACGAGACTGTTCCAGCGGACATTACGGCCGTGGGGATCATTCTGTTTAAACAACTGGATGGAACAACAGTGCTATTCAACGATTTATTGACTAGCCAGATGCATATCTATTTGAAAGACAAGGATGGCATTTATATTAAGGAAAACGGCCAACCTAAAGCATTCCCTATGGCTACGAATGGAACTTTCTCTGTGGAAGGGCTAAGCGAGCAGACGTACACAATGGAAGTTCGCTATCAAGCTGAGACCGGCGAGGAATTGCTCCTCAAAGTGGCGCAACTTGACGTTAAAGCTAACGGAGAGCTGAATATTTCAGAGGAGTTAGTCGACCCTTACGGTACGGTCTATGATGAAACGACAGGAGATGCCGTCACTGGCAAGAAAATTGATGGAGCCAAAGTTACACTGTATTATGCGGATACGCAGCGGAATAGAGATAACGGCCGCATTCCGGGTACGAAAGTAACGCTTCCAAAGGTTCCAAATTTCCCGCCGTACGACAACGAGAGCCCGGAGCAGAGTAGTGATGCAGATGGCTTCTATGCGTACATGGTGTTTCCTGAAGCGGATTACTATCTGATCGTAACGAAGGACGGATACGAAACGCACACAAGTGGTACCATTTCAGTCGATTTTGACATTGTCAGGTACGATGTGCCAATGAAGCCAATTAGTTCTGGTGGCGGCAATGGCGGCAATGGTAACAACGGAGGCGGCACCGTAACGCCAGATCCGGGCACCGTAACGCCTGAACCGGGCACGGTAACGCCTGAACCAGGCACGGTAACGCCTGAACCAGGCACGGTAACGCCTGAACCAGGCACGGTAACGCCTGAACCAGGCACCGTAACGCCTGAACCAGGCACTGTAACGCCTGAACCGGGCACGGTAACGCCAGATCCGGACACGGTAACGCCTGAACCAGGCACCGTAACGCCTGAACCAGGCACCGTAACGCCAGATCCGAGCACGGTAACGCCTGAACCAAGCAATGGTAACGATCAGCTTAAGAACGATAGCAACGAGTTGGACGATGCTCCGAAAACTGGAGATAACAGTGAATCGCCATTCTTGTATATGGTTTTGGCGCTGATGTCCTTAATGACGATCGGGTTCTGTCTACTCGGGTACAAGAAGAAAAAGCACATCCAGTAATGGAAGGGAAGGCGGTAAGAAAAATGAGCAAAACTAAAAAAGTTCTTATCGCTGTTTCCTTGCTTGTGTTGGTATTTTCACTTGTCAGTCTTGCGAGGACTTTCTTGCGAGATTATGCCGAGAAGCAGAAAATCGAAGAGTTAACAAAGGTTTGGAAAGAAGGATCAGAACAAGGGGGAGGGGATGCATTCCCTTCCCTTTTGTTCAATAAAGGCAATGAGCCGGTTATGCTTCCCGAATTTCGAGATCTTTACGAGAGGAACTCAGACATCGTCGGCTGGCTGAAGATTGACGGTACCCGAATTGAGTACCCAGTCATGCAGAGCCCACAGGATTCGGAGTACTATCTCAATCATGATTTCGATAGAAAAGAAAACCAAGGCGGTCTTCCTTTTTTGGACGAGTCTAGTACGACCAACAATTCGGACATTTTGCTGGTTCATGGTCATCACATGAAAAGTGGTTGGATGTTTAAAGATTTAATGAAGTACAAGAACGAAAGCTTTTATCAAGAACATGCGACGTTCCAGTTCAGCACGCTTTACGAAAAGGAAGAGTATGAGATTGTTGCCGTTATTCTGTCAAAAGTTTATCGCAAATCGGACGACGTGTTTAAATACTACCAGATTGAGAATGTAAGTACGCCCGCCGAGTTCGATTCATATGTTCAGAATATCAAACAACTCTCTCTTTATGACACAGGTGTAACAGCACAGTATGGGGACAAGCTTATTGTACTGTCCACATGCGAGTATTCGACCGAAAACGGTAGGTTAGCGGTGGTGGCCCGAAAGCGTTAATTGACGATGCTGAAACACAAAATCAATCTATTTTATTTCGCGTTCTCTCCTTAGAGGACGCGATTTTTCTTGTCCCCGAAATAAGGTGCTCATGGACATGTGGCTTGAGGAATTACGCAGAATGATAAATTCTGACGAATCCAACGAGTATCGAGGATGTATACATTTGAGATGAGGACATGAAGGCCACTCCATCGTTGGGGTGGTCTCTATGCTGATCAACGACGCAGACTGGAAGGAGACGCTTTTGATCATATTATGGGGTTAAATCGACAAATCTATGTTTCTATGATAGGGTTGAATCATCCCATAGGCATTCTACTCTTCGGAGTAGAGTGCCTTCATGTATATTATGGGTGCTTACATTAAATGTATTTTAAAATTAATTGGATCGTATATGGAGGTGGTGATGCTATGTTTCTCTCTTTAGCCCCAACAGGGGATGGTTGGATGAGTATGAAAAATGTGAAAATATCATTTAATAAAGAGGAGCGAACATAGCATGACTACTAGTTTTCAAGCGGAGAACCGCATTCCATTAAATACATCCCGACTTAGGGATTTACGTAAATCCGGGCGTTTGCCAGGTATTGTTTTTGGCAAAAATACGGAGAATGAAATGATTCATATTCCAACAATACAATTTCAAAAATGGTTGAAGCAGGGTACGTCTGGTTTTATCGAACTGCAGTTTGAAGAGAAAGGCTCATTGACTGTATTGTTGGAAGATCTCCAGCGTGATCCAGTTACACGGGATTTACTTCATGTGGATTTTCAGCAGGTGCAGACCAATGAGATCCTGCGTACTAAAATTCCTGTCAAGTTCAACGGCACACCGATTGGCACAAAACAGGGCGGAGTCGTGCAAGTTCAATTATCTTCTATTGAAGTGGAGGCATTGCCGAGACACTTGCCAACGTCGATTGAATTTGACATTAGTACTATGGAACTTGGAGAAACGATACATGTAAGTGATGCTAAGTTTGCACCAGATGTGACGGTGATCTCTGAGGGAAATGAGTCTCTTCTCTCTGTAGTTAAACCTTAACAATTCCAAATTCGCAAAGCTGAATAATTCAAAATTAGCCGTACGGGTGATCATCCGTACGGCTAATTTGTGCTGATTACGAGATGTTGGCGTGATCCCATCCTCACAAGGCGGGTAGTCTGGAATTCACCTCACGTATGTCTTTTGCTCGCGTACAGGCGTAATGATCCTGATATTTCGCTACCTTTTCAAAGTTCATTCGCAAAATTCAGGTGTAAAGTAGGTAGACTCAGGAAAGGTAATCACTATAATGGAAATAAGATACATATATAGCTGAACCTGACCCGCTAAGGTCATTGGCATAACATTTCTAAACAGGGCGGTGAGCGAAAAGAAATGGACAAATTAAAGAATAGCGGATTCTATAAACTGAGATTCTTCATCACTCCTGAAGAGTTTAAAAGCCTTTTGCAGCTTTTGGAGCATCGGCAAGCGCAATTCTATCGTACCAATGCTGCCCGAACAGAGCATGATTATAATCAGGTGTACGAGGAGTATCAGACGTTCTATCAGTATTTTGTGGCAGGAGAAAAGAGAGATGACATCCATCCCTTCTTTGTTTACTCTATTTCTATTGCATCAGAACAAGAAAGTTCAGGATTTTTTGTAAGAAATGAAGAGGTTTCTTTTCCATATCACGGACAATGGGCAGAGGATGAACTGCCGTGTATCTTGCTTTCATTTCCGAAAGGTTTTCAAGTTGATTTGGAAGATGAAAAAGGAAAGTACTATATTTATGAGGATATCCGTGAACATAAGCCGGCAACTTATGCGTTTTTCGATGAAATAAGAGATTCTATCAAAAAAATGACCAAACCCCTTCGCTTCTCAGCCCTTGATGCAGATGCGATGAAGGAGCAAAAGCCCTCTGTGCGTATAAGCCATGATGCAATGCACGAATTGAGCCAATCGTGGATCTTCAGTAAATATGGACTTGTGATTCATGGCAAATAGGAGGGGCTGAAATGACGTTCGCCCTAAAGCTTATCTGTACCTGGGTACTGCTAGTTGCCTCATGTTCAGCGGTATGGTGGAGCTTCAGAACAGAAAAGCTTATAACCGTCTCTTGGCTGGCGTTTCTGCTACCGGCTGTCTTCCAGCTTGTTACGGCTTTCCGGATTGGTCCAGGCCAAGCAAAGTCACTCATCGTGTTCGGCTGCATCAATCTAGTGTTTGCTGCCCTTGTGGGTGCGGGTGTCTGGTATCTAGTCCAAATAGCCAATTCATATCGAAGGGGCAAATGATCAACGAATGGAAAGGGGAACTCTAATCGTGAAGCCAATGCAAGAAATAGAGCCGCTGGCCATAGAGATCGCTGCTGCCGCCAGAACGTCCTTTTGTACTCTTTTTGAAAATGGTGAACGTTACTATTATTGTACGTTATACACTACTGGCGAGGGACATGCGCCAAGTATCTCTGCATGGTCGTGGGAAGCTTTGGCGTTAGAATCGGCTAGGCAAGCAGAGGAAAGTGATACGCCGGTATCCACGATTGCGGATCTCATCAAATGGTCGTATGCGGATTCGCCCTATTGTTGTTTTGGGGATGATCACTTTGACGATGTCAAACAACGATATAACGAGCGTCCTTTCATTGCGGAACTGGAGAATGATGATTGGAATCGCGAGTTGGATGTGAGGCTGCACGCCATGGAGCTGGCGATGAAAATGCTCGATGATGAAGGCGTGTTTGCCTTAAATCAACCACGAGAGTCCGTATGTGTCCTTGTTGAAGTCATGCCGCCGGATAAGATCAATACCGAAATTGCCTTACGTTTGAATCGGGCAGAATCTCCGGCTATGCAAGCATGGTTGGCGGAGGCGGCAGAATAGAAGCATCAGGAGCGTTACTACGATGCTCGCAAGGCATACATACGACTTAATCTCGACAATCTTACTGAATCGGCAAATAGTAGACGATCAAATTTCCCGAACTACCTTTGTACATTAAAGGGTGGTTCTTTTTCGTGTTTGAGCTACGACATCAGAAGCTACCAGTTCCCCCTCTACCACTGTACAAACACACTTTTTCTGCCTTGTCCACATTTATACCTCACCAAAACTATTTAATTGCATCTAATAGATTATCAATAAAAAAGGAGGTTTTGAGAATGGGAAATAGAAGACCTGGAGCACCTAGTGGTTATGACCCTGTTCAGATCTATAACTCGACTTCGTTTAATGCGAGTGGAGTAGTGGAGTATGCATCCATTTTTTGTAGCAACGATAGATATAGTGTTCAGCGTGACGAGACTTGGAGATCTTCCGACCGTGGTGTGTGCCTGGTAACTAGAATCACCGCGACGGTTAGAACACCGAGTGGAAATATTGAGGCTGAACCGTATACCTCTTCTGGTACTTCGTACAGCCAGTTCGCCATTATACAGGTAGGGGTAAATCAGTTCCGAGTGACACGTGTTACAAGTGCGATTAGAAAATGCCGGAAATAACCGAAGAGGGTTAATATCGAGATTAGGTACGAAACATGAAGAGACGACTTGCCGGGCTAGCAGGCAGGTCGTCTTTTTTCGTTTTAATGTTCTTTGTACCATAATATTCTGCGGTGCATCGAGGAATCTTTCAAAAGTCGGAAAGGCCGTAAGGCTGGTTGATAATTGCCTTCGATAATCCAAATTCGCCGTTTCTTGTCGATGGCTATATCGAATCCAACTTGTCTAAGCATAGGGTAATGCTCTCCCAATCGTTTGGCAGCTAATCGTGCAACTTGTTCCGCTCTGACAAGTAAGCGCCGATCTCCAATTCGAGCTAGTCTCAGTGCTTTAAAAACGGGAATGGGGCGGTTATTCACATTGGTGACTTGGTATCCTTGTGCCGCAACTTTAGCATAGGAACCTGTCACGTTCCAAGTGGACGAGGAACTCTTTTTGCGCTGAACCATGATCCGAATGTCGAACGGCCTGTGTTTAATTTGAGCAAGCTGCAGACGCTTTTGGACAATATATTCATCACTTTTGATTGTTTGTTCGAACCATTCGAGTAACTGCTCGTTGTCTCTCATGGTGACTGTGTTATTTTCATTTTGAATACGATAAGCATTTGCACCGCTTCGTTTAATGAACAGGATACCCCTTCCGTAACTGCCATTACGAGGTTTCAGTACAACGCTGGGATACTGAAGAAGCATCTTTGTTAGCGTATCCTTCTCAAGCAACTGTGTTTCTGGCAACCGTTCAGCGAGAGAGGGCTCATCGCGCAGAATGCCATACTGCAACCATTTGTCTCTTTCGAATAACATTGGAATCACAGCCTTTTTTTCAATCGTCTACGGTAATTCTAATTCAAATTCGTGATCCGCATAAGTGGCCATTCGTCCAGATTTGTAAGTTGATGCATGTCCAATTGGTCGATGGAGACAGAAGATGAACTTTTGCGAGAAATGACTGCATTCTGGGGAGGTGTTCATTCACGCTTCGAGTAGCTTCTGGATACGAAGGTTCACTTCTAACACCACCGTGGATAACGGCATGCCATGCTGATGCACGTACTGAAACGAGAGCCAAATGTGTAATGGATTGAGCAGTGCTAGACTAACCCTATACTAGTATTTTTCGCCTATAAACTAGCTTATAAAAGAGTGCAACTTTTTTACCAATATATATACAAGTTATTCGTTTACTGTATGCCTTTTCGATGTTATACTCACAATATTCAAAAAAGAATTTGTGAAAATATGTCGAATTGAGGCTTATCAGGATGATTATAGGTAGACAAAACGGCGAAACGATCATCCTCATTCCATCGCTTGAACCGGATGAGAGACTTCCAGCCTATGTACGGCAATTGCGAGAGTATGGATTTACTAATATTGTTATTGTAGACGACGGATCTGGTGAGGCCTACCAGTCGATTTTCGAGGAGCTTCGTGAGAACGGTTGTGCTCTGCTGACACATACGGAAAATCAGGGGAAGGGTGCGGCACTCAAGACCGGATTTGAGTATATTGGGAAGCAATTCGACGCATCTTCCTTCGTCGTAACCGCTGATTCAGATGGACAACACGCAGCTGAGGATGTATACCGCATAGCCCAAGAAGCAAGGATTTATCCGGACTCATTGGTGCTCGGGGTAAGGAATTTCAGCGAGGGGAACATACCTCCAAAGTCCCTGTTAGGCAATCGAATGACCTCCTTTATTTTTGCCATGCTCTATGGTAAAAAACTGTCAGATACCCAGACTGGGCTTCGTGCCTTCGGTCCAGGGTTACTTGCGTTTATGCAGGATGTTCGCGGCACTCGATTTGAATATGAGCTGCAGATGCTCATCTCGTGCATTCAGTCTGGCATACCGATTCATACGATGCCAATCCAAGTCATTTATGAGAATGGCAATGCAGGCACTCATTTTAAAGCGATCCAGGATAGTGCTCGGGTCATGGGGGTGTTGTTCTCCAATTTCCTGCGGTTCATTTCATCATCGGTGGCCAGTTCTGTTGTGGATTTAGGCATCGCCTGGTTTTTGATCGACGCGTTGCGGCCCGTGTTGGGTGAGCAGCACTATTTAAGAATTCTGCTTGCAACCGTGATTGCGAGAGTGATTTCCATTGTGGTCAACTATGTACTGAACAGACACTTTGTATTCCGCAAGGAGGATAGCCAGGGCAGTCTATGGCGCTATCTGACGTTATGCGGAGTAGTGATCTTGCTTTCCAGTACCGGTGTATATATATTCCATACCGTTCTCTTCGTAGATGAGAAATTGGCGAAATTCGTCTGTGATGCCTTGCTGTTCCTGCTCAGTTTCCAATTGCAGCGAAGATGGGTATTTGCAGCAAGGAGGAAGCAGTTGTAGTGCAAAACGAAAAAAGGCAGAATATCTTTTTTGTCATCACGATGATCCTGATGTCGATTTATTTGGTATGGCGTACGTTCTTTACGTTGCCATGGGGTGAGGGCGTTCTGAACGTCATTTTTGGTATGCTGCTGATTGTGGCTGAAACGGTCACCGTACTGACAACCTTTGAATTATTCTTTCAAAAGATGCAAAAAGAACGTACACAGCTCGACTTTCCAATCGTTCCGCCGGAGTATTATCCGGATGTGGATGTATTTATTGCTACGCATAATGAGCCTGTTGATCTGTTATATAAAACCGTTAATGCCTGTACGTTCATGGATTACCCGGACAAGCAGAAGGTTCATATCTATCTCTGTGACGATGGAGCAAGAACTGAGGTGGAGGAGCTTGCCAGACAGTTTGGCGTGGGGTATCTGGGGTTCCCCGGAAACAAGGATGCCAAGTCTGGTAATCTGAACAATGCACTGAGCAAAAGCTCTTCGCCGCTCATTGCAACGTTTGATGCGGATATGATTCCGCAGCACACCTTTTTGATGAAAACGGTACCCTATTTCATGCTCTCCACGTTTATTAAGGAGAATGAGGTATGGCGTCCTCGCCGAGAGGACGAGATGGACCCTAAGTTCAAGCTTGGTCTGGTACAGACCCCGCAAAGCTTCTACAATCCGGATCTATTCCAGTTTAACCTGTATGCAGAGCAAGGTATTCCGAATGAACAGGATTTCTTCTCCAGAGAAGTGAACATCCTGCGTAATGCCTCCAATGCGGTAGCCTATACAGGAAGTAATACGATCATTTCGCGGCAGGGCATGGAAGACATCGGAGGTTTTCCACTCAATACAATCACCGAGGACTTTGAGACAAGCATCCGCTTGCAGCAGGAAGGTTATATTACCTATGCGACTCAAGAGGTTCAAGCTGCCGGGCAGACAACAACAACAGTGAAGAGCATGATTAAACAACGGATTCGTTGGGCACGGGGTATCATTCAGAGCCTGCAGAATACGCGTGCACCCTTATCTGGCAAGCTTCCTTTCTGGACGAGAGTGACCTACTTAAGCAGTTTCTTATACTGGTGGTCCTTCTTTAATCGGTTGATTTTCATTTTGGCACCTATTTTGTTTGCGTTGTTCGACTTCCAGATTGTGAATACAACCTTTTGGCAAATCCTAATATTCTGGCTTCCATCTTATTTCTTCTATAGTGTATCCATGCGATATCTGTCCAGTAATATTCGGAATCAGCGATGGAGTCAGGTTATCGATACCATATTTATGCCTTATCTGATCTGGCCGGTTCTCCTGGAGACGCTGGGAATTCGCGAGAAAAAATTCAAGGTCACCAACAAAAGCAGAGCAAGCGGTCGACAATGGATGTCTGCTCTGTTATATGCACTTCCGCATATCTTCTTGCTGTTGCTTTCCATTGCAGCCGTGATTCGGTATGTGAATGGCAAGTACGGCATTGCGCTGTTCTTCAGCAGTATCATTATTTTCTGGCTGATTCATAACATGATTGCGCTGTGTTATGCCCTGTTCTTCATGGTTGGCCGCCGTGCGTATCGGGAGACAGAACGGATTCGGGCGCAGGAAGATGTCACTATTCACGACCAAGCCAACAATCTACGATATCAGGCCAAGACGGTGGATGTATCAGAGCAAGGTATTGCCTTCTATGTCCCTTATCCCATTTATTTGGCTGAACAGAAAATCATCTCTTTGGTCGTCAAAACCGACCGCTATGAGGCCAATCTCGATGCAGTCATCGTTTATGTGAAACAGGATGGAGAGGGCTGGCGTTACTCCGCAACGGTTCAGCCGATTGATGAGAATGATAACCGACAATACATGCAAATTATCTACGACCGTAAACACTCATTGCCAGAGCAGATGAATCTGTGGGATACGGCTTATGACGATATGTTACGTAATGTGAAAAAACGGATTGTTCAACCCAGATCGGATCAGCGAAAAATGCCGCGGCTTTCCCTTCAGCTTCCAGTTCATTTCACCAATGATGCTAGCTGTACGCTGCGCAGCTTCAATTATCGTTTCTTCTCCGCGACGGATTTCCATGGTGATATTGCGGCAGGAGCGGTCGTTACTTTTTATACAAAGAGTAATATTGAAGTCATTTTGCAACATACGGGAAAAACGACAGCCCGTGAGCGCGAAGTGCTTCTCTCGGTGGAGAATATCGATGATATTGTGGAGAAGGGCCTGATCGACCAATTGCTGACTGATTTGATTCAGCCACATTCTGATCGTGCCACCAGAGAGGGTTAGGAGAGATAGAGATGCTCATTGTGCTTCATTTTGTGATGGGAGTTTTATTGATAATCTCCTTTGTTGGTTATATGCAGTTTGTTCGGAAGACACTTGCACTACGGTGGGAGTTTATCCCTGTATTTGTGTTTTCCTCGATTGCCTGCATCGTATATTTCGCTGGCTTGGCAGGTCAGCTCTTTATAGGAAGTATTATCGTGATGATACTCGGCTTGTTTCTTTTTAGAGATACGCTGGTTCGAGCTGTCCGACGAGGGACCAAGCCGAATGTATTGTTCTCGTTATTTCAGTTTTCTTTTCTGGGCGGAACGTTCATCTTTTTGCTGATTCTGTTCCAAAATCAATTGACACACTACGATAATTTCTCGCACTGGGCTATTGTATTGAAGCAGATGTTGAGTACAAATGCCTTTCCGACGCCAGACTCCAATCTGATTGATTTTAAAAACTATCCGCTGGGGACTTCGTCATTTATTTATTATGTCTGTCGCTTCATGGGGCATTCCCAGTCCGTGATGCTTTTGGCACAGGGTCTGCTTATCTTTTCCTGTTTTTATTCCATGTTTGGCATTATTTCGGAGAAGAAACGTTTTCTTCTGTACGCTTTTCTCGGACTCGGGTTATCTACACTTTCGTTTTTCAATCTTACGATTCGGATCACTAACCTGCTCGTGGATTTCTTGCTTCCGATCTACGCACTCGCGATCCTGGCAGTGATTTACCAATATCGTAATGAGATCATGAAGGCATGTATTGTTGTTCTTCCGCTTGCCGGATTGCTGACCATCATCAAAAGCACGGGTATTATTTTCGCCGCGATCGGCCTGATCTTCCTGGTGTATACATGGTTGAGAAATGGGCAACGCTCGAACTGGAAAGTCGGACTGGCTGTGCTTGGTACCATTGGTGGTTCACTACTTCCGTATTTCGGCTGGAGCTGGCGAATGGCGACGGTGTTCCAAGGCATTAATAACAAGTTCGAGGGAACAGCCTCGGTGATCAAAGCGGGCAAGACGGGAGAACAGAAATGGGAGATTCTGACGCTCTTCTTGAAATCAAGCATAGATATCACGTCCAGGCCTGTGCTCGGCATTGTACTTTTTCAACTTATCGCGATTGGAGCTTCGGTATTTGCTATCGTTGTGCTCAAGAAGAAGTGGAACTTATGGAAAGCATTAATTGCTTTGGATTTTGTACTGTTACTGTATTATGCAGGTATTCTGGCGTTGTATCTCTTCTCCATGCCATTGGATGAAGCCATTGTCCTGGCAGGCTTTGAGCGTTATGCATCGAGTATCGTGGTGCTGTTCGCCGGTGGGCTGGTGTTGTGCGCTGCGATCGACCTGGAGCGATCATTCCACTATCGGATCGGTGAGGTGCCTGATTATCAATCCTTTAAGACGGTCAAGACGAAAGGTCATTATCAAAAAGGCATTATCGGCTGTATGGCGGTTGCGGCGACCATCCTTTTATCGGAATACAACGGGATCGTCTCGATTGCCAAAACCTACGATACAACGCTCCCTTACAAGATTCATGCGGTTACCGGTGATCGGTGGTACCCAGGTGGGCAGGTGGATAATAATAGATATCTCTTCTACGCCTCAGACAGGGACCAGCAGGTCACGAATTATTACATGCAATATGTAGGAAAGTATTTCTTGTATGCTCCACATGTGGACGGGATCGTGTTGTTCTATGAGGATAATATGGATAACCTTCTGAGCGGCTACGATTATCTGGTGGTCGTCGAGACGGATCTCAACGCCAAGTGGTTGCTGAAAAAGCATTATGGTATCGACATGCAAGAGGGGATTTATAAAATTACCCGTTCGGGGGATCAAATCGTTCTTACGTTGACTTGAAATCATAGATGTTGAGATCCTGTTCCGGACATCCGGTCAGGTAAGATTGAATACATGATTGTATATAGAGTCTCCTTAAATATAGCCCGCTATAGCTAATACCTATAGCGGGCTATAACTCTTTCGTAGAACAGCTATTCCGATCGGATATGTTATATTTAATTCTATAATGATAAACGGGGAGATTAAACTATGAGCGTACAAACAGAACCTAAACAACGAACAGTCACTCCATTTCGATATGATATTGTGGGCAGTTTCCTGCGCCCGAGTGCATTGAAGGACGCCCGATTAAAATACCAGAACGGCGAAATTACCACGGAACAGTTGAATGAAGTGGAGAATGCCGAGATTGTAAAACTTGTACAGAAGCAAAAAGAGGTTGGCCTTCAGGCTGTAACGGACGGCGAATTCCGCCGCTCTTGGTGGCATCTGGACTTCTTCTGGGGACTGGATGGTGTAGAGCGGACAATCATTGAGGAAGGCTACCGATTCAACGGTGCGACATCCAGACCGGAAACAGCTCGTCTGAGCGGCAAAATCAGCTATAGCAGTCATCCATTTGTAGCGCATTATGCCTTCTTGAAAGAAGCGGCTGGGGAAGACGTTGTTGCCCGTCAGTCCATCCCAGCAGCAGCCCAGTTCCTATTCGAATTGGACCGGGCAGATAATAAGGAAAGCACACAGGCCATCTATCCGAACCGCCAAGAGCTTCTCTCGGACATTGTCGGGGCGTACAAAGCATCCATCCTGGCTTTTTATGAAGCCGGCTGCCGCAGCATCCAGATTGATGATTGCACATGGGGTGCATTGTGTGACCAACAGTTCATCACAGTGATGGAGCAGATTGGCGTTAATGTGGAAGAGTACGCAAACGAACTCGCAAAACTGAACGAAGATGTGGTATCTGGCCTGCCGGAAGACCTCGTGGTAACCACTCATGTCTGCCGCGGTAATTATGTTTCGACATTTGCAGGAGTCGGTGGCGGTTACGAGCCGATTGCGCAGACACTTCTGAGCATCGATAACTACTCTGGTTTCTATCTGGAGTTTGATACGGAAAGGGCTGGTGACTTCAAACCACTTCGTTTCCTGAAGGACAATCAGCAGGTTGTACTTGGCCTCTTCTCTTCCAAATTCGGAGAGTTGGAGAACAAGGAAGATATCCTGAAACGGATTGAGGAAGCTACACAATATGTTGAGCTGGATCGAATCTGCCTGAGCCCGCAATGCGGCTTCGCTTCCACGGAAGAAGGCAACCATCTGACCGAGGAACAGCAATGGCGCAAGCTTTCCTTCATTAAGGAAATTGCTGAAGAGCTCTGGAAGTAACTTTTTCAACGTCATTCATCATTCACGCATGTGTTATGTATAAGAAAAAATCGCTAAAAAGCCGTACGGACCATCTTCCGTATGGCTTTTTGGTGTATCCTCACTTTTGAGTGGATGTTTGATCAGAGTCCATAACAGCCAAGAGAGTGAAGCAATGGGTAGAGATGAGAATAACGGATTAGGCAAACGGCATGACTGAGGAAGAGGTGTGGTGGACGAAATAAAATAGCGACACTTAGGACAAAGGGATCTTTGTCGCGACTGCCGCTATTTGTCTATCTCGCATGATATCGTCCTTTAGGCACCACCATCGGTGATCCCGAAACGGGGTCTTCTATGACCGTACATTCCAATCCGAAAATGTCTTTAACCTGTGGGGCGGTTATCACCTCTGCGGGCTTACCCTCAGCCACAAGTTTTCCGGTATGAAGCACAGAGGGTTACATTCCTTGATGAAGTAGTCCATTATCCGTTCTTAACGGAACAGTTATAGGATGAGAGCAGGAGGGGGTCTATTAAATTAGGATGAAAATAATATCCATGTATTACATTCCAGATCATGGTATATTTGTATTATTAAATAATGTAAGGAGATTCTACATGCATAATCAAATCATCAAAAAGTTGATCGTACTTTGTTTGGTTTTTTTATTATTACCGGCAACGAGCGTTTTGGCTGCGTCGTCGCTTATTAAGGACCCGGTCTTGGCCAAAGTTATTCGAGCAGATCTGAAGATGTCGGCTAAGAAGGAAATAAAGGCTGCCGATTTGAAAAAATTAAAATCTCTATATGCTATGGAATTAAAAATTAAGATTTCTAACCTGCAAGGTCTTGAACATGCCGTTAATATGACAGATTTATTTTTGCCTGGTCAAAATATAAAAAATATTAAGCCGCTCAACAAGTTAAAGAAATTGACGTTCTTAGCTGTTGAAGGCAATCAGATTGCAGATATCTCACCACTTTTAGGTCTGACTAGTCTGCAAAATCTGGTTATGGACGATAACAAAATCAAAAGCCTGGCTCCATTAAAAAATATGCATAAGCTGACCAGTCTGCTCGCCAGTGGTAATCAGGTGACTGATCTAAGTCCTCTTCAGAAGTTAAAGCTGGAATGGGTCATTATGAACGATAATAAAATTCAGGATCTGACTCCTTTAAAAAATCATCCGACCTTGGAGTATCTATATGTAGAAAATAACCTCATTGAGGATATTTCAGTGCTCGAAACCATCCCACATCTAACAGAGGTATATTTGGTTAACAATCCGTTGAATGATCGAGCAGAGCAGGTTGTGAAAAAGCTGGAGAAGAAAGGTGTCCTTGTAAGTCTGGTAAGCGATGAAGCGGATCAGGCGAAGTAGTTTCGATTAGAAAAAATGTATATGTATATGTAAGAAGAAGTTAATCCCTCATTATATTGAACAAAAACAAAGAAGGCCGCAGATATTCTGACGGCCTTCTTTAATTATGTTGGACAGAAACGCTCGGTAACAACTTAACGCCGTCCCGCAACAATATTATTCCACTTCGATCTCCTTCACCGTCTCTCCCTCAACCAGCACCGGCTGATAGTAGGTGTTTGTTGGCAGATCCTTTTTGCCCTGCAGATTCTTGATCACCCAGTCGGCAGCATCACGGCCCATTTGCTCTTGGGGATGGGTTAGCGTTGTAAGCCTTATGTTGGCGTTCTTGGCGATGTACGAATTGTCTTGACCAATGATGGATAACTCATCCGGGATCGAGATGCCCAGTTGCCTGCAGGCGTTCACGACCTCCAGTCCTACCTCATCGTTATAACAGACGATCGCGGTGAGTGAATCCCTGTTTTCGTCCAGATACGTTGCTACATTAGAGGATAAATCCGGTTTCGATGCGGTATCAAAGGAAAGCACTTGCTCAGGATGGAACCGTAACTTCGCTTCACCCAGTGCCTTGATGTACCCCTTCATTCTGTACTTGCCTTGTAGATCATCCATTTTGGCAATAATGCCGATCTGGGTATGGCCTTTAGAGATCAATTCCCGTGTGGCAAGATAGCTGGATTGCACGTCATCCAGACAGAAGAACGGAACCTCCAGCTCCTCATAAAATGCATTAATCATCGTAAACGGCACATCCTGCTCTTTGAACGATAGGTAGTATGCAATGTTGGGATTGTAGAGATTACTTTTGGTCGGTTCGACAATCAGGCCATCCACGCCGTAGGAGAGCATCATTTCGAGGGCTTTTTTCTCCTGTGCTACATCATTATTAGTACTGGCCAGCAGTAACGAGTAGTTGTCCTCATTCAGACGACTCTCAATACCGCGGATAATGGACGGAAAGATATAATCCGAGATGTATGTCGTGATCACACCAATCGTTTTCTTAGACGTATTGCCACCTGATCGTGATCGATACTGATTACTAACGTAGGTTCCTGACCCTTTTTCGCTTCGTAAAAATCCTTCGTTCGATAACTCCAAAATAGCCTTCCGCACGGTCTGGCGACTTACGGTGTAGCTTTCCTGTAATGCCAACTCGGTTGGGATCTGTTCGCCTATGCTATATGTCCCCGAAAGGATATGACTCTTTATATCATCAATGATGACCTGATATTTTGGCTTCACGTAGTCCACTTCTTTCATCGTTACTCATCTATATCAACGTTGTTGTTCAAATAGTTGTACGTACATATTTTAGCATGATTCAGATAGGATGAAAATAAAACCGAACATTTTTCAAAATAAACCGTACATATCCAGCCTTTTTGGATGGAGGTGTACCTTACAGCATAGCCTTTTTATAGCCATATAAGACCTTTGAATGGTCAAAATGAGCACATTATGTGTCCTTTGTAAGTATAACTATTATATATTATTGACAAATGTACGTACAAAAAATATACTAAGGCTGTCAGAAAAGGAAAGCGCATTCTTTGAAAACACAGACTTTTTGAACCACCTCTTATACAAAATTCATTATTAGCTATTGTCATAAGTAGAAGCTTCACCTTATATATGCATCCTTTGGGATGTGAAATCGCGACCGGAGAGGGGATACACGTGATTATGAGTCAACTGGACTTGAAAGAAGCCATTACCAAGGGCGCTACTTCGCTCGGTATTGAATTTGGATCAACGCGGATTAAGGCGGTGTTGATTGACGAGCGTTTTGAGACCATCGCGTCAGGCAGTTATGAATGGGAGAACCTCCTGAAAGATGGATATTGGACGTACAACCAGGAGGATATCATCACAGGTCTGCAAACGGCTTATCGTGAGATGAAGCAAGATGTGGAACAGAAATACGGTATTACGCTGCGCACGGTCGGGTCTATCGGATTCTCGGCCATGATGCACGGATATATCGCTTTGAATAGCGCTGGTGAACTGTTGGTACCTTTCCGCACGTGGCGTAACGCTACGACGGGAGCAGCTGCAAGAGAGCTAACGGAACTTCTGCAATTCAATATCCCGGAACGCTGGAGCATTGCCCACTTGTATCAAGCGATTTTGAACGAAGAGGTGCATGTGCCACAGATCGATCACCTGACAACTTTGGCTGGATACATCCACTGGTTGCTGACGGGCAATAAGGCGATTGGGATCGGCGATGCTTCAGGGATTTTCCCAATTGACGAGTCTACACATAACTATCACCCATCCATGATCCAACAGTTCGACGAACAGATCGCAGGCAAAGCTTATCCGTGGAAAGTCGAGGATCTTCTTCCCAAGGTATATCTCGCGGGTGAGAACGCAGGTGCATTGACGGAAGCGGGAGCCAAGTTACTCGACCCTTCACAAGATCTGCAAGCAGGCATTCCGCTCTGCCCGCCAGAAGGCGATGCCGGAACGGGTATGGTGGCAACAAATAGCGTGAGAAAACGTACGGGGAACATCTCCGTCGGCACATCCGTATTTGCGATGATCGTACTGGAGAAGGAATTATCCAAAGTGTATCCCGAGATCGATATGGTCACCACGCCGGATGGTAGCCCAGTAGGGATGGTGCATGCCAACAACTGTTCCAGTGATATCAACGCATGGGTTGGACTGTTCCGTGAATTCTCTCAAGCAATGGGATATGAAGTGGATAACGCCAAGTTGTTTAGCGTGTTGTTTAACAAGGCTTTGGAGGCAGACCCTGATGGTGGCGGCTTGCTCAGCTATGGTTACTACTCAGGTGAGAACATTACGGGACTTGAGAAAGGCCGTCCATTGTTCGTCCGCTCCCCGGAAAGCAACTTCAATCTGGCAAACTTCATGCGGACACATCTGTTCAGTGCATTCGGTGCACTCAAGCTGGGTATGGACATTTTGACGGAGGAAGAGAATGTAGCCATTGATAGTATTTTGGCGCACGGTGGCTTGTTCAAAACGCCTGTCGTCGGGCAACGGATTGTAGCTGCTGCGATGAACGTACCGGTGTCGGTAATGTCTACCGCTGGTGAAGGCGGCGCATGGGGCATGGCGCTTCTGGCTTCGTACATGATCAACAAGGATCAAGAGGAAAGCCTGGATGTGTTCCTGGAGCAGAAGGTCTTTAGCGATGTTGAGGGAGTTGAAGTGGCACCGATTGCATCGGATGTGAAAGGGTTTGAAGCATTTATCGAACGCTATCGGAGTGGACTTGCGATTGAGCAATCAGCCGTAGATCATCTGGTAGAGGTTGTTCAAAAAGACCGCTTTTGATTACGAAGGATGCCTAGTGGCATCATCAACATCGAATATGGAATTCAGCCGAAATGTCCGTTGCTCACGTAGCTCTATCTACGCTCCGCTACTCCATTTCTAGCTTCATCCCATCTTCTCGGTACTGAAAACCGACTTTTTGAACACGCACTATTAGAGAACGGGAGGGAATAACATGTTAGAACAACTGAAAGAAGAGGTATTCCAGGCGAATCTGGAACTGCCAAAGCACGGACTTGTGAAATTCACATGGGGTAACGTCAGCGCAATTGATCGGGAAAGCGGTCTGTTCGTCATCAAACCAAGTGGCGTTAGCTACGATGTGATGAAAGCAAGCGACATGGTTGTAGTTGATCTGGACGGTAACGTAGTGGAGGGTGAGATGAGACCTTCCTCGGACACCGCAACACATGCCGTACTATATAAGCATTACTCGGAGATTGGCGGCATCGTGCACACACACTCTACGTGGGCGACTATCTGGGCGCAAGCCGGACTGGACGTACCTGTAATGGGAACGACGCATGCGGACACGTTCTATGGAGCGGTACCTTGTGCACGTTTCCTGAATCAGGACGAGGTTGATCGTGGATACGAAGCGGAGACAGGACGCGTCATTATTGAAACGTTTGAACAGCGTGGGATTGATGTTATGGCGGTTCCGGCTGTGTTGCTCCATGGGCACGCACCGTTTACGTGGGGGAAAGATGCCAAGTCTGCGGTGGTGAACAGTGTCGTGCTGGAGGAAGTGTGCAAAATGAACCTGTACGCGCGGCAATTGAATAACTTCGCGAAGGAACTGCCACAAGGCATTTTGGATAAACACTATCTGCGAAAACACGGAAAAGACGCGTATTACGGACAGAAGTAATTAGGTTATATAGCGATCGGTTGATAATAATTCAAGCGAATAGGTTGTTTGTTACTACTACCAATGAAGTTGTATCAAACTTTTACACGATAACGGAGAGTGCAGTACCTATCTGTAGAAGCGAAGCGTTCGCCTTTATAACCGGATATCATCCTTATTAAAATTGATCAAAGAAATCTGGGGATAACCAGCGATCGGAAGATGGTACTGCAATCGCAGTGTTCTAGTGTAAACCCAAATGTTCAACTATAAAATAATGAAATGAGGATGATTATATGTCAGCAACAGCAGCAAAAGAGTTCTGGTTTGTGGTCGGTTCACAGCACTTGTACGGAGAAGAAGCACTGGGCGAAGTAAAAGCCAACGCACAGAAAATCACGGATGCGCTTAATGCAAGCGGCGTACTGCCGTACCCGCTCGTATTGCAGGATCTGGCGGTAAGTGCAGATAAAATCACGAGTACGATGAAGGAAGTCAATTATCGCGACGAAGTAGCAGGTGTGATCACGTGGATGCATACATTTTCCCCGGCGAAAATGTGGATTCGTGGTACAAAATTGCTGCAAAAACCTTTGCTGCACTTGGCAACGCAATTCAATGAAAGCATTCCATGGGCAACCATCGATATGGACTTCATGAACTTGAACCAAGCGGCACACGGTGACCGTGAATATGGCTTCATTAATGCCCGTCTGAGAAAACAAAATAAAATCGTTGTTGGCTACTGGGAGCGCCCAGAAGTGCAACAACAGGTTGCTGACTGGATGGACGTAGCGGTAGCTTATAATGAAAGCTTTAACATCAAAGTAGCGCGCTTCGGTGACAACATGCGCAACGTGGGCGTAACCGAAGGTGATAAAGTTGAAGCACAGATCCAATTCGGATGGACCGTTGATTACTTCGGCATTGGCGACCTCGTTCAATACGTGAACGCTGTAACAGAGCAGGAAATCGATGATTTGATCGCTCAGTATGGAGAACTCTACGAATTCGATTACGGCACGAACAGCAAGGAAGCTTGGGAAGCCAGTGTACGTGTGCAAGCGAGTTATGAAATTGCGATCAAACGTTTCCTGGACGAAGGTGGTTACAGTGCCTTCACTACAAACTTCGAAGATCTGCATGGCATGAAACAGCTTCCGGGTCTGGCTGTACAACGCCTGATGGCTCAAGGGTACGGATTTGCCGGTGAGGGTGACTGGAAAACAGCTGCGCTGGATCGCTTGCTGAAAATCATGGCCCATAACGAGAACACGGGCTTCATGGAAGATTACACATACGAGATGGCTGCTGGACAGGAAGCGATTCTTCAATCTCACATGCTTGAAGTAGATCCGACACTTTCCAGCACGAAACCGAGAATTATCGTGTCCCCACTGGGCATTGGCGATCGTGAAGATCCGGCACGTCTTGTATTCGATGGTAAAGCAGGCGAAGGTGTCGTGGTATCCATGGCAGACTTCGGTACACATTACAAACTGCTGATCAACGAAGTATCTGCTTTTGAACCAACCGTTCCAGCACCTAATCTGCCAGTAGCACGTGTTCTGTGGAGCGTGAAGCCGAACTTCCAAGATGGAGTGAAGGCATGGATCGAAAATGGTGGTGGTCACCATACGGTTGTATCCTTGAACCTGACTACAGATCAGATCGTGACGTATGCGAAGCTAGTGAATCTGGAGTACGTTATTATTAAGTAAAAGTGGATTGGCAGCTACTGCCTGAACTCATACAAATTCTTTCTCTGCGGCCGGGGGTTAACCCTCGGCCATTTGTTTGTTATGCTGAGAAGCATGATGTGAAGCTGAGCAAGGATTTGCTTTTTCATCGAAAAGGGATAAGAAATGAAGGAGGAAGGACATGTATACAAAAGATAGCTTGATGCAGCAACTAAAGCAGCTTGGTGTGGATAGGCAAGGCACGGTGCTCATTCACTCTTCCATGAAAAGTATAGGCGAGGTTGAAGGTGGAGCAGACACGGTGTTGGATGCCTTTAGCGACTATATGAAAGAGGGATTGTTGGTGCTTCCCACTCATACGTGGTCTACCATTAATGCGGATAACCCAGTGTTCCACGTGGAAAATTCTACCTGTTGCGTGGGTATTCTGCCTGAACTTTTTCGTAAACGTCCGGGCGTAGTTCGTTCGTGGCACCCGACGCACTCAGTAGCAGCACTGGGACGGGACGCAGAGGCATTTACGAAGGACGATCATCTCTTCGATACACCGTGTGCGAGAGGATCAGCATGGGGGAAACTGCTTGATCGGAAAGCGACGATCTTGTTAGTAGGCGTTGACTTGAAGCGGAATACATTTATCCACGGGGTCGAAGAGTGGGTGGACATCCCTGGCAGAATGACGGACGAGCATGAGATGCTTTATACGGTTTTACCAGATGGAAGCCAGATTTCAGTACCATCCCGCAGACATTGTGGGTTGCCATGGTCGGAGCATTTCTGGAAAGTAGATGAGGTATTGGTTCGCGAAGGTGCGATGCGTACAGGAAAGCTCGGTGATGCGGTCGTAAGAGTGTGTGATGCGGCTAAGACAGCAGAGGTAATTACGGAGATGCTGAAGGATAACCCCGATCTATTCACGGACAACCTCCCTCTAAATGCAGTAACCGAATGATACAAGGGCCGTCCGATAGCCGGATGGCTCAATATCGATCACTTGATGATATCTGAATATCTCCCTAGCAGATGATCTCCTCTCCTGTTTGTACTCTAAACCTTCAAAAGCATTCATAAATAATCAGAAATAGATCAGCATTTCGATCAGAGGTTGGTCGGACTTCCAGTGTATGGGCTACTCACCCTTATGGCGGTGTGATAAGATATGGTTAAATTAACCAATAAGTTTGGCGTAGCAGAATTGTATAGGTGTTTATTGAAGTTTTATATAAGTATCACATAGAATCATGAACAACCACGTTGTCATTGTAGCATCTAAGAAGGAGAAGATTCGTGAACCCTTTAGTATGGTATGATCTCTTTTTATTTGTCCTTTTGTTTGGTGTAGGTGTATATGTGTTTGCTACAGTTAGAATTACGAACTTACATAAAGTGTACTTTTTATTTCACGGGTTGATGATGCTCTGGCCTTTCTGTCAATTTGCGAGTACGCTCACGGATGATTCCGGTCTGCAATTGTTCTACGTTACCTTATCTTTCGTTGCGGTCTCCTTGCTTGGGAGCGGGTGGCTTCTACTGACGATCTTTATTACCGGTTATTCAGAGCGTCTGAGTGCAAAAGGAACCTTCTTGCTATTTGTCCCTGCGGTGATCGGGGCTATAGGTGTGGTCGCAAATCCATGGAACGAATTCGTCATTCCACTGGAGGGCGGGTACATCGAGCGGGATTACGGCCTTTGGTTCTGGGTTGTGATGACTATTCTGGTGAGCTATTTCTTGACTTCTCTCGTGGTTCTATTCCGGGCGGTGTATTCTTCGCACACGTCTGCCATGATCAAAAAACAGGTGAGAATCACCCTGTGGGGCATCCTGGTCTTGGCTGTCTTTGCAACGATTGATGCGATTCTGAATGTCGTTCTAGCCCGGTGGTTGCCGATCATTCCTGGCATGACTTCGCTGGGGATCTTTCTATCGGACCTGTTCTTCGTCTATGTGATCAAAAGATACAATGTGTTCGATCTGGTCTCCATCGCCCATGAGGATGTAATCAATACCATTCCATATGGCATCCTGGTACTGGATGAGAATGAAGTCATTGTTGAAGCGAACAAAGCCTCACGATCCTTTATGGATCTGCATGTGGGGGATTCTTTTGATATGGAAGCTTTTCTGGAGTCTGTTCATGTCGTGGGCAGCTGCCGGGAGTTCGTCAATCATTATAAGAAAAAAGAAAATACCCTCTCTCACATTGAAGTGATCGTGGAGCGGGACAACAATATCCGGCACTATATCCTGCAATCGTCTCCGATTGTGGATTCGGCTCTTGTGCCGATCGGTCATATTCTCACGTTCCAGGATGTCTCGCAGGAGCGTTTCTACGTGAAAGAGATGAATCGCCAGAACGTAACGCTTCAGGAGCGAAATCAGGCGCTAGACCTGATCCGTCAGGAGTTATCCGAGGCCAATCGCAAACTGGAGGAACTCGCCCTGACGGACAGTTTAACCAACTGTTACAACCGTCGTTATCTGACCCAACATCTGAATCACGAAGTCATCACCAATATTCAATACAAAACACCATTTTCACTCCTGCTGCTCGATATCGACTACTTCAAAGCCATCAATGATCGCTATGGACATGTCATCGGGGATGAAGTGCTCGTTCGCACGGCGGAGGCCGTCAAACAATCGATTCGCAGCACCGATATCCTGACGCGCTATGGCGGGGAAGAGTTCATGATCTACCTTCCGCACACGGAGCATGATCTGGCGAACCAGATCGCGGAGCGCGTAAGAACAGCTGTGGAGTCCAACCACATCATGGTCGATCACGAGATTATGCAGGTGTCGATTACGATTAGTATTGGGATTCTATCCTTTGAGGATTTTGAAGTTGTGCATGTGCCGGACAATCCGGAGGGGTATTTGACTCAACTGTTCGCTGCGGTGGATAAGGCGTTGTATCAGGCGAAGCAGAATGGGCGGAACAGAGTGGAGTTTGCTGAGTTTGAGCGGGAAGTTATTTGAAAAGAGAAATAAGATAAGAGTGGAGACGTACTCCACTCTTTTTGGTGTTAGCGTATGATTTTGATGTAGAGATATTTATTCGGAATTTTTATGTGATTTTTCGATAGCATTTAAAAATTCTTTGCTAATTTTGGTCAATGATATGATTGTATCTGTACTTTTGCCGCTTATTAAAGTTATATGTTCATCCAAGGCTCTTTTGTACTCAGAGTCTTCTTTGAATTTAAAGATTTCTTCAGCAGTGACCTGCAATCCATTGATTATTTTCTCAAGAGTCTCCAAAGAAATGTTACGATCTCCCCGTTCAACTCCACCAATATAGCTGTAATGAAGACCTGCTGCTTCCGCCAGTTGTTCCTGAGTCCAGCCTTTTGCTTTCCTTAACTCACGTATTCGATTTCCTACGTCCTCTGGTAAACTCATTTGATCACCTCCACTTAAGGTTAGAAGAGGTTATAGAATCCTTACAGACTAATATGTGCAAAGGAAATAATTATTAAACAGTACTTATAAGTACAATTTATATTGATCTTCTTTTGGTTTATCTATACAATTATAAGAAAATCGATAATTAAGGAGGATTATCTTTGCGGAAATCTATCCTAAAATCACTCAAACCTGACATCATTGTTGAAATGTTGGAGATGGCTGTGGCTTTTGAAAATTGGAACAAGGTGATGGAGAGGGCGGACATGTTATATCAATGTGTGCAGTCTATCCATGAAGAGCGGCAGGAGTATCGGTCAAAGGGAGTGCCTGCACCACATATAAACATCGAGCGGCCCTTGGTCTACTATTACGGGTTCAGCCATTTGATGCGGGGTATGGCTCACCAGAAGATGGGACAGGTAGATCAGGCGAGGGCATGTATCGATCAATATGCAGAACTGGGATGGTTGGAGGATCTGGATGAGGTAGGTATGCTGGTGGTACAGGAGTTCAGACATAAGGCACTGGTGAATCGATATGCTCTTGAGATTGAAGCCGGGCAGGTGCAACTGCTGGAGGAGTTTGTGAACTTTTTGCTTGAGCATCCGGAGGAAGGGTTGGCAGGTCTGAAGGTGATTACTGAGGCAGCAGTGCGGCATAGGTGGCAGATTGATCGGCTTTTACATGTGTTCGAGGATCAGATGCAGGGTATTGGCAAAGACGATGGTTCTTCAAACAACGATAATATGTACCATTACTGTTATCAGCGGGCTCTGTACGAACATTGGATGGGAAGACCACAGGAGGCCATGGAGTTCATTTTACAGGCAATCTGGTTAGCGAATAAGCTAGGGATGGATCGGTATTTTATAAGGTGCACGGCATTGTTGGAATCATTGCGGGAAGAGGCGACAGCGGAGCAGATCGGGCGGTATCGGGTCATGTTGGAGGGGATGAAGTAGGAAGGGTATTTACTGAAACTGGTAGGATATGCCTTGAAGTGGGTATATGCATATAGGACCATAGCACCGATGAGGAGCACAGCTTGTGTTTTATCATGGTGAAATCAGGATGTTAGCCGGATAGTTTAGATATTACACTTCTGCTAACATAGGATAATCCTATTTCAAATGAGCGGAGAAACGTATGAGTACAATCAAAGTTACCCCTGAACAACTACATCACGTATCGAATCAGGTGGATCAGGCCAGACAACAGTTTGAGAGCATAAGAAATGATCTGACGAGACAGATCATGTTCGTTCAGATGATGTGGATGGGCGCGACGCAGGAGCGATTTTACTATGAGTTCGAGCAGTCACGTCCTATACTGGATAAAGCGCTGGAGAGTATGGTGAATACATCGAAGGAATTGAAGGATATCGCCACGCGTTTCCAAGATGCAGATGCTCAGAAGGTA
The DNA here is from genome assembly GCF_038050215.1 of Paenibacillus sp. FSL H8-0104. Taxonomy (NCBI): domain Bacteria; kingdom Bacillati; phylum Bacillota; class Bacilli; order Caryophanales; family Paenibacillaceae; genus Paenibacillus; species Paenibacillus sp. FSL H8-0104. The sequence continues at coordinate 6,846,725 of NZ_JBBOTC010000001.1, read as the reverse complement.
AGTCTCGGTGGTGCGTTTGGAGCAGTTGGTGCTGCAGCTATGATGACCAAATCATCAGGTGATTCAAATTCGGGTGATAAGGGCTATCGGATGGCACAAGTCAATATGTTTGGTAAATTGGTATGGATGCCGGTCAACGAGAATGGTGTTGCGGATCAGGCTGCTCTTCAGGCTTATCAGAGGGATCAGGGAAATCTAGACTTTAATCGCATGCAAGCTGTGAACGTTGAACCGCCTGGGGAAGATATTTTTGCATTACAGATCAAGGCGTTTGAGATGGGGATTCATCCTACGACAGGAGAGCCTGTATCCGATAAGTATGCTCAGATGATGGTGACCTCTCTGAAGTTTAGTCAGATATTCATGGCGATTCAGATGGTTCGTGGGAGTATGCCGGGCGGTAAAGGGCCTCATCGATTGCCAGCTTCTAATCCTGCTGTGGCGAAGATTAAGCAGCATATTGAGGCTGCGAAGGCGAAGAATAGGAGTATAGAAAAAAATGCACTAGAGGCAACTCCAAAAGCCACAGAGCAGAGAGCTCAGTTGAGCCAAAATTTGATTGACCATGTTATTAATAGACATTCTGTTAATAGTACGAAGCAACAACTTCCATATCTCCAAAAGAAAATGTCCGATGAACAAATCAATGAAATGCTAAGTAGAAAGTCTTTCTTTAATAAAGAGTGGTCTGATAATAAAATAACTGATGCGTCTGCAGAGGCCGTTAATCAGTTGAAACAACAGGGAATAAAGGATGGATTGCATACTGTTACTGTATTTGATGAACAGATTAAAGTTTTCATTAGAAATGATAATGTTGATTCCGTTTATGGTACGCATATATATAAAATTAGTGATTTAATAGATTAGGGGTGTTCAAATATGTTCACTATTTCATATAAAGCAATTGATAACTTTGATGAAATTAAACAAATGTCTGCAAAGCAGTTTGATCTAACGAAACAAGATATCGAGGGAATTATTGAATTGGACTTTAACGGAAGTAAGTACGGTATGTTCTTTGACGATTGTCCGTTTGGTAATGAAAGACTTATTAGATGGTTTGTGGACTTACTGACTATAGTCCAGAAGATTAGAATACATCAATATGTTGCTTATCGAATTCCTGATAGCGCTAATTTGTGGCTGGAGTTTAAACAGCAGGGAGTGGAACTACAAGTTAGTTTAGTAGAAGATATTGATCGGGAAGTTATTCTGGACTTATTTATTACTGAACCACTTGAGGAATTTAGATACTCAACTTGGAAGGATGTTATTGTAAGTTCGGCTTCCTTTACAGATGAAATTATGAAAAATGCGCATCAGTTTCTGGATTTTGTTACTGAATTGAATCCTGACATACTGCAGAGTACGAGTATTCAAATACTTCAGGAAAAGTTAACCGATGTAAAGCGACTGAACTCATAGAGAACCTACTTTGCTGAAAATGTGGATTACGAAGGATAATTTCAAATCGAACTTTTAAGCATGTAGTCACTTTGAATACAGGATATAAGAACACTCTTATTCTATGGCATCATAAAGTTCCGACATTCGGTCAGCCAATTCCAACTGTGGCTGCATTCGCTGATGATTCATATCGGTAGGTGTCATATACAGCACTTCTTCTCCCTGCTCAAACATTGTTACATGGAACAATACCCCTGTAGCATCTTCTTGATCTGGATAAATTACAATTTCTAAATCGCGTACCTTTTCAATCCATTCCTGAATCAGCACTTGATCTGTAGTTGTTTTTTTAGTACCATCACCACCAGTCATCATTTCAATAGAGTCAACCTGTGTAATATCGCCAGGATAAAAGGTGTGTAATTCCTTCTGGACTTTATTTACTTCGACTTGATCGGGCTGATTAGAACTTTGGCAGCCGCTAAGAATCAGGACCATAACTGTAGCAAACATTAAGGCGATAAGTGAATATCTTCTCATCGTACTCCCCCTCTTTAAACGCTAAACGAATTTTGTATTTGAAATGTTCCGCATAAACTCAATTTTGTTTAATCCTTAAAGTACATCGAGGTTACTGGTCACATTTGCTGGAAGACTACGAAACTGGGTTTAACTCTTCTAGAAATTTTTGGATGGTTCTACCTGTAAACAATTCCGGATCGCAAAAGAAATGCCCACTAATAAAGCCCTCATATGTAACAAAAAACATGAAGAATCCGCTCTCATCCGAGAGTCGGATTCTTTCTCGTTCCAACACCAATATAACTCTTGTCAAAACGTAATCATTACGATATGATAATACTCATTGTTTAGATCATAATGATTACGATTAAGAGAGAGGGGCATTACCTTGAATAAAAAGACGCCACTGCTAGCGCTGGTCTCCTTGGCCTTGAGCGCTGGACTGTTGAGCGCCTGCGGATCATCTGAGTCCAGTCCCGCTGCGCAACCATCCACCGATAATAAAAATGTTCATTTCCTATATAACTTCTCCACGAGTTCGCTAGATCCACATGTGGATTCCAGCTATGTGCCGCTGCGCGCGGGCATTACGGAAACGCTGGTTCGTCTCGATGAAGAGAACTTGACGGTTGCTCCATGGCTCGCCGAGAGCTGGGAGAGCGAAGATGGGCAGCATTGGACGATCGACCTGCGAGATGATGTGACATTCCAGAACGGCAAGCCAATGACGGGTGAATCCGTCAAGGCATCCCTTGAGCGGGCGCTTGAGGAGAATGTAGCTATCCAGAACGCGCTTAAGATCGATACGATTGAAGCCGAGGGCGACAAGCTGGAGATTACCACAACTCAGCCGTTCCCGGAGTTCGCTTCAGAACTGGTGAACCCCAACACGGCGATTATCGACGTGAGTGAGCCGGACATTGTGAACAAGCCGATTGGTACGGGCCCGTTCAAACTGACCTCTTTTACCCCAGGCAGCAAGCTGCAACTGGATCGCTATGATGAATATTGGGACGGAGCATCGCCTCTGGATTCCATCACGTTCTCATTCAATGAAGATGCCAATGCCCGCACACTAGCGCTCAAATCTGGGCAGGTAGATATCGTATACCGTCCAGAAGTCGAAAGCCTCGAATCGCTCAAAGCGCTGGACGGCATGAAGGTTGAGTCCACGTCGACGTTCCGCGTGCATCAGCTAACGATGAACATGCAGCGGGAGATTATGAAGGACCTTAATGTTCGTCGTGCACTGGACGCGCTGATTGACCGTCAGGGTATCGTCGACACGATCCTGCTAGGATATGGCGAAGCAGCCATCGGACCGTTCCTGCCATCGCTGCCATTCGCACCAACCTATACGGATACAGCAACGGAATCCGGAGCTGATGTCGCTGTAAAATATCTTGGCGAAGCAGGGTACACGCAGCAAAACGGCGTGATGACCAAGGATGGCAAACCATTGCAGCTGACGCTGCTGACATATTCAGCCCGTGCCGATCTTCCGCTGATCGCTCAAGTGTTCCAGTCTGATGCGAAGAAGATCGGTATCGACGTGCAGATTCGTCAGATTGACACGCCAGAAGATTATATGGCGTCTAATCGCGACTGGGATATTGCAACGTACAGTAATTTGACGGCCCCTCGTGGAGATGCTGGTTATTACCTGAATGCAACATACCATCCGAAGGGTGCCCTTAATTTCAGCGGATCGGAAGATCCAGAGCTGACCAAGATCATCGACGAACTGAATCTCACAGTTGCACCGGAGAAGCGCGCAGAGCTTGCCGAGAAGGCAGCCAACTATGTGCATGATAACGTACTGAATTCATTCGTGCTGCATCCAGGTACGATCGTTGCCTACAACGGCAAGAAGATCAAGAACTGGGTTACCACTCGCAGTGAATATTACATGATTACCAATAAGCTGGATGTGATGTAATGTTTCGCATTTTGCTTCGGAAGTTCCTTGAGGTATTTATCTTTCTGTTGTTCATTATGTTTGTGAGTTTCCTGTTCATTCGTCTGGCTCCGGGTGATCCCGTGCTGACGATCCTGAATGTGGACGAACTGTCCGTTAGTCAGGAGCAGGTCGAAGCTGTACGCGAGGAAATGGGCTTCAATGATTCGCTTCCTGTCCAGTTTGGCAACTGGTTGCTCGATTTCGTTCGTCTCGACTTCGGTGTATCGTATTCAACAGGCCAGCCAGTTATGCAGACCCTGATGCGTGCGCTACCTGCTACGGCTGAACTGACGATTGGCGCTCTACTGGTCATGCTCGTCATAGCGATACCGCTCGGCTCGCTGTCAGCACTCCATCGTGGCAGTTGGATTGACCGGGGCAGCCGGATGCTCTCCATTGTGGGTGCGGCGTTGCCAAGCTTCTGGCTGGGTCTGATCCTAATCGACATGTTCGGCGTACGCTTTGGCAATCTGCCGACCATGGGCCGGGATGGATTCACATCACTTATTCTGCCATCTCTGACGCTGGGACTTGCCATCTCCAGCGTTTATGTGCGTCTTTTGCGTTCCAGCCTATTGGATTCTCTTAGCCAGGAGTTCGTTCGGTCCGCCAGGGCAAGAGGGTTATCCGAAGGCCGGATCTTCATGCTTCACGCCTTCCGGCACAGTCTGCCGCCTGTCATTACAGTATTCGGCGTCAGTCTCGGTAGCCTGATTGGCGGAGTTGTTGTAATTGAAGTGTTGTTCGCTTATCCGGGTATTGGCAAGCTTGTCGTTGATGCCATCCGCCAGCGTGATTATCCACTGATTCAGGGTTACATTCTGATCATGGCTATCGTGGTATTTCTCGTGAATACGGCGGTTGATCTGTCGTACCGTTATTTGAATCCCGAAATGAAACTGAAGGAAAAGGAGGCCCACCGATGAAAACCATACCCCTGCCCATTCCACCTACAAAATCTAAAAAACATAACTGGCAGGCGATCGTTGGTTTGCTATTTGCCCTGCTGGTCATCGCGGCCTCCTTATATGCCTTTTTAGTTCTGAAACATGATCATACATTAACCGATCTGCGCGGACGATTGCAGGGTGCAAGTGCTCTCCATCCGTTCGGCACCGACCATCTGGGCCGCGATGTACTGACACGTCTGCTGCTTGGCGGCGGCCAAACGCTTGGTTATAGCTTGCTGGCACTCGGTGCTGCACTGCTGATCGGTATTCCTTTTGGACTGATAGCAGGATACAAACGTGGCTGGGTCGATAAGCTGTTCATGCGCATCGCTGATGCTTTTCTCGCTTTCCCTGATACCATCGTGGCGATTGTGCTAAGTGGCTTGCTTGGCGCGGGAATCGGTAATCTGGTATTGGCGATTGTGATCGTAAAGTGGGTCAGCTACGCCCGTCTCGTTCGGAGTACAGTTTTATCGGAGTCCCAAAAGGATTACATTCGCATCGCCCGGACCAACGGATTGTCTGACGGTCGTATCATGAGAAAACATCTGCTGCCACATATCGCAGGTCATGTGCTCGTGCTGGCCAGTCTTGATCTGGGTAAAATCATTCTACTCATCTCATCATTGTCTTACATTGGCCTTGGCGCACAGCCGCCAACACCTGAATGGGGTGCGATGCTGAACGACTCACGGCCGTACTTCCAGTCTCGGCCGGAGCTGATGATCTATCCGGGTCTTGCCATTGTCTCGGTAGTGCTGCTCGCCAACATGCTGGGTGACTATCTAAGAGACCGGTTTGACGTGAAGAAAGAGGTGCAGCCATGATTCTCTCCATTGAAGAACTGAGCATCTCCAGTCGGGATCGTACGATTGTAGATCAAGTCTCTCTGGCTGTTCGCGAAGGTGAGTTCATGGCATTGGTTGGACAGAGTGGTAGTGGCAAAAGCTTGCTCTCGCAAGCAATTGGTCGTCTGCTGCCGCCCAACCTGCATGCGTCGGGGCGAGTCATGTTCGAAGGTAGCAACCTGCTCGAACGGAAGCCAAAGGAGATGCGCGCCCTGCGGGGAAGCCGCATCTCATATATTTTTCAAGACTATCAGGGAGCATTTACGCCCTTTCGCAGCATTGGTGGGCACTTTGATGAATACCAGAAGGTACATGGAGAAAAGTCTTCTGCCATCCGCAAGAAACGAGCGGAGGAAGCGCTGGAATCGGTTGGCCTTGGCGCTGAATTGCTGCGCCGCTATCCGTTCCAGTTGAGCGGTGGACAGCTTCAGCGGGCATCAATCGCCACATCGCTGATGCTGTCTCCTCGTCTGCTAATTGCTGACGAAGCAACAACGGCACTGGACAGTGTGTCTGGGCATCGCGTGTTGGAACTGCTGGCACGCAAACAAGCGGAGACGGGATGTGCCATTCTGTTTATCACGCATGATTGGCGCCATGTACGTCGCTATGCCAACCGCTTGGCTGTGATGAAGGAAGGCCAGATCGTCGAATCTGGCGGGAAACATCGCATTCTTGACCATCCCCAGCATGAATATACGCGCCAGCTGATTGATGCGGCTCCGGTTTTGAGTCGCTCACTGAAGTCGGGATTGAAGGAGGCAGGAACCGAATGAAGACAACCGGAGATGATGAACGCCGTGGACTCGTGCAGTCCGAAGAATCTGGTGTGCGAAGCCACGATTTTGCTAGAGATTTAAACCATGCAGACACAGACAATACAGTCATAAATACTACAGAAACAGATCATGCAGTTACAGATGCGGATATAGATACCACCGGTTCAGACAATGCTTCATCACTCAGCACCCCTGGCAATCCTGTGCTTCACGTGGAACATCTAAGCCGAACGTACGCGGGTGCAGACCGACCGGCTGTGAACGATATTTCCTTCACCCTGAACCACGGCGAATGCCTTGGCCTGGTTGGCGAGAGCGGGTGCGGCAAGAGTACGCTCGCCCGCTGTCTGCTACGGATTGAAGATGCAGATACAGGCTCGATTACACTGGGTGGACAGGATATTGCGCGGCTGAGCGGCCGACGGTTGCGGCCTCATCGCCGGAAGATTCAGATTGTTTTCCAGAACCCGATGGCTGCACTGAATCCAAAGCTCAAGATTGCCGATTCGCTCATCGATCCGTACGAACAGCTTGGACGGAACGCCGAGCTGTCCCACTTTACCTATACGTCGAAGGAGGCTTACGTCCAAAAGCTGCTTGAAGCGGTGGAGCTTCCTAGCGATTTGGCTGGACGTTACCCCCATGAGCTAAGTGGTGGACAGCGTCAGCGCGTCACGATTGCACGTGCTATTGGCATTGAACCGGACGTTGTCGTTCTGGATGAACCGACGGCCAGCCTGGACGTGATCTCGCAAGGAGCAGTTTTGCAGTTGCTCACCGATCTCCGGACGTCGCTTGGTCTTTCATACGTGTTCATCTCGCATGATCTGGCTGCTGTACATCGCATGAGCCAGCGTATCATCGTTATGCGGGAAGGTCAGATCGTTGACCGTTTTGGTGCAGATGCGTTGTTCGCTGAAGAACGCCATCCGTACACGAAAGAGTTAATTTCAATTTTCTGAGTACTCCCGGAAACGCCGGGGGTTGTAATCGTTGATTTATATATGAAGCCGCCTTACGAAGAGATTCGAGAGCGGCTTTTAGTGCATCCATTTGATCACCCAAGTCCCCCTAAATCCGGGTTCCTTTCTTTGTTTTGAACAAATATATCTTTCAGGCCTATAACCGGGCTAACGTTCCGATGTAAACTAGCGTATACTGATGGAATAGCAAATATCTTGAAATTGCATATTTAAATTGCTCTATATTATTGATACACTAGATCAAGGTTATAATCATTCAGAGAAGGTGCGATCCCGTTCAAGAATGGGCTTGCTGCAAATGCCAAATCGATAACGCTTACATCCTTTTGGCAAATATAGGATATAAGGACGGTAGACATGAGCCAGGGACAAACGAGTACAGATGTTATCTTGATTGGTGCCGGAATTATGAGTGCAACTTTGGGAACTTTGCTAAAAGAATTGGCACCAGACTGGAATATTAAGGTTTTCGAAAAGCTAGCCACTGCAGGAGAGGAAAGCTCCAACGAATGGAATAATGCCGGAACCGGGCATGCTGCATTGTGCGAACTTAACTATACCGTTGAACGACCAGACGGAACCGTAGATATTAGCAAAGCGATTAAAGTGAATGAACAATTTCAGATCTCAAAGCAATTTTGGTCCTATCTCGTCAATAGCCGTCTGATTCGTAATCCGCGGGACTTCATTATGCCGATTCCTCATTTGAGTTATGTACATGGAGAGAGCAATGTCCAGTTTTTGAAAAGACGTTATGACTCCTTGTCGAATCACCCGTTGTTCGCAGGCATGGAATTCTCGGATGACAAGAAAGAGCTGGCGAAATGGATGCCGCTGATGATGAAAGATCGTACCAGTAATGAACCTGTTGCAGCGACCAAAATTGACTCCGGTACGGACGTTAACTTTGGTGCTTTAACGCGTATGCTGATCAAACATTTGAAGGAACAACAAGTGGGCGTCCACTACCAACATAGCGTGAAGAATATGAAACGCACCAGCGATGGACAATGGGAATTATCCGTGAAAAACCTGAAGAGTGGTGCAGTCGAACGCCACAAGGCAAAATTCGTCTTTATTGGCGCGGGCGGCGGAAGTCTGCATTTGCTCCAGAAGACGGGCATTCCGGAAGGTAAACATATCGGCGGATTCCCGGTCAGTGGGATCTTTATGGTGTGCAAAAATCAAAAAGTCGTGGAACAGCATCACGCCAAAGTATATGGCAAAGCTTCGGTAGGAGCTCCGCCGATGTCGGTTCCGCATCTGGATACTCGATTTATCGACAATAAGAAGTCGCTGTTATTCGGACCGTTTGCCGGGTTCTCGCCGAAGTTCCTGAAGACGGGTTCCAATGCTGATTTAATCACGTCGGTTAAGATGCATAATCTGCTTACGATGCTCGCAGCAGGTGTCAAAGAAATTTCTTTGACCAAATATCTGATCCAACAACTAATGTTATCCAAAGAACAACGTATGGCAGAATTGCGTGACTTTGTTCCGGGTGCGAAGAGCGAGGATTGGGATATGGTTCTGGCGGGGCAGCGTGTGCAGGTGATCAAGGATACCGTCCAGGGTGGCAAGGGTACGCTCCAATTTGGTACGGAAGTGGTCACGTCTGCAGATGGAACGATTGCGGCTCTGCTAGGTGCATCACCGGGTGCATCCACGGCAGTTCAGGTCATGCTTGAGATTCTTCAGCGGTGCTTCCCGCAGCATATGGAGGCATGGGAGCCAAAGATCAAGGAAATGATTCCTTCTTACGGCATATCCCTTGTGGAGAATCTGGATCTCCTCAAAGAGGTTCATTCTTCAACAGCCAAGGCGCTGGGATTATCGGATGAAAAACATGTCCTGCACGTATAACGTTTAGTTTATCGTGTTAGATCATAATGAAGTCATAGAAAAGAGAGCTAAGCCGGGTCGAAACCCGTGCTTAGCTCTCTTTTGGTTTATTTGGTATGTCAGAACCTGAACTTGAACTCGAGCCTGGGCTTGAACATGTCCGCTATCCTCGCGTTCCCCGTAGACCTTACACAAAGCATACGGATATGGATCGTACAATATGCTGCTGTAGAGTCATAGAACGATCTTATCGCTCAGGCTCTCATGCTGCGGTCCAAAGGGATGACAAAGGAAACTTTCGTACCTTGGCCCGGCGAGCTGACGATGGTCAAACCTTGTCCGTACATCTGGGTCAACCGGCGATGTGTATTGGTTAATCCAATGCCTCCAGTTCCGCCTGGACCTTTCTTGGGCCACGCCAGTGCCCGTTCGATCTGCTCGGGCTGCATCCCCACACCGTCATCCTCGATTTCAATCAAGGTGGACGCTGTTTGGTTGATGATTCGGATATGCACGGTTCCACCCTCCACTTTGCTGAGAATACCATGTCGAACAGCATTCTCAATGAGCGGTTGAATGGTGAGTGGCGGCAGGGATAGATCAAGGTCATCAGGGATATCCCAGATGACGTTCAACCGATTCATGAATCGTTCCTTCTCAATGTAGAGATAGGCGCGGGATAGATCCAACTCATGAGTGACCTCAACCATTTTCTCCGAATTGACAAAATGAAAGCTGGTCTGAAGGTACTCGATAAAAGCATCGCCCAGTTTCTGCATTCGCTCCGTGTCCATCTCACTAAGAACCATGATTGAATTGAGCGTATTGAAAAGAAAATGGGGCTGAATCTGTGCTTGTAAGTAAGCAGCCTCCATGCGCAGTCGCTCATCAATGGATTGTTTCAGTACGATCAGAGACCCGATGCGATGTCTTAATTCAACGGCATCCACGGGCTTGGTGACATAGTCTGTAGCACCGGCCATGAATCCGGCGTATACATCCGCTGGCTCGTTACGGGCCGTCAGCAACAGGATGGGAAGCTCGGATACCGAATAACGCTTGCGTACGTTCTCGGTCAGTTCATAACCGGACATATGAGGCATCATGACATCGGCAATCAGTAAGTCCCAAGGCTCCTTATCCAATAATTCAAGTGCCTCAAGCGCCGAGGCCGCGGGTTGAATATGATACGGTTCATTCGCCAGCATGGAGATCAGTACTCGCAGGTTTACAGGATCATCATCGACGGCAAGAATTCTTGCAGCAGTCTTATCTTGAGAGACGGTCTGCTGCTGCGGCTCTGCAATCGCAATTTCATCGAAGCTGTGAGCGTCCCATTGCTGCTCAGTCTGGTCCGATAGCGATGCGGTGTCTTCCCGTGGAAGTGAGATCTGGAAGGTCGATCCTTGCCCAGGTACGGATTGCACGGTGAGTTGGCCGCCATGGAGTTCTGTGAGCTGCCTGCTGATATTGAGACCGAGGCCGATTCCTCCGCTTAAACGAGCCTCTGGGGTCCCCTGTTCATAGGCCTCGAATATTCGCTGTTGTATCTCCTCACTCATACCAACACCTGTATCTGAAACTTGAATCAAGACGTACTCTCCATGTTCCCGAACGGACACGGTAATTGTACCCTCATCGGTAAATTTGAGTGCATTATGCAACAGGTTGTAGAGCACCTGAACAAGTCTTCTCTCATCGGCCTGAATCAACGGCAGTGATTCAGGAATATCCACCTGCATATGGATGGGCTTGCCCTCTGCCATGAATCGGAACATACCGATCACGCCTGGAATGACAGATGCAAGAGATAAAGGTTTCTTCTGAAGCGTAATACGTTTTTCCTTCAAACGAATGACATCAAGGAGGTCATCCACCAGTTGGGACATGCGTCGGCCGATGGTAACTAACAGCTTCATGTCTTCTGCCTGCTGCCCACCTGATTTACGACGTTCACGAACCGCGATGCTCTCGGCGATATTGATGATCCCGTGCAGCGGTGTACGCAATTCATGAGCCGTATTCACAAGAAACTGATCCTTCTGGCGATCCTCCTCTTTGAGCTGTTCGTACAACTTCTCGATCTCACTTGAATTGCGGAAGTATTTTCTGAACCAATAGGCGGAGAAGCCAAACATGGCCGCAATCACATCGATCGGATAATACACGTTGGTAATTTCGCTATGTGAGTTCACAATTCCCCATAACACGCTTGATAGGCTGCTAGTAGCCGCAAAGAGCAAAAAGCTTGCGTCGCTTCGTTTCTCGGCTGCCATTCGGAAGAATAGGTACACAGACCAGCCGATGGCAAACAGATAGAGGAAATCAGAAAGCCCAATCTCAAGTACATGATAGATCAGGGTCACTGGTGCGACTAGCAAAAATAAACAGTAAACGCCAAGCACGCTGGCATAGATGCGGAACAGTTTACGCCATTGTAGACTATGGGAGAAACTTTTAGCCATTTGTAAAAGAAAGAATGCGAACAACGGATAGGACAACGCTTTGGCCTTAACGATCCAAGTGAAGTTGAGTGGAATCCAACTTAATAACAGATTGTCATGGTCGGAAGCGACCGTTAGGGCAGCTACTAGTGTTAGCATCGAGAACGTCAGCAGAGCTCGTTCCTTCCGGATAAACAGAAACATGACAAAAGCGTATAGGCTGTGCAAAAGCAGTATAGCGAATGTAATCTTTTGCAAGTCAATGGATAGTCCTCGTTCACTTCCAATGGCTTCTGGAGAACCAAAATAGAGAGAGCGTGTGATCCCTCCGCTATAAGGATCGTCAAAATTGGCTGTCTGCACCAAAAGATTAAGTTCGGTAGAACCGTCAAGCACATAGGAAGTTGTAAATGCAGTCCTTTCTGGTCGATAGGCTTCGGCATGAGTGGCAGGTTGGCCGAATTCGGCAACAATGGTCCCGTTCATCTCGATAATCGATGATGTCTGGATTTTCTGAGCCCAGAGAGAGACTTCCTCCACAGATGGATCTAAAAGTATGCGAAGATGGTATGTCCCATATCCAAACGACGATGAGGATTGTGGTAATGCATCACGCCAGTCACCGGGAACTTGAATCGGTGTGGATGGGTTATCCGCTATTTTCGCGTCACGATTAGAGATTAACGTCTGGGGATAAAACTCCCATTCTCCATCCAGGGATATGGGTGAAGTGTTGGCGAGGTCCCAGCCTCGAAGGTCTAACAAGCCTTCAATGGGTTCAGGATGTGCGGGTATAGTGAAAATCTCGGACCATATCCAGCGAAAGCCAAGCAAAATAGTCAGGAATAGAATCGACAGCACTACATATCGGGGTATCTTTTTATAGGTTATTGGTTTCATGGCAGACTTTAGTTTTCGACAGTTTACTTCAAATTCCTGCATGCCCTCTGCCAAAGATGAACATTTTTTTGAATACCGGAACATAGATTCTATATTTAAATGATAGCGGTCCCACGTCAGAATTTATGGTAAAATTATAGATTAAAGGGTGATCAGTGAGCCAGAGGAGTTGTGCATATGAGAGTGATTTTGGTAGATGATGAATATCTCGCTCTGAGCAGGTTGAACAAACTGTTGCAAGAGAGAGAGGATTGCGAAGTTATCGGCTCTTTTGTGACGGCACAGGAAGCCATAGATCAGATCGAAATTCATCTGCCGGAAATCGTCTTCATGGACGTTCAAATGCCGGGGATGAACGGGATCGAGGCGACTGAACGTATCCATGAGGTTTCTCCTGGAACAGAAGTTATTTTCACAACCGCATATAACGAACATGCACTGACGGCCTATGGGCTTGAAGTGCTGGATTATATTATGAAGCCTGTAACGCGTGACCGTTTGGAAAAAACGATGAAGATGTATCAACGCCGAACGGTGTCAGCAAGTCTGAATGTAGCAGAAGGGCCATCCATGTTGATCCGTTGTCTGGGGATGCTCCAAGTCCAAGTGCACCCCAATGAGCCGCCAAAACATATGAAATTCAGAACAACCAAGATTAGAGAGTTATTTGCTTATTTGCTCCACCATCGGAACAAACCGATTAAGCGTGATACACTACTTGAATTGTTGTGGCCAGAGTTGGATGAGCGGAGAGGTATATCCAATCTGCACAGTGGGATCCATCGCTTACGCAGCATGATGAACGAACTCATGGGTGAGGATAAGATGTCCATTCGCTATCAACAGTTTGGTTATCTATTGGAAACGGGTGAATTCAGGATTGACGCGGAAGAATGGGAGAGCCGTCTTAACCGATTGCCTCTATTATCTTCGTCTACAATAGCTGAACATCGACAGACCTCAGATCAATATGAAGGCAAATATTATGGTGAGGACGATTACGTATGGGCTGAGCTGGAGCGTCAGCGCTTGCATGCACTATGGCGAAACCATGCCATGCAACTTGCACAATATTACATTGATCTAGGACAGAATACGGAAGCACTCACGTTATATTACCGGGTACAGCAATTCGAGCCATCATTGGAGGAAGTCGGACTGGCCTTAATGAAGACCTACGATCGATTGGGTAATAAAGATCCTGTGGTCGCTCAATATAATCAGTTGGTTATCGCTTTAGAACAAGAGGCAGGTATACGTCCTGGCCTGGAAGTTGAGTTATGGTACCAACAATGGAAAAATTCGAATAGTTAATTGGAAATATACAGCCTTGCAGCTTCATTTGCAAGGCTGTTTTTTGTTGTATTTGCTAGTGAAAGGTTTGGTAAGAGTTTGGTAAGAGGCCATGTGTAGAATAAGCAAGATGAGGGTAGATATGATGTTTTGAGTCAGTAAGCAGTCCAAAAATAACATATTAAGTAGGAGGAAACTATGTACACAGCAAAAATCCGGAAGAAACCATGGCAAAGAATTTCCATGCTGGTTCTTTCCTTTATTCTGGCGATTGGAACGTTGCCCATGAGTTTGGCTCAAGCGGAGTCGACTAACCAGACTCCTGTTGGTCCGGGCGGAGTTGGATCCCCTTCACTATGGCTACGACCAGAGCGGGTAAACGGAGTTGCCAGCGGCGAAAAGGTGAGTATCTGGGAAGATCAAGGCAGTAAAATAAACAATGCAACCCAAAGTACTGAAGCTAATCAACCGACCTATTGGGATGATAAGAGTCATAATATCAATTTCAATCCGGTATTGGAATATAACGGCACGAGTAGTTTTATGAATCTGGATGTAAGTAAGCTTCCTCAAGGGAAGAGCCCCAGATCGATCATTACCGTTAGTAGAACCAATAAAACGGGAGGCCTCAATTATATTATTTCATGGGGAGTACAAACGGGTGGTTATACGGGTATGGGGATGCTTCAAGTTGACGCAAGGGGCGGCTTGACAACATTTAACAGTGACCCTAACCAGACTTTGTACACTCCCGACAAGTTCATGGGAATGACATTCCCGACAGAGCTATTTGTTACTTGGACAGGTGGGGACACTGGAACGAATAAAGCTAGATTGTACAGTAAAATGAAGCAGGTACAGGAACTGAGTGGTTGGGGAAAAGATAATGCTAAGGCATGGAATACTGGTAACTCGGACGGAGCCGTAGTTGGTAAGCTAATTCCGGCAACTGCGGCCAATAGTGGGCATTGGGAGGGTACGATTGAAGAAATCATCGTATTTGACCATGCTCTGACGGACGCAGAACGCCAAAAAGTCAGCACATATCTGGCGATCAAATACGGCTATACGCTTGATCAGACGACAGCAAATTCATATGTCGATTCAAACATGACTACGATCTGGGATGCCCAGGAGAACGAAGTCTATACCCACCGCGTTACAAGCATCGGTCGAGATGATCAGAGCGGCTTGATGCAGAAACAAGCCAAAGCGCAGGAAGAAGATTCGATATTGACGATTGCATTAGGCAACAGTATCGAGGATACGAATTCTGCTAATGAAAATAAAATAACAGAAAATTCTTCTTTCTTTACATTCGGTGACAATGGGGAGAAAAATACCGATTTCGTAACACCGATTACTAATGATAAAGAAAAACTGCTTATGATGAAGCGTATCTACAAAATACAGAAATCAAACTGGACTGAAACACAGATTACACTTCAACTAGACAAAAAAGGTGGCTCGACGGAGTTGCCTCGATATCTAGTAATTAGTGATGATGCAAAATTTGATGCTCCAAAATCGTTCCATTTAATTGAAAATGGCCAAGTAAGCATAAATACCTCCAATTTTGGTCTGAATTCATACTTTACGATAGCAGAAGTTGCTGCTCCTTTGACGGCGCCAGACATTACACTGATTGACGATGAGTTGAAATGGGAAGCAGTTGAGCATGCAGATAAATATGAAGTAACGATTGAACTGGAAGACGGTACGAAGCGGACGGAGGAAGTAACCGGAACGGCGCTTAACCTGTCGCAATTGGTACCATCGCTAGAAGTTGGAACTTACACGGTGACAGTAACAGCGAAGACGAACAATCCAGCCTACTCAGATTCAGAAGCATCAAATTCGAAAAGTTATGTTGTTATTGATAAGGCGAAGTTGAAAGCCAAAATCGATGAGATTAAAGATAAGATCGAAACAGGCGAACTGGACGAAGAGGAGTACACACCAGCGAGCTGGACAGTACTTGAAGAGGCAAGGAACGAAGCAAATCGAGTGCTTAATGATCTGACAGCGACTCAAGCGCAGGTAGATAAGGCGCTTTTGGATCTGACAGATGCAAGAACGGGCCTAATCCCTACAACATCTGTACCAGTTGTAGATAAATCAGTTTTGCAAGCGAAAGTAACTGAAATTACAGGTGAAAGCCTGGAAGAATCAGCGTATACGCCAGCGAGCTGGACAGCACTGGATGATGCAATGAACGAAGCAGAGCGAGTGTTGAATGACCTGACAGCGAATCAAGCGCAGGTAGACAAGGCACTTCAAGATCTGACTAACGCTAGAACAGGACTTACCAAAGTGATTGCTACGGATACATCTACGTTGCAAACACTGGTCCCTTCCGTGGGAAGCTTGTCCCCGGCCTTTGATCCGGCTAAAGACACGTACACCATCTCTGTTCCGAATAGCGTATATCAATTTCAGTTAACGCCAACGGCACTTGATCCACTTGCGAAGATTGAAATAGCTGTTGGAGATGGAGAATGGAACGAGGTTTCAAGTGGCACTGTTAGTGAGAATCTACCGCTTCAAGTCGGTGGGAATAAGATCGTTGTTAGAGTAACCGATTCACTTGGAAATGTTACGGCGTATAAAATCAACGTGACTAGAGCATCCAGTGACAATGGTAACAATGGTGGAGGCAACAATGGCAGCGGTGGAAATACGGGAGGTAACGGTGGAAGCACACCAGCACCTACACCTGCGCCAGTACCAACGCCAACTCCGGCACCTGTGAAGGATAATTTGGAAACAACACGGGATGGTAGCCATCAACCATTTGCTACATCCAAACCATCTAATAACAAAGAAACATTGGTTCAAGTTGATCCAGCCAAGCTGAATGTTGCCATGTCACAAGGCACAGGCCAGCAGTTCGCCATTCATTCACCGAATGATGGGGATATGAAGGTGGACGGTTTAACCCTCGAAACACTGAAACAATTGGTGGATCAAGGTTCCAAACTAAACATTAGCAATCTGCTGGCAATCTATCCGGTACCTGGCGGTAAAATGGACGTGAATGGTGTGTCCAAACAGCTTGGTAATGCAGCGTTGAATGATATTGATGTCCATGTTGATATCGCACGTTCCTCGGATGCTTTGATTGACAGCGCTGAGACAAGAGCCGCATCCCAAGGATACGAGCTACTTGTCACACCGGTTGATCTGGATCTGACGTTTACGAAAGATGGACAGACCGTGCGATCCGGCCAGCTGAACGGTTATGCACCGAAGTATATTGCACTTCCGGAAGGTATCGATCCGAACCGGATTACTACAGGCGTAATCATTAATCCGGACGGTAGCATCTTCCATGTACCAACGGTTGTCACGAAGATCAGTAGTCGTTACTACGCGCTCATTAATGACTTGCGTAGCAGCGGAAGTTACTCGGTTATCTGGAACCCGCAGGATTTTGAAGATGCCAGATCCCATTGGGGTAAAATTGATGTGAACAACATCGCTGCGAGATTAGATCTGCAAGGTAACGGAGATAACACATTCTCACCGAACCGTCAGGTTACTCGTTCTGAGTTTGCCGAGATTGTTGTGCTTGGACTGGGCTTAATGCGTCAGGATGCACCACAGAATCTATTCCCTGACGTTAACGATTCCGCATGGTTCCGCTCTGCGGTAGCCCTTGCCAATGAATTCGGTATCGTTCGCGGTTACGATAATGGGAACTTCAACGGTAATCAGGAGATCACACGTGAGCAGGGATTTGCCATGGTTGCTCGTGCGTATCGTCTGATTGAACCGGAAGCGGCAATTAGCCCGGATCAGATGAACTCTGAACTGGAACGTTACAGTGATGCAGCGGATGTATCGAATTGGGCGAAAGAAGATGTAGCCCAGTTGATTGCAGCCGGAATCATCCAAGGTAACGGGCCGGAGGTGCTGAGTCCAAAGACCACGATGACTCGTGCCGAGGTTACTGCATTGATTGCAAGAATGTTGAAAGTAACAAACTTGATTGATCAATAAACACAATCTAAAATGAAAAGCCTTTGCTGACATTGGGGGTCGGCAAAGGCTTTTTTCCATTTTTATTAAATTCTTAAATCCATGTCGTAATACTTTCGCCCTGTTGGCAGATCGTGGAATCTGAGATGATGGGTTCACCAGAGGTTCGGGTGACAAACTTTGAACTGCTGGCCTTCAGGCTATTGCGATCCTTCCTTCTACAATCATTGGAGATCATAGGGTCGCAGCTCTCCTGAAGATTTTATTTCAGAGAGGAGGCGTCCAGGCTATCACATTCCTTCCTTCTAACCCTAACCTTTCACGTTATATAGGGATGTGGCTTTCCTGGACTCTTTTATCATGAACAATACAATCTATTTGCGCAGAGCGAACAAACTCATTATCGAATCAAACGAAGGGAAACAACAGTTGCCGAAGACATATCTGGCGACTGCCCTCAAAAATATTGAAGCACTCGGATACACCTTCTCGGATGAGCTAATGCAGGCGATGCGGCAGCTGTCCAAGGAACTGTTTGAAACAGTGTATCATCAACTCGTGGCTGATCTAAGAGTCATGGTCGGCGCACATGTGAAGTACACACCGATGTATGCAGGATTCCCGATGCAGGTGATGCAAGCGGATGAGGCCGAGTTATATCTCAATGCGATTATTCATTATCTGACCAACCTGACTGTGGTCTGTCCGGATCAACAATCTCTGGAGCGAATGCCTTTGCTGGAGAAGACGGACTTGAAAGTCATTGGTTTGGGAAACCAGCAAGCATTCCAGACACTCATCCGTCAGATCATTGAAGCAAAAGGTTCCATCTCGGAAACAGACAAGGCGGATATCGACACGGTATTGGAGCATGCAGACCCGGAAGACGTGGATGCGCTATTACCCAATGAGATTCCGTTCAAAGAAAATGTGGGCTTTGTGGTTGCCTCGCTGTTGAAGCATGAAAAAGCGAACATCGACCGGATCGGTCCATATTTCAAAACGGCAAGTGATGTCCTGCGTCTGGCTGTTGCCTGGTCCGATGGTGATGTTAGCCTCGCTGCGGCTTCTCCCTTCCGGAAATTCAAACGCCGCGAGAGACGCCTTTTGCTCGGATTATTGGAGCAATGTGGCTCCATGACGGAGGATATGCTGCGATATAAGGATCGCTGGATTCGCCTTGGCGAAATTCTGCATCCTTCGGAATATAAGCTTCGGTATCCACGATGCGAAGAAGCCTTTGATATTTTGCGTAATAATAAGCCTTATTCGACCTTCAACGGAAGTGTGGAGCTTGCCTTCCAATATCGGAATGTATGGAGTCTGATCGATCTGTTGTCACAGCGTCCAGGTGAATTCGCGAGAAGACTGGATCACTTGCTGCGGATGACCGAAGATGAAGCGTATGTACTGCTGGCATTTGGTGAGGTACTGGAGCAAGTATCTACCCCGGTGTTATTGCAGGTAAGACAGCATTTTGCCCACCGTAATGAACCGCAGGATCTGCGTGTCTTCTTCCCGAAAGGCAATGTAGCCAAAGCTTTTGCTGTTCCGAATGAGCTGCCAGAGATCGATGAAGCCACGTGTCAGAATGTCGTGCAATTGTGCGAACAGGCATTGGTAGAGCGCTTCGCTGCCCTTGCCCCGCTTGGAAAGACTTATGTCGATCCACAGCTTCATGATTATCTGGTGCCCTTTTCCCAGAGATCGGCGAGCAAGGCTCTGCATACTATCGTACGTGGGAGTCGTGTGCCGATGGCCGAGGGAGATACCATTCGATTCTTCAACTGGTGGAAAGAGGGGGACGTGGATGGAAAGTCTACAGGGCGCGTGGACATTGACTTGTCTGCGGTGATGTACGATAAGGACTGGAACTATGTGGAGCATATTTCCTATACGAATCTGCGATCCTCTAACTATAAGGCTGTCCATAGCGGAGATATCGTGACCGCACCTTATGGCGCAAGTGAGTTCATTGATCTGCATATTCCATCCATCGTGGCCTATGGTGGACGATATGTGGTGGCGACACTGCTATCGTTTACCAGTCATCCGTATTGTGATCTGCCGGAATGTTTTGTAGGGTGGATGATGCTGAAGAAGCCGGGGTCTGGCGAGATTTTCGAACCGTCTACCGTAGCGAACAAAATCGATATTACCGCGGATACGCAGATTGCGATCCCTGTGATTATGGACCTGGTCGAACGCACCGTCATCTGGACAGACCTGGCGCTGACCAGATATCCGGAATACTACAATAACGTAGAGGGGAATCAGAAAGGTATCGTGCTGATGGGTAAAGCACTAACGAATTTACGCAAACCCGATCTGCACGACTTGTTCATGCTCCACGCGAAAGCTAGAGGAGAACTGGTGGATACAATAGATCAAGCGGATACAATCTATTCGGTGGATCAAGGTATTACACCCTATGATATCGAGCAGATTATGGCGGAGTATCTGGTTTGACCTGTTTGACCTGACTACTGGCGATATGTGAATATCAAGGTTAGAAAAGAGTAGCTGATGCTGCTCTTTTTTTCTGGTTTGGGTGCAAAGAGCCTACAGAATGGTGCAGGTAATGTCGGATGCAAAGAGAATGACTTTGCTAAGCTTAAATTAACGTGGGAGGGATGATATGGATACGCTGAGGCGGTTAAATGAAGCCTTGAATCATATTGAGGAGCATCTGATGGATGTCGTGGACATGAAGGAGATTTCCCGAATTGCCTGCTGCTCGGAGTATCACTTTACACGCATGTTCTCTTTTCTTAGTGGTGTAACACTCTCGGAATATATTCGGCGTCGCCGCATGACACTTGCGGCCATGGAGTTAAGCCACAGTGACAGCAAAATCATTGATATTGCGCTAAAGTACGGGTATACATCGCCGGATTCTTTCACTAGGGCATTTCAAAGCATGCATGACACTACGCCCTCCGAAGCGCGAAACCATGGCCCATCCCTTAAAGCCTTTCCACGGATGACATTTCAACTGACCATTCAAGGAGGAAGCGAAATGAACTACCGCATTGAAGACAAAGAAGCTTTTCGAATCGTGGGTATTCGTAAAAGGGTGCCAATCGTATTCAACGGGGTTAATCCGGAGATCGCTGCGATGTACCAGAGTCTCACACCGGAATTGATTGATACGATCAAGGGGGCATCAAACGTCCAACCTATGGGCTTAATCAGTGCTTCAGCCCATTTCAGTGAGGGACGGATGGCGGAACAGGGAGAACTGGATCATTACATTGGTGCAGCTACGACAAAGGATACGCCTGAAGGACTGGAACAGCTGGAGGTTCCTGCTTCAACGTGGGCTGTATTTACCGTCGTGGGTCCGTTTCCAAGCACGCTTCAGGAGGTGTGGGGCCGGATCTACGCAGAGTGGTTTCCCTCATCGGATTATGAGCTGAGTGAGGGTCCGGAAATGTTATGGAATGAGCACAAGGATGTTACTGTAGAGCAATATAGAAGTGAGATATGGATACCTATTCGGAAGAGATGATACTGTCTCTAGCTTAGTATCTGCGGGCGCAGCTTTTTGAAGCTGCGTTTTTTGTTTTCAGAATTTGCTATCGGATATACGTGCCGTTTTCATTGCAAATTTATGTAATATAATGGTATTATTTTATTGGAATTGTAAGAATACTTGTATGTAGAAGAGTGATTTAAAAAGGGGGGGGGCGACGGAAGTGTCAGTTATTATATATTATAATGTAAGCGCTTTATTAAATGAGTTCCAAGGAGGGAATTACTCATGACCAAAAGTATAGTGAGAAAGGCGCTTGGTTTGTTTTTAATCATCGTTATGATCGCAACAGCTGTTGTATACCCTGCATCTACCGGACACGCGGCAACCATTAATGTGACCGATAACGGCTCCAGAATTGAAGTAAACACCGGATCAGGATTAGTCTATGTGGTGAACAAAACCAATGGGGATATTATCTCGGCCAAAATGAACGGTACGGAGCTGAACAGCAACAGAGGGTCGCATATCGGCTCAGGTTTGGGCTCATCTGCCAATGTGACTTGGAATACTTCTCCTTCAGGATCAACCGTGTTAATCACGGTATCCACAAGCACACTGACTCACTATTATGCTTCGCGTGGTGGGGAGAACATCATATACATGGCCACGCATATCACAGCTCAACCTTCGATCGGGGAGCTGCGGTACATTTTCCGCGGTAATGGTAGTGTGTTGACAGGTGTTCCGGCGAATTCAAACAACAGGGGCAACACCGGAGCGATTGAAAGTCAGGATGTGTTCGGGTTTGCAAATGGACAGTCGGCCTCCAAATATTATGGTAATGATCAGGCCAAAGATTTATCCGTTCGTGGAGTTACGGGGAATGGCGTCGGTGTATTTATGGCCTACGGCAATCGGGAAAAAAGCTCTGGTGGTCCATTCTTCCGCGACATCCAGTTCCAAAGTGGAACCGAGACGGAAGTATATAACTATATGAACTCGGGACATGCACAGACGGAGAATTGGCGCCTGGGTCTGCATGGGCCGTATGCTTTGATCTTCACCACAGGTGGTACGCCAAGTGTACCCGATTTCAGCTGGATGTCTGGTCTGAATCTGCAGGGTTGGGTATCCAGTCGGGGGAACGTAGTGCTTAATGGCCTCTCCGGGATGGATACGGGTTATGCATACACAATTGGGTTCGCCAATAACAATGCCCAGTATTGGGTGGGGACGTCTTCAAGTGGCGCGGCAGCCAAATACAGCATGATCCCGGGCACGTACACTATGACAGCTTATAAGGGAGAACTAGCCGTATATACGGAAACGGTTAATGTCACGGCAGGGCAAACGACGACTCTGAATACACGTACGATCAACAATGACCCAAGTAAAGCCTCTAACATCTGGCGAATCGGCAACTGGGATGGTACACCACGGGAGTTGCTGAATGGACAGACGATTCCGATCCGTCACCCTTCCGATAGTCGCAACCCAAGCTGGGGACCTGTCACCTATGCTACCGGTAGTGCGACCAATCGATTCCCGGCAATCCAGTTCCGTGGTCAGAATTCTCCAACCACAATAACGTTTAATTTGAATGCATCTCAAGCGGCATCTTCTCATACGCTCAACATCGGTATTACCGCAGCTTACAATAATGGTAGACCGAGTGTAACGGTTAATGGACATGCTTTAACCAATCCTGCTGCATCTTCACAGCCCAATTCTCGTAGCTTCACCATTGGTACGTATCGTGGGAACAACACAACCTTTAGCTGGAATGTTCCAGCATCCTACTTCGTGAATGGTTCCAATACCATCACGATTACGCCAATCAGCGGTTCAAGTGACTTGGGTAACTGGTTAAGTGCAGGCTGGGTCTATGACTGTGTTGAGTTGCTGAATTGAATGAAGAATTCAATATAGTGGAAGGAATAGAGGAGGTGGCCTGCCTGGTTTTCTTAACCGGGTTCAGGTTACCTCTTTTAGCTTTGTCATCCGAAATGAAAAGATATCGATTCATGAGATCCCTAAGGATTTTGCTTTGCTGGAGATGGTGATCCGGATAGTGGTATAATTTTCAAGACGTAATCATGAGTAAATGAACGGGAGGAAAAGAGAATGAGAGACGATCTGTTGGTTCAATTGCAAGAGTGGCATGAAGAAGATGAATTTCAGGAAATTGTAGATGCAATTCAAGCAATTCCTGTGGAAGAAAGAGATTATGAGCTGGTTAACCATTTGGGACGAGCGCTGAATAACTTGGAACAGTATGAAGAAGCGGTTGAACAATTCCTGACGGTTGCTAAAGAGGGCACAGGTGACCCACTCTGGCATTATCGGATTGGACTGGCTTATTATTATCTGGAGCAATACGCGCATGCGCTGCAGGCGTTTGAAAGAGCGGATGAATTGGACCCTGAGGATGAAGATACGCTGGAGTTTCTGGGATGGATTCGAAGCAAAATGGAGGAGCCGTCCGAATCTGAACCTGAAGTTGAAACGGATCCAGAGGCTGTTGGAGAATTCCATGTACCCGTTGACGTTGTAGCGACCTTTGAAGCAGTTCCCAGACCGGAATCCGGCGAATTCTGGAACGATAGTGAGCAGGCACTGGAGCACTATGTGTCCAATCCGCCAAGTGATGGTCTCATTGAGTCTGTGGAGGAGCAATTGGTGTTCCGACTCCCTGCCTCCTACATTGAGATGATGAAGCTACATAACGGTGGCATTCCGTACAATCGATATTTCCCTGTAGCCAACACAGATACGGGAGCTACGGATTATGTTGAAATTGAAGGTATACTGGGCATTGGCCGTGAGAAACCTCGCACACTAGCTGGTGTACAAGGCAGCTGGAATTTGATTGAACGTGAAGGTTATCCGGAGATTGGTGTGGTCATCGCAGTATCTCCTTCGGAGTCGGGGGTTATCATGCTCGATTATCGTTCATTCGGTAATGATGGAGAACCTGAGGTCGTTTATGTGAAGAGGGAGAATCCCAAAGAGATCATTCCGCTGGCACCGAACTTTGAGACGTTTATCCAAGGGCTGATGACTCCAGAAGTCTAGTATGAATAATATCATTGTGTTGAAGCGCCTCTATACTAGTGCTAACTAGACAATGTAGAGTGTGGTAAAAACAATACAAGCCGCGAGGGAGATACATTCCCTTGCGGCTTGCTTCGTTCTATCGGAATCTTTCCGGTTTACGCCGGATATCCGCCACCTGGAGGCGGCCATGCGCCGTAGAAGCGACGCAGCAGAACAATCTCCCCTAGATGGTACGAGTTATGGGATGCGATATTGCGCAGAAGTCCTGCTTTAGTTTCACCCGGGAAATAGAGCAGTGGATCATCTAATTGTGCAGTTTCTGCAATGGCTATGGCTTGATCAACTCCATCCAAGAATGCCTGAATATCTGCCTTCCACGTGGCTTCGTCCTGTGGACCCTTCTCCTCAGGCCAGCTCTCACTCACGTTAGCAGGGAGCTGTGGTTTGCGTCCTTCCAAGTGATCGAGCATGAATTGTTGCCAATAATGCATGTGCTTCACCAACTGATAGATCGTATATGGCATGGCATCGTGCGTACGAGCAGCAAGTGTGACATCGATATCGGGTAGAGCACGGGCGATGCGGATATGACCGCGTTCCCCCACTAATGATTTGACAAGGGCTTGCCCAAAGCTTTGATTAACATCTGACATATGGTACCTTCCTCTCTTCCAAGACCGGATCTGATAACCTGTCTTCTATTTAGTATTATACAATTAAATTGCTAAAAATTAAAAATGGATAACCAAGTACCCTCAATACTTAAAATGCCTATGATATAATAGTGAAAATAAATCTCAAGACCTCAGGGTCGAGGAGGAAGCTCCTGTGAAAGTGATATTGGTTGACGACGAACGTCTAGCGTTGATAGGCCTTCAAAAATCACTAGAAAAAGAAGTAAGCGGCATTGAAATTATCGCTACATATATGAATCCAACAGAGGCTGTGGCGGGTATTGTGGAGCACAGTCCTGATGTTGTATTTCTGGATATTCATATGCCGGAGATGGATGGTATGGATCTGGGAAGACAGATTCAGGCGGCAACACCGGGCACCGAAATTATATTTGTGACCAGTTACGATCAATATGCGGTGCATGCTTTCGAATTACAGGCTTTGGATTATGTGATGAAGCCCATCCAAAAGGATCGATTGAAGCAGACGGTGAGCCGCGTAAGAGAGAAACTGAGCGTAAAACGCGAGCAGCGGTCAAAGGATACAAACGTACCTTTAATTTGCTGTTTTAATCAGATTCAGTTTAAGCTTCCGGGAAAGGATATTCAGGTTGCCAAATGGCGTACAAGCAAGGCGCAGGAGCTGTTTGCATACTTGCTTCACCACCGGAACCAGGTCATCCATCGCAGTGTTCTGCTGGAGCTTCTGTGGCCGGGAATGGAAGAAGAGAAGACGACACACCAACTCTACACTGCAATGTATCATGTCCGCCAAACCCTGAAAACTTGCAATATGGATATGATCACGATTCAGAGCGGGCACCTGGAGGCAGGCTATCGACTCGAATTGGGTGAGGCTCAGTTGGATAGTGAGCAGTGGGAACGGGAAATCAGGCAATGGAAAGTCGTAGACGCAAGTACCGTTCATGCCTATGAGCAAGCGCTTCATCTATATAAGGGTACCTATCTTGGCAATTATGAATACATGTGGGCTGAACCTGAGCGAGAAAGATTACGCTATCTGTGGCTGTATCATATGAGACAACTAAGTCTGTATTACCAGCAGCATGGGCTGGCGGAGAAAGTGGTCGAGAGTACACAACGTATCCAGCATATGCTTCCGGATGAAGAAGAAAGTTATTTTATGCTAATGAAGTTATATGATGAAATGCACAACGATCTCGGTGTGGAGGAGCAGTATCGTCTCTTAACCACCAGAATGGAGCAAGATTTGGAGATACCGATCAGTGAGGACATTACCGAATGGTATCAGGACTGGAAGCTCGGTTTAACCAAAGTCATGAAAAAATAATTAATGAAATTACTTCAAACGAAACGTATGGACCGTTACAGATATTTGTTCATCATGCTAATCATTTTTGGAGTGTTAATTGGCATGCGCTCGGTATGGTCTGAGCTATTCCACACAGTAGATGAGCATCGCGCCGTTAACGGGGTGCTTGATTTGAGAGATGTGGATCTGGATCATTCCCCTGTCATGTACTTGAATGGGGAATGGGAAATTTACCCGGATGAGTTGCTGACCCAACAAGATATTGCGAAGAGGAATGGCGGTGCGAAGAGTGTTCAGGTCCCAGGAGACTGGGGGAGTGGACAGAGTCAGGAACAAGAGGGTTCGTACGGTTACGGAACATATCGCTTGCGTATTTTGACAGATCCACTTCAGACGCCTGTTACCTTTTGGTTCAAGGGGATTCGAAGTTCCTCCGAGATCGAGATGAATGGAGACGCGGACGGGGGCATGGGTGAGATCTCCGTGGATAGCAGTACATATATACCCCGAAGTACTTCGTATACAGCGACCTATGATCAGGAAGGAACAACATCCATTGAGTTATTGATACGCGTGGCCAATTACGACAGCCCTTATATGGGCGGAATTAGCAAACCTGTTCGCTTTGGTTCACAGGCAGCCGTTGATTTTTCGCGTTGGTATTCCATTGGTTTTCAGATGCTCACCTTTCTGGTTCTGCTCCTCCACGGCATGTATGCCTGTATTCTTTACGCATTTAATCGACAGGAACGTTCCTTGTTGGTTGGAGCCGTATTAACTTTATCTGTTGGCATCACGGTTACGATGGGTCATGACAATATATTGATGTTATGGCTTCCTATTAATTATACCTGGGGCATTAAAATTCGATTGATCTCATTGTTGCTGCAAAATGCTTGTATCCTTCTGTTATTCCAGAGATTAACGATGGTTCATGTACGAAAGGCATGGCTACAGTGGCATGTTGTCATGACCTTGATCTATACGGCCGTGATTGTGGTGGTGCCCATTCATATTACCTATGCCATGATCCATTACAACGTTATTAACCTGTTCTTTCTTGTATCCATGATCTGGTTTCTATACATCGTCGGAACGATGATCTTCAGGAAACAGGCGGACCGGGATATTGTTTTTCTGCTGCTTACTGCAGGAGGTATTACATCCAACCTGATATGGAGTGTGGCCGAGACAGCCAAAGATGTGACAACTGTCTATTATCCTATCGACATCATCTTTGCGATTACGGGCTTCTCTGCCTATTGGTTCAAGAAATACTTCAGGAATGTCAGGGAGAATATGAAGCTGAATACAGAGCTGCAGAAGGGCGACAAAATTAAAGATCAATTCTTGGCGAATACATCACATGAACTGCGGACCCCGCTGCACGGGATCATTAACATCGCTCACAACGTGGTCACCCGAGAGAAAAACCGGTTGGATGAACGGAGCCTGGAGGATATGGAGTTGCTGATTACGATCGGTCGACGGATGTCACATCTCCTTGGTGATCTACTGGATGTAGTCCGGCTGAAGGAGCACCGCATTGAGTTACGTCAGGGGCCTCTTTCCATACAGTCGGTTGTGCCCGGCGTTATCGCCATGCTGCAGTTCATGGCAGAACGAAAACCAGTCCGCCTTCATATGGAGATTCCGGAATCGTTCCCTCAGGTCATGGCTGATGAAGAAAGGCTTGTTCAGATTTTGTATAATCTACTGCATAATGCGCTTAAACATACAGAGGAAGGAACGATATCCGTAAGTGCCGAAATTCGTGAAGGACATGCTCTGATTCATGTGACGGATACAGGCATTGGCATGGATGAAGATACACGGATGCGCATTTTCCTCCCGTATGAACAAGGGTCGTATGGAATCAGTGATGGACAAGGCATCGGGCTTGGACTGAACATCTGCAAAGAGCTCGTAGAACTGCACGGTGGGGCACTTACGGTTCGCTCGGAACTCGGAAAGGGCTCGGCATTCAGCTTCGATCTACCACTCGCAGATGAAGCCGCCGATCAGGCTCAGTCACAACTTCCCCTGATATGGGAACAGGCCGCCGAGATGATGGAAGATGCACCTAGCGGATTCCTGTTACCCCGCCAAGGTATGGGGGACGCGGAAGCCTTGGCGACAGCAGAGATGGCTCCGTTGTTAAAAGAGGGGAGAGCTACCATTCTGGCTGTGGATGATGATCCGGTGAATCTGGATGTGTTGGTCAGCATTCTTTCGACGGAACCATATGATATAACTACAGCGGGTTCGGGTCAGGAAGCGATGGAATTGCTCGGCACACGTCAGTGGGATCTGCTCATTACAGATGTGATGATGCCCAATATGTCCGGATACGAGTTAACCCAGAAGGTGAGGGAACAATTCTCGATGTCTGAGCTTCCTGTGCTGCTGTTGACGGCACGAAGTCAGCCACCAGATATCTACACGGGGTTTGCATCGGGCGCCAATGATTATGTCACGAAGCCTGTAGATGCGGTGGAACTGAAATATCGGATACGTGCATTGACCATGCTAAATCAGTCTATCCAAGAGCGCCTGCGCATGGAGGCCGCGTATTTACAGGCTCAGATTCAGCCTCACTTCCTGTTTAATACGTTGAATTCACTTATGGTTTTAAGTGATATTGATACAGAGCATATGCGGAAGCTTGGCGATGCTTTTTCATCCTATTTACGGATCAGCTTCAACTATCTCAACACAGGGGAACTGGTGAAATTATCATATGAGCTGGAACTCGTTGAAGCCTATCTTTTTATTGAAAAAACACGATTTGAAGATCGATTGTCGGTGGTATTAAACGTAGAGCCGGACCTTCCGTTGCTTCTCCCGCCGCTATCCATTCAGCCTTTGATTGAAAATGCCGTCAGACACGGACTATTAAGCCGCAATGTAGGCGGTACGTTATGTCTATCCATCACTCGTCATGAGGGTTATACCCGTATTGAGGTGAAGGATAATGGCAAAGGCATCGAACCGGAGAAGGTTGCAGAGCTGCTACATGCTACGCCAGGTGGAAAAGGCGGAATAGGCATTGTGAATACAAACCGCAGATTGCTGCAAAGGTATGGTCAGGGATTATCGATTGTAAGTGAGCCGGGTGAGGGCACGATGGTATCATTTGATATTCCGGATGAGATATAAGGAAAAGGCCGCAGAAGTGAAAACTTCCGGCCTTTTTGTTTTAATTGCGAGTTCATTCCCTAATTTTAATTATTTCTAATGCTTCTTTCATATGTTAGTATATTTAACATTAGAAGCGCGGGTTCCGGCATTGGGCGCTAAACGTTGTTATAGTGGGTGAAGAGATCGATGCGCAATTGGGTCAAAAATGAGAATGTGCAGATGACGGCCATTGCCTTTACCACTGCGGTAGGGGCGCAATTCAAGATAAATCCGTTCCGGGAAGATTACTTCCGAATCGGGCTGGGGGTTAGCATCCTTTTATTTCTGCTGATGATCATGCCACACTTGTCTTATGTGAAGACAGGAATCCTGACAGGCATCGCGAATTTGCTGTTTCAGTCGGTAGATCTCATCAATCATGTACAGAGCGTGTCCATACTGGAAAGCATGCGGGACAATCTGGGTGCAGGTGTGTATTATGTGGTCTTTGCCTATGGGCTTAGCAAATTCAAGCATCGATTCCATGAGATGCAGCCTCTTCTGCTCGGCGGGTTAATCACATGTATCGATTTCTCCTCTAATCTTGTTGAGCTGCTTTTTCGCGGAATGTTAAGCGGGACCAATATCTTTTATATGAAGGAATGGTTGTATCTGCTTGTGGTAGGTGGTCTGCGAAGTTACTTTGTGATTGGGCTATATAACAGCATTGCGGTGAGGCAGATGAGGCTATTACATGCAGAGCAGGAGAAGCGGATGGAGCAGATGCTGAGTGTGAACTCGGGTCTGTATGGCGAGGTCTTTTACCTGAAGAAAGCGATGAATACGATCGAAGGCATTACAGCTGATAGTTATGATCTATATCGCGATCTCCGGGAGCAGGACATGAATCAATACAGTCAGCGCACCCTGGGCATCGCTCAGCAGATTCATGAAGTGAAGAAGGATTCACAACGCATTCTGGCGGGTCTGCTGAAGCTGTATGATAATGAAAAAGCAGTCAACATGAGCCTGTCTGAAGTGCTGAACTTTGCCAGTAAAGCAAACCGAAAATATAGCGAAATGCTGCATAAGCAGGTGGAGATTGACATCGAACAACAGTATGATTGTGAGTCTCCGTATTACATTCCTCTTCTAACAGTAATGAACAACCTGATTGCCAATGCGGTAGAGGCGATTGAGCATGATGGGACGATTCGAATTCGTATATATGAGCAGGAAGAAAACGTGCATTTCGTCGTGATGGATTCTGGAAAAGGCGTACCTCAAGCTAAACGGGATGTTATTTTTGAACCGGGCTATACAACAAAGTTCAATGAAGTTGGCATTGCCGCGACGGGCATTGGTCTGTCCCATGTACGTGATATCGTTCAGTCGTTGGCGGGACAAATTAAGGTAGAGTCGGCGCCTCCGGGAGCGAGAGGGACTACATTTGCTATAGCTATTCCCAAAATAAATCTGATCAAGGGGGCCGATGTCGATGACACTTTCTATCATGATCGTGGATGATGATGTGGTGAGTCGGAGCATGCTGCATGATATCATTGAATCCTGTGGTATCGGTGAGCTTGCGGGCATGGCTGAGGGCGGTATAGAAGGCGCACGGATGATCATGGATCTGCGTCCTGATGTGGTGTTGATTGATCTGCTGATGCCGGATCAGGATGGAATTGAGACGGTAGCGAAACTGCGGCACAGCGGATATATCGGGAAATTCATTATGATCTCTCAGGTGGAGAACAAGGAGATGGTGGGGGCGGCCTACCAGAACGGCATTGAATTCTTCATTCATAAACCGATTAATCGGGTGGAAGTGGAGCATGTGCTCAGCAAAGTGAATGACCAGTGGAAGTACGAACGTTACGTGCTGGAGATCAAGCAGTCGATGGCTCGATTGAATCTGGTGGAAGCGCCGGCCCCTGCCCAAGGTCGTACGGTGCGAGATGCGGCAAGAAGCATTCTGATGGATCTGGGGATCATCGGAGAAAGTGGTAGCAAGGACATCATTGCGCTCATGGAGTATGCGATTGATCAGAAGCAGGTCGCGGAGTGGCCGCCGCTGAAGGAGTCCTATGAAGCGGTTGCCCAGACTTATAAGTCTACGCCCAAAGACGTGGAGAAAGAGAGCAAGGCGATGGAACAACGCATTCGCAGAACGGTAATTGCCGCGTTAACAAACATGGCCTCGATTGGACTCACCGATTATAGCAACCACAAGTTTGAGCATTATGCGCCACTCTACTTTGACTTCCAGGATGTTCGAATGAAGATGAGATCCATGGAAGAAGATCAGGCAGGTGACAAAGGCAAGGTTAATATCAAAAAGTTCCTGCATGTGTTCTATATGGAGACGCTTGAAAAGATGAATAATTGAGGCATCATATGCCTCTGTCTGTTGGAGGATATGAAAACCCGGGAAGGTGACCATCGGCGGTGTCGAGGTCACCTTCACCAAAGACGGGAAGCTGAAGGGGTTACTATTTTAATCCAGAATGACTTCTTTATCTGGTTGTTCAAGAAATTCAAACATGATTTTAATTTGTTCCAACGTATTTCTTTCCAATGATAATTCAGGTAAAGCGTCGATAGCAAAAAAATCAACTGCGCTGGTTTCTACACCTGTTTCCGCATGCCCACCCACAATGTCACAGCGGATAAACATCTTATATACGTGATAAGGCTCAGGTGGGTGTCCATGGAATTTTTTGTCCAATACTGCTAACAACCGCATCGGTACAACATCAAAACCGGATTCTTCTTTAATTTCTTTCACAGCTACTTCTGATGGTGATAGGCCGATGTCACTCCATCCCCCTGGTAATGCCCATGCCCCATCTAATTTCTCTCGAACCAAAAGCACTTTGTTTTCCCTGAAAACAACACCGCGAATATCGACTTTAGGCGTTGCGTAACCTGAATCACTTGCAAATGTAAGTGATATTTTCTCTTTGTTAACAGAAGTATAGTTGCTTAAGATATCAATACTAATGCGCCTCAATTCCTCGTATCGCTCGATATCATAAACATCCTTGGCATAGGTTAAACCTGTTTGTGAGATAGCTTGAATCTGTTTTGCCCATTCTAGCCACTTTGTGTCCATGGACTCCTCTTTTCTTCGCAAGTCACGAGATTTAGTTTAGTTAGGAAATAACCCCATTATATCATATGAATTACAGTCTATAACTACTAAGAAAGGACAACTCAAATTTAGGGAATCACACTAATGATTAAACGCACTCTACAAATATTGCTTTTTAATATAGAACTGCGAGATATTATAAAGAAACGATGTCCAGAAGAGGAGAAAGTGAAATGAACATAACTATTGATCAACAAGGCAATTCCAAGGTCGCCATTATTGAAAGTGATGGCATCGTCATCAACAATGCTCAAGATGCACTGGATTTGATGGCTTCGGTAAGGTATAGCGATGATGCCGATAAACTCATTATCGACAAATCGAACATCACGGAAGAGTTCTTCGAACTGAAAACCAAGCTTGCAGGTGAGATTTTGCAGAAGTACGTGAACTATCATGTTAAGCTTGCTATTGTGGGAGATTTCGAAGGACATAACAGCAAGAGCCTGAGAGATTTCATCTATGAGTGTAACAATGGCAAGCATGTTTTCTTTTTGAAAAACAAAGAGGAAGCGCTTCAAAAGTTGCATAATATCCGTTAAGCGCACATCTGAAGCATGTAGAGAGCCTGCTTATAATCTGAGCCAAACGTAGGAGGTTTGCACCGTGATATCTAATGAGAATTTAAAGGTATATGCTCTGCCTGAGATCGGAAATCTTAAAGTGCATGGCAGATCAACTGGAGAGCGATCGCCGCTGACGTTATTTTGGACGGGGAGTGCAGTCGAACTCAATGTACGGGGCTCCGAACTATGGGTTGAGGTAGAGTCGCAGTATGACATGTATGAGTCATGGATCAGCATTCTGATCAACGGTGTTCCGGTGAGCAGACAGATGTTAACGGCGGGAAGGTACTGGGTCTGTGTATTACGAGGTATGAACGCAGATGTGGTGAAGAATGTACGGATCGTCAAAGATGTTCAAGCGATGAGTGGTGACCCGGGTTGTGCCTTGCAGATTCATGCGTTGAAATCCGATGGAGCGTTCCTGCCTGTGCAGGAAAAACCGTACAAGATCGAGTTCATTGGTGACAGTATTACATCTGGCGAAGGTGCGATTGGAGCGAAAGCGGAGGAAGATTGGATTCCGATGTGGTTCAGCGCCATACATAATTATACGTTTATGACAGCAGAGGCATTGAATGCAGAATATCGGGTCATCTCGCAAAGTGGCTGGGGTGTGCTGACAAGTTGGGATAACAATCCAAAAGGGAACATCCCCGAGTATTACGAACAGGTCTGTGGCTTGCTTACTGGTGAACGTAACGATGCGCTAGGCGCAGGAGATCAGCATGATTTTAGTTCCTGGCAGCCGGATGTGGTAGTCATGAATCTGGGTAGCAATGATGGGGGTGCATTTCAGTCACCGGAATGGAAAGACCCCGACACGGGCAAGGTGTACAAGCAGCGTTTGAATGAAGATGGTACTTATCATGAAGAGGATCTGGCTGCTTTTGAGAAAGCGGTGGAACAGTTCCTGTTCAAACTTCGGAAAAACAATCCAGATGCACAACTCGTATGGGCTTATGGCATGCTTGGTTTTCCCATGATGCCTGCCATCTACCGCGCGGTTGATGCGTATACAAAGGGGACAGGAGATCGTAAGGTCTCAATCATCCAGCTTCCTGATACAACCGAAGAGACGGTAGGGGCGCGTACCCATCCTGGCGATTTATCTCATCGTAGGACGGCAGAGGTGTTAGCGGAATATGTACGAGGATTGATAGGATAACTTGATACATGGTGATGGAAAGACCACTCTTTCATGAAATGTACCCCAATGGTTAGATGGTGTCTAACTTTATGAGGTCCATTTATCACAAGAATGGTCTTTCCCTTTTCTACTCATCTAGACATTCGAGGGTTTATCCGTTGTGTCGCTGTTTTGTACCTCGTAACGAATCGAAATAATCTGTCCGAGCGTCTGGGTTCGGAGCATTTTAAATTGACTTGGCACAGTGCCTGTCGGGAATAAGGGGATGCCTTCGCCAAGAATTTTGGGAATGATGGCGACTTCAATCTCGTCCAGTAATTTTTTTGCTAACACAGCTTGAACCAATATGCCGCCACCCACAATCCACACGTCTCCATCAGAAGTCTGCTTTAATCGGGGAATGAGCGTACCTACCTCCTCGGTTGTAAACTGTACATTCGAAGCGGGCGGCTGTTCCGAGCGAGAAAGCACATATGTTGGCCGATCTGCATAGGGGAAATCATCGGAAAGTGTGAGCACCTCTTCATACGTATAACGTCCCATAACAACGCTACCGATCGTTTCATAAAAGGCAGCATACCCGTTGTCTCCACCATCACCCTCCACATCAAATAACCAATCGACCGAACCATCCAGTCTTGCGATATATCCATCCAAACTCATAGCAATGTACAAAATTGTTTTGTTATCAGACATGTTCATCGCTCCCTTCTACAATGTATGATACACTTTAACTATGACAAAAGTTGACGTAGTTAGGATGTTGAATACATGAATCATCGGAAACTGGCGATCATGCGTCTCATGGATTCCAGACAGAAGTTCACTGCACGGGAACTGGCAGAACGGTTCGACGTTTCGGTTCGTACGATCCAGCGCGATCTGGATGCATTGCAGGCGCTGGGTTTTCCCTTGTACACAGAAGTTGGCGTGAACGGCGGATACCGGGTGTTGCCCAATCGGATTTTGCCACCTCTTCAATTAACGCAACAGGAGGCATTAGGGCTGTTTATGATGCTGGAATATCTACAGAAAGTCCCTGATTTTCCATATGGATCCATGCGTGAACATCTGGCTGAGCAGTATTTCTCTACTTTGCCCGAAGATGTACAGGATCTGATTATGCGAATGAGAGAGCATATCACCTTTGTCCAGCATCCTGGTGGGCATTCCGAGCCTTTAACAACCGAGATATTGGGTGCAGCGGTAGAAAAGAGAGAAATCGAATTTATGTATCATGCCCGCAGTGGTCCTAAAAAAGTACAGGTCTTTCCCTATGGCATCTACTATGAGCAGGGACATTGGTACATGCCAGCCCGGAAGAAGGATCGTGTATTGTTGTATCGGGTGGATCGCATGCAGCAGTTGGTTGTTATGGAATCAGTGGATAAATCTGTTCCAAGTCTAAAGGCATGGCTAGCTGCCAAAGAAGATAGAGCAAGCGTAGAAGTGGTGCTGCAATTCACGGAATTTGGAGCAAGGATTGCTGCGTCAGATGTGTTGTTCAAGTCAGTTGAAGGCCATGAGTGGCGCGGACTGATTCCGCCTGAAGAGTTTTCTTTTACAGCACGAAAGTTACTCTCCTATGGGCCGGAAGTGAAGGTGGTGTCTCCGCTCGAACTGCAGCAGCAGGTTAGAGGGATGCTGGAACGGAGTTTAAGCCAGTATGGTGGGGGATAAGAGCTTTCAAACGCTGGATATTAGGGTATCAAGGAAGAGATAAGAAAGGTGTGTAGACAAATGAGCGAAGTTTGGACTAAAGACATCATCCCGACTGTATCCGATAAAGTAGTGATTGTGACAGGTTCGAACGGCGGGTTAGGGTATGAAACGGCATTAGCGTTAGCTGAAAAAGGCGCAAAAGTTATCCTTGCAGTTCGTAATCTGGAAAAAGGTGAAAAGGCAGCTAATAAAATAAAGTCGTCTGTGCATGTAGCTGGAGAGGTAATCGTTATGCAGCTTGACCTTAGCGATTTAGCTAGTATCCGTAAGTTCGCAGCCGCTTTTCTTGAGCAATACGATTCTTTGTCCATTCTCGTTAATAATGCAGGAATTATGAACCCTCCATTCCAGTTGACGAAAGATGGCTTTGAATTACAGTTTGGTAGTAATCATCTAGGCCATTTTGCGCTTACGGGTCTACTATTGCCTCAATTGATCTCTACTCCGAAATCGAGAGTAGTCACTGTAAGTAGTATGGCAGCTCATAATGGTGCGATTGATTTTAATAATTTAGATGGCTCCAAAGGATATAATCCCATGAAGTTCTACAGTCAAAGCAAGCTAGCCAATCTGATGTTTGCGAAAGAGCTGCAGAATAAATTTAATTCCGCCCATATTGATTCCATGAGTATCGCCGCTCATCCAGGAATTTCGCATACCAACCTATTTTCCTTCGGTTCGGGGAAACAGACCAATATATTCATGCGCAGTCTTTTGAAAATCATTAGTCAACCGGCACATATGGGGGCATTACCTACCTTATATGCTGCAGCAGATCCGACGATCACGGGAGGGGAGTATATTGCTCCCAGCGGTATGGGCGGCACTAAGGGCTATCCCAAGAGCGCTAAGATCATCGAAAAATTATATGACGCTAACATTTCAAACAAGCTATGGAGCGTATCAGAAGAATTAACAGGGGTATATTACAGATTCGACGTGTAGATTTTGCCATTAAGGAAAGTAAACCTTATTATGGAATAGACAGTTAAAAGTTCTTCAGCACGAATAAGATTAACTGAATGGGGGGCTACCATGATTCGTTTCATAACAAGTTTCACGATCCGCTCTATGCAGAGTCCATGTGATGAACAACGGCGGTTGTTTGTATAGAGCGTGAAATCCATTTCCGCCATATCATTGTAGTGCATATCCAATGTGTTCATTGTACGACTCTGCTGCCTTAAAGATTTTAACTTTTAAGGAGTGGAGCAACGTGAAATATATTAATGCGGATACAATCTTCCCGGAAGAATTACTCAAAGAAATACAGCGTCATATCTCTGGTGGCTTGATCTATATTCCGAGGCCCAAGGATGCCCACAAGAAGTGGGGCGAGAATTCGGGTGGCAGAAGGGTTGTCCAGGAGCGGAACGACGAGATCCGCCAGCTTTTTGCTGCGGGGACAACCATCGATCAGCTTGCGGACCAATACTGCTTATCCATCGATAGCATCAAGAAAATTGTGTATTGCAAAAAGGGATGAAACTATAGAAGCTATGTTCGAGCAATCGAATGTGGCTTTTTCCTGTAAGAATAAAGAATAGTTATTAAAGCTTTTTTACATATTCGAGGTTGTTAATTACGCGTACAATTCATTTGACGGTAGAAGGTTATGCTGTGAGAGTTCATGAATTAACTCCTTAAATCATCTGGTAAGGTTGGTGAATATGAATATAGAAGTGAAATTAACGAATAAAGACGAGGCGTATGTGATTAAAAATATGTACCCGCTATACCTTCATGATCTATCCGGACATTATGGTCTGGGTGGAGAGCATACCCCGAACGAACATGGCATTTTTGAGCCAAGTCCTGATTATATAACTTTGCAGGATCAGTATAACGTCCAGAACATATGGTGGGAAAAACCGGAGTGTCTTTATCCGTTCCTCATGATTGTGGATGGCATACCGGCAGGGTTTGCGTTCATAGCTACTCCGCCATATTGTTCACAAGGCACGAATTTCTTTGTAAATGACTTCTTTCTGATGCAGCCGTTTCGAGGTGTAGGCGTTGCTGAACACGCGGCATCGACGATCTTTGGCATGTTTATAGGAAACTGGGAGTTGTTCACCAATCCATCGGAGAACAATAAGATTGGCCAATCTTTCTGGCGGAAAACAGTGAATAATTATACCAAAGGTAACTATCGGGAGATGTACGGGCAAACGTTCGATGGTTATAAATTGATTTTTCAATTCTCCAATATATAAAAAGAGAGACCGTCTCCCTTTGCGGAAAACGATATCTCTCTCCACTGCCTTTTATAAACTACCGTTGAAATAGTGATACTCAGAATTTACTTCAAAACCAACACTGCGGTACAGATTCAAAGCACGTTTGTTCTCGGTAACAACGGATAAGCGGATATCTGTGTAACTTTGTTTCCTTAGGAGATCAACCAGGATGCTAAGCGCAGTGCGCCCCAGTTTCTGTCCCTGATAAGCAGGCAAGATACAGAAGTTATGAATAAATGCGGTTGTTGCATTAATGGAGTTGACCCGTACCAGCCCAACAGGCAGTTGATTCTGCCATACAATATAGGTGACTCGGCTGGGTTCATTTGTTTGCATAAAGTACTCGCGTGTCCAGTCCTCCGAATCTCCAAAGGCTTGGGAGGAGCAAGTGACCATAAATTCCATAACCTCGGCTTCTGCCAAGGACAACGTTAGTTCAGGTGACTCCACAACCGAAAGGACCTCATTCACAAGTTGCATCGAGTACTCCGCACGATCATAAATGGCTCCGAGGGATTGGGCAGTATGAACACCCGGAGATAATCCCTGAGGAACGCGATAACTGAGTTGGTTGATTCCTTGTGGTTTCATATCCAGGATGGCCTTGTTCAGTAGGCTGCTGAATACACCTTGGCGACGAAAATCTGGGTGTACGATGGCATTAATATTTCCCGTTACGCCGTCGGATGGATACCAACTGAGGAGTCCTACCAAATCACGGTGGCGATAACAGAGGAGTGCATGGTCTCCGTCTTTTTTGCTAATATGGTCAAGGTCTGCTTTCAAATGAATGGAATCAAGCTGTTTACATTGTTGTTCGAGTAAAATAATAGCATCAATCTGTTCCTTGGAATCATAGATCATAGGAACGACTTGATAAGTTGACATAGCTTTCACACCTTCATTGTTGAAGGAAACACGCAGTTATTGGACCCGCAGGCGCTGTCCTTCGAGAGTTGGTCCAGTTGTAATTTTGATCATCATCATTATCTCCTCCAAATCACTTCCCGATGACTATAACACAATCTATGATGAAGATGACACCCAATGGATGTAATTCACTGGGTGTCTGTTCAGATACGCCCAATAACTGGACATTATATCCTATTGAAGGGATAATTGAGAGTAATACTGACGAGAAAGGGAGGGGTTAAGCATGCGCAAGTTGGCATATGTGATGGGTATATTATTTCTTTCCGCCGCCATGTTAATGGGATGTACATCATCTGAACCAGCGGAAAGCACTGAACCCGTCACTCCACCAGCAACGGAACAGCCAAGTGATACGGGGGACCAGAAGGCGACTGCGGAGGAGCAGCAACAAGCGCTCGAAATGTCGCTGGAGTATAAGACAACAGAACTCACTGTGGATGGCAAGGACTATGAGGATACGTTAGAGATGGAAGGGTTATTGGCCAAAGGAGAGACGATGAAGCCGTTCCTGACCTCCAGGAATTATGAGGCTTACATGGCTAATCGATATATTGTCTTACCTCTTCAGGTTGCACACATCGAACAAGCGAGACTGCATCCTGAAAATATACAAACCAAGATCAAAGATAGCAAGAGTGACTGGATTCTTGTGGAATACACGCTCGATTTGAAATTTACGGATAAGGATGGCAAAGAGTTCAAGTCCATTCCGTTATCGGGTGATATCACCTTTTTGCAGGATCAGGGAGAATGGCGCATTCAGGATGACACGTACAACATGAAGCCCTTCACAGAAATCATCAATAATTCACTATAATGCATGAGTCATCTGTGAATCTGGCACATACAGATTGTGCTCGAATTATTCATTGCGAATAAG
Organism: Paenibacillus sp. FSL H8-0104; assembly: GCF_038050215.1. Taxonomy (NCBI): domain Bacteria; kingdom Bacillati; phylum Bacillota; class Bacilli; order Caryophanales; family Paenibacillaceae; genus Paenibacillus; species Paenibacillus sp. FSL H8-0104. The sequence goes on along the minus strand of NZ_JBBOTC010000001.1, from coordinate 6,806,545 downwards.
ATCCTTCATATCAGTATGCACTTCAAAGTGTGTACTTTTTTTGTGGCGGCGCACCCAGCTAAGCGCGCGTCGTCAAAAGGGTATCATCGCGATGTTAGCTATCGACACCTGCTAGAAATTTGCAGGGTACATTCTCCTGTATTGATGATATTATTTGGATGATCAACTTACTTATTGCGCTCTTGTAGAATGGGGTTGGGTTCATCATGAGGGAGATTCTCCGAGTCGGTTCTCGTAAGGTTTGGTTGTATATCATTGCTGCTGTTATTGGTTTGGTTACAGGCTATGTCGTCCTCTCTTCGCCGGACTCTCCTAGGCTCCAAAGTGAAGAAGGTATTCTGGATTTAACGCAGGCTCAACTTAGTACGAATCCGCAAAAATTAACAGGGAAGTGGGCGTTCTATTGGCAAGAACTGCTGTCGCCTGAGGATATGCGGGTTCGTTCGGCAAGGGCAGGAAATCAGGACCACTGGATTAACATCCCAAGCTCCTGGCTGGGCTACCCGTTAGAAGGTCAGCGGCTGAGCGGTACAGGCTATGCAACCTTTGGACTGGTCGTTCATCTAAGCGAGCAGGATCGCGATGAGATGCTTGCTCTGCGGCTGTCTAGCATTTTTAATGCGTACAAATTATGGGTCAATGGCGAGCTGCTGGCAGAAGTTGGTGAGGTTGGTCAGGACAAGCACAGCATGACCCCGCAATTGGAAACAAAGCTGGTGTATTTTCAGCCTGAAAGCGACACGTTAGAGCTGGTCATGCAAGTATCCAACTTCCAACATCATCGGGGCGGCATTACCAAGGATATCGAGCTGGGTGGCAGTGACGTACTAACGACCAAGACCAATCTGAATCTTGCCAGGGATATGTTCATCACGGCAAGTTTGCTAGTGATCGGTTTGTATAATCTGCTGTTGTTTATGTTGCGACGTAAGGATAAAGCTCCGTTATATTTTGGCCTGTTTACTGTACTGCTTGGTATTCGATCCTTGTTCAACGGCGAGCTTATCTTTACACAATGGTTGCCTCATTTTCCTTGGGAATTGCAGTTCAAGATCGAATATCTGATTCTTTGCCTCAGCGGTTATATCATCACCATGTATTTTGATTGTATTTTTCCGAATTATGTGTCGCGATGGTTTCGCCTTGGCACCCGGATCGTAACTGGTGCATTCTGTATCCTTGTAGTGGTAACCCCTGCAATTATATATACAAAATTTTTGCTGGTAATCGGTGTGATGGTAGTTCTACATATGATTTATCTGATGATCGGGCTGGTTCAGGCGGCTGTGCGACGTATGGAGGGAGCGCTGATCTTCCTGCTGGTGTCGGTGGTTACTTTGGTCACGGTTGTCAACGATTTTTTGTATTTTAACGGATGGTCGCTAGTTGGAAATACATCTCCGCTTGGCTTATTGATATTTACGATCGCGCAGCTGATTCTGCTGTCTTCGCGATCTACGAGGACGGCATCGAACGAAGAGAGAATTACACGTGAATTACAGTACGTTAATGACAAGCTGATTGAAATGAATATGAATCTGGAACAGACCGTTCAGGAGCGAACACAGGCCTTATCTACAGTGCATGATGATCTCCAAACCTCGTATGACCGACTGCTTCACTCCGAGCAAGGGAGGAAGAAGCTACTTGCTTATATTACGCATGATCTGCGTATGCCGTTGTCCAGTATGCTTGGATATGTAGAAGCTATACAGGACAGGGTCAAGCCGGAACGCAATGAACAATATCTGAAGTACATCCGGGAGAACACGATAAGGATTAACCGTATGATCGAGGAGTTGTCCTTCTTGTCTCATTTGGAGACTGGACAAGTCTCGTACCGAATGGAGCCAGTTCAGATGATTCCTTTCTTGCATGGTTTTTTTGAACAATATGAGTTGGTAGTGCGCGACGCAGGATTAGACTTCATACTGGATATCGGAGATGCCGAGGATAGACGATCTATTTTGCCAGTTGTCGAGATGGATGCGAAAAGAATAGAGCAGGCTTTATTTAATCTAGTGTCAAATGCCATGAAGTTCACCTCCAGCGGGGGGCTGGTGCGTATTGCACTAGTTGTGGAAGTGGTGAATCATGCTCCCCATGCAGTCATTAGCATACAGGATTCTGGAATGGGGATTCCTCCGGATCAGCTTGAGCAAATCTTCGAACGTAATTACAGATATGATCGGCCGGGAATGGGCATAGAGGGCAGTGGACTGGGGCTGGCAATTTGCAGGGAAATCGTACAAGCGCACGGAGGAATGGTTCGAGCGGAGAGCGACGGCAAGATGGGGGCGACATTCTATGTAACGTTTCCTTGTACGGTGATTGAAGGAAAGGGGTGATGAGATGGACACGCACAAAATCATGATCGTTGATGATGATCCTCATATATGCGAGATTGTGCAGGTGTATTGTGATAGGGAGGGATTTGTCTCCACCTGCAGTCATAGCGGGTCAGAAGCGATGGAGCTGCTTGCATCGTTTGAGCCGGATTTAATTATACTGGATATATTGCTGGCTAATGAAAACGGTATTGACTGGTGCAGGAATGCGCGTAATCTCACCAGTGCGCCGATTGTGTTTCTGAGCAGTCAAGAGGAAGACGAAATAAAAATTAGCGCATTATCCTATGGCGGGGACGATTATGTGACCAAGCCGTTCAGTCCGGGAGTGCTCATGGCCAAGATCAAGGCTCACCTTCGCAGAGTGTCGACGGGTAGAAGGGAACAACTGCTGGAGTTACCGGGTTTGACACTGGATTTCTACACGCAGTCCGTCAACATGGGAAGTACATCTATCTCTTTATCGAAAAAAGAATTCAGTCTGCTGTCCTATATGGCACAAAACGTGAATCGTGTCGTCAGTGTCGATACGTTGTTTCAAATCATCTGGGGAATGGAAAGTCTGGAGGATACGAGAACGGTTGCTGTACATATCAGTAATTTACGCAAAAAAATTGAGTCTGACCCTGCCGACCCCGAGCGAATCATTACGGTTCGGGGGAGTGGATATATGCTGGTTTCTAACAGTACGTCACAAGCATGAATATAGCAGTAAGGGTAGTCTATTATAAATGGGAAAATGGCGTTGGAGCAGTATCTGACGCTATTGGCCCATTTTTTGTTCTTTCCACTAGCTTCGTAATCGACTCAAGATATTGAATCCCTCAACACCAGTCTGCGCTTTTCCATCCTCGTCAAAATGATGTGCCATCTCTCCGAAAAATTAAACGATCCAATACGCACGGATTTAAAGTTTTCTTTAGATTTCTCAAGTAGGATAATCCATCATGATAAAATCACTGTGGTCGATATAACGACATATTTCATCAAATTGCAACTGATTATTAGCTACGAGGACGTTACATTCAAGCCGGATCAAACGATAATACGTGAAGAAATGGTTGTCTTGCTGTCCCGCATTAGTACTTGAAGAGAAGGAAGTGGCTCCGATGGCACGAGTTATATGTATCACATCAGGGAAAGGCGGAGTTGGCAAGACAACGGTCACGGCTAATCTCGGGACTGCCCTTGCCTTATCGGGGAGCAGCGTTTGCCTGATCGACGCTGATTTTGGATTGAGAAATCTGGATATTCCGCTTGGTTTGAGTAATAGGGTAAGGTATCATATTTCTGATTTTCTGACGGGTCGATGTGCTTTACATCAAGTGATCGTCAAAGATAAGCGAATCAGTACCTTGTCCTTTATCTCCTGTAGTAACGACACGGTGCATCACGATGATCCGCAAGTTTTTGGCGAGGTTGTACAGCAAATAGCCCAGAACTATGATTATGTGCTGATCGATTCGCCGGCAGGCATTGAAAATGGATTCTGGAATGCGGCTTTGGCAGCAGGTGAGGCTATTGTCGTTACTACGCCTCATCGTACATCGCTTCAGGACGCGGATCGCGTAATCGGATTATTAGAAGATATGATTCCGGCTCCGCCACAGCTCATCATTAATATGGCCGACGGACAGGAAGCCCGTTCGGCAACGGTAAAGATGCAGGATATTATCGATATTCTCAATATCGGTGTGATTGGCGTGATCCATGCCGATGTAGAAATTATACGTTCCGTACATAAGGGCATCCCGATTGCGCTTAATCCTGAGTTTGAAAGCGGGCTGCGCTTCAGGCATATCGCCCACAATGTGGCGAAGAATCAGCAGGAGCCTTTTATCTCATTGAAACCCAAGAGGCATATTAGTGTTTTTTCACTTCCTCCAAGACTGCGTTGGGGGAAGAGCAGTTCGTTATAGTCGCTTCTGGTAGATGAATCGTTGAGAAGAGAATCATCTGGAATGGACTGCAGACGAGCTAAAGAATTCATGAAAGAGTGGTGTGGGAGTTACCTTCCCTACGCCGCTATTTTTTGATGTCATTGATGTTCTCACTTGCGAGTAGTTGCTTACTTAAAGTTTTCTTTATAATTCACAAGCGCCCCTATCTCGCATGATAAAATACGGAAGAAAAAACGACATAATTTGCTGTGTCGGTGTCACAATTCGACTGCGACTGATCAGGAAGGTCGGTGAACGAATTCAATCTGTAAATTTTTTTCGCTTGATCTCCGCGTGTCGAGCGAACTGACTTGCAGGAGACCAATGATCCCGATCTGGGTCAGTGGTATCCGCTATTAGTCTGGCTTTGTTGATTAGCTTGATTAGAAACCAATTTTGGATGGTCTTAGTTTGATCTATACATAGAAGGGATGAATGAAAGTGAAGAAAGTAAGACAGGGATGGAAGGTGAGCCGGCAGATCCTAATGTGGATGCTGGTGATCAGCTTAATAGTTTCTGCCGTGCCCCTATTACCAGCGCAATCGGCAGTAGCGGCTGAACTGCCGATGCAGATGACAAAAGTAACCACATCCACTGGATTCCAGGATGTGAGTCCCACCGACTGGTTCTATGATGCAGTCGTCCATGTGCAGGAGAAGGGCATATTCAGCGGAACGAACGCGAGTAGCTTCTCTCCTAAGGGGACAATGACACGTGCCATGTATGTAACGGCACTTGGACGGATGGCCGGAGTCGATGCGGGGGCGTACTCTACTTCGAGCTTTGCCGATGTACAGGCGGGCAGCTGGTATGCGCCATATGTCGAATGGGCGGTTAAGAAGGGAATTACCGATGGCACAGGAGATTGGAAATATTCGCCGGATGCTACCGTATCTCGGGAGCAAATGGCGACGATGACGTTGCGGTATTTCGAAAGCGAACAGATCCCTTATCAGACCGAGAATCCGGTCACGACAGAACCGGGCGATCTCGGGGATGTATCGCCTTGGGCGGCTGATGCGGTCATCAAGCTGTGGCAAGCCGGTGTGTTCACAGGGGACGAAAAGGGGAACTTCAATCCGCGTGCGCAAGCGACTCGCGCGGAAGCAGCGGTTCTCTTCATGCGCAACAACGCGGTTGTAGAGGCGTGGAATAATCAGAATCAAACGCCGGTTACGCCTGCTCCGACACCGATACCAACACCAACACCAACGCCATCAGCAGGTGGTAATAGTGGCGGCGGAACGTCTGGAGGCAGCGGAGGCGGTAACACCGGTGAGGCTACATATACACTCACCTTCGAGAGCAACGGAGGTACGCCAGTCACTGCACAGAAGGTGCGGAAAGGGCAAGTGCTAAGTGCTCTGCCTGCCCCAACAAAGGAAGGTTACATTTTCCAAGGGTGGTTTGTGGATAGTGATCTTTCACTTATCTTCGCAAGTGGCACTACCTTGACTGCGGATACGAAGTTGTATGCGAAGTATACCGATAGCATAGATCGTGCCGTACAGAGCGTACCAAGCTATTCGGTACTGGATGTCGCGCCGAACTTCACCATTAAGGTGCAGGATTCATCGGGCAGTCTAACGGAATCCCAGGTCAAAGAGGGGATGACCTTCGTGGATACGGCGAATCCCGAATTCGAAGGGGTTACCGTCTCTGGCGGGAACGGAGTTTTCACGGTATCGTCAGCAGCCGAAAATGGCAAGTTCGTTGAAGGTAACACATATCAACTTACGTTGACGGATGACAGTTTGTCCTTCCAAGGCCAAGACGCGACGACAAGTATTTATGTATTTAGCGTTGCTAAACAAGAAGTCATGAATGTTCCACTCAATCCGAACATGATCTACATTCCGTTCACGGATGTCTCGGATATGGTGATAAATGGAGCAGATGTCGATTCGCCCGCGATTTCAGTCGTTACTACGACGGTAGGCGGCGAAAATGCACTCGCCGAAGTGAATGCGAGTAGTGGAACGTTCAAGTACACCGGAAGCACTGGCACGGTGATTCAAGTTGGTGATACCGTAGCCATCTATGAGGGAATTAGTCCCAAACTGCGCACAGTCGAAACGACTGGTGAAGACGATGGTGATGTGGCCTATGTCCAGATCACGTCAGTAGATGCAAGTGTCTACACTTATGATCACGCAGATGCCAAACAAGTGTTGCTCAAGCCAGATGTGCTACCGGTGAGCGTAGAGGCAGATACGGATGGAGATCCCAGTAACCATTCCATCACGGTCGATCATACCGCGATGAACTACAGCGACGGCCTGTACGAGCCCTTTGGTTTGGATCAACTGACCACGGTCGATGTGGGAGACTTTATCGGGTTCTATGAAGGTGAATTCGCCGAAGAAGGTTCTAAGGTAACCGGTTATGGACGTATTACGTCGATTACGCCTGAGGCAGAGATGGACGTCATTACGTATACCGATGCCACCATTGAAGATATTGAAAATGTCTTCAACATCTATCAGAAGCAAGCAATTGATGGCGAAGATCTGTTTTCGAAAGAACAGATTGCACAGCTCGAAGAGCAAATTGAGCAGCAAGCGAGAGACAGCGGATTCGTCAATGAAGCCGCGGATTATCTGTCTGACATCGCCATGGAGACAAAGGAAATTCAGGAGATCAAGGCTCAGTCCTCCCTAGCGTCCGGTAAAGGGAGCCGGGTAAGTGTGGAGAAGCTGACCGTTGTTGCTTCACTCGGCACGAGGCTGAAGAATATTGACGGCCGAACCTCAGGCGTAAGCGCTACATTACAAGTGGGTGCCGATATTGTTGTCAATATCAATGAAGACAGCGATCTTGTCATCCATATGACGGGTACATTCGTGCAGGAGATGAGCCTAGACCTCGGTATCAATGGGGATATGAAAGGGCACTGGCTGAAAAAGTGGGGAATTCCTTACTGGTACAGCATTGATGATTATGTAATTACGGCGAATCTGGATGCTTATAGCTATACCGGGATGAACATCACGGCAGAGATAGCTCTCGTCGAACACGATAAGTTAAATGATGCACTGAATGACTGGGTGGGCGAGAAGAACGCAGGCAGGTTGGGAAAGGTTCAGAACATTGCGACACAGATTAAAGCGGTAATGGCGGGTGTGCAGGATACTGCCGTAGATGCGGAATCGTTGAAGGAAAAGTATCAAGAGATGTTGGAGCAAGACACGGAGTGGGTTCCGTTAATCAAGAAAGAGCTTTTTGAAAAGAGCGTACGCGTGGCTTTAGGTATTGTGGAAGTCAAATTTGAAGCGGAGTTTGTGGTCAGCGCCCAGGTGAACCTGACGGTGGGGGCAGATTTCTACTATAAGATGGCGAAGCGCTACTCGGTTAGCTTGCGCGTATTGAGTTTCAGTGGTTCGAGCAATACGGTCAGCTTGCCGGGAGACGGAGATTACCAATTTACCTTCTATGTGATGGGGACGATCGGTTTACGAGCTGGTATTCATATGGAGGTCAAAGCGGGGATTGGAAGCGTCAAGTTGAATAGTATCGGGCTTGCTGTAGAACCCGGTGTGTATGTGAATCTTTGGGGCTACTTCTATTATCAATTGAAAAATATTAGCGGGGTGAAGACCACGAAGTCTTTAGGTGCCCTGTTCGTCGAGATTGGGATCTATTTGGAGGTCGAACTCGGCGCTCAATTAGGAGATGGAGCGCTTTCCGGCGGCGTGGAGCTGGTCGATGAAGAGTGGCCACTGTATACGATTGGAGAAGAACAGAACGTCTACGACTTCGCCTATCCACAGGATAAGTCGCTCAAAGTGAACATGGCGGGTTCTGCGTCATCCATCGCTGTACCGGAGTTGTGGGTCACGATGAATACCTTTGATTTGAAGACAGGCGATACGGATGAACAGGCGTATGATCGCTCGAATTTCGATATTCAGGTGGACAATCCAAACTTCAAGTATGACGCAGCAAACGGGATGATTGAAGTGGTGGACAAGAACATTCAGGTGAGTGATGGCAATCTGGTTATCACCTGGAAGGGGGCACCGGCGTCGTTCATGTCCGAGCCACTCAAGCGTACGATTCAGTTAAGCTGGCTTGCCAGAGTGGGTGACTACATCCTTCAGCTGGATCCACAGAACAGCGGAGTGACCCAGGTTGTGGCGGCTCCTTATAACGCGCCAATCAGTGTGGTCACCCCGGTATATCCAGGATACACCTTTGACGGCTGGTATACGGCCGCTTCCGGCGGCACGAAGATCACGATTCCGAACCGAATGGGTGCGGAGGATCGGAAACTGTACGCGCACTGGATTGCGAACAAGAATACGCCGTATACGGTTGAGTATTATGTGCTAGACCCGAACAGCAGAATACAGGCTCCGCCTGTGGATACTGAAAATAGGACTGGAACAACGGACACAGAGATTCGAATCAGCTCCGACAGGTTTAAGGAGCAGGGCTATGCGACCGGAACGGTAAGCGGCGTATTAATCAAGGGAGACGGCTCGACAGTCGTAAGAGTTAATTACTATCCGGAGAATCGAAAGATGACCTTCGTTGGGGGTTATGCCGGTGCGCCCCAAATCTCGCTAACGGAAGCCGTTGGCAAGAACATTGCTGCTCGTATACCTGTGCCGACAAGGCAGGGATATACGTTTGCCGGTTGGTCGCCAGAAGCTCCAAGTACAATGCCGATTGAGGATACTACGTATACAGCGAAGTGGACGGGGAGAGAGGGTACGCCTTATCAGGTCGTGTACTTGCTGCAAAATATCGGAAGTGACACCTATACGGTTGCAGATACGGAATCGTATCGTGGAGTTACGGGTACCGAGGCGAATTTGGCGGATGTCAAGCCGAGATCCTATGATGGCTTCGTGCGGGACGACAGCATTTCGGTACTGACGGATCTAATCACGAGCAACGGCAAAACGGCGTTGAAGGTATATTATAAGCGTGATGTATACCAAATGACGGTTGATTATAACGGTTCTGGGGCAACAAATAAAACGGATAATGTTCCTTTCGGAGCGACGATGCTGTTGCGTCTAGGCACTCCGACATGGCAGGGATATAGCTTTACGGGTTGGTCGCCAACGCCTCCGACCACGATGCCTGCTGAAGATGTCCAGTTTACCGCTCAGTGGGCAATTAACGACTACACTGTAAATTTCGACAGTAACGGTGGGTCCGAAGAAGTGCCGGCTCAGACTGTAGGGTTTGGCGCCACGATTAGTACGCCGACTGAACCGACGAAAGATGGTTATGTATTCGGCGGTTGGTACAGTGATAACACGTTGACGAATGCTTACGACTTCGCTACAGCGGTGACGGCGGATCTCACACTGTATGCGAAGTGGCTGATCCCTTACACGATAAGCTTCGAGAGTAATGAAGGGTCGGTAGTAGATGCCCAAACAGTGAATGAAGGCGTCAAGGCTATGGCTCCTGCCCCTCCGACGAAAGACGGCTATGTGTTTAGCGGCTGGTACAGCGATAGTGAGCTAATGAACGCCTACAATTTCACGACTATGGTGGTTACGGGAGACCTGACATTGTACGCGAAGTGGACGGTATATGTACCGATTACCTACACTGTAACTTTCGAGAGTAACGGCGGATCGTTGGTCACAGAACAGACTGTGAATGAAGGTGCCGTGGCTACTGCTCCTGGCGCTCCGATGCTGGAAGGGTATACGTTCGATGGCTGGTATAGCGATAGCGAATTGATGATACCTTATGGTTTCACAGAAGGTGTAATTGCCAATGTGATGCTGTACGGGAAGTGGACAAAGAACAGCTACACAGTGAGCTTCAACAGTAACAACGGATCGTCGGTGAGCAGTCAGTCCGTGAGTGAAGGTGACACGGCAGTAGTTCCTGACGCACCGACCCGTGCAGGGCATGTATTTGAAGGCTGGTATAGCGATGCTGGTCTGAATGAATCTTACAGCTTCATGACACCTGTGATGAATAACCTCACATTGTACGCGAAGTGGACGGCTATATATACGGTCACCTTCAACAGTAACGGCGGATCACTGGTGGCTGAACAGAATATGCAAACCGGCGGTAATGCTACGGAGCCTGCCGTACCGACGAGGGAGGGTTACGTGTTTAACGGTTGGTACAGCGACGCTGGACTGAATGAAGCCTACAGCTTCACGACATCGGTGACGGGTAACCTCACGCTGTACGCGAAGTGGACATTTAACAGCCGCACGGTGGACTTTGACAGTAACGGTGGAGCAGCAGTAGGTAGTCAGACGGTGGTTACTGGCGACAAAGCTGTGGCACCTGCTGCGCTGAAGTGGGCAGGGTATCGATTTGAAGGTTGGTACAGCGATCGCGATCTGGAGATCGCCTACGACTTCATGACGCCGGTGACGTCAAACATCACCCTGTACGCGAAGTGGACGATGACATCGTGGCTGCAAGTAGGTGACTTGTTGGATTTGAATAGTAAGTCCAATGTCATCTTCGACAGTCAAGGAACTCCTTACGTGGCTTATATAAAGGACAATTACGAAGTGTTTGTGATGCAATTTAAGGGAGGCAAGTGGCAGTCCTTTGGCAATCAAAGCGATCTTGAAAAAGCGGGAGGATTAGGGAGCTCAGCTATATCGCTCGGAATAGACAGTAAGGACAAGCTTTATGTTGCTTATAAGAATAGCTCAGGTAAAGTAAGCTTTAAGAATTATAATGATGAACATAAGTGGTGGAGACCAGTATCTACTATCTCTGATTTCAGTTGGAATGATGGAAAGACGAGCAGAAAAGTGGATAAAGTTAATGATAGCTTCTTCATTACCTTCGATAAGGATGATAATCCTTTTCTGATGTTTAGAGGTATTTTGGCCGGTAATGCTGCGGAACCGTCAATGCTTATGTCATGGAGTTATCATGAAGGTAGTGGATGGAAACAAGAAGCGAGACTAGAGGCATTCGCAGGTCTAAGAGCCTTCCTCGCACCATTACCAAACAACGGCATGTATTTATTTGCTCCATTCAGGTTAACTGGTACCCCTGTGGCAACAGGATATAGCTTGGTAGATGGATCATGGAAACAATTGGATCGTAAAGCATATCTAATAACTGCGAATATGGATGCTGCATCCGCGCTTGATCCATCTGGCGTACCTTATATGATCTATCTCAGCAGCTCCAACGTTGTTGAAATGTGGAAATATCCGCACACCATTCCGTCAGAAGATACAGCATGGGAGAAGGTGAGTACTCCCGAATTCTTGGTCGGTTCATCTCAAGAAGGAAGCATAGATATGGCCTTTGACAGCGAAGGAACGCCTTACGTTGCTTATCGAGATGCAGCAGACGGCAACAGGGTGACTGTGATGAAATACGAGAATTTGGATTGGAGACCCGTAGGGTCTGCCGGATTCTCCGCTGGTGATGTTCTTCAGCTAGACATCACCATAGACAGCACCGATAACATCTATGTGAGTTATAAGGAACAAGGTAAAATGAACGTGATGAAGTTTGATCCTAATTTCAAATAACTTGGATAGATCAGACTGGCAGAAGAGCCTACTCCCATCGGAGTAGGCTTTTTTGCATATATTACATAACTCACTATATTTCATGCAGCGTTTGTGTCTCTGGGACGTTATGCACACCCCATTTGCAGATTTCCTCCAGAATGGGCATTAGACTTTTATCTCGGTGGGTTAAGTAATACTCCACTTTGGGCGGGGTTTGATCGTACTTAACTCGTTTTATCACACCTTCACGTTAACCGCTTCTTCAGTTTTGAACCCTGAAAAACGGCCTTTCCCGAGATCTAAATTGTAGATGTAGATGGCTCATCCTCATCTCCAATTATCTTGCTTAGAAATTGGTTCGCCCAAACGTGGCATCACTCTTCACTGTTGAGCTGCTGGATGCATTGATGGCATCGAGCTGTAACACGTAGTCATAATGACGGATGTAATATCCGGGCTGACTGTACGATTGAAGGGATACTTTGGTGCTATCAGCCCAACCAGGACTGCTTAGGAACGTAGCATCTCCCTTATAGGCGGCGGTGTTGGCGTAAGCTTCAAGTACAATTTTGTTGCTGGCATTACGCTTCAGAAAGTAGCCTGGGAAGTTAATGGACTCAAGCGAGATTCCTGTGGAGCTGACAAGACCCGGTACGACGCGGAACTGGGAATCCAGAACAGGGGAGACGTTGGCATCCACCCGAGCGGTGTAATTGGCATGACGGATGTATCGATCCGGAACGTTGTGTGAACTGAACTGGCTGAACCCTGTGGCTTCTGGTGTTGCAGGACCCAACATTTTGACCTCGTGCAGGGTTGGGGTGTACCAGTTCCCCGGATTATTCCACAAGACGGCGTTCACCATATTGATCCGTACATAACGGGCAGTGAAATGCACGGCATCCGTGGTGAAGCCATAGGTCAGATTATTGGTGCGATCCAAGGTGGAGTAATTGACACCATCGTTGCTAATTTCAATTTTGTATTTGTAGTACCCTTCGGAACCTTTATACATAAACCAGGACGTGTCGATCTCGGTGATCGTCTTTGGTGTGCCGAAGTCCACCTGCCACCAGGCAGGCCAGCTATTGGAGGAAGCCACCCATGAAGTCTGGTAGTTGCCATCATTGACACTGGATGCAGATGAGCCGGAGGCTGTGGAGCTGGCGGTAGCTGTTTTGCCTTGGGCATGATTGACGAGAGGAGGCGGTGTTACCACACCCGTTACTGCATCGATATTCCACGTTGTATACCACTCCAGTGATGCGGTTCCGTTCGAATCATTCAAGGTTAGCGGCAGCCAGATATGTTTGTGCTCTCCGAGGTTCATCGGATTCCAGCGATCCCCCATGTAGATGTAGGATGTGGAGTTGCTGCCTGTAATCGTAGCAATATCATGAATCTGCGAGCCGAAGGCAGATGGATTGCCATATGGCGTAAGCGCAGTCCATGGACCCGTCATGGAAGTTGCTGTAGCATAAGCACCCTGATTCGGATACCAGCCAGCGGCTTGGGAGGTGAAGAGGTAGTAACGGTTGCCTTTTTTCACAACAGCAGGCGCTTCACGATAGGCGTTCTCGAACAGCCAGCCCTCGAAGGATTGTATTCCCGTATAACTTGCATTCATTTTAAAAATAGCCATCGTATCATTGGCACCGCCATTCTTGCGGGAAGCAGTAACCAGATAACCCGTGCCATCTGTATCGACAAAGACGGTCATGTCACGGGATTCATAATCCAGCGGTCGGAAGCTGCCTTCATAGGTGAATTTGCCATTCGGGGTATTGCTTGTTGCGACCGCTACACGCCCGAGGTTGTAGTCCGTTCCATTCTCATAGTGTGCCCAGAGCACATACTGGTTGGTGGAGGCGTTATAGATGACTTTGGGGCGTTCAATTTTGCTGGAGGCCAGCTCGGTTGCGGAATCTTTTGTCAGAATGGCGTTGCTGAAAGTCCAGTTCTTCAGATCAGTGGAGGTGTAGACGTTCACGCTGTCGAACTTGCCGCCCACCGCATGTTCACCATACAGATAATACGTCGAGCCTACCTGCAGAATGTTGCCACTGTTCGCATGGATGGGGTTACCTGCGGTGTCGAGCCAATCGGTACCGTTGGTTATCGTGACACTTGCTGCGCTTGTTCGTTCAGGATGAAGTCCAACCAGGGTGAACGTGAGTGCAAAGACCAGAAACCAGATGGCTTTCCTGTTACCCATTACATACACCTCCCGAAAGATATCAGATTAAATGTAGCGCTTTCATTTATATTTTAGTTGGGTCAGACTCTTTTTCAAGTGAACAATCCATCCATTGCTGAACAAACCTTCATTTCATCGTGGCTGAGCGGTGAGAGCGGAGGAAATATTCCTAAATATCAAGTACGATTATGTAGAGTGGATCAAATACACACGTTAAAATAAAGCTAGACTGAATTCACATCATGGTTGGAGGGTGGACCGTCATGAACAAGTTTATTGTAGATGAAGACCTTCAGGTGATATTGCATAATGACGAGGATGGAACGAACACTCCGATTAAGGGAGGCATTACTGCTCAGGATTTTGAAGTCATCTCTACCTATCAAAAGGGATGGTTGACCTTCGCCTATCTGCGTGATCGTCAGGGAATATGGTGGTTCAATGCCCGCAAGAATAAGGCGAGTTTGTTCAGTCGGGATACGGAAGCTTTTCGTGTGATCGATGAAGATTACTGCTTCGACTCTCAGTATGTCTATCTGGAAGATCAGGTCGTGCCTGACTCCGATCCGAGCAGCTTTCGGCTGTTGCCGGATACGCCTTACTTTGCTCAGGACCAACGTTATTTATATGTAAAGAGCAGCACGCATTTTCATCTATTTGAGGATATTGATACGAATGCTGTGATTGCTCATCACGACTATTGCACCGACAAGGACCATCTGTTCCATCTGTCCAGTTCTCTTCGCTATGCGAATGGGGAAAAGGATGAGGTGAGGGCATGGCTGCAAGAACATCATCCCGACGTACATGGCTGGTGGCATGCGAATTATGCCCACAGTGCAGAGGGCGCTATGCAAATCAGAGGCAATTGGTATGAGACGGCGTCGTCCATTTTTTATAGAACAGAATGGGGCCGTACCCCACATCGAGAAGCAAAAGCGGTATTCAACCTTGTTCGTGGAGCAGACAGGTCTACCTTTGAACCGCTTGATGAGCAGTTTGCACGGGACCGGGAACGTGTTTATTTTCAGTGGCGTACTGTAAAAGGAGCAGACCCGGATACGTTCGAGCCGCTAGGTGGACCTTTTGGTCGTGACCGCAATCATGTGTATTACAACGGATACCGTGTCGACGAGGCAGATGCTCAGCATTTTGTAGCGTTTGCCGGGACGGAGCATCTTGGACTTTCCATGGATCAGCAACATGTGTATCGTGCGGAGGTTGTTCGGACAAGTCAGCCCTTCGGTCATCCTGACGATGTGCTTCAGATCATTAAGGGGGCTGACGCAGCGACGTTTGAGTTAATAACACCTTCCGGCAGTTGGGCGGTGGATGCCAATCGTGTGTATCTATGGGGTAAACCGAATAAACATATCGATCGAGCCAGCTTTACACATCTATTTGATGCTGATCCCCAGAGTTGGGCAATGGACCAGAAGGGTCTGTATAATGCCAATGGCAACCGTACGGTAAAAGGTATCAACGGAAGTACATTTGTCATGCTGAATCAATATTGGGGCAAAGACGACCGTGTGGTGTTCAGTTTTGTGACGGGTGGGGTTTATAAGTCGGGAGATGCAGCGACGTTTATGGTTACGGATGATATCGGGGGCGCCGAAGATGCGCTATTTCGGTATACGGTGGAAGGCGGTACAGTGCGGAAAAAGAAGAGGTAATGAAAAAAGGGATGGTAGACTTAGAAAAGAGTCCACTATCCCTGTTTGAATTCCTAGTTATTTGACCGTGTTTACCAAACTATTTATGACCTTTGCGAACCTTGAGCTGCATCTTTTTGATCGTTATGTTTTGCATGAGCTCCAGTACGAGAGGGCCTTTGCCGTTCAGGATCTCTACATCCGTCACATTATCCAGAATCGTAATGATCCCGATGTCGTCTGCGGTTACCCCTTCAAGCTTGGCGATGGTACCTACAAAGTCTACGGCGCGAAGTTTCTTCTTCTTGCCTCCGTTGAAGTTCAGCTTCATGATCTGTTGGTTCAGCTGTTCACGCTTGTCCTTTTTACGTTCAGGAACGATCTTCAATCTTTTCTCAAAATCTTCTCTGCGGCGATCTACAGCTTCCTCGGAAGGAGCCTTCACGACAGGGATTTCGAATCCGATATAGGATTCAATCTCAGCCAGACGTCTGCCATCTTTCGGTGTAATCAACGTAATGGCTTTACCTGTTTTGCCTGCGCGACCCGTACGGCCTGTACGGTGAACATAGCCCTCTTTTTCCAAAGGAATATCGTAGTTGATGACATGAGTAATATTTGTGATATCAATACCACGTGCGGCTACATCTGTCGCGATCAGATAACGGAATTGTCCCCGTCGGAATGCGTTCATCACTTCGATCCGCTCATCCTGCTCCATACCACCATGGATACGATCTGCTGGGTAGTCCAGGTCAGCCATGACCCGGAACAGTTTATCCACATTCTCCTGCGTACGGCAGAACACAATGCAGCTATCCGGATTTTCCACAATGAACAAGTCCTGAAGCAGTGCGGTTTTGTTCACCTCTGGTACGTTAATCACAGCATGTTCAATCGTGGCTGTTGTCAGTCCACTTGCCTTGATCTCGATCTCTACCGGTTTGTTCATGTATTTGCGTGACAGCTTGGCTACATCTTCAGGGAATGTAGCGGAGAACAACATCGTTACTCGCTCCTGCGGCAGTTTCTGAATGATTGCCTGTACCGTCTCGATAAAGCCCATATTCAGCATCTCATCAGCCTCGTCAATAACGAGATAAGCGATCCGTTCGAGTGGCAGCGTGCCACGTTCGATATGATCCAGAACCCGGCCCGGCGTACCAACAGCCACGTGGGTTCTTTGTTTTAACTCCGCTTTTTGGATATGGAAAGGGGACTGTCCGTATAGTGCGGTTGCTTTAATACGCTTAAAGCGCCCGATATTCGTAATATCTTCATTAACCTGCAAAGCCAGTTCGCGGGTTGGGGTAAGAATCAAAGCCTGTGGCTTATTCTCATTCCAATCCACCAGCTCGCAGAGCGGAATGCCGTAAGCAGCTGTTTTACCACTACCTGTCTGTGATTTGACCACAAGATCCTGATTCTCTAGTGCTACCGGAATAACTTTGGTTTGAACCTCGGTTGGTGTCTCATAGCCCAGACTGTCCAGTGCTTTTACGATCTCTTCACCAAGTCCATAATCTTTAAATTGTTGCTTGCTCATCGTTTACCTCTTTTGCGTTAGTTTTTGTACAATTATTGCACCGTACATTTATCGTATACCTCTTCATTATACTCTATATGCAGGCAGGCTAACGGAGTAAATGCTTCAAGTGTGTAAATTGTTTTCATCATTTCCGATTTTAGTAGCAACCACCCGTTGCTGTTCGTATGTGTATCATAACGTTCCACGTGAAACGAAATGTATCGGCGTATATGCTTGGTGTTAATGAATGACCATCTTCACAGCCTTGGTTTGGGGAGGGTAAGATTGAGCAATAACTCCATTGATCCACACTTCTGCACTTCGACCAACGAGTGTCTCATCCAAAGAGACGGTGACAATCTCTCCTCCGACGATGAGTTCGGCGTCCTTGCTGAGCGAGACCCAAATCGGTCCTGAATCAACACCGCCATCTTCTTTATTCTCGATGAGTACCTGACCTCTTTCTTCCTCAAAATCCGTAATAATTCCTCGCACATGTGGCTTCTCTTTCCCTTGTTCTACGGACTTCTCTGCACATCCAAGGGTTAACAGGAGCATGATGACTGGTAGTAAGGATAACCTTCGTGCAATGGACATTGGGTTGCTCACCTCCTTTTTAATACATCTATAAGTATGGACGGTCTTAGAGACAACAAAGTTCCTTTACATCAATGGAATAAAGAACAAAAATCACTCCATTGAGGCTGGAACTGAAAAATGGGATATGGTAGCATATGGGTACCCGTAAAAAAGCTATAGGATAATCAATCGTATATTACACGTATGTCGCTAGTCATGAAAGAATTTTTATAATAGTGGTACTTTTATATACTACGTATTACCCGGCCGGAGCGAGTACAACCGAAATTTTAATGGACTGCACAGACATGGATGTCTGTGTTTTATTTTTTTATCAGGAAAAGGGGGATAAGATATGCCGCGAGTCAAGATGACATGTTGGTTGTTAAGTATCGTACTGGCTCTGGTCAGCCTATCCGGGTGCTCGTCCCCTTTTTACGAATCGTTTAATGCCGCAGGGGGCAGGTTATCCTCTGATCGAATGAATGAACTCCGCAAGGAATATCCGCTATCCACTGGCGTCCCCGCGACGATTAACATGAGAGAAGTTAGCTTCAATGAGGTCATGGCGTTTGGGGATGGGGTCGTTGTGGCGGAGGTCGTGAAGGTGTTGCCGAGTTTTCGTGTGGAGCTATCGACTAAACCCGGTACGCCTGAACGAAAGGTGGCTGATAAGGTTAGGGCTAATGGAATCACATCCTACCAACCTGAATTCATCTCTTATCAGGTGAAGGTAAATGAAGTAGTAACAGGAGATGATGTACCCGAGGATACTTTTTTATTTTACAACGCTGACTTCGCAGGTGTGGAGCCTGAACTTAAACCAGGTATGAAGATTATCGCTGTAGTCAAAAAGGGGACGACCGGAGAACAGCAGGGAGGATATTCATTCACTCGCTACGGCACGTACTATATTGTCGATGATGACTACGTACTTGCCGCCTACGAGGGGGAATCGGAGGAATTGCGTGATTTTATGGAACAAACGAATGGCATCCAGCTGAACGCTTTTATGGATAAAATCAAGAACCAACCACAAGGCTAAATGACTTCATTCCCCTAGAGCAGTAGAGGAAGGGCCATACGCATAACCATTCGTTTAACATAACAAAGGGCGATCCCGACCATGATATTCATGGGAGAATCGCCCTTTTTCTTTTTCGTTAAGCGTGGTGCGTCACGATGTTACCTATTTCAAAATACTCACATATTTCCCGTATACAAATGCTACACGTCCATCCAGCTTCACTTTTACCCAGCCATACTTGTCTGTACTGATCACCTCAAGCACAGTGCCCTTTGGTACCGCAGCAACAACTTTGGCTTTGGATGAAGCGCCAGCGCGTACGTTCAGGTAAGCCGCAGTAACCTTGGCTTGTTTGCCTTTGGTGACAGTTCCTGGTTTACCCGTGCTTGGTGTGGATGGTTTACCAGGTTTCGACGTGCCTGGAGTTGGTGTTGGTTTTGGTACTGTTGGCGTTGTCGGCTTCTCAGGTGTAGGAGTAGTTGCTCCCTCGCCATTGCCTGACGATTTGCGAGCTTTGTTCAGCTGTTGATAGAACGCTCCCTTGGTTTTCACGCCTGCGAATTGTGTTGCACTCACACCTGCTTTGGCAGATAATGTATCAATCTCTTCTTGAGTCACTGCATCCAAAATGTTAATGGAGGCAATGTTGGTGTACTTGCCATCTTCCGTTGTTGGCACAGACATAATGCCATCGTTAATTAACTTCACCACATCTGCACGCTCCGGTGCAGTCAGGTCTACGCCGGTGATTTTCCAGTTGCGTTGAATCTTCGGTTCGTAGACACCTTGCATGACATCTTTCAGATAGGCGATGGACAGGTTGCGAATCGTGCCTTGAATCTCACCAAATGCCGAGGCGTCCTTGGAGGACCAGAGTTGCTTGAACTTACGCCCTTCCATGGCGCCACCTTTGGCAATCAGCGCTTCCATCCGGTAGGCATTCATACCGAGCTTCAGCGTATCATCTTCTTTGACAACTGATCCATTGCTGTACTTGAGATTTGTAATCCGACTACCGTATGGCTTGGTCAGGTCAATCTCATATGTTACGCCGCCGAAGAAATCATCGGTGCTGTATTTGGAAGCACGTCGTTTCGGATCAAAGCTGACGGTCACATCACCCGGGCGTGTAGAGTTGAAGTACCCCGCAGACCACTCCATATAATCCATTAGATCGCGTCCGGTTACTTCATATACGGTCACTTCACCAAAGGTGTATTGGTAGTTAAATGCAATATCCTTTTTCTTAATCGGGCCTACATCCAGCTTGGCTTTGTCGTTATCAATCTGATGCGCAACCACATCGGCATCACTGTAATGCAACATCACTTCGGTGAAAAAATCAGACAAAGGTGTTTCCTGGATCTGCACCGCAGGGATACCCTTAATCTCATCAGCAGGGACCAGGTTCGTTCCTTTCAGTTCAGCCACTTCAATGTTGGCATCGGCACGAGCGAACTCGTGGAATGGGTGCAAAGTCTCTTCCAGCGCAGGATCGGAGACTTCATACGTTCCGTCTGCTGCTTTTACAGCGAGTGCTCGAGCTTCTTTGCTTTTCAGCACAACTTTGTCGCCGTCTTTTTCAAATGTCAGATCGATTCGTGAAATATGTGAGCCATATTTATTCGGTTCGGAGATCAATACGCCGTTAACCGTTTGGGATTCAATCAAAGTATGCATGTGTCCGGCAAAAATGGCAGCCAGCTCTGGGTTGGCATTGGCGATATCCGTCACTCCGGTTCCCGGATTTCCGTTCTCGTTATCCAATCCCATATGCATGAGTCCAACCATGACATCGACTTTGCCTTTCAGCTCAGCAATGGCCTTTTTGGTCTCTTCCACAGGATCTTTGACGATGATGCCGTCCAGGTGATCCGTGCCTTTTTCAAATTCGGTAATCATAGGTGTGTTCATTCCGATAACACCCACTTTGATTCCGTCTTTCTCGATAATCGTATAGGCAGGCATGTAGCGGTCGCCGTTTTCTTTGAAAATGTTACCCACGAGAGGCTGTCCATTGAATTGGGAAGAGATCTTCTCCAGTACGTCCAGTCCAAAGTTAAACTCATGGTTACCCATAACCCATGCGTCATATTTCATTTCGTTCATTGCAACCATCATGGGAGATTGAGGTTGATCATTGAACAACTCAGCCGAGTTATCCTGAATCATGTCTCCTGCATCCAGCAGGATCGTGTTGGGATTCTCAGCACGGACTTTTTTCACAATGGTGTAGAGCTGTGTCATGCTACCGGTTGGATTTGGACCGTCCAGAGCATAGTCCCACGGCATGAATCGACCATGTATATCCGATGTACCCAGCAACGTAATCTTGGTCTCCTTGTCTGCCTCAGCAGCCTGAACCGGAGTGGAAGCAAAAGGGGCGAACAAAATGGAGGCACATAAGAGGAACGATAAAGGCCATCCGGCGAAACGTTTCGTTGAAATTTTGCGCATGTTGTAATCTCCCTTGTTATCTAGTGTGTGTAAAGATATGTATCATTTCATACTAGATAAACATCTGGTGAATGTAAACTCCAATGTAAGAGTTATGTTGGATTTAAGAGAGTGAATCTATGAATAACTTCAGAAAAAGCATTTAAATCTATTTTTTTACAATGAAATACTATAATTTGACAGGTGTTAAAAACCAAAATTATCCAGTAAAATGATGTTTGTAAGCGCTTTACAAAAAATGAATTCTAAGGAGGAAAATCATTGATTAAGTCTAAGTGGTTCAAAACAGTCGGCTCACTGGCATTGGTAGGGATTCTCGCTGCTTCTGTTGCGGTTGGTAGTGTGAGCGCTGGTCTGGCGAAAGGTAGCAAATTTCTGGGCAATATTATTGCCAATCAGGTTCCTTCGAATTTTAGTCCATATTGGAATCAGGTAACTCCGGAGAACTCTACCAAGTGGGATGCTGTTGAAGGCACACGCAACGTGATGAACTGGGGCCAGGCGGACATGGCCTACAACTATGCTAACAACAACGGATTTCCGTTCAAGTTCCATACGCTCGTATGGGGAAATCAACAGCCAAATTGGATTAACAGTCTCTCAGCCGCAGATCAGAAGGCTGAAGTGACACAATGGATTAAAGCGGCAGGACAGCGGTATTCGAAGTCTGCCTTCGTTGATGTGGTGAATGAACCTCTGCATGCGAAACCATCCTATCGCAATGCTATTGGTGGAGATGGGGCAACGGGTTGGGATTGGGTTATCTGGTCATTCCAACAGGCGAGACAAGCCTTCCCTAACTCCAAATTGTTAATTAATGAATATGGTATTATCGGTGATCCTGCTAAAGCGGACCAATATATCCAGATTATCAACCTTTTGAAAAACAGAGGTCTAGTTGATGGTATTGGAATCCAGGCGCATTACTTCAATATGGACAACGTTTCTGTGAACACAATGAACACGGTACTGAACAAGCTTGCGGCTACAGGGCTACCAATCTATGTATCCGAGCTGGATATGACAGGTGACGATAATACACAATTGCAACGTTATCAGCAGAAATTCCCTGTGCTGTGGAAACACTCTGCTGTTAAAGGTGTGACGCTGTGGGGTTACAACCAGAATCAAACCTGGCAGGCTGGCTCTCACTTGGTCAATAGCAACGGTACAGAACGTCCGGCTATGCAATGGCTGAGAAATTACCTGGCGAACAATCCTTAAGCGTGCGTTTGCACGAATCTGAGCTTCCTTTGTAAATCCGGTAATCATATAACACCAAATAGCGCCTGTTCTACATGTTAAGCATGGGAATATGGCGCTATTTGTGTTAGTGCTTTCTCTCAACAGTGTTCGGCAATTTATGGTGCAGGGAAACATTTAATTTTAATCCAAACCAATACAAAAGCGATCAGTGCAAATATCATTCCGCTCCAGATCAGCTGATGTATTCCAAGGTTCGCGATGAACCAGCCGCCGATGGCAGTACCCAAGGTAATACCGAGGTTGGAAAAGGATACATACAAGCTGTTGCCGAATTCTGGCGCGTCCTGCGCTTCAGCGGTTAACCAGGTTTGGCTTACAATTAATCCTCCTGAATGCACGGATGCCCAGAGGATGACTACAATAACCATCCACATGAAGTGAGGACCGGCCCAATAGACGAGTGCGTAAGCTGCTACATACAGCAGGGGGAACATGAGGACAGTTCGGACCACGCTCTTACGCAGAAACTGTCCAAACCCCAAATTTCCGATGATCATGACGACACCAAAGACGGTCAGCATGACACTGATCCATGATCCGCTCATGTGGGTGACCTGTCCAAGATACTCGGCGAAATAGCTGTACACGGAGAACATGGCGGCGAATATAAAAATGACTGCGGCAACATTCAGCCATAATCCACGTTTGCGCAGAATACCGAGCTGCTTGCCATAGGACATCTTTTCCTTCACGGGCATCGAGGGTAGCCAGATCCATATGCCGATCAAAGCGACCACACTGACCATCGCTCCAAACAGGAAGGCGATTTCGAGGGATAGGCGTTCAGCAAGATACGATGTGAGTGGCACGCCAAAGGCAAAGCCCGCGGTAACTCCGGTGAATACTTTGGCGACGGCCTGACTGCTTTTCTCTGCTGGTACGAGTTGGGCACTGGTGACCAGGGCTACGGAAAAGAAGACGGGATGGAATAACGCGGGAATGATACGGAAGATAAGCATGGTATCAAATGTTGTGGCGTAGGCATAGACCACGTTTGAAATGGCAAACATCAGCACAGCGGCTAAAAGGATAATTTTGCGATTCATCCCGGATGCCAGCAAGGTGAGAAAAGGGCCCGCAATGGCTACGACTAGCGCAAATATACTGACCAGCCAACCTGCCTGTGCAGCCGTAATGTTGAATTT
Source organism: Paenibacillus sp. FSL H8-0104 (assembly GCF_038050215.1). Classification (NCBI taxonomy): domain Bacteria; kingdom Bacillati; phylum Bacillota; class Bacilli; order Caryophanales; family Paenibacillaceae; genus Paenibacillus; species Paenibacillus sp. FSL H8-0104. The sequence continues at coordinate 6,782,927 of NZ_JBBOTC010000001.1, read as the reverse complement.
ATTCGCAACCTGAGGCAGTACCCCCACAATTCCCATTTCTGTTGTAATAATCCCGAATACCCCGAGTGCCAGCATCAGGATAAGGAGTGGATTGACCTGTTGTGATTTCATGCAAAGCGTACCTCCAATAAATTTAAATATACAGAAAAGTAGATATGTTATGCTGAAATGAGCCTGCCTTGCCTCCTATAATATGATGGACATGAGAGTAAGTTCTCTGGATTACATTATATCTAGATTTATAGATTTGTAAATATAAAAGGTGAAACGTCATTTCTTTAAGTTGTCTTCTGCTTGTGTTCTACAGGAGTAATTATGCTGACAATAAGCATGGTCTGGCCCATAAAAAAATAGCGACGGCCCGGGGAATCCTTGGGGCCTGACGCTATTGATGTCCGCGTTTTTAACGATGTGTTGGATTAGTTATTTCGGTTGAATAACCATGCTGTTGAATGAATCAGCCTCCAGCTCAATATGAAGGGTCTGCCCTTCCTCGATGGTCAGATACAGGTCACGACGGTCCTGGAATGGATTGTTGATGACAATCACGAGACTGTTATCCGGGTTGCGGAAAGCGACGGATTTCCCGCTCCACGCGCCAGACAAGCCGACTCTTCGAGCACCAGGAACAATATGATGCGCGAAGTGTTTCATCACATAATACTCCGGGTTCCGAGTAACCTCCGTCGTGTCTGGATCTATCGTAATCATGGAGTTCTGCTCCCAGCCCCATGTGCTGCGGCCTTTGGGTTCCAGAACCATGTTCCAGTAGATGTACGCGTTCACTCCGTTGCTGAAGTAATGCTGGTAGAGGTTATATACATATTTGGCATAGTTCCATGAGTTGTTGCCATCACCGCATTCGTTCTCAGTCTGCATATAACGTAGCTCCGGATAACTCGCTGAGGTACGTTGAATCGCATTTTTGCCTGCCCACTGATATCCAACACCTTTGATATAGGAATAGGCTTTTGGATCACTCAGGACAAGCCCGGCGTACTCATCGAAGTCGTTTGTTTTTTTCTTGATTAATTCCTCCCATGGATCAGGGGCGTTGATCGTTCCCAGCCAGATCTCCGTATCCAGACCGTGTTGGTCAAAAGCCGGGCCCAGATAATCGGCAATAAACTCACGAAGCTGCTCGCCTGTCCACATGCAAGAAGGAAATTTCTGATCTGCAATCACTTCGTTCTGCACATGCACCTGATGGATCGTAATGCCTGCTTCACGGTAGGCCTGTACAAATTTTACAAAATACAGGGCGTAGGCCTCCAGAATATCTTTCTCCCAGCGCAGTGTCCCATAGTTATAGGCTTTGGGCGACTTCATCCACGTTGGCGGACTCCATGGCGAGGCGAAGAATTGCAGGTTCGGGTTATAAGTCAGAGCTTCCTTGATGTAAGGAATCAGATATTTGAAATCACGTTTGATCGAAAAATGTTCCATGGCCACGTCGCCGTCCACCTCGTTGTGGCTATACCACTGCTCTGCATAATCACTTGCGCCGATCGGCAGGCGACAGATGTTAAACTTGTGCTCGCCCTCGGGATGGAAAAGAGAGTGAAATACCTCATGGCGCTTCTCCTCATTCAAATGGGACAGAGCCATATAACCAAGCTCGTTGAAACATCCGCCAAACCCTTCCACAAGTTGGTGCTGTTCACCCGTGAGTTTTAGGTTAGCGCTTTCATTAATTGGCACAAAAGATAGCTCTCTCCACGGGCTGTCTTGGGTTGTGGAATAACCAGTGAGCGTGAATGTCATGTGAATTTCCTCCTCGCTTGAACCTCAGTTGTCATATATATTACGTTCAGTATAACAACTCCCACGGCAAAAGAAGATATGCTAAACCGTGTGAAATTTACCCTAATCGAAGATGGAGTATCACGAGTTCGTATTCGCATAGACAGATCGTATGCTGTATTTGCTTGTGATCAGCGATGTCCATATACCATTATCCAATGTCTTAACACAACTGTCATAACACAACAAAATCCCCGCTGATTATTCAGACGGGGACTTGCGCTATGTTTCTCATATTCTCTTATGGCTGCAAATGAACGTGAGACACAACTTAAGGCTGTACACTCTCACCAAGCTGTTTATTTTCAAAAATCAGAATCGTTTTGCTGCTTCCGATGTAACCAACAGAGGTATTGAATTGCTCCGAGATGAAGCGAACCGGTACAAAAGCTTTACCATCTTTCATCAGAAGAGGAGCATCATTGATCGCAAGTGTATCATTCACGACAACTTGTTTGTTACCCACGCTCCAGCGGATGGTCTTATCATTCTGTGTGATCACAGCTTCGCGCGTACCGCTGTTCCAGTTCACACGGGCGTTTAACTGCTCCGAGACAAAACGCAGAGGCACATAGGTCCGGCCTTCATCGATAAAAGGTGCAGCATCCAGTGCATAAGCACGATCCCCAACATAGGCGGTGGTAGACCCTTCGATTAGACGCTGAAAGCTGCCCTGGGGCGTTCGTTTCTGCTCCCGCACATTCATCCGGTTCAGAAGTTGCATCGTATGACTGCCACTCACAACATCCAGATAATTGTTCTGCACCGTGAGTCCGGCAGGCTCAACCTCTGAGACAGACGTCTGAATACCGGAGGATAACGAGGTAGACGCCGAGATATCCTGTATAACATTTGTCGCTGACTGATCACGGGTAAACGTAAAACCTGCGATCGGTGTCAGATCCCACACCCGGTTGTTGGATAATTTCAACACGTCCAGGCTGGAAAGCTGCCGTAAAGGTTCCAGATCATAGATCTGATTGGACTCTGCATTCAGCTCTGTCAGCCCAGTCAGTTCCTCAAGCCCCTTGAGATGCTGTACTTGGTTACCAGAGATATCAAGTGTCCGAAGGCGTGTCATATGCTCCAGTGGTGTCAGATCCGTGATTTGATTACCTGCCACATTCAGATTCCGCAGTGTATTTGGCAATTCAGCCAGTACGTCCAGCGTCTGAACCTGGTTGTTTGCTACATTGAGTTGTTGGAGCCGGGTTTTACCCATGAGCGGTGTCAGATCGTTAATCGTATTGTTCGAGATCTCAAGCCACTTCAGTGCATCCGCATCCGAGAGGGCCGCAAGACTGGCAATCTGGTTACCGCTGGCGTGGAACGTATGTAATCGGTTGAACCCACGTACAACCTCTATGGAAGAAATGGAATTGTTGCTGATATACAGCCGTCCCAAGTCTTTTAATTCAGTAAGTGCGTCTATGGATGTAATGTAATTATTGCGAACATCGATCTCGCGAAGCTGGGTTAGGTGCGCCAGCGGTGTGAGATCCTCAATCTCATTCCCATATAATCGGAGGTGAGTCAGATTGGTTGCATATTCGAGACCGGACAGGCTGTGAATACCTGCATTGCTCAGATCTACCACTTCAAGCTGCTCCAGATCCGTTGAAGTTAATGGCACATCCAGAGGTTTGTTCAGGATTAACTTCAGTCCGTCCTCCAAAGCGGGATCTTCAATGATTCCCTCGCCCAAGTCTGTAGTGGTGTAAGCCATGGCTTGCCCCGATGCCCCGAGACTCAGGATGAATACTAGAAATAATAGCGTCATTCTTCTCATTGCATGCATTCCCTCCGATTTTTAGAATTATAAAATCATCCGAACAGATTGAGTTAGTTAAGTATATTGAATCAATTTCATAACTCATTAAAATGAATTTTTGTAACTAGATATAGACAAATTGGACCATTTTGATCTATATCTAGCCTTGATTGAAGCAGCTAAAGGTATTATGAAATTGATTCTAGTATCTACACGATAACAGCGACCGGAAGGTTGTTCTGCCCACGGAGTGTTCAGTGTGAATTGAAGAGTTTAACATATGCAGGTTCGGCTCAAAGCACATCTATAGTTATTAACCCGTCAACGGGAAAAAGGAACAAGGAATTTCGTAATGGCTATTTCTCTACTTCTATTCTATATGAAACAAACCCTGCTCTGCACTCTTCAGAGACATGTTTATCAAAAAAAATAGAACATCTCCCGCAGACCCTATTCAACCCACCCTTGAAACGGGTAAAGATGAAGTAAAGATGCCATTTTGGAGGGGAAGATGTGAGTATGCGCCAAGCCATGATCATTAGTAATCCATCGTCAGGTAAGGAAGAGGCCGAGCAGTATGTGTCCCAAGTCAGAGAAATTCTGGAGTCACAGCAGTATGAGGTGGTTGTTAATGAGACGGCCGGGGAAGGTGATGCCACCAACTACTGTCTGAGCGCCTGCAAAGACGGCTGTGATCTGGTCATCTCCATCGGAGGCGACGGTACACTGCATGAGACGATTAACGGCATGATGGATCAGGATCATCGCCCCCGATTAGGCGTTATACCGCTAGGTACGGTGAATGATTTTGCGCGTGCGCTGAATATCTCGCTTGACCCGGAAGAAGCCATAAGGCAGTTACGTTCGAATCAGACCCATATCGTGGATTTGGGGGAAATCAATGATCGCCTGTTTGCCAACGTTGTGGCTGCGGGTTCTTTGGCAGAAGCTCTGTTCTCCGTATCCTCGGAAGAGAAGTCGAAGTTGGGATCATTCGCATATCTCAAAGAAGGCTTGAAAGACCTGGTGAATACACCAGCCAATCATCTAACCATTGAATATGACGGACAGCTCTGGGAGGGGGAATCGCCACTTTTTCTGGCGGCGCTGACCAATTCGGTCGGAGGATTCGAGAAGTTATCCCCGGATGCAGAGGTGGACGATGGTCTGATACATTGTTTTGTTGTTCGTAATATCAGTGTGTTCAACAGTCTGACCCTGGGCACCTCCCTATTATTTGGTAGTCTGAAAGACCATAAGGACGTGGACTATTTTACAGCCAAAGAAGTTCATGTTCGCTCAGACGAAGCCATTCGCACTAATGTAGATGGGGAAGAAGGTCCTGCCCTGCCGATTCATATCCGTGTCCTGCCAAGGCATATTGAGGTCATTATACCGGAAGAAGTATAGTTTATTCTTTTGGATCTATAGGCTGGAATGAAGAACCTATCATTTCTCCATATGAATGTAGGATAAAGCTATTGAAACCGATTGCAGATATATGTCACAATCAAAGGTAAGATACACGATAATATTCGAATATGGAGGGAAAACATCTTGAGAACGATTAAATTGGGCAGCAGCGCACTAGAAGTACCTGTAGTTGCGGTGGGCTGCATGCGGATTAATTCACTAGACGGTAAGGAAGCCGAACATTTTGTTCGTTCTGCAATGGAGGTTGGCGCAAATTTCTTTGACCATGCCGACATTTATGGTACAGGAACATGTGAGGAGATCTTCGCCGAAGCAGTACAGATGAATCCCCAAGTTCGTGAAAATATGATTCTTCAATCCAAATGCGGTATCCGCAAAGGCATGTTTGATTTCTCCAAAGAGCACATCCTGAATTCGGTGGATGGTATCCTTCAACGTCTGAAAACGGAATATCTTGACGTTCTGCTGCTGCACCGTCCTGATGCATTGGTTGAGCCGGAGGAAGTGGCTGAAGCCTTTGATCAACTGGAGCGCGAAGGTAAAGTGCGTCACTTCGGGGTATCCAACCAGAATCCGAACCAGATCGAATTGTTGAAAAAATACGTGAAACAGCCACTGGTAGCCAACCAGTTGCAGATGAGTATTACCAATACCACGATGATTGACAGTGGCATTAATGTGAACATGGAGAACGATGCCGCGGTTAACCGTGACGGTAGCATTCTTGATTACTGTCGTCTGCATGATATCACCATTCAGCCGTGGTCCCCGTTCCAGTACGGATTCTTCGAAGGTGTATTCCTGGGTAGCGACAAGTTCCCGGAATTGAATGCAAAGATTGACGAGATTGCTGTGAAGTATGACGTGAGCAATACAACGATTGCAATCGCATGGTTGCTTCGTCACCCTGCGCAGATGCAACCTGTGACAGGCACGATGAACATTGAACGTCTGCAAGACTGTGTAAAAGCAGGAGATGTTCATCTCACTCGTCCAGAGTGGTATGAAATTTACCGTGCGGCAGGTAATATACTGCCTTAAATCCAAGTTATAGTGAGTATACTGACTGCTGAGTCAGTTGAGAGCACGAGCCCGTAGATGGCTCGTGTTTTTTGTCTAATTTCAGGTTTGATGCCAGACGTGTTTCCGATATAAAATAAGGATAGGATTGTCCGTTTTATAAAAGGATTAAAATGGTTTTAATACAAATTAGTTGAAATTATTATATTGACCGATACTTTCTAATTACATATAATTACTTTTGCATACCGATAATCCCGTTTATGTTTTTTATTTTGGAGGGTGGTGTTCGTTTGGAGTCGACAACCACGATACGCGATCACTTGGAAAGTTATCTGAAGCGTGAACAGATGTCCATTAGTCATTTTTCGGAAACGTCAGGGATTAATTCGGGTACGCTCAGCAATATTTTGAATAAAAATCGGCCTATTGCCATGCAGCAGTTGGATCGCATTACTTCCGCCATGAGACTGGAAGAAGGTTACTTCTATGAGTTATACATAGACGAGTGTTTTGTACACGCGACCCCGGACTGGCGAAGACTGGGACCCTTCCTTCATCGCTGTGCCGAGTTGGACAAGTTGGACTGTATTGAAGAGGTTATTCGTCTGATGATGGATAATCTATCCTATATTCCTTTGTTATTTGATGTGGCTGAAGAGTTCTACCAAGCGGGTAAATTCAAAGCAGCCATCCTTCTATATGAAAACATCGCCGAGAGTGAGAAAATGCAACATTCCGAGCGGCTTGCACTCTGTCAGTATCGACTGTTCAGGTTGGGGCTAACCAATGATCAGCACCGAAATCTGATTATTGCATCTCGGTTCGAATATTATGTGGATCGGCTGGATGAACGCTACCAGTTGGATGCGCTTAACGAACTGATTAATGCTTTTGGAGCATTGCATAGATGGGACAAGGTTCAGGAGTTATCTGAAAAATTGAAAATAAAAGCGTCCATCCATTATGAGATGAATGGCCGAAGGAAACAAGAAGAGACAAAAAGACCAATTGTTTTCTATATTCTATACTCCGATCTAGCTGCAGGAAGTGCCTGTTATCAATTGAAGGACTACACTGAGGCACTTAAATATGTTTCTTTATATTCGGATAATCGCTGGGTGAGGAACCCGGATAAAGATGAAATCGTAGTTATGAATCAGTTTCAAGAATGGGCTGAAGCTAATCGATATATATATCATTTAATGGGTGGACAGTTTGAGGTATTACCAGATTACCTGGCGTATATCTCGACGAAGGAAAATGAGATATTCCCAGCGCTTTGTGATATTGTAACGGCGGCTAATCGCTATGATAAGGATATTGATCATGTTCTCAAACAGTATGAATCCTACTTCACTTATCAGGAACAGAGTAACCGAATTGGTAAAGTAAGCAGACAAGTTACGGATGATCGATATTTACGACTTTTAGCAGATTTGGGTGCATATTATTTAAAGAAAGACGAGTATCATTTAGGTATAGAATTTGTGCTAGATAGTTTAAAATTTTCTATTGAAATTAGCAGTGGACGAGGTATGCTTAGAGGTGTCGGACTGTTTGAGCAATACCGGGAATTTGCATCTGAGACGGCGAAACAGCAATACAAAATGATAATTAGTGAGGTGCAGAAACTCAATGAAGAGAAAGTTGGCTTTGCTGATAGCTACCTGTAGTATCGTTGTATTCATCGTAGCTCCTGCTACGGAACCTGTCCCAAGCAAGGAAAGCCCGAATCCCGAAAGCCCGAACCCCGAAATTATGAGACCCGCTGATCATGGATTTGGAACTTAATAAAAGTAAAGAACGCTTCTGAATTCATTTCAGAAGCGTTCTTTTTTTGTGTATCAAAGTGGAAGAATAAGTATGTCGTATCTCACATGCGCTTATGATTGGCATAATACACTAAAATATGACAAAAAGGAGGGGTACTATGGATCGCCTGGATTTGATATCACGGATCGAAGATGCCAGACAGTTGTTATATCGCATGCATATGGAATACGGTAGTCTGCTTCATCCGGAAGTGATCCAGCAATCCGTAGTCCTGGACGGGCTTATTAATCAATACAACAGAGCCAAGGTAGGAAAGGCGATGAATTAAGTTCGCCTATTTACATTTGCGTCTTTGTATACTATAGTTAGTTACATGAGTAACTAACCTACTAACTGACTAATGAATACGTATGAAAGTTGGAAGCACATGAAATCGACTTTGGATGAATCTCAGCCTATTTTTCATCAGATTGCTACGATGATTATGGACGATATTGTGGAGGGCAGATTGAAGGTGGAAGAACAGGTTCCCTCAACCAATGAACTGTCACGCTTCTACAATATCAATCCGGCTACAGCCCGCAAAGGACTGCAGGAACTCGTGGACAAGGGGATTATATACAAACAGCGAGGTGTTGGAATGTTTGTTGCAAAGGGAGCAAGAGAAGCATTGCTCGTTGAACGGAAGCAAGATTTTTATGAAGAATACATCAAGCCTTTACTTGAAGAAGCTAGACGGATTCACATGAATGAAGACATGATCATTGATCTGATTCGCGGCAAGAAGGATAAGGAGAGTGAGTTATGATTCATATGGAGCAGGTCAACTACAGCTACCAGAAGACACCCGTTCTGAACCAGGTTACGCTACATGAGAGTGAGCCAATCATTAGTGCAATCTGGGGAAGAAATGGAGCGGGTAAAACAACCATGATGAGTTTACTTGCAGGGCATAACCGCCCGGACAGTGGAACCGTTCAGATCATGGGTCAAGACCCCTATAATAATCTGGCTGCCCAAGAGCATCTGTGTTACATCCAGGAGAATCATCCCCTGGGGAAAAACTGGACAGTTAGTGATATGGTTCAAATGGGACAATATTTTCATCCGCAGTGGAATCAGGAGTTGGCGGAACGTTTAATCGATGTGTTCGAACTACCGGCGAAGAAAAAGATCATTAAATTTTCGAAAGGCATGAAGACTGCTGCCCAGATTATATTGGGTCTTGCCAGTAATGCAAAGATAACCATTCTGGATGAACCTACCAATGGACTCGATGCTGAGAAGCGTAAATTCTTCTATAATGCGCTACTGGAAAGTTATGAAGATAACCCGCGTCTGATTCTAATATCCAGTCATCATATTGAGGAGATTCAGCCTTTATGTGAGTCCCTTATTGTTTTGCAAGCCGGAGAGGTGTTGTTAAATCAATCGATGGAAGAGATGCGCGAAAAAGGAGTTCTTCTAACAGGGGGAATAGATGATATCAACCGAGTCACAGCAGGTGTTAAAGTTATAGAGTCTTCCCAGATGGGATCGACTGTGAAAGTCATGATTGATGAGCCCTACTCGAAAATGTGGAAGGATATCGCTCATTCACAGGGGCTATCCATTGAGAAAGCGACATTACAAGATTATTTGGTTAACAGGACCCGTAATCAAGAGGGGGTTAAACCATGAACGCAGTAAAAGGTACGAACCGACTGATTCGCGATGATATGCGTTTGTATCTGGGCATTTTTTCATCCATCGCTCTAATGCTCGCCGTTGTATATCTGGCCATTGGCTTCATATTTGATGTCTCGTATGCTACGCAACTGTTTGGTCCCATGTACGGAGGGATATGTGCGTTTGCCATCGGGGGAATGATTACACTGTTTCCGGTTGCGATTGGTATGGGCAGTACACGAATTCAATTCATGAAATCCTTCTATATGAACTCGGTATGGATGGTTGCAGGCACCATGGTCATTCTGCATGTGGCGTATTTCCTCATACACCTGCTTCAGGAAAAAGGAATTGTTGACGTAACCCTTTATCAACCAGGCATGTTGTATTCAAACAAATATCATTTTTTATCCTACCTGTGGATCGATCTGATGTGCGGCTTTCTCGTACTGGGAATCTCTGTCTTCCCAACGGTTTGTTGGATGCGCTTGGGGATGCGTAACTTCTTCATTATGTTCTTTGGGGTAGGGCTAATGATCACTCTGATCGTTGTCTTCGCAGATCTTGGGGAGTGGATGAAGTGGTTTGCGAGTGTGAATATGATGACACTGTTCACCGTTCTGGGATGTATTGGTGGTGCGCTACTTCTATCTACGTACCCGATGATGAAGAATGCGCCGCTTACCATGAAAACCAAAAAAGACTGACAGGAAACAGTTATAAAGGAACTGGGCAAGGAATCTAAGCGAAATCTCCGAAATTAGAAAACACGAGTGCGAACACGCCTCGTGTTTTTTGTATCATCCTAAATCATTGGATTTACCTATTCAACAATCTTTATACGTAATTCCAAATGAAGGTGCATCCCTTAAGCTTGAGCCTGCGGTTTGAATCCTTCGTCTTTGAGGTACTCGCCGGCTTCGCTACGTGACTCAAAAGCCATATCCAGATTATCACCGGAATATACATACCACATGTCATCTTCGTATTTTAAAGTCAGCGTATGTCCATCTTCATCGATCCACGTTCCGCCACCCGTAGAGGTTGTAGACAATACAGGAGCAGTAGCTTTTACTTGTTCTGGCTCTTCGAATTCAACTGCGTTGGGATTGTGAGACATCGCTTGGATCGTTTCATCTAACAATGTGCGCAGATCTGCTTCGGAGTAATCACGAATATTGACGAATCCTTTGGCATCGGTCTCATAGTTAGGCAGTAGCCCTGCATAGATATAACCGTTTCCGTTAGGATGAATATGGAGAGCAACAATTTTTTTATCATACGCACTATCCTCGTAGTGGAAATTAACTCGACCGAGAGAAACATCTTTGCGTTGCAGTTGGGGATACGATTGTAGCACTTCTAGCTTTTGTTCCACGTTAAGCATAATTGCCTCCTGTAAATGTTCAATAGAGGTGATTATAACATGCCCTCCTGTTAATTTCCCGATAAAATGTTTCTCCCCAGTTCTTTTAGGTGTTCCATAACTTGCAGATAGGGATATGGCCCGTAACTTACACGTGCTACACCCAGTGTGGCAAGCTGTTTTGGTGAAGGCTCAGGAGACGTAACCATAACGTTAATTGGCAGCGGTGAACGCTCACACAATTCCTGAATCAGTTGGTGATCCTGCAAACCGGGTACAAACAGACCACTGGCTCCTGCATCTGCATAATGGCTCGAACGTATAAGTGCTTCCTCCAGGAGAGAGTGGTTATGGTGTTCAGGTGCATGTTGCAGAAAAATATCTGTGCGGGCGTTAATGAACAACGGGATGCCTGCCTGCTGCGCAGCTTCCCGGGCGGCGGACAATCTCGGGCATTGCTCCTCCACAGTGTACAATCCCAAGCCAGCGGGAAGTTGATCTTCAATGTTGATTCCTACAGCACCATGATCGATGACTTGCAGGATATTTTGCTTCACTTCTGACACAGACCTCCCATACCCTCCCTCTATATCGATCGTTACAGGCAGATCCACGCTCGCTGTAATCCGTGCGAGATTGGCAAGCACCAGATGGAATGACATGGCTTCACCGTCGTGTTCACCGTGGGCCGCAGCAACGGACCAGCTTCCGGTAGCAATGGCCGTTGCTCCAGCGGATTGGATGGCTTGTGCGCTTCCGGCATCCCATACATTGACCAGAACAAGTGGTTTTCCTTTCACATGGTATTGTTGGAACAACGCTGCTTTTTCTTCTAAGGTACTCATATTATGTTGACTCCCCTTTGTTATATCATGCATTCCTTTGGACATTTGATTCGTACTTCATTACTTCATTCTGTTTTTCAGCTACCCTTTTTTTGTTTCTCGTGAGTCAACAGCCAGTTTTTGCGAGTTAATCCCCCGCCATATCCACCCAATTCGCCACTGGCATTAATTACACGGTGACATGGAATCACAATTGCAAGCTGATTGGCCCCATTCGCCTGTGCCACAGCTCGGCAAGCAGTCGGTTTTCCCAGTGCATTTGCAATCTCTTGATATGACCTCGTTTCACCAGCCGGAATGGCCAGCAACTCATCCCACACACGCTTTTGGAATGGTGTTCCTAAACAGAACAACGGTGTGTCGAATGCTGTCCGAATACCTTGAAAGTACTCGTTTAGTTCACGCTCAATGGACTGGATGGGAGCTGTAGTGCCGGGTACAATCGCTGATTTGGTTCGTTTACGCAGACGCTCAACTTCGCGTTCCAGACCTCTGCGGTCCACAAATTCCAGTAAATATAGCGACTCCTCATCAGCAATGGCCATCATCGGGCCGAGGCGGGTGTCAATCCAGGACGCTTTTAGGATATGTCCTTCATCGACTTGTGTAGGGGCAGCACCCATGATCCGTGAAAAGGCATCGCGGAAGCCGCTGCTTGATTCATATCCGGTAGATAATTGGCTATCAATCACGGTGCGGCCGGAGCGAATATTTTTCAGGGCAAGTCCCATGCGGCGAGCGCGAGCATATTCGACAAAGGTCATGCCGAACCGCTTCTTGAACTGACGGCGCGCCGTGGATTCATCGATGGAGAGGGCCTTGAAATCCTGTCCTTTCCAGCGTTTCTCCGGATTTTTCTCCACAGCTTCCACTAATATGCGAACGACATCGGATACTTGGTTAGGGTGAGAAAGTGGACGACAACGCTGGCAAGGGCGATAAGAGGCCAGAAGTGCCTGCTGTGCCGTCTCATAGAATTCGCAGTTTTCGAATTTTGGCTTTCGCGCAGGGCATGTGGGACGACAGAACACACCTGTGGTTCGGACCCCAACATAGAATAAACCCTCGTATTCCGAATCCTTGGCCACAAGCGCCTCGTAATATTGTTCCTTTAGATCAGCAGAAATCATGGGGGCACGTCCTTACTCATTAGAATCTTTATCTATACCTATTATAGAAAAACGTTGCAGCAAGCATCGCCGAAAATCAGGCATGAATATTGGATAAATTGAATCTGATATAACATTGAAATTCGGTTGTTCAGAATTTGTTTAGAGTGAACTGGTAGTATAGACCTATCAGGGTAGGGTGACTTAGGCAAAGATACCTATATAGTGAAAAAGTGAGTTATTGATCATTCATTGTTATAGGAAAAATACATAGGTAAACATGAAATTAAAGATTAGCGGAATGAAAGTCTGGAGGTCGAATAGAATGAGATATTCTACGTACAAAAGTATTTATGAATCCGTTTATACCAAAACGTCCGAGTCTCGCACCATGTATGTTAAAGGTCAATTCATGCAGCGTGTGAAGACGCCAACCTGGCTAATGAAGATCGTCACTATAACTCTAATTATAATCATAGGGTGTAGTGCTGTATTCACTGCATTTGCCGGGGATGAGCAATTGTTGTCGGGGGACCAGATCGTTGTATCTCAGGGAGATACATTGTGGGGCATTTCATTGGTACATAAACCTCAGCAGATGGACACTCGTGTGTATGTAGAAGCAATCAAGAAAGTGAACAAAATCGAGCATAACGCCATTCAGATTGGACAAGTGTTGGTCTTACCTGGGTTCGATCGATAAATTAAACAGTGCATGACGTCATGAACAGAGTTCTTTTTTTACTCATCGAGGTGCAGTTACATACTGAATTTATTAATCATTTACATATAATGGAGCTTCATGTGGGACGATATGGTGTAGTGATTAGTAAGTGGTGTGTTGGATATACGTGCTGTAGATAGATGAAGGGAGAATTAGATGATGAAAATAAATATAAAGAAATCTGCACTTTGCATGTCTGTGCTCTGTATTTCGCTATTCGTCAGTGCCTGTGGCACTAGTGGTGAATCGGTTCAGGAACATGCCTATCCGGAATCGAAGCAACCTGTAGAGGAAGCTGGAGAAAACTCTGTACCGAATGCGGATGCGAAGAATAACAATAGCCAAGGCAGTGCCAGTGGTGATGAGGGCAAGCCTACGGCTCAATCGGAATCCACTGAACCGTCTGAGCAGATTGATATCGTCATTGACCAGTCGGAGAAACCGAGCGAGGGTAACAGCTTTGATTTTGGAATTAAACAGGTTCCGAAGGGCTATACACTAACGGAGATGCGGTGGACGTCTAACACGGTGACGATTGTGAATTCACTACAGGAAGCCATTGAACATGGTGGAAATGGTGAAGAGGGGTTTTACTTTAGCGGCAATGGACAATTCTCCGGCTTTATCTATTCGGATGAGATGAAGGGCGAGCGGGGCAAAGCGACATTTGTCTTCACAAATGATGAGGGGAACGAAATCATATCCGAAAAGGAAATTACGTTGAAGTAGCGTAGGAATATCATGAAGGCTCCATCTAGAGCCTGTTGAACAGGAAAAGCAGCCACTTGGGCTGCTTTTTTTGACATACATAATTACAAGCTCGCCGATCTATCTGTTGCTACATAAAGTCAAAGAAATAACGGACCACGTGGAACATAACCGGCGAGGTATAGGTCAGGCTGTCGACCCGGCTCAGGTAGCTTTTTTTGAGCGAATCGAACTTGTTGTCATCTCCAATTAACAGATCGCGCTTCAGTACAGACACCGTCAGACTGCCAAAGAATCCGGCCAGACTGATCAACACCCCGATGAACAGCGAGAATTTCCAATCAAATGGTGTCAGGTAGGGATGGATAAAATAAGACGTAGCTGTCGTTACAATAAACGCACACGCAAACCCTTCCCAGGTGACAAATGGATTGGCGGTAGGCACCACTTTTCGTTTGCCTAGATAGAGAGAGACCAGATAGTGCACCACATCATTAAGCTGTGTTAGCACGACCAAGAACAGCACCAGCTTGGAGCCGTACTCCGGTGAGGCAAATGGGAAATAGGCCAGGTGGCTCAGTCCAAACACCATCAGCATTAGTCCCCATTGTGTGGAGCTGACACTGCGCAGGAAACCGACCGTACCTTTGTTAATCAAGCGTGGCAAGGGCAGCACCAGGAACACATATAGTGGAATAAACACGATAAACATGCCATACCATCCAATGTAGATCCAGTAGAACTGAACCGGAATCGCCAGATACGCCCACAGGAACAGCCTACGGTCGGCTTTGCGTGTACTGCGAATCATGGAGAAGTATTCTTTGAGTGAGAAGAATGCAAGCACCATGAGGGAGATGAGGGACACGATAGGGTTAAAAAGGGTAGCGAGGCAGAAGATCACAAACATACCCCACCAGGTTTTGATTTTTTGGCCGATGCCTGAATAGTCTTTGCTTGGCTGAAGCTTTGCAATAATTTTGTACACGATATGTATCACAAGTAAAGCTGTGAAGATTAACGTTAGTGTAAAGAGTGAACTGCTCACGTACCGATCACCTGCTTATTCAAAGTAAGATTCCATTGTAGGGTACCTATGTTATTATGAAGGAATAGTGCCAACTTGATAAGGGGAAATTTTGCTATGACAGATGAACGCTCCATCTATATTCTGCTTACGAATACAGGAACGCTGTTTACCAAGGTTATTCAGAGCTATACCCGAGCGCCATATAATCACGCATCGATCTCATTTGACCGGGAGTTAACCGAGCTGTACAGCTTCGGCCGCAAGCATCCGAGTAATCCGCTGAATGGCGGGTTTGTGAAGGAAAATATTCAGACAGGTACATACAGCAAGTACCCCAATACCACATGTGTCATATACAAGCTTCAGGTGACGGATCGTGAAGTGGAAAAGATGAAACGTGTGCTGCACATCTTCATCCGCAGCCGCCAGAAATATATGTACAATCTGCTCGGCGTGATCGGCATTACACTCAAGGAACCGGTGGAGTTCAGCAACTCCTACTTCTGCTCCCAATTTGTAGCCGAGATTCTACAGCGTTCGGGAATCAAACTGTGGAATAAACTGCCGGCGCTGGTGACACCGGATGATTTTCGCCAGAGTGAACGATTGCAACTGGTTTATGAAGGGAAACTAAGTGAGTATACGCTGGGGAATGCAGAGCAAGAGTAGGGTAGGTGTGTGTGCTGGTGCTTGCCAAGCAAATCGAACCATGAAACAGCCTGCTGCCACGAATGACGAGGCAACAGGCTGTTTGTGTACTTCATATGGATGATGGTGAGGATGACGATCGGTCAAAATTAACCTCTTCAAGAAATTCGATCACTTCACCATTCGGACTGTGGACGAGCGCACTTCTAACCCGAAGTGCAGGTTCGCCAAGCGATATCCAATCCGGTTCAACGTAGGCCTTGGCTCCATGGGCGAGCGCTCGCTGATAGATATCTTCTATATCATGCACGTAAAAGGCGAAATGTAACAGTGCGCCGTGCCGGACCGCTTCAGGAGAGGTGGCAGGTTCACCCTCGGCAGGAATGACTGCTTTTGGATCAAATACCTCAATACAGGTGCGCTGATCCGGAGAGATCAGCATACATGCCTCGGTAATGTGGAAGGAAGGCAAACTCCAGGAGTGCCCGACCTTGAATCCCAATACTTTTATATAAAACGCCAGAGTATCTTCGTAATTACGAGCCTGAATGGCTACATGTGCAAGTCCAATAACACTCACATTACATCGCTCCTTCTTCAGATTGTATTCTAAAGTATAGGGTTAATATCGCATTGGAACCATACAATATCAAAGGATATAATGAGATGAAATCTAACTATTTTTAGCTAATTTATCAGGATAACCTTATTAAATAAGGTCATGACTCGGAGGTCTTACAAATGGAACACATGATAGATGAGATCGATCAGCAGATTATGCGCTTGTTGCAACATCATGCACGTATCCCCGTTGCACAGATAAGCAAAGAAATTAACATGTCCCAACCTTCGGTTAAGGAAAGAATTCTGAAACTGGAGGAAAGAGGTGTGATAACGGGATATTCAACCATCTATAATCTGGCCCGGTTAAACCGTGGAACCACGACGTTTATTTTGCTCAAAACAGAGCATTGCGACGAGTTGGTCCAGTTCTGTGAACAGGCTATCGAAGTCACGGATGTCTATCGTATTAGCGGTGAGTATAACTACCTGATCAAGGTACAGACGGCGTCCATTGAAGAACTTGCCGAATTTCAGGATTCACTGGTGAAGCTGGGACCCTCCAAATCCCATATCAGCATGAAAAATATTATGGAAAACCGTGTTCTCCTTTAAGATATGAGAGAGACTAGAGAGAAGACATTTGTTCTGGCACCGGATTCGTTCAAAGAAAGCATGACAGCAAAAGAAGTATGTATCGCGATGGAAAAAGGGTTGCGTAAAATATATCCGACGGCACGCTATATTCATGTACCTATGGCAGATGGTGGGGAAGGTACGGTGCAGTCCCTTGTGGACGCTTCCGGCGGCGTCCTTCACCAGCACGAGGTGAGCGGACCATTGGGCCAGACAGTCACTGCGCAGTATGGCATTCTGGGTGGCGGAACAACGGCAGCCATCGAGATGGCGTCGGCCAGCGGCATCCACTTGGTTATCAAGGACACCCGGGACCCGCTCCGGACGACAACCTATGGAACAGGCGAGTTGATTCGCGCATGTCTGGACCTTGGCATACGCAAAATCATCATTGGCATTGGTGGTAGCGCGACCAACGACGGTGGGGCTGGCATGGCTGAAGCACTTGGTGCGAAGTTTCTGGATGCACAGGGTCAGCCGCTTGCGCGTGGGGGCGGGGCTTTGGATCAACTGGCTCGGATTGATGTATCTGGTCTGGATGAGCGTTTGCCGGAAGTGGAGTTCATTGTGGCCTGTGATGTGACCAATCCCCTATGTGGGGAGCATGGCGCATCAAGGGTGTTTGGACCACAAAAAGGGGCAACTCCAGAGATGGTTGAACAGCTGGACGCGAATCTGTCCCATTATGCAGATGTGGTGAAACAGCAACTTCATAAAGATATCCGAGATGAACAAGGAGCCGGAGCGGCTGGTGGATTGGGCGCGGGACTCTTGATTTTTACACAGGCTGTACTACGTAAAGGGATTGAGATTGTCATTGAATATACTGAGTTGCGTGAAAAGTTGATTGCTGCGGATGTGGTATTTACGGGTGAAGGCGGCATCGACTTCCAAACGAAATTTGGCAAGACCCCCTATGGTGTTGCTCGGGCAGCCAAGGAAGCGGGTAAACCTGTGATTGCCCTTGCAGGCTGTGTGGGCGAAGGGATCGACACCCTCTACGCGGAAGGCATCGATGCCATATTTGGTATTGTGCCTGGAGCAGCAGATCTGGATCGACTATTGCGAGAAGGCCCGGAGAATGTGGAACGTACCGCCGAGAATATTGCAAGAGTACTGAAGCTGGGGTTACTTTCTTAAGTCGGTGACCATCGAGATCGTATAGGGTCGGATTGGAATGTGATGTGACAAAGACGGGATACGGATATGCCTGATATCAGGTGATCTGTCTCTCGTCTTTTTTGCTGTGAAGTTCCATTGTATAGTTGTCGTTCAGGTCGCTTCATTCGCGTTATTTTTACCCTTGATGGCACAATGAAGAAATTGCACATACAGTTACGTATCTGATGGCCAATATGTTCACGACGGGCAGCACATTGTATGTGGATGGCGGGTACACCTTGATTTAAGGGCTGGAGTTATATAGGTCCCAAAGAACACTTTTTTTAAAATAAAATGATGAATTTTGGCGAAAAAAATTGAGATCTATCCTGTTTTTGCACTACAGGATGGATCTTTTTCCTTTTATTTGCTCTTTTTGTTTAGATTCTGTTTATCGCAGTGCACTACAATAGGCCTTACGTATCAGATGGATTGAATTTATATGTAAAAAACATGAGATAGGGAGGATCAAGTACATGAATTACAGGAAAATAATTAGTTTGATGCTCATTATGGTGTTAATAGCTCCATGGTTGGCACCAGCAGGGAAGGTTAGTGCAGGTGGCTCAAGCCCTGTGCCAGGCAAAAATGGATTAATTACTGTCAAGCTTACTGATGATAATAACATAGAGGTGCGTTGGGGCGCTGGTTTCTCTGACACCACTGAAACTCGTAACCTAAAATATCAGGTCTTTGTTTCTAATACTTCTAATCTGAACAACATGACAGAGATCAGGGACAATCTAGAGTATGGAGATGAGGATTGGGTGTTGGGTTCAACATCTCAAGACGGTACGTTCTCCAAAAAAATTCTAGGTTTAGATACCAGCCAGACGCTCTATTATAATGTGATGGTTGTGGATCGATATGATTTAGAAGCCGCCTATCAGATGAAATCGTTCAACCCAAGCACACAGCTGAGCCCGTTGGAGCAATTCAACGATATTATACAAACGAAGGATCAGAATTCACAGATAGATCTCAAACCTGAACTAATTGAGTTACTTGGCAATAAAAATTTCATAGCCGATCCTGATTTCAAATTGTTGTCTGAGGAGGATCAGGGGGACATCATAGAATATTTATTGCGTATAGATCCACCGACTAGTGAAGGGTATGAGGATAAGGAGCAAGTTCAATATATGGTGCAATTGGCTCTGCAAGCACTTGAACTTCCTCGCAAAATCGGGGGATCAGACTCCAGAAAAATACTCGATGAATTTTATAATAAAAAAGCTGAAAGAAAACAACATTTCAATGATATGGAAGAAAATAGTGATTATTATAAATGGATTAACTTTTATTTCGATTCATCCGAGGTAGAAAAGCGTATGACCGCATTTTATTATGAGCATAAATTCAGAAAAAATCCTGATATTTTAGATATACTGGATTATACGGAGCAGGCTTGGGATCGTACTCCTTTTATAAACAAGGTAGAGACGTCAGAAGACATGTTGGTAATGATGGAAAGGATGTCATCCATTCAAGAGGGGATCGAGTCATACAATTCCGAAGATGATGTGGAAATTCCACTTGGAAGCTTCCCTTTGAATATTAGTAAATGGGAGGATCTTACGGCCGAGGAGCAAGAAGAATTAGCAGAACATATGCTTAGTGAAAGACCACTTGGTGGATATATAAGTTTTGAAGAAATTCAGACTGCATTTAATAAATTTTTCCCTGATGATAACGAAAGCAATCCATTGAGTGTCTTAAATACTGCAAAGAGCAACAGTAATATAGCGGCTATGCGAATGGCTATGGAAGATCCGGATCTGGGTATTACTCTTCCTAACGGATACGGTGCTTTGTCTTTGCAAGTTAGAGATTTCATTGCGGGATTCCTGATCGACTATGTAAATAAAGATTACAAAAACAAAGAACAGGTCCAATATATGATTGAACTTGGTGTATTGGCACAATCTGTTTGGGAGCAGAGGGAACTCAGTGTTCTTAGGAATAAACTGGATCTGCTCGCTCAGCAATTAGTAAATGGACCTAATCACTTTAATGACCAACAGACATATGTGTTACGCAGCCTTGGACAACAACATTTGGAACGTAGCAAAGTAGATAAAGGTGTACTGGCATATAATTACTTGCATCTAGTTGCATTCGAAAGGTTGGAAGGAGTGTCTAAAGGGGATATTGTTGATCCTGATATTGTCCTGAATCTCCTCTCTATGCCTATCGATTCATTTGAGCAAGCTACCTCTATACCGCGAATGGATCAATGGCTTGATAAAGCAATGAAAGATCAGAGTAAAGGTGAAGCATTCTTCAGCAAATACAAATTTAATCTTAGAGGCGCTCTTGATTTATCCAAAAGGGCAGAACTTAGTCCTGAAGGCCAGAAGGAATTGGCTGAATGGGTCCTAAATGAACAAGACAGTTACGAGGATGTTGGGAATCTACAAAATGTATTTAATCGATTCTTTACGGCTCCTAATGTGAAGGGGAATGACATCAATAACACCCTAACGGGCTTGGACAGCACGATGGAGATTTCTTTTGACAATAAGCTGCACTGGATTGATGTTGCCTTCATTCAAAAAATGGACCTTAGCGGCAACAAAACGGTATGGGTTCGTTACAAAGCAATCAGCGATGAACTGCCAGGCCGCGCCGTGAAGTTTGTCTTTACACAGAATGGTGATAGCAGCACAGATAATGGCAATACTCCAACGCCTAACCCGGGTGGAAACACAGGTGGTGGTGGCGGATCATCTACGACTACGCCAGTAACGTCTACACCTGCTCCAACAACGAAACAAGAGCAGATCGTGGTTGACGTTAATGGAACAAACGGCACCAACCTGACCAAAACGCCAATTACCCGTACAACCGAAACCAACGGCACGATCAAAGATCTGGTGAAAATGACTGAAGCCATTGCCAAGGAATCGGTGGAAAAAGCGAAGCAATTGAACATGAACACCGCACGCATTGTTATTCCAGATAGCAAAGATTCCGTGTCCGAGACACGCATTGAACTGCCTAAAGCAGCGGTAAAAGAACTGAATGATGGTTCACTCAAGCTGGAGATTTCCACTGAAAATGTAGTGATTTCCGTTCCGACAAATTCCATCGCCGGATTCGATCAAGACTTGTACTTCCGTGTTGTACCTTTGAAAAAGGAATCGGAGCGCAAAGAAGTTGAAGAGCGTGCGAAGAAAGAACAGTTGATTCAACAAGTTGCTCCGAATACGAATGTGCGTGTACTGGCTCGTCCGGTAGAGATCGACACGAATATGCAGAGCCGCGAAGTGACACTCACATTGCCACTGCGTGACAGTCTGCCAACCGATCCGGCTGCTCGTCAGCAAGCATTGGACAACCTGGCGATCTATATCGAACACAGTGACGGCACAAAAGAATTGATCCAAGGCAAATTGGTGAAACTCACGGATAATAGCGAAGGCATCGAATTTACCGTAACCAAATTCAGTACGTTCACCCTCGTTGTTGTGGATGGACTGAAAGCTTCACAAAGTACACATCAACCGTACATCCAAGGATTTGGTGCGGATTTCCGCCCGGATGCATTCGTAACACGTGCACAGATGGCAGCCATGCTAGCTCGCAATCTTCCAACTGAAGCGGCAGCAGGTTCCGTGAATAGCGTGAGCTACAAGGATGTATCTGCAACACACTGGGCAACAAGTGAGATTCAAAAAGCGCAATCCGCTGGCATCATGAACGGCATGAGTAACACCCAATTTGCACCGGAAGGCTCGATCACCCGTGCACAGATGGCAATGATTGCTTATCGGTGGATGCAGCAACAAGCGAGTAATACAACAGTGAATGGTCCAGCAGTTTCCTTCACAGATGTATCCGCAGACCTGTGGGCAGCAGATGCGATTGCATACGTGCAATCTGCTGGCCTGATGGTTGGTTACAACGATGGTACATTCAAACCGGACAGTAAGCTGACCCGTGCTGAAGCGGTGAAAGTGCTGAATGTATTGTTCAACCGCACACCACTAACTGGCGAAGTTACGCCAACGTTCAGAGATGTGCCAGCAACACACTGGGCATATGCAGATATCGAAGCTGCAGCGCAAAAGTAATATTTTTAAAAGAAAAAAGGGGTCATTAATGCAGTAGTATATGGAAAAGAAAACCCCTAAAAACGGATAGGATATGACAATACAATAGATAGAATAAAAAAAGAGCTGTTCCAAAAGCCATACATTGGCTAGGAACAGCTCCTTTTTGCGCTTTAGTGTGACTTAACATTGGTCTAGGTTGGTTAGCGCTTGATCACCCATTATTTATTCTGTTTACGCAGTTGTACTACTCTTTATCGGGCGTGTGTGCAACATTCTCGTAAAACTTACCATCCCGCAACTGATCCACGAATCCTTGTAACCAGACGTAGTATTGCTCCGCATGTTGGAGTTTGTGTAGATCACGCAGTGCATCATCTCGATCTTCAGAAGAGGTATGTTCCGAAAGGATCATTGCCGACAGGTCAGGAATGACCTCACGAATGCCTTCTAACATGACATCTACTTCCCGTTGGAGCTTGGCCCCGAAGAAATTCTGGAACGTACGATAGAAGTCGGTCTCAGCCAGATATTGATCCTGGCGCTCCTTCTTTTCCTCCAGTTTATAGATCATCTGTGATTCTGTAAGCGAACGAACCGCATAGCTCATGTTGCTCTTGCTCATATTCATCGAGTTTTTCATCTCTTCAAGTGTCATCGGTCGATCCTCAAAATACATGATGCCGTATAATTTGCCAAACGTATGATTAACCCCATATAGATCCATCGTATTGGCGATGGCCTCAATAACTCTCTCCCTCAGCGCATGCCGATCAGGTAACGAAGAATGATTCGGGTTCCCGGCGGTTTCTTTTCCCACAATGTCACCTCTGGTTTATGATAGCGTTCCCACTAGCTGCCTCATATTTTACATGACTTGCTCCAATTTTAACATAAGCCGGAATTAGAATTTTCAATACGAGTGTACAATGAATTTTGTACAGAATAAATATAAAGCTGATTATACTCAAAAATTCCCAATCATTAAAGAAAAATTGGACAGTAAGGAGTGGGGGATTTGCGTTTAAAACTATGGAGGGAGTCTGAGGCGGTACTATTCACGCTGCCAGCTCTAATCCCATTGCTGATCTTCTGGCTGGGGCCTCTGGGATATATCGTTTATCTCAGTTTCACCGATTGGGACTTTATGAGCCCGAATAAGCTGTTTGTTGGTTTGGACAATTACAGTTATCTGCTGACAAACTCTGAATTCTATCGGTCATTGAAAGTCACCTTGTTATTCGGACTGGGGAGTGTAATCCCAACTATTGTGGGCGGATTGGCGCTTGCGATGCTCATGAATAGCAAAATCAAATCATCCGGCATCTTCCGGACATTACTCTTCTCACCTTGGGTCACCCCGACAGTTGCGGTGTCTATTGCGTGGTCCTGGATCTTCGAGCCCGAAGTGGGACTCGCTAATCTGATGCTGGGCTGGGTAGGCGTATCTCCGATCGGCTGGTTGCGTGACGCGGACTGGGCATTGGTTGCTGTTCTGATCGTCACGCTCTGGAAGTCGATTGGGTGGGCAATGGTATTTTATCTCGTTGCGCTACGAAATCTACCTTCCGATCTGCTCGAAGCAGCTTCAATCGATGGTGCAAACGGTTGGGATAAGTTCAGAAGTATCACATTGCCGCTGATCTCACCAACGACGTTTTTTCTCTCAATTATTCTTACTATCCAGTCCTTGCAAGCCTATGACCAGATCAATGTCATGACGCAGGGTGGACCGGCGGGATCAACGAGAACGTTGCTGTACATGTATTACCAGTCTGCATTCGAATCCTTTAACGTAGGTGAAGCTTCGTCCATCGCCGTTGTGATCATTCTGATCTGCGTGTTGCTATCGGGCGTATCCTTCCTGCTTGGCAGACGTCTGGTGCACTACTAATGACAATGACATTGCCCAACAAAAAG
Source organism: Paenibacillus sp. FSL H8-0104 (assembly GCF_038050215.1). NCBI lineage: Bacteria > Bacillati > Bacillota > Bacilli > Caryophanales > Paenibacillaceae > Paenibacillus > Paenibacillus sp. FSL H8-0104. Next base: position 6,758,692 of record NZ_JBBOTC010000001.1, on the reverse strand, counting down.
TCTAAACGGATGAAGCGCAAGGAGTTGCAGAACGTGTCACAACCGAATTTTAAAATAAGTAAATTAATCCGCTACCTTCTGTTAGCCATTATCGCGCTGGGTACAGCCTTTCCCTTCTATTGGATGGTCATTAGCGGGTTCAAAACCAATGATGAGATCTGGCAGTTTCCGCCGACCTTCTGGCCGGAGACGTTCCTGTGGAGCAACTATGTGGATGCCTGGAATGCGGCACCATTTGCCCGTTACATCCTGAACAGTACCGGTGTAGCCTTAGCCATCTGTTTATTTCAGATCGTCAACTCCAGTATGATGGCGTACGCCCTGACACATATGAAATTCCGTCTCAAAGGTGTACTGACATCCCTGATTCTGGTGGGTTATATGATACCGAGTACGGCTGTGTATCTGCCCAGTTACTTGGTGCTTAGTGAGCTTAATCTGCTGGATTCCTACACTGGCTTGATTGTATCCAACTGTGTCAGCGTGTTCTCGATCTTCCTGATCCGGCAGGCGTTCATGCAGGTATCTCATGAATTGGTGGAAGCCGGACAACTGGACGGTGCATCCCACTTCCGGATTCTCTGGACGATTATTACGCCGCTTGTTCGCTCAAGCTTCGCCGTGATGGTGCTGATTACGTTTATTGAACAGTACAACAATTATTTCTGGCCTATGCTCATCACCAAAGACCCTGATTTACAGCTGGTATCGGCGGGTCTGCGTAGCTTCTTTGTAGAAGGCGGGGCATATGGACTTGCTTGGCCACAGATTATGGCTGCGAGTGCCTTCACCATCGCACCTCTACTTATTCTCTTCCTGTTCACCCAGAAGACGATCATGCAGAGCGTGAATATTACGGCTGGTGTTAACAAGAACTGATATGCACTACCATTCACCTAAAACGGGAGGAACAACAATGAATTGGAGTCAGGCAAGCATGACATGGAAAAAGAGATTGAGGTTGAACTGGAAGGGTGGCATGTCGCTGGTACTTGCGACCAGCTTTGCACTGCTGACCGCTTGTGGAACACAAGCACCCGCAGAATCAGGCACGACGGCTGCTGCCAGTGGAACCGAAGCTCAGGCGAAAGATCCGGTGGAGATTGAGTTCTGGTATGGTCTGGGTGGTAATCTGGGCGATAACATGAAAAAGACGATTGATGCGTTCAACGCCTCCCAGAACGAAGTCGTTGTAAAAGGGATTGTACAAGCAGATTACACGGAAACGGAACAGAAGCTGCAAGCAGCAATTGCTTCCAAGAAGGTTCCAGCCGCTGTACTCAGCTCCAATATAGACTGGGCACGCAAAGGATATTATGCACCCATGGATGAGATGATTGCCGCTGATCCGAATTTTAAGAAAGACGATTTCATTCAGACATTCCTGAACCAGGGACAGGTGGATGGAAAGCAATACTTTTTGCCAATGTACGGTACAACTCAGATCATGTATTACCGTATGGATACGTTCAAGGAGAACGGAATCGACCCAGCGAGTCTGACGACTTGGGAGAAGCTGGCTGAGGCGGCAGCGAAGATGAGCAAGCAAGAAAATGGCAAGACCACCTTCTACGGTTGGGAACCGATGTGGGGTAGAGACAATATGATAGATGCCGTGCTGGGTAAGGGCGGACAGATTCTTAGCGACGATGGCAAAACCGTTATGATCGACTCTCCGGAATGGATCGAGACATGGGACTTATTCCGTAAATGGATTAACGAAGACAAGATTATGGGCATTCATTATGGAGGTCAGGGCTGGGAGTACTGGTACAAAACGATTGATGATGTGATGAAAAATAAAGCAGCAGGTTATACCGGATCTAGTGGTGACCAAGGCGACTTGGACTTTAGCGTAGTCGCTGCGATGCAACAACCAGGCTGGGAAGGTATTGGTGAAGGAAAACCGGTAGCAAGTGCCATTTCGGCAGGTATTCCGTCAGCTGCAACGCCTGAACAACAACAGGCAGCATACAAATGGCTTACGTATTTCTCTGAAACTTCGAACACAGCTTCATGGTCCATGAACACTGGATATATCGCAGTACGTCAATCGGCCCAACAAGATCCAGAGTTTATGAAATTCAGTGAGGAAAATCCACAGATCACCGTACCACTGCAACAGGCAGCTCACGCTTCGGCTCCATTCCAGGATCCAACGGGTGGCAAGATCAATGATGCATTGAAAGATGCAGCTGATCAGGTACAGATCAATAATATGCCAGCAGAACAAGCGCTGAAGGAAGCGAAAGAGAAAGCACAGAAGGAACTGGATAGGGTAACGAAATAAGAAACGTATACAGGCAATTGACCCACGCGATAAGGGCGGTACATGCTGTACCGTCCTTTCCGTTCATACAAGATCGCAGACAAGGAGTTTAACCAATGCAAGATGAAACGTATGTGGATGGATTACCCAATCCGATTAAAGCCGTTTTGTTCGACAAGGACGGGACATTACTTGATTTTACGGGCATGTGGGGGTTCTGGACCGATTGTGTGTTGAACGATTTCAGAGAACAGTTAGCGACCAGAGGACTCCGTATCGACACAGATGAATTCCCACAGATATGGGGTACATTCCACGATGATCAAGGCCGAATGAATGGGTATGATGTGCGGGGCCCGCTTGCGATGGGCACGATGGATGAAGTGTATGCCGTGCTGACGTGGCATGGATATCGTGCGGGTCTCAGCTGGGCGGAATCCAAGATTATGGTCCGGGAGTGTTTGGCGCGAGCGGAGGAAGAGATGGAGCAGCATCGTCCGGCACATCCGTTACCGGGTGTTCGAGAATTCCTTGAACAGTGTCGTACCAAAGGCGTGGTTATGGGTGTAGTGACGGCAGATGATACACCAAGTGCAATTAAACATTTACAGTGGATGGGACTGGATTCCTTTTTTGACGTGGTGATGGGTACAGATCTGGTGGAACGGGGCAAACCTTTTCCCGATATGCTTCTGCTTGCCTGTGAACGGTTGGGTGTATCAGTGCAGCATACCGTGGTCATTGGAGATACGGACGGAGACATGGAGATGGCACGAACCGCTGGTGCGGGGTACAGGATTGGCATTGGAGAACCGGGAAAAATCCGCTTGGCAGATAGAACGATTCAATCCTTCCATGAATTGCTGAATGGTGGGCTGAATCGATGACAAACAGTCACGCCTACTTGGGCTGGGTACTGTTGGCACTGGCTATCGGGCTGGAGCTGAGCGCTACCATTTTGCTAAAAGTATCGGATGGATTCTCGCGGTTATGGCCTTCGGTGTTGATGTTTGTCTGTTATGGCGCAAGTTTTACGTTTCTCAACTTTGCAGTGAAGTATATGCCGCTGGCTGTGGCCTATGCGATCTGGTCTGGCGTGGGTATTACGCTCATTGGCGTCGTGGGGCATTACTTTTTTGGTGAACGTCTGCGGCTCACATCGATGGTCTGGATCGGGTTTATTCTGATTGGCATTATTGGACTGAAATGGAGTGATTCTTGATGGGAAATGAACATACACCGGAGCAACCTCTTGTCAGCTTTCAGGTTATTACGGACACACATGTACGGGACGAGGCAGACCACATTCATAACCGACATTTGGAGTTGGCATTAGCCGACATAGCTACATTCTGTCAGGGGAGCAGCGGGATTATGCATGTGGGTGATGTGACAGATCGGGGGCTGCCGAGCGAATATCGTGAGTTGCAACGCATATGGAAGCAGCATGCGGAGAGTTTGCCGGACATCCGGTACACGGTAGGTAATCATGATATTGGAGCCGTGGTATGGCAAGATCCGCCGATCGTATTGCTTGAGATGAAAGAGGATGAAGTAGCCGAGTTGTTGGAGCAGGAGGCAGATATCAAGCTGGTCACAAAACAAACCGCTGCTGAATCAGCTGCACTAATTGAGCAACTATCCGGCGGGACCTATACGTTGTCTGCTGTAACTTCTGAGCAGGAGGGCCAAGACGGGGGACCGATCTCTTCAGGAGTAGACCCCATTACAGTCGCAGGGTTATGGCAGCGTCGATTAAGTGATTTTGAAGGGACAACAGGCATGAAGGGCGCATACCACGATCATTGGATTGATGGGTATCATTATATTTTCCTGGGCACCGAGCAACCTCACCCGAAGGATTGTGATATGTCGGCTGAACAATTGGCGTGGCTGGATGCGAAATTGTCTGAGCATGCAACACTGAATCAACCGATCTTTCTCTTCTTACACCAGCCGCTTATGGATACGGTAGCGGGGTCGTTGAAGGAACAAGGCTGGTATGGTGTGAATCAGGATGCGGAACTCAAGGCCGTTCTGGCCAATTACCCGCAAGTGATTCTCTTCTCCGGTCATACCCATTGGCAACTGGAAGCACAGCATACGATGTACGATGGTGCAGGCCACATGCCAACCATGTTCAATGCGTCGTCTGTAGGTTATCTATGGACGGATCAGGATGAACATCTGGAGGGCAGCGAAGGGCTTCATGTGGAGATTTATAAGGATCGAGTTGTTGTAAAGGGGCGGAACTTTGTTACGAGCGAATGGATTGAGGGTGCTGAATTTACGGTAAGTTATCCTGTAGAAGGGTAGTTATTTGGATGGTAAAAGGGAAAGGGTTATACTAAGGGTCAATGCCATTAAGACAAGTTAAACTTGATGACATTGCTTAATGGGTGGCCTTTTTGGTGTTCATCTTAAAGATATGTATCAGATCATCCACCCCATAAAGTTCCACGTGAAACGTAGCAGGGGAGGCTAGAGTTGGGTAAAGTTGTAAATGGGTATGATTACAAACTATACTCAAATAAGTACACATGATATGCACATACTCGTTAATTCAACCTATTTACGGAGAGGAAGTAGAAGTGGCATGAGAGAACTTCAAGTTCAAACGACATATGGCACCGTTCAAGGCGAACGTTTGCACGATGCAAGCGTATGGAAAGGCATTCCCTATGCGAAACCTCCGGTAGGTGAGCTGCGTTTCAAGGCTCCGGTACAGCCCGAGTCATGGGATGGAATCAGACAGGCCACTCAATTTGGACCTGAGAATATACAACCACGAAATCATCAACCAGAAGGCCAGACAGAAATTCCGAATGAGTCAGAAGATAGTTTATATCTGAACATCTGGGCACCTAAGGAAAAAGGAGCAACACCACTGCCGGTCATGGTATGGATTCACGGTGGTTCCTTTGTAACAGGTTCAGGTAGCCAGCCGATGTATGATGGTACACAGTTAGCGGTTCGGGGGGACGTCATCGTTGTGACGATCAACTACCGATTAGGACCTTTGGGATTCCTGCATATGGCTCCATTAGGTGATTCATATGTATCCAATGCAGGTCTGCTGGATCAGGTTGCGGCATTACAGTGGGTGAAGGATAATATCTCTGCTTTTGGTGGTAACCCGGATCAAGTTACGGTGTTCGGCGAATCAGCAGGCAGCATGAGTATTGCAGCACTGATGGCGATGCCATCGGCCAAAGGACTCTTCCGACGTGCCATTATGGAGAGTGGTGCTTCCCAGTTGATGCCGGCAGAGCAAGCCTCAGCGTTGCGGGAAGGGATGCTGAAGATTCTTGGGGTGGACCGGGACAACCTGCAGAAGTTAAATACAATTCCTGTAGAGCAGATTATTGCAGCGGGGGAAACGGTCAAACAGCAGAGCGGTGCAGGTATGGCATTGTTGTTCCAACCTGTATTGGATGGAAATACACTACCACAGGTGCCACTTCAGGCAGTGAGCGAAGGCTCAGCGCAGGATATTCCGGTGTTGATTGGTACGACATTACACGAGGGTGCACTGTTCATCCAGCCACATGTACCTTTTTCAAAAGAAATCGATATGGTTCAGGGCGTAGACTTTATGACGCCAGATCTGGATAACCGGGTAGCCATCGCGGATAGTTATCCAAAAACGGCAGATGGACAAGCCCAAGTCATGACCGATATGTTCTTCTGGCGGTCAGCGCTGCAATATGCTGCGGCACAGCAGAAGTATGCTCCGGTGTGGATGTATCGATTTGATTGGGTCATGCCGGAACATCCTTTGTTAAAAAGAGCGATTCACAGCATCGAAATGTTCTTTGTGTTTAATACACTGCATGTCCTCAAATTCATGAATGCAGAGCCGGATGAAGCTGCGGCGGCACTTGCCCTCAAGGTACAGGATGCCTGGATTTCCTTTGCCAAGAATGGCCAACCTGAAGTTGCAGGTGTGAACTGGCCTGAATATGAGCAGGATCGTGCGACACTAATCTTCAACCATGAGATTGAGGTCGTACATGATCCGGATGCAGCCAAGCGAGAGCTGTTAGGATTATAACCCAGGCTGATTATTTGAATGGATACTCTGAATAACTGCTATGCGCCCGATCAAAAGAGGACGTTCATCTCATAATGAACGTCCTCTTTTTGTAATCCGGCTGAATAATAAGCAGAACGTAAGCACTGAATAGAGGTACATTGTGCCGTTATACTCCATACATTATTTACGAGAGGCACGTGTGCGGGACACCTCATCGAAGTAGAAGGAACGTTTTCCACGGGAGAAGAGCACGATCAAGACATGAACAAAGAGTACGGCGTAGACTAACATATAGATACCGAATGTCCCCAAGGAGATCCACATTTGATAAGGTTGAAGCATAACATCCTGATGACCTGAAAAAGCATAATCGTTGACCAAGCGAATGATCGTAACGAGCAGCCATGGAACATAGAGTGCGGCAAATCTTTTGAATAACGATTCACTGGTGGGTGTGCCGGTCTGACGATTCACATAGCGGAATCGCAAGATGGCCGAGCCTGGAGTTACCCCATTTCGCACCCAAGGTATGAAGAACAGTACAATGACCATAGCAATGGATGTACTTAACGCATCACTGATCACATCAGATGCTGTGAAGATCGATATCAGAATCGAAAGGAAGACAACAATGATTCCATCAATAATTAACGCGAGCAATTGAGGCATAGTATACACTCGGTTTTGCTCCACGATCTGTTCACTCTTCGCCTGAATGCTTGCACGTGATGGGAATAAAGCAAGCAGGATGGGCGCTGTGAAGAATCCAATGACTGCTCCCGAAGTATTCAATAACAGATCATCTGCATCGAAAAGGCGGTAAGGACAATTATAATACCCGTAGAATCCGGTGATTTGAGTGATCTCGAAGAATAAGGAAAGCCCGAATCCACCAATCAGGGCGTACTTCCAGAATGATCTTTTTTGAAAAAAATAACGGATATATACACCCAGCGGCATGAGAAGCAGGACGTTAAATAGAACTTGCAGGAAGGCTCTGCCCTGAATCATGCTGAGATAGCTGGAAGGCTGGGTCCATACAATGGGTGTTTCCTTCATGATGTCTTTGACAAAAGTGAATGGAACCAGATTGTAGTAGATCGTGTCAGCGGCTTGCTGCGCACAGGTATCTCGCGTAGTTGGAAACGGGAGAATGACGAGGCAATAGGCGGCCAGAATATAAAAGATAAACGAAAAGCTGATGCCAAACCGTGACCAGCTGAAGAAACCGTCTTTACGATACCCATAGATCAACCACGGCACCAGCAAAAACATGGCCGCAACAACAAAGATCAAAAAAGCCATTTGCACAGGGAAAACATATGAGGACATGAGTAAGAACTCCTTTGGTATTAAATATAATAACATTCATAGAGACATTAAAATTCATGTATGTGTAGTGCGTATCTATTAGTTACATCATAAGTAGTTACCCTTAAAGTGAGGGATGCATGAACCTTAAATTTGGTTTAAATCCATCCATGCAGTGACCAAGCGTATGGAATATACCGTCGAAATCCCGTATACTTGCGGGAATGCCAATCGTAGAATGGAGAGTTTAATACATATGTCTAATTTGCCTAACTGCCCCAAATGTAATTCAGAGTACACGTACGAGGATGGTAACCTGCTGGTTTGCCCGGAGTGCGCGCATGAATGGTCTTTGGAAGCAGACAATGATAACGCAGAGGATGCAAAAGTAATCCGCGATGCCAACGGAAATGTGCTAAGTGATGGCGATACCGTTACCGTCATTAAAGATCTGAAGGTAAAAGGTAGCTCGCTCGTGGTCAAACAGGGCACGAAGGTGAAGAATATCCGCCTGATTGATGGGGATCATGATATTGATTGCAAGATCGACAGCTTGGGTGCGATGAAGCTGAAGTCTGAGTTTGTGAAAAAGATATAAGATCCAGAAACGTTCAGTTCCGCATTCAATGGGGAATTGAACGTTTTTTGTTTGACAGGAAATATTTAGTAGATATATACTGGTTGGAATTTAATTTTTTTGAACATGGATGAGTAGTCTACATATAAGAAAAGGCAGGTGTCAGAGCGATGAAGAGAGATCATATTATTGAATATTATTCCGGGTTTGATGAATGGGGCAGACTGGAGCGGGAACCAATTGAATTCATCATTAACATGCATTACATCAGGGAACATCTCCCTGCTACTGGTTGTATTCTGGATAATGGCGCAGGACCAGGGAAGTATGCCATTGAGCTTGCGAAGCTGGGGTACAAGGTCACTTTATCGGATCTGACACCTTCCTCTGTGGATACTGCGAGGCAAAAGGCTCAGGAGTTTGGTTTGACACAGCAATTCGATGGATTCCATGTTCTCGATGCGACTTCGCTCTCCGGTATGGCTGACGAGACGTACGATGCGTCCCTCATGCTGGGGCCGTTATACCATCTGCAGACAGACGAAGAGCGCACGGCTGCTGTACGGGAGCTGTACCGTGTGACCAAGCGAGGGGGCGTGGTGTTTGTAGCCATGCAAAGCCGAATGCGCATGAGTATCAATTCGCTGCAATCCCCGCAGCATTGGAAGCCGAATGATAACATGGCAGCCATCCGTTCTTTTGTGGAAAAGGGCATATTCGATCATCAGGATCAAGGACGATTTACGGGAGCATACTATTTTAATATTCAGGACGTTACACCCTTCATGGAGCAACATGGATTTGAAACCGTTGATTTGATTGGTTCATCTAGCCTTAGAGCGATGCTTACGGACGAGCAACAGCAATACTGGAAAGAGCGTGGCGAGTATGATGAACTCATGCAATATATGATTGAAGCCGCCAAAGACCCTTCCATATTGGGAATCTCGTCTCATTTGCTGTACATCGGGAGGAAGAAATAATAGACTTACAGGCAATGCTCTAAAAATCTATGTATTTTAGAATTTCAGCCCGTGGAATACTGTTTCCACATGATATAATATCTCTATCTAATGGTCTGGAGGTGTCACTATGCAATGGAAGGAAGTTCAGGAGCGATTCCCTAACGAGTGGGTCGTTTTTGAGGCAACCAAGGCGCATTCTAGAGAAGGCCAGCGTTATATTGAAGAGATGGCAGTGATTGATTCATTTGATGATTCTACAAAGGCACTAAAACGTTATGGTGAATTGCATCAGGAAGATCCCAGACGGGAATACTGCTTTTTTCACACTTCACGTCCAGAAGTTCTGGCAAGAGAACGATATGTTGGCATGAGAGGTCCTCGATGAAAATTTCAGATGGAACAACGATTAATGATTTTCAAGTTGAAATAGGAAATATGGATTATGGTTTGGAGATTGACGGAATTCTGGGATTTAATTTTATGAAACAGACCGGTGTTGTAATTAATGCCAACCTGATGGAACTAAGTATAGATAAGCTGTAATCTATAGAAAATAAACATAAATGTGCCCTCTGGAAACAGGGGGTACTTGTGTTTTTCATCAAAATAGTTCAATATTAAGATACATAACAAAAGGTGATCTACTTACAATAGGTAAGATGAACAACGGATCGCTTCATACCAGGGAGGAACAGACAATGGAAATCGGAATTAGTACATTTGTGGAGACGAATCCGGATGTAAAAACAGGAGAACTTATCAGTCATGCGCAGCGTATTCGGGATGTTGTTGAAGAGATTGTTTTGGCAGATCAGGTAGGTCTGGATGTATATGGCGTGGGAGAACATCATCGTGCCGACTACGCCGCTTCATCACCAGCTGTCATTCTGGCGGCCGCAGCTTCACAGACCAAGAATATTCGCTTGACGAGTGCAGTAACTGTGCTGTCATCGCATGATCCGGTACGGGTATATCAAGATTTTGCGACACTGGACGGCATTTCGAACGGACGTGCAGAGATTATGGCAGGGCGTGGATCATTTATCGAATCGTTCCCACTGTTTGGCTATGATCTGAACGACTACGATGAGTTATTCGACGAGAAACTGGATTTGCTTCTCAAACTGCGTGATTCGGAAAAAGTAACTTGGGAAGGCAAACACCGCCCTTCCTTTAACAATCTGGGCGTCTACCCGCGCCCTGTACAGGAAAAGCTTCCGGTATGGATTGGCAGTGGTGGTAATCAGGAATCCGTAGTTCGTGCAGGATTGCTCGGTTTGCCATTGGTGCTTGCCATTATCGGTGGCCGTCCGGTGCAATTCGCACCACTGGTGGAGCTGTATAAAAAAGCAGCTGCACATGCAGGACATGATGCTTCCAAGCTGACCGTTGCTTCTCACTCTCACGGCTTCATTGCCGATACAACAGACGAAGCCGTGGAGAAATTCTTCCCGCCAGCGCAAGCGGTCATGAACATACTGGGTCGTGAACGTGGCTGGGGACACTACAGCCGTGCGACATTTGATGCGGCGCGCAGCCTGGAAGGTGCATTGTATGTAGGTGATGTGGATACCGTAGCTCAGAAAATTATTTACCTACGCAAAGAAGTTGGGATTACACGCTTCATGTTACACACCCCACTCGGAACCATGCCGCACAACGAGGTCATGAGAGCGATCGAACTGCTTGGTAAAGAAGTCGCTCCTATCGTGCGTAAAGAAATTGCACGTTGGGAAGCTGAGAACGAAGAGGCACGTTAATCGACTGAAACCGTTACGGAACTAGATGAGTCAACAAAACAAAGGAGCATGCCCTAGGCGTATTACGCCAATGGGGCTGCTCCTTTTTGTTTATCTTCTAAAAGTATCTAAAACAGCACAGGTTTAATGCTTACCCATTCGCAGATGTACTCACAAGGGAGTGTATAACCATGGACAACGTATGATCATAGAGGGTTTTGGCAGCTTCTTCGCTCTCAATATGGCCTCCCAAATACAGATGAATAACACCGTGTAAGGGAGCCCAGATCATCCGAACCGCAAGCAGGGGATCTTGCACCTGAAGCATTCCCTGTTCAATCGCTACCTCAACCAAGGCAGACACTTGTTTCAGTGCAGTTGCTGTTCCCTGTAAGGTCTCTCCATCTGGTTTGAATTCGGAAAAAGATCCTCCAAACATCAGCTGATAGAAGCTGGATTGAGAAATGCCGAAGTCCCAATAGACATGGGCCAGATCACGGAAATATTGTTCGAACGATGCCTGCCGGGGCATAGCTTCAAAACGCTGGGCCATGAGGGAACATCCCTCTAGATACAGATGTTTGGCTAACCCTTCTTTTTTGCCAAAGAGGTTATATATGATTTTGGTCGAGCACTCCATGCGTTCAGCTACACGGCGTACTGTGACGGCTTCTGGTCCATGCTCTTGCAGTAAAGCAGCAGCAGCATGCACAATATTTTGCCGCAGATTATGCGAGTGCTGCAGTCTGGCTTCCTGAAAGGTTGTTACCGTATGTGCAGATTCCGTGGAACCCGAATTAAGATCCTTCATTGATTTCATCCTCGTAACCGTATTGTTGTTGAACAGAAACTACGTTTCCTTTTCTTAAGGTCATTCTACTGTTTTACGCCAGATAACGTCAATTTAATCCGAGTTTAGTAAGTAAGCACTCCGTTCTAGAATCAAATTTAACAAATGCATTTGACATCGTCATGGGTTTTGGTTACGATGATTCTATACAGAAACAGTGTTTCCTAATGAAAACGAGTGTTTAAATTATACACAGAGGATGGATGAGAGATGATAAAGGAACAGCATCAATGGGTACTTATTACAGGTGCTTCTTCAGGTATTGGGGAAATTTTTGCACTCGAAATGGCTTCTAAGGGTAAAAATATCGTGCTGGTGGCCAGAACAGAATCCAAACTGAATCAATTGGCAGAACGTATAGAACGTACATATCAAGTAAGGGCTGAGGTAATCGTATCGGATCTTTCCGAAGTAGAGGCACCTCAGAACGTATATGAGGAATGTCAGAATCGAGGAATACACATCGATATGCTGATCAACAATGCGGGATTTGCTACCCATGGATGTTTTGAACAACTGGATGGTTCCCGGCAACAGGAGGAGATTATGTTGAACGTGCTCGCCTTGACAAACATGACACATCTTTTCTTGCCAGGCATGTTACAGAAGAAAAATGGTGCTGTAATTAATGTATCGTCGACGGCTGCCTTTCAACCTGATCCCTATATGGCTGTGTATGGAGCAACGAAGGCATTTGTACTTTCTTTTACAGAGGCATTATACGAAGAAAACAGGAAGCGTGGCGTTCAGTTTTTGGCACTATGCCCAGGTTCAACCGAGACTTCGTTCTTTGATGTAGTGGGTGCTGATGAAGCCTCGGTGGGTAAACGTGATACACCTGAGCATGTCGTGGCGGTGGCCATGAGTGCACTCGAGTCAGGCAAACCTTATGCTGTGCCGGGGGCCGGTAATTACTGGACAGCGCAGTTCACCCGCCTCGTGCCACGCAAGTTGATGTTGCGAATCGTAGGAAGTATGCTCCGTCCACGTTCCAAGGATGGTAAAGCAGAAAAAGTACAAGCCTGATTAGGGGTATAGGGTAAAAGCTTTAGGCCAAAATGCCTTTGGCCCGAGCTTCCTTTATCCAGCCTGGAAATTCAGTGAGGAGACGATCATACAATTCTTCATCGCTGATCTTGGAGATGTCGTCGAGAGCAAAAAAATCAGCATTATCGATGAAACGTCCAGTCATGTCATCAAGTTTCTCGAGAATACCGTAATTGGCTTGGCCTAGGCCAACAAATTGCCAGAACAGGTTTTTGGTTGAACTTTCGGTAATAAGCCGCATGATTTTCCCTTTTTGACTGACTCCACCATCGCTAAAAAAGATAATATACGTTGGAATCTTCACATCGGGTTCCTCGATCGTATATTTGCGAATGACATCCTGCATCACAGGAGGTTCGTTATTGGTACCGCCTTTGCTTCCCAGCGTATATGTGCGTTCAATATAATTCTCGAAATCCCTGGCGGTGACGCTAGGTGCACGCAAGAAGTCTTTGGCGAAGAACCAGACGTCCAGCTCTCCGTTATCATCAAAAGCGGATGCAATCGCCAGGATACGCTCGAAGGCTTCTTGCACGATGCCTTTACGATATAGATGGTACATGGAACCTGATGCGTCAAACACAACGGCAACACGTGCCTGTATAGGTTCGATCTTTTTCTTTTGTAGAGACAGGGTTACTTTACGCTTGAGGAGATCGATCTTGGTCAGGTTAAGCGGCGCATGATTCGTGTTTGGTGCAGCATCAGGTACCAAGACTTCTGGAGAGGCCGCTGCCACTTCAGCTTGTGCCGTGAGAAGAACCTGTTCGGCTTCCGAGGTGTCGTTACTCTCAATTTCAACACCAAATGACTCTGCCAGCGGCTGCAATCCACCAAAGAAACCTCGTCCAATCGCACGAACTTTGAACCCGTCACGATACTTATAGATTTCAATGAGAATAAGTGCTGTTTCCGCAGTGACCTGTGTGATCTCATAGGTGATCTGCTGGGAACCAGCTTGTACAATCGCCTGACATGCCTGAACATCGGCGAAAGTCCCTCCCGCATCCAGAGTAGCGGTAAACACACATTTTTCCACAGAGGCCTGCTGTAATTGATTCGTATCCAGTACAAACGAGGATTTCAGTTCCTCTGCCTGTTGAAGAAGTACACTTTGATGGGGATCGGCCTTCTGATTATAAAATACAAAATAGTCGTCAGATGGGACCTTTCCCTCTTCGTTCACCATAAAGCAGCTAACATCCAAGGGAGAAGGAGATGATGTACATTGAATGGTTACCTGAAGTTGAGCACATTCGTTGATACTGATATTCTGGCCTGTGTTTAAGTGGATGAACGAGTCTGTCATAATCGGATGCGCCTCTCTTCTCCAATATAATGGTTGAAAATGTACAGTAACAAGATCGATTCTGAGACAAATGTTTCCATAAGTCAATCTTTTCACCGTTGATCCTACGCTTCATCAGACTCGTACTTTTCCCGATGCTCCTTCTTCATTTTCACATAGTCTGGATCGGTCTTCGCAATCTCCCATTGTGCTTTGAATATAGCCGCGGCTTCTGCCTTCACCTTATCATTCTGATAGGGTAAGATTGAGCCATCCTCTTTTGAGTATTTGCGTCCTCCTTTGTGATTTGTATACCGTCTGGCCCGTGTATAACCCATCTGGAGAAATTTACGAGCCATATCCATACCGACGAAATCACCCTTTTTCTTATACTCCAAAAATAGCTCATAGATTTTCTCCGATGACTCCGTCGCAATCTCGGGTGTTTTGAATCGCCAGTGTGGCAGAATCTCGCCCTTGTATGGCTCAACCATGAGAACGCCCTGCTCTCCCCGGCCTACGGTGTACAGCTCAGGGTGTTTGCGCAGATCCAACTCATCATAATTGAGACTGTAATCAAATTTTTTCATGTATACACCCTCCTTGATAGGGATTACCCCGATTCTGAACCAACAAGCACGGTTAATGGGGAACAATAGAAGGAATTACACAGGAGGGGTAGCGGTATGGGAATGTCCGGCAGATATCTTGTGGTAACAAAGGAGCTAGTTGAATCCATCAAGTCAGGCGAGGTTAGTGTGCATGATTGTGCAGTGGATCTGGATATCGATAAAACATGGCAGATGCTGCAGTTCACGCTGAACGGTAACCTGGTACAGGGGGAACCACCTCTCGGTTTTGTGGTGCCTCTCGCAGGTGAGCAATACGTGGGAAACTATTCAGACATGGATCTGTTTTTGCTTAGTAACGAGCAGGTGCTGGAAGCCTACATGGCATTGGAGCAGCTCACACCGGAAGAATTAAAGCAGCGGTATAGTCTGGACCAGATGATCGCTGAAGGCGTCTATCCAGTCATGGAAGATTGGGATGCGGAAGAGACATTTCAGGAGATCGTTCAGACTGTGGATGATGTCCAAGCCTTATTTCAGGCCACGGCTGCAAGTGGGAACGGGATCATCTTTTATGTTTTCTAAGTGAGCATTGAAATTATGATGGAAAATGGTTGGCCGACACAGAGCAGGTTTGAACTACGCCTATTCGGGTTATTGATAGACACAAGGCTCAGGCCTTGATGCATGACAATCCGGTAGAGAGAGGGAATGCGATATGACACAGGATCAGAACGAAGAAAACAAAGCGATTCAAGAGGATGAGCCGGATCAATTCGAGACTCCCCCAACTGCGGAAGATGAAGAAACGGATGAGAAACTTGCAGAAGATCAGGAGCAAGAATAACTCCCAGCATTGCACAATGAAGCAGGATGTTTTATCGAAACATACGATATGCTGAAATATAGATAGACCAGAGGTCGGACATGTTCCGGCCTTTTGGTTTATTTTTTTGCGTATCCGTTTACAAGAATTACCTATACCTTCATAATGGAAATGAACCATATTTTTCTAAGGAGGAGTTCATATTACGAATCGGAAGTTAGTCCAATGGATGGCAGTGCCACTAGTACTTTTAATGGTTGTTCTTACAGGATGTCAGGCTGTGGGTGGAGTAGACGTTGGCAAAGCAATGGCCAATGGCGCGAGTATCAAGTCCGGTGAATCCAGACAATCCATGAATATAAACATAGAACCGGCTAAGGAATTTGCTACAGAGAAAGACCTTGAAATGATCGAACTAATTAATTCCATTTCCCTGGATATTGATCAAGCCAAAATGAAAGATGCGAAGACAGCATCGATCAAAGGTACACTGAGCATGGAGGGAACGAAGTTACCTTTCCACGTGTCCATGAATGAGTCCCAATTGGTCATTGATCTGGACGGAGCCCAGAAACCGCTGTACATGTCTCTGGATACGTTCCAGGATGCACAGGCGCTTCCGATGGTAGATACGAAGGCTCTGGAGAAACAACTCGAGGAAATTTCCCCGAAACTGTTCTCTTTTGTCCTGAAGCATCTGTCCAATCCGAAGAACATCTCCGTAACACCGGTACAGGAATCCGTGAATGGCGAAGCACTTAGCCTCTCCAAGCTGCATCTGGAAGTTAGTGGTGAAGAGATGCTTGCCATGGTTAAACCGTTCCTGACGAGTATTTCGAAGGATGAGCAAGGACTGAAAGATTTGATTGGCGATCTGTACGATGTGTTCTACCCTGTACTGGAAGCAGTGAATGAGGTAGAAGGTGGGGGAGACGACACGCTGAATTCGATCGTTCCTGAATCGAAAGATGAAGCCGTTGCGTCTCTGTATGCCATCATCAAAGTAGGACTGGACAGTATGCTGGTCAATTATGATCAGGAGCTGAACAACCTGTTGAATGAGACTCCTGAATTCAAAACGGTCTTTGGCACAGAAACCAAACTGAAATTGGACTTTTATCTCGACAGCAAGCTGGATATTCGCAAGCAAAACTTTGAACTGAAAGTAGCACTGCCTGCTTCTGAGGATCTGCCGGTAAACTCTGTAACCGTAAGTGGAGACAGTGAACAGTGGAATATCGGTGGCACAGTTGCAGTTGATGAAGTGGATGTATCGGGTGGCGTTATGGATCTGATGAAGGATGATATTACGCCTGGACAGATGCTGCGCAATTTTGATTCCAATTCACTCGCATACCAATTGCTGAAAGATGAGGCTGGGATCACGAGTAAAAGTGTAGTGCTCTTCCCGGATGATGAATACGCTGGGGCGATCACTGTGAAGAACACAACATTTGTACCGCTTCGCTACGTGTCTGAAGAATTGGATGCTGAAGTGAAATGGACCAAAGGCTCGAACCAAATCGTTGTCATTGACGACATCACTGGTGATGAGATTGTCCTGACCGTAGGTTCCAAGAAGGCAACCGTTGCTGGTAAAGAAGTAACCATGGTGGAATCCGCTTATGTAGGCAAAGACGGCAAGACGTATGTGCCGCTGCGCTTTATGGCTGAATCCCTTGGAGCTACTGTAGATAAGGAACAAGAAACAGGCTGGATCTACATTGACCGTCCTTAATTTCTTATGACTTAAAATAATGAAATGCATGGGGAGTGCCTCTAGTAGAGGTTCTCCTCTTTGTCATTTCGTACCAGGTCAGAGGAATGGCAGGGCCCATACGGAAGAATACTAATCCGGTTGAGATGATGGTTGTAACAGATCCCCGTTAGATTAGAGCAAATGAAGAAATGGGTATTTACGTATGGAGGATGTCAAAAACAGCAAAGGGAGGTCTATGGATTATGACTGAACGATTTGCGGGTAAAGTGGTACTGATTACAGGCGGTGGCTCCGGTCTTGGACGATCCGCTGCTGTGGAAGTTGCACGTGAAGGGGCGAAGCTTGCCCTAGTGGATGTGAACATGAAGGCGCTGGAAGAGACCAAGCGTGTGATCTCGGAAGAGGTACAGCATGCCGAGTTTCTGTTAATTGAAGGTGACGTATCGGACGAAGAAGCTGTGAAGAAGTATGTTAGTGATACGGTCAATGAATTTGGGCGTATCGATGCATTTTTCAACAATGCAGGCATTGAAGGCAAGCAAAACCTGATCGAGAACTACGAGACGGAGATGTTTAATAAAGTTATCGACATCAATCTGAAGGGTGTATTTTTTGGGTTGAAGCATGTTCTACCTGTGATGAAAAAACAGGGCGAAGGCTACATCGTGAACGCGTCCTCTGTTGGAGGGATTCGCGCCGTGCCAAACCTGGTTGCCTACGGAGCGAGCAAACATGCCGTAGCCGGCATGACCAAAGACGCAGCGATTGAATACGCCGAGCACGGGATCAGCGTTAATGCAATTGCACCCGGAGCCATTCTGACAGATATGGTCATCGGTTCGTTCAAACAGATCAATCCGAATGACTGGGAGTCAGCATCCAAAGAGTTCGTGAAGGACAACCCGGCGAAGCGCTTGGGTGAACCGAAGGAAGTAGGGCGTCTCGTTGCCTTCCTGCTGTCTGGCGAAGCACCGTTTATCAATGGAGCCATTATTCCGATTGATGGTGCGCAGTCAGCCAAATATTGATCCCATATTCATCAAAAAGTATATCAATGTGGCATAGATATATACTGAGGAACGCCCTTTTTCGCCAATGTGTGGATTGGGGCGTTCTTTTTTTGATTTGATATTTAAGGGGGCGTATCCCGTATCCGGCAGGTTAAGTATGCTGTAGAATCTGCGGCTTTTTGCTAAAGCCGGTACTCCCGGCTGTAAAGCCCATCTGGCGATAGAATTCATGTGCAGCTTCACGTTCTGGGCGATTGCCACTGTTCAGAGACAAGGAATCCACGTTATGCGTGGCTGCCCATTGTTCGGCTTCAAGAATGAGCTGACGGCCGATGCCTGAGCCCCTGAACTGGTCGTGTACAACCAATGCCAAGATGCGGCAGTGTCTTCCGTTTTTTTCATACATATAAGAAGTCTGTAATCCGATCAGTCCAACTACGCGGCCTCGTGCTTCAGCAACGAGTGTAGTAAAGTTTGCGTCCGCAGAGATATGGGTATAGCGCTCTTCCATCTCGGCGTACGTGGTGGGATAACCAAGTTGGTCCATCAGAATGACCATATCTTGCAGATCGGTAGTGGAGCTATGTCTAATCGTCACATCCAGGCTCATAATGTTGTATCCTCCTTGGGTCTTTCCTTCAACGAAAGTTCAATAATGGTATCCAGCAGTTCTGCAAAAGAAATGCCTGCAGCAGCTGCACTTTTGGGCAGCAGACTGTTACGGGTAAGACCCGGCAGCGTATTCACTTCAAGCACATACGGCATGCCCTCCCGAATCATCATATCCACGCGAGCGTAGACGCTGCATTTGAGCACCTGATAACAGGCCAAGGCCGCGGCTTCGACGCGATTGTGAAGGTCCAAAGGCAATTGCACAACCTGCTCATCGGCCCCGTGGTCATCATATTTGGAGGCATAATCGAAAAACTCGGCGCTCGAACGAATGGAGATCACCGGCAGCATCTTACCATCCAGAATGGCACAGGTAATCTCCTCACCTTCGATATACTGTTCAATCATGACCGTATCATCCCAGGCGAGGGCAGCCTCTACAGCAGTTGGCAGGGCGGAAGCTTCCTTCACCACTTGGGTACCGATGCTGGAACCGCCTGAATTGGGTTTGACCACCACGGGGTACGTTAATTGTTGAACAGCAATAGAGGACAGTGCCTCCATATGGCTCACTCGCAGCCATTCTCCAGTAAGTACACCTGCATGCTGCATGAGCTGTTTGGACATGTCTTTATCCATGCATACACTGCTTGCAAGCACACCACAGCCTGTGTAGGGAATACCCAGAGATTCTAATGTGCCTTGGACCGTACCGTCTTCGCCGTATTTGCCATGCAGGGCAAGCAGTGCCACATCGATCCCCGCTGACTTGTCGATTAGATCGCGCTTGGTATTCAGCTCAATGGGTACAACCTCGTATTTGTCTCTATTCAGGTTTGCAATCATCTCCTGTCCGGTGAGCAGGGAAATATCCCGCTCTGAAGATGTACCGCCCATAATCACGCCAACTTTCATGTGAAATCCTCCTTATCTCATTTGAGCTGCTGTCTCGCCAATGATGCGAATGCCTTTACGTATATTCTCATCGCTGACTCTGGAGAAACCCAGACGCATCGTGTTTACACCCTGACCGGGTTCCAGATAAAAGGTATCCCCTGGTGTGAACGTTACACCTTTCACTTTACAGGCTTCCAGCAGTTCACGGGTTCTGTATTCGGACGGGAACTGCACGAACAGATGCAGACCACCCGCACCGGAAATTCGGCACATTGGCAGATACTGTTTCAGGCAACGCACAACCAATTCATATTTTCGCTTATATTCGGTGCGAGCTCGCTTCAAATATTTCTCGAAATTACCGTTGCTCAGATATTGATACAATAATGATTGGTCCAGCGTGGAGGTATGGATGCTGCGTGCCCGTTTCATACTCTCCAGATAATCAATCAGCGCCGCATCCGCAATAATCCAACCCACCCGCAGACCTGGGAACAGGACTTTGGAGAAGCTGCCCAGATACACCAGTCCATTGCCTTTGCCCATGCTGGCGATCAGGGGAGAGACATGCGAACCGGAATATCGCAATTCTTCGTTAAAACCGTCTTCAATAATCGGTACCTGATACTTGTTCATCAACCGGATGATCTCTACCCGTTTCGCAGGGGACGTCACAATCCCGGTTGGATTGTGATAGGATGGCACGAGATACGCCAGATCATATGGACTTGCCTCAAGTTCATGTTCCAGTTGCTTCAAGTCCAAGCCATCCGGCTCCATGTTCACACCGGTCAGGTGGAACTGGTGCAACTTTAGATTTTTGATCGCCGTGTGGTGCGTTGGATTCTCGCAGAGCGCTTTTCCGCTTTTTTTGCGTAACACTCCAAGCACCAGATCGAATCCTTCCGTGAATCCGTTGGTGATCAGGATGTCCTTGCCACGGAGGTCAACACCTTTGTTCTCCATATAACGTAGTAAATAGTTCATCAGCGGTCTGTATCCTTGCGCATATCCGTAATTCAGCAGTACTTCGCCCTCAAGTGACATGCGATCCAGAAAAGCCCGTTTCACGTTGTGCAGATCAAACAGCTTTTCATCCGGCGCTATGCTGGTAAACGATATCTCACCGCGCTCTGCTCCGGAGCCATGCTTCATCAGATCGTACTGCTCTGCCTGAATTGCATACTCGCTTACCTCCGTCGTCCAGTCCAGTTCCCAGCTTGCTGCTGCCTCAGGTGTTTTGATGGAGGTACTGACGTAATTGCCCTTGCCTTTGACTGCATAGATCAGACCTTCATCTTCAAGCTCGGCATAAGCGAGCAGGACCGTGCTGCGACTAACCTTCATGAGTGTACTGAGTTCACGGGTCGAGGGCAGTTTTTGTTTA
Source organism: Paenibacillus sp. FSL H8-0104 (assembly GCF_038050215.1). Taxonomy (NCBI): domain Bacteria; kingdom Bacillati; phylum Bacillota; class Bacilli; order Caryophanales; family Paenibacillaceae; genus Paenibacillus; species Paenibacillus sp. FSL H8-0104. The sequence goes on along the minus strand of NZ_JBBOTC010000001.1, from coordinate 6,737,589 downwards.
GCTTGCAGGCCGCCTTTGAGCATCAATCGCTTCATATAATCTTTGACTTGTATATATACAGGGCGGTCCTCCGTCAGTTGCAGATCGGAATACATCCCATCACTCCCTCTACTGGTATCTTGTCATATTATAAACCCCGCAGAAAGAACCACGATACCTCTGTTTCCCTGAGCGTGTGGTTGGTTGTTCGCACAAACGCAAAAAAGCCCTGGCAGTATGCCGGGGCCTGGTGGTGAAACTTGATCCATTTTCTATAGTACTGCTGCTATAATTTCTACAGTTGTATTGCATGACTAGTCTCTCTAGGATCGATAGCTATCTGACCTTCTACGTGTGTCTATTAACTTCAGTACGACTATAATTGCAGGCTTTCTAGGTGATACTTAAAATCTACAGTGAATCATGAATCTAGGTCTTTCTAGGTTTGCTTGCTGCAAGGGTCGATTAGATGATGAATCCACAATCTATAAGCTAGGGTTCTTGCTAACTGTACTCTTGTCGTGATCACGTAACAGAATTCAGCATGAAAAAGAGTTTCAATCATAGGGTACAATAGACGGAGGTAGATATAAAGACGTATGTCTCAGTGCCCAATTTCTTCCTCATACCCCTATAGTACCACTTTGAATCAGGGAAGTTAACCTTTTTTTTGAAATATTTGTCGTAATAGCGAAAATTGCGTGAATTGTACTTCATATAGATTGAAATGGTGTCCCTTTATAATATGTGATAGGATGAAAACCTATAGATAATGAGGAAGTGAGCCTATTGATTAATATTACCGTGCCAACACCGGATGTAACCATCACAAAGCAGGCTGATCCACAGCTTAGCCACATTTATGGATTTACTGATTTTCACCTGATTACCCGGGAACTAGGCGGGATTTTCATGTTTTACAATGCCGCTGGAGAGTTGTTATTTGTCGGGAAAGCACGAAAATTAAGACCACGTATCAAAAAGCATTTTGAAGACACAGTATCACCAATTAAGAATCACCGCGAAGAAGTAACGAAGATTGAAGTATGCCTGGTTGAAGATCCTGTAGATCGTGAAATTTACGAGACGTATATCATCAACACGATGCGTGCGAAATACAATGTAGATAAAGTCTTGTACAAATAAGACGCTTAAAAAGCACATGAACATGCAATGTCTGGGACATATGTCCTAAGTGTTGCGCCAGTGGGTAAGGATGTGATCGAAGGATTGCATCCGATTCCTTCTGGTGCTATCCCGATCTTTTTGAGGGAGTAGCTTGTAGAATTTGAAACGTAGTAAACCCAAGCTTAGTATCATAGATATACCAAATACATATGAAGAGGTGATTGTGTTGATCGGTCGTAGCGGTAACCCTACACTTAAAGACAGCACGTTTGAAAACAGAGGATATGGAGAAGATCGGTATCAGAATTACATGACAATCAACGGCACGGTGAACAAAGCGTTTATTACGCTTGTGATTCTGCTGGGCAGTGCGTTTGCAACATGGATGATGTTCTTTAACGGACAACAAGTGATGCCGCTCGCTTATGGTGGATTAATTGTTGGTTTCATTCTGGCACTTGTGATTTCGTTCAAACCCGTAGCGGCACCGTATCTCGTACCTGTCTATGCCGTGGCAGAAGGCCTGTTCCTGGGAGCACTCTCCGCAACCTATGAGTCACTGTATAACGGAATTACCTTGCAGGCGGCTCTGTTGACCATGGCTGTATTCATCGCTCTGCTGGTGGCATACAAAACCAGATTGATCAAAGCTACGGAGAACTTCAAGTTGGGCGTTGTTGCTGCAACTGGCGGCATCATGATCATGTATCTGTTGAGCTTTGTACTGGGTTTCTTCGGCATTTCAATTCCTTATCTGCATGATAACAGCTTGATTGGCATCGGTATTTCGGTCGTTATCGTCATTGTGGCTGCCCTCAATCTCGTCCTTGATTTCGACTTCATCGAGGGTGGTGCTGAACGTGGTGCGCCCAAGTATATGGAGTGGTACGGTGCATTTGGATTGATGGTAACGCTGGTATGGCTGTACATTGAGATCATCCGTCTGCTTGGCAAATTGCGGAGCCGGGATTAGTCCTATCCATACGTCAGAGACGTAAACGGAGTGTGAATTTAAAGCTAAAAAGCTAACGCGTGATGCTCACGTCGTTAGCTTTTTTTGATTAACATTAGCAGAATTTCCTTAATGGCGCCTCTTATAAAACTCAACTGATTCCAACTCGTTGAGGCCCGGCACCACTTTATACTAACTCTGTATACAGATCCTCCAGAGTGATGATCTCGGGCTTGCTCGACAGCTCTCCCCCGGCTGAACAGGCTGCAAGCATATGCTGATCATCCAAACGCTGACTATAGAAGCGATGTGCTGCAGCCTGTTTGCAATGCCAATCTTCCCGCTCATTGGGAAGGATGGCGAAGGAGTCCAGTGGTATGGACAACCCCATACCGACTGCCTTGATATAACTTTCCTTCAGCGTCCATAGACGGTAGAAGGTTTCCAGCCGACGATCGTCAGGCTCGGCGACCAAGAACTGGCTCTCCTTAGGAGAGAAGAAACGCTCTGCAATCTGCATGTCAATTGGAGCTATTTTTTCCACATCCACGCCTAGTTCATCTGTACTCCCGGAGATCAGCGCAATCCAATCACCAGAATGGGAGACGTTGAATTGTACATCCGAATGGTGAATGAGCGAAGGTTTGCCGTAGGAATTACGGGTAAAAGAAAGCTCAGCAGGTCTCAGTCCAGTTAACTTGCTCAAAGTCACACGGGTCAATATCTCTCCCAGCACGGAACGATACGCGTCAGCCTGATGCACAAAACGCGAAGCTTGAGCACGTCGCTCCGCAGAAACTTGCGACAGCAATTGGTTCCAGTTCGCCTCGGGCAATACTTCTGGAACTTGGAGTACACGAATAGTTATCATCATTAATCACCTGAGGACATATTCGGCGTGGATCAGTAACTTTCCTTCATATGGAATGGGCCCTCAACTCTTCCTCCCAAATCATCACTATACGGATGCCCCTAAAAAGCAAGCCGGTTGTCTCGCTTTTTATGTTAAGGCCTCAGGTTGTGCATCTTCTTCATCATGCTTCCTGTACTCGTTTCCATTCTGTATGCGCAGACTGCACTCGCTCCCACATATCTTGGCATTCCAGTTCGTTGTAATTCACCAAGGGTTCATAGAATATTTCAGTTAATACGTTACGCCACTCGGTATAATCCCGGATCTCCTTTTTCTGGATTCCTTCGATATCATGTGTTCGGAGCATACATCCACGTAGTTCATGACTGCGGATCTCATCCCGCTGACGAAGCAAAAATACGTTATGCCAAGGTGATTCGACTGCCCGACTGTAGAATTCATGTTTGGGAATGAACTCTTCCAGGCTGGTAATTGCTTCAGGAGCATAGTCCACACCTTCACTTGGCCCATGCGGCTCGTACTCAAGCCGCCATCCCCCAGCCACAACAGATGATGGCATCAATTGGTACGTAAACGGAGCTGAACCATAGGTTCCATAACGAAGTGGCAGAGGTTCAAAGGGCATTCCGCCGAGACCTACATCTACAATCCAGCGTTCAACTGTCGGGTCAGCATCTGGCAGAAGCACAGATAGACCGAGATGGAATGAGTTCACACGGGGTTGTTCCCCATGAGGCTGTACTCCCCCGCGATGCCAATCAACCGTATAACCCAGCGAGCGGAGAAGAACACTAAATGCACCATTTAGATGAAAGCAGTAGCCGCTACGTCCCTGTAATATAAGCTGAATTGAATCTTGAAGACTGATTTCCGCAGGAAGACCTGCAAAAATATCGACCGTTTGCCAGGATAAATATTGCACATGTGCTCGCTGGAGTTCAAATAAGAATTCCAGTGTAGGTTCCTTTATATCATCTATGCCGATCCGTTTCAGATAGGCCTGTATTTCAGCTGTATTCAATAGTTCAATCATTATTCAGATCACCTCACGTCATATAGTGGGCTGCAGGCGATGGTTATAAACTTCTGCTGCCCTGTGTTCATTGTAAAAGCGAACGGATGAAAACGACATCATCAGTTGTGCAGATTGTAACGGTACAATTATTGAACAAAGCCTTGAAATTCATCTCAAGAGATGGGCATGGTTCTGATTTCATTGAAATACAATATATGGATGAGCTATTTCTTTTTCCGGGGTATGCTAACCCTTTGGAGTGGATATAGGTTAGAATATAGATAGATAGCAGGATTAGGAGATGGAAAAATGGCTAATGATGAAGTGATTTTGACACAGGAAGGCTTGGAAAAGCTGGAGGACGAACTGAAGGATTTGAAGACGGTGAAGCGTAAGGAATTGGCAGCTCGTCTGAAACTTGCGATCAGTTACGGTGACCTGAAGGAAAATAGTGAGTATCATTCAGCCAAAGATGATCAGGCCTTTATGGAGACCCGAATTTTGATCTTGGAGAAGATGCTGACAAAAGCAAGAGTCATTTCTTCAGACAATATAGACTCCAACAAAGTGAGCATTGGATCCACGGTGTTGCTTAATGACATTGAGTTCGCCGAGAAGATTGAATATAAAGTGGTTGGCCCTGCCGAGGCCGATGTTGCGGATAATAAAATTTCGTACGAGAGCCCGCTGGGCAAGGAGATAATGGGCAAAGAAGTGGGCAGCGTCATTCATGTCAATGCTCCGATGGGCGTTATCAAGTACGAGTTACTTCAAATTAAAGTGTAATTCAAAAAGAGAGGTGCTCCGCAGTCATCCAAATGGCTGAGGGGACACCTCTTTTTGATTCTATTGGGCTTTGAACAGTTGGGAATACGGATTTGTTGAAACTTCATACGGTTGGACTAACGGACTTTATCACATACTGTGTTTAAGGAACTTATGAGATGAAGATTTCCGTGCGTTTTATATGTAAAAAAATAACATTTCGACAAATTTCGAATTTCGAATGACCTGACAAGGTGAGTAGTATATAATTACGGGAAAACTTTAAAGTGATGGAGTAGATACGATGAATTTTAGTAAGCCTAATCTAGATCAAGACAACGCTGGCAAAGGAGAACGTTTCTCTCAAGCTGGATTTATCCTGGCGGCCATTGGTAGTTCGGTTGGTCTGGGCAACATGTGGAAATTCCCATACATTACGGGTGAAAACGGAGGGGCTGCGTTTTTCCTGCTCTTCATCGTTTGTTTGCTGCTGATTGGTCTGCCAGTGCTCCTGGCTGAACTTGCGATTGGTCGCAGTGGCAGAGGTAGTGCAGCTACGGCTTTTATCAAAGCAGGTGGACATAAAGGTTGGCTCGCAGCCGGTTTGCTGCAAGTACTGACGCCTTTTATCATCCTCTCTTTTTATGTCATTATTGCAGGGTGGACCCTCCAATACGCAATTACGTCATTCAGTGGAACACTGTTCAACAATCCGGATTATGCCGGACAGTTCGATTCCTTCATAGGTGGCTATATGCCGATTGTATGGCAACTGGTCGCGGTCCTAATTACAGGCTGGATTGTAGCCAAAGGGGTATCCAACGGAATCGAGAAATTCAACAAAGTTCTGATTCCAGCTATGCTTGTACTGCTTATTATCCTGATGATTCGTGCAGTTACATTGCCGGGTGCAGGAGCTGGGGTATCCTTCTTCCTGAATCCGGACTTCTCGCAGCTTACAACGGAATCTGCACTGGTGGCGCTTGGGCATGCCTTCTTCTCCCTGTCACTTGGGATGGGTATTCTTGTAACCTACGGTTCGTATGTGGATAAAAATCAGTCCCTCGGTGCGGCAACCGTCGCCGTCGGCGCGGGTGACCTGATCTATGCATTCATTGCGGGTCTGATCATCTTCCCAACAACATTCTCGTTTGGTATTGCACCGGACCAAGGACCTTCACTGATCTTTGTGGCACTTCCGGCGGCCTTCTCGGCGATGCCACTTGGTTTCTTGTTTGGTGGACTGTTCTTCATCCTGCTGGCTATTGCGGCATTAACGTCAGCAGTATCCTTGCTGGAAGTTCCGGTGAAATATTTCATGGAACGTTTGTCCTGGAGCCGCAGTCGTTCGGTGTGGGTTATCTCTCTAGCGGTCTTCATCGTAGGACTTCCTTCGGTATTGTCGCTCGGCTTGCTGCCTGAATGGACGATTGGATCGAAGAGTGTGTTCGACTGGATGGACTTTGTAGCATCCAACATCCTGCTGCCTGTAGGTGGACTGCTTGTAACGATTTTTGCCGGATACTTCTGGAAAACGGCTGCGGAAGCTTCCGGCCTGCGTTCCGGATGGTTCCGGGTGTGGCTGTTCATGCTGCGTTACGTGGCTCCGATCCTGGTTTTGCTGGTTCTACTGCACACATCCGGCATCATTCACTTCTAATGGTGAAGGCCCGATAGGGTTAAATATGGTCTGTTGTGCAGATTTACCATGGATAAAACCTCTTGGAAGAAATGCAAAAGCCCTTGTTTTCCCTCGTCAATTTTGGGACAATACGGAGTAGAGGTTTTTTGGGTAGGACCGATAAGCCATATGCTTTTTTGCGAAAAGAGGATTATACAATGAACAAATCATCCATATATGGATTAACATTAGAGCAATTACGTTCCTGGCTGCCGGAGCATGGGCAGAAAAAATCCCGTGCATCCCGGATCTGGGAATGGTTATATCAAGAGCGTGTACACGATTTTCCCGCGATGTCTGATGTCCGTCAAGAATGTCTGGATGTTCTTTCCGAGCATTTCACCATGAACTCGCTGAGCGAACATGTGAAGCAGGAATCGGCAGATGGTACCGTGAAGTTTCTGCTTCGGATGCAGGACGGCAACCTGATTGAGACGGTATTAATGCGACAGAAATACGGACTTACCGTCTGTGTAACCACACAAGTGGGTTGTAATATTGGCTGTAGCTTCTGTGCGAGCGGTCTGATCAAGAAGAGCCGTGACCTGACCGCTGGAGAGATTGTGGAACAGATTATGCATGTGCAGCGACATCTGGATGCAGCGGGTCAAGACGAGAGGGTAACTAACGTGGTTGTGATGGGGATTGGTGAACCATTCGACAACTTCCAGCACATGAGTGATTTCATCGAAGTCATCAAGGATCGCAAAGGACTGGCACTTGCCGCCAAACGGATTACTGTGTCCACGAGTGGCCTTCCGGACAAGATCAAGGAATTTGCAGACAGCAGTCTGCAGGTTAACTTAGCGATCTCTCTGCATGCACCTAATAATGAATTGCGTACACACATCATGAAGATCAACCGGGCTTTTCCGATTGAGCAATTGATGGATGCGGTGGATTATTATCTGGCTACAACGAACAAACGCATCATGTTTGAGTACATCCTGTTACGTGATGTTAACGATCAACGTGAGCATGCCGCGGAGCTCGCTGAACTGTTGTCCAGTCGCAGAAGTATGGTCAGTGTGAATCTGATCCCATACAACCCGGTGGATGAGCACAGTCAGTATCAACGGAGTACAGAAGAGTCGATTCTGGGCTTCTATGATACACTCAAAAAGAACAACATCAACTCCACTGTACGTATGGAACATGGTACGGATATCGATGCTGCCTGCGGACAGTTGCGCAGTAAACAAATGAAGAACAACACTGCCGAATCCGAGCCAGGCCGTCTGGCACTGGGATAAGACACAACGCGGAGCTGGCAAGTAAGTTAGGATACTTGGTTGTTATAATCAGTGCCTGTACTTTGTACGTGCCATCTACCGTTGTTGGATTCGCGAATGCGTTGCCTGAATGCAAAATGCCTCTGTATATCACTGAGAAGTGATAACGGAGGCGTTTTTTGGAGTTTCATTATTTCAGTTTTTTGGTCATCAGCAGATGGGGAATGCCGTCTTCCATAAATACTTCCGAAGCGGGTGCGTATCCGAGACGTTCGTAGAACCCGGAAGCTTGTACCTGTGCGTGCAGCTTGGCTTTCTCAAGACCATCAGCAACAGCCATCTGCTCCAGTTTGTCGATCAGCACACGGCCCAGGCCGTGTTTGCGGTAATCAAGCATGACACAGATCCGTTCCAATTTGGCAACTTGTTCCACAATGCGCAGTCTGGAGGAGGCAGCAGGTACACCGTCTACGTAGAGCAGAATGTGGCGCGCCTCCGCGTCTAATGTATCATAAGCATCGAATTCGTCCGCTGCGGATACGCCTTGTTCTTCGACGAAAATAGCCGTACGAATGGCGAAGCAGGCATCGAGCAATTCCTGATTAGTAACTTCAACAATCGTTGTATTCATGAATGTTTCTCCTTTGGGTGATCGTAATGTTATCCTGACGTGATAAACTGGTACATAACAGGAATATGGAACGATTTTCGTTCCATATATACGGTTTGAGCTATATGTTTAAAATTGAAACCAATTCAACTGTAGTTATACCATCAATTATGTTGCGAATGCAACAATTTTATAGGGGCGTGAGTGTGTTGACTGAGAAAAAAGAAGTGCTACGTGAAATTGGTATGATTGCCCGCTGTCTGGATTCAATCAGTAATGTCGAGTTTCAGCATCTGAACCTGTCCCGTGGACAATATCTATATCTGTATCGAATCTGTGAGAATCCGGGCATAATTCCGAATCAGCTTGCTGAACTGATCAAAGTGGATCGCACAACGGCGGCCAGAGCTATTAGCAAACTCGAATCCGATGGGTTCATTATTAAACAGCCAGCAATGGGTAATAAGAAGAATAAGGTGTTGTATCCCACCAAAGCTGGGCTTGAAGCATGGGAATTCATTCGTAAAGAGGGCGTGCATTCGGATCAGGTGACTCTGGATGGTCTGACGGAGGAAGAGATCGAGACCGCGGTCATGCTTCTCCGTCGAATGCGACATAATATCGAGGTGGACTGGAAATTTGTCAAAAAGGGTGGACGGCGACCCTACATGGATATTTCGGAATGAACAGAGGAACGATTCTTGACCCCTGCATCCCAGACTCTAGCCGAACCTATCCAAAGGAGAAGAGCCATTATGCCAGAGAAGCATCAGTACAGGAGGGAGTCATGAGACGGGTAAACCGGAAAAGGCTAACGTGGTGGATCATATTGGCAGTCAGTATCACAGCAGCGTTAATTATTTTTGTGAAGGAGCGGTTTGTGATGAATGAATCATCCCCTACGGTATCCTTTGTTCAAGATCATATGACTAATCCCAATGGTACACTTGCGACCTATTTGCAAGATGCTACCTCAGAGAGAGCGGACATCGTAGCAGGCAGAGAGGCTTTATCTGAGTCACTTGGTCTTTGGATGCAATATGCTGTAGCCAAGAATGATCAGGCGTTATTCGAGGAAAGCTATAAACTGCTGACGACCTATTTCCTCATGCCGCAAAAATATATTGCCTGGAAGCTGGATGACGAAGGTCAATCTCAAGTGACAACCAACGCGCTTGGCGATGATTTTAGAATTGTCGGTGCCTTATTAAAGGCAGCAGATCAATGGGAACAAGGAAGAGGAGCCAAACTGAAAACGGCTTCGGAAATATCCCGTACACTTTCACAATCGGTTCAGAATAAAGGATATTATGTGGATTTTCACGATTTTGCGAGTGGTCACTCCACAGATACATTAAGTCTGGTCTATGTTGATCTCCCGTCTCTTCAATTGATGGAAAAACATCAGTTGGTGGAACCGGGAACCTATACCAAGTACGAAGCTTTGCTGAAGAAGATGCCTGACGATGGATTGTTCTATCCGAAGACCTTCGATGTAGTCCGTAAAAAATATACGTATGATGATACGGTGAATCTGATCGACCAGTTGATCGTGGCGAATCATCTAACCGTGACCGACCGCAAACCGGACAAGCTCATTTCTTTTTTGAAAAAAGAGTTCAACACCCGGCATCAGCTGCCCGGACAGTATAAGCGAGAATCACGCACACCTGCCGTCTCTTATGAATCTTCCTCGGTATATGGCCTTGCCATTTTACTCGCTGTTCGTTCAGGTGATCCAAAATGGGCCAAACAGTTGTATAACCATATGACTACGTTGCGTGGTCAGGACTCTCGTTATCCAGGTGGATATGTATTTGACGGTAACACACATCTGTTTGATAATCTTTTTCCTTTATTGGGAGAAGTTAATTTACAGAAAAATATGAAAAAGTAATGATTTTGTCATTTAATGAATTCTTCAATGTGTTAGCATAGCTTTGTCTAAACATGTCATAAATTGTTGCGATATAAAAGAAGTGAGGTTGAACAAGAGTTCTATAAATTCAACGGAGAGAAGGAACTATGAGGAATAAAGCACCTACCCGCCGTATTGCGTGGGGATATGCCCTTTTAATTGGACTAGCCCTGATGCAGCAAATGATGATTTATCTTAAAGTGTACATGGATCAGAGCTACACTACAGGGGATTTGATTTTTAGTATCGTGTCGCTGGGTGCCTTGGTTTTTGGTCTTTTTCTGCCTGTTGGTGTATCCGTCGTGACGGGGTTTGTATATCTGGTTTCTTATTTTGTGTGGCTTGTTACTTATGCTGATGCAAATGTGCTTGTGTTCTCCTGGTGGTTGCTCATCCCTGCCAACGTTGCCGTGGCTGCGTTCATCAAGGCAAGTCTGCTGCGCAGTGCACGTGTAGTGGAACGTCTCCAGGATATGCAGGACCGTAACCCGGAAATCGATCTGGATACCACGCTTGGTAATAAGGGAGCGCTGGCAGATACGTTAATCAAACATAGTAACCTTGCGCGTCGGTACTCCGAAAAGTATGGATTCAGCATTGCCATGTTCAAGATTGAATTTTTGCCACTGGTGATGGAATCCCTCGGTTCTGTCCGGTATGCACAGTTCCTGCTTGAAATCTCGGGTACGATTCAGAAGCAGATTCGGTATGAGGACTATAAATTTTTCGTGGATCGTGGGCGATTTGTCATCATATGTCCTATGGTGAATGTGGAATATCTTCCACTTCTTACACAGCGGATCAAAAAAGCCATAATGGATCTTCATATTATCGATAAAAAGGGAAATGAGCTGCAAACGGTGATACGCTCTGGTGCTCTGGTATTCCAAAAGGAGCAATTCAGCAAGTACGAGGACATTGACGCGGTTATTGCTGCCCTTGAACGAAACACAGAGACCGATCTCATCGGAGAATATATATAACGGGAAGGAGAGAGGCGCTGTGGACTATATGTCCTGGTTCATCCCGATCTGTATCGCCGTCAGTTCTTTATTTGCGGTAATCACGATTTGGTTAACAATTGCAACCCTTCGCTTTCGGTCGAAAGTTATTCGCAAGTATGATCGGAGGAAAGTAAGTGGCTGATTTTATATTAATATTATCCATATTTAGTATCTGGATTGCCGTATTCGAGTCGATTGTTATTATGGCAGGTGCGATTCGTTTTATTAATAAACAGGACAAAAAAGGGATTCAGATCCCTGAAAATATGGATCATTATCCAACAGTCACGGTCATGGTACCTGCGCATAACGAGGGTCTAGTTATTGTTGCGACAGTAGAGCATATTCTGTGCCTGAATTATCCGGAGGATAAAGTCCAGGTCATCGTGATCGCGGATAACTGTACAGATGATACCGCAGAGAAGCTGAGATCATTCCTCAGTCAGACCAGTTATAGGCATCGCAATGTGACGGTAATGGAGCGTAAAGGAACAGGTGGCAAGTCCGGGGCATTAAATGACGGACTGGAAATTGCCACGGGCGACTGGATCTGTATCTTCGATGCAGATGCCGCACCTGAACGGAATGCATTAATGTTTTTGACGCAAAAATCGCTGGAGAACCCTGAACAATATGGCGTGGTTTTTGGTAGAAACAAAGCACGCAACAGAGGACAGAATTTCCTCTCCAAATGCATTAATCTGGAGATCATTACTTCGCAACGTGTGTATCACACGGGTCTGTGGGAATTGTTCCAGCTTGGTTCCATCCCGGGAACGAATTACATTATCAAAACCGAGTTGATCCGGGAGATTGGCGGCTGGGATGTGACAGCCATTACAGAAGATACGGCGCTATCATTTGAGATTTTGAATCGCGGACAGTTTGTGGCACTTGCGCCGCAAGCGGAAGCCTATCAGCAGGAGCCGGAACAGCTTAGTGTGTACATGAAGCAGCGCGAACGCTGGGCCAAGGGGAACTACCAGGTGGTACTGGATAATATCCATAACCTGTTTAACCGTTCCAGTTGGCGTAATAAGTTGCTGGTCATCTATTATGCCGTCAGTTATTTCTGGTTTATGCTTGCGATCATTGTATCGGATATTATATTTCTCGTGAATCTGGTCTATCGGGTCATTGCGATATTTAAACCAGAGGTAAGTTCACCGTTCCAGTTTGCCGGCGATGCGTATGTGTTCCTGGTCATTGGTTGGGCACTCATGTACTTTATTTACGTGTTACAGATCAATCTGGCACTTGCCGCAGATATTGGACAGAGCAATACTCGTAATTTCATCTATGCCTGCGTGTCCTATTTCACGTATGCACAGCTGTTCATCCTGATCTCGATCAAGGCATTCTACTCCTTGATTATGGACAAGATTCGGAAACGCGAAAGCAAATGGTACAAAACAGAACGTTTTGGCTAAGCGGCGAAATTTTATAAGTGTAAGGCAGAAAGGCTGTTTGCTGGATAACTCCAGACAACAGCCTTTTTTGTTATAGCCAGACACATCCATATTCTGTATACTCTTACAGGCTGTATATAGGAAGCATGCTTATCCAAAATGGAGGGTCGCGGAATGAAGGACAGAGGATCGGACTTTTACGATGATGAGGCGAACTTTGAGAAGTACATGGAACGTCGCCAGTGGCAGGAGAATGCCAATGATACGTTGGAGAAGCCGGTGATGCTGGAGTTGATTGGAGATGTTGCCGGCAAGAACATACTGGACCTTGGTTGTGGAGATGCAAGGTTCGCCGCAGAATTGCTGAGTAGGGAGCGCGAAGGTGCGACGTATACGGGGATTGAGGGTTCTGTGAATATGATTCAGGCAGCTAACGAATCGGTAAAAGGATTAAATGCCCGGATTGAGCAAGCGTTCATGGAAGACTGGACCTACCCGGCCGGAGCATACGATCTGGTTATATCAAGACTGGCTGTTCACTATATTGAAGATGTGGAGAGCCTGTTCCGCAACATATACAATACTTTGAAAGAGAACGGGACATTTGTATTCTCTGTAGAACATCCTGTGATCACGTCCACACTGCAACCTTCCGGGACGCGAACGGATTGGGTGGTTGATCAGTATTTTGTAGAAGGATATCGTGAGCAGCAGTGGCTGGGCGGTTCTGTGAAAAAGATGCATCGTTCCATTGAATCTTACTTTATGGCATTGCAGCGGGCAGGGTTCCATGTAGAGCATTTACGTGAGTCAGCACCACAACGTGCTTATTTTGTAAACGAGGAAACCTATCTGCGCAGGCAGCGTATTCCATTGTTTCTGTTTTTAAGTGCCCGGAAGTAGATAGTGATAAAGCGTATAGATAAATAGAAGGACATAACTAAGTTATACTCATAAATTAGAAAGTTCTACACAGAAAACGGTGGATAACACTAGATATAGCAGTGAAAAGCCCAAAATCTATCCACATGTGGATAAGATGTTGGGCTTTTACTGTTATGTTTCTACACCTATGTTACGTTTGCTGTGTATAACCCCGCAATTATGAATCCGCCGCAGCTCTGACATAGACACGATCCCCGTGCCGATCAACTTCCACAGGTGCCTCGAAGAAGTTACTCAGCACTTCGGTGTTCATCAGATTGTTAGTTAATCCGCTATGGACTATTTCACCCCGGCGAAGCAGGAGGCTGTGACTAAAGACAGGCAATATTTCTTCGGTATGATGGGTGACATAGATGAGTGAAGGGGTATCTGGACGCTGTGATAATTCACGGATGCTCTCCAGCAATCGCTCTCTAGAGAACAGATCCAGTCCATTGCAAGGCTCGTCCAGAATGAGTACGCGCGGATTGGCCATCAGTGCTCGGGCAATAAGAAGTTTCTGTTTCTCCCCTTGAGAACAGGTACGATATTCGCGATCCCATAGATGCTGACAGCCCAGCGTTTGCATCAATTCCTGTGCTTGTTCCAGATCATCCTCCGATAGCTTGTCATACAAGCCAATGGTGGCGTGTTTGCCACTGATCACGACATACTGTGTGCGATCCGTGCCGTACAATTTCTCTTGCAGAGACGAACTGACCCAGCCGATGGATTTGCGGAGCTGCCTTAGATCCACATCCCCATATTCATGGCCTAACACGGATATCTTGCCTTCGGTCGGCCAGAGATAACCGGTGATCATGTTCAGGAGTGTTGTTTTGCCGGAGCCATTCAGGCCAAGCAACGCCCAGTGTTCACCATCCTTAACCTGCCAGCTCACATCGTTCAGCAGGGTAAGTGGTCCCCTTTTCCAAGTGACATGCTGTACATCAATAATCATGCGTTATTCCTCCCTTCTGTTATCCTCGAGTGTCCTAGATGTATTGTAGTCACAAAATCAGTGAGGTTTCAACGGTTATCACGCTGTTCTTGGTTGGTCCTTGCGCAGAAATACAGCACACACACCAAGCAGTGGCAAAAACGAACATAACTTGATAACAAACGCAATGCTGGTCACGTCAATTAAGGAACCTAACACAACCGAGCCAAGTCCAGCCATGCCAAACGACAGGCCAAAAAACAATCCGGATACCGTTCCAATATGACGAGGAAGCAATTCCTGTGCATAGACAATGATGACGCTGAAGCCGGACATCAGGATGAGTCCAATCATTCCGCACAACACCATCGACAGGATGGGGCCCGCATAAGGTAGTAGTAGGGAAAACGGTGCAGTGCCTGCAATGGAGAACCAGATCATCGGTTTGCGTCCGTAGCGGTCAGCGAGTGGGCCACCGAGCAAGGTTCCGACCATGCCTGCAAATTGCAATATAAACAGACAGATCTGTGCCTGGGAGAGCGGCAAGTCATATGCATCGGCATAATAGAAGGCGTAGTATCCGGTCATGCCTGCAATATATACGAATTTGGAGAATAACAGCAGGATGAGAATTCCCATTGTAAAAGCGATGAATCCCCTGCTCACAGGCCGAGCTGCTGGCCCTGCGCCGCTTGATTTTAGAGGGAGTTGCTGACGAATGCGAGTCTCAGCAAGCTTGTCTCTGTACCAACGACTGACCATAGACTGAATGAAGATGCCGATCAGGGCAAAACCCATCAGCCATAGAAAACTACGCTGCCCATGTGGCAGCAGGATGAAGGCGACCAGTAATGGAGCAATAGCCTGTCCTGTGTTGCCTCCCACCTGGAAGATCGACTGTGCCATTCCTCGTCCACGGCCGGCTGCCATATGAGCCACGCGTGAGGATTCGGGGTGGAGGATGGATGAGCCTATGCCAATTAATGCTGCCGAAACAAGCAGCATCCATAACTCGGAAGACAAAGCTAAACCGAGAACACCGATCAGGGAGAATAGCATACCTCCGGGAAGCAGGATCGGCATTGGCTTGCGGTCTGACATATAACCGACCAGTGGCTGAAGGACGGATGCGGTAATATTCAGGGTGAAGGCAATCCAGCCCATCTGGGCGAAACTGAGCTGCATGGTCTGCTGGAATAGTGGAAATGCAGACGGAACCACTGTCTGCATCGCATCATTCAGCAGATGGGCGAAGCTGACTCCGGCAAGTGCCCAATTGGCTGAAGAGTTGATTTGCATTTTGCTTAAAGTGGCCTGAGCCATGGGAGATCACCTCGAATTATTTTTTTCAATGATAAAAGATGGGGGCAGATCATGTCTTTGTGAAAAGTGCTTGGAAAGTGAGCACGATTTGCTATAATGTCAGCAGGTGAGCAAACGATGGAATTAAACATGACGCTAAATGGGTTGGAATTATGGAAAGCTACCGGAGGGTTTGCGAATGAGCCGCATGTACATGACGACTGGTATCAGCTAACGCTGCCGGTCAGAGGCCAATGTCATCTGGTACAGGAACGGCATGCATACCCGCTAAAAGCAGGGATAGGGATTATTGCTCATCCCCAGACTGAGCATTATTTTGAGATAGGGTCGGATTCGGCTGTCATTGTGATCAAGTTCCGTAAACCGCCATTAGGCAGTTTCGAAGGTGCGGAGTTAAGTGGGGGGCGAGCTGAGTTTCGACCTACCCAGACATTTGATCCTGCTGAGATCAGCAGTCTGTTTCGAGGCTGGAATTCCATTTTGTTAGATGATGTGCCCGAAATGCTGCAAGTGCAGGAAACAGAAATGGCGATCGAGACGTATCTAAGACGTATGTTGACGGGGCAGGAAAATGGAAAAAGAACTGTAAATCCCGGTACATTCATTGACCCTCATCTCCAACGAGTGCTGGATTACATTCACAGTGCCTACACAGGTCCAATGGATATTGATTCGATGGCGATGGTTGCACATCAGAGCCGGTATCATTTTATGCGTTCTTTCAAGGCTCTTACGGGAACAACACCGTATCAATATTTGCTGAATTTGCGCGTAGAAGAAGCGTCCAGGAGGCTTCGCCATACAACGGATTCAGTGACCACAATCAGTTATGAACTGGGATTTTCCAGCGTCAGTCAGTTTTACAGAGCCTTTCAGCGAGTGTATGTTATGACACCGATGGAATATCGGAATCACATTTAGATTTTAACGGGCAGTCTCGCGCATGCGAGACTGTATTTAGTACGTTACAGCATGCCACTCATTTTTGTTGTTGCCAAACATTGAAGACTTTGCTAAGATGGGAAAAAGTTTATGTAAGCGTATACATTTAGATTAAAATTACAACGTTGTAATTATGGTTATGGCGATTATTGAAAAGAAAGAAATACGGTGTGAGGAGGATTATTTCTAATTAATTATCTCATTAGTACGCAGAATGATATAGGTTGTTACAAAATGTGAATGAGATGAATAACAAATACGTCAGTGGATTGATAGTTTTTTTATTCAAGAATTCAAACGTTGTAATTATGTAGCGAAGGGGAGTGTTTCACGTTGAAAAAACGCATGTCCACGCTGTTCAGCCTGATCAGACGGGATAAGTATTTGCTACTGATGTTTTCGCCTATCTTTCTGTATTACCTCATCTTCATGTACCTTCCGATGCCTGGCGTGCTGTTGGCATTTCGTAATTTCTTGCCGGGGCAGGGCATGCTCAGCGGGGAGTGGGTGGGACTGCGCTGGTTCGAACAGTTTGTGAATTCCATTTACTTCTGGCGACTGCTGCGTAACACATTTCTGCTCGCCTTCCTGCCACTCCTGTTTGGCTTCTCCATTCCGATTTTATTCGCTGTCTGCATCGTGGAGATCAAGAACCGGACATTCAAGCGATTTGCCCAGACCGTTACGTACCTTCCTCACTTCATCTCCACTGTTGTTGTAGCCGGTATGATTATTAACTTCCTGTCACCAACAGACGGTATCGTGAACACCCTCATCGCGAGTCTTGGCATGGAAAAAGTGAACTTCATGATGGATGCGAGCTGGTTCCGTACCATCTTCACAAGTTCCGATATCTGGCAAAGTTTTGGCTTCAGCTCCATCATCTACATTGCAGCCATTATGGGGATCGACCCCGAGATGTACGATTCCGGCAAAATTGACGGCGTCAACAAATTCCAGGAGCTATGGCACCTGACCCTACCCAGTATCAAACCAACCATTGTCATTCTTCTGCTTCTGTCGCTTGGCGGCATTATGAGTGTAGGTTTCGAGAAAGTATATCTGCTCTACAACGGAGCCACCTACGAAACGGCTGATGTCTTGTCCACCTATGTATACCGGATGGGGATTGAGGGCCAGAATTACGGCTTCGCCACAGCGGTCGGCCTGTTCAACTCCATCATCACCTTTATCCTTGTTTTTGCTGCCAATTCCATGACCCGCCGCCTGACCAAGATGTCACTCTGGTAAGACTATAACCCGGACCAAAGGAGACCTGTATGCAAAAATCGAGAAGTGACCGTTTGTTCTACGGATGTGTCTACCTGCTGACCATACTGGCGGTTGTTGTCACGTTGTATCCCTTTCTGTACGTCATTAGTATTTCATTCAGCTCGGTGGATGCCATCGACAAACAAAAAGTTGTATTGTGGCCCGTTGGATTTACCCTGTCAGGTTACCAAATGGTACTGCAATACAAGGAGTTATGGGTTTCGTTCTACAACACCCTCTGGTACACCGTGGTAGGCACACTGTTGAACATCGTGGCAACATGTCTTGCCGCGTTTCCATTATCCAGACAGCAGTTTTTCTTACGTCGCAAGCTGAATTTCTTCATCGCCTTCACCATGTATTTCTCGGGTGGACTCATTCCGGTCTACATGCTGATTACCTCGCTTGGATTGTACAATACCCGCTGGGTTATGGTGTTGCCTGTGCTGGTGATTACATTTAACGTCATGATCTGCCGCTCAGCTTTCGAAGGCATTCCGAATGAAATTTTCGAAAGTGCCAGTATAGACGGGGCCAACGAGATGACGATGCTGTATCGTCTGGCGGTTCCGATCATTAAGCCAACACTGGCTGTGCTCACGCTGTACTATGCGGTATTCCACTGGAACAACTTTTTCACGGCCCTATTATATCTGGGCAAACAGGATATGCAGCCCTTACAGATGTTCCTGCGAAGAGTGCTGATCATGGCTTCGCCGGAAGTGATGCAGAAGATGGGCGGTACGATGACATCTGGTGCGCTGGCGGTCTCCTCCCTTCAGGTTCGTTATGTATCCATTGTGGTCAGCATTCTGCCTATTGTTACGATCTACCCGTTTATCCAACGGTACTTCGTTAAGGGAATTACCCTCGGAGCCGTGAAAGGATAGCTTTACTTACTTAAGTGTCATGTCATTCAAGGGAGTTCAAAATGGTTCATACCAAGGAGGAATGATGGATGAGATTTAAAGGGGCAGGAAGAAAAAGTGTAATCGCAGCGATACTGGCAATCAGCCTGGCGGGATGTAGCGGCGGAACAGGGGCGGGAACCGATGCGGGGAGCACCCCGTCCAGTTCGGAGCCAGCCTTCAATTATACCGGAGCAGGGCCGGTGACGGATCAGCCGGATGCCAAGCTGTCTATTCTCGGCACCAACGCTTGGACGACCAATGTGGACTTGTCCACCGCAGCCATCGTGAAGAAAATTGAGAGCAACGCCGGTGTGACGGTGGATTGGGATCTGATTCCGCCGCAGAACTATGCGGATGCCGTCAATCCGAGACTGGCTGCTGGTACCGGCTTGCCCGATATCGTGTACCTGCCGGATCAGGATCAGCTGATGAAGTACATTAACAGCGGTCTATTCATTCCGATTAATGAACTGGTAGAGAAGTACGGCGTGAATCTCAAAAAAATATATGAAAAGTCGCCTTCCGTCAAAGCCAGTTTAACAACGCCAGATGGTAAAATGTATTATATCCCGCAGCAGACGTTAACACGCAACTACATGCCGGTATTTATGGTCAATGTGCGCTGGCTTGATAAACTGGGATTAAGCGAGCCGACCACGCTGGATGAATTCACGGCGATGCTGCGCAAATTCAAGACAGAGGATCCGAACGGCAACGGAAAAGCCGATGAGATTCCACTGTCCATGGAAGCAAAATTTGTATCCATGGCCTTTGGCCCCGCGTTTGGACTTGATTTGTCCAACCAGTTCTATGCAGACGATCAGGGCAAGGTACATTTCAGCTATTATGAGCCTACCTACAAGGAGTACTTGACCTATCTGAACGGACTGTACAAGGAAGGTCTGCTTGGGGTGGATTATGCGAGTACCACGAGTGATCAGGTCACGTCGCGCATCTCTCAGGATGTGACGGGAGCAACGTTTAATTTTAGCTGGTATATGTCGATGGTCTACAGTCCGTTGTTCAAGGATTACAACCCGGAAGAGCCAATCATCAAAGGCATTTTACCACTGAAAGGACCGCATGGGGATCAGTTCTATGTAGGACGTACACCAGTGAGTGGCATCTTTGGCATTACACGTGATAGTAAAAATCCGGAACTTGCTTTCCGTTTCCTGGACTATGCCGTAAGTGAGGAAGCACAGACGTATTATACGTGGGGCATCAAGGATGACACGTATACGGAAGAGAATGGCGTGAAGACATTTACGGACAAAGGCAAGGACAATGAATACATCCAGAAGCTTGGCATTGGTCCGGTGAATCTGCCGAACATCCAATCCACCGATTCTGCTGATTCCGTCGTAGCCCCTTGGCATGCGAAGATGGATAAAGAACTGGAGCCGTATGTGCGCGAACCGTTCCCGTTTGTCTATGCCCTGCCGGATGAAGCGAGTGTGGAGAGCATGGCGATGCCTGACATCACGACATATGTGGAAGAGATGAACTTTAAGTTTATTAGCGGGGACGCCAGTCTGGACCAGTTTGACAGTTATATTGAGACGTTGAAAAAGATGAATATAGAGCAGGTTATTGCGGGCAGACAGGCACAATATGATCGTTATAAATCTGCACAGAAATAAGAAATAGGGCTTCAGGCGTATGAGAGGTGTTGATTGATTTTGATAACCATTAAAGACATTGCCAAACTGGCGGGGGTGAGCTATAGCACGGTATCAAAGGCGCTGAATGATGATCCCCGAATCAAACCGGCAACAAAGCAGAAGGTGCTTGCAGTCGCAGAGAAACATCAATATCGGAAAAACATGCTGGCCCGGCAGCTCTCCACAGGCAGAAGCAACATCATCGGTTTTGTGCTGGATGAGCTGAGCAATCCGTTATTTTCGAACATCTCCGGCCGTCTGCACACCGAGCTGAAGAAGCGGGGATATCAGATGATCTTGGTTGTGGCGGATGATGGAGTGGATGTCTTCAGCCAGCTGCGCGTGGACGGATGTATTCTGTGGGACTATGCACTGGACAATCGGGAGATGTTCTGGAAAAAATTCGCAACACTCAACATGCCATGTTTTGTGCTGGGTACAGATGAAGCGCCGAACTCTCCTTACATCAAGATTGATCGCAAAGAAGGGCTGTTCAAAGCAGTGGAGCATCTGAAATCGCTGGGCCACAGCCGAATCGGATTCATCGGCAACTCCCAGCACGTCAAGCTGGAGGGATACCGGGAAGCGTTGCAGCGTACGGGTCTGGATTTTAACGAAGACCATGTGCTGCCAGCGCATTCCTCTTGGGAAGACGGGTATTTTGCCATACGTAATCATGCGTTTGGGGCGGATTCGCCGACAGCTTTTATTGGACTGAACAACCTGGTCACCCGAGGTGCACTACGGGCTTTACTTGAGGCAGGTTACAGTGTTCCACGCGATATCTCGTTAATCGGGTATGATGATCTGCCGGATATGCAATATGCGGAAGTGGCCTTGACGACAATTGGCCCGCCTCTGGATGAACTGGCCGTGCAGGCAGCAGAGCTGATTGTCTCGTTAATCCGTGATGAACAGGTCGATGTTCCGGTAGTCATTCAGCCTAAGCTGAACCTTCGCAATTCAACGGCAATGTGCCGGCAATAAGGACAGCAACCTTTGAAGAGTGAAGCGGTTATCCGTTAGTCATACATGTATGTATTAGGTGAGTACAACATTCAAGGAGGAATTGCTTATGCAGGTACAGACACAGTTATCCTGGTCTGAGCGAATTGCAGCAACGATCATCCAGCAATGTGACGGGGACGGTTATCATGCGTTCCCTTCGGGACGATGGGCATACGTGGAAGGCATGACCTTGATGGCGATGGCACGAACCGGGCAGTATTATGGCAAGCAAGAGTATGTTGATTTTATGAAAAAACATATGGACCTGTATATCCAGCCGGACGACTCTATTGGCACCTATACTTTGGAAGAATATAATCTGGATCAGATTAATCAGGGAAAAAACCTGTTTACATTACTGGATGGTGCTGAAGATCAGCGTTACGCAGAAGCGGCGCATCTTTTGGCAGCACAGCTCGCAGGGCAACCCCGCACGTCGGAGGGCGGCTTCTGGCACAAAAAAATCTATCCATTCCAGATGTGGCTGGACGGCCTGTATATGTCCTCTCCCTTTTTGTCCGAGTATGCGAAGACATTTCATCGTCCCGAGTTATGGGATGAAGTTGCACATCAGATTCTGCTGATCGAACGTCAGACCCGTGATCCGCGGACCGGGCTGCTCTATCATGGCTGGGATGAATCGAAGGAGCAGGTCTGGGCAGATTCATCTACAGGGTGCTCGCCACACTTCTGGAGCCGGGCGATGGGCTGGTATGCCATGGCGATTGTAGACAGCGTGGAGCATTTCCCCGTGAATCATCCAAAGCGCGGAACCATCATCGGTATCTTCGAACGGATGTGTCATGCTTTGGTACGCGTGCAGGAGCAGGAAAGCGGGTTATGGTTCCAAGTGCTGGATCAGGGCTTCCGCAAAGGCAACTATCTGGAAGCATCCGGGTCAAGCATGTTTGTATATGCGCTTGCGAAGGGTGTGCGGTTGCGTTATCTGGAGCCACATTTCAGAGAGGTGGCGGAGAAGGGATGGCAGGGACTGTCCTCCAGATTGGTGGAGGAGACGGCTGACGGCGTTCGGTTAAACGGGATCTGTCATGGCGCAGGACTAAGCCTGGATCGGGATGGCTCGTACAACTACTATGTAACCGAAGCGGTTGTAAGCGATTCCTTTATGGGTGTGGCTCCGCTTCTGCTGGCAGCACTGGAAATGGAGCGACTGCCATGACGCAGCAGAGATTGCCAAATACAGCATTGGAATCATCGGCTCCCTGTCTGACTGTTGCTTCAGATGGGACAGGGGATTATGTGACGATTCAGGCCGCAGTTGATGCGCTGCCGGAGAATGGCATCGGAATCGTTCCAATTCGAGTGAAGGCTGGTGTGTATTATGAGAAGCTGCATATGGAGAAGCCGGGCATCCACCTGATTGGTGAGGGGGCGGAGCAGACGATCATTACGTATGATGATTATGCACTCAAGAAGTTCCCGGATGGTTCGCCATATCATACGTTTCATTCCTATACGGCTTTCATTGGTGCCGATGATTTCACGGCAGAGGGAATTACCTTCGTAAATGCTGCCGGGCCGGGCAAGCAGGTTGGTCAGGCGCTGGCCGTTTATGTGGATGGAGACCGGGCTGCCTTTCGCCGCTGTCGTTTGATCGGTCACCAGGATACGATCTTCACCGGCCCGCTGCCGGAGCAGCCCATGGATCGCAGTTATTTTGGCGGGCCACGCGATGGTGCCGAGCGGCGCAAACTGCGGCAGTATTTCGAGGACTGTTACATCGAAGGTGATATCGATTTTATTTTTGGTTCGGCTACGGTGGTGTTTAAGGGCTGCGAGATCTTTACGAAGAATCGTCTGACTGAAGCGGAGGCTGCGGATGGACAAGTGAACGGTTGGATTACCGCAGCCTCTACGCCGGAGGATGTGCGTTACGGCTATGTATTTCTGGACTGTGATCTGACCAGCAATGCTCCGCCGCAGTCGGTGTATCTGGGTAGACCGTGGCGTCATCATGCCAAAGTCTGTTTTCTGAATTGCTGGATCGGCGCTCATGTGAAGCGGGAGGGATGGCACAACTGGAACAAGACAGATGCAGAGCAGACCGTTCAGTATGCGGAATACAACAGCGCCGGGCCCGGTGCCGGATGTGCTGCTGATCGTGTGCCTTGGGCCAAAATACTGACCGAACAGGAAGCGGCCGAGTACACTGTACCTCTGATTCTGTCCGGCGTGGATGGATGGCAGCCTTTTGAAGGGAGAGGGGAGCAGCGGCAGTAAGATACGCCCTCTTCTCTGCGCAATATCTAACACAGGTTTTCTTTCAAGTCTCCTAAGGAGTTGAAAGAAAACCTTTTTTGTGCGCTATATTACATTTTTCGCCCCCCATAGAACTATTTTATCCCTTATCTCTTTTGCATTTTACTGATTAAATACAGGGTGAGGATCTGTAAATTCCCTGTAAAATTTGGATGGTGTCTGCAAAAAAAGAACACGAGAGGGAAGGTCCATTTTGGTAAGGGAAGGGAGTGAAGTGACACGCAACATCAGATGGCTGAATGGGGCTGGTTCTAATCGATCACAGATCAGATGCAGGTGGACAATTGAAGTTTTGTTTGCAAGGTGAACGTATCCTTAGTACAGGAGGGATTTTGCTTGAATCAAGCTGTTCGATTCCGCCCGGTCATTACATTTGCTTTGGCATTTCTTCTTCTTATTTCGTGGTTTGCACCGAGAGCCGATGCCGCCGCCCAGTGGCAGGCAGGCACCGCATACAAGAAAGGAGACCTCGTAACATATCAAAATAAAGATTATGAGTGTATTCAGGCACACACAGCTTTGACCGGATGGGAGCCCTCTGTTGTGCCCGCGTTGTGGAAATACGTCGGGGAAGGTTCGGGAGGGGAAACGCCGACGCCAGATACGGCACCACCTTCTGTTCCTGCGGGTCTGACTTCATCCTCCGTCACGAACACCTCTGTGAGTCTTTCCTGGAATGCATCCACGGATAATGTGGGCGTAGCGGGGTATGAGGTGTACCGGAACGGCGTTCTTGTGACAAGTACTTCAACTACAACAGCTGTAGTCACGGGACTGACAGCCAGCACGACTTATGCTTTTACGGTAAAAGCCAAAGATGCCGCAGGCAATATATCCGCTGCGAGTACCTCCCTCAGTGTGACAACTTCCAATGGATCATCCAATCCGGGGCCAACCGGCGGCAAATGGCTGATTGGCTACTGGCATAACTTCGACAATGGTTCAACCAATATCAGACTTCGTAACGTATCAACAGCCTATGACGTTATTAATGTCTCCTTTGCCGAACCGATTTCACATGGCAGCGGAACGCTTGCTTTTACTCCATACAATGCGACGGTAGCCGAATTCAAATCCGATATTGCCTATCTGCAAAGCCAGGGGAAAAAAGTACTTCTTTCCATGGGGGGAGCCAACGGTACCATTGAGCTCACCGATGCGACCAAGAGACAGCAGTTCGAAGATTCGTTAAAATCAATCATTTCCACGTATGGTTTCAATGGTCTGGATATCGATCTGGAAGGAAGTTCCCTGTCTCTGAATGCAGGGGATACCGATTTCCGTAGTCCAACTACACCGAAAATTGTTAACCTCATCCAAGGTGTGAAAGCGGTTAAGTCACACTTCGGCGCCAATTTCATCCTGACGGCTGCGCCGGAGACGGCCTATGTACAGGGTGGATATCTGAGCTACGGCGGCCCTTGGGGAGCTTACCTGCCAGTCATCCATGCATTGCGTAATGACCTGACCCTGCTTCATGTGCAACACTATAACACGGGCTCCATGGTGGGGCTGGATGGGCGCTCTTACGCCCAAGGAACAGCTGATTTCCATGTGGCCATGGCGGAGATGTTGCTTCAAGGCTTTCATGTAGGCGGCAGCACAGGCCCTTTCTTTAGTCCCTTACGACCGGATCAGATTGCCATCGGTGTACCGGCTTCCCAGCAGGCTGCTGGAGGTGGTTATACAACGCCAGCCGAGCTGCAAAAGGCACTGAATTACCTAATCAAAGGTGTGTCATACGGCGGTTCCTATACCTTGCTCCAGCCTGCGGGCTATGCGGGGATAAAAGGGATTATGACCTGGTCAATCAACTGGGATGTATATACGAATAACCAGTTTTCGAGCGCACATCGTCCGTTCCTGACCAGGCTGAGTACGCAAACGACAAAGGAGGTTGTATATTAGATGATACATTTAAATAAACACACTGCTGTCAAGAAAACCGCGAAGTTTCTCCTGGGTCTATCCCTGCTCTTATCCGTCATTATTCCTTCTTTTGTGCTCCAACCCGCTACGGCAGCAGCTGCAGATTCTTATAAAATTGTTGGTTACTACCCGTCCTGGGCTGCGTATGGGAGAAACTATAATGTAACGGACATCGACCCAACCAAAGTCACGCATATCAACTATGCGTTTGCCGATATTTGCTGGAACGGTATTCATGGAAATCCGGACCCTTCGGGCCCTAACCCGGTGACCTGGTCGTGTCAGAATGAGAAGAGCCAGACAATCAATGTACCCAATGGAACGATCGTGCTTGGCGATCCATGGATTGATACCGGCAAGACATTTGCAGGGGATACGTGGGATCAGCCCATTGCAGGCAATATCAATCAGCTTAACAAGCTGAAACAGATCAATTCTAATCTGAAGACAATCATCTCCGTGGGAGGATGGACATGGTCCAACCGCTTCTCCGATGTAGCTGCGACTGCTGCAACGAGAGAGGTATTTGCAAACTCTGCCGTCGACTTCCTGCGGAAATACAATTTTGACGGGGTAGATCTGGACTGGGAGTACCCGGTATCAGGCGGACTTGATGGTAACAGCAAACGTCCTGAGGATAAGCAAAATTACACACTGCTTCTGAGCAAAATCCGTGAGAAGCTGGATGCTGCCGGAGCTGTGGACGGCAAGAAGTATCTGCTTACGATTGCAAGCGGTGCATCGACGACCTATGCTGCGAATACTGAGCTTGCCAATATAGCTGCCATCGTCGACTGGATTAATATTATGACATACGATTTTAACGGGGCTTGGCAAAAAGTCAGCGCGCATAACGCGCCGTTGAACTATGACCCTGCGGCTTCGGCTGCTGGGGTGCCGGATGCCAATACATTTAATGTGGCTGCCGGAGCACAAGGGCATTTGAATGCAGGCGTACCAGCCGCTAAACTTGTACTTGGTGTTCCGTTCTATGGCCGCGGCTGGGATGGATGCGCACAGGCGGGCAATGGTCAGTATCAGACCTGTGCGGGAGGTTCTTCCGTTGGAACATGGGAAGCAGGCTCCTTTGATTTGTATGATCTGGAGACCAACTACATTAACAAAAACGGGTACACGCGTTACTGGAATGACACAGCCAAGGTGCCATATCTCTATAATGCGACCAACAAGCGATTTATTAGCTATGACGATGCGGAGTCTATTGGATATAAAACCGCTTATATCAAAAGCAAAGGACTCGGCGGAGCGATGTTCTGGGAACTTAGCGGTGACCGGAACAAAACACTTCAAAATAAACTGAAAGCCGATCTGCCTACCGGAGGTACAATGCCTCCAGCAGATACGACGGCGCCAAGCGTACCCGGTAATGCCCGTTCGACAGGCGTGACGGCCAACTCGGTTACGCTAGCTTGGAATGCTTCAACAGATAATGTGGGTGTTACCGGTTATAACGTCTACAATGGTGCCAATCTTGTGACCTCCGTCAACGGGACGACCGCAACAATCAGCGGACTGTCAGCGGGTACATCCTATAGCTTTACGGTAAAAGCAAAGGATGCGGCAGGTAATCTGTCTGCAGCCAGTAATGCTGTAACTGTAAGCACGACAGCTCAGCCGGGTGGAGATACGCAGGCGCCAACTGCGCCAACGAACCTCGCATCAACCGCGCAAACAACATCCAGTATAACGCTGAGCTGGGCGGCATCCACGGATAACGTGGGTGTAACGGGTTATGATGTGTACAATGGAGCGGCTCTGGCGACATCCGTGACCGGAACGACAGCAACGATCAGCGGGCTTGCAGCGGATACCTCGTATACATTTACGGTAAAAGCAAAGGATGCGGCGGGGAATGGTTCTGCTGCGAGCAATGCGGTGACTGTGAAAACGGCAGCAGGAACGACAAATCCGGGCGTTTCCGCCTGGCAGGCGAATACAGCCTATACTGTAGGACAGCTGGTCACCTATAGCGGTAAGACGTATAAATGTTTGCAATCCCACACATCCTTGTCTGGGTGGGAACCATCCAATGTCCCTGCATTGTGGCAGGTTCAATAGTTAAAAAATGGATTACCACATTTTGAATTGAAACATGTAGTTTTAGCGAGGCTTGGTTATCGGGAAGAGAACATAACGAAAAAACACCGGTTTCTGGTTGAACTGCACCCCAATTGTTAGACACAACTACCAATTGGAGGTGCAGTTTTTTTATGACTAAATTCAGTTCAGATGAAAAAATACAAGCCGTTATGCGTTATGAAAAGGGATCAGAAAGCTTGAAAAGCATTGCAAAATCGAGCGGGCTTCACGATTCTGTCTTTTTAAACTGGATTAGACAATATGAGCATCATAGGGAAAAAGCTTTTTATAAAGGGCTATACATCATATCCTACACAGATTAAACTAGACGCCCTTCAACCAAAGAAAAAGGGGCGCCCATCCATGAAAAAAGGATATAAAGCACAGAAGGATCTGTAGAGGCTTTACAAGCAGAGGTAGAGCGTTTGAAAATGGAGAATGCTTATTTAAAAAAAAGTTGAATGCCTTAGTTCGAAACAAGGAAAACTCACCAAATAAGACAAAGCGCAAGTAGTCTATGAACTAAGGAACGAATTTTCGGTGAAAGCACTTCTACAACTAGCAGATATCCCTCGTAGCACGTATTATTACGTGGTAAAAGCATTTGGTACGGTAGACAAGAATTAGAGCTAAAAGACATGATACAAGCGATTTATGAGGAGCATAAGGGACGCTATGGTTATCGTCGTAATCGCGATGAGTTAATCAATCGTGGACACCATGTGAATCATAAAAAGGTACAGCGTTTGATGAAAGTATTGGGATTAAAGTATTTGGTACATATGAAGAAATATCGTTCGTATAAAGATTCGATTGGCAAGATTGCACCGAACCTATTAGAACGCAATTTCCGCGCTGAAAGGCCAAACGAGAAGTGGGTTAACGGACATTACAGAGTTTAAATTGTTCGGAGAAAAACTATATTTATCTCCCATACTTGATCTGTATAACGTAGAAATCATTACATATACGATTGGTTCAAGACCGGTCTACTCGCTTGTTTCCACGATGTTAGACCGACCATTTTGCAGTTTAACAAATGAAGATAAACTCCTTATTCATTCGGACCAAGCTGGCACTACTAGATGAGAACATATCGTCATACCCTTAAAGAAGTTGGCATCACGCAAGTATGTCCCGGAAAGGTAACTGTTACGATAACGCCGTCATGGAGAACTTCTTTGGCATCATTAATCCGAGTTCTTGTTTTTAAAGAAATTTGAAAATATCTCACATATTAAACAAGAGCTATCCAAATACATCGATTATTACATCAACAAACGCATCAAGGCAAAACTAAAAGGCATTAGTCCGGTACGGTACCGGACTAATGCCCAACAAGTTGTTTAACGTTATAATCTGTCTAACTTTACAGGGTCACTTCACCTGGTCCGGTGGTTTTTCGTTATGCTATGTCAAACAAAGCAGGCTCCAAAAAGGCTATTCATTAAAAATCGAAGTTGTCCGGATCAGGTCCAATGCATACATCTTCGTTCAGTGCGGCGCAAACTTCGGTAGTATTTCGAGGACTGTTACATCGAAGGTGATATCGATTTTATTCTTGGCTCGGCTACGGTGGTGTTTAAGGGCTACGAGATCGTTACGAAGCATCGCCTGACTGAAGCGGAGGATGCGGATGGACAAGTGAACTGCTGGATCGGCGCTCATGTGAAGCGGGAGGGATGGCACAACTGGAACAAGACAGATGCAGAGCAGACCGTTCAGTATGCGGAATATAACAGTGTCGGGCCTGGGGCGGGAAAAGCGACAACGAGAGTTTCATGGGCAAAAGTGCTGAGCGAACAGGAAGCCGCCGAATATGCGTTGCCGCTTATTTTGTCTGGTGAGGACGGGTGGCAGCCTTTTGGGGAGAGAGGGATTAATCGGCATTAAGCCAAGTATATTTACTTTGCGATATTTATAATGAAAGGTTGTCTTTCGAATCTCTTATGGACTTGGTGGATGGCCTTTTTTGTGGGCTTACATTAACAAAAACTGATACACGGGGTACTGGAACGATACTTGCCAAGGGGCCTTATCGCTGTAACGCCTCCAACGCGATTGTTCTACAGGCGTAACAGTAGACTCGGTGACGCTGGCCTAGATTGCTTCAACGTTAATGTAGGCGTTACAGGTTATAACGTCTTACATTGGCGCTCAGGTAACACTAGTTGTATTAATCGTAAAAATTTTTGTGGGAGAATTTGAATGTGGAACTGCTTAAAAGTAGTGCCGAAGATGGCATTTTCATAATGAGCAATGATTATACTACCGATCTATTTCTAGAGAGGGGACTCAAGAACGATTCATATAATAATGATTCCAAAATGGAAGTTAGATTTATAGAAGTGTATCTTTCACATCATGGTTTTTTTAAATTGGGGAAATTTGATGTTTAAGGCGTACAGATTTTTAAAGCGTGGCGAAAGTATCTTCCGCCAGATCCATTAGAAACGGTAGCGGAGGTATACCAGTACGTCCAAACTCATTAAGAGCAAAATCCGGAAGTTCGCATTATTGCCGATCATGATGATTATAATGTTGTTCAAGCGCTATACGCCATTATTGTTTTTCGAAAAATAATGGCTAGTAGAGGGATAAAAAGAAGGCGCTGAAATTAATCCAGTCAGTGCCTTCTTTCGAGTATTTACTGTTGTTCTAACTTCAACAAATTGTTCATTTCAATTTTGATTTGGTTTTTTTCATTCCCTTTAATCGTACCATCATCTTCTACCGTGTATGAACCTTGAACTGGATTTAACAGTGATGCCGGTGAATTTTCAAACGTCGCTAGGAACATAACGTAGTTTTCATTCGTTTTGAGTTCTTCAGAATCTTCTACCTTAAATGTATGTTCTTGATCCTCTCCCCCTACTTGTTTGACTTGAATGATTTCTTTTTCGGCTGCTTCCCCTTTATAGTTTTTTTGTACTTCAACATCATAGATCGTATATGGAATAGCGGGGCTGTCTGATATATCCCCACCTGGGTTTAATTTTTCATCATTAGGATCAGCAGGTTCTTCTGCGATATTTATAAGTTTAAAAGATGATTTTAAAATCTTTCCTTCAATAATTAAATCCGCCTGGTTAGCCAACTCATCAATGTTGTTGTAAGTTGGAAAAGAGGCATCCATCAGCACCACTTCTTTTTTTGCTGTTTCTGTTGCAGCGGATCCTTCTTTTGATGGCTCTGCTGTTCCACATCCGGCGAGTAACATTGCAGTGATACAAAATGCTGAAGCTACAGATGTAAAATTCTTCATGCTATCTTCCTCCCAATCCTTTTAAATTAGTAAGCAGTATTTACATCGTCAATATCATACTGCCTAGGGGTAGTGACTGTGTTAAAATCATTGCTATATTTCATAATAGACGCCTTAGTTGTATTCGGGTTATCTTTCAAGAAGAAGGAATGCCCAAATTCATGAACGGTCGCTCCTTTAACAAAATTGGAGAAATTAGTGGCGTCTCTGACAATTGTTCTTGAGTTTAATTGAATTGTGTATCTATACTTTGGGAAAAACCACTGTGAATTTAGGCCATACCAGGTATCTGGATAAGAAGCCGCTGTAATTGTGTTGGTTGATGAACTCAAGTATCCAATTGTAACTGGAGTAGGAGTACCGTTCCAAGCAATAATTCCTTCATTGATTGGTGTCTTCCAGGTATCATTCAGGTTATCTGGAGACTTTACGCTAATTCCTGCGTCTGGACTACCGGAGTTAGTAAGTTCTGCGCTTGTTGTAAGGTTAAAACTGAACATAAGTGGTACAGCGAGAGCTAATGTGATAATACCATTTTTTACGTAATTAACCTTCATTCATTATCACCTCATAGTTTTTTTATTCTTGCTTTTGTTTTCTGAGTGGTTTGGAAAATTATTCCACATATACTTAACGTCATACTTCAACAAAAGGTTGCGATCTACTAGAAAAAAAGGAATAATTTTGAAAATTTTAAACTAAACGAAAAAGTAGATGCTATTTTACTCTTTTAAATACACTAGCAGTCAAACAAAAACATCTTTCGGTTAAAGTGCAAGGAAAAGAATACAACTTCAATTATGAATTTGATCCAGTTCCGGATTATCACGAGCAAGATAGCCTTGGGTTTGGTGGTGTATACATTTATTTTTTTTGGAAAAAATTGAACCTCAGGGGATCTGTTGGCCGGTCTACCACCACATATGTGTGTGAATTCAATGTCACTTATAAATTTGACAATGCGAGAATGAATTTGTTGCGGATCAAATTGAAAGTTAAGCTGATTGATTATAGAGATTGAGGTTTCAGAATTTTAGAAGTGACAATGTCATCTGTTGAGAAACAAAAAACAGTGAAAAACCTCCAACTCTCGTACGTAACGAGAAGTCTGGAGGCTTTTCACTGTTTTATTTTACCTGCAAATCAGCACAGAATAACAGCAAGTCGATTCAATTTAGAAATCGAAGTTGTCCGGATCAGGTCCAACGCGTACATCTTCGTTCAGAGCACTGATCAGATCCATCTCTTCATTTGAAAGTTCAAAGTCGAAGATGGAGGAATTCTCGATAATCCGGTTTTCCTTGGTGGACTTCGGAATAGTAATGACTCCATTTTGCAGATCCCAACGCAGGATGACTTGTGCAACCGATTTGCCTTTGTCTGAAGCAATCGCCGTAAGCACTGGGTTGTCCAACAGTTGACCTTGCATTAGAGGAGACCAAGCTTCAAGCTGGATACCATGCTTCTCACAGAAAGCCTTAAGCTCAACCTGAGTCAGGCGAGGGTGGTATTCCACCTGATTGACCATCGGTTTCACTTTGGCATCCTGCATCAGGTCTTCGAGATGATGAATCTGGAAGTTGCTTACACCAATAGCTTTAATGCGACCAGCCGCGTACAGTTCCTCGATTGCTTTCCAGGCTGCTTTGTATTTGCCTGCCTTAGGCCAGTGAATCAGATACAGGTCCAGGTATTCCAGTCCCAGTTTGTTCAAGGTTGTATCAAAAGCCGCAAGTGTCTCTTCATATCCGAGGTCTGCATTCCATACTTTAGATGTAACAAACAGTTCTTCGCGTTTCAGGTTGTTTTCTTGCAAAGCTTCTGCAATCGCTTGACCAACACCGGCTTCATTGCCGTATATTGCAGCAGTATCAATGCTGCGGTATCCATGTTTAATCGCATTTTTCACGGCTTCAATCAGTTCAGATCCTTCTTCTACCTTAAATACCCCAAGTCCGAACCAAGGCATAGAAACACCGTTATGCAGAGTTACTGTGGATTGTAAATGTTGTGCGGTTTGAGCTGTTGTCATGAGATTTCCTCCTTAAAGTGTGTAAAAATCAGTCATATTAAGCTGAATTTTTGTTGTTTTATCATACAAAATTAAATCATAGTAGATCAAATTGGGTTCAACGTATTATAGTATAATAAAATACCATATGAAACCGGTTCCCCTCGAAGGCTGGAACTGATATATATATAAGAGTGAGACCTATGGTCGGATGGAAATTAGCACGAAGCTTTCTCCATTTCGACTGATGCATGTTGATCTTTGCTTTCCAGCATTTTAGCCCATGCGGTCAGGATTACAGCTACGAGAACCATCAAGGCTCCGACCCATGTCGTGTGAATCAAACCGATGGAATCATTGATCACTCCACCCAAATAGGCACCTATAGCGATCCCTGCATTAAATGCGGCGATGTTAAAGGCTGAGGCTACATCCTTGGCCTGTGGTGCATATCGTTCAGCCAAGGTTACAACGTACATCTGAAGACCAGGCACATTCATGAAAGCGAGCAGGCCCATACCCATAATGGTGAGCAGTGCTGCCAACTTAAACGGGACGGTGAAGTACATCACGCCGAGAATGATGGTCTGAATGATGAACATGTAGAAGAGCGCCTTGAGCGGGTTGCGATTGGCTGCTCTGCCGCCGATGATGTTGCCAACAGCAATGGCGATTCCGTACAACAACAGAATGAACGCTACTGTTTTCTCGGAATAACCGCTAATATCATGCAACAACGGGGACAGATACGTAAAGACAACAAATGTTCCTCCGTACCCAACAGCCGTGATGGCAAAAGCAAGCAGCAAGCGTCCACCTGTAACGAGCTTCAGCTGATCCCGAAATGCCGTCCGTGTTCCTCGCTTCAACGTGGATGGCAAGAGTATCAGGTTACCGATCATTGCAACGATGCCAACCACAACAATCAGGATAAAGGCAGCGCGCCAGCCCCAATGTTGACCAATGAGTGTACCGAGAGGTACACCGGTTACTGTGGCAATGGTTAGACCGGAGAACATGATGGCAATGGCACTCGCCCTACGGTTGGCAGGCACCAGATCAGCTGCAATCGTGGAGCCAATGGACATGAACACCCCGTGTGCCAGAGCGGACACTACTCGTGCAATGAGTAACATGGTGATGCCCGTCGATAGTGCAGCCATCGTGTTACCCGCAATGAAGACAATCATGATGGCAAGCAATAGCGTTTTGCGTGATATGGTAGACGTCAGTGAGGTCAGAACAGGAGCCCCAAAGGTAACGCCTAATGCATATAAAGTAACGGTCAGTCCCGCAGTAGTTACGGAAATGCCCAGGTCATCTGCAATGAGGGGCAGTAGCCCAACGCTGATAAACTCTGTGGTACCGATCGCGAATGCACTAATGGCCAGTGCCAGCAGTGCCCACGTGCTGCGTTTTGAATCTTGTAACATTTCTTGCTCAACTCCCCCGAATGTAGATTTACGTACCGGCAAATGCTATTATGAGTTATTCGGTATAGATTGAATAGTACGTACTTTTTAGTACCCTACGTACTTTTTGGTGCCTATACAGCATGCGACGGATGTAATTCAATTCATCAGGGAGGAAGCAAGTTATGGTTAGAAAAAAATATAACATCTCGGTTGAAGCTACCCTAGAAGTGATCGGTGGCAAGTGGAAATGCGTGATTCTCTGTCATCTGACACATGGAAAAAGACGAACCAGTGATCTTAAGCGTATTATGCCCGCAATTACACAAAAAATGTTAACACAGCAACTCAGAGAGCTTGAAAACGACGGAATCGTAAACCGAATCGTATATAATCAAGTCCCTCCCAAAGTAGAATACGAATTGAGTGATTACGGGAGAAGTCTTGAACCGATTCTCAATGCGCTCTGTAATTGGGGAGATCAACATATTGTGAAGGAATACGGAGACAAATCAGCAGTTCTGGAAGATAATGGACTCAATGATTTTAACTCTGACAATAGGGAGCTGGTGCAACCGTGAACTATGAGATTTTATACGATGGTGCTTTTGCGATGCTCAAGGTACATTTGCAGCGGGGAGAGCGGTTCAAGGCCGAAAGTGGTGCGATGGTATCTATGACTCCTACGGTTGAACTGAAGGGTTCAGCAGAAGGTGGGATGTTTGCCGGGTTCGGTCGGATGCTGAGCGGGGAGAAGTTTTTCTTTCAGGAACTGACGGCTGCGGGCGGATCGGCAGAGATTCTGCTCTCACCTTCAAGCATGGGCGATGTAGAAGCTGTTGAATTGGACGGTTCCTATTCACTCTATGTGCAGAAAGACGGATTTCTGGCAGGAACAGAGGGCATTCAGGTGAATACCAAAATGCAAAACCTGAAAAAAGGTCTCTTTTCGGGAGAAGGTTTCTTCATTATTGAGATCAGTGGACGTGGAACTGTATTTCTGTCTTCCTATGGTGCCATCCATGCGATTAATCTGGCAGCAGGTGAAGAAATGATCGTGGATAACGCCCATTTGGTGGCATGGCCTCATTATGTAGATTACCGTATTGAGAAAGCTTCACAGGGCTGGTTATCCAGTGTTACAAGTGGAGAAGGACTGGTATGTCGGTTCCGGGGAGAAGGAACCATTCTTATACAGAGCCGCAATCCGCAAGGATTCGGACAATGGGTGAAGCAGTTTATCCCTGCGCGCTAATTATTTTTTTGAGAAAGAACACACAGAGTTGCAACGGATATGTTTCCATCATCGTTATATGAATAATGGATTTACTTCATTGACTGACGGGTATATATTCTGTTGCATAAGGTCGCACATCATGGAGGTATGAGATGACAAGCTCACGGTATAAAAACGCACAAGAAAGTCCGGGATATCTGTTATGGCAGGTTACAGCCATGTGGCAAAAGGAAGTACGCAGGGTGCTGGAGCCCCTCGAACTGACACAACCTCAATTTGTATTATTGCACGCCTGTTTATGGCTCAATGAACACGATGAGGAAGGCAAGGGAGTGACTCAGGTTCAGATTGCTCAGTTTGCCAAGGTGGATGTTAACGTGACTTCTCAGGTTCTACGTGCGCTTGAAAAAAGGGGATTAATTACCCGCGCTCGTCATCAGACAGATACGCGTGCCAATATTATCACAACAACGGAAGAAGGAACCCGATTGGCTGTGGAGGGAATCCATCTGGTCGAGGAATCGGACAAGGCATTTTTCGAAACTTTGGATGAACGTAAGGGAGAGTATTTGGAGATCATGCAGGAGTTTCTTCGCCAAAAAACAGAGAGTTGATCCGTAATATATCTTTTTTTAATGTATTAAACTACAGAATGTAGTGGAACTGGAAAATTTTCTGATTATTAATAATTATAACACCTCTGTAAAATACAAATAGACCTCCTGACTTCATCTTGTCGGGAGGTCTATTTCGGTTGCTCAATCGATTCGATAGGATGCAAACGGCTCGCGGCGACGGAAAGAGTCACTGATCTGGTCCAGATCGGCCAACAGTTTATCGGGCAGTGACATGTCCAGACTAGCCAGATTATGTTCCAGCTGTTCGGTGCGTGTAGCCCCGACAATCACTGTGGATACAGCTGGACGTGTCAGCAGCCATGCGAGTGATAGCACACTCGGGGAGCAGCCATATGAGGCAGCTTTAGCACTCACTTGTTCACTCAGTTGGATATTATGCTCCAGCAGGAAACGGTTGAAGGACGGATCGGTGTCTGCTCTGGAACCAGAAGGCACACGGGTCTGTCCGTTATATTTACCGGTCAGAATACCACCTGCCAGCGGGAAATACGGGATAATGCCTACACCCTGATCGAGACACATCGGCACCAGTTCAAGCTCGGGTGTACGGTCTGCCAGAGAGTAGCTGGTTTGGGTGGAGATGTAGCGCACATAACCTTTCTGTTCACTGATGCCCAGAGCTTTCATCAGCTCCCAAGCTGCGTAGTTGGAGGCTCCGATGTAACGGACTTTGCCGGAAGTGACCATATCATCCAGTGTGCGCAGTGTCTCATCCAGCGGTGTATGCGGATCAAAAGTATGGATCTGGTACAGATCGACATAATCCGTTTGCAGGCGCCGCAGGCTATGTTCCAGCTCTTGTTGCAGATGGTAGCGGGAGGAACCCCGCCCATGAGGACCATCATGCCGGGGTAATCCGGCCTTGGTAGCAAGCACCGCGTTATCCCGTCGACCTGTGAGAGCCTGTCCAATAATGCGTTCCGATTCCGTGCCTGCGTAGATATTGGCGGTATCGATAAAGTTGATGCCCTGATCCATCGCTGCATGAATAATGCGGGTAGAAGCTGCTTCATTCGCGCGTTTGCCAAACGCATTGGTGCCGAGCCCCAGTGCCGACACACGCAAACCACTATTGCCCAAACGTCGATACTCCATCATTCATCGCTCCCTTTATGTACATCTTATAGAGGTAGTTCAAAAAGTCCACTTTTGATTACGAATGATGCCTGGTGGCATCATCAGCATCGAATATGAAATTCAGCCGAATAAGCATATGCTTACGAAGTATGTTTCCTTCGGAAACATTTTAGTTGCTCACGTAGTTTTCCCTACGCTCCGCTACTCCATTTCTAGCTTCATTCCATCTTCTCGGTACTGAAAATCAGACTTTTTGAACATGCATTTGTATAGCAGATTATAACGTAATCTATTGAAAACGTGTTATTAATATAGTTAAATGAATCTAAGAACCCGTTATTAAAGGAGATATGATGGAAAACAGTGCCGCACATTTAACAAGACGGAAGCCGAAGAAACCGAAGAAGAAATGGAAGAAGCCATTGATCATCACCCTAAGTGTGCTGCTTGTGTTGGGAGGACTCGGATTTATCTATCAAAAGCAACTCGTCGTGTTTGCCTTTAATTTGTTCGCTTCAGCTACGGTGAAGGAAGCCTTGGATGACTCCTTTGTACCAGCTGGTGATAAGGATGCCCCTGTTGTGGAACATACGGACCCGTTCTCGCTCTTGCTGCTAGGGATTGACCAACGCGATAACGAACCAAGCCGTTCGGATACCATCATCTATTCCGTTGTGCGTCCAGAAGACAATAAAGTGCTGCTGCTGTCCATTCCACGTGATTCCTATACCGAGATTGTCGGCCGGGATGTGAAGTCGAAGATCAACTCAGCATATGCCCACGGTGAAGCCAAGATGGCGATGGATACGGTGGAGAATTTGCTGGGGAACAAAGTGGATTTCTATGCCGCGATTAATTTTAACGGGCTCAAGGATATTGTTGATGCGGTGGGTGGCGTTGAACTGCCAATCAAGAAAAATATTGAGAACAAGCTCAAAATTCATGAGAAGCTGTTTGTTGAAGCGAATAAACCAATCTATAGCGGTGAAGAAGCGCTTGGATATGTGCGTTACCGGGAGGACTCTGATTTCAATCGGACGATGCGTCACCGGATTTTCCTAAGTGCCTTCATGAATCGTGCGCTGGAAGTCAAAAATTTGACCAAGATCCCGGACGTAATCCAGATTGCCGGATCGAATTTTACAACCAACATGACCTCGGACTTTATCGTGAAATTTGCCGAGTCCTTATATATGAAAGATAGCATACCAACGATCAGCAATTACATGCTGAAGGGTGAGGGTGCAACGCGCAGTGGCACATGGTACTACGATCTGTCTGAGGACGATCTGCAATATGTGCGTGGCATGATCGCCAGTTGGCTGGACCCAGATGCGACCGAGATAATTGAGCCCGAGTCAGCGGACCAATCGGAGACGAGTGATGCGGCATAAGCATCGATTCTTGTGCAAATGCTCATATGAATATAAGTCCGGCGAAGCAGTTGCTTCCCGGCTTTTTTGCGTTTGAGATCCTACGGATGAAATATTGCACAGATATATCTAATGTTTAAACCTCTTTTTATGGCATACATATAGTAAAATATAGGGAAAAGATTAAACATCAACCAACGGAGGAAGCTCATGAAGGAGTTTAAGGATCGGCTTCAACAGGTTCAGGAGCAACAAAAGCAACTGGCGAAGGAGTATCACGCCTTGCTCCAGGAATACCAGTCCGATGACCTGATCGTTCAGAATGAACAGTTACAGGAACAGTATGAAGCCCACAAGCTCAAGCTGCAACAGCTCGAACTTCGCTCACGCAAGATGGAAGAAGAGAATGCACGTCTTCGCATGGCGTTATCGGAACAGATGCTGGATGAGAAGCTGAATCTGATCCGGGTATCGCGGGAGAAGATGGAGACCTATTTTCAAGGGAAAACAGCGGTACATAATGATCGAATTGCATTCCATGAACATCGAACGAAATCCAATCTAAACGCGCTGTACAACCAGGCCGCACAGGAGTTGCAAGAGGATTCCCACGAGGTGAAGGAGAGGATTGCTTACCTTGCGGCAGAGGTGAATGAGCGCATTGAATCGCACAGACGAGCCGTACGGGATAGAGAAGAGGCTCTGCGTGGGCACATGGAACGTGGATATGGGCATATGGCGGAGGAAGGGTTGAGCGAAGAGACTATTCAACGCCGGATTAAGCAGAATCGCATGGAGATGAAGATTGGACTCAGCTGGATCAACAAAGTAGCCATCTTGCTCCTCATTCTGGGGGTTGGAGCAGCGTTTCAGTACTCGTACTCGACCTGGTTTAATGACGAGATGAAGAGCGGAGCCTTTTTCCTGCTTGGTGCTCTGATGCTCGCCGGAGGAGAGTGGCTGTTCCGCCGCAAAAGGCAGACGTTTGCGTCGGGGCTGCTCGGCGGTGGGATATCCGTGTTGTTTGGCTCCGTCTTCTATAGTTACTTTTTACTGCATATTATCGGATTATATACGGGACTTGCCCTGTCTGTATTGGTATCGGCAATCTCCGTATTGTTGTCCTTGAGATACCAGTCGAAGACCATCTGTTCACTAGGTTTGGTGGGCGGATATCTTCCGCTATTCTCCTACATGTTCTCGTTCGGGCTTGAGGGCCCTGCTGTCTATGTAGCCATGATCTATCTGCTGCTCTTAAACGGCATTATTGTGTTCATTTCGTTTGGCAAACGGTGGCCGGTGGTGCACTATATCAGTTTCCTGTTCAATACACCATCCATGCTCATCCTATTATGGCTGTCGCCAAGTGAGAAGATTGGCATGTTGTATTCCATTGTGACGTTTGCATTATATCTGGGCATTACGCTGGCATATCCGTTCAAACACCGAATGAAGTTAACCTGGTGGGATTTCGCTCTACTCGCCATGAATACGAGCATTAGTTGTCTGATGTTATACGTATTATTTGATGTGGCGGGTTGGAATGATGCTCAGGGCTTGCTGGCGTTGATCTTCTGCGTGGTGTATCTGGGCCTCGCACGATTCGTCCAGCGCCATATGGCTCAGGAGAAACAGACGATATTACTCTTCTATGTCACTTCCCTGACCTTTGCCATTCTGATTATTCCGTTCCAATTCGGGGCCAAGTGGTTATCGATGGGCTGGTTAATCGAAGGGGTTCTGTTGGTTGCGCTCGGACATATGAAACGGCTCAAGTCGGTGGAACGTGCCGGATGGGGTATCGTGCTTCTATGTCTAATCACTTTTGTGTACTACGATCTGCTGGCGCTATTCTTCATCGGGGAACGTTCTTACTTCATGTTAAAGTACTCCAGCATCACGCTGGGAACTGTGCTTATTACACTGTATTATGCCTGGGCAGTTCACAGCAATTCATCTTCCAGAGAGAGATTTAATTACAGCCCGCTGGAGCTGGGTTTTCTGAACGGATTCAAGTATGTGACACTTGGGAATCTGTGGTTATATGTGCTGTATGAGTCGAATGAATTGTATACCAGAGCTGTCGATGGGACGTTCCTGTTATACATGTTCTACAAGTTGCTCATGTTCGCAGCGCTCACCATTGCATTGGCCTATGGACTGAACAAGGTGAAGCTGCTGCGTGATCGATACGTGCAGGTGTATACCACTTTCTTGCATGCTATTGGCTGCTGTATTGCACTGGCCGTAACCTTAACCATGCCAGCGCTTCAGCCGGAAGTTCAACAGCATACAGCGGCAGAGATTGTTGGTTTGCTGGTGTTAATTATCTTTAACGTAGGGGTATTCTTTGCAGGAAGGGATCTGCTGATTGCAGGCATCCGCGGGCAGTTCAAGAGCATTGAATGGTACCCGGTTATCGCAGGGGTGTATCTGCTCGGTGTCATCACCGTATTCCTGACGATTCAGTTCCAGTGGGGTGATGTGGGGCTGATGTTCAGCCTGATCTATCTGCTGCTGGCGATTCTCTATATTGCCTATGGATTCCGTAGAAAATATGTCATGATTCGGCGCCTCGGCCTTGGCCTAACGTTGTTCGCTACGGGGAAGATGGTGTTCTATGATGTGGGGATGCTTACCTCGGGTAGCAAAATCTTTGCCTATTTCAGCTTCGGCGTACTATTGCTGGGGATCTCTTACCTATATCAGAAGGTGTCCAGCCGGATGGAGGAAGTACAGTCCAGAGAGACAGCGAAGCCTGACGACGAGCCGACTGTACCGGAGGAAGAAGTAGATTGATTTGGGTTTTGAACGATTGTATGTACCTTTGCGATTATCGGAGGAGGGATTCTTGAAATGGGATTCGACCTGAAAATTATGCTATGGCAACTGTTATGGATTGCTGGCCCTGTAGCTCTTATCGTGTATGCGTGGAGGAAATTCGGTGTGAGAAAGAAGCGACAATGACGTGAGTGCGGATGGTGGTAGTGTTCACTGTCGACTTCACTTTGCTTTGGGAAATAAGTCGTGTAATATAGATTTTTTGGATTAAAATGAGGCTCCGGGCTGCTGTGACCAGCAATCTGGGGCCTTATTGATGTGAGTCTATGGCTTAGCCTAATATGACATTCGTGAAACGTTTTGCGCGGAGATCACGTTATAATAGAGTAGACTTAGGGCTGGATCTTCATTTGTAACCATGAGTTTTCGGCAGCCGAGGTGCCTTTCAGTGATTCTCCGCCATCATCATTCATACGGGAGAGCACGGTTAATGTCATGGACAGGGCAAAGGCGAGCAATACGTATATGAAAATATTTTTTTTGTTCATTAGAAGGTACCTCTCTTGTTGAATGAGCTAAAGTAGACATCCGGCCGTCATGAGAAAAAAAGCACAACGTCTGGTATAGTAGAGTGAGTAGAACCGAACATAAATCGTTCCTGTGTACCACTATATTGAACTATAGCGGTGCAAACAATGGAACAAATCTGATGATCTTATCATTATTGTTGAAGATATGTTTATAGAGATCGAGTGAGTGATCATTGAAGGTGGGAGAATAACATGCGGGAGACGGCAAAAATCGTCATTCGTACGCCAGGACAGGAAAGTGACGGCTCATTTGCTTATGTAAGCCAGGGTCGCTCCATTACGGTGGGACGTTACACAGGTGGCAGTGAATTGGACTTGTCTGTTTATAATCAGATGATATCGAAGCGGCATTGCCGCATTCATTATGATGTACAGCAACAGTTATGGATCGAGGATCTGGATAGCAAAAATGGAACGGAACTGAACGGGCAGCGCCTCATTCCCTATGAGAAATATCCGTTTGGCGAGGGAGACAGCCTGACGTTGGTCAACGGCCTGATCCAGCTTCGCGCTGAAGGGGATCTTGGAGAGACAAGGGAATATCGTGTGTCGGATCTGCTGGGTGAGGGCGTACGTTTACTGGATCACCTGCAAACCGTACAGATCGGCGAAGTGGAGATTCCGCTGTCCAAGAAGGAGTACCAGCTGTTCAAGTTGCTGTATAGTCAACTGGACCACTTTGTGA
This sequence comes from Paenibacillus sp. FSL H8-0104, assembly GCF_038050215.1. NCBI lineage: Bacteria > Bacillati > Bacillota > Bacilli > Caryophanales > Paenibacillaceae > Paenibacillus > Paenibacillus sp. FSL H8-0104. The sequence goes on along the minus strand of NZ_JBBOTC010000001.1, from coordinate 6,694,660 downwards.
CAAGGGAACAGATTGTGGCTCAGGTGTGGCCAGAGCGTAGTATGCTGGAGAGTGAAGCGGTAGGGATCGACGAGATTAATTCGCTAATCTATCGGACGAATCGCAAGCTGGGTGTACATTTTACCATCAAGTCCGTTTATAAAAAGGGTGTATATATGAAGTCTCATGTGCCGGAATGAATGAGTGATAACAAAGGGATGAGTTCATGTTCATCATTTACCTGATTCCATGGCTGATTGCTGTGGTGACATTGATATGTGTCATATCTATCGTACTTGTTAGTTGGAAAAACGGGATTTCCCCGATGCCCACATCCAGTCGTGTAAGACAGGTGGTTATACAGGAAGTAAACCGCATTCCAGGGTACGGGGATGTGCTCGAAGCCGGTTCCGGATGGGGTACATTGGGACTGGATGTTGTAAGGCATTGCCCTGGCAAAAGGCTGACCGGGATTGAGAATTCGAGAATTCCCTTATGGTCTTCCCAAATAATTGCCTATCTCAGTGTTCGCTTACGTCGAGCCAAGGGAAACAAGCACTCTCTCAAGGGCAGGCTGCGCTTCATGCGCGGAGACATCTACACCAGTTCCTATGAACATGCAGATTGTGTGATTTGTTATCTGTTCCCGGGAGCCATGACCCGGCTTCTGGACAAGTTCAGTCGAGAGCTTCCGCCGGGTGCCAAGGTGATTAGTGTCTGTTTTGCGCTGCCAGGAAAAGAACCGCTACGTACCATTACATGCCGGGATGCCTTGCGCACCAAGGTGTATGTGTATTCCTTTTAAAGAAAAGAACAGGAAAGTGATCACCAGTTTTTTGCTCAGCTGGAGTGCTGTAAATCTTCTGCCATAACGTTAATGGATGAAAGAGTGTGCTCCATATCATAGTAATGCAGATACCACGTAAGAACGAGGATACGAAAAAGGCCCCGAACTCACTATGAAGTGATTCGGAGCCTTTTTGTCTCGCCTTTGAGTTAGGGCAAGAGATTGCTTGATTATTGCTTACCGCACGTATTATTTTGCAGAATCGGTAGTGCCTGTGCTGTCGGATGTTGTACCGGATTGGGATCTGTTTCTGCCGCCTCCGAATCCGCCTTGTCCACCGCCGCCACCAGGACCGCCCATACCTGTATTGGCTGTGGTTACACCAGATTCATTCACCCAAGTTACATTACTAGTCGATTGGAATGCAACCACTTGAGTTCCGCCACTATAGGTACCGTCTGTGTAGAGTCCATCCACGGCTTTACCTGTAGACGTACCACCGGAGTAGATCACGTATGAACCATCTTTTGCAAGATCCGGGGAGCTGACAACCACGGTTTGATAATCTTTTGCTGGTGCAAACGTCAGAATGTTGTTGCCTTCGCTATCTTGTACATGTACAAGTGTTCCAGCTTTTTGTGTTGCAGGGAATGTCATCACAATGGTGTTTTGCGTAGATGCAGCGGATGTTCCTTGTGCCATACCAGAGCTTCCGGCAGCCACGAGGTACCCACCGCTGATTTCAAATGTACCGTCATAATCCAATGCTCCGTTGCCGCTATTCGTCGGTCCGTTCACAATAACCGTTCCGCCAGTCATGTTAATGGAACCATTGGAATCTAGCCCGTCACCACCTGCGTTCACGGTGAGGGAGCCGCCGTTAATGTGGAACTCGTTATTGCTCGCTGCTCCCATACCGCCCGGTCCACGTCCTTGCTGATTAACAGCTGTACCTTGGGATGCCTGATCGGTAGTCGATGTTGTGCCTGTCGTTTCGGTTACAGAGATGTTCGATGTCGTTGTTGCATCGGTTGCTGTAGTTGCGCTATCTGTACTTGCCGCTGTATTCGTAGCTGTCTCCGTCTCGCCACCTGCAGCATTTACGCCATCATCGGATGCCGTTACATCCACATCGCCATCGTTCAGGGTGATGATTGCACCTTCAAGTCCTTCATAGCTCTTCGCAATGGTGATGGTTCCACCGTTGATCGTAAGGGCCTGATCGGCATGAATGCCGTCATCACCAGATTCAATGTTGAATATTCCGTCGTTGACGGTCACATTATTGTTGCTGTGCAGGGAATCATCCATGGAATCAATGGTATACGTACCACCATTAACCGTAAGGTCTGTGCCTGCTTTGAGCGCTTTGGCACTTGTGGACTCGGTTGCTGTTGTTGCAGTGTCCGCATCAGCATTGTTATCCGTTGTTGTTGTTGTTGTTGTGTTGGCAGAGTTGGATGCTGCTGCGCCGTTTGTGTTAGTTCCGGCATTCGTACCGCTGTTAGTAGGCATCTCGGGCATATCCGCAGGAGGTTCGCCATCTGGTGGTGTGCCCATATCCGTTGGACGTGTGCCGCCACCCCATCCACCACCACCAAATGGATCTTCTTCTACTTTGGCTGGTGCATTGGCGCTACCACCACCCGTTACAATGTTGTATGTGCCGCCATCCGTAACAAGTGCGGTTTCGGCTTGAATACCGTCGTTACCACTTTGGATATCGAAGGTACCTCCATCGATAGCAACGTAACCTTTGGTGGTATCTGTGTCATTGGTTGATTTAATGCCGTCGCCTTCGGCTTCAATGGTAATCGTACCCGCTTGGATGGCGACCATATCTTTACCTTTGATGCCGTCATCGGCTGCTTTGACGCTGATGTTACCGCTGATGATCTTCAGATCATCCTTGCTCGTAATACCTTCATTATAGTTACCTGTGACGGTCAATTGACCTGCACCATTGAATGTAAGATCTGCTTTGCTGAAGATTGCAGCATCCGGCTCGTCTGTCGTAGCGTCAGCGTACACATACGTTTTACCATCCGATACGGTGTTTTTGGTTCCTTTTTCGAGCGTAATTACCGCTTTACCAGCCTTCTGAATGTAGATTGCGGCACTGTCGTTATCATGAATGGTTGCTCCGTTTAATACGAGATGCACAGTACCCTTATCGGCAACGTTAACCACGATCTGGCCATCCGTTAGCTCACCGCTAAGTACATAAGTGCCTGCTTCCGAGATGGTTACCGAACCATTCGCGGCTTTAGCACCCGAACCGGTCACCGTTGCAGTTGTTCCGTTCAGCTTAATCGCTGTGGAATCCGCCTCACTCCAGCTAATGTTGGTATCGTCAGCATCCAGAGAGACCAGATCTGCATATTTTACTGAAGTTTGCTCGCTGACGGATACCGTTTTGGTTGTTCCTGTCGTTGACGTTGCGGCATTGGCGGTTGTGCTTGTCGTTGCTGGTGAACTGCATGCGGCGAGTAGGCTGGTAATCATGGCGATGGACCAAAGTTTGCTGCCTGTTATCATGTTTTTCTTCATATTAGATCGTTCCCTTCGAATTATAAATTAATATTCCGTTGTTGGACTCATGGTTAATGAGATATCCAGGTTGCCGTTCCGTGTGCGGATCGCATCGAGGAATTCCTTTTGGCTAACACTTTCGTGAATGGTTACACTGTAGACCAGCTCATACAGACTGCCGAGTTCGGTCGTTCTGATTTTTTTCAGATCAAAAGGTACGTTGAATGTATGGAACACTTCATTAAGAGCTTCTTCATAACTCAAGTTTTCGGGAATGGTGACTTTCAGCGTTTTCAGCTGACTTTTCTTGCCACCGAAGTTGAAGCGACTCAGAACAAACATGAGTACACACAGGATAATGGTGAACAGCACCGCGTATCCAAAAGCGCCTACACCGCAGGCAAGACCGGAAGCCATCGTGAACAATACGTAAGCAATGTCCTTTGGATCACCAGGGGCACTTCGGAATCGGATGATCGAGAAGGCACCTGCCAAGCTGAAAGCTCGTGCGATGTTGCTGCCGATGAGCAGGATGATGATGGCGACGATGACGGGCAGGACAACCATCGTTAAGGTGAAGCTCTGGGAGTATGTGCTTTGGTTAGTCTTCATGTAGGTAAGGCTGATGACCAATCCCAGAATGATGGCAAGACCAATGGTAATGACTGCGTTGTTAAACGTCAGGTTAGTATCGGTTAGGGCTGAACTGAATAGTGAATCAAGCATATAGGACACGCTCTCTTTCTATAATCGTTTTATCTTGTTCTATGGATGGGTTGAAATCGGTACCTGGTACAAGAATCCGCTCTGTCTGGTAATTCAGGTTGGTTGTTCTCGCGAGATGTCTGAACTCGTTGCCGTATTTAGAGAATCCGGTACGGTACAGTCCATGTTCGGACAGCAGTTGTGACAGCCACATCGGAACGGTTTTCTCGGCTTTCACTTCCATCAGCCATCGACCGTCCTTCACCAGCGGCTCACCGTAATCTCCCTGTTCGAGCTTCAGATCGTATCTGCGGCTACGAATGTTGGTGTCAAAGGTAATGCGAAGATCCCGGCTGTTCTTGTCGAAGAGTGCCTTGCGTTCATACGCCAGATACACTTTTGGTTCCAGATCGTAGAGGCGAAGGAAGTATTTGATTTCCTCCACAACCTGTTTGTTCATGTAATCTGCCAGCTCCGGTGCCTGTCCCGAACTCACGAATTCGTAAGCTTCATCCAGCTTCAAGGCTGTTCTGCGTTTGTTCACCAGGCCAAAGACTTTCTTTTTGATCTCCAGATACACTCTGGCATTCTCTTCAGGGATTCCATAAGCTCGCAGTCTCAGCTTCTCCTTGTATTTTGGTTTGGAGAGACTGGCGCGGATCAGCGAATCCTGTGGAGTGTCGAAGTACAGGTTACTGATGGAGTAATACTCATGTTTCTTGTTGTAGGCATCCAGCTCCATGTATTTCAGCAGGTCATTGTAGAAATGCGCGTACTGCTCATCCGTCAGAAGATACTTGCTCTCATATCGGTTGAATACTTCAATTGCCATGTGGGACTCATTCCTTTCGTTGGTGGGTTGTATGTTTTGTTGCATCGTGTATTGCTTCCATGTCTGTATCTTAGAGCCCCAACCTTGAATGAATCTTAAATGGTTTTACATTGCGTTAACACTTTTTTTACCTTCCTATAATAGTGCGCATACACAAAATGAATTAAGATTGATTCAAGGTTTGATTGATAGAATAAGAACATATAAAACAAGTCCATTGAGAGAAATAATTCAAGCAGAGGAATGAATAGATGATGAGAATATTAATTGCGGAAGATGAGGTTCATTTGGCAGAGGCTGTATCGCAGATTTTGAAAAAAAACAACTACTCCGTGGACATGGTCCACGACGGCAGATCAGGACTCGATTATGCGCAGAGCGGCATCTACGACCTGTTACTACTCGACATCATGATGCCAGAGATGGACGGGATCACCGTCCTGAAGAAACTTCGCAGTGAAGGCAATCATACGCCTGTCATTCTGCTTACTGCCAAGGGTGAACTATCGGACAAAGTCACAGGCCTCGATTATGGTGCCGATGATTATATCGCCAAGCCCTTCGCCACAGAGGAATTGCTGGCCCGAATTCGAGCAGCCTTACGACGGAAGGGAGAAGTGGTTCCCGAGGATGGACTGAAGTTTGGCGACATTGAGCTGAATACAACTCAACTGAAGCTGAGCGTACAGGGTAAGGAGATTAAGCTGAATCTGAAGGAGAATGAACTGCTGGAGCTGTTGATTGCCCGCAAACAGGCGATTACCTCCAAAGAGCAGATTATTGAGAAGTTATGGGGATTTGATTCGGAAGTGGAGTATAACAATGTGGAAGTATATATCTCTTTTTTACGCAAAAAATTAACCTTCTTGAACTCTGCCGTCCGCATTAACACGATTCGGGGTGTGGGGTATGTACTTGAGGTGACGTCCTGATGTTCAAGAAACTTCGAAATCGATTCTTGATCGTGAATCTGGTGTCCATCTCCATTATGATGCTGGTGGCATTTGCGACGATCTATACGATTACTTATCAGAATGTGCAACGTGAGACAAATATGGAGTTGTACAAGGTGTCTGATTTCTATCACAGTCCTTATAATTCATCCAAGATGCCGCGCGGGGAAGGGCAGGGTTCCGGTACAGGTGGTAATACAGGCTCAAGTTCAAGTTCCGGTTCAGATTCGTTTCCTTCCGATACCATGGGTGGTGATAATGGAGGACCGGGAGGTGATCCCAACTCACCTCCGGCACGTTCCGTTTCGTTCATGATTAAGACGGATGATAAGTGGAAGATTACGGATACACATTCCCGATTTGATATGGAAGATACGTTCTACACCGAGGCGTTACAAAAGGTTGACCAGAATAAAGTTGGTGATTCGGAACGGCAGACGGGGCAATTTACGCTGGATGGAACGGACTGGGCCTATGTGGTTGATCCGAGCGGTGACGGGCATATGATCGTATTTATTGATGTGACGGCACAACAAGGCATTCTAACGAATCTGATCTATACCTTTGCTATTGTTGGACTGGTCATGTTGATTGTGATCTACTTCCTGAGTCGTTATTTTGCGAATCGCTCCATTGCACCAGTCAGAGAAGCGTTTGAGAAGCAAAAACAATTCATCGGGGATGCTTCACATGAGCTGAAGACACCGCTGGCGATCATCAATACCAATGCCGACGTACTGCTTGCCAATCAGGAGGATACTATAGCGAACCAGGCGAAGTGGCTTCATTATATCAAGTCGGAAACTGAGCGCATGACCGGACTTACGAATGATCTGCTCTATCTGACACAGATGGATGACTCACGCTCCACGATGATTCATGCGAAGTTTAATATAAGCGATGCGGTAGAGAGTATTATTTTGCCGATGGAGGCCGTTATTTTTGAGAAAAACATTTCCCTCGACTACAACATTGAGCCGAATCTTACGGTTCATGGGAACAGTGAGCAGATCAAACAGGTCATTCTGATCCTGCTCGATAATGCGGTGAAGTATTCCGGTCCAAAAGGCGCCGTAAACGTCACCCTTCAGAAACAGAATAATGATGTCATGCTAGCCGTGTCCAATACAGGTGAAGGCATTGCACCCGAACATCTGGATCGGATCTTCGATCGATTCTATCGTACCGATTCGTCAAGAGCCCGCAAGCATGGTGGGCATGGTCTGGGTCTGGCGATTGCTCGTTCCATTGTGGATCAGCATAAAGGAGAGCTATACGCTCGAAGTGTAGTCGGAGAGGGTGCTACATTTTACGTGCGGTTGTCGTAGGGCAGAGTGATGAGCCGGCTCCACACTAACCTTCGCTACCGCTATATAATCGTTCTTCAGGCATAAGTTCTGCCTGTAATGGGTTAACCTATGCTACAATGGCAACAGTATGTATGAATCAAGGAGATGACTGAACGTGGCAGAAGCAAACGCAATTAATGAACAAGAAATGATGCAATATATTGCAGATAAAACGAAGGCAAGCCAGGCGAATATCGCCCTTGTGCTGAAGCATGAGCAAGCGTACATCAACAAGGCGCATGAGAATTCCAAAGGCAATGATGTTGATATTGACGGCGATGATCTGGCTGACTACATTCTTAGTCGTAAAGATGTGAAGCTGGATGAGTTGACAGTGGAAAGCATCCTGGATGCTGAGATGGACTACTTGATGGACAAGGGTCACGCGGGATACGTCGATTAAGTTAAGTGTGGGCAAAATCTAACGAACCTGATACGCCTTATAAGAGTATTTCTCGCTCGTTTGGGAATGTAACGAATCTCAGACACGTTATTCTATGGATTTTAGGACTTTCCCATGCTGTTAAAGCATTTCCGCGGAATTAGCGTGTCTGAGATTCGTTAGTTCGGGAAATAAGCGCTTTTTGCCGAAATAAGGTGCCCTAGGTTCGTTAGAGTAACTTAGAGTGATCACATGGTGCAACGAGGCGTTAAATGGCTGTTTCAAAAGTGAAATCTCACAGATGAAGCCTAATGCATGGCAAGTGTTGAACTGTCAAAAAGACCTCAACTCCACAATACTGTGGTGTTGAGGCCTTTTTTAGATTGTAGTGACCAGGCATCCCTTCGGGAACACCTGTCGGTATAACTTTTTTAAGGATGGACTTGAAGTTCTATCGACCCAATCCCTATCAATCCCACCGTTTATAGCTTCTTATTGACCCACCATACCGCCATCTACGGTGTAAAGGGAAGCTGTTACATAAGATGCTTCTTCGGATAACAGGAAGTTCATGACCGCTGCTACTTCTTCCGGTTCGCCATAACGGCCCATTGGAATGCTGGACACGGTTGCTGATTGATAGTCTTCCACGTTACCGGAATTAGCTTCGATCTGACGCATCATGCGTGTATTGATTGTACCTGGCAATACAGCGTTAACTCGGATATTATAAGGTGCCAGTTCATTTGCAGCGGTACGCGTGAGACCAACTACGGCATGTTTGGACATAATATATGGAGATACAGCAGGTGCACCCATCAGACCCGCGAGGGAAGAGGTATTAAGAATCGCACCGGATTTTTGTTTTTTCATCACTGGAATGACATTTTGCAGACCCAGGAATACCCCACGAATGTTGACGTTATATACCGTATCCAGTGCTTCAACACTCAGGTCTTCGATCAGCCCTGTTGGACCTTCAATTCCGGCATTGTTGGCAAAATAATCGATTCGACCAAAAGCATCCAATGCTTTTTGCACATAGTTTTTCACGTCTGCTTCTTGGGATACGTTCGCTTTTACGGCGATGACGTGCTCTTTGTCGAGGTTCAGATCAGTAATTGTCTGCTGGATGGCTTCTTCATTCAGGTCCACCAGAACCAAATTGATTTTGCGCTCAGCAAGGCGGCGTGCCAATTCTTTACCAATGCCCCCGGCTGCTCCTGTAATTACGGCTGTATGTGTATAAGATGTACTCATGAACTATCCGCTCCTTATTCATTATTGGCAGGTATTTCTCAAAAAAAGTTTCAACCTGTCGTCTATCTTTCCTGTCTCAATGTTAAGATATACATAGCAATGTGACAATAATCATTGACATCGCATATGTCAGCTATCGGACAGAGGTGTAAGCGGTGTTCATTTATATTACAATAATGAACAAAGGAGGCGAAAATGTTGATCATTGAACATCCTCAGGACCGGAGAGCACGAAGAACGCAGGATGCGATCATCGCTGCGGCGGTTTCTTTGATATTAGAGAAGGGAGCGGATGCCCTCACAATCCGGGATATTACGGAACGGGCGGATTACAACCGTGGAACCTTCTATTTACATTTTCCCGGCAAACCGGAGTTGTTGCAGTTCATTCTGGATGATTTCATGCAGGGAGTGGGGCGAGCTTATGCAGAACCATACGTACAGCTTACAGAAGTGGACATGACTGCATTGCTACCATCCACGATGCCTGTATTCGAATATATTGAAGCCCATCAGGATATCTTTCGTGCGTTAATAACAATGCATTCAGATATGAGCTCTCGGCTATGCAATATGTTTAGAACGTATCTAACCGAAGATTTTGTATTGGTGACCGAGGATAGTGAGTGGACGATTAATTACGACATCATGTTAAGTTATCTGGTATCTGCAACGGTAGGTGTAATCATGCATTGGGCGGAGATTGGATTCAAATATTCTGCGCATTATATGGGAGAGCAGCTTACGGCGCTGATTAACATCAAACCGACCCGTCTGCTGATTGAACCAGGGCAGAAGGGTCGGACTATTCACGAGCGTATGCTGTTGGATTAAAGGTCGAATGAGAGTTTTGTTCTATATCAATTGAACTAAAGAATATTTACACTGCACACTCCGATGACAGAACAACCTTCCGATCGCTGTTATCCCCAGATTTTTTTGATTCCTTTTATAAAGGGTAAATCCGGGGATAAAGGCGAACGCTCCGCTTCTTCAGGTCGTTTCTGTCCTCTCCGTTTTGTGTAAATGTTTAGTTCAATTGATATAGATGAAGAAATCCAATTCGATTATCCGGTCATGGAGGCGTTCGCGGCCTGTTGCATCTGAAGCAGCTGTTCGCGGATCAGGACGGACTCGCCGATCATGATTAATGCCGGATTATTCACTTGATGCGACTTGGCGAGGGAATGGAGTTCGGCAAGTGTGCCGGTAATAATCCGTTCCTCCGAGGTGGTTCCCCGTTCGATTAAAGCCGCAGGGGTGTGTCCACTTTTGCCATGGTGAAGCAATTCATGTTGAATCTGGGGCAGTTGGCTAATGCCCATGTAGATGACCAGTGTATCCACACTATGGGCGAGTAGATCCCAGCGGACCGAAGATACACTTCCATCACTGCCGGTTCCGGTGACACATGCGAAGGATGAAGCAATCCCGCGATGAGTTAACGGAATAAGGGATGAAGCGGATGTACCTACAGCTGAAGTGATGCCAGGAATGATCTCAAATGCAATCCCTGCTTCCGCCAGCACAAGCGCTTCTTCACCACCACGGCCAAAGATGAACGGATCGCCACCTTTGAGTCTTACGACTTGTTTGCCTTCCGCCGCATGTGCAGCAAGCATCCGTCCAATCATCTCCTGACTCATGGAATGAAGGCCTGGAGCCTTGCCGCAGTAGATGCGGAGTGCTCCTTCGCGAGCCTCAGCGAGCAATTGATCATTCACAAGCCGATCATACATAATGACATCTGCGGACTGAATACGTTTCAGGGCTTTTACCGTAATCAGATCCGGATCTCCAGGACCAGCGCCAACAATACTAACCAGGCCCCGGCTCATGATCGTGTCCCCAATTTCGGTGCAACATCGGAACTTGCCAATCCTGAACGACCACCCTGAATGGATGCCAGTTTGGACGAGAGCTTTACTGGATTTCCCCAGTGGTGGGCGGCATATAGACCGAGGCCTGTAAATACAGCTCCGCCAATGAGATTGCCCAGCAATACCGGAATCTGATTCCACAGCCACCAGTCAGCCATACTGACCTGTGCACCGAGCATCATGCCTGCCGGGATGACAAACATATTTACCACAGCATGCTCAAATCCCTGAGCGAAAAATATGGTAATGGGCAGCCACATCGCTACGATTTTTCCCAGTGTGGAAGTGGACGTCATTGCCATCACTGCCCCGAGTGTGACCATCCAGTTACATAGAATGGCTTTGATGGTGACCAGTACAATGCCAGCCCCGCCCAAGTGCTGATACCCCAATGTTTTGGTTTCACTGGTCTGGATCAGCGTTTGAATTAGAGGGTTGCTCATATCCGTACCCATCTTGGTAATGGTCAGGCCGTATAAGAGAGCATAGAATGCACATCCGAGCAGATGTCCTGTGATCACCCAAAAATAATTTCGGAGTATTTCCATCCATGTAATTCTACGTTTCAACACCGCGAGTGGAAGCATCGCAAAGTTTCCTGTCACCAATTCGAGACCCAGCAGAATAATGATGACAAATCCTGCCGGGAATATCAGTGCACCTGCCAAACCAACGGAAGTTTGAGATACAGCGGTATATGCCAGTGTGGTTGCAAAGGCAAGGATAGCCCCCGCCAGAAAACCGCGGATCAGCATCTGTACCCGATTCATTCTGGCTTTGCTCTCACCAGCTTCGATCATCGATTGCAGCACTTCTGCAGGTTTAACAAAATCCATAGCGCACGCCTCCTTGATGTCAGGGTATCTCTAGCCTTTAACCCGCAATTGTGATGAAGATTTCTCCGCTGTTGCCGTCTACTTCTGTTTTGTAGGTATTCAAGCAGCCTTCATCTGGCTCTTGTACCTTACCGTTACGCAGATCAATCTTCCAATCATGCAAAGGACAATGAACCGCTGTCCCGCACACCATGCCTTCCGACAGCTTGCCGCCCTTGTGAGGGCAGCGATTCTCGACGGCATGCAGACTTCCGTCGCTCAGTTTGAAGACTGCAATTTCGGTATCCTGTATCAGGAAGGTCCGTGCTCCCTTTTCATCAATATCTGCAAGGTGTCCAATCCGGAATTTGTTCATCGCTGTTCCTCCTCTTCTAGTGGGTTACCGGCTCGGCACCGGACAGTGGGGTGAAGTTTTTACGTAATTTCTCGTCTTGTATGATTTCTTTCCAAGGATCAACCGTGTGACCCAGTGTAACTTCCAGACGTTCAACCAGAGCGAGACGTACATCCCGATCCGCCAATGCTTCCTTCACATGATCCAGACCAACCCGTTCAATCCAAGCCGCTGTTCTCTCATTCCATTTTGCGTTCTCTCTATAATATTGCAGGTAAGAGTAAGTCCACTCTTCCACTTCCGCATCGGTCTTCACCGTACACAGCAACTCGGCTGCACGAACCTTGACTCCCGCGTTACCGCCAACATGAATCTCCCAAGCGCCATCAATGGCGACAACACCCAGATCCTTGATGGTCGCTTCAGCACAGTTCCGCGGACATCCGGAGACAGCGAGTTTCACTTTGGCTGGAGCCACCATCTTGTCGAGTTTTTTCTCCAGACGAATACCCATCTCAATGGAATCTTGTGTGCCGAATCTGCAGAACGTATTACCTACACAAGTCTTCACCGTACGAAGCGCCTTGCCATAACCAAAACCGGAAGGCATATCGAGTTCCTCCCAGATCTTCGGCAGGTTCTCTTTCTGTACACCGAGCAGATCGAGTCGTTGCCCACCCGTGAATTTCACCAACGGCACATCGTATTTCTCTGCGACAGTTGCAATCTTGATCAATTCCGCCGGGGAAGTGACACCACCATAGATCCGTGGAATAACGGAGTAGGTACCGTCTTTCTGGATATTGGCGTGATAACGTTCATTGGTGAATTTGGATACACGCTCATCTGTGTATTCAGCCGGCCAGATCATCCCGAGATAATAGTTGAGGGAAGGGCGGCACTTGGAGCAACCTTCCGGTTCATTCCAACCGAGAACATTCATGACTTCCTTGACGCTTTTGAGTCCCATCTCCTTGATCTGTGCAACAATCTCATCCCGATCATAGGATGTACAGCCACAGATGCCTTCTTTAGTCTGTTCACCTACATTATCACCGGCATAATATGTGAGCAGGTTTTCGATAATAGGTTTGCACCCACCGCAAGAAGCGGAAGCTTTGGTACAGGATTTGATTGCACCGAGTGTATTACAGCCTTTATTCAGAACGGCGTCTCCAATGGAAGCTTTGGTCACACCGTTACAACCACAGACGATCTCGTCATCCGGCATACTCGCCATTCGTTCTGCGACAGATGGACCCGAGCCTGAACCACCGGAAGGTACACCGAGCAAAATTTCTTTCTCCCGACCACTGATGTTCTCACCACTCTTAATGAGGGAAAACAGCGATGCGCCATCCGTGGTATCCCCGAACAATACAGCTCCGATCAGCTGTCCGTCTTTGATCACCATCTTTTTGTACACACCATCAACGTCATCCTGAATACGAATGCTGCGAGTGTCCGCAGCGTCTTTGAATTGTCCGGCAGAGAATACGTCCACACCGGATACTTTCAGTTTGGTAGAAGTGACTGAACCTTCGTATCCTTCGGTTGCCGCGCCAGCCAGGCGTTTTGCGAGCACCATACCTTGTTCATATAATGGAGCAACCAGTCCGTAGGCAATACCGCGGTGTTCTGCACATTCGCCGACGGCAGATATACTAGGGATGCTGGTATGCATATAATCATCTACAATGACTCCACGATTCACATCGAGGCCGGTATTGCGAGCCAGTTCAATCTGAGGGCGAATCCCGACAGCCATGACAACCAGATCCGCTTCAAGCACCGTTTGATCAGTAAAACGAATGGCTTTTACCCGTTGTTTGCCTGTGATTTCTTCGGTATGTTTGTTCAAAAGGAACTTCATGCCCTGTTCTTCAAGCTCACGCTGGAGCATCAGACCTGCCGGCAAATCTAGGTTCCGGTCCATCAGATGACCGTTAATATGGATGACTGTGACGTCCATGCCCAGATTGAGCAGCCCCCGCGCTGCTTCCAGTCCTAGCAATCCACCTCCAATGACGGCAGCTTTGCGATACTTTTGTGATGCTGCCATCATGGTCTCGCAGTCTTTAATATCGCGGAAACCGATCACGCCTTCCTTGTTAGCGCCGGGAAGAGGGAGGATGAACGCCTGTGAACCGGTTGCCATAATCAGCTCATCATAGGCTGCGCGTACACCATCCTGAGATACAACTTGATTGTGTTTGGTATCGATCTGAACGACCGGGTCACCCGGGTACACCCGAATGCCGTTATCTTCGTACCAGCTCCACTCATTGATTACGATATCTTCGATGGATGTTCCGCCAGCCAGTACGGAAGATAACATGATCCGGTTGTAGTTGGGATGCGGCTCTGCGCCGAAGACTGTAATTTCATAAGCGTGTGGAGCAAGCTTAAGGATATGTTCGATTGTGCGGATTCCCGCCATGCCATTGCCGACCAGCACCAGTTTTTTCGTTGTACTCATTATGATTAGCCCCCTTAGGTCCATTCTGCAAACTGCCTCAAAACCTTGTCTCTAAAATCGAAAAAGCCTGTTATGCCTCGGAGGACTGCGCATATACATACGCATCCCTTGCTCCGAGATTGCAAAACAGGCTTCATTGCCGTTTCAACCAGCTACGCCGTTGTAACTGTGATCGATTCAAATATGGAGTTGTTATGGCTTAACTATAAAAGATCGATCTATTCATGTCAATATAGTTAACATAAAAAAGTATTTGAAATTTAAAGTTAATTATGTTTACATGAGTTTATTGGAATATCGAATGGACGACGAAGTTTTACGAGTATATCTTCTTAGTTTGAAGGATTTTAGATAACGTTAGCACGCTGGATACGATAAATACTGTAGAAAAGGTGCCATGTATAGTGTTTCACCCTTTTTTATTGCAACATGATGAGGCATGAAAAGATCATTCTAATGTTAAAAATAAGACGCATAATCGTCACTACTTAATTTTTGTTAGGTAATGTAACATGTTTATTGCTTTCATGTATTAACGTCTTAAATGATGTGGACTCTGATTATAGCAATAGGGGAGGGATTGATCCATCATGCGATCTTTATTGGTCATCCGTGTTCAACCAACGATAGCTGCCTCATCCGATGCAATCCCTCTGACACCGGAGAGGCTACTGGGAGCAAACGGGTACCATGTACAGGTGGCGGGCAGTGAAGCGGAAGCGGTGAAGCTAGCTCGTGCGGCCGAAGCGTCCATTTTGCATCTGTCGCTGGCTGATGTGGAGTATTGGGTGAACTGCCTGGGAAAGGGGAAGTCGGATTCACCGCTGCTTTGGTGGTGCGCGCCAGATACAGCCTCTTCCTCCGCAGAATCTTGCGAGGTCGAAACCTCATTTGATGGAATACTTACACCGTCCATGACTGGGCCCGAGATTCACTGGACTCTTCACTTTGCAGCCCGGCGCTACATGGAACGCAAACAGTGGGAGCAGGAACGGAAGCAGCTGCAATCCAGGCTGGAAGATCGGAAGTGGATTGATATGGCGAAGGCTATCCTTAGTGATCTGAAGCAGATCTCGGAGGCCGAAGCCTATGACCTGTTACGCAAGAAAGCGATGGATGAACGCAAACGGATGGTCGATGTAGCTACAGCGATTGTGAAGGCCCATCAACTGCTCCAGTCTTAATTGGAAGGAGGATTCTCCATGGATATGTCTCAGATACTCCGAGAGGTCGGACGTGGGAAACGAGGCTCGCGTGATCTGAATTATACAGAAGCACTGACTGTAGCAGAGAAAATCCTGAAACAGGAGGTTTCCCCTGCCCAGACGGCTGCGTTTCTAATGGCTGAACGTATGAAAATGGAAAACGTCGAGGAACTGGAAGCTTTTGTTCATGCATGTCGTAACAGTGCGGAACGTTTCTCCATATTTCAGGATGGATTGGACTGTGCGGGTCCCTATGATGGACGAACAAAGTCGTTCATGGCCACGTTTCCGGTTGCATTTGTACTCGCGGCGGCTGGGTTGCCGGTGACTTTACATGGGAGTGATCCTTTACCACCCAAGTGGGGCGTCACGTTGTCTGTACTTTTGAAGGAAGTGGGCATTGATACACGTAAAATGGATCGGGAAGATGCACGGAGCGCTGCATTGCGTTCGGGTGTCATGTACGTATCCTCCGAGGATTGGTGCGAACCTCTTCGTAAGCTTCGTCCGTTACGGGAAGAGTTGGGTTTTCGAACGGTGTTTAACACAGCGGAGAAACTGATTGATTATAACCATTCACCGTATTTGGTGTTTGGTGTGTTTCATAATACCTTTCTGGATCGGATTGCGAAGTTGCTCACCCGGTTTAACTATCGGCGTGCTTATGTTGTACAGGGGATGGAAGGTTCTGAGGATCTGTATATTGATCGGCCAACCCGCGTATACGCCGTGGAAGACGGTGATATGAAGCTGGAACTGGTTGATCCTGCAGCCTATGAACTGGATATGCCCGTGCCGGAACTGGTCTGGACGGCTGCGAAGCAGCTTGAAGTGGCGGAAAGTGTGTTAAGCGGTGATGGTCATATTGCTTTTGTGAATCAGGTCTTGTTAAATGGAGGTTTCCGCTTATACGCGGCGGGGCGTGTCAATTCCATCGAAGAGGGCATATACACTTGTCAGGGCTTGCTGGAGAGCGGTGCAGCGTATCGCATCTATCAGCAGTGGTGTGTCTCCATGGGTGGTGAACTGCCGGATAGCAGAGCGGTGTCCATCTATCCGGCATCTTCCAGATAATGTAATGCTAGTGTTCAATCTTGTTATTGTTTAGCGTGTTTTTATTCCCAAGGATAAGTAACGGTCAGGAAGTCAGCGAATTTCTTGCTCTCTTCCCGCCGTTGTTTCCTCATGGCCGCCCGATCCGGAGCGGTCTCGTATAGTTTCTTCTCTTCTTCCGTCTCCGGGATAATGCGGGGTACGATCAGTTTGCGATTATTTTCGTCCAGGGCCACAAATGTCAGAAATGCAGTCGCTGCAATTTTCTTTTCTCCGGTCTTCAGATCCTCTCGAATCACTTTCACAAAAATCTCCATGGAACTTCGTCCTGTCCAGGACGCGAACGATTCAAGTGTAACCGAATCCGTTGGATTAATCGGGTACAGGAAATCGACAGAGTCGGTTGAAGCCGTTACAGTATTGACCCGGCATAGCTTGGAAGCGGCAATGGATGCAATATCATCGATGTAGGACATCAACTTGCCGCCGAATAACGTATTATGATTGTTGACATCGGTTGGGAACACCCGTGCCGTCTTGAAACAACGTGTTTCGCGTACATATTTTTTCTCCACCTGATCCATCTCCGTTGGTTTCGGTATCTCTCTCATGCTTTTTTCCTCCTGACAGTATGGCTGCTGTGACATTTCGTGTGTTGCAGGGTCTATTTTTGATCTATAATCCCTAGTATAGGTGTCGGTCTGATACATATTCAAATGAAGTTGGACTGCAAAAAAACCGCCAGGCGCGGACCGGCGCGCTGGCGGTTTACTGCTGTATATTAAGCCTTGGGTTTGAAAATGCCGGACGGTTTGCCGATCGGCAAGAACGCATAACCGAAGTGAGCGTTCAGTACCGAAGCACCTGTACCATACAGGGACACAATTCCGATCGCCAGTTCAGCGTATGCTGCAATGGTGTGGAAAATGTGAGGAGCTACGCCGAAAGCGTCAAAGGTCAAGCCAAGGAACAGGAAGTCAATCAGAATGAAGATGATAAGCAATACTTTATTCGCTTCAATAGCACCGATCGTCATGAACAGGGTGAATACGAGGTATCCGGCAAAAGCAAATCCGAGTTGCTTGCCATCGGCCTGTTCAGCGAGAGTGGAGCCAAATACGCCCATTTTGATCATCCAGTTGGCAGCCATGGCAAACCAGAAGAATGCGTACGCGCCAAAAGCTGTTGTGCCAAAGGTATTGTTGCGTTTGGAATCTTGAATACATGCGAATAACTGGGCAAAAGCACCCAGGAAGATCGCCCAAGGAATAGCGTAGCTAAGTCCTTCTGTAATGCCAAGCTTTTGGGAAGAAGCGACCAGGGTTACGATAGCCAACCCAAATAATCCCATTGCGCTGGGATCGGCGTTAACAATTTTGACTTTAGTCTGTGAATCGGTCTGCATGGTGATGATAAGCCTCCAATAATATCAAATCAGGATCAATGGCCGTCGTTGGCCGTCCTCTACATTACATCATTTGTATCCGCCGGGTCCGGACACACACATCGCCCTATTGTACCTGAATGACCCCATTATGGAAAGGGATTTTATTACCTTTTGAACCAATAGACTTTTTGTTTTTTCAATATACACATTTACGACACAATCCGTTCTGGCCGTGGATGATGAGGCCAGACGTTAGAATCCAACCCTCGGTGTTACCACTAAAATTGCGTCATATCAGCCATTTTCGGATAAGCTCTAGTGTGATAAAATAATCTTTATCAAAATTTGGAGAAGAATACAAAACATCCTTGTCTCCTATGCCATATGTTAATCCAACTATAGATTGACAGGAAAAACTAAAATGGTTCACAGAATAAGGAGGTATCAGGGGTCATGGTTATGAGTTTGGATTTGAAAAATAAAATAGAGAAGGCCAGACATAACCTTCATATGCTGGTAGAGCATAACAAGGGTGGTCTTGGGCATCCCGATGTGATTCGGCAGTCTATGGCATTGGACGAATTGATTAATGAGTATAACCGAATTAGCCGAAACCATTCACGGGCCTGAACCAAAAAAGCGATTTTAATTTTATACAC
Source organism: Paenibacillus sp. FSL H8-0104 (assembly GCF_038050215.1). Lineage (NCBI taxonomy): Bacteria > Bacillati > Bacillota > Bacilli > Caryophanales > Paenibacillaceae > Paenibacillus > Paenibacillus sp. FSL H8-0104. Next base: position 6,676,048 of record NZ_JBBOTC010000001.1, on the reverse strand, counting down.
GGAACAAATCACATAGATTGTAACGCTTGATCGTACAGACGGGCATGAATATAGCCGGTATGGACAGCCTCAGTTGAAGAGGCGGTATCCTACCGGCGTAATATTCATGCCCGTTTGTTTTTGCATCGTATCCATCATGCATCTGTTTAATGCAGCAATCGTTTGGCTTCCAAGTATAGAACCTGCACGAACTTTTTTGTATTAATGCGTGTCTGGGACAAGGAAGGCTCCACATTGTTTTGCAACTCCAGCATTTTCTTGCGAATTTCGGTGAAATCGAAAAATTTGGATGCATAGTTCTCGAACTTGGGATGTGTATAATCTGTTAATCCCAGAGAAACCACATGGCTCAGAGTCTGGAAGATGGCCCGGCGAACACGTTGTTCCGATGCCTTGATCTCCTTGTTCACCTCTGCGAGAGAGGCGTCTTCTCCCAGTTTACGTATCGCTACATTCTGGAAGATGTCTTTGAGGGATGGGAACGTATAGGGGGACAGCTTATGCTCATCTGTCTCTACCTGCTCCAGATATTCCAGCATGTCCAGCAGATCCCTGCTGCCCGCTTCACCGATCATGCCCATCTCGGACAGCAGGAAATGTCCAGCAGTCGTGATTGTTTTGTCCGGAACCGGAGCCCCAGCACGTTCGGTAGAATTCAAACCGGACAATCCCTGCAATGTCCGTTGAATATCTGCGATGGATTGCTGCATCCGAAGCCTTTCGCTCACCAGCCGCAGAACAGATAGAATCTCCAACCGGTTAATCGGCTTCGTAATATAATATTCAATGCCTAGTGAATAGGCTTCTCCGATCATATTTTTCGACTCGATCTGGGAGATCATGACGATCTTGCCCTCGAACCTTCCTTCAAGCGCTCGCACAGTCTGAATCCCGTCTCGTTGGGGCATCAGCAGATCAATCAGCAGTACATCCACCTTATGCAGTTCCAACAGTTCCGCGTGAATATGTGCTCCGTCCTCAGCTTCCCCGGCAATATCGCCCAGGCCTTCATCCTCAATAATATCCATCAACATGGAACGAACGCCAGGATCATCATCCACGATAAAATAACGCATGTCAGTCATTCCCTTTCTCTGCGAATGGTGTGATTGATAAATCTATGGTAAAGGCGGTTAACGCCGCGATGAACTCTCGTTCCAGTGTAATCGTTCCTTTCCTTCTTGCATAGAACCTGACATGTCAGGTTAAATGACAATGATTGGGCAGTCAAAGCCCATTTTTAAAATAAATGTAGGAATTGCATGTAGGTATTTGTCGTTTTTCGTAGATGTTCTTGTAGTATAAGTAACATCCCGAAGTCCGGGGCTAGTGTTGTGCAGAATGGTACAAACTTTTCGCGTAACCATCTCTGTGCTTGAAATACACCATAAAAAGGGGCATACCGATGGAGCAAACAATACAAGATATTGTCGTCATTTTCAATGATTTTCTATGGTCCAAAGTGTTAATTATATTATTGGTAGTATGTGGTATATACTTCACCACCAAGACCCGATTCATGCAATTCCGCATGATTGGAGATATGGTAAAGGTGCTTCGAGAGCCAAAAAGCAAGGAACCAGGCAAAATTTCACCTTTTCAGGCGTTTTGTATTAGTATGGCGGCCCGTGTAGGTACAGGGAATATTACCGGTATTGCACTGGCGATCGCACTGGGTGGACCTGGTGCTATATTCTGGATGTGGATCATTGCGATTATCGGGTCAGCCTCCAGTTTTGTGGAGAGTACGTTGGCTCAGATCTATAAAGTGAAGGATAAGGGCGGATTCCGCGGCGGTCCTGCATATTATATGGAACGTGGGTTGGGCAAACGCTGGATGGGGATTTTATTTGCCATTCTCATTACGCTTTCATTCGGTTTGGTCTTTAATGCGGTGCAGTCTAATACGATTACTGTTGCATTTGAGAACTCATTTGGCACGGATCGGTTAACGGTGGGTATCATTATGGCTGTGATATTTGCAGGAATTATTATGGGCGGTGTCAAACGGATTGCAAAAGCATCGGAATACATCGTTGTTGTGCTTGCTGTATTGTACATTGGGGTAGCGGCTTTTGTGGTGCTTGCGAATATTACCCAGCTTCCGGCCATGATTGCGTTGATTGTCAAAAATGCCTTTGGCATCGAACAGGTGGCTGGCGGAACGTTAGGCGCTGCGCTGATGAACGGTGTGAAACGCGGATTGTTCTCCAATGAGGCGGGCATGGGTAGCGCCCCGAATGCTGCTGCAACGGCGGATACAACCCATCCGGTGAAACAGGGACTTATTCAGGCGTTTGGCGTGCTTACAGATACGTTAGTGATATGTACAAGCACAGCCATGATTATTTTGCTATCCGGGGTATACAAAGGTTCCAATCTGGGTGGCATTGAATTAACTCAGGCTGCATTAAGTGTACATATTGGTTCATGGGCATCGGGATTCCTGGCGGTTATGGTGTTCCTGTTTGCCTTTAGTACACTAATCGGAAATTACTACTATGGAGAAACCAACATTGAGTTTATCAAATCCAACAAAGTTTGGCTGTGGGTATACCGCATTTGCGTTATCGCGATGGTGGTGTTTGGTGCGGTAGCCAAAGTGCAGCTGGTATGGGATTTGGCTGACCTGTTCATGGGGCTCATGGTGGTGGTGAACCTGATTGCAATTCTGATGCTGTCCAAGGTGACTTTCGAAGCGTTGAAGGACTACAAAAAACAGAAGGCTGAAGGACGTGATCCCGTCTTTACCCGGGACCGGATTCATATTCCGGGTGAAGTGGAATGCTGGCAGTCGGAAGAAGAAGTGATTGGAGATAAATCAATACATGTAGCCAATTAAGGTTTTATCTGAACGTAGTTGGTTATATAAAATGGGCACAACAAACAACAGGACTTGGATTATCCATCATGGGCAACCCGAGTCCTGTTTGTTGCATATAAAATGTATCTTTGCACTAGCCAAAGTTCATCAAAGATATATTTGATTAATTTTTAACGGAATAGCTGATCAGTTGTTCGGACAGAGCTTTCATTCGCTCCCCTGTTTCATTAAGCTGCTCAATCACATCCGTAAAGGAGGATACAAGCGTTGCTTGTTCCTGTGAAGAGGCTGCAATCTGGGAGACTTCAACTTCCATCTGTTTGATGACCTGTTGTACATCTCTCAGACTGGTATCGATGTCACTTGTAGCTTGTTTGGCATCCACAGAGAGCTTGCGTACTTCGGAAGCAACCACACCGAAGCCGGCACCAGCTTCACCAACACGAGCGGCTTCAATAGCGGCATTCAGGCCAAGCAAGTTGGTTTGCTCAGAGATTTCACGAATGAACCCGGCTACTTTGTTGATTTGGGAAGAGTTCTGAACAGCAAGTCTGGTGTTCTGCAAGATCTGCTCACTGGTTGCTTGCAGTTCTTCGGCATGAGCGGCGACATGTTGCACCATATCAACGAGGTTACCATTGATGGTTTGATTTTCTTGTATAATGTCTTCAAGTTGGTTCTGGTTAGATTGGTCGTAAGATACACAGAAAACAGCAACAACTTTCTGGTGATCATCAAAGATCGGAATGTTCAGAATATCCAGTTCGATACCATAAACTTCCTTGGAGAGAGTAGCAAGGGTCGCTTCTCTTCCATTTTTTAAGATGGCAAAGTTTTGATACGATTCCAAGAGTGACATTCCTTTTTCAAAACCAAGATCAAATTTATCTGTCATAATGACATCTAATACTTTTTCGTGATCGTAAAGAGTTAAACTAGCTGGTTCTCTGAGGATCAGGCTGATATAAGGCATTACTTTAAGCAGGGCATCTACAACGTTCATGGAAGAGGACCATCCTTTCAATATTTGAGTGTATTATTTTTAACGATCTATGGAATGCTCTATCTTTCATCGGACGGAAATGACTTTTCGTGAACGGCATTTTGCATGAAAGAATGAACATTTTATGATTAAATTTTAAAATATTTCCCATCTAAAATGATTTATTGGATATAAGTGTTAGTTGTAACTATTTTTATATCAAGATATTTGTACGAATGTATATCAAATATAGGACATGTGTCCTTTTGTGTACATTATATAGGGCAACGGAGGGAAGTCGGAATGAAAGAAATTATGGACTTTGGACTTGTGCGGCAACTCGCCCGTGAGAATGGGTTGGATCAGGTGCTGGACGAGCCTGCGCTCGCTGAGTTGCGACTACTTGAGGCTGCGAAGGGCGAGATGATATGTGCCAAAGGTGAACGACCCGAGCGGTTGTATTTTCTCGTGCAGGGCAAGCTCAAGATCTATACCACCCTGCCTAACGGCAAGTCTCTGTTACTTCGTTTCAGTACACCACTTGCGCTTGTGGGAGATTTGGAACTGGTAAATGGCAAGGAGGCTATGAATACGGTAGAGTCTGTGAGCAAAAGCCTGCTGCTGGGTATCAGCTATCGCGCTCTCCAGAATACGTATGCAGAGAACCCTAAGTTTCTCCACTTTATGCTGAGTCAAGTTACGCACAAATTGTATACCTTTTCCAACCTGTCGAGTCTGAATATGTTATATCCAGTCGAGAGCCGATTTGCCAGCTATCTGTTGTCCACAATGGGCCAGGACGAGTCTTCTTCGGAAGAGATCCAGACCTCCAAGCTCACCGAACTGGCCGATATGCTGGGCACCAGCTATAGACATCTTAATAGAGTTGTTCAAGATCTGTGTAATCGAGATATTATTCGCAAAGTGCAGCGAAAGCTAGTGATCTGTGATCTGGAACAGTTGCGTGTCATCGCAGGAGGCAATATATATGAGTGATAGTATTTTAAAAGTAAGACCAAGCCTGTATATCTAAGCGACATGACGCGACACAATAAAATACAATACGGCACAACAAAGAGCACCCTCACGAATAAACCAAGGGGTGCCCTTTTTGCTCTGCACTTCAAGTGGATTAGATATCTCCGCGTTCTTCGAACAATTGAGCGATCTCTACAATAACACGGGTGGCCTTCACCATATTGTCTACCGATACATACTCGAATTTGCCGTGGTAGTTCTCACCACCAGTGAAGATATTTGGTGTTGGCATGCCCATATAGGATAGCTGGGAACCATCCGTTCCTCCCCGGATGGGGCGAATAACAGGTTCGATGTCCAGTCGGGTCATGGCTTCATGGGCAATATCGACGATCTGGCGTACGGGTTCAATTTTCTCGCGCATGTTATAGTACTGGTCATTCAATTCAACCGTGATGCTTTTCTCTCCGTACTTGGTCTTCAGTTCGTTTGCGATATGGAGCAGATTTGTTTTGCGCTCTTCAAACTTCTCCCGGTCGAAATCACGGATGATGTAACTCATCTTTGTCAGCTCAACGTCACCCTCCAAAGACAATAGATGATAGAAACCATCATAACCGTCCGTGAATTCAGGAGCTTCCTCCACAGGCAGGCGTCGATTCAATTCCATCGCAATTTTCAGAGAGTTCACCATCTTATCCTTCGCTGTTCCGGGATGCACATTGGTGCCTCGTACGGTAATTTTGGCGGCAGCTGCGTTAAAGCTCTCGTATTCCAGCTCACCAAGTGGTCCACCGTCGACTGTGTAAGCATATTTGGCTCCAAAAGCAGCTACGTCAAACTTGTGCGGTCCACGGCCAATCTCTTCATCCGGGGTAAAAGCAACCCGAATCTTACCGTGTTTCACTTCCGGGTGTTCAATCAGATAGGCCATCGCCGTCATGATCTCGGCTATACCTGCCTTATTATCTGCACCAAGCAATGTTGTACCATCGGTTGTGATCAGGGTGTGGCCTTTATACTCGTGCAGTTCTGGGAAATCCTTGTTGGACAGTACGACATCCAGTTCCGAGTTCAGCACAATGTCAGCACCATCATAGTTATCGATAACCTGTGGTTTGACATTTTTGCCAGTAAAGTCGGTCGCTGTATCGAGGTGAGCCAGGAAACCAATTACGGGAACATCCTTGTCGGTATTGGATGGCAGTGTAGCCATGACATAACCGTTCTCATCCATCGTCACATCTTGCAGACCAATGAAGGTACATTCTTCAACGAGCAGTTTGCCCAAGGCCAATTGGCCGGGTGTGGAAGGGCATGTCTCGCTATTTTCATCGGATTGGGTATCCATCTGAACATAAGTACTCAGTCTTTGAATTAAAATATCTTTCATCTATTATCGCTCCCTAGCTTGAGTAGTATATAAGTTGAGCAACTTGTTTTACACTGATCCACTACGAGGCCAGAATAACCTTCTGATCGCTGTTATCCCCAAATTTTTTGATCCACTTTTACAAAGGTGAAAATCTGAGGATAGCGTATGCTTTCGATGTAGCTTTCTTGCAGAAAGCTTTTAGCTCCGCTTCTACAGGTTATTTCTGCCCTCTCCGTTATCGTGTAACCGTTAGTCACAACTTATGTAAATTGGGTATAGTAATTATTGTGGTTCTCTACGGTTATCATATCATGTTTTGCAGTCATTTCCAGAATGGGGCAAAACCGAAATAGGAGGATGACTAGGTATCAAAAAGGGTACTAGGTCACAAAAATGTACGTACTTGTATTTCTATAACTGAGGTTCATAATAAATGATGAAGAAAGGATGTGTTCAAGACATGCCATTTATCACGGTTAAGGTACTGGAAGGCAAGTCGGTCGAGCAGAAACGTCAGTTGATTGAACGTATGACTCAGGTGGCCTGTGAGACACTGGATGTTGATCCGAGCAAAGTCTTTATCTTCATTGAGGATTTGGAGAAGGACAATTACGGCAAGAACGGAAAACTGTTTTCGGACTTAGACAAATAAGTAAGGGTTCATATATATCTTCATATATATCATGATCATGGAACAGGAGATGTAACATTAATGACTGAACAATTATTTTCGCCCTATCAATTCAAGAGCCTGCAATTAAATAACCGTGTCGTCATGGCACCAATGTGCCAATATTCTGTCACTGCGAAGGATGGCATTCCGAACGATTGGCATCAGGTTCACTATGTGAGCCGTGCGGTTGGAGGAACAGGACTGATTGTAATCGAGATGACCGATGTAGATCCGGATGGACGTATTACCGATAATGACTTGGGGATATGGTCAGATGAGCATGTGCCTGCCTTCACCAAACTTGTAGATGGAATCCATGCCTACGGCTCCAAAGTAGCTATTCAGATCGCACATGCGGGACGAAAAGCAGAGGATGCTCCGCAGCCGGTTGCCCCATCGGTAGTTACATTCCCGGGAGAAAAGTACAAGGAACCACGCGCGTTAAGTACGGAAGAAGTAGAAGCCATGGTGCAAAAGTTCGCAGACGGTGTTCGCCGCGCAGTACAGGCTGGAGTGGATACCATTGAGCTGCATGGCGCACATGGATACCTGATCCACCAGTTCCATTCTCCGCTGATGAACCATCGTGAGGATGTATATGGGCAGGATCTGTCCCGTTTTGGCGTTGAGGTCATTCGTGCAGTGAAAAAAGAAATGCCAGCAGATATGCCGCTGATTTTGCGGATTTCGGCTGTAGAATACGCGGATGGTGGATACGATATCGACCACACCATCAATATCGCTCGTGCCTACCAAGATGCAGGCGTGGACATGTTCCATATCAGTTCAGGTGGCGAAGGTCCTTCCGGACAGCGGAAACCGGGGAACTATCCGGGGTATCAGGTACCGTTTGCCCGTCGCTTCCGTGAAGAACTGAACGTTCCTGTAATCGCAGTGGGTATGCTGGAGGATGCAGCGTTGGCTCAGGCGGTTATTGGCAACGGCGATGCGGATCTGGTCGCGGTTGGTAGAGGCATGTTGCGTGATCCGTACTGGGCGAACCATGCGGCTCTGGAACTGGGTGTCAGCAAGGATCAAGCAGCCATTGCAGAGCAATATTCTCGTGGATACTAACTTGCAATAACATTTACACCTACCAATCCGATGACAGAATAACCTTCCGATCTGAGGATAAAGGCGAAGTGTATGCTTTCGATGTAGCTTTCTTGCAGAAAGCTTGTAGCTCCGCTTCTTCAGGCTATTTCTGCCCTCTGCGTTCTCATGTAAATGTTATTGCAAATTTTATATAGTAAAATAGGCCACAGCAGGGGATAACCTTTGCTGTGGCCTAATTTTTTTATAGTGAGAAGCATCAGCATATCCATCCAATTACGGATGGCTACGCTCTTCGAGTCGCTTCATAGACGAATTTTTGATTCGACTGTGTAGGTGGTTGATCCGGGTTAAAGTCGGCGTACACTTTAATGTCAGAGAAACCAATGTGTTCGAGAATTAGGCGTAACTCTTCTATGCCGTACCAACGCAAGGTAAGTTGTTGCAGCTCTGTAGCAACAAGAGCACCCTGATGCCATTGTTCGTAGCGGATCAGACTCACTTTGTACTGTTGTAGAAGGTTCACTTCAATGGTTTTCACTTCTACCGTGATCGTATCACCATCGGGTAATGAAACGGTTGATGTTTCTACAGAAGAGGGTTGTGTCACATCGGGCAGAAACAGATCAAACACGAGCCTGCCGCCGGGTTCTAAATGCTGAAATAGATTACGTAATGCGTTAATCGACGCCTGTCTGTCTTGGATGAGGAGCAGAGAACCTCCGGGAATGATAATTGCCTCGTATCGATATGGAAGGTCAAGCTTCTCCAGATCGGCAACGAACAGCTCAGGCATGGGTAATGCCCGTTCCATACAACGAGAACGGCAAGAGTCAATCATATCCATTGAATAATCAATTCCATCCACCTTCAAGCCTGCTTCAAGCAAAGGAATGAGCACTCGGCCTGATCCTGACATGGCTTCAAGGATACGTCCATTGCAGCGCTGAAGATAATGGCGATAGAATTCAATGTCTCCTCCCAAGGAGTGTCCCACAGGTTTCGTGAGATCATAAACGGCGGTGCATAATGGACCGTAATAACTGAATGACATAGTATAGGTGTCCCCCACATGTAAATGTATTAAAATAAAAACGTGGAAGGGGAATGAGCAGGATTATCCCTTCCGGCAACGGTTGGAATTGGATTTTTCAGAGCAGACTATCATAGGAATCACGCACCTTTTATGTAATATGTTCCAATTATAGGGTGGGGATAAAGCGGAGGTCAACTTCTATTCGGGTAGTTATACGAAATGAAATGTATAAGGAGGTGATTCGAATGGATTCATCATCAAGTGCACTGCCAGATATCCGGCAGGAACTTATGCTCCATGCACCTGTAGAGAAAGTGTGGGAGATGGTCTCGACCGAGCAGGGACTGAGAACCTGGTTCATGCCAGGCAATCTGGAACCCGTGGAAGGTCACGAGTTTATATTGGAAGCAGGCCCCTTCGGCCAATCACCATGTCAGGTGACGGAAGTTCTTCCGCTGCACAAGCTGTCATTCCGCTGGGGTAAGGACTGGACGTTGACGTTCCAACTGAATGAACAGCCCGAAGGTACGGATTTCACACTGATTCACAGCGGTTGGGATGCGGATAAACTGACCGAGTTTGGACAGGCCCACGCTATCGTACGCGAACGTATGGAACAGGGATGGGCCGGAATCGTTCAGAAGCTTGCCCAAGTTGTTAAATAAATCCTCATTCAATCAACCCCAGGTCATTTCGCCCGTTCTTTCCGGTGAAATTCGGCCTGGGGTTCCTTGGTGTACCAAGAGCTGGTGGAAAAGATAGAAATCGGTCAAATTATAACGAATTTGACCGATTATGATACGGAAACTATTTCCGTGAGCACCAGAAACGTGTAACATGAATTATAGTGATAAATCGACAAAATTAGACGTCTCTCGCCATTGTGGATGGAAGGAATAAATAGATGAGAAAACACTGGATTATGCTGACCATAAGCTTCATATGTATTGTCATTGTTCCACTGGGTTGGATCGCCCAGACGTTAATTAGCGAGCGGATTAACCCTCAAGCTTCAGATGGGAAAATTGACCTGACCCAATGGGACTTTGATCGCAAGGGTGTAGCGTCTCTAAAGGGTATCTGGGATTTCTACCCTGGGCAGTTGCTGAGCCCGGCAGATATTGAAGCAAGTGTATCCGGTCGCAAGCCATTGCCGGCTTCCTCTGGCACTCAGGTTCCGGCCCGATGGAACAAATCTCTGGGGCAAGCGCATGGGTATGGAACCTATCATTTGCAAGTCCAGCTTACACCCCGGACGATGAAAAATGATTATGGTATACGCACACAGAATATACGCATGGCCCACCGGGTATTTATCGATGGGAAAGAGATTGGCGGCAAAGGCTTGCCAGGAAAGACCAAGGCAGCAGATATACAATTAAATCTACCCTTTACAGGATTCACGTCCATTGAGGGCAATACGGCTGACATTATCATTCAAGTATCAAATTATAGTTACTCGTCTGGGGGCATTGTAGCGCCCATTTTGTTTGGAGACGAGCATAGTATTCTGAAAAGCCAGCAACAAGGTTGGCTCAAGGATCTGATGGCCTTATTTGGTTTTATCTTGCCAGCCGCCTTTTTTCTACTTCTGTTCAGATTACGACGTACGGAGAAGGAGCTTCGTTTTCTCGGATTATTCAGCCTTTCTGGTGCGGTGTACGCTCTGACACATGGGGAGAAGTTACTGGGTACGTTTGTACCGTTCCTGACCAATAATGAGATACTTCGGATTCAGCTCCTTAGTTCAGCCTTTGCCTATTATTTTTTGCTTCGGTATATGGATGCCCGTGTACCAGGAGCAGTTCATCAGTGGTTTGTACGTCTGGCTGTAGTGCTAATCGTTACCCAGACTATTGTGGGTCTTACGCTTCCTCCAACGCTTTTCTCGTCTCTTGAGCTTCCCATGTTGCTGATCTCACTTGTTGTCATGTTCTATACGCTGCGAGCCATTTTCTATTGGTTGAAAGGACGGCCGAATGACAGCCACTTTGCACTGGTGAGTATGATGAGCATACTCATGGTTGTTGTGTTATATACGCTTGGTGCGTTCACTACCCTAGACACAGCGTTCTTTGCGCTGATTGAACTTTTATTATTTGTATTTGCCCAGATGATTGTGACCGCAATCCGCTTTGCACAATCATTCCGAGACGTGGAAGCTCTGTCGGAGCGTTTGCTGGCCATCGACAGCCTGAAGGACGAGTTCATGGCGAATACGTCTCATGAGCTACGAACTCCCCTGCATGGCATCATTAATATTGCACAATCCATGCTGGAAGGGGCGGCTGGAGCAGTCACGCCCAAGCAAGCGAAAAATCTCTCCATGATTACTTCAACCGGGAAGCGCCTTTCACTGCTGGTTAACGATATTTTGGATTTTGCCAAATTAAAAAATAGTGAGATCGAGTTAAAACGGGTAGCTGTCGATCTGGAATCCGTTGCTCGTACTGTGGTTGAAGTCTCGGGTTTCACGTTTGAGGACAAGCCGGTTATATTGATTCAACAATGGCCCCAGTCCTTGCCACTTGTTGAGGCAGACGAAGATCGCCTAAGGCAAGTTCTGTATAACTTGCTGGGTAACGCCTATAAGTACACTGAGCAGGGTGAGATTCGATTGTACGCCAGCGTTGAAGGGGACTGGGTGAAGGTATCGGTCGCTGATACAGGGGTAGGCATTGCCTTGGACAAACAGGAGGATATCTTCCAGGCGTATGAGCAGAGTAACGGCACGATTGAGCGATTGAATAATGGAACCGGACTGGGTCTGAGTATTACGCGAAAACTCGTTGAGCTTGGCGGTGGTGAGATCTGGGTTGAATCGGAGCCGGGGCAAGGTTCGACCTTTCATTTCACCCTGCCTGTTATGAAGATGCCACTTTTGCAAACTCATTCGAAACCAGCTGCCGCCCGATATGTTGCTGCACAGGGGGCAGGGGCGAAGGAGCTTGTGACAAGAGAGTCAGATGAGCAGGATGATCTTACGGAAGCGGAGCATACGATTCTGATTGTAGACGATGACCCCGTGAATCGACAGGTATTGCTTAACCTGTTATCGACGGAGCGGTATCGTGTGATTGCAGCGGACAGCGGGTCCACTGCATTGAAACTCCGCGAGGAGTTCCCGTCCATTGATCTTGTTATTACGGACTGGATGATGCCTAAGATGTCCGGGCTTGAGTTATGTCGCAAACTGCGCGAGCACAGTTCCTTGTCTGAGTTACCGATTCTGATGCTGACCGCCCGTGGGTTACCTGAGGATATCAAACACGGATTTCAGGCGGGAGCCAATGACTTCCTGAGCAAACCGGTGGATGCCGGTGAATTGCGCGCCAGAGTTCGGACGTTAATTGAGATGCGGAGTTCTGTGCAGGAGGCTATTCGGACCGAAATGGCCTTTTTGCAGGCCCAGATCAAGCCACACTTTCTATATAATGCACTCAATGTTATTATCGCAACCTGTGCAGTGAATCCGGACAAAGCAACCGATCTGCTGATTGAATTGAGTCATTACCTGCGCGGAAGTTTTGACTTCCAGAACAGGGAGCAGCTTGTTCCTTTGACCAAAGAGCTGGAATTGGTGGAGTCTTATGTGCATCTGGAACAGGCGAGATTTGAGGAAAGACTGGTGGTTGAGTATGAGGTGGAATCGGACGTACATCTGTATCTGCCACCTCTCAGTATTCAGCCTCTTGTGGAGAACGCCATTCGTCACGGCGTGATGGAGCGGGCAGCCGGCGGGACAGTTCATCTTAGGATTTTCCAAGAGAGCGAGCATGTAGTCGTACAGGTCCAGGATGATGGTGTAGGTATCCCTCCTGAGCGTATGGCTCAGGTCAAGTCTGGGCGTACCGAAGGTCCGGGAGGTGTGGGGCTGCAAAATATAAACCGTCGCCTGATGTCTCTCTATGGTCAGGGGCTGGAGATTCATAGCCATGTGGGTAAAGGCACGCAGATCCGATTCCGTATCCCCGTGCAAAAGGTGGATTATTCCAATTAGTGTGCCAAGTGAAGCAATTATGGTTAACAGACTAGGGGGTGCCGATAAAATCGGTATTCCTATTGAATCTTTCATGGCAGGAGGCTGAAAGAACGGTGAGAGCCATTGTGATCGATGATGAGAAGCCAGCGCAGCTTCATCTGGAACGACTACTACGAACGGACGGACGAATTACACCCGTGCAATGTTTTTCAACAGCTCGTGATGGTCTGCATTTTCTGGCAAAGGAACGTGTAGATGTTGTATTTTTGGACATTGGAATGCCGGAGATGAATGGCCTGGAAGCGGCTGAATATATACAGCAATTGGATCAGAGTATTCGTATTATCTTTGTTACGGCTTATGCGGACCATGCAGTGGAAGCATTTGAGCTGCATGCACTGGATTATGTACTGAAACCGGTCAGCTCGACCCGATTGGCCAAAACCGTTGATCGAATCGCGGGCATAATGTCGCATAATTCTCAAGTTGCAGCCACCGCCGAGGTACAGGGATCGGAACCCGTACCTGTGGAGTTGGATACTGAAGTTCCGGGGCTGCTTACGTTCAAACATCTGGATATCTACAGAAGTTTAGATCAGGGTGCCAAGAAACATAAGTGGCGCACAACCAAATCACAGGAATTGTTTGCTTTTTTGTTTCATCACAGGGAAGAATGGGTAAGCAAGGAGATTCTGCTGGATAAGCTATGGGGTGATGTTTCCCAAGAAAAGGGATTAACCCACCTACATACTTCCGTGTACCAGATTCGAAAGCTGCTTAAGGAATGGAACATGACAGGCAAGCTGGAGTATAATATGAACCGTTATCGTCTGTTATCAGGCAATCTGGTAAGTGATGTGGATCAATTTGAAAAATCCATGGTTTACCACGTCATCACATCCGACAATGTCGATGACTTGAGGCATATGATACCGCTTTATCGTGGCGATTATCTGGAAGAGCATGATTATCATTGGGCACAGGCCAAAGCAAGGGAACTCAGACGCAAGTACACAGCGCTGGTTATGGATATCGCGAGATGGGACATGGAGCATGGTCGTGGCAAGGAAGCGATTGAGCAATTAACGATATTACAGGAACGGGAGCCTTATTCGGAAGAGATCTGCCGACTCATGATGGAAGTGTATGCATCCATGGATGATCAGCAAGGCATACTTCGTTTGTATCATTCATTTACATTGACATTAAATGAAGATCTGGGGTATCAGCCCGAGCCCGAAACAAGCAGGTTATATCAGAACCTGACGGACAAATAAACGTATGTAATGTAAGTTCAGACAGGAGGGTGAGCATGAAGCTATTCATACACCGCAAAGATTTGCGTACGGATGATCTGGCCGCATTCGATTATTTGCGGGAACACCAAGAAGAGAGTGTGCATGTTCTCATCTATGATTCATTCCTCCTGCGGCAAGGCCGAGAGAAGGAACACAGCGGTGTGAATTTCAGGCAGCACGCAGCGGATTTAGGCAGACAGTATCTTGAAGCCAAACGAAAACTGCATGTTGCTTATGGCAAACCGGCTGAAGTAGTTGATTTCATCCTGAACGAATTCGAAGGTGAGATTAACGAGATTGTGGTCCATCGGGACATGACGCCATATGCAATCGAGCGGGATAGGGCCATACGCAAAGTTAGTGAGGCGCACGAGGTTACATTCACACAACTGACGGATCATCTGTTGATGGATCTGAATGGATTTGCCAATTTTACAGGCAAGTCGGAGCCATATAAGGTATTTGCGGCTTTCCATCGGCGGTGGGTGGAATTCATGAATGAACATCCCAACCCTCCTTCGGCAACAACGATTGCAGAGTTGAAGGTGAGTGATCGTCAGATTGAATGGCCGGATGCAATGCAGGTATCTCCGGAGTTGCTGGAGGGCAGTGGTTCGAATGACGAGGACCCGCATCTGCTGTTGGATCAATTTTTGTCGGATCGAATTGCTGAATATGGGGATCATCGGGATGAATATGAGGCGTACGAGCCAAGTCATCTCAGTTCTTACGTAGCTGTGGGGGCTGTATCCATTCGCAAAATGTATGATGCGGCGAGTCGCGCAGTTGAGGCTGGGGAATGGATCAGGCAGTTGTGCTTCCGCGACTTCTATCTGTATCGAGCGGTCTATGAGAGTCACTATTTTACATATGAAAAGGTGTACGATCTCTCGGCTCTCCATGATGATCACTTTGAACGGTGGTGCAAGGCGGAGACAGGCATTCCGATTATTGATGCAGCGATGACGGAACTGAATGAAACCGGACATATGCCAAACCGGCTGCGGATTCTCACGGCGATGTTTCTCACCAAAAACCTGCAGTGCCCATTCACCTTGGGCGAAGCTTATTTCAGGCGCAAGTTGAGTGACTATGATAACATTCAAAACCGTGGTAACTGGTTATGGTGTGCCTCGCTTGGTGAGAATGCGGCTCCGTATTTTCGCGTGAACAATCCGGTAACGCAATCCGAGAAATATGATCCGCAAGGTGATTATATTCGCAAGTGGTTGCCTGAATTGAAGGATCTGCATAGCAAGGACATCCATCAGCCGCGCAAGGATGGCATTGTTGATATGAAGGCATCGAGACAGGCAGCTATTGACGTGTATAAACAGATTCTGGCGAGTCGTGCGAAGTAGACTCAGTCAGGGCGGGATGCATGCCCAAACCCAAATTTACCATTCTCATCCGGTTGATCCAATATTCATTTGGTTGAGAGCAGGATGTTACACAGACCGCGTACTCGCGGTCTTTTTTACATATATAGACATGAAAATAGTGTGAAATGTGTTGAAAATTTAGGAATTATTAAGAAATTGGACTACCCTTCTTAAGCATTATGGCTTTTAATAGATAGAGAGCTTTATTGTATTAAGTCATATCTGACATATTGACGAACACATTAAGGAGAAATTTTAAAATGAGTGAAACACTGAAAAGAGAGCGAATTCCAGAGCTGAACCTGGTTCGTGCCTTGGCAATTATCGGCGTACTCAGCGTGCATTCCACGTCCTATGCAACGGTGGACATGACGGGCTCAGGCTACTACTGGCTGTACAATTTTATTAATATCTTTATGAAATATGGTACGCCAACCTTTATTTTTATGAGCAGTTTTGTGCTGTTCTATAACTATTATTCTCGTCCGCTGGATAAGAAACTTGTGAGTAACTTTTACAAGAAAAGATTTGTGTATATTTTGCTTCCGTACTTCCTGTTTTCATTGATGTATTTTGTTTTGCTACATTTCACGCATTATCAGGGCCGACCTTTCGGCGAATCGGCAGTAAGTTTTATCACGAAATTGTTTACAGGTAAGGCATATACACATCTGTACTTTGTGTTTATTAACATGCAATTTTATCTGTTATTCCCATTGGTGTTATGGTTGCTTAAGAAATATCCTACTGTGGTGAAATGGTCTGTTCCGATTGGACTATTGATTCAATGGGCATTCATCGTAAGTAATAAATATGGATTCCAGGTGCCCAACAAGGGAAGCTGGGCGTTTTCGTACTTCTCCTATTTCATGCTAGGTGCTTTTATCGGAGTGTACTTCCCTAAAATCAAGCAATGGTTTGTTATCAGTCGAGCCAATGCAACCAAAGGACGCGTAGCTTCATGGATTCTGCTCTGGGCGGTATGGATCATTGCTGGGCTTGGCCATGTGTATATCTATTACCTGCTGCGTCTGAAGATCGCAACGTATAACACACTGTGGTATGAATTCTTCTGGAATGTGCATACCTTTGCTTGTGCACTGGTGCTTATCCAGATTGCCTATCTGCTCTATCGCAAAGGGCCTTCACTCATCGTCAAGCCGCTGAATCGGCTTGGGGCATTGTCCTTTGGCATCTATCTGATCCATCCCTTCTTCCTGCTGGTGTATCGTGAATTTCCACCGCAAACAGGTGTTTCTTGGTTAGTGCATCTGTGGTATGCCGGAGGATTCGGTGTAGCTCTGATCGCTTCGTGGATCGTCGTTGGATTGACGGCAAGGTTTGTTCCATATGCATGGGTCATCTTTGGCAATCTGCCAAAACCCAAACCACGTCTCGTCCCACAACAGAACTCGGGGCAATTGGACGTTTGATAAGATGTATTTCCAACATAGGAATAATAAACCGTTTCTTGGTCGACCTTAGGGGAGAGCAGGAAGCGGTTTTTTTGATGTATGCAGATATGTGTAATATGGGGAACGAGTGTTTCTTTTTCATGTATGAGGGGTAATCATAAGGCGGAACGATAATACATTATGGATAACAGGATTAAGGTGAATATAATGACAACATGCGAAAAATGCGGGAGACCGATGCAGGATATATTGGAATATGTGGAACACATTCTTCACGAATGCAGTGAACAGACACAGGAGTACAACTCGAAAGATTATCAGGCCTATGGCCATGAGGGTGTTCACGAGCAGATGTGATACAATAGAAAGAAACCGGATTCATACGGAACCGAGGTGACAACATGGAGACGGGTCCAGCCCCTTTCCGGCAAGGAAAGACGGAACAAGAAGCGCGACTGAGCAAAACGTGTATGTATTGCGGACAACAGCGGCCGATGTCCGAATTCCGGCGCAGAACCGGAAAGCGGGCAGGTCCCGGAGCCAGGCGTGGAGCCTGCCGCAGCTGTCGCCAACTTGGTGGACAGGCTGACCACGAGTCAGGTTCAAGCGTGAGCGGACGAACGAATGAACGGATCGAGCATCAACGGGATGGTTTGGAGACACGTGCTGTTACTGCCAGACGCTCTGCATCTGCGAGAGATGAGGTAGGTCGTACCTCCCATGGTATGGAGCAAGGATCTGCTACGTTGGCTGAGTCTGACAGAATTCTGGTGTCTCAACCATCAGTAGACTCAAGTTCTTCGAATGACGATGAACGCGCTGAGTTGGTGGCTTCTCCACCCTCTTCTTCGGGTATACGGAAGAAGAGGAGAAGACGGAGGAAGAGCAAGCGATCAGAGAGCATGACGGGCAATGAGCTGAGAGAGACAAGTCTGGAGCATGATGGTTTGGCGGGTGAGGTAGGAGATAAGCCACAGCTAGGTGAGCATTGGCGTGGGGAAGAAGGGCATTCGCAGGGGCATGCTGTTGCGAATGAGAAAGGCAGTGCACAGCGGGCTGGCGCGCGAGCAGCCGCTGCAGTGCAGGCCGCCGAGCAGACTGCGGCGGCCCACCAGGCTCTGCTGCCCGCTGAGCCGCAAGGCCCGGCAGCAGAGCCCATGGCTGCGGATCAACCGACCGCAGCCAAACGCAAGCGCAAGCGGCGCCGCAAGCGTGTTGCCGCGCTCGCGCCCGGCGCAGGGCAGGCCCGCAGCGTAGCTGCTGAGGCCCATGCGCCGGCCCTGAGCGACCGTGGCGATGCCACCACGGTCGCTGCGCCTACGGCGGCGGAGGCACAGCCTGCCGCCACCGGGCGCGAGCCTGGGCAAGCGCCGGGGGCCGCTACGGAGGCAGGGCCTCCTGCGCCCGTGCGCCAGCCTGGCTCGCCAGGGTCCAAGCCGCGCCAGGCGCGCAAAGAGCGTGCGCCCAAGGCGAACGGCGAAGACGCTGCCCGCGTTGCATCTGGGCAGCGACCCGCGCATGCCAGCCGTAGCCACGGGGCTGGCACGGATGGCCGTCCCCGCCGCCAGACCCCGTCGGCCCCGGTGGCCATTGACCCGGAAGATCCGGCTTCGCTCCGGACCAACCGTCAAGGCATGGTACGGATGAGGGGGAAGACGGACAAGGGCAGACGCTGGCATCAGGAAGTGGACATGGAGCTTGCGGTCACGCTAGTGAAGGAAAAAGCCGCTGTGGTGGTGAATCGGTACACGATTCGCCGATTGTTCAGCAACAAGGATTTCAAGCGGTATATTCTGACTCGGGATCACTACACCTGTTACTTCTGTGGATCGTATGGAGATACGATTGACCATCTGCTGCCGCGTGCCAAAGGTGGACATACCACTCCGCTCAACTGTGTCTGCGCCTGTAATCTGTGCAACCAGTCCAAAGCAGCGATGGATGCCGAAGAGTTCATGCATTCCGGTATTCCCGAATGGAATGCTGCCCATCAGGCAGAATTGATTGAACTGGCCATGCAGGAAGCGCAGCTGGAAGAAGGATAATATGCCCCCGAAGATGGATCGGGGTTTCGATATAAAGAGCACACCAAGACCACAGAGGTCTAGGTGTGCTTTTTTGATTTAATTGTGATTTGAGTGGGAAGTGAGTTTGCCGTGCAATAATTTCTTCAAATTGACAACGGTGTTCATCGAAGATGTACGTTATACTGGGAGGGAGTTACTAAAGAAGCTTCATCATCCATATGAATGATGAAATGTATAGTGAACATCAAACCTGAGAACGTAGACTGTATAGATTGGATGGATGCAGATGACCCCGGCAGCATTGGACATTATGTCCTATATTACGGAAGAAAATATTCGTTTCTGGCTAGAGAAGTTTCGCTCCCTGGGCCCGTTACCGGGAATTTTGCTTACGTTTATGAAATCATTTGTACCGCCACTTCCAACGCTGTTGATTGTGGGCGTGAACGGTGCGGTATACGGTCTGTGGGCAGGGTTTTTATATTCATGGATCGGCATGGTGCTCGGTTGCACTGTTACATTCCTGATCGTACGGGAGATTGGGAAATCCGCTTTTGTAGAGCGATGGGCACGCAAACCTCGTGTGCAACGCAGCATGGTATGGATTCGAAGGAATGCATTCAGTTATGTTTTTCTGCTGAGTATCTTCCCGGTAGGTCCGTTTGTCATTATTAATGTGGCGGCAGGTATCGCGCGAATGCGATTATTATCTTTCCTGCTTGCGGTGGGCTGTGGTAAAGCGATCATGATCTTCTCTGTTACGTATATCGGTTCCAATGTGGAACAATTTCTGGAGCACCCAATACGCTGGGTAGGCGTATTACTGTTCATTGCGGTATCCCTGTGGGCAAGCCGCAAACTGGAGCGACACTTTACCCGGTCATCGTCAGATGGTGAAGAGCTGAATAATCTGAATCAACCCTCTGGAAAATCGATCTCCTCCTAGTTTCGGGGTACAGTGGTATATTTGTTTGGTATTTACAAATTACCTGGGATGGAAGGTAGGCCACATGCGATGAGGTACTACAGTATCCGACTTGCGAGTATGGAGCGGAACTAAAATTTGCTGGCGTGCGATAGATTAGAAATTAGAAAAAACATATAGACTGTACTCCGGCATGACTCCTACTTGTCCGGGGAACAGTCTATTTTTCATGCTTGATTACTGGAACGACTTCTCCTGTGCATTGTCCAATAACATGCTTCTTGATTATCTCCATATCTGTTATGATTTCTGCCCATTCCAGATTTCTAGTAGCGGTCCGTGCTGCCCATAGACCGGATCAGTCCGCGGGATCGGAACCTTTTGGATTTCCTGAAGAGCCTTGTGTCGCTCGCCTTCTTCACCTGTGCGTGTGTTGTAACTCATGCCGCCCGGATAAGCACCGGCAATACGAAAATCACTGCTGGACTCCAGACGTTTATGCCCTGTTCCAGCGGGAAGCACGACAACGTCGCCTGTTTGAAGGTAAACTTTCTGCCCATTTTCTCCGCCTAAAATCAGTTTCACGAATCCACTCACCACAGCAAGAGCCTCATGAGCATTACTATGATAATGATGATAATTGAACACACCATTCAACCAGCTATTTCCCCATCCATTACGGTTCAGCAACGATTCTGCGTGAAGGGCCTCTTCAGCCCATACATTCTTATACAAAAGCACAGGCAGGGTCGGATGATTGGGAATTACACCGTCATCCTGAAAGAATAACGTCTCTATGGCCTTTTTCCGTTCATTCATCTCACATCACCTCACTATAAATTACCCGATAACCTCAAGGACGAACAAAAAACAATTGTAAAATGATACAAAATGTATCATTTTAAGGGTATACTCAGTACATAAACTCTCTTCAATCCACAGGTTGTATAAATCGCAAGGGGGAATCGTGTGTGAACATTGTGATTACAGGGGCTTCTGGATTTGTGGGATTTAACCTTTCACAGTATTTGGCGCAAAAGGGGCATCGAATTACCCTTCTGGATCGGGATGATTATTGTCAGAGGCTTGTTCATATCTCTCCTCTGCATGAGATGGCGCTCATCTGTTGTGACCTTGCATCAGACCGGATTCATTTACCTCCAGGAACAGATTACATTATCCATCTGGCGGCCATGCCACACGTAGATTATTCGTATCATCAGCCAGGGGAAGTCTTCCGCAATAATACACTCAGCACACAGGCTGTCCTTCAATATGCTACGGAACATCACATTCCAGTCTTGCTGGCTTCATCCGTTGAAGTGTATGGCGGCGATTGGGGCAGAGTCTATCATGAATCAGATCCGTATGCACCTGTCTCTCCTTATTCCGCGTCCAAAGTCGCGTGTGAAATGCTGGCTCACTCCTATGCTCAATGTTACCAGCTTCCAGTCAAACTCTTTCGTTTGACCAACCTCTATGGTCCATGGCAGTTGCCAGACCGTATTATTCCCCGAAATTTTGGTAGGATGTTGGACGGACTGCCTCTGGATATCCAGGGATCGGCAGTGCGTGATTTCTTGTATGTAGATGATGCCCTCCGGGCCATTGAACAGATCATGCTGAAAGGCAAAGACGGACAGGTCTACAACATATCGACAGGGCTTGGAACAACCATGCAGGAAATAGGGGAGATATTGAAACCAATGGATCGATCCGTAGCTGCTGTAGAGATCCGGGAGCAAGAACCAACCCAGTCCAGAGGGTCGAGTCTGGTCGTACATTCAGGCAGATTGCGAGCGGAATTGGGTTGGTTACCGCAAACCACGTTGGAAAAGGGATTGGAAAAAACTTTCCGTTGGTATCAGGAACATCCCGAATGGGTCAGACAGTTCAGCCGTGAATACCATACAACAAGGGAAACACGCAGTTTCATTGTCGATATGGCAAGATACGCAGTTCCAGCAGTATAAAATGCACAAAAAAAGCCAGGGAAGGGTGTATTGAGTAACACCTTCCTTGGCTTTTTTGCGCCTCCGTCTCATTTTCGGATTTCATCCGAACACGGACAGTCAGGCTATTTTAAAATAATCTATTGCACGAAATCTTCGTGCTGTTGGACCTCACATTAAAAGGATCTAGTGATGATCTTTTTTAATGTCGGCAATTTTATCCTGTACAGCACCTTTGGCTTTGTCTTTTTTACCCTCAGCCTGAAGGGATCTGTTATTGGTTGCATTACCGATCTGATCCTTCACTTCGCCTTTGGCCTTGTTTACGCCTGCTTTGATTTTATCGCCAGTTGAATTACTCATATCGAACATCTCCTTCGTTTCTGGTGTAGTCCTTATTAACCGGGATGTCCGCATTCTAAACGCAATGGCTTTGTTCCAAGTTTTGCATTCGTGACGCAAGAGGTTCATACTTGAAATAGAAAAGATGTCTCAATGATGGAATAAGGCTGAGCCCAACGCTGCATAATAACGACAGTGACCAATTTCGTTGCATGAAAATTGTGATATTGGAAAACAATTCCTGAACATTTGGATAAACGAATCCTTCCTTGTGTACATATCGCACATCTGGTCATATGTGATCTTGTCTTAATACCACATGTGGTAGGAATACGGATCTTGGACAGGAGGATCGGCGGCGTTAGCTTGCCTGAATGGGTTGACAAAAAAATCGATTTTGTTACAATGTTCACAATATCTTCACAAGTGTAAAAAATTTCTTTTTCATGTTCATGTGTAAGAGGTGTAATATAAGGGTATAGAGTTCGGTTTCGGCCTGCTTGTCGTTTTGTGCGTCAACACATGTTGTCCGCAATAGATCCAAGATACAATGCATGATATGGGAGTGGCCCTGAGCTACGCTCATCCTATTGTGTGAAATTTGGTACATTTAAATGTATTCGATGTATTTTGTGGTTCGGCTCTGCTTGACAGGCATCATGAAAGTCGCGGACTTCTATCCCAAAGTAAAGGAGGACTTTCTCTTATGTCACAATCGCCTACTCAACAAGAGGTGCCAGTTACAGAAGGTGCCAACGTTTCCGAGCGCCAGTCCTTGGACGTTCTGGATCAACTGATGAAGCCTGAGGTACAGGAGTCTTTAACCGTTCTGGTGGAGAACCTGCCTAAATTGGCTGAAATGGTTACTGCTATGACAAAAGCTTATGACTTTGCACAAAGTGTAGCAACAGACAAAGTTCTGATCAGCGACACAATGAGCGCAATGGGCGAGTTCGCTAAGCCTGTTGTAGACAAAGCTAAAGGTGTAGCTTCTGCTGCCATCGAAGCCAATGACCGTGCGCAAACAGAGCAAACTTCAGTTGGCTTGTTCGCTATGCTGAAAATGCTTAAAGATCCAAACGTACAACAATCGCTTCGTTTTGCTCAATCTTTCTTGAGCATCTTGAACGAGCGTCAACAACCGAAACGTTAAGACTTAGAAGAACGGAGGATGGATATGTCGAAGCAAATTTTGATCTTGGGTGGAGGATACGGCGGTCTGTTGACTGCATTGACTGCACGTCAATACTTGTCTCCGGAAGAAGCGACAATTACTGTCGTGAACCGTTACCCTACACACCAAATTATCACGGAACTGCACCGTCTTGCAGCGGGAAGCATTGCTGAACAAGCAGTTGCTCTTCCACTTGAAAAATTGCTGCGTGGCAAAAACGTGAACTTGAAAATCGATACGGTGGATACAATCAAGCCGGACGAGAAAAAAGTTCTGATGACCAGCGGCTCCACATACTCTTACGATGCACTTGTCGTTGCCTTGGGCAGCGAAACGGCATTCTTCGGAATTCCAGGATTGCAAGAGTACAGCTTCACGCTCAAATCGGTTAGCGATGCAAACCGTATTCGTGCACACGTTGAAGCGCGTCTTGATGCTTACAAACAGTCCGGCAACAAAGCAGACGCTACGTTTGTTATTGGTGGCGGCGGCTTGACAGGTATTGAGCTTGTTGGCGAATTCGCTGACCTGCTTCCTGCAGTATGTCAAGAAAAAGGCATCGACTTCAAAGAAGTATCCCTGTACACAGTTGAAGCAGGTCCTTCCATCCTGGCAGGATTCCCGCCAGAGCTTGTTGAGCGTGCTAAATCAAGTCTTGAGAAACGTGGCGTTAACTTCATCGTTGGCGTAGCGATTACCGAGATGAAAGAAAACGAAGTTCTGCTGAAAGACGGCAGCTCCATCCCTACGAACACACTCGTATGGACAGGTGGCGTACAAGGCAACGCTGTTGTTGCTAACAGCGGAATTGAAGTGGATCGTGGCCGTGCGAAAGTTACGGAAGTTCTGCAATCTACTTCTCACAAAGACGTGTTTGTTGCTGGTGACAGCGCAGTGGTCTTCCCTAGCGAAGGCGCTCGCCCTTACCCTCCAACAGCACAATTGGCTTGGCAAATGGGTGAGACTATTGGTCACAACTTGGGCGTTATGTTCAAAGGTGGCGCAATGGAATCCTTCACACCAGTATTCTCCGGTACGCTGGGAAGTCTGGGTCGTAAAGATGCTGTCGGCATGATCGGTGGCAACCAGACTCGTCTGAAAGGTCTGCCTGCAACCATGATGAAAGAAGCAAGTAACATCCGTTACCTGGCTCATATTCACGGTTTGTTCGCACTGGCTTACTAATCTTAATGCCATTCAAGGGCGCCCTTTGGGCGTCCTTTTTGGTTGTCACCATTACAAAGGAAAACAGATATTCAGATGGGAAAAAGGTACGGCAGAAGTGGTCGATGTGAGATCGCGTATAAAGTACCTAGGGGATATGGCATATTAATGGAACGATGGAATCCTTCAGATTTCATAGAGGTACTGAACGGGCATGGACATAAAGCCGGCGCTTAGAAGCGCCGGCTTTCGTTTAAATTATAGGATGAGTATCTTTAAATAAAAAGAACGGGGAGCAACAACAAGCAGCCCGTTCAACTGAGAGGAGAAATGACGTATGAACGTTTTAGTTATAGGAGCGAATGGACAAATCGGTAAGTTTGTGGTGGAGCAGCTGGCACAGGAAGGCAAACATAAAGTAACGGCCATGATCCGCAAACCGGAGCAGGCGGGTACACTGAAGGAACTCGGTGCAGATGTGGTAATTGGTGACCTGGAGGGTAGTGTGGAGGATTTGGCTGAGGCAATGAAGGATCATAATGCCATTGTGTTTACGGCAGGTTCTGGCGGATCTACCGGTCAGGACAAAACACTGCTGATTGATCTCGACGGTGCGGTGAAAACGATGGAAGCCGCAGAGCAGCAAGGAATCTCCAGATATATTCTGGTCAGTGCGTATGGCGCAGATCAACGGGAGAAATGGTCAGAGTCCATCAAGCCTTATTACGTGGCGAAACATTATGCGGATCGTGTGTTGTTTGCAAGTGATCTCAATTACACGATTATACGTCCAGGTGGTCTCAAGAATGAACCGGGCACAGGCAAGATTGCAGTTGGAACCGATCTGGAGCCAGGAAGCATCCCACGTGAAGATGTAGCCCGCGTAATCGTGGCTTCTTTGCAGGAAGAGAAGACGTACCGAATGGCCTTTGATCTGATTGCCGGGGAGCATCCGGTTGAAGATGCCTTGGGCAAATTGTAGATGTTATTGTAAGATAACGGGAGAATGAAATGATGGGGATGAGGGGGAGCGCTGCATGAACGAAGCCGTGCTGGTCATAGAGGATGAGCCCAAAATAGCACGTCTGCTGGAACTGGAACTACAGTATGAGGGATATCAGGTGGGCAAGGCTGGTAGTGGAACAGAAGGACTGGAGAAGTATGCTGAAGGACAGTGGGATCTGATTCTGCTGGATGTGATGTTGCCTGGTCTGAGTGGAATTGAAGTGTTGCGGCGAGTTCGGGCCAAAGATGCTACGGTCCCGATCATTATGCTCACTGCCAAAGATTCTGTAGAAGACAAAGTATCCGGCCTGGATCTTGGAGCCAATGACTACATCACCAAACCGTTCCAGATTGAAGAGCTACTTGCGAGAGTTCGGGCTGCATTGCGGCTTAGTGCAGTGGCGTCTGTTGTTTCTTCCGCCTCTTCGTCTACACCTGCTGATACGGGGAATGACTCTTCTGGGCATAAGGGTGAAGCTGAGGCGGGCTGGTTGACGGCTGCCGGGTTGAAACTAAATGAAGGAACGCGAGAGGTATCCCGAGATGGTGTGGCCATTGAGCTTACTCCACGTGAGTTCGACCTGCTCGTGTATCTGCTGCAGAATCAACGTCAGGTGCTCAGTCGTGACCAGATTGTGCAGGCCGTGTGGGGATACGATTATTATGGAGATACCAATGTGGTGGATGTGTACATCCGTTATGTGCGCAAAAAGGTGGATAACGGATTCACACCACCCTTAATACATACCGTACGGGGCGTAGGATACGTCCTGAAGGAACAGTTATGAGTCTGCGCAGTAAAATCTACGGATATTCGTCTGTATTATTTGCTGTGCTGTTAATCGCGGTGAACCTGTCGGTCTACATCGTGTTTGAACGAATGTCGATTGATAACGAGGTTAATCGGGTGGAAGCGGAAGCGGAGTCTATTGTCAAAGGAGTGCGTCAGTCTGCCGGCTCCATTCCGCCGGATGACTTGTTACGGGCCTACGCGCCTGTGAACGGCATGCTCCGGATTGTTAATGAAGACGGCACCAGTTCCCCGGTGACAACAACAGCAGCTTCCGAGCAGCTGAGCAAGCTGCCTTATAAGTACGAAAGTGAGAAGAAATCGGAGTATACCCAAGTTGAACAGATTGGTTATGTGTGGGTATCAGTCCCGGTCATCTGGCCTGATGGCGAGGTGGTGAATGTACAGGTCACTGAGAGCATTGCAGAGACGGAGAATCGTCTGTCTGTACTTCGAACTGTGCTTGTGGCGGTCACGATTATTGCTCTGATCCCAGCCATTATCTCCAGCCGGATTCTGGCGAATCGGATGACCAGACCGATTCAGCAGATGACACGCACGATGACTGACATCCAGTCCAGCGGCCAATTTAAGCGTCTTCCACTGGAGGAAGGGTCGAAGGATGAACTGAAAACAATGGGACAGACGTTCAACCGGATGATGGATTTACTCGAATCCAACTTTGAACGACAGGAACGGTTTGTATCCGATGCATCTCATGAGCTCAAAACACCGCTGACCATTATTGAGAGTTATGCCAGTCTGCTACAGCGACGAGGAAAAGAGCGGCCCGAGGTATTTGATGAAGCGGTGGAAGCGATTCTGTCCGAATCGGTTCGCATGCGAGAGATGACCGAGCAACTGTTACTGCTTGCGAAGCAGCCAGAGCAGTGGAATGTGCAGTTGGAGCGTGTAGATATCACGAGACTGGCTACAGACTCGACACGTGCATTTCGCGAAGCCTATCACCGTGAAGTCCGGTGTGAAGATCCAGGTTCAATATGGTCGATCAGCGATGAGAGTAAGCTGAAGCAACTGTTGTTTATTTTGCTTGATAATGCCCGGAAGTATAGTGAGGATGCCATTGAAGTCAGGCTAGAAGCCAAGGGGCAAGAGTGCCGTATTCGGATTGTGGATACCGGGATTGGTATGCGGGAGGACGAGCTGGAGAAGGTATTTGACCGATTCTACCGGGTTGATCCGGCCAGGACACGCAGCTTAGGCGCAAGTGGTTCAGGTCTGGGGTTGTCACTTGCCAAAGAGCTTGCAGGAGCAGTTGGAGCACGGATCGAACTGACCAGCACCGAGGGTGAAGGCACCGAGGCTTCAATTATTTTGCCTTTATCGGTTCAGAACGGGCCGCTCTCATGAAATTCTCATTCTTCTCTTATATACTAAATAAACTGAACTAAAGATTGTTCACACTGACACTACGATGACAGAACAACCTTCCAATCGCTGTTATCCCCAGATTTTTTTGATTCCCTTTTCTCAAGGGGAAAATCCGGGGATAGCGTATGCTTTCGATGCAGCTTTCTTTCAGAAAGCTTTCAGGCGAAGTGTATGCTTTCGAAGTAGCTTTCTTGCAGAAAGCTTGTAGCTTCGCTTTTTCAGGTTTTTCTGTCCTCTCCGTTACTGTGTAAAAGATTAGTTCATTTTATGTAGTAGCATTGGAAACTAAACTCAGACCGAATATATAACAGATGAACTCGGGCTATTGGGAGAGTTATAAGGGGGAAACGTGATGACAGAGCATGAGCAGCGACCACCGGAGATGAAACGGCATGAACAGGGGAATAGCGGATGGGCGAAATCGCGAAGGTCACTCTGGTGGGGTGCAGGGCTTCTCGTTGTGCTGATTGTGGCAGTTGTGGTGTGGTGGAAGCCTTGGCAATCGACTGGTGCGGTACTTACGGCAGATGCGGCAGCACAATCGGTGCTTGATCAATATCCAGGAGAGATTGTAAATTCGACGTTGAAGGACGGGACGTATATCATGCAGCTCCGTTCGGAGACCGGCCTATATGATGTGCAAGTGGATGCCGTTACAGCTGCTGTGAATTCCATTAAACGGCTGGAGTCGAACCCGCAAGCGGAAGAGAAGACGTTATGGAGCCGCGAGCAGATCAAGACGGCGTTGTTAAAACAACAAACAGATAACCAATTGGTCTCGCTTGAACTTGTGGAGCAGCAAGGAAGTCCGGTATACACCGCGGTAGTGAAGGCAAAGGATAACAGTCGTGAAGAACTCACGATTGATCCATACACGGGAGAGACGATAGCTTCCAAAACGATAGCAGCCCCGACAACTGAACCAACCAAGGATGATCCCAAACCTCAGTTTCTGAGCGAGAAACAAGCCAAACAGAAGGCACTTGCGGAGGTTCCGGGGGAAGTGGACGACATCGAACTGCGTGGAACCAACAGCGGGAATCCATATTATCTGGTTGAAATTGATTTGGAGGATGGCCGGGAGGCTATTGTGCAAGTGAATGCCATCTCAGGAGCGATTCGATCGGTGACTTGGGATGAGGACGAGGATTAACATTTGTACAGGAATCCATTTAATATAGAGTTACACCTTGTTGGATAGATGATTCCTAATGTTGGGGTCATCTTTTTCATTTCTTTTAGATTACATACATAATGAACACTCATTAAATGAGCATTCTCTTCATTTTCTCATCAAATTCTAATCTAACTCTCGCTGATCTCTCATTCCTGCAGGTTATTCTATAAATGTAGACAAGAACGAAACAACAACAACGAGGAGATGAATGATGATGATGAACAAACATAAACTTTGGATTGGTAGCTTGTCAGCAGCAGTATTACTTGGTGGATCGGCCGTAGCGGCTAGCGGAAATGTGAACGGACAATCGGTGCAAACTACACCAACGTCAACAACACAATCTGCAACACAGAATCAGAACAGCACAGGTAAAATGCTGAATGCATCTCAAGCGAAAGCGTTGGCGTTAAAAGCAGCCGATGGTAAAGTGGATGACGTGGATCTGGAGCGTAGAAACGGCCAAACGTTCTATGAAGTTGAGATCGACAGAAAAGGAACCAATGATGTTGTCGTTCGTCTGGATGCTTATACAGGCAAAATCCTTGCGGTCGTGAATGATGAAGACTACGATGATGACGACGATTATAAAGGTACTGTATCAGGCAACACGTCTAATAACTCTGCTTCCAAGCAGGTCAAATTGACGGCATCCCAAGCTTCAAACATTGCGTTGAAACAAGTTACGGGTGGTAAAGTAACCAAAGTCGAGCTGGATCATGATGATGGTCGCTATGTGTATGAGATCGAGCTGAGAACCGCTCAAGGTGAAGCAGATGTAGATATCGATGCCAACACAGGTAAAGTGTTATCGTTTGACCAGGATTTTGACGACCAAGATTAAGCAATAAGGGCGAGTATACGCCGATAAAACATCATATAAAAACCTGCCTATGAACAGCCGCACACAGCTAGAGATCGTTACATCATGGAGGGGCAGGGCAGGTATAGCAGAGGACGCTTCGGGGGAAGCGTCTTTTTGTTGTTGATCGAGAGAGCGGAGTATAAAATTGTACATCTTCCGCCGGATTGTTCACTATTCGAGCAGGAACGTGGCGGATACAATCGGAATCAGGGAGGTGAACGCCCAGCCAGTATTGCCAGGAATTCTAATGCTGAAATGCATCATCGATCGGAGGCAGATAAGACATATCGATTTTATTTTATGTAAGCGCTTCATAAAAAACATGGAGGTGCATTACGATATGGCTATGAACGATGGATGGTTGAAAAAGAATACACAATCACGTCGCTTTACCCGCCGCTTAAGTTATCTGCTTGCTTTGGTTTTGGCGCTGCAATCCATAGGTATGCTGCTTGTACCCGGACCGAATGCTTCAGCTGCTCCACTTAGTGTAACGAACGGGATACAGTTCAAGGATACCAATGGCAATGTCGTTCATGCTCATGGTGGCGGGATGATTAAGGCAAATGGGTATTATTACTGGTTTGGAGAGAACCGCAATACGAATGGAACGTTCAAGGCAGTGTCCGTGTATCGTTCATCGGATCTGAAGAACTGGGAGTATCGCAATGATGTGCTCACCAGTAGTTCGGCAGCCGAGTTAAATATCTCTAACATTGAACGCCCAAAGGTCATCTACAACAGTGCTACTGGCAAATATGTGCTGTGGATGCACAAGGAGAATGGTCTGGATTATGGCGAGGCCCGAGTGGCGGTAGCTACTTCGAATACGGTGGATGGCAACTACACGTATGTGGGCAGTTATCGTCCACTTGGGTATGATTCCAGAGACATGACGGTATACAACGATAACGGAACCGCTTATCTGATCTCTGCGACCCGAGTGAATGCAGATCTGAATATATATAAGCTGACCCCGGATTTCCTGGGTGTGGAATCCCTAGTCACAACGCTGTGGCCTGGACAATATCGTGAAGCACCAGCCCTATTCAAAAAAGACGGCGTCTACTTCCTGATTACCTCAGGTGCGACCGGCTGGAATCCAAATCAGGCCAAATATGCGACAGCCTCCAGCATTACAGGCACATGGAGCGGGCTTAGCAATTTTGGAGACAGCACAACGTATGGTTCCCAATCCACCTATGTCGTTCCTGTAGAAGGTTCACAGACCACATCCTATCTCTACATGGGTGATCGCTGGGCTGGTGCATGGAGCGGACCTGTGCAGGATTCCAAGTATGTTTGGCTGCCCCTATCGTTCCCTAGCGCAACTAGTCTGGCGATGAACTGGGCCAGCAGTATTACGATTGATACAGCAACAGGGACTGTGACCGGAGTGAGTACACCGGATGTCTGGGACCCGAATGCTTCATATCAGCTGATTAGCCGTAAAAGCAATAAATTACTGAATGTCATCGGGGGTTCTTCCGCCAACGGTGCGGATCTGGAGCAGCGAGCAGATGGGGGGACGACAAGTCAACAGTGGCAGATTACCGATGCGGGTGGCGGTTATGTCAAAATCATCAACCGTTCCAGTGGCAAGCTAATTGGTGTGGAGAATGGTGCCACGAACGACGGGGCTGTCATTGAACAGTGGAATGATGGTGGCTGGGCCAGCCAGCAATGGCAGCTCGTCCATGTAGGTGGTGGTTATTATAAACTGAAGAATCGCAGTACAGGCAAAGTATTGGATATCTCCAGTCAATCCCTGGCAGATGGGGCTGCGGCCATCCAGTGGACGGATAATGGCGGCACGAATCAACATTTTCAGATTGTTAAGGTGCAATAAGACTTTTTAGATATTAGAAATAAGGTTCACTATAAAGTGGAAGCCCTTGTCTCTTACCATAAGGTGGAACAGGGGCTTTGTGATGTGTTCGCACTTGTTACGTGATGCTCTTACTCGAAAGGGATATCCAGTTGATGGCTCATATCGTGACCTATCTCCGATCATTACCATCCCAATCTGTGGTAAACTAGTAGAATTGTAGAAAAAGATAGAGACAGGAGCTGGATAACGAAGTGAGTGAACAACAAGTGCTATCAATTGAAAGCTTGCGTATGAGATACAACGGACGTTATGTGCTGAACGGCATCGATCTGGAAGTGAATCGCGGTGAGATGATTGGATATATTGGTCCAAACGGGGCTGGCAAAAGTACGACGGTTAAGATTTTACTCGGGCTGGTTGAAGGATATGTAGGCACGGTGCGAATCTTTGGTAAAGATATTGCGGATGGCGATGTAGAGTATAAACGCAGAATCGGCTATGTTCCGGAGGTGGCGGAATTGTACGAACAATTAACGCCTGCGGAGTATCTGACTTTTACGGGAGAGTTATACGGTATGTCCTATGAGGATGCGGATTACAAAGCAAAGCTATTGATGGATTGTTTTGGAATGGAAAAATCATATCATTCCCGCATTGCATCCTTTTCCAAAGGTATGCGTCAAAAAGTGCTGTTGATCTCTGCGCTGCTGCATGACCCGGATCTGTTGTTTCTGGATGAACCGCTCAGCGGATTGGATGCCAATAGTGTGATGGTGGTCAAAGAGATTTTGTCACAATTGTCAGCCAAAGGCACAACGATCTTCTATTCGTCACACATCATGGATGTGGTGGAGAAGATCAGCAGTCGAATTGTACTGATCGCTGAAGGACGCGTAGTGGCAGACGGTACGTTCAAGCAGCTCCAACAGCAATCCATGGAAGGCACGCTGGAGGAAGTATTCAATCAATTGACAGGCTTCAATGAACATAAAGCCATTGCGGAGCGTTTTGTATCCATTGTGCAGGAGGTGTACTGATATGGAGGAATCCTCCGACTTCCGCACACTCAAGATTCTGGATCGCTTTCGTCCGCTCATCGCCAGAACAGGGGCGGATTATGATGTACTGCGCCTGATCTTGCGAGTGAAGTTCCAGATGGATCAACGCAGAGTACCTACTATTTTATCCAGCAATTCAGGGAAAAAGGAGCGCAAGGAAGGTAATCAGTTTCTTCGATCCCTGTGGTTGTATGGATTAATGGGACTGATGATGGTTCCCTTCATCGTCTGGGATACGGGGCATTTCATGCTTCAGATGGGCCTTGTGTTTGGCATCTTAATGTTTATGATCATGACGTCCATGATCTCGGATTTTTCCTCCGTGCTGCTGGACATTCGGGATCGTAATATCATTATGACTAAGCCCGTTAATGGACGAACGGTGGGGATGGCCCGAGCCATCCATGCGGGCGTATATCTGCTATTACTGACGGGTTCATTAACCGGTATACCGCTAATTGCCGCGTTGGTGACGCATGGGATCGGATTCTTTCTGATTTTCCTTGTGGAACTGATTCTGATCAATATGCTAATTCTGGTGACAACGTCTCTGATCTATCTGTTCATGATGAAGTTTCTGGATGGTGAGAAGCTGAAGGATATGATCAATATGGTGCAGATTCTGCTTTCCGTGGGGATTGCGATCGGTTATCAGCTGGTCATTCGTTCGTTCAGCATTATTGATTTTGGTATGGTATTTACCCCGGCTTGGTGGCAGTTGCTGTTACCTCCGTTATGGTATGCGGCTGCATATGAATGGTTATTTGCAGGGGGCGGGAATGTGTGGATCTATACGTTCACAGCACTGGCAGTCTTGGTTCCTGTGGTGAGTATGATCGTATATGTGAAGCTAATGCCTTCCTTTGAATTGTATTTGGAAAAAATGGCACATTCGGGTCAGTCCTCCGGACGCAGACGTGGAAGATGGGATCGGTTGATCTCCAAGGTGGTCAGTCGTTCGAGAGAGGAGCAGGCTTGCTTCCGTCTGTCAGCCAGCATGATGCGTAATGAACGGGAATTCAAGCTGAAGGTGTATCCATCGCTTGGTTTATCATTTGTTTTACCTTATGTATTTTGGTTTACTGAATTGCAATCTTCTAGTTGGGCGGAGTTTAGACAAAGTTCGTTTGTATACACCTTTTACATCGTGCTGATGCTGGTTGTAACGGTTGTAGTCATGCTGAAATTTTCAGGACAATATAAGGCATTCTGGACTTTTCGCACTGCACCGATGGCGAATGATAGCGCGTTATATAAAGGAGCTCTAAAGGCATTCTTATGCAACATGTTCCTGCCTATATTTCTGGCAAATGCCATTTTGTTTACCTGGACATTTGGGTCACGGATACTGCCGGATATTGCAATTATTATACTGACAGCTACGGCGCTTGTCCCACTGGCAGGCAAATTGTTGTTGCGTAAGCCACCGTTCTCCCAATCCTTCAGTATGGCACAGCAAAGTGATGGCTGGTATGTATTCGCCGCCCTTCCTGTGCTTGCTATGTTATGGGGAGTCCATGTCTTTTTCCGATCAGTGTCGGGGGGCGTGTGGATCTATGGTGCGCTACTGATCGTAGCGAATGTGTTGCTGTGGACGCTGCTGTTTCGAGAGAAGAAGACAGCGAAGAAGAGGCCGGTTGCAGTTTAAGGAGTAGTAGAGTAAGAGAGTAAGAGCGCTAAACGATAAGAGAGGGTAAAAGAGCTAACCTGGACACGGATGTCGGGGTTAGCTCTTTTGATAGGTGATACTCCCCCATAGATACTACCCCAAAGAAACCTTCGCCGCAGCGCTAACGAACCTGAGACAACCTATTCAGGGTGAAAATCTGAAATATAAATTCTAACGAACCTCAGGAACGCTATCCTTCGGAAAAGTAGCTATTTCGCTTGAAAAAGAACCAAACTAGGCGAAATAGTGCGTCTGAGATTCGTTAGATATTAGGTTCGCGCTAAAAGGACCAAATAGCGTGTATCAGGTTCGTTAGAATGAAGTAAAGCAGTGGAGGTTCCCCAGGAGGAGGCACCCTATCTTGTATGGCCTGAGCGGAGGATGGATTCGGCTAGCCGATCGGCTGCATCGGCTGTGGAGATCGCAGATTGCGTAGCTTCTGCGTATACCTTGCTCAGCGTGCCTGCAATCCCCGCCACCTTTTGGCGGATCAGGTCAGGCCCGGCGCCTTCCAGCTCGTAGGCGGTGGAGATGATTCCGCCTGCGTTGAGCACATAATCAGGCGCGTACAGGATGCCGCGCGCCTGCATGCGGCCTGCAACCAGCTGTCGTTCACTCAGCTGGTTGTTGGCCGCCCCGGCAACGATGGAGCAGCGCAGCTCCCCCACCGTTGCCGGGGTCAGTACGCCCCCTAGGGCACAGGGGGCGAAGACCTTGCAGTCAGCGGCGTGGATATGGGCCGGATCGGCCGAGATGGCGCCGCTGAACTGCACAAGGGCACGTTGTACACGCTCCGGTACAACGTCTGCCACAATGAGCCGTGCCCCGGCTGCATGCAGGTAACGGCACAGGGCATACCCGACCTTGCCCAGTCCCTGGACGGCAACGGGAATGCCCTGCAAAGATGCAATGCCTTGCTGGCGCAGCGAGGTCACAATGCCGATGTGTACGCCGTAGGCGGTCATCTCGGCAGTGAAGTCATCCTGCGCCCCAAGCGAACCCGTGGTGTCCGTCACATGTGCGGTCTCCAGTCGGATCTGGTCCATGTCTGTCGCCGTAGTACCCAGATCAAGACCGGTCACGTATCGTCCATTTAGCCGCTCTAGACAACGACCCAGTGCGCGAAAGCGCTGCGCCCGCTTGGATACGTCCGTATCCAGACTTTTATCTTGTGGATGCGTACCCTCATCAGCGACGACTTCCCGTTCAGCGGCAGCGCCCTTTTGTTTCTCTACCCCTAGCTCTCCAGCGACCCGCTCACCACTATGAGATCCGCAACCATCCTCATCCGGTTTTGCATTCTTCACAAAAGGTACATCCCATATGACCACTTTCCCGCCACCATACGGTAGTCCAGAGATTGCATTTTTGTACGTCATGCCTTTGGCAAGCTTCACAGCATCCCGAACAGCTTCTTCCTCGGACGCATACGTCCAGTAGCGGCATCCGCCGAGCGCAGGTCCAAGGACCGTGTTATGAATGGCAATGACCGCCCTCAATCCACTATCTGCATCATGGCAAAAAATGAGTTCCTCCATGCCTTCCCGCTCCATCTCCTGCCATAGCTGCATGACGGCACCCCCTTTTGTTTTGACCCATCCATCCTGGTTCTGACCTGATATCCTGTGCGAGCGTGCTTGGCTTTATGATGATACAGCATATTCAAAGACCACCGTTTTCGACCCTGGGACCTCTGCCGGGTTGATAATCGGTACAAACGGTTCTATAATTGCAGTTCCGGCATGCCAGAGAGCAGAAAATGCCTACGGATTTACATTCAACCGTTTAGAATGAGGGCATAACGTCCAATGATGGAGATAGAGCGAACATACAGGAAGCATAGATGAACCGAAATCGTCGAGTATATGCAGCAAAGGGCCAATTCCGTTGGGAGGGCCAGGAAAGAGGGATTGTGATTGTTTAAAATATTGGTATTTATCTTTTTGATCCAGATTGTGTACGTATCCGCTTATACACTCCGGATGATTCTGACACTCAAAGGACAGAAATACATCGCCGCACTGATCAGCATGGGTGAGATTGTGATCTATGTACTCGGTCTGAATCTGGTGCTCCAATACCTGACTCAGCCTTCGGCCCTGATCGTGTACGCGGTGGGTTATGGACTGGGAGTGTTGCTCGGTGCGTGGATTGAAGAGAAGATCGCGCTCGGTTACGTTACCGTTAAAGTCATCTGTAACCAGATGGGCAACAACGTCGCGAATGCTCTGCGAGATAAAGGATATGGTGTTACTGCATGGGTGGGCAGTGGACGTGATGGGGATCGGCTTGTGATGGAGATTCTGGCAAAACGAAAAAACCAGAAACTGCTCTACCAGACAATTCTCGATCTGGACCCCAAAGCATTTGTTATTACCGTGGAGCCCAAACAGTTCCATGGCGGCTTCTGGACACGTTCCATCAAAAAGTAAAATCGAGCAGGTCTGCGGCAGATGCAGTCCTGCTTTTTTAATTTCATCCCATCTGGAATGTTCTTGTTACCACGATATATTCCTGAAACCTTACTCCCCAAGTTAACTCTGTACGATTCAAGGTTGCTTACAGTACAAACCCTTACCTTACCAGCCTTTCCTAACCACATGTGAGATAGGGATTATTGTTGTAATCGCTTTCATAACCTACATTGAGAACATGTCCTTCGTACCTGGCATGGCAGCGATGGACGAATGTCATCATCATATATTGGGAGGAATGGAATCGATGAAAAGCAAATTTCGAAGCTTATGCAGCACAGCTCT
Source organism: Paenibacillus sp. FSL H8-0104 (assembly GCF_038050215.1). Classification (NCBI taxonomy): domain Bacteria; kingdom Bacillati; phylum Bacillota; class Bacilli; order Caryophanales; family Paenibacillaceae; genus Paenibacillus; species Paenibacillus sp. FSL H8-0104. Next base: position 6,638,920 of record NZ_JBBOTC010000001.1, on the reverse strand, counting down.
GGCTCTAACGTTAGGGTTAACTTTATTGTCCGGCCCGGCAAGTGTGCAGGCAGCGGGTAACGCAGACTACAATCTAACAGGCTTCTCCCAAGGGAATGCGGGCGGCGGCATCATTAGCGAATCAAACACAGCCACGTATAAGAAAGTGTATAATGCGACCGATCTGGCATTGGCGCTGAAAAAGAACTCCGGTGTCAAAGTTGTTGAGATCATGAACGATCTGAATCTGGGATGGAATGAAATTCCGAGCGCAGCGCAGACTTCTCCTTTTGCCAAGCATAATGATGCGCTGACACATCCCGTATTAAAACAGACCGGTGTCAGCAAGCTCACGATTGACGGTTTCAATGGACTCACGATTTTCTCCGCCAATGGTTCCAAGATCAAACACGCTGCGATCAGCGTGAAACGAAGCTCAAATGTCATCATCCGCAATCTGGAATTTGATGAGTTATGGGAATGGGATGAATCCACCAAAGGTGATTACGACAAGAACGATTGGGATTACATCACCCTGGAGGAGAACAGCAACGTATGGATTGATCACTGCACATTTAATAAAGCCTATGACGGACTCGTCGATTCGAAAAAAGGAACCAGCGGCGTGACCATCTCCTGGTCCCTCTTCAAAGGGGATGACGGCAGCTCGAACAGCTGGGTTACCCAGCAGATTAACGAATTGGAAGCAAACAAGGCTTCCTATCCCATGTATAACTACCTGCGCAGCAGTGCTGTAGGTCTCAGCAAAGCCGATATTATCGCCATCTCGGGACCACAAAAGAAAGGACATCTGGTCGGTTCGACCAGCCTGGAATCGGCTAATGCCAACCTGTCCATGACGCTGCACCATAATCTCTACAAAGATATTCAGGACCGGATGCCACGCCTGCGTGGAGGCAACGCACATGCGTACAACATCGTAATGGATGCAACAGGGGCACGTGCCGCTAAAGCCAAAATTACAACGGCGATGGCAACAGCGATTGCGTCCAAAGGTTATAAGTTCGATATCATTGGCAACGGAGCGATTTCTACGGAAAGCGGAGCTGTATTGGTTGAGAAATCAGTCATTAAGGACGTGCTGTATCCTGTTCGTAACAATCAGACCGATCCGGCAGATCCAACCTATACCGGCAAAATCAGAGTGACCGATACCATGTACTCCCTGGATGGAAGCTCATTCCGGGGCAGCAGTGATACGTCTGGCAGTCCGCTGGCGCCAATTCCGGCGGTGGTAAAATCGTTCTCCTGGAACGGTTTCTCGACACTTCCTTACAGCTACACCACGGATGATCCATCCACGTTGAATGCACGCCTCACGGCTTCCAATGGCGCGGGTTCGGGTAAATTGACCTGGTCCAAGGATAATTGGTTGAAGACAAGTTATTGATATCAGAGTAACCTGTTGCTTTTACGTTCTTCAAATAAGGAAAAGAGTGCTCCTGCAGCTACGATAGCCGGGGGTGCTCTTTTTATATAATTTAGCTCCATATACAGTTTGCGGGTTGTTTGAATAATGATTCCTCGTAAGGGTGAATTATCTCGAGCTAAAGCATGTGTTAGTCTTCCGGGTAAACGTTATATATCGATATTCATCTTCATTACATCAGTGAGTAATTTATGACAAATTAACCATTTATGCAAGTACGCCTTGTAATTTTACTTACCGGTAAATATAATTTATTAGAATTGACCAATAAGGATGGTGAAGCAGCTTGGATGTATGGATATACTCCGCACTTACTCTTGTTTATTTGATACTTGTTGTTTGGATGGCCGTCGATTTAACCCATAGGAAGCAATGGCTCGAGTATTCCAGTTTTCAGCTATTCGTAGCGTTCAGCTTGGCATATGACAATGGAATTATTGCTATAGGTAATTTGATAGGGGATGGGGAAGTGTTAATGGTTCTCAGTAGCCTTCGATTTTGGCTACATGCCTTTGCTACCCCTACCCTTATTCTTGTTGGCTACCATATCTTGCGCAGCTCAGGTGCCAAGTTTGCCAATAGAAGTATAACGAGTGTGGTAGCATGGCTGATAACTTTAGGTCTGGTTGTCTACCAGATTGTAGGCTTTACTTTATCCGAGGTTAAAAATCTCAGGGTTATAGAAGAGTATGGAGTACTGAGATATATGGCAGAAGCTCATGGAGGTCCGCCGATGATGGTGATCATCGTGGGGCTTGTACTCTTATTTGTTAGCCTGATCGTTCTTTTCAAACATAAATGGGTTTGGCTGTTTGTTGGAACTGCCTTGTTGTTTGTAGGGCAGTTAATCTCCCTGCCAGTGGAAACCGGTACTTTAACCAATGTGTATGAGCTGATCCTCATCCTCTCGATTTGGAGAACGACTACATTTTTGAAGGATTCAACAGATCGTCGCCGTCGTTAAGCTCCGATGCATCAGAAAAGACTGGCCAGTAAGATAAAGGCCAGTCATCTGTGTTCGTTGATTTCATTTTTTTATTCAAATATCCATAGTATCTGATGAGGCAGACACAGCACTTACCGATTCACGATAGATGATGTTGCCTTTCACGTGTACACGGCCGAAACTGCGGTTTGGGTTGTCGACCTTTTTGAGCATGGACTGAACTGCCGTGCGTGCCATCTGTTCCACATCCACTTCGACGGTTGTGAGCTTGGGATCGGAGAGCGTGGCATAGATATCATTATCAAAACCAACAACAGAGCATTGGCCAGGCACCTGAATATCCATTGAAGTCAGTTTCTGAACGAGCAGATGAGCGACCTGATCACAGTTGCATACAAAAGCGGTTGGCAGCTGTTCCGGAAGATCAATCTCAATAAACGTACCCCGTTCATCCCGATCATTCAGAACCAGATCTGGATTCATCGGCAAGCGATGTTCCAGCAAGGATTTGTAGTACCCGAGGAATCGGTCTTGGATACTGCTCGTGGAATACAAGTTTCCTACATAAGCAATGTTCCGGTGGCCCTGCTGAACCAGATAGTTTGTCAGCTCATAGGCAGCGTAGAAGTTATCGGTAACGACGGAATCGATGTCCGAATGTTCATCGTAGAAGTCGAGAAACATTTTGGGAACCTCCATCGATCTCACCAGTTCAATATACTCTTTACTGATCTGTCCGAGCACGATGAAACCATCGACCTTGTTGTCGCTGTACAGCTTGGGCAACGTTAATTCTTCCTCATCCTCCACATTCAGAATGTGCAGAATGCCGTAGTAGCCTTGTTCCTCCAGATGTTTGGTGATGCGCTGGAACACGCGTACATAGAACGACTGCGTAGGCCCGGTAAAACGCTCCGGGATAATTACGCCAATATTATGGGTTAAGCCTTCCTTCATCGAACGGGCAGCGGCATTATACCGATAGCCCATTTCGACAGCAAGTACTTTAATTTTTTCCTTTAATTCGCCACTCACGCCATCTTTATCATTCAATGCTTTCGAGACGGTCACACTGCTGACCCCGAGCCTGTCGGCGATATCCCGCATGGTGATATTGTTCTTCAGTATGGTCGCCTCCTTCAAGCCGGTATAGGCACAATGTGCTGTCATTATGATGAGCGCTTTCTCCGCACATAATAACAATCCATATCAGTATACATCGTTACCAACTTGGAATAAAGCAATTCTGGCTGTTGTTCGCTATTTTCAGCATATTTCAGGCTTGCATGAGAGGACGCTCTACCGATGTTATGTCAATTGTTTCTGTAAAAGCTTCTCATTCTGTTCTATCAGCTGACCCCGCTGGCTGGCACAGTCCAGGGAACGATAAGGATCAGCCGGTGTATTGAACGTATAATCGACCAGTTTCTCCAGAGTGGTTGTTGCCACATGACAGCGAGTATCACTGGATGCGTAATAGATAAAGACTTCTTCTTTCTCATTGACCACAGCACCATTGCAGAAAATAACATTGGACACATCGCCTACCCGCTCATCGTCATAAGGGGCAATGAAGTGGCCGCCCGGTTTGGCAATCACATGCGTTGGATCATTCAGATCCGTAGCGAATGTGTATAACACGTAACGCAGGCCTGCTGCAGTGTTCCGAACCCCGTGAGCAATGTGAATCCAGCCACGATCCGTTTTGAGCGGAGCAGGGCCTTGGCCGTTTTTGACCTCATATACCGTATGATATTGCCGTTCATCAATAACCGTCTCTTCATGAATGACCGGGTTCAAGATATCCTCACACAGTCCGAAGGCGATTCCGCCGCCACTGCCTGTTGAGATGAATCCGTCCTGTGGACGGGTGTAGAAGGCATACTTTCTATCCACGAATTCCGGGTGCAAAACTACATTGCGCTGTTGAGGGGAATTCGTTGTGATGTTGGGCAACCGTTCCCAGCTTGTGAGATCCCGTGTCCGAACCAGTCCTGCCTGTGCCACTGCGCTGGACGTATCAAATGCAGGAGCCTCCGGGTCTTTGCGTTCCGAGCAATAGATGCCATAGATCCAGCCATCTTCATGTTGAACGAGGCGCATATCATACTGATTGGTTTCATCCGCATCGATATCTTCCCAGACCAATGGTTTACCCGTGAAACGGAATCCGTCGATACCATTATCGCTCTCGGCGAGCGCGAAGATTGATTTGCGATCCAATCCTTCCGTACGAATGACCATGACGTATTTGCCATTGAAATAGATGGCTCCCGGATTCAGTGTAGCGTTGATACCGAGACGCTCCATAAAATGCGGGTTCGTCGTCTCATCCAAATCGAATCTCCAATGCAGCGGTACATGATGACGAGTGATAACCGGATATTGGTACCGATCGTATATGCCGTTGTAGAAGGAAGAATTGATCTCATTAGGGCGACTAAGTAACTGCTCCTGTTTCTCCAGTAACTCCTTGTATTTCGGGTGTATCATTCTGATCCCATCCTCTCGATTAGTTCAATACAGAATCTGCTATTGTGATACGGGCATTTCCACGGTCCGGCAATTTCGCTCTGATCCGGTGTTCCGTTGCCGTCAACCGACCAGTACCATTCCCCGCCAGCGCGCTGATCAATGATGTTTTCTTTTGTATAGGTCCACAAGCGTTCCACTCTCTCCAGAAACAATGGATCACCTGTACGCTGATATGCATTATAGAAGCCCACCATCGCCTCGGCCTGAACCCACCAAATTCGCTTCTCATCGATATGTTCACCTTCTTGTTCATTTAACAGGGAACCATCCGCATTCACGGCTACATTGGAGATGTTATAGGCAATATCCGTAACCATCGCTGCATACTCCGGATGTTGTTCCATCCCCAGAACTTTCAGTGCTTCGTCGATCAGCCAGCTGGCTTCAATGTCATGTCCGAACGAGCGCAGATCGATGATGGATTCCCACTGTTTGTTGAAAAATACCCCGAGAAACTTGGTGTCTTGGTCATACACCCGTTCATATAGAATTCCGAGCAGGCGTTCCAGCGCCGCCTTCACTTGTTGATCCGGCCACACGCGATAGAGCGTGGTGTAGGCTTCCAGCACATGGATATGCGTATTCATTGTGTAATCCGCAATAACCCCATTTTCGCTCAGCATTTCATTGGGCTGTTCCCTCCATGTGCGATCAAATTGTTCCTTGTACGCAGGTAGTTCGGCATCCAGACCTTTGTCCTCGATTAGAGCAAAAAGCGTTTTCGCAAGTTCCAATGCAGAAGCATCCCCGGTAGCGCGATAGTACTCACTGAGTGAATACACGCCGAATGATTGCGTATACACATGTTTGCTCGTATCCAGTGCTTCCCCTGTGTAATCTACCATCCAGTACATGCCGCCATATTCGGTATCCATCACATGATCGGCGAGAAAACGGTATGCATGTTCAGCATGCTCACGCCATCTCTCGTTTCCGGTAACCCGATACGCTGCTGCAAAAGACCAGAGTTGCCGTGCCGTGGCGATCCCGCCTTTGGGTGCCTGTTGATTAACCTGAAGATCGTTGCCAACCCAGCCGTAGAATCCACCGTGGGTTGTATCTTTTAGGTTGGACCAGAAGGGTAAAATCTGCTTCTCCCAATGCTCCTTAATCTCAGATTGAAGTTCGGTTGTTTTTGTATTCATAAATGAGCGCTCCTTCAAAATAGTGCATCAATCTAATTAAATTAAGTTAACGGTAACTTTATTAAATAATATTAGTGCCCTGAAAAACAGATGTCAACGAATTAACTCGCAATTTTTCTTGTTAAGTTATAAATAATTTAATTGACAGGTAAGCGTTACCATAATAGAATTCATTTTGTAACCTTAACGATAACTTAATTAACTTAAGAGAGGGGTCGAAACAATTGAAAAAAAACAAAGGTTGGATGATGTTGCTGACGATGTTGCTCATCACTTCGCTACTTGCTGCATGTTCATCCGGAGGTGGATCTTCGCAGGCAGGGGAGGAGATCAGCACAGATCCGGCAGATATCAAAGGTGAAATAACCGTTCTGACGCAACGTACAGATATTGTTGATACCGTATTCAAAGACTACGCAGCAGAGTTCAACAAGGAATATCCTGATGTCAAAGTTAACTTTCAGGCGCTGGCCGACTACGAAGGACAAGTTAAAATCCGTATGAGCACCAAGGATTATGGTGATGTACTGATGATCCCGACCAGTGTTCCGATCGCGGATATCCCGGACTTCTTCGAGCCGCTTGGCACGTACGATGAACTGAAAGACAAATACACGGCTATTGAAGAACGCATGGTGGATGGTCAGGTATACGGTATCCCTACCGTGATTACGTTCTCCGGAATCATTTATAACAAACAGGTCTTCAAAGACGCAGGCATTATGGAAGTTCCCAAAACACCGGAGCAATTCCAGGCTGCGCTTCAACTGGTCAAAGACAATACAGATGCGGTTCCGCTCTACACCAACTATGCATCCGGCTGGGCTCTCACCCAATGGGAATCGGATCTGCCAACCGTTGCAGGCAGTGTGGATTACGTTAACGTGGACCAACCGAACACAGATGAGAACTTTGTGCCTGGTCAGCCGCATTATGAACTATATAAAGTGCTCTTTGATGCAGCCAAGAACGGTCTAATCGAGAAAGATCCAACAACAACCGACTGGGAAAGCTCCAAAGCAGATCTTGCCAAAGGCAAAATTGCCACAATGGCACTGGGCTCTTGGGCCATCACACAGATCCAAGGTATGACGGATACCCCGGACGACATTGGATTCTTACCATTCCCAACCAATGCTAGTGAGGTTGTGGTTCCGCTCTCCGCCGACTATAACATCGGCATGAACGTAAACAGTGAGAATAAACCTGCTGCCAAAGCCTGGATTGACTGGTTCCTGGCGAAATCGAACTATGCAGTTGAACAGGGCGGCGGTATGGATGCAGACAAAAACGCGGAATTACCACCAATTTTGGATCAATATAAAGATGTGAAATTCTCCACGCTTACACCTGCCAAAGAAGGTCAGGAAGGTCTGGTTGACAAGATTGATAACGAAGGCGAAATCGGTCTCTGGCAGCCTGACTTCAAGAAACGCATTATCGAAGCAGGTATTGGGAACCGCAAGGAATCGTATGACGACATCATGAAAGATCTGAACGACAAGTGGGTCAAAGCAAGAGCAGAACTCACGAAATAATTGGATTAACGTAAGTGGATCAGGTGATGAATGGACTGCGGGGATATAGGAATCCATATATGAATGGAGCATGGAATATGTGGTATTTGAAAGCATGGTACCCATGCTCTTCCCCGGCAGTTATTCCGCAGGAATTCCATTGGACGGGAGTCTTTCGATATATAGGCGGGAGAACCGCTTGGAGGTGTGGAGAGCATGAAGTACTTAAAACTTTCGAATTGGGGCTACTCAGCGCAACGCATATTTATTATCTGTGCCTTCTCAATTATTCCGCTGGCGTTGCTGTTCACGTTTGCATACTTACCGGTCATCAACATGTTCAAATACAGTTTCACCGATTGGAACGGATACAGTAAAAGGTTCGATTATGTTGGCTTTGAGAACTACACGCGCATATTCAGTGATCCCGAATACTTCAAAGTATTTATTGTCAGCTTGTATTACTTCGTGGCTACGTTCTTACAGATGGGCTTGGCGCTTTACTTTGCCACCATTCTGAGTTTCAAAGTTCGAGGCAAAAACTTCTTCAAAGGCATACTGTTTTTCCCTTATTTGCTGAATGGGGTAGCCATCGGTTTTATCTTCCTCTTTTTCTTCAAACCGGACGGTACACTCGATATGCTCATGCATGCTGTAGGGCTGGGACAATACACGCAGCTCTGGCTCGGTAATCCGAATATTATCAACGTGTCACTCGCAGGTGCATCAGTATGGAGATACATGGGCTTCAACTTTATCATTTTCCTGGGTGCAATCTCTTCCATTCCGAAGGATGTGTATGAAGCATCCGATATTGATGGCGCCAATCGCTGGCAGCAATTCCGCCACATCATCCTGCCAAGCATTACACGTATCCTGCAGCTCAACCTGATCTTGGCGATTAGCGGCGCAATTAGTGCGTTCGATATTCCATATATCATGACCGATGGTTCCAACGGCAGTATGACATTTGTAATCCAGACGGTTCATTTGGCGTTTAAATATGGCAAGCTGGGACTGGCATCCGCCATGGCTGTGGTGCTGCTCTTGATCGTTATTCTCGTTACGCTTGTGCAGCGCGTCACCATGAAAGGGGAGGAATAAACGTGACACAACTCAAATACACCCTTGCGAGCGTGGTTAAATATGCTTCCCTGGTGCTTGCGGCGTTTATCGCGCTGTTACCGATCGTGGTCATCCTGTTTGCATCTCTCAAAACGAATGCGGAATACGCTACCAGCAGCCCGCTTGCCCCGCCAGCCAACTGGCTGAACTTCGCGAACTATGCGAAGGCTTTTGTGGATGGCAACATGCTGGTTGGTTTCAAAAATACAATTATTATCCTGATCATCTCTATTATAGGAGCGACCTTAACGGGCTCCATGATCGCGTATGTGCTGGATCGGTTCAAATTCAAAGGTAAGAAAATCATGGTCGCGGCATTCCTGCTCGCTACCCTGATTCCAAGTGTTACGACACAGGTCGCCACATTCCAGATCATCAACGCGCTCGACCTGTTCAACACACGCTGGGCGGCCATCGTGATGTATCTGGGTACAGATATCATCGCGGTTTATATTTTCTTGCAGTTCCTGTGCTCCATCTCAAGTGCACTGGATGAATCCGCCATGCTGGACGGCGCTTCGTACTTCACGATCTACTGGAAAATCATTCTGCCACTGCTGAAACCGGCCATTGTAACGGTCATTATCGTGAAGGGTGTGAACATCTATAACGACTTCTACACACCGTTCCTGTACATGCCAAAGACCGATCTACAGGTCATATCCACCGCCTTGTTCAAATTCAAGGGACCGTTTGGATCGCAGTGGGAAGTCATCAGCGCCGGCATCATGATCGCCATTATTCCAACGATGATCATCTTCCTGCTGTTACAGAAGTACATCTACAATGGCTTCGCGCAAGGCTCAGTTAAATAAAAAAACGAAAGGCTATATGAAATGCATATGAGAATACACAGGAACGAAGAGGACAGAAAAAAGCTGGAGAAACGGAGGGGACGCTAAAAGCTTTCTGAAAGAAAGCGCGCTCCGTAAGCATACGCTATAACCGGATTTTTCCCTTTTATAAGGGGATCAAAAAAAATCTGGGGATAACGGCGATCGGAAGGTTGTTCTGTCATCAAAGTGGTCTAGTGCAATTTTAAGTATTCATTTCATAAAGCCTAACCGAAGGGAGAAATGAAAAATGTCAGTTGCCGAAACGAAAAACGTACACATTGTTGGGGATGCTTTGCTGAATATGCCGTGGGAGAACAAACCGGAGGGAACGGAAGGCCCGGTATGGAGACATTCGGCGAACCCGGTGGTTCCGCGTAATCCGGTCAAAGGCATTGCCCGCATTTTCAACAGTGCTGTTGTACCATATGAAGGAAAATTCATTGGTGTATTCCGCGCCGAAACCGTTAATGGACGTCCACACCTTCACATGGGCGCAAGCGAAGATGGTCTGGAGTGGACAATTGAAGAGGAACGCATTGCATTTGTAGATGAAAATGGCGATCCGTTTATGCCGAACTATGCGTACGATCCACGTTTGGTCAAAGTCGAGGACACGTATTACATCATCTGGTGTACAGACTTCTACGGCGCAGCACTGGGCCTGGCCAAAACAGATGACTTCAAAACATTTGTCCGCCTCGAAAATCCAATGCTGCCGTTTAACCGTAATGGCGTGTTATTCCCACGCAAAATCAACGATAACTATGTAATGTTGTCCAGACCAAGTGACAGTGGACACACGCCATTCGGGGACATTTTCCTGAGTGAAAGCCCGGATCTCGTGTATTGGGGCAAGCATCGTCATGTGATGAGCAAGGGCGGCCAAGGCTGGTGGCAATCGGTAAAAATTGGCGGCGGGCCTGCTCCGATCGAAACGTCCGAAGGCTGGCTGATGTTCTACCATGGCGTCACTGGGACCTGTAATGGTTTTGTCTATAGCATGGGTGCGGTCATTCTGGATCTGGATGAGCCCTCCAAAGTAAAATATCGTTCCTCCAACTTTGTGCTGACACCGGAAAAATGGTACGAAGAACAAGGTTTCGTTGATAACGTCATCTTCCCGTGTGCAACACTGCATGATGCCGAGACCGGACGTATCGCTATCTATTACGGCGCCGCCGACACGTATGTGGGCGTGGCTTACACAACCATCGAAGAGATCGTGAACTATGTGATCGAGACGGATGAAGTCATCGCCGGAGATCATGAAGAGGGCAAGCTGTAATGCATATGGATTATATCAAGGGATTTACATTTGGCTGGATGAGTGGCAAGGGTGACTTCCGTAAGCCGGAAGCCAAAGAATCTTTGCGCCTGATGGCAGAACGTACAGGCAGTTCTCATGTTATTTTTGCACTGGCGGCACATCAGGATCATCCGCAGGCGGTAGAGGTCAAGTATCGGGGCACACATCTGGTGGAGGATGATGAACTGGTGGACATGATGCGTTATGCCCGTACACTCGGGCTGCGTGTCATTCTGAAACCAACCGTCAATTGTACCGATGGCACATGGCGTGCACATATTAACTTTTTTGATATCGATGTACCTTGTGAGCCGAAGTGGAAGGATTGGTTCCGTAGCTACACAGCATTTCAGAAGCATTATGCAGCGATTGCAGAGCAGGAAAAGTGTGAGATGTTCATTGTTGGCTGTGAGATGGTGCAATCCGAGCGTCGGGATGAAGAGTGGCGCCAGGTGATCGCCGGTGTGCGTGAAGTGTATACTGGGCTGGTGTCATACAACACGGACAAATATCAGGAAGGTCATGTGAAATGGTGGGATGCCGTGGATGTCATCTCTTCCAGTGGTTACTATCCCATCGGAGATTGGGAGGCACAGCTGGATCGCATTGAACAGGCGATTGCTCCCTATGGCAAACCCTTTTTCTTCGCGGAAGCAGGCTGTCCCAGCCGCAACGGATCGGCCCAGGTTCCAAACGATTGGGGGCTGGAAGGCGAAGTCAGCGCGGAGGAACAGGAGCGTTTCTATGAAGCGATGTTCCGGCATGTCAGTCAGCGTGACTGGGTGCGCGGATTCGGTCTATGGGATTGGAGCGCACATCTGCATGCGGAGAAGGATGCGCTGACCGATGACGGATACGGGGTGTATGGTAAGCCCGCGGAGAAGGTTATTCGTCGGTTCTATGAGGGCATCGCTGTAGAAGTTTAAATGAGAAACAAGAAGGCGTATGAAGATGGATTTCAGTGATATATCTGCATATGTACTTTCGTGATTTCCATGCTGTGAGCAAGGAATAACAGATTATGATGGAGCTTATTTTTTTAGTTGTAATTCACATTCATGTCAAGAAGCCTTTACTCCCACAGGAAAGGTTTTTTGGCTATTTTAGTAACAACACATACCATGTCGAATTTTGTTGACAAAAGGAGGGCTCCTGCCTATTCTTAATGGATGAATATGATAATCATTATCATAAAATAGAGAAAAGGGGTTCAACATTCATGTCTGTACAACATCGCAAATCTTCGGCCCTCACGCTGGCAACTATGCTCTTGTTGCTACTCGTTATTGTGGGTTGCAGCAATACAGGAAGTGGAGATGAATCCTCATCTGCTGCTTCGGATCAAACATCTACGAAGTCGATTACGATGTCATGGCCACGTGATATCGGTACAATGAATCCGCACACGTACAATCCTTCGCAATTATTTGCCCAATCCATGCTCTATGAGCCACTGATCAGTTACCAGAAGGACGGAAAACTGGAACCTGCGCTGGCAGAATCATGGACCATCTCCGATGACGGCAAAGTATATACATTTAAGCTTCGCCAAGGTGTGAAATTCTCAGATGGTACACCATTTAATGCTGAGATTGTGAAAAAGAATTTTGATGCTGTGATGAAAAATAAAGCTACACATAGCTGGCTGGGCATTGTAGGTGTGCTCGACAAGACAGAGGTTGTGGACGACCACACGTTCCGGTTGACACTCACAGAGCCGTACTATCCTGTTCTTCAGGATTTGTCTGTGGTTCGTCCTTTCCGCTTCCTGGGTGAAGCCGGATTCCCGGATGACGGAGATACATCCCAAGGCATCAAAGAGCCAGTTGGAACGGGCCCGTGGATGCTGGCTGATTACAAGCAGGACGAATATGCTGTTTTCAAACGCAACCCGAATTATTGGGGAACCGCACCGAAGGTGGATCAGATTACGGTTAAGATCATCCCTGATGCAGAAACCCGCGTGCTTGCTTTTGAAAAAGGTGATCTCGACCTGATCTATGGTGAAGGTATGATCAGTCTGGATGCGTTCCAACAGCTTCGTGACAACGATAAATATGTGAGTCAGCTGTCTGATCCGGTAGGTACGCGAGATCTGCTGCTGAATTCCTCCAATCCGAAGCTGTCTGATCTCAGAGTACGGATGGCGCTCCAGCAAGGATTTAACAAAAAAGCGATGGTGGAAGGCATCACTCTGGGTCTGGAAGAACCGGCAGATACGGCACTATCCAAAAACTACCCATACACCAATGTTGACCTGAAACCGATCGAATATAATGTGGAACAATCCAAAGCTTTATTGGATGAAGCGGGTTGGAAGATGCCTGCGAATGGTAGCGTTCGTGAGAAAGACGGCCAACAGCTTGAATTCGAAATGATTTTTGACAAGACGGACCCGATTCAGAAAGCGATGGCTGAGACCATTCAGGCGGAATGGAGCGAGCTTGGGGTTAAAGTAAACCTCACTGGGCTGGAACTGACGGTACAGATCAAACGTTTGAAAGCCAATGATTTTGACCTGTATTTCTGGTACAACTATGGTGCTCCGTATGATCCACATTCCTTCATTAACGTTGTAGCGAGCCCAGGATTTGGTATCTCTGAGACGCTCAGTGCCTTGCCGATGAAAAAGGAACTGGACGAGCAGGTACATGCCGCACTATCATCAACAGATGAGACGAAACGTCAGGAGCTGTATGGCTCCATCCTGACAACACTTCAGGAACAATCGGCGATTGTCCCCATCTCGTATGTTAAGAAAACGGCGGTATATCAGAAGAAAATTTCCAACTTTATTTTCCCGGCAAACCGTGATGAGAATCCGTTTGTAGGCATTGAATTGGGCAACCAATAAGTTGTATTTACTTTAATTTCGGAGTGGTAAGGCCTTGGCAAGGTCATGTAGCTTGATAAAAGGGAGGAAGTTTTGTTGATCAGTTATATCGGTAAACGAATGATCGCGATCATTCCTATCGTATTTATCGCTACACTTGTTACCTTTGCGCTTATTCATATATCGCCAGTTGATCCAGCCGAGGCTTATCTGACAGCCGCTCATATCTATCCAACACCGGAGCTGCTTGCGCAAAAGCGGCATGAGTTCGGTCTGGATCAGTCTTTATTAACCCAGTATGTGCATACGATTCAGAAGATTGCCAAGCTCGACTTTGGCACCTCATATCTCACCAACAAACCCGTATGGGATGAAGTGAAACTAAGGATTCCCGCTACGGCTGAACTAGCCTTCTGGAGTATATTGTTATCGGCTTTGGTGAGTATTCCCTTGGGAATACTGGCGGCGGTGTATAAGAATAGCTGGATTGACATGGTCAGTCGTGCGATTTCCTATTTAGGAGCATCTATTCCGCAATTCTGGCTCGGTTACTTGCTGATCTTCTTTTTCTCAGTGAAATTGGACTGGCTGCCTGTGGAGGGGCGTGGATCGTGGGAGAATCTGGTTCTGCCTACGATTACTCTCTCCTTGATTCTTATTGCGGTCTACACCCGATTGTTACGTTCCAGTGTACTGGAGCAATTGCAGGAGACATATGTACAGTATGCGAGAACACGCGGAATTCGCGAAAGAGTGATTATGCTCAAGCATGTCCTGAAAATCGCCATATCGCCCCTTATTACAGGAATGGGGATGAGTATGGGCAAGCTGCTCACAGGCACCATTATTGTAGAGCAGGTGTTTTCCTGGCCTGGGTTCGGACGTTATTTTGTCGATGCGATATTTAATCGGGATATTCCCGTTATTCAATGTTATGTCTTCCTGGCGGCCTGCCTGTTCATCGTATGCAATCTGCTCGTTGATCTGGTGCAGCTCGTTATGGACCCACGGATTTCAGCGAAAGGACGGGCAGAACATTGATAAACAAATGGCGTGCGGTATTTAAAGGGCAGAGAGCCATCCAGATCTGCTCGGTGATCATATTGCTTTTCTTCGTGATCGCGTTATTAGCCCCATGGATTGCTCCTCATGACCCGGTGAAGGTGAATCTGTTGCAGAAGCTGGCGAGTCCATCGCTTGAGCATTGGCTCGGAACGGATCATCTGGGACGCGACAATCTCACTAGGCTGATGTATGGAGCGAGAGTGTCGCTTGGATTTGCTACCCTGATCTTCCTGTCATCTTTGCTCATAGGTGTCATTGTAGGTTCAATCTCCGGTTACCTTGGTGGTTGGGTGGACAGTCTGTTGATGCGCTTGTGTGAAGGCATTATGGCGTTTCCGAATCTGGTGCTGGTACTCGGTATTGTAGGGATCTTTGGTCCAGGTTTGATGCAGGTGCTTCTAGCACTCATGATGGTACAGTGGGTGTATTATGCACGTATCTGCCGGAACATGGTCGTTAGTCTGAAAGAACGGAACTTCATCGCAGCGGCGCGGATTAGCGGCTCCTCTTCGTGGACGATTATTCGGAAACATATCATCCCCAACGTGCAGCGTCCGATCGTTGTGATGGGTACTCTGGAGATGGGGTGGGCGATTATGGATATATCTGCTCTGTCTTTCCTGGGACTCGGTATTCAACCACCGAATGCAGAATGGGGCGCTATGATTCATGAGGGGACAGGTTATATTCGCAGTCATCCGGAGTTGATGATCTACCCGGGGGCATTGATTCTGCTCGTAGTCATTACGTTCAACATTTTGGGAGAAGCGTTATCCGAGCGTTATGGCATTGCAAAAAGGTAGTGGTTCGGAATCGAAGGCATATGAGGGGTGAACGTAACGATGGATGATGCAGCGAAGGTACTCGAAGTTCGTGGTCTGCAAGTGAATCTAAGAACAGCGGAGGGTTCAGTCCCGTTACTGGAGCCCATTGATTTTGAATTGAAAAAAGGTCGTGTCTTCGGTCTCGTCGGTGAGAGTGGCAGCGGTAAGACCGTTACATGTAACGCGTTGCTCCATCTGCTTGATCCGCGCAGGATGGAAGTGTCGGGCAGCATCCACCTGAATGGACGGGAGCTTGGCTCGTTGTCAGGTGAGGAGATGCGGCGCATCCGCGGCAAGGAAATCGGATTTATTATGCAGAATCCGATGAATGCTTTTACACCCGTATATACGATTGGATCTCAATTCATTGAAACCTTGCGTACGCATACGGGAATGTCCAGAGCAGCTGCCAGGGAGCGGGCCATTGCTGCCTTGGCAGATATGAACTTACCCGAACCAGCTAAACTGATGAAGCGATATCCCTTCCAACTGAGTGGCGGTATGTTGCAGCGTGTGATGATCGCCATATCGATGTGCCTGCGACCGGCTTTGGTTATTGCTGATGAACCAACGACGGCACTGGATGTCGTGAATCAGTTCAAGGTGCTTCAGGAATTGGATCGGCTACGTACGGAGTATGGCACATCCATCTTGCTCATCTCCCACGATCTGGGCGTGATCTCGCAAATGGCGGATGAAGTCGCGGTCATGCAGAAGGGGCGAATTGTGGAGCAGGCAGATGTGTACCAACTGTTCGATCACCCGCAGCATGAGTATACCCGGATGTTGTTAAATGCCAGACCCAGTATGTCTTTGGGACGATAGCGAATGACAGATGTGATGAAGCGTTCAGTGAGTGTTTAGATCGGGTATGAACTGTATTTTGAGTGGGTAGCGGAGGGGTGGAATGAACATGGTGATGTTTAAATTCGGCTTCTTCGGAGATTGCTTCTGCCAAGTACAAGAGAGGAGGATGACCTGATGCTTCAGGTACGTGGAGTAAGCCATAGCTATGGCAAACGCAACTGGCTGGATCGTTCGGGAGCGCGTCCTCCTGTGCTGGCAGATATCTCACTTACGATCGAAAAGGGTATGTGTCTGGGGCTCCTGGGTACGAGCGGGGCAGGTAAAAGTACCTTGGGTAAAATCATTCTTGGTCTGGAGAAGCCCAGCCAGGGTCAGGTTTTGTTTCAGGGTCAGGATATCTATCGATCCAGCAAACCCGTGCTTAAGGGATTACGGCGCGATCTGCAGGTCGTATTCCAGGACTGTTATTCGGCTGTGAATCCACTCATGACTGCCGCGCAGATCATCGGTGAGCCACTGGATAATTACGAGCGATTTTCGGCAAAAGAACAACTTCGTGTGGTCGGACAACTGCTTGAGCAGGTTGGGCTTACACCTGAGGATGGGAGCAAGCTTCCGCACCAGTTCAGCGGTGGGCAATTACAGCGAGTTAACATCGCACGAGCCATTGCGCTCAAGCCAAAGTTAATCGTACTGGACGAGTCGATCAGCAGCCTGGATATGGTGCACCAGACGCAAATCCTATCCTTACTGGGAGAGTTAAGAGCATCCTACGGGTTGTCTTACCTTTTTATCACACATGACATTCGAGCTGCCATGACGATCTGTGACCGCATTGCCGTGATGGATCAGGGAAAGCTGGTATATAGCGGTGATGCCGGGGATTCGGTAATGCAGTCTGATCATCCGGCTGTGCAGCAGTTGGTTACAGCTATTTTGCCTGAGCATCCATCAGGTCGTATTTCGTTTAGGTAATGCGTTGTTTGTATTTGTAGATGGGCAAGTCGCTAACGAACCGAGTCAGTGTTAAATGGCGATTTAGCGTGGAATGCAAAATGTAACGAACCTCAGTGAAGTTATTCCGGTGCAAACTAGTTTAAAATCATTAAATGATACACAGATCGAGGATATAACGCGTCTACGATTCGTTAAACCTCAGACTTATCGGAAATGGCGCTAATAACGTGTTTACGGTTCGTTAGATCATAATGAATACTAAAAGGGTTGTCCCCTACGTCTTGTTCAAGACGTAGGGGACAACCCTTTTTTTGTAACTGGGAATAGGCACATTTCTGCTTTCTGTTATAAGTCAGACTATAATTACAATTGTGCCACTTGCAGATTACAGGACTACCTTCAAATTGCGCGTATCCACAGATTTTTGATTTAACTTACAACGTGAAAATCTGGAGAGAAGTATATACTTCCCATGAGGCTTTCTTGCAGAAATCTTTACCCCATCTTCCGCCCAAGCTGCTCAATCTTATCAAGCCAATTCTTTCTCTGTTCATCTGACTTTTTACCAACTTGATCTACAGTTGTTATCCGCACAGGTTTGATGCCAGTCAGTGCAAATGTGGAGATTTTCATCATTTTATGCGCAGGCTCACCTTGGAACCATTTGAAGTACCAGCTTGGACCATCCATCGTGGTGATCATGCGAGCGGTGCGGCCTTTGAGCAGTTGATCCGGGAAAGGTTTTCCTTTTTGATACTTGAAGGCGTAACCTGGCATGAAGATTCGGTCAACGAAACCTTTCAACAGGGCAGGCGGTCCTCCCCACCAGATTGGGAATACCCATACAAGATGCTCAGCCCACTTAATCGCTTCTTGAGCTTGTAGCAAATCTGGTTCAAGTGGAAGTTTATTACGATATCCTCCCTCCAGATTCATGTTGAACGCCAACTCGTTCAGGGTGATCATGCGGACGTCGGCACCCGCCTGCACCGCACCTTTACGGTAAGCTTCGGCTAGTGCGCCGTTGTAACTGGGGGAGACGGGATTGCCTTGAATAATTAATATTTTTTTCATGGAAGATGACACGTCCTGACTATTTTAGTTAATGAACACTAACCTCATGTGCAAAAAGAAAAGGTCACGTGTGACCCGGTAATCCATTCTTATATCCTAATGGTATGCTGACGATTCTCTTTAGAAGTTATTCAACAAGTCCGTATTTGATTACAAATCATGCCTAGCAGCATCATCTGCATCGAATATGGGATTCAGCCGAAATAAGCGGAAACTTACGAAGGTTGTTTCCTTCGGAAACAATGTAGTTGCTCACGTCGTTTTCCCTACGCTCCGCTAATCCATTTCTAGCTTCATCCCATCTCCATTGTTACTCCTGGGGTATCTGCCCTAACATCGATGCAAGTCTGTGAACCGTTTCCCCCGTATAAGGTACCAACAGCTCCGGTAGTTCACCTTGCATACTGGAGACCGCCATACGTGTAATTGCACCGATCACCAGCACGGCTGTGAGCCGTGAATCCTGCTGAGGCAGTTCGCCCCGCATCATTCCCTGATCGATCAGATCCATTAACGCATCCAATGGCTGACGGTAATCCTCGCTGCTTCCGGCTTCAATGAATATTTCATGATTCTGTGAAATCAGCAGCAGTCCGTAGGGATCTTCATCATGCAGATGGAGAACCTCGGTAACCAGTTGCTTGAAGCGTTCCAACACCGGACCTTCCTGTCGAACATACCCGTCAATCAGTGCAGTATAGTCGACACAGTATTGGGTGAAGGCTTCCAGGGCAACGGCATCTTTGTTTTTAAAATGTTTGTAGATCGCCGCATCGGTTACTCCGGCGGCGTCACCGATCTCTTTGACGGATATGCCGTCAACGCCTTTGGTTGCGAACAAGCGCATCGCCGCTTGTAGGATATCTTTCTTTTTGCTATCCACATGAGATTTGTTCTTCATGATTGTATAGTAAGTGATTACTAACCAAAATGCAATAAGCAATTTTGAAACTCTGAATTGAGACACTGAATAAGCGCTTACGACCAAAGCTTGCAGGCTTGTGAGCGGCAACGTATGATGAATAGAAATCAACATCGGAGTAGCAGGGAGAACGAAATGGATGGTGGGTAGCGTGAACGAAGAGTTGGATGCATACAGCTGGGTGACGCCCGAAGGAATGCTGAATGATCAATATATAACAAGCCGTGAACAGTTGTATAAAGGAATGAACGGACGATATGTGGAGCGATTCACTGTTCCTAGCGGTGAAAGTTATATTTTCAAACCGTTAACGAATCCTGTACAGCATGGACGGGAACGATGGATGTACAAGCGTGTGATGTCTGGCTTACCACCAATCTATCCGCAACTCATTGCAGCGTCGGATCTTACCATTGCTCCAGCACAGAGCTGGATGATCTACGAGGATCTGGGGCAACTGGTACATGATTCGCAAGAAGCGACGATGCTCGGCGTAGCGGCACATATGGCAGCATGGCATGCATTGCCTGTTACGGATTGGAGTGAGCTGCCTCGCGTGGGCCAGAAACCGTCTATTCGCACAATATTGGATGAGTTGCAAATGCACAGACAATCTACGGATGACCTGTTGTCCAGACTGGATATGGGGTTGTCTTCATCGGATTGGGACAAGATTACCACGTTGATCGTCACAGCTGAGGAGCAACTTCCAACCGTTTTGTGTCACGGAGACCTGCATCCCGGTAACATGGCTGAGGTGGACGGCAGACTGGTCATCTTGGACTGGGAGCATGCCCATCTGAATACGCCACTGTGGGATATATATCATCTGGTGGATCTCTCGCATCCACTGTTTCCCAGAACGGTTACGCTTGCATTGCGAGAGCGGGTTATGGATGTTTATTTGGACAAACTGGGGAGCTTGGGCGTACAGATTGAACGGGTTTCTTTTGCAGAATGGTACGACGCTTATGCTATTGTATTCTCACTCTGGATGCTGCGTTTAATTGATGGTGACCTGAGAAGTGAGGAATGTGTGTGGCCGAAGGAACAGTTGCGTAACCAGTGGCATGAGACGGCAGCGACGCTGGAACAGTGCATGAAGCACTTGGATGAGGAATAGAAATGAGGGGTGAGAAGCTTGCGTAAAGTCGGACTTGTTATGCGTAAAATTCAATTCACGGAAGCACAGGGGCCACGCGTATTTGCGGATCGGCTGAAGCAGATTGGTCTGGAGTTGGGTGTTGATATTGTGTTCATCTCACCGGAGCGTCATGTCAGCGGATACGACTGGTTGCCGGGTTATGAGCATGAGAAAGGTGACCTGGTGAACTACGATATCGTGCTGGACCAGATTCATAGCCAAAATATAGAGCATGTCATCTACACCGTATCCGGGTTTACGTTTTTGAAGATGTTCTTACCAAAGAGTGTATTGTTCCCGCACAGTTTCCCCGATCCCGCGCTAACGGGATATGAGATGATGAAGCCATTTTATACGATGGTGGATAAAGCGATTGTACAGACGGAGTTTTTAAAAACAGAACTGGGTCGCAATTTCGGTGTACATGACGTGAACGTTATTCCGATTGGCTTTAGCGAAGAGCTGGCGAACCGGCACTATGATCCGAGTCAGGTTGTGCATAATCGGGTGCTCTGGATCGGTCGGGATGAGGCGAATCGTCGCCCGGATTTAGTTCTGGAATATGCTCGGCAGAACCCGGACAAGGAAGTATATATGGTGTTTGGCGGTGTACGCTATAAGGAAACCATGAAGAAGTACGACATTCCTTCCAACGTGAAGCTGAAGTTTGCGCTCACGCAGGATGAGATATTTACGTTGATGAACTCATCCAAGGTGTATTGGAACTGTTCGGCCTTTGATACGTTTGCGATGCCGCTGACGGAAGCGATGGCGATGGGCAAAATGGTCGTGAAACCGGAGCATGCTTGCTACGGTCACATTCGATCCACGCATGCATTTGCAGGCAACGAGGATAACTGGTTTGAACTGGTGAACATGGCTGCGGCTGCGCCGCGCAGTGTGTCAGAAGACAACCGGGAGTATGCGTTTGGTGCTTTTTCGCGCACGAAAATGAAAGAAGGGTACCGGAACTTTTTCTCGGATTGGTTGAAGTAACGTAAGGTCTGTAACAAAGGGCTTAATCCATCCAGCAACAGGAGGGGAACCTTATGGAAGTACTGATCTTGTGGACATTGGGAATGTGGGCGGTGCTGCTGCTGATTGAATGGCTTATCTACCGGTTGCAAGGACGCCGAATGACGTGGGTACAATATATATTGCCATGTGTGGCCTTGCTCGGCGGTGCCGTTGTAATCATGATCAGCATCGATATTGGCGGGTGGAACGGCATCGGATATGCCCTGCTGGGCGCATCACTGGGTACCGCGGGAATGTTAACACTCATTACGGTAGCGATCAGGGATGTAATGCTTCGGCGACGGGGCAGGAATTAAGCGTAAGAATGAAACTACTGTACAGTATGATTGAATTGGGCGAAGGGATGGTTGCGGAAACGCATTCGTCTGTGATATATTGACATTAATTATGACAAGGGAGGTGAAGACAGGTGAATCACGAGATGCTTAACAACCGTATTAGCCAGCTGCCGATTGCTATGGCTGGCATTGTTCATACTTTTCTGACCAACGGGAGAAGTCTGTCCAATTTTGAATATACGGAAGTTAACATTTGCGAGAAGATGCCTGCCTTGACCTCTTTCGGACGATAAGCGATATTGCTTGAATTCTGAAGGGCCGCGGAGCTAACCTCCTGCGGCTCTTTTTGTGTTGCGGTCAGGATCTTCCATACCATAGGAGGAACCTTATTATGATAATGATTAGCGCGCAACAACTGACTCAATACCACGGAGCACATCTGGTGCTGGACGGCATTACGTTTGAAATTATGGAAGGTGACAAGGTCGCCCTGATTGGCCGCAACGGAAGCGGCAAGACCACACTTATGCGCCTGATGGCAAGACTGAACAAGCCGGATGAAGGGCAATTGATGATCAAGAAAGATACACGAATGGGATATGTGGCTCAGGTTCCAGAAGGATTGGATGACCATACCGTACTGGATGTACTGAGTCTTGGATTCAAGGAGCTTATGATATGTCGCACGCAAATGAAGGAAATGGAGCAACAGATGTCCGATCCGGCATGTGCAGCAGACCCTACTCAATTGGAGCGCCTACTGAAACGCTACGCGGCACTGCAAGACCAGTTCGAGCGTGAGGGTGGATACGAAATGGATGCCCGGATCGATCAGGTGGCGGACGGTTTGGATATCGCCAAGGCACACTATGGTTGGCGCTTTGGTTCCCTGTCTGGTGGGGAGCAGACTCGGGTGGTTCTGGCTTCACAGCTAATCGTAAGACCCGACCTGTTATTGCTGGATGAGCCGACAAACCATCTTGATCTGGAGCGGGTTGAGTGGCTGGAAGGATTTTTACGAGAATATCCCGGCACCATTGTCCTGATCTCGCATGATCGCTATTTTTTGGATCGGGTCGTGAATCGAACACTGGAGCTGGAGGATGGAGAAGCGGAAACATCTGCTGGCGGTTATACGGAATATATGAAAGTGAAGGAACAACGGCTGTTGCAGCAATTCGAGGAGTTCAAGGAGCAGCAGAAGGTTATCAAAAAAATGAAAGAAACGATCCGCCAGTTAGAGGAGTGGGGCCGAGTTGGTGGGAATGAAAAGTTCTTCAGACGGGCGGCTTCTATGCGTAAAGCCATCGAGCGGATGGAACAGGTGAAGCGTCCTGTACTGGAGCGCCGAAATGCCGAGTTCGATGTGCGTCCTACGGATCGAACGGGTAAACGGGTAGCGGTATTGGAACAGGTCGAGAAGAGCTATGGTGAGCGTGAAATCCTGCACGGGGTCTCGGGTCTGCTGGAATATGGAGATAAAATTGCACTCATTGGCCGCAATGGCTCCGGCAAGACGACACTGTTCAAGCTGTTGCTTGGTGACGAGCAGCCCAATGCGGGCAAGCTGGAGTGGGGGGCGCGTGTGGATGTCGGGTATCTGGCTCAACAGGAGGAACCTACGAATCCAAAGCTGAATGTGCTCGAATACTTCCGTCTAGAAGCAGGCGTGGAAGAGGGAGAGGCTCGCGGAATTCTGGCACGATATTTGTTCTATGGAGCGGATGTATTCCGCTCTGTCGGGCAATTATCTGGCGGGGAATGGACGCGTCTGCGTTTGGCTCTGCTGGTGCAACGTAAACCCAATGTACTGTTGCTCGATGAGCCAACCAACCATCTGGATATCGCATCGAGAGAAGCGCTGGAAGAGTCACTGGTTGATTTTGAAGGAACCGTACTTGCCATCTCGCATGATAGGTACTTCGTCAATCGCCTCGCTTCCCGTGTCTGGGAACTGGAGGACGGTCAGATGACCGCTTATCTGGGAGACTATGAGGCGTATCGTGAGAAGAAGCTTGATTTGCAAGCTCGTGCGGCGGCGACAACTCAGGCTACAGCAGGCGTGGGCGTTTCTTCTCGTGGGAACACCAAGTCAGAGATGAAGTCAGGTTTAACGTCCGCGCCCGGCGGGACTGCCAGATCAGGGAAGAAGCCAGGAGCAACCTCGACAATGAACGGATCCACTGTTGTAGCTGCCGGTGGAAGTCATGATCATAAAGCTTCTACTGAATCAGGTAAGGCGTTGACTCCTTCGGCAGCAACTGCATCGAAACATAGAAGTGGCAGTGGCAACCAACAATCTGCGGAGAAGCTGGAACAGACGTTGGCTCGTCTTGAGGCAGAGATTCAGGTGCTGGATCAACAGTTGGAAATGGTGCAGAACAATCCGCTTGAACTGGAACAAATCTGGAATGATCGCGAGCAATTGTCCGCTGAATATAATGATGTATTGGCACAGTGGGCTGAGTTATAAGTCAGAATGGCATGAGCATAAGATTAAAAAAAGTGCGGTCGGAGAGTCTTCTCCGGCCTTTTTGAACTGGATTACATACTAAAAGTAGAAAACAGTATGTTATTTCCTGCTTCGTTAATCGGAGAACGAAGGTAGCCAACATGTTCTTTATTACATGTCATGGTGAATAGAATCAATTTCATAAATCACTAAAAATGAAGTTTTGTAACTACACATAGACAAATTAAACCATTTTGATCTATGTCTAGCCTTGATTTGAAGCAGCTAAAGGTACTATGAAATTGATTCACTAGTGTAACTTTTTTCCTTCTGATGCGTTAAATACGTTTGTATGAATTGAAACGGCTCACCTAAGAGCTCGCAAAAAGGGAGGTTATCGGTATCTATTATTCATTGACGTATCGGAGTTGGTCGGATGATCGACAGGCGGAGACGGGGGTGCTGGAACAGGCTTCAGTCACACGAGATGAACTGTTCATGCGCAAACTGGTGGATGCCACCCTGGTGAAAAACAAACTCTGGGCGCATCTGTCCAATGAATGCCAGGATGGGCGGGAACATGCAGTATACGTGACGGCGTATGACCAACAGATGCCGGACGAGTACGGTGCAGCCATTGCGGATGCTGCGCTGGCGATGTGCAAAATGTCTTCCATGTATAGTGCAGAGTATATGTTGTGGAATGGAAGTTCATT
The DNA here is from genome assembly GCF_038050215.1 of Paenibacillus sp. FSL H8-0104. Taxonomy (NCBI): domain Bacteria; kingdom Bacillati; phylum Bacillota; class Bacilli; order Caryophanales; family Paenibacillaceae; genus Paenibacillus; species Paenibacillus sp. FSL H8-0104. Next base: position 6,613,971 of record NZ_JBBOTC010000001.1, on the reverse strand, counting down.
TCAGGAATTGGAACTCACAGTATCCTCCACCTATACGATGGAGCTTGCCGAACAACTGCTGGACCATTACATGGTTCGCGGTGGCAAGACGTATGAGTTCCTGTATTCCGTGCTGGATGCGGATCGCAAGAAAGTGTTGTTTTATATGAAAGAGGTGGATCTGTGATGAGTGACCAAGAGCGGGGGCAAGCATCGAAACCCGGATCAAAAGCAAAGTTGGTTGCTTTCTCCCTGATGCTGGCGGTTCCTGCCGTGTTATCCGGTTGTGGTAGCAACAATGATGAATGTGACCCGGAGTATGATACCGGATGTGAATATGATTCCAGCAGTGGGCACTATTACTACGGTGGGTCGTCGTATCGAAGCAATAAGGACAGTAACAGCTCCTATAGCAAATCCAAGTCCAAATCAAGCGGCTTCGGTAGCTTCTTCCGCAGCTCGGGAGGATAACCGGATGAGGCAAGTGGTTCAACTACCGTTAAGTCACGAAGAGGTATTTCAGGGTGAAACGGAACAACAGATTCCATATCATCGAATGTACGGGAAGCAATATTGTGTGCCTGCATTGACGGTCTATTCTCCCTCGGAGATGCAGGAGCTGCGTGCGGCAGCCGAGGCGGTAGACGGCATTTACTGTAAAGTGATGCGATTTATCCAGCAATATATGCCGGATTCTTTTTTAGAGCATCAGTTGGGTATTCATCCGGGGCTTATCCCGGCGGCACGTATGGAGTTGGTAACTGGAGGCATTACCCGTCAGGACTGGATTATCGGAGAAGCTGGGCCCAAGTGTATTGAAAATAATACGGACACTCCAACGGGCATACCGGAGGCTGCTGCATTGGAAAATATCCTGGTCGGTCTTGCTGAGGATGCCGCGTTAACTGCGCCATCTGCCGAGATGGATACACGTATTCGGGAATGTTTCAAGATGTGGCTGGAATTCTATACAGAGCAGGGATTAAAGGGTCCGGTGACATTCACTTCTTTTGGCGAACATGTCGAAGACCGAACGAATACGGAATACCTGATGAGACGTTGTCAGGAAGCGGGATACGAGGTTTTCTATGCTCCACTTGAGGAACTGGAGATTGTTCCGGGAGAGGCGCTTTACCATAAGGGTCGGGAGATTAATCTACTGTATCGCCTTTATCCACTGGAGTATCTGATCGATGATCGAGATGAGACGACAGGGGTGGAGATTGGGGCTGCGCTGCTTGAACTTGTACGGGAGGGACGACTAGGCCTGATGAATCCGGTTCAGCATGTACTGATGCAGAGCAAAGGTTTCATGGCGGCAATCTGGTCGCTCTACGAGCGGAACGAGCAAACCCCGGAATATTGCGGGTTTACCCTCTTTGATGAAGCAGAGATGGACGTGATCTCCCAATATCTGCTGCCTACCTATTTTTCGACAGAGCCTTTCGAGCTGAACGCCACGCCATATGTAGCGAAGAGTTATTGGGGGCGCGAAGGCAGAGGAACTCTTTTGCTGGATGAAGGAACGGACAATGCCTTTGGAAAGCAGGATAGGGAGCATCCTCTTAATGAGGCGCTGGAATCCAATCTTGCATCTGGGGCAACGGACGAGGATGAAGAAATTACAGCGTATTACGAAAATCAGCCCAAAATCTATCAGCAGCTGGTTCCGATGGAACAGGTTGTGATTGAGACGGAAGCTGGAGTATACAACGGTTATCTGCTTACAGGAGTGTTTGTTATCGGTGGGCGTTTGGCTGGGATACTACCACGGGTCGGGGAGAAAGTAACCGGAGATATGGCCTATTATTGCGCGGCTACGGTTAGTGAACGGATGAATGATGAGGAGGAGAAGAAGGAATGGAAAACTTGGGATTAAACCTCGTGAATGTGGCGGTGGGTGTAGGCATTCTGCTGGTGATATTGGTATGTGGATATTTTGCTTTTAGCAAATTGACCCGGTATAACGATAGTGAGGAAATTGCCAAAGGTAACGAGGCGGCAGGCATGTACATGGGCAGCAAATTGCTGGGACTGTGTATTATTGTGGGCATGGTATCTTTCTCGACGCATTCGTGGTTGGATATGCTGCTGTGGTCGGCGTTTGGAATTATTGTGCTGTGCCTGGTCTATATTATATTTGATTTCCTGATTCCAAAAATGCGGGTGTGTGACGAAATTGCACGAGGCAATATGGCGGTAGCCCAGCTGCTGCGTTCGATTATCATCGGCGTTTCCATCGTCATTGGTACGTTTTTGATGTAAAATAAGACATAGTGTTTTATAGAATGTACTATATGAACGGAAGAAGGAGCGCGGCATCATGAGAAGAGTCATCATCGATACAGATACAGCAGGAGACGATACGATTGCGATCTTGACGGCATTGCATCACTTTCAGGTGGAAGGCATCACCATTACGGGCGGTAACGTACAATTCGACCAGGAGGTTGAAAATGCTCTGTACACGGTACAGGTTGCTGGACATGGCGGCAAGGTGCCTGTGTATAAAGGTTGCGAGCGTCCGCTAATGGCCTACGGAAAGGCTCAGCACCGCACAGTGGAAGATGTGCATGGCGATGACGGCATGGGCGGCGCGCATTTCCCGAAGGCAGATCAGCGTCCCGAGAGCGGGCATGCGGTTGATTTTATCATTGAGAAGGTGCATGCACATCCAGGTGAAATTGAACTTCTGGCGATTGCCCCTTTGACTAATATTGCGATGGCGATCCAGAAGGACCCAACCATTATTCCGGAGATTGCTCACCTGTACATCATGGGCGGAACGAATAATGCACTGGGTAATATCACACCGGCGGCGGAGTATAACTTCTACGTAGACCCAGAAGCAGCGAAAATTGTACTGCATGCAGGTATTCCGATTACGATGGTTGGCTGGGAGATGTGCACGCAATATTCAGTGATGGACGATGACGATCATGCAGAGATTGCAGCTCTCGGTACATCCGGTGCTGACTTCTTCACCGCAATCAACAAAGTGGTTATGCAGTTCAACAAGTCGGTACATAAACTCAATGGCACCACTCATCCGGATACATTGTTGATGGCTGTAGCGGCAGATGAATCCATCATGACCAAGTCGGGTCAATATTATGTGGATGTGGAAGCGGCAGGAGAACTGACACGTGGATACAGTGTGGTTGATATCAACGGACGTTTTGGCAAAGAGCCGAATGTACGTGTCTGTGAAGCCATTGATCGGCCCAAGTTCAAATCCATGCTGCTGGACGTTCTCTCGGCAATCCAATAAACGCAGGAATTTAACTACAGGAAAAAGAAGAAAATCCGTGCCTATCCCAGGTACGGATTTTTTATTGCCCATTTTAATCTAATCTTGCTGCAACAAAAAAGAGCGGATTCCTGTCGTGACCAGATCATGGTCTTCCTCATCAGGCAAACCCGATACTGTAATGGTGCCGACCTGTCCCTCATTTTTCAGAATAAGCGGGAAAGCGCCACCAGCCAGAACATAGTCAGATGCAGGCAGGTTGAAATCCTGCTCAAGCGTCTTGTTTTCGCTTCTCAACCGCAGAGCGGTATGCCAAGAGCTGGAAGAGAAATGATTCACCACGTTGTTTTTGCGTCGAATCCAGTTTTCGTTGTCGGGATGAGTGCCTTCCATCGCATGCAAAAAGAGGCGATGCCCCTTCAGAGTAATGTCGATGGTCACGGCTTGGGAACGATGCTTCGCTTCTTCGACCAGATGCAGGCCAAGGTTAAGCGCCGTTTCAGAATAAAATTTGCCAAATACCAAGTCCTTTTCTTCCTGCTGCATTTCCTTTAATTTCTCTGTCATGATCAGGTTCAAATTACAGACATCCCCTTTACGTATATGATTGATGTCTACATTCGACATGGATTGGTGTAGTCCCTTCTGGATGCAGTCTGAACGATGTTAGTCGACGTTATAGACGTGGTTGAAGATGGCTCATTTGGAGACCGTACATCGGCTGTGTTAAAGTGAAGGGAACCTAATATACATAACTCTTAAAGTTAAAATAAGTTATTGCTACGTAGGCAGGAGGAGAAGCACGATGCTGTTTTATTTTGTAGCACTGCTGGTGACTTTGGTGGACCAGGGAACCAAGATTGCAGTGAGGATGTATATGGAAGTTGGCGACGTCATGAGACTGGGTAACTCGGGCATGCAGTTACAGCATTACGAGAACAGTGGAATGGCGGGCAGCATGTTTCAGGGAAATGCGCGTCTGTTTGGTGTGATTGCTGTTCTGTTCATAGCAGGCATGCTGTATTACCGGAGTAAAGGTGAGATTCGCGGTTTCTGGATGCAAGCTGGCGCGGGTTTTATGGTCGGTGGGGCTTTAGGGAATGCGATCGATCGATTTATCTATGCCCGGGTAACGGATTTCCTCGTATTTCCGTCAGGACGCGGGATTTTGAATCTCGCTGATGTCGCAATTAACATCGGTGTGGTCATGATTATCATTGGCATGTTGATTCGTGCATATCAGAGTTATCGGGCCAAGCGTTTACGTAATGCTTTGCCGAAAGCAGAACGTTCGTAATAGGTTGGATAAAAGCGTTACAGTGGCTGAATATAAGCTGAAAAAATGAGGGACATTGGATATTATCCAGTGTCCTTTTTGTTATGCCCAATTCGGGTCATGGGAAGAACTGCCTTGATTCATTTTTATCGAAACCGTTTTAGAAATAATAAAGACGTATATTATCCATTCAGATTGAAGTCGGTTTGGAAGGATTAACCAAATGGTTATTTCACCATTTGTATGGGTAAATCTTTACGTATATAAAGTGAAACTAAGATATACACGAACACGGAGAGTGCAGAACCAATCTGAAGAAGCGCAGCTAAAAGCTTTCTGAAAGAAAGCTGCTTCGAAAGCATACGCTAAAATCGGATTTTCCCTTTGAGGAAGGGAATCAAAAAAATCTGGGGATAACAACGATCGGAAGACGGTACTGCAATCGGAGTGACACTGTGTAAATCACATTAGTTCAATTTATTAAGCTGAGGGAGGTACAACATGAGAACAACGCTTACCAAGGCTCTCGGGACAATGTTGCTGTGTGGAATGATGGCTGTACTTCTATCTTCCTGTACCAGTGGGGATAGCGCGAATGGCAAAGTGCAGATTGAATTTTTCCAGAACAAGCCTGAAGCCAAAACAACCTTTGATGAATTGATCAAGACGTTCAACGCTGAGCATGACGATATCCAAGTGACACAGGTGAATCCGCCAGATGCGGAGACAGTACTGAAGACGCGTGTCGTCAAAAATGATATACCGGATATTATGGCCATGGGTGCAACCGACACCTATTCCATTCTGGCTCAGAGTGATATTTTCACCGATCTGACGGACAGCTCATTACTCCAGACGATTGATCCGAACTACATACAAATGCTGAAGGATCTCACAGGTATGGACGAAGTGACAGGTATTCCTTACGCGACTAATGCAAACGGCATCATGTACAACAAAACGCTGTTTAAGGAAATGGGATTGGACGTGCCCAAGACGTGGGATGAACTCATTGCAACCGCTCAAAAGATTAAGGATGCAGGTGAGATTCCATTTTATTTCACATACAAGGATGACTGGCAGACGAGCCTGCCGTTCAATGCACTAGCCTCCAATCTGGTTGGTATTGATTTCTACCAAGAGCGACGCGATAACAAAGTGACGTTCAAGGAGAAGTACCGCGAGGTAGCTGAGAAGCAACTGGAACTCATGAAATACGGTCACGGCGATAACTTTGGTAAAGCTTATTCGGACGGTAACCGTGCCTTTGCTAACGGTGAAGCCTTTATGTACATCCAGGGAACCTGGGCCATCTCGGAGATTCGCAAAGCGAACCCAAATGTTGACATCGGTTTCTTCCCATTCCCAACAGGCAACGATGCAAGCGGGATCAAGCTGGTGAACGGGATTGACTCCCTGTTTACCATTGCGGCGGACACGCCTAATCGCGAGCAGGCGGAGACGTTTATTGCGTTTCTATTAGAGCCTGAAAATATCGGAAGATACATTGACGAACAGACGCTGTTCTCTGCGGTAGAAGGCGTGAAGCAGGATGATCCTGCCGTACAGGAATTGATGCCATATATCGAGCAGGGCAAGGTTATTGACTTTCCCGATCACTATATTCCGGCTGCGGTGCAGCTGAATTCCATCGTACAGTCCTTTTTGCAGAACCAAAACATCGACAACTATCTAGATACACTCGACAAAGAATGGGACAAGGTTGCTAATCGGCGCTAAGCCTTGTCAGAAGGAGGATGGAGTATGAACAAGCGTATCGCACCCTATTACTGGATGACGGTTCCGGCGGTAGTATTGTTCTTTGTATTTATGACGCTGCCGGCCCTCCAGGGCATCTATTATTCATTTACGAATTATAACGGATTCGGGAAAGAGTATGATTTTGTTGGTTTCAAAAACTATTTCAACTTGTTCCAGGATGACAATGTAGGCAACGCCTACTGGTTTACGTTCAAGTTCGCGATCGTTGTGACGATCTTGACCAATATTCTGAGTCTACTCATTGCACTCGGGCTGAATGCCAAGATTAAGTTCCGTAACTTTTTCCGCGGCATCTACTTCCTGCCCAATATTCTGAGTGTACTGATCGTAGGTTACATATTTAACTACCTGTTCTCCAACGTATTCCCGATCTGGGGACAAAATCTGGGCATCAACGCGCTATCCACCAACATTCTCGGCAGCGAGAGTCTGGCTTGGATCGGTATCGTCATTGTTGCAGTATGGCAATCGGTGGCCCTGAATACAATTCTGTATTTGGCTGGTCTGCAAACGATACCAACGACACTATACGAGGCATCCAACCTCGACGGCGCAGGCAAATGGCGTGAATTCTGGAGTATTACCTTCCCGCTCATTGCTCCATTCTTCACCATTAATATGGTGCTGGCGATGAAAAATTCACTTATGGTCTTCGACCAAATCGTAGCCTTGACCAACGGTGGTCCCGGACGGGCGACGCAGTCCATCTCCCATCTGATCTACACCGGTGGATTTGAAGGCGGCGAATATGCATATCAATCTGCGAACTCGGTTATTTACTTCATCGTTATTGCGGTGATTTCAATCCTGCAAATCCGGTTCCTGCAAAGAAGGGAGATGGATCTGTAATGAGAAGCCGTACACGAATCAATTGGCCCGTTATGTTGCTTGTTGTGTTGGGTACCTTGTTTATCCTGTTCCCATTGTATATGACCGTTACGATTGCTTTGAAAAATCCGGAACAGATGGCCCAATCGGTCTTTGCCATTCCGACCACACTTCATTGGGAGAATTTTGCGAGGGCCATCGACATGACAAACTTCTTCCAATCGTTCCGTAACAGTGCGATCGTTACCGCATCCACCGTGCTTTTGACGTTGCTCAGTAACTCGATGGTGGCCTATGCGATTGCGCGGAATATGGAGAAACGCAAGTTTTTCAAAGGATTGTACTATTACTTCGTCAGCGCGATGTTCATTCCATTTCCAATCATCATGCTGCCGATTGTTAAGCTGACCGCATCGCTGGAGATGACAAATCTGGTAGGTCTGATTCTGCTTCACACGGTCTATGGTCTGGCATTTAACGTATTTGTGTACGTTGGATACATCCGGTCCATTCCGGTAGCGCTGGAGGAAGCGGCGTTTGTGGATGGGGCGACAACTTGGGGCACGTTCTGGAAAATCATTTTCCCGCTCATGGCACCCATCAGTGCCACGGTTGGTATTCTTACTTGCCTGTCCACGTACAACGACTTCTTGCTGCCACTCATTATTATCAGTGATCCGGGACAGTACACGCTGCCGCTGGTACAGTATGTATTCCAAGGACAGTTCAATACCGAGTTTAACCTTGCGTTTGCATCCTACCTGCTCGCGTTGCTGCCGATGATTATCATCTACCTGTTTGCGCAGAAGTGGATCATCAACGGGGTTACCCAAGGGTCCGTGAAATAACTGAAGATGTGTCACAGAGAAGGATATGTGTGAAGGGATATGAACAAAGAGAGGTGGACTTTAAAAGTCCCCTCTCTTTTTTTGATCCTTGTCATTTAACGTTTGGGAACTATTCGGGAGGATTGATTAACCTGTAAAACTATGCTATTTTTTAGTCGTTAGTTTAATCGATAAACAAAGACTGAGAGAGAAGAAGAGTAAGGTTCATTTCTGCAAGCGCTTTAACGAGAAGAACTGAATACGTAGATAAATCCGGCATCGTTTGTACCCAGTCTTCAAGAGCACGGGCGTAAGGTGGTGGGTTCTTTTACATGCCAAAAAGAGAGGAGAATGGGGAAGTTGCACGGGAAAAAAGGACATTTTAACTCACTTCGCAATCAGATCTTCATTGGTTTTGTTATGGTGATGCTTGTTGTTCTTTTGCTCGCAGGCATATCGGCCTATGATCGGGTAGCTGCCCTGCTGAAAAGCAATGCGGAGAAACATATTCATCAAACCGCTGTCCAAGCCAGTGGCAGATTGGATGCACTCATTGCACAAGTGAATTCGCTGACCGCCCAAGTGGCGGATGATTCATACGTGCAGCGTCTGCTTAGCGATGAGAAGCAAGGCAACCCGGCAACCTTTAATCAGCGCCAAGCTCTCTTGCAGATTGCAGGCAGTTATCAGTCTTTCATCAACGGAGCGCAGAGTATGGAGATATACACCACGGGTTATAACCGCATCTTTCCGATGGATGACCGATCCCTCGATCTCAGAGTGGAGCGCAACTGGATCAACCTGGCGGATGAAGGAAAAGGCAGACTGGTATGGGCAGGTGCTGACCCTGAAGATCCGGGTGTGCTTCTAGCTATTCGACGGATTAACCTGCTGGATCATTCTTTTGAACATGGAGGTTATGTGGTGGTGCGGATGCAGCGCAGTTTTTTTCAACTCAATGATTCGAATGGGGCAGATGGTTCGCAGGACTCTATCATGCTCTTGGATGGGGTGGGCGAAGTGGTGACTTCCGATCTGGAGATCAATCTCGATCCCAAAGCCATATTGGACAGTGGATCAGTCGTGCAGAACGGGGAGGAATCCTATATCGTCGTCCGGCAAAAATCGGAGTTAACGGGATGGACACTTGCTGTCCTGACCCCGCTGCGGGAGACAACGGAAGGTGTATCCATCTTGAGAACGGCGCTGCTCGTTTCGGGAATGATTGGTGTTGTTCTGTTCCTTATCATGTCCTTCTTTCTGTCCACGATGATTACACGTCCACTCATACGGCTGATGCGGGCCATGCGCAGTGCACAGCCGGGAGCAATGAGACCTAATCTAATGGTCAGCTCTACGATGGAGATCAATGAACTCAACGACGTATATAACCAGATGGTCTACAGGCAGAATGAATTGACCCGTGTGGTTCATGAGAAGGAAGTCATGCAGTCCCGGGCTGAGCTGAAGGCGTTGCAATCTCAGATTAATCCCCATTTTCTATTCAACACGCTGGAGGCATTCTATTGGTCCCTTGAGGAAAAGGGAGACGAGGAGATGGCACGTATGGTTGTGGCGATGTCCCGACTATTTCGCTACATCATCTCCAGTTCGCAACAGGATGAATGGGTTACAATTGCCGACGAGCTGGAACACGCTGAACGTTATCTTCAAATTATGCAGATGCGATTGGGAGATAGAATGCAATGGGAGATTCAGCTCAGTGATACGGTGCTTAAGGTCACAATTCCGAAATTGCTCATACAGCCCTTGGTGGAAAATGCGATTCTCCATGGGATTGAAAGTAAACTGGGACCGGGAAAGATAAGCATCCATGTGGATGCTTTGACCGAGAAAAATCTGGTTCGCATTGAGGTCCGGGATGATGGTCCCGGTATGGATGAATTACGGCTTCAATCTGTCATTCATGCTTTACATGGCGGGCCGGCTGTGTCCAAGAAGGGGACAGGTGTAGGTCTAATCAACGTACATCGGCGACTGATGCTTTACTTTGGCAGCCAACTTGGCGAACGTTGCAAGCTTTCCATAACAAGTAAGGTTGGGGAAGGAACTGTCATTTGCTTTGAGATTCCCATGGGAACGGAGGGTGCATATGATTCATGACAAAACAATTCTTATCGTGGATGATGAGCCGCGTACAAGAGAGGGTATTCGCAAAACACTGGAAGGATGGTCGGCAGGACGAAATCACATTCAGACTGCAGAAAGTGGCGTCGAGGCAGTGGAATGGCTCAAGAAAAAGCCGGCAGATCTGTTAATAACGGATGTTCGCATGCCGGAATTCTCTGGCTTGTCTCTGATTGAAGCCATTCAACATTTTTCGAACAAGCCTGTTGTCCTGATTATGTCGGGGCATGCCGATTTTCAGTACGCCCAGCAGGCCATTAAGCTGGGTGTTGTGGAGTATATGTTGAAACCGATTGATAAGGAACAATTGCTGCAGACCGTCGAAAAAGCCCTAAAGTTCAGCGAACAACAGCGACGTATTCAAACGATGCAAGAAATGGTTGACCCCAAGCTGCTGGATGTTAAGGAGCGAGGGGAACAAAGGCTAAATAGCCAGATCAGTGAAGCTTTGGCCTATGTGGATGCCCATCTGGGTGAACATGTGACCATGCGTGAAATCGCTGATCTACTCCATCTCAACTCCAGTTACTTCAGCGTATTGTTCAAGGAACAGATCGGCATCAATTTTAGTGAATATCTTACCCGCAAACGCATTCAGCGCGCGAAGGAGTTGCTTGTACAGACAACGATGCCCATCTCGGAGATTGCCGAACAGGTGGGTTATCAGACGGATAAGTATTTTATCACAGTATTTAAAAGTCTTGAGGGGCTAAGTCCAAGCAAATATCGGCATTCCCTATCTGAACGAAATAACAAATAACCTCAAAAAAGTGGAGTTTTTCCAAATTACTCTGGTCTTATAGGTGTGATAGGCCCGTGCTACAATTTGGTTAAAGCGGTTACATTAACCGAAAAAACCAAGGGGGTTGGAATAATGAGCAAAAAGACGATGGCCATTCTTCTGTCATGGACGCTGGTTCTCGCCGTAATTTTATCCGGATGTAACAGTTCAAGTTCGGATGAAGAGGGTGAATCAGGCAGCAACGGCACAGATGGGAAAGTAACCCTCAAGTTTATGCACCTCTGGCCAGCAGGCAGCTCCGCACAGCAAAACAAACTGGTCAACGATATCATCAAGCAGTATCAGACGGATCATCCCAATGTAACCATTAAGCAGGAAGTGCTGGAGAATGAACAATATAAGAACAAATTGAAAATTCTGTCGGCATCCAATGAACTTCCCGATGTTGGTGTAACTTGGGCTGCCGGATTTCTGGACCCTTATGTGAAGGGGAACCTGTTCGCACCGGTCGATGATCTGCTGAGTGACTCTCTGGGCGAGAAATTCATAGCCGGAACAACAGAAGCTTATGCCATAGACGGCAAAACATATGCGTTACCAATCGAGTTGAATATCTCCCCCATTTATTATAACAAAGCCATTTTTGCGAAATATAACTTGCAGCCGCCAGCAACGTACGATGAATTCCTGAGTGTGCTGAAGACATTGACAGAGAACGGTGAGGTTCCTATCGCACTGGGCAATAAAGACCGCTGGACCGGCTCACTCTGGTATATGTATCTGGCGAATCGGTTAGGTGGAGATGCACTGGAAAAGGCGATCAATGGCTCTGGCAAGTTTGATGATCCTGCGCTGACTCAAGCTGCTGCCGAGGTACAAAAACTGGTGGATATGAATGCCTTCAACAAAGGTTTCAACGGGTTGTCTAACGATGAGGGTAAATCCGAATTCATGAACGAAAAAGCTGCCATGTACCTGATGGGTACCTGGGAACTGCCAAACTTCACGACTAACCCGGACATCCCGCAGGAATTTAAGGACAAGATCGGATTTTTCAAATTCCCAACAATGGAAGATGGCAAGAGCGATATTAACAGCTGGGTAGGTGGTCCAGGCGTAGGACTGTTCGTGGCCCAGAACTCCAAAGTGAAGGAAGAAGCGCAGAAGTTTGTGCAATACTTTGTGGAAAAATGGGGTGAAAGTTCTGTAACTGAAGCAGGCGTCATCCCGGCTACCAAAGTGGATACAGCTGCAGTACAGCTGCCACAGCTTTACATTGACCTGCTCAACGAATTGAATCAGGCCAGCAGCCTTACACTCTTTGCAGATGTACAGATGAAACCGGCAGCCGCTCAGGCCCATCTCGACATGATTCAGGCGTTGTTTGGCAAAGCGGTAACACCGGAGGACTTTGTGAAGAATCATCAGGCTGCAATTGATAAAGGCAATTGACGTACACACGTTTGAACGCTTGAAGGGAGGATAATGTGATGGACAAAGTCATGTCCAACCGTCTCGTTGCTGCGTTGTACGTGCTTCCTGCACTGCTTCTGCTGCTGGTCTTGGTTTACATCCCGATCGTGCTCACCGGGTATTATGGGTTGATGCAATGGGACGGGATCGGTGCAATGACCTTTATTGGATTGGATAATTACGCCAGACTTCTTCAAGACGGAACATTCTGGCAGAGTGCGAACCATACCTTTTTGCTTGCTTTGTTCTCTGCGCTGAGTCTGATCGGTTATCTGATGATCGCTTTGGTGCTGTCAGGCAAGATCAAGGGGGCCAATCTGTTCCGCAAAATATATTTGATCCCGATGCTGCTGTCTTCGGTCGCGATCGCTCAGTTATGGCTGAAGATCTACCATCCCAGCAATGGTGTGCTGAACACCTTTCTGGAAGCGATCGGCTTCAGCAATCCGCCAGCTTGGCTGGCGGAGCCATCACTGGTGCTGTATGCATTGTTCGTACCGATTCTATGGCAGTATGCAGGCTTCTATATTTTGATCTATTATGCGGCCCTCAAAAATATTCCGGAATCTCTGGTGGAAGCAGCCCGGATTGATGGGGCAAGTCCTTGGCAGATCGCTTTTCGAATCAAGCTGCCCCTTATTACAGAAGTCATCAAGGTGACTGTGGTACTGGCAGTGGTGGGCTCACTCAAGTATTTTGACCTCATCTACGTGATGACCGATGGCGGACCAAATGGCTCCAGCGAAGTGATGGCCTCCTATATGTATCGTCAGGCGTTCCGTAGCTTCGACTTTGGTTACGGCAGTGCTGTAGGGTTCTTCCTGCTCTTGATCTGTCTGCTTGTTACCTGGCTGCTTCGTAAAGCGACAGCATCCAAAGATACGATCCAGTATTCCTGACGCTAGTTCGTGTCTGAAAACTCGCTGAAGTGCATCTTTTACCGCCTTTTCGCCCCCTGCTGCGTCACTTTCCCTTGACGTGCCCCGGCACGCCTGCGGAAAATTTCCTTGCTTGGAACGAAAATTCGGCAAAATCTGCCACCTTCGGAGTTTCCAGACACGCCCTAGTGAAATGAAAGGAGGTCCATCCCGGTGAAGACGGATACGGCCGTTAGATTGCCAACTTACCCGGGGACAAGCCGAGGTTCGGCATGGTTAAGGAGATTTGGCTATATTCTGCTGTATTTCCTCTTGTCCTTGGTAGCTTTGCTGCAAATTTTACCTTTGGTATGGCTGCTGTTATTTTCGCTTAAAAATAATCAGGAAGTATTCGACATGGCGCCTTTTTCCCTTCCTGCTACTCCGCGTTGGGAAAACTATGTCAAGGTATGGACAGAGGGAAATATCAGCTTGTACTTCTTCAACAGTGTATGGATTACGGTGGTCTCGGTGGTGGTCACTGTGCTGTTTGCCAGCCTGGTGACCTTTGCCATTACACGTATGCGCTGGAAGGGTCGTTCGCTGGTGCTGGGGCTATTTATGGTGGGTCTGATGATCCCTGTACACTCCACGTTGATCCCGCTGTTCAGCTTGTTCCTGAAGCTTCATCTCACAGATCATCCTTTGTCAGTCATCCTGTCTTATATTGCCTTTAATATGCCAATTACCATTATGATTCTACTTGGATTCTACTACGCGCTCCCCCGGGAAGTGGAAGAAGCCGCAGTGATGGATGGTTGCTCCGTGCATCGGATTTTCTTTCGGATTGTGCTGCCGATGACGTCTTCGGTCATTTCCACAACGGCGATCATTAACATGATCTATAACTGGAATGAATTCATCTTTGTTAATACGTTCATCAGTACAGATTCGTACAAAACCCTGACTGTTGGGGTACAGAACTTTATTGGACAATACACAACGGATTGGGGAGCCATTGGTGCAACGCTGATGATTAGCATTATGCCAATCCTGATTGCTTTTCTCATCTTGAGTAATCGAATTGTGGAGGGCATTGCTGCGGGTTCTGTTAAAGGTTAAAAGGTTAAGGGTCCAAGGTCCTTCCATTACTTGCTTAAAAGCGAGTTGGGAGGGGCCTTTTTTGTCTTCTGAAACCTCGGATAAGCTTACGGAAATGGGGCTTTATGAAAGCAGTGAAAATACCTATTTATGGAATTGCAAAAAACTTTCAACTATTTTCGCAAAACTACTGCATTTTCAAACCACCTGTGCTAACATACCCTAAGAATTAAAGCCCACATGGGAAAGGTGAGAAAATGACAGCAATATCCTCAACCAAAGAGTCCCTTCGTTCTGATGCCAAGGATCTGAATCTGATTCGACTTACATGGCCTATTTTCTTGGAACTCTTCTTATTTATGTTGATGGGGAGCGTGGATACGCTCATGCTCAGCTCGGTATCCGATAATGCGGTCTCCGGCGTTGGAGCAGCCAATCAGATTATTTCTATCGCTATCCTTGTATTGGAAGTCATTGGACATGGTGCTGCGATTGTAGTCGCACAATATATCGGATCCAAAAAGTTAAGTGAAGCAGCACAAGTTACGGGTAATGCGATCACACTGAATCTTATCGTAGGTCTGGTCCTGAGTGGAATCTTCCTTCTGTTCGGAGGACATTTGTTATCACTCCTGAACATTCAAGGCGAAATTTATGATTTTGCCCGTTCGTATATAAATATCGTCGGTGGCGGTATCTTCCTCCAGGCGCTCATTAATGCGCTGGCTGCGACGATTCGTACACATGGTTACACCAAAGAAACGATGTATGTTGCTGTATTCATGAACGTGATTCACGTTGTTGGTAACTATGCATTGATCTTTGGACACTTCGGCCTGCCGAAGCTTGGGGTGGAAGGGGCAGCGATCTCCACGGTGGGAAGCCGGTTTATCTGCCTGCTGATCTTCTTCTGGTTGTTGTATCGTGTGAGCGAGGTGCGGGTGGATTTTGAATACTACATTAAGTTGTCCAAGAAATTCATTGGCAAAATTCTGCGGATTGGCATTCCGTCTGCGATGGAATCGATGGTATATCATTCCTGCCAGCTCGTGTTCACGCTGTATGTGACCTATCTGGGCGCAGAAGCTATGGCAACCAAGCAGTATGCGGGTAATATCTCCAGCTATATCTACTTGTTCAGTATGGCAATTGGTATGGGGACATCGATCATTGTAGGTCGGCTTGTGGGTGCGCGGCGCAAAGACGATGCGTACAAACGTGTTTTTGACAGTGTAAAATGGGCCCTTCTGGCCACGGTTATCATTGATGTAATCATCATTTTTTTCCGTGTGCCGCTGATGAGCATATTTACGGATAATCCGGAAATTATCAAGCTGGGGGCTCAAGTGATTTTACTCAGTCTTTTGCTCGAAACCGGGCGTACCTGCAATATAGTGATCATTGGTTCCCTGCGTGCGGCAGGGGATGCAAAGTTCCCGGTGTACATGGGTCTGATCTCCATGGTCTGCATGAGTCTGCCATTGGGGTACCTGCTCATATTCAAGCTTCATCTGGGGCTCGCTGGTGTGTGGCTTGCCATTGCGGCGGATGAGTGGACCCGCGCGGTCATTATGTACTTCCGCTGGAAGAGTAGAGCTTGGGAGAAACATGAACTGGTGGAGCATGATGATGAAGAGACCGTTCCTCAGACTGTTCCTGCCGTTTAGGACAGCGAACACTAAAATTATCGATCAATCATCACTGAGAAAGGGAGCAACGATCCTTTGCTCGTTTTTTTGTTGAGCCAAGGATCAAGCTTCAATTTCCAAAATAATGACCAAAACGCGCAGTGTTACTTCCTATCCGAACAACGGAGAGCCGGTCCCGAGGTAACCGAATAAAGGCCGCTACGTTGCTTGGATAGTAGCGGTAACTAATTGTATTGCAGAGCTTGATGATAATGAATCGTGGATGCGTCTAGGGTCAGTAAATGATCGTTTTTTTTAATTTATTTTATCAATAATACTTGATCCCATTCAGGACTTTTATCCGATAATAATGATGCCAAGACCAGAGAGACCCCAGCTGCTCCGTTTAAAAGGCCTGCTTCATCAATATATTGAAGTTTATTATCAATCCAGTTTATGTCGCAATATCCAAATATAGAGTCCGGCTTGTAGAAATCTAGAGTCTTTTCTACAAGGCGGTCACGCATCATTCTTAAACGTTCTTCTCCGGTTTCAGAGTACATCCGTTGGATGAGTAGAAGCCAACCTGAAAGGCCATGACAAACGGTTGGTGAGATTAGCCCTCCGTCCATCTCTATGCGTTTTTCCATATCCAGATATGATTCAAGTGCAAGATTAGATAATTCTTTATTTTCCAAAGCATTGCCTGCCAACCATATTGCACGTGCAATTCCAGGAGTTCCGTAGCACCACGAATCTCTTGGATGCATTTTATTTTCAACATGCAGATGACCTAATTTCCATTCTTCATAAGAAACCCTGCCAGGCCAGTATATTCCATCTTCACCATTGACCTTCCACTGAACAAGCCAATCAGTTAGTTTACTTAATTGATCCTTAAAGGGTTCGGCAGGTAGTCCTTTAAGGATCGCAATGCTCATAAGTGCAATGGGCCCTGCTATTCCATGGGAAAGTCCTAAATTGAAGTTTCCAGAAGGATACTGATTTGTCTCACTAGCATGAAATTGGCTCCGAGCAGAAATATGCCATCCTGGGACGGTTTCTTCTCCTATTTCCTTTTTTGCACAATATAATTTGAACCAATTTACAATCTGTTCCCATACCTTTTTCATTCCCGGGCGATCATAATATGATAAAATAACTCTTCCAAGCCCACTTAGACCAAGAATCGTATCATAATCTCCTATTTTTAAATCAGTACTTCCCCAATTTTCAACTAGTTCATCAACTTTTTTAATTGCTAGTTCTTCCATCCAAGTTGCAATACCTTCTGTCATTGACTGGTAACGGGTGCCTCTCCGGGATAGGGAACGTATGGCCATTAGAACACCAGGCAATCCGCCGTATAATGACAAATCATGCAACCCCGTTTGTTCAAGCTTATTCTGCAATTCCTTTAAATACTGATGCCCTACATAATCCCAACCAGCATCCGGTTGGAGATAATCCAATTCACCCATTAATAGACAAATTCCGGAATGTCCGTTACTTAGACTTTCTTCCGTCCACCGTTCTACTTCGAATCCATCAACTGCTAATATAGAATTTTGAGATTTCATTGAAATTTCGCTTGGAGTTTTATATCTGTTTGCAACAGACGCCAAAGTGCTTGCAACGTTGTTTCTTAAGTCGCCTTCTAAGCCCAACCATCTATCCAGATTAGGGTTTATTACAATACTCAATGCTGATATACCTCCTCAATGTTGTTTTCCTGAAAGGTCTTAGCTTGTATACGATACATCTCTGCATACGTACCATTATCATTAAGCAATTTCTCGTGTGTTCCCTGTTCGATAATCTCACCGTTCTCCATGACAATTATTTGATGAGCAAGGCGTGCAGAAGATAGCCGATGCGTAATGAATACACCGATCTTATCTTTCATTAAATCAAGAAATAACTCCAACAAATCTCGTTCTGCAACCGGGTCCAAAAACGCGCTAGGTTCATCTAAAATGTATAAATCGGCATTACGCATGAAAGCTCTGGCTATGGCTAACCTCTGCCATTGACCACCAGATAATTGCTGACCTTCTTCAAACCATTTACCCAACTGCGTATCAAGGCCTTGGGGCAAAGAATGGATTACATCATCAATAGATGCGTACTTGGCTGCATTTAGTATCATTTCGTCTTGGTCCAACTGATCCAATGAACCAAAACCTATGTTGCTTCTGGCGGACATTTCATAATGAACGAAATCTTGAAAAACAGTACCGATTTTTTTTTGATACATATTCAGATCATAATCGGTTATGTTTTTTCCGTTTATGATAATTTCACCTTCGTAATTGTCATAAAGTTGCATTAATACTTTCATTAACGTTGTTTTTCCCGATCCGTTTTTCCCAACTATTGCTATGGTCTGCCCCCTTCGTAACGATAAGGAAATGTTCTTCAACGCTATCTTGTCATTCCCAGTGTACTGAAAAGAAACATTCTTGAGTTCTAGGTGTTCTAAGCTAAAATCAGATTTTTTGTTTTGCAGAGAAGATCGAGCAACAGGGTCAGATGTTGGTAACTCAAAGAACAGGAACAATTGCTCCATATAGAGATGATTTTGGGAAAATTGCAATAAACTCCTCATTATGGATTGTATCTGACTTTGTGTAAGTACTATTGCCTGAATATACCCGTACAAACTGCCAATCATCAAGGTACTTAACAAAGTTTCTTGAATGACAAACCAAACCAACCAAAGCATTACTGCAAGCTCGAAAAAATTGTAAATAAATGTGTGTTTAGTTAGCTTTCCTAACATTCTCTTGTCTACTTTATAAAAGCTTTCGAGCAATTCAGAGTAACGGTTGAGTAAATGAGTGCTCAATTGAAAAACCTTAACTTCCTTAACTGCTCGATCATTTGTAAGCAAATGCGTCAGATACCATGATTGACGATATAAAGGGGTCCTTTTCATATAGATATCGAATTGTTGTTTGTTTAATTTGAATAAAGAATACAGTGATGTCAAAGAGACTACGAGAATGATCGGTACAGTCCACCATTTCCATAGAAACAACCAAGTTGAAGATGAAATTACAGTGATAAGACCAGAGATAATACCTGCTAATTGGCTATATAGCTGATATGGCCGAAATGCTGCTTCCTGAGTTGCACGTTTTAATTGATCGTTGATAGACGAATTTTCGAAGTCAGCAAGTCCAAGTTGTGTTGATTTTTTCCCGATCATGATATTCAAAGACTTCGCTAATGATGCTTCTAAATTCCCCTCCACATAGGTTTGTCCTGAATTAATGATTAATTTTACTGCGTACACAATAACAAACAAGATAAAAGGTATGCGTACTAGATCCGCTCCATGCATCAAAGAATATGAAATCCCATTCAACATATTCTGCATTACAACCAAACTAAAAAAGGGAATCAAACCTTGCAGGATATGCAATATTGCACTAATTATGAACAATACTTTATTAGTCTGAAAAATTAGTGAAAATAACTTCATGCTGCTTTTCGCTGAATTCCACATAATGACTCCATTTTCCGTTTATAAATTTTTTGTTTACAAAAAAAAAAATCATATCCTGCTCAAATTTTCTGTTCTTTTTCTTTTATGGTATTGTATCAAGCTGTTCATCGCATGGCGTGTCAATATCATTATTTTCTGTTCCAGCTTTCGATCAGTTCCAACTAGTCGATTCAAGTGCATGTGAATAATGCTAAACACGATGTCATCTTTGCTATTTGTCAATGAAACTTCTGAACGATGTTGCTCCAGCTTTTGATAGTATGTTAAACAGCTGTTTGCTCTTGCTTCGAAAACTGGCAATAATTCTTGTGAAAAGTTTCCTGAAGCAGAGGTTTGGGAAGCATTCAAACAAAAAAAAGTATTAAGCATATCCATATATGTGATGCGTATCTTACGAAAATCTTGAAGGTAATCTTTAACATCAAACTTTTCATTTAAAGTTTCGAAACATTCACTTTTGTTGTACCCTAAATGAGTAAGAAGATGAATTACACTAAGTACACCTATTTGTTCAATCTCAAGCTCACGTCTCTCGAAACGGTTTAGACGAATTAATCCAGCCACCACATAACTATCTTCGGAGAACAGAGATTCTGCTAACTTCATTAACTCAATTCCGCCATATCTTTCTATTTCAGGTTCATAAGTTTCTAAGGTGAATTTTGTTATATAACCATCCTTAAACCACTCGTCACTCCATTTTTGAAATAATTGAGCGAATAGCTGAGATTTATCATTGGATTTAAACTTGAACCTTACCCTAACATGTGGATCAGGATCGGCGTAGCGTATAAAATAAGCTTGTTCTATTAAACCAGTATCTTTAGCTTCGTTCACACATTCCTCCCAATAAAGAGCAAGGAATTCATTTTGTCTGCTATCCAATCCATATAATTTAGCATAAAACCACTCATTGCCAGGAAGATAGATATCTTTCTCTAAACCCCCTCTGTCCGATAGCGTTTTGAAAGGGAAAAGGAATGAACTGCCTTTCGGCATAGCATCATCTATAATGAGTGGAAACACAAATTCAGCAGCTAAACAACCATCACTACGATTGATAGGCGAATTTTCAAATCCACCGACGTGTTCGATTAAATTGATATGTCGTGTTGTTTTTAAATTTTTTAATAATTCATTTAGATGTAGCGGATGGTCCAAATCCAGCAAAATGCGATAATCTGAATCAATTAAATAAACATATCTTGGAACATTCCATTCACTCAAGAATATTAAAACCCAATTTTTTAATTTATCTGCATTAATACTTTCTTTTAGATTACTAATTGGGTAACGAAGACTCCATTTTGCGGGAGACAACACAATTTTTTTGTATTGAATTCGTGGCATAAATGGAGCATGCATCAAATACCCAAAGTCTGGGGCGGACCATTGATCAAATCTCATCAAGCCAACCTCCATCAGGAATCTATAGATGTTCGGCGCATGATGATAATTGAACATATGACCTGCGATTGGAATTACTTCTTTGTTTTGGGATACGGACCTAATATATAACCTTCCTTCTCTCGCACCTACGACAAGATCAGACATAGCTATGATTTGTTCGTTTGGAGTTATCGAACCATGACTAAGCGAAAGTTCATGGTCACGGTAGTTCTTCGTAAGCATTACATTCGCAGATTTACCCGAAGTGGGAAGAAAAGATGTTTCCGCCCACATTACATCAGGGTACAAGTCCTTTTCCTTTTTTGAAATCAGTGTTAAATCTTTTTGGAGATTGGGTTCAAGGATATCTAAAAAACGACCAAAAGTTTTCCCCGCTCCGTTTGAACCAGGATTGGGCGCCAACACCAGTTTGTACTCCCCACGATCAAGACTGTTTTGATCCATCGTGTGAAGGGAAAAATACAATTCCATAGATGGTAACGGTGGCAATTGGGCATCATTGAATTCTTCCAGTTGTTGTATAACGTTTTCATCCAACTCCACTGTATGTTGGCCTTTATGTATTGCAGATACCAACAGTTCCATAAATAATTGTTCCTGTTTCATTTTACCCTGAGAATCCCTGCGCTTTAACGCATATGAGTTCTTACGATTTTCAGGATAACGGTACGTCGCTGGAGCACCCAATCCAAGCTCATCATCAATCAATTCTAAAACGGGGACTTCTTTATGATCGCCATACTTTTCTAAAAAATCTTCTACATACTTTTTCAGGTGCTCTTCTGAATAGTGTGAAAGCATATTAAGTATGTATGCTGCCTCTTCCACGTCCTTGCGAATATGCTCATTGAGTCTGATAGACTGATCTGCAAGTGACAAATCAACTTGCATAGTGGGTGTCTCCATCGGAATTAGATCATTCGTCAGTCTACTAAGTTGTTCGAAAGTCTCTACCCCTTTTCCAACAGCAGTCTCGTTATAAAACATTATTGTTTCGTGAATCTCATACAATTTTTTTCCGATATCATTTACTCCCTGCAGCCCATCCACAAGGCTGAAAACATGGTGGAATGGATCTTTATCTACAGTGGATGGTCGCAGTTCAGTAAGGAGGAACTCTTCTTTTATGAGTTGTTGCAGGTAATTATTGATAATTTCGCGGTCTGTTCCCGGAAACTCCAGCTCCATTTGGTTTAATACCTTGGAAAACTTTTGGGGTGTAGACAAATAATTCATAATCCAGTCAAATACAATGGTCGCCTTAACAGAAATGCTATCATTTGCTCCACTCTTCATTTTCCCATATCTCGTTAAGAAGGGTAGCTTAGCCCTATTACCTTGTTTATATATTAATGCATTTGGGTAAATAGTTAGTTGTTCCAATATCTGTGGATCGTTTTCGAGTTGTTCTATTAGTTTGAGAATCCATCCCATATCAGGTCGTGCTCGTTTACGATAATGAGATATCTCCTTAATATCAAGTTGAGATTCGGCTGAGAACCTTCCAACAGTAATGCCTGAGAATAATCCAAAAGGGGTAGGTCTACTCATCATCCGGATTACATACTTCATTACGCTTGATACAACTTGCGCTTCAGTCACATTAGGCTTATTGTTGAATTCATCAATTTTAGAAAGTGATCTGTATAGGCTAGGGCTTGCAACAAGGATCGCTTCCCTGATCTCAGGTTTACGAGATAGTTTTATCAAATTTTCCAAAGAATAACTAGCAACATTCTCAATAAGAGAATGTTGCTCGGGGAAACAAGAAAAAAATTCATTTAAGGGTAAAACTGGAGTTCTCAACATGAAAAAATCCAGAGTTTTATACGAATAACGTTTCATCATATTCTCCTCCCACTAGATACCAGACATGAGAACCTTCTCATATTACTTTCCTTTGCCAACCCCAAAAACTGATTGTCCCAAAAAGAATGCTGGATCCAGTTAAATATAGCCAAAAACTGATTGAACCTCCTGATTGAAGAGAAAGCAAAATTGGACGAAAAGGGTCAAATAAAAAAACCAATTCTGTTGCTATATAATGATAAAGTACAATAGATAATCCAAAAATCACGAGAAAGGCTATGATTGGTCTTGAGATAAACACACAGATAGCACTACAGAATAGTAACTTAGCAAGACAGGTAAGTAGAAAAATACCATAAAATTTGATCGTATACCATTCTGCTGGTAACCTTCCTACTTCATTCTTAAAACCGTAAAGTGCTGCTGTATCGCTGCTGGAAAAAAAGGCTTTTGATCCAATCATAGAAATAATGTAAACAATTCCGATCCCAACAACAGTCGTTGCAGCCAACGCCAATAGTTTTCCCAGCCAAAGTTCGAACCGTCGGTATGGACGAAGTGCATACAATCTGTATGCGCCAGAATTCAATTCGCCACTTAACTGATCAATATAAAAAATAGGCAGCATTGCGGCCATCATTAATAATGACATTCCATCCATCATAAACCAGGGAGCGTTAAGATTGTTTAGCATAATACTGCCTTCTCCAAAACGAAATACTCCCTTTTGTGATGAGCTTAAACCCCAAATATTGAAAATAATTACAATTAAAAAAGAGGAGAATAGTACAATTTTAGACTTTTTTTTCCAGTCTCGTTCCAATTCACTAATCCATATGCCTAACATGTTTACCCCCTAATATAAGTAGTCACTTCTCACAAAGCGATGGTAGGCTCCCCACAGGAAAACAATAAGATGTACAACGACAACGGATAATATAGCCACAATTACACTCATATTTCCGTCTATAACTTCGTTCAAACCAGTATGTTGCAGAAAAGGTATCAAGGAATAGGTAATGCAGAGTTCTAATAGAGGAATGTCACTGAATAATGCCGCAAGTTGAATAACTGCACCGTCCAGTAACAATGATGCTAAAATGTAAAGCATACAGCCTCCGATAGCATATGTGACATTTTTGCTGTACATCGAAATACAAATAAACAAACTGGATATCCCCAAGAGTGAAACAAATGCAAACCCGTAATATACAAAAGTGTAGCTAAGAGCCTCAAGAGAATAATTCAGCAAACCATTTTCATTGAACTGAAAAAAATAACCAGTAACTATCAGACAAACTGCAAACAAGATGAGCATCAGAACAATACAAACACAAATCAATAATAGTTTGCTGAAAAAGATTTGCCTGCGGGTAAATTGACGAAGAAAAACATACCTCAACTGACCGCCTCTATATTCCTCGGTGAATATAGAAGCTGCAAATACAGCCATAATGATATCAACGGGAAAATACAAGTTATTTCGTAAACCTGTAAGAACAAATAGCTGAGATAGAGTATCATGATCAACTTGAAGCGTTTCAAAAAAACTAGCTGTCATATAAGCAAGACCAGGGATAGCCAAAACCAATAGCCATGTCCAACGTTTGGACCAAAGTCGTTCCCACTCACTATTGAATAACGTAATCATGCTCTCATTAACTCCACGAAAGCATCTTCTAACCTTTCGCCATCACGGATCAACTCGGCAGTAGGACCTTTCCAAATAACTTTTCCACTTTTTATGATTATTAATTCATCACACATCTGCTGGAGCTCATCCAGTAAATGGCTTGAGATAAAAAAAGCGTAGTTAAATTCGTTTCTCAAACTAAGGATGATATCTCTTAATGCTCTCATCCCCATGGGATCAAGACCGTTAGAGGGTTCATCTAGAAGTAGAAGTTTCGGGTTTCCTAGCAGTGCCTGAGCAATTCCCAAACGTTGCTTCATTCCAAGCGAGTACCCCTTAACTCGATCATTCGCTCTATCTCCCAACCCAACCCTTTCAAGCAACTCTTGAATATGATTTTCCCTATCAGATTTAGGCAGATCAGGATGAAGTCGTGCCAAATTGCGCAATACTTGCCTACCTGTCATATACTCGAAAAAAATGGGCGATTCTATAATTGCTCCCACCTGTGCCAATGCATTTTTTCGGTTTTTGTTTATTTCGTATGAATCTATCTTTACATGGCCATTACTTGGATGCATCAATCCTGTCATCATGCGCATCATCGTAGTTTTGCCTGCACCATTCGGGCCAATAAAACCATAAATTTTTCCTTTTTCCAAGTTGAACGAAGTATCTTGAATGATTTCACGTTTGCCTATCACTTTAGTTAGATTGTTGACTTCCATAACAATATCAGGCATTATGACCCTCCTTCTAGAGCGTTTCTTCAAATGGATTAAATGGTAATACATGAGATAATTATGTTAAATGCGTACAAGATACGAAATTCACTAGAGAAAATTGTGTCTAATTCAAGATTTGTCCACCTGAACGAAAACCACAAGGAGGACGTCTCGCAGCCATACCAGTCATTCCCAAAATAAAAAATCGCCAATTGATCCTAAAATATGATTGTGATATCTACAAAGAGTCATTGGGTGGAATGCTTCTTTATTAAAGTAAAGAGTTATCTTCGTTTGGAGAATCGTTATGATAAATTAACGTGTACATTCAAGTCTCTTTTTAGCTTTGGTGTCCATTATGGTGCAGCTTGCTTAAACTTGAAGACACGCTCTAGTAAAAAAAATGTTGTTCAAAATAACAAGAAGAGACTTATTCAGTCTCTTCAAGTAGTTGAACGAAAAAATATGATTGTGAAAAAATTAACAAAGTGCTCCAATATTAGAGAAACATTTTACTCCTGCAGTAGGAGCGCAAGTATTGGCAGTTCTTGTTTGCTCTCCGCAACCACCAGTACAGTTCCAAATACTTAAAGCTTGTGGCTGAACTGTACCTTCTGATTTTTTAATTTGTACATCAAGATCAAAGATTCCTTTTTCCATTTTCGTTACACTCCTCTAATTTTTTTGAAAAATCGAATTATGTAATATCCTAGGTGATGTATGAAAAAATATAAAAAGATCGTCATCTTTCTATATATTCCATAAAAAAGTATTAACATAAAACAATGTAACATGAGGAAATAATAAAGTAAAGAATATAATTCCAAATATTGAATTTATATCAAATTAAGGATGATTATCATAAAACTAAATAGGGGATATGTGCACTTATCATACATTTAATACAATATTGGAATTATAATAAATATATATTCTTATAATCAAATATTTTACATAATTTAATTCTGGAAATCTAGTCAATAGTGAGTTTTTTAGCAGTAACGATTGATAGTGTTGGCGAATCCGTGACTCCTTGTTAACATAGATGCAGAAAGCGTTTGATGACATTACAGCAAAGGATGAATCCCATGAATAAAAAAGTGCTCGTGGTAGATGACGAATCAAGTATTGTCAGTGCCATTGTTTACGCGCTGCGGCGCGAAGGATATGAAGTAGATACTGCGAGTGACGGCGAAGAGGCCTTGGTTAAGGTCGCATCGTTTCACCCACAGGTCATGATTCTGGACGTGATGATGCCCAGGCTCGATGGATACGGGGTATGCCGGAGGCTGGAGGACCGCGAGGATATCGGCATTATTTTGCTGACCGTCAAAAATGATATCGTGGACAAAATCGTTGGCCTGGAAATGGGCGCCGATGATTACATGACCAAACCATTCGAGATCCGTGAACTGCTCGCAAGGGTAAAAGCATTGATGCGCCGTGTCGAGAAAAGCAGTCCACCACCTGACGATTCGAAGAATCAGGCCATCGTGAATGGCACACTGCGTATTCATGTTGCTCACCGCACGGTGACCGTGAATGAGGAGAAGTTGGATCTGACACCAAAAGAGTTCGACCTGCTGACCATTCTCATGTCCAATCCCGAGCGTGTGTACACACGAGACGACCTGCTGGACCGGGTCTGGGGCATGGAGTATGCGGGTGGGACACGGACCGTGGACATTCACATCCAGCGTTTGCGTAAAAAAATTGGAGATACGGATCAGCAAAAATTACAGACCGTATACGGGATTGGCTACAAAGCATCTGCACCTGAAACAGGCGGGGCCATATGAGAGTCAGCATCAAGCTGAAGTTCAGTGTTTTTCTGGCAGCATTGCTTATCCTAACGGTGGTTGTGCTCAGTTCACTGGTTCTGCGCGGTATTGAACGCAATCAGCAGTCACAAATTGAAGGTATTTTATCACAGCAGACACGGCTGGTGAATCTGAATGTGCGACAGTCCTACTACACGGAGTCCGTTCATCTGGAACAGGACGTTTTTTTACAACAAAACGGCCGCAGGCTTGCACAGGAACTGGCCAACTCTACCGGATTGCCGATAGCGCTCTATGATATGAAAGGCCAACAAGTCGGTTCATCGATCAGCTCTGGGGAGAGTGCGATTGTTCAGGATACGCTCAACTATGCACTGCAAAATAAAATTGCCTATCATGAACAAGGGGATACCTTGCTCTATGCGGCACCGTTGGACGGTCCGGATGGACAGATGGGTGCTGTATGGATGCAATATCCGGTCCAAAGCTACCATGAATTCTATACTCGCATCCTTCAATTGTTCATATGGGCGGGCATTGTCGTTGTTGCGCTGAGCTTCATATTAGGTTATCTGTTCTACAATCGGTTTGCCGTTGCGATTACCCGACTGAAGAGGTCCGCAGATTCCATTCGCGAAGGGAATTACATTACGGAGTCTCCTTTAAAGCGCAAGGATGAGTTGGGGGAGCTGGGGCAGGGCATTTATTATATGAGTACATCCATTCAGCAAAATATCACAGCCATGCATGCGGAGCAGCAGAAGCTGCAACTGGCGATTGAGAAACTTCAAGCGCTGGAACAGCAGCAGAAACAATATATCGGTAACATCAGCCATGAATTCAAGACACCACTGACATCGATCAAAGCTTATGTGGAGCTGCTCGACATGTATAAGGATGATCCGCAACTGCTTGATGATGCCACGAGTAACATTGGCAAAGAAACGGAGCGGCTGTACGAGATGGTCGAGAAAGTCTTACATTTATCTGCCTTGGAGAAGTATGACTTTGAGAACCAGGCCGAAGATGTAGAGGTCAGCGCGCTACTGAAGGATGCCTGTGGCCGGATGCGTGGGAAAGCGGAGAAGTTTGCGCTGAACATGGAACTGGATCTTGAACCGGCGGTGATCCGCAGCGATCGGGAGAGTCTTATGCATATTTTCATCAATATGCTGGATAATGCCATCAAATATAACGTTCCGGATGGTGTGATCCGGGTGAAGAATGAACTACGGATGCAGGAGCGTCAAGCGGTTATTCGGATCTATAACTCGGGTACGCCGATTCCGGCAGAGGCGCGGGAGAAGATTTTTGAACCCTTTTACACGGTGAACAAAGACAGAGCCAGAAAAACCGGCGGAACCGGACTGGGGCTATCTCTCGTGAAGCAGTTTGTTGAAAAACAGGGCGGTACAATCACCCTGCTGTCGAGTGATCCAGAAGATGGGGAAGGTGTGACGTTCCAGCTCATGTTCCCTTTGGCTGATTCAAGTTTACAAGTTCGAAACAAGTCTGAATAACTTTGGAAGTATGCGATGTGTATGCTTGGTCTATAGCAAGAGAAACCAGGGGGGACCATCATGAATTGGAAACAAGCAGCTATGGGCACGTTCGGAGCCATTGCCCTGTTAACGACAGCGGCATGTGGGGGAACAACGGAGCCGGGGGGCAACGCACAAGGCGGGAAAACGGGCACGGATATTACGGTAAAAGATAATACCAACACGTCCGTGTACCAGAGCTTCAAGCTGGAGAAGATTGATAAATTGCCGAATATGCGCGGAATTGCATGGCTTAGTGATGACTGGATTGTATCCGACAAGGAGAACAAGTCCCTGAAACCCGTCACGGTTGAAGGTCAGGAAAGATACCCGCACAACTTATATATGTATGATCTGACGAAAGGCACCGACACGCCGCTCAAGGAAAGTGAAGCCAGTCTGGGTGCACCGCTGGTGTCACCGGATGGTCAGTATCTGTTTTACCGGGAACCGGAGGAAAATACGGGTAAAGGCTACTTCTTGAACCTGCATAACGGGGAGACAACCCCTGCGGGTAAGGAGGATGGATTTATCCAAGAGGGCGCGTGGCTGGATAATGAACATGTCGTTTTCCCCAATATGAAGGGTGATCTGATCTCGGCAAGTGTGGATGGCACAACGAAAGTGCTGGTGGAAACAGGTAATTTCAATGTACGGAGTATCAAGGTGTCAGGCGATATGCTCTATTATATTACGGGCGAAGATGGCCAGTTGAATGCATACGATGCGAAGACGGGTGACGTAAAACAGGTGCTGAAAAGTGTGGAGTGGGTCATCCCTTCTAATGATGGAACAAGGCTTGCGATTGTGAAAAGAACAGCGGATACCAAACGGGCGCTGGTGCTCACCGATCTGGAAGGCAATGAGAAGGCCACTCTCGCCAGAGGTACACAGGTTTTCGGCACAAGCTGGTCGGGTGATGATTCCAAGATTGCATACACCATCAATTCTGAGAATGATAATGAGAAAGGGCTATTTGTCTCCAACACGGAGTCGGCAGAACAGTTCCAGATCTCGGCCGATATGGACAACGCTTCTGACCCACTCGCCTGGAGCCCGAAAGGAAATAAAATCCTGTTATCGCAGGCGGTATTGGAGAATGAATCGTATCACTTTGTAACCTCGGTCATTACGATCTCGGAATAGGGGAATGATGCAGAAAGATATGTTCCATATCTTTCATGCCTTTCTATACATTTATATTGACTAAGCTGTTCCGCTTCCGATAAACTAGAATGCAGGAATAAAAGTCGAATGTCAGGCAGCAGTTCGAGACGATGTTTCGGGCGGCTGTTTATTTTCTTTTTAACAGTAAGGGTGCAACGTAGTCGTTTTGCCGGATGATCCGGCTAATAACAACATGGAATAGGAACAGGTGATATACATGTGTAACAGCGCGTACCGCGTGCTTTTATATTATAAGTTCGTGAAGATTGAAGACCCAGAGACGTTTACACAAGAGCATCTGCAATACTGTAAGGACCTGGGTGTGAAAGGCCGTATTCTGATCGCATCCGAAGGCATTAACGGTACGGTATCCGGAACGCCAGAACAGACGGAACAGTACATGAAAGATATGCTGGCTAATCCGCTGTTCAGCGACATGGTGTTCAAGATTGATGATGTCGAGGAGCATGCGTTCAAAAAAATCTTTGTTCGTCACAAAGCAGAGCTGGTAACCTTCCGTGTGGAAGATGAACTTGACCCAAATGTGACTAGCGGCAAACGCCTTTCGCCGAAAGAGTTCCATGAACATCTACAACGTGATGACGTTATCGTTATCGATGGTCGCAATGATTATGAATACGAAATTGGTCATTTCCGCGGGGCCATCCGTCCAGATGTGGAGTCGTTCCGTGAGTTTCCGGAGTGGATTCGGGAGAACCTGGGTGACATGAAGGACAAAACGATTATTACCTATTGCACTGGCGGCATTCGCTGCGAGAAGCTGACCGGGTTCATGATCAATGAAGGATTCCAGGATGTGGCTCAATTGGACGGCGGTATTGTCACGTACGGTAAAGATCCGGAAGTACAAGGCCATCTGTTCGATGGCAAGTGTTACGTGTTTGACGAGCGCATCTCTGTACCGATTAACCGGACAGAAGAAGATATTGTCATTGCTAGCTGTTATCACTGCGGAACGACACATGACCGATATATTAATTGTCCAACCTGCAACCTGCAGCATGTAAGCTGTGAGGATTGCGAAGAGACGCATAACCGCTTTTGCTCGGATGCCTGCCGGGAGGCAGCACCGGTACACGCATAAGCAGGAGAGCAGGTGCTGATCGTGAAGCGCGAAGAGGAACGAACGACGCGTGAACGGATTTTGTTCATGCTGAAGCAGCAAGGTACATTGACCGCGAGGGAAATGACAGCTGATCTGGGTCTGACCGGCATGGCCATTCGCCGTCATCTGACGGCACTGGAGCAGGACGGCTGGATTGAGGTTCGGGAGGCCCGGGCTACGGCCGGACGTCCGTCCTCGGTGTACCAATTGACGGTACGCGGGGACAGCTTTTTTCCAAAATCATATTCGTCCCTTACGCTGGAATTGCTTGAAGAATTGTCTGACTCTGCCGGTAGCGGTGTGGTGGATGCATTGTTCGAGAGTCGCCGGGACAAACTGCTTCGTAGCGGATTGCCACAGATGGAGGGCCAGGATCTGGCCGGACGGGTGGAGGAACTCGCGCGAATCCAGAATGCCAACGGATATATGGCGGATGCGTCCAGAGAAGACGATGGAACTTACGTCATTACGGAAATGAACTGCCCGATTGTGCAAGTCGCGAGTGTCTACAAGCAGGCTTGCCGCTGTGAACTGGAACTGTTTCGCTCGCTACTTCAAGCTGAGGTGGAGCGTACCGAATGTTACGCCGATGGCGGTAAAAGGTGCAAGTATGAGATTCGCGAAGCGTCGGGAAATTAACTGGTTTATACAAAGAGATTGTTTCGAATCATCGAAATAGTCTCTTTTTTTGATAAATAAATTACGTATAAACGCTATTTGCGTATGGCGATGCGTGTTATAATGGAGCTAACATCCAGTGCATGTTCGCATCCTTATATTTGCTGATACTTCAGCAGATATATTCTGTTCATTTTGCGCGTAGGAGTGAATAATAATGACAGAGTTGCTTGATCCCAAGAACGATTATGTGTTCAAACGAATCTTTGGAAGTGAAGAGAATAAGGATGTTCTTCTGGCTTTTCTGAATCATACCTTCAAAAATGCAGGTGAATCTTTACTGACCGAGATTGTGTTAATCAACCCTTATCTGGACAAGGATACACCGAGAGATAAACAGTCCATACTGGACATACGGGCCAAAACAGATCAAGGTGAGCTAATCAATGTTGAAATGCAGTTGTTTAATCAGTATGATTTAGAGAAGAGGACTTTGTTCTATTGGGGTAAACAATATTCCGGACAATTACTTGAAGGACAGAGATATAGTCAACTCAAAAAATGCGTAGCGATCAACATTGTTAATTTCAAAATGCTCGCTAATGATCAGTACCACAACGTATTTCATTTAAGAGAAGACCATACTGATATTCCGTTGACGGATGTTATAGAGATTCATTTTATGGAAATACCAAAGCTGAATGATGAAAATATTCAAATAAAGGATGGATTGGTGCGTTGGCTGTTATTTCTGAAAGGAATGACTAAATCAAGCTGGGAGGCGTTAATGATGCACGAACCCGAACCGGCTTTGAAAAAAGCCATGAGTGTATTGGAGTTTCTGAGCCAGGATGAGCAAGCACGTCAACGATATATCGACCGTCAGAAATTTCTATGGGACGAAGCTTCCATGATTGAGGGCGCACGAGAAGAGGGTCTCAAGAAAGGCATGGAGGAAGGAATTCAAAAAGGAATCGAAAAAGGGATCAAAGAGGGAATCAAAGAAGGAATCAAAGAAGGTGAAGCTGAGAGCAAGCGGAAAATCGCAATGAATATGCTCACTTTAGGTCTTGATCAGGCTACTATTATTAAAGCTACCGGGCTAACACCATCTGAATTAGAAGAACTGCAAAAAGAAAAGGAATAAAGCACTCTGGAGCTATCCATTGATCGATATAAGGTGACCATACCCAAAGTACATTGGGAGGGATGCCTCTTTTTTTTGAAAATTTTAAATATGAAAAATCTCATGATGAAGCAGCAACTATGTCACGGTGATCCCAACCCGGGTAACATACTCCTTCGAGATCATGATACCGTTATTATTGACTGGAACAATGCTTCTACCGGAAATCCGGAAGCCGACTTGGGGCCGAATACATCATTATGATTCGATGCGCCATACTGCCCCCGCATCTGCCACATGAAGCGACGATTGCTCTTGATGTTACCAGAGAGGCCAGCATTCGCCTCTTTATGGAGGAGTATGAGAAGTTGTCCGGTATTGGCTATGCAGATATCGAACCCTGGATTGCGCCTGTTGCGGCACGCAAATTGATCGCGGATGCCGTATCGGAAGCGGAGAAAACAATGCTTGTGGACGAGATTAGAAGAAGACTTCATACTCCATTTTCATGAGTAGGACCTTATTTTGCTGTACCCATGGCGACCATCTACAGAACAATGTGGGTGGTTTTTAAGTTTTATGTAATGTTTTCTATCACAACCATACGATGAAAGTAAATTGGAAGCGGTTCAACCATTGACGGATATCGGGACGCCCCTTAATATTAGGGGAACAATAAAACACCAACACGGGTCATGGACTTCAGTCGCATGAGAAAAGTCTATATTTGTCTGCTTTTGTCGATCAAAGCAACAATGCGTTGAAGCGTTTGCTTTGTCCCGCCCTATCGTGTCAATGGAATTCGATAAGGGTAACCACATTTTATAAGATGGAGAGGGGTTCTCACACATGAAAAAGAAATTTTGGATGTCACTGATGATGGTTGCTTCAATGATCGTTGCGGCAGGTTGCGGAAATAACAGCGGTACAGGCTCGGAATCCGAAGGATCAGGGACTACAACAGGTGGAGGCAGTGAGGAAAAATCATATCAGATTTCCATCTCGCAGATTGTTGAACATCCATCTCTGGATGCTACACGTGAAGGTTTCATCGCAGCCCTGAAGGAAGCGGGCATTGAAGAGAACAAGAACCTCAAAATCGATTACAATAACGCACAAGGTGATTCGACGAACAACTTGTCCATTGCACAGAAAATCTCAGGTGATTCTAAAAATGATCTCGTACTCGGAATTGCAACACCATCTGCGCTGGCTCTGGCTCAACAAGTGAAGGACAAGCCATTGCTGTTCGCAGCGGTAACGGACCCACTGGGTGCCAAACTGGTGACCGATATGGATAAGCCGGGCGGCAATGTTACAGGTGCATCCGACACGAATCCGGAGGCTATTGTACAATTGGCTGACTTTATCGCTAAAAATCTGCCGGATGTGAAAACGGTTGGCTTGGTCATTAACGAAGGTGAACCAAATGCGGTGGTTATGGCAGATAACGCAGAAAAAGCGCTGGCAACACATAATATCAAGCTGGTGAAAGCACCAGTTACGAATACATCTGAAGTAAAACAGGCAACGGATTCTCTGGTTGGGAAAGTAGATGCCTTCTACATCACACTCGATAATTCCGTCGTGAGTGCGGTTGATACGATCATCCAAACGGCGAACAGTAATAAAATTCCGTTCTTCTCCAGTGATCGGGATACCGTTGAAAAAGGAGCTTTCGCAACGGTAGGCTTCAAATATTATGACCATGGATATCAGGTGGGTGAGATGGCCGCGGACATTCTGAAAAATGGTACAAAACCGGGTGATATGAAAGTCACCGTTCCGGACAAACTGGATCTGATCCTGAACCTGAAAGCGGCTGAAGCCCAAGGTATCACGGTTACGGATGAGATGAAAGCGGAAGTAAAAGATCAGGAAAACAACATTATTCAATAGAATCAATTCATAAATTTAATGAGTTATGAGATTGATTCAATAATCTGACCGGACAATAATCCGGCAGTATGGATGCGAGGCGAACGTGCAACGGGTTCGCCTCATTCTTTTCGATAGACAGGGAGGAAGTAGCGTGAGTATAAGCTGGAATTCAATTGAAGGAGCAATCGAGCTGGGGCTTTTATATGCACTGATGGCACTGGGTGTATATATTACGTTCCGCATACTCGATTTTCCTGACCTTACCGTAGACGGAAGTTTTACAACAGGAGGCGCAATAGCGGCGGTTATGATCTCCAATGACTTCTCTCCTTGGCTTGCCTGTTTGGCGGCAATGGCTGGCGGCATGGTAGCTGGGGCTTGTACAGGTCTGCTTCATACCAAAGGCAAAATCAACGGATTATTATCCGGGATTTTGATGATGATCGCGCTCTACTCCATTAATATGCGTATTCTTGGCGCACCGAATAAATCCATTATGGGCATGGACAATCCATTCTCGGGTGAACATGTCATGGTACTAATTATCATCGTGGTGCTGGTGTTTAAAATTATGCTCGATCTGTTCATGAAAACAGATGTTGGACTGGCACTCCGCGCGACAGGTGATAACAAACGTATGATTCGCAGCTTTGGTGCAAATACGGATGTGACTACTATTGTAGGTGTCAGCTTATCCAATGGATTGGTTGCCCTGTCTGGTGCATTCATTGCACAGCAATCAGGTTTTGCAGACATTACGATGGGCATCGGTATGATCGTTATTGGACTGGCCTCCGTCATTATCGGTGAGGCCATTCTTGGAGCAAGAACGGTCTTCTGGGCTACACTTGCAGCGATCGTTGGTTCAATTATATACCGGATTGTGGTCGCGCTTGCCCTTCAAGTGGAATGGTTTGATACATCTGATCTGAAGTTGATCACCGCGGTGATCGTCATTATTGCCCTTGTATTCCCTACTATGCAGCGCTCCATGAAGCAGCGTAGTCTGGCTCGCAAACGAACGGAAGAGTTGATGCGATCCGGGGGTCATCAGGCGAAGGGAGGTATGTGATCATGCTGGAGATTACGCAAGTAACCAAGCTGTTCAACCCAGGCACAGCGGATGAGAAGACCGCGCTAGTCGGTGTGAATCTGACAATGAATCCGGGAGACTTTGTGACGGTGATTGGCAGTAACGGAGCGGGTAAATCCACGCTGATGAACATCATTTCGGGTGTGATGAAGCCGGACATGGGTGATGTGCTGATCAATGACCGCTCCATTAAAAACCTGCCGGAGCATAAACGTAGCAGCTGGATTGGCAGGGTATTTCAGGACCCGATGGCAGGAACAGCACCACATATGTCCATTGAAGAAAACATGGCGATGGCATACAAACGTGGCAAAGGACGCGGACTGGGCTTCGGAGTTACCCGTGCCAGACGGGAGATTTTCAACACGCAACTGGAGAAGCTGGGAATTGGACTGGAAAAGCGGCCGAATGCAAAAGTGGGTCTCTTGTCTGGCGGGGAGCGCCAGGCACTTAGCCTGTTAATGGCTACGTTTACCCAGCCGCAAATTTTGCTATTGGATGAGCATACGGCAGCCCTTGACCCATCACGTGCCGAACTGATAACGGAACTAACGGAGACACTTGTGCGTGAGATGAGACTTACTACATTGATGGTGACGCACAATATGGAGCAGGCCATTCGTCTGGGTAACCGTCTGATCATGATGGACAAAGGCCGAATAATTCTGGATGTCAGCGAAGAGCGCAAGCGTACGTTAACTGTACCTGAGTTGCTTGGTGAATTCGAACGGATTAGCGGCAAAAAAATGGCAGATGATCGTGTCGTGCTGGGTTAAGACGAGGGAACACTTGTTCGCGGGTGCGGGAATCGGACAACATTTTTTATCATCATTGCATCTACAATATAAAGAACAGCCGCTTTCGGTACTCATCCGAAGGCGGCTGTTTGCACGTTGCTTTGTTATACATCGTTGAACGAATCATACTTCCCACCAAGCAAAATAAGCAGTGGAGGCCATCAGTCCGCCAACCGAAAGTGATCCGCTGACAGAGAGGTTAATGGCCTGACCCGGAGGAACCACGTAACGGCCAAATTCATTGGACAGAAACGGCCCTGCTTGAAGGGGAATAGCCATCAATGGCGTCGCTCCTGAAGGTGTAGCAGCAGAGAACCGTACCGTGGCTACGCTGGTATTGCTGCTGGAAAGATTGCTGTTTACCGATGTTAGTGTGGTGGGCGATGTCAGTGTTCCATTAGCGCTCAGACTCATGGAACCGCTGAAGGAAGATAACAGATTGAGTGAGACCGTAATTCCACCAGAGAGCCGCGATACGTATAAGGTTTTCCCGCTCCCTGCGGGATTGGCCAAGTGTACGGTGGCGATAACCGTTCCTCCCAGCAACCCCAGTGTTGTGGAGTTGGTGGAACCTGCATTGTACAGATTGCCTGTACTGCCAGCATTATTCTCCGGAGGTGCAACAATGCCGGGAGAAATATACGTGTTGGTGTTGGACGTATAGACGGGCTGGCTTAACGGGTTAAATACATTATTGTTTGGCACAGTGTG
Source organism: Paenibacillus sp. FSL H8-0104 (assembly GCF_038050215.1). Classification (NCBI taxonomy): domain Bacteria; kingdom Bacillati; phylum Bacillota; class Bacilli; order Caryophanales; family Paenibacillaceae; genus Paenibacillus; species Paenibacillus sp. FSL H8-0104. The sequence goes on along the minus strand of NZ_JBBOTC010000001.1, from coordinate 6,577,151 downwards.
CACCTCCTTTCATCAGGGTCGAACTCAGAATTCCCACCAGAACAGATTAATGGATGCGGTCTGATTCCCCGTGCCTACGCTAATGGATAATGTTTGTCCCGGTGGAACAATAATGGAGCCATTCAGATCCAGTGAATACATTCCTGCGGTGAGCGGAATACTTGCGATGCTCGTGAAGGTTCCCCCCAGAGTACCTGTATTTTGTCTTGTGGTAACTACACTGGCGTTGGTATTTCCAAGTAACGTATTGACGGGCACTGGTGTGCTACCAACAGTCACGGTTCCTCCTGAATAGATAACAAGAGTAGCTGCCGCTGTTGTGCCTCCTGTGAGGCTGGATATACGTATTGTTCGGCCGCTGCCAGCCGCATTCAGGATCTGTAGAAGAAGACTCTGGTTGGAAGGAATTAAGGTATTGTTGGTCGTCAGGGCAAAAAAACTGCCTGCAGCAGCTGCACCGCTGTCTGGTGACGCTTCAATGCCCGGGGCTGAGAAGGTATTGGTCAGTTGAGTAAACAGGGGACGATTAGATTGGTTGAATACATTATAGTTGGTCATCTCATCCACCTCCCATAGACCAGATTAACTTATAGAGGTTGTTCAAAAAGTCCGCTTTTGATTACGAAGGGTGCCTCTTGATTCGCATTTCATTGTACTTGCAGTGTATGTGAAAAGAAGCAAATGGATTGGGGACTGAGCCGTATATCTGGAAATAACGGCGGTTGCCGTGCCCGTATATCCAATCCGGGCATACGATGCGTAAGCACATTTTTTAAGGGGAAATCGAGATGAGTCGAACAGCGAAGCAAAGCAAGAAGAGAACGAAGCAACCAACTAAATATGTCAGTCGCCGCCGCTCCCGTCATTCCTGCCGCGCTAAATTGCTGAAACCCCCTTGTTCCCGGATTACTCGTCCCCGGTTCAAGCAGGGTGCTTCCTCACGTACGAAACTCCCTGGTGCTATTCATTGTTTTACAGAGCATACGTATGTCGGAGCCGAAACCAGTAGCAGCATGGATTCACTCCCGGCACAAGACACCTCATCACTCAGCATGTATACCTATGGCGTTGTGAATCGGGGCAAACATCCGGCTCTTATACAGATCCAGATCAGCCCAAATGCCGTAGATTATGCTGTGGACAGCCAGGAGGTGGTCGCGGGAGGCCAGACCAAAGCGCTGGTACCATTGCGATTTTTGCACTATACCCGGCTTGCAATTCGATCCGTTGAACCGGATCAGCCGACCCGGCTCGATGTTTACTTTCAGGCGCAGCGTATGCCGTAAGGGAGTATGATCTCACAGATTTGACCAGGGAGGAGGACGAGGCACATGCCTAACTTTACAACGTTTAATACGAATCCGGATAATCTGAGAACGTTGATTTTTGGCCAGGATAGTACAGGCACAGCCCAGCCTGTCAGAACGGATACAAGCGGGAACGTGGTTGGCATTATTTTGGACGGAACCATCAGTAACATCTCAGGTCTGACCACGGTTACAATTAACGCCGGAACCATTACCAACATTCTGAACGGAACGATCACGAGTGTACTTGGAGCGACGATCACGGCAGGTACGATCAACAGTGTGCTTGGAGCCACAGTAACAGCAGGTACATTGACGAATTTGCTGAATGGTACAATCACGAGTGTGCTCGGAGCCACGGTGACCGCCGGAACGCTGACGAACTTGCTGAATGGTACGATCACAAGTGTATTGGGAGCAACGATTACCGCCGGAACGATCACGAGTGTGCTCGGGGCCACGGTGACCGCCGGAACACTCACAAACTTACTGAATGGTACGATCACAAGTGTATTGGGAGCAACGATTACCGCCGGAACGATCACGAGTGTGCTCGGAGCCACGGTGACAGCAGGAACATTGACAAACTTGCTGAATGGTACGATTACAAGTGTATTGGGAGCGACGATTACCGCCGGAACGATCACAAGTGTGCTTGGAGCCACGATTACAGCAGGTACCATCACAGGTATACTCGGAGCGACAATTACAGCAGGAACACTGACGAACCTGTTGAACGGAACCATTACCAGTGTGCTCGGGGCCACGGTGACCGCAGGAACGTTGACGAACTTGCTGAATGGTACGATCACGAGTGTATTGGGAGCAACGATTACCGCAGGAACACTGACAAACTTATTGAACGGAACCATTACAAGCGTACTTGGCGCAACGGTAACTGCAGGGACGTTGACAAATCTGCTAAATGGTACAATCACCAGCGTGCTCGGTGCTACAATTACCGCGGGAACACTTAGCAGTGTGACGTCCATTTCACAGAAGAGTTTTCAGGAGTCCCAACTCATAAGCACCCCGACCGCCAACACCTTCACAGCGCTCCCGGCGGTTACGACCAGTGTATTTGGCACGTATTCTTTCTTTGTATATAACCGGGGGCCGGGTGTAAACCGGGTAGATGCTCTTGTTGAGATCAGCGCCAACGGAACGAACTGGTACACGGATGTGACGACGGTAACGGGCATTTTGTCCGGGTCAGTCGATGTATTGGTACCGCAGCGTTTTCTCAAGTACACGCGTCTTTCCTACCGCTCCAGCCTAATCGGCGCACCAAGCACGATTGATGTGTTCTTCAATGGACAAGGCACATAACCCATTTATTTGTCATATAGGTACATGGAGTTCCTTTGGTGGACTTCATGTACTTTTTTTGTATTGGAGGTGGTTGGATTTGAAGAACCGTTTACTTGGAATCCATATGATTGTGCAAAATGAAGAACATCACCTGCCCCGCTGTCTCGACAGCTTGAAGCATATCAGCACGGAATGTTTTATCACCGATACTGGCTCATCTGACCGTACACCCGAGATCGCCAGAACGTACGGAGCAACGGTGTTGCACGCCTGTTGGGAAGATGACTTTGCCCATGCACGAAATATCACTTTGCCTCTGGCGAGCACAGAATGGGTCCTGTGTTTGGATGCCGATGAGTACGTTACGCAGGGATTGGAAGAACTGCTGAATTATTTACCTAAAGTCCATAAAAGCATTTCAAGATTACGTATTACCATAGAAAATCGATACGGTGAAGGGGTAGAAGAGAGCGTTATCTCTCAGCCAGTGAGGCTGTTCCGTGCTCATCAGGGATATCGATATGCGGGACGCATCCATGAGCAGTTGGTTCGTAGTAGCCCAAGCAGGCTTGGCCAGGATGAGGCGATTGATATGAATAAGAGCGAGACCTATACAGATGAACAAAGCCAATTGATCGAGACTGAACCGCTTGCTCCATTATGTCTAATTCATGATGGATATCTGGCTTCAACGATTGCGCAAGAGCATAAGCCAAGACGTAATTTGAAACTGATTGAGCGGGAACTCGCAGATGAGCCTGCACAGCCTTTTCACCTGTACAATCTGGGAGTAACGTATTGCCAGCTTGGTGAGGTCGAAAAGGCAATTGAAGCGTTCAGTGAATCATTACACCTGACAGAGTTGCTCGCACCATATCGACCTACACTGGTTAGAGATTATGCAAAGACCCTTGTGGGATCGGAACGTTACGACGAGGCGCATGCAATTCTGATTGTGGAAAGACAGCGTTATCCATCTTATGCTGATCTGCACCTGTTGTATGGGGAGACGTTGGAGCTGCAAGGTTTGGAGGAGCATGCATATCAATCGTATGCCCGAGCAACGGAATACTGGGAGGGAATAGACCGTGTTGGACACAGTGATGGCGGTAGCACGTTAGACGCGTCATATGTAACGGAAGCGGGTTCTAACAGTTACAGAGCCTATACTGCGATGGCAAGACTTGCTCAGAAACGGAGATTCTATAAAGAGTCTGCACATCTGTACGGGTTGGCTCTGGACAGCATGTTCACATATGCTCCGGCATGGGCCGGGTTGGCAGATGTGCTGCAACACTCCGGTGAAACGGATGAGAACATAGCAGAAACATTGCTCGCCAGATGCAGAGGAATCGAGAAATCGGGTCACGGTGATTCGATTTGTGGTGAAATGCCCCATTCATATGCAGTGACAAATGAGGATCATCTGGTGATGGTGATTTATGTTCTAACAGGCTGTGGAGCATATGAACAGGCATTGAAAATGCTGGATACAGATGCGTGTACTGCTCGTATCCATGTAGCGGATCAAATACATTGGATGTTATGTGCGAATAGGGTTTCCGAAGCGCTGCAACTGGCAGAAGAACACTGGAGCGTGGGGTGTGTGCATGAAGTCAATCTGCCGGCTGAGCACAGAATGGATTGGGCACTGGCTTGTTGGACCAACGGATTACGATTATCCGAGGCATTCCTCGCAACTACGCTTCCACAAGAAAAGAACGTTTGGAAGGTCATGGATCGACTGCTGGATCAGCTATCGAAAGAGCCGCGAAGCATGGAACCTGCGTCACAAGAACAGAAGCTTATTCAATGGGGTCCGCAGGCAGAAATGGTAGCAGAGAAGGTTGTACAGCAAGCCGTAAAGACAGGACAGCTCACACTTGCTGAGCAACTGCATGAGTTGCGGGCCATGATGATGTGTGATCATTGGGGAACGACTTTAACTCGAAGGCGAAAGTTTGCAAGTCTGCTGTATCGTCAGGGGTATACCATGGTAGCCGCGAACATCCTGATTCAGTGCATGACCGAGAGTGCACTGGATGCCGAAGGTTTATTCTGGCTGGGTGAAACGCTGTATGCCAAAGGCCACAATGATCAAGCGCTCTCTTTGTTCGAGCAGGCTCTGGAGCGGGAGCCTGATATGTGGCAGGCCCGAGTTGGAGCAGCTGTATGTTACATGCGATTGGCAATGGAGGCGATTCGGCAGGAATTGGTTCGATCTCCTTCTTCAGGTGTACTCGCTGCACAACATAATGCACTGGAACAAAGGCTGCGAACGACAGAGGGTATGCCGTGGCGTACGCTTTTCCATGCAAAGGAAAGGAGGAATCAGCTTGCGAGCGGAACGAATTTCCCTATGCATGATCGTGAAGGATGAGGAAGAGTTGCTGCCTCATTGTCTTGCCAGTGTCCAGGGAGCGGTGGACGAAATTATTGTGGTGGACACCGGTTCATCGGATCGCAGCGCGGAGATTGCGCAGCAATATGGCGCGTTGGTTGTGCGATTTGAGTGGTGCGAAGATTTTGCCGCAGCACGGAATGCTGGCCTGGAGCGCGCTTCCGGCGACTGGATTCTCTTTCTTGATGCGGACGAGGCGCTCGATAGGGCTGCGCGGGAGCAGATCAGGAGCTGGACGTCGGTCAGCGGATGTGACGGATTGTTTTTAAACATTCATAACTATACAGGTACGGGTCAGCAGGGGGTTACCGTGAATCCGGTTTTGCGTCTCTTCCGTAATGCCCCGGAGCATCGGTTCGAAGGTCGGATTCATGAGCAGATTGCCGCGGCGATTTGCCGTAGGAACCCAGAGGCTGCTTTTCATGTGACGGACATGGTCATCCATCATTATGGGTATCAGACGGCGATTGTGGAGCGCAAAGATAAGGTGAACCGTAATGTTCGCCTGCTGCAACAGGCAGTGGAGGAAGAACCAGATCAGCCGTTCCATCACTATAATCTGGGTGTCGAGTATCTGCGTGTGGGGGAAGCGGAGCGGGCGTTGGAGACGTTTGGTGTGGCTCGGATGGGGATTGATCCTGCGGTGACCAGTTACGCGCATTTGCTGTTCAAATATGAAGTTCGTTGTCTCCAGCATCTGAACCGCTGGCAGGAGGCATTAGATCGCATTGATGCTGCGCTTGAACTCTTTCCAGAGTACACGGATCTGATGCACCATCGCGGGGTATGTGCAGACGCCTTGGGTGATGCAGATCGGGCAGAATATTCGCTGCGTGAAGCTGTCCGTATGGGACCACCTCCACCCATATATCATACGGAGGAAGGCATCGGCACCTATCAGACGTGGTATACGTTAGGACGATTACTGGAAGGAAGGGCGGATCTGGAGGGTGCGGTGGATGCTTACGTGGAAGCGGTACGTGCCAAATCGAGTCTGTTACCGCCGCTCTATCGGATATTCCGAATTATGCGAGTCTCCGGGCAGGAACATCAGATTCCAGCGCTGGTGAGGGAGCGTTTTGCACTCAGTTCGGAAGAGGCTACACACAAAGTATTGGGCATTCTGGAGCAATCTCGTTGTTATGATGCGGCTTTGCAATTGTTATCGGGTATATCCTCACAACCTTCCGCAGAGATGAGGGAGCGTTTATCTGTGGCGGAGGCGATGCTCCAAATCCAACAGGGAAGATGGAATAAGGCGCGTCTGAAATTGGAACCTGTGCAGCGGAAAAAAGGGCTGCTCGCGATCTCGTCTGCACGATGGCTCGAACGTTTGGAGTGGATCGAGGGGAAGAAAGCCAACGGAGATGATCCATTGACCTTGTGGTTAAAGCGTAGTTCGCAGGTGGGTGAAGGAAAGAATGAGGAATCTGCTGTGCAGACAGGGAGAACGGTTGGTCTGAGAGCGACAAAGAAGAAGGACATGGACTCCAGCATAGACGGAACGGTTGCAGGAACAGAGTATGATGGCTGGCAGGCGCTTGGACTGATGATGGAAGGATGTGTACAGTCAGGGAGATGGAAAGAGCTGCATAGCCTGATTCAGATGTGTCGACAGCAATTGGCTGGAGAAGGGTTATCGGTGGAACAGAGCGTTCGAGTGGGAGAGAAGAAGAAAGAGATGGAAGGGAAAAAGGAAAACGGGAAGGTGAGTGACATTGATTCGTTCCCTGGGGCTTCGGATACCCTGACGGGAACAAGCTGGCTGGTGAAAGGATTGGTCAGTGCTGCGGACCATCATCTGGAGGTGTTCGCTCAGCATGCAGATGGACAGCGGCACCGTTGTTGGCCTGTCGTTCAGCATATTCGGCTGGAGTTACCGGGAGCGGACGGGTTTGAGAGCTGAGAGGGGATCAGGCAGGTCCGGGGGTTCAACTTAATTCAGCGGGCTAATGGGTGGGGCTGAACTCCGTTGGTGAGGGGTGGTGATGAATATGGGTATAGGGATTAGTTTGTGTATGATCGTGAAGGATGAAGCGGTGTCACTCCAGCGGTGCTTGAATGCAGTCAGGGATGTTGTGGATGAGATCATCGTTGTAGACACAGGATCGGTAGATGATACAACTGAAATTGCCCGCCTTCATGGTGCCGTTGTAATCCGAACGGAGTGGAACGGAAATTTCAGTGAAGCCCGTAATCTGTCACTGGCCGCTGCTACGAAACCGTGGATTCTGGTGCTTGATGCGGATGAGGTATGGGTACAGACCCCTCAGATGAAGACAGAACTCATGCGGTTGTTAGCGGCAAGTAGGGATGACGTGTGGGGATACTGGATACAGGTCACAAGTCTGCTGGGTGTGTCCGGTGAAGAGCATGTGACGGATGCGGTGTGTCGTTTGTTCCGAAATGATCCCCGAATTGCCTTTCAGGGCAGAATTCATGAAGAGATTGCTTCTTCCATCATGGCACTGGCTCCGCAAGGTGTGCTTCATTCTGGATTTGAAGTCATTCATTACGGATATCTGGAGCAGGTGATTACCGACAAAAATAAAGGCGCACGGAATATGCAGTTGATTCGTTTCGCGTTGAATCAGGAGGGTGATCAACCGGAGTTGTTATATGCTCTGGCCGCAGAATGGTTTCAGCAAGCGAAGTATGATGAAGCACTCCGTTTGTTACAGCCATTATTGGCACAGCTTAAGCCGGAGTGTGGATATCACTCGGATCTGGTGCTGAAAACGGCTTACGCCTGGCGAGAGATTGGCAGTCCAGAACGGGCGCTTGCTGTGGTGGAAGCATGGGCGCCCGTGTATGAGGATTTCCCGGATTTGTTGGAGCTTGGTGCTGTACTAGAACTGGATCAAGGGAGAGAGGATGTGGCCTTGAACTGGTTAAAACAGGCTAAATCAGCTGCTTCTACAGCCAGCAGGTATACATCAGTCTCTGGTGCTGGAACCTACCGCAGCCTGACACTGGAAGGCATGGCATATGAGCGGGCTAGCCGCTGGGCAGAGGCAGAAGCCGCATACACGGCGGCGTTGGTCCTGCAACCCGGCAGCATGGCTGCATGGCAACGGCTGTTGTTGTTGGCCGCAGCCACAGGGCGGCCGCATGCCATCGCCAGCGTTGCCGCTCGGGTAAGCTTGCCACCTGCGGCATGGCAAGCGTTGATCCCGACCGCGCTTGCCGCGCATCGGCCGGATTGGCTGCTACGCCATGCGGCGGCGCTTGCTGGCCCGCTGCGGGCACAGCCGCTGGCCGCCGGGCTTGCGCTGGCCCAGCTGGGCGAGGACGCCGCGGCTCGGGCGGCTTTGCAGCCCTGGGCGGCGCATGCGCAGCATGGGCCAGAGGCGACCCTGGCGCTGTGGGCGCTGGGCCACAAGCAGCCCGGCGGGCGCAACGCCCGAGCGGCGGCTCGCCAGCAGGCAGCGATGCCCGCCGCGGCCCACGCCGCCGAGGCGCTGCTGCTGCGCGGGGCCACGGCCCGCAGCAGCGGCCTGGCGTGCAGCCCGCCCCGCGGCGCAGCGCCAGGCGGCCCGACCGCGCCTGCGCCGGGCGGCGTGCTCGCGGCTGCGCAAGCGCTCGCCGGCGTAGGCGCCTGGGCCGCATGGCTGCGCCTGCTGCAAGCCCTGCCGCCTCGCGGTGCGCTGGCGTTGCTTGCAGCGCTTCCGCCTGCGGCACGCTGCGGGTTGCTGCGCGCACCCGCGAGCGTCCGCGAAGGGCTGCTTGCGCTATGCGGCACGCCTGACGGCGCGCAGCAGCCCCAAGCGGACGAAGTGCCCGCCTCGGAGCGCACCGCTCACGCAGTCCTCGCGGGCACGCTCGCGCTGCTCGCCGGGCGGCAGAACCTGGCGCGTGAATGGGCCAATTCGGCCCAACTCACTGCGCGGCAACCTGCCGCCACAGGTCGCCCGGCGACGACAATCCCGCCGGGCCTGCAAACCCTGTTGCGCCTGACAGCACCCGGCGCAGCCTATGCCAAAGAGTACACCAACCAGTGCAACATGTTACTGGTACACCTATAATTTCCTTTAATCTTTAATCCTTAATCACTAATCACTAATCTCTTATTTCTAGTCTCTAGTCCCCAACCTCCAACCCCTGTACATCCCCACATATTCCCGCACTAGCCCATCCGATTGAAATTGCAAAAGCAACGGAGCTACCGGTAATCGGAGCATTTCCCGAACCGTGTATTGTTCCGTTGCTAATGGGTCGAGCTCTCAAGCCCTCAATTTTCCACTCTGCACTTAACTCTAAGTAACCCAATTTGTCTCAACCTTTGCATATCACCGCTCGAAAACAGCGGATCGGCGTGCCGTACATATCAGACCAGATGGCATCGTCTGGCTCTTTCACATTCAGCTTATCTTCAATGGTTAATCCGGTGACAGCCATGATTGTCTCCAGCAGATCAGGCCGCATCTCGGGCACATCGAAGGTAGCGATTAACTGTCCGTTTGGTTTCAGCACCCGAGCGAATTCACGAAACGCTCGCAGCATCGTGCCTGTATCCAGATGCTCCAGTACAGAGATACAGAACACCCGATCAAACTTACCCGACTCGTACGGAAGCTGGGCCAGATTGGCCTTTGCACGGTGCAATCGGGCGAGAGTTGATTCTGGCAGATCCTGAGCGGCTTGCTCGCCAAAATCAGAAACAATATCCAGTCTTATCGCCTCTTCAGACAAAATACGTTCATCCCAGTCACAAGCGTGAACCTCGCGGCAGTGTTCTGCAAGCCAGAATTTGAACGGATGGGAGATGCCGCAGGCTGCATCAAGGACGACATCATCTGGACGTGCAAACCGCCGGGCCCATTCATATTCGTAGGGACGGCTCCACCATGCCGGATGCAGCGGGAAGACCAGTGTGTCCGTTTTAGGGTCACTTTGCCGAATGTATCTTGATTCCATGAATTCCGTTGCCTTGGGCGTATCCATCATCCCCGAATTCCCTCCTTTAATCCTGTCTCTGCCAAAAAAGATTCCAACACCGTGCTCCACCGGCTCCGCCACCTGGCAAGATCATAGGACAGTGCAGTCTCGCGCGCATAGATTCCCAGTCGTTCTCGCTCGGCCCGATCCTGTACAAGACGTACCAGTGCAGCGGTTAGTTCCTGCTCACCAGGAGGTACCAGTAGCCCATTAAAACCATCCTGAATCAGATCATTCAATCCGCCAACATTGGAGGCAATTACCGGAAGTCCACAGCTCATCGCTTCCAGACAGGCATAGGAGGTGCCTTCCGAGAACACAGTTGGAATCACAGCGATATCTGCCTGATGGTAGGCCTCCCGAATATCCCGGAAATCATACGTGCGCTGGTTAATTCGCTCCGCATGTGGATGAGTACGATGCCAGTAACGAAAGACTCTCCCGACCGTGCTGCCTTCGACCAGTTCCCCGGCAAATTCAATCTCCAGATCTGGAAAGGCTCCAAGTAGTTTATCCGCTGCCAGCATCATTGGAATAATACCCCGTTCCATGCTGATGCGGCGTGGATAGATAATGCGAATTGGGCGGGGAGAGGTTATACGGGCATCCACAGTTTTCTTTTCAACCTGTCCCTGAATCCGACCATTAACCTGATACTCAGCATCTGCTTCTACTAGAATCTCCGTAGCCCAATCCTTTGAATTCCGGTGATTATGAGCAAACCTATACGTTACGCCATCTGCTTCGACTTCTTCCAGTTTCGATAACTGTAAATGGAAATCTACCGTTTCTTTCCCCTCTCGTTCTTGATCGCTATCTGTATCTCCACCTCCATCTCTGTTAGCCTTACCACTGTTCGCTCCAGCACCACTTGTTCCATCCTTGCCTTCTACAGCTTGCACTCCTGATATAACTGCACCAGCACTCTCTACATGACTTGCCAGATCATTCCTCCATGCGACAAGCCATTCGTCTTCCTGTTCTTGCTCAAAGGTTCGCGTTGGTGGGGCAGGTGTGAAATAGGACGTATCCACTGCATTGGGAATCAGGACAACCTGCCTTGGATCGGTATAGGTGCACGCAGCTCGGCAAAAGGTCTGGAAGTGAGAATCCACGGATACAATGCGCACGAGTCCATCCAGAGCCAGTTGAATATGTTCCGCGACTTGTTGTTTGGTCTCCAGTGGCAGTCCGGGACGATCCCAGTTAATGCCGTGACAGATGCCAAGACTGCCGGGTTTGTAGGTGATGGGTTGCCACAGACAGCTGGCATAGATCACTGGGCCGCGCGCTGCTGCTGCCATCCGGTCAAAGGCTTCCGGTACATTATCCATGTCGTACGAATAACCAAATACGTCAATCTGCTCCGTCCGAGTCTGGAATGCTTCAAAATAGGACAGTTGATGAACTTCGGGAATATGCCCGAGTCCTCGGATGACACTGCACAGATCCAGAATATATCGCTCCAGTCCACCACCAAATACACGACCGAATTCCCGGTTGTACCCGTCGGTGAAACTATGCGTCAGAATACTCACCACGCCCATCTCACGGTCCCTCCTTCCAGGGAATCAGCCGAGGTTCCGGATCGAGAATAGACTCGTAGTGTGCAAGATTGCCCCACTCACCGCTAGGATCAATGCGCTTGTAACGCAAATATTTACGAACCCGGTCCTCCAGACTGCCTGCCCATCCGAGATGCTGAACCTTCAATTCCGTGCTGACCCCAGGCAATACCGTGCAGGACAAGGGGAGGCGGGGAACATGATGATTCTGTTGTGGATAAAAATAAGGATATCCAGGCATATACCGTACAAGTGAAGCGGTATGCCGTTTGTGCAGAGACCAGAGATCATCTTCCCGGTAGTGGGTCCGGCCACCCCACATATCGTAGAATCGGAATGCAAACCAGTCCGCATACTCCTGATTAATCAGAGTGCGTATGGCTTTCTTGGCCTCTGAGCTGTACAGCTCATCCGCATCAACTGAAAGCAACCAGTCGGGACATGTTCCCGCAGCCGCTTGCCACAAGGTGTTGCGAAGTCGCCATTCCTCGGCGAACAGTGGTTTCTCCAATACCTCCAGACGGACCACCTTTGGATAGGTTTTGCACATGTCCGGTGTTCCGTCTGTGCTGGCATCGTCCACAATGACGATCTCATCCACGAACTCACTCAGATCATGCAATACTTCTTCAAGGTATCGGCCACGTTCATTGCGAACCTGGAGCATGGCGGTCAGCTTGTTGCCTTTGTTTTTGCGAACCCGACGAATGGAGAAGGGTTCTTTGAATATACTTGTTTCCTCATGTGTTACAGCAGCATTCTGTTCTGCCTGACCTTGTGAATCATTCCAGTGATGCACTTGGCTTCGGATGTCCTGCGTTGGTTGTGCATGATCCGGGGTGTGATCTTCATTTTCCAATGCGTCTGTATGTGTTCGATCGACTGTTTCGGTTGGCGTGTAAGTGGTTTCGGTTCGGATATCCCTGTGCACCATTGGTCCATTCAACTGTTGTCTACGCTTCTTTGGGTCCAGCATCATGGCACCTCCCCAAGCAATTGCTGTACAGCATGATCCAACAGCTCCAGCTCGACAATCCGGACCAGCGCATCTTCATCCTCCAGTGCTGTCTCAAGGAAATGTCGGACTGCCCCGTGTCGTTCCCCTCGCAGTGCCAGCGCACTGCCGGATAATTGCTGGTAATCCCGGCGACTGGCATCATCCTGAATATCGACTGCATGCACCAGAGCCAGTGCTTCTTCCACACGTCCAGTCTCCTGGTAAATGCGGAATTTCCAATGTCTCGCCGTTTCTCCGCCAAGTTCGTCCAGGATACGCAGGGCGTTTCCGTAATCATCGTTCATACGGAGTAGTTCCGCTCGTACAAGTTGATCTTCTCCTGCCTCAAACCAGCGACAGAGCTGTTCATAATGATGCCGTTCTTGTTCATCGGCTGCACTAATTCCGTACACCCGCAGGGCGTCCTCCAACTGTCCGGCCCGGGCATGAATGGCAGACAGGAATCTATAGTGGGAGACTACACAATCACTGCGACCATTCATGACCGCATGGGTGAAGGCCTCTTGCAACGAATGGACGGCCCGCGGATCTTCAAGCAAGTACTCATAGGCTGCCAGCAAAAAGGATATCGTCTCATGTGCACCTGCTTTGGCACGCAACTGACGGTAGAAGTCGGCACGTACACTGCATTGAAGCAGGGTGACGCTATCTGGAGTGCCTGACAGGATCTGCCGCAGCGCATGCAAGAAGAGCAGTTCGTAGTCCCGGAGAGGGACTTCGAGATCATCCTTTTGCATCGTACCCGCAGGTGCAGGGTCTTCTCCGCCCAGCCAGATGGCACGTACGCCTTGGAATAACAGCTTCATATAACGTGTTTCGGAGGATGTGCCTACCAGATCGGCGATGCCGACCAGTTTGGAAATACTGCTCTCCCATAGCGGAGATTCTGCTTCGTTTCCAGCAGGCTCAGGGAGCAGGGCAATACATAGCTCAGGCTCCAGCGAAGCTGTAGCCATTAGCCAGTAGGGATGGGCGACTACGGCTACGGTGCGAGGTTCCAGCAATAGCTGCTCAGCCTCAGGGAGGGAGATGATGGTAATGACCGGAGGTACATCTTCTGTTTGCGTCAGGCTGCTGACATAGTAGACCTCTCCCTCGATCGACAGCAGTGCAGCAATATCGGGATAGGGAAAGGATGACCAGCCTCCTTTGCGAGGGAAGAGAACATACCGGACAGGGGGCAGTGTTGTACTGGCCTTATCCAGGCTGGCTTCGGTGTCTTCACCTGGTAGTGGTGCAGGTTTTTCCATGAATAGTTCACCTCACCTTGACTGTAATATGGAGCGTCATTCGCTCTGCATGTGTTTCATGCTTTCACTTCATATGTAAAGCCCTCACGGTACTTCGCATGATATGCCTGAGACTAACATATGGGCATTCCGTCCCAAACATGAGTATCTTCCATGAATAGATGAAGTTGGCAAGCTGTGATAAAAGGCTGAATTTTATCTTTTGTGTGACCAGGATCACTTTTTTTTGCTCTAGAGAGGAAGATTGTGATAATTCTCACATGTATAAAATAGGTAATCTGGCACAATACGTTCATCAACGTATTTGGCGGACAGACAGCGAAGGTGCAGCTTCAATGCCAAATACGCATACTGCGAAGTGAACAGAAAGAAGGGGTAACGGTATGGATCCGATTATGTTATCGCGTATCCAATATGCACTTACAACGATTTTCCATTTCTTTTTTGTCCCGCTATCCATCGGTCTAGTACTGTTGGTTGCGATTATGGAGACGTTGTACGTTGTTAAGGGTAAGGAAATCTACAAAACGATGGCGAAGTTCTGGGGCAAGCTGTTCCTGATTAACTTTGCCGTCGGGGTAGTCACAGGTATTTTGCAAGAGTTCCAGTTTGGTATGAACTGGTCCGAGTACTCCCGATTTGTCGGAGACGTGTTCGGTGCGCCACTGGCTATTGAAGCGCTACTGGCGTTTTTTATGGAGTCTACATTTATTGGATTGTGGATATTCGGATGGGATCGTTTGTCCAAAAAAGTGCATCTAGCCTGCATCTGGCTGGTGTTTGTCGGCACATTCCTGTCCGCGCTGTGGATTCTGGCAGCCAATTCATTTATGCAACATCCTGTTGGGTTTGAGATTAACAACGGCCGAGCCGAGATGAATGATTTCTTTGCACTCATCACGAATGGTCAGTTGCTCGTCGAGTTCCCACATACAATCTTTGGGGCATTGATGACAGGAGCCTTCGTTGTAACCGGGATCAGTGCCTACAAATTGATGAAGAAGCAGGATGTGGAGATCTTCCGCAAATCGTTTAATATCGCGATCATTATCGCTCTTGTTTCTTCATTTGGTGTAGCTTTCTCCGGACACTTCCAGGCGCAATATCTGGTGGAGACACAGCCGATGAAGATGGCAGCCAGTGAGGGCACATGGACAACGACAGAAGATCCGGCACCATGGACGGTGGTCGCTTTTATTGACCCGGATAAACAGGAGAGTACGGGTGAGATCAAAATCCCTGGATTGCTCAGTTATCTGTCCTACAGCAAGTTCTCCGGTAGTGTCAAAGGTATGAAGGAGCTTCAAGCTGAGTATGAACAGACGTATGGACCGGGGGACTACATCCCGCCGGTACGGACAACATTCTGGAGTTTCCGCATTATGATCGCAGCGGGTGGTTTAATGATTGCATTGGCGCTATACGGTACGTTCCTAGCCATGCGTAAGAAGCTGGAGGTCGCTGGAAAGTGGTTTATGCATCTGATGGTGTTCGCCATCTCCCTGCCGTTTATCGCCAATACGTCAGGTTGGATTATGACCGAGGTAGGAAGACAGCCATGGACAGTATTTGGCTATATGACAACCGAAGCCGGGGTCTCGCCGAACGTATCCGCAGGAACGATCCTGTTCTCGACCATCGCTTTTACCGCTGCGTATACGGTTCTCGGAATCGTGATGGTATACCTGTTCGTACGTGAGATCAAAGCAGGACCGTTTGCGGTCGAGAAGCCAGAAGATCACGATGAATCGGCCGATCCGTTCGGCGTGGATGGAGGTTATTCCGTTGTCACTAAGTGAGTTGTGGTTTTTGCTGATTGCCGTATTGTTTGTTGGTTTCTTCTTTTTGGAAGGTTTTGATTTTGGTGTGGGGATGTCTACAGGCATTATTGCCAAAACAGATCGTGAACGCCGGACCCTGATTAACTCAATCGGTCCGTTCTGGGATGGTAATGAAGTATGGCTGATTACGGCAGGGGGCGCGATGTTTGCTGCCTTCCCGCACTGGTATGCCACGTTGTTCAGTGGTTTTTACCTGCCACTTGTGGTGGTGTTACTCGCCTTGATTGGCCGCGGAGTTGCTTTCGAATTCCGCAGTAAAATGAAACAGCAGCGCTGGCGCAAAACATGGGACATCATCATTGTTGTCTCCAGCGCGCTGTTGCCTTTCCTGTTCGGCGTGGTCTTTGCCACATTGATGAAAGGTCTGCCCATTGATGGGGAGATGCAGTTGCGTGCAGGATTCCTCGATATTGTTAATCCGTACACCGTGATTGGTGGCTTGAGTGTAACCCTGCTGTGTCTGGTTCATGGATTGCTGTTTGCATCACTACGAACAGTAGGTGATCTCAGAGAGCGTGCCTTGAAGACAGCGCAAAAATTGATGCTGCCGCTGGCTGCACTACTCGCTGTTTACGCGTTAATGACGTATTTCATGACGGATGTGTTCGCCGTACGAGGCTGGGCTCTTTGGATCATGGTTGTACTTGGCGCAGTTTCGCTTGCACTTGCGGCATACTTTGTTCGTCAGAAGCGTGAAGGCTGGGCTTTTGGTATGACAGGTGCAGTGATTGCAATTGCCTTTGCCTCGGTATTTATCGGACTGTTCCCAAGAGTGATGGTGAGTTCCTTTGGGGCGGCGTATGACCTGACTGTATACAATGCCGCATCGGGTGCGTATTCATTGAAAGTAATGACCATTGTAGCTTGCACATTGCTGCCGTTTGTTCTTGGGTATCAGATCTGGAGTTATTATATCTTCCGCAAACGTCTGAACGAGCAGCACCACCTGGAGTACTGATATGGGACGGGGGCTGATGAAGCTGCCGGGCATCCGGCCGGTACTTGCGCTGGCCTCAGCGCTGGTGATGCTACAGGCGATGACGATCATTATGCAGGCTAAATGGCTAGCACAGGCCATAACGGCATTATTTGAAGGTTCATCCGTAACGGAGCAGTATCCTGTACTGCTGCTGTTCCTGGCTGCTTTTGCCGCCCGCTACGCCCTATCCTTCTGGTTACAACTCGTGACTTCACGATATGCGGAGAAGACAGGGACTGATCTGCGTAGACAGATGGTGGAGCAGTGGTTCAGACTTGGGCCGCGTTATGCCAAGACGGAGGGCACAGGACATCTGGTTACACTGGCACGTGAGGGAACAGCTCAATACAAGACGTATCTGGAACTATTTATTCCTCGCATGCTGGGCATAGGATTCACACCCATCGTCATTTTGCTGTATGTGTTCAAGCTGGATCTGATGTCCGGGGTTATTCTGATGCTGACACTCCCAATCCTGATCGTATTCATGATTCTGATTGGCCTCGCAGCTCAGCGTAAGATAGACGGACAATTCAGATCTTACAAAGCACTCGCTAACCATTTTGTTGATACCTTGCGTGGACTAGAAACGCTAAAAACATTGGGACAGAGCAAAACACATGAAGGGTCCATTCTGCGGGTCAGTCAGCGGTATCGGAAAGCAACGATGTCTACTCTGCGCATGGCTTTTCTTTCTTCGTTTGCACTCGATTTCTTCACCATGCTGTCCGTTGCTTCCGTGGCGGTTGGTCTGGGATTACGTCTGACGGAAGGGCATATGCTGCTTGGCCCTGCGTTGACGGTACTGATTCTGGCACCCGAATATTTCCTGCCTGTACGTATGCTAGGCGCTGATTATCATGCCACATTGGACGGTAAGGAAGCTGGAGCGGCTATCAACCAAGTGATTGAACGGGGGAAAGCTGCTGAACAGAAACAAAAAGAAGCCTATGCAAATGTTGTTGCGCATGCGGACATGGCAGAGGATGGGACGGGATCTGCATCATTGTCTTTGGGTAAAAGGAAAGCCGCTACTTCGACCATAAGTGTCGTGTTGAATGATAAAGCGGCTGCGGGGCATCTTGCTCCTGCTTCTGCTTCTACTACTCCTGAGCTTGTTTCTTCCTCTTCCTCGGTGTTCTCTTGGAATGAGAATAGTAGATTGGCTCTAACGGATGTACAGGTACGACACGATGATGAAGGTCCTTATTCGCTAAAGGATGTCACATTTCAGATCACGGGTCTTGGCAAAATCGGTATTATTGGCACCAGCGGAGCAGGCAAGTCCACGTTGATTGATGTATTGGCTGGATTTCAGCTTCCTACTTCAGGCCAAGTATTAGCCAACGGACAGCCTGTGACACAGGATATGCTTGAATCCTGGCGAAGACAGACGGCAGCTATCCCGCAGCATCCGTATATCTTCAGCGGAAGTCTGGCGGATAACGTTCGTTTCTACATGCCGGAGGCTTCGGATGCGGAAGTGGCCAAGGCCATTAGCGCAGCTGGATTAACCAAACTACTGTCTTCATTATCTGGTGGGCTGCATGAGCCTATTGGGGCTGGCGGCAGACAGCTCAGTGGTGGGCAGGAGCAACGCGTGGCGCTGGCAAGGGCCTTGCTTAGTAAACGAAACATCCTGTTGCTTGATGAACCGACAGCTCATCTCGATGTAGAGACAGAGTATGAACTGAAACAGACGATGCTGCCGCTATTTGAAGGAAAACTTGTATTTTTGGCTACCCATCGTCTGCATTGGATGCCGCATATGGATCGGATTATTGTCATGGATGGCGGCACAGTGGCAGAGACGGGAACACATCAGGAGTTACTGGCACGACAAGGCGTATATTATCAGATGATTCAGGCCCAGATGGAGGCGATATAAAATGAAGTCCGGATATGAGCATATGGAGACCGTCCGTAACGGAAAAGAAAAAAATAGCTGGATTGCTCCGTATGTGGCACAGTACCGCTGGAGATTCATCGCAGTTATTGCGCTGGGTACATGTGCTGCCTTGTGTGCGGTACTGCTACTGTTCACCTCCGGATTTCTGATCTCCAAGTCTGCGCTGCGTCCTGAAAATATTCTGATGGTGTATGTACCTATTGTTGGTGTACGTGCATTTGGGATATTCCGCGCCGTGTTTCGATATATCGAGCGATTGGCAGGACATGATGCCGTACTGCGGGTATTGGCCGATCAGCGGGTGAAGTTATATCGCATTCTGGAGCCGCAGGCCCTGTTCCTGCGTTCTCGTATGCAGACCGGGGATGTACTTGGAGCACTCGCCGATGATGTGGAGCGGCTGCAGGATATCTATCTGCGTACAGTCTTCCCCGCCGTTACCGCGCTCGTGATGTACGGTGGGGCTATGATTGCCTTTGGCAGTGTTGATCTGGGATTTGCGGTGTGGATGGGCTTGTATATGTTATTTCTCGTTGCCGTGTTACCTGCGATCTCCCTGAAAGTGACGTGGAAATGGCGTGTACGGCTGAAAAAGGAAAACAGCAGGTTGTATACCCGTCTGACCGACGGTGTACTTGGACTGGGAGATTGGCTTGCAAGTGGACGAGCGGCAGAGTTTGTTCAGCAGCAGGAAGAGGCAGAAGAACAGGTCGACACAGTTCGTCGCAAGTTGCGGCGTTGGACACGCTGGCGTGATCTGATGGCTCAGTTTGTCATTGGCCTGCTGGTGGTATCGGTTACGTTATGGGCCGGAAATGCCGCTGCTATTGGACAATTGCCTGCCGTGATGATTGCTGCTTTTGTGCTGGTGTTATTCCCGCTCACGGAAACACTTCTGCCTGTAGGGGATGCGGTGGAGCATCTTCCACAGTATCGGGAGTCGCTGGATCGCTTGAAACAGCTGGAAAGGAAAGGTTATCTTCCGGTGCAGAATGGAGTCGGTGATGCGGATGGAACGGGCGAATCGATCTCTGTAGTGAAAAACGGCAATGTGATGGCCGGACAGACATCGGAGTCCTTGCCAGCTGCGAATGTTATCCCGGACAGACGAATTCGTCTTCGCATTCCACCCAAACTCAGAGCAGACATCGAGATTAATCTCGTAAGTTATCGTTATGCAGCGGATGATTCCTACGCCGTACAGGACGTATCCCTTCATCTGCCACAAGGCAAACGATTAGCTATTCTTGGACGAAGCGGCGGCGGCAAATCAACCTTGTTGAAACTGATTCAGGGGGCATTGCTTCCATCTGCGGGGAAAGTTCTGATCAATAATATGCCTGTGCAGACCTTGGGTGAGAGTGTCACTGATGTCATCGCAGTACTGAATCAGAGCCCACACCTGTTCGACACCACGGTAGCCAATAATTTGCGGATTGGTCGTCCACATGCAACGGATGAGGAGATTCGTCAGGTGGCCGCCCAAGTAGGGTTATCCGGTCTAATCGAATCTTTGCCGCAGGGATATGATACGCCAATGCTGGAGACGGGCCTGCGTTTCTCCGGTGGGGAAAGGCAACGGATCGCTCTGGCCCGGGTACTGCTTCGGGAGACACCTGTTATTATATTGGATGAACCAACCGTAGGGCTTGATCCGGTGACGGAACGCGAACTGATGCGGACTATCCTGGGTAGCTTGCAAGGCAAAACGATGATCTGGGTCACCCATCACCTGATTGGTGCGGAACAGATGGACGAACTTATTTTTATGGAAAATGGAAAAATTGCCATGCAGGGTTCTCACGAACAATTGCTGGCTGGGGAAGAGCGATACCGCCGTCTCATCGAACTTGATCGACCCGGATGGTCTGACTTGCAGACAGTAGAGGGCAAGCTGCCTACTGCCGCTTCCAGATAGCAGGAACTTTCTCGGCAAATGGGAGCGGATAGCGTGTCTCAGGTACATTAAAACAAATAACACAAACAAGGGATGTCACTTGTCATATTCATGACTTATGGGACATCCCCTTTTCGTTTCTTGATGTGGAGTTTTATGAAAAATCGCTATGTCTATGATGTGAATTGATCTGCAGCAGCCAGTCCCAAGGACTTAACGCTCAGATTTCCTGTGCCAGCAGCATGGCTGTGCCACAGGATTGACGCACAACCAGTTCCGGCTCTACTTTAATGCAACGATTATCCATTTGTTTGTTCATCAGATCAAACAGAATCATGGCAGCAAGGCGTCCAATTTTGTCCGTATCCTGCTTGACGGTTGTTAGCGGTGGATCGGTATAACGGCAGGCTTCGATGTCGTCACAACCTGTCACAGCTATATCTTCTGGAATGCGTAACCCCACTTCCTTAAAGGCGCGAATAGCTCCAAAGGCAAGTAGATCTGTGGCTGCAAACACGGCACGTGGCAGAGTCTTGCAGGCGAGCATTTTCTTGGCCGCTTCGTATCCATCCGCTGCGGCATAATCTTTGCTGTATACAACCCACTCGGGCTTTTCATCAAGACTAAACTGATTTAGTGAACGTTTGAAAGCCATCTCTCTCTGTTGCATCACAAGAGAGGCGCGCTCCAGCCCGATAAAACCAACATCTCGATAACCGTTCATATAAAATTGTTCTACAACTTTGGTTGAGATCTTATCGTTATCGGACATGATGTAACAGGAGCTTTGTCCTGTTAGCTCGATATCTATTCCGATACAAGGAATCGGGCTGGCATCCAGGTCGAATATGCTGCTCTCGACCTCATCCCCCGCAATAATAATACAGCCATCCACTTGAAAATACTTGGATCTCGCCAAGTAGTCCTCACCCTGATCCAGAAACTTCTCATTCGAGAAGAAGAGTAGATCGTATCCAAGCAAGCCAATTTGTTTCTTAAACGCATTGATAACCTGTACGAAGAAAGGGTGGCTGAAATCCACGTTCAGCTTCCCTGCAAACACAACGCCAACGAGGCTGGATTTTTTGGTTGCCAGTGTTTTGGCTGAAGAAGATGGACGATAGCCTGTCTCTTCCATAATTTTAAGCACTCGCTGGCGCGTTTCCTCGCTAATATCTGGATAGTTATTAATAATCTTGGACACCGTGGCTACAGACACGCCGGCTAAACTCGCTATCGTTTTGATATTCATAAACATCCCTCGGATTCCTAAACTGGTTTCGTAAACTGGGGCTGTATCGGTTTTTTCGCTTTCTTGCAAGTATTCTATGCTACATAGACCGGAGAGTCAACAGCAGAGAGAGGGTTTCACACTTGAAATGATATGCATCCATAGGTTTGAAGTGATCAAGGAGGTTTGTCGCGAAAATAAGGACGAATTTTAGCTCGTAATCTTAATTATTTTACAGATTTTGAGTCCATTTAAAGGAATGCCGGGTTGTCTGGGGCTTAAATGAAATTATGTCATGTGCTGTGTTTCGTAACTATCGTAAAGGGTACCTTGATTTCAACGTATACAGCAATAAATAAAGCTTTTATCAAGCGTGTTAAAGCATGGAAATCAAAAAAACAAAATGACTATTTACAAAATAAAGATCTGAAGTCATAATAAGGGTGGAATTAACGAAACTGATTTCGTAGATTTAATTCAAAAATTTGGGGGACAACGAAAATGAAGAAAATGACTTTAACCATTGTACTTGTAACCGTTTTATTATGTGTGCTCGCCGCTTGTAGTAACAGCTCTTCGGAATCAGAAGGAACTCAGGCTACAGACAGCAGCAAAAAAGTTACCTTGAAGATCATTCACTGGCAGCAAGAGAATATTAACAACTACATCAAAGAGTTTAATACGAAATTTGAAGCGAAATATCCGGACGTAAAGGTGGAATATACTACGGTTCCGGCAGACGCGACATACGATCAGTTGATGCAAACACGGATGAACGCCGGAAGTAATGGGGACGTAGATATCATTCCACTCAAATCAAGCTTTGTAGGCGCTCCGCAGGAATGGTCCAGTGGTGCTGCTGATCCGATGTGGAAGCAATGGATCGATGCCGGGTTAATCAGTGATCTGTCTGATCAATCTTTTATCAAAAACTACAATGAAGCGGATGTACAGAACGCAATGACGTATAACGATAAGGTGTACGGTGTAAACATGGGCAAGGTGGCATTCACAGGACTGTTCTACAATAAGGAACTCTTCGCAAAATATAATCTGGAAATCCCTACAACCTGGGATGAATTGCAACATGTTATCAAAGTGTTCAAAGACAATGGTGTCGAAGCGCTGGGTCTGGCGGGTAAAGATGTATGGCCAATAGGTCTTGCGGTGCAAGGGCTTCAGGCCTCTATTCATGAAGATCAGCTTGCTTATATCAAAGGTCTATGGACTGGTGAAACCAAGCTGACTGATCCGGTTCAACTTGAAGTCTTGCAGAAATCTCAGGATCTGATGAACAATGCAATGCCTGGTTTCATGGGTATTGACTACGGAACATTGCCCAGTTTGTTCGCTACAGGCAAGGTGGCTATGATTGCTGACGGCACTTGGGATGCAACAACAATTCAAACGGCCAACCCTGATCTGAAGTTTGGATATTTCCCAATTCCAGGTAGCAATGATGCAGCCAAGAACAAAAATCTGGCGGGTAAATACGATATGACCTGGATGGTGGTGGATAACTCACCGAACAAGGATTACGCAATGAAATGGCTTGATATGTTATCGGAGAAAGAGAACTACACGGAATTTGTGAATGCAGCCGGCTTCCTGCCTACACAGCCTGATGTGGAGATGACAAGTGAGTTTATCCAAGGCATTCAGCCTTACCTGGAGGACTTTAAACTATCTTGGGATCAGTTGTTCATTAACCGTCAGAATGTAGGACAGTACATTTCGGAGGCCAGCGTTCACGCAGAGATGCTCAAGCCAGCCGGACCGATTGCAACACCGGAAGAGCTTGCAGGTAAATCCCAAGCGGACTGGGATGCTGCTGCTCCAAAGTAATTCATAATCATTCATATTCATGGCACAAGTTGGCCGCATGCGCCGGAATAGCGCTCGGGTCTGAGCCTTCAGGCCAGACAAGGCTGTTATTCCGGTTTTCTTATGTCTTAGTTTTACCCCATGAAAGGTGTGAGGACGATGTATCCGTTTGGGAAAGGTAAGGCAAGACTTATTCCTTATCTGTATTTGAGCATTCCGTTGTTACTTTATGTCGTGTTTGGCTTCGGTCCATCACTTGTGACGATACTGTTTTCGTTTACAGATGCTACTGGTGTTCGGGGCCAGGAATGGAGCTTTATCGGCTTTGAAAACTATAAAACATTTTTTGGTGCATCCAATGCTGGAGACCGAATGGATGCTATTGGGCGATCCTTATACTTTGCGTTTGCTGTTGTGATCATACAAAATGCAGTGGGTTTGTTTATAGCGATTTTGATCAATAAAAAGCTTAGAGGCGATAAATTATATCGCGCGGTATTCTTTTTGCCAGTGGTGCTGGGGGTTACTGTGTCTGGACTCATTTGGCAACTCGTTGCAAATCCGCTGGGCGGACCAGCCCAGTCCTTTCTGAATTTCTTGGGTACCAGTTCCAACTTTTTTGGCGATTATAATATTGCCTTCGAATTGATTATTTTTGTTCAAATCTGGATGTACATGGGTTACTCCATGACGATTTTTCTTGCAGGTCTGCAGTCTATTCCGAGCGATCTGTATGAGGCGGGTTACATGGATGGTGCTTCGGGATGGAAAGCATTTACGAACATTACATTCCCCATGATTGCTCCTGCATTCACGGTTAACATGCTCTTGTCTATCATAGGGGCATTGCAAACCTTTGATATTATCTATGTACTTACAGGCGGCAAGTTCAATACAACGACGCTTGCGTTTGATGTTTATGCTACGGCATTTGGCACAGGAACGGCTGATTACGGTTTGGCTTCTGCTGTGGCGATGATTCAGTTCCTCTTTGTATTTACCATATCGATGGTCGCTTTATTTTACCTTCGCAGAAGAGAGGTGGAAGCGTAATGAAACAGAGCCAAACGTCCAGAATGGTCAGCTACGTTATCGTTCTGCTCATGCTTGCGTTGTACGTTTTCCCTCTATTCTATCTGTTCAATGTATCCATGAAGACACAGACAGAGTATCTGCTCGATCCTGTAGCTCTTACTGAAGGGATCCGGCTTGAGAACTTTTCCGAAGCATGGAACAAAGGGAACTTCTCTCAGTATATGTGGAACAGTGTGCTCTATACAGGGATGTCCACCCTGCTGACGTTGATTTTATCTATATTTGCTGCATTCCCGCTCGCACGCAGATATGTTAAATTCAGCACACTCATTTATATTTTCTTTCTAATTTCCATGTACCTTCCCAACCCGCTCATTCCGCAGTTTTCCCTGATCAATAATCTGGGTCTTTACAACACCCAAATCGGTTACATCTTATTGAAGACGACAGGTACGGGCATTGCCTTTCTCATGTTTGTGGGTTATATCAAATCAATATCGCGTGAACTGGATGAGGCCTCTGCCATGGACGGGTGCGGGTATACAAGGTATCTGTTCACCATCCTTGTTCCGTTAATGAAACCAATCCTGGCAACAGGTATTATTCTTACCGCGATTGGTGTATGGAACGATATTATCGGGCCGACCATTTATTTATCTGATCCGAATTATCAGCCGGTAACCAAAGGACTCTTTACATTTTATGGACAGTACATGAACAACTGGCCGCTGCTCGCGTGTGGCATTCTGATTGTTACCTTGCCACTGGTTGTCCTGTACGTTGCTTTGCAACGTTTCATTGTTGGAGGTGCTATGGCAGGGGCTGTTAAATCGTAAGTTAGAATCACTCCGCTTTAACTGAAAAGAAAAAAAGGCAAGCGATCCAAAAAACATCATAAGAAAGCCACCCTCAACGCAATGAAGGTGGCTTCTATTATTTTCATCGTTATTTTGGTTTTATAACTCCACTAACATCAGAATAATGGAGGATAGACACAGACATGTGCTGACTAGATACAGCACACCCACCACCTGATTTTGATTCAATCCGGCACGCAGCAACCGATAATGAGCTTGACTTGCATCGGCCTGATAGATCGCTTTACCTTGAATGAAACGTTTGATAACGACAAAGATGTTGTCGAAGATCGGTACACCCAGCGCCAGAATCGGAATGAAGATGGACAACATGGTTGCTTGTTTGAATGCACCATCCAGAGCGATAACCGCCAGAATGAAGCCAAGGAACGTAGCGCCTGCATCACCCATGAACACTTTGGCAGGAGCTTTGTTGTACTTCAGATAACCAATCGTTACACCGACTAGAATGATCGACATGAGTGCGGAATCACTTTGACCTTTGGCAAGCGCCACGATGAACAGGGTAATTGCCGAGATGGCCGATAACCCGCCAGCCAGTCCGTCCATGCCGTCCGAGAAGTTGATGACTGTTGTCACCCCGAAGATCCACAGGATCGTGAGAATGAATTGCAGCCAGATCGGAAGCATGACATATTCCGCGTTGAAGGGATTCACAAATCCGGTGAACGCAATGCCAGAAGCAAATACGAGTACTGCCGCAGAGACTTGTACGAGCATTTTGGGCAGGGCAGGAAAATCTTTGCCTTTTGTTTTGTACCAGTCGTCGACGGTACCAATCGTTAGCAGAAGCATACCACCAGCGACCAGAGCCGCTGTTTCCCATGTGATTTCTTTTGTCAGAGCAATGTATGTCAGGAAAAATCCAGTAAATATCGCGTAACTCGCCGTGAGCGGGATAGGTTGCCTGTGTAGCTTACGCTCCACATCTTCCCGAGGCTTGTCCACAAAATCGAGCCGGTGAGCCAATCGACCAAGCGGTGGAATAAGCAGAACCACGACAGCAAAAGACACTATAAAAGCCAGTATGTATACCATAAACTCGCTTGTTTCACTCCCATCTACCAATTTCCCCTTATTATACGAGTTAAACAGGAAATCTGTCGATGTCATTATTGTAACCAGACGTACGCAAAGGTGAGCAAAAGTTCAGGTTTTATTGCATGTGAGGAAGATAGGAGCCGAAATAATGTTTTACGGCTTCTGTATGATATCCATCATCACCTTGCCAGGTTGCTGCAAAGATGAAATCGCTGGAACCACCTTTGCCTTTTCGCGGTTTATCTCCAGGAACCAGTATGCCTGCTGCAGCCCAGATTTCCAGCAGGGCATCCCGCTCCTGTTTGCTGGAAGGGAAGAGATCCTTCCACTTTTTCTCAAGTGAGCGAGCACTGTCCTTGGGGTCTTCCGTCTGAGCTGCTTCAAGCAGGTTGACCAGGATGGCTTGGTCTTCAGGGGTTACTTCATAGTTCGCATCGTTGTCCTGAAGCAGTAATTCCAGATCCATCAGGCAATAGATAAGCCAGCCGTGACGCACGCCGCCCCACTTAATCCGTTCAAAATTAAGGACGTTTAAGTCGACATTGGAATATGCCTTGTCTGACTGCAAACGCAGGAAGTTACAATCTCCACAGGCACTGGTGTTAGGGTGAAGGGCAGGGCGTTCCGCATAGGTGTGTAAAGGCATGTTCGATGTTAAAGCCCAGCTGGATAATGCGCTGCGCAGATAGACTTTTTTGGTGGACAGACTATGTAGAAATGCCGAAATCACCCGTTCCTTGAACGAGTCATCCTGATGCATGTCGTATAGACGCTGGACAATCTCGTCATGCGTGATCGTGAGTGGATCGAACATGACACCTTTGCTTTTGGCATATTCAAATTCATCTCCAGAGAAGGGTGGAGAGGTTGTTTTCCAGCCACCACCTCCCCAGAAGGTGCTCAGCAGTATCTTTGCTGCCTTTTTGTCCATATGGTTAGCCTCCTTTATGGGAATTGCAATTATGATGAATGTGATGCTTTGATCTATAAGATTTGAACTAAAGAGTTTTTATCCTTGCCACTTCGATGACAGAACAATCTTCCGATCGCTGTTATCCCCCGAATTTTCGATTTACTTTTAAAAGGTGAAATTCTGGTGATAGCGTATGCTTACGATGCAGCTTTCTTGCAGAAAGCTTTTAGCTCCGCTTCTTCAGGTTATTTCTGCCCTCTACGTTCTTGTCTAAAGGGTTAATTCAATTTATCTAGGGCCTATGTTACGTATTCCTCGTTTGTATTCAGAATCATGTCGACGAGGCCTGGAAAACGTACGTTTAATTCTTCCTTTCGTAGGGAATAAAAGTGCTGTTTACCTTCAATGCGTGGCTGGATCACGCCAGCTTCACGTAAAATTTTGATGTGATGGGACAACGTGGATTTGGAAATATGGTCAACTTCGAAGGCGGAGCAGTTTTTCTCGCCAGAACTGGCCAGACAGTGTGCAATTTTCATGCGGATCGGATCGCCCAATGCATTGCAGACCGTGGTCAGCTTCAGTTCCGAAGCCATAGGTATCGTTGGAGTTCTCATATCTATGACGTTAGCATATTCGGCTTTCTCTTTCAATGTTTGAAAAATATCGAACTATAGAAGTTGAACTGTAACTATTACACTTGTTTACTCCGATTGCGGTACCATCTTTCGATCGCTCTTATCCCCAGATTTTCTTTATTCCCTTGGTCCAAGGGAAAAATCCGGTGATAGTGTATGCTTCCGATGTAGCTTTCTTTCAGAAAGCTTTAAGCGCACGCTTCGCTTCTTCAGATTGGTTCTGCACTCTCCGTGTTAGTGTAAAAGTCGGTCTCAACTTATATATTTCTTGCAGGCAGTATAAGAAGTATGATACATTTCTTTTCAATTAGTTCGAAAATATTCGAACTGAAAGATTGGAAAACGGCTTTTTATTCTAGGAGGAATATAAATGAGTACTATGAGTACCACTACACTGTTGAACAACTATTTCCGTTTATTTGATGCTTCACGTACAGACGAGCGCGCCATGCAGGACTTATTGTCTCTGTTTACACCGGACGCAGAGATTGTACTTAACGGCACCAGCCGAACGGGATTCGACGGTTTTATGAAAGCTTTCTACGAGTACAATAAGGATGTAAAACATATGTGGGACGCGTGGGTGCAACAGCCTGACGGCAGCTACCAAACGAACTGGGCGGTATGCGGACAAGCGGCAGACGGAACGGTATATGCCAAAGCAGGCATTGATATCGCACGTGTAAATGATGCGGGACAGATTGTGTATCTGGAGAATGTACAGGCCGACCAGAATGCGTTCAGCAAGTATAATCAGTAATTAAAATCTAGGATTTCAGTTCTATAGTTGTTAGAAATCTGAATCAATAAAAGATAGGAAACCTTAACTCCACCGCTTTTTCATGCTGTGGGGTTTTGTTATACCCAACATGCTCAATCATTCTTTTTAGGGTAGGATTAGAATAAAGGGATGAACGTTATAATTCTTATTTGTTGGAATAAAGAGGAGTGAACTACATGAACGAAGTTGGGAACCGAAACGTCATGGAACCTTTAGAGGTCATACCGATGGTCGGTATTGGACCATTTAAGTTGGGAATGAGTAAATCAGAGGTAGAAGAGATTATTGAGTGCATCACCCCGGAGATTAGTCAGCTCTACAACCAAATGGAGTATGATTCGGAACATAAACTCTATTTCATTGAAGTAACTAATCCACACGATTATCCACCTGATGAATCTGATGTTGTCCTTACATATGATAATATTGATGTTTTTCGAACAAAGGCTGATGATCTCGTTAAGCTAATAGATAGTAAGACACCATATACTCGAGACATCGATGCGGAGTTGGGATTTTCTTTTATTTTCAAAGACATCCAATTGGCTTTGTGGAGACCTAGCGTGATGACCGAAGAAATGATGAATTCAGTTGAGTTTCTGACAGAGTTTACGCCAGAGAATCAGGAACTGGAAAAGAGGTTTTTCTATTTTAGGACGGTTGCTGTGGCGGCCCCTGGATACTTTAATAGAACATAAAGGGAAGCTCCAAGTATGATGAGAGATAAATTTGATCCAATCTAAATAGAGTTTATATAGTCTGTGCATGAAAAAAAGCCCATTCCCATATGGACATAACCATGGCGGGGTGGGTCTCTTTAACTTACGGCATCTCGTATTAATTCTAACGAACTGTACACATGCTATTGGAGGGTAACTGGCAAAAGTAATTTTCTAACGAACCACAGACACGTTAATAGGCTACATATTAGGTTCTAGAGCAGTTTTGTGCCCATGTAAGCCGATATAAGGTGGCTCAGGTTCGTTAGATTTTGAAAACATGCTAAAAGCTTCATATAAGACGTCTACGATTCGTTAGCTATTCCATGCTCAACTTTTGACCGTCCAACGTGTTGCAACATCCTAGGCTTTTAACCTTCTAGCCCTCACACCGTCCCGTTCTCTGGTTATCCTGCATGCCGTCCCACGCCTTCCCTACCCTTGCATCGTCTTATTCTGAAAAGCAGCGATATCCGCATACTCTTCTTCAAACTTACGGGAGATGCGGATGAAGATCGGGAGCAACTCCCGATAAACGCGGACACTGTCCGGGTTCGGCTGGTGCCGATGTGTTGATCCGATCATGCCGGAGACGGCACTTAGGGAATCGATGCGGCCAAGGGCGTACAAGCCCAGTACGGCTGCGCCGAGACAGGAGCTTTCGATACTTTCGGGGATGATGACATCCTGATCGAAAATATCGGCCATCATCTGGCGCCACAACTCAGAGCGGGCGAAGCCGCCTGTGGCCTGGATTTTTTTCGGTCGGCCAATCTTTTCTTCGATCGCCAGCATGACCGTGTACAGGTTAAACAACACACCTTCGAGCGCAGCGCGAATCATATGTTCCTTCTTATGATGTAGCGTCAGGCCGAAAAACGAACCCCGTGCATTGGGATTCCAGAGCGGAGCCCGCTCACCTGTCATATACGGATGGAACAAGAGACCTTCCGAACCCGGAGGTACGTTTTCTGCGACACGAGTGAGCACTTCATATGGATCGATGCCAAGTCGTTTCGCAGTCTCCACCTCGGAAGCTGCAAACTCGTCCCGAATCCAGCGGAAAATAACACCGCCATTGTTCACCGGTCCGCCAATGACCCAGGCATCCTCCGTGAGCGCATAACAGAAGAAACGTCCTTTTGGATCGGTCACCGGTTTATCTACGACTGTACGAATCGCTCCACTGGTACCAATGGTCACGGCCACGACGCCTGGATCAATGGCGTTCACGCCCAGATTGGAGAGCACACCATCACTGGCCCCGATAACAAACGGTGTGGTGAACGCAATGCCCATCTCCTTGGCGTACTCCGGGTGCAATCCATGTTTCAGCACATGTGTGGTTGGGACCAATCGGGACAAGTGTTCCGGCGTAATGCCCGCCACATGCAGTGCTTCTGCATCCCAGTCGAGTTTCTCCAGATTCATGAGTCCGGTGGCGGAGGCCATGGAGTGATCAATGACGTATTCAGAAAATAATTTATAGAAAACATATTCTTTCATGGATATGAATTTGTGCGTCTGTCTGAACAATTCAGGCTGATCCCGGGTGAGCCACATGATCTTGGTGAGAGGGGACATCGGATGAATCGGCGTACCTGTTCTCAGATAGATTTCGTGACCATTCATCTCCGATTTGAGTACTTCCGTCCACTCTGCACTGCGATTATCTGCCCAAGTCATGGCCCGCATCAGCGGTGTGCCCTGTTGATCGACTGGCAGAATGCTGTGCATGGCCGAACTGAAGGATACAAACAGGATGTCCTCTGGCTTCACTCCCGCTTTGGAAGTGGCTTGTTTAACGGACTCGATGACTGCTTTGAAAATATCTTCCGCATCCTGCTCCGCAATCGCAGGTGTGGGGGTGTGCAGCGGATAATCGGCACTGCCTTGAGCCACAATGGTTCCATTCTGTTCGAACAAGACGGCCTTGGTGGAGGTCGTGCCAATATCTACGCCGATCATATAGGGTGAAGAAGCCATTTTGTCATCCCTCTTTCTTAAATATATAAGTGAAAGAATGCTGTTACACGTTAACACTTCGGGTACAGAAAGCCTTCCGATCGCGTAAATGCGAAGCATATGCTTTCGAAGTAGCTTTCCTCTGGAAAGCTTTTAACTCCATTTCTTCAGGCCCTTTCTGTCCCTTCGTGCACGTGGCGCTATTCATCCAACTTATATGGCATCTGTTATTTCAACTATAGATAAGAATATCAGACTTGAGGGACGGATCAAAATGCCACAATCTTAGTCCTTCACCGCCCCTGCGGCAATATCCGAAATAAACTGACGGCTGATGAACAGGAACATAACGATGAGTGGAATGACGGCAAGCAACGTACCAGCGATAACCATTGCATAGTCTGTGTTATACAGTCCGTTTAATTGAGACAACGCAATCTGCAACGTATACTTGCGTTCATCCGTCAGGACGATCAAAGGCCACAGATAATCATTCCATACGCCGATAAAGGTGAACGCGCCGAGGAAAGCAAAGGCAGGTCGCAGAATTGGCAGCGCTACGTTCCAATAGAGTCGGAAGAAATTACAGCCGTCGATGCGGCCCGCATCCAGCAGATCGTTCGGAATCGACTCTGTGGCATACTGGCGAATCCAGAAGATACCGAAGGCGTTCACCATGCCTGGAATAATGAGAGCTTTGAAGGAACCGACCCAGCCGAACGTAGCCATGAGCACGAAGGAAGGCACCAGCGACAGCTGGGAAGGTACCATCATGGTAGCAAGCAGCAAGATGAAGAGCCACTTTTTGCCGGGAAATTCAAACTTCGCAAACGCAAACCCCGCCAGTGAGTCAAAAAACAGTACAAGTATGGTCACGAGGCCCGACACAAACAACGTATTCAGAAAAGCTCCCCAGAAGTCAATCTGCTGTAACACCCGCGTAATATTATTCCACAATTCGCCCCCGAACCAGAGCTGGGGTGGAAACTTGTAGATATCGGACGTTGTCCGGGTAGACATTACAATCAGCCAATAGAACGGGAACATGGATATGAGCATGCCCCCGATAAGACCGGTATACAACACCAGCGATTTGAGGTGTTTGGTCGCCATGTGCGCTCCCCCTTATCACATCAGGATGATTTGCCTTGAACAAGCTTCCAGTTCACAATCGAGAACAGGGCGATAATGAGGAACATGCCCCAACCAACGGCAGCGCCATATCCGAAGTAATTGTTAATGAAGGATTCACGGTAGAGGTACAGTACAATCGTCATGCCTGCTGCACCTGCGCCACCGTCATTGCCTACCAATACTTGTGGCTCGGTGAACAGCTGCATACCGCCAATCGTTGATGTAATGACCGTAAACAGGATCACAGGACGCAGCATCGGAATTGTAATTCGGAAAAAGGACTGTATCGCTGAGGCGCCATCAATCTTGGCTGCTTCGTATAACGTCTGCGGAATACTCTGAAGCCCGGCCAGATAGATGACGGCGTTATATCCGGTCCAGCGCCAGACCACCATGGAGGAGATTGCGACTTTAATGCCCCATGGTGCATTAAGCCACTCCACAACCGGTAGCCCGACCGACTGCAACAGATAATTGAGAAAGCCATAATTGTTGGCAAATAAAGCACCGAAGATAATGGCTACCGCCACGATGGATGTGACGTTTGGCAGAAAATAACCGACCCGAAACAGGGTACGGAACTTCACAAATGGTGCATGCAGCAAAAAGGCAATAATCAGGGCGAAGAAGAGCATCGGAATCGTCGAATAGATCCAGATCATAAACGTGTTGCCCACGGCTTGCCAGAACTCGGCATCGGTCAGCATGTATTTGAAATTGTTGAGTCCGTTAAACGTCATGACACCGATGCCATCCCATTTATGAAAAGCCAGATAGAGTGAGAATCCGATTGGGAACAGCCCAAATACCGCAAACAGAATATAAAACGGCGATATCGCAACATAGAGTGCACGATGCTCCCACATTCTCGCCCATAGTGACTTCTGCCGATCCAGATCAGGTCTTGCATTTCCGGGATCGGGAGTAAGACGAGGTTCAGTTACAGCCATATGAATTCCTCCTTTGCGGATAACGAAACCACACGTTGTTCAGGTTAACGCTGCAATTCCCGCTCGACGCGGTGTACTGTATCTGTCCAGACCTGCTGTGGATCGGCATTTTGCTTCGCGACATCATTCAGCCGTCGGGTGATAATGTTGTGTACGGATGGGTATCTTTCGCCAAAGAAAGCATCCGGCACATCCTGTGCCGATTCGGCAAATACAGGCCCTGTCGCCTGTCCACCGAAGAAAGGTTCTTTTTCTTTCATGGCAGGATCATCAAACACACCTGGTGCAGAAGGGAACAGGTTCAGTGTCTGATATTGCTCCAGTTGATTTTCGGGACTTTGCAGCCAGCGAACCAGTTCAAAGGCTTCCTGAGGATGTTCACTCGACTTCAGGATGGACAGGAATGATCCTCCGTTGTTGCCATCTCCCCCTGGTGCCCGAGCGACCCGCCACTTCCCGGATGTATCCGGAGCGGCTTCCTGAAGAACTTGTTTCATCCAGACAGCGCCCACGAAAGAGGCGATTTCGCCATTATTCATTGCGGCGTTCCAGCTTGGAGTCCAGCCATCTGCATTGGCTAGCAGTCCCTTCTCTTTGAAAGCAACGGCCGTATCCCAGCTCTTGCCCACAATAGGGGAATCCATGCCGATAAAGGACCCGTCCGGCCGGAAATAACGCTCCGCAGACTGCGATATGACTTGGTTGTAAACGGTTGCAATATTGTCGGTTAGAAAAACCTTGCCTCCGAATTTTTCCTTGAGCTGTTCTCCGGCAGCAGCATATGCATCCCAACTGTTGATCTGGCGTGTAACGTCCTCGGGATCAGATGGCAATCCGGCCTCCTTGAACAGATCTTCTCGGTAGAAGAGGGCTGTTGGGCCCGTATCCATCGGGAAACCAATCATCTGTCCGCTTGGCGTAACGCCTTGCTTCCATTTCCACGGCAGATATTGGTCTTCAATATCTCCTGCACCGAGATCATACAGATTATAGAAACGGTCCTCACTGGGGAATAGCTCCATGATCCAGTCGTTCAATGCTACAATGTCTGGTTCACCTGAGCGTGCAGCGAGTGTTGTTTTGAGTTTTGCTTTGAAATCACCGCCGATTTTCTGAGCTGTCAGTTCGATATTGGGGAACTTTTCCTTAGCCCTGGCAATCAACTTATCATCGATGGAACGATTCCAGTACCATAATGTAAGCGCTACCTTTTTGTTGTTCGCTGAATCGTCCTGTCCGGGCCAGATGGAGCATCCGCTTATGAGCAGGACGCAGACCATCAGTATGGCTGTCCAGCATGTTCTTTTCCGGCGGATCATGTGTATTACCCCCTCATCATTAAGTTCGAGGCATGAAGTGCTTTGGACTACAACATTAGTGTATGAGCAGTTTATAAACTCATACCCAATATTCCTAAAATGAAACACATATTTGTGTCGATTGCGTAACATAAATTGGGTAGTTACTTTAAAAATAAAAGTTACTTGACACATTATAATTTTTATTCTAAACTAACTTACATAAAGTAACTAATGATGATGAGAATAATATAGATACGTACTATATAACATCCAAGTGATCCATTTTCGCTTTGGATGCGAATCAATCAACAGACAAGTTGGCCTAAACAGGAGGAACGACAATGATCAATTCACATATTATTCAACTGCTTGCCCCCAAAATTCAGACTTTTCCGAGTGGAAAAGAGTTCATATACCTGGTGGGGCCAATCAAACTCCCGGTAAACCTCGATGGGGAGACCAAGACATTCCAGTGGTATAGCTGGATGAAGTCAGACAAAGCGATGGAGAGCGGCGAGTTAATCGAATCTCTTGCTGAAGCTGAACTGGCAGAGCGTCAACAATCCAGTGTTCTGGTGTATGGTGACTTTGCCGACGCACAAGAAGCGCTGATTCGGATGCATAGCATCTGTCATACAGGCGACATCTTTGGCAGCAAACGCTGTGATTGCGGCTTCCAATTGGAGCAATCCATGAAAATGATCGCCGCTCACGGAGCGGGTGCACTGTTCTATCTTGCGAACCATGAGGGACGTGGCATTGGTCTGTTCAGCAAAGCCATGGCGTACATTTTGCAAGAAGAAGGTCTGGATACGGTAGATGCGAACTTACAGCTCGGATTCACGGACGATGCTCGTAATTATGACGATGCGATTGCTGTGCTGCGTGCACTTCGCTCCGCACCGGTTACATTGATCACCAACAATCCACGGAAGCTGGCTGCTTTGCAGGAAGCGGGATTGAATGTGGGTGGACGTGTGCCACTATGGGGAGATCGCTCTGCTTTCAACGAGAAGTATCTGCAAACGAAAGTGAATCGTTCCGGTCACTTGGCAGAAAGTGATGGATGGGCCGGGGCAGAGACGCTGCTTCCGCATGCGCAGGCTTAATCTTTATTTATAGACTTATACGATTAGCTGATTAAGCCGTTGTTGTACTCTCTGTTATGGAGAAGTACAACAGCGGCTTTTTACTATGGATGATAGGGTAGCGATCAGGTTTTCCTGATTCACGGAATGGCTTGCCGTTCCCGCAGTGCGGATTATACAATATAGTCATCTGATGAATGCGGGAGGAACCAAGGTGCCATTTGAGGGACAACGTATATTGCCGGCTGCAAAGAGCATGAAGCAGTTTGAAGCGATGATTGAAGGCCCTTATACCTATGGGGTGATGCTGGAAACGCATATTGCACAACTTCAGAGTGTAATGGACGAGGCTCGGCGGTACGACAAAAAGATACTTTTGCATGCAGATCTGGTCCAAGGATTGAAGAATGATGAGTATGCGGCAGAGTATCTGTGTCAGCACATTCGCCCTGCAGGACTGATCTCTACGCGAGCGAGTGTCATTCAGAAGGCAAAGCAGAAAGGCATTACAGCGATTCAACGTATTTTTCTGCTCGATACCCATGCACTGGAGAAAAGTTATCTGCTGCTGGCCAAAACCCAACCGGATTATATTGAAGTATTACCTGGCGTCATTCCGCATATTATTGCGGAAGTATCTGTGCGTACAGGGATACCCATTATTGCAGGGGGATTGATCCGTTCACCGGAAGAGGTTGAACTTGCGCTTGGCGTCGGGGCTACGGCAGTGACCACATCCAACACAGATCTGATCCGACACTTCGAGAAATCGCTTACACCTTAAAAAGAACCCACAACAGGAGGTTGGCTGTATGGAAAAATATATATTGGCTCTGGATCAGGGAACAACAAGCTCCCGAGCTATTCTATTTAACCGTGGCGGGGAGATTGTGCACATTGCACAGCAGGAATTCCCTCAATATTTTCCCAAACCGGGCTGGGTAGAGCAGAATGCCAATGAAATCTGGAGTTCCATTCTTGCCGTGATGGCTTCATGTCTGGCAGAGAGCGGAATTAAGCCTGTCCAGATTGCCGGAATTGGAATTACGAATCAACGTGAGACCGTTGTGGTATGGGACAAAGAAACAGGCAGACCCATCTATAATGCAGTGGTTTGGCAATCCAGACAGACCGCAGATATCTGTGAAGAATTGAAAATGCAGGGTCTCGGGGACCTTTTCCGACGTAAAACAGGATTACTAATCGATCCCTACTTCTCGGGAACAAAGGTGAAGTGGATTCTGGATCATGTCCCTGGTGCCCGGGAGCGCGCAGAGAAGGGTGAATTGCTATTTGGCACGATTGATAGCTGGCTGATCTGGAAACTGAGCGGGGGCACACATGTCACGGATATATCCAATGCCTCACGTACCTTGATCTATAACATCTATGATCTGCAATGGGATGACGAATTGTTGGATATCCTCGACATTCCTAAGGCCATGCTGCCAGAAGTACGAGGTTCATCCGAGGTGTATGCACACACAACAGACTATCATTTCTTCGGTCATCGGATTCCGATTGCGGGAGCGGCAGGTGATCAACAGGCAGCGATGTTTGGTCAGGGCTGTTACACCAAGGGCAGTATGAAAAATACATATGGTACCGGTTGTTTCATGCTTATGAATACGGGAGAGAACCCGGTACAATCCAATCACGGACTGATTACAACGATTGCCTGGGGGATGAATGGCAAGGTTGAATATGCGCTTGAAGGCAGCATTTTTGTTGCAGGTTCAGCGGTTCAGTGGCTGCGTGATGGATTAAGAATGCTTCGCTCTTCAAAAGATAGCGAGGATTACGCCTCACGTGTGCCTTCGACAGACGGCGTTTATATGGTACCTGCATTTGTGGGACTGGGCAGTCCGTATTGGGATAGTGAGGTTAAGGGTGCGGTGTTT
This sequence comes from Paenibacillus sp. FSL H8-0104, assembly GCF_038050215.1. Taxonomy (NCBI): domain Bacteria; kingdom Bacillati; phylum Bacillota; class Bacilli; order Caryophanales; family Paenibacillaceae; genus Paenibacillus; species Paenibacillus sp. FSL H8-0104. The sequence goes on along the minus strand of NZ_JBBOTC010000001.1, from coordinate 6,539,336 downwards.
GGCCTGACCCGAGGCACGACAAAGGAACACTTTATCCGTGCTACGCTTGAGGCGTTGGCGTATCAGACCAAAGATGTACTGGAGGCAATGGAATCCGACTCGGGTATTCCCGTGCATGCTCTGCGAGTGGATGGAGGAGCGGCGGCCAATGATTTTCTCATGCAGTTCCAGAGTGATATTCTGGGTATTCCTGTCGAACGCCCATCGGTGAATGAAACGACTGCATTGGGTGCGGCTTATCTGGCAGGGTTGGCGGTTGGATATTGGACGAGTGCGGATGAATTGACCGATCATGAAAATACGGAGCGTGTCTTCCAGCCTGTTATGGCTGAGCAACAACGAACAGAACTGTATGCAGGCTGGAAGCGTGCAGTGAACGCAGCAATGGCTTTTAAATAAAAGGAATGAAATGAATATTTCTTGGTGTGGGTATTTGTACTTTTTAACTAAACATATGTTATAAATGATATTTACTGGTGGAAAATGATGCATGATTTACAGGGTTATTCTTCCTGGAGAAGGCAAAATATATATCCACTATAAGGAAAAAAACAAGGTTAGTGGATTCATTTGAAATTCCATCCTTTGGCAGAACAACTTTTTGAATTTTTTTTGAATAATGTGTCATTTCAGGACTTCACGCCGTCAAAAATCTGTGATAGGATAAAGGCACAAGTTAAAAAATGATGTCTGGAGATCGGGAGGGACCACGTGCCGCTCAGCAATTGCTGAGCGAATGACGTGGTCCTTTTTTTGTTTTTTTACGGAAAAATTGAGAAAATCAATAGGAGGTTCAAGAATGACAGAAACGTTCTCGTCAGCACACCGGACCGAATATTTGCAAAGCATGGCGAATGCACATTTTGACGTATTAATTATTGGTGGTGGGATTACAGGCGCAGGGATTGCATTAGATGCGGCTTCGCGTGGGTTGAAGACGGCGCTTGTAGAAATGCAGGATTTTGCAGCAGGTACATCCAGTCGTTCGACCAAACTTGTCCATGGCGGATTACGTTATTTGAAGCAATATGAAGTGAAGATGGTTGCTGAGGTAGGACGGGAGCGGGCTGTAGTTTATGAGAATGGGCCACATGTCACAACACCGGAACCGATGTTGTTACCGATCTATACGGCTGGCACGTTTGGCCGCTTCAGCACATCCATTGGACTGATGGTGTATGACCGGCTCGCCGGGGTGAAGCGCAGTGAACGGCGCCAAATGTTGAATGCTGGAGCGGTGTCAGACAGTGAACCTTTATTACGCAAACAGGGATTGTTGGGTGGTGGACTCTATGTGGAGTACCGGACTGACGATGCCAGGCTCACCATTGAAGTTATGAAAGAAGCTGTCAAACGTGGGGCACAGGCAGTGAACTACGTTAAGGCGAAAGGTTTCCTGAAGGAGAATGGCAAGATTACAGGTATTGAAGCCGTGGATCAGATCGATGGGCAGATCTATACGCTAAAAGCAAGCAAGGTGATCAACGCTTCCGGTCCATGGGTGGACGGTCTGCGGGAATTGGACGGTTCACGCCAGGGGAAAACACTGCAGATGACCAAAGGCATTCATTTGGTCTTTGATGGTGAACGATTCCCATTAAGACAGGCCGTCTATTTTGATACACCAGATGGTCGAATGGTATTTGCTGTCCCACGTGATGGCAAAACCTATGTAGGTACAACCGACACTGTATATCAGGACGATCCTGCACACCCGCAAATTTCCGACGCGGATCGCGATTATGTGATTGATGCAGTTAATGGCATGTTTCCAGATGTACACATTGGTACCGAGGACGTGGAATCCGGATGGGCGGGTGTACGTCCACTAATTCATGAGGAAGGCAAGAATCCTTCCGAAATATCACGTAAAGATGAAGTCTGGGTATCCGAATCCAATCTGATTACGATTGCCGGGGGCAAGTTAACCGGGTACCGTAAAATGGCCGAGATGGTTGTTGATCTGGTCGCACGCCAGATGGAGCAGGAGAGTGGGCATTCCATAGGCCCTTGTGTAACGAAGAAGATGCCCATCTCCGGCGGTGATGTAGGGGGATCGGCTGGATTTGTATCGTATGCGGAGCGCAAGATCAAGGATGGTGTTGCCTTGGGGCTTGCCCGACCGGCTGCGGAGCGGCTGGTTCACACGTATGGTTCCAATGTGGAGGCACTATATGAGCGAATGCCCGATCCACGCACCAAGTCCGAGCTTCATGGCATGCCACAGGAGCTATTGCTGATGCTGCGTTACGCGATTGATGAAGAGATGGCTGTAACCCCATCTGACTTTTTGGTACGAAGAACAGGTGATTTATTCTTCCGTATTGATGAAGTTCGTCGCTATAAAGCAGCAGTTATCTCGTATATGGCAGGTCGTTTGGACTGGTCAGAAGAGGAAGTGGTTAAACATACACAGGAACTGGGTCAGCTGTTGCTGGAAGCATCCGGCAAAATCTAAGGCAGGATTTCAAGATCGAGAGTCGAATGGAACATGTAAGCGTGTAACATAGAGAGGGGATTACATCCATGACATTACAGATCGGAATCATTGGAACAGGCTGGTTCAGTAAGGTACACGCGGATATTCTCGCACGGATGGAAGGTGTTCGTGTTGCGAGTGTCTGTGGAACTTCGCTCGAAAAGGCAGAGGCTATGGCCTTCGTTTATGATGCTGTTGGTTACGGGGAACTTGAACATATGCTGGATGGTGAGAAGCTGGATGCGGTGTATATCTGTGTGCCTCCGATGTCTCACGGATCGATTGAATCCGAATTAATCCGCCGCGGTATTCCATTCCTGGTGGAGAAACCGTTGAGCACCGGAATGGATGTTCCGCGTCAGGTGTTGGATCAGGTGCAAAAGAGTGGATTGTTAACCTCTGTAGGATACCATTTCCGTTATCAGGAGGCTGCGCAGGTCCTGCGGCAATCGATGAAAGAACAGACGGTCGGCATGGCTCTTGGCCGCTGGATGGGCGGAATGCCAGGAGTCGCCTGGTGGCGGCGTCAGGACGGTTCAGGAGGACAATTCGTAGAGCAGACTACACATATTGTAGACTTGCTTCGGTATTGTGCAGGAGAAGTTACGGAGGTATATGCTGTAGCAGCTCAGCGAAGCATGCATGAGAAGCATGAGCATGTGACCGTAGCCGATGTGGCAAATGTGACGCTCAAGCTGGAAAGTGGAGCGATTGCCAGTATCGCCAATACATGTCTGTTGCCAGACGGAGAGGGCGGCGCAGGACTCCAGTTCTACACGGATGCAGGTGTATGGGATTGGACGCCAGAACGTTTGCTTCTGCCAAGTGCCGCAACACATGCGATGGCAGGTCTGGAGATTCCGGCAGGACATAACCCATACGAGCGTGAGAATGAAGCGTTCATTCACGCCCTGCGTACGGGAGACCGTTCACGAATTCTGTCCGATTATGCGGATGCCTGCCGTACACAGGAGATTACGACGGCGGCGCTGGCATCGGCAGATTCCGGTCTGCCGGTACAGCTTCAGCCTTCAAAACATCTCTCTCATTAAAAGGTTGAAGGTAATATAAATACGCCTGAATCAGGGAATGATCCGCAGATCAGCCTGATTCAGGCGTATTTGTGTTGAGTAGAGATTATTAAGTAGCAATTCAACTACTCGGATTTCTGCTGTTTCAACCAGTCGGATGACCAACTGTAGATCTGATCAATGACAGGTTCAATGGCTCTGCCTTTCGGTGTCAATTCATACTCTACACGGGGAGGTATCTCGGGAAACATGTGTCGGGTTACGATACCTTCCGTCTCCATTTCCTTCAATCTCTCCGATAAAAGTCGTCCACTGATCGCCATCTCTGCTTCAAGCTCCGTAAACCGCTTGGGTCCGGACAACAGTTGGTACATGATTAACAGTACCCACTTCTTGCCTATGATGTCTATGGCTTGAGTGATCATACAGGGACTTGGTGATTTTACTTTTTTCAGCTTCAACGTGTTCACCTCGATTCATAATGATTTTCTTCAAAGTTGTATATGAAAGGACATGATTTCTGCCGCTTTAAGAATATAGGACATCCAAGTAAATGAGGGTTACTACAAAATATACTGTAACATACCTTTTGTATGTATTATACATCATACAGTGAAAAATTACTTGAAGAAATTATATTATTATTATATACTAACTTCACAAAAGTAAGTTGGTGATAAATAATACGTATAATATGAACGCGTACTATTCTGAAAATTGAACGGGGCTGAACGCTTGAAAACAGAGTGACCTTTGGGAACTTTTACATAGATTCTTTTTTTTACAATGTGAAGCAAAATAATCATTACCTAGTAGGAACATATAATTTGTTACAGGAGGATATACATATGAACAAGATTTTGGGTTACGTTTTTCTGGTTGTGTTAGCAGGTGTCTTCGTCATGACGGGGTTTAACAAGATTAGTGGAGCAGACATGATGATTCAGACATTCGAAAGTTTCTCTTATCCGACATGGACCATGTATCTGCTGGGTGCCGCGGAGTTGCTTAGTGCAGTAGGTTTGCTGATTCCACGTACTCGCATCCTGGCTTCTGGCATACTGACATTCATTCTGATTGGGGCCGTGGGAAGTCATCTGATCTATGCACAATACGCTGCTGTTCCGTTCCCGGCTGTGTTGTTGGTAGCTAACATAATTGTTTTGGTTGTGGGCATGCGCAGATTGGAAGCGGAAGAAGAAGGCCAGATGGACGCGATTCAGGCGTAAGTTAAAGATAAGAGGGAACGTTATTGGGCTATTTACTGAGGAAAAGGTATTCCTGTCAAAAGGAATGTAAACGCGGATGCCTATGCAGAAGATGACCACTGCCAGTAAGCGGTGGTCATCTTTTTTTATGTAAGACTTCGCGTGGCACGTGTAACGATTCGCCGCGTATGTTTGGTATCCGACTGCTGAGTCCAAGTGGCACAGACCTGCCGCACCCACTCTGGATTGGTCTTGCTGGCGTCGTTCAGCCAGTTACTTACCGAATCCTGCACATACTTATGGGCATCGGATTTCACCGCGTCAAGCAAGGGAAGGGCCATGGCCGGATTTTCTTTTAACTCCTGAATATGCTTGGCCCAGACGCCACGAGGTCTGATTGATTCTATGGCAAATCGACGGATCAGTGGATCAGGGTCAACGCTCCATGGGATTAACTGCTGCAAGGCTAAGGATAATTCGGCAGAGATGGACTCCCGTACAGCCATCCAGGCGATTTCTCTTACACCAAAGTGATGATCTGCTGCAAAGGGCCGAATATGCTCCAACTTTTCAGTCAGGTTCAGACCGGAATCTAGCCCAATGATATAAGCCGCCCAGCAGCGAACACTGTCTGAACGATGCTCTGCAATGGAACAAAAGAGATTCGTTTTTTCATTGACTGATGGACGTTTCAACAGATCAAGCCATTGCATGGCTATGGCCGGGATGATTTTCATGATCCGCTGCTCATCCATCTGTGTTAACTGCTCTGTAATTGCTCTGGTTTCGGCATCCATTCCCCATTCATGGGTAACCTTCTGAAAAAGAGAAACATGATCTACAGCCAGCCATTCGGTCAGATTGACCGATTCGATATGTCCTGCTTGTAGCCAATTGCGGATATGCTCAGGAATTTCCGTTGCTTTACGGGCACCTTTGCGACGAAAAATGTCTTCAGGGATAAATAGATTTGGCTTAGCATCCAACGGTATACTCCTCCTTGGTTGTATAACATCATGCGTTATACAATACAACTTGCTGGAGAACAGGGATGTAAGGCATCTTACAAGTGGGCAGTGATTTTCCGGAGGTTAGCGATTTCGTCACGATGAAGGGAGACTGATTTGAATCCGGTACGAATACGGCCGGCTCTTGCTAACTCTTGCATGACAATCGTAACCGATTCCCGTGTGGCTCCTGCCATCCAGGCAATCTCCTGATGGGTAAGCCCGAGTTGAATCCGGCAGTACTCATCTTCTTCGATGCATCCCATCTGTTCAGCCAGCCGGAAGAGATTATGTATCACCTTTTCATGCAGGTTTCCGAGTGCAAGCGTCTGTGTCAACTCGTTCATTCGTTTGATCCGCTCGCTTAGTACGTTCATCAGTCTCATCATAAATTCTGGATGTTCAATCAGAAACTGTTCAAAACGTTGTTTGTTCATCAGGCAAATATCACACTCCTCCATCGTTTCGATATAAACGGCGCGTGTTCCGAGTGAGATTCCGTTCATTTCTCCAAACACGTTACCTTCCGTCAAAATATCGAGAGTGAACTGCTTGCCCTCCGGATTTAATGTATATAAACGAACCTTTCCCCGTTTTACAAAATAGAAACCTTCTGTAAACGTATCGGGTGTCTGGATCTGTCTGTTTTTAGGTATGGTCGTAATAGAAGTCATCCCATCCATTTCAATCAGGTCTGCCTCGGATAAGGAGGACATGAGGTCGAATTGTGATAAATACAGAATTTTATCCATAGAACTCCTTTCCATTACAATATGAATATAAAAAAAAGAAGAACCCACGAAAAACAACGGGTTCTCTTGCAGCGGGACTTCCTGATCGGAAGGTCTTCTGACTATAAATGATCAAATGCCATTTTGATTATAGTAACTTTTTTAATTGAGAGACGCGTCCTTGGCTGATGCCAAGCTTTTCCGCAATTTGCTGTTGAGCCAAACCGGGATTCTGTTCAACAATTTCTTTCATCTGTTGCAGCATACGTGCCGTCTTTGGCCGCAGGTCCGGGTATTCTTGGTTGTCAGCTGTGGTCCCTTCTTCCCTAGCGGGAGATGAGACTGGGGCGGATTTGGAAGCAGGACGCTCCACGGGTGCAGGAGCCTGTTTGTTCTGAGGTACGAACCAGTTGGGAGAGTCATCCGGGTGTTTTAATTGAATTGCACAAGTCCGGCAGATGAATTGTTCTTTGAAATACATTTCCGTATCTACATCACCGCAAAAAATACATAATGTTGATTTGTACTTTCTTAAAATCAACTCTTTTCCTTCAATGAAAAACTCAAGCGGATCGCCGATATGGATTTCCATCGTATCCCGCATTTCTTTGGGAAGGACAATTCGTCCAAGACGGTCCAGAGATCTCTTCATTCCGGTTCTTTTCATCGCATCTCCCCCGCAATATTCACAATTAAAAACCTGTCCTTATTGTAAGGAAGAAAGGGCTTTAATACAACAATAATATTTCAAAAAAGTGGATAATTCCATCCATTATGGGAAAATAAGTTTAGAAAGCACGGGTGCAACCGCTAAAGTGAACAATGCAGCGAGCACCATGGAGATGCTGGAGATGGTACCGGTCAGGGAACTCAGTTCAAACGCCTTGGATGTCCCTGTGCCATGGGCACCGGTTCCAAACAGTGTGCCTCGTGCAATCTCCCCATCGATGCGCAGCATTTTGACGATGGAAGGGCCCATAATTACTCCGAGCAGACCAGTCATAATAACAAAAACAGCTGTCACTGCGGGTATACCACCGATAGTGGCGGATACGTTCATGGCAATTGGGGTGGTGATCGATCTTGGGATCAGACTATGAATGAGACCGGAATCCAGGCGCAACCATTTGGCGAGCAGGGCAGAAGAAAGTACGGCAACGACCGAACCGGTCATGACACTGAAGACAATCTCGGAAATATGTTTTTTGAGTACATGGAAAAAGGTATAGAGCGGTACGGCAAAAGCCACCGTGGCCGGTTGAAGAAGCAGACTCAGCCATTTGCCACCACTGCTATACGTGGCATAATCCGTTCCGGTTGCAAGCAATATGCCAACAACAAGAAGCGGTGTAATGAGCAACGGAGACAGATATACTTTAGGCAGATTGCGATACATTCGTTTGGTAACCCAATAGATACCGACGGTTAACAACAGGCAGAGGAATCCAATCATCTGGTGTGACGCTCCTTTCGTTTGGCAATTCGTGTAGCCACCAGGCCTGTGCAGGACATGACCAGGAAAGTACTAAGCAGTACGATGAATAAAATCTGTAGTCCGTCATGCTCTAACATGGGCATATAGTTCATAATGCCAACGGCTGACGGGATAAAAAATAACAATAGTTCACCGAGCAGCCAGGCAGCTCCAACTTCAATCCAGCGCAGCTTCACGACACGAGTCTGAAGCAGAATGAATAACACAACCATACCGATTATTGAACCCGGTACAGGAAGATGGAGAGTACGGGCCAGCAGGTCCATGAGCAGTGAAAAAACCATTAAGAGCGCAACTTGTGCAATACCAAGGCCCCATTTTTTCACTTCAATCCCTCCTTGTATAATCAACGTAATCGTTTAAGTTATTATGAAAATGAAAATGATTCATTTGATATCACAAATTTTACATGGCATTCTTTCATGAGTAAAATGCATATTAAGAATGTTTACTATTCCATTTGTCTATGAGAGGTGAGTATCAACCGATGGATATCCGCCATTTGCAATATTTTCTGGAAGTTGCCCGGCAGCAGAGCTTCACTAAAGCCGCCGAAGTCCTGTATATCACCCAGCCCACGATCAGCAAGACGGTCAAGAGTCTTGAAGAGGAATTGGGTATCACTTTACTGGACCGTTATGGGAAGAAAGTTGAACTAACCGATGCAGGCCATGTGTTTTTTCGGCAGGCACTTGAGATTGAAAAATCATTCCGCAGTCTGTCGTCCGAATTGGACGATCTGATGAACTTGAAGAAAGGCCATCTGCGGATTGGCTTGCCGCCAATGGTGGGGTCCAGCTTTTTCCCCATGATCATTGGTGAATTTCACAAAGCCTACCCGCAGGTGACCATTCAACTATTTGAGGATGGTGCCAAAAAAGTAGAGGCCGATGTGATCAGTGGTGCACTGGATATTGGCGTTGCTGTACTGCCAACCGTGGATGAGCTGTTGGATCATTTTGTGTTTGTGAAAGAGAAGCTGAACCTGCTCGTACACCCTTCACATCCACTTGCTGGAAAAGAATCGGTCGCGCTGCATGAACTGGAAAACGACGCCTTTGTGCTGTTTAGGGAGGATTTTGCATTGCATGACCGGATTATTGTGGCCTGTCAGCATGCTGGCTTCCAGCCCCGTGTGGTATATGAGAGCTCCCAGTGGGATCTGCTCAGCGCGATGGTTGCTGCCAATTTGGGGGTAGCCTTACTGCCGGAGACGATCTGTCGTGAGGTAGACCATATGCGCGTGCGCATTATACCCGTGGTGGAACCGGTGATTCCATGGCAGCTCGGCATGATCTGGCGGAAGGATCGTTATCTTTCATTTGCCACGAGAGAGTGGATTGGATTCACTCAGTCGATGCTGGGTGAGTAAGGGAAGCGATCGGAAGGTTGTTCCATTCTAGTGCCCAGTGTAAATACTCTTTTGTTGACCCCGGATCGTTGTTACAATGGAAGCATAATCATGATGGAGGTGTACGAACATGAAATTGCGGGTATCCGCTGTACAATACCAGCTACAAACAATCAGCTCGTTTGAGCAGTTCGCCGCTCAGGCTGAGCATTACATACGGACAGCGAGTGAATACGGAACCGAATTTGTGCTGTTCCCGGAATTTTTCACAACGCAGTTAATGTCCATTGGGGACAAACAAGGCAATGCACTGACAATTGAGGATCTGCCAAACTTTACGGAGCAATATGAACAACTGTTCACGTCACTCGCTACCAAGTACGGCATGCACGTCATCGGGGGAACCCACGTCATTCGACGTGAAGGGAAGCTGTATAATACAGCCCACATGTTCTACCCGGATGGTCGCATCGCGCGGCAGGACAAGATTCACATTACACCAACCGAAGTCCAGGAATGGAACATGGCTCCCGGAGAGGGACTTGAGGTGTTCGACACGGACAAAGGCCGTATTGCGATGCTGACCTGTTACGATATTGAATTCCCGGAAATTGTACGGATGGCCAAAGCCAAAGGCGCAGACGTAATTTTCTGTCCTTCCTGCACGGACGATCGTCATGGATTCTACCGTGTGCGTTATACGAGTCATGCCCGCGCGGTAGAGAATCAGGTGTATGTTGTGTTAACCGGAACAGTGGGTAATCTGCCGACCGTTGATTTCATGCGGGCCAACTATGGACAGGCTGCGATCATTACGCCAAATGATATTCCGTTCCCGCCACGTGGCATTCTGGCCGAGGGTGAGATTAACAACGATATGATCGTGACCGCCGATCTGGATCTGGACTTGTTGTATGAGGTACGTGAACGTGGATCGGTAACGACCTGGCGTGACCGCCGTACTGATCTATATACCGATTGGGAGTAGGCAACCTTATAGAGGTTGTTCAAAAAGCCCGCTTTTGATTACGAAGGATGCCTAGTGGCATCATCAGCATCGAATATGGAATTCAGCCGAAATGTCCGTTGCTCACGTAGTCTTCCCTACGCTCCGCTACTCCATTTCTAGCTTCATCCCATCTTCTCGGTACTGAAAACCGACCTCTTTGAACACATAATTAAAACCTAAGCGAAACAGAGTAGGGAATTCATTTTGTCAGTGGAAAGGGGTGAACAGGCAACATGTATACCAAAGAAATGCTGATCACCGATCCGGAGCGAAGTGGTAAAAGGGTAAAGGCAGTCGTTCGCAATTATGTTACTGCCGACTTTGAGGAACTCATTCGCATTCAGGCGGAGAGTTTCCCTCCTCCTTATCCGGAAGAACTGCTCTGGAGTCACGAGCAGCTCACCAGTCATGTACAGCATTACCCGGAGGGTGCCATCTGTATTGAAGTCGATGGAGAGTTGGCCGGATCAATGACCTCGCTACGGATGCAGTGGGACCCTGCACATCCAGCAAGTCATACCTGGGCCCAAGTAACGGATGACGGTTATATTCGTAACCACCAGCCGGATGGCAACACGCTGTATATTGTTGATCTCTGTGTTCGTCCAAAGTACCGCAAATGGGGACTGGCTCAACTTATGATGCAGGCGATGTACCACCTTGTCATCGCTCAGGGGATGGATCGGTTACTGGGTGCTGGTAGAATGCCGGGTTATCATCTGGTTGCAGACCAACTGTCTGCGCAGGAATATCTGAACCAGGTGGCAGCGGGAGAAAGACGTGATCCGGTGATATCGTTCCTGCTTCGTTGTGGGCGCATGCCAGTTGGTGTGACAGCGGGCTATCTGGACGATGAGGAATCCTGCAACTATGCAGCCCTGATGGAGTGGCGGAATCCGTTCAGATAAAGAAATGTTAAACGAAATACATCATCAATCTAGGGGGTATTTATTCATGGAATTCACGCGTATTACATCCATTAAAGATCCATTGTTTGCCCAAATGCACAAGTTGATGCAGGAGATTTTCCCGCGGGAAGAAGTGCTTGACTTCCCCCTGTGGGAAGAACCACTGGAAGATCCGGGTATTCGGGTGTTCGTGGCTGTGCATGAGGGACAGGTTGTTGGAGCGACAGAGTACCGTTATTACGAGGATTGGAACGTAGCCATGACGGACTTTACGATTATTGGGCGTGAAGGTCTGGGGATCGGCAGTTTCCTGGCGAATAACCGCAAGCGTGATCTGCAAAAGCTGGCTGCAGCAAACGGGAAAGAATTGTTCGGTATGTTTGCCGAAATCTATAACCCTTATCTGAGTCAGGATCATGAGTTTGGCGGCATCAAGCCGATGGACCCGTATGTGCGTCGCGAAGTGCTGTCCCATCTGGGATATCAGCGTCTGGACTTCCCGTATGTTCATCCATCCTGGCAAGGTGACGGTGAAGCAGTTGGCGGATTGGATCTGTGTTTCATGCCAGGCGATGAGTCGCTTGATGAACTGCCAGCCAGTCTGGTGGCTGATTTCCTGAATCGATATTATGCAGTGCTTCCTAACAAACCACAAGAATGGCTTGCCATGGTAGAGCAATTGACTGCTCGCAAGTCGGTTGCGCTACTGCCGTTGTAAACTGGACGGGATAGAACATTAAATCATAGTGGCGTTGCAAGTACCTTGAAGAATGATGACAGATGCAAAAAGCCCGTAGAACAGGCCATTATTGGACCTGCTTTCTACGGGTTTTTTCTATTTAGTTCAAGGTTGAGATTGAGCCAATGTAAGTTGGTTTTAAAATATTTTCTTTAAGAAGTGGTGAATGAGCTCATGGATCTCTGTCACATGTGTTTCGAGAGCAAAATGCCCAGTATCAAGTAAATGCACTTCTGCAGATGGGATATCACGCTTATAAGCTACAGCTCCAGCAGGAAGAAAGGCGGGATCATTTTTACCCCATACAGCTAGAAGAGGAGGTTGATAACTGCGGAAATAAGTCTGAAATTCAGGATAAAGATCCACGTTTGTTCTATAATCGAGGATTAAATCCAGTTGGATTTCTTCAGCTTCCGGGCGTGACATGTAGGCAATATCCAGTGAATATCCGTCTGGTGAAACAAGGCTAGCATCAGTTCCATGAAGATACTGAAAGTTACGGATAGTTTCAGGGGTTAAGGAATCACGACATGCTTCACGATTTTCAGGTGTTGGAGAGTGCCAATACATCTCCCAAGGTCCCCATGCGTCACTAAACCCTTCGACATATGCGTTGCCATTCTGACTAATAATGGCTTGAACTTGTTCCGGGTGAGCCACTGCCAAGCGATAACCGACAGGCGCCCCATAATCAAACACATACATTACATATTTCTTAAGAGCTAATGCTTCAGTGAAACCTTCAATAACTCGAAACAGGCTGTCAAATGTGAAGTCAAACTGACTACGCGGTGGAGTTGTTGTGCGACCAAACCCAGCAAGATCAGGGGCAATGACACGGTATTGTTCTGCGAGTTTGGGAATAAGGTCGCGAAACATATGACTAGAGGATGGAAACCCGTGTAATAGTAAAATAACTTGGCCATCCTTAGGCCCGGCTTCACGGTAAAAAACTTCGACATCTCCAACTTTCTGGTGCTGATAACTAATCTTCATTTTTTACATCTCCTTCTGGATTCATTAAGAAGTCCAATATTATTTCTCTTACTTACTTGTAGAACTGGTGATGACGTGTTTTTATTGTATAATTAAACTATTCATTTGAATAACGAATAGATTGAATGCTAGCTATTTTAAATCGAAATACAAAAGGGTGAAAGATATGATAAATTCCTTAGAGGGTCGTTTTTTTCAGGCATTTATTGCTTTGCTTGAAGAGAAGAGTTTCAGCCGAGCTGGGGAGCGCTTAGGTTATGTCCAGTCCACAGTAACAACTCATATTCAACAGCTGGAGAAGATCTGCGGACAGAAGTTGTTTCATCGATTTCCACGAGGGGTGGAACCTACGGAAGCTGGAAAAGTATTTTCCAAATATGCTTATCAGTATGTCCACTTAAGTGAATCCCTTAAAGAAAGTATGAATGATATGAATGAGCCGTGCGGAACAATAAATATTAGACTACAGGAATCCTTTTTTCTTACACGCATGCTTCCATTTGTACAGGAATATACGAGAAACTTTCCAAGCGTAAATTTACGTGTTGAACAAGGGGCGCATCAAGATATTCTAAAAAGTGTGCTGGATTATGCCCTGGATTTTGGCATTGTTCCTCAAAACCCTGAGCGACATGACATTCTCTTTTATCCGATTATGGAAGAGACTATTGTTTTTGTTGCATCTGAGGATTTGGTTCGGAAAGTGGAAAGTGTAGGGGCGCAGATTTTAAATGACGAGGTGTTTATCAGTAACGGCACATCTTGTTTGTATCATACGACTGCTGTAGATGTTCTAAAGAATGAAGGGATTGTGGTTAAGGATGCGTTAGAGCTTTCAAGTCTTGAGATGATCAAGGAACTTGTATGCTGTGGTAAAGGTTTTGCCTTGGTCCCTAAAATAGCGATCAAAAACGAACTAAAGATGGGTAGATTAAAAATTCTTCCTTTTACTTCTAAAATAAGCTTTACGCATGGTCTGATTGTTCATAAAAATCGAGAGCTTAGTTTTACTGCTGAAAGTTTCCAATCGGAACTACTGAAATATTTTAAAGAATATTGATCCATCAGCTCTTGTAGCCTTCTGAAATGGAAAAGGGTTGAATACCGATTGTGTGTAATTCAAATAACGCACATGTTCATCCTTGCAGGATTGATCATGTACGTTATAGATGTGTAATCTTGAAGAAACTTCAGTACTTGGTGATTCACTATGAAGCTCTTTTTAGAATATTAGAAAAATAAAATCAGTTCGCGTCCTTTCGATCCGGTAGTTGGCTCAAATAACTGTTGGACAAGTGTGCAAGATCCAATGCCCGATCATATTGTTCCTTCGTTATAAACCGTGAAGAGGGCACCACACTGTTATTGGGCGTGGCGAATGCTGGAGATTCCCCATCTCCCGAATTCTTCAGTATTTCTTCTGAAGGAACATTCATCTGCTGTTGCTCGGCATCTTGTCTGCCCGCATCAGCTAGGGAATAATGCGTCCCATCCCCGTATCCTTTCGCCGGTATGAAGAGAGAAGCATCGTTTAGTACCGACCCGGAAGGAAGGTAATAACGTTCGGGTAGGAGATTTCCACCTTCGTGTAACAAATCCTGTCCGAAGTGTAATTGGTCCTTCAGCGATACTCCGGTGAGTCCGGCAATCGTTGGCAGAATATCCACCTGGCCTCCGATCTGTTCCAGTTGTACACCCGGGGTAACACTCGGGGCCGAGATAATGAGTGGAATATTAATCATATCTGCTGATGTGTATTCCCGACCATACAACTCTTTCATAAGGACTTTGTCATCCCGATCCAGTGAGTAGATAGGAAGCCCCAGGTGATCCCCGTACAAGACAAACAAGCTATTTTCCCATAATCCCCGTTCTTTCAATCCAGCAATCAACTGTCCAACTGCCTCATCCGCATAATGCTGTGATATCAGATAATCACCGGGCAACGTATCCTTGTAACGCTCTGGCAGCGTCAGCTTCACCTTGTTTTTAGGCAAAGTGTACGGGTGGTGGGCTGACATGGAGATGATATGGGCATAGAAGGGATCGCCCGAAGACTGCATGGAGTCCAGCTTATCCAGTGTTTTGGAATACAGTACTTCATCCGAGGCCGAAAAGGCGATAGAGTCCTGTGTGCCGAAATAATTAATATCATAATACTGGTCGAATCCAAGTGCCTTGTATAACTGATCCCGATTCCAGAAACGAACATCATTTGTATGGAATGTAGCTGTCTGATATCCGTTTGCTGACATCAGCTTAGGTAGACTCGGCAGAGCTTTATCCGCATATACAGTTGTTGCTGCCCCGTTCGGCGGGGTGTAGAACGATGTGTTCACAACAAATTCTGCATCCGATGTATTTCCCTGTCCCACTTGCTGATAAAAGTTCGGAAAATACAGGCTCTGTCTAGCCAATTGATTCAGATTAGGCGTAATCTCTTGTCCATCTACCTCTAATCCAATCAGAAAGTTCTGAAACGATTCCAACTGGAGCATAATCACGTTGCGTCCGCTCGCGGCACCCTGCTCCACAATTGCAGGAAGTTCGGTCGTTTGTTTCAGCTGGTCGATGTCAGTCTGATCAATGTGAGCGATGGGCACAGGTTTATCAGGTCGATCCAGGATGGTATACGCCTCGTAACCGAGGATGCCCATCTGTTCTGCTTGTGTAAGCTCACTCATGCTGGCCCGATTGGGATAGATATTAAGCATGCACAGGATCATGGACAAGGTCAGTATGACCGAGGCAACCCTTCTTCTGGCACGTCGTTCAAGCGGAATGCGATTCGGACGTTCTGTACTCCCGAGTTTGATCCGACGACGAATGAGTATCCCTCCAATGATGAGAACGTCTGCAAAAATAAACAAATAATAGGGGTCAAGCAAAGAGAACATGCTGCTCTTGACCGAGGTCACCTGATTCACCTGTGCCAGCGCGTGATAGTTAACGATTACACCATAATATTTGTAGTACATGATGGCAGCAAAGAAAATCCCTGAGAGCAGCAAATTCATGGCAAGGTATATCCACATTCGCCGCTTGGCAGCAAACCACTCGATTAGACAGAAGCCGATCCAGATGAGCGGCAATTCGGTCAGCAGTGGTTTCCAGACAGGGATGTCATCAAAGATAACAATCCAGGCCAGTGAACTTTTGATCATCATGATAATGGTAAAGAATATAAACGGTCCGCTTAGAAATCGGGTGAGTGAACTGCGTGACAAGGTACCGCCTTCCCTTCCGAAGTTTCATTTAACAAGTATTATCCTATCTGAGCATGGCTGTGTCAAAAATGAGAGCCTTCTACAATTGACGGCAAAAAACCTCTTCCATGCAGGAAGAGGTTTGAAAAAACAGGGGCCACTGCGATAAAAGCCAGATGCGACCCAATTTCGTTATTCTATAGTGTACGTTGTGACGTAAGAAGGTCTGGGGAACATGGTGGGCTTCTGTGCGGTCAGGCCTTCGCTTGTACTGCGGTTACGGTGAGCGTGACTATATGCTTGGGATTCCTGCCAGCCTTTGAAGTGTTCCTCCGACTGCCAGAGTGTAAGTACGACATATGTGTCATCTTTCAGAGGACGAAGCACACGAATACCGACAAAGCCAGGCTCGTCTTCTACCTTGCGGGCACGGTTCTTAAACCGTTCTTCAAAATCGTTACGACCATCCTCTGTGACAGGGATATTGTTGAGAACAGCATAACCACCGCCAGTCCAGGAGCCTGCGGCATCGAAAGCTTCATATGCGGCTATTTTATCATCAGACTCAATATTCATCAGGCGTTCTGCGGATTCAATAGCCAGACGCACGTGCTCTTCGCTTCGCAAAGTCAGATGCGGGTATGCAGCAAGTGCATCCGGAATCGGTGAAGGAACCAAATAGATATACATAGAAGCTGCCTCCTTATTAAGTACATTCTATCTCAACATAGCATATGGGATTGTGCGAGTCCAATCGGCGGATCAACTGGTTTGAGTACGTCTTTTCATGATAAAGTATAGTCACTACAAACAGAACGGGTGATCGTATGACAACAACAATTCGGATATCGGTTAGACCTTTGGTGGAGTATGTGTACCGCAGCGGCAGCATACGTCCAGGGTTCCGTACCAATGCCTCGATGCAGGAGGGAACTCGAATTCATCAGCGGGTACAGAAGGAGTACACGGAAGAGGATTTAAAAGAGATTGTGCTCGAAGCTGAGATTCAACATGGGGATCTGACCTATGTGGTGGAGGGACGATGTGATGGCCTGATCCGGTTGGAGGGTCAGTTGACGGTGGATGAGATCAAATCAACTGCGGGCAATCTGGATGATCTGGGAGAAGGTCTTCCCGTACACTGGGCGCAGGCGATGATGTATGCCTATATGTACGCCGTTCAGCAAGACGAACCACGTATGCAAGTTCAGTTGACGTATGTGCATTCGGTTACCCATGAAGAAAGACGGTTTCGCCGAATGGCAGAACGACAGGAACTGGAGCAGTTTGCGGCAGAAGTGATTGCCGGTTATGCGCCATATGCAGAGATGATCGCTGCATATGAAGAAAAGCGTGATATCAGTGTGAAAGAGCTGCCGTTTCCTTTTCGCAAATACAGGGAGGGACAGCGAAAGCTGGCAGGAGCCGTTTACAAAACAATCCGTGAGGGTCAGGGATTGATGGCCAAAGCACCAACAGGCATTGGTAAAACGATGTCCGTACTGTTCCCCACGGTCAAAGCGATTGGCGAAGGCGAAGCAAGCCGATTGTTCTATCTGACCGCGAGGACGACGACACGGGTGGCGGCAGAAGAAGCTTTTGCCCGGATGCAATCGGAAGGATTGAAGATGCATGTGATCAGTCTGACCGCGAAGGACAAGATTTGTTTTAAGGAAGAAGAAGCTTGTGATACGGGGCAATGCGGCATGTGTGAAGGGTATTATGACCGTATTAACGGTGCTGTGCTGGACATGCTGGAACATGAGACGTTGATGACACGTCCGGTCATCGAGCAGTATGCGCGCAAACATCGGGTGTGTCCGTTTGAGTTTTCACTGGATGCGGCATATGCAGCCGATGCGGTGATCTGCGATTATAACTATATTTTCGATCCACGGATCTCTCTGAAAAGAATGTTGGAGGAGCAGAAACGCAAGACGGTGTTACTGGTGGACGAGGCTCATAATCTGGTCGATCGTGGCCGAATGATGTTTTCCGCTGAGCTGGAGAAGGCAGTATTTCTGGATGTGAAAAGAGAGTTCCAGTCGCTGGACAGCAGTGTGCCTGCTGCCAAAGCCATTGTTGACTACACCGGGGCCATTGATAAGTATCTGATTACCCTTCGGAAAAACGGTGGAGAAGAAGGAAAGATCATCCAGCAGGAAGCACCGGAGGAACTGATTGAACGACTGGAGCCTTTTGTCATGGTTGCGGAGCAATGTCTTGTTGAAGGTGGTTCAGGGAATGCCGAGACGGATCAGCTGCTGTTGGATGCCTACTTCACGGCACAGAATTTCCTGCGTATTGCCAAGCTGTATGATGAACGTTTTATTACGTATGCAGAGTGTGTTCGAAGTGAAGTGAGAGTGAAGTTATTCTGTCTCGATCCTTCGGTACTGCTTCGTCAGACGGCCAAAGGATTCCGCTCCCTCATTCATTTCTCGGCGACATTGTCACCCCTTCGCTATTATCGGGATATGCTGGGTGCAGAGGAAGAGGATTATACATTGCAGATTCCATCACCATTTCAGCGCGAACAATTGGATGTGAGACTCCTGCCCTTATCCGTGCGTTATAAGGACAGGGAACAGTCCCGGCGCCCCATTGCGGAGATGCTGCAACAGCTGGTAAGTGAATGGCCGCGCAGCAATCTGATGGTCTTCTTCCCTTCCTACCCTTATATGCGCGAGATATATGAGACCTATGCACAGCTTCCAAGTGAAGCGGATACGGTTATACAAAAGCAAGGCATGAATGAACTGGAACGGGAGCAGTTTTTGGATGGTTTCCAACCCAATCCTGAACGAACACGATTGGTATTTGCTGTCATGGGTGGCGTATTCTCGGAAGGTGTCGATCTGCCGGGAGACCGCTTGAATGGCGTCGTTGTGGTAGGTGCGGGGCTGCCGCAGATTGGTCTGGAGAACAACGTATTACGTGATTACTATGATCGGACAGGACGCAACGGATTCAATTACGCCTATATTTTCCCGGGTATGAATAAGGTGCTGCAGGCGGGTGGACGGCTGATTCGGACAGAAGAAGACAGGGGTGTGTTGGTGCTGGTCGATGATCGTTTTATCCAGGAACCGTATCGTTCCTTGCTGCCCGAGGAGTGGCGGGACTATAAACGAATTTGATGAAAGAACTATGAATGAAATGATGCATGTATATAAGTTGAACTAATCATTTACACGATAACGGAGAGGACAGAAAAAACCTGAAAAAGCGAAGCGTTCGCCTAAAAGCTTTCTGAAAGAAAGCTGCATCGGAAGCATACGCTATCCTCGGATTTTCCCCTTCGAAAAAGGGAATCAAAAAATCTGGGGATAACAGCGATTGGAAGGTTATTCTGTCATCGTAGTATCAGTGTAAATAATCTTTGTTAAGCTTATACAGCATATATTTTTTGATTTTCTTTCCTTTATATGATTGAAGGGTAGGGTGAAAGGGTTATAACTTGGTTAGCAACGAACGAACAACGGCGATTACCCTATCCGTTCCGCGGTCCGCTTCGATAGCAATCAAGGAGGTCGGTTATAATGAAGAGAAATCATACCATGATGCAGTTTTTTGAATGGCACCTGGCTGCAGACGGAGATCATTGGAAGCGACTGGCTGAAATGGCCCCGGAATTGAAAGCCAAAGGCATTGATACGGTATGGGTGCCTCCTGTGACCAAAGCCGTATCAGCTGAGGATACAGGTTATGGTGTATATGATCTGTATGATTTGGGTGAATTTGACCAAAAGGGTACCGTGCGTACCAAATATGGCACCAAGCAGGAACTGATAGAGGCCATTGCTGAGTGTCAGAAGAACGGCATTGCCGTCTATGTGGATTTGGTTATGAACCACAAGGCTGGGGCAGATGAGACAGAAGTCTTCAAAGTGATTGAGGTTGATCCGAATGATCGGACGAAGGAAATTTCTGAGCCGTTTGAGATTGAGGGCTGGACCAAATTCACATTCCCGGGTCGCGGGGATCAATACTCCTCTTTTAAATGGAACTCTGAACACTTCAACGGCACGGACTTTGATGCCAAGGGAGAACGAACAGGTGTATTCCGCATCGCAGGAGAGAATAAAAAATGGAATGAGAATGTTGATGATGAGTTTGGCAACTATGACTATCTGATGTTCGCCAATATAGATTATAACCACCCGGATGTTCGGCGCGAGATGATCGATTGGGGGAAATGGCTGATCGATACCCTCCAGTGTGGTGGGTTCCGGCTGGATGCGATTAAGCATATCAACCATGAATTCATTAAGGAATTCGCAGCAGAGATGATCCGCAAACGTGGTCAGGATTTCTACATCGTAGGCGAGTTCTGGAATTCAAACCTGGATGCATGTCGTGAATTCCTCGATACGGTAGACTATCAGATCGACCTGTTTGACGTGTCTCTTCACTATAAGTTGCATGAGGCTTCGCTTGCAGGTAGAGACTTTGATCTCTCCAAAATTTTTGATGATACCTTGGTTCAGACACATCCTACCCATGCGGTAACTTTTGTAGATAACCATGACTCCCAACCTCATGAAGCATTGGAATCATGGATTGGAGACTGGTTTAAGCCAAGCGCCTATGCGTTGACGCTATTACGTCGCGATGGTTATCCGGTTGTATTTTACGGGGATTATTATGGTATTGGTGGACCTGAACCTGTGGATGGCAAAAAAGAAATCCTGGACATTCTGCTGTCTGCCCGTTGCAACAAAGCGTATGGAGAGCAGGAAGATTACTTCGATCACGCCAATACGATTGGCTGGGTACGTCGTGGCGTAGAGGAAATCGAAGGTTCCGGTTGTGCAGTGGTCATCTCCAACGGGGATGACGGTGAGAAGAGGATGTTCATCGGAGAGCATCGTGCTGGTGAAGTCTGGGTGGATCTGACGAAGAGCTGTGATGATCAGATTACCATTGAGGAAGACGGCTGGGCCACCTTCCATGTGTGCGGTGGAGGCGTCTCGGTATGGGCCCTTCCTGAACAGAATGAGGACTGCGCTGACGCTGAGTAACGGCATGTGCCAGGCAGGATAAGAAAAGGTACACCGATTGGATATGAAAACAGTATATAGGATAGATCGTTATCGTTAAACCATCTGAACAGGAGAGAGAGCATACCTGTGTTCAGGTGGTTTTTTTGCATTTTTCTAGGTGCAAGTGAGACTTCATCCTAACGAACCGAGGGCACCTTATTTGCACTGAATTAGCGTTATTGGAATTCTAACGAATCTCAGTAACCTTATTACTCTCAAAAACGAATGAAATAGCGCCAATTGGAGCAACATCACCTGATTAACGCGTTTGAGATTCGTTAGAATACTGGTAACTCGGATTTCAGCCGAATAAGGTCTCTCAGATTCGTTAGCTTAACGTGGGCTAAGTGTCGCCGCCATACGCAAACGAATGACTGCTACAAGTAAAAACATGAAATGAGAAAGAAACAGTTCGGTCCCACATCTTAATACATGGTACAATAATCCAAATATGGAGTGTTAGAAAACAAAATGAGAGAACGTAATAAGCGATATTCTTTGCAGAAGATTGGAGAAGAGGAGGGGCGGCATGAGTCCCAAAAGAGAGATGAACCGTTTCTTCCCGTTAGTCATGTACCTATGTGTAATAGCCGTGTGTCTGGGGGCTTGCAGTTTGGGACCAAACCAGGGGCCAGCGGGTGAACCGAAGCGAACCGATGAGTATACGTTGAATTCGGAGCGAAGAGATTTGAATGAGCGGGTTACGAAGAACCTTGAGTCTTTTCTGATGAACTCGCCAGATGATTATAATTTGACAGCAACGGTGGATGTGAGTCATGAATCCGGAGTTGATCGGATTACTTATGAGATTTTGGTGAATGAGGCTCGGGTGCCCATGGTTAATGTCATTCAGTCCTTCACCCTCGATCCCAACATGATAAATCGAATAGATGCCGGAGCGTTATTTCATTCCAATGTGAGCAATACACACGAGATTAGTTTAGAGTCTGACAAGGAACCGCTTGGTTTGAGTCTGAGCAGAAGTTATGTCTTGAAACCAAAGGCGGAGATCGACAGCAATATCCTCCAGCGTTATGCAGATATGTATATCAAAATTTCCTATGGCCCAAATGATCAGCGAACGGAAGATTATTTTCATGCTCAGGCCGAGCCGTCTCCAAGGACGATTGAGTATATGAAGTCATTGGAGAGAGATTAGATTAATAGAAAGGCAGCATCCACCAGTTCCGTATGAGGAATCTGAGTAGACGCTGCCGGTTATCTATTTGAGATAGTAAGGTTATTACTTTTCAAAATACTGATTCATCGTATCCCACATTCGATTGAACTCACTTCGTTCCATTGAAAATGCTCCAGACTTTTGTTTACCTACTCCAGTTCAAATGATTCCAACGTGCCAACCATCCGCAGATCATACTCGCGGTTGAATTGTTTCCGTTTGTCCGCATCCGCGTACTCGTCATGATAATGCATTAGTACAGTTTTCTGTCTCACTTCGGCAGGCAGTTGTTCCAAATCGTTCAGTGAAGTGTGTGACTTGATGACCAGATCGTGCATATGACATTCATGGAAAATCAGCTGCACATCAGCGGCAACTTGCTCCACCCGTTCCTGGTCGAGTGTACTGTCAGCACTGTAATAGAAGTAAGGCTTGGCGAGTAGCCCATTGCTGACCATACCGGGAACATGTTGCGTCCGAAACGTCTCAAACGTCACGCCTCCCAGTTCGAATGTGCCTCCATCTGGCAGGGGAACGACATCGTAGTAATCGCTCATGGTACGTTCACCATCCGTTGTGTAGCGCATGCCGGGGGATAGAATGTTCCAGAGCGGATCTACCAATTGTTCGTGGATGAACAGACGGGGTTTGCGATCGCCTACGATCTGTGCGTAATAACCTAGCATCTGTACACCATTAATATGATCTTCATGTAGATGCGTAATGAACACGTTGTGGATATCGGTCATGGCGAATCCATATTCCTTAAGTGCTTTGGCATTTGATTCTGGAAAATCAATGACCAGATGCGTGTCTCCGAATTCAGCCAACATACTATTGTGGTGCTGCTCCACGCTGAACATGTCTCCTGTGCCGAGAAAAGTGATTTTCAATTCATTTCATCTCCTTGTGTGATCTTCAGATCAGCATCCTTGCGTTAAATCCAGTATACCTTGTTCCCGAATATATGCCTAAATCAACCTTTTTTGATAACGCTATCATTTTATATTGAACTTTGATGATAAACAGTGTAGCGTAAAGATGGGAAGTGAACCCATATGAACGTAAACTCACCTAAAGGGAGCGTGCGAGGCGAATGAAATCTTTTCTGGATGAACAATTTTTGCTGCACAATGAAACGGCGATCAAGTTATATGAGGATTATGCCAAAGACATGCCGATTATTGATTATCATTGCCACCTCAGTCCTCAGGAGATCTACGAGAACAAAACCTTTGGCAATCTTACAGAGGCTTGGTTATACGGTGATCACTATAAGTGGCGGCTCATGCGCGCAAACGGAATTGAAGAGCAATATGTGACCGGCGGCGAGGGAGTAACCGATTACGATCGTTTCATGGCTTATGCCAAAACGGTACCGATGATGATTGGTAATCCACTGTACGCCTGGTCTCATCTGGAATTACAGCGATATTTCGGCGTCTACGAAGTATTGAATGAGACAAGCGCACCGGCCATCTGGGAAAAAGTAAATGCCAAACTGAACAGTGACGGATTCGGTGCACGCGATCTGATTACCAAATCCAATGTCACTGTTGTGTGCACAACCGATGATCCAACGGATTCTCTGGAGTATCATCTGAAAATTCAGGAAATCGAAGGCTTTGATACGGCGGTATTACCTTCTTTCCGCCCGGATAAAGGCTTGGAATTGAACCGGGATACCTTCGTGGAATGGGTGGGCAAGCTGTCGCAGGCATCTGGCACTGCCATTTCAGATTATGAATCCTTCCTTGCTGCGCTGGAGTCACGTGTGGAATTTTTCCATTCCGTCGGCGGCAGAGTCTCTGACCATGCACTTGATTATGTTCCTTACGGCGTGGCTACACGCGAAGAAGCAGCTGCCATCTTTGCAAAGGTACTTGCGGGTCAGAAGGTAACTCGTGAGGAAGAGGACAAGTACAAGACGGTAACGCTGACGTTCCTTGGCAAACTGTATGCAGATCGGGGCTGGGTGATGCAGTTCCACATTAATGCAGCCCGTAACAACAACACACGGATGTTTGCCAAACTTGGGCCGGATACTGGTTACGATGCCGTGAATGATACGCCGCTTTCCGCAGCGATGATTGGATTGCTCGACGCTTTGGAGCAACAACAAGCACTGCCCAAAACGATTCTGTATTCTCTGAATCCAAGGGACAACGAAGTGCTCGCGGCGATCATCGGCAGCTTCCAGGGCGGGGGTATTCCGGGCAAAATCCAGCTTGGTGCAGCCTGGTGGTTTAACGATACGAAGGATGGCATGTTAGCCCAGATGAAAGCCCTGGCGAATGTAGGTCTGCTCAGCCGATTTGTCGGCATGCTAACCGATTCACGCAGCTTCCTGTCCTACACCCGGCATGAGTATTTCCGTCGTCTCGTCTGCAACCTCATCGGTGAATGGGCCGAACAAGGGGAGGCACCGCAGGATATGGAGTTGCTCGGTCAGATCGTACAGGGTATTGCCTACAACAATGCAAAAGAGTATTTCCCGTTTGCCTCAGTGCCTAAAACAGTCTCTGCTTCACAGTCCTGATGAGTAACAAACGCACCTAATCATGCAATTTATGCAATAAGAAGATTCTTTTGTGTCTACTTTTCAATCGTAATAAAATGCTCCCCTTCCTTACCTCCGGGCCATCATCCACCGGAGTAATGAACGGGAGTTTCTTTATAAGTTGAATTCATGGAATTGTACATAATAACTATAGTGGGCTCCAATGGAGGCCATATGACATAAACCCATAATCAAGCGCGTGTATGCTCTTGGTTATGGGTTTATGTTGGTTATTTTTAGATGTTTGACAATGGCTTCTTGCGATAATATACTTAGTACACCTAATTAATTGTGCATCTATTTAATTGTATTACTATTTAATAGATGTCCTATGATGTTGGATGTCTATGGAATGATAAAGAAAGAAGGAGGGACCCATTATGACTGGTATAGATCCGGTCGCTCAGAAGCTTTTGTACTCCATTATGCAGTTTAATAAAGGCAAATGGAGGCAACATAAACCTCATGGGCGCAATCACAATGAAATTATGGTGCTGGGTTGTTTACTCCACGGGATGCATCCGGGAGAACAATTGAACTGGCAGGACAATCCGCCTGATTTCAATGACACGATCGAATCCAATCACCCCGGGATGAAAGTCTCGGAAATCAGCGCATTGCTACGAGTGAAGTCACCGACCATTACACCTGTTATTCGTGGCCTTGAAGATGAGGGGCTGGTCAAACGGACGATGGACCCGGAGGATCGCCGTGCTGTCCGCATCACGATTACTGAAGCAGGTCGTGAAATTATTCGGGCTGCTCACCAAGAACGCATGGAAATATTCAATAAGTTAGTTGAGCATTTGGGTGAGCAAGACAGTACTCAGCTGGCTGAGTTGTTGACCAAGGTATACACCTTTTTTGATACATTAACTTCCTTGCAAAAGGATGATTCGACAAGAGGAGATGATAAGCCATGATGAAACTGTTTCGCATGCTGAAGCCATACCAAATTCCGATTATTTTTATTCTGGTGTTGGTACTGTTTCAGTCGCTTGCTGAATTGTACCTGCCTACGTTAATGGCAGATATTGTGAATGACGGCATCATTAAAGGGGATATCCCGTATATCTGGCAGATTGGTGGATGGATGTTGGTCATCGCGATTGGCGGAACAGCGTGTTCGGTGATTGCCAGTTATCTCTCATCTCGAACAGCGGGTGGATTTGCCAAACAACTGCGTAGCAGAGTATTCCGCCATGTGGAGAACTTCTCTCTCCAAGAGTTCGATAAGATGGGTACTGCTTCGCTGATTACGCGAACGACGAATGACATCACACAGGTACAGAATGTACTTACAATGATGCTGCGCATGATGATTATGGCTCCGCTCATGTGTATCGGGGGTATCTTCATGGCGGTATCTCAGGACGCCAAATTATCTACGATTTTCCTGGTCGTGCTTCCGGTACTCGGTGGAGCTATTGCGCTGATTGGTGCCAAGGGTTTACCTTTGTTCAAAACCATTCAGAAAAAGCTGGACCGACTCAACCTGGTGCTGCGTGAGCAGTTAACAGGGATTCGGGTTGTTCGTTCCTTTAACCGTGGGGAGCATGAGAAAGTGCGCTTTAACGGGGCCAATACAGAACTGAGAGATTCATCGATCAAAGTTAATGTGCTCATGGCGACCATCATGCCTGTGATGATGCTGGTTATGAACTTTTCGATGATTGCCATCCTTTATTTTGGTGGAATGCGGATCGACACTGGTAATATGAACATCGGTGCATTGATTGCCTTCATCCAATATGCAATGCAGATCATGTTCTCACTTATTATGGTTTCGATGATCTTTGTCATGATTCCAAGAGCTTCAGCATCGGCAGAACGGATTAACGAAGTGCTTGATATGCAGCCGGATCTTAGCAATCCCGAGCAGCCTCGTGGTATGAAATCCATGCAGGGTATGATTGAGTTTGACAATGTAACTTTCCGTTATCCGGGCGCAGAGAATCCAGCTTTGTCCGATATCTCCTTCACAGCTCGCTCAGGTGAGACAACAGCCATTATCGGTGGTACGGGTTCTGGGAAATCGACATTGCTCAGCCTTATTCCACGATTTTATGATGTGACCGAAGGCAGTGTTCGGGTAAATGGTACGGATGTGCGTGAAATTCGGCAGGAAGATCTGCGTGCCAAAATTGGCTTTGTACCACAAAAAGCAGTCCTCTTTACGGGTACGATTACGGAGAATATTCGTCACGGGAAAGATGATGCCACAATGGATGAAGTTGTTCATGCGGCCCGTACAGCTCAGGCGGAGAACTTCATTACCGAGATGAAAGAGGGATATGACAGCCTTATCGCTCAAGGTGGTAACAACGTATCTGGTGGACAAAAGCAACGTCTGTCCATCGCTCGCGCACTTGTTCGCCGTCCGGAAGTTTATATCTTTGATGACAGTTTCTCTGCTCTCGATTTCAAAACGGATGCTAAACTTCGTGCTGCGCTGAAGTCCGAAACGACAGAAGCGGCTGTGCTGATTGTTGCGCAACGCGTAAGTACAGTAATGGATGCTGATCGCATTCTGGTTATGGATGAGGGCCGAATTGTCGGTTCAGGAACACATAAAGAGCTGCTGGAGCACAATGAAGTGTATCGCGAGATTGTATCCTCCCAGCTGACAGAGGAGGAGATCGCATGAGTGAACGTACAGAACGTAAGTCGCCTCGTCCCCATGGTGGGCCGGGTCCAGGTCCCGGAATGGGCATGCGACCTCCCGCTGAGAAAGCAAAAGATTTCAAAGGCACACTGCGTCGCTTGATTCGTTATCTCCAGCCCCATAGTTCTCGTCTGCTAGGTGTGCTGGTTGCAGCCATTTTGAGTACCGTATTCAGCATCATCAGTCCAAAAGTTATGGCCGAAGGAACGGATATTCTCAGTAAAGGCGCCATTGCCATCCTTCAGGGTGTACAGGGAGCCGGGATTGATTTTCCTGCATTGATAAAAGTATTATACCTGCTTGGCGGACTCTATCTGTTCAGTGCTGCATTTATGTATGTTCAGCAATACCTGATGGCCGGTGTGGCCCAACGTGTTGTGTATGACATGCGTGAGCAGATCAGTGCGAAGGTTGGACGTCTTCCTTTGAAATATTTTGACTCCCGCACAACTGGGGAGACACTTAGCCGTGCCACGAATGACGTGGACAATATCAGTAATACACTTCAGCAAAGTTTGGCACAGTTCATTACGTCCATCGTCACAATTGTCGGCGTAATTATCATGATGCTGACGATTAGTCCATGGATGACGCTGATCACGATTTTGACGTTGCCACTCAGTGTAGTTGTTGTCATGCTGGTTGCATCTCGTTCGCAAAAACACTTTGCGGGTCAACAGAAATCCCTTGGGGAACTGAATGGTCATGTCGAAGAGATGTACACGGGACACAAGGTCGTCAAAGCATTTGGACGCGAAGAACAATCCGTACAGCAATTTGAGAAGGTCAATGAAGAATTGTATGAATCTGGCTGGAAAGCTCAGTTTATCTCCGGTATTATTATGCCGCTCATGAGTTTTGTGGGTAACTTGGGTTATGTACTGATCTGTGTGGTCGGTGGGATCTTCGTTACACGTGGTTCTATCTCTATTGGGGATATTCTGGCCTTCACACAATATTCCCGTCAATTTACACAACCGATTAACCAGATTGCAAATATCTCGAATATTATTCAATCAACGATTGCTTCGGCAGAACGGGTATTCGAGTTGCTGGATGAAGAGGAAGAAGTTCCGGAGTCCAAACAACCCGTACAATTACAGCAGCCTAAAGGTGCGGTTGCATTCCAAGGTGTTAATTTTGGATATAAAGAAAATGAACTGCTCATTCATAACATGAATATTGATGTAAAACCGGGACAGACGGTAGCCATTGTTGGACCAACGGGAGCCGGTAAAACCACCCTGATCAACCTGTTAATGCGTTTCTACGAAATTCAGGATGGTCGGATTACGATTGACGGTGCCGACATTAAGGACATGGAGCGTGGCAAGTTGCGCAGTCTGTTCGGCATGGTGCTTCAGGATACCTGGTTGTTCAACGGAACGATTCGGGACAACATCGCCTATGGTCGAGAAGGTTCTACGGAAGACGATGTAATTAAGGCAGCCGTTGCGGCACATGCGGATCACTTTATCCGTACACTGCCTGATGGTTATGATACGGTGCTGAATGAAGAGGCGTCGAACATCTCTCAAGGGCAGAAACAGTTGCTCACCATTGCAAGAGCAATTCTGGCGAACCCGGCCATCCTCATTCTGGATGAAGCGACAAGTAGCGTGGATACACGGACCGAAGTATTTATCCAGAAAGCAATGAATGATCTGATGAAGGATCGCACGAGCTTTGTCATTGCACACCGTTTGTCTACCATTCGCGGCGCTGATCTGATCCTGGTTATGGATCATGGTAACGTGATTGAACAGGGTAATCATGATGAATTGATGGCAAGTCAGGGCTTCTACGCCGATCTGTACAATAGTCAGTTTGCGGAGCAACAACCGCAGGCGATCTGATTACACTGTAACTAACTAGAATAGCCGGGAGCACTCTTAGGGGTGCTCCCGGCTATTTGTCGTGTATCCAGAGGAGTCGATTCTAATGTGGAGCAGATTGGATTCGTTTGGATACGATGGATCTATAAGATATGAAGGAACGTTGGCATAGTAATTGGGTTGTGGTGCTCGTCAGCCTTTCAGTTGTTTGCGTGAGGTGCAGACAGGATGAGGGGTCATCCTTCGTCCATGCTAACGAATCGTAGACACCTTATATGGAGGATTATCAAGCACTCCCAATTCTAACGAACTTGAGACATGTTATTTCTCTGATAAGCAACACAAAGCGGTAAAATAAACTGCAGAATGCGGAAATAAAGTGTCTATGATTCGTTAGAACGCCGGTATTGTGGAATTGTGCCTATTAGAGTGTGCTGAGTTCGTTAAAATATTCTAATAAACCTTAGTCATAATTGTCTTACATATGCCATGCGTGCAAAAATAAAAACGGGACGAAGCGGTGTAACTACACTGCTTTGTCCCGTTTATTTATATTTTGAATTCATTGTACATCAATCTAGATACAAGCATACGAGCATAAGCTCACCGAGTGGGACATCCAGATTAGTCATAAGATACTTTGTAAGCCTCAGTTTGGGCATAGCATGACCCGCATTTTACTGATCCTTATAATCGTTCGCAGGTTCATCAGTGTCATTGCTAGAGACCGACCTTACTTCTGCCTTCACGTCGTCGCTGTTAGCTTCCTCCAGCGCAGACGGAGCGGGTTCGCCCGGGATTAATTCGCGCTGCTCAATCATGCGTTTGACAACCTCATAACAGTCATCCACATGTTTGTTACCTACATAGCGCATGGCTGTGAAGCTGAGTGCGGCAGCCAATCCCTGTCCTGCAAAAGGAACAAATTTGGCGACCGATTTGGTGGCTACGCGTACACCGACTCTTTTCAGAACCTGGACAACCAATTCCTTGGTGATCATACGACCAATGACTTTGCTTCCGATGGACATCACGAATCCATAGATCATGGATTTGGTCTCGGGGTCCATGCCGTCCAACTGTTTCTGTGATAATCCGAATTTATTGTTAATGGCAGGCAACAGCTGCATCAGCATCCCCACATCAGCCAGTACGTCTGTACCGGGTAGCGGAACGAGTGTTGTACCGGCAGAAGCGGTAGCTCTTTTGCGAACCATGGTACGGCATTCCTTGCGAACTTGCTCCAACTGTTCCAACGTTGCCGGAATCATAGGGAATCCCTCCATTCGTATATGGTATAGATATAACCGTTTTGACTCAATTTGAATGGGTTCTCACCAGCAAAATTTGCAACCTTATGACATTAAGGTGCCGAGAAACCCTTTTTCTCATGCATACATCTGGTTAAAAAAGGAATTGGCTAGTTAGATAAAAGGGTTATCTATTTAAGTTTAACTATACATTTACACGAGAACGTAGAGGACAGAAATAACCTGAAGAAGCGAAGTGTTGGCCTAAAAGCTTTCTGAAAGAAAGCTACATCGGAAGCATACGCTTATCACCAGATTTTCACCTTTGTAAAAGTAAATCAGAAAAATCTGGGGATAACAGCGATCGGAAGGTTATTCTGGCATCGGAGTGGCATGTGTGAATATTCTTAAGTTGAACTTATATAGCTATTACGAATGAATGAGGAGTAGGATGCATACCTGATTGGGAAACCTATTTGGAATCATGATGAGTGCGTAGCGAAGGGCTTGTTTACGGCTTCAACCTTTGTGGGTAAAGGTTAACAAGCATTGGAATGGAGGAAGAGGGATGGAGTTTAACAAAGCGTTGTTAATTCATCATCATCATTCGGGCAAGGCCAGTCGTGAGAATACAGTGGGCCTTGTGGCTGGTGTGCTGGCTCCCGCTGTCCATGAACTCGTCATTGTGCGTACGGATGAAGCTGGTGAAGGAGAGAAGTTGTGTCGTGAACGCGGGGAGCAATTCAATGTGGTGTTTATCCTGGGTGGGGATGGCACGGTGCATGAATGCGTGAATGGACTGGCCGATCTGCAACATCCTCCGTTGATTGGTATATTGCCTGGAGGCACCTGTAATGACTTTGCGCGTTCGCTCGGGATTTCACCGGATGCAGAGATTGCGGCACAAGAAATGCTGGCAGGTCGGGTGGTATCTATTGATGTTGGACGAGCTAATGATCGGGTGTTCACGAACTTTTTTGGCATTGGCTTGATCAGTGATGCATCGCAGAATATTAACGAGAATCTGAAAGGCGCGCTGGGGAAGCTCAGTTATTTTATCAGCACTTTACAGACAATTAGTCATACAGAGCCGTTTCGTTACCAACTGGAGGCGGATGGGAAAGAGATGGAAGGCGAAGCGGTGATGATCTATGCAGCCAATGGCCGTTTTCTGGGAACAAATGCATTGCCCTTTGCACCGGATGCGTTGCAGGATGGCGAACTGGACGTGCTCATTATTCATGAGACAGGCATTCCGCTGCTGCGAGAGATTCTGTCGCACAAGCCAGAGGGAGAATGGCAACCTCAGAGTGAGAGTATTTCATACTTCAAGGCATCTACGTTAAAAGTGAAGACGGATGCGCCGATGTCAGCTGACACGGACGGCGAATTGTATATGAAGACACCCGCCGAGCTGTCGGTGCTGACGGGTCATCTGAAGTTTCTAACCGGGGAGGGTTATTAAATCCCCCGGTTTTTTAGTTTGATTTTAGTTGATCGAAAACTTAAACATTCCCTGGCTGATCTCTCATATCACGTTGCCTGAACTCATCCTCAAGCATGCTCATCTGAATGGCATCATGGTATTCATGATTGTAGAACAAGACATCCCGCTTCACACCCTCGCGCTGGAATCCAAGCTTCTCATACGTGCGAATGGCTCGTTCGTTGAAGGCGTACACCTCAAGCTCGATTCGATGCAGGTTACAGATTCCGAAGCCGTAGTCCAGCATAAGTAACAACGCCTCGCTACCGTAACCTTTTCCTTGATGCTCCGCCTGATCGATGGCAGCCCGGATATGTGCACTGCGATTCTTGGCATGCATGTCCATCAGGACGACATCTCCGATGATCTGGTCATTTTCCTGTAAAGCAATAAGTAGCATGAGTCTGGTGTCATCTTGTGCAGCGCTCTCAACATAACTTTCGACCTGAGCGCGTGTGAAACTGTTCTGTGTTCCCGTCAGCCTACGCATCTCGGCGTCAAACAGACCGGGGAAGTATGCATCCACATCTGTAATCTCGAAGGGACGCAGATATATGCGTGACGTTTCCAGCAGACGTGGGATACGTGGGGAAGGTTTTGAATGTGACATTAGTTGTTCCTCCTATAGGTTCAAGGCGGGACTGATCGAGATGGCCCTGCCTCTTAAAGTTGGCGTTACACATTGATGATGACATGAGTATATCCCAATACTGTATACTTCCAAATATACAGTTTTAATTAATTTTGCAGGACAGATGAGGTGCATCATGATGATTACATTACCGAAGCTAGACGAGAACGATAGTGCGCCAATCTATGTACAGCTCTCGGATCATATCAAAAGGGAAATCATTCACGGGGATTGGGCTGAACATAGCCGATTGCCTTCGGTGCGAAAACTTGCCGAGATGCTTGGAATAAGCACTACTCCGGTGGAATGGGCCTATCAGCAATTGATCGCCGAAGGATATATATACAGTCAGCCACGTCGTGGCTATCATGTTCGTGCCATGGTGGACAGCGATCATGCCATGCAGATTGGGCAAACAGATAAACAGACAGCCGGACAAGCTCCCGTGGCCCAAAAGACGTGGTCAGACCATCAGGCAATACGCCCTGCCCGAGCAGTTCAATATGATTTTCATATGTCACGCAATGATTTCAGCCTGTTTCCAATTGCCAAGTGGCACCAATATGTTAATCGAATCTGGCGGGAAGAAGCGAAGGAGTTGTTGTTCTATGGAGACCCTCAGGGAGAATGGGGACTACGATGTGAGATTGCTGTCTATCTTGCGCAGTTCAGGGGAGTCAGCTGTTCTCCAGAGCAGATTGTTGTGGGTGCTGAACAGCATCTGCTAATGTCTCTATTAGCACAGACCCTTCTTCACAAAGGAGAATCAACGCATTCCATCGGTGTAGAGAATCCTGGATACCGACTGTTACCTGGTACATTCCGCAATTATGGTTATCGGGTTGTCCCGATCTCTCTGGATCCTGATGGCATAAACTTAACGGAGCTGGAACAGGCCGGGGTAAAATTGGCGGGTGTGTCACCCTCTCACCAATTTCCACTAGGTATGACCATGCCGATCACTCGCAGATTGGCGTTGCTCGAATGGGCGGAACGAACAAAGGCATACATTATCGAGGATGATTACGATGGAGAGTTCCGGTATCATGGAAGACCAATCCCATCAATGCAGGGGCTACGCGAGAGAAGTCGCGTAATCTATATGGGTGGTTTCTCGCAGGTGCTCGCACCTGCTCTTTGTATCCATTACATGGTGCTTCCGAGAGAATTAATGGATGATTTTCGCGAAATGTATAAGAATGTTCTATTCGAGCAATCAGCCTCCCGACTCCATCAGCGAACATTGGAGATGTTCATGCGTGAAGGAGAACTGGGCAAGCATATCCGTAAAATGCGTAATGTCTACAAACGAAAGCATGACCTGATCGTTCAGGCCATTCAGATGCATTTTGGAGATCGGGTTGAAATAAGGGGTCAACATTCCGGATTCCATCTGGTATTGCGAATGGTAACCAAACAGTCAGCCACAGAATTGGTAACCGCAGCGATAGAGGCAGGGATACAGATCAGTTCAACTGAATATTTGTGGGCGAACGGGAGCAGACCAGCAGACGGCAAAAGAGAGTTCATTATCGGTTTTGCCGGAATAGAGCTGGAACGCATTGACCCGGGTATTGCCGCATTGGCTAGAATCTGGAGCTAGCATCAGTTCCGTTTAACCGCTCCATCCAGAAACAGCGCCACCAGTTCCTGCGCAAGTTCCTCGATGCTGCCGCCATTCATGTTGCGTACATCTTCGCGGTTCGCGAGCATCAGCAGTGACGTAAATGCATGGGCAAGCAGCATAGGGTTCCCGACCCGCAAATAACCATTATCCATCTCCTTCTGAAAATGGGTAGCTAGTACTTCAAATATGCGAAGCTCTGCTTCCCGAATCTGAGCGAGCTGCTCCGTGTCCAGATGTTTCTCGGCTTCTCGCATCATGGTCTCCGTTTCAATATGGGAATGCTGCATCTTGGCTTCGGCAACCTTAACCAGTCGTTCTTGCAACGTACCAGGTTCATCCAGACGGAGCGAAGTCTGCTGCATGCCCATCGCCATCATGCGGGTGATGGCAACGGTGAACAGGTCGGCTTTGCTGGTGAAATGATAATAGATTGATGCTTTGGTCACATTACATAACGAAGCGATCTGCTGGAGAGAGACGGGTTCATACCCGTATTCCATAAACAGACGTGACGCGGTCATCAATATGTTGGTTTGAACAGATGCTTGATCCACAGCTGTTTTGGGTCTACCCGGTGAACGGGGAATGTTTGTTTTTTTGCTCATAAGTACATACCTCTTTACGTATTTAATTGCTTGTTAGAAGTGTTCACAAAATTAGGCATTGCAAAATTAACCTTCCGGTATATATAATTAACTCGATTATACTATGACCCGTGGTTCATTACTACACCATCATATATATTAGGGCTTCATAGAAACAGAATAGGGAGATGAAGAGACAATGCAGGAAGGTTCGGGTTACGGCCGCTGGGTTGCCGGCAAACGAAGCAAATGGATTACGCTGTTGGTATGGATCATTATCGCCGTTGTGCTTGGCATGGTATGGCCTGCTGTAGGTGATCGTGAAACCAATAACGCACAGGATCTGAGTGAATCCAAACCATCGGTTCAGGCAGCTGCACTTGCCGAGAAGGAATTCCCTGGTGGTGAAGGACTGCCCGCGCTGATCGTATGGCGTCAAGCCGGCGGTCTGACAGATGAACAGATTCAGAACATTCAGGCATTAACGGAGCGACTGGATCAAGATCCGGTAGAACAACAACAGTCCGTTGTGCCACTCTATCAATTACCTCCACAGGCATTGAAAGGCCAGCTTTCGGAAGACGGAAGTACCTTGGTTATGCCACTTTTCTTCAATGAAGGTGCCGATTCGGAACAATTGAAGGAAGCTATTGAAGCACTTGAGCAAAAAACACAAGATATCTTCGGGGCAAATCCGTTCGATGTAGCCATAGATGATGCAAATACACTGATTGCCCGTGTGACAGGGCCAGTAGGGATATCCATTGATGCGAGCGGGCTATTCTCCTCCGCCGATGTATCCTTGCTGATCGCTACGGTTGTATTGGTATTAGTACTGTTGCTGTTGATCTACCGCTCGCCTGTACTGGCAATTATCCCGATCATTGCGGTTGGATTCGCGTATATGGTGACAAGCCCCATTCTGGGATTCATGGCAGATCAGGGCTGGATTACGGTGGACGCACAGTCGATCTCCATCATGACTGTATTGTTATTTGGAGCAGGAACGGATTACTGTCTGTTTATGATCTCCAGATACCGCCAGATTCTCTATCATGAGCCGGACAAAAAGAAAGCCATTTTCCAGGCAATCACCGGATCATCTGGCGCCATTGCCATGAGTGGATTCACAGTCGTTGCAGCACTGCTCGTGCTGTTGCTGGCTGAATATGGTGCATATCATCGCTTTGCCGTACCATTCAGTCTGTCCATCTTTATTATGTTTATTGCAAGTCTGACGCTGGTTCCGGCGCTTCTGGCGATCTTCGGTCGGGGTTCATTCTATCCGTTCGTACCACGTACACATGAGATGGAAGTGGAGCGTGCTAAGAAAAAAGGCAAACCGGCTCCTGCCCCGCGCAAAGTGAAGGAAAGCTGGATTGGCCGTGTTGTAATAACAAAGCCATGGACCGTTCTTGCAATTACGTTGGTATTGCTGGGAGGACTGGCGGCATTCTCTACTCAGGTTAAATTCACGTATGATCTGTTGTCTTCCTTCCCCGAGGATGTGCCTTCCCGCGAAGGTTTCACGGTCATCGGCGAACAGTTCTCCCAAGGTGAGCTGGCTCCAGTCAAAGTGATCGTTGATGCCGAAGGCAAAGAAACTGATCTGAAGCAACGTCTCGAATCGCTGGATTACATTAGTAAAGTAGGCGATGCTCAGCAGGGTGCCGAGAATGCCAACATTACCGCCTTTGATGTGGAATTTAATCTGAATCCATATTCCATGGAGGCAATGCAGCATATTCCAGATCTGCGGGCTACTGCGGAACAGGCGCTTCAAGATGCTGGTGTAGCTAATGTGGACAGTCAAGTCTGGATTGATGGTCAGACGGCTGAACAGTATGACATTGAAGTAACCGGAGAACGGGATGCCAAGATCATTATTCCGGTGGTCATCGGCATGATTACATTGTTACTACTGTTGTACTTGCGTTCAATCGTAGCCACAGCATACCTGATTGCAACTGTTGTTCTGTCGTATTTCTCTGCACTGGGTCTGGGTTGGATCATCATTCACTACGGACTTGGCGCAGATGCCATTCAGGGAGCGATTCCGCTGTATTCCTTCGTATTCCTCGTGGCACTGGGGGAAGACTACAACATCTTCATGATCTCTAGCATCTGGCAGAAACGCAAAACGATGCCGCTTCGTCAAGCGATCAGAGAAGGTGTTGGCGAGACAAGCTCTGTTATTACATCTGCAGGTCTGATCTTGGCAGGAACGTTTGCGGTACTTGCTACATTGCCAATTCAGGTGTTGGTGCAGTTTGGTATAATCACAGCCGTTGGTGTGATGCTGGATACCTTCCTGGTTCGCCCGTTCATGGTACCGGCGATCACCGCATTGCTGGGTAAATGGGCCTTCTGGCCAGGCAAGTATGTTCCGATTGCAGAGAAGAATGAGGAGAAACAAAACCAGTCCATGTAATGCATGGATTGGGTGAGATGGACGGCGGGGCTTCAAGCCTGCTGTCCATTTCTTTATTTTCCGAACGATGATGACCTCTACCAGTTGTCCTCCTGAGATGGAATGGTGGAACTGTAAAATATCCGCAGGATGAGGCGTGATCCTTGTTTTCTTTGTATGGGGAAGGTTTACGTAACCAAGGGTTATGGGACATAATAGAGAGAGCGTCGGCCTTGGGCAGACGGATGATCAACATCAATGGGACAACCAGGGGAAGGATGAAAGCAAGCATGACGAACCAACTTAATGTGTATTTTAACCATGACGGCGGCGTGGATGACCTCGTATCGCTGTTCATGCTTCTGCAAATGGACAATGTACATGTAACCGGCGTATCGGTTATTCCGGCAGACGGATATCTGGAGCCAGCAACAGATGCCAGCCGTAAAATTATCGATCGTTTCGGTACATATTCCGTAGAGGTATCCAAATCCAACTCCAGAGGGAAAAATCCATTTCCTGCGGCGTGGAGACTGCATTCCTTCTATGTAGATGCACTTCCTGTACTGAACGAGTCCGGCAAAATGGAAGCACCACTCTCTGCCGTTCCGGCACACCAGCATCTGATCGAGAAAGTGCGCAATACCGAAGGCAAAACGTTGCTCCTGTTCACAGGCCCACTGACAGACCTTGCGCGTGCACTGGACGAAGCACCAGACATTGAAGAGAAAATCGACAAGCTGGTATGGATGGGCGGTACATTTGAGCGTGGTAACGTAGAAGAACCTGAGCATGATGGCACAGCAGAGTGGAACGTATTCTGGGACCCGGAAGCGGCTTACCGTGTATGGCAGAGTGGTATCCAGATCGATCTGGTTGCACTGGAAAGCACGAACAAAGTACCTCTGACTCCAGCCGTTCGTAACCGCTGGGCAGCAGAGCGTCGCTTCGAAGGCGTTGACTTCCTGGGTAACTGTTACGCAGGTTGTCCGCCACTGGTGTACAGTGAGACGAATTCCACATACTATCTGTGGGATGTGCTGACAACGGCTTCCGTTGGACGCGAGGACATCGTGAAGAAAAAAACCGTAAACTGTATTGTCATCCCGGATGGTCCTAGCCAAGGCCGCACGGTGGAGCAAGCAGACGGACGTCCAGTACAACTGGTGTATGATACCGATCCGGAAGCGTTCTTTACGTACATGACGGATTTGGGTAAAAAAGCTGCTCCGCAGCGCTACTAATTCAGGCAGCTGTAAGGCTTGCCAACATTAAAGGACAACAAAAAATAAAGCCGCAGGCAGTGGTCTGGGTATGGGGTTGAACCCCATGATCCCGTCCCTGCCGTGCGGCTTTTTGTTTTGGGCTGATTTATATAGTAATCTAGCTGCCCGCTATATTTTAAATCGACCAATCAATCCGTTTAACTCACTGGACAATACCCGCAGAGATTCGGCGGATGCACTCATCTCATCCATGGATTGCAGCTGGCTACCGGTAGCGTGCGATACCTTCTGGATACTTGAAGAGGATTCGCGTGAGATATGTTCCATATCCTCCACAGAAGCGGATACTTCTTCTGCACTGGCAGACAGCTGCTCGGATGCTGCGGATACTTCGTGCAGACGTTCATTCATCGTCTCAATCCCGGTATGAATGGATGTGAATGAACGGCCTGCCTCCTGAACAACAGCGAGACCGGATTGGACTGCTGATGTGCTGGCAGACATATGTTCTGACAACAGGGCAGTCTGGCGTGTCATCTCGGCGATCAGTTCGGTTACATGCTGGGACGATTGCTCTGATTCCCCCGCAAGCTTGCGAACCTCTGAGGCAACCACGGCAAACCCGCTGCCATACTCTCCTGCACGAGCCGCTTCAATACTAGCATTAAGTGCGAGCAGATTGGTCTGTGAAGCGATGCCTTTCATCAGATGTGCTACCGACTCAATTTTACCTGAGTACTGCTCCAGCTGAGAGGTGGAGGCCACCATCTGTACATTTGCTTGATGAATTTTGTCCATACTGTCCATCGCCGTGTTGATGTTGGCTTGACCTTGCACCGCGTTATTGGTCGTTTCCTGTGATACATCCGCGACTATAGAAGAAGAATTCGCAATATGCTGCATGCTGCGTGTAATCTCTTCCATGGCTACCGTAACTTCACCCGCACGAGCCACCTGTTCAGCAGCTCCATTGGCCGTATGATTCGTATGCTCGGCAATACGCTGGCTAGCTTCGGCAGTTGCCTGCGAATGTTTGGATACTCCTTCTGCAGCTTGTAGCAGAGAATCGGAGCTTTGACGGATGCCCGTCATGACATCACGGGTACCTGTAACCAGATGTTTGAACTCGGAAGCGAGTTGTCCTACCTCGTCCTTGCGACTAAGTTCAACGTTGACGGTCAGATCGCCTTTTCCTACCTGGGTAATTAACTTCTTCAACTTCACCAATGGTCGGGTCAAGTAATGGGCGAATCCATACACCAGCAAGACACTCAGCAGAACAATAGCCAAGGCTGTCCAGATCATGGTCATACGGTTGCGGGACATCAGTTCATAGACCGCAGTGGAATCCAGATCCGCACCGACCAATCCTAGTACTTTCCCGTCAGCCCCATGGATCGGCACATATGCTGTAATGGTAGCGCCATATTCATCCTGTGTGAGTTCACCCCGAATAGGCTCATTCTGTTCAAAAGCTTGCAGCATTCCTTCATAATGGGTCTCTTCTGCGGAACCGTAAGGGGAGAAGTCATCCTCTGCCACATCGGCAGCAGCCCCATCCACAACGTAGAAATATGTATTTGTTCCATTTTCTTCGCGTGTACCAAGGGTGTACAGATACTTGAGTCCATTGGCCTCTCGCAGCTGACTAAGCTGCTCACGCAATATGCCGTAATACGCTGTCTCGTCCTGTCCGGTACTGAGTGGTGCATACAGAGAGGTGTCAATTAATGCAGCTGCCCGTTCACCCACAGCCTGTGCTTGCATCCCCATGGATTGCTCGACCAGTTGGGCCGATGAACGGTACATGGTAATGCCAAGAACCGCACCCGCGGCCAGCATCAGACAGGAAAAAAATAAAAAGATCCTCATAAACAAACTGTTCATTGGTAAAAGTGTTCCCCCTTGATCTGTTAAATCAATCGTCTTTTTGTCTCTTTACTTGGTGCTTGTCGTTCTTCTTTGGTTCGTATGTATTGTATATCAAATATACAGTTTTCTACTTGAAATATCGGCATCCGGTCCATAAAGAATTAGCTCCCGAGTCAATTTGACCCGGGAGCTGGTTTCGTTTCAATCCTATATTGACCATGCTCATCATTGGAACACACCTCATTGTCACTACATAGAGGGGCTTCACATGACTGAGTGATTACGTCATTACATCGTTCCGCCGCCCTGGCGAACAGAGGCAGGAATCTTTTCAGGTCCCTGATTAATATATTTATTGATAAAAGTACCTACTTTGGCATCGTCGAATTGGTCGAGTTTCATCGTTTTGGTCCATGCGGTCACCACGACTTCACTGCCTTCGGGAATATCCTTGTTGGGTACAGCCAGAATACCTGCTCCAGCTTCGCGGAATTTGGCGAGGTATTTCAGATGTTCCTTCAAATCCTCGCTGGCGTTCTCACGATAATAGATGATGATGTCCCCGTGCTCCAGATTGTGTACCAGATAATTATAGCCTGGGAAGTCGGTGTAAAATCCAAACTTGATATCATGCGGATTATGCGGTCCCGATGTTGGAATTGTCATCTCATACTGAATGGGGTCCTCCGTATGGTCTGCCCCGTAATATTTATCGTCCGTCACGTCGATTGTCGCGTTGGACTTCAGATCGGCTACATTATATGTTTTACCTGCCCCTTGCATGAAGAACAGGCCAAACGTAATAATCGATACAGCCATCATTACATGTGCAGCCAGCCGAAGGGATCGACTTTTTTTTTGGATGTCCGCCCGCTCTTTCTTTTTCATGTGGCCCAGGATTTTTCCCTGTGTGCGTGATGCCCAGATATAGGTGGCGATGGAGAACAGCAATACAATTACACCTACGATGAGCCACAGGTAGGAGGTACCTGCCTCGTGCTCCATTTGCATATGATTCATATGAGTCATGTCCATAGAGAGTTCCCCTGCTTTCTTTGTAAAATGAGTGATTAATACACTACACAATGTAGTGTTGGTGGCAGTGGTGAATCCACTCATTACGTAACGGGAGTTGCTAGTTCCGTGTTTGTTACGTAAATAAGAACATACATGTTGCACTACACATTATAGTGTATGATACATGCTCGGCGCAACGCTGCCATAGAAAACCTAAAAAAGGCCTTCCCGGCATGAGCAAGGAAGGCCTTAATATAAATCCAAAGAGTCAGTAAGATTTATATTTATTGAAATAACCATTTACACGAAACGTAGAGGACAGAAAGAACCTGAAGAAGCGGAAGCGTTCGCCTTTATCTCCAGATTTTCACCTTTGTAAAAGTGAATAAAAAAATCTGGAGATAACAGCGATCGGAAGGTTGTTCTGTCATCGAAGTAACGAGTGTAAACAGCTTTATTCCAACTGATATAGTTTACAGACGTCCAAAAGGCGAAAGCATCATGCCAATCAGTCCAATGATAATCTCACCCAACAATCGATACAGAATAAAGAATACGACCACATTGGCGATCAGCACGCTGTACATGCTGTCGATGGCTGCTTGGGTACGATTCAGTGGATACTGGAACAGCACCGAGTTCAGAGCAACAAAGATAATGATATACGAGACAGCAAGCAATGAAATCGCGATGGAATATGAGATGATAATAAACAGATTCGCCAGAACAAGGGATACGACAGCAGGAACAAGCAATGTACCAAACTGGGCAACCAGTGTTTTGGGACGGAAGGTTATTTTTTCAATCTTTAGAATAGCGTACATCAGTGCAATAGAGGCAATCAGGATAATGACGGTGAACAACAGCGGTCTTAAAAATCCACCAATGAACAAGCCGTCCATGCCTATGCGACTAAAGGTAATTAAGAAGTATGTAGAAGATAGAACTGCAATTAGCGCCATCGTTAGCCATCCGTTTAGGGAATGCTGGTCACCAACGGTTTTCATCGTCTGATAAGGACGGGCCAATACACTGAGGAAATAGGATAGATACTGTTTGCTTACTTCTTTGGCTTGCTGAACCTTCTCATTCTGCACAATATTATTCCACTGATTGGAGCTATTGTCTCCTGCAGAAGCATGGTCATTGGTACCTGTTGATTCTCTCGCCTGTTCCTTGTGAATGGAGACGGATGGTGTGTTGGATGGAACGGATGCCTGGGAAGAGGTAGCCTGCGTGCTGGACCAACGGGTATATTCGGGTTCGGAAGCAGCAGATTTCGAGTTCGGTACAGGAGTTGGTGATGAGGTTGTTTGCGTTAGATTAGAGCCGCACCTCTCGCAAAAATGGGCATCTCCATTTTCGTGATTACATACTGGACATTTCATGGTATAAGCCTCCAATTTCTAGAAAATAAAAACATGTCAACATTGTGTCTCATTTTAACGGTTAATGACGAAGTTTGTCTATG
Organism: Paenibacillus sp. FSL H8-0104; assembly: GCF_038050215.1. Lineage (NCBI taxonomy): Bacteria > Bacillati > Bacillota > Bacilli > Caryophanales > Paenibacillaceae > Paenibacillus > Paenibacillus sp. FSL H8-0104. The sequence continues at coordinate 6,496,317 of NZ_JBBOTC010000001.1, read as the reverse complement.
TTTCGCAGGAATTAGTACCCATTTAGGGAAAGTTGAAACAAAGCCTCGAATCCTGTGTATGAAAACGGAGTGTAGAAGCAACAATAGTATAGGAATGACATGCAGGCATATTAATGTAAATTCACTGTGGTTTAAGACGAATTGTTTTCGACTGCTAATGCCTCATCGTTCGCTTTTATGTGTTATTCTCATGTTAACTATATCTTTTGGGTTGCCTATGATCGTATATTTATGTATAATCAATCGTGTTAACACGTCGAATGTACGGTAGTAAGAGATGTGGGTGAGTTCATGGAACTACTGGACAGCAATGAGAGCAAGAAGAAGATGTGCCAGTATTATAACGAAATCTCGAAGGAACTGTTCGGATTTGGCACCACTCTCCTGAGAGTGACCATTGACCAGAATATTGTGACCTTCTACGCGAAGCACCGACGTTCACCGCGCTCTGACGCCCTGGAAGGGGAGGCCCCCGGCTTAAAGCTGGAAGTGGACTTCCGCATGTCTGTCTTATATAAGAAGAAATTCCGGGAGAAGCTCGAGCAACACATGGGTTTGCCAATTGAAGCTATATTGCGGGATTATGATGCGTCCACTCAGTGGGCAATCACAAATGTGATTCTGGAACAGGCCTAAGGATGGAGCGGCAGGATTAATTCTTGTTGAACCATACGGAGGTTATGGCCCGGATTCATGATCAGGTTCCGTACAATTTCATATGATGGCGTCTGTCTTTGGATTGATTCTGAAGCAGAAACCGATGATGTACCGGCAGCGGGTGTCGCTTTCCTTTGTTTACGAAGAAAAGTGTTCTTGTTTATACAAGAGCACTTTTCTTTTTGTTTTTTCATACACATCACATATATCAGGGGGAATCAGGATCATGATGAAAAAGTGGATTAGCGGTTTGGCAGCAGTGGCAATGACATCGGTATTACTTGCAGGTTGTGGCAGCAGCACGGATGATGCAACAGGCGGATCAGGGAGTGGGGGAACCGCAGCGAACAATTTGGTTATCTCCACTTGGGGCTTCTCTGAAGATTTCTTCAATGAAGAAGTATTTGGTCCATTCGAAAAAGAACATAATGTAGACATCGTGCTCGAAGTCGGCAATAATGCTGAACGTCTGAATAAAATTCGTCAAGGGACATCAAATGTCGATGTTATCTACCTGTCTGATTACTATGCACAACAAGGTATCGATGAAGGTCTGTTTGAGAAAATTGACCGCTCCAAAATTCCAAATGTAAATGACATTTATGATATTGCCAAAGCACCACTTGGTGAGGATTATGGCCCGGCCTACACGGTTGGACAGCTCGGTATCGCTTATAACCCGGATCTCGTATCCAAAGAAGTGACTTCATGGAGTGACCTGTGGGACCCGGCGTTCGAAGGTAACCTGACCATCCCGAATATTACGGCAACAGCAGGCCCAATGGTTGTGGATGCAGCTTCCCGTGTAGCCGGTAACGATACATTTAATGAAGATGCGGCATTTGCTGAACTGAAAAAACTGAGCGGCAATGTAGTGAAATTCTACAGCCAAACATCCGAATTCGTGAACATGTTCTCCCAAGAAGAGATTGCTGGCGGACCGATCATGGAAATGTATTTCAAAGATCTGAAAGCAGCCGTGCCTAATGCAAAGTTTGTTACACCTAGCGAAGGTGCATATGCCGTGATGAACACAATCAATGTCGTAAAGGGCAGCAAAAACAAAGAGCTGGCTGAAGAGTTCATCAACTGGCAGCTTAGCCAGGATATACAAGCAAAATCTGCCAAAGCTAAAGTCGATTCCCCGGTTAATACAAAGGTTGAACTGACTGCTGAAGAAGCAGAAGGCGTAACATATGGCGCTGAAGTTGTTGAGAAGCTGAACAAGCTGGATATGGAATTCGTGAATCAACAGGTTAAAGGCTGGACAGATCGCTGGAACCGTGAGATTGCACAATAAACAAGTAACCGACTAAATAGTTATCTTTGATCCTATATAGTTTAACTAAACTTTTTACACGAGAACGGAGAGGGCAGAAATAACGTGAAGAAGCGAAGCGTTCGCCTAAAAGCTTTCTGAAAGAAAGCTGCTTCGGAAGCACGCGCTATCCCCGGATTTTCCCCTTGAAGAAGGGATTCAAAAAAATCTGGGGATAACAGCGATCGGAAGGTTATTCTGTCATCGGAGTGGTAAGTGTAAATATTCTTTAGTTCAACTTATCATTTGCAGCAAGCAACCATATCACCGCATAGGAGTTGAGAACGGATGAGTGAAGCGCAAAATCGCATCATTCTGGACGTGGACACGGGGATTGACGATGCACTGGCGATTTTGCTGGCCGTCAAAAGTCGGAAGTTGGACATTCTCGGCATCACCACAGTCTGTGGGAACGTATCACTCCAGCAGGCAACAGAGAATACATGCAAAATTCTTGAACTCGCGGGTGCACCAACGATCCCGGTCATTGCCGGAGCAGCTGGACCACTCACTCGCAAGTCGCATTATGAACACCGGGTACATGGACAGGATGGATTGGGCGGTGCGCTGCCTGATCCGGCCGTGTCCAAGAAAGCCGAGGAAGGTTTTGCGCCAGACTTTATCGTGGAGCAAGCCAAGTTGTATCCCGGAGAACTGACCCTGATCATGACCGCACCCTTAACTAACCTGGCACTCGCGCTGATGAAGTGTCCTGAATTGCCTTCTTTATTGAAGGAAGTCATCTTCATGGGTGGCGTAGTTCGTGGACATGGCAACATTACACCAACCGCCGAGTACAACACATACGCTGATCCAGAGGCCGCACGCATCGTACTGCACGCAGGCATCGAGAAGCTTACCCAAGTCGGATTGGATGTGACGCGTCAAACATTGCTGAATGAAGCAACGATTGAGCGTCTCACTGATCCTGCGCTGCGCGCGTACGTGGCTCAGAGCACGGAGATTTACATTAACCGTTACGAACAAATGAACGGCGTCCGCGCTTGCGCTTTACATGATCCACTAGCCGTGGGCGTAGCCCTCGCTCCTGAACTGGTAGGACGTAAATCGTATTACGTCGATGTCGAAACCGCCAGCCGCTTGTGCGATGGCCAGATGGTATGTGACTTCCAAAACCGTTTGGGCGAGCAGCCCAACACGCTCGTCTGCGAAACTGTAGACGCAGAAAGCTTCCTTGAACTGTTTATCAACGCGTTAAACGCGTAGTTGCTCTGCCCCAATTAGATATTTATACGATTGCGGAGAGTGCAGAACCGATCTGGAGAAGCGAAGCGTTCCCCTTTATCCCCCGATTTTTACCTATGAAAGTGAATCAATAAATCGGGGGATAACAGGGATCGAAGGACGGTACTGCAATCGGAGTATTCAAGTATCAATCTCGAATTAAATTTACAAGTCAGGAGTATCGCGATGAAGAAATCAGTAATCTACTGGCTATTGCTGCCGGGATTCGTGTTTTTGGCGGCATTTATGATCATTCCGATTGTCCTGACGATCGGGTCGACGTTTTTCCAAGAAAACTCCTTCACGTTTGAAGGATACATGCATTTTTTCAGAGACCCATACTTTTTGAAAATATTGCTTACGACGCTGCAAGTCAGCGTGGTCACTACCATCGTCTGTGTGGTGCTCGGATTCCCGACAGCTTATTATATCTCGCAGAAAGCGCCGCGCCGCAAAGGTATTTTGCTGGCACTGGCGATCTTCCCACTGCTGACGAGCCCGGTCGTGCGTTCGTTTAGCTGGATGATCATTCTTGGACGCAAAGGGTTGATCAATAACACCCTTGTTGGTCTGGGTATCGTGGACAAGCCGCTGGATATTCTGTATACACCAGCAGCGATGATGATTGGTCTGACGCATCTGTTCCTGCCACTGATGATTATCTCTCTGGTGGGCGTGCTGGAGAACATTGACGGTGACCTGCTCAAAGCAGCACAAAGTCTGGGTGCATCGCGCATTACGGCATTCCGCCGGGTCGTGTTCCCGCTGGCTGTGCCAGGACTTGTGATCGGAGCTGTGCTTGTTTTTGTCGGAAGCCTGACGGCGTATACCACACCTGCCCTCCTTGGAGGCAAGCAACGTGTAATTGCTACGTTCCTGTATCAAAACGCCATGACCCTCAACGACTGGTATCTGGCCTCGGTTGTTGCCGCGATTATGATTGTAATTACATTTGTCGTGGTCGGTGTCATGAACAAAATGGCTAAAACTTTAAATCCGAAGGGGTAGACATATGCGGGAGAAACATATCGGGCTGGGCCTGTTCAGTCTGCTGGTCTTTATCTTTCTGCTGGGCCCGCTTCTGATCATATCGGTCACTTCGTTTGAACCGGGAACGGTACTCAAATTTCCGCCGGAAGGGTTCTCCTTCCGCTGGTATGAGAATATTTTCAACACAGGCGGTTTCCTCCGCACATTCCAGACGTCCATCATCATTTCCTTACTGGGAAACTTGTTGGCACTGGTGCTCGGAGTTCCGGCTGCGTATGCACTTAGTCGTTACGATTTCAAAGGCAAGTCCGTGCTGAACGCACTGTTCCTGTCCCCGGTACTGATCCCGGGAATCGTACTTGGTTTTACATTAATGAAATACCTGATCGTAATCTACCATCTGCCGATGTACCTCGGATTGCTGATCGGTCATACGATTATCATGCTTCCATTTATCATTCGGGTTATCGCGTCGAGTCTGTCGAGCTTTGACTTTGCAGTGGAAGAAGCTGCGCTGAGTCTTGGTGCGGGACGGGTAAGAACGTTCTTCACGATCGTGCTTCCTAACATCCGCTCAGGAATTATCGCTGCCGTGCTGATTGCCTTCCTGGAGTCCTTCAACAACGTGGACATCTCGGTGTTCATGACCGGACCAGGGGTAAGCACATTACCGATCCAGATGCTGACGTATGTGGAGAATTATTTTGACCCAACGATTGCAGCGATTTCCGTGCTATTGATGGTACTGACCGGACTCTTAATGTTCGTGATCGAACGGATCATGGGCGGATTTTCATACTTTACTAAACGTTAATTGGAGGCGCAGAACGCTATGGCATTGCTGACATTAGACCACGTATCCGTGGCATACGATAAGCAGACAATCCTGAAGGATTTTCAGTTGGAGCTGGAAAAAGGTAAACTGCTCTCCCTGCTCGGACCGAGCGGTTGCGGCAAAACAACTACGCTGCGCCTCATCGCCGGATTTCTGGAAGCATCACAGGGCAAGTTTATGTTCGGCGGCAAGGATTATACGAAGGTTCCGGCGAACAAGCGGAACTTCGGATTTGTATTTCAGAGTTATGCGTTATTCCCGCATCTGTCTGTCTATGACAACGTGGCCTTTGGCCTGCGGATGCGCAAGGTGAAAGACAAGGATATCTCTTCCCGTGTGATGCGAATCCTGGAAGTCGTTAACCTGAATGGATTTGAGAAACGTTTTCCACAAGAACTGTCCGGTGGACAGCGTCAGCGTGTAGCCATTGCTCGTGCATTGGTCATTGAGCCTGATCTGCTCTTGTTTGACGAACCGCTCAGTAACCTGGATGCCAACCTGCGTCTCAACATGCGGGTGGAGATTCGCCGCATTCAGCAAGAGCTGGGTATTACAACGCTGTATGTCTCTCATGACCAGGAAGAGTGTTTCTCGATCTCGGATCAGGTAGCGATTATGAACAAAGGCGTGGTTGAGCAGCTCGACCGCCCGGAAACCATTTTCAAATATCCGGCAACGGAGTTTGTAGCACGATTCATCGGGTTCCATAATTTCATTGAATTCGCGGAGCGCAGTGATGCAGGTGAAATGATTACACTGACCGCAGGTGGACGCACATTTACAGCAACCGCACATCCTGGAACAGCACGTCCTGGTGCACGCAAAGGTGCGATTCGCCCGGATGATCTGATCGTTAGTGGAGATACTTCTGCGGATGTGGTGAATGCTTTGCCGGGGATTATCAAGGTCAGCACGTATCTGGGACGCAGTTATCAGTATGTGATCGAGACGGAACTCGGTGACTTTACAGCAAATCAGGAGATGGAAACACCATACCTTAGCGGGCAACGTGTTAGCCTGATCTTCCCACAGGACAAGCTTGTATTGGTAGAGTAGTCGTGAATGTAGCGAGTAGCTTTAAGAAATAAGAGCAGTAAAGAAGGCAATTCATGCGATGATTTCCGGACGATGGCAGTGGTGCGCAGTCATGTGCAGTACAGCAGATTAAAGTGCAGGTTCATTGTCCGGTTCGCATCGTGGTGAAATGCTTGTGAAGAAGGAGATTATGCCCCATGCGTGCAGATCAACTGATTGTGAATGTACATGTGTATAACAGTTATTATAAACGGTTTGAAATGAACAACGTCGCTGTATTGGACGGCAGATTCCTATATGTTGGACCCGGTGGACCTGAGATGATTCAGGCAGACGAAGCCATTGATGCGCGGGGAAGATACATGATTCCTGGCTTGATCGATATCCATCTGCATATCGAAAGTACGATGGTGACGCCGGAAACCTTCTCCCATGGTCTGATTGGCTGCGGGGTAACGTCCATTGTCGCAGAACCGCATGAGATGGCGAATGTGTTCGGGCTGGAGGGTGTGCAGGAGATGATGGCTGTGAGTCAGGAGACGACAGTAGATATGTTCTATGCGATCCCGAGTTCCGTTCCGGCAACCCCGATGGAGACAACAGGTGGTTCGATTGAGATTGAAGATATGGACGTGTTGCTCGCGACTGGAGAGATCATCTGTCTGGGCGAGATCATGAACTATGTCGATGTCATCCGTGATCCGGAGTGCAAGACAAACCAGATTTTACAGCATATTCGCAAAAACTATCCCGACCTGGTGATCGAAGGTCATACACCGAAACTGCTTGGACTTGATCTGCATCGACTGATCTACGCTGGCATCGATTCCGACCACACTCATCAGAGCATTGAGGGATTACAGGCGCGGATTGCGGCAGGTATGTTTATTGAAATTCAAGAGAAATCAATGACCCCGGAAGTCATGGAGTACCTGATTCAACATGATGTGGCGCAGCATTTCTGCTTTGTAACGGATGATGTGATGCCGGATTCACTGGTGGAGCGTGGTCATCTGGATCATATCGTACGTAAAGCTATTCAGATGGGGATGCGTCCGGAAGACGCGATTTATGCAGCAACATCAACCCCTGCTTCCCGGATGAAAATGACCGATCGTGGCAGCGTGGCCCCGGGCAAAGTAGCCGATTATGTGTTGTTATCTAACCTGGAGGAGCTCGCTATTGATCAGGTGTACAAAAACGGCCGCAAAGCTTATGACGATTACGAACCGTATAAGCAGGAACGCATAACCGGGCAGTTCCCACCTCATTTCTATAAGAGTGTACAGTTGGAGAAGCTGGGCGTAGCAGATTTTGCAATTCAGTTGTCAGACCCGAAAGTCAATGGATCAGGTGTTGATCTCGCCGGTGAAGGTGAGCACCAGTGCCGTGTCATGATGGTGAAGGATGGTTCTACCTTTGTGGAAGAGCATATTGCACCGGTTCAGTCCTCGGAAGGTGAATTACGCTGGGAAGAAAGCGGATATGCGCAGATCGCGACCTTTGAACGTTATGGTGTGAACGGCAATCGTGCACATGGTCTGATCGGTGGAGACACTATCAAACGCGGTGCTATTGCAACGACATATTCACATGACAATCACAACCTGCTGGTTGTAGGACGTAATCGTGAAGATATGATATTGGCAGCTAACACAGTGATTTCGAGCCAGGGTGGTTTCTGTGTGGTGGAAGACGGCAAGGTGTTGTCCCATCTGGAACTTCCTGTAGGTGGCATTTTGACGGAGGAACCACTTGCAGTGGTATCCCATCAAGTGAAGGAACTGAGAGCAGCGATGTTGTCTCTTGGGTACGTGCATTACAATCCGATCATGTCGATTAGCACGCACTCCCTTGCGGTAAGTCCCGCGCTGAAGATTACGGACTATGGCCTGATTGATGTGAATGCAGGTAAGGTTGTATCGTTAATTGTTTAATCTGAGAAAACACCCCTGCTCACAAGTGTGAGCAGGGGTGTTTCTCAATGTATTAAAAATAATCGTCAGCATGCCTTCAATAAAGTGTGCTGCTCTTCATATCGTATATCGTTTGCTTATGATTATAATAATTTCTCTGGATTCTTTACTTTTATTGAAACAACCTCACCGCAATCTAAACAAACCGTAAATACTCTTTCCGAACCTAGTGCCATTTTCTTGTCCAATGGACGAAGATTGATGAAGTCCGAGGCTTGTACGAAAGACGTGCCTCCGCAATCCGTGCATTTCTTTTCAGAAGTATTCATCGCGTATTCCACCTTTTAGTAATTAGTGTTTAATGTGTTATTAGATAATTGTATTCCATTAAATGGAATGAAGCAATCATCTATATGCCAGCTGAATAATGGGCTAATCCTCCCATGGAATTAATGTATCTCCATAGCATGATGTTTCATGGTTTGGACGAGGCATAGGATTACATATATAGTAGTAAGAAAAGAATGTTTGGATGCAAAAGCAGGAGGATAGACAACCATTATGAATGAAATAAATAATGCTAAAACGATATTTTTCGACGTAGATGATACGTTATATGATCACTTGCAGCCACTTCGTGGCGCGTTGCAGGACGTTCTCGGCCTGCCGGATGAGTTCCCTTATGCTGAGGCCTATCATCGTTTTCGATATTATAGTGACTGGCTGTCTGCACAAGAAGATTTGTCCGCTGTACCAGAGCCGGATGCAGTAGAGCGAATGCGCCGTCGGAGGTTTGAGTTGACGATGGAGGAATTTGGACTACCCCTACAATCGGGACAGGCTGAAAAACTGCAAGCACAGTATCTGAGCAGACAGTTTGAGATTGTACCTTTTGAAGGAGCGTATGAGTTAATCAGAAGGCTTCAGGCAGAAGGGCATATCGTTGGTCTAATCACCAATGGAGAAGGAGAGCATCAGCGCCGCAAGCTTGAAGCACTGGATGTGCTCAGTCTCGTGGACGAGCATCTGATTTTCATCTCCGGTACGACTGGTTATGCGAAGCCGGATCGCAGGTTGTTCGAATATGTGAGTAAACAGTCCGGGACAGATGCCCGTTCCAGCTATTACATCGGCGACTCGTGGCGTAATGATGTGGTAGGTGCAGTGGATGCAGGTTGGACAGTCATCTGGTTCAACCATCGGGAGGCGCTGCCGGAGTCCGATCATCAACCTCATTTTGTAGCATCAAGCTATGAAGAGATCAGTCGTATTCTGACTTTTGAGTTTGTTAAGCAATAAAATTGTACAGGTGGGTTCATGCAGTCCTATCATCTCACGGAGATGAAGGGCTGTTTTTGCGTTATTTGCACTGTGAGAATATTCGCAGTATGTGAGCGTAATTAAAGGTATAAATAAAAAGTGGGATCTGGTGCAAGCAGTACTACAGATCCTCATTAATCAGCCGTGTGGCCAGTGAACTCCACTCTTTATAATGATATAGGATGAAGCTCAGCTTCATGGAATCTTCATGTACAAGACAGGGCAAAATCCTTCCCAAACAGGATATGCGGTGTTATAATTAAAACAAGATTTAGATTAAGTCTAAATTAAAAGAAGCGAATCAAAGCAATCCATTATAAAATTCAAATTCTATTTTTATATTCGAGAGGGGATAAATTCCATGAGCACAATCCAAACTAGAAACAACACTTTTACTAACAACGCCACAGCACTTCAAGAGGTTTTGAACCGTCAGATCGCAGGTTGGTCCGTGTTGTACACGAAACTGCATAACTTCCACTGGTATGTCCAAGGGCCTCATTTCTTCACACTGCATGCCAAATTCGAAGAACTGTACAACTTGGCTACGGCAAATATGGACGAAGTTGCAGAACGTTTGCTTGCTATTGGTGGACGTCCAGTGGCTACGATGGGTGAACAGCTGCGTCTGTCTCCGATTGAAGAGGCACAAGGTCCGTTAACTGCTGAGCGTATGGTAGAGTCGGTAGTTGCTGATCTGCGCACAATGGTGGAAGTGATTCGTCAAGGCATTCACGAAGCAGGAGAAGCGGAAGATAATGCAACAGAAGATATGCTGATTGGATTCACCGCTGCCCTGGATAAAGAGGTCTGGATGTTAACCGCATTTCTGGGCAAATAAGCAAAGTGACCCTTCATCCTGACAACGATATGTAGAGTCCGTGAACAAAGTGTCCGTTCGCTTACAAATCCGGTGCGCTTGCCGTATAATGATGGCATTCAAGATGTACAGAATGGTGGAATGAACGATGCGGTCAGACCTGGAACAATTGCAGGAAGAAGCTGAACGGTTTATATATACATGTTATGAAGAGCTGGGCCATTCGCGTGAAGACGCAGAGGCCCGGCTTGTTGCCGTTATGGGAGAGATCGAAGTAACTGGTACTTATGTGCATACCACAGAGGAATTGGAGCAGGGTTGTAAAATGGCATGGCGGAACAGCAACCGCTGCATCGGGCGTCTGTTTTGGGATAAATTGCGGATCGTGGACGCCCGTCACGCTGATACGGCAGGAACGGCAGCGGAATCTGTGCTGAATCATATCCATGTGGCATCCAACGGTGGCAAAGTAATCCCGATGATTACCATCCTTCCACCGGATGGGCCGAATGGAGCTCCGGTACGTGTCTGGAATCATCAGCTCATTCGTTATGCGGGATATGAGACAGAGCAAGGTATTATTGGAGATCCTGCTTCGGTGGAACTGACCAAGGCGGCGATGTCACTTGGCTGGCAAGGGGCAGGTACCTCATATGATGTATTACCGCTTATTATTCAGGCACAAGGACAAGCTCCGGAGTGGTATGTTGTACCCGAAGAAGAGATTGTGGAAGTGATGATTGAACACCCGGAACGAGCGGAGATTACCGATCTGGGCATGCGTTGGTACGGTGTGCCGATGATTGCCGATATGCGACTGGAGATTGGTGGTATATCCTACCCGGCAGCGCCGTTTAATGGTTGGTATATGGGTACAGAGATCGGCGCCCGTAATCTGGCGGATACGTTCCGGTATAACAAGCTGCCTGCGGTGGCGGAAGCGTTTGGATTGAATACGTCGAGTGAAACGACGCTGTGGAAGGATCGTGCGTTAGTTGAGCTGAATGTGGCTGTGCTGCATTCGTTCAAAAAAGCAGGTGTGAGCATTGTGGATCACCACACGGCGGCAACGCAGTTCGATTTATTTGAACAGCGGGAAGAGAAGGCTGGGCGTGAACTGACCGGAGATTGGGTGTGGCTGATTCCGCCAGTATCCCCGGCGACAACACATATTTTCCACAGCTCCTATCGTAATGAGATCGTGAAGCCGAACTTTTTCCATCAGGATCAGGCGTATACCCTGAAAGATGGCGTGGCATCTGCCGCAGAACTGCGAAGCAGTGAGCAGCAGAATGCACAGGTAGAGAATCACCAGCCGCAGGCCGGAGATGCACCAATGAAATGCCCGTTTGCACACTAAATTGTGCAGACGGGTTATTTTTTGTGATCCTTTTTTATCGAACGAAGAACTACCCCTCTTTCAATCGATATCGACTGCGCATCACAGCCTGAACTACAATGGCAACAGCAATCAGCACCAGATTAAACACAAACACGGAGTACAGCGAGCCAACCTCCGTAAGCAACGCAGCAACCAGTGGAGATACGATGGAGCCGATCTCGGCCGCAGAGACAATTTTGCCTATGACAGAGCTTCGACTCTCGTCTGGGATATGATCGCCAATATGAGCAAAGAACGAATCCATGTAACATGCACCGCCAACCCCGCCAATCAACATGCCAACGTAGACCCATAGATGGGAGGACGTGCTTAGAAATACAACAACTTCGATTCCAATCAGGAACATGCCAAGCATGCAGAGCAGCAGACGATCGCCCATCCGGTCAGAGAGATAACCGACAAAGGGAGCAGCGGCAAGCGTAGAAATCCCTGAGACGGTGAAGGCGAGACTGGTTGCAAACGGGTCCCAATGCATGATGTGAGCTGCATACAGTGCAAAATAGGTGAGGAATACCGCATACGCGCTCATCTCCAGAAAATGTACTGTGCCGTAACCGAGAAGCTGTTGACGTTGTGTGCGCCTTGTAGACAAATCTTGAGTATACTTTGCATCAGAAGGTGATGAAGATAAAGGAGGCGCAGTTGATACAGTAGTATGAGGATGGGAGTCACTTGTGGTGGGTTCTACAACTTCATCCGTGGAGATTAGTGAATGTGTTAAGTTGTCCAGAGGTTCTTGCTTTACGCCAGCTGAAGGCTCTTCCATCAGAGGATCACTTAGCGTATCCCCAGACTCATGATTAGCTCTAGCTTGTGCCGTTGTCTTCATCCCCATCGCAGCGACCACGGCCATCAGACAACATACGGTAACGAGTAAAAAAGGCACCGACAATGGCCAGTGCAGCGCGAGCCAGCCACTTATGACCGGACCGAGCACCATGCCGCCGCCCTCACTACTGCTGATATATCCATTGTACAGGCCGCGGTTGTCTACATTACCCTCATCTCCGATGATGGAACGTACGACCACGGTAAGACCCGTGGAAGCGAGCCCCTGTAGAAGTCGGAGCAGGCCGAATAACACCACAGCAGTAGACAGCGCGAAGCCGCCCATACAGACAGCCAGCAGGATCAGCATCAGGATGAGAGCCTTTTTACCACCTAGTTTTTTATAAATTGCCGCTGCTGGAACGCCACCAATTACTTTCCCCAAATAAAAGAGTGCAAAAATAACCCCCATCATCCAGCCGGACAGGCTGAATTCTTCAATAAACAAAGGAAATAGGGGCAGGATCATGAATCCGCCCATCTGACTTAAGAAACAAATGGTCATCAGCAAAGGCAGGTTACGACGAATATCCAAGAGCCAAGACTCCTCTCACACATAAAATGGAATCCTAAAATCCTTCATTTACTCCATATGGGTACGTATTATCGACATTACCCGTAATGTATGCAGAATTTTTGAAAATAAGAAGAAATGACACGCGGCGTTTACATCAAAACCATTGCGGATATACCTGAATCATATATAATAGATGGGTTATCTATAAGGATGCATGAACGAAAAGTGTACAGACTTAAGAGGTACCTCAAGTATAAGGGGGCGATGTGAAGCATGTCAGAACAACAACCGATTATCCGCTTCGAAGCGGTGACTCAGCAATACGACCAGGATGAAGCCGTATTGAAGGCGGTCAGCTTTGAGATTGAGCGGGGTAAATTTTATACGCTTCTTGGCCCATCGGGCTGCGGGAAAACAACGATATTGCGGCTGATTGCCGGTTTTGCGGAGCCGACACAGGGCAGTATTTATTTTAACGGTGCGCTCATCAACCGAGTGCCTGCCCACCAGCGGCAGGTGAATACCGTATTTCAGGATTATGCGTTATTTCCACATTTGAATGTATTTGAGAACGTAGCCTTTGGTTTGCGGATCAAAAAGATGAAAACGGCTGAAATTCGCAGCAAAGTGTTGGAAGCCCTCAAATTCGTCAATCTATCCGGGTATGAAAACCGGGAAATTGGCGAAATGTCCGGCGGACAACGACAACGTGTCGCGATTGCACGCGCGATTGTGAACGAACCTGAAATTCTGCTACTGGACGAGCCGCTTTCGGCACTTGATCTGAAATTACGGACCGAAATGCAGTACGAGCTGCGGGAGCTGCAACAGCGACTGGGTATTACGTTTATTTTTGTTACACATGATCAGGAAGAGGCCTTGGCGATGTCGGATGAGATCTTTGTCCTGAATGGCGGCGTGATTCAACAGAGCGGTACACCGAATGATATCTATGATGAGCCGATTAACCGCTTTGTAGCAGACTTTATCGGTGAATCGAACATTGTATCGGGCAAAATGAAGCAGGACTTTGTGGTGGAATTCGCTGGCGCACAGCACGAGTGTGTTGATCAGGGTCTCCAGCGGGACGAGCCGGTAGAGATTGTCATTCGCCCAGAGGATCTGGAGATTACAACCGAAGACCAAGGCAAACTCAAGGTTAATGTGGATTCCCAGTTATTCCGCGGGGTGCATTACGAGATATCCACGTACGATGATGCGGGCAATGAGTGGCTTGTTCATTCAACCAAAAAAGCCGTTGTAGGCGCACGGATTGGACTGTATTTTGACCCGGAAGCGGTACACGTCATGCGCTTTAACGAGACCGAAGAAGAGTTCGACAAACGACTCGAAGCCTACCAAGAGGCCGCTCATGCAGACTAAGGCCAGCACACGCAATGCGTATCTGATTCCATATGTATTATGGATGGTGTTGTTTGTTGTGGCGCCGGTTCTGCTGGTCATCTATTATTCGTTCTTCGATGTGGAGGGTAACTTTACGTTTGGCAACTACGCCAGATTCTTCACACCGGTGTACTTGCAGATGACGCTCAGTTCGTTCTGGTATGCATTTCTGATTACGGCGTTCTCGCTACTAATCTCCTACCCGACGGCGTATATGCTGACCCGGACGAAGCACAAGCAGCTATGGTTGCTGCTGATCATTCTGCCAAGCTGGATCAATCTTTTGCTAAAAGCGTACGCCTTCATCGGCCTGTTCGGAACGTACGGTCTGACCAACTCCCTGCTTGAAGTGGTGGGTATTGGTACACAGCAGATTTTGTTCACCGATTTCAGCTTTATTTTTGTCTCGGTGTACATCTTCATTCCATTCATGATTCTGCCGATCTTCAATGCGCTGGAAGAGATGAATCCATCGTTGATCTATGCGGCGCGTGATCTGGGAGCCTCATCGTGGCTGACATTCCGCCGGGTTATCTTTCCGCTTACGATTAGTGGAGTAAAATCAGGCTGTCAGGCTGTATTTATTCCTGCGCTGTCTCTGTTCATGATTACCCGCCTCATTGCAGGGAACCGTGTAATTACGCTGGGAACAGCGATCGAACAGCATTTTCTCGTCACCCAGGACTGGGGGATGGGTTCAACGATTGCCGTCTTTTTGATTATTGCGATGGCGATTATTATGTTCCTGACTGGATCAGGCAAGAAGGAGGTGCGTAATGGGAAGAAACGGAAAGCTGTCTAACGTCTATCTAGCCGTTGTATTCGCCATATTGTACGCACCGATTGCGTATCTGATCTTCTATTCCTTCAATAGTGGCGGCCACATGCGCAGCTTCGAAGGATTCACGCTTGAATGGTACAAAGAGGTGTTCGCTGATACTCGGCTGCTCATCATTGTGCTGAATACATTTATCATTGCGCTCCTGTCATCAGCGATCTCGACGATCCTTGGTGTAGCAGGAGCACTGGCGATCTACCATGTGCGTCGCAAACGGACCAAGAACACGCTACTGTCACTCAATAACGTGCTCATCGTTAGTCCGGATGTCATCATTGGTGCATCGTTCCTGATTCTGTTCACCATGATTGGTATCAAACTGGGCTTCACTTCGGTTCTGCTGTCTCATATTGCATTCAGCGTACCAATTGTCGTGATCATGGTACTGCCGAAGCTGCAGGAGATGAGTCCAACTCTGATGGACGCGGCACGCGATCTGGGTGCTGGTTCATGGCAGATTCTGACGCGTGTGGTGCTGCCATACGTGAAACCAGGTATTTTTGCCGGATTTTTCATGGCATTGACGTATTCGCTCGATGATTTCGCAGTAACATTCTTTGTTACGGGTAATGGGTACTCTACACTCTCGGTAGAGATATACTCCAGAGCAAGGCAGGGCGTTTCGTTGTCCATCAATGCTCTGTCCACCCTATTGTTCCTGCTGACCGTGTTGCTAGTTGTTGGATATTACTTCATTAACCGCCGTGCAACACGGATACCTCCAGGAGGAAAGGGGCTGCGACCATGAAGCAACTGGTACGGACATTTGCGCTTGTTTTTGTGGCCGCGTTTGCTCTAATGATCCTGGCTTCGTATCTGAACAAGAGTCAGGGGTATTCTGGCGGCAACACGCTGACCATCTATAACTGGGGCGATTATATCGACCCCGATCTGCTCAAGGAGTTTGAGGACGAGACAGGCATTAAGGTTATCTATCAGACGTTTGATTCCAATGAAGCGATGCTGACCAAGATTGAGCAGGGGGGGACCACGTTTGATGTGGCAATTCCTTCTGAATATGCGATTAGCAAAATGAAAGAGGAAGACCTACTTGTTCCAATTGATCACAGCAAACTGACTAACCTGAGCAACATCGATCCGCGGTTCTTGGACTTGTCTTTTGATGAAGGCAACAAGTACTCGATCCCTTATTTCTGGGGAACAGTGGGGGTTGTGTTCAATCCCGAACTGGTGGATGGATTGACGTTTGATAGCTGGAACGACCTGTGGGACCCGCGTCTGAAAAACCAAATCCTGCTCCTTGATGGCGCACGTGAAGTCATTGGGATGGGATTGAACAGTCTCGGGTATTCCCTGAACGATACCAACGAAGATCATCTGCAAGAAGCGCTGAAGAAGCTGTCTACACTGACGCCAAACGTCAGAGCAATTGTCGGAGACGAGATCAAAATGTTACTCGCCAATGAGGAAGCAGCAGTTGGACTTGTATGGTCCGGGGATGCGTCCGAGATTATGGATGAGAACGACAAGCTGGATTACATGGTGCCTGAAGAAGGCTCGAACCTCTGGTTCGATAACATGGTTATTCCAAAAACAGCGAGTAATATTGAAGGGGCACACCAGTTTATCAACTTCATGCTGGACCCGGATCATGCCGCTCGCAATGCGGAGTATGTTGGGTATTCCACTCCGAACGCCGAGGCGCTTAAACTGCTGCCAGAGGACATCTCGGAGGATGAACGTTTCTATCCAGACGAGACACTGACAGGTAAGCTGGAGGTCTACGATAATCTGGGTAAAAAAATGCTCTCACATTATAACGACCTATTCCTGGAGTTTAAAATGCACAGCAAATAACCGCCAATAACGTGTGCACAGTTCGTTAGATTTGAAAAAAAAAACAAAAAGGGTTGCTGCTCGTCATTTCATTTGAATGACAAGTAGCACCCCTTTTTTATTACTTACTTCAGAGCAATAGCGCTTGAAGTGCCATATAAGATGAACATTTAAGATCAAACGTTAACGGAGGGGACAGAACAAACGAAGGAAGCGAAGCGGTCGCCTTTATCAACGGATTTTCCCATTGCTAGATGGGATTCAAAAAAATCCGGGGATAACAGCGATCCGAAGTTGTGCTGTCACCGCAGTGGCTTAGTTGATCCTACCTACTCATCTTATATAATTGCCACTACATGCGCTTTTTGCGACCCACCATGATCCATGCCCCACCCATAATCAACACAATTGCCACGAACGGTTGGATAAAGCTCAAGCTGCTCAGCATCGAGCCAATCGACATCACAGCGAAGAACAGCAGCGATATAACTGTTAGAATGTTGATGGGGATCAGCAACCATTTGTTCCGACCACCAAACCAATACAATTCGAACAAACCAACAGCAACAGCCAGGATAAAGCCCGGCCACATCGTACCCCAGTTGTTAAACAGCATAGCGATCTGACAGACGATACCAACCGTGAGCAACAAGCCACCAGGAACCAGTAGTCCAACACCTCTGCCAATCATGGAGAAGTAGAGCCAGTGGAAGAACAGTCCTAGTGGAATCACGAACAACGTGGGCCAGAAAGTCGCAAAGATCGTACCCGGACCGAGTGAACCTCCCTGGTTCAGAATCAGGTACACGCCCAGCAAAATGAGAACAGGCGCAAGGATCGTACGTTTAGCCATAATATCTCTCCTTCTTAATACAAGATCAATTTTCCGAACGGTTGTATGTAGAGCAGTTACTTTGTTATTCACAGCATACCATGAACTGGAAAAGTATATCCTCCGCCTTTGGAGTTAAAATGAACCTAGACCAAAGTCTAGGTTCGAAAGATACTCAGTCGTTTTTTCATGCAAACAATCCGTGCCAAACGGTGGTGAACAAGTTACACAGAAAAATGTGATTTAGGCTTGCATGTTGCAAGAGAGAATTATCATTGCTTTCGTAGCAGATGCTCCCAGTTTGTAGGGAATCCCAAAAGGGATATATCAACTATAGTGTAAGCTTCGATTAATGAGGATAGCTCAGTCACCCAACTATCCCAGATTGTTCTATCCTTTATCAGGTACTTCGCATTGTAGATAGCTCCAAAAAGAAAGGCTTTGTCTAAGCCTAATAATTCATCATTTCGTGTGTATCTTATGGTAACAGGGATTCTATAATTAAAAAGTCTGCTGTAGTGAGCACATCTATTCCTAAAAACAGTTAAGACGTGGAACCAGTTCTCAAGTTCCCTATAACTTATGTTTCGAGAAGGGTAGTATTCTCGATCAATAGATTTTTTGTCAGACGTTTTTAAATTTTTATAGAGTGAGGACATCATAGAAATTGTACTAACTTCAAAGGCCGCCCAGATAGGATATCTATCTTGGTAATTCTCTCTATGATGAGCAATAAGCACTTCTTTGTGCTGTTTTTGAATGCATTTTTGCAAATCCTCCATAAAGCGTTGGTGAAATTGAATTTTAGAAAAATTAGCGGCATTCGTATATCCAAGAGCACCGTACTTGTGGGCGAGCTTGTATGAAATTTGTGATCTTAAGGCAATCTCGATGTACTCGACAATCTTCATAAAGTGATTTCTAAGGGCTGCATCAAACAAATAATGCTTATAGACTTTGTTGAAAGTCGTTCCTTCAATGTAGTTATCCGAAGTATCCTGTTTAAAAGTTAAGGCATATGCAGTAAACCTGTAATAATGAATGCGTTTCAGGATTGTAATCGCTTCTACTTCATTTTCAATTGTCATTTTTCGGTTTCTAAACTTTTCGAGCTGTTCTTCATATGTAGTAGGCGCTTTCATTTCACGTAGCTGAATCTCATCTGGCAAGGAAAATACCCCCATAACGCAAAAATGTCTCGCCCTGTTCCACATGCATAAGCAGAGGTGCGGGCGAGATCTGTTACTAACAATATACGATTCGTTGACTGTTTAGTCAACAGTTAAACTTAAATTGAGCAACTACTGAATGGTAAAGCTGAGTCATCAAAAGCGAAGCTTGTTATTTCACCACATCCGAATGTTTCTTGCCCCAGCTGTTCACACCGTCATCCTCAATAATGGAGATGGCAGCGTCGGCGATGTCGGGGTTCGACATCAGTTTCTCCTGAATACGGAACTTGATGTCATCCGCATCAGCCAGGCTGAGTCCTTTGGTAAGTTCAATCAGACCTTCGACATGATAATAACGGCCTTCCTGAATGATACGCATCATCTGAATGTCAGCAACGTGTGTGTCTGCGAGAATAGTCTGGGACACTTTGTCCTCAATATCCTGCGGAGCCGCAACACCGATCAATCCGATCATATTATCGTAACCGACACGGAAGGCTACAGCGATCATCAGACATCCAATAATCGTTGTCACAATGCCATCGAGCAATGCAAAGTTGGTCAAGGCAATCACCACGACGGAAATCAGCGCAAGCAGGGCACCGAGTACAGCGACAACATCTTCGTAGAACACGAGACGGGTTGGCGGTGCAGCACGGCCTACATTTTTAATGGCAGCAGGGACCAAGGCAAATCCGGCGGCTTTGGGTGCGCGTGCTTCTTTGAGGATTTCCTTCATGGCTTTGATCAGAATGGCACCGTCGATCAGAATGTTCAGAACAAGCACTCCGATGTTAATCCAGAGACCGCCGGTATGACCAACAGGATGCTGCAAAAGATGGATGCCTTCATGGATCGTTTCATACGCCATAATGGTAACAACAATAACGGCGATCATACAGAAAATGTTAATGACCCGTCCGAATCCGGTCGGGAAGCGGCGTGTAGGTTTTTTCTCGGACAACACACTTCCGACAAAGACAAACCCTTGGTTAATGGCATCAGCGAGTGAATGCATCGCCGAAGCGAACATGGCACCACTGCCACTGAATAGGAAGGCTCCCCCTTTGCACACAGCAAGAACAGCATTACCTGCCATCGCTACGGCGGAGGATGTGTTTCCTTTTTTGATGAGAGACATAAAGCTCTCAGACTTCGGTTGTTCAGCCACTTCGTATGTTCCTCCCAGATCAATGTATTAGGTGTAGAAAAGGCAGTCTTATCTATACAGCATGTGCATTTCCACTAAATGTTATTATAACCGCTTTGACATATCCCAGCATTATGCAAAAAAGGTCATATCATCATGCGCATTTCAGTACTCAATGGCTTCCAAGGCACGTAAATTGCGGTTGGACTGTTCCAATAGTTCCGTAAACGTCCCAGCGACATAATATACAAAATCCGGGTCATGCACGTACATAATAATCTGTCCAACCGTTCCTTGCTCTGTCGGATCAAAGTCGAACATCAGATACAGCGAACCACCTCCAAGCATGCCAAACGTGATCCATTTCTTTTGAAAAAGGTAGGGTTTGATTCGGGGATCAAGCTCACGGATCTCTTCTTCGGTAAAATAATCATCCATGCGGTTCTCCACCAGCGTGGACTGCTCCTTTTGAATCTTTTCCAGGGATAATAGGTAAAATGGCTCGGACTCCCGTCCTTCCTCAAGGCTTGGATACAAGACGTGAAAGCCATAACCACTCCCATTTTTACGTTTATAAAATGCGCGGAAATCAGCAGGTAATCGAATACCTTGTTCACGCTCGAATGCGTCGAGCTGCTCATCCGTCACGCCTTCAAACTCGCGATATGCCTCCAAGAGCTCCCGGTTTTCCTCATCCTGTACCTTCTCCTCCAGCAACATATCCAGTTCTTCCATCAATTCATATATACGCTGTTCTGGCATCCAATTCCCTCCGTATGAGCTATTCAGATAATATGGTGAGTGATATGCGAGCAAACTGTGCCTAATTTCACCTCATATTATAGTTATAATCCGGAAAAGCACACAAGAAACCGGAGACCTTGCTTATGTAATACAATGGTCTCATTATTTATAGGCGGTTGTTGCATATCAGCACACCTGTCTCCATTCCAATCGATTACGTACAACCATCATGAAAGTCACTCCTAACAACAAATAAGCGTGGGTTACAGGGGTAATCCCTGTAACCCACGCTACATTTTTTATCTACTATATAAGTGAAACTAACCTTTTATATAGTCCTCTTTAATCTAACTTCCAACAGGACAAGCTCAGGTTGCCATACTGATAGGCTTTAAACAGGAGCGATGCACGTTTGTTCTGATCTCCCGCACCCATGGCGAGTAACAGCGGTACAAAATGCTCCGGCGTAGGCACGGCGGCTTGAGCTGAAGGTGCCAGTTTATCATAGGAGCAGAGAGACTCCGTATCCCAGCTCACCAGCTTGTCATGCAGCCAGTTGTCGAACTCTGATGCCCACGGGTCAACGCCGTTACTTTCCCAGTTCAATCGACGTAGATTGTGGACGGTTCCTCCGCTACCAATGACAAGAATGTCTTGCTCACGCAAGGAAGCGAGCGCTTGTCCGACCTGATATTGCTGCTCACCTGTCAGATAGCGATTCACGGACAAGGCAATTACAGGAATATCCGCATCTGGGTAGAGCAGGCGTAGAACGACCCAAGCGCCGTGATCCAGTCCACGAACGTCATCGGTCTGTACCGGAATCCCGGCTTCTGTGAATAAACGTTCCACCTCGGCTGTGGTCTCTGCCTGTCCTTGAGCCGGGTACTTGATCTGATACAGCTCGGGCTGGAAACCGCCGAAATCATAAATGGTCTCATAGTTGGCTACCGAGGATACAAGCTGAGTTGTGGATTCCCAGTGAGCAGAGAACAATACAATTGCTTTGGGTTTCGGCAGTTCCTGTCCAAGTTTTTGCAAAAATTCGGTGTACACATTCTCCTCCAGTGCCAGTGATGGGGCACCGTGAGCAATAAAAAGAGATGGCATCATTATGAATTCAGTCCTTTCGGGTCTTCGGTAGTCAGATTTGCATCCGTCCGAAGCCAGTGTTGGAATTGTTGATATAGATCGGGGGTCACCTGGTGTCCACCGTTGTAAGGTACATATGTGACGTGATTGGTGTGTTGACGGAAGAAATTGGCGTTATCTTCGCCCAGTTGCAGCGGGAATAGATGATCCTGATCTCCATGCGAGATGAACACAGACAGCTCCGAATCGGGGTGCAGCATGTACTCGTCTTTCACAAATTGCGGGATGTACCCACTCATCGCTACAATGCCTTTAATTGCATCTCCCATCACCAGCGATAGGGTCATTGCCATAATGGCGCCCTGGCTGAATCCGGCGATATAACGCCGTGTGGGATCAATAGCATATTTGGCGGACAGATCAACAATCAACTGTTGCAGTCCCAACACGGAGGCATCATACAATTCACGGATAGGGTTGCCAATGCTTTTGATCTGAAAATAAGCATAACCACTACCCTGAACGATAGGTCCACGGATGGCGACGATAATAAAATCAGACTGCATAGGCTCCATTAAACGAAGCATATCTTGCTCATCTGATCCCATGCCATGTAAGGCGAAAATGACAGGATAACGTTGATCTGGATTGTAATGAGACGGTAATCGGACTTCATGTATATAAGGAGAATTCATTAAAAACACCACCTGAAGAGGAATGAGTTAAATATATCGTTCTGACAATAAAGTTCACCAATATGAAATAAATATTCTTATTTATGAACAAAATTTATCATGGTTTCATTGTAGGGTCAATACTTTTTTTGTATGATGAATATATGTTGTTTATAAGAAACCTTGAATGGATTTAAAAGAAGTGTCGTTGCGCATGGTTCATATTTTATTCCCGAGGACGTGATCAGGATGTTAAAGAGTATCGTGCCTATTTTGAGAATATTTGATGAAAATAAAGCTAGAGAGTTTTACCTTGAATACCTGGGTTTCCAATTGGATTGGGAACATCGATTTGAGCAAGAAATGCCCTTATATATGCAGGTTTCGCTCGATTCCATCGTGATTCATCTCTCCGAACATCATGGAGATTGTACACCTGGAGCTGCCTTGCGCGTGGAAACAGATAACTTGGATACATTTCATGGTGCACTTCGTCAGAAAGAGTACAAAAATGCGAGACCCGGTATAGAGGAGACCCCTTGGCAATCAAGAGAAATGACCGTGACAGATCCGTTTGGTAATCGGATTATATTTGTTGAGGCAAGCGCCGAATAGATAACCTGTAGTAGCTAAGCTTACGTCTGGTGTCTTATATAGGTGAATAGAAGGGGAGGGACGCAATATGGATATTGGCTTGGCTATTCGTACGATCCGCAAACAGAAACAGATTACGATCATGCAGATGTGTGAGGGCACGGGGTTGTCCAAAGGTTTTATCAGCAACGTGGAAAATAACAAAACATCACCTTCCATTGCTACGCTTGAAAGTATTGCGGATTATCTGGAAGTGCCACTGCCCTATTTGCTGCTGACACCGGAGCAACGGATGAATGTGGTACGCAAGAACGAGCGCAAGGAGACGACAGCAGGAAGCGGACAGATCAAAGTGCAGCAGCTTACAGCCAAAGGTGCGATGCGTATGTCCATTGTGGAGTTGCCGCCAGGCGCATCGACCGGGGTAAGCAAACATGCCGGGGAGGAAAGTCATCTGGTGTTGCAGGGCAAGATTCGTGCGGAGCAAAGCGAAGATGTGGAAGTTCTTGAAGTGGGTGATTCGTTTACCTGGAATGCGATCGTGCCCCATGAAGTGACCAATATCGGTGAGGAGCCTGCGGTGGTGCTCATTGCGGTGTCCAGAGAATTGGGTCTGGATCATCTGTAAAATACAAAAAGGACGGCTCCCAAGTCATGAACATGCGAACCTGCATACATGTACAATGGGAAACGTCCTTTTATATTTCTAACGAACTGAGCGAGCCCTATTAGGTGAGTTTAAGCAGGTGCAGAGATGTAACGAACCTCATACGCTTTATTTCACTGCTGTGTGTGTATTTTGGCTACAGTTCACAGACTTTTAGCGAAATAATGTTTCTGAGATTCGTTACGTTTCTCATTTCCTGCATATGACAACAATAGGGTGCGAGAAGTTCGTTAGAAAAGACAGAGGGAGACTCTGCCTATTGCGGATTAGTCGTCCAGATGCCTGCTGCTTTAACGAAGACACGGTCGGACAGCTTGAGCGTTGCGAGTGCAAGTTCAGCTACATCTTCCGCTTGCATCATGCGATCTTCGTCGCCAATTTTCAGTCCGGCATTGGTCGCAAGCTCCGTATTAACGGTGCTTGGAGTCAGTGCCGTTACACGAATGTTGGACTTGCGCACTTCCTGCATCAGAGATTCGGTCATGCCAAGCAATGCAAACTTGGACGCGCAGTATGCCGAACCTGTAGCGAATCCGCGCTCACCTGCAGTGGAAGCAATATTGATAATGCTGCCGCTACTTTCCTTGATCATGCTCGGAAGGACAGCGCGTGTAACGTAATATGTACCCATAACGTTAACATGCAGGATGCGCTCCCACTCTTCCGGCTCCATCTCCATGAACGTTCCGAACTTTCCGATCCCCGCATTATTGATAAGGATATCCACCGCACCGAGTTCCATCTCGATGGCTGCTACAGCGGCTTCGGCCTGCGTGCGATCCGAGATATCTGCTACTGCACTGGTTACTTTCACACCGTATTCTTGACTCAGAGACTGTTGCAGAGCCTGAAGATCGGAAGCGGTACGTGCAATAAGGCCGAGGTGCACTCCTTCTTTGGCAAGAGCTTCAGCGATCGCACGGCCGATACCTTTTCCGGCACCTGTGATGATCGCTGTTTTATTTTTAAGTTCCATGTGGGTAATTCCTCCTTAGAAATGGACTAGCATTCAATTATACTATTATTACCCACAGTTCGGAAATTGGCTTCATCACTATCTGGTAATCTCGATGCTACCAGAAGAAGTACGGGCCTTGATCACTTCGCGGCTCACCATTGGCGATTCAGGTACATCGACACTTCCGGAAGTAGCCTTAGCATCATAGATTCCGTCAAAATCAGGTGCAGCTTGAATGAAAATATCTCCAGATGTTCCGGATGCATTGATTGGCGCAGCATGGGACTGTTCAATATGAATGCTACCCGAGGTGAATTTAACATCGGCCGCACCATTCAATTCAGTGATCTCAATATCTCCTGATTTAATCTCACTGTTGACTTGACCGACTATCTGATCAGCAGTGAAGCTTCCGGATGTCTGTTTCACGGTCATGTCTCCATCAATCATGGAAGCGTTAATGTCACCAGAAGTTAGAACCAATTCAATATTGGGCGCCTTAATATTTTCCAGACGTATGGAACCTGAGGTATTGTTCAGCTCAAGCTGATTGGCATTCAGACCTGTCAGATCCCAGTCACTTGAAGAGGAGTCCAGCTTAACCTCATTTAATTGGTGTCCTTCAGGCAGAGCAACCGTTATTGTGGAGTCTTGATCATTCCAGTACAAGGTGAAAAATTGCAATCGTTCACGTGCTGTCTGAGACAGTTGGAATGTGCCTTTGGATAAAGTGGCTTGTTCGAAGCTTTTGACTACGGTAGGGTCCCATTTACCATCCACTTCGATATAACCATTCGAATCGGGGCTTATGACAAATTCAATATCTGCACTGAAATTAGCATTCATGATAATGTTCTGCAATTCATCTGCTTTGAAATCCCATCGTTTAGAATAATGCTCCCGTTCATCCCCGAACTGAACGCCATAGATGGATGTCCCGAGCAAACCTATTCCGATACATATCACGGCAAGCGCAAGCCATTTTTTGGTACTCATGCGGAAACATCTCCTTTCATCATATTTTTATTCCATTGAATGTATTGAAGAGTAGTGTTTTTGAAGGCTCTAAAAACATACTTCGATGCGATGGCAAACAAAATGCCGACACCGAAAGCGCCAATCGCAACGAAAATTTCCGGTTTATCGAGTTGGCCCAGGAATACAAAGTCCACAACTGCTGCTACAGGAGCCACTACCAGCAAGGAAAGGCTGGCAATAACAAGCCATACCGACCACATCATGAGACCAAGAGGAATGCCAAGGATCAGATTCAAGAATAACAGGCCGATGGCTGTGAAAAATTTGCGAGTGGCGCTGGTGTTGTTTCTGGGTGACCGCATCTCGCGATACGTCGGTGCATAGAACGCGTCTGAACCCGGCGTATGCATGTCATAACGATCACCGAGTGCTTCCTTGGCGATTTCTTCCGGCTGTCCGAGTTCCCGAGCGATCTCTTCTTCCAGCCTGCCTTCTCGTAGTCCGAGCTCGAAATGTTGATCATAGTCGGCGAGCAACTCAGCCCGTTCGAATGGGTCCATCGGCCGTAGATGAATTTCCATGGCTTTCATAAATTGTTGTCTATTCATTGGGGATTCCTTCCTCAATCAGATTTGCGACATTGCGCACAAAATCATTCCACTCTGTCGTCAGTGCCGTCATGTAGTCGCGACCTGTATCGGACAGTCGGTAATACTTGCGCGGCGGTCCTTCGCTTGATTCTTGCAGATAGGTGGTGCAGTAACCGTCATTTACAAGCCGGCGAAGCAAGGGATACAGTGCACCTTCAGCAACTTCGATATGTTTGGAGACCGCCTGAGCCAGTTCGTAGCCATACCGATCCTGGCGGTTAATTAATACCAGGACGCACAGCTCCAATACTCCTTTTTTGAACTGGATGTTCACATTCACACAGGTTCCTCCTTAGTAGCTTCATTATATAGCTAGTGTATATTATTCAGTAGTGGTGAATTCATCATAGCATCCAGTACTGTTTAATGCAAGGTAGTGACTTTAAAATAGTTCCGTATCACGATTGATCGATAATAAGTTCGTTTAATACTGATGATCAGCTGAAGCTGTTTGTTTAGCTATATTCAGCATACGCAAAAACCGGATCGGTTACTTCCGTCTGGAGGCGGATTCCGATCCGGTCTGTGAGATGAACTTTTGTTTCTTTGGTTACAGGTTAATCGCTAAATGTCGGTTATTCTTGTGCATCCAGGACTTTAAGGTCTTCCACAGCAGGGCCCTCAATGACATGGCCTGCATAATCAAAGCGGGAACCATGGCATGGGCAATCCCACGAACGTTCGCCCTCGTTCCATTCGACTTCGCAACCCAGATGGGTGCAGGTAGTATCCACCAGAAACAGCTTGCCACTGGTGTCCTTGTAGGCGCCAGCACGTTTGCCATTATGACGAACGACGGCTCCTTCGTCTTCACCAATATCGCTAACCTTTTTATGCACAATGCCTACTTTACCGGAGATTAATTCCTTTGCTACATTCACATTTTCCACAATAAAGTGTTTCATACCAGGATCGGCCTTGAATCTTGCCGGATCGAATATGGCAGCATGAGGGTTGTCACGTCCAGTGATGCGATCTGCAAGAAGGTGTCCTGCCATCGTGCCAGTTGTCATTCCCCATTTGGCAAACCCGGTCGCCACATAGACTCGTTCATGTCTTCCGGTAATCGGTCCGATGTAAGGCACCTTGTCGATGGAGATCAGATCCTGGGCTGACCAGCGAAAAGGAATGTTGCGAATGCCAAATGTCTCCGCTGCGAACTGCTCTAGGCGTTCATAATGACCAAAGGTACAGATGCCTTGTCCAGTTTTATGATTTTCACCGCCAAAGAGGATAAGTTCCTTACCATCATGTAAGACGGTACGCAAGGAGCGGTACGGTGTATCGTCCGAGATGTACATGCCACCCGCATAGGCTTTCTCCGGTTCGACTAATACAGCGTAGGATCGTTCGGCGTGTAATCGTGTGAAATAAAATCCGGGATCATAGACGGGAAAATGAGAAGCCACAACAATATGTTCCGCTGTTACGGATGGGCCATCTCCATAAGTTCTGACATGCAGGGAAGCGTCTTCCTCTACATCCGTAACAGTCGTATGCTCGTAGATCTGTACTCCTTGTTTCACAGCGGAATCGAGCAAGTAGTGCAGGTAGGCTAGCGGATCAAATCGTGCCTGACCCGGCATGCGAATGCCTGCCCTTGCGGGAACTGGAATAGGGAGTGGGTCTACCCACTCACCAGGGATATTGAGTTTGCCATAGGCGGTCAGCTCGATCTCCAGTTTTTTGATGTTTTCCTCCGATTGAATGTAGACGTAGGCATCTTCCTCTGCCCACTGGCAATCAACCTGTTTTTCCTTCACCAGATTGCGCATCCACTTCGCGGCATCGGCATTGCCTTCATAGTACATCCGAGCCTGTTCTTGTCCGAAGTGATGCATAATTTCATCAAATATGACACCGTGCTGTGCAGATACCTTGGCCGTGGTATGACCGGTCGTGCCATCCAATACTTTTCCAGCTTCTAGCACGACTACACGCATACCCGTCTGTGCGAGCAGATAGGCTGTAGTGATCCCGGCAATACCGGCACCAATAATCGCTACATCCGCGGTGATATCTTCGGTCAGTTTTGGATAGGCATCGAATTGGTGCGTAGCACGCCACAGCGATTCGGGGACCGGGGGCAGACCCGTCTTGGGCTGCTGATTGTCGCTCATTTTTTTTCCTCCTTGATTATCTTCAATCTATCGTATGGGGTGTTGTTCAGCGCACATCGTTGTACTCTTATTCATGATTGCCAGACTATGCCAGGAAAAAACGGTGTTGTTCAGATTTTGCAGAGGGGATGTTCACAATTTCCTGCGCAGAACCTCTGTTTTTTTTGTTAAATATGCTATATGATAAGATTACCGAAATCGTTTTAGGTTTTGAAAAGGAGATCAGGTTTCACACCTATAAACGTTGATTATAAAAGGATTAATTGATTCATCGGAAGAAAGATTTCATCCGAATTAACCCCGTTTTTTCTTAATATATGTATTCGCTATCATTTTAATTAACTACCGATAACCAAAGGAGATTCTATATGACGACCAACCAAACGAAATATCCGTTTCAAGATACAGCACTAGAGTTAGACACCCGGGTGAAGGACCTTGTATCCCGCTTGACGGAAGATGAAAAAATTGAATCCATGCTGCAATATCAGCCGGCAGTAGACCGCCTGGGTGTGCCTGCATACAAACATGGTACAGAAGCGGCCCACGGCTTGGCCTGGCTTGGAGAAGCAACATCCTTCCCACAACCGGTGGGGCTTGCATGCACATGGGATGCGGATCTGATGAAAGAGATTGGCTCCGTACTCGGAGACGAGGCGCGTGTATTTTATAAACG
Source organism: Paenibacillus sp. FSL H8-0104 (assembly GCF_038050215.1). Classification (NCBI taxonomy): domain Bacteria; kingdom Bacillati; phylum Bacillota; class Bacilli; order Caryophanales; family Paenibacillaceae; genus Paenibacillus; species Paenibacillus sp. FSL H8-0104. The sequence goes on along the minus strand of NZ_JBBOTC010000001.1, from coordinate 6,467,088 downwards.
AAATCCGGCAGTGAACGGTCTTACGCTGTGGGCACCTACAGTGGATATGGAACGTGACCCGCGCTGGGGACGGAATGAAGAGGCGTATGGTGAAGACCCGGAACTGACAGCCGAGCTGACAACAGCATTGGTCAAAGGAATCCAGGGTGACCATCCAAAGTATTACAAAGCGGTCGCTACCTTGAAGCATTTCCTCGCCAATAATAACGAAGTGGATCGCGGAAGTGGTTCGTCCAGCATTGATCCACGTAACATGCGTGAATATTATCTGAAGGCGTTTGAGAAGCCATTTAAGGAAGGCGGCGCACAGTCCATGATGACAGCGTACAACTCCATTAATGGTACGCCAGCGTTGTTGCATCCTTTTGTGAACGAGATTGTCAAAGGCGAATGGGGCATGGATGGTTTCATTGTCAGTGATGCAGGCGACGTAATGGGCATCAAGAATGATCATAAATACTATGATTCCCACACACCAGGTACCGTAGAATCCGTGAAGGCCGGAATTGATAGCATCACCGATGATGCTGAGCTGTCCAAACAGGCACTGCGTGAAGGATTGGAACAAGGTACACTCACGATGGATGACATCGATAAGGCGTTGTTCAATACGTTCCGTGTGCGTTTCCGTCTAGGCGAGTTCGATCCGGAAGAAGACAACCCGTACGCTGCTATTGGTGAAGAGTCCATGATGACGGAGAAAGCAAAAGAACTGTCGCTCAGAGCCGCAAGAGAACAAGTGGTATTGCTCAAAAATGACAAAGGCACGCTCCCGCTGGACAAAACAAAAGCTGGTAAAGTGGCTGTGATTGGTCAATTGGGCGGAACCGTCTATCGTGACTGGTATGCAGGCACCATGCCGTATAACGTATCCCCACTTGAGGCGATCCGTGGCAAAGTAGGCAACGATAAAGTATCGTTTAAGGATGGTAATGACCGTATTACGTTAACTTCCGTAGCCAGTGGGAAGAAAATTGGACTGGCAGAAGGTGAAAAATCACCTGTGATTGCTTCGGGAGAAGCGGAGACGTTCATGGTTTCCGACTGGGGCTTCGGAAGTTATAACTTGCAGGCCGAAAGCAACGGCAAATATCTGACCACAGATGAAGAGACCGTAACGGCTTCCGCTGATGAAGTATACGGCTGGTTCGTGAAGGAAGTATTCCACCTGTTGCCACAAGAGGATGGCAGTGTAGGTCTGACTACTTGGAATGGCAAAACGGTGACTGCACCTAATGGTGGAAACGATGCATTAGTAGTGTCCGAAGAACTGAAAACCTTTGGTGCCACAGAGACGTTCAAGCAGGATGTGATTGTGAACGGACTTGAAGAAGCGGTAGCAGCGGCTAAGGCTGCGGAAACGGCGATTGTTTTTGTTGGTAATAATCCGCTTGTAAATGGTAAAGAAGAGATTGACCGTCCAAGTCTGGATCTCGCCGGATCCCAGCAACGTCTGGTTGAGGCGGTCTATGCCGCGAACCCGAACACGGTAGTTGTCATCGTGGGTAGTTATCCGTTCACATCCAACTGGGTTCAGGAGAACATCCCGGCGGTATTGTATACTTCACACGCAGGACAGGAACTGGGTAACGCAGTAGCTGACGTCTTGTATGGCGACTATGCACCAGCAGGCCGTCTGAATATGACATGGGTACAATCGGCAGATCAACTGACCGACATCAAGGATTACGATATCATTCAATCTGGTCGGACATATCAATATTTTGAAGGTAATGTATTGTATCCGTTTGGACATGGTCTGACGTATGCAACGTTTAAATACAGCAATTTGGAACTTAGCCCAGCTCAAGTGGGTACAGAGGGCAACGTTACGGTAACTGTAGATGTGAGCAATACGGGTTCAATCGCCAGTGACGAAGTTGTACAGTTGTACGTTCGTGCAGGCAAATCCCGGGTGAAACGTCCACTCAAAACGTTAAAAGGATTCCGTCGTCTTCATATCGAAGCGGGAGCTACAGCGAAAGTCAGCTTCACCTTGCCTGTTCAGGAACTGGCAATCTGGGATGTAACTCGTGATCGGTATGTCGTGGAAAGTGGAACTTACTCCATCATGGTTGCCAAGTCATCCTCTGATGTCCAACTGGTTGCAGACCTGACGGTAGAAGGAGAGACGATCCCTGCCCGTAATCTAGGTGTGGCTACTCGTGCCGAGAATTATGATGCTTACCTGGGTGTTGATCTGGATGAGAGCAAAGAGGGCGGAAGTGCTGTCCGTGTAGTTGGAGAGCAAGGATGGATTGCTTTCAAGGATGCCGATCTGGGTAGTGGGGCAGCAGCAATTGAAGCGCGTGTCTCCGCAGAACAAGCAGGTGCTGTGTTAGAAGTTCGACTCGGTTCACCAGACGGTACGCTCGCAGGACGTGTGGAACTGGCGCAAGGTGAAGCCCAGCAGTGGTCTACCGTGAAGGCTGAACTCACAGGTGCATCAGGTGCGCAGGATGTATACATTGTGTTGTCTGCAGGCGTGCGCATCAGTCACTTCAAGATTCGTTAAGTCAAATAACTCATGAAAAAGCCTCCGAACTTATTCGGAGGCTTTTGTTTATTGTTTGCTATCAAACGCATTTTTTATTGTCCATTAAACGTATTTTTATTTTCCGTCAAACGTAATCATTTTTTGCACAAATTGCTTCAATTGTTTGTTGGTTTCATTCAGCTGCTCAATTGTGCTCATGAAATTGTTTACGAGTTCAGCCTGTTCTTGGGAGCTGGCAGTGATCTCACCAAGTTCATTCTCCATGCCTTGAATGGATTGCCGAACAGAGAGAAGAGAATCTTCAATACGGGCCGTTGCTTCTTTGGTATCCACAGACAGTTTGCGAATTTCTTTGGCAACAACGCCAAAACCTGCACCTGCTTCACCTACACGAGCAGCTTCAATGGCTGCATTCAAGCCGAGCAGATTGGTTTGTTCGGAGATTTCACGAATGAAGCTGGCGACTTGAGTTACATTGCCTGATTTCTGTACGGCTTGTTTGGAATTATTCCGGATCTCTTCGGTTGTGGCACTGAGTTCCTCGGAGTGTGCAGCTACATGCTGTACACTGTCAATTAACTGGTTGGTCAGATTTTCGGTAGCATCCATGAGCTGTTGCAGCTGGTCCTGGTCATCCATACTGTAGAGCAGGTTGAACAGGGCGATGACTTCACCTTTTTCATTTTTAATGGGGATAAAAGCCACGTCAAAAGGAACACCGAATAAATCTTTAGGGTAGTGATCGAATCGTTTGACGGTACCGCCGTTGAGATCAGCAAAATTTCGATTTCCATCCAACAGAGGGTCGCCGGGTTGATAATTCAGTTGCTTTAACGATTCCCCTGCTGAGAAATATAGGAATTTCTCATGATCAATAACGGAGAGGGTTACATCCTGACGAATCGTATCTCGAAAGAAAGGCATACATGTAATTAATGCTTGAACAATATCCATATAAAAGATGATTCCTCCCTGGTTACCTTATGTAAACGGTTAAATTTTAAATGCTAACTTAGTAACTACCTATATTATATATCGTCATGCAATAGAGAAGAAAATAGAGAGAATGGATAAAACCTATTTCTTAAAGCAGACCACTATACGCCAACAAGACACGAGTCCGCTGGGGACCCGTGCCTTGTTAGTTGGTGAGGGGAATAAAACCAATGTTTACAGCATACTGAGCTGCATTGTAACGATGGTTCGAGTGGCTAGTGTTGCACGGACATCAATCAAACGCTGATTCCGGCTGCCGCGGAAGGGAAGGGAAACATCACGCTCTGCTTCAACGTATCGACCGTCAATAATCACATCGCACAACCGGGCAAGCTCCGCTCTTGCAGGGTCGGTAATCAGTTCTTCATATTCGAATCCCGTGTAGGCCCATACCGTCAGATCAGGACGTGTAGCGCGGAGCTGCTGGACCCAAGACGTACATTCTGCTGCCGAGAAAAAGGGATCACCACCACACAACGTAACGCCATCCAGTAACGGATGGGTCGTCACTTCATGCAGAATCTGCTGCTGCCGCTCCTCTGTAAAGGGCTCACCCGCTCGAAAGCTCCATGAATCCGGACTGAAGCAGCCCGGACAGGCGTGACGGCATCCGCTGATGAACAACACGGCACGCAGGCCGATTCCTTCATTAACCGATTCCGGGATGTAACCATATAGATTCACCGGTGTTTCACCCGATCCCGCACTTCGGCTTGCTTCGCAGCATTGAAGCGTACTTTGTAATCTCCGGTCAGATAGCCAGTTACGCGGCGTAACCGCTGGAAGTGTACATGGTTCTCATGGGCTTCACAGCTTGGGCATACATCCCCAATGACGCCTTCATAACCACATGCAGGGCAGCGATCAATTGGATGATTAATGGAGAAATAACCGATATCCTGCGCCAGTGCATACTGTACAATTCGCAGGAAAGCTGCGGTGTTGGCCCGAACGTTTCCGTCAAGCTCCACATAGGAGATCGCACCCGCGTTACATAAAGTGTGGAATGGGGCCTCCAGTTCAATCTTCCGATATGCTGGAAGCGTGTGGTAGACCGGGATATGGAATGAATTCGTATAATACTCCCGATCATTCACTCCGGGAATAATGCCATAACGCTCTCTGTCGATCTTCGTGAATTTGCCGGACAACCCTTCAGCAGGTGTGGCAAACAGTGTGATATTCAAGTTATGCTGCTCGCTCATCCGGTCACAGAACTCTCTCATGGTCCGAATAATGTTGAGCGCTTCGCGATGTACATGAGGATCCTGCCCATGATGGCGCCCATAGAGAGCTGTCATACATTCCGCGAGACCGATAAAACCAAGAGATAATGTTCCATGCTTTAAAAGCTCGGCAACCGGCTCGTTCGGGCCAAGCTGTTCTCCACCTTCCCATACACCCTCCCGCATCATGAAGTCCGATGCCTTGGCAGGCTGCAATGTCTGAATTCGGTAGCGGTGCAACAGGCCGGAAGCGGCATTATGCATAACTGACTCCAAAGCAGTATAGAATCCGGCTCGGTCAGCGACAGCTCTTGCACCTTGGCAGATGCCAAACCGGATGCCGAGCTTCACGAGGTTAATGGTGTTGAAGGACAGATTACCTTTACCACTTTGACGATTGCGACCAAACCGGTCAGCCAGTGTACGTGTGCGGCATCCCATAGTTGCAATGATCGTATCCGGATCTTCCGGATGATAGAAAGGCAGATTGAAAGAGGCATCCACATTGACAAAGTTAGGATACATCCGCCGGGATGAACAGGTGACTGCGAGCCGGAACAGATCATAGTTCGGCTCTCCTTGAGCCTGATTGATCCCCTGTTTACATTGGAAAATATGTTGAGGGAACACGGGAGTCTCCCCGTTGCCCAGGCCACGAATGGTTGCTTCCAGCAACGAGCGTGATACCAACCGTCCTTCCGCAGAAGTACATAATCCATAGTTCAGTGAAGTAAATGGAATCTGACCACCCGCCCGGCTGCTCATCGTATTCAGGTTATGAATCAGTGATTCAGCAGCTTGTCCTGTCTCCAATTCAGTCTCTTCATAGGCGAAGGCATATGCCCGCGGACATTGATTCTTCGCTTCGATGCTATCCAGATGAAGCTGTTCATCCCCGATCAGAACATTTTCACCAAAGAGCCGTTGCCCTTTGCGGTAGTGTTTGCGGAACGATCGCTGTACATAAGGGGCCAGATCCCAGTCAATTTTATTGGCCGATACACCGCCATATTGACTGTTCTGCTGGGATTGGAAGATGATCGCAACCAGAGCCATGGCAGACATGATCGTCTGAGGTGTGCGAACCGATCCGTTACCTGTGTTGAAACCCGCAGCAAGGAGACGGTCAAACGGGATAAAGATACAGTTGGTCGTTCCAAGTGCATACTGATCCAGATCGTGTACATACAGATCCCCATTCTCCACAGCTTGGGCAAGCTCTTCCGGCAACACATGACGCAGAGCATGCCACTTGGCGGTCTCCGAACCGAGCCTGCTCATCTTACCACTGAAGGAATCCCCGTTCAGATTCGCATTTTCCCTCAGCGTATCGGCGTCTTCTGCGCCAATAATTCGTCTTCCCAGGTCGGATAATAGATCGGATGCCAGTGGGGTGGCATACTCAAGCATGTTCATGTAAGGTTCCTCCTAAAATGATTTTGGTTATCATTCAATTCACGTTAAATACTATATGTAGATTCGTCTTATCCATTTATAAACTATATGTGGTTTTTTGGGTGTGATAATGATCACACAGCTTACTGAACAAAGTGGACTTTCCTTTAATTGCTACGGATAAAGGTTCCCAAAGTCTGAGCGGAAGCGTATAATTTCTAGTTATTCTGCAAGTATAATATCCGAAGTCGGACAAGATGGACTTTAATCAAGCTGAAAAGGCGAGTTGCAATGAATTCGCGGTCGTTAAACCATCCGTTTAAGACCTGCTTTTGTCCACAAATGGGCAATAGGCAGGGAGTATGATTCTCTTATACTTCTACGGTGTTAATCATATAAGTATAGATTGTGACAGCTATTCGGATTTTTGATGACCCCTGTACGTGATTAAACATTCTGAAATACAGATTTGAAAGTGCAGCTAAGATAAGAGGGGTGAATCATGGGGACGGCAGAAGGCATTACAAGAGGCTTCTATGAAGATATAAAGGAAGCTGCGGCTCATATCGTAGACGTATTAAGTGGTATATTGAAGGTCAATACCATCTTTGTTGCCACGAATGACGGGGTGACCAATGTCATTTTGGAGGCCTTTAATCGTACGGAAGAGTTAGTTGTTAAAGGCAGTGCACTTCCATTTACGGATTCATATTGCAGCCTGGTATTAAGAGACAACGGTAGCGTTCTTACGATCCCGGATACATGTGAACATCCGATGACACGATCCATGGGCGTTACGAGCGGACTTGGCAATCGCTTCTTCGTGGGCGTGCCTATTATGAGAAGATCGGGCGAAACATTTGGTACCATCTGTCTGATGGATGATCCTGGTTATGTGATCAGCGAAACCGATATGAAGACACTGAAGGCAATGGCTGTATTCCTGGGTTATGTTGTTGATCTGGAAAGCACGTTGCATGTTCAGGAGCAGAAATTGAGTGATTCGGAACAAATGCAAGAACAGCTCCAGGCAGAGAAAGAACGTGCCGAATCTGAGGCTATGACCAAAACACAGATGTTGAAGCTAATGAGTCACGAGATTCGCAATCCTTTGAACGGTATTTTGGGACTGACAGATCTGATGCGCACACCGGATATGCCTGAGGAGCAGTCCGAATATGTGAACATGATTGAGACAAGCGGCAATATTCTGCTTTCCTTGCTGAATAATATGATGAATTTCAACATTAATGAAGCAGGTAAAACGGTTATACATGATGATCCGTTTGATCTGGTAGGCACCATTGAGAATACCGTGTATCTCTATGCCGGGATTGCGACGGGCAAGAACATTGAGCTGGGATTAAATCTTGAACTGAATGTATCTCAAGTGTTTGTTGGTGATGAAGTCAAGATTGGACAGTTGCTTGCACACGTCATTCAATATGCTCTCGATTCAACGCGTGAAGGTTCCGTTCTGATCACAGCAGTGGTGAACGGAGGAGAATTGGAGGAGACCGGTACACTTCAGCTCAAGGTGAAGTACACGGGTCAGATGTTATCGGACAAGAAGACACAAACCTTTAACAGCCAAGATGAAAATTTGAATATCCAAAAACTGATTGGAAGCAATCTAGGTTTAGCTGTAAGCCAGAATCTTGCCATTCTCATGCATGGCCGTATTCAGGTGAGCAGTGTGAAGGAAAATGAGACGGAATTTAACATCTCCCTTCCGTTGCGCAGATACTGGGAGTTACCTCAACTCGCAAGTGTTCAGCAGCGGTTAAAAGGGAAAAAGGTGTTGCTTGCCAAGGACCCTGACATTTTGCAAGGCGTCTCTTCCCTGATGCGTAGGTGGGAGATGGATGTACACATGACCTCCGGTGTGACATTAGCGCATGATTGGATCAAGGAAGGATTCATGCCGGATGTAGCCGTTGTGGATATGGGGTTACTGGAAGGCGGCGCAGTTGATTTTGTACATGAACTGAAACAGCGCCTGGAGAATCTGCCCGTCATTGTTCTTGTTCCTTATGGGATGCACATTGAATTGCATGAAGCAGAAGCATTTGATGCTGTTCTGACCAAGCCGGTCAGACAGGCTGATCTGTTGAATGCATTGAGTATTACTTTGCCTTAAATCATGATCATAGATAAATCTTTATTCGGCGCACCGGTTATAGGTGCGCTTCTTTTCATTTTCCATTTTCTGAGCCAAAGCCCTTTTATTCCGAGCTGGTTACGTTACAATAGTAAGTGAACTTCATCTTTATAACCAACAGAGGAGGATATGCAATCAATGGATTATCGCAGATTAGGTGGAAGCGGACTGAAAGTGAGCGAGATCAGCCTGGGAAGCTGGCTGACGTACGGAGGGTATGTGGAACGTGAGAATGCGGTGAAATCAATTGAAACTGCATTTGATGAAGGCATTAACTTTTTTGATACTGCCAATGTATACGAACGGGGTGCAGCAGAAGAACTGCTGGGGCAGACGCTCAAAGCATATTCCCGTGACTCTTATGTACTTGCAACCAAAGTATTTGGCAAAATGGGTGATGGTCCGAATGACCAGGGGTTGTCTCGGAAACATATCAAGGAGCAATGTGAAGCCAGCTTGAAGCGCCTGGGCGTTGAATATGTGGATATCTATTACTGCCATCGTTATCATACCGAAACACCAATTGAAGAAACACTCCGCGCGCTCGATGATCTGGTACGCCAAGGCAAAGTGTTATATGTAGGCGTCAGCCAGTGGACAGCGGCTCAGATGGAAGCTGCGTTGGGTACAGCAGATCGTCTGCTTCTGGATCGTATCGTGGTTAATCAGCCGGTGTACAACATGTTTGACCGTTATATCGAAAATGAAATTATCCCGCTCGGTGAGCGTAAAGGCATCGGACAAGTCGTATATTCCCCGCTTGCTCAAGGTCTATTGACCGGGAAATATACGTCCGTTTCCGATATCCCAGAGAATAGCCGTGCTGCCAAGCTAGGATGGGACGAAGGAAAGATCAATGCGGATCGTATCGGGAAAGTTCGTCAACTGATTGAAGTGGCGGACAAGCTGGATCTGAAGGTTGGCCAACTGGCCCTGGCTTGGATTCTGCGCCAGAACAATGTATCCAGTGCACTTGTAGGGGCGAGTCGTCCCGAGCAGGTAAAAGAGAACGCGGCTGCATCTGGCGTGAAGCTGGATGCTGCCATTGTGGAGGAGATTGAGAGCATCCTTGCTTGATCTCCTGTCATTTTACACAAGCTGAGATGATATGCAATGATCTATAAAGAAAGGGATGTCCTGTGCGCCTGAATAGGCGAACGAGACATCCCTTTTTTGGAGAACGTTGAAAGGTTAGATCTTACTTTAAAGCGTAAGAGGCAAGGAACGAAAAGTTAAGGCACACACACGGTTACGCCCTGTATTCTTGGCTTCATATAAAGCACGATCGGCCTGTTCGAAGAAGTCGTCATCGTCATGATCATCACAATGATCGGGATATACGGCTACACCAATGGAGATGGTTAGACGTGTCGTGTGCCCGTCGGGCAGAGCAAAATGGTATTTCTCTACAGCCTGTCGTATAGATTCGGCGGTAGCCACGGCCTGACGGTGTCCACAGTCGAGCAAGAGAATGGCGAATTCTTCCCCACCGTTTCGTGATACGATATCAGCAGAACGTGCATGCTCAACAAGCAGTTGTCCAAGTTGCTTCAGGACCGCATCGCCAGCGGAATGACCATAGGTGTCGTTTACCTTTTTGAATCGGTCAATATCAATGGCAAGCAAGGAAAGCTTCTGTTGGTAATCCCGCGCACGCTGTAGTTCCAGTTGAAGTGATTTTTCGAACTGTCGTCGATTGCTCAGGTTGGTAAGATGATCGGTAGAAGCTCTTTTTTCCAATAGAAATAACATTTCATTGGATTTATTAATGAATTCTGCAATGAAATAGATAAATATTCCACCGGCAAAAGAAATGGTCATTTGTAACGGATATATCTTCATTAATGAATTCATGCTGTCCGTGTTCAACATAAGGATGATAAAAATTAATGTCATGCCAAGCAGATTCATTGTAATTATTTTAGTCAGTCTGGACCAAGGAGCATAGGCGAAGTATACACCGGACAGTCCGATCAGAGTCATGACAAAACCTGCATCTATGGCAGAGGATGATAAGCCGAACATCAGAATACGAATGATCGAGATCATGAGTCCCGTAACGACCGAAGCCAATCCTCCCATATATACCGCTGCGGTAACGATGGCCAGATGCCGTAGATCTACAATCGTAGTTTCGTTCAGAGGGAATGAATAGTTCATGAGTACTGTGCCATATATACCGAATAATAAGCCGCCGATCAACTGAACACGTAACGAGGGAAAAGGCAATCGGATACTATAGAACTTTGCGATGATCCCGGACACATACATAAACGTAATCATGACACAGATATTAATGAAAAAAGTGCTAAACAACCGACATTCCCCCTTTTTACGCACATCCTTATATTTTATCTGAAAATTTGCGCTGTAGCGAACCATATTATCCCAAATTTATGAGGGGATTGCTGGTAAAGGTGGTTTATTTGCATATACAGGATGTTAGAGTGATATTGACTTCAATATGCAATGAGATTTATACTTAATCTAAATCAAAATATATTCCTTCTTTTTGGGAAGACCATCATAAGTAGAAGATCAGTGTCTGATTTCATATAAAATGGATCAATAATAAAGGAGAAATGGTTGTGAGAACTTTAAATCTGACGATACAACGGCAAGCGGTATATGATGTGGTGCGCCATTCAGAGGATCATCCGACAGCTGCTGATGTCATGAATCGACTCGTGGAACAAGGATATAATCTGGCCTATGGTACGGTGTATAACTCTCTTCGTTATCTGACGGACAAAGAATTGATACGGGAACTTAAACTCGGAGAGACAGCAAGCCGGTACGATGCCCGTATGGATGATCATCAGCATATTATGTGTGAAGTGTGCGGCAAAGTGGACGAGGTGATGACAGAGATTCCTCCACAATGGATGAAACAGGTAGCTGAAGAAACCGGATATGCAATCGATCATGCTCATGTGGTCTTTGGAGGTGTCTGCGGGGAATGCAGAAACAAACGGATCAAGTAAAAATAAAACTGCCTGGCCGCCGTTTACCCCTAAGGGTTAAACCAGCCTTGTCTGACTCAACACCCCTTGTGGACAATTGTCCGGTTACAAGGCGTGTTATTCTGATCAGCCCGATGCCGGGGCAGGTTCATGAACTGGTAAAGGCCTTAACGGATAGTTGCTTTGATGTACTGGTCTTCCATCGCTGGGAACCGGATCTGCATGAGCGTCTTGTCTTTGATCTGTTGATCTATGATCTGTCTGTTGCTGGAACTATCGATGCATTTGCCGGCATTAGCAGCCGATTGAATCGTGAGGCTGAGCATACAACCCCTTGTTTGTATCTGGTTGGTGAGAAGATGATTGGCAGTGCAAGTGGACCGATGCTTCAGGAGGAATTGCTGGTGTGGCCTGCACGCCCGCAGGAAGCACTTTACCGAGTGCAGCGCATGATTGGCAACAGCCCTGCTCTGCCCAACCGTGGTTTTTTGCCTGAGGAAGGGCACCGTATCGGATTCAAAGATCTGTGGCTCGATCGTGAACGGATGAGTGTACAGCGCGATAATAACCGGATTCATCTAACCAAGACCGAATATGATCTGTTACTCAAGCTGATTGATGCCAAAGGTGCAGTCATTTCCCGTGAGGAAATGCTCAGCGATATCTGGGAGACGGACTTTACGGGTGGAAGTAATGTGGTCGATGTTCATATCAAAAGCTTGCGCAAAAAATTGGGCGATAATGCGTCTTCGCCGCAATATATTGTAACAGTAAGAGGAGTGGGCTACCGCCTGGCGGATTAGTCCGCTTTTTTTTGCCCAAATTTTATCTTTCACTTCATGCTTTTTCGGGTACTACCTAATAGAGAGGCAGATCAGAATCATTCCCTTAAAACATGTTCATAGTTCATTCATGAATGTTGAAGAACCTCATCTTAATCTCATGTGAACCTCATGCAAGAGTAGAGTGGGACATGTTAGAATCAATTTAACAGTTAGATCAAGTCTAAATGTATATTTAAACCGAAGCCGAATATGATTTTAATAGTAGATATATAACAGCCGTGAGACCCATTAGAGGAGGACGACATGATGACAGAACGTATGACAACGAATCAGGGAGCACCTGTAGGTGACAACCAGAATTCCCGCACAGCAGGCAGAAGAGGGCCGACACTGCTTGAAGACTACCATCTCATTGAGAAAATAGCCCACTTTGACCGTGAACGTATTCCCGAAAGAGTCGTACATGCGAGAGGTGCCGGAGCTCATGGTGTATTCACGCTGGAGCAGAGTATGAAGGCTTATACAACAGCTGACTTCCTGCAAGATCCAGGTACGGAGACGGATGTGCTGGTTCGTTTTTCAACCGTTATTCATGGTACGGGATCACCAGAGACTGCACGAGATCCACGTGGATTTTCCGTCAAATTTTACACACGGGAAGGCAACTATGATATTGTCGGTAATCATCTGCCCGTTTTCTTCATTCGTGATGCGATGAAGTTCCCTGATATGGTGCATTCCTTGAAGCCGGCTCCGGATACAAACATTCAGGAACCTGCCCGATATTGGGACTTTATGACCCTCTCACCGGAATCAACACATATGATGACCTGGTTGTTCTCTGATCTGGGCACACCAGCAAGTTATCGGGAGATGGATGGTTTCAGCGTACATGCTTTCAAATGGATTAATGCACAGGGACAGGTCCACTATGTGAAATACAAATGGGAGTCTGCACAAGGCGTGCGAGGCTTCTCTCGTCAGGAAGCTGCCGAGGTACAAGGACAGGACTTTAATCATGCTACCCGGGACCTGCATGAACATATCAAGAACGGGCAATACCCGCAGTGGAAGCTTCAGGTACAGCTCTTGAAGCCGGAGCAAATGGATGATTTTGCTTTTGATCCTCTCGATCCAACCAAAACATGGCCTGAAGATGTATTGCCGTTCCATACGGTAGGGACCATGACCCTGAATCGGAATCCACAAAACTTCTTTGCTGAAGTGGAGCAGGCGGCCTTTTCTCCTAGTGCGCTTGTACCCGGAATTGAGCCTTCCGAAGACAAATTGTTGCAAGGACGCCTATTCTCCTATCCAGATACACAGCGTCACCGGCTTGGACCGAACTATTTGCAAATTCCGGTGAATTGCCCGTACGCACCCGTTCGTAATCATCAGCGTGATGGACTCATGAATGTGAATCAGGACCCATCTCCGGTGAACTATGAACCCAACAGTTCAGGAAACAGCCCGCAAGAAGATCCGGCATACCGGGACAGTCAGGTTCCGTTGCAAGGGCATGTTACAAGAGAGAAAATCGAGAAGACGGATGATTATACGCAGTCAGGGGAGCTTTTCCGTTCATTTACTCCTGTAGAGCAGCAGCATTTGCTTGATAATCTGATCAATGACCTTAAGGGCGTATCTGTTGATATTCAAATGCGTGCCCTGTGCCACTTCTTCCGAGCGGATGGACAGCTTGGCGGACGTTTGGCTCATGGACTCGGCGTGGATATTTCTGCACATATGCCGTCACAGGATGGAAAATAAAGTACAGTTTGACCATGTTCTACAACATCATACGGACTAATATTCGTTGAAGACCGGGCAGAACCGCGAACGTGCGGAACTCCCGGTCTTTGGCCTTTTTTACTGAAATGGAAAACAAATTTACAAATCATTTACATAAAATAGCTGACATAGAGGTTGACTTCTCATTTGATGGCACTACAATGGGTAGTGTGAGGGGTGTCAGAAAATGAGAATACACAATTTCAAAGTGGGTGAGCGTGGGCTCAACCGATTTTTTGGTCCGCTGGAGGCCAAGATCATGGACATTTTATGGGCTCGTCCTGGCAGTAGCATCCGTGAAGTGCAGACCGCACTTGAACAAGACAAAGACGTCAATTTTAATACAGTCATGACCGTGATGAACCGGCTCGTAGACAAGGGACTTCTCGGAAAGTCACAAAAGGGCAGAACATCTTTGTACCAACCGGTACAGAGCAAGGAGGAGTTTATGAACGACCAATCCAAGGAACTGTCACATGAGTTGGTGGATGAATTCGGAGCTTTGGCATTGAATCATATGCTGGATGCGCTGGACGAAGCAGATGCGGGTCTGATTGAACGCTTGGAACAGAAGATCAAACAATGGAAAAAGGATAGCGATTAAGATGTGGAAGACCCGCTCGAAACTTTTGTTTACCGTCGGGTTTGGCATTCCGTTACTCGTGTTCATGCAGATGTTCATGTACGCGATGTACAAAATTTTTGGCTGGGATATCCCGTTTAACCTGCTCTGGCTCTGCAATCATTGGATGAGTCGACTGGGATGGTTATCCGTGGGACATTTCCTGCTGGCACTGGTATTGCTGACATTTGCGGGAACAGGTTGGTTGTTAATGGTGCGTATGATGAAAACCAGAGCAGCCGTACGTAAGCTTCGCTCCATGGAGGTGCGTGCATTGTCTCGCGAACTGGAGTCCAAGTATCACCATCTCGGACAGCCGGGATTCATTGTGGTGGACAAGCATTCTCCGGTTGCATTTACAATTGGTCTATGGAGACCTTGCATCGTACTTTCCACGGGGCTTCTGACGATGCTGGATGCAGAAGAGGAGACTGCAGTTGTGTACCACGAAGTCCATCATCTGTGGCACCGTGACCCACTGAAGACAACACTGTTATCGGTATTTGCAATCATGATGCCGTATATTCCTGTATTGAAGCATACTTCGAAACATTACAATATTGTTAGAGAAATTCTGGCAGACAATGAGGCCATTGAGCGTACAGGCAATGTGGCAGGCATTGGCAGTGCTTTGCTCAAGTTGCTCCGTGCTTGTCCTGAACCTTGGGGGGTCAAAAAACTGACCGTTCAATCCTCATTTGCGGATACGTCGGTGAATGTCCGCATTTCACGTCTGCTGGACCCGGAACAGGACGTAACGCTGAGGTTGCCACGTTATGCTGTCCTGATGTCGGCTACTGTTTTTCTATTGCTGTCTATCTTGTTTGTTTGGTCCATCGGATAGATTAATTGGGCTACATGTGAAGTCAAATATAATGAGGAAGGAAGATGAACATGAATAATAAAAGTGTAGAGATTGGATTACTTTTCTCAAGGATTATGATCGGTTTGATCTTTGTATTGCACGGCTGGAGTAAATTCGAAGGTGGAATCAGCGGTACGGTAGGTTTTTTCGAAAGTATTGGTATTCCCGGATTTCTTGCATCCGTTGTAGCCATCATTGAGTTGGTAGGTGGTGCAGCGATGATTCTGGGTCTGGGAACACGTGTGTTTGCTGCTCTGTTTGCCATCGTGATGGTTGGCGTTCTGTTTACAGCCAAAGTGGGTGAGCCGTTCCTGAGTGGTACCGAGTTAGATTACCTGCTGCTTGCGGGTTCCCTGACACTGCTCTTCACAGGAAGCCGCCTCCTGGCCGTGGATTATCTGTTCTCCAGACAGGGGAGCGCTCGCCAGAATGTGAGTGCTTGATTTGACTAACGATTGCTAAAAATAATGAAGTGCAGGATGAGTCCTGTAACGAGGTTCTTTATTGGCCAGGCCGGTTCGGGAATTGATTTGCGAACCGGGCTGATCAGTAGAGAACTTTTTTCGTTTGGACGACATGCCTGAGGTTTGTTACAATGAGAATAAGTATGCTACTAAGAAAAAATAAGGAGGATGCATTTTATGATTAACGTCATTCCATCCGATGCCCGCTCCAGCTTCGATCGAGGCTGGCTCCGTGGTAGTCACAGCTTTTCTTTCGGAGAATACCAAGACCCGGAGAATACGGCGTTTGGACCGATGCGGGTAGCGAACGACGATGTGATTGCGCCTGGTCGCGGTTTTGGAGCTCACCCGCATAGTGATATGGAGATTGTATCGATCGTACTGAACGGCAAGTTGCGACATGAAGATAATCTGGGCAATGTAGCCGTTACAGGCTTTGGTGGTATCCAGCGGATGTCAGCAGGCAGTGGCATGATTCATACCGAACATAATGCATCCGATACCGAAGAAGTACGTTTGCTTCAGCTCTGGTTCATGCCACAGACAAAAGGGTTGGAGCCCTCCTATGAGACGACATCATTTGATCCAGCGGCATTGGCAGGAGCACTCGTGCCGATTGTATCCCCAGATGGGGGACCAAGAGTTGCGACCATTCATCAGGATATGACGATCTACCTTGGCCGATTAGCCAAAGACGAAACGTTAACCTTTAATCAGGATGCAGGCCGCCGAATGTACATTTTCTCCATCGAAGGCAAGCTGGGATTGGATGGAGAGTACCTGTTGAACGAAGGCGACACGGCTCGTGTGGAACAGCGGGATTCAATCGAACTGCAAGGAAACGAAGATACGTTCTATATGATTATTGATTTGCCGTAGATGGCTGATGAAATGAACTCCAAGATGAAGGAGGATATACACGTATGGCGCAACAGGAATGGTTTATGGTTAAACATGCGGTGACCGGACGAGGATTAGCTAATAGCAAAACAGATTCGCTGTCCTATCGGTTCCAACAAGAAGGTACAGGTTTCATATTTACCGTTACGGGTCTGGACGAGCAGATTGTGGAACAGATTATGGAGCTTAGACAGGAACTGAACGTATTTCGATTTGTCCAACGCAAGGATCAGCCCCTTTTGAAACACTGGTACTACGTAGATGGTGAACAGGTAGTATACGACAGGGAGAGTCACACGCTAAGCATCTATGCGAAGTCGGAGATTCGTTATGTGCCTGAAGATTATTTTGCGGATTAACTTATAAGTACCTATAGAACTTGGAACATCCCAGAGGTCTCTGTTAAATACAGAGGCCTTTTTGCTGTCTAAAAACTCAGAGAATTTAATCGTAATTTTGCAAAAAAGACCACATAATTCCCTGCTGTCTGGCACAAGCTACCTTGTATAAAAACAAGAACGGAGGGGCGGCATATGGCAGACAAAACATCTGGGAAAGACAAGTCCGGACAACCGGGACGAGCTTCAGAAGAAAAAAAACATATTCCTTTGGGACTGCCGTCCCCACCTTTTCTTCGGCAGCCAATTAGTGCAGTACATGAAACTCAGATTAAGGCGGTAAAGGAGATATTCTCCGATTGTTCTGATGTGGTTTTTCGCAACGTCATGATTACGCCTGAAGTGAAAGGACTTCTGGTCTATATCGAAGGCATTGTCAATTCGGCTGATATCCAGGAACACATGCTGCGACCGATTATTCGAGGGCTGGTGCAGCAGCGCACAGATGAACCTGATGTTCCACTGGATGATACAACCGTTGAGCTAACACAGGTGAAGCGAGTGGATACCTGGGCTGCTGCGACAGAAGGGGTGCTGGCATCCTCTGCCCTTCTGGTGGTCGATGGAAGTAACAAAGCCTGGATGTTCAATGTCAAAGGTGGCGTCAGACGTGGTGTGGAGGAACCGCAGACAGAATCCGTCATTCGGGGACCGCGGGAGGGATTTACCGAAACGCTCCGTGTGAATACGGCCTTATTGCGGTTCAAGCTGAAAACACCTGCGCTCAAGATGGTGAGTATGACCCTTGGAACAGACACCAAGACAGATATTGTGCTGACCTATCTAGAAGGTATTGCTGATCCAAAAACGATTCAAGATGTCAAGAAACGTCTGGAAAAAATTAATATTGATGGCATCCTGGAGACGGGTTATATCGAGGAACTGATTGAAGATCATCCGTATTCCCCTTTCCCTCAGATGCACTATTCGGAGCGGCCGGATACCGTTGCAGGCAATCTGTTGGAAGGACGCTTTGCCATTATGGTAGATGGAACCCCATTCTCGCTAATTGCTCCAGTCACGATGTGGCAGATGCTACAAGCCAGCGAGGATTATTACGAGCGATTCTTCATCAGTAATCTGGTGCGGTGGATTCGCTTCCTATTCGTAGCCATCGCTCTGTTCCTGCCAGCCTTGTATATCTCTATTACAACATTTCATCAGGACATGCTGCCAACTACGCTGATTCTGAGTATTGCGGGTGCACGGGAGGCTATACCTTTTCCGGCTTTGGTGGAAGCCCTCATCATGGAGCTGTCGTTCGAAGCTCTCCGGGAAGCGGGGGTCAGGTTACCCAAGACAGTGGGTCAGGCTGTCAGTATCCTCGGTGCACTCGTGATCGGACAGGCGGCAGTTCAAGCGGGGATTGTATCCGCACCGATGGTTATTATCGTATCCATGACAGGAATAGCTTCCTTCACGATCCCGCGATTTAACTTCGCGATTACGGTGCGTCTGCTCCGATTTCCGATCATGTTACTAGCAGGTATGCTTGGACTATACGGCATCGTCATCGGCTTGGTCCTGATCTCGGTGCATCTGACACAGATGACTTCGTTCGGTGTCCCATATCTCTCTGGTCTTAGCCCGTACAGTAAAACAGATACCAAAGACATTCTCATTCGTGTGCCATGGTGGAAAATGATCAATCGTCCTTCTACGGTACATCGGGATCAGAAACGGATGACCGAAAAGATCAACGGTTCCCCTGAAGCTGAGGAAGGGTGGTGAACCCATGCAGATCATATATAAGTACCGGGCAGTGATAGCGCTGTTGTTATGTACCACTTTTATTTCAGGTTGCTGGGATCGTAAGGAGATTAACGATGTTGCCTTTGTGATTGGTATTGCTGTTGATAAGGAGGGGGACAATTACAGATCCAGTCTTCAGATTGCTCTGCCAGGACAATCCGGTTCTTCCGGTAGTGAAGGAGGCGGAGGCGGCACGAGTGGGGATAAATCCTGGTTCATGTTATCCAATACAGCCAAATCTGTGCATGGTACGTCTATTGAAGGTCAAAAGGAACTTTCACGAACAATCTATTACGCGCATCGCCGTACGATGCTTATTGGTGAGGAGCTTGCCCGGGATGGCGTGGCCCCCATGCTCGATCTGTTTACACGGTATCCGCTGAACCGACTCTCTGCATTGCCAGTGGTCACAAAAGGTGCAGCATATGAGGTCATGGATACGGATGCACCTATAGAGAAGTTTCCATCCGAGATGGTGCGGGAACTGTGCTTCCTCAATATGCGTAATCCACGTTCACTTAAAACGTTTATAGATGCCATTCTGAGTGAAGGTGTCGATCCATTCCTGCCGGTCGCTTCGAAAGTGAGCAATGTTCCAAAAGGGTGGAAGGACGCCAAAACAAACATAAAGCTGGATGGGTTGGCCATTTTCAAGAAAGATAAGCTGGTTGGCATGATTGACAAAGCTCCAGCCGATGCGCTCATTCTTGCTATGGGCGAGGCCAATGCACCGGAGATTATGGTTAAAGCTCCTGGCGGAGATGGAAATATGTTCATCAAGTTGAACGAGAACAACGCTTCACTACATCCCAGTATCAAGGCTGATAAGGTCACCGTGAATATTGAATTATATGCCAAGGGAGTTCTCGTAGATAACGAATCCAATTATGGCGACCGGCGTGAGAATGAGATTCTGAAGTTACATGAAGCCATTCACGAGAAAATAAAATTGGATATCGAGGAAGGTGTCCGGTTGGTTCAGGGAAAATACCATGCGGACATCCTTGGAATCGGTCGATCCATTCATCAACATCTGCCGGCCAAGTGGGACACGATGAAGGATCGTTGGGATGACATATACCCTGAAGTTGAGGTGACGGTTACCCCCCATGTCCTTATTGAAAACGTTGGGGTGAGCAATAAACCAATTGGCGTCGGAGAGGATGAAGTTGTACATGATTAAACCACTCTTATTTACCTTCCTGGCCATGGTAATCGTGGTCATTTTGATGGATTTCAGACATTTGAAACAGGCAGCTGCCATTAATCGCTGGCTATCCTATAGTTTGATAGCAGTGGCTACAGGCATTTGGTTCTATGTGACTAATCTAAGCAAAACCTTATTTGTGTCGGTATGGATAAGCCACGTTATCCAGCGCTTACTGCCACTGCCCTAGGTTGTGGACAGGATGCATTAAGTTTGCGAGATCGCGAGAGGGAAAGGAGGTATATCATGAATCAGAGAGTGACACACCGTCAGATGATCCTGCTCGTGCTGCTGCTCAGTATTTCAGGAACGTTAATTCAGCCTCACGCGCAAGCTATCTACTATGCGGAACAACACGCTTATCTCTCGTATATACCTGTAGTCTTAGTGATGCTTGCATCCATGTGGATGTTAAGTCGGGTCCAGCGGAGATTTCCGGATCAGGATCTATTTCAAGCCCTTGCTGGGCGATTCCCCTTTTTGGGAAGGCTCGCAGGATTGATGTACATTTTGTTTTTTTTCTTTGTGTTTGCGAGGGATATCCGGTTAACGGGGGATTATATCAGCATAACTTTGTTAGAGACCACGCCCATCTCCATCATTGTGTTATCTCTGATCGTTATGGGAGTTTTTATCGTCAGAGGTGGGCTCGGCTCCTTAATCGGTATGTCGGAGTTGTATGTGACATTGTTTCTCTTAAACTCCGTGATTGTGCCTTTCATGCTCATTCAACAGATCAATATGGATAATTTGATGCCGTATTTTCACGTTGATGTTACGGGAGTGGGCAAGGGGAGTTGGTACATATTTTCGTTTTACGGAGAGATGATTGCATTACCTTTTGTTATCAAAGGCAGTGATTTTCGATATAAATCGGTTGTGTCAGGTATTATCCTCTCTGCACTCCTGATGATGCTAATCCTTGTGGAGACCATTACCTCCATTGGAGTTCCTATCGCTTCAAGGTTGGTGTATCCCTCCTATGAACTGGCAAGACAATTGCAAATCAGTGATTTCTTGGATCGGTTTGACCTTGCGCTGGCAGCGGCAACCTTGCCTACCATGATCACGAAGATTGCATTTGACCTGTACTTTGTCTGCTGGGGATTGAAGCGAATCATTCCGAACGTATCGGGAAAGGTGTTGACAGGCCCGATTGCCCTCGTCGGATTTGTCTGTGCATTCTGGTTCTTCCGAAATGCCATTCAGCTCAATCGTTTTACTCGGGAATGGACGTGGATCGCCATTGTATTTGAAGTGATGTTCCCTATCGTGCTGTTTCTTTTCCTTCGTCCTCGCAAAAAGGATAAAAAAGAATCTACCCAACAGAGATCGGGAGAACAGTCAAAGAAAGAGAAACATGAGCCGGAACAAAAATCGGCTGATTCGGAGAAGGACGGAGAGAAAAGACGGAAAGATTCTCATGGCGGAGAACTCCAGCCTTCCTGATGCATTCCATCAAAAATCCTTATAGATGAACGGGCAAAAAGAGGGAAAGTACAGTTTCCCTCCACAGAAGTACCCTGTATACTGTAGTCAGACTGATGAACATTCGGCTGAACTAACGGGGGGAACATGAATGGCTCAACATTTGGCAGGTGTACGTGTAGCATTGACAGGACCACGAAAATCGAAAGAAATGTCCATACTGGTTGAAAAAATGGGTGGAATCCCGCTTGTGCGACCGGCACAGGGGACCGTATTCCTGGATGATCGGAGTATCAGGGATGGGCTGGTATCCTGGATCTCAGACCCGCCAGATTGGGCGGTATTAACGACGGGTATGGGATTGGATGCATTGTTTGAAATGGCTGAGGATATGGAAGTGGCAGGCCAATTGTTGGATGTATTATCAGAATCCTCAATTGCGGCAAGGGGATACAAGACGGTGAATGCGCTCAAAAAGCGCAAGCTAACACCGCTGGTACGAGATGATGACGGTAGCACGGACGGGCTCATCCGAGAATTCACCCCACATGATCTCGCAGGGAAAAAGGTTATGTTGCAGCTTCATGGGGAGACAGCTCCCAAACTCGTTGCATGGTTGGAAGAACAAGGTGCCATCGTCAGACAAGTGCTTCCTTACCGCCATGTACCGCCAGAAGAGGCAGAACTGGAACAGTTATTGAATGAAATTCTAAAGTACGAAGTAGATGCTGTTGCGTTCACAAGTGGACCGCAGGTTAGGTTTCTGACGCAATATGCGGCCTCCCAGGACAAGCTTGAGCCGATGCTTGCAGCCTTCAGACAAGGTGTAATTCCTGCGTCTGTAGGTAAAGTTACCGCAAACTCCATGCGTGAAGAAGGCATTGAGGCACTGGTCATTCCGGAGGAAGAGAAGATGGGAGCACTCATCGTTGAGCTTGGACGTTACTTTGCAGCAGGGCGTGCGGCCAAGATTAGAGATTAGTGGCCTGCTTTTAGATCAGTTCGATAAAAAGCTTTTGGCGTCGCTTCATGAATAAAAAGTGTGCATTAATCTTAACCGCATCGCTATATGATGCGGTTTTGTTTAGATTATAGAATTTATACGTTACAACTAAAATACGAATGTACATCCTTGATAGTGCTTCGATCAGAAGCTTTTCTTATCTCGAAGAAAAGGTGGAAATGACGATGACCATTGCAGATCGTAATGCCAGACCCCGACTTATCATTGCAGGGACCGGAAGTGGTGCAGGAAAAACGACAGTAACCTTGGGGCTGATGAGGGCACTTGCCCAGCGTGGCTTGAGTGTACAAGGGTTCAAATGCGGCCCGGACTATATTGATCCGACATATCATACCGCCGTCACGGGCAGACCGTCACGTAATCTGGATGCATGGATGACATCGCCTGAATACGTGAGAGATACGTTCGAGAAGGCATCGGCGGGACATGATATTTCCATTATAGAAGGCGTTATGGGCCTTTACGATGGCAAAGATCCGCTCAGCAATACAGGCTCAACTGCAGAGATTGCTCTGGTCACGCAGACCCCTGTGATTCTGGTTGTGGACGTACGCAGCATGGCTCGCAGTGCGGCCGCGATTGTCCTGGGTTTTCAACAGTTGGATCCTGAATTAAATATTGCCGGAGTGATCGTCAACCGGTGTGGAAGTGCGGGTCATTATACCATTGTGAAAAAAGCCATTGAGCAGATGTGCGGAATTCCGGTGGTTGGCTGGCTGAAGCGGGATGAAGACATGTCCATTCCTGAGAGACATCTGGGACTTGTACCTGCCATTGAGCGGGGTGAATTGAAACCATTATTTCAGCGGGCTGCCGATGTGCTGATGGAAGGCACCGATCTGGATCTGCTGCTGGAGCTGGCGACAAGCGCCCCACCTTTGAATGAAGAAGAAGTGATTCCTGCAACTACTGCCCAAGCTGATTCGGCTAATGCTGAATCAGGCTCGAATTACGATCCACTTTCCAATTCAGTGATCCATGTTAATAATCGACATGTATCATATGCGATGCAGCCTGTCATTGCCGTTGCGCGCGATGCGGCATTTAATTTCTATTATCCCGATAATCTGGAATTGCTCGAAGCGGCCGGGGCTCGATTACATTACTTCAGTCCGCTCGCTGGCGAAAGTATTCCAACAGATGTGGATGGCATCTATTTGGGTGGCGGGTTTCCAGAGGAGTTTGCAGCAGAGATTGCCGGTAACCAAGATTTCTTGGAAGGACTTCGACGGGCAGCACAATCCAACATGCCTTTATTTGCTGAGTGTGGTGGTTACATGGTACTTGGAGAAACGTTGACCGACCGAGAGGGAGTTACTTTTGACATGGCGGGCATTATCCCCGCACAGGTGCAGATGCAGAAGAAGCGCGCTGCGCTTGGCTACCGTGAAGCGAGTAGCGTTCAGGATTCCTTTTTACTGAAAAAGGGTGAAGTACTTCGAGGTCATGAATTTCATTATTCGACAATGACCTATCGTGATGAAGAAACGATTCCTTATGCGTATGAGACCAAGGGGATGCGTGGCTTGAAGCAAGAGGGATATGCCGCAGGCAACATCGTGGCGGGGTATACGCACGTTCATCTGGGCTCTTATCCGGCAGCTGCTCAAAGATGGGTGGAACATTGTTTAGCCTATCGGCAGGAGCGAGATATGCAGAGATAATAACAGCTATTTATAGCTCAAATAGATAGCTGAATTCAATAAGCAAAATGGCTCTAATCTCGCTTTTACCTCCTGAGTCTTTGGTCGTGAAGTTGGCAATCCTATTCTGAATTAAAGGTTTTCAGATGAATATGTGGAATGAATAAAAGACAGAATCATTATGCGAGGGAGGGACATCATGATGAGAACCGTATGTGTAACGGGAGCTGCTCGTGGATTGGGATTGGCTTTGACGGCACAGATGCTGAAGAGAGGGTATCTCGTGTATGCGGCCGGTCTGGACGTGGAAGATTCCGAGGGAATTCGTATGCTTGCAGAAGGATATCCTGACCATCTGCGCGCCATCGAACTGGATATCGCGGACGACCTGTCGGTAGCACTGTTCACGGAGACATTGAAGCTGGATACGAATCATTTGGATATGCTGATCAATAATGCGGCTATACTAGGAAGTATTACGGATCATATCCGCGGGCCGTTGAATATGGCGGAGATGGCTGAAGTATTTAATGTGAACACCTTAGGTACACTGCGTGTGACTCATTCCCTGTTACCCCTCCTTCTTCAAGGACAGGTCAAGCTGATTGTTGATATCTCTTCCGAGGCTGGAAGTATAGAACAATGCAGTCGGGATGGGTGGTATGCCTATTGTATGTCCAAAGCTGCTTTGAACATGCAGGCCCGTCTTGTGCACAATGGTCTGAAGGATGAAGGCGGACAAGTGATGCTTGTGCATCCCGGTTGGGTACAGAGTTATATGAGGGGCGAATTGGATGTTGCTGCGGATCTCACGCCCGAGCAATCTGCACAGCATATCGCAGTACTTATCGACCGCCATGAACAGTTTAAAGGAGATCAGCCCGCATATGTGGACTACAAGGGAGAGAAGCTCCCCTGGTAGTTGGTTTTATACAGTGAGGTGAACAAGAAAGGAGATTAATTGAATGGATCATCGTAAAAAAGCATTATTACTTGGCGATTATACACATCCGGATTGGCACCCGCTTCAGGGGGTGGATGCGGAGATTAGCCGAATTTTCCATGATACTATGACTGTGCAGTGCAGTGAGAATCGGAATATGCTGCTGCAAGAAAATATAACCGGGTTTGATGTATGTATCTCATACATGGACGATTGGAAGGGTAAAGTCTCTCCACAGCAGACAGCAGGTTTGTTGTCCTATGTAAGTAATGGGGGTGGACTGGTCATTATACATAACGGCATTTCGCTCCAAAATCGTTATGAGCTCAAACAGATGATCGGTGCCAAGTTCCTGCATCATCCGGCGTATGCACCGCTTGAATTCACTGTAACGGCGGAAAGCCATCCCGTGACGGAGGGCATTTCGAATTTCACAATGGAAGAAGAGCCTTATCAGTTCGAATTTGGTTCTTTTGCCGAAACGAAAATATTACTTGAATATCAATCCGAAGAAGGACCAAAGCCTGCGGTTTGGGCTCATCGATATGGTGTTGGGCGTATTGTTTATCTGATGCCGGGTCACCATGTGCCGTCTTTTGCACACGAAACGTACCGGAAGTTACTTCTGCAAGCAGGCAAATGGGCTGCGCGTTACGTCTGATCGGACTGACATTTTTGCATGCAGAGTATAAGGGGTATAATATAGAGATCAACGAAGAGGAGGATGACAAAAATGAGCGATTTGTTCAAAAAGGCGATCTCGTTAGGGCTTGGTCTTACTGTCGTAAGCAAAGAAAAAATTGAGAAAACCGTGGATGATTTGGTCAAGCGCGGGGAACTTGCGCCCGGTGAATCCAAAGCTTTGGTTGAACGTCTGCTGGAACGGGGCGATGAAGAGCAAGGCCAGTTCAAGAGAGTGATTCAAGAACAGGTCAAGCGTGTGCTTCAGGAAGCTGGTGTGGCATCCGAAAGTGATGTAACCAGTCTGGAACAGCGCGTTGCCGTTCTGGAGAAAAAACTTGCCGAACTGGGCCACTCACCACAGCTTCAACCTGATGAATCCCCAGCTCCACTTGAAGTTCCTCCTCCTCTCAAAGGAAACGAGATCGAGTAGATGGCAGTGCGAATCAAACATGTCGGCAGATACCGTGAAATTGCCATGGCGCTAGTGCGTCATGGCTTCGGTTATATGGTCGAGGAGCTGGGTTTGTTCCAGTTGCTGGCTCTGCCCAGACGGTGGATGTCGCGTGAAGCACACACCACCAAAACGCTGAGTGAACGTATTAGGCTTGTGCTGCAGGAGCTGGGGCCAGCTTTCGTTAAGCTGGGGCAACTCGCAAGCACAAGGGCAGATCTGTTGCCTGAGTCTGTCATTCGTGAGCTGGTGAAGTTACAGGATCAGGTCCCGCCGTTCTCTTCCGAGACGGCACGGGGTATTTTGGAACAGGAATTGGATACACCGCTGGAGGAGATCTTTTCCCGGTTCGAGGATACCCCTGTAGCTGCGGCCAGCATTGGACAGGTGCATCTGGGCAAACTTCAAAGCGGTGAATCGGTAGCCATCAAGATTCAGCGTCCCGGTATATCGCGTATTGTGCAGCGTGACCTGGATATCTTGCGTGAACTGACAGCCATGGCCGAGAAGCGCTGGGACTGGGTGAAGCAATATCAGATTCCGCAAATGGTCGAAGAATATGCTCAGGCGTTGATGGCCGAGCTGGATTATACGGTCGAAGGCCGAAATACGGAAAAGATTGCACAGCAGTACCAACAGGACAACAAGGTGAAAATCCCGGCAATTTACTGGGATCAGACTTCGTCCCGTGTGCTCACTATGGAGTATATCGAAGGTATCAAACTCAATGATCGTGAAGAACTGGTCAGACGCGGCCATGATCTGAACAACATTGCCGAGCGGCTGGTGGATTCATTATTGAATCAGATCTTTATTCAGGGTTTCTTTCACGCTGACCCACATCCGGGCAATCTGATGGTATTGAAGGATGGACGTCTTGCTTTTATAGACTTCGGTATGGTGGGCAGTCTGAGCGACGAGATGAAACAACAGCTCGCTTCACTTATTATTGGGTTAATGCGCAAAGATACGGACAGTATGATCCGGGCGATTGAAAAATTGGGCATGATGCCAGATGACATGGACCTGCGTGGTCTTCATGTGGATTTGGACAAGTTACGTACCAAATATTACGATATTCCCTTTTCCAAGATTAGTGTGGGTCAGGCGTTGAATGACTTGTTCGGCGTAGCTCAGAGGCACCGGGTTGTCATGCCTGCTGATATTCTGCTGCTAGGTAAATCGTTGCTGACGATGGAAGGTGTAATTGAACATCTCGATCCTTCCCTGAGCATTGTAGATATGGCCGAGCCTTTTGGGCGGAAGCTGATCAAGGAACGTTTTAGCGCTGGAAGAATCAAGAATCGCTTGTTCCGCAGTGCGGCCGATATGGCCGAGAGTGTCATTGGTCTGCCAGGGCAGTTAAGGCAATTATCATCCATTATTAGCAAAGGCAAGCTGAGGCTGGAGATCAGTGTCCCTGAACTCGATGCACTCATGCGTAGAATGGACCAGATTAGTAATCGGCTGTCTTTCAGTATCGTGTTACTCGCCTTTTGTATCATTATGGTGGGATTGATTATCGGTTCTTCGATCAGTCATCAGTCCACGATGCTGTGGGATATTCCGGTCATTGAGATTGGTTTCCTGGTGGCGATTCTGATGGTGGCTTTCCTGCTCTATTCGATATTCAAATCGGGAAGGTTCTAGCAACAGCATTACATCACAAGAATACCCGTAAAGAGACTTTCTTCAAAGGATCTTTGCGGGTTATTTTTTGTGAATAGAGAATTGGTGAGTAAATTATAGAAAGATTAAGATAATAGAAGAAAAGGTTCTGTTTTTTCGCCTTAACTGTATTAGTACATATCCGGTCCTGTGACTATAATAATAGGTCAGTACATTAACGGACCCGGTTTTTCTGAGAGGGGAAAACCTATGGGCATCAGGATCAGCTCCTTATGTCGCACGAAGTAAGGCAACTGAGGCAGTAATGGAACACCAGCGGTACACACTGGAACGGAAAAGACATGAGTGCATATTAACCCGTCAAGGCTATATGGATGGTTAATAATGATGCAACTCAGGCAAGAGCATACGAATAATGCGGAGAGGAATCCGTTGTTTTGTGCTGTCCTGGGTAGTTGGTTAGTGTGAACGGCTTCCGTTACTCTTCAGTAAGATTGTCCATTATGAGGAATACACGTAGGAGGAACGGCAAGAACATATGAATACTTTAAAACAACAATGGTTTGGCAACATTCGCGGAGACGTGCTGGCAGGCATTACGGTAGCGCTGGCGTTAATTCCGGAAGCCATTGCGTTCTCCATCATTGCGGGTGTTGATCCGATGGTCGGATTGTACGCTTCGATTACGATTGCGATTGTGATCTCGATTGCTGGTGGAAGACCAGGCATGATCTCGGCGGCAACCGGTGCCATGGCGGTACTGATGGTTGGACTCGTCAAGGATTATGGCGTGGAATATCTTTTTGCAGCGACGATATTGACGGGCATTATCCAGTTTCTACTGGGCATATTTAAGGTTGGACGGTTTATTACGTTTGTGCCTCATTCGGTGCTGACCGGATTCGTTAACGCACTGGCTATACTCATCTTTATGGCGCAGTTAACCCACTTCACGGGAGCGAACTGGATCATGTATGCGATGGTAGCGGGTACGCTGGCGATCGTTTATATTTTGCCACGGTTTTTCAAAGGCGTTCCAGCTCCACTGATTGCAATTATCGTGATGACGATTATTACCTTGGTATTTCATCTTGACGTAAGAACAGTCGGCGACATGGGGAATATAACGAGCACTCTGCCGATGTTCCACTTGCCAAATATTGCGTGGACTTGGGACACGCTGATGATTCTGCTGCCTTATTCATTCACCATGGCACTGGTTGGATTGCTGGAATCTCTGCTGACCGCAACCATCGTGGATGAGATGACCGAGACCAAAAGCAGCAAGAATCGTGAAGTGCGTGGTCAGGGTATTGCGAATTTCGTGAACGGTTTGTTTGGCGGCATGGGCGGCTGTGCGATGATTGGGCAGTCGGTCATTAATGTGAAGTCTGGCGGACGTGGAAGATTATCTACGTTTACTGCGGGTGCGTTTCTCGCGATCCTGTTGTTGCTGTTTAGCGGTGTGGTGAAACAGGTACCAATGGGTGCGCTGGTCGGTGTGATGTTTATGGTGTGTATCGGAACATTCGACTGGAGTTCCATCAAAAATATAACTCGCGTGCCGCGGGCGGAAGCTTTTGTCATGATCGTGACGGTAGCGATTGTGGTCTATACCCACGATCTGTCGATCGGGGTCATGGTCGGCGTTGTGCTCAGTGTGCTGCATTTTGGCTGGAAACAGACCAAGATTCGTGTACAGGCGAGCCAAGCGCAAGGGCAGAAAGTTTATTGGGTTCACGGACCGTTCTTCTTCGGTTCTTCGTCCCGATTCGTGGATGAGTTCGATGCAGAGGCCGATCCGAAGGAGATCACGATTGATTTCGGAGGTTCACATATCTGGGATAACACTGCGGTTGTGGCTATCGGCAAAGTGAAGTTCAAATACGCGAAGCTTGGCAAAACCGTGCACCTGCGCGGGTTAAACGAGGAAAGCTCCCGTATTCTTGAACGGAGTGGATTTGCTACAGCTGGAGGGCATGGTTCGTAGCTTGTTTGCAACGAAGGTTGTTGTCCAAAGGTGCATTGTCTGACTATAGTTACGCGGACAAGGTGAAAAATGAACGGTTTAGTAAATCTGGAATTAAGGATCTAAACAAGTAATGAAGTAAAGTTATGAAGGCTACTGTCCTAAAGTAGTGTTGAGTAGACATGCGACAGCCCTGTGTAGTAGATAACATAAAAAGATACTTTCTATCAGCGGCGCACTTTTTCCTAAAATAAATTGGGGAGAGGGCGTCGTTGTTTTTATTAGATTGTGTGGTGTGTACAGTGAAGAAAAGAAAAAGAACGAAGAAGAAGAAGGAGTAGTTCTAATGGTGGTAGTGGTGTTCTAGTAGAAGTAGAAGTAGAAGTAGAAGTAGAAGTTGGAGTAGCAGTTGTAGTAATAGTTCTAGTAATAGTTCTAGTAGAAGTATAGGTAGTGCTGGTTGTTGTTAGTTCTAGTATTTGTAGTTGGTGTTCTGGTTCTAGTAAATGTTGTTATTTCTCTAGCTGATCTTATTGTGCTCAAGCTTGTGTTCTTCAGTGTGTGTAAACTCTAACGAACCTGGCACGTCTTATATGGAGTTATTTCATGTTTTCGTTATTCTAACGAATCTCAGACATCTTATTTTGCTGATTCCACCCATACTGATGCCGTTTCGCGGGTATTCCGAGTAATTAAGTGACTGGAGTTCGTTAGAAAATCCAAACGGCTTTAATTGGCGTAATAGGGTGTCCTGGATTCGTTAGAATTGGTGGTACGTGGGATTTGCATGCAGTTCAATCCTCAACCAATTCACAGAATCAGAGTCATACTTCGAGCCAACACCTTGGGATGTTCCACTCATCATCATTTTCAGAGGGGCTCCTATGGTTACTGTCAAAATCATCCTTACACTCTCTCTCATAACCATCCTCAAACTCACTTGGTCGATACAAGTTACGCTGATCTTGGAATTTTGTGCTACAAGTTGGGGGTGTAACGCTGTATCCCCTTTTGTTTTGCTTGACTAACGTGTAAACTACAGGGTATGGAGAAGAAGAGCAACGAGTGGATTGCTTTTTAAAAAATTCATTTCATAATCATGATTGAACTAAGGAAAACTAGTCTTGATGGCAGATACTGATACTGAGTCATTATGAAATGGACTTATCTAAATGAATATACAGAGGTGTAACGATTGGCAAACTTTGAACAACTGGGCATTCGCCCGGAATGGTGCGAGATCCTGAAACATCAGGGAATCGCCGTGCCGACTCCGGTACAGGAGCGTTCGATTCCGGTACTGCTGGGTGGACGCGATATTATCGCTGAGGCACAGACAGGAACAGGGAAAACGCTGGCATTTTTGCTGCCGATTATTCAGAAAATTAACGTATCCGACCGTTCGCCACAAGCGCTGATTATCGCGCCTACGCGTGAGCTTGCGCTGCAAATTACGGAAGAAGCGAAGAAGCTTACTGCTAACGACGATAAACTGCACGTGCTTGCCGTATACGGCGGGCAGGATGTGGACAAACAACTGCGTAAATTGCAGAACGGTACCCAGATCGTTATTGGTACACCAGGTCGTCTCCTGGATCACCTGCGCCGTGGCACGCTGAAGCTGGATAATGTGAAAAAACTGGTGCTGGATGAAGCCGACCAAATGTTGCACATGGGCTTCCTGGACGATGTGGAGACGATTCTTAGCGAGCTACCACATAAACGTCAGACAATGCTGTTCTCAGCAACGATGCCTAAGGGCATTCGCAACCTGGCGAAGACCTACATGAAAGATCCGGAAGATGTAAAAGTATCTTCCCAATCTGTTATCCCGATCAAACAAATTCGCCAGCAAGTGCTGGAATGTACGGATCGTGGTAAATTAGAAGCGCTTCGCGGCATGATTGATACGTATCGCCCATACTTGGCGATTATTTTCTGTCGGACCAAACGTCGTGCATCCAAGCTGAACCAAGATCTGCGTGAAGCAGGTTATGCAAGTGATGAACTTCATGGAGATCTGTCCCAATCCAAGCGTGAGAACGTAATGAAAGCGTTCCGCGATGCCAAACTGCAAGTGCTGGTTGCTACAGATGTAGCTGCACGTGGACTTGATGTTGAAGGCGTTACGCATGTATTTAACTACGATATGCCGCATGATGCGGAAAGTTATATCCACCGGATTGGTCGTACGGGCCGTGCAGGCGGTACAGGTCTTGCTGTAACGTTTGCAACAGAGCACGACAGACCGGAACTTGCACGTATTGAACAAGGTATTGACCAAAAGCTGTCCCGTATCCAGTGGACAAGCGAAGGTCCAATTGCTTCAACTGGAGCAGCTAGACGTTCCATCAACAGTCAAGGGGATGACGAACGTTCAGGCGGACGCTCTTCCGGAACTGGTAGTGCCCGTCGCGGTGCAGGCCGTAACGATCGCAGAGATGGCGGACGTGGGGGACGTGGTTCCCGCGGTGGCGAAGGTGGCCGCAGTGAAGGCGGACGCAGTGGTGGTCGTAGCGGTGGCCGCAGCAGCGACAGCAGTCGTGGTGCAGCGGGTCAAGGTGGACGCGGTGCGGGTCGCAGTGGCGACGAGCGCAGCGCAGGTCGTGGTTCCGCGCGCAGCAGCGACAGCAGTCGCGGAGCAACGGGTCAAAGCGGCCGCGCAGCTAGCAGCGGCTGGGCTGGCCGTAGTGCCGACAAGCGCACCTCCGGGCGCAGTAGCGAAGGCTCTCGCCGTCCGGAATCCGCAGGACGCGGACCGGCGAAGGGTGACCGTCGCGATTCTCGTCGCGGACGGTAAAGCCTTGGCGCAAGCGGCGATGCAGCCGCAATTGCGCAGGCACCATGCCATGCCACAGTGATGGGCATGGCACATATGAGAGGGTTCGGGTACAGATGTACCGAACCTTCAGATCAAGGGTCGCGACGGAACCACGTCGCGGCCCTTTCACCAGGACAGATGATCATTTCCGCTTATTCTTTTTGTCATCTGTGAGTACCTGTTTGCGTGCCTACTTGATCCATGGAAGATGCCATTTAGGTATTCCCCATGTAGTTTTTCCTTTTTTTCGTGTACTGCGTATAGCACGTGGCAGACTGCCATAAAATTCAAAACACCTCATCCTAGACCTAAGGATGGGGTGTTTTTGGATTAATTCTTATATCATTAGAAGCATAACCTTCGATCTGTGGTGCTGACGCGCATGCAGGGATGGATGAAATTGCATTCGTCTATATACAGGGAGTGAGTTTGCACTAAACTACGTTTTTCTTTCTCAATATATCATCCCTACAGCTGAACATCTGCGTATTGATCCCGATATTTCTCGTTATACACCCGGCCTACCGACTCCGCCAGACCCCCGCGTGCCTTGCTCGGATAGCGTTCAATCGTGTGATAAAGTCTCATGAAGCGATCCTTGGGCATAAAGCGGGCGTAGCGGGTAATAAGACTAGGGAATAACTCAATATATTTGCTCTTGCGTACGGCAGCAGCAGCTACGGCTGTAAGTATCTGAATTCCATTGTGGAGCTGTAAAATGTTCACTTCATAGGTTGCGATATAACGAATCGCATCTTCACGGATCAAATCGGGCTTAAGCCGAGCAATCTCACCAATATATTCAGCCAGCAGCCGCTCGAAGCTACGTAAGAGCAAGGGCTTGAGCTGCAGATCCATATCACTGCGTAGGACAAAGGATTGTAACAGCGCAACCTGTTGCAGTCGAATCCGGTCATTGTAGACGAGTGAGCCGATCTCGCGGAGCATCTCATAGGCAAGTGCTTCATCCTGTTTTCGAGCTTCGGCGACCAGAGCCCAATTGCGGTTAATACCCTGGCGGATGAGTTCCTCATCCTGTTGTAACGTGCGCTTCAACTCGCGCTGCTGCTCTACCTCGAATGAACGTTTCTGCATGAAGATCAGTAAGGCCAGAAGCAACAGGGAAACGCTGGCTGCCGCCATGGTCTGATCTATGGTCTCACCGAAATAGGTAGCAGCTACACCGAACAATGTCGTAATGAACAAGTCGCGTGCAATCCGGCGTTTTACACGGGAAGTTGCCTTCGCTTGAACGGAATTGAGGGTACCCCGGCCACAGGCCGTGCACTCATCTTCCCACAGGCAGGTGTACTGTCCACAACGTGAGCAGACTTGCAACTTTTCATAGGCATAGGTCGTTCGATGAAATGGTCTTATGGATACAACTAGTTTAGTACTCATGCTTAATCACGCTCACCATTCAGAATAGTGTAGAGGGTACGATCCGTGTCTTCCCGGGAGACCGGTTTCCGTCGATGAAGCTGGAGTGCAAAACCCTTTATAATGACAAAAAGAAACAATATGGCGAGGCATCCGTATGTAACCATAATCCGTTCCCTTCTATGGCTTGGTGAACAAGCGCTGTTATATTGCAGTTTGCTGGCAATAACTATATCATATTTCCATAGTTGGTACTTTTGTGCCAGTTCAAGGCATGAAATCGTCGATTTTTGTCAGTCATTACAAAACTGTAACTCAAGATAGGGGTGCTTTTCAGAATTTGTTAGTAGACTGTTAAGATTTCCTTAAGGCTTGACGCCTATAATAAACTATTCCCATTTTAATCTCAAACGTGAAGGAGTACACCCAATGCTGCGGACACGCAAAATACGCTGGCTTAGTGGAACGATGGTTCTGCTGACAATTCTAACGCTACTGTTACCTCAAGCGTTGCTGCCACAAGCTGCAGCGGCTCAGGCACAGACAAGCGGAATCGATGCGGTACTTGTAGCCGATGTAAGTAACTCAATGAATACAAGTGACCGTGACAAGATCAGTAATGAAGCCATGAAAATGTTTATTGATATGCTGCCAGTCCAGGGGGACAAGGTAGGGATTGTCGCTTATACCGATCAGGTGGAGCGGGAAAAGGCTATGCTGGAGATTCAGTCCGATGCGGACAAGAGCAGCCTGAAGGATTTTATTGATCAGCTTGGCCGGGGGCCATATACCGATGTCTCAGTTGGTGTCGCCGAAGCCGTGAACATACTGAATCATGGTGCAGACCCATCCCACTCGCCAATGATCGTGCTGCTGGCGGATGGCAACAATGACTTTAACAAAACCAAAGGCCGTACACAGGCACAATCTGATGCTGACCTGGCAAAAGCCGTGAAGGAAGCACAGGATCAGGGTATTCCGGTGTATACGATCGGATTGAACGCCGATGGCAAGCTGAACAAGAATGCACTCGCAGACCTGGCTCAGCAGACTGGAGGTAAATCATTCATTACCGATACGCCGGATGATCTGCCACAGATTCTGAGTGAGATCTTCGCGGATCATGCCAAACTGAATGTGGTAAAGCTGCCCTCTGTAACGGGAAACGGCAGTTATCAGGAAGTTACCGTGAATGTACCGAATGACAGTGTATTGGAAGCAAACATTTCGATCATGTCTTCGAAGCCGGTGGAAGTGCAATTGACGGACCCTTCCGGACAAGCCGTGGACCTGAACTCGGATGCAGCCAAGCTCTCGACGTCGAAGAGTTATTCACTCGTGAAGCTGTTGAAACCCCAAGAAGGAGACTGGAAACTTCGGGTAAAAGGGGCTCCGAAAGACAGCATCGATATCAACCTGTTGTTCAACTATGATCTTCAGCTCGTTGTGGACCCAATTAAGACCAAGTCCTATACCAAAGAGGACAAGGTTGATCTTGCAGCCAAACTGGAGAATGGCGGTCAGCCACTCCAGGATAATGATCTGTATACAGATATGAAGGCCACGCTGGTTGTGAAAGATGTGGATACTGGCAAAAGTGAAGAACAACCGCTGGAAAACACAGGTTCTGGTTTTGCCGGAACGTTTGAAGTACCAGACAATCATAACTATGAATTAGTCATCCGTGCGGAAGAAGACAGCTTCTACCGTGAAAGTGAGCCAATCACGATCAA
Organism: Paenibacillus sp. FSL H8-0104; assembly: GCF_038050215.1. Lineage (NCBI taxonomy): Bacteria > Bacillati > Bacillota > Bacilli > Caryophanales > Paenibacillaceae > Paenibacillus > Paenibacillus sp. FSL H8-0104. Next base: position 6,431,361 of record NZ_JBBOTC010000001.1, on the reverse strand, counting down.
CGCGAGCGGAGCAGCTGGAAGTGGATCTCAACCAACAACGTCTGGCGGTGAACAGGACAAGCCGTTTCCTTGGTTGCCTGTCATCTTGGGTGTTATAGCCCTGATCGTGGTTGGTGTTGGTGCCTGGTTCCTGATGGGCTGGCTGAAACGGAAAAATCGAGGTTTTGTAGGCCAGATGGTCGTGGAGATTCGTGATGAGAACACGGGAGATAAATCATATCCGCAATATAAAAAGCTGGTATCCTTCCGGGGCAGATTTCATCTTCATCAGTTGTTGCAACTGGACCCTGAGCTGAAGGAAACCGAAAAATATGTATTTACGCCCAGCAATGGGGATCGAATTATAATCCGTAACACCGCAGGCGGTACGTTGGAGAAATCCGGTCGTGCAGTCGATGCAAGCTCAGGCGTTGAACTGAAGAACGGTGACCGACTGAGCATCCCGCTGCAACAGGCGGACAAAACGATTTTGATCGAGTATTTGGTGTGAAGGATTATAGCTAAATGAATGTAAGCTATATAAGTTGAACTAATCCATTTACACGAGAACGCAGAGGACAGAAAAAAGCTGGAGAAGCGGAAGCGTTCGCCTAAAAGCTTTCTGAAAGAAAGCTACATCGGAAGCATAGGCTATCCCCAGATTTTCACCTTTGAAAAAGAGAATCAAAAAATCTGGGGATAACAGCGATCGGAAGTTTGTTCTGTCATCGGAGTGGCAAGTGTAAATATTCTTTAGTTTGAATTATATAGATTGAAGCATACGTGCGTTAATCTAAGGAGGACATGGAATGAAACCGATTGTTAGAGAACATATTCAGCAACTGGATGTATCACTTGGCGGAGGTATTGTCAGTGAGAAGATCAGAGTTGATACAATTGATAATCCCATTCTGATTATTGGTTTGGGAGGAACGGGAATTGATGCGTTGCTGCGTCTCAAATATCAGATTAACCGTCGTTTCAAGCTGCCACAGGACCCGGTATCCAAGAAAAAAATGGACAAGCCGGACAATGTGGAGTTTCTGGCTTTTGAGACAAACGAACAGGATCGTGCCAAAAAGTATAAAGGGATCGGACTTGATCCGATCAATGAATTCGTGTTGCTATCCAATGCCGAAATTGGCGGACTTCTACAGAACCGTAGCGTGCTGGAGCCGTATATTACGGACTGGCTATCTCCGGAACTGAGCATCACGGACGGGATGAACGGTGCCGCAGGTGTACGTCAGGCTGGACGTCTGCTCCTGTTCACCAAGATTAATCAGGTGGTACAGGCCATCGACAAAAAGATCAAAACCTTATCCGTAGGCACCAACAAAAAACTGATGGTATTCCTGCTGACAGGTCTGTCCGGCGGTACAGGCAGCGGCTGTTTCCTCGATATTTCCTATATTGTGCGCGGTATTATCGAACGTGATCACGGCTCTGCCGGGATTGACCGCGTGAATACGCTGGGATATCTGTTCACGCCAGACGTGAACCTGTCCAACAAAAGCTTGAGCGAACACACTCGTGAATACATTCGCAAGAACGGATATGCTGCGCTCAAAGAGCTGGATTACTGGATGAACGTGGATAGCCGCGGTGAGCGATTTACTCAGAAGTACGGCAATATTTTAACCGTTAACTCACCACTGCCGCCATTTAACCTGTGTCATCTAATCTCAGCGACGAATACCGAAGGCAAATTGCTGGAGAACGCCTACGATTACTGCATGAACGTCACGGCCGAGAACATTACCAACTTCATGGCAAGTGAGGAGAAGCAGTCGGGTGAGGAGTTTGCGATCCATGACTATATCAGCAACATTCGCACCAACATTGCACAGATGAACAAGGTGTACCCGGCGAACTATGATTACAACATCATTGGTGCATCTTCGGCTGTCCTGCCGATTGAAGAGATGACCACGTATCTGGCGTATCGCATGTTCGACAAAATGAACACCATGTTCTCCAAAGCACCAAACCAGGAGGATACCGAGAAGTTTGCCCGCAAGCTGGGCATTGATCTCGAAAGTGTGGTCAAGTCCTTTGAAGCGCGCGTGCCAGAGCCGCTGCCTGGTTATCAGAACAGTGAGCGTCTATCCTATGGCAACGTGGTGAAATCACAGGTTGTGAATATGGATACCGAACTGGAGCAGAACTTCTTGGCTCGTGCCCGTGAAGAATATATCAAGGCGAAGAAACAACTGCCGGGCGAGATTGCCGGTCAGTTCACTGAACAGATCCGGCGTATGTTTTTACATCCCGAACAAGGTCCGTTCTATGTCTCCCGTCTGATTTATACGGAAAAAGGTTTCTGTGTACTGAAGATGATTCAGTCGTACATCGAAACGTTGCGTGAGAATGCCTTCCGCATTCCACGTGATATTGAAGCAGCTCAGGAGCAGTCCGAAGAGAAGCTGGGCGATGCGAAGAGTGCTTTTGTCTCCAAAGAGAAGAAAAAGAATGCTTATATTGAAGCAAAAATTCATGAGTACTGGCTGCACGCCGACGTGGAACGCAACGATCAGATGATCGAGTTCTATGAAGATCTGTATGAGTTGCTGAACCAGGAAAACAGCCGCATTTATAACGTATTTACCGAAACGCTGAACGCCCTTAGCTCGATATTCGCCAAGAACGGTGACCTGCTGACACGTGGCGAGGAACAAGCTGATCACAAAGGCAACAAAACATATTACTGGAACGTTGTAAGTGTACCGGATATCGTCAGTGTGGTGGACGGGCTGTTGGATAAACGTGATACAGATGATCTGATCCGTGACTTCTCTCGTGAATTGCTGGAAAACTCCAGCCAGTGGGTGAAAGAAAACGAGATTGATATCGTCAGCTCCATCTCCGACTTCCTGAGTGAGAAATTCGGTGATCTGATTACCCGTTCCATGGAAGATTTCCTGGTAATCAAATACGGTCAGGATGAGTCGGTTGAGAAATTCGTGGAACGTTTCATTGCTGGCAAGTTGGATGATGAGGCTGTTCCGGTGTTTAATCTGAGCAACAGTACGGGCAGTCTGCATTTCCCTTCATGGGGATTTGTATCGGTACCGGCACAGGCGCCAGGCATCTTGAAAGGGATTCGCAATTATCAGAACAATGCGGTAGGCAAATCTCATTTTACCGTTAAGGAAAGTGAAGTGCGTAACCGGATATTCTGGCTGAACACCCGCAACGGGGTACCACTCTTTGTGTATACACCGCTCAAAGTATATGAGGAAAGTTATGAACGTACCATTTTGGACAAAGAAGGCATTGGTCGTCACTTGGTGCAAACGGAGAAAAACAACTGGACCTATCTGCCGTCTCCGATTCCGGAGAAATCATGGGGAGATGTGTACGAGAACGCCCGCGTGAAGCAGTATAACGCCCGTGTGCGTAACGAATTTGAGCAGGCGCTTGGATACAACATTGTGACAGCCAAATCCATTGATGAGAATACAAGCAATCGGTATGCGATTGTGACAACAGAAGCGTTTGATCTGTCTGCCAAACTGGGAGCCTACGACATGCGTCTGACGTCCACCACGCCGAACCTCGGCGAAGTGAAGCGGGCCGTGATCGAGCTGAAGCGTCTGCAAACCGAAGGGTTGCCGCGTGTAGGCGTTAAGGATATTTTCGGAAGTATTAATGAAGATATGGCCAAAGAAAACCTGGTACGCTCTCCGCAGCTGATCGCACGTGTCCGTGAGGAACTGGCAAAGATGAATGCCATCTCGGCCAAAGTTGCCGAACTCGAAGGCATTCTTGCCCAGTACCAGGACGAAGAGCAGTGGTATGACCGCTTCATCGAAGCGTTATATACTGACACCATCGTCAAAAAAGGTGCCCTCTACGTCTATGACCGTGACCCGGAAGAAGACGCATGGGAGCCGTTCGCAAACTTGATGAAGAGCCGTAACTTTGCCGAGTATGAAGTGTTTGGCAACTTCCGCGGTCTGGCAGAGAAGGATCGCAGTACATTGCTGCGCAAAGCCTCCCGCCGCGATAACGATCTTACAGCTTCTGAGGATATCACCCCACTGCTGACAAAGCTGGATGATCTGGCTGCCCTGTTCATGGAATCGCGCGATCGTCTCGAATATGAGCGGGTAGAACTGGCTAACGGAGAAGACATCTATCAGTTCTACAGAACGATGTCGTCCAAGCTGAACGACATTCGCAGAAGGCTGAAGTAAGATGGCGGCCGGGATGGAGTTCAATTCGAACAATACCCTGAAGCGTGATCTGGAGAAGTATGCAGCGCAGTATGCAATAGAGCAGGAGCGTCAAGGCAGCCTGGGTGATGGACGCAGCAGTATCCATTACCCGGCGCTGTTCCTGTTTGTGGGTGATCTGGTTGCACCTGCAGTGTCTGCTGTGCAGGAGATCAATCGGCTAAAATGGGATAACGGAGACGGTGTGGTCTACGTTCAGATTGGTACAGAAGATCAGAAAGAGCATCCGGGTGAAAAGAGGAATATTGGCTCGTCCGATGATGGGCAGGTGACTTGTCACCGCTTGCCTCTGTCCGCTGGGCAGACGGAGCGACCGTCCAAAACACGGCGCAAGGATGTACACCGCAGTTTCCACGAATCGGATCAGGCGCTCTACGATCTGAATCGTACGCTTCGTCGGGTCAGTAACCGAATTGCCGAATATGGACGGTTATACTCGTCATTTGATCGGATTTACGTTACGGTGGTAACCAGAGCGGATGATCCGTTGAATGTATTGTTGCCAGAGCTCACCAAGCTGACGGAGACCATTTTGTCCCAAGCCTTCAAGTCGGTGCAGACGGATCTGCATGTATTGGTCAGCGAGATGGAACAGGTGGATTCCTTCGGGTATGCCAGCGCAGCAGGCCTCGCTTTTCTGCGGGAACTGGATTATATGCAGTCCTTGGACTACACGTTCAGCGGTAAACTGCTGGTGACGGAGGATGGGATCTCCATTCCGGTTACACATCCCGCGTCACCGTTGTTTGATCTGGTATATCTGTTGTCCGACAAAAATGAGCGTGGAACCGGCGTTCCCGGTGGCTGGATCGAAAATGCTGAGATCATCTGCCGGATCTGCCTGCTGAAGAACAGGAAGCAGGATGTAGATCACTCGGGTAGCGTTTCAAGCACGGGAGCGAACACCTACAACAATACATCCTTTAAAAACAATATTCGTACCACCTCTGATCAGCATGGTTATGCCAGCGCGGGTTTTGCCGAGATCAGGCGGCCAAACAAGCCGATTGCACTGGCGGTGTTATATCACCTGTATCGGTATCTGCTCGCACGCATGCGGCAGGAGCCGGATTGGAGCATTAAGGACAAGCTCGCTTTCTTTGGACTGGACGCGGCCTCGGTGGAACGCAAAGTCGAAGGCCTGCTGCCCAATGAAGATCTGGTTAGTGGCATGAGTGGCATCATGACGCATAACGTCAGTTTCTCTGATCTGAAGCCGCTCTCACTTCGTGAAGCGGAGAGAGCGTTGTTTGGACAAGGAGCTGAAGCGTACTTCCGCGATAACGTTGTCCGTCTTGTCGAAGAGCGTGTGCGCGAGCGCAGCTCTAGCGGTTCCCTGCGCCGTCATGCTGAACATTCCCGCGCGGAGCATCCAGAGGTTGGTTACTTCCAGTGGGCGGCCTGGAGTGACAGTGAGCCTGGCAGTGTGCGTGAAGCGCTACTCGGATTGATTCGGGATAAATCGATGCAGCTTGAATCGGCACGTGCTCTGCTGGAGCAACGTCAGCAAGAGCGAGTGGAAGATCAGTCGTTCAAACGAGCGTTGTTCCGTGATAAACAGAATGTGCGCAATCTGATTGACTGCATGCTGGAGCGAGTGTATGTACCAAAGGTAGAATTACTGCGACTGGAAAATGAATTACATCTGCTGCGTATCTACGATACGGAGATGGAAGAACTTCATCGTTTTAGTCGCCAAGTCACAGCAGCACTTGAAGCGCTGGAATGCACACTGCGAGAGACAGCTGCCCAAAGTATCGCCGCTGCGGATGAATACATCGGCCAGAACGTGATGGAGTACTACGGCAAAGTGACGGAAGAGCTAATCATCGACCTGGAAGCCAAACGCGGACGGGATGTATGGTTTGAGGACCGTTACATGGGAGACATGAACCGGCTTGCCACAGAAGGCGATGACCGTCTGTTGAAACGGCTGATGGAGGTATGTCACTCGTTGCTGCTTACGGCCGAGCCATTGCGATTGCCATTTGAAGAAGAACTGTTGCAGCGGGCGAATGTAACGATTGCCTACGGAGATAAAGACGTATTAACCCGGGATGATCTGTTCCGCAGGTTGTACCACACGCTGGAGGATCAGGCGGTTGTTCGGGTCCGGGTATTCGATTATACGCAGGAACATCGGTATGAAGAGAAGTATTTCTTTGGTGACCATCATAGTTCTTTCATGGACTACGCGGCACATGCCGAAGAGACGTCACGTATCTACAAGTTGGGTGTGGTGTACGAAGAACGAAGTAGTGGCGTGGAGAAGCTGAATCTGATGGGCGGTTTCCATCTGGAGGATCTCATGGTGTATCGGAACGGTAAGGTATATTATGACTCGTACACGGAGAATGGCTATGAACTTCACCCCGCTGGTCTGGTGGAAAAGTTGTCACCCATTCGTTAAGACGCCGGCGGTGTCCTGACACCCAGCACCAATCTTGTATTAACTCAGCCTGTTTACGGCTGGTATGGAAAGGATGCATGTAGACATGCAGCGAAAAATCAATCTTCTCCTGGTCCTGTTCAGCCTGATTGGCGGGGCAGTGGGCTTTGCGGCAGGAGAAATCATGCTGCGTCAATGGCTTGGGGAGATGCCACGTCTGTTGCTGATGGGATTATACTTTGGCGTACTGGCGCTGAGCGTTGGATTGTTCTGTTTGATCGCAGAGATGATCTCACCCAAGCTGAATGGCGCTTCATGGAAGCTCCGGTATCTGGGACTGTCGTGGAAATTGCTTGTTCCGGCAACACTGGCTCTGTTATTTGTTGTTGGACTCGCCCTGCAATTGTTGTATCAGATCAATCCGGGCGGTGTGAAGCAAGTCAAGGACATCGTACTGATGATTGATAACTCGGGCAGCATGAGCGAGACAGATCCGGATAACGGACGCTTTGAAGCAGCCAAGACACTGATCAGCCAAATGGAGAGTGACAAACAGGTGGCTGTCATTACATTTGATGACCAGCCGCAGTTGTTACAGCCATTTATTGCGCTGGATAGTGAAGCGGCCAAGAATGAGGTTTATAGCAAAATCGATGGCATTGTCACGACTTCGGGCGGCACCAATTTTGATGCCGTGCTGCGGGAAGGCATGGAACAGATTCAGGGCAAACAGGACCCGAAACGCGGTACAGTTGTCATCTTGTTATCTGATGGCTTCAGTGAAGCGGATACGGCAGATATTTTGTCCCAATATACCAGTGAACAGATTTCTATTAATACAGTTGGCCTAAGCCTGGTGGACCCATCAGGTACGGATCTGCTACGTAATATTGCTCAGCAAACGGGCGGCATGTACTATGATGTACCGGATTCCGGTGGTCTGAATCTGGCATTTCAGCAGATCTACGATACGATTGATGAACGGACGCTTGTGACGGAGCGTACAGGTATGATGGAGCATAGCGTTTATCTGGCGATTTTCCGTGTAGCAGCCGTGTTACTGATTGGAGTAGCATTGGGTGTGTCACTCGGACTTGTGTTTGATAACCGTCATCTCGCCCTCAGCTTTGGTATTGGTGGTGCGGTGTCGGGTCTACTGGCAGGGCTTCTGCTGGAGTGGGGACTCGACGGTTCGAACGTGGGGGATACATTCGTACGTCTTGGTGCGATGCTCATTTTGTCTGGCGTATTGACCCTCTTCTCCTGGACTGTTCCGATTAAGGAGAACACGCCGCGGAAGAGCAGGGGTCGTCGTGAAGCTGGCGGCGGAACTTCTTCTGCCGAAGGGTTTGGTCAGAGACCAAGAGATACACGCAGCAAAGGATTCTAACGTCGGGAGGTCAATGGAAATGCGGTTTACGGATGCAGACCCTTCGACACCCTTGATTCGAAAACTGACACTTGCGGTGGACGAAGGGCGTTGTACACTTCGCTGGCTCTGGCCGGAACGGGTAGAAGCTGTGTATGTGGAACGGCTGGAGCTGGATATGATGAGCGATGATCGTACCGGGGAAGAGCCTGCACAGGGCAAGCTGAAGCTGTACACGAGAGAGGAATATAAGGCGAGCAATGGTTACACGGATCGGATTACAGGTTTTGGTGCCATCAAGTACACGGTTTATGTGTGTCAGATGCAGGAAGATGGGCCTGTGCTGATCCGTCAACGAGACGAGGACAACATGGTGATTGCAAGCGCAGGGAAGGCGGATATCCGCTTTTCCATTCGTTACAAGAGCGGTTTTTTTCAGAAACGAAAAAGTGTATTGATCACCGTCACAGCGGAAGTACCTGTTCCAAAGGAAGCCCTCTGTTATGTTCGCAAACAGGGCGGGGTTCCGCTGAATAAGGAAGATGGTACGGTGTACCCTTTTGTGAGTGATTTTGCTCCCGGAAGAAATGAGATGCCGCCCGTTGAAGTTGCCAAGGATGATTATGTGCGATTATTCTTCACGGACGGACCGAAATATGGAGCCGCCTATCGGCTTATATCAGACTAGATAGTTGGACTAGCGATTGGAAGGTTACTCTGTCATCGTAGTGCAAGTGTAAATCACCTTAGTCTGACTGATCAGGGGAGGGGAGTGGCTATGAGCTTTTTTAGTCGGTTTTTGAAGAGACAACAGCCGGAGGAACGTCCGCTGTTTTACGATATTGTGTGCCCTTATTGTTTCAGTAAGTTTTCACCGGAAGAGGTAGTGTTCCGCGCCGCCCATCACCGCGATGATGACGAGGACTACGCACTCGGGGAAGATGCGAAGTTGAATCGGTATCGTGAAAGATTCGGACTCGACACGGTATTTGATATGGAGGCGGTATTGGCCCCTCATGATGTACCGGAGGAACACCGGATTTATTCCGATAACATTGTGATGGGTCTGAACGATCGGTATGGTGTCGTTACACGTCGCCGGTTGTGTCCGCAATGTCATAACGAGCTGCCTGTTACGGCAGGTAAAGCACCGAGCAATATCATTTCCATTATTGGTGCATCCCAAGTGGGGAAATCCGTCTACATGACTTCATTAATTCATACATTGCAGCATTATACGGCCGATCATTTTGACGCGGCTTGCATGCCATTGAATGCGGAGATTAGCCGCCGGTTCCGTGCGGATTATGAAGAACCGTTGTTTGAACGGGGGGATCTGCTGGATTCCACACAGAAGGAGAAACTGCAGGAGCCGTTTATCTTCCAATTTGTGTTCAAGGACGAAGATAAAGCGCCGCTGACACTGGTTTTTTTCGACGTTGCGGGTGAAGGTATGGTGGAGCAGGATTATCTCGGACTTCACGGGCAGCACATCAAGAACTCGGCAGGTATCCTGTTCATGGTGGACCCGCTTCAGATTCGTTCGATTCGGGACAAAATCCGCATTAACCTTGGCAACGAGCCGGGAGAGTGGACACCACGATACGATGAGCCGCGTGACGTGGTACTGACGATGTTTGGAGATTTTATCGCATACCAGGACAAAGCCAAAACGAATATTCCAACGGCCGTTGTGCTCACCAAAAGCGACATGCTGCATTCCCTCAAGGATGAAGAGGGGGATTATATCAAATCCAACAGTAATGTCTTCCGCAACATGGTGCACCGCGATTGGTTCGACTTAACCGAGTTCGAGAATATCGACGGGGAGATCCGGCGTTTTATCGAGAAAGTGGATCGCCCATTCAAGGGCACGATGGATGTGTACTTCAAGGATACAGCCTATTTCGCAGTCTCTGCGCTGGGTAGCAATCCGGTGGATATGAAATTGCAGGGTGTGGTTAGTCCGATTCGCGTGGATGAACCTTTCCTGTGGCTCCTGTACAAGCTGAAGTACATTGAGGGGAGAGTGGGATGATGCGTTCTTCCGTAACCCCGCCCATTGAACAACAGCTGTATACCCGAGAGCGGCGCGGGGTGTTTCGCACAACAGAGGGGTTTGATACGGTTGCGGCATCGCCGGGACTGGACCCTTCTTTTATCAAAAAAGTGCTTCACCCCTACTGTGTCTATGACGCTCCAGCGGAGCTAACAGGCCGTAGCGAGAAGGACGAGACGAAGTTTCCGGCTGCCATTCACCTGCTTCATCTGGAGAGTGGAGAGACGATTCTTGGGCAAAATGTGTACCAGTCTGCAGATTTCACCGGGCTGCGAAGTGCCTTTTTTGCACATAATTACGTCTTGTCTCCCGAACGCTCGGAAGAGCAGATGAAGCAAGGCGGCTGGCTGGATGCCGTGTTCGCCACGTCATATGACATCGAACAAGGTACAGTTCTGCCAGCACTTGCTGAATTGCCTATATCACCTAGGAGCGGACAGGGTGGGGCGACCGATGCTGGCGTAGGATCACCAACCCAAGTGCTGAGCACCTTGAAAATGAACGAAGTGCTGTTCAAGCGCCTGCTCTATGCGGTAATGCAGTCTGTAGCGACACGCAGAAAAGTATACATTGCGCTGGACCTTCCCGCAGAGGAAGTGACCGCAGGGGCCAAAGGATTGTTACGTTTGCTGTACACGGCTTTACCCTACGCATTCCGGCGGCAGCTGGGATTCATGACGTTTGCCAAGGAGCCACAGGCCAAGAAGGGCATCCACGTCCAGTTTGTTGAGCGAGGGACGTTACGTCCGAAAGACCGGAATACGGAGAAGGATTTCACCTTTGATCTGGTATCCGGCAGAGTGACACATGCGGATGCATCTGTGGCGAAGTTACCTTATGCAGAATTCGCTTGGGCCTTATTGCAGGAACCTGCGGCGGCGGATGCGTTCTATACGTTTGCGGATGAAATGATGTCCGGCATGGAACCTGGGCGGGAACTTTCCATTGAAGCATATGGCGAACTTGCGGTGTTCTATGGTCTTGAACAAGGCATGGAAGACCTCTATCTGGATAACAAAAGTCATGTCCTGAGTGGCTTGCTGACCTATTTGAAGCCGGATGGTGGATTGCAGCAACGTTCCCGTCTGAACGAGCTGTTCCTGACCTTGCTCAGCAGGGAACTGGACAGCGTGAAGCGTGAGAACGTACCCGAAGAAGACGTCGCAGCTCGCATTGGCGAATATTTCAGTGTTGCCACGCCCGTGGTGCAATCCCGGATTGTGGACTATTTCATCTACGGTGTGAATAATGCCCGCGCCCAGAAGCGTATGCGCGCTGTGCAGGAATTGTATGCTGTGCTGGATCGGGATCCGCAGCTGAATCGGGCTTTCTTTGATAAAGTGCTGGCCAATGAATCGCTTACCAAGCTGTTGTTCGAGCCTTATCTGGACAATCAGCTGAAACGCACGGAATCGGCAGCGAACGTTGTGGAAGTGATCCGAAGATGGGTTACGTCCCATCCATCTGCGATCCACTACAGCTTCTTGCAGGAGCGGACAGCCAATGAGCTGCTTGAACGGTTATGTTCTGCGCCTAATCCGGTACAATCTGCGAATGAAGCCCTCCAGCGTGTTAGCATACTGGATCGGGTATCCGCTGATGTCACCTATGATACAGGCATTACGGCACGAATTGGTCAATCTGAAGCTACAGCCCGTCCTAATCGCAAAGGGGGATCTCCGTCTGCCAGTCAAGATCCGGCATATCAGGAGGAGTTAACCCGCCTTGCAGACAAGCTTGCTTATGTCATTAACCTGTTTATGATTCAGGATCTGGATCTGGATCGGGTTAACCGTGAACAGCTATTAAGCATTGATATTTTGCAGCATGGTAATGAGGTTCGGGATTGGGCGGCACGTCAGGGCTCTGATGTATCTGCTCGAACGAACATGATGCTGGCTGCGAGAGTGTGGCTTAGTGGCGAGGGGAATGAAGAAGAGGCCTTGGAGGCACTTTCCCTGGCAGAACGCAATGAACTTCAACGCTGGACGCGTCGCTGGCTTGCCGGAGAGCTGCAGGCTCATCCGGGGATTGCGGCATATGAAGCTTTGCCGATGGCTTTTTATCGGGGAGGAAGCGGCAGCAATCGGTTGGATTATCCTGGCCTGATTGAATTCATCCGCACCAATGCAAGTCGTGCTGAAGGGCTGTATCCATTCTTCGAATGGTCAGGAGATCATCGAATGTTTGTCCGGGGTTCCAATGCGCATAAAGGATATGCGGATGCGATCGTGGCGTATTTCAAAGCCCATGACCGTGAAGCATTCAAGTCGAAGTCAGCTTTCAAACCGTATTACGTTAGAGCCAGCAAGACAATGAAGCCGGTCTATGACCGTGCGAAGACGGAATTGTCCTCTCCACTGGTGCGGATGCTAACGGGTAAAAGGAAAAATCTGTTCGGATTAATCCTCTTGATCCTGGTTCTGGGTATTGCTGGCGGTACATATGCATGGATGAAAGATTCTGTAGAGCCGCCAGCGGCATCCCCTCCATCTACCCAGGAGCCTGTCATACCGGCTGAACCGGAGGTGCAGCTCGCGGAGCAGATTGCTTATATGATTCCTGCGAGTGAACAGGAGGGTACGGAATTACCTGCTCAACTGGTGATCCGTTTCAGGAATGATACGGGAAGCACTGAGTTTGAGCAAGGCAAACTTCAATTGACGCTGAAGGATGATAGCACTCAGGAGTTGGATGCTACAGGTAAGTGGGAGAGCTTTAATCGGAATGAGGAGCCAGATAACCAAGTTCCTTCCGATGGTGGCTCAGGAAGTACTTCCGAAGGAAGCACGGATGGTTCTTCAGCGGGAAACATAGAGCAGACGGAGGATGGCGATCAGCAGGCCGATCCTTCAACATCGGGTGATTCCACTTCAGATCCTGCTACTGATACAACAACGGATACAGGGACGAATGCACCGTCTAATGCTGGGAGTGGAGACACGGATCAAGGTACGGATGCCGATCAAGCTACTGGTTCCACATCGCCTGACACATCTGTATCCAATGAACAGGATGCGAACACTCCTGCACAGATGTCTATTGGAGAGGTAGATCGTCTCTATCCGTATGGATTGCAGATCGATCTTCCAGCGAATATGGATGCCGAGAGTATTGCCAGTGTGAAGAGTACGCAGGGCAGTATGACTGTAATTCAATTGATGCCTCAGCCGAAGCTGTAAGTTATTTTATATGAGCATGTTGCATAGATTCATTAAGTGTCTTTTGATCCAATAATGAAAAATGCTGACCTCATACCTTATTAAACGAGCGTATGTGAGATGACCTTGAACTTTAGATTTCAAGGTCATCTTTTTTTATTTGATATGGCGGATACAGCCATTGCATGAAAAAAACTCACACATTCACAATTCAGACACAAAATTTGCGATTCAAGAGTTTGAAAAACAGTCAGAAGTGATAAAGTGCGCGGAATGAATGAGAAAAGATCTCATGTGTACTTGAGAAAAGAGCGGGATTTCTGCTACAGAAAGTCCAAATAAAGCACGAAAAGAGAAGAAAATTTGGTTTTTTATGTTGACAAATGATAATGATTATCAGTATCTTTAGTGTAGAAGATATTTGCGTCGGAAATCACAGAATTACAATTTCGTTTTTGTTGTCATAGCCGGATTACATAACCGGGATAAATGAGAGAGGGATGATCGCATGTTTCGTCTGGAGACGACCAAGCTGGATATCGCTTATGAGGAAAGACTAATTGTAGAGGATCTGAATATTCAGATTCCCCAAGGAAAAATTACAGCACTTGTTGGAGCCAATGGTTCAGGGAAGTCAACCATCCTGAAAACGATGGCACGCATTATGGCTCCAAAAGCAGGTAATGTATTGCTCGACGGGAAGTCCATCCATAAACAGTCCACGCGTGAAGTTGCCAAGCAACTTGCGATTCTGCCACAGAATCCAACAGCCCCTGAAGGTCTTACCGTTACTGAATTGGTATCGTATGGTCGCTTTCCTTATCAAAAAGGATTTGGCTCCATGCGTGCGGAAGACAAACGTATGATTGAATGGGCTATTGAAGTGACAGCCATGACTGAATTCCATGATCGTCCGATTGATCAACTGTCCGGTGGACAGCGTCAACGTGCCTGGATTGCCATGGCACTTGCCCAAGAAACAGATATCCTTTTCCTGGACGAGCCGACTACATTCCTGGATATGGCTCACCAGCTCGAAGTATTGCAATTACTGGAGCAACTGAATGCCACAGCCAACCGTACCATTGTTATGGTTGTGCATGACTTGAATCATGCTTCCCGCTACGCACATCACATGATTGGTATCAAAAAAGGTAAAGCCATCGCTCATGGTTCACCTGTGGAAGTTATGAACTCAGATGTACTTCGTGAAGTATTCAACATTGAAGCAGATATCGTGATTGATCCGCGTTCCGGTGTACCGCTCTGCTTGCCTTACGCTCTTGCAGGCGAACGCCAGCAATCGAAGACGCCAGAGCAGCTGGTCATGAACAGCGCGATGGTTCATGCTGGAGGACGGGCAGAACCACGTGTTCAAGCGACAGGAAGTTAACGAAATGGGCCATATGTGGTCCTTACATTATAGAATGAAGCCGCTGTGCGCTATCGCACGCGGCTCTTTTGCATTCATGGGGGATTTGCAATGCATGGGAGCAAAGGGGACGAGTAGACCCGGGATTTGGTAATCACATTGGATCAGGTTTATAATAATAGGACAGGCTGTGGGTTCATTGGTTATGCCAACGTGCTCGCAACAGCCCAAACCAACATATGTCATGGGAGGAATCAGTCATGTCCGTATATTCATATCAGGCGGTAACCACCGCGAACCAAGAAGTCTCACTGGATCTGTATCAAGGTAAGGTATTGGTCATTGCCAATACAGCCAGCAAGTGTGGGCTGACCCCGCAATACGGTGAATTGCAAAAGCTTTATGATCGTTATCGTGATCAAGGCTTGGTTGTACTGGGTTTCCCTTGTAACCAGTTTGGAGGGCAGGAGCCAGGTACAAGTGAGGAAGCGGAATCATTTTGCCAGATTAACTATGGTGTGAATTTCCCGGTGTTTGCCAAGGTAGATGTGAATGGTGAGGGCACTCATCCCCTGTTCCAATACCTGAAGGAGCAACAACCTGGCGTAGGTGAAACAAGCGACATTCAATGGAACTTCACCAAGTTTCTTGTTAACCGTGAAGGTGAAGTGGTAGGTCGTGTTGAACCGAAAGAATCTCCGGAGACAATGATTGCAGATATCGAGAAATTGCTCGGTTAATACAAGAACGTTTGAGAAGCCTGTCCTTGCATAAGCAAAGATGGGCTTCTTTGATTATTTTATATACGCAGATTTATTCTCTTCACAGGTATGAGTTGGATCCATGAGATCAACTCTGTAATGAAAATTGAAGCCATTTATTTTTTGTATAAGTCAAACATGAATGCAGAAGACGCCTCTAACTTTATACGTCCACACTGCATTCATACAGGGATCACGGAAGCCATTACATAGCATAAACCCGCCCAAATCCGGGGACAATGAAATCAATACAATGAAGGGAAGAAAGGCTTAAATACAGGGAAATGACCTCCTTCGACAAACTTTTTTTGCTCAACCTATTGCAATGTGAAAAATATCACATTATAATGAGTGTATAAAGTGAAATAAATCACATACACAGTTTCGAACAAGAAGTGAAATGTTTCACAACCATAACAACCTTATATTCAAACTCATTTATATATTTCGAGGAGGAACTTTTAATGAAAATCGCAGTTATCGGATGTACACACGCAGGAACCGCAGCCATCGTAAATACCGCTAAATTGTACCCGGATGCTACCATCACCGTGTATGAGCGCAATGACAATATTTCCTTCCTATCTTGTGGCATTGCACTCTACGTAGGTGGGGTTGTGAAAGACCCTGACGGTTTGTTCTATTCTTCGCCTAATCAACTGGCAGAGCTTGGTGTTGAGACCAAGATGCTTCATGAAGTAACAGCAGTAGATGCCAAGGGCCATACCCTTCAGGCTAAAAACCTGCAAACCGGGGAAGAATTTGAAGATACGTTTGACAAACTGATCGTGACAACGGGGTCATGGCCTGTCGTTCCAAAGCTTGAAGGCATCGAGATGGATAACATTTTACTTTGCAAAAACTACAATCATTCCAACACGATTATTGAAAAAGCCAAAGATGCCAAACGTGTCACCGTTGTAGGTGCAGGATATATCGGCGTAGAGCTGGTGGAAGCTTTCCAAATGAACGGCAAGGAAGTTACCCTGATCGACAGTGTGGACCGGATTTTGAATAAATACTTGGACCCTGAGTTCACGGATGCGATTGAAGATACGTTGACTGGACGCGGCATCAAGTTGGCACTTGGTCAAACGGTACAGAAGTTTACTGGTGAAAATGGCAAAGTGACTAAAGTGATCACGTCCAAAGGAGAGTTCGAAACCGATCTGGTTATTCTGTGCATTGGTTTCCGTCCAAATACAGAGCTGCTCAAAGGCCAAGTGGATATGCTGCCAAACGGCGCAATCATCGTGGATAAATATATGCAAACGAGTCAAAAAGACGTCTTCGCTGCGGGTGACAGCTGTGCTATTCATTACAACCCAACAGGCAAAGCATCTTACATTCCACTGGCAACCAACGCCGTGCGGATGGGTACACTCGTAGCCCGTAACCTGGTTCGTCCTACGACACCGTATATGGGTACACAAGGAACATCGGGTATCAAAATTTATGAGCAAAATATCGCGGGTACAGGGATGACGGAAATGTCTGCTGCTGACGAAGGCCTGATTGTTGAATCTGTCGTACTGGAAGACAGCTACCGTCCGGAGTTCATGCCAACGGCTGAGAAACTGTTGCTCAAAGTAGTATATGAGCAGGCTACTCGTCGGATCGTTGGAGCACAGGTGATGTCTCAGGTTGATCTGACTCAATCGATTAATACAATCTCGGTTTGCATCCAAAATAACATGACCGTAGATGAGCTGGCCTTCATCGACTTCTTCTTCCAGCCACATTACAACAAACCGTGGAACTTCCTGAACACGGCGGGTCTGCAAGCACTGCCTCCAATAGAAGTAAAAGCACCAGCAATGGTGTAAGGAAGCAGAATAGATGGTTGAACAGAGGGCATGATAAACGCCATACAAAGATAAGTCATGCTTGTCCGTAAATAAGAGGAGTACAATAACTGCCAAGATTCGAAACAAGGCGGATGATTATAAAGGAAAAGAAGACTGGCGAGTATATCGTCAGTCTTTTTTGTGATTTTTTTAGCTACAAAAGGCCTTACTACACTCTTGCTGTCATAACTATTCCAAGACACTCTTAAAGTATCTTTTTAAACAACATTGTGATAATTTGCACAAAGTTATGTTTAGGACCGAGATACAATTGAGATATGGTATTCAACGCATAAACAAAGGAATTCAGATGGTTTTATCCAACGATGAACAATGAAGGAGAGGATGAATGATATGGCAGCAAAAACACCTCTTGAGGTTGCACAATATACGGCGCAGACAGGCATGAAGAAGGCTCAATATCCGGCGTCTTCTGTACTGGTGCTTAGTTTTCTGGCAGGTGCTTTTATTGCGCTGGGGTTTCTACTGGATATTCGAGTGATTGCTTCTGCGCCAGCAGAGTGGGGAAGTCTGGTCAATCTGATTGGAGCGGCAGTGTTCCCGGTTGGATTAATCTTGGTACTCATCGGTGGTGGAGAGCTGTTGACAGGTAACATGATGGCAGTTCCACTTGCAACGATTGCAAGAAAATTATCCGTGGGTAGCATGTTGAAAAATCTAACCTTAGTGACGATTGGTAATTTTGTTGGAGCTTTGTTTGTCGCGTACGCGTTTGGACATGTGCTGGGTCTGACCGGAGAGGGTGTATATCTGGCAAAAGTGGTGGATATGGCTGGGCATAAGCTGCATGAGGGTTTCCTGCAAGCTTTCATCTCTGGCATCGGCTGTAACTGGCTGGTCGCGCTGGCCGTGTGGTTATCTTATGCTTCGGATACGATGAGTGGCAAGGTACTGGGCATTTGGTTTCCAACGATGGCATTTGTGGCGATTGGATTCCAGCACGTTGTGGCCAATATGTTCCTCATCCCGGCGGCAATCTTTGAAGGACATTATTCGTGGGGTCAATATGTGATGAATTTCATTCCGGTATGGCTCGGGAATCTGACTGGTGGTGCTCTGTTTGTAGCTGCAGCCTATTGGGTGGTGTACCTGCGCCAAGCTGAGCCGAAAGTGAAGCCGGAGATAGCAACGTCGATCGAAGCTGTGGAGACGGAGGCTAGAGTGATGTTGAGCAAACAAGCATAGCGGGCACAGCGTAGCATGTGTGCACGGGTTATAGAAGAGAAGACGATTCTGATCTTGCTCGGTTCATGGCGAATATGCTGTGAGGGAGCAGGGCGGGATCGTTTTTTTGTATGGGGTTCTTGTTGGAGTCTAACGCAAAATAAATTCGCCATGACAAGGTTCGGGGGAACGAAACCTGTTCATGGCGAATTTCGGGAGTGGTCCATGATATGGCATGAGGAGGAAGTGGGGAAACACTAGCCTAATGCCTTATTTTTAATTTACCCCTGAATTCTGAAGTTGAATCAAACTCAAAAACATTTTTTTGAAAATAATTTAAAGCCGCTATAGCGGCGAATATGAAGCAAAAACATACTGTTCTCTTTACGCGATAACCTCGAAGAAGATATGATATAGGGATAGCTTTTAAAGAAGGGAGCCTTACGATGATCGATCAGGAGAATGGTGTATTTGCGGCGGTGTGCCCGCTCGACTGTCCGGACACTTGTGGTCTGTTATTACATAAAGAGAACGGCAAAATTGTGAAGGTGGCAGGCAATCCGGATCATCCCATAACCAAGGGTGCCATCTGTAATAAAGTTAGAAATATGACTGAGCGGGTGTATCACCCCGAGCGTCTACAATATCCGATGAAACGTGTAGGAGCCAAAGGTGAAGGCAAGTTCGAACGAATTAGTTGGGATGAAGCGATTCGCGAGATTACGACCAAATTCACCGCATTGTCCGAAACCTACGGCCCGGAGAGCATCCTGCCCTACAGCTTTTACGGTAACATGGGCATTCTCGGCGTAGACGGTATGGATCGGCGTTTCTTCAATGCGCTTGGTGCGAGTGTACTGGAGCAGACGATCTGTAACTCTGCTGGAAATACGGGCTGGAAATATACGATGGGTGCCAACCGGGGAACGGTGCCGGAAGATACGGAGCATGCGGATCTCATCCTGGTGTGGGGCGGCAATATCGTCAGTACAAATATGCACCAGGTCGTTTTGGCGGAGAAAGCCCGTAAGAAAGGCGCCAAGATTGTCGTCATCGACGTTCATCGCAATCGTACCGCCCAATGGGGCGACTGGTTTATTCCGCTGTATCCGGGCACGGACAGCGCACTGGCGCTGGGTTTGATGCATGTGCTATTCGAACGGGGACTAACGGATGAAGCGTTTATGCAAAAGTATACGGTAGGTCATGAAGCACTGCGTGATCATGTCCGCAGTTACACCCCTGAACGTGTTGCACGCATTACGGGCGTGCCGGAGGAAACCATTGTGGAGCTGGCCGAACTATACGGCAACGCACAGGCAGCCCATATTCACATCGGCAATGGCCTCCAGCACCATGATAATGGGGGGATGAACGTGCGTAGCGTTGCATGTCTGCCTGCCATTACAGGGCAGTGGCTGAAGCAAGGCGGCGGTGCCGTTCGCACTAACAGCTACGCGAGCACAAATAGCGACGCGCTCGAACGTCCGGAGCTACGGCAGAATCCGGAGCCGCGAGTGGTGAACATGAACCGGATTGGTGAAGCGTTGCTGGAAGCAGAGCAGCCAATCCGAGCGATGATGGTTTACTGCAGCAATCCACTGGTGGTGGCACCGGATACCGAGCGGGTGGAGCGAGGTTTTGCACGGGAGGATCTGTTCACGGTTGTGCATGATCTGTTCATGACGGATACGGCGAAGTATGCAGATATCGTATTGCCAGCCACATCTTCATTTGAAGCGACGGACCTGTACACCTCTTATTGGCATCAGTACGTTCATCTGCAAGAGCCGGTGATTGCACCGATTGGGGAGAGCAAGAGCAATGTGGAACTGTTCTCACTGCTTGGGCAGGCTATGGGGTACGATCCTGCAATCTTCGGAGAAACACCGGAACAGATGATTGAGGACGCACTTCAGGGCACAGGCAACCCCTACATGAATGGGGTCACGTTGGAAGGACTGAAGGAACATCGATTCGTGAAGCTGGATATGACGCCATATGCTGCATATCTGGATCAGCTGCCCACACCTTCAGGCAAAATTGAATTGTATTCCGAGACGATGGAACAGAGAGGGCTTCCGCCGCTCCCTACCTATAGTGCTCTGGTTGAAGGATATGATGGGGAGCATCCGGCTGGACCTGCCGATACGTATCCATTGATGTTCCTGTCGCCGCCAAACCATAATTTCCTGAACTCCACCTTTGGTAATTCAGCCAAACATCAGCGTTTGGAAAAGATGCCTTTATTGCAGATACACCCCGAGGACGCCATCCGTAGAAACCTAGAGGATGGAGATGAAGTAGTCGTATGGAATGATCGTGGGCGCATTGAACTTACCGCCAAGGTGAGTGAAGCCATGCTGCCGGGAACAGTGATTAGCCAAGGCTTATGGTGGGATGGTGACGGGAAGAAGCAGCGGGCGAATTCACTGACGTCCAATCGGTTGTCGGACATGGGGAACGGGGCGACCTTCTTCTCAGCCACTGTTGAAGTGAAGCGTCAATGAGTGTGCTTGCAGCATGATTTTTTTGAGGTAAGATGAACAAAGGCTAGAACTTGAGCAGGATTATAGTGCAATTGATGTAACACTTCATAAAACCTTCGCTCTGGCTGGTTATATTTATGCCGTCAGGGCAAAGGTCTATTTTTTATGGCCATTTGTATGTGCAGAGGTACTAAGGAGAATGAACTAGAGATGATGAGATGGCTGGATAACTATCCAAAAGAAGTGAGAGTATTTTTATTAGCAAGTCTGGTTAACGCAACAGGCAGTGCCTTGATGTGGCCGCTGACCACCATGTATGTGTTTGATGAGCTTGGACGGACGATGGCAAACGCGGGTTTTGTAATCCTCATTCAGTCCCTGGGTGGCATCTTTGGACAATTGCTTGGTGGTTCGTTGTATCACAGAGTAGGCGTGAAGAAGCTGATTATTGGCTCACTGGCGCTTAATGCGTTAGGTTTGTTTGCGTTGCCGTGGATTAGTGCGTATTGGGTCGTATTTATATGTGCCATGGGCTGGATTGGTCTGTTCAGTTCATTGTCGCTGCCAGCGATTCAAGCCTTTATTGGCTTCCGGTTTGCGGAGCGACGCGGTGAATTATTCAATATTATCTATGTGGCGAACAATATCGGGGTGGCGATTGGTACGGCGTTGAGCGGTTTTCTGGCTGACTTTTCCTATCACCTCAGCTTTGTACTGAACGGGGTGACCTCAGCCGGATTTGCAATTTTCTTCTGGTATTATCTGTCGCGGGTTGAACCGGATCAGGGGGAAGTACATCTGACGAAACGGAAAACCGTCCCCGATGGGCCGGGCGTCTGGGCATTGCTGGGGAATACCCGACTATATCTGTTTATGAGCTTGGGCGTACTCTTCCTGTTATTCGGCAACTCCATCTGGAACACAGGTGTGTCCCCGTATATCATCTCTGAGGGTATGGAAAAAAGAATGTACGGTCTGCTCTGGACCCTGAACGGGGTGCTGATCTTTGTGGGCCAACCTTTTACCAGCTGGGTGAAACGGACCATGGCCCGTACCTCCACTGCCCAGATGACGGCGAGTGCGGTATTCTATGGCATGGCCTACATTGTGATGATTACCATGTACAGCTATCCAGGCATGGTGCTTGCAATGGTACTTGCCACGTTTGGAGAGATGTTGATCTCCCCTGCAACGCCTGCATTTATCTCCGAGCATGCTGGCAGGGCGGCACCTTTTTACATCGGGATATCGGGTGGGATCGGTGCGGTTGGACGGGTTATCGGCCCCTATGCGATGGGGGTCATGTATGACAAACAGGGACTTATTCCGGTAGCGTGGCTGGCAACAGGCACAGCAGCTATTGCGGTACTTGGTTTTGTGTTGCATGCGGTGTTGAACCGTAATCGTGAAGTGAAGGAGTATGGAATGGACGCCTAACAGATCTCATCGGGTTGGATAGGATGCGGAAGGAAGAACGAGTTGAAGTGGACGGTAAATCCACTGTAAACTGTCTGTTCATCCGTAAATTATGGTTGACAAAAAAATGTATTTATGCTATAATTTACATATAAAAATATTCCGTATATAATAAGATTCTCCTGGCCAGGGGAATCTTATTTTTGTTTGTACGGGAGGAATAAGTATGAAGCAAAATGAATCCAGTATCACATCATTGATTTCGACTTTTGGCCGAGCCTATCACAGCCAACATGACACACCCCTCATTTTCGATGATTTTATGGCGAGATTGCTGATCTCTCCTCAAGAGTTTTCAGATATCAGCAATAACATGGTTAGAGGCATTCATTTTTTCAACCCGGATATGGCTCACGAGCTCAAGGACGACCCGGAAAAGGTTCTAAAATGGATTACCCAGGTACAGTTATCTCCAATAACTCTGGCTCGGGCCGCTTACTGTGAGCATGTACTTTTGCATGAAGTCGCGTTGGGATTGAAGCAGGTAGTCATTCTTGGCGCCGGGATGGATACGTTTGCTTTGAGGCATCCGGAATTGGAGGACACGCTGGATATCATTGAAGTGGATTATCCGGCTACACAGCAATTCAAGAAAGAGCGGCTGAATCAGGCCGAGCTGACTATTCCGGACAATCTTCACTTGGTACCCATGGATTTTACGCGTGAGCTTTCGAATGACAGCTTGACTATTGAAGGTTTGAAGAAACGGAAGACGTTGGCTAGTCTCTTGGGTGTTTCGTATTATTTGCCCCAAAATGATCTGTTTAACGTGATTCGTCATGTGTTTGCGAACCTGCCAACCGGAAGCTCTATAGTTCTGGATTATGCAGATGAGCACCTTTTTGAGGAAAAAGGAATGTTTAATCGGGTTGAAAATATGGTTAAATTGGCTGCAATGGGTGGTGAGCCGATGCAATCCGGCTATGCATATGTGGAGATGGAGGCCTTGCTTGATGAAGCAGGGCTACTTATTTATGAGCATCTGACTCCCGAGGCGATTCAGGAACAGTTTTTCCAGGATCGAATCGATCATCTAAGGGCATTTGAAACGATACATTTCATTCACGCAGTAAAAAAATAAATCGATCCGGGCATGTAAGTCACCTATATAGCCCGCATTTGCATAGTAGCGGCAAACCTTCACCCTGTGGCAGGGTGAAGGTTGTTTGGTTTGATCAAAGGAACAGCACAAACCATGATTCTGTAGCCAATAACATCACACGTGATACAAATGTTCAACAATCAGACTTGTTAGTGTGCAATTCCATGTCATTCAATGTCCTCCCCTCTATTTGTGCATAATGCCCATATAATAGAATGGAACTGGTTAAAGGCAGGAGGATGCATACGATGTACAAGGTTTTGCTGGTTGATGATGAATTTATGATCTCGGACGGGATCTCCAGTGTGGTGAACTGGTCCAGATTAGGAACAGAACTGATCGGCATTGCTCAAGATGGATTGGAAGCGCTTGCTTCAATTGAGCGGCAACGCCCGGATATCATCATCTCGGACATCCGCATGCCGGGAATGGATGGGTTACAGCTGGTTGAAGCTGTGGCAGAGAAGTATCAGCATATCTCGTTTATCATGCTCACGGGTTTTACGGAGTTCGAATATGCGAAAACGGCCATGCAGTATGGGGTGAAGCACTATTTGCTTAAGCCCTGCAGCGAGGAGCATCTTGTACAGGCTATCAGTGAATTGGTCAGTGAGAAGCGAGAGTTAACCGATCAGGAGCGTTTTGTGCAGTCGATCCAATATGATCTGGAGCGTGTACTGCCGCATGCCAAGGAATATTTTCTGAAAGAGCTAGTCACGAACAGAACATACGGGGTCAAGGAATGGAAGTATTTCGAGGAATTATTCGATGTACAGTTTCAGGATCAGCGTGTGCGGTTGCTGCTGGTAGAGATTGAGGGGGATCATGAGTATTTGCACTTGTTCGCGGTGAAGAACATTGCCGAAGATATTTTTCACAATCCCATCTTAAGTGCCACGGTTGGAAGGCATGTGCTACTAATTATGGAGGACAAGTTGTCTGAAACGCAGTTGTTCCATAATATCGATGAGATTCGCGCCACATTTACCCGATATTATCATGATGATCTCACGATAGCGCTAAGCGAGCCAGGAGACCTCTCGCAGGCACGCCATTTGTACATGCAGACGCTGGTTTATCTCAATTACCGCTTTTACCTCGGTGAGGGCAGTCTCATTATGGAACGGGATATTTACTCTCCCGGAGAACGCATTCTTCCTGAATTCGAATACGATCCGGAGCGGATGGTTACTGCAATCAAGGCGGGACACTGGCAGGAAGTGGGATCAGAGCTGAACCGGATGTTTCAGCTGCTTGCCAGCTTGCGATACGATATATCCCAAACGAAGTCCTATCTTATTCAGATGTTTATGGAGATGATTCGACTCAGTGGCTCTGCCGAGATGAAAAGGTATATGGACCAGTTGCCAGGCATGATTGAATCCAGCACCTTGCATTCTTTTCAACAGTTTCTGCTTGCCGTCGCCAAAGAAATCACCTTGCGCCGCTATGATCAACATCGCTCCAGACAATCGCAGATGGTAGGTAGTGTGAAACAGCTGGTAGAGAAACGCTACAAGGACGAGACATTAACACTCCAGTCCATCGCTGGGGAAATATACATGAATCCAGACTACATCGGCAAAATGTTCAAAAAAGAAACGGGTGAGAAATTTACGAACTATGTGTTAAGCTACCGCATCCGTAAAGCGTTGGAGCTTCTGGAGCAGGACGGGAACTGCACTGTATCCTCGCTTGCCGAACAGACAGGCTTTGGTGCCAACTGGCCGTATTTCAGCAAAATGTTCAAGAAATACACGGGTTTCTCCCCTTCCGAGTATAAAAAAGTACCCTAAGACAGCGTTGCTGTCGCTTCTACATAGCTAATCTTTATATCCGATCTACATCTAATCTGTGATCGGGCCCTGTACGCCATTCATCGGCAGCAGGGTCTTTTTTTGTCGGACGGAACTCGGTTTTGAACATCCATTTATCGGAAATGAGCATGGGAAGAAAAGGCGCTCGCTTCTATCATTAGAAGTGTCATGTTAGTGAATGAACATCGAGAGTGGAGGTTGAGTGGATGGAGCTGAATCGAAGCCGGGGGATTGAACCTGGGCGTTTGAAGCCAGCTGGCAAATGGAGTTCGGTGAAAAAGGAACTTGTCCGCAACAGATACGTTTATCTGATGCTCGTTCCTGTGGTAGCCTACTATCTGATTTTCAGCTATGGGCCAATGTACGGGCTACTGATGGCATTTCAGGAATCCTACAACCCGATCAAAGGAATCTTGGCAGGCGAATGGGTCGGATTTGACAACTTCACCATGTTTTTTGAAAGTTATTATTTCTGGCGACTGATTAAGAACACACTGATTTTAAGTTTTTACAGTATTGTGTTTGGTTTCCCGGCTCCGATTCTACTAGCACTGCTACTGAATGAAGTCCGGAAGAAGTGGTTCAGAGGTGCAGTACAGACCATCAGTTATATGCCGCATTTTATTTCGGTTGTCGTCGTGGTTGGAATGTTGAAAACGTTCTCATCTTTGGACGGTGGCTTGTTTAACGTCATTCGTGACTTTTTCGATCTGCAGCCAATTATGTTTTTGGCAGAAAAAGATATGTTCCGTCCGATGTACATTCTGTCCAACATATGGCAGGGCGCAGGCTGGGCCTCGATTATTTTTTTGGCAGCACTAAGTGGTATTGATCCTCAGTTGTATGAGGCTTCCAAAATTGACGGCGCAGGCCGCTGGAGACAGCTGTTACATATTACACTGCCGGGCATTATGCCCACGATTGTGATCATGTTAATTTTGCGTATGGGGGCGGTCATGAATGCGGATTTTCAGAAAATATTGCTGATGCAAACAGCACCGACCTATGAGACATCGGATGTCATATCCACCTTTGTTTATCGATCCGGTATTTTGGAGGGGAACTATACGTATTCAACCGCCATCGGACTATTTAACGGCGTCATTAATTTCGCGCTGCTCATTATCGCAAACGCGATCAGCAGAAAGCTTAACTCAACCAGTCTATGGTAATCGGAAGGTGAAGCGATGAAACAGTCTATAGGGGAACGACTTTTTGATGTATTTAATACACTGCTGCTCTTGGTGATCATGGTTTTATGCTTGTACCCGATGCTGTACGTGTTCAATTCTTCAATCAGCGACCCGGACCAGATGCTGCGTTCCCGTTCACTGATGCTCATTCCTGAAGGTTTTCAGCTGGGAGCGTACAAGTCGGTATTTCAGGATACTCGCATCTATACGGGATATATGAACACCTTGTTCTATGTTGTGGTGGGTACCGCCATTAATCTGCTCATGACTTCACTGGCTGCATATGGGCTGTCACGCGGTGATCTGATGGGCAGAAAAACGCTGATGAAATTAATTACGTTCACGATGTTCTTCGGTGGGGGTATGATTCCGACTTTTCTGCTGATTCAGAATCTGGGCATGGTGGATACCCGTTTTGCGCTTATTATTCCGGGTGCCATCAGCACATTCTATTTCCTCATTATGAAAACAAACTTTGAAGGCATCCCGATCAGTCTGATCGAATCGGCGAAGCTTGATGGTGCCAATGACTTTCTGATTTTGTTCCGAATTGTACTGCCTTTGTCAAAGCCAATCCTGGCGGTCATGATGCTGTATTATGCGGTTGACCATTGGAATGATTATGTCGGACCGATGCTCTACCTGCGCAGTCAGGAGTTGTATCCGATCCAGATTATTATGCGTGATATTCTGATCAGCAGCAGTACAGAGGCCATGGGCGCTGGCGCCGATACCGGCTTTGCCATTGGGGAGAACATCAAATATGCGACGATTATTATCTCCACACTGCCGATCATGCTGGTATATCCGTTCATCCAACGTTATTTTGTTCAGGGCGCTCTAATCGGTGCTGTGAAACAATAAAAAATGTATCCTATGGAGGCGAATTACGTGAAAAAAAGAATGGGGTCCATCCTGTTGTCATCGCTACTTACCATGTCTTTACTGGCGGGCTGTACAGGTGATAATGAACCAGGTAACGCAGAGCCAGCAGAAGGAACAGAACCTGCGGTTCAGGCGTTGACCGAGATTCCGCTACCGATTACAAGTGAGCCATTTACCATTGATTACTGGCGCGCCAATGATGCCAAACTGACAGCTTCCTTGAACAATTTTGGCGATATGGCGGCTTATAAGGAAAAGGAGAAGCTGACAGGCATCAAAGTGAAGTTCACACATCCTCCGCTTGGACAACAGCGTGACCAGTTCAATCTGCTGATCTCCACGAAGGAGCTGCCGGATGTCATTTATTATAACTGGGCGGATGCCGTTGGCGGACCGGAAAAAATGATCAAGGACGGCCGGATCATCCGGTTGAATGAATTGATCGACAGTTATGCACCGAACTTAAAGCGGATTATTGAATCCGATCCGGATGTGAAAAAACAGATTGCACTCGACGATGGCACGATCTATATGTTCCCGCTGCTGAAGCTGGATGCATTGAAGCTGAATGCCACTTCAGGTTTAATTATGCGCCAGGACTGGCTTGATAAATTAAATCTCAAAGTACCTACCAACATTGATGAGTGGTATACGGTGCTTAAGGCATTTAAGGAACAGGACCCTAACGGCAACGGCAAGCCAGATGAGCTACCATTCACCGGAAACTGGGGACCGGGCAACCTGACCAAGCTCCATGATTTTGCCGCGGCATTTGGTGTCATTGGTGGTTTCCAGATGAATGGAGACAAGGTGGAGTTTGGACCGATTCAGCCGGGCTACCGTGATTTCTTGGAGACCATGGCCAAGTGGTACAAAGAAGGGCTGATTGATCCCGAGATCATGACCAATGACGGTAAAGCTTTCGATTACAAGGTTACCAGCAATCTGGCAGGCGCATATCAGGGTGGTGTGTTCAGCGGCATGGGGAAATACTTTAATCTGATGAGAGATACGGATCCGAACTTTAACGTGACGGGTGTACCATGGCCTGTATCTCCGGATGGAACTTCGTATGCGACATTTAATCTGGACACTAAAGTGTTGTCTTATGGTGAGGCTATTACGGCTTCCGCAGACGAAGACAAATTGAAATACATTGTACAGTGGATGGACTACAACTATAGCGAAGAGGGTAGTGATCTGTTCAACTTTGGTATCGAAAATGACAGCTATGTTCGTGACGGGGAAGGTGTCAAATTCACAGATACCATCATTGATAATCCGAACGGTCTAACGTATGACCAGGCACTGGCTTCCTATGCCTTATCCATTATGGACGGTCCAATCAATCAGGATAGTCGTTATCTGGATGCATTATTATTTGACGATGGACAGCGTGCGGCAAATGCGGAATGGATGAAAGCAAGCTCAGCATTAACGCTTCCTCCAATTCGTTTGTCAACAGATGAGGTGACCACAAGTACATCCATCATGAGTCAGGTGAATACGTATTTGAATGAGACGATGACTGCCATTATTAGCGGACAGAAGCCGATCACCGAATTTGACAAGATGGCCGAAACAATCAAGAGCATGGATATTGACCGGGCGATTGAGGTTCATCAGGCTGCGTATGATCGATATCAGTCTAAATAAAACGTGAGAAATCGAGCGCTAAAACTTTGGGGAAACCTTCCTGTATGTGATATACCTAGTAGTATCACGTGGTTCAAAGGAGCGCTTTGGTCATGACAGCCTACCGCAAACTCAGCATCAAAATGAAAATGTTTCTGATGATTATGTTCATGATGGCGTTTGTCATCATCCTCGCGTTTGGGTCCTTGTATTATACGTACTCGGTGTATGACAAACAGCTGTTTGATAAGTCGTCCCGACTTCTGAACCTTTCTTCGTCTACAGTGGATGTTGAACTTCAGAAGTTGGAAGCGGTATCATTAAACATGATCTCCGATACGCAGATTCAAAGAGCCTTGAAGTCGTTGCTGGATGACGATAGCGCATATTCAAGCTTTATTGAACGAAAAAAGATCACGGATCGGCTATGGGAGCATATTAGTGGGGCTGCACGATATGTGCAGTCCGTTCATCTGATTGATTCCAGGGGAAGAGTCAATAAATATGGCGAGACACTAACCGTATCTCAGGAAAAATATGATCGGATGATTGCGGCTGCGGAGCAGGCCAATGGTGCAGTGCGCTGGTTATACCCGGATGACGATGACCCGATGCTGGTTATGGTGCGTCAAATGCGAGCCTATGAACCGATGACCCTGGAACCGGTAGGCATCCTGTTTCTGCGTATTAATATCGAGCGACTCGTCGAGGAGTATGCGGGCATCGATAGCCAGGACAGTGACATTATTTTAAAAGCAGGTAGTGATGTGGTGTATCCTTATCGCCAGCTTCCAGAAGCGGTGTCCGCCGGACTGAATCCACTTCCAGGCAGTGGGGGATATGAGATCAAGAATCTGGATGGGAGGGAGATATTTCTTTCCCAGAAGAAATCCGCATACACCGACTGGGTGTATTATAATATGGCCTCTTATGATGAAATTTTTGAACGTATTATATGGTTGAAAAATAGTTTGATTGTTGTTTATCTTATCGCCATTCTGGTTGTTCTCGCGCTTGGTATGGTGTTCGCACGAAGTCTGACAAGGCCGATCAGGCAACTCATCAGTCAGATGAAGGAGGTTCAGTATGGGGATCTGGAGAATATAGACGCCAATCTGTCCATTCCAACGCACCAGCACATGGATGAACTGGGGTTACTACAGCGTACGTATCGACTGATGATTACACATATTAATACATTGATTAAAGAAAATTATGCAAGCCAGTTGGTCATTAAAGAAACGGAGTTCAAGGCGCTACAGGCGCAGATCAATCCCCACTTTCTGTATAATGCGCTGGATTCGATCCATTGGCTCGCCAAAAAGAACAGGCAGGAGCAAATCTCCAGTATGGTGTTATCACTCGGATATTTGCTGCGTTCCTCCATCAGCTTCAAACAAAATATCATTACCATTGCGGAAGAGCTGGAGATCGTCAATCATTACATCACCATTCAGACCTACCGTTTCCGGCAACGGCTGGATTTCCGTATGGATGTGCCTGCTTCTTATCTGGGTTGTGCCATTCCAAAGTTGACCCTACAGCCACTACTGGAGAATGCCATTCAATATGGTTTGGAACCACAGGTTGGATCATGTCTGATTCGAGTGTATGCCGAGATATCAGCTGGCAAGCTGGCTCTTATCGTGGAGGATCACGGTCCCGGCATGGAACCCGAATATGTGGAACAGGTGCTGCGCGGTGAAGTGAAAACCAGAGGCACAGGTATTGGTCTACTGAATATCAGGGAGCGGGTACGTCTGGCTTTTGGCGAAGAATATGACGTTCTGCTGGAGAGCAGGCCGGGGCTTGGAACGAGAGTAACGGTGCTGCTGCCACCCCCATCACCAGGTAAGGAGGAGAAGTTATGGGAAGATGGATGCGAATGATAGGCATGCTCTGCCTTATGCTGACTCTTCCTGGCTGCGTGAACCAGTTGGATCAAAGGCCAGGCATGATTGTGGAAGAAGAGCCGATAACGCTACGAATCGCTTGGTGGGGTGGAGAGTTCCGCAACAATGCAACGATTGCCGTTATCAACCTGTATGAGAAGTTGAATCCACATGTGAACATTGAATACGAATATAGCAGTTTCAACGAATACTGGAGAAAACTTGCCCCACATGCAGCAGGCAATGCGTTGCCCGACATTATCCAGATGGACATCTCCTATCTGTCCCAGTACAGTTCGCTGCAACTGTTGGAGGACATGACGCCGTACATGCAGAGCGGGCTGATTGACACGACAGATATTGAGAAGGAACAGCTGGAGAGTGGTAGCCTGAATGGAAAAACCTATGGTCTCAGTTTGGGGGTTAACGCCATGCTCAGCATCTATGATCCGGAAGTGTTAAAGGCCCATGATATTGAATTGCCAACGGATACGTGGACATGGGCGGATTTTGACCGGATGGGCGAGCAATTGCTCGGGAAAGGCATCTATCTGGGAACCTATTTTACGCCGGAACAGTTTTTCGCGTATTACTTGAGACAGTATGGTTCCAAGCTATACGCGGAGGATGGCAAGAGGTTGGGGTATGAGGATGATGGGCTGTTTATTGAGTACTTTGGCAGGATGCAGAAGCTCGCGGAAAAGAAACTTATTTTTGCACCGGATATCTGGACATCAGACATTGGCCAGCCTGATAACGACCCGTTTTATCTGGGAGAGGCTTTGTTTAGCTGGGGGTATTCCAACCAATTTATCAGCACCGCTCAGCGTTATGGCAAACCCTTAACCATCTCCCCAATGCCTGGGCCAAACAGCCAGGATGGATTGTTCTTGAAGCCAGGCATGTTTTTCTCCATGGCGGGTAATTCCAGACATAAGGAGGAAGCTGCCAAGTTCATCAGCTTTTTTGTGAATGATTTGGATGCCAATCTGCTGCTCAAAGGGGAGCGGGGTGTGCCCGTCTCATCCAGTGTCAAAGAGCGGATGAAGCTGGTGGTTGAACCGGAGCTGGCGCAGGTGTTTGATTATATCGATTGGGTTGCGGATAACAGCACTCAGATGGACCCGCCTGATCCCGTAGGTGCGCCAGAGGTCACTGCGGTATTACGTGAGTTGTATGATCTGCTGCTGTTTGGCAAAATTACGCCTGAGCAAGCGGCGGTGGAATTTCGTGAACGGGCGAATGCCATTCTGGGTGGGAAGTTATAAGAATGGACTAGATCATATATGTATTTAATGGACTTGGGGCTGTTGTCGTTCACAAGCTCAACCTTCATTCTACTCGGGTGAGGGTTTTTGTTATGGAATGGTGTATATTTCCTCTAGTATAATGAAAATGGGTAGTTGTCCTATCTGTAGATTAGATAGATTCTATCCATATATTAATGGATGAGGAGTGTCAGGACATGTCCATACATCAGATAGGTCACAAGGTGTCTTTTGCCGATATGAAAACGAAGTTGCCTCAGGAGAGCTGGATGTACACTCAGAATGAAGCGCACAACGGTGAATTTGAAGCCGAGGAAGTATGGTTACATTCTGGTGATCTTCATATCAGTGAACTGTTGTTGGATGAAGGACCCTTTTTGATCTTAGTTGAAGGAAATCTGACAGTGGATCGTTATATTGGAAATACAAGTTCCGACGCGGCCAGTTCAAATCTGGTTGTACTTGGGAATCTCATAACGCCCTATATGATCGTGGGTGGGCAGGAAATATATATTACAGGTAATCTCTATGTGGAGGATATGTTCTGGGGGGATTATAACCATGGAGAATTGACAGTGAGAGGGAATGTAGAAGGTGGATTGCTGGTAAGTACCGATCAATATACGATTCAGGTTCAAGGACAGCGTAATGTGAAGCGTCAGCTTGAAGAATGGGAGGATCTCGGACCATGGCGGGGCTTTGACATGTTGGCGTTATTCGTTCCTGAATGTGTGATTGATGAAGATACAGAGCCGTTTCCTTGGCGAGAAGAAATGTTAAAGAGGCTGCAACAAGGACAACCTGTAATCAACCGAAAGTACATTCATGCTGATGAATCAGAGCCAGATGCGCCGGATTGGTTCGAAGATCATCGGATTACCGCTGAGAACATAGAGCGTCTTACTCATCCATCTTTGTTGCCTGTAAGAGAGGAGGATGAGTTACTGAACAGCTATGAATTTTGGTTGGACGAGCAATTTTGCCGAGTATCGGTCTATGGAGATGAGCATACGGAGGGATATTTCCGCAGTCTGTATTTTCAGGATGACCACAATTGTGCATTGTTGCTTAAGATGGAGCCATCAGATCAAGGTTCCAACTCTCCTGATAAACATATCGTACAACCGGGTGAACCTGTCTGGATGATCTCAGGAGCATTTCGTTATCTAAACAATGAGAAGTCGGAATGGAACGTATTTTCGGAGAACTCACCTGCTGATATTCAGCAGTTAAGCGAGCAAGGATGGAGCACCTTGTTGCAGTCTGTATCGAATTATCAGTATGCCCGTTCCTTAATTTCGCACCAACTGATCCACGATTTATTAGCACTGCCTGTCGTGGAGCCATATGACGATTATTATGATGATGATCGGCACGGGCTGTGGATTGGAGAGTTATATTATGCATTTCGACAAGCAGGTCAGATGTCTGATGGTGTTCCCCAGCCAGTTATGCTACGTATTGGAAGAGAGTATGTGGATGCTCAAGGGGAGACGCAGGTGGAAAAATACTATTATACCCTGCACCAACATGCGGACGGCTCGGAAAGTGTGTTGATCGAATACTCGGCTCAGAAGGACGAGGATGAGGAAGAAGAACCGTTGTT
The DNA here is from genome assembly GCF_038050215.1 of Paenibacillus sp. FSL H8-0104. Taxonomy (NCBI): domain Bacteria; kingdom Bacillati; phylum Bacillota; class Bacilli; order Caryophanales; family Paenibacillaceae; genus Paenibacillus; species Paenibacillus sp. FSL H8-0104. The sequence goes on along the minus strand of NZ_JBBOTC010000001.1, from coordinate 6,397,638 downwards.
GCTTGAACTTCATTATATAGGCGGCTCTCAATTACTACATGCCGTTCAATTGCTCGAACGTGGACGCCAAGTACTCATTCAAGCAAATGAGGATCTACTGAATGGGGAGCTGCCTTACGCTGCTGAATCATTTGCAAAACGATTTTGGAAATCCAAAGGATACCTGAAATGAATAAAACAACCTTCACCTCTAGTTCTGAGGGAAGGTTGTTTTGTCGTTGTATTTACCCAAACTGGGCTTGATGCAGTCGGCTGTACGAGCCTTTGCGCGCGAGCAGTTCTTCATGACTTCCTTGTTCAGCAACGCTACCGTTCTCCACCACCACGATGCGATCGGCGTGTCTAATGGTCGCCAGTCGATGGGCAATCACCAATGTCGTACGACCTTGAGCCAGCTCGGACAACGCCAGTTGAATGGCAGCTTCCGTCTCGGTATCGAGAGCGGATGTTGCTTCATCCAGAATGAGAATTGGCGGGTTTTTCAGGATCATTCTGGCGATGGACAAACGTTGCTTCTGTCCGCCGGACAATTTCACGCCACGTTCACCGATCATGGTGTCCAGTCCATCTGGCTGGGATTGTACCAGCTCTTCCAATTGGGCCCGGCGAATGGCTTGCCAGATTTCCTCATCGGAAGCATTCAGTTTGCCGTATGCAATATTTTCTCGAATCGTTCCATCAAACAGGAAAATATCCTGCTGCACAATCCCGATATGGGAGCGCAGTGATTCCAGTGTCATGTCCTTCACGGGAATGCCATCGATGGAGATATGTCCTGCATCCACATCGTAGAAACGTGGGATCAGACTGCATAACGTCGTTTTACCTCCGCCCGAAGGTCCAACCAGAGCAACCGTCTGGCCTGCCTGGATATCCAGATTGACCTGAGACAGCGTAGGTTTGTGTTCTCCATAAGAAAAGGTAACGTTATGGAAAGCAATATCTCCTTTGACATCCGGAATCGGTTTCGCTTGTGGTGTATCTTCTACATCCGGTACAGCTTCAAGAAGCTCCAGGTAACGTCTGAATCCGGCGATGCCTTTGGGATACGTCTCGATGACAGAGTTAATCTTCTCGATCGGTCCGAGGAATACATTGGAGAGCATCACAAAAGCGATGAATTCCCCGTAGGTCATACTGCCTTGAATGACAAACCAGGTTCCACATACCAGTACAAACAGCGATACAAATTTCATCAGGATAAAACTGAGTGAAGAGTTCCAGGCCATAATACGGTAGGTGATTAGTTTTGTAAGCCGGAAACGTTCGTTGTTCTCAACGAAACGTCCTACTTCATGTTTTTCATTGGCAAAAGCCTGTACCACACGGATGCCGCTCACATTGTTCTCTACTCGTGCGTTATAATCGGCGATATCCGCAAACATGCGCTTGAACGCCTTGGACATTTTGCGACTGAAATACAGCGACAGGTAGATCATCAGCGGCACAATGATGAACGTCATCACAGCCAACTGCCAGTTGATCCCCAGCATAATCCCGAAAGCTCCAGCGAGTGTCATGAGGGCAATGAATAGATCCTCGGGTCCATGATGCGCGATCTCACCAATATCCATCAGATCGTTGGTCATGCGGGAGACCAGATGCCCGGTCTTATTGTTATCGAAGAAGCGGAAGGACTGTTTCTGTACACGCTGGAACAGTTCACGCCGCATATCGGATTCGATGTTAATACCGAGCTTGTGGCCCCAATAGGTCACTGCATAATGGAAAAAGGAACTGAGCAGGTAGATGCCGAGCAACCCGACACACGCCGCTAAGATCATGGACCAATTGCCAGCCGGAAGCAGTTGATCGACCACCCGGTTAACGGCGAGTGGAAAGGCCAACTCCAGCAGAGCGGCAGCGATGGCACAGGAGAAGTCCAATATAAAGAGCCTTTTGTAAGGACGATAATAAGACATAAAACGGCGAAGCATATGTAAGTCCTCCTCAATATGACATAAATGCCCGAGCAGGCTAATTAGCCTGTCCGGACACCTGTATTCATGCTTATGTTATTTACGGTTTTGCTCGGCACGTTCTACGATCATATCGGCGAATTCCTCAGCCTGACCTTGAATCGCAATCGGGTCGAAGTACCAGTAACGGTCTTCCAGCAACTCATACACCTGATTGTTTTTCACAGCCGGCAGGGATTGCCAGATGGAATCGCCTTGGTAATTTTTATTGTTCTCTCCAACGGTTAAGAAGATATGATCCCCTGCATAATCACCAACAACTTCACGCGAAATTTCTTTCCATTGGGTATCACCCATCAGTTCTTTTTTGGTGATTTCGAGTGGGGCAAGTTGCAAAGCACTGTAGACCGCTTGTCCTCCTCGACCAAAATTGTCTCCATATCCATAATAACTTTTGTCGGATACTTCAAGGATGGAGAAGGTTTCCTCCGGTTTAATGACTGTTTTCACCTTAGCGCGAGCGGCTTCAATCCGTTCATCGTACGTTTTCAGCCAAGCTTCGGCTGCTTCGGATTTGTTCATCAGCTCTCCGAATCCCCGGATTTCGTCGTGTACATTGGTGAAAGTACCATACGGAATGACCACGGTCGGTGCGATTTTTTGATAACTCTCAATTTCGCTGGCCTGATCAGAGTAGGTAATGATCAGATCCGGGTTCAAGGCAACAACCTTCTCCATGGATACCGCCGCCCGATCACCAATACTCTCTATGCCCGCTACCTGATCTGCATAGAACGGGTTTTCCAAATAATATTGAACAGCACCAACGGGTTTCACACCCAGTGCGAGCAGATCACTTACGTACATATCGGTAACGATTCGTTTCGGTTCAGCCGGAATTTCAACATCTCCGCTTAATGACTTGTAGATCCGTGTAGCATTTGAATTGTCTGAACCGGACGACGTGTCTGTGTTCGTCTCGGAAGAGGCTGTTGTTGTTTCGGTTCCCGCTGCCGAAGTCTGTTCAGTGGCAGTCGAGCCTGTTCCGCTGCTACATGCAGCCAGAATCATAATGATGGCGAGCATAAGCAGCAAGCCGGAAAAGCGTTTTTTTGCAGCAAACATATTTTTGTTCCCCCTGTGTATAATCAATAATGATTATTATTCTCATTAATAACATAGAGGAAGATGTGATATTTGTACATGGACAACTATGATCACTACTGCATGGACAATTATGATGTGAGGTGACGCATGATATGCTGCAACTGCTCCATAACGGACAAGGGATCAAATCCATAGAACATGTCGGCATCAATCTCGTATACACGTCCTTCACGAACGGCGGATAGGGTGCCCCAGGATTCCTGATTCAGCAGGTTATCCAGCATTTCTCGTTCGGCAGGTTCCTCAGGGAAGGCGACAAACATGTGATCTGCGGCATACAAGTGAATCTCGGACAACGGAACATGAACGTACCCCGTAAGTAACTGCCCATCCTGCTCCATACGTGACGGCGGAGTGAAGCTCAGCGATTGATACAGCACATGAGAAGCTCTGCCCCAGCCATGACCATAGATATAAGCGCCGTCCTCTCCAATCATAAACATGCAAACGGCGGACCCTCGTGTTCCTTCCATCTGTTGGTCTAACGTATGATTGGCTTCTTGCTCCAGTTGATGATATTGATCTAACAACGCCTGTGCATTGGACTCAAGCCCGGTAATTCGGCCCAAAAGAAGAAGCTGCTCCTGCCAATCAATTTCCTCAAAGGGCATCAGAATGGTTGGTGCGATCAGACGTAGTTCATCAGAAGCGGGATGTGGTGCATACCCGATAATGACATCGGGCTGAGCGTTTGCAATCAGATCCGTATGTTTAACAAGCTCATATTCGGAATGCTGCTCAAATTGCTCATGACCATCATGAACATGTTCACCACGTTTTTCTTCCATCCAGCTGGCGACGGCACCCATGTGGGGAGTGTGACCCAATGCCAGAAGTGAAGCCGTATAGTTGTAAGTCAAAGAAACAATCTTTTTGGGCATTTTCCGGTAGTGTGTTGGTGCTGATCCAACCATCTGTTTGAATTTGCGGCTCAGATAAAAGGTGTCCCTGTAGCCTGTCAGTTGTGCAATCTCCTGTAGCGTAGGGTTCGCGAACAACAGATGTTCCTGAGCCATCCTGATTCTGAGACGAGTTACATATTCAACAAACGTAAGACCTGTATGTTTCTTGAACTCCCGTGAGAAATGCTCAGGACTCACATTTGCATCCCGTGCCAATTGTTCGCGGGTTAACGGATGGGTATACATCTGATGGATATGTCTGAGCACGGCATCGAGCCAGGAGTGATCTTCATGAGCAGAATGAGCCGCATGATCCCGCAAAATATCCAGTAACTCATAGAAAAGCATATGTGGCCTGAAGGGGCTGGAATCACGGCCTGCCGTACTGGCTTGAACCAGCTCTACTGCCCTGTCGGTGAGAGTGCGACTTCCAATGGGAACTGGTATCCCGAACGGCCAGAACAGCTGTTCATTTTCAGTGGAATCAAAAGCAATAGCAATGCCCTGTACTGGCGACAGGGAGCCGCGCTTGTTCTCGTGCTGAAGCAGGCTTCCAGCTTGCCGAACGACTGCACAGCCTGCATTTAATGTCAGTTTACCCTCTGTACTGATCAGCCTGGCCTGGCCAGCAGTAATGACGTATAGCACATGAAGTGTGCTCCACATCTCATCTGTACGGGAGAACGCCTCACGGTCATGAAGTTGCACCAGATGGCGCAGCTTGAACAGGGCAGCGGGGATGGACTGAATCTTCTGCAAGGAAACGGAGCGGGACAGCGATTTTTTATGGTAAATAGGCTTGGAAATATTCATTTGATAACTGTCTCCTTACATAAGTCAGCAGGCGCATTTTTCGTCTCATGCCCCTGGTGTACTGGCGTAATTCTCGGATCTCGACTATTATGCAGTATATACTATAAACGGAGTGACGTGGATGGACAGATTGGACAATTCAACTTTTTCTGTGAAAAATAGATAAAGTGGTTGAAATCGCTATCAACACCGACTATAATGAAAATGTCGAAACGTTTCAATCTGGCGTTTACTGCCAGTTTCATTGTATTAGGCACGAACTGTTTATAGAGCGCCAGATTGAAAGACGTGTCATGACCATCACTAATGGTATGGATTGGAACGAGGATTTTTTTTGAGAACACCTCGAAACGTTTCGATTGACATCCATCGCTATGATATGTATAAAGATTAATAAACGATAATGAAGGATTTAGTGGTTGTTCTAACCATGTACCGTATAAAATGTAGATAACCTTAGAATTTGTTCTATATAAATTGAACTAACATTTACACAAAACGGAGAGGGCAGAAAGAACCTGAAGAAGCAAGGCGTTCGCCTTTATCCCCGGATTTTCACCCTTATAAAAGGGAAACAAAAAATCTGGGGATAACAGCGATCGGAAGGTTGTTCTGTCATCGGAGTGGTCAGTGTAAATATTCTGTAGTTCAATTTATATATAGTTTAGAAGGAGCGAACGTGGAATGGCAACGATTAAGGATGTGGCAAAGCTGGCAGGTGTAGCACTCTCGACTGCTTCCTATGCGCTGAGCGGGGATAGCAAGGTTAGTGCCAAGACCAAGGCTAAAGTGCTTGAGGCAGCACGAGAACTGAATTACCGCAAGAACGGCTTTGCCATGGACCTGAAACGGAGCCGGACAAACACGATCGCTTTGATCCTGACCGATCTGTCGGGCCCGTATTACTCGGAGTTGATCCGTAGTGTACAGGATGTAGCCCTTGCGAACGGGTATGACCTTATTGCTTGCAGCTCCATGGGTGGACGGGATTCAACGGCAGTGCGATTTTTGCGTGAAAAAAGAGTAGATGGAGCCATCATCCTGGCGCATAACATCCATGATGATATTCTGGTAGAATCTGCCGGTCATCGTTTTCCGATCATTGTGATGGATCGTCAGCTGTCGAGTGACCATCTGGTCAACGTGTTGGTGGATGGAGAGCAGGGTGGTTACCTTGCAACCCGCCACCTGATCCAGGCAGGACATCAGAAGATTGCTTATATCAGCGGTCCATCCAACTCGTATGACAACGCGCTCCGTTACCAAGGGTATCTGCGAGCGATGCGGGAAGCGGGACTTGAAGAAAAGTCCAAATGGCGTCTGAACGGCAATTTTGTGCGTGAGGGCGGATACAGTGCAACCAAAATGATGATCATGCAGGGCGATCTTCCCTCAGCGGTATTTTACGGTAACGATGAGATGGCGATTGGTGGCCTGAAGGCATTGGAAGAGCGTGGTGTATCGGTGCCGGATGACATTTCCGTGATCGGTTTTGATGATATTCAGTTGTCCGAATATGTGCATCCACCGCTGACAACGATACGCCAGCCGAAGCATGAAGCCGGGTCGCTCGCCGGACATCTGTTATTCCAGATGCTCAATGGCGAAGCGGTTGACCCTTCATATACGTTAACGATTAATATGATCGAGCGCAGCTCTGTACGTTCGATTTAGACCAAGTCTGAACAATAAAGAACTGTCTGCATGCTGAAGTAAAAGTTTAATGATGGGGTTATCGTCCGGACGGGCTGTAAAAAGCCGGTTTGAAGAGGCCCCTATTCTTTTTCAGATTTATCGAAACGTTTCGATTTTAACTAATTCAAGGAGTGAACCTTATGACAACGATGATTAATGAACCGATCCGGTTAAGTGCCGGGGAGTTATCCTTTACCTTTTTGAATAGTGGCGACCTATACCAAGCTACATCCGGCACAACGATGTTAAACCAGTTGCTCAGCAACCAGATTGATGGATCTTTGAACAACCTGTACCTGCGTGTACATGAGGGAGAGAATATCAGCTCGTTCCCGTTGCTCGGTGTACGTTCGAACAGCAAGGTGATTACAAGCAAGGCACAATTCAGCAACCAGTTGATCTGGGAGGGCACAGTCCAGCTGGAAGGTAGCGAAAAAGGCATTGGCTATCAGGTCGTATTTACAGCTACACCTCAAGGTGTATGGTTCTGGGATGTGAAGCTCACAGGACAACAACATAACGTAGATGTGGTATACGGACAGGATGTTGGGCTTGCAGATCCAGGTGCGGTACGTAGTAATGAGGCTTATCTGTCACAATACATTGACCATACGGTGTTTGAAGATGAGGCGAAAGGCTATGTCGTTTGTTCCCGTCAAAACCAGCCTCAGGGCGGTGCATTTCCATATATGCAACAAGGTTCCCTGACGAAAGTAGTTGGTTACTCCACAGATGGATTCCAATTCTTCGGTCTGTCGTACAAGGAAACGAATCAACCAGAGAGCTTGACTCACCCAACGCTGGCAAATGAGACATATCAGTATGAATTTGCCTATACGGCATTGCAATCTGAACTGCTGAATCTGAACGGAGAAGCTCAGGTGGTCTTCTATGGACTGGCGAAGCCTAATCATGCCGAAGGAATCTCTGCACTGGAGTTCGGAGATGAAGTTACCGCAGCATGGAATGAAGTACAGGCTCTGACTGTGGAAAATGGTGATACGTTGGAACAGGTGAAACTGTCCTCCTTCCTGGGTGAACCACTGGTTACACTTGATCTGACGCAAGATGAGATTCATGATCTGTTCCCTGATCGTCATCAGGAAGAGCACAGTGGTGAGGAACTGTTGTCCTTCTTCACAGGCAGCTATGAGCATATCGTTCTGAAAGCAAAAGAATTGCTTGTGGAGCGTCCGCATGGTCACATTCTGATGAGTGGTGGCAACGTGCAACTTGGAGCACAGGTTATTACGACAACATCGTATATGTACGGTATTTTCAACTCACAACTCGTTATTGGTAACACCAATTTTAATAAAATGATCAGTAATGCTCGCAATGCATTAAACGTGCCGAAAACGGCGGGACAACGCATCTATGTGGAAATGGACGGACAATATCGTCTGCTGACGATGCCTTCCCTGTTCGAGATTGGCTTCAACTATGTACGTTGGATCTACAAAACGGCATCCGATACGATCATCGTGACGAACTATACAGGGGCACACACCACCGAAGTGAGCATGAACGTACGCTCCACAAGTGGCACAGCATACCGTTACCTGGTAACAAACCAGATTACGATGAATGTGAATGAATACGAGTATCCGCTGCATATGACGCAGGATGGCGATACTTTGATCTTCAAGGCTGATCCACAAGCGATTAGTGCAGGAACGTACCCAGATCTGCAATACCGCATGTCGGTGGATGGCGCAGCTGTGAATGTAGGGGACGAAACGTTGCTGGCAAGTGGTATCCGCAGTGGTTCCGCATCACTGGTTACGCTTAGTCTGGAAGCAAGTGCTGAATGGACGCTGAAGGTACAAGGGGTATTGGAAGGCCAAGCGGACAGCGGAGTGGTAGCAGGTTCAAGCCTGACGTTTGAAGAGGAAGTGCAGGCATACCGCGAGTTCTTCGCAAGTGTGATGAACGGGTTCCGTTTGTCCCGTGGAGAAGGTCAGAGTGCAGAGGATCTGTTCAAAGTAAATGCGCTGGCTTGGTGGTACACCCACAATATGCTGGTTCACTATTCTGTGCCTCACGGTTTGGAGCAGTACGGTGGCGCGGCTTGGGGTACACGAGATGTGTGCCAAGGTCCAGTGGAGTACTTTATGGCAACGCAAAAATATGAGCAAGTTCGCGATATCATCAAAATGGTTTATACCCACCAATATGAAGATGATGGCAACTGGCCGCAATGGTTCATGTTTGATAAATACTTTGCGATTCAACAGGAAGAAAGTCATGGCGATATCATCGTTTGGCCTTTGAAAGTATTGGCGGACTACCTGACAGCGACTCGCGACTATGCGATACTGGATGAGAAAGTACCTTATACCGTCAAGCATAGCTTCGGGTTCACGGAAGAGACGGCAACGGTACTGGATCACGCGAAAAAAGAGATCGAATATATCCGTTCGCACTTCCTGCACGATACGTTCCTGTCTTCCTATGGAGATGGCGACTGGGATGATACGCTCCAACCAGCCAATGCACAGCTGAAGCAATACATGGTGAGCAGTTGGACGGTGGCATTGACGTATCAGTCCGTGAATGTGCTCTCGCAAGCGCTGAAATTCAAGGATGCAGACTTTGCACAGGAGCTTGACGTGTTGGCTCAAGGCATTCGTGAGGACTTTAACCGTTACATGCTGGGCACAGATGTGATTCCAGGCTTTGTATACATGGAAGAAGCCGACCAAGCGAAGCTGATGCTTCATCCAACAGACACAGAGACAGGCATTCAATATCGCCTGTTGCCAATGACGCGCAGCATGATCGGTGAATTGCTGAATGCGGAGCAAGCAGAATCGCATTACGCATTGATCCGTGAACAGTTCCTATGCCCGGATGGCGTGCGTCTGATGAATCGTCCAGCTCAATATGCTGGTGGTGTAAGCACACACTTCAAACGTGCAGAGCAAGCATCCAACTTCGGTCGTGAGATTGGTTTGCAATATGTACATGCCCATATCCGTTACGTAGAAGCGATGGCGAAGCTCGGTAAGACAGATCAGGTGTGGAATGGTCTCGCGATGATCAACCCGGTTGGTATCGGCGAGGTTGTACCTAACGCGGAGATTCGTCAAGCGAACTCGTACTTCAGCAGTTCAGACGGCAAGTTTAATACACGTTACGAGGCGCAGGAGCATTTTGACCAACTTCGTAAAGGGACTGTACAAGTGAAAGGCGGATGGAGAATCTACTCCAGCGGCCCTGGAATCTACATGAACCAGCTGATCTCCAATGCACTTGGCATTCGTCAAGAGGGCGGCGATCTGGTCATTGACCCGGTATTGCCAGCTGAGCTGAACGGTATGCAATTCGAATTCGAGTATGCGGGTGAGCCGGTGACGTTCATCTATCACTTGAATGAAGGTGCTGTGAGCCGAGTAGCGGTGAATGGCAAGGACATTCGTACCGAGCGTACAGCGAACCGTTACCGTCAAGGCGGAGTAAGCATCTCACTGGATGAGTTCAGACAAGCACGCAGTGAAACTGAGCGTACGGTTGTTGATATCTATATGTAATTTCATAGCATGATGTACACCAAGGTCATCCTCCTTTAATCAAGGCGGGATGGCCTTTTTGGCATATGCTCATAATCCACTAGCGCAGCGGGACCGCCAGCAACGTGTACAACAGCTCATTATGTCGCACATGTTTTGTTACGTAGCCCTGTTGCTCCAGCCAGCCGCATAGCTCATCCAGCAGAGGGAAGTGACGCTGGCGTAAGGCTAGCAGCTGTTCCTCGTGTCCTGTGGTTTCTGCCTGCCGAATATAGGAATCACGGTGAGTCGCATCAACAAACATCAGATCCGTTAGACCGATACGTCCACGCGAGGTTAATACCCGCTGCATCTCCTGTAAAGCCAATAGTTGCTGATCTGGACTTAGATGATGGAAAGCAAAGCTGGATACAACAAAGTCGAAGGAATGATCGGTAAAAGGCAACGCCATAAAATTACCAAGTTTCACATGCATCTCAGGATATTTGGTACGACATCTGCGCAGCATCTCCCGGGATTGGTCGATTGCAGTCATGTCTGCGCCGTGCTGTAGCAGTTTCCCAGCCAGATTACCTGTGCCTGTACCAATATCAAGTCCTTTCTCACCAAGGGCGGGAGAGATCCATTGAGCTGTCTGTTCGAGCGCTTCGTCATAGTTGTGATACAGATAAAAGGAAGACTGTACCGTATCATTGGAATCGCCCGGCGTGGAATGACCTGCATTATGGTTTGGATGTGAAACTTCATTCTCATCGCTTATAGGCGAGGGGTTGGCCGAATGATGCCTGTCCTCTGAATTGGGGTGTTCAGTACTGACTCTGCCTTCTGCCTGCACTCGCTGATCATGGATGTCTGCCTGCATGTCATAATTCCACCGATCATGCCAGTTCTGCCGGGCTTCACGCAGGCGACGGGCACTGTCTGCGAGATCGTGCAGATGGCTGACATCCAACGGGCCGTCCTGACGATTCAGGTCAATCATGCGCTGGGTTGTATCCATCATACGTTTGAGCTCAATCCACTGGGCATACATGACGGCCTGTTGCAGCTCCAGATATTCTTCCAGCCGCTGCTGATTCCCTTGATCAATCTCTCCGAGCGCATGTGTAATATCCTGTAGCGACATGCCAATCTCACGCAGCGCAGCAATGGTCTGAAGCCGCCAGATATCATTCTCCGTATAGGTACGATACCCGTTACTGGACTGTTTGGCGGGGAGAATTAATCCTTTTTCCTCATAAAAACGAATGGCTCTCGCCGATATACCAAGCCTGCTTGCTGCCTCTTTGATGTTCATCATGCATCCCCCTCCTTATCGAATCAGTATAAACCATGACGTTACGGCAAGGTTAAGTGTTTATCATTTTGCGAAAAGGTTCAATACCGAGTGGAATTTTAGTCAAAGCTGAGGCTATGCTACAATATATAGAACAAAAAACTTAAATAGTGGAGTAAACGAACAATGTCTTCCTATTCCTAAGTTTCTCAACGTTCTTAACTCTCTTAACTTTCCCGACGTTGTAACGCACAGCGTTGTCGACTATAGCACGAAAGGTTGAATCATTATGCTTACCAGCCATACATTTACGATTCGTCCATCCGAGATTAAAGATGCAGCCCAGCTAATGGAGTTGGATGCCCTGGTATGGGACAAATACACCTCTCCTGCACCGATGCAATGGCGTTCCAGACAACAATATCTGCAGCATTGCCCGCCAGGCAGTCAATTGATTGCGGTGCAGGGAGAGCGGGTATGTGGTTATGTGGGCTTTAATCCAGCCACAGGTATGCCCGTCAACCGTCATGTCTACGAGATTCATATTGCGGTTCATCCTCATGATCGGCGTTGTGGCGTTGCCACAGCTTTGATGGATGCCATTAAGCAGCATGCGGCCCAACAAGGCGTTCGCAAGCTCAGGCTGCGCGTACTTTCCAGCAATCCGGGAGCCATCACGTTTTATACACAGTGTGGATTTGTGACGGAAGGCAGGTTGGTTTCCGAGTTTTATATCGGAGGCAAATATGTGGACGATATTCTTATGGGTTATTTTATCCAGACCAAATAGAAACATAGCTGAGGAGGAGGAACAACGATGGATATGGGACTTCAAGGTAAAAAAGCATTGGTGCTGGCTTCCAGTCGAGGACTGGGCAAAGCGGTAGCCGCTCAATTGGCAGCAGAAGGTGCTGACGTCATGCTTGCCAGCCGGAGCGAAGAAAAGCTCGCAGCAGTGAAGCAGGAGCTTCTGGCGCTTGGTGGTGGCGGACATGTGGAATATTGTGCAACCGATGTGACACGCAAGGAAGATATTGAGGCTCTGATTCACAAGACAGCAGAAATGTTTGGACAGATTGATATTCTGGTGAACAATTCGGGTGGCCCGCCATCGGGTTCATTTGAGTCACTGACGGATGAGGATTGGGAACGTGCATTTGAATTAAATGTACTCAGTTATGTAAGGCTGATTCGCGGTGCTCTTCCTTATATGAAAGAAAGTGGAGGACACATTGTCAATATCGCTTCAACTTCAGTGAAACAACCCATTCCGGGTTTGGTGCTGTCCAACACGTTCCGTACCGGCGTGTTTGGATTGGCGAAGACCTTGTCTCAAGAGCTGGCCCCATACGGAATTTTGATCAACACGGTGGCGCCAGGACGTATTGCAACAGACCGTATACGTGAGCTGGATGCAGCACGGGCTGAGCAGAATGGAATCAGTGAGGAAGAGGTATCTGACCAATTCCGTAAAGAGATTCCACTGGGCCGTTATGGTCAACCAGAGGAGTTTGCCAAAGCGGTTGTATTCCTGTTATCCGGAGCCAATACGTACATTACCGGAACCTCATTGATCGTGGATGGTGGTATGGTCCGAGCACTATAAAAGTCATTGAATACAATAAAATACCCTCTGTCACCACATTACGTGGAGATCGAGGGTATTCGTTTTGATTCATTATGTTGGGAGAGATCACTCCGATTTATTATGTAGGCGAATTAGCGCAAGAGTTCCCATTCATGCTGAAGCATGCCGTACACCGCATGGTTCACGTAACCTTTAGGCAGTTTCTCTGCCTGACGAATGACACCCTCGAGAACAAATCCGAGTCTTTCAGGGATAGCACGACTCCGTTTGTTATTCGTTGCCGAGCGAATCTCGACGCGATTCAGGTCCAGGGTCACCAGAGCATAATCAACCAGAACGCGACAAGCGCTTGTCATCAAGCCCTGACCCTCAAAACCTTTGCCAAGCCAATATCCGATGCTTACCGAGCGGTTGGTCCAGTTAATCTCGTGGAATCCAATGACGCCAGCTAGATCCCCTTTTGACCATACTCCGGCGGTGAATCCGCCATTCTCGGCACCTTGTTTTAACGCGTTGGTAATGAAGTTCGAGGTGTGTTCCACTTCTGTCACATGATCCACCCACGGCAACCAATGTCTCAATTGATCCCGCGAGCGATCCGTCAGTTCAAACAGCGGTTTGGTATGTTCCATGGCCAGTGGCCGGAGTTCGGTATATTCATCCAATGAATAGGTAAACATGAATGCAACCTTCTTTCTTTGTATAGTATAGGTTTGGTTTGTAGTGGATTAACGGGAGGTCTTGGGCAACTTTTGCTCCAGTGCAAACAGGTCTTCTTCCATTGAGGCCATGCGTTGATTGACCGTTGTGCGTGCGTCACGGAGTGCCTGATTATATATGTAGGGAGCGAGCTGTGTCATGAACAGGTCGAGGACACCCCAAGCGGCCAGATCGCCGAGTTCTTCGCCACGTTCCTCTTCGAAATACGACTGGATGGTGCGAATGGCTTCATCCTGCTGTTCTTTGGTCAGTTTAAGCGAGTTCGATGGAATGGGAAACCCTCCCTTTAATTTGTTTTTACTATCATGCTACATGATTCGAGCGAACCCGTCAAAATGGTTTAGGGCCTATTTATGCACGGCTTATCCTGACTTTGGTGCCGTTCTTTATTGAACTCCTCCCCCGTTAAAGGTATATTTAAATGAAACGCGTACGAAACTTTCCAAGAAAATAGATTTTTTCAGGAAATGACTTCGTTATTAAGGAATTATAGCCGGAATTGCTGCAATTCCCTAAGGCTCCAATCCATTCATGAAAGGTTTGATACCTGTGGACAATCGTACAACCCCACCTAACTTTATCAAAAATATTATTACCGAAGATCTCCGGTCTGGGAAAGTCCAGGAAGTTATTACCCGTTTTCCTCCGGAACCGAACGGTTATCTGCATATCGGCCATGCCAAGGCGATCTGGATTAACTTTACACTGGGCGGCGAATTTGGCGGCAAAACGAATCTGCGCTTTGATGACACAAACCCGGTCAAGGAAGATGTAGAGTACGTTCAATCGATTCAGGAAGACGTGAAATGGCTCGGATACGAGTGGAATGAGAAACGTTTTGCCTCGGATTATTTTGACGAGATGTACAACCGTGCTGTCTTGTTGATTAAAAAAGGTAAAGCCTACATCGACGACCAAAGCGCCGACGAAATCCGTGAAATGCGCGGAACGCTGACGGAGCCGGGTAAGAACAGCCCGTACCGTGATCGTTCGGTGGAAGAGAATCTCGACCTGTTCACACGTATGCGTGCAGGTGAATTCAAGAACGGAGAGAAAGTGCTGCGTGCCAAGATTGATATGTCTGCACCGAATATCAATCTGCGCGATCCGGTTATTTACCGGATTTCTCATGCACATCATCATAACACGGGCGACAAATGGTGTATCTATCCAATGTACGCCTTTGCTCACCCGCTTGAAGATGCGATTGAAGGTGTGACGCACTCTCTCTGTTCCCTGGAGTTTGAGGATCAACGTCCATTCTACGATTGGGTTATTGCCGAGTGTGAGATGGAGAACCAACCGCATCAATATGAATTTGGTCGTCTGAACCTGTCCCAGATGGTGACAAGTAAGCGGAAGCTGAAACTGCTTGTGGACGAAGGTCATGTGGATGGATGGGATGATCCGCGCATGCCAACGATTTCGGGTCTGCGCCGCCGGGGTTATACACCGGAAGCTATTCGTGATTTTGTATATGAGACAGGCATTTCCAAAAACTATGGAGTTATCGATCTGCAAACGCTGGAGCACTTTGTACGTGAAGACTTGAAACTGAAAGCTCCACGCACGATGGCTGTTCTGCACCCACTCAAAGTGGTCATCACCAACTATCCTGAAGGACAAGTGGAATGGCTTGAAGCAGAGAACAATGTGGAGAACCCAGAGATGGGTAATCGCCAAATTCCGTTCTCCCGTGAGATTTATATCGAACAAGACGATTTCATGGAAAATCCGCCGAACAAATATTTCCGTTTGTTCCCTGGCAACGAAGTTCGTCTGAAACATGCATACTTCATTAAATGTAACGATGTGATCAAAGATGCAGCAGGCAATGTGACCGAGATTCATTGTACCTATGATGTAGAGACGAAGAGCGGCAGTGGCTTCACTGGCCGTAAAGTCAAAGGAACAATCCACTGGGTAGAAGCGACTCAAGCGGTACCTGCTGAATTCCGTCTGTATGAGCCGTTGATCCTGGATGAAGCACCAGAAGCAGAGGTCGAAGTAGCAGTAGCTGGGGCTGAAACTGAGGTTGTGGAAGAGCAACCGGAGAAAACGTTCCTGGATCAATTGAACCCGAACTCCCTTGAGATTGTTAATGGGTATGTGGAACAAGAGATGAAAGAAGCGAATGCTCAGGATAAATTCCAATTCTTCCGTCACGGTTACTTTAGTGTAGATCCGAAACATTCCGAGCCAGGACGTCCGGTATTTAACCGGGTCGTATCCCTGAAAAGCTCGTTCCAACTGCCGAAGGCATAAGGCCGCTGGATGAAATTTATGGCTTGTTCATCAGAGTGCTGGTAAGCAGCCAAGTTATAAGTTAAAGGGAGGGCATCTTTCGTCATGATCATGGCGAAGGATGCCCTTTTTGTTTTTCTGGGTCTAGCCAGGTCCAGTTTTAGACGTAGTAATACAATTTCTCATGAACATGAACATGAACATGAACATGAACATGAACATGAACATGAACATGATAATGAGCTAAGGCCATAGATGTGCGTATGAGGCAAGAATCTAACGAACCGAAGACACGTTATTTAAGTGTATTTGGACATTCCAGCAACGTAATGAATCGTAGACACCTTATTTCCTCGTTCGGCCTGTCTTTTTGGGGTTTTCAGCGTCTTTTACGCGAAATAACGTGGCTGAGATTCCTTAGCTTTAGAATTTCGTGAAATTGCTGCAAATAAGGCGTCTAAGGTTCGTTAGGAGCAACAAACCTTAGACGCCTTCCTCTTTACTGCACCTATGATTAATCTTTTGTCTGAATGTTTGAACGTTTTATTTACACCATAACGGAGAGGACAGAAGAAAGCTGGAGAAGCGGAGCGGTCGCCTTTATCCCCGGATTTTACCCTTTGAAAAGGGAATCAAAAAAATCCGTGGATAACAGCGATCGAAAGATTCTTCTGTCCTCGTAGTGCTCCAGTGGAAATCCTTCAACTTTTTCTAACAAAAGATTATCGGTCCTCATCCATATTACCCATCTCCGTTAATACAACTGGCTGATAGCCGTTACGTCGATTCGATAACCACATGATGCTAAATCCGACAGCGCCGATGAGCGAGAAGAATACGCCAATGCTATACATGATTTCTGCACCGAAGCTTTGGAACAACCAGCCGCCGAACAGACCGGCAATGACGCCGGAGAGACCGCCCCAGGCCATCGTATACACCGCTTGTCCGGAGGAACGATAAGGTCTTGGGATAAACAGCATGGTCAGCTGTGTGCCTACATAGAAGTATCCACCAAACGTAATGGAGTGCATCAACTGAATGAATACAATCTCCAGTGGGTTGTTAGCCAGTGCCATGAGCTGCCAGCGAAGTGCAAACAGCACACTGATCAGAATGAGAGATGCCAAGAGCATGCTCATTTTGCGTTTGAGCAAGCGGTCAAGCAGCAGGAATACGCCGACTTCGAGAATGGATGAGGTGAAGATGGCCCAGCCGACCATCTGTTTATCGCCACCCATCTCTACTATGTATAGCGACATAAACGTACTATTCATGGCATTAGGCACCGATACGAGTACACCCAGGCCGATAAATGCCATAAAATACGGATTGAACATGACTTTGCCAAACCGCCGAAAAGTAACCACGGGTGTATCCGAAGCGATTGGCTGTCTAGGCAGAAATACGGATAATACAAAGGCGGTGGCAATCATGCACGCAAATATAATGGATACACTGCCGATGCCAAAACGGTCAATGAGCGGTCCGGCTGCGACGGCAGTCAGTGCCCAACCGAGTGAACCCCAGAGCCGGAATGATCCAAATTTTTGGTTTGTCCCATCGATATATCCGAGAATCAGGCTATTAGTTTGAGCAAATAATGGACTTTGAAAAAAATAAAAGAAAATCATGGCTACATAGATCCATGTATAAGTGGGCGCATAGAATACACCCTGGGCGAGCACAAATGTGCCTCCCATCATAATCATTAGAATGATACGAATGTTGCGAGATTTATCGCTCCAGAAACCCCAGAACGGGTTGGCAAACAAGGATACAAAGGGTCCAATCGCCATGAGACTGCCAATCTCCAGTTTGGTCATACCAATCTCTTGCAGATACAACTGCAGGAATCCGGCAAAGATCGAGATGGCTCCATATATGAAAAAGTTATATAGTTTCAGAGAAACCAATGAGGGATTGCCTCTTGAAGGTGCAGGTCTGTCCAATTAAGCCATTCCTTTCAAATGCATATTGTTCAATGTATCATTTGTTGAAAGGGGATTCAATGCATAGCGAACGTTTTGAAATTGATGTAGTCAAACACATATCGTTACCAGGAGGGAGGATAACAACATGAACACGCGTGAATGGACAGGCATCATATTGGCAGGAGGTTTATCCAGTCGCATGGGGACCAACAAGGCCATGCTGGAACTGAACGGTTCCGTTATACTGCAACATGTCACAAATGCCATGAGACCCGCTGTATCCCGTATCATCGTGGCTGCCGGACCCAATGTGACAACCTACAGTACAATGGGCTACGAATGCGTTCAGGATCACTATCCGGGGAAGGGGCCACTCGCCGGTCTTCACGCGGCACTGGAGGCTTCCGGTACGGAATGGAATCTAGTCTGCGCCTGCGATATGCCGCTCCTGCAAACGTCTTTTTTTGATGGGATAAAAAAGCTGGCCGAGTCGCATGACTCTTATTCTGCTATCGTTCCACGCGTGGATGGACATGTCCACCCTCTTGCAGGGGCTTACCACATACGAGTGCTCCCTGATCTGGAGCAGCGTCTGATACAGGATCATCTTCGAGTCATGCGATGGCTTGAAGAGATCGGTTGCTGTTATGTCGAAGCGGAAGAGCTTGAAAGAGCGGGCGTTCATCAAGTAGCGATGCAAATGAGTAATATGAACACGCCGGAAGAGTACGAACGTATCCGTAATCAAGATTCTGGACTCGATTCCGATCTGTAGGATACAGGATTACCTGATGCATCTGCATGATGATTGCGATATTGAAGCGGGCTTTGGCCTGTCCAACGTTTGAATTGTCTGCTGAAATGGGACAGATGGGTGTAACCTAGCTTCCACGCAATTTCCCCGAGCGACAGCTCTGGTTGTTCGATCAGCACTTTGGCCTCCTGCAACTTCAAGCTGGACAGGTAAGCCCTGGGCGATCGTCCGTACACCTTGCGAAAGACCTGTAGACCATATCCCGGGCTGATGCCAAACGAGGATATAATCTGCTCTACTTTGACCGTGGATACGCTGCTTTCCTTGGTTCGAAGCTGGGCATGGAATGCCTGCTTGATTGCCTCTGCTATAGCTCCCGCATAATGCATGGCTGTTGGAGCTGGTGCATGTGAAGCAGCAACGGAAGGGGTGGACTCCGGTTCATTGTCAGCGGCTTGGGACAACAGGGCGAACAGTTCAAACATGCGTGCCTGCATGATCATTTTGTCAGTGGACGTGTAGGCTTCAGATACGTTAATCATCCCCATCCAACTCTCCAGCACAACGCGTATTTTCCCATTATCAGCCGTACCTGCTGCGTAGATTCGGCTGTGCTGTGACATCAGCTTCAGGGTGAAGACCGGATCATCCACATTAAAGTGAGCGCTAAAATAAGTCATGCCTTCCGTGGATACACATTGATTTGTATGTTTGAACCCGGGAGGAATGAGAAGAATGGAACCTTCCTCCACGGTATAGGTATAACCATGAATCACACTCTCCTGCGTACCTTCGATGATCAACATAATCTCAAAGCCCGGATGTGATTCTTCCGGCATCGCCCATCCATAGGGTACTTGTTGGCTGTGCGCACCATAGAATTTGATGTTACAGTCGATAATAGGCAGCCAGTGGGCCAGCGTATGATGTGGCATTTCTCGGAGCTGTGATCGGATATCCATAACATTCACCTCGGAAAAGGGTAAAAACAACTTGCCTTATACAATCGGCACCCGTAGTATACTTCATTATAATCAGTTTAACGTGAGCATGGTTAATCCACTTAACACATCAGCGTTTGAAGTGGTTGCTGAACAATCCAAGTTCTTTAACCGACATTAATGTAAACGCTACCATTATGGATTGGAATATGTCAACTCTTGCACACGTCAAGATCATTATATTTTCCACCTAAAAAGGAGATTAAATCATGGACAAATTATTATATGGCGTAGCTTATTATGATGAATATATGCCCTACGAAAGATTGGACAAGGACATTCAGATGATGAAGGATGCAGGGATCAACGTGGTCCGCATTGCAGAATCAACCTGGAGTACCCATGAACCGCAGAATGGTGTATTTGACTTCTCTTCCGTAGACCGCGTGTTGGATGCCATGCATGAGGCAGGGATTCAGGTTATCGTTGGCACACCAACGTATGCTGTTCCAACGTGGATGGTCAAGGAACATCCGGACGTTCTGGCTACAACCTCACAGGGACCTGGCAAATATGGCGCAAGACAGATCATGGACATTACACATCCAACCTATCTATTCTATGCCGAGCGGATCATCCGCAAGCTGATCTCTCGGGTAAGCACACATCCAGCGGTAATCGGTTATCAGACAGATAACGAGACGAAGCATTACAATACGGCTGGAGATAATGTACAACTGCAATTCGTGAAATACATGCGTAACAAGTTCAGTTCTCTGGATGAACTCAACAAGGAATTTGGCCTTGATTACTGGAGCAATCGGATCAATAGCTGGGAGGACTTTCCGTCTGTTGTAGGAACGATTAACGGCAGTCTGGGCGCTGAGTTTGCCAAGTTCCAGCGTCTGCTGGTAACCAATTTTTTGGCTTGGCAAGTGGGGATCGTGAATGAATACAAACAGGAAGGACAGTTTGTTACCCAGAACTTTGACTTCGATTGGCGTGGATATTCCTACGGCATTCAAGGGGATGTGGACCATTTTGCCGCATCGAAACCTTTTGACATCACCAGTGTGGACATCTACCATCCTTCCCAAGATGATCTGACGGGCATTGAAATTTCATTCGGCGGGGATGTGGCGCGTTCGACCAAACAATCGAATTATCTGGTACTGGAGACCGAAGCGCAGGCTTTCTGGCATTGGGTTCCCTATCCGGGGCAGCTGCGCTTGCAGGCATTCAGTCATCTGGCATCAGGAGCGAATATGGTTGCCTACTGGCACTGGCATTCGTTGCACAATTCGTTTGAGACGTACTGGAAAGGATTGCTCAGTCATGACTTTGAACCGAATCCGGTGTACAACGAAGCGAAGACCATTGGCAGGGATTTTGCAAGGCTGAGTCCAAAGCTCGTGAATCTGAAGAAAACGAATCGGGTGGCTGTGCTGTTCAGCAATGAGGCACTGACATCAATCAAATGGTTTGGGTTTAACTTCACCAGTGACAAGAACTACAATGACGTGGTGCGCTGGATGTACGATGAATTGTATAAAATGAACATTGGCTGTGACCTCATCGACCCATCGGTTGAGAGTTATACGGAGTATGATGTGCTCGTTGTACCTGCTCTGTATGCTGCTTCGGATGCATTGCTGGAAAAATTAAATCAATTCGTAGAGGATGGCGGACATATCGTCTACTCGTTCAAAAGCGGATTTGCAAATGAGCATATCAAGGTACGCTCTACCCGCCAGCCCGGCCTGATTAGTGAGGCCTGCGGGATCAGTTATAACCTTTTTGTAGAGCCAAAACATGTTTCGCTGCGCAATGATCCATTCGAGGTTGGTGAGGAGCAGAACCAGATTCACACCTGGATGGAACTGATTACACCAACAACGGCTGAAGTACTCGCTTGGTATGATCATCCACATTGGGGTGAATATGCGGCAATTACCCAGAATGCCTATGGAGAAGGCAAAGCAACCTATGTCGGCTGTTATACCAGTTCTGCGGTGATCCGTAAGTTGTTGGAACGTGTCATGAAGGAAGCGGGCGTATGGGGAGCGGATCAGGAGCTGGCTTTTCCTATCATTGTGAAGACAGGTGTGAACGATCAGGGGAACACGATTCGCTACTATTTCAATTATGCAGATGAGGCAACATCCTTCGTGAATGCTTATGGAGAAGGGACTGAACTTCTGGCAGGAACCCCGATTGCTGCGGGAGAGAAGATCGAATTGGAGCCATGGGGCATACTAATTATTGAACAATAATAGGAAATAATAAATATAGGTATATAAGTTGAATTTAACATGTGCACGTTAACGGAGAGGCAGAAATAACCTGAGGAAGCGGAGCTAAAAGCTTTCTGAAAGAAAGCTGCATCGGAAGCATACACCTCGCCTTTATCACTGGATTTTCCCCTTAGAAAAGGGAATCAAAAAAATCCGGTGATAACAGCGATCAGAGGGTTGTTCTGACCACGTAGTGATCTCGTGTAACCATTCATTCTAT
Source organism: Paenibacillus sp. FSL H8-0104 (assembly GCF_038050215.1). Taxonomy (NCBI): domain Bacteria; kingdom Bacillati; phylum Bacillota; class Bacilli; order Caryophanales; family Paenibacillaceae; genus Paenibacillus; species Paenibacillus sp. FSL H8-0104. The sequence goes on along the minus strand of NZ_JBBOTC010000001.1, from coordinate 6,375,659 downwards.
TGTATAACGTGATATTTTAACATTTCCAAACGAATATAAAGACCAAAGCGCCCTCAGCTTCCATGCTGGGGCGTTTGTCTATTTTAGCTCAGGAGTGGATGCGCTGTGTTTACCGAATGTTATCGGAAGCTGATAGATCCTTTCAAACGTAGCATTCGCAATAAATTGATTCTTACCATGACGCTGCTGGCCGTTCTGCCCGTCATTGCCATGACCGCTATGGCTGCTGAGAATACCCGCTCTTCCATGGAAGAGGAGATTATGGAGACCAACCGAGCCAATATGAACTGGGCCTCCATCTATCTGGGTGAACAGTTCGCGCGCATGAACAACATTATCTATTCGATTCAGATCAGTGACGAATTGCATCAATATCTGGCGTTGAACGAGGAAGCGCCGGCGGCCAGCCGATTCGATGAACAGAAGGCCATGTTCAATATGCTGAACAGTGTATACTATTCTGCTGGCAATTATGTATTTGGCGTTGAACTGTACCTGAAGGAATTGGACACCTTGTTCACCTTCAACTCGATGGATTCTCGCATCAAAGCGGTATCGGAAATACCGGAAGGATATCATGAGCTTTTTGCACAACATAAAGATTTTACGATTATCAATGATCCGGACGATCCGCAAAAGTTTCACATGACCCGCAGCATGAACCGCTTCGAGGATCAGGCACAGATTGGCGCCATCAGTCTGGAGGTCAAGTGGGCTGAGTTCAACCAGACCCTGGAGCTGCTGGATAGCCGGGGTGACTATGCGGTATACATTGCTGACAGCACGGGCAGTCCGGTCTATCAGCCAAACCAAGAGATTCAGCCTTCAGCGGAAGCACTGGAGAAATTGGCAGGCACAAAAGAAAGTTCGGGGTTTATCCGTACAGCCAAAGAATATGTATTCTTTCACTCCATCGAGCCGTCAGGACTGCGTGTGATCAAGATTGTACCTGCCCATGTTGTTAACGAAAGTGCCTTGGAAACGATGAAATACGGATTGGTTGTGGGTGGCCTGGCCACTGTCATATCTGTGGGACTAGCTGCGCTGGTGGCCTGGCGCACATCAAAGCCCATTGTCAGACTGGCAAATTCTATGAAGGGTATTCAACTGATCAAGGACAGGGAAGTGGTGCGAAGTGGCCGGGTAGATGAGATTGGTCTGCTGGAGAAAAATCTGCACGGCATGGCTAGTCGTATTCGGGAACATATTCGCGACAACTACCTGATGAATCTGGAGAAGCAGACGGCCGAGCTCAAAGCACTGCAATCCCAGATCCATCCGCATTTCCTGCAAAATACGTTGCAGATGATTGGCGGCATGGTCTACTCGCAAAAACCGGCAGACAGTTACAAAGTCATTCGAGCCTTGAGCGAGATGTTTCGTTATATTGTGCGAGCGCCGGATGGACTTGTCCCTCTACAGGCTGAACTGGACCAGCTGGAGCATTATATGCTGATTCAGAAGCAGCGTTTTGCCGGCAGGCTTGAATATACACTGGAAATCACCGGAGAACTTCGGGCGTGTTATATCCCCAAGTTGTCTTTGCAACCCATTGTGGAGAATGCATTTTTGCATGGTCTGGAGAAGAAACAGGGCGAGTGGAAGCTGGGTATTAAGGTCGTCTGTGAACCTACAGATGTAACCATTCGAATTTGTGATAACGGCGTGGGTATGGATGCTGAGAAACTAACGGAGATGCAGTCCAGACTGGAGCGGCTTACCCGGCAGGCTGATCGGGTGTGGAGTTCAGGTACAAGTATTGGACTGGTCAATGCGGCCTCACGAATGGTAATGCATTTTGGACCTGAATATGGGATGAGCATAGAAAGTGAATACGGACAGGGGACAAGCGTTACGGTACGAATCCCCTGCAATACAGGAGGCGAAGCCTTGTGAACAAGGAACTGTACAGAGTGCTGTTGGTGGACGATGAACCGTGGAACCGGGATATTTTGCGCAACCTAGGAGATTGGAATGAACTTGGCATGACCGTTGCAGGTGAGGCAGAGGATGGCGAGCAGGCCATTCAACTGGTCAAGCAGCATCAGCCTCACATTATCATTACGGACATGCGCATGCCCGGTACAGACGGTGTGGAACTGTTACAGACAATGAGCGGACAGTACCCACAGATCAAGGTGATCGTGGTGAGCGGATATGATGACTTCAATTATGCAAAACATGCGCTCCGCCATCGGGCTGCAGATTATCTGCTCAAACCGGTGAATCCGGATGAACTGAATGGTGTACTTGCTAAATGTGCAAGGGAGTTGGAAAAGGTTGAATCAGCACCTGAATCGTGGGAATCGTACCCATCTTCGTTCGCAGGTGAGTTCTCCCTGTTTCAGCAGCAGGCCCGCCTGCGGTTTAATGACCTGAACGGTCAGAGTCTGCGTGAGTGGTTCCAGCAATTACAGCAGAAGCTGGAACGATGCGAGATTAACAGACCTCGGCAGCTTGGGCGGGTGGCTCATGAATTACAGGCTTTGCTGGATGAGTTGTGCGTCTCCAATGGCTTGTACGAGCGGCCCGAAGCAACGGCGCTACCTCCTGCGGCTGCGCTGGCTTCCATTGAATCCACGATCGCATGGATTTCGACTCCGTACTATCAAGCTTTGGAGCAGCTGATTGCGCAGCGTAAGTTCAAGAATAAGCTGAACCTGAATGAGGTGAAGCAATACATGGAGCAGCACTGTATGGAGATGATTACCCTGGAGCAGCTCGCCCAGATCTTTTTTGTCAGTAAGGAATATCTCAGCAAGGTATTCAAGAAAGAGTATGAGGTGAATGTGACCGACTATGTTGTCCAATTACGTATGACGAGAGCGAAAGAATGGGTGATGGATGAACAGATTCCGTTCAAGCATATTGCCGAGATGGCGGGTTATGAAGATGTGTCCTACTTCTATCGTGTTTTCAAGAAGCATTTCGGAGTTTCTCCAGGGGAGATGCGGAAGGGACAGGCTCGTATAGCAGGTAAATCAGGCAGTAGTACGGAATTAGACGTTTGAGAGAGCATTTGCGGCAGGATTAAGGTTTAAAATAATCCAATACACAACTCTAATTTTGTCCAATGAAGCGCTTTCATTTTCTGATATATAATGAGCCTATGAAAGACAAACCAGTTACACACCGGGAGGTCATAAGAGATGAAAGTATGGAAAAGCGTAGCAAGTGCGGTACTGGTCAGTGTTCTGCTCGCAGGTTGCGGTTCCAATGCAGGAACGGACAATGGGCAGGAGGAATCCGCATCAGGCAGCACGGTATCACTCAAAGTATTCGTTGCACAACCTCGGCTGAAAGAACATTACGATAAATATATAGAACAGTTCAAAGCCAAGGAGAAAGCAGAGAAAAACATTGAAGTGAACGTGCAACTGGAGATGCCGCCTGCGGACAATGCACCTCAGATTCTGAAGACTCGCCTCGCCTCCAATGATGCACCGGATGTGTTCGCCCTGCATGCAGTCAATGAGATTCCACCATTCAGCAAAGCTGGTTATCTGGAAGACCTGTCGGGCCAACCTTTTGTCGATAAGCTGCTGGATTCGGTTAAACCTTCCATAACGGATGCGGAGGGTAAAATCGTAGCTATTCCATTGGAAACAGTATCATGGGGCTATCTGTACAATAAAGATATTTTTGAAGAGCAAGGGCTGGAAGTGCCAACGACGTTAACGGAAATGAAAGCGGTCGTGGAGAAACTCAAAGCAGCCAACATTACACCGTTTGAACTGTCCTACAAAGAAGCCTGGATTCCGCAATTATTCCTGCCACTTACCGTGGGTGCATTAACTCAGTCGGAGCACAAAGACTTCGTGGAGAAGATGAATCAGGATCAGGGCTCCTTCTCCGATATGAAAGCATTGTTCGATATCTTCGATCTCGTCAATGCCAATGGAACGGACAAAGCGCTGGAAGTGGGCGGAGATGATGGTTCAGCAGCCTTCGCATCTGGAAGCGCAGCGATGTGGATTCAGGGACCATGGTTTGCCGAAACCATTCTGAAGTCCAACCCGGACTTGAACTTTGGTGTAGCACCAATGCCGATCAATGACAATCCGGATGATACCAAAATCAATCTGAGCACCTCCACTTCACTGGCAGTATCGTCATCTAGCAAAAACAAAGAAGTGGCACTCGATTTCGTGAACTACATTCTCGATGACAAGGATTCAAGTGCATTCTTCGAAGCACTCAAGTTCAATCCGATTGCCAAGATCCATGACTTCAAGAGCTTCCCATGGGTAGACGATGCCCAGAAATATGTGAGTGAAGGTAAAGCTTATGAGGACCCATCCCTCCCTCAAGCGGTGAAAGACGAGTCAGGCAAAGCGTTGCAAGGCTACTACTCTGGGCAATTAAATCAACAGCAGGTTATCGATGCGCTCGACAAGGCGTGGAAATCCTACAACAAAGTCAACAAGTAAGGAGCTGTGAGGAATGGAGTATCCGCTTTTGTTGGCAAATCTCAACGGTCTGAGAGTTTTGTCAACAAATTAGCGGTACTTTGTTTCGTCACAGTCTCCAAGCAGATGATACGGCAGGCAGAACGTTCTTCGTTCCCTCGTTTACAATCATCCGCTTCGAGTGAAAAGGGGGAGAACCAATGGCTACGAATGTGTTCAAGAAGTATCTGTCACTGCTCGCGTTCACTGCGCCTGCCTTTGTCATCTATGCGATTTTCCTGCTGTATCCCACGTTTAGTGGCATGTTCTATAGTCTGACGGATTGGAACGGACTCAATCGGGATTACAGCTTTATCGGTCTGGGTAACTTTGTGGAATTGTTCAAAGAAGATCCAGACTTTCTGAACTCTCTGTGGTTCACGATGAAATATGTAATATTTATGCTGATTCTGCAAAATGGAATTGCCTTGCTGCTCGCTGTGTTGATTGAGTCACGAACGCGCAGCAAAGGGCTTTTCCGGACGCTGTTCTTCATGCCTAACATGATCAGTACAATCATCAGTGCTTTCATGTGGACCTTCATCTTCTCTCAGGTGCTGCCACAGCTCGCAGAGAAACTGGCTTTTTCGTTCCTCGACCAGCAATGGTTGGGTGATCCGAAGTTTTCATTTTACTCCATTCTGATCGTATCGCTCTGGAACGGTGTAGGGTATATGATGATCATCTATCTGGCTGCTCTCCAGGGTGTGCCGAAAAGTCTCAAAGAAGCGGCTGTTATTGATGGGGCCAACGCATTCCAGGTACTGCGCAATGTGGTGTTGCCAATGATTACTCATGCCGTGACCATCTGTTTCTTCCTGACGCTGAACGGAGCATTCAAAGTGTTCGAAGTGGTATATGGACTGACTGGTGGCGGACCGGGTCGGGCCACGCAGGTGATCACGATGAACATCTATGAAGAAGCATTCTCCAACAACTTCAGATACGGCTATGCGAGTGCCAAATCGGTTGTGCTGTTCATCATCGTACTCATCTTTACACTCATCCAGATCACCGTCATGAAGAAGAAAGAGGTGGAAGCATGAGGATGCAACGACTGAACAGTTATCTGATTCGACTGCTGCTGATTCTGGGCTCTCTCGTCGCCATGCTGCCGATCTACATGGCGGTTGTGAACTCTTTCAAAACACAGGGTGAGATGTTCCAATCTTTTCTCGCGCTGCCAACAACGTTGCACTGGGAGAATTATTCGGACGCGTTTAACAAAATCAATCTGTTGGGCAGTTCCATGAACTCGGCAATTGTATCCTTTCTGGGGATCGGTGGTATCGTCTTCTGTGCCTCACTTGCGGGATACAAGCTGTCACGTACCTCAGGCCGTTTGAGCAACCTGATCTTCTTCCTGTTTGTTGCGTCCATGCTGGTACCGTTCCACTCGATCATGATTCCGCTGACACGGGTAGCCAAAGGCATGGGTGTACAGGGAAGCACGTACGGATTGGCCCTGATCTATATCGGACTTGGCGTGAACATGGCAATCTTCCTCTATCACGGGTTTGTGAAGTCCATTCCGCGTGAATTGGAAGAATCAGCTCAGATGGACGGATGTAATGAGTTCCAGACATTCTTCCAGATTATCTTCCCACTCTTGCTGCCGATCACAGTCACCATCGCGATTCTGGACTTCCTGTGGATCTGGAATGACTTCTTGTTGCCACTACTCATGTTGACCGATGTGAATCGTTATACGCTGATTCTGTCCACGAACATGCTGTTTGGGGAATACAACAAGGAATGGCCGTTGATTCTGTCATCCTTAGTACTGACTGCGATTCCGGTTATTCTGATATACGCGTTCTTCCAAAAGTTCATCATGGAGGGTATTGCGGAGGGTGCGGTAAAAGGGTAAAACATTCGAAAGTATCCCAAAACACAGCTGGTATTTGTCCGCTCTGGTATTTGGCCAAACTTTCGAAACGTACGCAAATAGCCTTGATCTGAAGGACATGGTCCTTTCAGGTCAAGGCTGTTTTTTGGTTGTGAAATCAGGAACCAACATTCGAAGTTAGGAGCCAGAATCCATGAGCCTGTGGACAGCTTCTGCGAGGCATTTTAACCCATGTTCCATCTCATCAGGTGAAGCATACGCGTAAGAGAGCCGAATGTGACTCGCATCTAACCGGTCATACAGATAACCCGGGTGTATAAGTACGTTTTGCTCCAGACAGGTATGGAACAATTGGCGGATAGAGAGAGGGGATACGGTGAATTGCAGCCAGATGTAAAATCCACCAGCGGGTATTTCCCAATCCGCAATCCCATGGAAGTGACGTTGAAGCAACTCCAGCATGATATCTCTGCGTCTGCGTAGTTCAGGGCGAAGGCGTTCCATATGTCCAGAGTGATGTCCTTCGGCGAACCATAGGGCAGCAGCTTCTTGGGCGAGTGAACTGGTGCCGTAATCGGTCTGCATCTTGATATCTGCGAGACGGCGAATGACCGGCTCTGGCCCAACCATCCATCCGAGGCGCAGTCCAGGACTGACTGCCTTTGACAGAGTACCCATATGCAGCACCCGTCCTTCCTGGTCACGCGCCTTCAGCGATGACGGAGGAGGTTTATCCAACCACAGATCACTGTAGGCGGCATCCTCCAGTATGGAGATGCCTATTGTTCGAGCGGTGGTCATGAGTTCTTCCCGGCGGTGATCACTCATCACAGAGCCGGTGGGATTATGGAAGCTCGGGATCGTATAGAGAAGCGAGATGTGGTCTTGATCTTTGACATGCTGCGCAGCATCCTCCAGACGTGCAATATGCAATCCTTCGTCATCCATAGGGATGCCACTCATTTTCAACCCTGCCGATTGAAAGGCGTGAATCGAATAGAGATACGACGGTTTTTCCAGGAGAACCGCTGATCCGCGAGGGAGCAGTCCGACCGAAATCAAGTGCAGCGCCTGAAGAGAGCCCGACACGATTAGTATGGAATCTGGAGAGGCCTGAATGCCGGTAGTCTGCAAATGGACGGATAAAGCCTCACGAAGCTCCAGGCTTCCTTGAGGTTCCAGATAGTTGAGTGTACGAGAACGATGGGACAGGGAGTGCAGAATGTCGTTAAAAGCATCCTGAGGCATCAGTTCCGGGGAAAGCTCCCCTGTACCAAGACGTATGATGCCAGGTCGGAATTCAGCCTGATTAATCTGCTGGATCTCGGGCAGGTTGGGATAATACCAGCCCTCCTCAATGGCTTCATTCCAGTTGGGCATCGCTTCGTGAGCCATACCATGCCAACCGGAGCCGGAAATATAGGTTCCCCCGCCATGTCTGCCTTCAATCAGACCAGTGGCAGCCAGATTATCAAGGGCAGTGACCAATGTACTGCGGTTTACCCCCATGGACTCAGCCCATATTCGCTGTGAGGGGAGACGATATCCTGCTGACCATTCGCCCGTTGTGATTTTCTGCCGAACATAGGCTTCAATCTGGCGATACAAGGGCAAGTCGAGAGAAGGGTTCGGCTTCCACCCCATGTTTAGCCGAGAATCAGAACGTTCCATAACTGGCAGAATCACCTCCGGTTTTCTTTGTAACAAACAATATATCATTTGGTTGGGTCTGATGCCATCCAAGTGGTTGGTTACGTCGGCCATCATCTGCCCTACTATGGAATACAGAGATAAGGGGGAAGCGCGATGGAGGTTGTTATTCACGCAGTGGTTCTGGCGTTTGGCCTGATCTTGCCACTGGGTGTGCAGAATGTATTTATTTTTAACCAAGGCATGAGCCAGAGGCGTTATATACATGCCCTGCCTGCTGTAATAACGGCAGGGGTCAGTGATACGCTGCTGATCGGGGCAGCCGTTGGAGGGGTGTCGCTCATTTTGTTGCAATGGCCATTGCTAGCGAATGTGTTGTATGCAGTAGGAAGCTTGTTTCTGCTATATATGGCATGGAGTATCTGGAGGTCGTCCGAATCTGTGGAAGGTTCGGGGACGGTAATGTCAGCGGGGCGACAAATTGCGTTCGCCGCATCGGTATCTTTACTCAATCCTCATGCTCTGCTGGATACGGTTGCCGTGATTGGCACCAGTTCACTTCAGTATGAAGGGGTGGAGCGCATTTATTTTGCCCTAACAGCCGCGGCTGTATCGTGGATATGGTTCTTGGGACTTGCAGGCGCAGGCAGGGTGATTGGCAGAACGGATCGAACTGGACGCATCAGTCTGGTGTTTAATCGGTTGTCCGCTGTAGTCATGGTTGGGCTTGCGTGTATGATGCTGTGGAAGCTCATCTATTCATAGAAGGACCGTGATGTGGCTGGCACAACTTGTTAAAATAAAAAAACTCCCCGTGACGTTAATCGCACGGAGAGTTCAATGTGGATGCTGAATTTGGTAATCAGCATAGCCTGTTGAATTAGTTATTGAGTAGGAATATGTAGTGCTCGATAATGCATCGGTATTGCGTCTCTTATATATGGTTAGTCATTTGAGTTAAGTTCATCGTAATCGGATCTATTCCGCCTTCAGCAACATGGATTCAATAAACACTTTCAGATCACGGCTTACACTGTTCAACTGATCAATGACCTCGCTGAACTCGGTTACCAGCACCGCTTGTTGGTTGCTAGACTGTGAGATGGATGTGATCTCCTGCTCCATCTGCTGAATGGAATGCTGAACATCTTTCAAGGAACGTTCGATATTCACCGTAGCTTCTTTGGTACCTGTAGAAAGTTTACGCACTTCAGATGCAACGACGCTAAATCCGGCGCCTGCTTCACCTGCTCGGGCCGCTTCGATGGCTGCATTCAGGCCGAGCAGATTGGTCTGTTCTGAGATTTCACGGATGAATGCGGCGACTTTGTTCACTTCGCTTGAGTTCTGCACAGCCATGCGGGTATTATCCAAAATTTGCGTGGAAGATGCCGTCAATTGCTCGGATTGGGCGGCTACCGTCTGCACCATATCTGTTAATTTTCCGCTGATACCGCCGATCAATTCAGTGAAGTACTCCAGTTTTTCCTCGTTCTGAAGAGAGAAACCAATGGCAAGTGTGCCCACGATATTTCCTTGTTCATCCCGAAGTGGGGTGGCCGCCGAGTTGATTGATGTGCCATAGAATTTCGCATCAATACGGTTCGCTGAAGTTTCCCCATGTATAAGTGCCCGGCGTAGTGTAGGGTCATCGAGGGAAACGGGGTCTCCAGCCTTGATGCCCAGATCGAGTTCGTTGCTGGGAACATAATACCAGAACTTCTCCGTGTCGGTTACCGCAATCATGATATCGTGTTCTTTCAGCATAATTTTAAAATATGGACTTGCTGCAACGAGTGCTTCAACGATGTTCAATAAGGTTCAGCTCCTATAATGTATGTGTATCATCTAGATGTATTGTATACATCGTCAGAATGAGGTTGATCTTGAAGGCCTGATAAGGGCATAACGTATATTAATTAAATTTTCAACAAATGAAACAGGGGAATTGATGATTTTCAGAAATTTATGAAAATATAACGAAAAAGCAGACAAGAACATCATGTTCTTGTCTGCTTTGGCTATCCACCTATGCCTTATGACACGCTCCACTTCACGTTATGAATGCTGATTCACGTCAGGGGTCACCGCGCCAGCGTTACCTCATCCGTTGTGTGAAGAGGTCATCCTGACGGTAAAGATATATATCGATATGCAGGAATACGCGGTTGAGTTATATTGCGTACTGTTGTTATCCGCCAATCTGGGACATGCGGCGTACCGTCGGCGTGTGCGATTGCATTTTTTGTTCCAAAGCCAGAGCCATCTCATGATTCTTCGGTTTCGTACCCAGCGCTTTGAGGAAAAGTGCCGCCATGGCATTCGGATCATCCACGAAGCGGCGAACATTATACTCATCTGACCAGTAGAGGCAAGCTTTGATATGTCCATCAGCGGTCAACCGAAGTCGGTTGCAATTGTCACAGAAGTGATCGCTTACGGGATGAATCAATCCAAATGTGCCTTCGGAGCCCGCAATTTTCATATTACGTGATGGGCCATTGCCCGCAGGGCCTTTTGTATTTTCTACCGTCCAGCCTGCTTCAGCACATACATCTGTCACGGCTTCCAGCGGCAAATAAGATTTGCGCCATGAATCCGAAGCCTGTCCAATCGGCATATATTCAATAAAACGCACATGAAGAGGTTGATCAATCGTCATTGCAATAAAATCCTTGATTTCATCATCGTTGATACCCTTCATCAGCACAACATTCAGCTTGATCGGAGCAAGGCCAGCAGCTGTTGCAGCTTCAATGCCTTTCAGTACCTTGTTCACATCTCCGCCGCGGGTAATCATGGAGAAGCGATCAGCGCGCAGGGAATCCAGACTGATGTTAATCCGGTTCAACCCAGCATCTTTCAACGCCTGAGCTTGTTTGTCCAGCAGAAGAGCGTTGGTAGTCAGGGCAATATCGTCAATCCCGTCAATTGCCGAGATCATGCTGACGAGCTTGTGCAGATCCTTCCGTACCAGCGGTTCGCCCCCCGTGAGCCGAACTTTACGCATGCCCATCGGAGCAAGCACTTTCAGCACCTGTGCAATCTCTTCGTAGCTCATAATCTCATCATGTGGAGCAAACTCCATACCCTCTGCGGGCATGCAATACACACAGCGTAAATTACAGCGGTCCGTAACAGAAATACGGATGTAGTCATGTATCCGGCCAAATGAATCCTGAAGCAGTTCCATGCAGACCACCCTTTCATCGGTTCAGATTGGAAATCTTCTATTATAAATGATACGACAATTTCAAAAGGAACAGTTGCATCAAATTTTAGCTATTTCTCCAATCCGCGTCAACGATGACGTCAGATGACAGCATTTTTGGCGGGGTGATTCAGATGGAATTGTCCCACGAGTTGTTGCAGAAAGACCGTAATGGCTTCCACATTATGCGAAGAATGCTGAACCTGCAACATATCACGGATCAGCTCCATCATCTCTGCTTCTACCTCAGCAGATGTCGCCCGATTCTGATGGCTGATTGCAGCAATATTCTCCATCAGCATGACCACTTGATCCACGACTTGTATGCGCTCAGGTTCTTCAGCGGTAGCATTTTGCAAAAGTTGCGAAGCGGCCTGAACCAGTGTTGTTCCTTCAGCCAGTACCTGATCACCCTCTGTGATTAATTGAGATGCCGCTCCTGCTGCCGTTGAGATTCGGTCCAGAATCTGATGAATATTTTCAGTGGAAGAGCGGGATAACTCGGCTAGCTTGCGGATTTCCCCTGCTACGACCGAGAACCCTTGGCCATGTTCGCCCACGCGTGCGGCTTCAATTGTAGCATTCAGAGCCAGCAGATTGGTCTGAGCTGAAATTTCATCAATGACAGCCAGTGCACGGTAAATCTCTTTCATGGTATCCATGAAGGAAAGGATGGTACGGTTAGTATCGGATACCGCTCCTGAGATTTGGGTCATTTTATCGCCGATTCGTTCCACTTCCTGCTGAGCCACGCTGATCTGTTCGGTAGCAGAGGTCTCAAGTTGTTGCAGCGTTATGCGCATGTGATCAGCAGCAATCTTGGCCTGGTCAAGATCTTCCAGTTGGGTACGAATGGCCTGAATCATCGAACCAAGCTTGTAATTCACACGCTCAGTTGTACCTTGGGTTGTCTCTGTTGAAGTTCGCATCTGATACTGATTATCCATAACGTCTACCGTGGCAAGTTGTACCTTCAGCATAATGCCTTCCAGAGAGTCAATCATGTTGTTGATCCACTTCGCCAGTTCACCCGATTCATCTTGGGCAAAAGCAGACGTGTTCAGGCGCTGGGTCAGATCACCCCTGCCTTCGGCGTTAATTCGAATAAATCGGCTGATGCGACGCAAGTCTTCATGAACTCGTTGATATTGGCTGCGATGCAGCTGTAATGCAGTGAAGAATCCAAATAACACATTAAATGCTGCCATCGCTGCCGCGCCCCATCCACTACCAGTGAAGGCATAGACAAGGGCGGCTCCTGCAACGCCTGACAAAAGCGTGAAGAGACTGTGTTGCTTGAACTGGCGCCAGCCGATGCTTCGTATCCGATACACTTCCTCCAGATCCCCTTCACACATCATGCCCCAGCGATCAGGACAGTGTGGCAGCTGGAAGGTGATGCCTTTGCCGATCACAGAAATATGGCGGTAATCCGAGTAGCCAGGAAAAGCTACAAACAGATTGGAACCATTCTGAATGGTGTTTGCTACTCCGGGGTGTAGTTCTCCGGTCGACGGATCAGTGAACATGAGTTCCAGTTCGGTATGCTCCTTGACGGAAACGATACCCCATTCGGTGGTGACACCATCTTTGAGATTTTCCCCATGTGTAAAAGTACGATCCTCGAAGCGGCTTCGGGACAAGGCGGTGCCGGGTTGCAGATGGGGCCGTAATATCGACTCAGCCATAAAGAGGTAATTGTCACCGGAATCGGGATAGATATGACCTGATTCTCGTTGGATCAGGTCACCGAGTACATCCCCGGGTACACGGCTGCATAATGAACCGACATATCGACCTTCCTGCAAGATTGGGGAGATAAACAGCAAGGTGACATCATCGTGAAAAGCGGACGAGCGTGGACCAATATCCAACGTCAGTGGATCAGAATATGGACCATACAAGCATTTTTTACCATGACGATCTGCTCTGGAGTATTTCAATCCTGGTCCAATTAAAGCTTCGTAATCCTCATAGATCTGTCCAATATGTTTCTTATATGTAGAGAATACTACCTGATTCTGTTCGTTCAGCATGAATAGCTCCGTACTGTCTATGGCTCGAATATAACTGGATTGAAACCATGTATCTAGTTTGCTTCGTTGCTGTGAACCTTGTAATACATCTTGTAATCGGACCGACTGTATCTGTTGAAGCAAACGATCCAGGTGATTCCATTGTTCATCTGCCCAGTCCATCATAAGCTGCCGTCTCGTCTCGGCAATCCCCTCAAAAATCTGTTCCACATCTTCCTTCATATGTGCGTTCAACCGATACGATCGCCACAGCGGCAATCCTTTTCTCCATCCCAGCCAATCAAACATCATGACCACCCCGATTTCTGGATTCTCTATTCAATCTTTATACAAGAAAATGAGCAAGAATACGAGGGCATATGTCATATTTTCCGAATATTTAATCAATAAATACAAATGATCGTGCGCTTGTTGTTAGGTGAAATGTATGTTAGCTATCTACGAAGAAAACTCACATGTATGTATATGAGAATCCGTCTCATTTTACATTGTGTAACATGAACAGGCCCATACTCAAAACACACTGTATAATGTAATCCCCGCCCAAAGCGATATAGTATTATCTAACAAGCAAAACCTGTTACGTTTGTGTATATAAACCTCCCATTCAGCCTTGGTGTGCAATGAAAACAACTTCTCACAAAGGAGAATGCCCATGTCCTCCATATCCTCAGCCACAGTCCCCGAAGCCTGCCATATTGATGTAGATCATGTGTCCGTTGTTTTTGGTACAGGTACACAACAAGTGACTGCCTTGTCGGATGTTACATTCCAGATCCAGTCCAATGAGTTTGTCTCTCTGCTGGGCCCTTCCGGCTGTGGCAAGTCGACCTTGCTCCGGCTGGTGGGTGATCTACTTCAACCTAACTCAGGCACCGTACGCATTGCAGGTCAGGATCCTGAGCGGGCTCGACTACAGCGACAGTTCGGCATCGTTTTCCAAACACCCGCCTTGTTCGATTGGCGCACCGTTCGTCACAATGTGGAATTGCCCTTGGAACTGCTGGGTACCCGCCGGAAGGAGTGCCGCCGCATTAGCGGTGAACTACTTGAAATGGTGGGGTTAACCCGCTTCGCCGACCATTATCCATGGCAGCTCAGTGGCGGGATGCAGCAACGTGTATCCATTGCACGTGCACTTGCACTTGATCCGCCATTGCTGCTCATGGATGAACCCTTCTCTGCCTTGGACGAATTCACGAAAGAAAAGCTTCAATTGGAGCTGCTTGAGATCAAGCGCTCAACAGGCAAGACCTTCCTCTTTGTCACACACAGCATCTCCGAAGCCGTATTTCTGTCCGACCGGATCATCGTGCTCTCGGCACATCCGGGGCAAGTACATTCCATTCATTCCGTCAATCTGCCTTCCGAACGTCATAGTGAACTGAGAGAAACGGAAGCCTTCTACCACATGATCACAACCATTCGCAACTGCTTCTACGAGGAGCGTGATGAATCTCATGTCTCTGCGGTTCTTTAAACCGGGATATCGATCCTGGGTTGTCATCTGGATTATGGCCATATTGGTGCTATGGGAAGGAATCGCCTGGATGCTCCAACTGTTCCTGTCACCTCAGCAGGCGGCGTCTCGCCTTCCTTATCTGCACGAAGTCCTTGCAGCCTTGTTTCGTTACTCGAGTACGCTCGCAGAGCAGGGGGCTGTCACGTTTGGCAATGCAGCCATTGGTTTTGCAGGGGGAACGTTGCTTGGTCTGGGTCTGGCTCTACTCATGAGCGGGGCTGTCTGGCTAGAGCGCACGTTATCTCCATATGTTGTCTCCTCACAGATGGTTCCGGTTATTGGTCTCGCACCAATTGTGTACGGGATCATCCACAATGCGGAGTGGGCCCGAATTGTTATGGCCGCGTATGTCACTTTCTTCCCGATCATCATCCATACGTTGAAAGGATTGAAAAGTGCAGCACCAGAGCATTTGGAGCTTATGCGTTCCTGTGGAGCTTCATTGACTGCACGATATATCAAATGCCTGCTGCCCTCAGCACTGCCGGGACTATTTTCTGGTATGAAAATAGCTGCTCCGCTGGCGGTGACCTCCTCCATCGTTGTGGAATTAATGGGAGCTCCCGACGGACTCGGCGTCCTGATGGTCAGTTCGTTATATTACGGTCATGCCCAAGTTGGTATGTTCTGGGCCACCATCATGCTTAGCATTGGCATTGGCCTGATCTCGTATCTGGCCATCAGTCTGGCTGAACGTTGGCTAACCCCTTGGCAGCCTGAATTCAGGGCCAAAGGAGGTCAGGCCACATGAGTGAAGGTAGTGTGTTGAGCCGGAAAAGTGATGAAGGTGTGACGATTGCTGCTGTAACTGGCGCGGCTACGCCCCTCACGGGTTCACAGATAACATCTGCTCCAGGATCAGAAATTCACGGACAACAGGGACAAGCCGAAAAGGCCAGATTGGGTACCAGCGTTCGCAGGCGCTCCATTGTACTGAGCATGCTTCCTTGGGGTGCGGGTGTGTTATTTCTCGCCCTCTGGCAGCTCAGGTTGTTTCATTGGATATTCTCGCTGGAAAGTTACCAACTGCCTGTGCCTTCCGCGATTGCGGCATCCATTCAGGAAAATGCCAATATGCTCTTTCGATACGCGATGTATAGCGGAACCGAAATGCTGGGAGGTTTTTTGCTCGGTTCATTGTTGGGTGCTCTGGCAGCGGCAGGTGCATCGTTCTTTCCAACAAGCGGCAGGGCGGCGGTTACGGTTTTGTCGGCACTGAACGCAGTTCCGATTGTGGCCCTTGCCCCGATTATGAACAATTGGTTCGGAGACGGGATCTGGTCGCGTATTGCAGTAGTCACGGTGATTACGATGGCAGCGATGGCCGTCAGCCTGTTCAAAGGGCTGACTTCCATTCAGCCGCAGTACAGTGATCTGCTGAGTGGTCTTGCCGCGAGCAGGATGCAGTTTTTTTGGAAACTGAGACTGCCTCACGCGCTGCCTTCCCTCTTCGCCGGTCTGAAGATCAATATGTCGACCAGTATTATTGGGGCCATTGTGGGTGAATTTTTCATCGCCTCCCAGGGGCTGGGGTACTTGCTCTCGGATCAGATTCGACTGGCAAACATGCCCTTGGCCTGGTCCTGCATTGTTATCGCCGCCGCGCTCGGCATTGTGTTGTATGAAGCGGTTGTCCTGGCAGAAAAGCGACTCATTCCGTGGAATCGTGCACGCATAAATCCTTAACTTACATCAGGGTACCAACCATAGATTCATAGATCGTAATACGTGATTGAGGTTGTTCAAAAAGTCCACGGTACTGAAAAGTAGACTTTTTGAACACGGACTGATGCTTGATAAATCGTATATAAACAGGGGGTTGTTCTGTACATGTACAAAACGTTGAAGCCGGGTTTGCTGGTATTGGTCCTGTTGGTTGTTACGATGCTGAGTGCATGTTCTACGAAGTCCGAGCCGGCGGCTGAGCCTGTTGCTGCGAGTTCAGGAGGGGCGGGCGAAGCAGATCAACCGTTAACCAAAGTGAAAATTCAACTGAAATGGGTGCCGCAGGCGCAGTTTGCCGGGATCTATGCAGCGAAGGAAAAAGGTTTTTTTGCAGATGAAGGCATTGATGCCGAGATTATTCCAGGTGGGCCGGATATCGTGATTGAGCAGCAGGTGGTCAATGGCGCGGCCGATGTGGGCATTACGGGTGTAGACAGTTTGCTGGTCAGCCGGGATAATGGTCTGCCACTCGTCTCGCTCGCCCAGATCTCACAGAAGAGTAGTTATCGCTTGATTGCCAAGAAGTCCCTAGGCATTACTGTTCCCGCTCAGATGAAGGGCAAGAAGGTCAGTACCTGGTTTGGCAGTCAGCAGTTTCAGGTGCTCGCGTTCATGGAGAAGAATGGCCTGGATCCGAAGAAGGATATTGAACTGGTGAAGCAGGGGTTCACGATGGATCAGTTTTTCAACGATCAGGTAGATGTGGCGACGGCAACGATCTATAACGAATTTCACGTGGTGCTGGAAAGTGGGATGAAAGAATCCGATCTGGATGTATTCAATATTGAAGATGCCGGTGTTGGGATGCTGGAGGATACGCTGATTGCCAAGAAGGATTGGGTAGACAACAACCGTGAGCTTGCGGTCAAAGTAACCCGTGCCATTCTGAAAGGTTGGAATTACGCCATCGACAATCAGGATGAAACGGTGGATATCGTGATGAGTAATGTGACGGATGGCAGCACCACCCGTGAACATCAGGTCACGATGCTCGAAGAGATTGCAAAGCTGATCCGCCCGGAAGGATTTACGGAACAGCAAGTCGGCAGCTTTGTTGATGAGTCATTTACCCGAACTGCGGATATTGCACTGAACTATGGCTTGATCAAAAAAGCCGCCAACCTGGATGAAGCGCTGAAGAAAAGCATCTATGAAGAAGCTGTGAAATAAGCGCGTGGAGGAGGATGACGAATGAGTTCTGTGGATCAGCAGCCTCAGCCGCTTGGCAGTACGAAGGAAGAATGGCTGGAGAAGGATCGCAAATACGTGTGGCATCACATCTCGCCTCATAACGATCATCCGATGATTGCAGTGAGTGGGGAGGGTAGCTGGATCACCGATCAGGATGGTACGCGTTATCTGGATGCGATGTCGGGACTGTGGTGTGTGAATGTGGGCCATGGCCGTGAGGAGATTGCGAGGAGTGCCTACGAACAGATGAAAGCACTCGCTTATGTCCCGATGACGCAGAGTCACGAACCGGCGATTTTGCTGGCGGAGAAGCTGAATGAATGGCTGGAGGGGGAGTATCGAATATTCTTCTCCAACTCAGGTTCAGATGCGAATGAGGTGGCTTTCAAAATAGCCCGTCAGTACCACCATCAGAATGGTGAGCCTACTCGGCACAAATTCATCTCCCGTCACCGTGCCTATCACGGTAACTCCATGGGAGCGCTGGGCGCCACCGGGCAAGCCGCCCGCAAGATCAAATACGAGCCACTCGGCGTAGGTTTCTCTCATGTTCCACCACCGTATTGTTACCGCTGTCCGTTTGGACGAAACAAGGATGGATGCGGACTCGAATGTGCAACCATCTATGAAGAGGTGATTCGTTGGGAAGGTCCTGAGACGGTTGCCGCAGTAATTATGGAGCCAGTGATTACAGGAGGCGGCATGATTGTGCCCCCGCCGGATTATATGCGTACCGTGCAAGAGATCTGTCAGCGCTATGGCGTGCTGCTCATTGTGGATGAGGTAATCTGCGGTTTTGGTCGCTCCGGGCAGAAGTTTGGTCATCAGAACTATGGTGTACAGCCAGATATCGTGACGATGGCAAAAGGCATGACCAGTGCGTATTCGCCGCTATCGGCAACGGCCGTGCGAGCCGATCTGTATGACACGTTCCGCGAACCCGGACCGGATGCCCATTTTCGCCATGTGAATACATTTGGCGGAAATCCGGTGTCCTGCCGGGTTGCACTGGCAAATCTGGAGATTCTGGAACGAGAGAATCTGGTCAGCCGGGCGGAAGAACTGGGATACCTGCTTCGTGAGAAGCTGGAGCCACTACTGGAGCTGTCCATTGTGGGGGATATCCGTTCATTCGGATTCGCCTGTGGCATTGAATTGATTGAAGCAGACGGATCTCCTGCGGAGGCGGATAAAGTAATGAAGGTACTCGCCAGTTGTAAAAGGGATGGCATCCTGATTGGCAAGAACGGCGATACCGTACCGGGGTTTGCAAACATTTTGACGATCTCTCCGCCGTTTGTCACCACCGAGGATGAGCTGGATCTGATCGCTGGAAGTTTGCTCATTGCGCTACGTAGTCTGGACGCAGGTTAGTTGCCATACACAGGTACGACAGGCGTTTACGGTTTAGCAAGCAAAATGAAAATTTTCATATCATTACGCGAAAATAAGCGCAAGGAGGCGAGGAAGGATGCAGACCACAACAGGCAAAGTCATTAATCAGCTTCGGCTGAATGAGCGAATTGAGCAGTTGTCACAGATTGGCCGAATCTCGGAGACGGGTGTTTGCCGACTTGCCCTGACCCCGGAAGATATGGATGGCGTCATACAAGTTCGTCTCTGGATGGAAAATGCCGGTCTGACGACACGACTTGATCCCTTCGGTAATCTGATAGGTCGTCTGGAAGGTGCGGATCAGGCACTGCCGATCCTCATGATTGGTTCCCACATCGACTCTCAGCCTTATGGCGGTCGATATGATGGAGCGATTGGTGTGCTCGGTGCACTCGAAGCCGTGCAATGCCTGATCGAAAATGGCATTCAGCCCCATATGCCAATTGAGGTAATTGCCTTTTGCGATGAAGAGGGTTCCCGTTTTAACAAAGGCCTGTTCGGCTCACGTGGTATAACCGGTCAGTTGGAAGAAGGCGAACTGGAGCGGCAGGATAAAAACGGAGTGACCCGTCGGGAGGCGCTGGAAGCCTTCGGCTGTTCTCCTTCGGATTTTGAAGAGGCGATCTATCCGCCAGGTTCCATAGGGAGTTATCTGGAGCTACACATTGAGCAGGGGCCGGTGCTGGAAGCGATGAATGCTCCAGTAGGTCTGGTGACGGGCATCTCGGGTCCGTTGTGGCTTACGGTGACGATGAAAGGCATGGCGGGTCATGCCGGCTCCGTTCCGATGGGGATGCGGCATGATGCTTTGGTAGGCAGCGCCAAAGTCATTGCGGCTTTTGACGATATGGTGAGAGAAGACCCAGAAGCTCCAACCGTAGGTACGGTGGGAAGTCTGAGGGTGTTTCCAGACTCGCGTAACATCATCCCGGAGGAAGTCAGCTTCACGGTTGATTTACGAGACATGGAGATGGAGCGCAGGAACCGGCTTGAAGCCCGATTGATGAACATTTTGGATGACGTGAGTTTCCGATATGGTCTAACCTACTCGCTGACAGAGGATACGAATAGTGAGCCGCGGTATTGTGCAGAGCCAATCAAGTCGGTGATTCGTTCATCCGCGGAAGAGATCGGGGTTACTTTGCCAGAACTGATGAGTGGTCCGTTCCATGATGCGTTGGCCCTTTCGCTTGTGTGTGATTATGGCATGATTTTTGTCCGCAGCAAAGACGGCATCAGTCATCATCCCAGCGAATATTCCTCCCCGGAGGATATTGGACTCGGCACGGAAGTGTTATATCGCACCATTCGGAGGATGTGTAGTGGAGTGAACCAACCAATCATTTTACCCGAGGAGGCGTTGTGACGTTATGAGCAAAATCAGCATCGGATTAATCCAGGCTTCTCATGAAATTGAAGGTTCGGCTCCCGTTGAGATACACAAAGAAGCTGCGGTTCAGAAACACATTGCGCTGGTCCGTGAAGCGGCTGCAAGAGGCGCCAAGATCATCGGGTTGCAGGAAGTATTCTATGGGCCGTACTTTTGCACAGAGCAGAATCCCAAATGGTATGCATCCGCTGAACCGGTGCCGGAAGGACCGACGACCAGACGTTTTCAGGAGCTGGCAAAGGAGCTTGCGGTGGTGATTATTTTACCTGTATACGAGGTGGAGGGCATTGCTTCGTATTACAATACGGCAGCCGTTATAGATGCGGATGGTACGTATCTGGGCAAATACCGCAAACATCATATCCCGCATGTGGAAGCAGGTGAGGGCACGAATGGGTTCTGGGAAAAGTATTATTTCAAACCAGGTAACCTTGGGTTTCCGGTATTTGATACGGCCTACGCCAGAGTCGGCGTGTACATCTGTTATGATCGTCATTTTCCGGAAGGCGCACGATTGCTCGGGTTGGCGGGGGCAGAGATTGTTTTCAATCCTTCAGCTACGGTTGCGGGTACATCGGAATATCTGTGGAAACTGGAACAGCCCGCTCACGCGGTAGCTAACGGCTATTATGTAGCAGCCATCAACCGGGTTGGCGTGGAAGCACCATGGAATATGGGTGAATTTTATGGACAGTCGTACTTGGTGGACCCGCGAGGCAGAATGGTAGCGATAGGCAGCCGGGATCAGGATGAGGTCGTCATTGGCGAGATGGATACGGAGATGATTCGTGAGGTGCGTAATGTGTGGCAGTTCTACCGCGATCGCAGGCCGGAAACGTACGAACATCTGGTTAGTCTGTAAAAGTAGCTGGAAGCTGCGCGGATCAAACTTCAGGAGGTGCATGACATTGATGAACAGCTCAGGAACAACGTTATCCGATTATGGGTGGGAGAGTCGTTTTGCCGAGATGAAACCCGCCATGACAGGAAGGGAAGCGATGGAGGAGTCGAACCGCTGTCTGTACTGTTACGATGCACCTTGTATCAAAGCCTGTCCAACCGACATTAATATCCCTTCTTTTATTAGCAAAATATCAACAGGGCACCTGAAAGGATCGGCCCGCACCATCATGGATGCAAATCCGGTTGGAGCCAGCTGCGCACGTGTCTGTCCCACAGAGGAACTGTGTGAAGGCGCATGTGTGCTGAACGAATCGTCGAAGCCGATTCGCATTGGTGACTTGCAGCGTTATGCCACCGATTGGGCGCGGGCGAAGAATGAGCCGTTATTCCAGGCAGCACCTGCCAATGGGAGAACCGTTGCTGTTGTGGGAGCGGGGCCAGCAGGACTGTCGGCAGCACGTGAACTGGGGCGTGCAGGATATGAGGTGACGATCTATGAAGCAAAACCCAAAGGCGGGGGGCTGAACACGTACGGCATCGTATCCTTCCGTTTGCCCGAATCGGTTGCGCTATGGGAAGTGGAGCAGGTGGAGGCACTTGGTGTACAGATCCGTTATGGGGTGCGTATCGGTGTGGATATCCCTGCTTCGCAGTTGCTGGAGCAGCATGAAGCGGTCATTCTAGCCTGTGGCATGGGTTCAGTACCTATGCTGGGCATTGAAGGGGAGACACTCGAAGGTGTCTATGATGCGATTGAACTGGTGGAGTCTACCAAGCAAGGTGTTCCACCCGCTTTGAATGGTCTGAAGGTCGCCGTTATTGGCGCGGGTAATACGGCGATAGATGCAGCAACCTGTTCGGTACGTCTTGGTGCCGAGTGGGTGCAGATGTTATATCGGCGCGGGGAAAGCCAGATGACGGCGTATGCGTTTGAATATACGTTTGCCAAGCAGGAGGGTGTGGAGTTCCGCTGGTTTACCCTGCCGCAGCGTATCATTGGAGACGAGAACGGTCGGGTTCAAGCTGTGGAATGCGTGAAAATGGAGCTAATTACCCCGCCTGGTGGTGGGCGTGCGTTGCCCGTGCCTGTGGAGGGATCGGAGTTCATGATTGAATGTGATACGGTCATCCGGGCGATTGGGCAGCATCGGTTATTACCATTAATCGAAACGTTTGGGCTGCGTCACCAATGGGGCGTCGTTGAGATCGAACCGCATACGTATCGTACCTCGCATCCTCAGATCTATGCGGCAGGAGATGTCATTTTTGGTCAGGGCCAGGGTGAGGCGATGGTTGTCTCGGCTGCACAGCAGGGTAAGCTGGCTGCCGCCGCAGTCATGAAGGCATTACCTGGACAGGTGGAAGAGACGGCGTGAGCAGCGAGGGAGACAAGGGAAAGTGGAGAGTACACGGAAACCGTGGAATGGAAGGGTGTAAGGAGAGAGTACAAGGAGAGGCGAGGGTGGGAGGGCGCAAGGGACTGCTAGAGTGATATAGGTGTAGATCAGATCTGAGCAAGAAGTGTGGGTACATCAAATTCTCGTGTACCTGACACGCTAACGAACCCTACACACCTTATAGTGGCAATTACCGAGGATTGGAAAATCTAACGAATCTCACACGTCTTATGTTGACGAACACCTGTTGAAATGAAGCCGAAATGAGCTACTACAGCCAAATAAGACTTTTACGATTCGTTAGATTTTGAAAGTGCCGCTAATGAGCCCAATAAGAGCTGTACAGTTCGTTAGAATTTAGGTGCGTGCTATCCAGAACTAATTACTACGCATAAATCCTGAGCGCGACCAAATGTCCAGTGTAACTAGTAAGTTCAAACAACACCAAGGAGGGATCGTTATGGCTGACTTATCCATTAATCTGGCAGGTATTCGATCACCCAATCCATTCTGGCTGGCTTCTGCACCACCAACCAATACGGGATATCAGGTCCAGCGTGCGTTCGAGGCGGGCTGGGGTGGTGCGGTGTGGAAGACACTGGGTGAGCCAATTATCAATACATCCTCGCGTTTCGCGGCGGTCCATTTTGGTGGGCAACGGGTGGCGGGGTTTAATAATATTGAATTGATATCCGATCGTCCGCTGGAAGTGAATCTGCGGGAGATCGCCGAGACCAAGAAACGCTTCCCGGACCGTGCGGTTATCGCTTCACTGATGGTGGAACCTACGCGGGAGAAGTGGCATGAGATTGTGAAAAAGGTGGAGGCTGTCGGTGTGGACGGCCTGGAGCTGAACTTTGGTTGCCCGCATGGCATGGCCGAACGTGGTATGGGAGCCGCCTCCGGTCAGCAACCTGACCTGGTCGAACTCCAGACGATGTGGGTGAAGGAAGTGGCGACCACACCGGTGATCGTGAAACTCACGCCGAATATCACGGATATTACGGCGACTGCCCGGGCAGCTGTCCGCGGTGGCGCAGATGCGATCTCCCTGATCAATACAATTAACTCTCTGGCAGGTGTGGATCTGGATTCGTGGAATACCGTGCCCCATGTGGGCGGCAAAGGAGCACATGGTGGATACTGTGGCCCAGCTGTGAAGCCAATTGCACTGAACATGGTTGCGGAGTGTGCACGTAATCCGGAGGTGGGTGTGCCGATCTCTGGCATAGGCGGCATATCTGATTGGCGGGATACCGCAGAGTTTCTGCTCATGGGCGCTACAGGGGTTCAGGTATGTACCGCAGCGATGCATCATGGATTCCGTATTGTGGAGGAAATGATTGATGGGCTGAACGATTATCTGGATGAAAAGGGTCTGAGCAGTGTAGCAGAACTGGTAGGTCAGACGGTTCCACGTTACTCGGATTGGGGCAATCTCGATCTGAACTACAAAGTGGTCGCCCGCATCAACCGCGATGTCTGCATCAATTGCAACAAATGCCATATTGCTTGTGAGGACACCTCGCATCAGTGTATTGATATGTTGACCGACCCGTCCGGATCCTATCTGGAAGTGGTGGAAGAGGACTGTGTTGGCTGTAATCTGTGTTCGATCGTTTGCCCGGTGGATGGGGCGATTGAGATGGTTGAACTTGTACCTGAGCAGGAACCTGTAACCTGGAATGAACGGCAGTCTGCGATTGCGATGTTGCAATCGGTTAGAGATCAATCAACCAAGGAGGCGATATCATGAGTACCCGCAAATTGATTCGTAACGGTGTGTTGGTCACAGCGTCAGATACCTTTGAAGCAGATATTTTGATCGAAAAGGGTAAAATCACACAGATTGGCATCGGACTGATGCCTGACGAACGAACGGAGGTTGTAGATGCAGCGGGCTGTTACGTCATTCCGGGCGGGATCGACCCGCATACGCATCTGGATATGCCCTTCGGTGGAACGGTAACGGCGGATGATTTTGCGACGGGAACGACAGCAGCAGCTTTTGGCGGTACAACAACGATCATTGATTTTTGTCTGACACAAAAAGGCCGTCCATTAATCGAATCTCTCCAGGAGTGGCATGCCAAAGCCGAGGGTAAAGCTACCATCGACTACGGTTTCCATCTCATGATTGGCGAGATGAATGATCAGGTGTTAGAAGAGCTGCCGCAGATCATTGAAGAAGAGGGTGTGTCATCCTTCAAGGTGTTCATGGCGTATAAAAACCAGTTTCAGGCCGATGACGGGATTCTCTTCCAGACGTTGCAAAAGGCAAAAGAGTACGGCGCACTCGTCATGGTTCATGCCGAGAACGGGGATGTCATTGACCTGCTGGTTCGACAGGCGCTCGCCGAAGGGCGCACGGAGCCGATTCATCATGCGCTGACTCGTCCATCCATGTTGGAGGGAGAAGCGACAGGCCGTGCGGCGCGTCTGGCTGCACTTGCGGATTCACAGCTGTATGTGGTGCACGTGACCTGTGCAGAAGCAGTGGAGCAAATTGCGCGTATGCGTGAAATGGGCTACCGGATCTGGGGGGAGACCTGTCCTCAGTATTTGACACTGGATCAATCGATCATGGATCAGCCGGACTTTGAGGGTGCAAAGTATGTTTGGTCACCTCCGCTGCGGGAAGTAGCGCATCAGGAAGTGTTGTGGAATGCATTGAAAAGTGGTCAGTTGCAGACGATTGGCTCCGATCATTGCTCGTTTAATTTCAAGGGGCAGAAGGACTTGGGCAAGGATGATTTTAGCAAAATTCCAAACGGGGGGCCTGTCATCGAAGATCGTCTCAGCATTCTGTATTCCGAAGGTGTAGTCAAAGGAAGGATCACACTGAATCAGTGGGTTGATCTATGTTCGACAAGAGCGAGCAAGTTATTTGGACTATTTCCGCAGAAAGGGACTCTCGCTGTCGGGACAGACGCGGATATCGTTATTTTTGACCCCTCTGTAAACAGGGTGATCTCGGCAGATACGCATCATATGAACGTGGATTACAGTGCATTTGAAGGTATGCAGGTACAGGGATGTCCGGTGACGGTGTTGTGTCGCGGGGGGGATGTCATTCGAGATCGGCAGTATACCGGAACAGCAGGGGCAGGCCAATATGTGAAGCGCAACAAGTATGATGCAGGCGCGCCCATACCGATGAAACATCCTGTGACGGCAGTGAATGGAGGGAGAAGCTGATGTCGGATCATGATGTGTTTGAGACCGAGAGGATCGCCATAGAGCGAATGGTTGCACAGGGTTATCGGATCTATGCGGTACGGGAACATCTGGAGGGTGCTCACGTCATATGGGGGCACCCGGATCTTCCCGAAGAGAAACAAGAGCAATACGTAGGCACGGCGTCTGGACGGAAGTGGTTCAGTCACATCTTGATTCGCCAGCTTCAGGAGCAACGGGGAGCGTAGACCATACTGAAGCTCTTCATGCGATCGGGCCGTGTACGTACTCATAGGCATAGAGTGCAAGTTCGATCGCTACCCGCTTCTCCGGGAGGATATAGTCTTCTCCCAAAAGGGCTTCGATTTTGTCCAAACGGTGATACAGCGTCTGTCTGACAATATATAGAGCGGTGGCCGTCTCTTGCTTAGAGCAGCACAGGACCAAATATTGCTTGAGCGTGCGTAGCAGCTGACCTCCTTTCTCTACATCGTAACGAATGAGAGGGCCCAGATATTCTTCAATGAAATCATCCAGATTGCCACTTTGTTTCATACTGGCGATGATGCGATAACAATGAAGATTACTGTAAAAGGGCTGTTGCATCTCGCCGATGTCCTTCTGAATTCGCAGTGTCTCCTTTGCTGATTCCAGACTATCCTTGAGACGGGAGAGGTCTGCGCAGTTATGACTGATACCGATCAGGCCTGAGAAGAGGCAGTGGGTCTGTTCCTGCTCGTGCTGCTGCAGCTGTTTGATGCAGCGCCAGAGACTGCTTTTGCGCTGAGATCCAGGTAGTGGGTCGAGAATGATAAGAATGATCTGGTGGTTCAGAACGGTGCTGTAGAGGGTGAAGTTCTCCCGAGCAAATACCGACCGGGCGACGATGTTACGTTGGATCAACAACTTCTGAAGTCTGAGGCTATCTGTGTATGCTGGATTGCTGTCGAATAAAATAATAGTGGCTTTGCTCGTTGCGAGAAGGGGATTAACGGTAGATATATATTCATGGATTTCCTTCGTGGAGTGGTGTCCGTTAAGCCAATCAATGACCCACATATCTTCTTTGTAGCGGCGTTTCTCTTCCATGTATTTGGTTCGCATCCAGTCCTGAGCAATCGCGGCCGCGCATCGTTCCAGTGCGTGAATGACGAATTCATCCGAAGGTTTGATCGGTA
Source organism: Paenibacillus sp. FSL H8-0104 (assembly GCF_038050215.1). Taxonomy (NCBI): domain Bacteria; kingdom Bacillati; phylum Bacillota; class Bacilli; order Caryophanales; family Paenibacillaceae; genus Paenibacillus; species Paenibacillus sp. FSL H8-0104. The sequence goes on along the minus strand of NZ_JBBOTC010000001.1, from coordinate 6,348,587 downwards.
TGCTTGAATCTTGATCCGTCAGCTTTTGATGCATCAGCACAAGGTCGGCAAAGGTGTAGTCCAACGCCTGAACAGGCATGCTGATCACATCCAATGTGTTATCTGACAGCTGCATTAAATTCGGAATATCCTCCTCCGCCAAATGTTCCCGCTGCAAAAACCAATCCTGCCGACGAGTCTCCAGCTGCTCTGGAGGGCAGTAGGGAACGGCACTTGCTTCCCCTTCAAGTGGATATAACGCCACAGCACATCCGGTTGTTCGTGACAATAATCGAAGCAGAGGTTGTACGCCATCTCCATTCAGAAGAAGTTGGTTAAAGGAGGTGGTGAGACTATCGAGTTCAGCGATCATCCGCTGATGACTGCGAATCAAGGTGAAATGCAAGTCTTGCGTAATATCGATATAACGGACTTGTTCGTGAAACCAGATCAACGGAAAATCAGCTGCTACTGCAATTTCTTTCATAGCCCCGAGCTGTAACTTGGTGTGATTCCCCAGTTCCATACAGAGTCCGGCAGCCCCACGTGCAATTAACTGACGCAGAAAAGACAGACCTTGCTGCTCACCTTCCTGCCAGCCAATGCCTGTTGTCAGCACCAATTCCCCGCCATTGAGCAAGTCCCCCACCTCAGGAACTTCCATGATATGAACCCAGCGAACATACCGCTCCAATGCACGATCACTGGCCAGAACTTCCGCCTTGCGAAATACGGGACGTTTTAACATGTCTCTGATCTGAATATGAAGCATTGTCTCCCCCACACAACCACCATCCTTCCCCAATCACATGTGATCTATCTGGAGTCTGGAATCCGTCAACTTGCATAATTAATCCATATTATAAGTCTATTTACAGCCGATGAGCTGAAATCTAACGTTCATTTGTTTCAAATGACAAATGGAACTGTGCTTTTTGTGATTTTGATTAAAATAAAGAATTTATATGTCAGTCTATGTCTCATGTGAATTTTCATCAGCATTTTGCATAATTCGATTCCAATCGCTCACGGGTACAAGATATAGACGAATAGAATCATTTCGATCTATATCTTGCTGATTGGAAGACGCTCATGGGATTTATGCAAAATGCTTAAATAAAAAAAAGCCCCTTAACATCACATCGGAATTCAATCATTCCAATATGCGCTAAGGGGCGAGAAGCTAATATTATAGTCTGTATTTAAGTTGTACTCGAACCGTTACATGAGTACAATCAACGACTTCTTAATCTTCGATTCTTTTCTTTTTAAATTTCATCAGGAACTCATACACAATCGGTACGATAACCAGCGTGAGCAGCGTGGAGCTGATCAGACCACCGATTACGGTAATTCCTAATCCTTTCGAGATGATCCCCGCACTTTCTTCGAGGCCCGTAACCAGTGGCAACAGGGCACCGATAGTTGCGAGAGCGGTCATCAGGATTGGACGCAGACGAGTTGCACCGGCTTCCAGCAAGGCTTCACGGGTAGGCATACCCTCTGTTTCCTTGTGAATAACACGGTCGATCAACACGATAGCGTTGGTGACCACGATCCCGATGAGCATCAGTCCACCCATCATGGCGGAGACGTCGAGCGTACCACCAGCGATGAACAGACCTACCATAATACCAATGACCGTAAATGGCAGGGAGAACAGGATTGCGAATGGTGCCAATCCGCCGCCAAATGTAACAACGAGCACGAAGTATACAATGGCGATGGCCGCCAGCATGGCGAGACCCAGTTGAGTAAAGGTATCATTAATCTGTTCGGTTGTACCGCCGAACTTCACTTCAACGCCATCAGGCAGATCCAGCTTGTCGATCTCAGCCTGTAGGTTACTCGAAGCTTTCGTTACATCCGAAGCCAGGATGTTGGCTGTAACTTGTACAACAACTTTACCATCAATTTGCATGATGGAGTTCGGGGATGTACCTTCTTCCACTTTGGCAACATCTTTGATTGGTACTTCGATGCCAAGCGGTGAAGTGACGGTTTCATCCTCAATCTCTTTAATGCTACTGAATGTTTTGTTGTCTGTCTCTACATATACTTTGTACGTTTTGTTATCAATATCGACTTCCGTAAGCACAGGACGTTCCCGTGCCGGGCTCAGCGTCATCGCCAGTTGGCCTGCAGTCAGGCCCAGGGAACTCAATTTCTCCTGATCTGCCACGAGCGTATACTGCCCGTAGGTGTCAGCAAGTGTTGTATCTGCTTTTTCAAAATTATCCTTATCCGCTTCAACCAGTTTCAGAATTTCATCCGATACAGGTTTGAGTTGCTCTACATTATCGCCATAGATGGAGAGGCTCAGGCCGCTACCACCCAGACCGCCGGACATGTCGAGCTCATTCCAGGTACCTACGGTAACTTCTTTCTTCAGACCTTCTACAAGCTGTTCCTTCACTTTGGTAAAGTCTTTCGTATCTTCGTTATATTCGATATAGAATAGAGCCGAGTTTCCGCCACCGCCACCCATACTGCTCAGTGGGTTCGTGCCGCCGATGGAATATTGCATTTTCTCCAGACCTGGTTGTTCCAGCAACCACTTCTCGGCAACGAGTGCTTCTTTTTCGACATCTTCACGCAAAGCTCCGGTTTGTGGGCTGTACGTAATAGTCACGTATTTATCCTGTTGTTCTGGCAAGAAGCTTGCACCGATGAACGGGTACAGGAACAAACTGCCGACCAGCAAGATCACTGCAATACTGACGGTGATGAGTTTGTGTGAAAGGGTCCAGTTCAGCAGGCGTTTGTAACCTTCCGCCATTTTGCCTGGTTTTTCTTCGTGATTCTGTTTGTTCTTCAACCCTCCACGGAACAGGGTGTGCGCAAGCATCGGCACAATGGTAATGGCAACGATCAGGGATGCCAGCAAAGCGAATACCATGGTCAGTGCAAATGGCGTGAATAACTCACCGACCATACCGCTTACCAATGCCAGTGGCAGGAATACAGCAATCGTTACAATGGTGGAAGAAAGAATTGGAATGAACATCTCGCGCGTTGCTTCACGAACCAGTTCACGGCCTTTCAGTTTCTCACCTTTGAGTGTTAATCTGCGGTAGATGTTCTCGATAACAACGATGGAGTCATCGACAACCCGTCCGATGGCAACCGTCATGGCACCCAGCGTCATCATGTTCAAGGTGATATCCATCATATTGAGCGCAGTCAATGCCATGAGCAAGGAGAGCGGGATCGAGATAATGGAGATAATGGTTGAACGAATATTACGCAGGAAGAGCAGGATGATCAGGATGGCAAACAAGGCGCCAAAAATGGCTTTGCCCAACATCGTGTTCACCGAGTCCTGAATCGGCTTACCTTGGTCAAGCAATACAGTCAAATCAGCATTTTTGAACTGCGATTGCAACTCTTCAGCTTTATCTTTGACTGCGTTAACGACATCAACCGTGTTGGCATCGTTGGATTTTACAATGGAAATACCAATCGATTCCTTGCCGTCTGTCCGGGAAATGGATTCCGCTTGACCGATGACTTCGATCTTGGCAATTTCACTTAATTTCACTGTAGGGATACCAGCTGCGTTGGCAGCACCTGAAGGGCTACCCACACCGGCATTACCACCAGCGGCTTGGTCCGTTCCTTGTGAAGCACCTGGAGCGGTACCTTGACCAGCTTCACCAGTTGGTGCTCCAGAGCCTTGTGGGGCTGCGTTTGAACCATTGCCTACGGAAGCACCGGCACCGCCGGGTACAACTGGAATGGCAAGGTTTTTCAGATCATCGATGTCGATGATGTTGCCATCTACAACAACGGCCTTCTGGGATTTATCCAGTTCAAACAGTCCAAGGGGCACACGAATGGATGAACCTTGAACGATGCCGTTTACCGTATCTTCCGTTAGGCCCAGCTCGGCCATTTTGGCTTGGTCAAACTTCAATTGAACTTCTTTCACATATTGACCGGACACCTGAACCTGAGCTACACCGTCAATGTCTTCGAGTGCAGGCTGAATATCCGATTCAACCAGTCGTGTCAATTGTTCCAGGTCACCGCCGTCCTTGTCGGACAGGCTCAGAGATACAACCGGGAAAGAGTTAATGCTGAACTTGGAAATGGTCGGCTTCTGCACACTGTCAGGCAGTTGAACTTCATTCAGTGCCTCACGAACGGTTGCAGTTGCGTTGGTCAGATCTGTTCCATAATCAAATTCGAGTGTGATCGATGCTGCGTTCTCCATGGAAGTGGAGGTCACCGTCTTCACGCCATCTACATTACGTAGTTTTACTTCCAGCGGCTTCGTGACATCCTCAACAATTCCCTCCGGTGCAGCCCCTGGATCAATGGCAGTGACATTCAGAAACGGTACGTTGATGTTTGGGATTGTCTCTTGTTTCATCGTCAGTCCGCTGTACAGACCTGCAAAAGAGATGATAATTGTCAGAATCCAGATCGCAAACTTGTTGTTCAGTGAAAAATTAATAATACCTTTCATACGATGGTTTCTTCTCCTCTCTGTTTCTCCTGTTTATATGTGTGACGAGTCAGCCTGGATAAACCGGCTATACTTGGCATCCAGACTGTGCTTAAGCTCAGAGTGCAAAGGTTTGATGGCAGATACGCTCTCCAAATTGTGCATCATGCCAAGAATGATGGCACGCCTAGGCGTAAATTCCATCATCTCCTGTCTGAGAATGGCGATGGTTTCAAGCACATCATTCTTTGTTTGCCCTGATGGCAAATCGGAACCAGCGATATCCTGCATTTGCTTAATAATGTGAATGGGATGACGCATCACAGTGGAGTCTGTGTTTGGATCACTATTCCATGCGGGCCAGTCTTCCAACAAAATCAAAGGCGCAGGGCGCTGATCGAGCAATCCGTAAGCTGCATAATCAATCATTTGCAGCATATTGGTTGCCATTTTGGAGACGGTAAGGGAAGGCATTTCCGTAAACCAGATCTTAACGTAGGAGAGGAACAGACCCTGTATGAGTAAAATAAGATCTATCGTATAGGGTTCAATCTCCGGTCCGTACATATCTTCCAGTTTGTCCTTGAAACCGTGTAGTGTAAGGATCTCCAGATCTTTATGCTGCGGGTTGCATTTTTCCTTGCGATGTGGCTCATCATTCATCATCATGCTTTGCATCTGAACACGTAAAAATTCCTTTAGCTCGGACACATGGCCCAGCAGTGTCTCAATCTGTTTGTGTGAACGTTCTCTCGGAGTAAGGTCAGCTTCATGTTCGATCTGGGATAGTTCGTCTATGAGCGTAAATAAGCAGTACTCCATCGTGCTGTCTTCCAATTCCTCTTTGGATTTGAAAATAAGGTAAAGGCTTCCCTTGGACATCCCGCATATCTCTGCAATCTCCTGCATGGAGGTTGCGGCACTGCCTTTTTCCGAGAATAGCTTGAGTGCTGTAGTAATGATGAGTTTTTTCTTCTCATTCATCTCATGTATAGGGTTCATTAACGATACTTTCACCTCATCAGGGAACTTGTGAGTTCTTGAATTGACTTTAGGGTCAAACTTAGTATAAACGATCTGGTTGAAGGAATTCAAATGGGAGTAAATTGGAAAATCAGAGCGGAGAAAAGAGACTGATCAAAGGAAAGAATACACGGCAAGTAACAAGGTACAGCTTGTATGTACGATAGGGATAAGGTATCAAGAATGGATAAGTTAGTTTCCTCCAGTGAAGGCGTACAAGGCGAGTATAATAATGGCGACTAGAGCGATGAGATAGAAGATGGCCATGCCGATCAGAAGGGTATACCCTGTATAAGAGCCCATGTGTGCCAATAATTTTCTCATGATTACGACATCCTTTCTTACGTAGCAAAGTATAAAGAGGTTCCCTATTTATATCATTCCCCAAAAAAAGACGACTTCCTGATCGAAGTCGTCTAATTTATATTACAAGATTTAATAGATATCATAATGGAAGCTAAGAATTACACGATAACGGAGATTGCAGAACCGACTTGAAGAAACGAAGTGTTCGCCTTTATCACCAGATTTATCCCTCTTCAAAGGGAATCAAAGAAATCTGGGGATAACAGCGATCGGAAAGTGGGACTGCAATCGGAGATATAAGAGTGTAATTCAGTTGTTCCGTTACGTGATGAGCTTCAGACCAACGGCTGCCACCAAAATCATCGCGATAAACAGGATACGCTTCGCTTCTTTCCGTTCACCGAACAGGAACATGCCTGTTAACGTACTGCCGACCGTCCCGATCCCCGTCCACACGGCATACGCTGTGCCCATGGGAATGGACGTCATGGCGTAGGACAAGAGCGAGAAGCTGAACACAAACGACACCAGCATAAGTACGATGTATGGCCATCCTTTCTTGGTGGAAGCACCATTAATACCGATTACGCCGAAAATTTCACATATCCCTGCACCTACAATTGCCATCCAAGCCATTATACTGCACCTCCTTTGGCTTCTTGCTGATCCGTAACCAGCTTCAGTCCGATTACGCCGCAGAGCAGCAGCCCGATGAGCAATACTTTGGCCAAGCGGAACGGTTCACCGAACAATACCATTTCCGTAAGGACGGTACCCGCCGTACCAATTCCCGTAAAGACGGCATACACCGTACCCACAGGCAGCCTTTTGGAAGCGGCAATGATCAATCCAAAGCTGATCACGATGGCAATCCCCGTCAAAGTCCACTCCCAACCATTAGAGGCATGTTTCAGCCCACTTACCCAGACAATCTCAATAATTCCACCGATAAATACATATAACCAGTTGCGGTTCATGTTGTTAAATCTCCTTCCGGCACAACGCTGTGTGCCTCGTCGTTCAAATGATGAATGCCATGCCAAAATACAGGCCAGGCTGCTTCCAACCGTCTCTTGTACCGACGGGAACTTCCATAGATAATCTCCACGGTGATACCGTCGAGAAACGTCATAAATGCAATGGCGGCTTGTTCCGCGGGTAGGGGCGGTATATCTTCATTACGCATTGCCCTTTGCAGCAGACGAGTCAGTGCGCGTTCCATACCATCGATAAACGGATACACTTGATCCATCACTTCGCCATACAGAGAAAGGGGTGGGTAAAAACAATTACGCAACATCAAACGAGCCGAAGCATGGGCATTGTATTCTTGTTCGAACCAGATCAGCAAGCCTTTCAGCCTCTGCTCCAATGGCAGATTCGCATGATCGCGGAAATATTCCAGTGTGTGCCGTGTTACCTCGTGAAATGCAAAGTCCAGGGTGTGTAAAAATAAGTCATCCTTGCAGCTGAAATGCGCATATATGGACGGTTTTTTAATCCCGACTTCATCAGCAATAGCTCTCAGAGAAGCTCCCTCATAGCCATCTCTCGCAAAATGGAACAGGGCTGCATCCCGAATGGATTGTGCAGTCATTCAATCACCTTCCTAACGGTCGTTAGGTAATTATATTTCCATACTTTACATCACCTGTCAAGATGAAAATATCCGCCTGCACAGTTGAGTACAGGCGGATATAACAGGTATGGATGTGGTTTCTGATCAAAAGGTCGTAAGACCCAGAATCAGTTGCAACTTATATAGGATACCTTTCAAAAACGTAGTCTTCTCCTGGAACTCATCCAGGTCTAACGTGAACTCGGCATCATTATTATTCCAAATACGCTCAAAATAATTCGCGATATCAAGCGTGAACTTATTGTCTGGAGGTGCAGCAACCCATAGATCATTCTCCAGATTGTAGTCATTCATGTTTCGTGGTGTAAAGTTGGTTGAACCCCCTAGGACAATATGATCTCCGGTTGCTTTGGCAAGATAGATCATCTTGGTATGGTATTGCTCCTTGGTGGTGTTATACCAGCGGATCTGTATTTTACCGTCGGATTTATCATGCAATTCAGCGGCGACAGGACGGTTCGGAATCCCGATCTTTTCCTGACCAAAAGCATTTTCATTTGGATCTAGTACAAGCCGGATCTCGGTTCCTCGTTTTGCCGCTTCCAGCAGGGCTTCCAATACTTTCGGAGAGGCCACATAGAACATGCCCATCCATAAGGTGTCACCTTTGCCAGCTTGATTGATCTCATGGAGTACAGCGTCATTCACTTTGCCTTCAGTTAAATAGCGTATTCGCAAATCTCCCGTGTTTGAATTGGAGGAAGGAGCTGTGTAGGCAGGAACCTTGCCTCCGCCTGAGATGTCGAGAACAGCTTGCTCGGACTGAAGAATATCGCCAATGATTGGACCTGTTACTTCAAATGCAATATTCGAGTGGTAGGCACTCGCATCATGGATATTGCCAGAAGAGACAATCGCTGTCTTCTCACTAACAACAACTTTACGATGATTGGCCTTCACATTGAGCAGCTTGAGATAGGAACGCACAGTGACATCCGGACCATCCGTGGCCATCAGGTTCTTGATCCAGCCATCTCCAGATTGGCCAAACCATTGGAAGAAGGTCCGCCAGACCGCAGAGTATACTGGAGTTGAATCACGCAAAGGGTCCACATCCGTGATGACCACATGAATGCCTGCTTGTTTCATTTGTTCCAGCAACGGATTGGGTGCTGAGTTATAGTTGGTATTTACTTCATCTGTAATGAACCAGATGTCCATATCAGGATGCTGATTTTTTTTGGTGACCAGCGCTTCGGTGAATTCAGTACTCACGGGAGGAAAGTTCTGTCCCTTATGTTGATAATTATTGAACAGGAACATATCCACCAGGACAAACTGCTCTGCTTCCTCCACAATCTGCATCATGCGCTGGAAAATCTGCTGCTCGTGCTCCATCTGTCCGTCGGAGGAAGGATAAGTGAGGTCGTGCAGGAACTCGACTTGATCCACACGGTATTCTGGACTTTCATAGGAAATGCCCGCTGGTAATGGTTTGTAGGTCTGATAGAGCATGACGGCGATGAGCCATAGGACCAATAGGACAAGTCCTGTTCGTATGTATGGAAATTTGCCGCGTGAAGACTTGCGGTCTGATGTATGGCGGCGTAATGAGGCCAACGGTGGACTCCCCCTTCTGTACTTGCTGACTTCTATTACCACACGGATGATAACGTTGACGCAGGAGAACCCGCTAGCATAACGAATGTAGCAGTAAAACGCATATGGCAAAATTGGCATTATGCAATCGACAGGTGTCTGAGCGTTGTGTATAATGAGTGTATTATTTTTGTAGAATGTTAGGGTTTTCATATGCCTGACAAGGACGGGGAACCAATGATATAACCTTTGAAATCTGGACATTTAGGAAAGAAAGTGGGTAATAAGGTGTATTCCATCAAACAAGTCGCTGCCATGCTCGGTATCCCGACGGTGACGCTCCGGGCTTGGGAGAATCGGTATAGTGCGGTCACCCCTGAGCGGACGGAATCGGGTTATCGAATGTATACCGAAGAGAATGTTGCGGATCTGCGCTGGTTGAAAGAACAGGTTGAGCTACATCAGACCAATATTTCGGAAGCGGTACGGATGTTGAAAGTAAACAAATTAAATCCGCCCGAGGCTGTGCCCACGCCGATCATGGCTCCGGTGCCTACGATGGAAGAAGCCTACGCACGCATGGCAGATCAGATCTATGACTCGCTCTACAACTTTCAGGGTGAACGTGCCAATGGTTTGATTGATTTTGGGTTCACCATGTATGGGTATGACTCGATGTTCTATCATGTGTTGGTGCCCATTCTGGTTCGGGTTGGAGATGCATGGGAGCAAGGCAGGGCTTCGGTGGCTCAGGAACACTTCATGACACAGCTGATATCACAGCGCTTTTATCAGTTTTTCCATCTGTTCCCGATCTATCCGCATCTGCCCAAAGTTCTGGCGTTGTGTCCGGAAGGGGAGCACCATCAGGTCGGATTGCTGCTGTTCTCTCTTTTTATGCGCAAAAATGGAGCGGAAGTACTGTATCTCGGTGCGAACACGCCAGAAGAAGGTATCTTCCCGATTATCCGGGAGCAGAAGATCAAGTTGGTCTGCCTGTCGATCACAAGTCCAGGGCTTCTTGTTAAATGTGATCAACTCGTCGAGCGGATTAAAAACGAGTTCCCGCATATTCGCTTTGTACTTGGTGGAAAGGGCTATGAGCGTGCAGAGCATGCGCGTTATCCGCAATGGATTATGCCGGAGAGTTCTGCGGACTGGCAGTCGTGGATGGAGCGTGAATATCTCTCCGAGCGGTCACCTGGTGCACGGTTTGGACAGGCCAATAATTAAACATAATCTCAAATGATATGAATAGGTTAGTGTATAAAGGACATCCTTTGACGAAAGTGATCAAAGGGTGTTTTTTGTGTTTATAAATGGATTACCAGGTATTTTGACCGACGGGTCATTTTTTGGTTTACAAGCTCGTATAATATTTGTATTATATTTGTATAATGTTTTTGCTAGTTACCGCTTAAAGTGTTCTTGGGCGGTTTAATAATAGGTTAGGGGCTAGAGAACTATAGGAATTCCCTACATAGAAAGGTGAGTGGCATGATACCGAATCAACAACGCAAACGTGCAGCTGTCATTGGTGCAGGTCCGGGTGGACTTGCAGCAGCGATGTTATTGTCCGGTCAGGGGTACGAGGTAGATGTGTATGAGAAACAGCCAGTCATCGGGGGGCGTTCTGCCAGATTGGAACTGGGTGAATATCGATTCGACCGCGGTGCTACATTTTTGATGATGCCTCAGCTGATTGAAGAGATGTTCGACGTGGTGGGGCGTAAGTTATCCGATTATGTGCATATGAAAGAGCTAACCCCACTGTACGCACTGAACTTTGGTGATAAGGTGTTCACGCCTTCTCGTAATCGGGAAGATACAGCTGCACAGATTAAGGAATTGTTTCCGGGCAATGAGGACAATTACCTTCGGTTCATGCAAGAAGAAGAAGTGAAGTTTGGCAAAGTCATGCCTCTGCTCCGTCGTCCTTTTGGCAAGTTGACTGACTATCTACGCAAGGATGCGGTAACAGCTCTACCTAAGCTTGATGTCCACAATACAGTCTATGGAATCTTGTCCCGCTATTTTACAGATGAGCGTCTACGCTGGGCATTTACATTCCAATCCAAATACCTTGGCATGTCTGCCTGGGATTGTCCGGGTACCTTTACCATATTATCGTTTATTGAGCATCACTACGGATTGTTCCACCCCATTGGCGGCGTGAATCGGATCTTCCAAGCCATGGCCGATGTCGTGGAAGAACACGGAGGACGCATACATACTTCCACCCCGGTGAAACAGGTCATCGTTCGCAATGGTCGTGCAGAAGGTGTGTTGCTTGAGAACGGTGAACGCATCGAAGCAGACCATGTGGTGGTGAACGCCGACTTTGCACATGCGGTTAACCATCTGTTTGAACCAGGCGTGCTTAAGAAATATACCCCGGAGAAAATGAAACGCAAAAAGTATTCCTGCTCTACAGCAATGCTGTATCTGGGCGTGGATGGTGATGTGGACCTGCCGCATCACTCGATCTATTTTCCCGAGGACTACCGGTTAAACGTTGATGAGATTACAAAGCATAAAATGTTATCAGCCGATCCATCTCTATATATTCATAACCCTTCCAGACTTGATTCGACGCTGGCACCGGAAGGGAAATCTGCTTTGTATATTCTTATGCCTACGCCTAACCTTACCGCAGACATTGATTGGGAGGCAGAACGGGAGAATGTGCAGGAGGCCATGATGAAACGCATGGAAGGCATTCCTGAGCTGGCAGACATACGCAGCCGTATTGAAGAATGTATGCTGTTCACTCCACTTGATTGGGAGAATGAACTGGACGTGTATCGCGGAGCAACGTTTAATATGGCACATAACCTGGGTCAGATGATGTATCTGCGTCCCCATAACCAGTTTGAAGAGTTGAAAAGTGTATGGCTGGTAGGCGGCGGAACACATCCGGGCAGCGGGTTGCCCACGATTTTCGAATCGGCACGGATTAGTGTCAGACTGATTCAGGAAGAGGACGCACGCACACGTTCCAAGCCATCCTCTTATGTGAAGACGGCAGAAGCCAGAGGGCATTCATGAAGCGGGCCGCTATTGTAGGCGCAGGGATTGGCGGACTCACTTCGGCACTGTTATTGAACCGTCAAGGCTGGGATGTCACCGTGTATGAACGGGGTTCCCGCGTTGGCGGACGCATTGGATATGAGCAGGAAGGCGAGTATCGGATCGATCAGGGGCCAACGATCGTACTGCTGCCGGAGATGTTACTTGGCATCATGGAGGAGGCAGGCGTAGATCGTTCGAAGATTGAGTTACTTCGCTGTGATCCGTTATACAGAGTGCATTACCATAGTGGTCGTGTCATGACCAAGATGACCTCACGTGAAGAGCAGACGGCGGAGATTGAACGTTTGTTCCCGGGAGAGAGCCGGGGATTCACACGATTCATGAAAGATATGGACACGTTGTTTCCGGCAGGCCGGGCAGCTTTTCTGGAAAGGGCTTTTCCACGCAAAAGGGATTTCTTCACACCTTCGCTCATGTCCCTCATGGGCAGATTGCGTGCACACAAAAGTGTCCGGAAAGCGGTAGGCGATTATTTTGAGCATGAGGAACTGCTCGATGCATACTCACTGCAAAGTTTATACATTGGTGGATCACCGTTTGGGACGCCAGGTATCTATTCCCTTTTACCTTACGCAGAGCATGAATATGGCATCTGGATGGTCAAAGGTGGATATGCAGCATTGCCAGCCATACTGGAACAGGAACTGATATCACGTGGTGGACGTGTCGTGCTGAATTCGGAAGTGACCGGACTCAAGATTAAAAATGGTGTGTGTGAAGGTATAGAAACGGCAGCAGGCGCAGAAAATGTGGATGCAGTTATCTATAATGGTGATTTCCCCCATCTATCAGGTTTGCTTGGACAATCACGAGAGGTAGCACGTAAAAGAAAACCGTATCGTCCCTCTTCCGGATGTGTATTGCTCTATGTGGGCGTGGACAAAACCTGGGAAGATGCAACGACGCACCAGTTCTTCCTGCCACCGAGTCTTGAAGGCAGTTTGCAGGAAGTGTTCAATCAGCGACGCATTCCGGCAAAGTCCTCATTTTACGTATTTAATCCGGTCGCATTGGATGAAACTGCAGCACCTCAAGGACAGAGTGTATTATATTTCCTCATTCCCGTACCAGATGCCGAAGGTGTCGACTGGGATCAGGAGAGTGAAGCATTGGCAGAACGGGTACTGGAAGAAGCGGAGCAACGTGGATTCCCGGGACTTCGTGCAGCGATCAAGTGGAAAAAGGTACGTACACCCGCTGACGCAGAGCGAGACGGGCTCTATGGGGGCGGAAGCTTTGGTATAGCACCTGTATTGTTCCAGTCCGGTGTATACCGACCGCAACCCAAACCATTCCCTAATATCAAGGGATTATATGCCGCAGGAGCATCTGTACATCCAGGTGGCGGAGTGCCGATTGTAATGCAGAGTGCACGGATGGCCGTCAATCAACTCATGAAGGAGATGGGAACATGAATGAAGCGATTTTGAGCAGGTGTGAAGAGTTGATGCAAAAGGGTTCTTCCTCTTTTTATCAGGCCTTTAGAGGGCTGCCAAGTCCACGTCGGGAAGCGGTATATGTCATTTATGCCTTCTGCCGCATGATTGATGACAGTGTAGACGAGCCGGAACATTCGCCCTATACGATTCACGAGATCCATGATTTGTTTGATCGGTTGGACGACGCGGAAGGACACTTTATCTGGCCAGCACTGAGATGGTTGTTCAGCAGTTTCCCTCATCTGGATAAGGGGCCATTTTTCCGTCAGATGGAAGGGCAGCTCACAGATCTTAAAGTCACGCATTATACAACGATGCAGGAACTGGAGCATTATTGTTATCTGGTGGCCGGAACCGTAGGCGAGATGTTGTTGCCTGTATTGCGGGATGATAACGGCGCGGAAGTAGCCGTGAACGGGATTGCTTTGGGTAAAGGAATGCAGATCGTTAATATTATTCGGGATGTTGGTGAAGATCGGGCCAGAGTGCGTCGGTATGTTCCGCTGGAGATTATGGAGAAGCATGGTTACACCGAGCAGGACTTTGAAGACGGGGTTGTGGACGAACGCTTTATTGCCATTGTTCATGAATTAAAAGCTGCAGCATTGAACTGGTTCCGTATTGGCATGGATCGTCTGGATACGTACCCAACGGAAAGTGCATTTTCCATCGAGCTGGCAGCAGCCTTTTACTCCACCATTCTACACGCGGTTGAACGCAACGATTATGACGTATATACCAAACGGGCATATGTTAGCGATGAATTGAAACTGGAGATGCTGGGTGCGATTGTGAAACGTTACCCGATGCTGGCCTATCAAGCCTCCCGAACGGCGGTATCCTGATGATCCAGTGGCTTTACTGGGCGTGGTATGTCATTGGAGCAACCTTGATGCTAACGATCGGTGTGCCTGACGTATTATCTTTTTCTAATGGTTTATTTCTAATCTTCTACGCATTGTATGTGCTGGATCTGATCTATCAAGGGCGTAATCGGACAGGCCTGTCCGACCAGTCAGTCATCTGGCTGAAACCCGGACTCTGGATATCCTCTGTGATTATCTGGCTTGGAGGTATGGGCGTAGAGTGGGTAGGCGTTCATACGCATTGGCCCTTTGGTGAGTATGCTTACTCAGACTTCTTCGGGATTCATCTGTTCAGTGTGCCAGTTACGCTGGGTTTCGCCTGGATCGCAGTGGTGGGTAACTCGGCGCTGTTAAGTGGCGGTGGTTCAACGTGGACTGGCAGACTGCTTCGAGCAGTGAAGACCGGGTTCTGGGCGATTGTTCTTGATCTGGTACTCGACCCTGTTGCACATGCGAGAGGATTCTGGGAATGGCAGGCTCCAGGTGGTTTCTACGGTGTTCCGTGGACCAATTACATAAGCTGGTTTATCATGGGTGCATTCTTGTCCCTTTTCCTTCCGGCCATGCCTAATGACCGTAGCTCATTGCTGCGTGCAAAATGGTTGTATCAGCTGTTTATTCTTCTGTTCGGCCTGCTTGCTCTAAAGGAAGGGATTACGGGCAGCTTTATCATCGCCATTGCTGGTGTGCTTCTTGCCGAAGGGAGCTGGCTCTATGATTCGCGCCGTAAAATCAAAACCGTTTAATCGTATTTTTGCCTTATACAATCACTATTATCTGCTGCGTCGGCGCTTCCGCTCCTTCACTCTCTCGGGGTCACTCGACCCGCAGGTGGATATCAGGGACAACTCCCCGATTGAACAGACTCGTCCGGTGATCTATTTCATGAACCATAGCTCCTGGTGGGATGGTCTGCTGCTCTATCATGCGGCCAGGCAGACATCGCGGGGTGATCATTATGTGATGATGGAGGAGCAACAGCTTCAGCAATATGCTTTTTTTCGTAAATTGGGTGCGTATTCGATCAATAAGGAGAGTGCGTCCGGTATTCGGACCTCTCTACAGTACACCAGTGAATTATTGGATTCAGGTAAAAGGGTCTGGATTTTTCCCCAAGGAGAAATTCTGCATCAGGAGGCCAGACCAATTCAGTTCCGTCCAGGCATCGGATTGTTGCTTCGTCGTTCTCCGAATGCCATCGCCGTACCGGTAACCTTGTGTCATGGGATGGTCCAGCATGATTTACCGGAAATATCGATGCAGGCGGGCCCAGCTGTGATGGAAGACTGGAAGGCGTTGAAGAGTGAAGAGATTGCCGCCAGACTCGGCCATGTGCTGGAACAGCAGTTAGACGATCATAGATCAGAGCTTATACGGATGGGGCAGGGAAGTTTGCCAGATGCGATTCCACTGATTCGTCATGTACGTTCGACAAGTGAAAAATACGATGCGGCACGAAAGCGGGTGAACCGTTAGCATGAATGCATCTGAAATCTTCTGGATTGTGCTTACCTGCATATTGGGCATACAGTTGCTATTCGCTCTATGGAACGTCTCCTGTCTGCCCAAAGTGCGTTCATTCCGAGCAGACCGAATACAACCACCAGACCTGCTGGTCTCGGTGCTGATTCCAGCCAGAAATGAACGACTACATATCGAAGGATGTCTGGAAAGTGTGCTCGCTAGCGATATGTCAGGATTCCGGATGGAAGTATTGGTGCTGGATGATCGCTCCGAAGATGAGACAGCGGCCATGGTACAAGCGATTGCGGATCGGGATGCACGTGTGCGTTTGCTGCATGGCGTTGATCTTCCCGAAGGCTGGATGGGGAAATCCTATGCGTGTCACAGGCTGGTTCAGGAGGCCAAGGGAGAATGGTATATGTTCGTGGATGCGGATGTGCGTCTGGAGCCAAGTGCCATTCGGCAGACTCTTGCGGCAGGGTGTGAGCAGAGCGGGGGGCTGGTAACCGGTTTTCCTTATCAGGTAACAAAGACGTGGATGGAAAAGCTTGTTGTACCCATGATGGTCTTCACCATCATCAGTCATCTGCCCATTTTCATGATACGAAGATCATCCAGTCCGATGTTTGTGGCCGCTACGGGGGCTTTTTTGCTGATTCATCGCTCCAGTTACGAAGCTTCCGGTGGTCATGCTGCCATTCAGGCACATCTGGTGGATGATATGAGTCTCGCCAAAGCAGTCAAGCGTGCAGGTCATCCGGTGATGCTGACCGATGTGCATGATGTAACAAATACCCGTATGTATCAGAACGGGGCAGAAGTATGGAACGGATATAAGAAAAACATGTACGAAGGTATGGGGCGCAAAGACGTGCTGCTGCTTGGCACGATGTTAATGTATACACTGATGTATATTGTGCCTCCACTAGGATTGATTATTGGACTCCTTATGGGCAGTTCGATGTCCATTCTGTATGGATTGTTAGGAACATTATTAGGTATGGCTGTAAAAAGAGTAGCGGATCATGCTGGCGGACAACCCTGGTGGCTTGCCCTTCTGCAACCGGTCAGCATGGCCTGTGTCATTGCCATCGGATTCGCTTCCTGGCAGGCAGGCCGCTCCGGCAAGGGGTATGTATGGAAAGGTAGGCGGTACAGTTGAGAGGTAACGTCATTATAATCGGTGCAGGATTTGGAGGTCTGTCGTGTGCAATACGACTGGCTTCACAAGGTGTGCAGGTGACCATTCTGGAACGGCAGCAACATGTAGGTGGCAAGCTACAGCAGATTGAGCGGGACGGGTATCATTTTGACCGGGGACCGAGCACGATCACGATGCCATCGACCTTTCGTTCAGTCTTCGACCATGCTGGAGTAGCAATGGAAGATTACGTACAATTATATGAGTTAGAACCGCGCACGCGTAATATATTTGCAGATGGCACAGTGGTAGATTTGTCAGGTAATCGCGGGTGGATGAAGGAGCAGATCGCTACGTACAGTCCGGAGGATGCAACTCGTTATGATGCGTTTATGGATGAATCTGCCGCGCTATATGCGGAAGCCAATCGTCATTTTCTGGGTAAGTTGCTGCTGTCTCCTTCTGACAAATACAATCTTCAGATGCTGCGCAGCCTGCTCCGCGTGCGGCCAACGGTGAAGCTGGATAAGTTACTGCGCTCATATTTCCAACATCCGCATACGCTGGCTATGTTCGGACGGTACGCGACCTATGTGGGATCATCGCCGTATCAATCACCTTCGATCTTTGCCATGATGGGGCATGTGGAAGCAGAAGTCGGCATCTACGGGGTCAAAGGTGGAACCTATCAACTGATCGAAGGAATGACCCGGCTGGCACGGGAAAAAGGTGTACAGATCATTACCGGCACAGAGGTCCGACAGATTGTTGTTCGGAATGGCAAATTGGCAGGTGTAGACACGGACCAAGGCTTTCGGGAAGCCGATCAGGTGGTTGCCAATGGAGATGTACTTAGCATAAATCGACTGCTGCTCGCACCGGAACATCGGAAAGAAATGAGCGATGCCCGCATACGGAAGTATGAGCCCTCCATTTCAGGATTTGTGACGCTGGCAGGTGTGAGAAGACAATATGATGCGTTGTTACACCATACGGTCTTTTTCCCGGAACGGTATGAACCGGAGTTTGACCATATTTTCCGTGACCGTAAAATGCCCGCCGATCCCACGATCTACATCTGTTATTCCGGTTATTCGGAAGCGGGCATGGCTCCGGCGGGAGCCAGTAATCTGTTCATTCTGGTCAATGCCCCCTATTTGTCGGATTCATGGAATTGGGAGCAGCAGACGGAACGTTACGGTGCGTTTGTGCTGGAACAATTGGCGGCGCGGGGAATTACCGGGTTGAATGAATCCGATGTGCTGATCCGGTACACACCGCGAGATATCGAACTGGATACCTTGGCGCATCAAGGGTCGATCTACGGCATCTCGTCCAACTCGGTGAAGCAGACCTTTATGCGACCAGGCAACCGAAGCAAAGATGTACAAGGACTCTGGTACGTCGGCGGAACGACACATCCAGGCGGCGGAACCCCGATAGTGACGTTGTCCGGACAGCTTGTTGGTGAGCAATTGGCATCGGAAATCTTGAGATAAGTTTGTTGTGCAGATGATGGAGTGAAAATGTGTTCTGTTGATCCATGTGCGTGTGTATCGTCTCTGCTAAAGCTGCTACGGATGATCCGTGCTGTTGAGTAGGTATGAGATAGTGGTGCTCCGGGATTTAAGTGAGACATTTGGTGTCGGGGCATCCTTTCAATAGCCGGTTTGGAACGTTATACTGAATAGAGTTAAACTGCTGAGCTGTAATGCTTATAGGATTAATGTTTTTGTCTTTTGCAAAAGACGTATATACATAGAAGTAAGGAACGGGCAGGTTATCCTGTCGATCCGCACGATTCTCACATAGGAGGTCTCATCATGAATGAACAAGAGCGAGCCGGCGAACGGCTGCTTCCCGAAGTGGCTACGGGAGAACGGAAGCTAGAGCACGTGCGCCTCTGTCTTGAGGAGAATGTGGCAGGAGAAGGGGTAACCAGCGGTATGGAGCGGTTTGCGTTTCGTCATCACCCACTGCCGGAACTGGATTTTGAAGAAGTGCATCTGGAGACTTCATTTATTGGCAAAAAAGTACCTACACCCTTGCTCATCAGTTCGATGACGGGTGGAAGCAAAACAACGGGCGCCATTAATGAGCGCCTCGCCCGAGTAGCAAACGCCAGAGGCTGGGCGCTCGGCGTAGGTTCGATCCGGGCTGCCGTGGAACAGCCGGAATTTGCGAGTACCTTCGATGTGCGGCGCTGGGCACCGGACATCCCGGTCATTGCTAACCTGGGCGCGGTGCAGCTGAACTATGGTTTCACAACAGCTGATTTCCAGCGTGCTGTAGATATTGCGGGTGCGGACATGCTCGTGCTTCACCTGAACACCTTGCAGGAAGTTTTCCAGCCGGAAGGTAACACCAACTTCAGCGGATTATTTCAACGGATTGAAAACTTGTGTCGTGAGCTAGACGTACCTGTTGGCGTAAAAGAAGTAGGTTTTGGCATCGATGGCGTGACGGCTCAACGCCTATATGAAGCGGGTGTCGCGTTCATTGATGTAGCCGGAGCAGGGGGCACAAGCTGGGTACAGGTGGAGAAGTACCGCAACAATAACCCGGTACGCCGGGCAGCTGCTGAAGCTTTTGCCGACTGGGGCATTCCCACAGCGGAGTGTATTCAGGAAGTACGAGCGCTGAATCCTACTGGTGCCCTGATTGGTAGTGGTGGACTACACACTGGCGTGGATGCGGCCAAAGCCCTCGCGCTCGGTGCGGATCTGGCTGGTTTTGGCCGATCTCTGCTCGAATCCGCAGTCGCTTCCGATGATGCGCTGAATGAGCGGTTGGAACAGGTCGAATTTGAGCTGCGTACCGTCATGTTTGGCATCGGGGTTGGTCGGATCGAGGATTTGAAACAGACGTTACGTCTGGTGGAACGGCGGTAGAGTGAGGGTGGAAATGCAGGTGCGAACCCCAAGCTCACATGATTTCCTTGGGGGATTCGCACCTCGAATTTTGTCGAAAACATCGTTTTCGTGACCTTTTGGCAACACATGTGTTCGTTGAAGGATGTTTTTTATCACAAACTTTTCTGTAATTTGGTATAATGATTGAGAATACGTGATAATGTTTGAATTTGATGACTTTATTACGTATTTTTTCGCAGTCGCACTCCGTGGAGTGCGTGGATTGAAGTCATGCCGAACGGGATTTCACACGCCAGACCAGTGCGTGGATTGAAATTCCTCGGGTCAACGCTGTTTGTGTCATCTATATTTGGTTCTGTATATGGGGTGCCAAATATAATCAAATCCTTACAAAGTCTTGTCTATCTCATGCTTTAGCATGGATAAGTACGTAAGACTTTTTTTGTTTTAATACAATTTAGAAGTTATGAGAATACAAAAAATCCGTCCAAAGAAAAATGAGGCCACTGAAGAACTTTACTTTTTCAAGTAGTGGATAACGTTTAGCCAAAAAAGAAGACATTTACACCCAAGTATTGGGAGTGATGTCTTCTTTTTTTGGCATTATTCGCTTGTGTTCTCTGTTCTCCTTACTCTGCTAACTTCAATATTCGTTTTAAATTTACAGCAAATATGGCCATTGCACCTTGTAATTGCATGCCAAGTAAACCCGAGGATGTGGCTATATCATACCCGTGTCCATGCTTAAGTTCACTG
The DNA here is from genome assembly GCF_038050215.1 of Paenibacillus sp. FSL H8-0104. Taxonomy (NCBI): domain Bacteria; kingdom Bacillati; phylum Bacillota; class Bacilli; order Caryophanales; family Paenibacillaceae; genus Paenibacillus; species Paenibacillus sp. FSL H8-0104. The sequence continues at coordinate 6,328,019 of NZ_JBBOTC010000001.1, read as the reverse complement.
TTCTTCGCTTCAATTTTGTAACGCTCTTTGGATTTCTTTTTGAAATATTCTGTTTCTTGAAATGCCATTTGTTTGGAATGTTCTTCCGATTTTATCGAAACGGAGTATGTCTTGCTTTTCGCACCTTCTTTGTAGCAACCTTCCTTCAGTGCACAACGCACACATCGCTCTACATCAAAATAATAAGTATCTGTTTGGTTTTTACCGATACTTTTCTTGCCTTGCCGAGCCTGGTGGACGGCCATATGCCCAGTTGGACACACATACAACCCTGCATCCTTGTTAAACAGAAACTCATCTTCCTTTTTACGGTTTCCTTGCGTAATCAGTGGCTTCAATTTCGCTACAAGTGCAATTTCATTTTTGTGGGTGTATACAATATTATCCCTCTCGGAATAAACTGCGTCTCCAATGACGGTCTTCACCTGCATGCCAGCCGCTTTGATTTATTTGATTAATTCCTGTAATTGTTTTCCATCATTCTTCTCTCCTGTTGTGATAACGGCCGCTGTAATGATCCGCTCCTCAGTCATGGCCAGGTGTGTTTTGTATCCAAAGAAAGCAGAGTCTGCGCTCTTGTGTCCCACTCGTGCGTCGGGGTCTGCTGCCAGGCGAAGTTGCTCGACGTCATTTGAGATCGTTTCTTTCAGCAGGTTCAGAGGCTCTAGAATTTTCGGTACTTGTGCGATCCCAGATTCGGTTTCAACGAAAGTGACAAGCTTCTGGCAATACTCTATTTCATCTTCGAGCTTTTTGCTTGTTGGTTTTGGCTGATTCATCCAAGGTATATATCGCTTTGCGCAACTTCCGCGCACGGTCTTGTAGAATGTCTTGCGGTGACTTCTGGTTGTAGCGCGCTTTTGTATGCGTAGCATCGACGATAATGGCAGGGCTCTTCACAATACTCTGCTCGATCGCAAGCGTCACCGTTTTACCAATGAGCATATCTTTCAATCGCAATTTCCGGAATTTGGTCAGAGAGCTGGAGTCAATAACAGAATCTTCCGGTGCCATACCGAGAAAATATTTAAACGACATGTCATACTTCGAGCGTTCAACGATGTCTACGTCAGACAGTTCAAAGATCGCTTTGAGCAGTAAATATTTAAACATGCGAATAGGATCAATGGCGTTACGTCCATTGTCCAAACAATATTTCGCTTCGAGTTCTTCATAAATGAAAGTAAAGTCCACGAGCTCTGATTTGACGGAGCATATTGTCCTTCGGAACGACGATGTCATACAGTACCGCATAAGGACTCAGGACTAAAGTTTGTTGTTGTCGAATCATCTGCTCTCACCTACTTTTCATGATAACTCAATTTTTCTTGAAAAACTGTACCTTTTTCTAAATTAGAACTTTTTCAGTGGCCTCAAGAAAAATGGATGGATTTTTTATGTTTCTCTTTAAAAGTGAGAAAGCGTTACGCTCCGTTGACAATGTTTAGCCCAGTTTGTTTTTTTACCCATCATCATCCGGTATGTACGCTAACACATCTGAAAGAGTAAAGTCATTTCCTATCATTTCCTGCAGATTGTTCAAAAAACTAAATACAGGAATCAGACAGATGATTGGGGTGACCTAGCCGAATGCAAAAGCGGAATCCGCTTTTTGTCAGTATTTTTTTACTTTGCAGTTAATGAAGCAGGGGCGGAGGTTAATTCGATATCTTTCCATTGACCGTCAATTTGTGCCCTAAACTTTGCACGAACTACCAAAGTATATGTCCCAGGAGTTTTTAACTCTAGTACATTTTGTGGCGAAGGTACATACTCACTACCATCATAACTATAACTGCCCCCCGATTTGATGGATGTGCTGATTCCAATACCATTTACTATCGAATTTTCTGTTCCAAGATCTATAGCCTTCTCTTTTTCATCAAAAAGAGTATAGGTAAACATATTTACTCCATGCTCCAATTGAATCGTAGCTGTACCTTTATTCCGTAAGAAGGCCTCTACATTAAACGGTTCATTAATTTTGACCTCAGTTGGTGCATCTACATCCAGAAGGAAAAGCGGCTTATTATTCGCTTCGTTAAATGAACAGCCTGAAATAACGAATAGGAGCAAAGGGGCGATCAACTTCAGCATACCCGCAGTTTTCATCTTTAACAGCCTCCGATCGATTAGTTGATATATATTTGACGCTATATTCAGTAAGGATGTTGCAATACGATCGCGCAGATCTTCAATTGTTTTATTCATTACTAACCAGCTGACGGTCAGAGCGGAAAGTATATAAAACACATTTTATACTATTTTTTTGTATTTTATGGAACATTTTGCTTGGAAGCAACGTTATTAAAAGTATACCTGGAAAAAAGTTGAGGTATGTGTTGTGCCCCTGCTGCATATCCAGGAAATTTTTTGTTGAAAAGGAGTTGGTTTAAGAATGAAAAGAAAGCTGATCTCAATTGCTACAACGTTTACCATGTCAATAATGCTTTTATCTTCTTCAGCTTTTGCAAATGGTCCTGAACTTGGGGGGGGTCCGAATCCTGCTTCAAATCATTTTGAAATACCCATTGATGCCGGACCTGCTCCAGTTAATACAGTAGCGGTAGCTCAGGATTCCGAGGGTAAGGAGTTTTCCCTGGCACAGAATGATCGTGTCCAATTGCAGGAATACATTGCTGCTAACTTTAAAGATGCTTATGCTGGAGCGTATACCGAAGAAGATGGAACCAATGTAATACTTCTAACTAGCGAAAGCAAAGCTAAAAGCCTTGCGGGTAATAACCTCGAAACAGTGCTGAAGAGTAAAAGCAAAAAGACAGATAAACTGAAATTCAAATATGTAAAGTACAGCGAAAATGAACTTTACGAGGGAAAGGAAAAAATATTTAAAAATGCGGAATCTTTAGACCTTGAAGCCGTGGGAATCGATACCACACAGAATAAAGTCAATGTTTACATTACGCAAGAGAATTTAGATAGCAAAAAGGACGAGATTGTAAGCAACTATTTAAATGAAGATATGATTAATTGGATAGTTGGCGATGTTGAAATTAAAGACAATGCTTATGATTTATTCTCAGGTGAACGTATTGAAAGATACGTTGATGGAAATTCCTGGGGAGTGTGTAGTCTTGGTTTTAATGGAAGAGCGAGTGGAAATGATGTTGGTGTGACTGCAGGACACTGTTCAAACGGCACATACTATGATTTGTCAGATGGATCAGCTTCTATTGGTACAATGTCAAATGCAAATAATAGCTCAAGTTCGAGCTATGATGCTGGTTTTGTGAAATATGTATCAGGAGTGAAGCCAAGTGTATTCCTTAACGGAAGTACAATGACCGTTGGTACTACTGATTATTCCGGGGCGTATAGACAAGTCGGTGATTACGTTAAAATTCATGCTACTTCTAAAGGTGGCACGGGTACTTCCCTTTTGAAAGTAATAGATTCTGATCTAAGTATTCCTGGAAACCCAATGCATTTAGTGAGAACTGAGTACGGTGGGCTAATCGGTGGTGATAGTGGAGGCTTGGTGTATTCCATCGCAAACAATGGAGTAAAAAGTTATGCTCGCGTAGAAGGGATTTATAAAGGGAATTATCTTTATAATGGTACAAAGACAGGAGAAGTTTTTTCGAAATATAGTTATGTCTATGATGGTTTAGGAATGTCAGGGGTTTATACGGATAACAGTTATTAAGCAACGAATTACAGAGTATAATCATTGAGTGTTTGGTATAACCATAGATCGTAATCAGAAGCTTAGTATTAACTAAGCTTCTTTTTTTTGTGCGCCATGCATGGCGATTAACTAGGCGGAGAAAGTCCGCTGTGGGGGTTTGTAGTTACAAACCACGTATTGAGAGCATGAATTGAAATACTTTTGACTGGGTTACCATGAAGTTTCCTCCCGTAGTCAGAGTGCCATAATGTGAACTCGTACTTAGCCGTACTAAACATGGCTAAATACGGGTTCAAATTTATCAGGAGTCAGTAACAATACAAAAATCCGTCCAAAGTAAAAATGGACGGATTTTTTTGATTTTCTTTAAAAGTGACATTTCGCTCCATTGAAAATGTTTGTCCAGTTTGTTTTTTTATCCCTTGTGATCATCCGGTATGTACTCTAACACATCGTTAAGAGTGTAGTCATTTCCTGTCAGTGCCCGTAGAGTGTTCACGATATTATTCAAGGTATCTAAATCAAGCCTTTTCGTTTTTCCTTCGCACAAATCATAGATAAGGTTCGGTCTAACTTTTGCTTCTCTAGCCAGTGCATTTTTAGTGACGCTGGCTGCATCTAAAGTGTCGCCCAATCTTATTTTTATAGACATAGCCAATTCCACCTTTCACTTTAATGATAACCTAACGTTAAATGTTTTAAAATAATCACTTGACGTTTATCGTTAAACGTTATAAAGTTTGGGTATATTATCAATAGACGTTAAACTTTTGGCGTTAAATTGTTTGTGGTTTAAAATCAAAATCAATAATGTTTTAAATTTACCTAATGGTTATTTCTCATAATGATTATGAATAATGAGTCTCATTCTTTTTAAGGGAGGGCAATAGTGTCATGAAAATCTCAAACCATTTTGAACGTGCTTTGTTAATCCTCGACACCTTTGACCAAGATCGAGAAATGTATATTTACCAAGGTTATGTCATGAATGAGCGCTATATCATTTATGTAGATGAAGGTACGTTATGGCTTCGGCATGTACAGAGAGTTACACATATAGATCATTTATATATTGATGGAGATACTGGAGGGTTAGTCCTGACTGAGCATATCACAGGAAATGCAAGAGAGATGCTAGAGTCAATCGTGGACAGATTGAGTGGTATGGATGCGATGACATTTCTCACGGATGTCTTATTGTGGACTCCCGACCGTGTGGATATGAATTTGATGCTTGATTGCATACTATGACAAGGCTCTCCAGCCCTCTTCCAGGCTATTTTTTGCAACATTTTAAGCAAAGCAGATAAATATCTTTATAATAAAAGTAAATTATTTACAAGTAAAATATTGATATTAAATTCAAAAATATAGTATTATTTAATTGACCATTGCTTAATTTTGCTTGGAAAGGTGGTGTACCTTTGAACTCAGTAGCCACAATACGTGATCATTTAGCAGACTACTTAAAAACGAACCATATGACACTCAATCAATTCTCTGAGATATCGGGAATCAACTCAGGGACGTTGAGTGGTACGCTGAACGGGCTACGTACCATTGGCATGCAGCAGTTGGATCGACTAACTGCCGGGATGGGTTTAACAGAGGGTTACTTCTATGAATTATACATACATGAGTGTTTTGTACATACAAGCCCGGATTGGCGAAGACTGGGGCCTTTTTTATATCGTTGTGCCGAACTCGGTAAGGTCGATTATATGGAAGAAGCTGTTAATCTAATTATGGATAATCTTTCCTATGCACCGCTTTTGTTCGAGTTGGCTGAACAGTTATATCGTGAAGGGAAGTTAGAAGCGGCCATGCCCTTGTATGTATGTGTAGCCGAGGGTGAGAAAATGCAACATTCTGAACGGTTGGCTCTAAGTCAGTATCGTTTGTTCACAATCGGGCTTTCCAAGGATCAGATGAGTAATCTTGCACTTGCTACCCAGTTCGAGTTTTTTGTAGATCGGCTAGACGAGCCTTACCAGCTGGATGGACTGAACGATCTGATGAATGTGTATGCTTCATTGCGCCGATGGGATAAGGTGAGGAGCCTTGCTGATCAGTTAAAGTTAAAAGCAATGATCCATTATGAATTGAAGAAAAAAGTAAATGTAGCGGAAGATAACCCTAAAAAGCAAATTATATTCTATGTTTTATACGCTTATTTGATGCTTGGAGAGGCTTGTTTTTATTATGAAGAATATGGAGAAGCACTTCAGTATGTTTCGTTGTACACCGATTATAGTTGGATAAATGATCCGAGCGAAGAGGAAACCGTTGTTATTCGTCAGTTCGAGGAATGGGCAGAAGGCAATCGATATCTATATGAACTAATGTCAGGTAAAACAGAGGTTATCCAAAGTTATATGAACTATATCTCGGAGAGAGAAAATGAGATCTTTCCTGCTTTATGTGCGATTGTAAATGCAGCGAATCGGTATGATATGAAACATTTCTTCAATTCTTGAAAAGTATCAATCTTATTTCATGTATCAGGACCAAAGCAGTCGTATTGGAAAAATCAGCGAGCAATATACGAATGATCAATATGGTACTTTGCTTGTGGGCCTAGGTACATATTATTTAAAACATCAAGATTATAACAGAGGATTTCAGTTGATTCTTAACGGTTTGGATTTTGCAAATAAAATTAAGAATAAAGATAGTATTCTAGAGTGTATAAAAATATTTGAAGAATTTCGGTATTGTGCAATCGAAGAAGCTAAACTACGATACAAAAAAATGATTCGGGAGGTTTGATGACGAATGAAGATGAAATTGGCAATATTGATAGTTACATGCAGTATCACAGTAGGCGTTGTTTTTCCTACTACTCAACCCATCCCCGTTGAAAAAGACCGTCCAGTAATCGTGACAACTAATGGCCACGGCACAGGAAGTTAACCAGCATTTCTGAAAATACGCTTTTTGAATATGAGCTGCTCCCTCAAGTAGAATGGTGAATTGTCTACGTTGAAGGGAGCTTTTTCGTGTTGGAGTTCGCCTGATTTCCTACTAATTAGCAGAATGGACTAGAATGTTACAACAGGGAGGGGTGAATATGGATTGTGGTGAGCTCAAGTTGCAGATCGAAGCAGCGAGACAAAAGCTCTATCAACTCAAGATGGACTATGGAAATCTGCTTCATCCTCATGTTATACAGCAATCTATGGTCCTGGATGATCTAATTAATCAATACAATCAGGTTAAAATAAAAAAGCCGATTGAATAATTCAATCGACTTTGGGCGAGAAACTTTGGCGGGTCGCTCGCCCCTATATTTTAACATAAGTCCACAGAGCGAAATATCGTTATTACATACATTCTTGATTCACGGTGACATTCTCAAATTTAAATCGTCAGAATAACTTCATGCGCTAAGTGGGAGAACAGGATACAATAAGATACTAGTAGTGCAAATAGGACTGCACAGAGATCTTACATAATGAAGATCACTCGAAATAAGGAGAGGAATAAGTTGGAACTTTCTCTAATGAATCAGGAAGATTTTGCGAGTTTTCGCATTCGATCGATTAAGGATTTTGCAGAAGAAAAAGTAGAAGCGGGTACCTGGGCTGAGGAAGAGGCGCAGCAACTGGCGGAGGAGTCTTATGAACGTTATCTGCCAGAAGGCTTGAACACACCCGGAGCGTATCTCTACAATCTGGTGCATCCTGTGGACGGCAATGTGGGGTATATCTGGTTTAATGTCACGGATAATCGCCGCGGGAAGGATGCTTTTTTGCTGGATATTGTGGTTGAAGAAGCGCACCGTGGTAAGGGATACGGAACAGAGACGATGCAGGCGCTTGAACAGACGGCCTTGAGTCTTGGCGTGGATCGCATTGGTTTGCATGTGTTTGGACATAATGTGCGGGCGAGCATCCTGTATCGCAAGATGGGATATGAGGTAACGGATCTGACGATGTATAAGGAAATAAAAGGTTAATCTGATGGCGGATAATCTAAGCCACTGGCTGGTTTTGGCTGACCTCTGATCGAATCCGCGGTCGCATCAGATGATGATGCGCTGAATGAGCGGTTGGAACAGGTCGAATTTGAGCTGCGTACCGTGATGTTTGGCATTGGCGCCGGTCGGATTGAGGATTTGAAACAGACGTCACGTCTGGTGGAGCGGCATTAGGCGGGAGGTTAAAATGAAGGTGTGAACCCCAAGCTCACATGATTTCCCTGGGAGATTCGCACCTCGGATTTTGTCGAAAACATCGTTTTCGTGCCCTTTTGGCAACAGCGGTATTTGGTGAAGGATATCTTTTGACGCATATGTTGCTATAATTATTGGCGATACGTAATGAATTTTGGACTTTATTACATGTATTTTCGCTGTCGCACTCCGTATGGAGTGCTTTAGAATACTACTCGCGAAAGCAAGTGGCTTTTTTGTATCTAAAACTTCGGTAGACGTCTGTGAAGGTATATCTTTACGAACGAAGAAAAAGTCTGTTTTTATATTACCTAGAAGTCTTACAGTTATTGTGAGCATTTATAATAACTATAAGACCTCACGCGACGCCCTGCTTCATGACAAATGTGGCCGCAACATACATACAGGAGTTTTAATCATGCAAACAATCACTAGAGAATACGGATATGCCAAGGTATCCACAAAAGAGCATAATAAAGATCGGCAGTTAACTGTATTACGGGAACAAGGCATTCCAGAAGAATAGATTTGTGCTCGACCATACCACCTGTTAAACCCAATATATTTAATAGTTCATCGAGAGAAGCGATTAAATATATTTAAGCAATTCACTCAAACTTACGAAGAGTTGCACAAGTGTTCCCTGATATGAGGGGGGCGTTCCAAGAAAACGAATACACAATGGAATTTTTCTGAAATTTTAATCCACGGCCCATGGTGACGATAATGAATATAGAGTGGTGTTCTTCCCAAATCGGAGAGAGCCTATAAAAAAGGAGAGAGTTTGTGAAAAAACAGGTTATCAAATTCGCAGGAATCGCACTGGCAGCAGTACTTATGGCAGGTACGATGGGTATCACGTCAGCTAACGTGCAAGCCGCAACAGCAACGACTCAATTTTCTGACGTTGAATCCACCCATTGGGGCGCCAGCGCCATTACCAAGGGCGTTTCCAAAGGCTATGTCGATGGATACATGAACGGTACATTTAAACCAGACGCCAGCGTCACACGTGCGGAATTCGTGAAGATGGTCGTCTCGGCTATGGGACTTGAAATCACGCCAGCAAACGGTAAATGGTTTACCGAGTACGTTGACGCTGCAAGCAAAGCAGACCTTTACGTATCTACCGATTTTAACGATAGCGAAGTGGCTTGGACGAAAGTGATGACACGGGAAGAAATGGCTCGCGTTGCAGCTCGTGCGATCGGTGAAACAACAAAGGAAGATGACAAATGGATGTACCTTGCTACGAAAGCGGGTCTCATTAAAGGCGTTGGTATAGGGCAGATCGCTCCGAAAGGACTGACCACGCGTGCGCAGGCAATTGTTGTAATCGAACGTATTCTTTCCAAGAATACTGGCGCTTCCCTTGACGTCGATAAGTATGCGGTTGGTAGTGCTGAAATCGCATGGCATGGTACGAACATCTTCACTGTGATGCCTGAAATGTGGGTCACACCTGAATCTGATGTAAAACGTGCTGGCAAGGCTTCAGTCGAGGAAATGTGGAACGAAAGTAAAATGACGCTACATCGAAGGATGGACTGTGGCAAGGCAAGCTGGACGCTCTTGTTGCTATTGACCTTGCTGATCCGAACGATCCCAATCGATTCCTACTACCCAATATCAATCAATTGAAATGGTCAAATAACAGGCAGACCATTACTGATTTGATGGTTAAAGACCAAAAAAATAGCTACATTCTGTATTTCAAAGGTGGTCAAGTTTATAACAAAGCACCAAATAAATATCTGGATCGAAAACGGCTAACTTTTCGTGTCGGTGGTTTTAACAGCCCGGATCTTGATGCGTTTTACTATAAACGTACCCTTAACGGGAGCGCTTTTGTTTATCAAAACAAGTGGTTTGATCTTCCTGCTATTATTATTCCAAAATCTGGAACTATTCAGCAAGGTGATGATCTTGTTGTGAGGCTCGAAACTCCAACTAGCGGTTCACTTGCAAGTGATAGCGTAATTATTCGACTACGGGGTATTCAGTAGCCGAGGCTTAAAATTTGTTGGACTCATTATATTGCTCTTAACAAGCAGTATACTGGGTGCTTTTTGCCGTTATAGGAAGTTTTAGAAAAAAATCCACTTGCTTTCGCAAGTAGCATTTAACCGCTAAACTCCTGTTACTATAAAAATATAGAGGGTTATTTTCCGAAATCAAGAGCGTCTAATCAAAAGGAGAGAGTCCCGTGAAAAAATATTTCACCAAAATCGCAGGAATCGCACTGGCAGCAGTACTTATGGCAGGTACGATGGGTATCACGTCAGCTAACGTGCAAGCCGCAACAGCAACGACTCAATTTTCTGACGTTGAATCCACCCATTGGGGCGCCAGCGCCATTACTAAGGGCGTTTCCAAAGGCTATGTCGATGGATACATGAACGGTACATTTAAACCAGACGCCAGCGTCACACGTGCGGAATTCGTGAAGATGGTCGTCTCGGCTAGGGGACTTGAAATCACGCCAGCAAACGGTAAATGGTATACCGAGTACGTTGACGCTGCAAGCAAAGCAGACCTTTACGTATCTACCGATTTTAACGATAGCGAAGTGGGTTGGACGAAAGTGATGACACGGGAAGAAATGGCTCGCGTTGCAGCTCGTGCGATCGGTGAAACAACAAAGGAAGATGACAAATGGATGTACCTTGCTACGAAAGCGGGTCTCATTAAAGGCGTTGGTATAGGGCAGATCGCTCCGAAAGGACTGACCACGCGTGCGCAGGCAATTGTTGTAATCGAACGTATTCTTTCCAAGAATACTGGCGCTTCCCTTGACTTCGATAAATATGCGATTGGTAATGCTGAAATCGCATGGCATGGTACGAACATCTTCACTGTGATGCCTGAAATGTGGGTTACTCCAGAATCTGATTGGAAACAAGCTGGTAAATCGTCTGTCGAAGAAATGTGGAACGAAAAGCTTATGACGATCACATCGAAAGATGGACTGTATCAAGGTAAGCTGGAGGCTCTTATCGCGATTGATCTTGCTGATCCTAACGATCCGAACCTTGGGTTGATTGCGCCAATGAATACGCTCAAATGGTTTAACAACAAGCCTGATGTAAGGAACCTAATGGTCAAAGATCAGAAGAACAGTTACGTCCTGTATTTCAGTGGTGGTACGGTGTTCAACAAGGATACAAAAAAATATAACCCTTCAAAAAATCTTCAATTCCGGGTTGATGGATTTAATAGTGCTGATGCCAATGCTCATGCCAAAGGTGTTCTGAATACAACCTCCTACGTTTTTCGTAATAGCTTATTTGACACTCCTGCCGTAATTATTCCAAAAACAGGTACTGTACAACAAAGCGATTTGGTAATTAGACTTCAAACGCCAGCAGGTGGGTCTCTGTTCAGTGAAAGCATTCCGCTCCGTCTCAAAGGTATCCAATAATGAAAAAAACCGACGACGTTTATTGTTTGTCGGGCTCAGCAAACTGCTCCTATCGAGCAGTTTGCTGGGTTCAATTTATAGTGTAGCCGTTATTGAGATAGTTCTTCAGGGAAAAGCTTAAAAATTGGCATCTAAGTTTTTATTATGTGTGCCCATGTTCACATAATAATGTTTTACTGCTTAAACGGAGCGAGTATCGATATCACATACATTCATCTTTCACGGTGACATTCTCATTGGTTACAGTAACGTAGGAATTGCCTGATAAGTATTCCGTATAACCGCAAACCGTTTTGTTATAGGGCTTTCCGCGACTGTCCGTAAACGCTAAGGAGACGGCTCCCTCCCCGGAAAGTTTCAGCCGTGGGGCGAATTTCACGTTTGCTCCGCTGGGAATATCCTTATCGAATACGTAGGTGGAGCGACTCTCATTGTTGTTTAACGAGTTGTCGCCTTGGACTAGGCTAGCCTGAATATGGGTGAGGTCATAGTCGGACTGATTATGGATCGTGATCCTTAAGTGGCGAAAGGGATCCATTGCATTCAGAAAGCTCATAAAAGCGACGATGGCGATTCCGAGTATGATAGCAGACAAGATAATCATTTTCTTTTTGGAGAATCGGCGACGTGTGTTCAATATGATCCACTCCCTTCCTTCATGAGGTATAAACGATGGGAAGAGATCAAAAGTTATAAATAAAATGGGTAAATATGAAATTGAAGCTCGAATCGTCAGAATAACTTCATGCGCTAAGCGGGAGAACAGGATACAATAAGATACTAGTAGTGCAAAAAAAGTTTGCACGGAGATCATACATAGAACACTCAATTGAGGAGGAAAACAACATGGAACTATCTCCAATGAATCAGGAAGGTTATGCGAGTTTTCGCATTCGATCGATTAAGGATTTTGCAGAAGAAAAAGTAGAAGCGGGTACCTGGGCTGAGGAAGAGGCGCAGCAACTGGCGGAAGAATCTTATGAACGTTATCTGCCAGAAGGCTTGAACACACCGGGAGCGTATCTCTACAATACTGATGCATCCTGTGGACGGAAATGTGGGGTATATCTGGTTTAATATCACGGATAATCGTCGCGGGAAAGATGCTTTTTTGCTGGATATTGTGGTTGAAGAAGCACACCGTGGTAAGGGATACGGAACAGAGACAATGCAGGCGCTTGAACAGACGGCCTTGAGTCTTGGCGTGGATCGCATTGGTTTGCATGTGTTTGGACATAATGTGCGGGCGAGCAGCCTGTATCGCAAGATGGGATATGAGGTGACGGATCTGACGATGTACAAGGAAATCAAAGGGTAAACCAAAAAGCGGATAATCTAGTCCAAACTTAAGATCTGCGCAAAACGAATTATCCGCAGTAACCGGGGATTTCGGGAAGCGTATGGGACTCTGGTCGAATTGGCGAAGTTCCTTGATGCCTTGAGGTTTGTCATATATAATGTATAGGATTATCCATACCGAACAAGTAATCAATGAGGAGTTGTCATATACATGGCTTTGAAAGCTGGAATCGTGGGTCTGCCTAACGTTGGTAAATCTACATTGTTTAATGCAATTACACAAGCAGGTGCCGAATCGGCAAACTATCCGTTCTGTACAATTGACCCTAACGTGGGGATCGTTGAAGTGCCAGATGAGCGTCTGGACAAACTGACAGAACTCGTTGTACCTAAGAAAACAGTACCAACGGCGTTTGAGTTTGTAGATATCGCTGGTCTTGTTCGCGGTGCGAGCAAAGGCGAAGGTCTTGGTAACAAGTTCCTTGCCCACATCCGTGAAGTAGACGCGATTGTACACGTGGTACGTTGCTTTGTAGATGAGAACATTACACACGTCGATGGCAAAATTGACCCGGTAAGCGACATCCAGACAATCAATCTGGAGCTGATCCTGGCCGATATCGAGAGTGTTGAGAAGAAAATCGATCGCTCCAAGAAAAACATGAAGGGCGGCAACAAGACTGCCTCTCAAGAAGTAGAAGTATTGGAGAGAGTGAAGGCTGTCCTGTACGATGACAAGCCGGCACGCAGCATGGAACTTACGGATGACGAGCTTCTGATCGTGCGCGATCTGCACTTGCTCACCCTGAAGCCTGTTCTGTACGCAGCCAATGTAGCTGAGGACGAAATCGGCGACGTGGCGAACAATGCTTATGTGCAAAAAGTAAGAGAATTCGCAGCTGCTGAAAACGCAGAAGTTGTGCCGATCAGTGCGAAGGTTGAAGAAGAGATTTCTGAGCTGGAAGGCGAAGATAAACAAATGTTCCTGGAAGAACTCGGTATCGAGGATTCCGGTCTGAACCTGTTGATCAAAGCGGCTTATAAATTGCTCGGTCTGTACACATACTTCACAGCAGGTGTACAGGAAGTTCGTGCGTGGACAATCCGCAAAGGTACCAAAGCGCCTGGCGCAGCGGGAGTCATTCACACCGACTTCGAACGTGGATTCATCCGTGCAGAAGTTGTTTCCTACGACGATCTGGTTGCAGCGGGTTCCATGAACGGTGCCAAAGAGCGTGGACAACTTCGTCTTGAAGGTAAAGAATACGTTGTAAATGACGGCGACGTTATGCACTTCCGTTTCAACGTATAAGTTGTTACACCTTTATATGTAGATTCAATAACATGACCCTGCGACCTTCTCGTGAAGTTCGTGGGGTCTTTGACTTAGAGTTTTACAGATGAGGAACAAGAAAAACCACCGGGATTAGGTTGGTCGCCTTGCAATCCGGTGGTTCTTCATTCATTTGATTGAAATTCGCCGTGGTCGCCCACCGGCCTTTGTTAGAGAAGTCACGATGTTAGCGCATCGTGGCTTTTGTTTATTTTACACCTGCTATACTACTTGTATTATAGCACCGTAGGAACATATCGGAACAACATCGAATTTTGTATTTTGCAGCACAAAAATTAGTTCATCCGCCTGCGGAACAGTTACTATTCAGAACCATAAGAATATGCTATAATTAAGAGTCGTATACCACGTTAAAATTCGCGCTGTAACAGATGAGCTTAAGCGTGTTTCATACAGGGTACGCGATTTCTTGATTTCACTTTAAAAGTAAAGGATTTGATGACGTTGTAGCGATGTTATACGTCGATCATACAGGAATGTGAATACATGCTGCGGTCAGGGGATTCGGTGAGAATCCTGTGCGTTGTGGAATATAGATTATAGATGTTATGAATAATGAAACCGAAATAATTATTAAAAACGATATTTGCATGGACAAAATAATGTGTGAGGTGACTATACATGTTGGATAAATTACAGGCGTTAGCCGACCGTTATGACAAGTTGAGTGAGCTTTTGTGTGACCCGGATGTGGCAAGTGACAACAAAAAGTTGCGGGAATATTCCAAAGAACAATCTGATCTGCAACCGACTTATGAAGCGTACAATGAATACAAACAGGTAAGTCAGGATCTCGAAGCTGCAAAGGAAATGCAGGGTGAGAAACTGGATGATGAGATGCGTGAAATGGTCAAAATGGAAATTGACGAACTAAGCACTCGCCAGAAGGAACTGGACGAATTGATTCGTGTGCTTATGCTGCCAAAAGATCCGAATGACGACAAAAACGTTATTGTTGAGATTCGCGGAGCAGCTGGTGGAGATGAGGCAGCGTTGTTTGCAGCAGATCTGTATCGGATGTACACACGTTATGCAGATGCACAAGGCTGGCGTGTAGAGCTGATGGACGTTAACACAAATGATCTCGGTGGATTCAAAGAGGTTGTTTTCCTGATCAACGGACGTGGCGCTTACAGCAAAATGAAATACGAAAGCGGCGCACACCGTGTGCAGCGTATTCCAACAACTGAATCCGGCGGACGTATTCATACGTCAACTTCAACGGTTGCGGTCATGCCTGAAGCCGAAGATTTTGATATCGAAATTCATGACAAAGACATCCGTGTTGATACGTTCTGTTCCAGTGGTGCCGGTGGACAATCGGTTAATACCACGAAATCCGCAGTACGGGTAACGCACGTTCCAACGGGAATTGTGGCGACATGTCAGGATGGAAAATCACAGAACTCCAACAAGGAAAAAGCGTTGCAGGTTCTGCGTACACGTATCTTCGATATGAAACGTATGGAAGAGGAAGCGAAGATCTCTGTTGAGCGGAAGAGCAAAGTGGGAACGGGCGACCGTAGTGAGCGTATTCGTACGTACAACTTCCCGCAAAGCCGTGTGACGGATCACCGTATCGGTCTGACGATGCACAAGCTGGATCAGATCATGAACGGGGAGATTGAAGATATCTTGTCTGCACTGACGATTGCTCAGCAGACCGAGTTGATGGATAGAGGAGAATAATCTGTGACCCGCGCGCAGTTTGTCATGACGCCGGAACAGAGCTGTCGGGAAGCCTTCGTGGAGGCTTCCTCTTTTTTGGAGAAGTGCGGCGTGTACGAGCCGCAAAACAATGCCCGGCTGCTGCTGGAACATGTACTCGGCGTTTATGGCGCCGCGTACTACATGATGCAGCCGGAGCCTTTTCCCAGCGAGCATCGCAGCCGCTGGGAGGACGCCGTCACGCGCAAGGCTACGGGTGAGCCGGCGCAATACATTATCGGCAGCCAGGAATTCTATGGGCTGCCGTTCGAGGTCACGCCGGCCGTGCTGATTCCGCGGCCGGAGACCGAGCTGTTGGTCGAGGCTGTGCTGCGCGAAGCCGACCGCGTGTTTCCCGACGGCGCTCCGCTCGCCGTCGATATCGGCACGGGCAGTGGTGCCATCGCGGTGACGATGGCTTCACTGCGCCCGCGCTTGCAGGTCGGCGCCGGGGATCTCTCGGCGGCTGCCCTGCAAGTGGCCGCGCGGAACGCGGCCGCGAACGGGGTACAGATCGACTTCCGTGAAGGCGATTTGCTGGCCCCGTTCGCCGGGGCACGGGTGGACATCCTGGTGTCCAACCCGCCATACATCCCGGCGGCGGATATCGCCGGGTTGCAGCAAGAGGTGCGCGATCATGAGCCGCGCATGGCATTGGACGGCGGTCCGGACGGGCTTGCACCGTACCGTATCATGCTGGAGCAGTTGGCGCTGTTGCCTGCGCCGCCGCAGATCATTGGTTTTGAGCTGGGCCAAGGGCAGGCTCGCGACATTGCAGCTTTGCTTGAAACGGCGGGACATTGGCCGGAAATTATCATTGTACCGGACCTTGCCGGAATCGAGCGGCATGTCCTGGGTGTTCGTACTTCGGAACAGGTGACGAAAATGTAAGGTTCTGCGGGTTTTCTTTTTGCCGTGAAATCCTCTACAATGAGATATACCGAAGATTTCTGAATGCTTGGGGGAACATAATTACATGCTGCACAAATTTAAAAAAATAGACTATTCTATTGTCTTTATACTCGTTATTCTGATGGGTATCAGTATTTTATCGATTTACAGTACAACGTTTGGTCGTCCAAAGCTGGAGGGACTCCCGAAAAGCGCAGTGATCTTTTATATTTTGGGCTTCGTAGTCTTTTTTGGGATGTCGATGATCAACTATAAATTCATAATCAAAAATTATTTATATATCTATGGCGTGGGGATGCTCCTGCTCATATTCGTTATGTTCTTTGGTAAGGAGTATTATGGTGCAAAAGGTTGGCTGTCCATCTTCGGGGTCAGTTTGCAGCCTGCTGAATTGTTCAAGTTATGCCTGATTGTGTTTTTATCGGCCTTTTTGGCCCGAAAGAAGAACCGTCCGCTCTATTTTGGACGTGACGTTATTCCGATTTCGCTCTGTGTTCTGCCGCCGTTACTACTCGTATTGCTTCAAAATGACTTGGGAAATGCATTAAGCTATGTAGTCATTCTTGTGGGCCTACTGTGGATTGGTAACATTAAATTTACGCATGCCCTCATTGGCTTTATGATCGCAGTGGCTGCTTTTATCGGTGGTACACAGGCGTATATTCATTATCATGATGAGATTGTTAAATTCCTGAATGACATTGGACGTTCGCACTGGGCGGATCGTTTTGACCCTTGGCTTGTACCAGAGCTGACCTCAAGAGATGTACTCTGGCAGACGTATAATGCAAAGCTTGCGAT
This sequence comes from Paenibacillus sp. FSL H8-0104, assembly GCF_038050215.1. Classification (NCBI taxonomy): domain Bacteria; kingdom Bacillati; phylum Bacillota; class Bacilli; order Caryophanales; family Paenibacillaceae; genus Paenibacillus; species Paenibacillus sp. FSL H8-0104. The sequence continues at coordinate 6,310,702 of NZ_JBBOTC010000001.1, read as the reverse complement.
TGGTTCTGGTGGGATTACAGGCAAAGGTTATATGGAAGGCACAACGATTCAGTCGAATCGGGTGCCGCTGGCCTATGCTGACTCCATCTTTGTGCAGATTGGGGAAGAATTTGGTTTCATCGGTGCCTCGGTACTGCTTCTCCTGTACTTTATCCTGATTCACAGGCTGGTGCTGATTGCACTGGAGTGTAAGGATCGCGCGGGGCCTTATCTCATTGTTGGGATCATAGCGATGCTGCTTTACCAGATCTTTGTTAATATTGGTCCATTCATTGGTCTGATGCCGTTGACAGGAATTACGCTGCCGTTTATCAGTTCGGGTGGTACCTCCATTATGATCAACATGATTAGCATGGGTCTTGTAATGAGTATTAAGGTCCATACGGAAGAGAATGAGGATATTCTTGGCTCTGCGGAACAACCGAGTATTACGGATCTGGTGAGGAAATTGCTAAGACGCAAGCCATCCCAGCAGGAGCAATAACGTTTCTGAGTCAAACCGTGAAATAGCACGTCAGATTTATGTATATAAGCTAGATAACTATAGAACCCTGGAACAGACCAACCCAAGTTACATTGGGTGGATGTTTTGGGGTTTTTATTGTTTTTACGGCGTAATTCAGGCCGTTGAATAGTTCGTTTTTTAACCTGAAACGACCCTGATTTCCATTTTATTATCCAATTATATACAATGGTAATATTGAGTTCAATTGGAAATCATAGAATGCTAGATTTCAGGGGGATGGACAGAGTCATGTTGAGAATGTTGAAAAAGATGGACGGTGTGATTCTTTTTGTAATGCTGTTGCTCATGATTATTAGTGTATTTGCGATTTATAGCGGAACGCAGACAGATGCCAACTTGGCGAATCATCATGTCAAAACGATGTATTTCTATGTGGCCGGGTTCATTGCGGTGCTTGTGATCGGGCTTGTGAATTACAAGTTATACGTGAAATATGCGTTTTATTTGTATGGCTTGGGGATCATACTACTGATCCTGGCCAATGTCCTGGGAAGTTCAATCAATAACGCCAACGGTTGGCTGAAGCTGGGCGAGAACTTTTCTTTTCAACCGGCAGAGCTGTTCAAGATGATTCTGATTCTGTTTCTCGCCCATTTGATCGTGAAGAGACAACGAGGCACGCTGAAATTTTGGAGAGATATTGTGCCGATTGGCTGTTGGGCGTTTATTCCGTTTGCCCTTGTTATGGCTCAGAATGATTTGGGGAATGCGCTGGGGTATGTGGTGATTTTGGCTGCGGTATTCTGGATCGGAAATATGAGGCTGAAGCACGCATTGATTGCACTGGCGATTGTGGGAGTGGCGTTCTTTGGTTTTGTCAAAGCCTATACCTTCTACCATGGTGAAGTTTTCACTTTTCTTGAAAAGATAAAACGTGAGCATTGGGCGGAGCGGATTGATCCCTGGCTTGTACCGGAAAAGGCTACCTCAAAGGCTTCCTGGCATACGAAAAATGCAGGTTTAGCCATCGGTTCTGGGGGCATCATCGGCAAAGGTTATTTGCAAGGAACATCCGTTCAGAGTGGACGAGTCCCCTATACGTATTCTGATTCCATTTTTGTTGTGATCGCAGAGGAGTTTGGGTTTGTTGGTGCATCCGTACTGATTCTGTTGTACTTTATCCTGATCCACCGCATGGTGCTGATTGCTCTGGCATGTAGAGATCGCGCGGGACCCGTCATCATTGTAGGTATTATCGGAATGTTGTTGTATCAGGTGTTTGAGAACGTGGGGGCGTTCCTCGGACTGATGCCACTCACAGGTATTACGTTACCGTTCATCAGTTACGGCGGCACCTCTTTGCTTATAAATATGGCTTGCATCGGTGTAGTCATGAGCATTAAGTTGTACGGGCAAGAAGAGGAGGATGAACTTCTGATGGGAGAGCAGCAACCCCGGTTGTCGGAACGTTTATGGAATATGCTCAAGAAAGAAAAAAGTGCTGTGTAACTGTTGAGTCGGTGTAGGTGAAAGGTAAAGCGGTGGGACGTATAACGTGATCGTTTATAGGAATGAAGAGGTTGATTTGCCCTGTAACCAGGTGCGGATAAGCCTTTTTAACATGATGGGTGAGAAAGTGTGAATGAGAGATGAAAGAAGCAATGCATAGGTGTCTTCGAGCCTGCTGTAGGCTGAGGCGAACCTGAAAGAGTTGGAAATAGAGTGTTGAGCATTGTGTGGAGCTTCAGGTGCCAGCTGTTAGGAGTTAAGAGTTAGGTGGTGTTAGGAGCTAACGAACCACACACGTCTTATTCGGGGATTTGAAGTGTCTGGAGAAAACTAAGGAATCTGAGACACGTTATATCAGTATAAACAGCCTTCTGTAGCGTGTTGATCAGATAACTTTGGGGAATAACGTGCCTCATGTTCCTTACAATTTCAAAAGAATGCCTGAAGGGCAAATAAGAAGTCCTCGGTTCTTTAGAACATCGACTGGTCACTCGCGAGAGTCATTCGCCTAGGGTCAGCCAGTACAGTCTTCAAGGCTTTTTGGACGCTGACATTTTGTCATCGTATAACTTGCCTGGGTTTAACCACACATTCTAGTAGTACGTGTTCAAAAAGTTGGGTTTTCAGTACCGAGAAGATGGGATGAGGCTAGAAATGGAGTAGTGGAGCGTAGGATAAACTACGTGAGCAATCAAAATGGTTCTTTGGTAAACATACTCCGTAAGGCTCCCGCTTATTTCGGCTGAATTTCATATTCGACGTTGATGATGCAGCTGGGCATTCTTCGTAATCAAAGCGGACTTTTTGAACAACTTCTAGTAGATTTATTGCAAATGCTAGGTTTACTTCCGTCTCTACCGGGCATACTGATAGACATGAGAGAGTTGCAGGCAACGTGATCAGAGAGCCGAGGGGGAGAACGGAATGAGCAGAAGAATTGTAAAGCAAATTGGACTTATTATTGTATGTCTTATGATGATTATCATGATGTGGGAAGGTCAGAAAACGGATGCAGCTGTGGCGGCCACAGCAATTCCAGAACAATCGATTCGCTTGCGTATTCTAGCAAACTCGGATGCACCGGGAGATCAATTGGTGAAACGCGAGATTCGGGATGCTGTCGTTGCTCAGATGGGCGAGTGGGTAGCCGAACTGGAGAATCCGCAAAGTCTGGATGAAGCGCGCAAGGTGATTCGTGAGCATTTGTCCGAGATTGAGAATAGAGTAGGAGAAGAGTTGGCCAGTCGCGGTTTAAATTATGAGTATCAGGTGGAGTTGGGTTCCGTTCCGTTCCCGACCAAACTATATGGTGGCACTGTGTATCCTGCCGGAGATTATGAAGCGGTTCGGATTACGCTGGGCGAAGGAAAAGGTCAGAACTGGTGGTGTGTGTTGTTCCCGCCGTTGTGTTTCATTGATGCAGGGACCGGGGATGCACTGGCGAAACCTTCAACGGTATCAGCCGCAGCGGCTGAACCAGGAGATGCAGAAGCATCTGTGCAGGGAGACACACCGGAAGCGAGATTCTTTCTGTGGGATATGGCTGTGAAACTGTGGAGTTGGGTAACTGGATTGTTCGCATAACAACGTATTTATAAAATAGTAGAGGGCGACTTCGATTCAGGAAGCTGCCCTTTTGATATGAATTAGTGGTGAATTTCCGGGCGAAGTTTGAAGGGCATCCGAGTTGGGACAGGTATGTTATAATTGCTTATATTGAATATGGATATGAACTAACCTACTTGAAGTTTAGGAATGATGATATATGAGCAGAGAAAACGAACCAGTGCAACACACCTCTGAGATGAGGGATGGTAGAGAAGAACGTGATATGAAAGCTCCGGGAGAGCTGGTCACTGAGATGTGGGATGTACGCGTCTTGGTGAGCGCTGAGAACGATCACGGATTGGGTAATATTGAATTATTGGATGTGAAAAAGGGGAGCGCCGATCAACAGGCGCTCGCCGACTTGCAGGCTGCCGCAGCCTGCATTCGTCTCGGTCAGACGGTGGCCTTTCCGACCGAGACGGTCTATGGCTTGGGTGCTGATGCGCGTAGCACAGCAGCCGTGGAGGCTGTATTTGTCGCTAAAGGCCGACCTTCCGACAATCCACTGATTGTGCATATCGCGCACCGTGACCAGTTGGATACGCTGGTCACGGAAGTGAACGAAACGGCGGAAGCGCTGATGGCGACCTTCTGGCCGGGACCGCTGACGCTGGTGCTGCCGGTTAGGCCGGGGGCGGTGTCCCCGCGTGTCACCGCCGGTCTGGACACGGTGGCCGTGCGCATGCCGGACCACCCGGTGGCCTTGCAGTTGATCGCCGCGGCGGCATGCCCTGTGGCTGCGCCAAGCGCCAACCGCTCCGGGCGGCCAAGCCCGACACTCGCGTCTCATGTACGCGAGGATCTGGATGGCCGCATCGGCGGCATTGTGGACGGCGGCCCCACCGGGGTGGGCGTCGAGTCCACGGTTGTGCAGGTCGGTGACGACGGTACCGTCACCATCCTGCGCCCTGGCGGCATTACGGCGGAACAACTGTCCGCCGTTGCCGCCCGTGTCGCCACGGACCCCGCGCTACTCGCGGAGGGGGCCGATGGCGTGGGCAGCCCGGCGCCGCGCTCGCCGGGCATGAAGTACACGCACTACGCACCCGCAGGGGCGCTGTGCGTGGTGGAGGGGCCGCCCGCAGCGGTGGCGGCCTGGATCAGCGCCGCCCTCGCAGAGGCGGCGCAGCGCGGAGAGCGCACCGCTGTGCTGGCGTTCGCCGAGCACGCGGAGCAGTACCGCGCCGATGCCGTGTTCTCGCTGGGCGACGCCAGCGAGCTGGAAGAAGCAGCGCGCCGGCTATACGCCGCGCTGCGCAGCTGCGATGAGCAAGGCGCCACATATATTGTGGCTGAAGCCTGCTCACGCGAAGGGCTGGGAGCAGCCGTCATGAATCGGCTGCTCAAGGCTGCGGGGAACCAACTCATACAAGTTGGCAACCAGCGCCTCTTATAACCTCTCCTGATCATACAGTCAGGAGAGCTACTCAAACTTTTTCCAAAACAAAATCAAGATTCTATAAAGCCAGCATCTGACCAGAGATCCGTCGCCGTTTGCCTTTCATCGGTCATGTTTAGGTCCTTGTCCGCATATCGTGTACAAGAACCTTTACGTGACTTGGGGGTATGGGGATGTGGGATGTGTCTGTCCATGTAGGGCAGTTGGTAACCATTTTGATCATGGCTATTGCGCTTGGCCTCGATGCGTTCTCACTCGGGATCGGAATTGGCATGAAGGGCATTCGGCTGCGGGATGTATTGCGAATCAGTATTGTAACGGCGCTATTTCATATCATCATGCCGCTCATCGGCATGTATATGGGCAAATACGTCAGCTCCCTGCTCGGTGACATTACGACGTATGCGGCAGGTGGATTGCTTGTTTTGCTGGGTGCTCATATGATTCTGAATGCATTCCGTGAAGGCGATACAAAGCTGGTGGACCACCGTTCCCTGCTCGGCGTTGTTTTGTTCTCCCTCAGCGTAAGTGTGGATTCATTCTCCGTTGGCGTATCCTTAGGGATGTTTAGCAGTGATCTGATCTTAACTGTACTTGCTTTCGGTGTGTGTGGCGGGGTGATGTCGGTTATGGGTCTGCTATTAGGCCGTCGGGTGAGCCAGAATCTCGGGGATTACGGCGAAGCCATTGGTGGCGCAATCTTGCTTGCGTTTGGACTTTTGTTTATATTTTAGAATAAAACTTGAGATATCATATCATTCGCATCATATGTAAAATGGGGAGGCTAACACAATGAAACATATTTTATTCGTATGTACAGGAAATACGTGCCGCAGCCCCATGGCAGAGGGGCTTTTGAGAAAACTGGCATCGGAGCGTGGCATTCAGGTAGAGGTTCGCTCCGCAGGTGTGGCAGCAACGTCGGGTATGCCGATCTCCCGACACGCTGAAGCGGTTTTGAGAGATCATAACGTTGAAGGTCCACCTCATTCCACACAGCTTAGCTCTAACCTGGTAGGTTGGGCCGATCTGGTTCTTACATTAACACGGAGTCATAAGCAGCATGTCATGCAGGTTTTTCCCGATTCAGTCCACAAAACCTATACATTGAAAGAATATGTGGAGGATGATGAACAGGTATTAAGTGATGTTCAGGAGTTGGACAGCCTGTTTGCAACGCTTGAGATGAAACGTGCCCTTGGCCAAGAGATCCTGGCATCGGAGCGTGAGCGAGCCATTGAGATTAGACAACGAATTCCAAGTTTCGACATCTCCGATCCGTTTGGAGGAAGTCGTGATGATTACAATATAGCTGCAGCTGAGATTCGGACGGCATTGGACCGGCTTTTGGATAAGCTGGGATAATTCTGATCCTGCGAGGCAGGTTATAGAAATAGGACACGTGATGTAAATTAACCGTTGATTTTAGCCGCGGGTTGTTTTATGATGAAGGGGAAAACAGGGATCCGGTGTAACTGGCGACGAAGTGGGCATAACCACGATGGAGCACCGGAACAAACGGCCGGTCGCCTGGGCAAAAGAGCAATTCTGCGTTACCCGCAGACTGCTCTTTTTTTCGTCTTTCATCTGATTATTCGCTATAATAGTACCTGAGATGCCGTGCAAGAATACGAAGGACAACCAAGAGACAGCGGGCATGATTTTATCGGGAGGCGATAATAGGATGACTATAGAGTTAGATTCGGAACAACCCGGATTGCAGGAACAGACCGCGTCTATTCTGCATGAACTGGCGCTTGCCGGACAGCTTGGGCCTGGACAGATCGTTGTGATCGGTACAAGCACAAGTGAAGTCGCAGGCGCTCGGATTGGTACGAGTGGTGCCATTGAAGTGGCGCAGCAGCTTCTTGCGGGTATACGCGAGGTGCAGGAAGAGTTCGGTTTTGACACGGTATTCCAATGTTGTGAGCATCTGAACCGTGCGCTGGTAATGGAACGTTCTGTGCTTACTCGACTTGGATTGACCGAGGTTGGTGCAGTACCCGTGCCCAAGGCCGGAGGTTCAATGGCATCCGCAGCATATCGTTCGCTGACCGATCCATGCCTGGCTGAACATGTGCAGGCCCATGCGGGACTGGACATTGGGGAGACGATGATTGGGATGCATCTCCGGCATGTAGCCGTACCCTATCGTACAGCGCTTCGCTATGTTGGAGATGCTCGTGTAACCACAGCGTTGACCCGTCCGAAGTTGATTGGCGGCGAACGCGCGGTGTATCGTATGGAAGAACAACCAGATTCGACATTTTGTGACTAACATATAAAGCGAGACTAATTGGGTTACACTCCTGACTTTGATTGCATCACCATCTTCCGATCGCTGTTATCCCCAGATTTTTTAATTCCCTATTTAAAAGGGGAAATCCGGTGATAAAGGCGACCACTTAGTTTCTTCAGATTGGTGTTGCACTCGCCGTTTTCGTGTAAACATTAGTTTCACTTTATAACTTCACTTATAACTGGGAGGAATTTAATCATGGAACAATTGCGCAAGAATGACCCGGCAGTACTGGAAGCGATGAATCTTGAACTGAAACGTCAACAGAACAACATCGAACTGATCGCATCCGAGAACATCGTAAGTGAAGCAGTAATCGAAGCAATGGGATCTGTTCTGACCAACAAGTACGCTGAAGGATATCCAGGTAAACGTTACTATGGCGGTTGTGAGCATGTGGACATCGTTGAAGACATCGCGCGTGATCGTGCAAAAGAATTGTTCGGAGCAGAACACGTGAATGTTCAACCTCACTCCGGTGCACAAGCGAACATGGCAGTTTATCTTGCAGCGTTGAAACCTGGTGATACTGTACTTGGTATGAACCTTGCCCATGGTGGACACCTCACACACGGTAGCCCGGTTAACGCATCTGGTTTGCTGTACAACTTTGTGGCATACGGCGTACAGGAAGATACATTCCTGATTGATTATGATGAAGTACGCAAAGCGGCTTTCAAACACCGTCCTCGTCTGATCGTTGCAGGTGCAAGTGCATATCCGCGTACCATTGATTTTGAAAAGCTAGCTTCCATCGCCAATGATGTAGGCGCTTTGTTCATGGTGGACATGGCTCACATTGCAGGATTGGTTGCTGCTGGTTTGCATCCAAACCCGGTTCCACATGCGCATTTCGTTACAACAACAACACACAAAACGCTGCGTGGACCTCGTGGTGGTATGATTCTGTGCCGCAAAGCGTGGGCAGCAGCGATTGATAAAGCCGTATTCCCAGGTTCCCAAGGTGGACCTCTGATGCACGTGATCGCTTCCAAAGCGGTAGCATTCGGAGAAGCTTTGCAACCTTCGTTCAAAACATATGCACAGAATGTCGTGAAAAACGCACAGGTTCTGGCTGAAACACTGATCGCTGAAGGATTGAACATCGTATCCGGTGGTACAGATAACCACTTGATGCTGATCGACACACGCAGTGTGAACATCACAGGTAAGGAAGCTGAGCATGTGCTTGATTCCATCGGTATTACCGTGAACAAAAATGCAATTCCATTCGACCCTACAAGCCCGTTTGTAACAAGTGGTATTCGAATTGGTACACCTGCTGCAACTTCCCGTGGCATGAACGAAGAAGCGATGGTTGCTATTGGTAAGATCATTGCCAAAACGCTGAAAAATCCAAAAGATACAACGAAGCTGGATGAAGCCCGTGCAGAAGTGACTGCACTGACAGACCAATTCCCGCTCTATACAGATCTTAAATACTAAAAAACTTTGCTCATGCTGTTTGTATTTGAGATGTTCTTAAAATGGGATACAAAAAAACGAAGCAGACAGAATGAGACCGCAGAAGCGAAGCGTTCGCCTTTATCCCCGGATTTTTCCCTTGTTAAAAGGAGAATAAAAAAAATCTGGGGATAACAGCGATCGAAGGATCATTCTGTAGGCGGAGTGCCATTGTATTCATCATTTTCATTTTCTTAACGACATAACAGCAGGAGCAAAACAGGACCGGATGGATCATTTTCCGGTCCTGTTTTTTATAGGATTCGGTAATCTGTAATGATTGGGTGCCCTTTGATGGTGTAATTCGTTGTTGGTGATGATATAATATACAGGATTTATCGAGCCCATGAATGGTGGCTAGGTATATTTGGAAATGCTGAACATGAAGAACTTACCGGAGGGACAAATTAGATGGGAAAATTAGTAATATGTGATCACCCTTTGATTCAACACAAACTGACGTTTATACGCGACATGCGTACGAATACGAAAGATTTTCGTGAATTGGTGGATGAAGTAGCAACGTTGATGGCTTATGAGATTACAAGAGATGTTGAACTGGAAACGATTGATGTACAGACACCTGTAGCTGCAACACAAGGTAAAGTTATCTCTGGACGTATGCTCGGACTGGTGCCGATTCTGCGCGCAGGACTCGGAATGCTGGATGGCGTTGTGAAATTGTTACCAGCGGCAAAAGTTGGACATGTGGGTCTGTTCCGTGACCCGGAAACACTGCAACCGGTAGAATACTACACCAAACTGCCTACAGACGTAACAGAGCGTCAATTGATTGTAATTGATCCGATGCTGGCAACGGGTGGTTCGGCAATTGCAGCTATTGACGTGCTCAAAAAACGTGGCTGTACCCAAATCAAGATGATGAACCTGGTTGCAGCACCGGAAGGCGTAAAAGCTGTGCAAGATGCACATCCCGATGTGGACATCTATGTAGCAGCATTGGACGACCGTCTGGATGATCATGGTTATATCGTTCCAGGGCTTGGAGATGCAGGAGACCGTCTTTACGGCACTAAATAAGCATATCGCATGCGGAGTAGAAAAGAGGCTTGCTCGAATGTCCAACAAAATTAAAGTTATGACGATCTTCGGGGTGCGTCCGGAAGCCATCAAGATGGCTCCGCTTATTTTGGAATTGCAGAAACACCCTGAGTCTATTGAATCTATTGTTTGCGTAACTGCGCAGCATCGCCAGATGTTGGATCAGGTACTTGAAGTTTTCGACATTCATCCCGATTATGATCTGGATGTGATGAAGGACCGTCAGACATTGAATGAAATTACAATTCGTGTTCTTGGCGGTCTGGAGCCAGTGTTAGCCGAAGCTAAGCCGGATATTGTACTGGTTCACGGGGATACATTAACTACCTTTGTAGCGAGCTACGCAGCATTCCTGCAACAGATTCAGGTAGGACATGTGGAAGCGGGGCTGCGGACGTGGAACAAGCTGTCTCCATATCCGGAAGAGATGAACCGTCAGCTGACGGGAGTACTGGCTGATCTACACTTTGCGCCTACGGATTGGTCTTCTTCCAATCTTGCCAAAGAAAATAAATCGGAGTCTAGTACGTACGTCACAGGCAACACGGTAACAGATGTGTTTCAATATACTGTACGGGAGGACTACAAACACCCGGTACTTGATTGGGCCCAAGGCAAACGCCTTGTGCTGATGACAGCTCATCGCCGTGAATCTCAAGGCGAGCCTCACCGCAACATTTTCCAGGCCGTCAAACGGATTGCCGACGAATTCGAAGATATTGCCATCGTGTACCCGGTGCATCCAAGTCCTGCTGTGAAGGAGCCGGCTCACGCGATCTTGGGGAATCATCCCCGTATTCAATTAATTGATCCACTAGACGTGGTGGATTTGCATAACTTTTACCCGCACACTCACTTGATTTTGACCGATTCAGGCGGTTTGCAGGAAGAAGCACCTTCGTTTGGTGTGCCTGTGCTCGTATTGCGCGATACAACAGAACGCCCGGAAGGTATTGAAGCCGGAACGCTGGAATTGGTAGGTACCGAAGAGGAACGTGTGTATGAACGGACCAAAGCTCTGCTCACAGACAAAACCCTGTATGCAAGCATGAGCCAGGCTGCCAATCCATACGGTGATGGACATGCTTCGGAAAGAATTGTCAATGCGATTTTGCATCATTTCGGTGTAAATAGTGAACGTCCGGAATCATTTCACAGAAAATTCAAAAAATAATACATTTTTTCTGACGGATTTATAAAGGGCAAGCATACAGTTAAACTGTACGGTTTACGCGGGTTTATGGGCTTTGAGGGTCTGTATTCCCGTCGTTTCCCCCTTTAAAACGCTAAAATCATTCAATTGACAAAGGCTCTCATCATTCAGTAAAATTAACTGGGATTGCAAGGGTGGCGTGGAAAATGGCCGATTCGAACAAACCAAATTCATCCCGTAACCATGACGATAATGTATGGAAAGCGATGGGACTCGTGACAGCTTTTGGGATCGAGATTGCCATTCTCGCTGTTGCCGGATATTACGCTGGCTCCTGGTTGGACAAGACCATCGGAGGTAACGGAATATGGATCGCCGTAAGCGTTCTCTTTTTTCTTGCGGCAGGCGGTGTAAGCATCTACTTTATCGCGAAAAAAATCATGGGGGAAAGTGATGAGTGAACTAACCAGATACCGCAGATCGATGACTGTTTTCGTCATGTACTTTCTTATGATTTGTTTTCTCGCAGCGGCCTTTATGCCACGTGTGGAGACAATTGCTTTGGGACTGGCCCTGGGTACAGGAGTTAGCTGGATCAATGCATTTTACCTGGGCTACAAAGTAAGGAAAATGTCTGATGATGCGGCAGAAGGTAACTTGAAGCGTGTCAACTTGGGATTTTTGACAAGAGCGGCATTCGCTGTGCTCGGTATATTCATATCGATGCGCTTTCCGCAGTACTTCAATACATATGCGGTTGCAGGCGGTCTCGTCATTGCACAATATTCCTTATTGATTATAGGGATTGTCTATTCCCGCAGAGCAGAATGATGTTAAGGGCTGCAGCTTTCAAGTCGAGAAAGGGGTGAGAAAAATATGCATGAAGCTCCAATTATTATGCTTGGCGGATTTCGACTGGATCTATCGGTTCTGTTGATGCTGGTAGTTACAGGTGCAATTGTTTTTATTTTTGCTGTACTGGCAACACGGAGATTATCCGTTGAAAATCCCGGCAAGCTGCAAAATTTTATGGAGTGGGCAGTAGAATTCGTCCGCAATCTGATTTCCAGTACAATGGATATGAAGAAAGGTAAACATTTTATCTCTCTCGCTCTTTCCATGATTATGTTCATTTTTGTAGGGAACATGCTCGGACTTCCGCTCGTGGCTGTATCTGAGGTAACAGATGTTAATCAGGCACAGGTATTCGGTAAGCCGATTGTTACAGCGGTGGAGGCGTTTGAAAAAGCGCATGCCAAGGACCCTGAAGCACACCCACACGTTGAACTGGCCTGGTGGAAATCACCAACAGCTGACTTGTCTGTAACGATGGGACTTGCTCTCGTAGCGTTCCTTGTATCTCATGGACTTGGATTGTTCCGTAACACCAAAGGGTATCTCCAGCATTACTTCAAGCCATTCGCCTTGTTCTTGCCAATCAACTTGATTGAGACGGCATCCAAGCTGTTGACACACGGTATGCGTTTATTCGCGAATATCTTCGCTGGTGAGGTACTGATCGCAACGATCCTGAAACTGACCACATTCAAAGTGTTTGGTGCTATTGCAGCGATTCCGCTACTTATGGTGTGGCAAGGCTTTAGTATCTTTATCGGCGCGATCCAGGCATTTGTGTTTGTTATCTTGATGATGGTGTACATTTCACAGAGCATCGAGACGCATGACGAGCATTAAGTTTCAAGCCCTACGAAGATTTCTTCACCAGGCTGAACAATAAAAAATTCGATTTATCATTTTAAGGAGGATATACAAATGGGAGCAATGGCATTAATCGCAGCAGCAATTGTTGCAGGACTGGGCGCGTTTGGCGCAGGTATTGGTAACGGTATGGTAATCAGCAAAACGGTGGAAGGTATTGCCCGTCAACCGGAAGCAAAATCCACTCTTCAAACAACAATGTTTATCGGTGTAGGTTTGATCGAGGTATTGCCGATCATCGGTGTGGTACTCGCGTTCATGTTCTACGGTATGGCTTAATCAAATTTTAAAGGTTTGGCGGGGAAGGCCATAGCCATCCGCGCCTTCTTTTTAGGTAATGTCCGTTCTAACGGATGACGTTTCAAGGATACCTCCAGGAAGGAGTGAACAGATTGAGTTTCATATGGGAAAATACGCTTCTTGCGATTGTTGCATTTGCAATTTTATATTGGCTGCTTAGCCGTTATGCCTTCGGGCCTTTGTTCTCCATTATGGAAAAACGTCGTGAACTCGTGATGACGCAGATGAATGAGGCTGCACAGACTCGGGAACAGGCCATTGCCTATGTGGAGGAACAAAAACAAGCTCTTGAACAAGCACGTCAAGATGCTTACGACATCATTGAACAGTCCAAACAAACAGGTGGCAAACAAGCTGAATCGATTTTGGCTGATGCAAAAGCTGAAGCTAATCGTCTGAAAGACGATGCAGTACGCGAAATCGAGAGCGAGAAGAACAAAGCAGTCGCAGCACTTCGCAGCGAACTGGGTACAGCTTCCGTTCAGATTGCATCCAAGTTGATCAAAAAAGAAGTTGAGAACGGTCCTGCACAAGAAGAACTTGTGAACCAATACCTCAATGAGGTAGGAGGCCGACAATGAGCCGCGATACGATAGTTGCCAAGCGTTATGCGAAAGCATTGTTCGAAGTTGCTCTTCAGCAACAGCAGGTGCTTGAGGTTGAACAGGAACTGGTTGCGGTAGTCAGTGCATTGACCGGAGATGCAGATATCGAGAAATTTATCGTATCTCCTAATATCTCTGATGAAGTCAAGCAGAACGTGCTTCACTCAAGTCTTGATGGTAAGGTATCCGAACCTGTCCTTCGTACAGTTTTGTTGTTAATTGAACGCGGACGCGTTGAATTGCTGGGAGACTTGCTGAATGATTATCGGAAGATCCAAGGTGAGTCGCTGGGCATCGCTGATGCACGTGTCTACTCCACTTATGCGTTGAATGATGAAGAAAAAGAAGCGGTAGCCCGTGAATTCGGTGGCCGTGTGAATAAAAAGATTCGTATCGAGAACATTGTTGATCCGACTCTGCTGGGCGGATTGAAAGTCGCCATTGGCGATACGATCTATGACGGCAGCTTGGCTGGCAAGCTCGAACGTCTTGAGCAGTCTTTTAACAGACGAGTACAGTAGATTGGGGTGAGGACACTTGAGTATCAAACCAGAAGAAATCAGTACATTAATTAAGAGCCAAATCGAACAATACAAGACCGATATCGATGTAGTCGAAGTCGGGACGGTAATCGAGGTTGGTGATGGTATCGCTCGTGTTTACGGACTTGAGAACGTCATGTCCAACGAGTTGGTTGAATTCCCAAGCGGTGTTATGGGACTCGCCATGAACGTCGAAGAAAGCAATGTCGGTGTCGTTATCTTGGGACCTTACTACGATATTCGTGAAGGTGACCAAGTGAAACGTACTGGCCAAATCATGCAAGTGCCTGTAGGCGAAGCATTGATTGGACGCGTTGTGAACCCGCTCGGTATTCCTGTAGATGGCAAAGGGCCAATCGCTACAACGGAATTCCGTCCGGTTGAAGGTAAAGCACCAGGCGTAATGGATCGTAAATCGGTTCATGAGCCGATGCAAACAGGGATCAAAGCCATTGATGCAATGGTTCCAATCGGTCGTGGACAACGTGAGTTGATCATCGGTGACCGTCAAACAGGTAAAACATCCATCGCGATTGATGCGATCCTGAACCAAAAAGGTAGCGGCATGAAGTGTATCTATGTGGCTATTGGTCAGAAACAGTCTACGGTTGCTCAAGTTGTGGAAACTCTTCGTCGTAAAGGCGCAATGGAGTACACAATCGTTGTAACTGCAGCAGCTTCCGATCCATCACCACTCTTGTACATCGCACCGTATTCCGGATGTTCGATGGGTGAGTACTTCATGTACAAAGGCGAGCACGTTCTGGTTATCTATGATGACTTGACCAAACAAGCCTCTGCATATCGTGAGCTTTCCTTGTTGCTTCGTCGTCCACCGGGCCGTGAGGCTTATCCGGGTGACGTCTTCTACCTGCACTCCCGTTTGCTGGAGCGTGCTGCGAAGCTGAATGATGAACTGGGTGGTGGTTCTTTAACCGCACTGCCGTTCATTGAAACACAAGCCTCCGACGTATCAGCATACATTCCAACGAACGTAATCTCCATCACGGACGGACAAATCTTCCTGGAAGCTGACTTGTTCAATGCTGGACAACGCCCGGCAATCAACGTAGGTATTTCCGTATCTCGTGTCGGTGGTTCTGCTCAGATCAAAGCGATGAAAAAGGTTGCAGGTTCCCTGCGTCTCGACCTCGCTCAATATCGTGAGCTTCAAGCGTTCTCCCAGTTTGGTTCCGATCTGGACAAAGCGACTCAGGCTCGCCTGAATCGTGGTGCACGTATGATGGAAATCCTGAAGCAAGGTGTAAACCAGCCTCTGGCCGTAGAACAACAGGTGGTCAGCTTGTACACAGCCGTTAAAGGATTCCTGGATGAAATTCCTACAGGTGATGTGACTCGTTTCGAAGGTGAGTTCCTTGCCTTCATGGAGAGCAGTCATCCGGAAATTCTTGCATCCATCCGTGATACTAAAGAATTGACTGCAGACAACGAAAATGCACTGAAAGGTGCAATTGAGAAGTTCAGAAAGAGCTTTGCTGTCTCTGTCTAAATAAATGACTGCAGGTGCGGAGTTGTCTAACCGATTCCGCATGTCTGCATGTAATACTTTGACTCTGTCAAAAAAAGATGATGCTTACGAAGTAACTTTGACCCCGTCAAAGTAGGGTTGTGCTTACGATGTAGTTTTGACTTTGTCAAAACTTTAAGGTGGTGAAATCATGGCAAAAGGCATGCGCGAAATTAAGCGGCAAATTAAAAGCGTACAAAGCACCAAGCAGATCACCAAAGCAATGGAGATGGTAGCTGCTGCAAAACTGCGTAAAGCGCAGGAAAAAGCGGAAGCAGCCCGTCCTTATTCGGAGAAACTGAAAGAAGTTGTAGCTAGTATTGCATCAAGCACGCAAGGTATACAGCATCCGATGCTGGAGAGCCGTCCGGTCAAAAAGACAGCTTACCTGATCATTACATCGGACCGTGGTCTTGCAGGTGGATACAATGCGAACGTTTTGCGTCAGGTTAATCAGACGCTCAAAGAGCGCCACAACTCCCAGGATGACTACGAATTGTTCGTCATTGGACGTAAAGGACGCGATTACTTCAGACGTCGTGAAATTGCGATGGCATCCACAACAACGGATCTGTCGGATTCGCCTTCATTTGCAGACATCAAATCCATCGCACACGAAGCTGTTCATGGGTTTGAACTGGCTGAATTTGATGAATTGTACATTTGTTATAACCGCTTTGTGAATGCGTTGACCCAGATTCCTACGGTAGAAAAACTTCTTCCGATGGAAACACCTGAGGTAACTGCTGCGGAAGGACCAACGGCAAGCTACGAATACGAGCCGTCTGCTGAAGCTGTACTGGAGGTTCTGCTTCCGCGTTACGCGGAAACGCTGATCTATGGTGCACTTCTGAACGGTAAGGCAAGTGAGCTCGGCGCGAAAATGACGGCAATGGGTAATGCAACCAAAAATGCATCTAAACTCATTAACGACTTGTCATTGACCTATAACCGTGCCCGTCAAGCGGCGATTACGCAGGAGATTACGGAAATTGTGGCAGGTGCCAACGCAGCACAAGGCTAACCGTTTTTTTATTAATGAAGGCTTGCAGAGCAAAGATAAACGAACGGTACATTATTTTTGCAAAAGTAGCAGGCTTGTAGGAGGGGAACGTTAAGATGAACAAAGGACGCGTTGTGAGCATCATGGGTCCGGTTGTTGACGTCGAGTTTGATCGCGGCGGTCTGCCGGAAATCCTCAATGCCATTACGATCACTACAGTAAGTGAGAGCGGCGTAAGTGTGAACCTTACACTCGAAGCTTCGAGACATCTGGGTGACAACCGAGTACGTTGTATTGCGATGTCCTCCACGGATGGACTTGTTCGTGGTATGGAAGCTTTAGATACAGGAGCACCAATCTCTGTACCCGTCGGAGAAGCAACACTGGGTCGTGTATTTAACGTACTCGGCGAAGCAATTGATACTGGCGGTGCCGTAGCTGCTGAGCACAAGAACCCGATTCACCGTTCAGCACCTGCATTTGATGAACTGACTACCCAAGCAGAAATGCTGGAGACAGGAATCAAAGTTATCGACTTGCTTGCTCCTTACGCTAAAGGTGGTAAAATCGGTCTCTTCGGTGGTGCCGGTGTAGGTAAGACGGTAACCATTCAGGAATTGATCAACAACATCGCACAAGAGCACGGCGGTATCTCCGTATTTGCGGGTGTTGGTGAGCGTACACGTGAAGGTAATGACTTGTATCACGAGATGAGTGATTCCGGCGTTATCAACAAAACAGCAATGGTCTTCGGACAAATGAACGAGCCTCCAGGCGCACGTCTTCGTGTAGCCCTCACAGGTCTGACGATGGCGGAATACTTCCGTGATGAAGAAGGCCGTGACGTGTTGCTCTTTATCGATAATATCTTCCGTTTCACCCAAGCGGGTTCAGAAGTATCTGCCTTGCTTGGACGTATGCCTTCCGCGGTAGGTTACCAACCTACGCTGGCAACAGAAATGGGTCAACTGCAAGAACGTATCACATCAACGAAAAAAGGTTCTGTAACATCCATCCAGGCCATCTACGTGCCTGCGGATGACTACACTGACCCGGCTCCTGCAACGACGTTTGCCCACTTGGATGCAACGACGAACTTGGAGCGTAAAATTTCCGAGATGGGTATCTACCCTGCGGTAGATCCACTGGCTTCCAGCTCCCGGATCTTGTCCCCTGAAGTTGTAGGTGAAGAACACTACAGCGTAGCTCAAGGCGTTAAACGTATCTTGGCACGTTACAATGAATTGCAAGATATCATTGCAATCCTGGGTATGGACGAGTTGAGTGAAGAAGATAGAGCGCTTGTATACCGTGCTCGTAAAATCCAACGTTTCTTGTCCCAGCCTTTCCACGTTGCTGAAGCATTTAACGGTATTCCAGGTAAATACGTTCCGGTTAAAGAAACGGTGCGCAGCTTTAAAGAGATTCTCGAAGGTAAGTATGATGATCTTCCGGAAGCAGCTTTCCTCTTTGTTGGTACAATTGAAGAGGCAGTGGAGAAAGCCAAAACACTGGTTTAGTCTGAATCCAGGATTGTCCTTATGTGGGCTATCCTTCGGATAGTTTCAGGAGGGATGGAATTGAGCACCTTTTTGTTGGAAATCGTAACACCCGAGCGTTTGGTCTATTCAGAACAGGTGAATAGCATTACGGCTCGTGGTATTGAAGGGGAACTGGGCATTCTGCCAGGTCATATTCCTATGGTTACACCTTTGCAGATTGCACCAATCTATATCCATAACGGAAAAGAAAATAAACGAGTTGCTATCGGTGGCGGGTTTATCGAAGTTCGTAAAGATAAGGTTGTTGTACTCGCAGAGAGTGCTGAATTCCCGGAAAGCATTGATGTGGATCGTGCGCGTGCGGCGAAAGAGCGGGCAGAACGTCGGCTTGCAAGCCAAAGCAATCAGGACCACTTTGATCACCGTCGTGCAGAGATTGCGCTGCAAAAAGCGGTTAACCGGATTAATGTGTTCGGCAAATAAACGATTCTTTGAAGCCTGGCGGCTTAGTCTGCCGGGCTTTTTTGAGTTTGTTTAATAGAATTGTTTTATCGAATATATCAAAAGGGCTGACCACAAATCCATCCTATCCCTTCAGTAAACAGAAGTATTTTAAGCAAAATATTCACCGATTATGATTATTTGAATAGAATGTAGGACTAAAGTAGTGGGCGCATTTACCACTAAGAGAACCATTTTTTTCATGAGTAAATTTAAATTATTTCCGAGGAAATGACAGAATCGATATCGAAATAGCGCTCTTTTATGTCGTTTTAGTCACAAAATCCCGGCATTTTAAAATTAAAATATTTTAGAAGTGGAAATCAATGTAATTGACAATGTATGATGAAAGAGCCTATATTCCATAGAGTCAGCAGAAGCAGGAAGCTGCGTAGTAGATTCCATAGTCATGCACAGCCGCATTGTTGCTGCTCGGTGATTGGGCATCAGGAGATTCCTGCCTGGCAGGAGTAAATCTGACAGTACGCTCAGTATGTTGTGCTTAAGACATTCCAGTATACTAACAAGTTATGGGTGCCGGGCATATGATATGCTGATCGCTGCAACAAATGTGGAGGTAAAGAATATATGGATACTGATCTGACGAATCAGGTGAACCAAGCATTAAGCACCAATGGCTTGGTCTCAATCATCGTCTCCCTGTTATGTATTGCGTTGTCTTGGTGGGCTTTGACAAATCTCAAACTGGATTTAATCATCAGGCAGCCACGAGGTGCTCAGGGAAGACTGTTGCATTTGTTGCTCGCCATCATTTTGGGGCATGCCGTTGCTGGCTTTGTCATTGACTACTTGTCCTGGACTCAAATGTTGCGTAATTTGTTTTAATGTTGAGATGGTTGGTTAATCATCTGTTAGGTTCTTCAAGCTGCTCATTGTCGAATAACATCGATTAATTGTGTTAACAATTAGAGTATGAGTTGTCGGTAAAGAAATTAAGAAAAAAATGTGACGTAAAATTGGATGAATTTGAGATGTTTTATGTAAAAATGCTTGTATCGTACAATTCAACAATGTTATGATGGAAGTTAGGGAATTCACAATTGTTCACTTATTTTGTAGTTATAAACGGGATATCCGGTTCATGCCGGCTAATAACCATCCCACTCTGTCTGTTCTGATGCTCTGCTGGCTTGTAAGACACTGATTTTTACATGCTGAATAGCAAGATGCACGGCACATGGTATCATTGATATGGATTATAAAAACCAATTCTTTTCTGAACAGACATCTGTGGCAATATGCCAGAATATGTCGAAATTCCACACACAGCAACAGTCCTTTCTAGCATAGTGGGGCTTACGTATTCCGGAATGAAGAAAAGGGAATAAAAGCGCGGAGGGAACCATGATGAGCAAATTTATCGTCCGCGGTGGCAAAAGGTTGACCGGAAGTGTCAAAGTTAGCGGCGCTAAAAATTCTGTTCTTCCGATCATCGCTGCCTCTCTCTTAGGGGAAGAAGGACAAAGCGTTATTATTGACGCGCCTCCTCTAGACGATGTGATGACGATTAACAAGGTGTTGGAATCGCTGGGAGCGGGAGTTACATACCGGGACGAAGTGATTACCGTAAATGCGGAGAAACTTACTTCCTGTGAAGCCCCGTATGAATGGGTAAGTAAAATGCGGGCGTCTTTCCTGGTCATGGGGCCTTTGTTGACTCGAATGGGTCATACAAGAATCTCACTTCCTGGTGGATGTGCCATCGGTACACGGCCTATTGATCAGCATTTGAAAGGTTTTGAAGCCATGGGCGCAGAGATCAGCTTGGGCCAAGGTTATATCGAAGCTCGTAGCCAAGGTCGGTTGCGTGGCGCGAAAATTTATCTGGATGTGGCTTCCGTAGGTGCCACTCAAAATATTATGATGGCTGCAACATTGGCCGAAGGTGTAACTGTTCTGGAGAACGCGGCAAAAGAACCTGAGATTGTGGATCTTGCCAACTTCCTGAATGGGATGGGTGCCATCGTACGTGGTGCTGGTACTGGAGTGATCCGCATTGAAGGTGTGGAGAAACTGACAGGTGTTACACACACCGTTATTCCGGATCGGGTAGAAGCTGGTACGTATATGGCTGCTGCTGCAATTTCGGGCGGTGACGTGTACATTGAAGGTGCAATCTCTGATCATTTAGGCTCCGTTATCGCGAAGCTTGAAGAGATGGGTGTTACAATCCAACCGGATGAGAATGGCGTGCGTGTAATCGCAGATCGCCCTCTTAAGGCTGTGGATGTGAAAACATTACCATACCCAGGATTCCCGACCGATATGCAATCCCAGATGATGGCACTTTTGCTTGCATCTGAAGGAACAAGTGTCGTGACAGAGACTGTTTTTGAAAACCGATTCATGCATGTGGATGAATTCCAATTGATGAATGCGGAGATCAAAGTTGAAGGACGTTCGTCCATCGTCACAGGTAATGCCAAACTGAAGGGTGCCAAAGTAACGGCTACCGATCTGCGTGCGGGTGCCGCACTCATTATTGCAGGTCTTGTTGCTGAAGGTACAACGGAAGTGGGCGGTGTTCATCACATCGACCGTGGCTATGTACATCTCGCTGAGAAGCTTAACGGACTTGGCGCTGACATCTATCGGATCTCGGTTGATGAGCCTAAGCTGGAAGCAACCAAAGCACCTAGTGAAAAAGTGGAGAAAGAAGTACCGATGTTTAAGGTACAACCAACTTTGGCTTAACACTGGATTGAATAGAAAAAATATGGCCCTCTATTATGAGTCACACGGTTGTGTGGATTATGAATGCGATGGAACGTATATTGTAAAAAATGATAAAGCTAAGCCATCTGGCTTGGCTTTTTTTGTGTTTACTTTTAAGAAGACAACGAGATATTTGATACCTGATTCTATTAATAGCTGGTCCTAACTTGTATAGCATAACATCGTATTCTGTATCGATTCTGAACCAAATGAAAGAGCATACTTTATATGGGTGTCGGATCCAGCTAAACACCGGTATACAGCGACAGATCAACGTTTCTATGATGTACATAGCAAAAGAAAACAAGAAATTGAACAGAACGAAAAGGGCCTCGTTTCTCTCAAATCAGGTTCTATCAGATCAAGCCAGCTCATAACCTAAACTATGGATTTGAACAACACGACCGGCACATGACCGGCCATAGATAACGGAGGGTTATATTCGAATGAAAGAAGCTCGTGTACAGGTAAAGGTACCCCTTGTCCCTCGTCCAGGTATGCAAGAGCCGGAGGGAAATACCGTTTCTGGAGTGGAAAAAGACAAGCCTGCCCGATTGAACCTGAGGACTGTTCCATCACAGCCTGCAAGATTATCCAATCCAGGACGGGTGTCGGCAGATGAACTGAACCGAAAGACAACCGAGCATATTCATATACCTGTTATTGAGCTGGACCAGTTCCGCCGAGTGAAGCGTCGCCGAATGCGGACGTTTGGACGAAAACCCCGATGGGGACGTAATACGACGCGATGGCAACCTGCTGCCGCTGTATCTGCCTTATTGGCAATGGCGTTACTGATTCCGGTAATTCTGGTATGGCCGCGGACAAGCGAATCACCAAAGCCGATCCCTGCTCCAACAGATTCAAGCAGTACAAGAACCCCAGCTCCTGCGCCAGCCGTTCCTGTTACGTACCCTGAACCTAAAGTGCGCGTATACCTGTCTGCAACGGGCACAACGATGAATCTGCAACTGGAAGACTATGTTACCGGGGTGGTGGCAGCTGAGATGCCTGCGGAATTCAGACTGGAGGCGTTAAAGGCGCAGGCAATAGCTGCTCGTACATTTATCGTGCGTAGGTTAGCTGCGAGTGATACAAGCGGTGTTCCATCAGGTGCGGCGGATGTGACGGATACGGTCAACCATCAGGTGTTTATTCCGCCAGATCAGGTGAAAGCGGATTGGACGCGTCTAGGGAAGGCGAAGGAATGGGAGAAGCTACAACAGGCTGTGCGCGAAAGTCGAGATACGGTGATGACATATCAGGGCAAGGCAATCACCGCATCCTTTTTTTCCACAAGTAATGGGTATACCGAGAATGCTGAGGATGTATGGGGGAACGCCGTACCGTATCTGCAAAGTGTAGACAGTCCGTGGGACAAAAACCTGGCACCAGGATTCAAACAGACCGTCACCATGAAGCGTAATGATATTCTGCAGAAGTTAAACTTGGATGCCATTCCCGTTACCGCTCAGAAGGGTGGATCGTGGATGGAAGTATTGTCTACAACCAAAGGACATCGGATTAAGGAAATGCAGATCGCGGGTGAGACATTCAGCGGACCCGAGGTTCGTAAACTGCTTGGATTAAGATCCAGCCAGTTCAGTTGGAAGACCACAGGTGACGAAATCCAGATTACAACGTACGGTTACGGTCATGGGGTTGGCATGAGCCAATGGGGAGCAAACGGCATGGCGCAGGAGGGACACACGGCCACCCAGATTCTCAAACACTACTATACCGGCATTTCATTCGGACAGGCATCCAAGATGCTTGCATCGAAGTAGGAGAGATGAACACGGATGGATAAAGCGAAATAACTCGAATGAGTAGGAGTATGTGCGAATGTATACAAATGTATGTGAATGAGAGCAGTTTAGGTTTGGAACTCATCAGGCTTCCTTTCCACCAGTGGGGCGCTAACGAATCTGAGAGATCTTATTGGGCGTTATCACAACGAATGGAAATTCTAACGAATCTCAGACACGTTATATCACGATATACCACCGAACTGATCCAATAATAGCGCCCTAAAGAGTAATTAGTGTGTCTACGGTTCGTTAGAATTCCTAAGCCGCGATTTCCCCGCCAATAAGGCCGTCTGAGTTCGTTAGAAATATTTTATTATTCTAATCACTAACAAAATGGTGGATACTGCCATTCACTACATGCTCATTCGCAATAAGCAAGCCGAACCAGAACCAGAACGTTGAAATTAAGTTTCCAAGCCCTAAGGTTAAAAAATTGATTTATGTTCCCTGTCTACCAAGCAACTTCTAACTATACTGTAACCATTCATGATCCAGTTTCTTTTAAATCAAGATG
Source organism: Paenibacillus sp. FSL H8-0104 (assembly GCF_038050215.1). Taxonomy (NCBI): domain Bacteria; kingdom Bacillati; phylum Bacillota; class Bacilli; order Caryophanales; family Paenibacillaceae; genus Paenibacillus; species Paenibacillus sp. FSL H8-0104. The sequence continues at coordinate 6,286,981 of NZ_JBBOTC010000001.1, read as the reverse complement.
TTAGATGGAACATTCAGTATTGGCGCGCTTTGTCTATCTCTAATCTCACATCTCACTTTCAAAGAACCTGGGTGGTTTAAATCTGCATTATCCAGTCACATCCTATATCCTTTCTCTCACCGATAAATGCACTTCATAGAAAGATTGACCCCTACAGCCAATCCGGACCAGTCTACCAACACCCATTCCGGAGCTTTCGAGATTTGGCTATATATGCGGAGAGTGCTAGCCGTAAGGGGAGCGCAGGGGACAGAAAAGACCTGTAGAAGCGAAGCGGCCGCCTTTATCACCGGATTTCTCCATTGGGAGAAATAATCAGGAAATCCGGGGATAACAGCCGGTCGAAAGGTTTTCTGGCCCCGAAGCGGTGTACGCACTAATTACTCACCCCTCACATATATAGCACTCTCTGAAACCTCCGTGAAAATAATTAGAGTCGCGCGTGTATAAAAGAGTTGCACCCGGTAACACTTGTTACTGAGGTGATTAACATGAATGAACAAAACAAAAAAACAAACCAAGAAGAAACTCCTAAAACAACTCAAGGAGTACCGGCTAGTCAGCCCTCTTCATGGAAAAGAGCAATGTCCAAACGCTGGGTCTTCCCGGCAGCCTACATCGCAGCAGCAGGCATTATACTAACCTTAGTGTGGGTCTATCAGGGCACAGGCGACAAAACGCTAAACTCGGACCCTGCTAGCGGGGTAGTAGAAACAGGCGCATCGGTGGGTACAGAAGGAACAGCAGTAGGCGGAGAAGAAGAAAGTGTGGAAGTTGTTGCAAAGTCGGAGAATTTTGTATGGCCGGTAGCGGTACCGTCCGAAATTTCGGTAGTAAAACCTTTCTATGATAGCGAAGCTTCAACCGAGGAACATGAAGCGGCAATGGTGCAGTACAATGATACATTCATCCCGAACACGGGTGTGGATCTGGCACGTGGGGATAACAAAACGTTTGAAGTCAAAGCAGCACTCGCCGGTAAAGTTACCCGGGTTGAGCAAAATCCGCTCACAGGTCAAGTTGTGGAAATCACACATAGCGATAACCTGAAAACGGTATACCAAAGCTTGGCAGACGTCAAAGTGAAACAGGACGACGAAGTGAAACAGGGAGATGCGATTGCATCCGCTGGCGTCAATGAATTGGGTAAAACGCTTGGCAACCACCTTCACTTTGAAGTGTACGAAGACGGACAGCCAGTTAACCCGCAAGGATATCTTCCGGAAAAATAAATGAATTTTACCGCAGCAACATGACGGGCAGAGGGTTAAACCTCTGCTCTTTTTGTGCTTTTCAGAAAATAATGGGACCTTCGAAGCTTGTCACACCTCTAAACCGCGAATATATAGGCATGCTCCTCATATAATGTACCAAACTATCCACACAGTAGGGAGGCGGGAGCGTGCACGATTACATCAAGGAACGGACCATCAAAATTGGTCGCTGCATTGTTGAGACGAGGAATACGGTCCGTACCATAGCCAAAGAATTCGGCGTGTCAAAGAGTACTGTGCATAAGGATCTAACGGAGCGTCTGCCGGAAATCAACCCTGATCTTGCTGACCAGGTGAAACACATTTTGGAGTATCACAAGTCCATCCGCCATTTGCGGGGCGGTGAAGCGACCAAAATTAAATACAAAAAAACGAGTGGCAAGAAACGTGAGGTGTTGGCTTCCGCCAAATCGTAAGCATCTTCACAAAGACGTAGGCCAAAAAGCTCACACATGCATTGAATCCCTCCCCTGAAGTATGATATGTTAAATGCTGGTACAGGATCGAATTATGACATCTTATCAGCCCGATTTTTACATATATATGTTGCACTTTGTCGAACGAGCGGTGACGTGATAAGGGACTCTTTTTCACAGGATACGCTGACCAAATAATATCACTTTGGGGGCTCTTTTATGTTTAGCAAGGATATCGGTATTGATCTTGGCACGGCCAACGTGCTTATTCACGTGAAAGGAAGTGGGGTTGTCCTCGATGAACCTTCCGTCGTGACCATTGAAAGAGATACGAAGCGTGTCCTTGCTGTTGGGGAAGAAGCGCGTCGTATGGTGGGGCGTACTCCAGGTAACATTGTTGCCATTAGACCGCTGCGTGACGGCGTTATTGCGGACTTCGAGATTACAGAAGCGATGCTCAGACATTTCATTAATCGTGTGGGTGCAAGAAGCTGGTACAGCCACCCTCGGATTTTGATTTGTGCACCAACGAACATTACTTCCGTGGAGCAGAAGGCCATCCGTGAGGCGGCAGAACGCAGCGGTGCCAAAGAAGTGTTTCTGGAAGAAGAGCCGAAAGCGGCAGCGATCGGTGCGGGAATGGATATTTTTCAGCCGAGCGGCAATATGGTCGTGGATATCGGCGGCGGTACGACTGACGTTGCAGTCCTTTCTATGGGCGACGTGGTCACCGCCTCTTCTATTAAAGTCGCAGGGGACAAGTTCGACGAAGCCATTATCAAGTTTATCAAAGCCAAGTACAAGCTCATGATCGGTGAACGGACCGCTGAAGACATCAAAATTGCGATTGGTACCGTACATCCGGGTGGACATCAAACGGAGATGGACATTCGCGGACGCGATATGGTATCCGGCCTTCCTGTTACCGTAACGATATCGGGAAATGAAGTACAGGAAGCACTTTGGGATTCCGTGCAATCCATCATCGTGGCAGCCAAATCGGTATTGGAACGTACACCGCCTGAATTGTCAGCGGACATTATCGACCGTGGTGTTGTATTGACTGGCGGAGGTGCATTGCTGAACGGACTGGACGAGCTTTTGTCCAATGAATTGCATGTACCGGTATGGGTGGCGGAAGATCCAATGCACTGTGTCGTGAAGGGGACAGGCATAATGCTTAATAATTTGGATCAGGTGGTTAAGAAAAAGTTCTAATCTGCCGATATAAATAGCAAAGGTTCGCCATGCTCGGAAAGCAGAACGGACAAGCAGCCAACCTGTGATGCAGGTCAAGCGCTTGAGGAGAGGGGTTAATTCATGTTAAGAGGTCTGTACACCGCTACTGCGGGAATGATTACGCAACAACGCCGCCATGACACAGCAACACAGAATATCGTAAATATGAACACCACGGGATATAAACAGGTGAACAGCGTAAGCCGTTCCTTCCCGGAAATGCTCATTACTTTGGTAGGCGGAGATGCAAATCTTCCAACAAAGCGGCTGGGCAAGCTGAACACGGGGGTGTTCGCGGAAGAGAGTTTGTCCATGAATTTGCAGGGGACCATTATGGAGACTGGGCAGAAAAACGATTTTTCCATTTCATCCAATATGACTGTCAATGATCCGCAGACTGGACAACCTGTCCCGTTTGACGCATCAGGCAAATTTGTACGGGCCGACGGCACGGTGACTTACCAGCCTCAGGCGTATTTTACAGTTCAAGATGCAGAAGGTAACACCGGATATACACGCGATGGTCACTTCGAGATCACTGGAACGGGACAATTGCTGAGTTCAACAGGTTCACAAGTGTTGGATAATAATGGACAACCTGTAGTGTTGACAGGTTCTGTGGAGCAATTTAAAGTGGATGAGCAAGGCCGTTTGGTGAATGCAGCAACGGGTGCACCAACAGGGGTTACTCTTGGCATTAGTGTCATTGACCAGCCGAATCAACTGGTTCGTCAAGGTAATGGCAATTTCAGTCTCAGCGATGCAAACGGGGCAACGTCCCGGATGATGGCTGCCGGTGATAATGTGCAGATCCGTCAAGGATACCTGGAAGGTTCCAATGTTGATGCCTCACAGGCAACGGTTGATATGAACGCTGCATTCCGGGCGTATGAAGCCAACCAGAAGGTCGTACAATTCTACGACCGCAGTCTGGATAAAGCCGTCAATGAAGTCGGGCGTGTATAACGCCGACGTTTAAATATAACCGCGCAGCGGAGAGCCAAACGCCCTTTGCGCAGCAAAGCAGAGAGGCTCACGCGAAGCGCAAGAGCCTAGACGCATCCGAGCCTACGCGAGGAACGCGTGGCAATACCTGAGCGCAGCGACGGTCTCGACAGCCCTTTGCGAAGCAAAGCAAGGAAGAGACCACGCGGAGCGCTAGAACCTAAACGCATCCGAGCCTAAGCTAGGAATGCGTAGCAGTACCTGAGCGCAGCGACGGTCTCGACAGTCCTTTGCGGAGCAAAGCAAGGAGAGACCCCGCGGAGCGCAAGAGCCTAGACGCAACCGAGCCTATGCGAGGAATGCGTGGCAGTACCTGAGCGAAGCGATGGTCTCGACAGTCCTTTGCGGAGCAAAGCAAGGAAGAGACCCCGCGGAGCTACACGCCGCATAAAGAGCGTGCCGTGCTATGATTCAGCCATGTGAAACTATGGCGGGAATCATAGCACGGCAGTCGCGGCGCACATACACCACCGCCACTTAGCAAGATCGTACCCCACTTACCTAATCCGCCTGTTTCGGGAGTCCAGAGGGCAGCGCCATCTGGGGCCCTCCCTACTAGGGAGGGTTTGGGAGGGTGGACAGGACACAAGGGAGGGTATACCACCAATGAATAATTCCATGATTAGTGCCAAGGTTTCCATGACTGCCATACAGCAGCGTCTGGATGTCATTTCCGATAATATTGCCAACGTGAATACGGCAGGCTATAAGAGCAAGCAGGCGGCATTCGAGGATGTGCTGACCCGGGTTCAACAACAACCGGACAAGTACAAACTGGATGGACGTTCCACACCGATGGGATATAACCTCGGTTTTGGTGCTCGTTTGGCAGATGTAACGAAGGATATGTCTCAAGGCCCCTTGAACGAGACTGGCCTTCCGACCGATCTGGCCATTGAAGGAAATGCGATGTTTGCAGTTGAAGCGAATGGGGAGAAAATGTGGACACGTCAGGGTGCATTTCATTTTGTACCTGATACAAGACCTAAGCCTACTCCGAATTCACCTGATATGATGGTGATGGTCAATGGCGAAGGCCACTTTGCCCTGGATCGTCAAGGCAATCGTATTACGGCACCGAATAATAGCAAAGTTGCTTTTGATGAAAATGGCAACCTGTTAATCCGACGCGGTAATGCGGCAAATGCAACCATTGGAGCACAGCTGCAAGTGGTAGACATTGAACGCCCTGAGGGGCTCGTACAGTATGCGGATAACCTGTTTGGACTGGATGCGGGATTAACCGAGGATGATGTATTTGGCGCTGATGCAGCTACACGTCAAGCAGCTGCATTGATTCGTCCAGGATTTCTGGAGCAATCCAATGTGGATCTGACACAGGAGATGTCTTTGCTTATGCAAGGACAGCGGACATATCAGCTGGCGGCAAAGGCGCTAACTTCAAGTGATTCCATGTTGGGTCTTGCCAACAATATGAGAGCGTAAAAGGTGAGTGTGATGACAGAAACACAGCAGCAGAACAGTAAGCCGGAGAAAAAGGAAGTCAAGAAGAAGAGTGGATGGCGCATCGCAAGATGGTTCCTGGTTCCGGTCCTGCTTGTTCTTGCCCTCGCTGGCGGAATGGTAGCTGGATATGTGGTACTGGGCAAACAGGATATCGGTTCCGTATGGCAATGGAGTACATGGGAACATGTATATAATCTGGTATTCGCTCCATAATGTAACGAGTTAAGCGAAAACTCCTGCGCAGGCAGGAGTTTTCTTTTTGACGTTGAAAACAGTATAATGATGGATGACGTTTGACGTCACAAAAGAGGCCTCCCCTGCGAAAGACATTCGTCATCGCGAAGAGAGACCCCTTATCTTAACCTTCACTACTGCAGTCATGAAGGATATAACTAGTGTTAACCGAAAATATGCTTTCCATACAAAATTTAAAAATTAAAAACCTTTTATATGAGCTTCGACTTGATCATAATCAGGTTTTCCATGTCCGCACTAAAGTCAGTGAAGGGAACGGAATCGTTCGAAAGAAGCGAAGCGCTCGCCTTTGTTTCCTAATGTTATCCATCTGAAAAATAGTTCAGAAACATTAGGAAACAACAGCGATCGAAAGAACGATCCGTAACCGTAACGGTCACCTATGCGCACATGAAAAATCCATGATTAAGAACGCTCATATAAACATCCCGAGAGGAGATTACACTGTGCTCGATATCAAACAGATTCAAGAAATCATCCCGCACCGCCCCCCGTTTCTGCTGGTGGACAAGATTCTAGAGATTGAGGATGGCAAACGTGCCGTTGGTTTGAAAAACGTAACCATTAACGAACCTTTCTTCATTGGTCATTTCCCAGAGTATCCGGTAATGCCGGGTGTACTGATTACAGAAGCGCTGGCTCAGGTTGGTGCAGTAGCCATTCTGAATTTGGAAGGCAACAAAGGAAAAATCGGCTTTTTGGCGGGACTGGACAACTTCCGATTCCGTGGACAAGTTGTGCCCGGAGATACGTTGATTCTGGAAGTGGAGATTACACGTCTGAAGGGTTCTATTGGTAAAGGTAAAGCAACTGCCCGAGTGAACGACAAAGTGGTCGCTGAAGGCGAGATCATGTTTGCACTGTCTGACCCAAGCTGATTACATATGTGAGCATTGACATCATGCAGGAACGTAGACGGAGCGAATGATGCAAGATGTTGAAGTAACTCAGCACACCTGAATTTATATAGACGGAAGGGGTTTTATCGGAATGGAACAGTTAAGCACAGCAGCAGCAGAGACGTTGCAGCAATGGTTGGAGGATGCTTCGATTGATGAAGCAACGAAACAGGAGCTTCGTGACTTGCAGGATCAGCCGAAAGAGCTGGAGGAACGTTTTTACAGAAACCTGGAGTTTGGTACAGGTGGATTGCGCGGGGTCATTGGTGCGGGAAGTAACCGGATGAACCGTTACACCGTAGGTCGGGCAACGCAAGGATTTGCGCGTTATTTGCTTGAGCAGCATGGTGACCAAGAAGGCAAACCTTCTGTTGTCATTGCTCATGATTCCCGTCATTTCTCACCTGAATTCACACTGGATGCTGCGCTTGTACTGGCTGGAAACGGCATTGTAGCCAAGCTGTTCCCATCCTTGCGTTCAACTCCTGAGCTGTCATTCGCAGTGCGTCACCAGAAGGCAACTGGAGGGATCGTTGTAACAGCGAGCCATAACCCACCGGAATATAACGGATATAAAGTCTACAATCATGAGGGCGGTCAATTGGTACCGGATGAAGCGGAAAAAGTCATTCAGTACATCCAGGAAGTGCCTTCCCTTGCTGACGTGAAAAAGCTGACGCAAGAAGAAGCAGAAGCTCAAGGACTCCTGATCTGGTTGGGTGAAGACCAAGACCAAGCGTTTGTGGATACCGTAGCGAGCCGTAGTCTGAGCCGTGAACTGATCCAATCCGGCATAGGCCATGATTTCAAAATCGTTTACACACCGCTTCACGGAACAGGTAACATTCCTGTACGTCGCGTGCTGGAGCAGATCGGATTCGAGCAAGTGCACATTGTAGCTGAACAAGAACAGCCGGATGCTGAGTTCTCTACCGTGAAATCCCCTAACCCGGAAGAACGCGAAGCGTTTACGCTTGCAATGAAGCTGGGAGAATCCGTAGGCGCTGACATTCTGATCGGAACAGATCCGGATGCAGACCGTATGGGTGCTGTCGTGAAAGACAATGATGGCAAATATTTCGTCTTGTCCGGTAACCAGTCTGGTGCCATTATGGTACATTACCTGCTCAGTCGCCTGCAAGAGACAGGTACACTGCCAAGCAATGGTGCGGTTGTCAAAACAATCGTAACAAGTGAGATGGGTGCTGTTATTGCTGAACATTACGGTGCAGAAGTGATGAACACACTGACAGGCTTCAAATATATTGGTGAAAAAATGAACCAGTTCGAAGCAACAGGCAGTCATACATTCTTGTTCGGATATGAAGAGAGTTATGGCTACCTTTCCGGTAACTATGCCCGTGACAAGGATGCTGTCCTTGCCTCGATGCTGATTGCTGAAGCAGCTGCGTATTATAAGAGTCAAGGCAAAACGCTGTATGATGTCTTGCAAGAGCTGTACAACCAATTCGGATATTTCTTGGAGAAGCTGGAGTCCCGTACGCTGAAAGGCAAAGACGGCGTGGCTCAGATTCAAGCCAAAATGACGGACTGGCGTTCCAATCCGCCACAAGAAGTAGCGGGAATTGCTGTACAAGATGTACTGGACTACTCCCTTGGTCTGGACGGTCTTCCGAAGGCGGACGTACTGAAGTTCATTTTGGCAGACGGTTCATGGTTCTGCTTGCGCCCTTCAGGAACAGAACCGAAGATCAAAGTATACTTCGCCGTGCGTGGAGAGAATTTGGAAGATGCGGAAAGCTGGATCGAGCGTCTGGTGACTACAGTGATGTCGCGTGTAGACGCACAATAATACGAATGCAACAATGAGCAAGAACATGAGAAGGCCTCTCCGCACCGTAAGGTTGGTTGGCGGAGGGGTTTTTCTTTGAAATAAAAGTGTAGATGGTTCTAGCATATAAGAGGGCTTGTTGACACAAGCTGTTTGTAACCTATTGTATAAATGTTAAATGAACGAATTACTTGAGCTGAACGTGCATTTGGTTCCAACACTTGAGGAGGTACATGTAGTGCGTCAAAAATGGCTTTATTGGAATAACGCTTCTCGGAAGTGGTTGTGGCTCGTCGTTATTATCGGTCTGGTCGCGTCCATCCCTGTAATCAGTGATCGGGTGCAGACAGAATCTTCTGCCAAAAAGGTGGAGCTTGTCTTTAACTATCGAGGACTGCTGGATATCTCAGCGTATCAGGCACATCCGCAAGATTTCATGAATGAACAATTGACTCGTCTAAAAGACGCAGGCGTAACAACGATGGCTGTGTTCGAAAGTACATTGGACGAGCTGAGAAAGACACGCCGACTAATGGTATATAACGGCCAGGATCTCGCGAACCTGACCAAAGATGTGATCCCTTCTAATGCAAATTACACGTATGTGTTATTTACATCGGAGGAAAACGCACAGACGTATACCCCTATTATTGAACAAACGTTCGCTGATCGGCAGATTCCGGTAGTACCATGGGAATATGAAGGTCGTAGCGGCTTAATATTGCAGACTCCTCCGGAGAATGCCAACATGCAGCCTTTGCAGCCCGATCCGGTTGCCGTGAAGATGCTGCGTGATAAAGGGTTCTACATTTTGCCGCGGATCTCGGACAGTGTGCCATACAGCCAGGAATCGATGGAGCGCTTGCTTACCTTCTTCGAAGAGAATGGCGTAAAGCGCATCTTGTTTGATGGTGATGCTGTGAAAGGGTACAATGATAATGAAGAGATGAAAAGTCTTGACCAATTCGCACAGTTGCTGAATAAGCACAATATTGGTCTTGCAGCCATCGAGAACTTGAAGAAACCGCAGTCTGGATTCCAGACCCTTGCTTATAAAACGGATTACAACGTTACGCGTCTGTACTCGCTTAGTGATGGAGATGCCAATCTAGACGTAGATACGATTGCTGACCGTTTTGTTCTGGCAACCAAGGATCGCAACATTCGTATGCTCTATATGAATGCATCGCCAAGCCGGAATACAGCAAAGGCTATGATTACAGATCCAATTGAGAATCTGATCAATAGTCTGGGTGAGCCGGGTCATGCGGTAGAACGCATGGCGAAGCATGGATTCGAGTTAGGACAAGCTGAAGCATTTACAGTTAAGGATTCTTCGATTCAGCGTTATGCCAAGCTGGTTGCTCTTGTTGGTGCAATTGCCATGATTGCACTTATGGTTTCTTATTTTATCCCACTACTGACTTTGATCGCATTTGTGGTCGCTTTGGTGGGCAGTGCAGGATTGTTCCTTTTGAAACCAACGCTGCTGGAGCAAGGAATTGCCTTGCTTGTGGCAATCGCCGCGCCGACCATAGCGATGGTGCTGGCCGTTCGTACAGTGAACTATCAGCAACAGCGTCAACCCGACGCATCTGCGGGTCGTCGTTTGAAACAAACGTTGGTGTTATATGTAAGAACTTCGATTCTGTCATTCCTGGCGGTACCTTTTGTCATCGCATTGCTTAACAGTATTACGTACAGTCTGGTGATTAACCAGTTCCGCGGCGTGAGTCTGTTGCACTTTGCACCTATGGCACTGGTGGCGATCTATATTGTGTTTTACCGGGGTTCGGGATCGTTCTCTATTAAACAAATTAAGAATATTCTTCGTACACCGATTACCGTTGTAATGGTAGTACTGGGACTTGTTGCTGCCGTTGTTGGATATTACTATTTGAGTCGTACAGGCAACTCGGGTTCGGTTACGCCATTCGAGATGTTCCTTCGTGTAGTGCTGGAAGATACGTTCGGTGTACGTCCGAGATTCAAAGAATTTATGCTGGGACACCCGCTGTTTATCGTTGGCGTGTTCGCCGCTTTAAAATATCGTAAAGTCATCTTTGTGCTCATTATTGCAGCGATTGGACAGTTGTCCATGGTGGATACGTTCGCGCATATCCATACGCCGGCTGTATTGTCACTCATTCGTGGAGTGATGGGATTGGGACTTGGCTTAATCTTCGGTATCATTGCTGTGGGTGTGTGGCAAGTAGCGGAAGGATGTTGGAAAAAATGGTCACCACTTCTCAAAAGTTAGTCATCTCGGGGTATTACGGATTCCGCAATAGCGGAGACGAAGCGGTGCTAAAGTCGATTTTGACAGCGCTGGAAGAGGAAAGCCAAAGGTCGAACATAACGATTGAACCTATTGTTCTCTCGGGTGATCCCGAGTCAACAACCGCAATGTACGGTGTACGCTCCGTGCATCGTATGAAATTGAAGGAAGTCCGTGAAGTGCTCAAGGAGAGCGACGGGTTAATCAGTGGCGGAGGAAGTCTATTGCAGGATGCAACTGGACTGAAATCCATTCCTTATTATCTGGGTGTAATCAAACTGGCCCAGTGGCTGAAAAAACCAACGTTTATCTATGCACAGGGGATTGGCCCTGTGAATCGTAAAATTTTTAATCCGATGATCAAATCGGTCTTTAAGGCCTGCACCTATGTATCCGTTCGGGATGAACAGTCTGCAGACTACCTGCGTGGGCTCGGGTTACAGTGGAATCAGATCCATGTTGTACCCGACCCCGTAATGGGTTTGCCATTACCTGAAACAAAAGTTGAGAGGGGCGCAGGTGCTGTCTCAGCAAATGCTGCTACTCAAGCTAATCGAGTGGAGCCTTCAACTGGAGGACATACCAAGCTTCCTGTGATCGGCGTATCGGTACGTTTCTGGGAGTCAGACCGGAAGGAACTTACGGCTATTGCCGCCGGATTAAAAAAGCTGTGCTCCAAAAGAGCGGTGCACTTGCGTTTTCTGCCATTTCATTTGCCAGTGGATGAACAGGCATCACGTTTCCTAATGGAAATGCTCGGTGATGTGACCAGCAAAGGCAGCAAGATTAGCATCACAGAAGATCTGACCGACCCTCAGCTTATGCTGGAGGAAGTCAGCAAGTGTGATCTCGTCATCGGTATGCGTCTGCACAGTCTGATCTATGCAGCTTCGCAATATGTGCCTCCGGTGGGTATCTCGTATGATCCGAAAATTGATCAATTCCTGCTTCGTCTGGACAGTGAACCAGCAGGAAATACGGATACACTCGATGGAGATAAACTCGCCAAGACTGTTGTTGGACTGCTGGATCAACGTTCACAGTGGTTGAAGGAACATGAAGAAGGCATCACCCAACTGAAGCAGGAAGCCAGAGTGCCTGCACAGCAGATTATTAACTATTTGGGCCGCAAAGGATGAGATAAAGATGAGTCAGACCGGATCAATACCTACCGTTTCGATCTACGGCATTCCTTTTTCCAAACTGACGATGAAAGAAACGGTAAAGGTTCTCCAGGAAGCTGTGCTGTCCAAGCAGACACCACATCAGGTCATCACAGCCAACCCCATTATGGTTATGGCCGCATTGGAAAATCCCGCAATTATGGAAGTCATGCAAGCTGCGGAATTAATTGTTCCTGATGGAACAGGTGTCGTATGGGCTGCAAACTATTGTGGAGATCCTGTAGCTGAGCGAGTGCCGGGTTTTGAGCTTTTACATGAATTGCTGCGTGTTGGAGAAAACTATCGATGGGGCGTATATCTGCTTGGTTCCACCCCTGAGGTGATTCAAGAAACGGCAGTTCGGTTACAACAGCAATATCCGGCGATTCGAATTGTGGGTTATCGCGACGGTTATTTTGGTCCGGCTGAGGATGAACAGGTCATCGCTTCTATTCGGGAAGCGGCACCTGATCTGTTGTTTGTAGCACGTGGGGCGGACACACAAGAACCGTGGATTCACAAGCACAAAGATGCACTGCAGGTTCCCGTAACCATGGGCGTTGGCGGAAGCTTTGATGTGATTTCGGGTAAAACTAAACGTGCGCCTGTCCTGTTCCAAAAGTTAAGACTGGAGTGGTTTTATCGCTTATTGCGTGAACCAAGCCGGGCTGGACGGATGCTTGCGCTTCCGAAATTCGCTGTTAAGGTGATGCGTGACAAAGAAAACGTGACGAAAGTCCGTTAAAAACAGGTAATTGCGAGATAAATGCGTGTTTTTGCTAGAAATTGAGGATGGCTTTTCGGGTGTGATGAGCGTATAATTCATTCCGGATTACATGTGTGCCACTCCATTGAAAAACGGAAGTTGTTGCATACGGCCACTTCGATGTCAGAATAACCTTTTGATCGCTGTTATCTCTGGATTTCTTTTATCCACCTTTGCAAGGTTGAAATCCCGCGATAGCATATGCTTACGATGTAGCTTTCTTTCAGAAAGCTTGTAGGCGAACGCTTCGCTTCTACAGGTTATTTCTGCCCTCTCCGTTCTGGTGCAAATGGCATTTTTCATCAAAAGTGACTAACAAAACATTTTTATATATAAAAAGAGATCAGGGGATTTATAATTTCGTACAGGTATTATAATTGGGGGTCGAATGTTCAAATGGTAGCGATCTTTATCATTGGATTTATCGTGTCAATGGGACTGGCTCTTGCCCTGACACCACTTGTCAAAAAGTTCGCAGTCCGCATTGGCGCAATGGATACGCCGAATGCACGTAAAGTACACACACGGATCATGCCTCGTCTTGGTGGTCTGGGGATATTCCTGGCCTTTATTATTACAGTTGCTGCATTGCTTCCGTTTGTATCGGCATGGTTCACGACTCGGGATATGAGTTTTGTCAGCGCGTTTCTGATTGGTGGAACAATTATCGTGCTGATCGGAGCACTCGATGATCGGTTTGAACTGTCGGCCAAAGTGAAGTTGCTTGGTCAGATCGTTGCTGCTTCTGTCGTTGTATTTGGATTTAATATCCGGGTAGATTTCGTTAACATTCCGTTTCAGGATTCCTACTCTTCACTCGAAGCTTGGGTATCGATTCCGCTGACGATCTTCTGGATCGTTGGTGTAACGAATGCGATTAACCTGATTGATGGTCTGGATGGTCTGGCAGCCGGTGTATCTGGTATTGCAATTGGTACCATTGCGGTGATGTCCTTCCTGATGGGTAACATGATGATTGCCTTGATGTGTCTTGTATTGCTGGGTAGTATTATCGGATTCCTATTCTTCAACTTCCACCCTGCCAAGATCTTCATGGGGGATACCGGATCACTATTCCTTGGTTTCTCTCTGGCAATGCTGTCCATGCTGGGATTCAAACAAATTGCTATCGTGTCCTTTATTACACCGCTGATCATTATCGGTGTGCCGCTCTCGGATACCTTCTTCGCGATTATCCGTCGTGCGGTACAACGGAAACCGATTTTCGCACCGGATAAAGGTCACCTGCATCACTGCTTACGTGAACTTGGATTCAGTCACCGTCAGACGGTGCTGATCATTTATGGAATTGCCGCATTCTTCGGAGTTCTGGCGATTATCCAATCTTCCGCTGCCATGTTTGAAGCGAACTGGGTAACATTTGTGGTCATCTGTATCATGATGTTCTTCCTCCAGGTGGGAGCAGAAGTCATTGGACTTGTTAGCAAAACGAGAAGACCGGTTATTAACTTTCTGATGCGCATGCGCGTCAAGTTGAATCCGGAGACCCGTTCGAAATCATAAATAGACAAATGTAATGGTTACAGCTATTTTTGAATATTATTCCAGACCCAACCTTATCCCTTGTGGATAAGGTTTTTTGTTTATTTTGAGATTTTTACTAAATAATTGGTACCTTTTGCCGATATATAAAGGTAACTGACTTAAAAGAGGAGAGATGATATTTAATGCAACAAAAGAAACGGCCGTTGGTCTGGATCATGTTGGTCACCATGGTGTTCTCATTGTTCCCACAAGGTCTATTCGGTGGGTCCGTTGCTTCGGCTGCAGATGCATTTTCAACGTATTTTACGCCATCTGATAGAACAATCCGAGAAAGCTCAAGACTTTCGCTTGTCTATGATTCTACTCAAGGCAAGGATAACTCCAACTTTCTGACAAGGGAACTTGTGTATAAAAGCCCTACTTCGTCCCTTGATATTACGGGCACATTTTCAATGGTTAACGGTTCGAGTCTAAAAGTGAAAGTTGAGCAGTTAAAGCTTGTTGAAGAAGGAAACTTGCGTACATGGGTTCCGGATGAAACACGTACTGTAACTACAGCTATCACGAATAGTGGCAGTAACCGTTTTACAGCTAGTAACGTAGGCTTATTTTCAGGATTCAACAGAATAACGTTTATTGGAACACAAGGAAATAGTTCTGTAGAAAGTTCTGATTCATTCTATGTAATGTATGATCCTGCTCCTTATATTGAAAACTTCATACTTTATACAGACCGTACCATCCCAGGTGGCGGTGTAGCGTATAACCTAAATGAAGGTACCGAGACCGTTGTGGATACAGAGCGTGTAGATTTCCAGGGTACAGTTAAGAATGCAACTCAGGTCTCCATTTCAGTCAATGGTGGAGAACCAATGGACCCCCCTGTAACAACGGATGGTAGTTTCTTTGCATCTCAAATAAAGCTATTACCCGGTAAAAATATTCTGAAGTTCAACATTGAAGGTCAGCCTAATGGGATTGAAACGGAACGTGTTGTTTATTATTTTGATAAAACAAAACCTTTCGTAGATCTCAAAGTAACGATTGGAAATGAGACTAAATCTGTAGTGAGTAAAACGGATTTGGCAACTTTCACGGACCCAGATAAAACAAAAGGGACATTAGCTGGTCAGATTCTGGTTCCTTATGTGGAGGGTAGTGGCAAATTCGCAGATGAGGGTACTGTAACCGTCCAAGGTAAAAGTTACAGTATTATAGTACAGGCCCAAGATGAAAAGTTGATCACAGGCCCAGATGGAAAATCTGTCAAGTATCGAATGGTAAGCTTTACATCCACTGAGGAGTTTGATCTAACTCCTAGTAGCACTGACAGTACGAAGGCTGCCAAGGATCAGACACTTGTAGTGAAAATAGCCCAAGGTGCGTTCAGTGCGGAATATACAGCTAGTTACGTGTATTCATCAGGTGCACAAGATATTACGAACCTATATTACCTGCCTAACTATAAGGGAGGAGCAGTTGACTCTAAGAGACCACTGAATGGCGCAACATTGCAAGATGATAAACTATATATCCTTGTAGAGTCAGGAAGCTCTCTTGACAAGTTACCAGTTCCAACACTTAAAGGTGTTTACTTACCATCAGGACTTAAACCGGTTGAACTAAAACAATATCTTGGTGCAACAGGTCTAAAGGATAACGAGCAGATATATGAGATTACCAGCCTTGCAAGTGGTAAACAGCAACTTCGTTTCTCATTCAGTGATAATCCTGAACCAGATCTGGCTAAGGTAGTTGAGGTTACCTATGCGACGATTAGCTCAATCTACGTAGGAAGTATCCAGACAGGAGAAACGTATACGTTTGATTCATCCAAAGGAACGCAATACCTGAATGTAGAGGGTGAATTGTTAGGTTTCAAAGACCTGACTGACTTGAAGGCAGAGATGCTTGTTAATGGTCAGTTGACTGCAACAACGGTAACAAGTTTAGTGAATGCTACTGATTTGAACAACACAGGGTCTACAACAGCTCCGGTCATTGCATTCCCGAAAACACAAAAATTCAAATTCAGTCTGCCAATCAAAAAAAATGGTCCGATTTATTACGGAGAGAACACCATTGATATTCGAGCTATTGTTGACGATGCGGGTGGAAGACCGAAAACGATAACATCGGTTCTGAAAATTAATGTAGTGGATTCGTATAACTCAACCATTGCTTCTTTTATGCCAACACGTATCCCTACAAGTAGAGAATTATTTGATAATAAAACAGTCGCGAACTACACGGAAGAGAAATTAAGTAGAATTTTTGCCGTGACTCCTGACTTTATTCTCAAAGACGGTAAGTATGTAACAAGTGAGAAAGAGTTCGATCTCGTGTTCCGAGGAAGTGGAGCGCAAAATATCAACTTGAGTTTCGGTTCAAAAGTGATTTTCAGTAAAACTGTTAATAATACAGAGGTGTTGGAAAGTACAGATAACGGTGCAACAGTTGGAGATATAACCGGCTCTGACTTTGCTGGTAATGAAGATTCATTCATCGGACGGATTCGTGGTCTGAAGTTCGATGCGCCGGGAACCCAAGTGTATACGCTTGAGTTGATTAATAGTACAGGCGCTCGTTCTACACAACGAATTGAGGTTGTACGTGAGCCTGCTCCATACCGAATTCTGGCTCCTCAGCCAACGGTGGGTGATCAGATTGTTGTTAATAAGAACTATGTACGATTTGATATCGAAGCAGAGGGTGCAACTCAAGTTCTGGTTGGCAAAGAACCTGCTGAGAAGCGTACGGATTACAATAATCGTTTTGTGCTTGATTATGTGGGATTGAAGCCTGATAAGGATAATAAAATCAAGATTGAGATCACTCGTGCTGGTGGAACAATTAGTGATACAGTATCTGTGTACTACACTAGTGCAGTGACAACGAATTCACAGTATATGGCTCCTAAAGTAGCTAACAAATATACAGCTTTTAATAAAAACTTACAGCTTTCTTTCCCGAAAGGAACAGTTTTGCAATCCCAAAATTCAATAGGTATTACAAAATTCTATCCAACTAACAAAGTGTTGTTTGGAATTGCAGAACCGAGAAAAGGAATTGTAGAAAAGATAAATGATTACGGGTATGATACTGAAGTTGGAGGCGAATATAAGCCGAAGATTGAAATTCCTCTCTCCGTTTCGGGTAATTTCTCATCTGCATTGGATACAAGTGACTTTGCGTTGATTTCCGATATTTATTGGATCAGTGGAGGTATTGGAGAACAAGGTAATAGAAATGATAGCAGTTATAAGTCAGCTACAGACGGAGTCACACCATACAGTATGGACGGAATTTTCACTACGTTTGCCGCTGAACGTATCCTTACTCCATCCAATCGTGGATCGTTAATCTTGAACTACGATCCGTCAATTGTAGATGATGTGGGTTCAACAATCACCGTATTCCGTCTTTCGGACAAAACGCAGGCGGGTACCTGGGTACCGATTGGTGGTAAAGTAGATACGAAGAAACATACGATCACAGTGCCATTTGATGAGTTCGGATATTATAAAGTAATGAAACAAAGCAGAAGTTACGCGGATATTACGAACCATCCATGGGCAAGAAACTATCTTAATGCGATGTATGCCAAAGGTCTGATGAAACCATTGAAGAGTAATTCGTTTGGTGCAGATGACCGAGTAACACGTGGGGAGTTCGCAACATTGTTGGTTAAAGGTATGGATATTCCAATTACTACTCCGACGCAGCAAACATTCAGTGATGTAGGAAAAGGTACTGGAGCTGAGATCTGGAGTTATGAAGCCATTGAGACAGCAGCACGTGTAGGGATTATAACGGGACGTAGCGATGGATTCTTCCAGCCGCAATTGCCAATATCCAGAGAAGATGCAGCCGTTATGATTGCGCGTGCGATGAACGCCAAACTTGCAGCCAATGATAGCAAGTTGTCTTCAGCACTAGGCAAGTCGTTCCTGGATTCATCTTCAATTGAGTATTATGCTCGTCCAGCTGTACAAGCTGTAACAAAGGCTAAGATCATGGACGGTAGTCCAGTGACTGTAGCAGGATCAACCAAACCACAATACCAATTCAATCCAAAAGGTAACATGACTCGCGCAGAAGCAGCGAAGATTGCTGTGGAATTGCTCAAAAAGAGCACAGGATTATTTCCTAAAACCTTGAGTTAATTCGTTTGATACATTAATGCAATTTAGGAAGGACCTGTCCCTTACTCTAAAGGGGCAGGTCCTTTTCATGGCTGTCAATGAATTGACATAGAGTACTTTTATAATAGAAGAAACAGAATTTTTACCAATAACTATTTTTGTAATTTGCTAGAGTATAAGATACAATAACGGTAAATACACAATGATCTAGAGGGTGAAGTTAGCTAATGAAACCGATTTATTCAAAAGCCCAGCTGGGCTACATGAAGGCAAAGACACAGTTTGAGAAGCAGGCAGTCATTCTGGAGAAAAAGTTGGAAGATACACGTAAGACTCAGGAAATCTCTCAGGAAGTTATGGAAGGGCTTGTACAGTCTACTGGCTTCCATGATGCGTATAACAATCTGGTGCTGGCTGAGAATGAGTTGATTGAATGGTCTCATACAACGATGAAGCATGAGAAAACGTACCGTGAGAACAGACAACCAATTGACGATATGTATCTGAGATTGAACAGCGATCCAAATATGCGTGCCCAAATTATTGAACTCGCGATGAAGATTAAATAACTTATATTTCCAGAACTGCAGGAAAAGCATCCCAATAGGGGTGCTTTTTTATTTTATTTTTTGTGAATTTTGTCGCTTCATAGGTTGAAGTTGCGGGTATAAATAAACGTTGGTAGCACAGACAAACCAGAGATCACAATTCCAGATTCACTGCTGTATCAACGGTTTGAAAAGGTTTTGAATGGCTTCGATACCCGCACTGTACCTATACATAAAAAAAACCAAAACTTTTTTTGTGCAATCCGCAACTTTTTGAAATCTACTGCGTTTAAAGTGTAGAGTCGAAAACATTGGGCCTGTTACCAAGAATGACCTCGTGAAGAATCTTGTCTATTTTTTAGAAAAAATTGCTTTACGACACGAGAGACCCATTGTATAATACGTAAGGTAGGATTAGGAAACTACTCTATTTACGTGTGATTCTGCTTTACAAACTAGTTTACAAGTTTCTGTGATATGCTCACAGACATCATTTATATTAACTTGCTCACAACTCTGGAAAGGGGGTGCAACAATATATGAGGAATACGAGCGACCCTATTAAAAAAGAAAATTCAAATGTTATGAACGCCCAAGGAGGAGAAAAAAAGGTTATGAAGAAAATTTTATCCGTAGCATTGTCTACAGCAATGGCATTCTCAATGTTTGCATCTGTAGCATTCGGTGACACAGCAGTTTCCCCGCAACAACAGTTTGATGCATTGAAAGCAAAAGGTATCTTCAACGGTTATCCGGATGGTACAGCAGGTCTTGACAAAGACATGACTCGCGCTGAGTTTGCAAAAGTTATCACTAAATTGCTGGGTCTGAAAGAGATCACTGGAACTCTTTCTTACACTGACAAAAACTACACAGCTAAAAACTGGGCTGTACCTTACATCGAAGCAGTAACTGCTGCGGGTATCATGGAAGGTAAAAACGTTGAGAAGAAAATCTTCGACTTCAACGGTAAAGTGACTGTGTCCGAGATGGCTACAATCCTGACTCGTGCATTGGATCTTGAAATCCCAACTGAAACAAACAACACTGCTCCAGCTTGGGCTAAAGGTTATGTTCAAGCAGCAATCAATGCTGGTTTGGTTGATGCAAACACTAACTTCACAGCTAACGCTTCCCGCGAATTGTTGGTAGGTGCAGCTTTCGCAATCGATCAAGCTCAAAGCTTGAAAGTATCTTCTTACACTGTAACTGAAGCCGGTAAAGTTGTTGAGTTCAAAATCAGCGACGGCGAAACAGTAAAAGTAACTTTGGATAAAGCTCTCGAAGCTAACAAAGAAACTGAAGTGAAATTTACTTACAAAGATAAAGAGTTCACTGAAAAAGTTACTTATGTAACTACAGTAGCTCAAGCGGTATCTTCCGTATCTGCTACAAACCTGAAAGAAATCACAGTTAAATTTGATGGTACTGTAGATCAAATGTCTGCTGAAAACCAAAACAACTATGTTGTTAATGGTCTGACTTTCAAAAGCGCTACATTGTCTGATGACAAAACTACTGTAACTTTGTTGGTATCTGAAGGTAACACTTCTTTGACTAACCAAAGATCCACTAGTCTTCAAATCAACAACGTTAAAAATGCTGATGCAACTAAAACATTCACACAAAAAGTAGAGTTTACTCCACTTGATGTTGCAGTTCCAGAAGTAAAAGAAGTTAAAGCTCTGGGAACAAAAGCTTTCAAAGTAGTATTCAGCGAGCCAGTTAAACCAGAATCTGTGAACGCTACTTCTTTCCGTGTAGATAACAACGTGATTGCTGCTTCAGTAAAATACGTTTATCCTAACACTGCAATTGTAACTACAGATTTGACTGCTGGTGAACACACATTGCGTGTGAGCGGCGTACAAGACTACTCTGGTCTGTCCATCGTTCCAGTAGAAAGCAAATTCACAGCAACTGAAGATACAGCTGCTCCTAAAGTTGTTGGTGTTAAATCCAATGACCTGAAAGAAGTAACTGTTGAGTTCGACGAAACTGTGAAAAGTGTAGCAAGTGCGTATGCTAACACTACTGGCAATACTGCTCAAACCATTGAAATCAACGATAATAAAGTTACGTTGACATTCAACAATCCGTTGAATGTATCGGAAAACACAGTTTACTTGACTGCAGTGTCCGACTATAGCAACAACTCTGCTTCCGTTGACACTAAAGTAACTCCAACATTGGACACAGTTCGTCCAACAGTTGTAGATACTAAGTTCAAAATGGAAAATGGTAACTACATTGCTGAAGTTCAATTCAGCAAATCACTGAAATTGGATTCCGCAGAAAACCCAGAGAACTACGTTCTGAAAGATGCAGAAGGTAAAGTTGTAACTGTATCTGGATTGACTTCTAAAGGATACCCAGTTATCAAACCAAGTTATAACAGCAACAATAAAACTGTTACTGTTAACCTGGGAAGCAGCTTGAAATCTGATGCAACTTATACATTGACAGTATCTGGTGTTATTGACACTGCAACAATCGGAAATGTATTGTTGCCTTATACTGCTACATTGAACGCTAACACAGCTCAAAACGGTAGTGTAACACGTGTATGGTCTGACGTGACTAATGGTGTTCGTTATGTATATGTTCAATTCAACAAAACTTTGGCTACTTCCGGTGACGGTAATGCTCTGGATGCAGCTAAATATATGGTAACAAACGTTGATAACACTGGTGCTCCTATTGGAACTCCATATCAAATCGCTAAAGAAAACAATGACATCACATTGATTTCTACAAACACTGTTAGAATCGCTGTTACAAATAACATTGCGATCACTGACTGGGCTAAAGCTAAAGTTTCCGCAAGCTACATTAAAGATTCCGAAGGTAAATACTTCAACAGTGGTAACTACACTGTAGGATCTAACGTAGGTTCTTCCGAAGTACTTGCGACAACTAACGATGTATATGCTACAAGCCGTAACGAAGTTAAAGTTAAATTCAACACAGCGTTGTCGAATGTTAACTTGGGAGACTTCGATCTGAATGGCGTTCGTCCAACAAGCTACACGTTGGCTGATTCCAACAAAACTGTAGTTCTGAAGTTTGCTGATAACACAATCTCTAATGATGTTAACGGTTATACTTTGAAAGCTACTAACCCAAGCACTCAAGATAGCTTCGGTAACAAGCTTCAAGCATTCACTGCAACTGTACTAGATGGTATTGCTCCAACAGTAACTCTGAACAACATTGTTAGAGATAATAACACTGTTACAGTAACTGTTTATGCTTCTGAGGCTCTTACTCAAGATGGCAACTATGGTTCTGCTTACATCCAAGGACTCTTCGACATTGATGCAGGTAGTGGCGTGACAACAACAATCACAGGTGCTTCTATTGGTGGTACTGACAACAGAACTATCACTATTACTGCAAATGTAGTTGGTGACACAAATGGTAAAGTTACAACTGTGAAATTCGATGGTTCTAAAAATAAAGCAGCAAAAGCTATTACTGATGCAAAAGGTAATGCGCTGGATGAGTTTTCTTTCGGAAAACAGTTGACTAATTAATATTTTTTCTGAAGCAGCCTTGCATCTTTATAGATGCAAGGCTGCTTTTTTTTTCGCCCGGCAAGCGTAAAAACTTGGCGGTTAGTTCGAAATAGTTTAACAGTAGAAAAACACCCGCTTGAGGTACTGTCGATTGCGCTCAAATGGTTGAACCGCCGTATACCGAATGTACGTACAAGGTGTGAGAGATAGGCTACTCAATTTTATTTAACTTAGAGAATTTTTAAATTGTTAATACACAACAACATCGTAACTTTCTACCCTTCTCGAACGTTTATACTATAATGTAACAAGCAACTTATGGGAGGTTTGGAAGTGAATCAAAAGAAAATGTTTGTGAGCTTGCTCGCGAGTGCGATGTTGATTAGTTCAACGGCTGGCATTGCCATGGCAGCGAGCACAATCAATAAAAAGTCTGCCACCAGTTCAAATAGCAGCACATCGAAGAAAACGGCATCAACCACGAAAAAGGTTGTACATACACTCGGTAACCTATCGGCTGTTAAAGTGACAGCGCGAAGTTCCGTAAGATTAACAGATGTAAATATCTTGGCACAGGATGATGGCAATGTGGTTACGTATACATTGTCTTATAAGAACAATGACAGCACCCCAATGATGATGCTCGATTACTGGAGCAAGGTGAAAACCAAGGGTGGAACATCGTTCTCACCTAAACTGATTGCGAAGGATCAGGAAAAGAAAACGGTCGCCCCTGGATCAACAGTTGAGTTGACCTATGTCATGAAAGTGGGTCGCGAGGTGAAACTCAGTGATCTGAACTTCCTCATCGTGAAATGGGATTTCAGTCAAGCTAACTATGAACGTACGCTGGGTAAGTTTAACGTGCCCGCATCCTATAGTATTACCACACCTGTAGGTAAGCCGAAGACGGTTCGTCTAAGCGACTCTGCGGTGAAGGTGAAAGTATCTGGAATTAAAGTGTTTCCAGGTGAAGATAAGAATCAGTATGTGAAAATTGGCGTGAATTTAAACAATATCAGTTATAAATTGCTTGAAAATCCGAATATCAAATGGATCTTACGTACACCAAGTGGTACCAACTATCCGTTAACTCCGGATAAAGACAGTACGAGTGTCAGTATACAGGCTCAAGCTAATAAGGCCCTCAGTCTGATGGCATCTCTTCCTACGTCAGTGAAGCTGCAAAAGTCTGAGCTATTGCTGGTAGAGGAACAGGGTGAAGAGAAAAGTGTTCTGCCTGTTGCTGCATTGCAATTGCCAGAGGCTAGCAAAACGAATGTAGAAGTCGCTGCTAATCAGCCAAACATTATTTCAGTTGAAGGACAACGACTGTCCACATTGATTGAATCTGCCAAAGTTCGAATTGATGATGGTGAGTACAATCTTAACCTTCAAATGAAACTCAAGAATGAAGGCAAAAAAGCCATTAAGGTGCCGACATATACCTTCGAGGTACGTAATACAGACGGAACAGTATATCCGATCGAAACCAAAGCATTGGATACATTGAAGTTGAACCCCGGCGATATCAAGACAATTAAGCTAAGTGTAACCCTTCAGGGTGATGGTGATACAAGCAAAATCAAGCTGTATGTAATGAGTCCTGTAGACAAAAATGAAAGCACAGAATCGACAACTTCTGCTCCAACGAATGGATTTGTTTTCTCTTATCCTGTGGGTGTCTATGCTATTCCTGAATCGGTATCCAGTGGAGATGGGTTGACGACCGAAACTGTCGTTAAGAATAACAAAGGTACATTTGGTGTGTCTTTTGGATCGTTACAGCGGTTGCCGTGGCTTGATAGTGATATTATTGCCGCAAAAGTGACCATTCGTAATGCGGGTAACAAAACAGTTCAACTTCCTGAGCTTGAAGCGATGTTTATGATTGATTCTGCTGAGATTGAAGGAGACAAGAAGCTAATCTACACACAAAGTGGAAAGCTACTTGGAGCCGGCATGACAACAGAGGCTTACCTGTTGACCAAGATTCCTTCCGAATTACGTATATCTCGTCTGGAACTAAGTCTTAACGAGAAAGTTAGTGAAGAAGAGACGAATGAGTGGATCACGTTAAATACGTCCGGATTAATTCCACCCTTATCTTATGTTGGAAGCGGCAAGACATACACTTCGGGTACTGCTGATAAAGAGACGGAAATGGGTGTGCGGAGAACGATTCGTTATCCGGGAACATCATCGGACATCGTATATACCGAATTCGAAATGACGAACAAATCATTGCGTCAAAGTGGTCTCGGTAAACTGGTAGGATACTTCAAAACATCGGATGGCCAGTATTACAGAGCAACTGCGAAACAAGCAGAGCGTCTGCCTGGGCCGGGTCAGAAGTCAATTGTTACGTTCTGGGCTAAGATTCCGAAGTCCGTTACCTTCTCAGACCTGCGCCTAATAGTGGGTGAAGGCATTGCAGACAGCAAGTTTGTAACCGGTGAAGGGGAAGCGACTGCTTATGTGAATGCTTTGGCATTCGAAGTACCGCCAACCTCCATTAGTATTCAAGGCTCGCTAAGCAATATTGATCTCTATCCGTACTCTTGGACTGCTAACAGTGTGAGAGCATATCTGGCAGGTAGTTCATCCGTACAAGTAGAGGTGAACTATAGCTTGACTCGCAATGAAGAGATCGAGATGGGGGAGAACGAACACAAATTAATCCTCACGCTGACCGATCAAGCAGGAAAAACATATGAGAAAGAACTGACTTTGGGAACCGATCTGAAAGTGGGAACCAACCAGACGCTGAGCTGGAGTGTAGAAGACAGCTTCTTCGAAAAATTACGTGGTGGTTCGTATCGTTTGACAGTATATGATCAATTTCAAGGACAACGTATCCGTCTTGCAGAGCAAAGTTATGGATACGACATTTCTAAGCTTCCAAAAGAAGAACCGGAGTTCCCTACGTTCCCATCGGATGGGTTTTAATAAAAAACAGGCAGCACTATAATTATCCATAAAACCTCGTTTCCACCCAACGGAAACGAGGTTTTGCTTGTCGCATCCCTACTTTTTCTCTATAGTTAAAGTTAATAGATTACCAGAGGAGGAAAATGATTCACATGAAACCTTATATGAAAGTATCCCTTGCAGCGCTCGCGATTGGTGTTGGCGTGTGGGTTGGGTCGGTATACAGCAATACAGCCATCGGTGCAGGTACAAGCCAGCCAGGAACAGCAGACGATCCGGTTGTAACGAAGAGTTATGTAGACCAGCAGATTCAAAAAGCATTGGGTGGAGGTGCTAGCACGGGTTCAGGCAACACATCTGGTAACAACACTGGCTCTACAGGAACCGGGGACTCCGGTAGCACAGGTGGAGACACATCCCTTCCTCCACTGGTCTCGGGCGCTTCTGAAGCCGTTGAGATCGTAACCGTAAAGCCGGGTCAACAGCTGATCGGAAAGTCCGGCGCGGAGTTCATTGTACGTAGCGGCAAAGCTGTGATCGTCAGTGAAGGTACGAATGGTGTAGCTGATCTGACGGACGGGATTGATCTGACGAATGGACAGGCAGCGCCGACCAATCACCTGCTCTCTTTTCCAAGGGATGGACGGGGGATCACGGTATTGGAAGGAAACAAATATAGCCTAACTGTAATGGTTCGTGGTGGATATACTTTGAAATAGGATTTGTAGCTGTTAAAGGAATTATTCATTAGTCTTACTTTTCATTTGCTCAGATTACCCATTTCTAACAAACATTAATACGGCTAGCCAACCTTGTTCCTGCTCACTCTATAACTGTTGACAATCAATTAATGGAGGTGCAGGAACCATGGCTAGAAGCAATCGCAAAGTGGTACCCGAAAGTCGTCAAATGCTGGATCAGATGAAGTATGAGATTGCTGCAGAGTTTGGTCTCAATGTAGGTTATGGTGGCAGAGGTTTAGCTGGTGCGGATACAGAATTTGGATCTGAACTTGGTAAAGTGAGTGATCACTCCTATGGGCAATACAAAGGGTGGGGACATCTGACTTCCCGCGAGAATGGATCGGTTGGTGGAGAGATCACCAAAAGGCTAATTCGTCAGGCAGAACAGCACTTATAGGGCATTTTCCTTACCCCATTTCGTTTGACACGTCTTGACAAATACGTTAAGATGGCACTTGAGGTATGCAACCTTTTCCACTAGGGAAAGGTTGATTTTCGTTTGAGGCAATTACCTGAAAAATCCTTATCTTCGGTACTGCGGACCCTGCGTCCTTATTCCATTTTGGAAAGCTTCGAGGGTACAGTGAACGAATCGCTGTCATGTTTTGTTCGGGCAATCGCCATACTACTAGTTATGGGAGGTTGAAACTTCATGTCTGTTAAAGGCCGGCATCTATTTACATCGGAGTCTGTAACTGAAGGACATCCGGATAAAATCTGCGATCAGATCTCAGACGCCGTATTGGACGCGTTCCTGGCGAACGATCCTAATGCTCGCGTAGCTTGCGAAGTTTCCGTAGCCACAGGCTTAGTGCTTGTCATCGGTGAAATCAGTTCAGCTTCTGAATACGTGGACATTCCGTCCATCGTTCGTAATACAATTAAGGAAATTGGGTACACCAATGCCCAGTTCGGTTTTGATTATAACACTTGTGCAGTTCTGACTTCTCTGAATGAGCAGTCTGCTGATATTGCCCAAGGCGTTAACGCAGCGTTTGAGAACCGTGACCCGGAACAAATGGCTCGTGAGACAGAAAACATTGGTGCAGGTGACCAAGGTCTGATGTTCGGTTTTGCAACGAACGAAACACCTGAACTCATGCCTTTGCCAATCGCTCTGTCCCACCGTATTGCGCGTCGTCTGGCGGAAGTGCGTAAGAACGGTACATTGGAATATCTTCGTCCGGATGGTAAAACGCAAGTAACGATTGAATACGACGGTGACAAACCGGTACGTGTGGATACAATCGTTGTGTCTACTCAGCACGCTGAAGAGACTACGCTGGAGCAGATCCAAAAAGATATCAAAGAACATGTAATCTTGCCTGTTGTTCCAGCTGGATTGCTGGATGAGCAGACTAAATATTTCATCAACCCAACAGGACGTTTCGTTATTGGCGGACCTCAGGGAGATGCAGGCCTTACTGGACGTAAAATCATCGTAGATACCTACGGCGGTTATGCACGTCACGGCGGTGGTGCGTTCTCTGGTAAAGATCCAACAAAAGTAGACCGCTCAGCAGCATATGCAGCTCGTTACGTAGCGAAAAACCTTGTTGCTGCAGGTCTTGCAGACAAATTGGAAATCCAGCTCGCTTACGCGATTGGTGTAGCCAACCCGGTATCGATCAATGTGGATACATACGGAACAGGCAAAGTCAGCGAAGAGAAATTGGTTGAGCTTGTGCGCAACAACTTTGATCTTCGTCCGGCTGGCATCATTCGTATGCTGGATCTGCGTCGCCCAATTTACAAACAAACCGCTGCTTACGGTCACTTCGGCCGTACAGACCTGGATGTACCTTGGGAGCAAGTGGATAAAGTAGACCTTTTGAAAACTCAAGCAGGTCTGTAAGTTAGGTGCAATAGTAATGGAGCCCTTGATTCCGTTAAGGAATTAAGGGCTTTTTTGTGCTTCCATCGATTTCACTGCTTGTCATGGACAAAGGAAAAATTATGGTATAAATCCCCAAATAACTAAATGAAATCCCTTCTCTAACCGAAATACATAATGAGGTCTGTACATCAGACAGGAGAAGAAATGCAGATAAGGGGGAAGATCAGTGGAATTGAAGAGAATTGCAAGAAAAGGCATGCTCGGAATCTTAATTGTTATGTTGACGGCTCAAGGTTGGCTTACGGGATGGAGTGGAGTCGAGCAGGAAGCATATGCGGCCAATGAATTAAGTGCAAATGGAATAACGAATACTGTTCCTGCGGTGAACGGCAAAAACGTCGATGGATCATTGCCGTTACGTATTGAATTTGCGAGACCGGTTTCAAAAGTAATCGGTCCGGAAAGTAAGATATCCATTAAACGTGTCAACGATGATTCAGAGGTTGTTTCTGTAGACGTATCCAGTGAACTGGTAACGATTGAAAGCTTAGGGTTAATCACGAATCCTTCTGTACCTGTGAACGATACCGAACCGTCTACAGGAGAAGATACAGCTTCACCACCACCTGAAGGGAAATTTGTAAGCATCCAACTCCCAGAAGGAAATATTCTTCCTGGTGGAACATATTACGTTCAAATTGATGCAAATGCATTTGCTTACATGGATGGTGAGAATCTTACTTTATTTCCAGGATTATTGAACAAAGCGTGGACGTTTAGTACTCAAAATATAGGCTTGCCGGCAGTTACAGGCAAGATACCCCAGAACGCAGCTGTTCAGGTGAAACCTTCGGATCATCTGACAGTGTCGTTTAGTCTACCGGTTGTTGCTGGAGCAGGCACACTTCAAATTTATCAAGGGAGCGGAACAGGAACTTTATTTGAAGCAATTCCAATCACGTCTAAAGGATCACCACGAATTACTGGTCTTGGCACTAAGACGATTACAATTGATCCTGTAAAAAATTTCAATAACAATAGTACATATTATATCGTGATACCTGAAGGTTTTTTACGAGATCAGCAGGGGAATGACATCCGTGGAATCAGCGGCATGGATTGGGGATTCAATGTGCAGTCGGACCCAACTTCCCTAACGGTGTCCACCTTGTCTCCTACCAATGGCACCACGAATGCGCCTTTGTCGGGCAACCTAACAGTGACGTTCAACAAGGAACTGGACCGTAGCTTCCCAGGTCAAGCTATTCTCAAGAAAGCAAATGGAGCAACCGTTGATTCGACGACAACCTTTAGTTCGAACAACAGACAACTGATTATTACGCCAACAAGCACATTAGAGAATAATATGAACTATGTTGTCGATATTCCTGCCAATACGTTTCGTGATCAAGCAGGTAATACATTCGCAGGTTTGAATGGATCTACATCATGGGCTTTCAAAACCTTAAGCAGAGATACAACAATACCTGTAATTAAGAGTGCCAAGATGCATAGTAACAACACGATTCGTCTAACGTACGACAAGTGGCTTAGCAGCATCAGCCCACTGAGCAGCAGTTATACCGTTACCGTGAATGGAGAGAATCGAAACGTCAGCTCCACTTATATCTCAGGTGACAGTGTATATGTTGTCTTGGATACGGGTGTAGCGGTAGGACAAGTTGTGCGAATCGCATATGCACCCGGTACTACAGGTAATCGTCTTACAGATCAGTCTTCCAATGCTGCGGCTGCTTTTGGCGCAAGAGATGTGGAGAACGGTTTAGATTCTGTTATGTCCAAGCCGCGAGAAGGTAACGTGTATTACAGTACAATTACGTTGTACTACCCTGAGACGGTATATATCACTTCAAGTGATGCAGCAAGACAATTCAGTGTAACTGCGGATCAGTCGGCTGTAGGCATTAGTAGCATATCGATCAATGGCAGCTCTGTGGTGACATTGAATCTTAGTCGATCCATTACGGATGGTGAAGTCGTTCAGGTTGCATACACGCCAGGTTCATGGCCTGTAAAAGATACACGTGGACAGGCTCTTGCTGGATTCAGCGGCTTCTATGTCCGCAATTCAATTGATACCAAATCACCTGAGTTCAAGAGTGCTGAGGTGAGTGGCAACAAGTTATGGGTGCGTTACAATGAACCACTGAACATGACGAATAAACCCCTCAACAGCCAATATTCTGTTCTGGTCGATGGTAAGCCAGTCTTCGTTAATGATTCCGAGATCGAAAATGATCTGGTCACGTTAACGCTGGCTTCAGCGGTGAAAGATACACAAAATATATCGTTATCATATGTACCTGGAGCATTGCGATTAACGGATCTAAACAATAACCCAGCAGGATATCTCAATCTGACTCCAGTAACGTACACATATGGAAATGGCAAAATCCTTTCGGCTACGCTTCAGGGAGACACGGTTCAAATTAATTTCCGTGATTCACTCCAGTCCCAGGCTGCACTAACAGCATCTCAGTTCAGTGTAGTGATTGGTAATTCAACCACAACTGTATTGTCTGCTTCAGCTTCTGGCACTGTGGTGACGT
This sequence comes from Paenibacillus sp. FSL H8-0104, assembly GCF_038050215.1. NCBI lineage: Bacteria > Bacillati > Bacillota > Bacilli > Caryophanales > Paenibacillaceae > Paenibacillus > Paenibacillus sp. FSL H8-0104. The sequence goes on along the minus strand of NZ_JBBOTC010000001.1, from coordinate 6,256,629 downwards.
TGAAAGTGGATACTTCAGCAGTTACATCGACAGCTACTCCGACGGGAACGGTGAGTTATGTACCTGGGGCTTTGCCGTTACGGGATGCGTCGAATGTCACGATAACAGCATTTGGTCCACTTACGTTACAACAGACGAATAATAGTTCGAACAATAATCAGTCGGGAAACCGTCCTTCCTGGTTGTCGGAATTGGATGCATTGAACTATGGTCAGTCTTTACTTGTGATGAATAATACTACGGCTTCTGCTGTATCTGCGATGTCCCACTATAATCGCCCGACTCGTCAATTCAACGTGGATGCAACCAAGTTGATTCAGTCCTTTGAATACGCTGGAGCAAACGGGAAATTGACTCAGCCGGTGGTATTTGAGATTCCGGACAGTGAATCGGCTGCGTATGTTGGATTCCCATTAAATGCACTGACTCAGATTGCTGCAAGTTATCGCACAGGCACTATTGGTGTGAAATATGGCGATCTTCTCTGGACGGTGCCACTGTCTAATTTAGATATGGCGGCTATGAGTCGGAGTGTAGGAACGTCAAACACAAGTGCTACGACAGCAGCAGCAGTTCCATCCTTATACGTTCAGTTAGGGACGGTACCTGTGTCTTCATCGGGGACGATGGAAGGCTTGATTGCAGGTGCAGGAGCGCAGAAGCTTGGCAACTATACGGACGTATATTTGTATACCGGTAATGGAACAAGCGATCAACGTGTAGATCAGAATGTCAAAAGCCAACTGGCCATGCAATTGGCTGCCAATACCCCGAGTGTAACATCTGGATTTACGTATATCGATCCAGTTACGTTTAGGTTATCCAATGTACCTAGTTCCTTTAAAAATACGACAGGTGGTGTAGTTGTTCGAGGACAGCTGAATGGCAATCAGTCGGTAGTCCCTGTTAACAACATCGTTAGTTATCCGGATACGGCGTCACACTGGGCTAGTGAGGTCATTAAGGAGCTCTCTGCCAAATGGATAATTAACACACCGGGTGGTTCCTTCTACCGACCGAATGAGAACATTACACGTGCGGAATTTGCTGAATTGGTCGCTAGAGGTCTAGGACTGAATGGAGAACCTACTGCAGCAAGTCGTTTCCAGGATGTTCGTAGCGGTAGTGTGACAAGTGCCTATATCGGTGCTGCTGCTGAAGCGGGAATCATTACAGGAAATACCGATGGTACCTTTAAGCCGGATCGCCCCATTACGCGTGAGCAGATGGCACTTATGATGGTACGTGCGATGAACTACGGTGGGAAAACAGTCTCTCTTCAATCTTCCGCTGCTACCACTCTATCCAAGTTCAAGGACAGCAACAAAATCCAGTCCAAGGATTCTGTTGCCAAAGCGGTGCAGGAGGGAATCATTCAAGGCATGACAGCCAGAACATTTGAACCTCAGGGAAATGCAACTCGTGCACAGGCAGCAGTCATGTTGAAGCGGGTTTTGGACAAATTAGGATATCTATAATTTAATAGGGACACTTCAAGGAAGCTCATTTCTTGAGGTGTTCTTTTTATATAATTAGATAAAGGACTAAAGAGAGTTGAAGTTTTATAGAAAGGGTGACTTTTTTGAACATTACTAAGATACTCAAAAAAGTATTATATGAACGAATTCGAGAATTATCATTTGTTTATCAAGAATCTTCGTCTAATCCTTGGGTTTTTGTTAGATCTAGAAATGGTTATTCTAAAGAAATTATAGAAATTGATAGAAGTGATTGGGAATCATGTGCCATTCGTTGCACTTTCCAAACGGATTCTAAGTCAATAAGTAGTACAAAGCTTGCTGAAGGAAAGGTTCATGAGTGGTATGTATATCGTAATAATGAAGAACTGCATCAAATTCTTAACTATTTTGGTGAACTCATAGAGAAATACGCTTTGCAATGGTTTGCAGAGCATGCAGTGGCTCTTTCGCCCGCACCACCCAATTACCTAGGCACTGAGTGGATTGACTTTATGCATGATTTCGTCGAGACAAATCATATTAAGTTAGAGGTTCCAAGTTCGATTGTTATATTAGATGAGTTGATAGTACAGGGAATAGATCAAAATGAGATATATTCGGTAGGCTTTTGTTTTGGGGAAATTATTATAAAACGTTTTGGTGCAGAATGGGAGTATACTAAAGAACAAGGTCCGATGATAAAAAATATAGCTGGTAATCCTAAATTTAGACGATCACCGCATGAATTGGTGAAAAATGTATTAGAGAGTCGAAACCAATTATCATTACAGAGGTACTATAATGATATTGAATTTGTGGTAGAAGACTTGTAAGTTAATAGGAAATATATGAATCATAAATGGACTTCTGTTGTGCTTACTCGTGCACAGACGAAGTCTATTTTTTGATTAGTTTAACTACATAGCAGAAACGTATGGAATTGATTAACCAATATATACCTCAATCTTGGCTGGGGGCGTAACTTTTTCCACAAAAAGCAGTCTATTAATAGAAGAGTATACTAGAGATCTCGCTATCGGCTGCCTACTTGGCAGTGTTCGTGATGTCTAAGATTGATATACAAGATGGGAGAGACGTTTCAGACATGCTGGGGAAACATGAGAAACAGCTGGAAGACGTTAAGGGCAGTAAGGTGAAGAAATGGGCGATTGTGACGCTGGCGGGTGTGATCTGGATTGCACCGGTGATGAGCGCAGGCGGGCAGATGTGGTCAGGCACTTCGTGGCAATCGGTGGCCGCTGCAGCATCTACAAATACAAGCAAGTTGAGTGAAGAAATTCTGACTTCGGGTGCGAAGCTCATGAAATACAGATATACAACAACACGTTCCGGTTCCAAGGTCAACGTACTGGCGGATGTAGTCCAGGTGGATCTGCAGAACCCGTATGTGAAGCTGGATGTAATGACAGGCAAGGGCGGTAATCTGAACAGTAAACAGAGCACAGGTGCCATGGCCAAGGAAAATGGTGCAGTAGCTGCTGTAAATGGCGATTACTTCAATGTATCCGGGGAACTCTCGCCAATTGGTGGACAGGTCTCCGATGGCGTTCTGGTCTCCACACCTTCCGAACTGTCAGGCATGTATGCCCTCACGGTGACCAAGGATGGCAAACCGATGATCGACGAGTATTCCTTTGACGGAACTGTGAAGGCACAGGATGGTTCAACCTTTGCTTTGCGTGGGATAAATAAAGAGGATTATACGGTAGAGTCGGGTGCGGTGAAGTATAGTCATGCCAACTCGATGTATATTTATACACCGGCATGGACATCGAGCAAACGACCAAATGATCCTTCCACAACGCCAACAGAGGTTCTCGTGCAGAACGGAGTAATCACCCAAATCTCGGATAAAAAAGCGCTAAACATGACGGTGCCGAAGGATGGGTACATTTTGCGTGCGCATGGAACAGCGGCGACATGGATCATGAGCCATCTATCCGTTGGCCAAACCTTGGATGCGGATTACAAGTTAAAAGCCAAAACAACCGGGCAATCGGTTGATCCGAGTAACCTGGAGATGATGATTGGCGGTCATACCATTTTGGTGAACGGTGGAAAGGCAGCTTCCTTTTCCCGTGATATCGCATCTTCCGGCATTGGTGGCATTCGTGCCAGAACGGCAGTAGGATACTCCCAGGATGGTCGGTATGTCTACATCATCGCAGCGGAGAAAAACAGTAACAGCAGCGGGATGTCGCTGACGGAACTGCAATCCTTTATGACCAGTGTGGGTGTCTGGAAAGGCATGAACCTGGACGGAGGCGGCTCCACAACGATGGTAACCCGTCCGTTAGGTGAGCAGACCGCTGGTCTGACGTTCAACACAGAGTATGGCACCGAGCAACGTCAGGTTGTAAACACGCTGGGTGTGTTCTCTACGGCTCCTGTAGGTAAACTGAAGGGCTTTGCTGTAAGTGGCAGCCAAACGTTGCTGGTGGGACAAGAGGGCAAGTACACAGCCAAAGGATATGACACCTACTACAACCCGATTGCAACAGGCGATATCAGCATGTCCTGGAAGTCCAGCAACAACGGCATCGTGAGTGTCAGCAATGGCACGATCAAAGGCGTGAAGCCAGGCACAGCAACGTTGACGGCAACGAGCAATGGAGCTTCATCCTCCATTAAAGTATCGGTATTGGGGGGAAGTGAATTGGCTTCCCTGACAGCAGGATCAGGTCTCGGTTCGCTCAAAGCAGGCACAACGATGTCCATTCCTGTAACGGCAACAACGAAGAGCGGACAAAGTGTTACGGTTCCGGCAGACTCGCTGACATGGGAATTTATCGGATTCAAAGGTAAAGTTACTGCTGACCAATTAACAGTATCCTCCGTCAATTCGGGTGCACAAGTGGGATATGCGATTGGACGTTATGATGGTTACAGCACAGTCGTGGTACTCTCGGCTTCTGCGAGCGAAACGATCTGGGAGAACTTCGAGAATGTGAATTATCCGATTAACTTCACAACGAACGCAGCGGGTGTAACTGGTACAGCAACCGTTACAGCAGGAACTGGTGAAAAAGTCGGCTCCAATGTACTGCAACTCGGTTATGATATGACTGCTGGAACAGGCAAAATGTACGCTTATGCACAACTGAATGGTTCTACCGGTAGAGAGGTATCTGCAGCAGCTACATCGATGTCGATGGATGTTATGGGAGATAAAAGCCTGAACTGGCTGCGTGCCGAATTCACGGATGCCAATGGCAAAACGGTATATGCCGATCTCGCCAAGGCAATTGACTGGAACGGGTGGAAGAAGCTGAGTGTGGACCTGAACGGACTGAACATCGCCTATCCGGCGAAGCTGAAGCGGGTCTATGTGGTGAACGTGGAGGAAGGTCAGGATGAGCGTGCGAAATCAGGTACGGTTGCTTTTGACAACATCGCATTCACAATGCCTTCCAAGTCCAGTGAAGTTGGATTGCCTACGGGGACAGCCTCACTTGTGCTTGGACAGAAATCGATGACGGTGAATGGAACGAAAAAAGCCATTGATGCAGCACCAGTCCTGAAAAATGGTACAACGTATGTGCCGATCAAACATGTTTTGGACGCTTTTGGTGGTCAGGCAAGCTGGGATAGCAAAAATCAGCGGATCACGGTATTACGTGGTGGCAAGCTGATTGATCTGGTTGTAGGGCAGAAAGAATTCATTCTGAATGGTAAAAGACAGAGCGCAACTGTTGCACCATACGTAACGGGTGGCAGGACTTTAGTCCCACTTAGACTCGTTTCCGAGCAACTTGGTCTGACTGTAAAATGGGAACAGAAAACGAAGACCGTTACCATCTCATCGTGATATGGTATGATATATACCGGAAACGATAGAAATGGAGTCGAACAAACGTGGATTTACAAGCCGATGCCATAGACCGCGTCATTAAAAACGCCATACAAGTCATGGAAAACAGCAAATATCAAATGTTCGAGATCATGGACGCAACTCGCGATGAGCTGAAAACACTCAACGAGGAGTTAAAGTCGGTACTGAAGGAGACGGCGGAAACGATCGAGAAAGTAGATCAATTGGAGCTGAACTACCGTCGTTCCCGGATCCGGCTGACTGAGGTTAGCCGCGACTTTGTCCGTTATTCCGAGCATGATATCAAGCAGGCGTACGAGAAAGCAACACAGCTGCAGCTGGATCTGATGATTTATCGTGAGAAGGAAATGTATCTGAAGGCTCGTCGGGATGATCTGCAGAAGCGTGCCAAAAATGTGGAAGCTTCTGTGGAGCGTGCCGAGACCATCGGTTCGCAGATGGGTGTTGTACTCGAGTACCTGTCAGGTGAACTGGGTCAAGTGACCCGGATCATCGAATCTGCCAAAAATCGACAAATGATTGGTTTGAAAATAATTTTGGCCCAGGAAGAAGAGCGGAAACGTATTGCTCGTGAGATTCATGACGGGCCTGCGCAGATGCTCGCCAATCTAGTGCTTAGGACGGAAATTGTAGAAAGAATGCTCATTAAGCAGGATTTTAAGATGGTCCAGGCCGAAATAGTAGATTTGAAAGGCCAGGTTCGTTCCAGTCTTGAAGAAATGAGAAAAGTTATTTTCAATCTGCGTCCTATGGCACTGGATGATCTGGGACTGATTCCAACGCTTCGGAAGTACGTGCAGGATTTTGAGGTAAAAACGAAAATCCGGTCGCTTTTTGAAACAAGAGGTAAGGAACATCGTTTATCTTCAGCCATGGAGGCTGCAATCTACCGCCTCGTGCAGGAAGGTCTGTCGAATGCTGCAAAGCATGCTTATCCCACATATGTTGTAGTGGAAATTACATACCAGGCTCAGCTCGTCAAAATTGTCGTTCAGGACAATGGGCTTGGGTTCAAACCGGAGCTTCTTGCCAAGAAAAGCAAGGATCATACCCACTTCGGTCTGATTGGGATGAGAGAACGGGTTGAACTGTTAGAAGGAAGAATAGAGATTGAATCCGGAGAAAATCAAGGAACCAAAATAGTGATTCATATCCCGACAAACGTGGATAAGGGAAAGGAGTAGCAGGATGATGGAAAACCGTGATACTGGTAAAGCATCGATTAAAGTTCTTTTGGCTGATGATCATCAGCTGTTCCGTGAGGGACTGAAACGCATTTTAAATATGGAGGACGACATTGAGGTCATCGGCGAATGCGGCGATGGTATTCAAGTGCTCGAATTCTGCAATCAGGATAAACCTGATATCGTATTGATGGATATCAACATGCCAATCGAAAATGGGGTAGAAGCAACGGAGAAATTGCGTGAGCTGTTCCCTGATGTCAAAGTAATTATCTTGTCCATTCATGATGATGAAAGTTATGTGTTTGAGACGCTTCGTAAAGGGGCTAACGGATACTTGCTGAAGGATATGGAGGCCGAGTCTCTGATCAATGCGATTCGTTCCGTGCATGAAGGACATGCGTTCATACATCCGAAAGTAACAGGCAAACTGATCATGCAGCTGCGTCGTATGACGTATCTTAATGAAACAGGGGCAATGAGTGAAGGAGCTTCGAAGGAAGCAGGTGTTAAATTTGTCGCTGGCGACAATAACCCGCTCACACGTCGTGAGGCTGAAGTACTTCGCTTGATGGCAGAAGGTAAGAGCAATAAAATGATTGGTGAATTCCTGTTCATCAGTGAAAAAACAGTAAAAAACCATGTCAGCAGTATTCTGCAGAAGATGGAAGTGGACGACCGTACTCAAGCTGTTATCAATTCGATCAAATATGGTTGGGTTACGCTCTAATACCTTATGTTTTTCGTAAAGCAGTATTCTTATGGTAAGTCAGTCCATTGGTTGATTCAACCTAGACGAAGTATAGATTGGTGTTCACTCGCGCCCTTTCCAGAATGTTGGATTGGTCTGCGGGTTAATGGACTTTATCACTGCAAATGAGCAAAGTGTAAGGCTGTGCGGAACATATGTTCAAGCTTAGGCGTGAATGAATGACCTGGCCTGTCTTTCTTCGTCCGGTGTCGATCAGCGTGGAATATGAGTGATAGGAAATGCAAGTGTAACCCTTCAGGAAGTACAGCATATACTTGTTGTATACAGGGATGTTCGCCATGGGTGAGCATGACCTTCCGAGGAGGTGCAGTTGCCATGGTTGCTCATCTGACTATGATTCTGCTCATATACTTCCTGGCGGCAATGGCCGTTCATGCCATGCACCAGCGCCATCTTTCCCGTCCGGAATCTGAAGGTTTCGAGCAGATTCTGCTCATCCCTTCCAATCAGGCAGGGCGGATCGAAGGCATTGTAAGAGAACTTTGCCGGGAATTGTTATACCGTGGTAAGAGCTTCAGATTAACCGTTGTTGCTGATCGGACAGAAGCGGAAACGATTACGATTATTGAAAAGCTTATGCAAAGGCAAGGCATGGAGACATCTTATCTGCCTGCTGTCCCTGCTGATATTGAACGGGTAGCACAGACCGATCACACGTTTCGCCTGATTGATTTGCGTGAGTCAGAGCAATAAATCATCATGTGAACGGAAATGGGATTAGCATTTCGCAGATCTACAGTGAAAAGATTACAGCAGAAGCTGTAGTCTTTTTTTGTAATTGTAGCCAAGTCTGCTTTTAAATTAAAAATGGGTTTTTATGCAATCTATGGTTATTGTCTGGGTTTTGACGAGTTCATGAGTATTAAAATAAACTTTTCGAAGTCAGAACTCTTAATTTAAAAGTATAGACGATTCAGATTGGAAAAAGTTTCGCAATTTTAGAGAAAGATTCTGGTTATTAGCAGAATTTTATGATGGATCATGTTGTGTGACTAATGTTGTGATGTAGAGATTCAATTGGTATAGTGATAAGTAAGATTAATCATACGAAGATGGAATATGGACATGAAGCACATGCTCCGGCGAACAGCCGGGTTGGCATGTGCTTTTTTTGCGTTTAGGAGAAAGTACGATGGGGGAGGAGAGTAAATGAAGGTTGCTTTGTATGTGTGCCGTGTAGGGGAAGGGTGGAGCATGATCTTGTCCCTCGATATTCGAGTGGATGTGGCTTGGTGGCTGGAGGGAGGAAGTGGGCGACATGTGCTGCGCTGGTCGCTGTTAGACAAGGCGTTACCGTTAAGTCAGGCATCCTGGTTGGTTGAACATTATGAGATGGAGCGAGGTATGGATCAGTGGGGCCAGCGCGAATGGCAGAGTTATCTTGCACGGAAGCTGGATGTGTATGAATTGGCCTCTGGGGAAACAGAGGCCAGAAAAGGCATAGCGGGCAAAGCGGGAAGTACCGCTGTGCGTGGCAATCAGGTAGGCGGGATGCCAGAGCCGTATCCCGCCGGGCAGTGGGCTCAGCTGGAGCGGGACGCGGCCCTGCTGGCTGAGCGGATCAGCGGCCGCCAATTACTGGCGGCCGAGGCGGAGGCGTTGCTGGCGGATACCGCCCAGCCGCCAAGGGAGTGGCGCGCGGCTGCGCAGCTCGCGCGCTTGCACGGGCGGCTGAGTATCACAGCCGCCCTCGAAGGGCCTGCCACGCGCCGTCGGCACGCGTGGCTAGGACGCGCACGGAGCGCGCCCCGCTGCCACCGTTGCGGCAGCGAAGCCAGGCAGCGCGTGCCCTGCGCTGCCTGCGGCCTGGCGGCGTGCGCCTACTGCGAGGCTTGCCTCGCGCTGGGGCGCAGCCGTGCTTGTGCGCTGCTGCTACGCAGCGCAGCGCAAGGGGGCGTGCCACGACGCGGCGAAGCACCGCGTGGCACGGCTTTGGCCCACACCGGCGGCGGGCTCGCCCGGTGGGGGCTTAGCGCAGCGCAGAGCGCGGCAGCAGCCGCGGCGCTTGCGTTTTTGGCCGGCCCACCCGCAGGGGATGGGCCGGGGCGGTTTTTGCTGTGGGCCGTGACCGGGGCCGGCAAGACGGAAATGATATTCCCACTGCTCCAACATACATTGGATCGTGGCGGACGAGCGCTGGTCGCTACACCGCGCAGGGATGTGGTACTGGAACTGGCCCCGCGCCTGGCGAAAGCTTTTCCGGACACCTCGCTCGCTACCCTTTACGGAGGCAGTGACGAACGCTGGAAAGACGCTCAGCTCACGCTTGCGACCACACACCAACTGATGCGTTTTTATCAGGGGTTTGATCTCGTCATTATCGACGAACTGGATGCTTACCCGTACCACAACGATCCCATGCTCGCTCACGCGGCGGCATCCTCATGTAAACCAGACGGGAATTTCGTTTATCTATCTGCTACACCGCCAGCTCGGCTGCAGAGGGAAGCAGCACAGGGGAAACTAACCCATGCCAAAGTTCCAGTACGTTTCCACCGCCATCCTTTGCCCGTGCCAAGATTGATCAAAATGGTTACCGTTGCTGAATGTATTAAGAAACGAAATCTTCCTTCTGCCTTGAGGACTAACATCCAAATTTCATTGAAGCGTGACGCTCAGGTATTTGTCTTTGTAACACGCATTGCCCAGATTGAGGCGTTTGTGAATCTAATGCGTCGTACTTTTCCCGGAATCCATATCGAAGGAACTTCATCTCAGGACCCTGATCGCGCTAGCAAAGTTATAGCCTTTCGTGAACGCAAAATTCGTCTGCTCGTAACCACCACAATTTTGGAGCGTGGCGTTACCATTCCACGTAGCGACGTCTTTATATTGGATGCAGACAATGGTCTCTTTGATGAAGCATCGCTGGTCCAGATGGCGGGTAGAGCAGGGCGTTCCATGGATGACCCAGCGGGTAGAGTGGTTTTTGCATCATCTCGTCGGACACGTTCACAGGTGAAGGCCGTTGCACAAATTCGGAAAATGAACACCATCGCTCGTCGCAAAGGCTACCTGCACCCACCATCCTAAACTTAATCGTTATCTGACAAGTTCGTATCCACATTGCACAATACATTCCCAAGACTGGAGGTTTGCTCATCCATGTTCAACTGGTTCAGCAACATAACCGATCACGCGCAACACCTGACCCAGCGTCTCCATCACCTGCTCGCCCCGCCGGGAGCGACTTGTTTAACATGTGGTACTCGAGCGATTCTGTCTTCAATCTATCCGGGCATATGCCCACGTTGTGTGAAGCAGATTCCATGGATTCGTTCTATCCGCTGCCTGCGTTGTGGTCGGGGTGTTGGGTGCCCGGACTGTGCTCGTCCACACATGCAAAACCGTTCTTTTATCGCCAACCGCAGCGCCGTACAGTACAACGCTCTCATGAAAGAATGGATAGGCATGTACAAATTCAGAGGTCATGAAAGATACGCGCCGCTCTTAACCGCGCTGTTGATTCAAGCCTTTCAAGCGATGAGCGAAGAACGAAATTCTGCTTTGGCAAAAGAACCCCCAGCTCACGTGGCTCATATCGCCACGCCTGCTCAAAAAATGAAGCCGCAATGGCGGCCTGACGCGGTCACCTATGTCCCGGTGAGCAGCGAGCGTCTGGCCGAGCGTGGCTTCAATCAGGCGGAGCGGCTGGCTGCTGGGCTCGCCACCGCCTGCCGCCTACCCATCGTAGATCTGTTGCAGCGCCAGATCAACACCACTAAACAAAGCTTCAAATCACGCGGTGAGCGTATTGAAACGATGAAGAACGCCTTTTCCATCAACCTGTATGGCACGAAGTTAATTGAAGAGCTATACAAGGGATCTCATCTGCCAACACATATGGGCATATCGCATGCCACACCCATACAGATCCTGCTGATTGATGATATCTATACAACAGGCAGCACCTTGGACGCTTGTGGGCGGGTTATTCTAAATGCTGGCTTCCACATGGAGATTCCGGTCGAGATTTACACCCTGACACTGGCAAGATCCTAGAAAGTAAATCCAAGTAATAAATGACGGTCCAGCATTCTTCAGCCACTTTAGGTGGGTGATCTATACTGTATAATTAATAGTAGACAGGAAAGTATGTTCCTTTATTAATCATTGGTACGTTAATGCGTGTCTCCATTCCATTTATTCCATTTGAAATATAGTTGTTTGATGAAATTATAAATGAAAGCGTAATAAGAAATTTTTTACATGTAAAAAAGAGGAATTGGTTTTCTCGCGCAGAATAGATAGTTTTGCCGTTCACCACAGGTGACAGCATAGGGAGTGGCACAACATATCTGTTGAAGGGGAGAACAAAAGTGGTCGCAGGAAAAAGAAAAAATGGATTTTACTTATGGACTGTCCGTCTACTAGTATTCATGCTGGTATTCGGACAGTTTGGCGTGTACGGGGGGAACCGGGCACATGCAGCCGTAGGAAGTGGGATAGTCTCATCAAGTAATGATTACCAATATGTGTTGACCAACAACAACGGCCAATTACAGGTGAATCAAAAATCAGTTAAGCTGGGTTGGGTGAGATCATATGAGATTTCAACATCAGGATATTCTTTTAGGAGAAGCCAATCGATTAATGGAGCAGTTGAGGACATAACCAAGATTTCATTTGGCTCCTACACATCTACTTATGCCGGTAAAGTTACCAATGCCTTTATCATCGACTTTGCTGAGGTATGGGAGTATTACACGACTATGGAATACAGACAATCCGGAACCAATGTTGGAGTATGGAATAATTCCACCGTTGATGAATTTGGAATGACTACGCCAAGATATGTGCAAAGCTATGAGGCTACACAGTTAAGTCTTGTGATTAATGCCGATACAGGAGCGGTAGTAGATTTTGTATCTAACCTGAATCCGTATTACATACGGAAAGCAGAATCATTCAGTTTTGTAAAAGAGCCGGGGACAACACAGCCTATTACTACAATTCCTGCTGTCCCAACTAATTTGGCGGCTGATGCCAGTGATGTAGCTATTAATCTCAATTGGTCTGCTGCTCCACAAGCTGTTCAATATGAGATTGAAGAGAATGGCATAGTCAAAGGGCCTTTTTACGGAATCAATTATACACGTTCTTCACTTACACCCAATACTACATACACCTATAGGATACGTGGAATTAACAGACTAGGAGCTAGTGAGTGGAGTGAGCCGGTTGCAATAACAACCTTGCTTGAGAAACCTGTTTTGGCCGTAACACCAGAGGAAGGCAAGAATACGATTCAGTGGATGGCGGTTGAGTCTGCAGATCGCTACCAGTTGCAGATTGATGGTGGTACACCATTTGAATTAGGAAACGTAACTTCCTATGTACATGAAGGGCTTGAAGCTAATTCAACGCATACCTATGTGCTAAAATCCTTCTCGGCTAACAATGAGAGTGCGTGGAGTAAAATGGTGAGTCAGTTAACAGTACCTGATCGTACCAACGGGCTGACGGTTACTGATGCCACATTCAATAAATTAACGGTAGCTTGGACTGCGGTAAAGGGTGCTACCGGATATGATTTGGAGATTGATGGCACTAATGTTGCTGTAACAGGCACCACATATAGTAAAACTGGCCTTGCAGCCAATACAGAGTACACTTTTAGGATCAGACCTAAAAATGCTGGTGGTGCAGGAAGCTGGAGTGATGTAACTACAGGAATCACCCAGATGAGTACACCCGTTATTCAGTCCAACCCTTCACAAGAAGAAGTTGTTCTCATCTGGTCACCAGTTGATGGTGCAACGTCATATGAAGTTGAGGCGGATGGCGTTGTCGTTGGAGATATATCAGATTCAATCTATACGCACACAGGGCTCAAACCTGGAACGGTACATAAGTATCGTGTACGAGCTATAAGTGACAATAACATTAGCGCATGGTCGGCAGTGAAATCACAGAATACGTTGCCTGATTCCGTTAATGGATTGGTGGTCAGTGCAGCGACCAATGCAGCTGTAACTGTGAAATGGACAGCAGTAACCGGAGCCGCAGGTTATGATCTCGAGATCGATGGAACAGTTGTCCCTGTAACAGGAGTAACCTACACGAAGAATGGTCTCGCAGCAAATACAGATCATACCTTCCGTATTCGCTCAAAGAATGCCGCTGGTGCAGGGGCGTGGAGTGATCTGATCAGTGGAACGACACTTCTAAACACACCAGTATTGAAAGCAGCATCGGAAGAAACTGCAATCAATCTGACATGGGCTGATGTAGCAGACGCAACGAAATATGAAATTGAGGCTGATGGAGCAGTAGTGTCAACAGTAGAAGAACCTAGTTATAGCCATGCAGCACTGCTGCCAGGAACGGCGCATAAGTATCGCATTCGTGCGTTGACCGAGACCAATACAAGTGCATGGACAGCAATTCTGACGCAGAGTACATTGCCTGCAGCGGTATCAGGTCTCAGTATAACATCCACAACGAACGCCGCAATTTCCTTGAAATGGAGTGCAGTGACCGGTAGCTCTGGATATGACTTGGAGATTGATGGAGTGGTAGTTCCAGTTACTGGTTTAACATATACGAAGAGTGGTCTTGCAGCGAATACGGACCATACGTTCCGTATCCGTTCCAAGAATACGGCAGGTGTGGGTGTGTGGAGTGATGTGGTAAGTGGCAGGACTCAACTCAATACGCCTGTGCTGAAAGCATCTTCCCAAGAAGATGCAATTACTGTAACTTGGGCAGATGTTACTGATGCAACCAAATATGAAGTGGAGGCAGATGGTATTGTTGTAGCAACGGTTACGGCGCCAGTCTATACACATGAGAGTTTGACTCCAGGAACAACGCATAAGTACCGTGTAAGAGCCCTGACGGAGCTCAACGTTAGCCCTTGGACTGCACTTCTCACTCAGAATACTTTACCGGGTTCAGTCACAGGGTTGAGTGTAACCTCTGCAACCAATGTCGCTATCGCGCTTAAGTGGAATGCCGTAACTGGAGCAACGGGTTATGACTTGGAGATTGATGGCACGGTAGTAGCTGTAAGTGGATTAACATACAACAAGACAGGTCTTGCAGCCAATACGAATCATACGTTCCGCGTTCGCTCTAAAAATACGGCCGGTGCCGGAGTATGGAGTGATATCATTGATGGTACGACATTGTTGAATACCCCTATTTTAAAAGCTTCCTCGGAAGAGACTGCTATTACAGTAACATGGGCAGATGTATCAGATGCGATCAAGTATGAGATTGAAGCAGATGGCTCAATTGTTGCAACAGTTAATGAGCCGAAATATGTACATTCAAGTCTTCAGCCAGGAACAGCGCATAAGTATCGTGTACGAGCACTGACAGATACAAACAACGGGGCTTGGACTGCTGTCTTAAATCAAAATACACTACCAGGTTCAGTTACTGGACTGGGTATTACCTCTGTAACGAATACAACAATGGCTTTGAAATGGAATGCTGTAACCGGAGCAACAGGTTATGAGCTTGAAATTGATGGCACGGTAGTAGCTGCTACTGGATTAATCTACAACAAGACCGGACTTGCGGCTAATACGGATCATACGTTCCGCGTTCGCTCCAAAAATGCGGCAGGTGCCGGAGCATGGAGTGATGAGGTAAGTGGTACAACGTTATTGAATACCCCTGTTCTAAAAGCTTCCTCGGAAGAGACTGCGATTACATTGACATGGGCTGATGTAGCAGATGCAACCAAGTATGAGATTGAAGCAGATGGAGTCGTTACTGGTACAATTAGCGAACCGAAATATGTGCACACTAGTTTGCTTCCAGGAACGGCGCATAAATATCGTGTACGTGCACTGACGGACTCTAATACAGGTGCCTGGACTGCGGTGCTGACGCAAAATACGATACCTGCTTCGGTTACTGGTTTAAGTATTAGCTCCGTTACCAATGTAGCCATTGCCTTAAAATGGACGGCAGTAACGGGAGCAACAGGATATGATCTTGAGATCGATGGTACAGTTGTACCAGTAACGGGAGTAGCTTATACGAAGAGTGGGCTTGTGACAAATACGGATCACACGTTCCGTATTCGTTCTAAAAATACAGCAGGTGCAAGTATATGGAGTGAGATTGTAGATGGCACAACTTTACTTAACACACCTGTGCTGAAGGCTTCTTCTGAGGAACAAGCGGTCACCTTGACATGGCCTGAAGTTAAAGATGCAACCAAATATGAGATTGAAGCGGACGGAGTCTTAGTGGGTACTGTTAAGGTGCCTACTTATACTCACAATAATCTGATAGCTGGAACAGCACATAAATACCGCGTACGCGCTCTGACCGAAACCAATGTTGGAGCTTGGACTGCGGTCTTGACACAAAATACGTTGCCTGGTTCTGTGACCGGGCTAACGGTAACAAGTGTAACGAACACAGCTGTTGCTCTGAAGTGGAACGCAGTCTCAGGAGCGACGGGATATGACCTTGAAATTGATGGCACGGTGGTACCTGTTAGTGGAGTGGTTTACACCAAAACGGGACTTATCGCCAATACGGATCATACATTCCGTATTCGTTCCAAAAATATTGCTGGAGCTGGAGCTTGGGGAGATGTAACAGATGTTACAACCCAGTTAAACACACCTGCTCTGAAAGCAACATCAGAGGAAACAGCTACTACTTTGAATTGGCTTGATATTAAAGATGCAACTAAATATGAAATTGAGGCAGATGGAACAATTGTTTCTACAGTAACCGATCCCTCATATGTTCATAGTAATTTGCTTGCAGGAACATCGCACACCTATCGTGTGCGTGCATTAACGGATAAGAACAGCAGCGCTTGGTCTACGGTCTTGACTCAAAGCACTATACCAGGCAGTGTGACTGGATTGAGTATGAATTCTGCAACAACAGTAGCAATTTCTATGAAGTGGAATGCGGTTACGGGAGCAACAGGATACGATCTTGAGATCGATGGTAAAATAGTTGCTGTAACGGCTCTGGCTTATACCAAAACAGCACTTCTAGCCAATACAGAGCATACCTTCCGCATTCGTGCCAAAAATGCTGCCGGCATTGGTAGCTGGAGTGAGATTGTAACCGCCTCGACCCAATTAAATGTACCAACAACACTGAAAGCTGTACCTGAAGAAACCGCAGTTACGCTGACATGGAATGAAGTTGTTGGTGCAACAAAATATGAGATTGAGGCAGATGGCATAGTGGTTGCTACTGTAAGTGATCTCTTGTATGTCCATAATGGAGTACTTGGTGGAACGATTCATAAATATCGTATTCGTGCCCTGACCGACACTAATGTGAGTGCATGGACAGCAATATTGTCCCAAACTACGTTACCTGCAAGTGTCTCAGGCTTGAGTATTAACTCTGCAACCACAGCGGCTATTGCGCTGAGATGGAGTGCTGTAACTGGAGCTACCGGGTATGATCTGGAGATTGATGGTACGGTGGTTGCCGTGAGTGGAGTAGCTTATACGAAGAGCGGACTTGCACCAAATACGGAGCATACCTTCCGGATTCGGGCCAAAAATGCTTCTGGTGCGGGAGCTTGGAGTGAGATCATAGCGGGAATGACTCAATTAACTACACCTGTGCTCAAAGGAACTTCAGACAGAACAAACGTTATTCTGACATGGGAAGCGGCTATCGGTGCTTCGTCTTACGAAATTGAAGCCGATGGGCAAATTGTGGCGGCTGTCAGTGATACAACGTTTATTCATTCTGACCTGTTACCGTTCAGTTCGCATAAATATCGTATTCGGGCATTCAATGATCAGAACACAAGCATATGGTCTTCTGTACTAAGTATTAGAACATTGAATTAGTAATGTATAAGGGGGAATGGGTTTGCATATATGTGCATCCTGTTCCCCTTTTTTGCTTTGTAAATAGACTATGGCTTCATCAGAGAAAATAAGGTAATGTATAATTATTATCTATTCGGAAATGGAAGTTTGAGAGGGGCGTTTTAGCGATGAATCTAGGTAATTGTCCTCGCTGTGGTAAATTATATGCGTTGAATTTTCGAGATGTATGCTCGAATTGTATTAAGGAAATGGAACAGGAATATCAGATCTGTGTAGATTATTTGCGCGAAAATAAAGGCACCAATATCCAGGAACTATCTGATGCAACAGAAGTTTCGATCAAAACCATTACCAAGTTCATCCGTGAGGGACGGATTTCCATCGAAAATGCCCCGAATATGATGTATCCTTGTGAAGTATGCGGAACATTGATTCGTGAAGGTCATATGTGTGACTCTTGTCGTCATCGCTTGACGAAAGACTTGGCTAGTGCAGCTCGTGATGTAGGTCAGAAGGATAACGGCATTATAGGCGGACGAACCTACAATGCTCTCGACAAACTACGCGATTCATAGGAACGAGGTCTTAAATACAGATCTTGCTATAACAAATGTTTTGAAACGTACCGATAAACTTATTAAAGATTATCGGTTTTTTTTATTATCCTAATCATTTCGATAACATAAAGATAAAGTAAGAAAAACGTATATCAACATAAACTCCTAATCATGGAAGGAAGTGCATTTTAAATGAAAATCAATGAACCGAGTAGAATTGGCGCCATCAATTCATATCAAAGGAACGTTGAATCCAATCAGCAGGCTGATGCCAAGAAGAGCCGCCGTAAGGACGAAGTATCCATTTCTCCGGAGGCGATGAAGATGCTTGAGGAACAAGGGCGTACACAAGATGCAGGACGCATTCAGCGGATACAGGAACTGAAAGAACAGGTCAGTTCGGGAACGTATCAGGTAGACAGCAGCAAGCTTGCTGACAAATTGCTACCGTATTTTAAGTCTTTTGATAAGGAATAGGTGATCACGCAATGGCAGCACTGGATAGATTAATTGCAGTTTTGCAGCAAATGGAACAAAGTCACCGCGATATGCTGGCACTCAGCGAGGTCAAGAGACAGGTCATTGTCAAAAACGATGTGGATGAACTCATTGCCATTCTGAACAAAGAATCCCGTTTCATGAAACAACAGGAGCCATTGGAGATTGAACGGCAGAGCGCAGTTCACGAATTGCTTCAGGAGCGTGGGATCAAGTCCATGCTGAACCTGAACATTACGGAGATCTCCAAACTGATTTTTGATCCGGCTGACAAACTGCGATTGCTTGAAGCCCAGAAAAAGCTGGCGGAAACACTGCATGAATTAAAGGAAATCAATCAACTGAATCAAAAGCTGATCGAGCAATCGTTGATGTTTATTGATCTTTCAATGGATATCTTTGCTTCTCGGCCAGAACAGGATGCCACATATCAGCATCCTGCTGATAAGAACGGTAATCCAGGGCGAATCGGTCTGTTTGACACGCGTGCCTGATTAAATTAGGGGGAAACCAGAGTGACATCAACATTTCATTCAATCGAAACGGCTAAACGCAGTTTGTTCACACAGACGACAGCTCTTAGCACAACAGGCCACAACGTAGCCAATGCCAACACCGAAGGGTACTCGCGGCAAAAGGTAAACATGCAGGCATCCATTGCCATGGAGCCGTTTGCATTTCTGCACAGCACTACACCAGGACAGCTCGGTACAGGGGTGGAGTTCGATTCGATTACGCGTGTGCGCGAGAAATTCCTGGATGACCAATATCGTAATGAAAACACCAACTTCGGGAGTTGGTCCATTCAACGAGACACGCTTGAGAAACTTGAAGCTATTGTGAATGAACCATCAAACACCGGATTTCGGACGGTTATGGATAATTTCTATAAATCATGGTCAGATCTGAGTAAGAATCCTGAGGATGTTACAGCACGTCGGATCGTGAAAGAAACGACTCTGGCGCTGACAGATGCGATGAACCAGATTAGCCGCCAACTGGGTTCGCTTAGTCAGGATTTGGATAGCAACATCGCGGTCAAAGGTAATGAGATCCAAGGTTACCTGGGTAACATTGCGAACCTTAACAGTGCTATTGTGAAAGTAGAGTCTCTTGGCGACAATGCCAACGATTTGCGTGACCAACGTGATCTGATGACGGACAAGCTGTCTAAAATCATGAATGTTACTGTTACGGATTCTCCACAAGGATATCAGATTCAAATGAATGGACAAGCACTTGTTACAGGCGGAGCAGTGCAGGTTGCAGTAGATCCTGCTTTTCTGAATGCCGCGTATACAGCAGGCACGCTCACTAATGGTGAAGTCCACGGCATGATTAAGTCCAGAGACACGTTGGTAAGTGATTACCAGAAACAAATGGATGACTTGGCTAATACCCTTGCTAACGGAGATATCGAGATTACTCTTCCTGCGGGTTCTGTTTTACCTGATAATACGATCCTTGATGGAGTTACATACACAGGTGCAGCACGGACACTAGCTACAGATCTCAAGGTTACAGTCAAAGGTCTGAACGGACTGCATCAGCTTGGATACAGCATGGATGGAACTAACTCTGGAGGATTACCATTCTTTACAGCAGCGGGTGGTGGAACAGCCATTACAGCTGGTAATATTTCATTGAACGCAGAGATCCTGGCTGATCCGAATAAGATTGCGACCTCACTCCGCACATCGGATGCTTCTGGTACAGAGACTGTAATCAAAGGTAATAATACACTTGCTATCTTGCTGGCGAATCTGAAAGATACACCGATGAAATCTGCAGACGGATTACGTAATGCAACGATCGGTGCACAATTCAGTGCTATTGTGGGACAACTGGGGGTACAATCTCAGGAAGCTGCACGTCAGACATCCAACTCGGAGTTCCTTGTGGAGCAAGTGGACACCCGTCGTCAATCTGTTAGTGGTGTATCGCTGGATGAAGAGATGGCCAACATGATTAAGTTCCAACATGCTTATAGTGCTTCTGCACGTTTCATGACCACATATGATCAACTTCTCGATAAATTGATTAACTCTACCGGCATGGTAGGCAGATAATAGAAGGGAGTGACTAACAACCATGAGAATAACAAATAACATGCTTAGTTCACAGTTGCTTTTGAACCTGAACCGGAATGCACAGCAAATGAACAATACTCAGACTCAACTGGCAACAGGCCGTAAAATTAACAAGCCTTCGGATGATCCGGTAGGAATCACTTACTCCCTTCGTTATCGGGCAGAACTTTCATCCAATGAGCAGTATCAGAAAAACGTAGACAGTGCGGTTTCCTGGCTTGAGTTTAACGATACTGTTATGAATCAGGCGGGGAATGTCGTGCAGCGTCTACGTGAGCTGACGGTACAAGCTTCGACAGGAACGAATCCTCAGTCCGCGCTGGACAGTATCAATGAAGAGGTAAAACAGCTTAATGAACAGTTGATTGATATCTCCAATAGTAAGCTTAACGGGAAATATGTTTTCAATGGTGAGACCTATGATGTGAAACCATATGATTTCCCTGCAAATCTAGATGGTACTTTGGATACAACGAATGCTGCTTCTGTTGTTACTGATAAAGGAAAAATTAACTTCATTGTAGGTGAAAGTGTCCAATTGCCTATTAATGTGAGTGGTAATGAAGTATTTGGAACAGAGACGGAAGAAGACAATCTTTTTGTCATCATGAATACGATCATGCAAGCTTTGACGGAAGGTGATCAGAAAGAGCTATCTGATCAGCTGGACAACATCGATAGTCGAATGGGTAAAATGTTGTCGATTCGATCTGAAATCGGCGCAAAGACTAACCGTGTTGACCTGATGATGGGGCGTTTGGAGGATCTCGGTATTAACTTGACAGATCTGCAATCCAAGGTGGAAGATGCGGATTACGCCGAACTATCCTTGCAATCTAAAATTCAAGAAAATATCTATAATGCTTCTCTTTCAGCAGGTGCCAAAATCATCTCGCCATCTCTGGTGGACTTCCTGAGATAATATAAGGAGGAGTTATGTTATGAACACTCTTCCTGTTGTTCAGATTCGAACTACACCATCTATATTAAACATGGATGCTGACCCTGGACAGTACTCCATTCGTCAACCTAAGGCGGAGGTTCAACTTCATACCAAACCTGCAAAACTGACTGTACAAAGCCATCCAATTGAGCTGAATGTTGATCAAAGCAGGGCATTCTCTGCATATACTGGTGGTAACATGATTGATATGAACGCTCGTATTTATTCGGGGATCCAACAGAAATTTCTGCAAAACATAGCTTCGCGTGTGGAGCAGGGTAATCAGTTAGCGGCTATTCATAAACCGGGAAATACGATTGCTAATATTGTGGGTACCGATTGGAAGCCGCAACCTTTTCCGGAGACGAGAACCCCTGCTTCTTTTGATAACGTGGATATTCGTATCAACACAAGACCTCCAGATATCAGCTATGATCCCGCGGTCTCTGAGATGAACGTTATCGTGAATAAGCCAGAGATTGAGTATCAGAGAGGTAAGCTGGACATTTATGTGAAACAGTACGCATCAGTACAATACACTCCACCAGCCATAGATATGGAGTTATAAGTTATAATGTGAGCTATAGACGGTCTCGGACACAGCCCTCTATGGCTCTTTTTGTATAAATTCATCGCCAAGGAGGCGTTTATTATTCATATTCAGACAAGCGTGTGGGGAGAAGTAGAGGTTCAGGAGAAAGATATATATCAATTTCCAAAAGGGTTACCTGGATTTGAAGAGGAGACTGAGTTCGCGCTAATCCCATGGGAAGACACGCCTTTTAGTTATTTACAATCTGTTCGAGAAAAGGAGTTGTCTTTCTTATTGGTAAGTCCATTTACGTTTGTTACGGATTATAGTTTTGAGTTAAGCGAAGTGGATAAGGAAGAATTGGAGATTGCAGAGCAAGTATCTGTATACTCGCTGGTCACAATTCATTCCCAGACGAATAATTCCACAATGAACCTTCTTGCACCTGTTGTGCTCAATCCGGAAAAGCGTCTAGGCAAGCAAGTTATACTCCATCAGTCAATTTATGAAACGCGCCATCTAATCTGGTCAGAAGACGAAGAAGCTAAATCCGTGAAGGGTGGGGTGTGACATGTTGGTATTATCTCGAAAAAAAGGCGAGTCTATAGTTATTCAGGATCACATTGAAGTAACTGTTCTTGCAGTCGAAGGAGATACCGTACGCATCGGGATATCTGCACCCAAGCATATTGATATCTATCGCCAAGAGATTTATGCATCTATTCAAGAAGCAAATAGAGAGTCGGCAACACCGCTTGCAGCCAATGTTGAGGCCTTTATGGAGCGTCTTAGAAATAACGAAATAAAAAAAGATTAAAAAATATTCCAATTTGCTATAAACAGTTGTTCACCTTCCGTCGATATATAATTTAGACGCTGCTTCGGCAGGGCGGCCGACCTTAATGTCGCGGCGTTTACCACATGGATGTGGAATTAATTTATTTTCAGGGAGGAAACACTCTAATGATTATCAACCATAATATCGCGGCATTGAACACACACCGTCAATTGTCTGCAAACACTGCTAACACTAACAAAAATATCGAAAAATTGTCTTCCGGTCTTCGCATCAACCGTGCTGGTGACGATGCTGCAGGTCTGGCAATTTCCGAAAAAATGCGCGGCCAAATCCGTGGTTTGGACCAAGCTTCCCGTAACGCTCAAGATGGTATCTCTTTGATCCAAACAGCTGAGGGTGCATTGAACGAAACTCACTCCATCCTGCAACGTCAACGCGAGATTGCCAACCAATCCGCGAACGGAACGAATACAGATTCTGATCGTCAAGCTTTGCAAGACGAAATGAATCAACTGACTTCCGAAATCAACCGTATCGGTAACACAACTGAGTTCAATACTCAAAAATTGCTGAACGGTGGTATCGGTTCTGGAGACAACGCTAAGTTGACTCAAGCTACTAAAGCTACTATTGCTAGTACTGCAACATTCGCTGGAGGAGACACAACTGGTCAAACAGCTTCTATCACTGTTGATGGTAAGACTTTCGATCTTTCCGAGCTTTTGAATAAAGACCACACTGCAACTACAAAAGCAGACTTTGCTGATGCATTGAAAAATGTAACTTCTGGTGGAGTGAAATTGAGCGACCTAGTTGATGTTGATTCTAGTGGTACTGGTCTGAAATTTACTGCTAAATCTGCTGGAGCTACAAGCACGCTTGAGTTGAAAGTAGGCACAGGTGACAATGAAGCAGCAGTTATGTTGGGCCAAACTGATGCAGCTGCAGCGAATGCTGTTGGTAAAGTTAAAGGAGATCCAGCTACTGTAGAGCGTTCCGGTCTGCAAGCTGGCACTGACCTTACTGCAGTTGCAGCTAATCCTAGCATTGCATCCAATGCTTCGTTGAAATTCACTGTTGGTACAGACAGTGAAGTAGAAGTAGTTCTTAATTCTGGCAAAGATGCAAAAGTATATGATACAAAAAATGCGGATGCTAACGTAGCAAAAGCGGCTATGGACGATCTGGTTAAAGATCTGAACGCTGCATTGCAAACTGCTGGACTGGACAGCAAAGTTACTGCTTCATTGTCTAAAGATAATAAAATTCAGTTCCTTTCTGAAACTGGTAAAGATATCAGTGTCGCTGCAGGTGCTGGTGGAGCTTTGGCGGGACTTGGTTTTGCTGGTACAGAAACCGTTAAAAACGTCGAGCAAGTTGTTGGCGCTGGAGCACAAGGAACAGGCTTCTCCACGAAGTTCCAAATCGGTGCTAACACTGGTCAATCCATGTCCTTGACAATCAACGATGTTCGTTCCGCTGCCCTGGGTATTACAGGTAACGCTGGACAAGCTGGTTTCACAAAAGAGAACTCCGTTACTAACGGAACAAACGATATCAAAGCTGAAGCAGCTCTTAACATCTCCACTCGTGAAGATGCTTCCAAAGCAATCAACATCTTGGATAAAGCAACTTCCCTTGTTTCCAGCGAGCGTGCTAAATTGGGTGCTGTTCAAAACCGTCTAGAGCATACGATCAACAACTTGGGAACGGCTTCCGAGAACTTGACAGCTGCTGAATCCCGTATCCGTGACGTTGATATGGCGAAAGAAATGATGCAACAAACGAAAAACAACATCTTGGCTCAAGCAGCTCAAGCTATGTTGGCTCAAGCTAACCAACAACCACAAGGTGTTCTGCAATTGCTTCGTTAATTTCACCTTGCTTCATCTTAAACCTTGGATCTCTGATCCAAGGTTTTTTTATTGGATTTTACATATTTCCTAAAGCTCGACAGCTTATAAGCCGATATATATTATAAATGCGAAATAATTGGAGGTCGTTCAAGGGTGAATATTCAATTTTCCTTATCCGCTGCCTCATCTGCAAGTAATCCTGCTATAGAGGTACAGAACCCGGCAGGCGCTTCTCAAGCGGGAACCGACACAGCAAACATCAGGACAGCGAAAGAAGCCTATAGTAAAGAAAAGCAGGGTTTAAATCTATCCATGGGAGAAGAATTACTCATCCGTAATATTGACCGTGCGGTGAAAGCATTACAAGGTCCTGAGACAACGCTGGATATCAGCATCCACGAGAAGACACATGATATCATGGTCAAAGTACTGAACAAAGAAACGGGAGAAGTGCTTCGTGAGATTCCGCCTGAGAAGACATTGGATCTGGTAGCCAAGATGATGGAAATAGCGGGCATCCTGATCGACGAGAAAGTATAAAGGTACAAAGTAACTTAATGAGCGAGGAGTGAATTTATGCGTATTAACGGATTTTCCGGTATGGACATCGATAGTATGGTTAAGGAACTCATGACAGCCAAAAGGGCTCCGCTGGATAAATTGAATCAAAAAAAGACGACACTGGAATGGCAACGTGACAGTTATCGTGAATTGAATAGTAAGATGTATGAGTTCCGTAATACCAAGCTACAACAGACATATAGACAATCAACAGCGCTTAATACACAAAAGGCGGTTGTAACAGGTAATACGGATGCGGTTAAAGCTGAAGCAGGTGCAGCAGCTAATGGTATTAAAATGGAGGTTTCGGTTGCGCAGCTTGCTACTGCGAAAGCTCAAGAAACCGATGGGAAGGGCCAAGGTTATAGTTCGAGGCAGTCGTTAGCTGAATTAGCAAACGGCATAAAATTTGGAGAGCCAACTACAAGTTTAGGCGCAAGCGATAATACAAAAGAATACAAGATTAAGATTAATGATGTAGAAATGACTTTTACAGGGCAGGATACAGTCTCTTCTATTATTGCAAAAATCAATAGTAAGACGGAATTAAACGTAAAAGCTAGTTTTGATGAACTGACAGGAAAGTTTACCATTGCTTCTAAAGATCTAGGCTCTAAAGGCACACTTAAGGTTGAGGCACCAGGCGCTGGGAATAATTCGCTAATGGATTTATTTGGGCAAAACTCTACTGCAGTAATCAATGAGGTTGTAGCGAAGGATGCTATTGTTTTAATCAATGGTGTGAAGTTAGATCCTCCACCTTCAAGTAATGTGATTACTTACAATGGGGTGCAAATGAATTTGCTTTCAACGACTGCAAGTTCATTTACGGAGAATAATGGTGCAATTACATTGAATGGTGATAAACCCTTTACAATCAATACGCAAAATGATCCTGATAAGGCTCTTTCAACGGTTAAGTCCTTTATAGAAGATTATAATAAAATGCTAGAATTGTTAAATACCAAGGTTAGTGAAGAGAAGTATCGTAGCTTCCAACCGTTAACTACAGAACAACGTAGCGTTATGTCAGAAAGTGACATTAAGTTGTGGGAAGAAAAGGCCAAGAGTGGTCTTCTTAAAAACGATGATATCCTTACGAACTTAGCTTCAACGATGAGAAACATCATGGGCGAGAAAATGGGAGAACTAAGTAGTATTGGAATCACAGGTGGTAAGTATTACGAAAATGGGAAAATATACTTGGATGAGGATAAGTTTAAAAAAGCCATACTTGATAATCCTCAGCAGGTCTCTGATTTATTACAAGGTACGGGTGCCGGTGCAGATAGCTCTATTTTTGGCAAGATGTATAAAGAGATGGATACAGCAATGAGCAAAGTTGCAGAACGTGCCGGTACGACTAAATTTAGCGGTGATGTTAACAGTCTATTCAAGGAAGAGAGCGTCATGGGTAAAACGCTCAAAGGCTATAATACTCAGATTACAGCCTTGGAAAAACGCCTGAGTGCTCTTGAAAATCGTTACTACAAACAATTCACGGCTATGGAAACGGCTATGAGCAAGTATCAAAGTCAGGCTTCAAGCTTATCCAGTTTCTTCTCCAGCTAAGTTAACTTAAAGATTGAAAGGGTGTAAATATGATTAAGTCTCCATATGATCAATATCGTCAGTCGTCCGTTCAGACCTCTTCACCAGGTCAGTTGTTGATAATGTTATATGATGGGGCTATTCGTTTTGTACGGACAGCGATTGATGGATTGGGTGCCAAGGATTATCAGAAGGTTAGTTTGAATCTTGGAAAAGCACAAACCATTGTTAGCGAGTTATCAGTTACATTGGATCGCTCTTCTGATATTGCAGAGAATCTTAATGCTTTGTATGAATATATTAATTTCCTTCTTATTGATGCTAATACGAAAAAAACTGCTGAGCCAGCTGAGGAAGCTTTGGGTTATTTGAAAGAGTTGAAAGAGACCTGGGTTCAGGCAAGCAAAATGGTATCCTCATCTGAACTTGGAGCCGTTCATGGATGATTTGATTAAAGAGCTAGAGCGGCTAACGCAAGATATCATGCTTCAGATTGATGATGTGAGTTCAGATGAATTGGAACTATTTGTGGACAAGCGTCAGAACATTATTGATTCTATGTTAAAGCAGGATCAGCGCGAAGCTTCAGTGCCTCAACAAGCACGGCTTAAGAAGATTATGGATAATGATCATGCCATTCTGATGCGCATGAACAGCTTGAAAATAGAAGCAAAAGACTGGCTCATTCAACGCAAGCAGGCTAAAGTACAAAAGAATGCATATGAGATGTCTTACGCAGTGGACAGTATTATTGTAGACACAAAAAGATATTAAATAAGAATTCAGAAGGATGTAAGATACCTGTGAGGGATATTTTGCGTCCTTTTTCTGTTGTGTTCTCTTTTTTTTTTAATTTTCTTAATATTAGGAATTATGAAATGTTTACCTACGCAAGGTGTATCTACTTCTCGTTATCTGAACAGTAAACTCTCATCCAAGTTTCTATTATTAATACATCAAAAATAGACTTACCAACCCTCCAATTACCTGCTATATTCAAGATATCCCACCTTTCAACACAATCCCCAATTAATCTACAAAAAATTCCAAGAAAACATTTACGTTTCCAATTGACAATGGATAACTTTGGATGGTATTATCTGAATTGTGGGCAGAGGTTAAGGCCGAAAGCTTCACTTCATTTGATGACGAAGGGAATGTTAGTGCATGCAAGGTAAAGTAAAATGGTTCAACGCAGAAAAAGGTTACGGTTTCATTGAGACTGAAGATGGCGGCGACGTATTCGTACATTTCTCCGCAATTCAATCCGAAGGATTCAAAACTTTGGAAGAAGGTCAATCCGTAGAATTCGACATCGTCGAAGGCGCACGTGGACCGCAAGCAGCTAACGTAATCAAATTATAATCATCCGGACAATCCGACCTACATATATGGTTAGATGGTTACCAAATTGAATTATCGCTAGCATCAGACTCCGGTACTTTCCGGGGTCTTTTTTTGTTTCAATAGATTAGAGATTTGAGGATCATCCGAGGAACATTATTCTATTGAATTTAATAGATTCAAGAGATAGATTGAAGTTCATTTTACATATTAGATTGAGCAAGCTCAAAATGGGTTAATTACATCATCAAGCGCCTAATAATTCATACCAAGTAAATATTCGATTATGGCTGAATATGATGAAATATCGCGAAATATGGCGTTATGCCTACGTTGGCAGATGTGGCTTGAACAGATGTCATTATTCGGTCACCGGGAGTTTTTACATGGCGCTTACATTCGTGTTATAATGAAGTGGCAAAGGAAAAAGGAGGAGTGCCCTATGAATTTAAGTATTCGAGGTCAACAAATCGAGGTTACTGATGCTTTGAAGGATTATGTCGACAAAAAGTTGAGTAGACTCGAGAAGTATTTCGATGCACCCCTTAACTCTGACGGTGCTGTTACATTGAGCACGACGAGAGGTTTGCATACGGTAGAGGTGACGATCCCATTGAAAGGCATTGTGCTCCGCGCTGAGGATGAGAGCGATGATATGTATGCATCGATTGACTCCGTGGTGGACAAGCTGGAACGTCAGATCCGCAAACACAAAACAAAAATTAACCGTAAGTTCCGCCAGGAAGGTAGCCTGAAAACACTCTTCGTTGAAGATCCAACAGGTACTGTAGCTACAGCTGAACTGGATACGGACACGGATGACGATGATTTTGAAGTCGTACGGACGAAACGCTTTATGTTGAAACCAATGGACGTGGAAGAGGCCATCCTCCAAATGAACATGGTTGGTCACAATTTCTTCGTATTCTCCAACATTGACAGTGAAGAAGTTAGCGTTGTTTACAAACGGAACGATGGTAAGTACGGATTGATCGAACAAGGTTAATCTTAACGTACAGGATCATCGGAACGGACATGCGTATGAATATCTAATAATAATGAAGACAGGGACTGTAGTTTCCTGGATTGGACTTAACAAGAGCTTCCATCCCTTAGGGGATGGGGCTCTTTTGTGCGTAGAGAAGCTGGGAAATCACTTTTGGAAATAAAATGGTGAAACTATTCCCTATGCTGCTGCGTCTAATAGATAGTAAGAATAATCATAATTGGTACAAGTTTATCACCAGATTCCGATGCTTACGAAAATATTCGTATACCTACATTCGAGAACTGGATATTGAGATTTCCATCCAAATTTACCATCAAAATTCGTTGACAGAGCTGTCTATCCTGCAAAACGAAACATGACAATCGGACGCTTCCGCTAACGACTATGATTTTTTGCACTTAAACTCGGTTTGATATGTCTCAGAAGTTCAAAGAAGTGTGCCGTGGCGTGTTGCGGCGGCCCTTACAAACTGTTACAATTTATGCAAAGAGAATCATTGTCCTGATGAGGAATTGTCAACGAATGATCGCTAATCATAATCAATGACAGGCACAGCACCATGAACATGATTCGCAAGGCTCGGGCTTCGGCTAGTTTTTAATAACCGAATCCGTTTGAATACCGAATCAGCTTCATGAGGAACCCTTGGCAAGCCTGGAGTTGATTCATCATATTACTTATTAGCATATGATTTGAATTTGATTTTTACACGGATGACGAAGAGGGCGGAAATGACCTGAAGAAGCGAAGCGTTCGCCTGAAAGCTTTCTGAAAGAAAGCTACATCGGAAGCATACGCCTTATCCCCGGATTTCCCCCTCTGAGAAGAGAGTTTAAAAGAAATCAGGGGATAACAGCGATCGAAAGGACATTCTGGCAACTGAGTTGACGAAGTGTAACCTTCATTAAGCTCAAATTATATTGTTTGTCACCCCCGGGCAAGTGGATGCAATATCCATCCGATGGTGTCGCGTGGCGGCAACAGGGGGTCTATTCTGTTTTGCACGAAAGGGGTATACCATGCTAGGACTTGTCAAAAAGATCTTCGGCGACATGAATGAACGTGATGTTAAACGTCTGATGAAGACGGTCGATGTGATCAATAAACTGGAACCACAATTTCAGGCGTTGTCTGATGAACAACTGAAAGGTAAAACGGACGAATACCGTGCTCGTATTGAAAAGGGAGAAACAACAGATGAGCTTCTTCCAGAGGCATTTGCAACCGTACGTGAGGCATCACGTCGTGTACTGGGCAAACGTCACTACGATGTACAGATGCTGGGCGGTATCGCTCTGCATGAAGGCCGTATTTCCGAGATGAAAACGGGTGAAGGTAAAACGCTGGTAGGAACACTTCCGGTATATCTGAACGCGTTAATGTCCAAAGGTGTACACGTGGTCACGGTCAATGACTACTTGGCACAACGGGATAGCCAGGAAATGGGACAAATCTATGAGTTCATGGGCATGACGGTTGGGGTTAACCTCAGCGGTATGGACCATGCGTTGAAACAACATGCATATGCATGTGATATTACGTACGGAACGAACAATGAGTTTGGCTTTGACTATCTGCGTGACAACATGGTGCTCTACAAAGAGCAAATGGTACAACGTCCATTGTTCTTCTGTATCATTGATGAAGTAGACTCCATCTTGGTCGATGAGGCGCGTACGCCACTCATTATCTCTGGACAAGCTCAGAAGTCGACGGATATGTACTATGCAGCAGATCGTTTTGTGAAACGTTTGGTGCCGGAAGAAGACTTTACGGTAGATATTAAGGTGAAATCCGTAGCGTTGACTGAGGCGGGCGTGGCAAAAGCAGAGAAAGCATTTGGTATCGAGAACTTGTATGATCATGCCAATGTAACTCTCAACCATCACATTGTACAGGGCTTGAAAGCTAATGCAATCATGCGTCGTGACGTGGATTATGTTGTCAGTGATGAGGAAGTCATGATCGTTGATGAATTCACAGGTCGTCTGATGTCTGGACGTCGTTACAGTGATGGATTGCACCAAGCGATTGAAGCCAAAGAAGGCATTGAAGTACAAAATGAGAGCATGACGCTTGCTACGATTACCTTCCAGAACTATTTCCGGATGTACCGTAAACTTGCGGGTATGACGGGTACAGCGAAAACCGAGGAAGAAGAGTTCAAAAAAATCTACGGTCTCGAAGTACTGCAAATTCCAACCAACCGTCCGAATAAACGCGATGACATGGCAGATGTCGTGTATAAGAGCATCGATGGCAAGTTCAATGCCGTTGTAGAAGAGATCGTGGCACGCCACAGTAAGAATCAACCGATTCTGGTAGGTACAGTGTCCATTGAGAACTCTGAACGCCTGTCTGACATGCTTAAACGCCGTGGTGTCAAACACCAGGTACTGAACGCCAAGTACCACGCGGAAGAAGCAGAGATCATCTCAGGAGCTGGTCAAGCGGGTGCAGTAACGATTGCAACCAACATGGCAGGACGGGGTACAGATATTATCTTGGGTGATGGTGTAGCTGAAGTAGGCGGCCTTCATATCATCGGTACAGAGCGTCACGAATCACGCCGGATTGATAATCAGCTACGTGGCCGTGCGGGACGTCAAGGTGACCCGGGTTCAACACAATTCTACCTGTCACTGGGTGATGAATTGATGAGACGTTTCGGTGCAGATAATGTATTGAACATGATGGAGCGCCTTGGTTTTGAAGAAGACCAACCGATCGAGAGCCGGATGATTACCCGTGCAGTAGAATCAGCGCAGAAGCGTGTTGAAGGTAACAACTTTGACGTGCGTAAAGTCGTTCTCCAATATGATGATGTAATGAACCAACAACGTGAAATTATATATAAACAGCGCCGCGAGGTACTGGAGTCCGAAAATATCAAACAAATCGTTATGGATATGATCAAGCCTTCCATTGAACGTATCGTTGAAGCACATTGTAGTGATGATATCCCGGAAAACTGGGAGCTTCAGGAAGTTGCTGATTATATGAACAGCAAATTGCTGGACGATGGTTCCATAACAAAAGATGATCTGTGGGGCAAGGAAGCAGAAGAGATCATCGAGTTGCTGTTCACGAAAGTTCAGAACAAGTACAATGCACGTGAAGAGCGAATTGGCGAAGAGATGGTTCGTGAGTTCGAGAAAGTGGTTGTGCTCCGTGCAGTAGACAGCAAGTGGATGGATCATATCGATGCAATGGATCAATTGCGTCAAGGTATCCACCTTCGCGCCTACGGTGGTACAGATCCACTGCGTGAATACCAGTTCGAAGGCTTCGAGATGTTCCATCAGATGATCGCTTCGATTCAAGAAGAAGTAGCGACTTATGTGATGAGAGCACAGATCGAGAGCAATCAGGAGCGTCAAGCGGTTGTTGAGGAAAGTCAGATCTCGACAAGCGGTGAACCTGCTGAGAAACGTCCAGTGAAGGTTTCTGACCAAATCGGACGTAACGATCCATGCCCATGCGGTAGTGGTAAGAAGTTCAAACACTGCCACGGTCAAGAGTAGTTAAAGGGTTCATTTATACACGAATGACATGAATGGCTCCTTGCAGCCGGGTATTCCATAGGATGAAGTGAAGGATGCAAAACCGATTAATGGTGCATAGTTATAATAATATGACCATGATCACGGGGAAGAGATATACTGATATAACAGTAGTCTCAACACCAGGGTGGCGCATCACTTACTTGATCTGGAGGAATGCCCTGGATGCGGGGAGCTTATCTTAATGAAAAGAGGAATTGCACATGATCGATCCAAACGTGAAGCATGACCTGCGTGAAATAGGCAAGAAACTAACCAACCTTAGGGGGTCTCTTTGACTTAGATCTGAAGCAAGAGATGATTGGCAACTTCGAAGTGAAGATGTCTGCCCCCGATTTCTGGGACGACAGTGACAAGGCGCAATCCGTAATCGCTGAGCTAAATGCGGTGAAGGGATCTGTGGATCAATACACCAAACTCCAACAGGATTATGATGATGCGGTGATGATGGTAGAACTGGCTGACGAGGAAGGCGACGAGGACCTCGCTGCAGAGATCGGTAGAAGCGTCACAGCGATCGTGAGCAAGGTGGCAGAGTTCGAACTTCAGCTGCTCCTGAACCAGCCGTATGATAAGATGGATGCCATTCTAGAGCTTCATCCGGGGGCAGGTGGTACCGAGTCACAGGACTGGGGACAGATGTTACTCCGGATGTACACACGTTGGTCCGAGAAACGTGGCTTCAAGGTTGAGGTGCTGGATTATCTGCCAGGAGATGAGGCGGGGATCAAGAGCGTCACGCTATCGATCAAGGGGCACAATGCTTATGGTTATCTGAAAGCCGAGAAGGGTGTACACCGACTGGTGCGGATCTCTCCTTTTGACTCATCGGGCCGTAGACATACGTCCTTCGTATCATGTGATGTGGTTCCTGAGATTGATGATACGATTGAATTGGACATTCGAACAGAGGATCTCAAGATTGATACCTACCGTGCGAGTGGCGCGGGTGGACAGCATATCAATACCACCGACTCAGCCGTGCGGATTACCCACCTTCCGACAGGTGTAGTTGTAACGTGTCAGAATGAACGTTCACAGATCAAGAACCGTGAGCGGGCGATGAAGATGCTTCGTTCGAAATTGTATGAGCGTAAAATTGAAGAGCAAAAACAACAGCTGGATGAAATCCGAGGAGATCAGTCGGATATTTCATGGGGTAGCCAGATTCGCTCCTATGTGTTCCATCCCTATAGTATGGTAAAGGATCACCGTACAAGCGTAGAGACTGGAAATACAGGAGCAGTAATGGACGGCGACCTCGATGCATTCATCGATGGTTATTTGCGTAGCCAGATTAAAGTAGAAACCGATTAATATAAGTTCCTGTATGGACCCATACGTGTAGGCGTATGCTGGTGTATACGGGAGCTTTTTTTTGAATAATTTTATAGGATAGAAAAAATGAGCGAACAACTGATCAGTCACATAAAAGGAGAGCACGAGAACATGCAACAACGATCACAACTTCACAATAATCGCAAAAAGAGGATAACTAGCCTCATTCCACTCAATGGTCCATGGAGAAACGTCGTGGATACGGTATCTATCATTTTAGGTTCGTTTTTAATTGCCGTGGCCTTTAATTTATTTTTATTACCAAATCAGATTGCTTCGGGTGGGGTGTCCGGGTTATCGATCCTGGGCAAGGAGTGGCTTAATTGGGAGCCGGCATATACCCAATGGGCAATTAATATCCCACTTTTGATTGCGGGTTTCCTGCTTATTGGTAAGCAGTATGGAATTCGTTCAGTACTGGGCAGTATTGTCCTGCCACTGTTAGTCTATCTCACGAAGGATTGGGCCATTCCAACAACGAATCCGCTACTTGGTTCACTGTATGGTGGGATTGGCGTTGGTTTAGGGATTGGAATTGTATACCGAGGTAGAGGATCAACAGGTGGCATGAGCATTCTTGCCAGAATCGTACAGAAATACAGCGGACTGAGTTATTCTCTTTGTGTCGTAATTATGGATGCTACGGTTATTATTATGGCTGCTTTTGTATTGTCATTGGAACAGTCTCTCTATGCACTAATTGGGTTGTATGTTACCGGTAAAGTGATCGATGCCGTTGAGATGGGCCTAGGCTTTTCCAGGGTGGCTTATATTATCTCCAACCAGACCGAAGCGATTAGCAAAGTGATTCTGGATGATCTGGATCGCGGATTAACAAAGCTGGAAGCTAAAGGTGGTTACACCGATGATCAACGAACAGTACTAATGGTCGTGGTTGGGCAAAATGAGGTACCAAGACTCAAAGCGTTGATTCGGTCTGTGGACCCGGGAGCATTTGTCATTATCAGTAACGCGCACGAAGTGCTTGGCGAAGGTTTTAAGCGGGGAGAGCATGTGTGAACGGTGTGAAGAATATCGAGTGAGCCGTGTAGGCTCATACGTTCGGAAGTTCAAGACAAGAAAAAAACAGGTACATCTTACTCCGAAATGACGGGAGAGGATGTGCCTGTTTTTTTACTATAAATATTGACCGCTACAAAATCGGAGATAACAGACGGGAAATGGCTTCTTTGAAGCGGATAATGAGACTACGTTTTTGGTATTCATCGAGCGTCATTTCTCGCGATACATGCAGGTCGTGCTCAAAGGTTTGTACAAGTGCTGTCGCAATCGCTTCATCGTACATAAAAGCATTAACCTCAAAGTTCAACCGGAAACTGCGGTAGTCAATATTGGCGGTTCCCACGGATGCAACCAAACTGTCAATGATAAGTGTTTTGGCATGAATGAAGCCATTATCATATATAAATACTTTGGCGCCCACTTTTAGCAACTCACCAATATAAGATAGCGTAGCCCAATATACAAAGGCGTGGTCGGGCTTATTTGGAATCATAATGCGAACATCTATGCCGGACAGACACGCTAGACGAATAGCTTCGAATACACTGGCATCCGGGATAAAATAAGGAGTTTGAATCAGAATCGATTGTTTGGCCCCGTTAATCATCTTAAGATAACTGTTCTTGATATGTTCAGTCTCTGCATCCGGTCCACTGGAGACAATCTGCATGGCAATCTTTCCTGTACCCTCAATATGAGGGAAATGCGCCGGAACATAAGGTGTGTCGTGTTGCTTGGACGCTTCATTCCAATCTAGGAGAAAACGGGTCTGCAGCGCATGAACGGCATTCCCCTGAATACGCAGATGTGTGTCACGCCAATAACCGAATTTGGAGTTCAAGCCAAGATACTCATCTCCAACGTTAAACCCGCCTGTGTACCCCAGGTTACCATCAATGATGACAATCTTACGGTGGTTCCGGTAGTTCATACGCAAGTTGATCAGACTGAATTTGGAGGGGAAAAAGACTTCAACCAAACCGCCTGCTTCGCGCAATTCTTTGAAAAAGCGTTTTGATACCCGCCGCGATCCGAGCGCGTCATACAGCAAACGAACTTTGATGCCTTCCCGCGCTTTGCGGATAAGTGCATCCCGAATTCTTTTGCCCAGACGGTCGCCTCTATAAATGTAGTATTGTACGTGCACGTGATCCTTGGCCGCTTCGATGTCATCCAAGAGCCGCTGGAATTTATCTGTTCCATCCGTAATGATCTCGACCGCATTATCTTCCGTCACCAGAGCACCGTTCTGCTTCAGGTTCATATAGATCATGTCCTGGCTAGTCTCGGTTGCTTGGTTGCGGAAAGGTGTGCGGTTATCGTGCAACTGCGTGAGCTGGGCTTCAATACGTTCCTCTAGCCCGAGCTTCTTACGTTCTTTCCACTGGAAAAGCCGGTATCGGGTCAGGTTCTGACCGGTTAAAAGATAAAGTAAAAACCCAAACACCGGAATAAAGTTCAAGACGAGCAGCCAAGCCCAGGAAGCGCTGGCATCCTTCCGTTCGAAGAAAACGACTGCTGCGGCAAAAATAATATTCAGGCCAAGGAGTACAATAAGTAAAATGGATTCGATATGCACTATAGTCCCCCACGTCTCATTATGACCATCATGAATCTATTCATATGTCCTTGATTAGCAGGTTAGTTATGAATGAGACCCTGATTGTAATGTTTCCTACTAATACGTATTTTAACAGATGTATACCTATTCGTCCCGGATGTTAAAAAAGATATGTTCGGATTGGATGGAAATCCATGTGAAATTGATGATAGAGTGTTGTATTTATATAACCAGAGTCGTATAATAATACACAAATATGCATATAAGCGACGGAATTGCTGTGTTCAAGTATCCTTCAGGCAAGGACATAGCACAAGTAGCGCATACATCGAGATTGGGGGAGCGAGAGTGAATAACAAATTAAAAGTAGCAATCGTCGGTTCCACCGGCTACGGTGGGGTGGAGCTGATTCGTTTTTTCCAGAACCATCCGCTGGTTGAAATCACATCGGTGATCTCATCATCGAGCAGTGGTGAGTCCATCGCAGATGGATTTCCGCATTTGACGGGCGTGATTCACAGGCCACTCGACGGTGTAGATCCGGCTGAAATTGCGAGTCGTGCGGATCTGGTATTCACAGCGACCCCGTCCGGCGTAAGTGCTAAGCTCGTACCAAGCCTGCTGGCAGCAGGACTTAAGGTGATTGACCTGTCTGGCGATTTCAGACTTAAGGATGGAACAGTGTACGAAGAGTGGTACAAACATCCGGCGCCTTCAGCTGATTTGCTGGAACAAGCGGTATACGGCATGGCTGAGGTGTATGGCGAAGAAGTGAAGGGACAGAATTTTATATCCAACCCAGGCTGTTATCCAACGGCTACACTTCTTGGACTGATCCCTGCTGTAGAGGCAGGATGGATTGATCCTTCTACTATTATAATTGATGCCAAATCAGGCGTATCCGGAGCGGGACGTGGAACAAGTCTGACAAACCATTATGCAGAGATGAATGAGAATTTCAAAGCCTATAAACTGAATAAACATCAACATATTCCCGAGATCGAACAAGTGCTTGGCAGTATAACGGGAACGCCTGTTACGGTTACTTTCACAACACATCTGGTGCCAATGACACGTGGAATTATGAGTACGATGTATGCAAACCTCGTTGGGGAACACAGCGACCGGGAGATCGTAGATTTGTACCGTAAATATTATGAGAACAGGCCTTTTGTACGTGTACGTGAACCGGGCATCTGGCCTTCTACCAAAGAAGTGTACGGATCCAACTATTGTGATATCGGATTTGCGGTAGATCCTCGCACAGGGCGTTTGACGATTATTTCGGTCATCGACAACCTGGTGAAGGGTGCTTCCGGGCAAGCGATTCAAAATATGAACCTGATGATGGGATGGGAGGAGAACCTTGGGCTGAACATGACACCGGTATATCCATAAGGGATTGGTATTCAGGAGGAGTGCTGGAACATTCGGTGTAGAGTGCTTTCTCGGAGTCAACTTAGGGAGAACGGATCAGGTTAAGCAGGCGATCATCAGCATATAGCTGAACGCATACGGGGGATATGATATGGGAACGAATGTGGAGCAACATACTTTTACCGTGGTTGAGAACGGAACAATTGTAACCCCTGGGGGATTCACTGCTGGTGGACTTCACTGCGGATTGAAAAAGACATCTCGTAATGACATCGGAGCGATCCGCTGTGATGTACCGGCTACAGCTGCTGCTGTATACACGACGAACGTGTTTCAGGCGGCACCACTCAAAGTAACACGCGAAAGCTTGAGCAACGGACGCCTTCAGGCTGTTATCGTTAACAGTGGTAATGCTAATGCATGTACAGGGCAACAAGGGGAAGAAGATGCTTATGCGATGCGTTCGGCGGCTGCGCGTGAGTTGGGTGTGGCAGAAGAAGACGTGGCTGTGGCATCCACAGGTGTCATTGGTGAATTGCTCAAAATGGATGCTGTACATTCAGGCATCACCGGACTTCCAGCGCATATGGGCAAGGAATCGAATGAGGCGGAGCAATTTTCACAAGCGATTCTGACAACGGATTTGGTAAAAAAGGAAGCTTGCGTCTCCGTTATAGTTAACGGCAAGACGGTTACGATTGCGGGAGCCGCCAAAGGCTCGGGTATGATTCATCCGAATATGGCGACAATGCTCGCTTTTATGACCTCTGACGCGGTCATTGGTGCAGAAGCGTTACAGCGTCTGTTGCGCCAGGCTACCAATCATACATTCAACATGATTACCGTCGATGGGGATACAAGTACAAACGACATGTTGGTAGCCATGTCCAGTGGATATGCAGGCAATGAAGAGCTGACGATGGAGCACCCGGATTGGGACGCTTTTGCAGCCGGCTTCACCTATGTATGCCAAGTACTGGCCAAAGCCATTGCTCGCGATGGTGAAGGAGCAACAAAACTGGTCGAGGTAGAAGTTACAGGTGCGGTAAGTGATGAATCCGCGCAAGCCATTGCCAAAACCGTCATCGGGTCTAGTCTGGTGAAATCCGCCATGTTTGGCGCAGACGCCAACTGGGGACGGATTATTGCAGCCGTAGGGCGTGCAGGACAGCCGGTGAACCCGGATACCGTAGATATCCGTTTGGGAGATATCTCGGTACTCGCGCAGTCCCGCCCAGTCGTGTTTGACGAAGAAGCGGCATTGGCCTATTTGCAGACTGATACAGTTCGCATCGTGGTGGATTTGCACCACGGCGAAGGAACAGCAACAGCCTGGGGCTGTGACCTGACGTATGACTACGTCCGAATTAACGCCGCATACCGCACTTAATAAACCTTTGGATAAAGGTTTTGCGAAACAGCTGTCTTCTATTGTGAAGCTGTTTCGTGAGATGTTTCAAAAATTATCAATGAAATTTAAACTTGTTGTTTGGTGTTGGACATATAGCGATAGTAATGGAGAAGACGGAATTGATTCTGCAGAAGCGGAGCGGTCGCCTTTGTCTCCGGGTGTTCCCCTATATAGGGATAATTCAAGAAACCTGGAGACAACAGCGATCAAAAGAACAATCCGAATTCGGAATGGACTCCTACCAGCCTGTGTGACCTTATAAAAGTGTTATATTTTTTTGAATATAATTTTTACTATGATAGGAGCTTGCCCTCATGAATTCAACAATGCCAAACGAGAGTACCGCAACGGAAGCGAGCACAGAGAAACAGATGTTCGTCATGAAATGTGGAGGCAGCACGCTGGCGGCGTTGCCGGAGTCTTTCTTTGCGGATCTGCGTGATTTGCAGTCTCAGGGCACGCAACCGGTAATCGTGCATGGCGGAGGTCCTGCGATCTCAGATAACTTGGCGAAGCTTGGTATCGAAACTGAATTTGTTAACGGCCTGCGCAAAACAACTGAACCTGTGCTGGACGTAGTGGAGATGGTGCTCGCTGGAAGTATCAACAAGCAGATCGTACGTCTGATTCAGCGTGTGGGCGGTCGTGCACTAGGCTTGTCCGGCGTGGACGGGGGTCTCATTCAGGCGAAGCCCGTATCCAACCACGCAGAGATCGGTTGGGTAGGCGATGTCACTGGTGTGAACGCAGAGATTATCCAAGGCATCGTGAACATGGGATACATGCCAGTTATCGCACCAGTTGGCGTAGATGCAACTGGACAACGCTATAACATAAATGCAGATACAGCTGCGGGTGCAGTTGCGTCTCATCTCGGCGTAAGTCGGATGATTGTCGTGACTGACGTTCCTGGCATCATGAAAAACGTAGGCGGCGAGAAAAAAGTACTGCCATCCGTATCTGTACAAGAGATTGAGGACATGATCCAGACCGGAGAAATCTATGGCGGAATGATTCCCAAAGTGCGTGCAGCAATCGCATGTATCCATGGCCAAGTACGTGAGGTCGTCATCGTAGACGGAAGCGAACCCCAGATCCTGAGCCGAGTGCTCGGCGGAGAAATCATCGGAACTAGAATCATCCGTATGCAATAAAATTGCTCGATACGCTAGGGTCTTAATAGTCTTATTTAAATAGAAAAATATGTGCACGGCTTTTTTATATAAGAAATCTAATATTACACTCACATATCGTAGGGTGCAGAACCAATCTGAAGAATAAAAATGC
The DNA here is from genome assembly GCF_038050215.1 of Paenibacillus sp. FSL H8-0104. Lineage (NCBI taxonomy): Bacteria > Bacillati > Bacillota > Bacilli > Caryophanales > Paenibacillaceae > Paenibacillus > Paenibacillus sp. FSL H8-0104. The sequence goes on along the minus strand of NZ_JBBOTC010000001.1, from coordinate 6,216,281 downwards.
ATAACGGAGAGGACAGAAATAACCTGAAGAAGCGGAGCTAAAAGCTTTCTGAAAGAAAGCTACTTCGTAAGCATCATCTCGCCTTTATCACAGGATTTTCCCCATTGAAGGGGAATAAAAAAAATCCAGGGATAACAGCGATCGGAAGGTTGTTCTGTCATCGAAGTGGAGTATGCATACGTTCGGAAGATGGTTCCGCAATCGGAGTGATCTAGTGTAAATAAGAGCTCTTATATAATTGCCGTTGCACCAACCAATAAGGAGTGATAGGGTCATGGCAAAAGGCAACGAACAGCCAGGTTCTGGCACAGCGGTAGCGGGCGCAACAGCAACAGGTGCAGCGGCACAGACGGAAAGCTCGCTTTTCCAAACGTATGCACGTTATCCAATCAGTCTGGTCAAAGGTAAAGGCAGCTGGTTATGGGACGATCAGGGGAACCGCTATCTCGATTTCATGTGCGGACTCGCTGTAACTAGCCTGGGCCATGCACCGGAGAAAGTTGGAGCCAAGCTGAAAGCTCAGATTGATGAGCTGTGGCATGTATCCAACCTGTTCCAGATTCCAGGCCAGGAGAAGGCAGCAGCATTGCTGACAGCCAATACATGTGCTGACGCAGTGTTTTTCTGTAACAGTGGTGCCGAAGCGAACGAAGCAGCTATTAAAGTAGCACGTCGTTATCACCAAAAGGTGAAGGGTACAGATCGCTATGAAGTGATCACATTTGCCCAGTCCTTCCATGGACGGACACTCGCTACACTGACAGCAACCGGACAGGATAAGGTGAAAGAAGGATTTTTGCCATTGCCAGCCGGATTTGTAACTGTACCTTTGCATGATATCCCTGCCCTTGAAGCGGCAATTGGACCCAACACAGCAGCTATTATGCTGGAAATGGTTCAGGCCGAGGGTGGTGTATATCCGGTTGAACCGGAATTCGTCAAACATGTACGGAAATTGTGTGACGAGCACGGATTGTTGCTCATTGTTGATGAAGTACAAACGGGAATGGGACGTACAGGCAAACTATTCGCACACGAACATTATGGCATTGAGCCAGACGTGTTCACCGTTGCCAAAGGTATCGGCAGTGGTTTCCCTGTAGGCGCAATGCTGGGTAAAGGTTTCCTGCGGGATGCGTTCACGCCAGGTAGCCATGCGACAACATTTGGCGGAACACCACTTGCTTCATCCGTTGTGATAGCAACAATCGAAACAATGCTGGAAGATCGCTTGCCAGAGCGCGCAGCGGAGATGGGTGAATACCTGATGAGCTCCCTGCGGAATCGTTTGGCGGGTAATTCCTTTGTGAAGGAAATTCGTGGCTTGGGATTGTTAGTCGGTATTGAATGTGCTGAGCCGGTAGGTGATATTGTGCTTGCTGGGCAAAAACGCGGTATTTTGTTTGTCTCTGCAGGACCTAATGTGATTCGTTTGCTTCCGAACCTGTATGTGAGCAAAGAAGAGATTGACGAGGCGGTATCCCTTGTAGCTACATCGATCGAAGAGCACGTAGCGGCGAAAGCCTAACATAAAAATGAGAACCTTTCTGTCTCGGGGCCATTACCGGCCTCGAAGCAGAATGAGATGATGAATCCCTGTAGCCGCGCGGTGAACTTGCGGAAGATGAACCTGAGAAGCACCAAAAACGATGTTAACGGTGCTCTCTTCTGCCCATGCGGGTGCAGGGAACCGGAAATAAGGAGGACATTATAGATGACAGCACAACAGACGGAAAAGGTTCAAAAGATTGATCTGAGAGGCCGGGATTTTATCGAATTCACGGACTACACAGCAGAGGAAATTCGTTATCTGCTTGATCTCGCAATTGAGATTAAAGGCAAACAAAAAAGCGGTGTACCTTTTCAACCGTTGAAAGGCAAAACGATCGGACTTATTTTTGAAAAATCATCCACACGTACACGTGTATCCTTTGAAGTGGGTATGTTCCAATTGGGCGGACACGCGCTCTTCCTGAGCAAAAATGATATCCAGCTGGGTCGCGGGGAAACAACACATGATACAGCCAAAGTATTGTCCCGTTACCTGGACGGCATCATGATCCGTACCTTTGGACACCATAATGTAACTGAACTGGCAGAGCATGCTGATGTTCCAGTCATTAACGGCCTGAGCGATGCGGCGCATCCTTGTCAGGTACTGGCAGACTTCCAAACGGTGCTGGAGCACAAAGGCAAGCTGGCAGGTCTGAAAATGGCCTACATCGGAGATGGCAACAACATGGCGCACTCCCTGATGCTCGGTGCAGCGAAGATGGGAATGCATGTTGCTGTAGCAACGCCAGAAGGTTATGAGCCGGATAGTGCAGTTGTGGAGCAGGCACGCATTATCGCACAGGAGAGCGGTTCTGAAGTGACTGTAACGTACAGTGCACAGGAAGCAGCCAAAGATGCAGATATCGTGTATACGGATGTATGGGCGAGCATGGGCTTTGAAGAAGAGCAGAAGATTCGGGAGCAGGCATTTGCGGCATATCAAGTGGACGAGGAACTGATGAAAGGCGCGAAGCCGGACTACATGTTCTTGCATTGTCTGCCAGCACACCGCGGCGAAGAAGTGAGTGCCGGTGTAATTGACGGACCGAACTCTCTGATCTTTGATCAGGCGGAGAATCGCTTGCATGCACAGAAAGCATTAATGGCTGCATTAATGAGCGAATAGATGCTATTTGCCTTTATGGGTTGATTTTAGGCGCAGATTTCGCGATGATAGATTCATCTATAATGTACTTTAAAAAGTTAATTAAACAAGAAGCATACACAAAAACGAAGAGACAGAAAAAGCCTGAAGAAGCGAAGCGGTCGCCTGAAAGCTTTCTGAAAGAAAGCTGCATCGGAAGCATAGGCTATCCCCGGATTTTACCCTTTGTCATAAAGGGATGAAAAAATCTGGGGATAACAGTGATCGGAAGGATTTTCTGGCTCGTAGGATTCAGTGTATGAAGGCTCTGTTTAACTTAACTGATCTTGGGGAGGACCATCGAACATGGCTAAGGAAAAAATTGTACTCGCATATTCAGGCGGGTTGGACACATCTGTAATTTTGAAATGGTTGAAAGAAACATATGATGCAGAGATTATCGCATTCACAGCGGATATTGGACAAAAGGATGAATTGGACGGTTTGGAGGAAAAAGCACTGGCAACAGGCGCTTCCAAAGTATACATTGATGATCTGCGCGATGAATTCGCAAAAGATTTCATCTATCCGATGTTCCAGGCAGGTGCCCTCTATGAAGGACAATACCTGCTTGGCACAAGTATTGCTCGTCCACTGATCGCTAAACGTATGGTGGACATCGCTCGTGCAGAAGGTGCTACAGCCATCGCTCACGGCGCTACAGGTAAAGGAAATGACCAAGTTCGGTTTGAGCTGAACGCGGCTGCACTGACACCAGACATTAACGTAATTGCACCTTGGCGTCTGGAAGAATTCCGTAACCAATTCCCGGGACGTGCCGAGATGATCGCGTACGCTGAGAAACATGGCATTCCGGTAACCGCTTCTGCGGCTAAACCATACTCCACAGACCGTAACTTGCTGCATATCAGCTATGAGAGCGGTGTGCTAGAAGATCCTTGGTTCGATCCAAGCGCGGACGAGAACAAAGACATGTTCCTGCTGAGCAGTGCACCTGAAGATGCACCAGATCAAGCGGAATATGTTGAACTGGAATTCGAACAAGGTGACTGTGTTGCACTGAACGGTGAGCGTCTGAGCCCACTGCAAGTGATGGAGCAACTGAACGAGCTGGGTGGCAAACATGGTATTGGCCGTGTAGATATGGTTGAGAACCGTTTTGTTGGTATGAAGAGCCGTGGCGTGTACGAAACACCAGGTGGAACAATTCTGTTCACAGCACATCGCAAAATGGAGTCCATCACGATGGACCGTGAAGTGATGAACCTGCGTGATAGCCTGATCACACGTTACAGCACACTCGTTTACAACGGCTTCTGGTTCGCACCGGAACGTCTGGCGCTGCAAGCGCTGGTGACTGAAAGCCAGAAGAACGTAACAGGTACGGTTCGTGTGAAACTGTACAAAGGCAACATCATCGGCGCAGGTGTGAAAAGTTCTGTCAGCCTCTACAATCCGGACATCGCAACGATGGAAGCTGATCCAACGCAAGCTTACGATCAAGGTGATGCAACAGGCTTTATCCGCCTGAATGCACTGCGTTTGAAAGTAAACTCCGGCGTGGAGCAAAACAAAAACTAATTTCAACCTGCATCTATAGAGCTATATCAATATAAATGACAAGGCAGGCCGTTCTTGCACATCTGGCAGGAGCGGCTTTGTCCATGAGCGAAAGGGGAGTACTCACCGTGAGCAAGCTGTGGGGAGGACGTTTTACAAAACAAACCAATCATTTGGTTGAGGAATATACGGCATCGATCAATTTTGACAAAGCTTTGGCTGAGGAAGATATTCAGGGCAGTCTGGCCCATGTGACAATGCTGGGCAAATGCGGTATTCTGCCGGCGGAAGATGTAGAGACCATCAAAGAAGGATTGATCACCGTTCTGCACAAAATCCGTGCGGGCGAAGTGGAATTCTCCGTATCGGACGAAGACATCCACATGAATATTGAGAAAAACCTGATCGAGACGATTGGCCCTGTAGGCGGCAAATTACATACAGGCCGTAGCCGGAATGACCAGGTAGCAACGGATATGCACCTATACCTGCGCGAACGCGTGGTTGGATTTGTAGGCATGCTGCATTCCTTGCAGGAAGCACTGATTGGACAAGCGAAAGATAACCTCGATACAATTGTACCGGGTTATACGCATCTTCAACGGGCACAGCCAATTCTGTTTGCACATCACCTGATGGCGTATGTCTCCATGTTCCAACGGGATGCGGAGCGTCTGATGGACAGCTACAAACGCATTAACATCCTGCCACTGGGCGCAGGTGCGCTCGCGGGCACAACATTCCCGATTGACCGTCATTTTGTCGCGGAACAACTGGGCTTTGATGGGGTGTACGAGAACAGTCTGGACGCAGTAAGCGACCGTGACTTTATCGTTGAGTTCTTGGCGGCGGCTTCGCTGATCATGACTCACTTGTCCCGTCTGAGTGAAGAGCTGGTATTGTGGAGCAGCACGGAGTTTGGTTTTGTGGAGTTGGACGACGCATTCTGCACAGGCAGCAGCATCATGCCTCAGAAGAAAAATCCGGACGTTCCTGAACTCGTGCGTGGTAAAACAGGACGTGTGTACGGCAACCTGATCGGTTTGCTGACGGTACTGAAATCTCTTCCACTGGCATACAACAAAGACATGCAGGAAGACAAAGAAGGTATGTTTGACACAGTAGCGACGCTGGAGGGTGCGCTGCAACTGTTTGCTCCAATGATCGCGACAATGACAGTGAACAAGGATCGGATGCGTCAAGCGGTCAACCAGGATTTCTCCAACGCTACGGATATTGCCGACTTCCTCGTGGGAGAAGGCTTGCCTTTCCGTCAGGCGCATGAAGTGATTGGTAAAACGGTGCTGTACTGCATCCAGAACAGCAAGTATTTGCTGGATCTGACGATTGATGAATTTCGTCAGTTCTCACCACTGTTTGATGACCGGATCTATGATGTGCTGCAACCGGAAGCGGTAGTGAACGCTCGTAATGTTTACGGCGGGACAGCTTCGGGTCAAGTCGCTGAAGCCATCGGGCGCAGTGAGAAGGTACTGGAGATCACCGAGCAATGGATTACGAACCGCGGTTAATACCACAGCTACTATAAGGTACCCTTACAGATACAACAGTACAACAAAGAAGCAGGCCAGAGAACTTTGTTCTCAGCGGCCTGCTTTTTGTGTTTTACAGCGATGTGCTTTAGATACATTCTACTCAACCGCGAACGGATGTTAGGTTGTTCTACTATCGGAGTACCAGTTTAGTTACTCGCGGTAGCTCCATTGCAATTCTCCACTAATCGCGCTTTTGTAAAGGCAACCATTTCAATACATCCTGAATCTTGGCATCCCAGTAGCCCCACTCATGTTCACCAGGCCCTTCATCGTATGTCAGTTCGAAGTTCGTCTGTTCACAGGCTTGACGGAAGGTTTGATTATCCTCATACAGGAAATCTTCCGTTCCGCAGCATTGGTAGAGCAAAGGTCGAGGACTTTTGCTAGATTGGCTTTCTTTTAACAGATGAATCAGATCGTTCTCTGTACCTGCCACCTCTGGTCCGAAAATACGTTGTAACTCCGTCTGTTGCAATGCTGAGGATGCGTTTCTATCCATATGTGCAGACATATCGAGTGCTCCAGACAAACTGGCAGCTGCAACATATTGATCTGGTTTACGAAGGGCCAGCTTGAACGCCCCATAGCCACCCATGGATAATCCGGCAACGAAATTGTCCTCCCGTTGGTCTGAGAGTGGGAAGAAAGAACGAGCAAGTGCCGGGAGTTCTTCACTGATAAAGCTCCAATAACGTCCGCCTTCTACCATATCTGTATAGAAGCTGCGGTGAACCTGTGGCATAACAACGGCGATCCCGAGGTTGGCCACATAACGTTCGATGGAAGTCCGACGCAGCCAGATGGAATCATCATCAGACAGGCCGTGCAGCAGGTACAGAGTTGGGTGCAACCCTTTGCCAGTCACATTCTCCATACCGATCTGATTGTGGGTTTGTTGCGGTAGAATGACATGCATGCTGGTGCTCAGCCCGAGCGTATCCGAGTAAAAATCACATTTAATAAGTGCCATGAGTATAAGAAACCCCTTTCATAAGTTCGTTAACCACCTGTTCTGACATGAGACGATGGGATGGAAATCGGATGCCTAGGCCTCCAAAGTGTTTATATGTAACAGGTTATACGCATTACGCTTCCATTGCAATAACAAGATCTACAGAAGAAAACAAAGAATTTCACACCAGTGGTTAAAGTGGAAATCTGTAATCTGATCATCGATTTTTCAATGTAGTTTACAACGTAACAATGTTATGTTACACTCGTTTCAATAAAAAGGGGGACCATATATGACAGATGATTTGATCTCCAAGAAAGAATTGTTGGACCTGACAGGAATCTCATACGGCCAGTTATACCGATGGAAGCGGAAAAATCTCATTCCGGAAGAATGGTTCATTCGGAAGTCGTCCTACACCGGACAAGAGACCTTTTTTCCCAAACAACAGATTTTACTGCGCATTGACAAGATTCTCAATATGAAAGACGGATTATCGCTGGATGAGCTGGCAGACGTGTTCTCACCTACGTTGGGTGAAGTGGAGATGTCTGCACAGCAACTATTAGAGCGAAACATTGTTTCACAAATCTCGCTGGAGCTGTTAAAAGAAGCAGGTCGAGAACAACCGCTGTATGCTTTGGAGCAGATTATGATGCTCTACGTCCTTGATAAGCTGTTAATGAGCGGAGATATTACTCGGCAAGAGGGTGCGTTGCTGATCGAAGTGATGTCCGAACATTATTATCGTTTTACAGGCAAACCCAGCGAACTCGTGCTTATTCGTAAGATGGGTGTTCCTTCATTCATGCTGGTAACAGCAGGAACGGAGTTTTATTTTGACAATGGTGTGAAAGTGGTTCTTAGGCAGCCGATGGGAACATTTATGGAAGAATTAAAACTCAAATTGGGTTAAGGAGAGGATCATCTATGGAAGAGCGGAATAAGCGGAATGATCTGAATGTGGCGGGCATAAGTCAAACGGCAGGCGGGAATTTTCACCGTGTATCTATTGATGGCATGGCTAAGGTGAACGGAAATCTGGACTGCACCTCTATGGAAGTGAATGGAACATTGAAGATGCACGGCGCTTTGACCTCCGAGAGTGTAGCGATTAACGGCATGTGCACGTTGAATGGACCTCTGACCAGTTCTGGTGTCCGGGTGGATGGCATGACGACGATTAACGGAGATCTCCATAGCCCTGAACTTGAAGTGAACGGAAAGTGTACCGTACGTGGAAGAGTAGATGGGGAACGAATTGATATTGGCGGTGTGATCGATATTGAAGGGGATGTCCAATGTGAGTCCCTGAATGTACGGGGCAATATTAAGATCAGCGGTTTACTGAATGCGGGAACAGTGGAGATCAGGCTGCATACATCTTCTTCGGCTAAAGAGATTGGCGGAGAGCGTATCGATATTCGTCGCAAGGAACAACAGAATGGCTTTTGGAAAAGTATTGGTCTGGGCGGGACCCCTTCATTTAAGACATCCTTAATTGAGGGTGATGAGATTGTGCTGGAAGATACCGAAGCTGACATTGTTCGGGGGAGTAACATTTTTATCGGTCGCGGCTGTAACATCAGACTGGTTGAGTATTCAGGTGAACTTGAGGTAGATCAGGATGCCAAGGTGGGCAGCAGTCAGCGAATTTAAAGTTTGCATATGGAGAGAAAGGGATGGGATCGACATGAATAACAATCCTGGGCGTTCATTGGACAAAAAAATGGATATCAGCATCGTTGGTGATGGCAGTTCTTCTGGTGGCGTGTACGGCAAGATCAAGGTCGTAGGGGACGCGTCCTTTAACGACAATCTATCTTGTGATCGATTCAAATGTACGGGTACATCGGTCATATACGGATCGCTTGAATCCACAGATATTAAAATTACCGGAACCCTGACTCTAACAGAGCGAGAGACCAGCAACGATGGTGAGGATGGAATCCAGGCATCTGGCCTGCATGCCAAAGCTGAGCATATAAAAGTGGTCGGTGAACTTCATCTGTCAGGGGATTGTCAGGCGGAAAATATCAAGCTGAACGGGCGTTTGACGATAGCGGGGATGCTCAGCGCTGAACAAATGACGCTCAAAATCATGGGTCCATCCGAGGTCAAGGAAATGGGTGGTTCCATCATCTCGGTGAAGAGTGGCCGGTTGAATGACTTGTTTACGGGAAATAAATCAATTCTCAAGGCACAGATTATCGAAGGTGATGACATTGAATTAGAGAATACGGAGGCCGAGATTGTCCGTGGCGATAAAATAAAAATCGGTCCTGGCTGCCGGATTGGTACAGTGGAATATCGTTCATCTCTGCAAATTCATCCGCAATCGGAAGTTTTGTTGCAAAGCAATCGGTCCTTGGACTGATTAACGCAGACTTCTTTTCGGATATACTAATGCAGTCATATGAATAGAGCGTGAATGGAGAGATTGAGTACAATGGTTGCACGTAAAAACAGTATTGGATTGGTGCTGGCAGGGTTACTGCTCAGCATATTAATGGCTTCGATGGATAATACCATCGTGGCAACAGCTATGGGGGATATTGTCGGGAAGCTGGGCGGGCTTGACAAGTTCGTCTGGGTTACCTCCGCGTACATGGTGGCTGAGATGGCAGGGATGCCGATATTCGGTAAGTTATCCGATATGTATGGACGGAAGAAGTTTTTTGTATTTGGTATTATTGTGTTTATGCTTGGCTCAGCGCTGTGCGGAACGGCAACGTCTATTGTGGAATTGACGATGTACAGAGCGATTCAAGGTATTGGCGCGGGGGCCCTGGTACCGATTGCCTTTACGATCATGTTTGATGTCGTTGCACCAGAATCTCGTGGTAAATTGGGTGGATTGTTTGGAGCCGTCTTTGGCCTCTCCAGCGTATTCGGACCTCTGCTCGGTGCTTACATTACCCAGTATGCGACATGGGAATGGGTATTCTATATCAACCTGCCGCTAGGCTTGATTGCATTTGTGTTTATTGCGTTCTTCTATAAAGAATCCCATCAGCATCAATCCCAACAGATCGACTGGCTGGGTGCTGTAACACTGATCGGTGCTGTTGTGTGCCTGATCTTTGGTCTGGAACTGGGTGGCAAAACATTTGCCTGGGATTCGTGGCAGATTCTTGGCTTGTTTGCCGGATTTATAGCATTAGCCCTGCTCTTCCTTTTTGCAGAGACAAAAGCCAAAGAACCAATCATCTCCTTCAGCATGTTCCGCAACCGGGTCTACTGGTCCAGTAACGTTATTGGTATGTTCAGTGGTGCGGCGTTCATTACAGCATCCGTGTACATTCCGATCTTCATACAGGGGGTACTTGGTGGTAAAGCGACCAACTCCGGTCTTGTGCTGCTACCCATGATGCTTGGGTCCGTTGTGACGGCGTCCTTGGGCGGGGTGCTGATGACCAAAATCAAGTATCGTAATATCATGATCCCTACGTTAGCTTTACTTGTCATTGGACTTGGATTGCTGACCACACTGGATGAGAATTCTTCCCTTTGGACGATACGTATCTACATGGTGATGGTTGGTCTGGGTGTCGGTGCGTCGTTCTCTGTACTTAGCAATGCAGCCATGAACGCATTTGAACCGCAAAGGCGCGGAGCAGCAAGCTCCACACTTAACTTTTTGCGGTCCCTCGGCATGACGATGGGCATTACGATCTTTGGTATCGTACAGAGCCAGGTATTTACGCGTAAAATGAACGATGCTCTCGCTGGTTCAGCTGCGGAAGCAGGCGGTGCTTCAGCGGGTGGCGTGCCGCAGGGAGTGGATCTGACAGATCCACATGCGTTGCTCTCACCAGAACTCAGACAGGCGATTCCGCCTCAGGTGCTGGATACCATCACACATGCCCTGTCCTCTTCCATCGTACAGTTATTTGCCTGGGCTGTAATTCCGGCTGCACTCGCGTTGGTCGCTTCCTTCTTCATGGGAAGAGAGAAGATGGTTGTAGGCGAAGAGCAAGGCGAATACACCGGCGGTCACTAAACCGTAATGCAGTAAACTGTAAGTTACGGTAGTAAAGCTGATTGTAGCTTGATAAAACTCGAATAACTTATCTTGAAAATGTAGAGACACACTTCTCGCTTATCCCCAAAAGGGACGTGAAGTGTGTCTTTTTGTTTTCGTGTGATCAGCTTATGTTTATCCATGAATTACGGCAGGGCCTTGTTTGTACCATTCCGTGATCTGTAAGTTGTCGGTTGCTTTGAAAAAAATTAAGGCTGTTTCGTATCACTAATACCATCCTCGACAACAGAAGGTTCTTGTGGATCTGGCAAGCTGCTATGACCTGAGCGGGCAATTAGACGATTCTGAGCTTTGTACGTGTCCCGTGTAATCGTTTTGGATTCGACCACTTTGCCGTCCAGCCTCTTGGTTCTTACCGTCTCAACAATATATCCAGGCTGTCCGTCTTGCAGCACCTGCTGAGCACCATCAGGCAGTACTGTACTGGACACATACTTTACCGGAACACTTAATGTTTCAATGGTACGAGATTCAAGTGCATAGCTGACATTCTCCGGGAATGTGCCGAAAAATTTCACCATCAATTGATGGTTCTTCACCTCTGCATGAATGAGTAAGGACTTGCCTGTATTGTTCTTGAAGCGAAAATTGATGGCTCCCGAGGCAAAGGTGGCATCCAGTCCTTTCGGCAAATATTTGACCGGCAGGGAATGGTTGCGACGCTCAATAATATCAAGACCCGTCAATAGCGCTGCGTTATACACCGTACTGGATACCTGACAGATTCCTCCGCCAATTCCAGGGGTTAGTCTGCCATTAACAATGACCGGGGCCTCACGAAACCCATACTCCTTTTCAGCTTGACGGACGACCTTCTCATAATCAAATGTGGCATCTGGTGGCAAAATCATGCCGTTAATCGCTTCCGCCGCTGCGCTGACATTATGTATCCGGCCTTCACTACTATTGCCCAGACCCGTGGAGAACTGGATGATCTTTCGGTCAATGCCTTCCTGGCGCAGCGAATCAAGGGTTACTTCAGGTTTCAGCGTATACAGTGGTACCTGGATCAGCAATGGGGCGGGTTTTTCATCCGGGTTCAGTACACTGAAATCTCGGTGCAACTTGGTCTGAATGAGACTTGTGAGTGTATCCCAATCAATGCGGCGGACGCCCTTTTCCGGGATATACTGGACTTTGTCACTTGTGGTAATGCGGCGAACAGCGTCCGCAGGTGTACCAAAGGTTTCTTTTTCCCAGGCAGGGCTGAGATGTTCTTGGAGTGGTCTTGAGTTATAGGTCATATCGAGAGAGAACTCTTTCGGAAAATGATAACGTGCATAAGCGCGTTCCCACAGGTTACCTTCCTCCAGCTGCTGTATTGCGGACTCCAAGCTGTTAACGTTGTAACTCACCCCCACCTGAGCTGCGGTATACGACATCGTCTGGGGGTTGGGTTCAGTCACTTCAAAGGTGACAGGCCAGTCCTCCAGCTTTTGGATCTGTTCATCCAATTCATGCAATACGTTCTTACGATTCTTCCCCTCCACCAGCATCTCGCCAACATGAACGTTTTTGGGCAGGGCAGGCTGATTCACGTACATATACAACAATCCATAGGACGCGGAGCCGATCAAGAGGATGGAGAATAGAACAATGACCGTCAAATGTATTTTTTTCATAACCGTACGCTCCTTTATACTTCGGTTGTTCCCGACTTTGTAACACTTTCTATATATATGATCCAATGCAGGAAAACTTTCGGGTACTCAATAGGTAACAAATTTGTTACAATAAACTTCATATGCATCCATGCTTCACCATTGAAACAGGAACGAAGTGGATTTTTCCCTGATGAAATTCAGGTCTTTTTAAAGGAAATGCCGGGATTGTGTCGAAATGATAATGGCTAACTATGCGAGCAGGAAGTGATGATGTGATAGAAATGCAGGACGTGTGGAAGACCTACGCCAATGGGACCCACGCATTACAAGGGGTGTCGGTGAAGATCGACCGCAATGAATTTGTTTATATCGTCGGTCCGTCCGGAGCAGGTAAATCGACATTTATGAAATTGATGTACAGAGAAGAAGTTCCGACCAAAGGACAAATATCCATTAACGGATTTAATATTGGTAAGTTGAAGCCAAGAAAGATTCCTTATGTGCGTCGTAACATCGGCGTTGTGTTCCAGGATTTTCGTCTGCTGCCACGGATGACAGCATTTGAGAATGTGGCATTTGCGATGGAAGTTATTGAAGCCCCGAAGCGTCATATCAAAAAACGGGTGATGGAAGTGCTCGATTTGGTGGGACTGCGCAGTAAGGCGAATCGTGAACCTTCACAGCTCTCGGGTGGAGAACAGCAGCGTATTGCTATTGCACGGGCTATCGTCAATAACCCATCGGTTATTATCGCGGATGAGCCTACAGGTAACCTCGATCCGGAGACGTCGTGGGGCATTATGCAACTGCTGGATGAGATTAATTTCCGGGGAACAACCATTGTTATGGCGACCCACAACAAAGATATCGTGAATACGATGCGTAAACGGGTAATCGCGATTGAACGTGGACAGATTGTACGGGATCAGATGAGAGGGGAATACGGTTATGAATTTTAGTACTCTCTTGCGCCATCTGCGGGAGGGATTCAAAAACGTATTCCGCAACGGCTGGATGTCCGTGGCCTCCATCATGTCCATCATTGTGTCGCTATTGATTCTTGGTGTGTTTATGTTGCTGGTGCTCAATGTGAACTCCATGGCGAATCAGGTTGATAGCCAAGTGGAGATCAGCACGTTCCTCGAACTGAATGTGGACGAGAACCTGCGTAACACACTGGAGAAAGAAATCAGCGCGATGCCTGAAGTAAGTGAGATTCGTTTTGTTTCCAAGGAAGAAGGACTCAAGGAGTTCCGTGAGCGTCTTGGAGAGAGTGCAGATAACGTGCTTAGCGGTTTCGATGTGGACAACAACCCACTGCCGGAGACCATTGAAGTTGAGGTCATTGAACCGGAAACCGTCACTTTTGTGGCGCAAAAAATCGAAGCTTTGAACGAAAAACACCCGGAGAAGCCGATCATGAAAGTGAACTACGGCAAGGAAACGGTGGAAGTGTTGTTCAAATTTACGAAGCTTGTTCGTAACATCGGATTTATTTTTGTCGGGGGACTGGGTCTCATGTCCATGTTCCTGATCTCGAATACGATTCGCGTAACGATTCTGGCACGTCGCCGGGAGATCGGAATTATGAAGCTGGTTGGTGCAACCAATACCTTTATTCGCTGGCCTTTCTTTATTGAAGGTGCACTCATTGGATTTATTGGCTCGGTCATTACGGTTGGTGTGTTGTTTGTTGGGTACAGCCAGTTGATGAAGACGATTGGTCAGGATGTCTTCATGCAGATGCTTAACTTGATTCCGCTCGGCGAAATCTGGGGGCTGTTTGGAACACTGTTGATCGGACTTGGTGTGCTGGTAGGTATTTTGGGAAGTACACTGTCCATTCGGAAATCACTCAACGTTTAATTTTGTTTTCAACGATCGAATTGCAGAATATGTCGAAAAGAATGGTAAAGCAGGTTCATTAATGGACGCTGTTTGACGATATGTAGGAAAGACGGAGTCTTTTAAGATTGAAGAAAGCAAAGAACATGCTGTTCACCACCTGTGCAGGTTGCTTTCTTGTGAAATCATAGGATGGGGGATCATCATTTTGAAAAAAACCGCTTCGCTGCTGGCCTTTACGTTATTGGCCAGTTTGACGCTTCAACCTTCTGACGGATATGCCAAGAGTAGCATCAGCGATATTGACCAACAGATTCAGCAACTGGAGAGCAAGGCGGCTTCTGCCAAGCAGGAGCAAAAAAAAGCGGCTTCCAACAAAAAGGAAGCACAGCATTACAAGAACAAAACCAACGCTTATCTGAAGGTTGTCATGGAACAGATCAATGTCGTTAGTGATGAACTGGCGAGTGTATCCTTGCAGATCGAGAACACGGAGGAAGATCTTCGTACAACGAAAAAAGATCTGCAAGCGGCAGAAGAACGCATTGTTGCAAGGGAAAAATTGTTGGAGTCACGCGTGCGCCTGATGTATACGGACGGTGCTGTATCCTATCTGGATGTATTGTTGTCCTCTACTAGCTTCACTGACTTCCTGACCCGTGCGGATTCACTCAAAACGATTGTGGATCAGGATCAGCATCTGCTGGATGAGCACAAAGCGGACAAGCAACTTGTCGTGGACAAAAAGGCAGAATTGGATGTGCAATATGCGGAAGCCAAGAGTCTGTATGCACAGAAGAAACAGCGTAAGTCCCAATTGAATGAAAAAGAAGCGGAAAAGCAAGTGCTTCTCGCTTCATATGATGCTAAAATTGAAGAGTCAGAAGAGCTGACACAAGAGCAGGAAGATGTATTAATGCAGATTGCCAGCAAACGTTCGGCACTTCTTCAAGAGAAAAATAAATTGCGTGAACAGCAGGCGGCTGCCGCAGCCAAAGCAAAAGCCGCAGCAGCGGCTCGGGCGAAAGCTGCAGCCAAGGCGCCTACTAGAGTGAGTTCGGATAGTAGCAGTGAGGTCACGTATTCATCCGGTAATGGTATCTTCTCAAGACCAGTATCTGGAGGACGTATTTCTTCTGGATTCGGCCCCCGTACCCATCCGATTACGGGTGTAGTGGGTAAAATGCATGCCGGTGTCGATTTTGCTGTTCCTCAGGGAACTTCGGTTCATGCTGCTTCTGGCGGAATCGTGATCATGGCTGAATGGTATAGCGGTTATGGTTATACGGTTATTGTGGACCACGGCGGTGGACTATGGACGTTATATGGTCACTTGCGCGAAGGTGGATTCAAAGTCAGCAAGGGAGACACAGTAAGCAAAGGGGATACCATTGCGGAGTCAGGAAATACAGGGAACTCTACTGGACCTCACTTGCACTTTGAAGTGAGAGACAACGGTACCGCTGTAAATCCGATGAACTATTTGTAATTATTGCTCCATCGTTCGAATGGAAAAAACATATTCCGTACAAGCTAGACATATAATAAGCTGGCATGTTCAGGGAATGGATTCTGGCAACAATGGAATCGGACACGCTTCAAAACTAAAGGCGGTGACAAACGGATGATGAAGAAAAGATCGGCGCTACTGCTTGTCATTGTGGGTCTCCTGGGTGGTAGTTTGCTAACCCTGGTATTAATGACTTATCCGGGAATAGCAAACCAAACCACAGCGGGCGAAGGTTTGCTGGCTAGTGTAACCGGCAATACACAGCAGAAGAACGATTTGAAAAAGATTGAAACTGCGATGGATTTGATCTCCAGCAACTATTATAAAGACGTGGATCAGACCAAATTGATTGACGGTGCGATCAACGGCATGATGGAATCGCTTGGTGATCCGTACTCCAACTATATGGGGCAGGAAACGGCTGCTCAGTTTGAAGAGTCGATCGAAGGTTCATTTACCGGTATTGGCGCAGAGGTATCCTCTCAGGATGGAAACGTGGTTGTTGTTTCCCCAATCAAAGGATCTCCTGCCGAGAAAGCGGGTATTCGTGCAAAAGACATGATTATGTCGGTCAACGGCGAATCCCTGCAAGGTTTGGAACTGAACAAGGCTGTTAACAAAATCAGAGGTCCCAAGGGCAGTGAAGCGAAGGTACAGGTCAAACGTGCCGGATCTTCCGAGCTGATTGAATTTGTCATTGTACGCGATGACATTGATCTGGAGACCGTATATGCTCACATGGAGGATGGCGGAATTGGTGTTATTGCCATTACTCAATTCTCTTTGAATACAGGCGATCGCTTTAAGGAAGAGTTGGCGAAGCTTGAGAAGCAGAACATGAAAGGTCTGGTCATCGACGTACGGAATGACCCAGGCGGTGTATTGCAAGTTGTTATTGATATTGCTGAACAGTTTGTTCCTAAAGGCAAGGTTATTGTGCAAGTTGAAGACAAGAACGGCAAAAAGGAACAAAGCAAGTCCAATGGATCAGCCAAAGCTTACCCAGTCACAGTCCTGATGAACAAAGGCAGTGCGAGTGCGTCGGAGATTTTGGCCGGTGCATTACAACAGTCAGCAGGTGCTAAGTTGATTGGTGAAAACTCCTTTGGTAAAGGAACCGTCCAGACGAGTTATGACAAGCAGATGGGTGATGGCAGCTTGCTGAAGATCACCATTGCCAAGTGGCTCACTCCGAACGGAGACTGGATTCATGAAAAAGGAATCAAACCGGATATTGCGGTAGACCAGCCGGATTATTTCTCGGTGGCACCGATTAACAAAGAGAAGTTACCACTGAAATATGACAGCAATAGCTCGGATGTGAAAAGTGCGCAGACGATGCTGAGAGGACTCGATTTCAAACCGGATCGTGTGGATGGATACTACGACCAGAAGACGGAAGAAGCGGTCAAGGCATTCCAGAAGCAAAAAGGCATTCAGGCTACAGGCCAGATTGACGAGAAAACCGCTGAATCACTGGAAGCGGCTCTGATTGAACGTATTGCCAATCCTCAATATGATGCACAGCTGAAACGCGCGATCGAAAATGTCTCGAAGGATATTTCGTCCGCTGTGTCGAAGCCATAAAGAAGGCTGATTTTCAGCCTTCTTTTTTTCTGAACCGGCTGAAAGAGAGGGGTGACCGACCACAATGGAATGGGTATGGCCGTGGTTAACTACATTAGGGGAAGCTTTGTTGCAGTTGTTTATTCAGCCGTTTTATTATATTGCGGTGATCCTGATTGCGCTGATCTATCATCGTCAGTTACTACAGGAGCGTAAATTGTTTCATGTCCGTTTGCAAAGCTCGATAACACAGACGATTCGTGCGGTGCTCGGAGGCATACTCATCGGTACCATTGTCTCGATCGTGTCCCTATTCCTCGGTGCACACCTTACACTGGGAAGCCTGATATGCATATGGGCTGCAACATTAATTCTATCCTTATTCCGTATCCGGTATCTGTGCTTTGCTTATGCGGCCGGGTTACTGGGTGTGCTGCAATTTGGTTTGAATGTGGCTTCAGGCTGGCAACCATCGGGTTGGATGGGCACTATCACGGAAACGCTACGTACCCTGGATATGCCTGCACTGCTTGTCCTGGCTGCCCTTCTACATATGGGTGAAGCCTTGTTGGTACGCATGCAGGGGGTATCGATGGCATCACCGCTTCTCTTCGAGGGAAAACGCGGGAAACTGGTTGGGGGATATCAACTGCAGCAGTTCTGGGCCATTCCTCTACTAATTCTTGTTCCAGTCACAGGAGGTGGCGCGGAGCTGGCATGGAATCCACTGATGAATGCAGGTCATAGTTACATGCTGGTTGCGTTGCCGATTATGCTCGGATTTGGTGAGATAACGCAGAGTATGCTTCCGGGACAAAAGGTACAGATCTCATCAAAGCGGTTGATGATATACGGGGCAACTTTGCTTGTGTTCAGTTTGCTTGCTGCATGGTGGTCTCCACTCATAGTGGTTGCTGCGCTTATCGCATTTATTGGACATGAATTTCTGGTATGGTACAGCGCGTTTGAAGAGCAAAACCGCAGTCCGGTATTTGTCCATCCGCAGCATGGGCTGAAGGTATTGGCTGTTATTCCGGAGAGCCCTGCAGCGGATTTGGGGATTGAAGCAGGTGAGACCTTGTACAAGGTGAATGGTAAGTTGGTTCATTCACCAGAAGAGTTGCATCGTGCTCTGCGGATGAACCCGGCTTTTTGCAAACTTGAGGTTCGCAATCACCAGGGAGAAAGCAAGTTCATGCAACGAGCGATCTATGAAGGGGAGCATCATCAGCTTGGTGTCATTATGGCACCGGACAATCACGAGGTCTGGGCGATTCGGTTACGTCCACTGACGTTGTTCCATATCATCAACCTCAAATTGTTTGCCCGTCTGAAAAAACCACAAAGGGACGAAGCTCCCTTGGCGTTACCGCCAGCCCCTGTGGGCAGTGATAAAGGGTCCATAGAGATGTAACAACTAAGCATACGTGTGAAGTATGTTGCATAAATAAAACAAAGAAAAAGGTATTTCCGAGCGCCGTCACAGGCAAGGGAAATACCTTTTTCTTTGTTATTGTTTTAACATAAAGATGGCGATTTGGGTCCGATCACGCAAGCTCAACTTACCGAGAATATCCGTGACATAGTTTTTGACGGTGCCTTCACTGAGGAACAGTTTGGCGGCAATTTCCTTATTGGACAACCCCTCCGATATGGCCTCGGCAACCGCCAGCTCCATACGTGTCAGTCCATAGGCTTCGATTGGATTCTGTGTCAGGGGAATCGCAGCAGGACGAAGAAGGCCTGCCAATTTGCGGGCAATATCCGGATGGATTAACATATCACCGTTATGTACGGTCTTGATGCCTTGAATGATCCGTTCGGGGGGGACGTTTTTGAGCAAATAACCGCTTGCTCCGTTCTGTAATGCCTGAATAATATACTCATCGTCGTCAAACGTAGTTAGCATGAGCACCTGGATTTCAGGAAAACGTGCCTTGATGCGTTTGGTACCTTCAACTCCGTCACATTCCGGCATCCGAATATCCATTAAAACCACGTCCGCAGACGTCCCTGATTCAAGCAATTCCAACGCTTCCTGCCCATTTGAGGCCGTGCCTGTAACGAAAATGCCGGAGCCCAGTCCAAGCAACACTTTCAGGCTCTCACGAATGAAGTAATCATCGTCTGCGAGAATCAGCCGAATAAGTGGGAGCTGGCCTGAATCATTCTTGTTGTTCACATCATTACGTTCGGACATGAGAATATTCACTTCCTTTTTCAGAGTATATTCAACTGGTTCGTTATTGGAATGCGTGTAATCACTGTATACGGATAAGCCGATTGAATCTCCAAGGTTCCTCCCACCATTTGTGTGCGCAGAAGCATACCTTCCTGCCCTATGCCGTTTCGCTTGGAAGAAGGAGGATTGATTTTGCCATCATTACTTACACTCATACGGACTTCCTGATCCCCAAATACCAGCTCTACTGTGATTGAAGAAGCATTTCCGTGTCGCAGGGCATTGGTCAAGGCTTCTTTGGCATTTTTGAACAAAACAATTTGTATGCTGGGATACAGCACATGGGATGGACCATGAACTTCATAATTTGTCTTCACGCCGGTATCTCTGCCCACTTCCTCTAGGAGAAGATCCAGGGCGTAGGCTTCGGATGCATAGGAATTAGGTTGCAGTTTGTGTAGTGTGCTGCGCATATCATCCATACTATCGGCCAATTGATCGCGAATCTGTCGCACCATTTCCGTTCCTTGTTCCATATCGAGGGGGAAGGTCAACAGGGCGGCTTCCGACATCATTTTGGTGCGGATCAGTCGATGCCCGATATCATCATGAAGCTGTCTGGAGATACGGGTACGTTCCTCTGCCTGAGCCACTCCTTCAAGTTGCTTTGTAAATAACAGCAGCTGCGCACGAGTTTCTTGTAGCTCGTAATGTTTGCTGCGAAGTTCGTCATAGACTTGTTCCAGTTGTCCGCGGCTGCTCGCCGTCCTTGATCCCTGCCAGGACAGAGCCGCTGTGATGAGCAGAAGCAGGTTGCCAAGAACAATCGCAGTTGTCTCTGTGGAGAGTAATGTAGTGGCGGTTGTATTTAGTGTGGTTAACCCTGGCTGCGGTGCCTGTGGGGCAGAATAATGCCAATGCAAAGCGACATTGTTAGCGACAAGCTGAATTGCAAACATCAACCATCTGCGACTTCCCTCCAGTCTGTATATATACACGTAGAGCACGGATAGAGAGAGGAAAAACATAAATGGTCCATACGAAGCAATCAGCCAGCAGCTCCAGAGTATTTCGGCCAGCAGCAACAGCCATTGCTGTGTACTTGAACGGTTAAAATCTTTCCACACGGAGAGTACAAGCGCGATGATGATATACAAGGTGTAGACGGCTTCATTTTCCAAGGGCAGCATCAAAAGGTACAGCACTGCTGGAACGATAATTAATCCGTATTGCAGAAACCGCATCGGCATATGGTTGTGACATCCTTTATATAAAAAGTGGAGTAGAAAATCTCTTGGTAATGCGCCCTTGATTATACCATAAGCAGCATTCGAATCAGGAGATGACTTAAGTCACCTTCGATTCATGACTTTTTGTACCTTCGCTACAGATTGCGATCCGTTACAATAAAATTATGAAATCCAGCGGCGAAGGCCGAAACGGAAAAGGGGCGTAAAAGGGATGGGCATACTTAAAGTAGATCATGTAGTAAAACGATACGGTAGCAAGCTGTCCGTGGATCATTTGAACCTTAGTGTTGGCAAAGGCGAGATTTTTGGATTGCTTGGTCCCAATGGAGCAGGAAAAAGTACCACTATTAGCATGATTGCAGGGCTCCTGAATATGGATCAGGGTGAGATCAGATTAGATGGGATCTCGGTCAAGGAGCGACCGCTTGAAGTAAAGCGCAAGATCGGACTCGTTCCGCAGGATCTGGCTTTATACGAAACCATGTCTGCTGCGGAGAATGTGACCTTTTTTGCCAGACTGTATGGACTGCGTGGAAAATTGCTTAAGGAAAGAGTGCAGGAGTCCCTTGAATTTGTAGGGTTGCAGGATAAAGCAAAGGATGCCCCCTCGACCTTCTCTGGCGGTATGAAACGCAGGTTAAACATCGCATGTGCGATTACACATCGCCCTGATCTAATTATCATGGACGAACCGACAGTTGGCATTGATCCGCAATCTCGAAATCATATTCTTGAATCGGTACGGACACTCAACAAGATGGGTTCAACGATCATATATACAAGTCATTACATGGAGGAAGTGGCGGCGATTAGTCACCGGGTTGCGATTATGGATCAGGGGCGAATTATTGCCTGTGGGACTGAAGCAGAGCTGAGAGAACGGGTAGCATCGGAGGAAAAAGTAGTGCTCTCCACTTCCGGTATCGGTACCGACGTCGTGGAAGAACTGAAACTTCACCCCCGTGTGCGGATGGTAGACGTTTCAGAGAATACACTGACCATTACGCTGCCTTCGGCACAGCAGGATCTCCAGGATCTGCTCTTCATTTGCAGCAAACATGAAGTATCCATTCAGTCGCTCAAGGTCGAAGAGCCAGATCTGGAAACGTTGTTCCTCAATCTGACCGGGCGTACGCTTCGGGACTAGGGGGAGCAAGAGATGAATATATGGCATATTTGCATCTTTGAATTAAGGCGTATTCTTAAGATTCGATCTGTGGTGTTAAACCTGTTTATTTTGCCGTTGTTACTGATTTTTATATTGGGCACGGCCCTTTCCAGTACGATGGGTACGGCGGATGATGTTATTCCGGATACTGTACGTGTGGGAATTATCCATTTGAGTACTGAATCTGGTGGAGGATCAAGTACGGTTAATCAAGCACTGGATTCATTCGTTGAATCCCCGGAAGTGGCTGAGATGGTCAAGGTGCAGAACTTTACGACTGAAGAAGAGGCCGTTCATTCGCTGCGTACCGGCAAGCTGGACTTTGCTGTAATGATTCCTTCGGATTTTGAGCAAAACGTGATGATGGGGAAAGAGGCCAGATTACAGTGGATACGAGGAAAGGACAACACACTTAATACCTTGGGTGAAACTTTGTTTACACGTTTTACGGATGAATGGAACCGACAGATGGCGATTACCAAAGTGCTCGGTCCGGAAGTAATTGCTGCCATGGCCTCTGCTTCGGAGTCTGGTACGGCGAATTCCACCTCCATTGCTGTCACTAATCCCGGTAAGACAGGTACGGCGTATAGTGCCTCCCAATACTATGCAGCTTCCATGCTGGCGATGTTCATGTTGTACTCAGGCATGACAACCAGTACCAGCCTTTTTGGAGAGCGTGATAACAAAACGTTAATTCGCCTTCAGGCTGCGCCGATAGGTAACGGAGTTATTTTCGCTGGAAAAATTGCAGGCAATAGTCTACTCGCTTTCTTACAAGCAACAACGATTATCCTTATGACATATTGGCTCTACGGTGTAGATTGGGGATCGCATCCTTGGTATATTGTGCTGACTTGTGTATGTATCACATTGGCCTCCATGACCCTTGGTGTAATCGTCGCACTGGTATGCAAAAGCACAGCATCGGCCAGTGCAACCATCCAAGGTATCATCGTTGCCATGACATTTATTAGCGGTGGGTTCACGCCCATTCCAATTGATTTTGTACAACGGCTTAGCGAATTTACGGTTAACCACTGGGCGCTCCAAAGTTTTCTGAGAATGATGCTGGATGCACCTGTACGAGAGATTGTATATAACATTCTAATGTTAGGCGTGGTATGCGCTGTATTACTGTTCATCTCAGGATTGATCTATAGAAAGGCAGGATACCGATATGAATAGTCTACACATCGCCTGGTTGATGATTAGACGTACACTTGGCCGTAAAATGGGCTTCATTACGTTTCTGCTTCTGCCTTGCCTGGTGGTTACAGGAGCAGTTGCTCTATTTGGAAGCGAGCAGAGTACACGTACTGTTATTCCCTATGTCAATGAGGATGGAGGGGTGGCAGGGACATGGATGATTCATGAACTTGCTGGCAAAGAGGAGTATCTGCTCAAACCGATGACAAACGAAGCAGAAGTGAAGGAAGCCATCGCTCAGCAAAAAGGAAGCTCGGGTATCATCATTCCGGCACATTATACGGAGGATCTGTTACAAGGAAAGCCAACCGAGATCCAACTGGTGGAACTGCGTATAAGCGAAGATTCCTATACCCTACGAGCAGCAGTTGAAGGTTTGACGAGCGGATTGTTACAATCTGCTTCAGCTGTTAAGGTGGCGGCAGGTCCTGTCTCAAGTGAGACGGACATACTATCGAGTATACAGAAGCCCTTTGAACAGCTTTTACAGGAGATAGGAAAACATCAAGTCGCTGGTGAAGTCACCGATCTTCAGATTTATCCCAAGCCAGGCCTGAACAATGTGACTGGATTTACAATCATGTTTATGATGGGGCTGCTGACCAGTGCAGTGGCTGTGATAATGGAAGATCGCAGGAAACGTACGATGGCCAGAGTATATACGGCACCCGTCCGTGCATATGAGATTGCGCTTGGTAACTTCCTCGGTAGCTTTGTCATTGGCATGATTCAGATTGTTCTCGTTTTGGGAGTCAGCAGGTGGCTACTGCATTATGATGCCGGTATTCCTTTTGGCATTCATTTCATCATCTTGGCCGCATTCATGCTGGTTTCCATGGGGATCGCAAGTACCGTGGCAGGATTAATACGTAATCCCAAAAATGCCAACATGCTGAATTCACTTGTCATTATGCCAACTTGCATGATAGGTGGTTGTTTCTGGCCGATCTCGTTGATGCCGGATTATATGCAAAAGCTCGCCAACTTTGTTCCACAGAAATGGGCGATTCAGGCAGTGGAGACGATCTCTGCTGGTGGTACATTGTCGGATATCACATTGCCACTATTGATTTTGTTTGGCATGGCTGCCATTTTACTGACTGTTGGCTCTGCGATTCTACGCCCTAGCCAGCCAGGAGTAGAGGCATAAGGTAATACGACATAAAAGAAAGCACGCTCTGCTGAATTGAATTCAGTTAGAACGTGCTTTCTTTGCATAAGGAATGATGCATTATGTGAGATATTGATGATTAAGGTTGGAGTTGACGCAGGACCGTTATTTCAACCCGACGATTCTTTTGTCTTCCTGCGGCAGTGGTGTTGTCACCCGTTGGGCGAGTATCCGCATATCCGGCATACTGGAATCCGTCCGGGTTAAGTTTCTCTGTATCCAGAAAAAATCGTAATACAGACAGTGCACGTTCCCCGGAAAGCTGCCAGTTATCGGTATAGGCGGAGTTTGCTCCCACAGGAACATTATCGGTGTGACCCTCAATGCTGACAACGGTGTTCAGATCACGGAACAGGCTGGCAAGTTTACTTAGCGTTGGTGCTGCACCGTCCTTTAGAGCGGCCTGTCCCTGATCAAACAGGAAGCGGTCACTAAGTGTAATGGATAGGCCCTGTGGCTTGTCCGCAACAAAAATCTGATTTTCCAGTTTATTATCCTCGATATATTGGGTAATCACATTGAACAGATTTTGCAATTCCTGCTCCTGTGATCTGAACTGTTCTTCCCGTTCTGTGAGGGGCTTGTTGTCATTATCTGGTGTTGCAGTCCCGGAATCGGAAGGGTTTCCTTCCCCATCTGAAGGATCTTCACCCTGCACCTCGGATGGTGGAGTCTCTGTAATCGTTTGACCGGGTTTCTCACCGAGTCCCTCACCAAGCTCAAGGACTGAGTCGGACGCATTAAATGTATTTTGTAACGATTGAGTAACGACGTCATATTTACCGGAATCCAGATTGCTCATGGCATACATGATGACAAAAAAGATCAAAAGCAGCGTTATGAGATCGGCATAAGTAATCATCCAGCGATCCCGATGATCGATAGTTTCACGTTTTCCGCGCCGTTTACTGCGCCGACTCATCCAATCCCTCCTTTGCTAGGGGGCGTATATGCTGACGATGCGTGAGGGTGAAGGACTCCAGTCTTTTGCGTACAAGCTGGGGATTCTCACCGTTCTGAATGGCAAGTACACCTTCGAGAAGCATTTCCATGGTCTGCACTTCATCGGCACCTCTGGATTTGATCTTGGAGGCAATGGGCAAAAAGATAAGATTGGCACTGGCGACCCCATACAGGGTTGCGGTAAAGGCAACAGCAATGGCAGGTCCGAGTCCTGTGGGATCGGTCAAACTGCCAAGGACCTGAATGAGTCCCATCACGGTTCCGATGATGCCCATGGTTGGGGCGTAACCACCAGCAGATTCGAATATTTTGGCGTAACCCTCATGTTTTTGTTCAATAGAATCGATCTCCATCTCCAGGATCTGGCGAACCACATCCTGATCGGTACCATCAACAACCATCTGAATACCGTCTTGCAAAAATGGATGCGGATGATCCATAACCTTGCGTTCCAATGCAAGTACACCTGAGCGGCGTGCGATTGAAGACATCTCCACCAGTTCTTCAACCCACAAGCCTGAATCATTATTGTTACGTCCAAAAGCCATACGCAGGGCAGCTGGAATCGTACGAAGGCGATGCGCCGGGAAACTGGCAACCACAGCAGCAATCGTTCCACCGAATACAATTAAAGCAGCCGTTTTTTGCAGGAGACCAGACAATTGGCCGCCTTCCCACAAAAAACCGCTAATGACTGCGGCAATTCCGGCAATAATACCGATAAGTGTCGCAATATCCATAAATTAACCCACTCCTATCTTCATTTCACGTTTGCATCACTAAAACGAACGAGGTATAATTAAACGGGAACAAATATTCCTATTACTATAAGTTTTCCCATATGAAAATTCGGGGAACTTCGACAATATATAGTGACTATTATTTTAGACGATAGGGTGAGATACGGCAATGAGCGATATTATAATGAGCGACAAAACGTTCGAAATCGAGTCAGAGTTTTCTCCCCAAGGTGATCAGCCTGCAGCCATTATAGAATTGGTGAAGGGTGTTCAGGAGGGGAAGAGATACCAGACACTGCTGGGTGCAACGGGTACGGGTAAGACGTTTACGATAGCCCAGACGATAGCCCAACTGCAACGTCCGACGCTGATTATTGCACACAATAAAACGTTGGCAGCGCAGCTTGCAAGTGAGTTCAAAGATTTTTTTCCTAATAACATGGTTGAGTATTTCGTCAGTTATTACGATTATTTTCAGCCAGAAGCATATATCCCGTCCTCCGATACGTATATCGAGAAGGATTCAAGTATTAATGAAGAGATCGACAAACTGCGGCACGCAGCGACAAGTTCGTTGTTTGAGCGCAGGGACGTCATCATTGTAGCGAGTGTTTCCTGCATTTATGGTTTGGGTTCACCGCACTCGTATTCAAGCATGTTGCTGTCACTTCGGGTAGGTATGGAGAAACCACGTAATCAGATTTTATCCCGACTGGTAGAGATCCAGTATCAGCGGAACGATATTAACTTTGTGCGGGGTACATTCCGTGTTCGTGGGGATGTTGTTGAGATTTTCCCTGCTTCCAAGGGTGAACATGCAATTCGGGTTGAATTGTTTGGTGATGAGATCGAGAAAATTACGGAGATTGATGTGTTAACCGGAGAACTGATTGGTGAACGTGAACATATTGCCATCTTCCCGGCGTCTCACTTCGTAACGCAAGAAGAGACAATGAAGGTTGCGCTGGTGAACATTGAGCGTGAACTGGAGGAGCGTCTTGAAGTGTTGCGTGAACAGGGGAAACTGCTGGAGGCTCAGCGACTGGAGCAGCGCACACGGTATGATATCGAGATGATGAAGGAAGTTGGATTCTGTTCGGGGATTGAGAACTATTCCGGTCCGCTGACTTTCCGCGAACGCGGCGATACCCCATACACACTGATGGATTACTTCCCGGATGACATGTTGATCGTGGTCGATGAGTCTCACGTGACTCTGCCACAGATCCGTGCGATGTACAATGGTGACCAGGCGCGGAAGACGGTATTGGTTGAGCATGGTTTCCGTCTGCCGTCAGCGCTGGATAATCGTCCACTCAAATTCGATGAGTTCGAAGGCAAGATGGATCAGATCATCTATGTATCGGCTACACCAGGCCCGTATGAGATCGAGCATACCGATACGATGGTGCAACAGATTATCCGTCCAACCGGACTGCTTGATCCAATCATTGAACTGCGTCCAACAAAGGGGCAGATCGATGACTTGATTGGTGAGATTAACGACCGGATTGCCAAAGACGAGCGTGTGTTGATTACAACATTAACGAAGAAGATGTCCGAGGACCTGACGGATTATCTGAAGGAAGTTGGAATCAAAGTTCGTTATCTGCACTCTGAGATCAAGACGTTGGAACGGATGGCGATTTTACGTGATTTAAGATTGGGTGTTTTCCATGTCCTAATCGGAATCAACTTGCTCCGGGAAGGTCTCGATCTGCCCGAAGTATCCCTCGTCGCTATATTGGATGCTGATAAGGAAGGATTCCTGCGTTCCGAACGCTCACTGATCCAAACGATTGGTCGTGCGGCACGGAACAGCGAGGGTCGTGTTATTCTATACGGTGACAAAGTAACGGATTCGATGGATAAAGCAATAAAGGAAACAGAGCGTCGTCGTGCAATCCAGATCGAGTACAACGAGAAACATGGAATTACACCACAGACGATTCGTAAAAAAGTGCGTGATGTAATAGAGGCAACCAAAGTTGCCGAATCCAAGAAAGACTATCTCACAGGCGCAGCCGAGAAGATGTCGAAGAAAGATCGCCAGGCGCTTATTCAGCGCCTAGAGGTAGAGATGAAAGATGCAGCCAAAAACCTGCAGTTTGAGCGTGCTGCCGAGCTTCGCGATGCGTTGCTGGAACTTCGCGCTGAATAAGATACAGCTCATTCATATGCTCCGGTAAAGATGGATCTGTAACAAGAGAACGGCCAATTGGCCGTTCTCTTGTTGAGT
Organism: Paenibacillus sp. FSL H8-0104; assembly: GCF_038050215.1. Taxonomy (NCBI): domain Bacteria; kingdom Bacillati; phylum Bacillota; class Bacilli; order Caryophanales; family Paenibacillaceae; genus Paenibacillus; species Paenibacillus sp. FSL H8-0104. Next base: position 6,188,062 of record NZ_JBBOTC010000001.1, on the reverse strand, counting down.
AAGGAAATCGTTGATATCTACCGATAATAAGAGATGTTGAAATCTTGAATTCAGGTCTATACTGATAGAAATGTTGAAATTGGTTAAAAGGTTTATAGGAAAGCAATTGGGAGTCGAGAGTGCCCCAGTGTTGACCTCGGAGCCGAGCCAAAGGCAATGGCGACCCTGTCGCGAACGTGGCGAAGCCGAGAGCGCACCCTCGCAGTAGAGCGGCCGTATAAGGTTCCGGCAATGAGCCGGAACCTTATACGGAGCCGCGGGCACACGACAACCCTTCACATAGCAAGACCCGACCCCTCACGGTTGCACCGCTTGTTTCGGGTGTCCAGAGGGCTGCGCCCTCTGGGGCCCTCCCTTGGAAGGGAGGGTTTGGGAGGGATCGAAAAGCCTTTTAAAAGGTTGGATTAGTAAATTTGAGAGGATGAATACTATTGGCGAGCGATAACATTGTCATTAAAGGCGCACGAGCGCATAACCTGAAAAATATCGACATTACCATCCCGCGTGACCGCTTTGTTGTATTGACCGGCCTGAGTGGCTCAGGCAAGTCCTCGCTGGCTTTTGACACCATCTATGCCGAAGGACAGCGGCGTTATGTAGAATCATTGTCAGCTTACGCACGGCAGTTTCTGGGACAGATGGAGAAACCGGATGTGGATTCCATCGAAGGATTATCTCCTGCCATTTCAATAGATCAGAAAACAACAAGCCGTAACCCGCGTTCCACAGTAGGAACCGTGACCGAAATTTATGATTACCTGCGTCTATTATTTGCACGTGTGGGTCATCCGCATTGCCCAGACCACGGCGTAGAGATCAGTTCCCAAACCGTAGAACAAATGGTTGACCGCATTATGCAATACCCGGAGCGTACCCGGCTACAAATATTGGCACCCATTATCTCTGGTCGTAAGGGTGAGCACAAAAGTGTATTTGCCGATGTGTCCAAGCAGGGCTTTGTCCGTGTACGGGTGAACGGGGAACTGCGTGACCTCTCAGAAGATATTCAATTGGAGAAAAATAAAAAGCATACGATTGAAGTGGTCGTTGACCGGATCGTTGTTAAGGATGATGTACAGGCGCGTCTGGCGGACTCCATTGAAACGGCACTTAATTTGTCCGGTGGACAACTCCTGGTGGACATTATGGGCGAAGAAGAGCTGCGCTTTAGTTCCAACTTTGCCTGCCCGGTGTGCGGATTCAGTATTGAAGAGCTGGCACCACGGATGTTCTCATTTAACAGCCCTTTCGGGGCTTGCCCGGATTGTGATGGGTTGGGTGTCAAAATGATTGTTGACCCTGATCTTCTCGTACCGGATCGGACTAAGACCATCGAAGATGGAGCTTTTGATGCTTGGACAGGTGGCACATCCACCTATTATCCTCAGTTCCTGAAGTCAGTATGTGAGCACTTCAACATTCCGCAAAATGTACCTGTCGAAGATCTGCCAGCTGAGCAGATGAACAAGTTGTTACAGGGTACAGGTACGGAGAAAATCCGTTTCCGGTATGAGAATGATTTTGGACAACGGAAGGAAGCACTGGTTACCTTTGAAGGTATTGTGAATAATCTGGAGCGTCGTTACCGGGATACAGCATCTGAAGGCATCCGTGAGTTTATTGAGGGTTACATGAGTGCGAAGCCTTGTGGTACATGTAAAGGTCAGCGTCTGAAACGGGAAAGTCTCGCAGTTACGATTAATGATCACAACATGGCGTATGTGACTAGTTTGTCCATTGGTGAAGCTGGCCGATTCTTCGATTCATTGGAATTGTCGGAGAAAGAGCAGACGATTGCCAAGCTTATTCTGAAAGAAATCAACAGTCGTCTCGGCTTCCTGGTGAATGTTGGTCTGGATTATCTTACACTGAGTCGTGCTGCCGGAACATTGTCCGGTGGGGAAGCTCAGCGAATCAGACTGGCCACACAGATTGGTTCCAGCCTGATGGGTGTGCTGTATATTCTCGATGAGCCAAGTATTGGCTTGCATCAACGGGATAATGACCGTCTGATTTCAACCCTTGCGCATATGCGGGATATTGGTAACACATTGATCGTGGTTGAACATGATGAGGACACGATGATGGCTGCCGACTATATTATTGATATTGGCCCGGGTGCAGGTATCCACGGAGGTACCATTATGTCACAGGGTACACCGGAGGAGATCATGAACGATGAGAACTCATTAACCGGTCAATATCTGAGTGGTCGCAAATTCATTCCTATTCGTGCAGAACGTAGAAGTGTAGGAGACCGCTGGCTGGAAGTACGCGGAGCCAAAGAAAATAACCTGAAGAATCTGAATGTGAAGATTCCTGTAGGTGTATTTACTGCGGTAACGGGTGTGTCTGGCTCAGGTAAATCCACATTGATCAATGAGATCCTCTACAAAACGCTGGCACGTGATCTGAACCGTGCTCGGGTGCGCCCGGGTCAACATAAAGAGATTCGTGGTCTGGAGCATATCGATAAAGTTATCGATATTGACCAGTCACCAATCGGGCGGACACCACGTTCCAACCCGGCTACGTATACAGGTGTCTTTGATGATATCCGGGATCTGTTTGCTCAGACGAACGAAGCCAAGGTACGTGGATACAAGAAAGGCCGATTCAGCTTTAATATCAAAGGTGGACGTTGTGAAGCCTGCCGTGGAGACGGTATTATCAAAATCGAGATGCACTTCTTGCCGGACGTTTATGTCCCTTGTGAAGTCTGCAAAGGCAAACGATACAACCGGGAAACACTTGAAGTGAAATATAAAAACAGAAATATTTCCGATGTGCTGGAAATGACGGTTGAAGATGCAACCCAATTCTTCGAGAACATTCCGAAGATCCATCGCAAAATGCAGACGCTGATGGATGTGGGATTGGGTTATATCAATCTGGGACAACCTGCAACCACATTGTCTGGTGGTGAAGCCCAGCGTGTGAAGCTCGCTTCCGAGCTGTATCGCCGCAGTACAGGGAAAACCATCTACATCCTCGATGAGCCGACTACCGGTTTGCATGTCGATGATATCGACCGTTTGCTGAACGTATTACACCGTCTGGTTGATTCCGGGGAATCAGTGCTGGTGATTGAGCATAACCTGGATGTGATCAAAACGGCAGACTATGTTGTTGATCTGGGTCCAGAAGGTGGTAGCGGTGGAGGTACCATTGTTGCAACTGGAACACCTGAGGATATCATCAAAGTGGAAGCTTCCTATACTGGCAAGTACTTGAAACCGGTTCTGGAGCGGGATACCGAGCGGAGCAAGGCACTGCAATTAGTAGACTAAGGTCTTCTAACCAGTAGTTATATCAATATGAAGTGGCAGTATTGGCCCTTCTTTTCGAAAAGGTAAAGACGTTGGATTACGATCTGATGTGCTCTGCTTCCGAGAAGAAGGGCTTTTCATTATGAATTATGCACAGTGTTCCCTCGGACTAAGGTTATTTCGTGAAAGTGTTTACATATGCATTGCGACGAGCATTACAGGAATATTCGGCCAAATTGGCTTTTTTTCATTTTTATGGATGATAGGGCTTGCATTACAAGCAGGGTACAGATAACATAGAGGAAGATATTAGGGTATGCGTTAGCTGTTCAACTATGGTAAGGAGGTCTGTCTATCCATGCTGTTTGCAGAAGCTGCCACGGCGAGTACATCGAATTTTAATGCATTTGATATTTTTGTCATCTTATTTACGATCCTGATTTTCATCGGAGTTGTTCGGCTTCTTCGGGCACCGAAGAAAAATCTGTTTGCGATCGGATTTGCAGTAGTCAGCCTACTGGTATTTCTGATGACAGACTATGCGATGATAACGGGTTGGTTTGCTCAGTAGGAATGCCAATGAAGTGAATGGGATTTAAGCCAAAAGAGTTACAGATGAACACTTTCCACGAGAGACATGGAGGGTGTTTTTTTTCGTTTATATGGAGCGATTGAACAAGATTCTATCTTCTCTACTAAAATAGGACTTAAAACAATTGTATATCCAGATTCTGTATGATACATTGAGGGATACCGGAATTGCAGATGAGAGAAAAAGAGAATAGATTCAGCGATGAATCCGATGTCGAGTCGCGCAAGAAGGATGTATAGAGAGGGTCAGGTGAGAATATGAGCGTGTTGGGTAAAAAGGGGATAGCCATACTGATGGCTGCTGTACTCTCGATTAGTGTAGCGGCAACGGCCGGTGCAGCTGAATCCAAAGCGGCGATGCAAGCGAAAGTGGTAGACGGTCAAGTCTATGTGAACACCAAGGATCTGCTCAAGGCAGTTGGTGGAAGTGGACAATATGATGCCAAATCAGGAACGTACACGTACAAGGGAAGTGAAGCCATTCCCAAAGTGATCGAAAAGGTATCTCCTTCGGTCGTAGGCATTATTGGGAAATCTACCGAAGTGCAGGACGGTGCAACATCAGACGACCGTTATAATCTTGCACATGGTACAGGTGTCATTATCCGGTCCAATGGATGGATTGTAACGAATGCACATGTGGTCGACGGATTAACGAATCCGGTTGTCGTAACGACGGATGGCAATACATACAAAATTACGAAAATATACAGTGATGCACTCAGTGATCTGGCGCTAATCAAAATCAATGCCAAATCACTCAAACCGGCGAGCTTTGCCAAAGCTTCACAAACCACTGTTGGAGAAACAGTGATTGCCTTGGGTACGCCGATTTCCTTTTCTTTGCGCAACTCGGCAACGGTAGGGGTAATTAGCGGCTTGAATCGTGGTGTTGAGGCGACCTACCGGTTGATTCAGACCGACACGGCCATTAACCCTGGAAATAGCGGAGGACCGCTGGTTAACCTGAAGGGTGAAGTGGTTGGTATCAACTCGATGAAATTTTCTGCGGTCGGCGTAGAGAGTTTGGGGTTTTCGATTCCCGTGGATACCGTTCAATATATCATCGATCAGTTTTTTAAATATGGCAAAATAAAACGTGCAAGTCTGGGGCTGCAGCTGGAGGAAAGTTGGTCTGCGATTGTGGGCCTGCCTACAGATGATCCATTAACGATTACGGGCGTATTGTCTCCAGAAGCCAAGAAAGCCAAAATCAAAGAGGGCGATGTCCTTTACAGTGTCGCGGGCACACGTGTCTCTTCAGTAGTGGATATCAATGAGTTGCTCAAAAAGTATCTGCCTGGGCAAAAGGTAAAGCTGTTGATGCAATCGGATGGCGATATCGTCACCCGTACGTTGGTGCTTGCTGATCGCGCAGACATCGTAGACGAGGAAGATGAGGCGTTCCTTGCAGATGAAGAACAATAAAGCCCGGCGATCAGCCCGGATGGAGAGAGGACGAAAGAACGGAATGAAAAAGTCATGGATACGTGTGCTAAGCACAGGTGTATTAACCGGGATGCTGACCATTGGCGCGGCACTGCCTGTATGGGCATCTGATCTGACGACAAGTGAACTGCGTGTCAAAGCGGGTAGCACGAGCGCCTACATTAACGGCGATAAGCAGGCCATAGCCAAACCTTACAAGTTCAAGGGTGTAACGATGGTACCTGTCGGTGTATTCAAGAAAGCATTTGGCAGTGAAATCCGGCTGGAGAAAAATGATGTTGTCAAAATCAAGGAAGGCCCGCACACTGTGACTCTAACGATTGGCAGTTCAATTGCCTGGGTGGATGGTGTAAAACATGAGATGGGTATCGCTCCCAAGATGGTGAATGGCGTACTTATGGTTCCACTTCGTCCGGTTGCTGCCGGTATTGGGGCGACGCTAGCTCCAACCAGCTCCGGAGAAATGGTCATTCGTCTGTTGCAAACCGATGATTCGGTGGATGATGAGGATGGCATTCATCCGGATGAAGGCAAAACCAGAATCGGCAACAGTTTTTACGGTTGGTCCATTAACTACCCGGCAGACCTTATGGTTTTCCAGACCGGTGAGCAGGAGCGCATGATGACTTTTGGCGCTGCGGACAACAGTTATTATCTTGAAGTGTATGTCAGCGATCAGGATGTGGCTCTGGATGCGGATGATTTGTTGCAGCAACTTGTCCAGGAGGCCAAACAATCGGGAGATACGGTGCTGGATCGTGAAGCGGTGTCGAAAGGCAAAACGCCTTATGCACGGATTATCGTGAAAGATGTAGACGGCATGTTATGGGAGATGCGTCAGTATCTGAGCGAAGGTCGTCAATATGATGTGTACCTGGCGGATTATGAAGCCCTGAATTATAAAGATCTGGGCAAACGTGCAGCGCTGCTCAATTCATTCCAGCCAACCTATGCGGAATCGGATCGAACGATCAAGGATCTGTCCACCGTAGATAACGGCATGCGCTCCGCATGGAACGATGACTATGGTATTGAATTGAAGATACCTGCCGGCTGGTCGATGGATAACAATCAGATGATCTATGAAGCCAAGGATGGTGCGTATCTGCAATGGCGTGTCACTTCGGCGAAGGCAGGTACAACGGTAAAAGACTGGAGCGGCCAACTGGATAAGTGGATGCGTGAGACATTTACACCAGAGAGTTACAAGCCAATTGGCTCATACACGATGGATATCTCGGGAGAGACTGCCGAGGTGAATGAATTCCGTTATAACTTTGGCGGGGGCTGGCAGACCGAGTTTGATGTTCTTTTGCAGAAGAATGGGTATCGGTATTATGCAGAGTATACGTTCCCTGAGGAGCAGGTTGCAGATCGGGCATGGTTCGAACGGATTATGAAGAGTGTGGAGATTGATTTTGATACGGTTGCCGATAATTTCGGTCAGCTGGATGAAGATCCTTATTTGACAGACAAAACGAAGACACTTACACGTACGTCCAAACGTTATAAATACAGTGTAGATATTCCGCGTTACTGGACGCCATATAGTGATCGATTCGAATATTCACCTGTGGTGTACACCTTTACTGGCGGAGAGTTCTCCATTGCGGCGAGCGAAGACAAGTCGATCGAGATGACGGTCAGCCAATTGAGAGAAGCCTATGCCGAAGCCACCAAAACCCGTAAGAACTTCAAGTTGCTTGGCAGTGAAGAGCTGACGTTTGCGGGTGTGCCTGCATTTTCCTTTACGTATCATGAGCTGGACAAAGGCGTGCCATATGCGGGTCGTCAGATCGTGTTTGAAAAGGACGGAACAACCTATACGATCACAAGTGGGCTGAATGATGCCAACAAGACAGAAGTTCAGGCGGCAGCCTTGGAAAAAGCAGTGAACTCATTTACTTTTATTAAATAATATTAGTGGAGCCGGAGGGTCAAAAGACCTTTCGGTTTTTTTCGTTGTACTGGAAATGAAAATGGTAAACGGTTTTTTCAGGAAAACGTAGAAGAGTCGGTGCAGAAGTGGTACACTATACTAGTTCAGGAGTTATGACTGCTGTTCTGATGAATAGGAATGACTGTAAGCTTGGAGTTCAGGCAATACAGTCATAATAGATAGATATTGTAATACCGTGACAATGCAGGTGTACCCGATAAGGTGCAGTCTTAGGCTTGGTATGTTCAGGCGTTTAAGGATATAGGGATGAAATCCGGCGGATAGCCGGTTATGGGGAGGATCTACATGAAAACAGCAACAATACGAAGAGAAGACGTTGAACTTCTGGCACCGGCTGGTGACTGGGATTGTATGCGTTCGGCGGTAGCTAATGGCGCAGATGCAATTTTCTTCGGAGTCGAAAAGTTTAATGCACGGGCACGGGCGAACAATTTCCGTATGGACGAGCTGCCGGAGATAATGGCGTTTTTGCACAGTTATGGCGTAAAAGGTTTTTTGACCTTTAATATATTGATTTTTGAAAATGAATTGACGGATGCCAAAGAACTGATTGACGCTTGTGTCGATGCAGGTGTGGACGCTGTAATTGTTCAGGATTTGGGTTTGGTGAAGATGATCCGCGAGATATCACCGGATTTCCCGATTCACGGTTCAACACAGATGACAATTACGTCTCCGGAAGCGGTCGAGTTTACGAAGCCGTTTGATATGGAACGTGTCGTTCTGGGACGGGAGAACAACCTGAAGCAGATCCAGAAGATCGGTGAGCAGGCAAAACTTCCAATGGAAGTATTTGTTCATGGTGCGCTGTGTGTATCCTACTCGGGGCAGTGTCTTACTTCCGAAATGTGGGGAGGACGTTCGGCGAACCGTGGGGAGTGCGCACAAGCTTGTCGTCTTCCATATGACCTGATGGTGGATGGGGTACACAAACCGATGGGTGATGTAGCCTATCTGTTGTCTCCGAAAGATCTGGCAGCGATTGACCTGATGCCAGAACTGATCGAAGCAGGAGTAACTTCTTTCAAAATTGAAGGACGTCTCAAAACGCCGGAATACGTAGCAAACGTAGTAAGCAAATATCGTAAAGCGATTGACCGTTATTTTGATGGAGATAACACACCGCCAAGCAAGGAAGAAGTTCGCGAATTGCAGCAAAGCTTCTCCCGTGGATTCACGCATGGTTTCCTCAGCGGTACAAACAACAAAGAACTGGTGGATGGAACGTTCCCGAAAAGCCGTGGTGTCTACCTCGGTCGTGTGGATCAAGTGTTGCGCGATGGTGTGGTCCTCAAGCTGGATGCACCCGTGAAACGTGGAGATGGGATCGTATTTGACGCCGGAGACCCGACTCAGAAGGAAGAGGGCGGACGTGTATACGATGTACGTCGCAAAGGTGTAAAACTCGAAGGCGAAGCCGAAGAGGGTTGGATCGTTGATGTCGTGCCAGGCCGCAGTGACGTGGATCTGCGACGCGTGAAAGTTGGCGACAAAGTGTGGAAAACGAATGACCCGGCGCTGGACAAACGTCTGCGTCAAAGCTTCGAGACCGAGAAGCCGTACCGTGTATTCCCAGTGAAGGTGAAGGTCATCGGCAGCCCGGGGCAGCCGCTTAGCACATGGTGGACAGACGTGCAGAAAGGCACGACCGTCCGTATTGATTCCGAGATGGAACTGGACATCGCCCAGAAGCGTCCAATGACACATGAATTGCTCGAAGAGCAGTTCGGTCGTCTGGGAGGCACTGTGTTCCAGTTGGAAGGAATGGACGTCAATCTGCACGGTGACGTTATCATCCCGATGCGTGAGTTGAATAACATTCGTCGTCAGGCGGTAGAACAACTCGCGGGTGAGCGTCCTAAACCGCCCGTCTACGTGAAACGCGCGGTAGATGTGTACGGCGATTCGGTTAAACCGGCATCACCAGTCGCTCGTGGTCAAGCAGAACTGACCGCACTCTGCCGTAGCCTGCCACAAGTGGAGGCAGCGATTGGAGCAGGAATAGGTATGATCTATGCCGACTTCGAGTTTATCAAACAGTTCCCGGCAGCCGTAGAAGCTGCGCATGCCGCTGGTCGCAAGATCGCGCTGGCAACACCGCGTATTCACATGCCTGGGGAGAACGGATATCACAACAACATCTTGCGTCTGAAGCCGGATGCGGTATTGGTACGTAATACAGGCGCACTGTACTTCTACCTGCGTCACCGGATGGAAAACCCGGATGCGAAGCACCCGGAATTGATCGGCGACTTCTCATTGAACATCGCCAATCACAAAGCAGTAGAATTGTTCCTGGAAGCCGGATGTGACTGGATTACGCCATCCTATGACCTGAACATTCAACAAATGGTTGATTTGCTGGGTCACTCCCGTACAAGTCAGACCGAAGTGGTTATCCATCAGCATCTGCCGATGTTCCACACCGAGCACTGTGTGTATTGTACGTTTATGAGTGAAGGAACGGACTTTACGAACTGTGGCCGTCCTTGTGAGGAACAGCGTGCATCCCTGCAAGACCGGATCGGTATGTCCCACCCGGTACGTGTGGATGAAGGTTGCCGTAATACGGTATACAACGCAGTGGAACAGTCAGGTGCCGAGTATCTGACCAACTTTATGGATCTGGGTGTATCCCGTTACCGTGTGGAGTTCCTGGAAGAGACACCTGAGCAGGTACGTGAAGTAATTGATCTGTATAACCGTGCACTGCGCGGCGAGATCAGTGGTACACAAGTGTGGAAAACACTTAAAGCAACGAACCAACTGGGCGTTACACGTGGTCAATTGGTGAAATAAACAGTTTTATGGTACAACAACAGTTACAAGCATGAAGGAACCCCAAACTCTGCTTCAAGGAGCTCTTGGGGTTTTTTTACATCATGATACAGGAGGCGAAGAAGCGTGGCGCCATTCACAATTATGGATATCAAATTGCTGTGCGGGGTCACGGCATTCAAGCGCGGAGAAGACTATAACCAATCTGGCAGGGTGACCAATCTGGTGGTCGGTGAGGATCAGCTTCATTATGAAGCTCAGGTACGTGGATCGGAGCGTTATCAGGTGACCGTGGATATAGATGGAACGGGTGAGGTTGTGGCAGGCTGCAGTTGTCCGGGTGACGGTAGGCATTATGACTATTGCAAACATGTCGCTGCTGTCCTGTTGGCTATTCACGAATGGGGTGAGCAGCAGGAGCGTAATGCCACGATTGCTTCGGGGAAGCCTCCTCAACCTGCTCCAGGCCAAGGAGCCAATACCAGTTCCAGTTCAGGTTCCAAGTCCAGGGTTGGGACGTTGGTCGAAGAGAGCATGTGGGAGCGACCGCAGTCCCCTTCACAACGAAAGCAACTGAATGATGCCCCAGAGCGTCCGCCCGTTCACTTTGCCCAAGCAGGTCGGCCAAGCTCAGCTTCGGGGTGGGGCCGCTCGGCAGATAAACCTTCTTACCGTACGGCGGATCAGATTCTGTCCATGTTTGCCAAGGATCGGAGACCGCTGCATGGAAATGATCGTAAATACACTGCCCCTGTCAGCCGTTCCTCCCTGCGGGAAGAATTGCAGGTTCAGTTTATATGTAAGCTGACACAGGTTCACAAGGGTGGTGGGAAACTTGCCCTTGAACTGAAAGTGGGTAACAAACGTCTGTATGTGGTGCAGAAAGTGAAACAATTCCTGAACTGCATCGAAAAGGGCGAGCCCATGTCATTTACCAAGCTGTTTCACTATGATCCATTGATGCATGTGTTCGCTCCGCAGGATCAGGCCATTCTCTCGATGCTTATTCGAATGAGACAGAGTGAGGAGGCCTATCGCCAATCCATCTCCGGTTATCTGGGAGCTTCGGACGGACGGGATATATTGATCGCTCCGCTCGTATGGAAGCCATTGCTGGAATTGCTACTACAGGCTGACAGCCGGATGGAGGGCACGGGATTTGCCAATGGACCACTCACACTGGGTGAGGGGGTACTTCCTTTATTTTACCGGATCGCCCAGGGAGCGAATGAAGGATATCAGCTTGAAATTTCGGGACTGCGTGAGCTGATTCTTCTTCCTGCTTATGATGCCGCCGTGGTGGAAGGACAGTTGCATATGTTGGAGCCGATGCAGATGCGAAGTCTGGAGGACTTGAGTGGGGCTCTCACTTCATATGGAATCAAGGAAAGCATCGATATTTCGACCCAGCAGGTGGATGAATTCGTGCAGCATGTCGTGCCAGAACTGCGTACGCTTGGACATCTGTCCATTGATTCACAGGTACGTGAACAGATCGCGGAACCGGAACTCTCACCCAAGTTGTACATCGACTTCTATCGTGAGCGTATTACAGCGCGTCTGGAATTCGACTATGAGGTCATGGTTATTAATCCGCTTGCAGAGTATTTAATAGATGAAGAAGAGAAAAAGGTTATTTTGGTGCGTGATCGATACAAAGAGCGGAATCTGATTGAACGGCTCGATCGTTCTTTCCTGGAACGTGATGGTAGTGTCTGGGCGAGTGAACGGGAAGATGCCATCTATGATGTCATGTATCATCTGTTGCCTGAGCTTGAGAAACAGGTAGAAGTCTATATGCCAAACGCCGTGAAGGCGATGGTGCAATCCTATCCCACACCGCCGAAAGTACGAGCAGATTTGGGAAGAGGATTGGACTGGCTGGAGATTTCATTTGAGATGGAAGGTGTGGACGAGCAGGAGCTTCAGGAACTCATGCGTCGCATTGTGGAAAAGAAACCGTATTTCCGTCTCAAGAGCGGTGTCTTTCTCTCGCTTGAAAATGAAGGTGCAGATAGCTTCGCTTACATGGCCGATTCACTTGGGCTGGGAGCAGATGACATCAAGAGCAGCCATATCCGGCTGCCAGCTGTTCGGGCGTTACAATTGCCGGGCAGGGATGAAGTCTCCGGTCATGTGAAGTGGGGAGGTTCTCTGAAACGTTTCCTCGATGATCTCAGAGATCCCGAACGGATGGATTTTGCATTGCCGGGATCACTGACCCCCATCCTACGGGATTATCAGAACAGCGGATACCAGTGGCTGCGTACCCTCGCTTATTATCGTTTTGGCGGCATTCTGGCGGATGATATGGGACTTGGTAAAACGTTGCAAAGCATCGCGTATATCACAGCGGTTCTTCAGGAGAAGCCCGACTACAATATGGACAATACGGGCGTTGATAAATACCAGGAGAGCGGATCATTACGGGGCGGTGAAACGTTAACGACTTCCGACATCGACCCCGAAACTGGTCTCCCATTGGAAAAGATGGCCTCAGAGAATAGGGATGGCCTATGGTCCACGATGCAGCAGGATGGACTGACGATCCGAACGAGGGTCATTCACCCTCCGGTACTTGTCGTGGCGCCTGCCTCGCTAACCTATAACTGGGCCAATGAGTTTGCGCGGTTCGCCCCGCATCTGAACGTACTGATTGCCGCAGGTCAGAAAGAAGAACGAGCCAGCATGCTTTCAGGCATGGATGAGGCAGATGTAATTGTGACGTCGTATCCTCTCTTGCGACGGGATTTGGACACCTATCTCGGCCGAACCTTCCATACGCTCATTTTGGATGAAGCTCAGGCAATCAAAAATGCTTCTTCCCAGACAGCGCAGGCAGTGAAACAAATTCAGGCCCCGCGCCGTTTTGCACTCACAGGTACACCTGTGGAGAACTCGCTGGATGAATTGTGGTCCATTTTTGAAGCGGTATTCCCTGGGTTATTTCCAAGTTACAGAAGATTCCGCGACCTTCCTCCGGAACGGATCTCGCGGATGGTACGTCCGTTTATTCTGCGCCGTTTGAAGAAGGATGTGTTGGAAGAATTGCCTGATCGAATTGAAACGGTACAGCGGTCAGAGCTTACGGTTGAACAGAAGAAATTGTATGCCGCATACCTTTCCCAGCTTCAGGATGAAGCAGCGAAGGACATGGAGGATAACGGATTCCAGAAGAATCGTATCAAAATTCTGGCTGGTATCACGCGCTTGCGTCAGTTGTGTTGTCACCCGGCCCTCTTTGTTGAAGGATATCAAGGCGATTCCGGGAAAATGGAACAGTTGCTAGAAACGGTCGAGGATTGTTTGGCTTCAGGGAAACGAATTCTCATCTTCTCCCAATTTGCGAGCATGTTGAACCTGATTCGTCAGACCCTTGCGGCACAGGGAAGAAACCTATTTTACCTCGATGGTCAGACCCCTGCTCAGAGCCGGGTCGAGATGTGTCACAGATTTAATGAGGGCGAAGCTGAACTGTTCTTAATCTCCCTGAAAGCTGGAGGTACCGGATTAAACTTAACAGGGGCAGATACCGTTATATTATATGATCTGTGGTGGAATCCTGCCGTGGAAGAACAGGCAATTGGCCGTGCCCATCGCATGGGACAGAAACAAGTGGTGCAAGTCATTCGTCTGGTTACCGAAGGTACGATCGAAGAGAAGATTTTGGAACTTCAGCAGCGGAAGAAGGACTTGATTGCCGAAGTAATCGAACCGGGAGACGGGGGATCGACGACCTTATCCGAACAGGATATCCGCGAATTGTTGATGGTATAATGAAGTCCAAGCATCCAAGCACTCAGAATCATTAAATATATTAAAATATGTATCTAGCAAAAGGAGTGGGTTCGTGTGCGTATTCGCAAAGCGATTATTCCAGCCGCAGGGCTGGGTACCCGGTTTCTGCCTGCCACCAAGGCGATGCCTAAGGAAATGCTGCCCATCGTGGACAAGCCAACGATTCAGTACATTATTGAAGAAGCCGTAGCTTCAGGCATTGAAGATATCATTATTGTGACAGGTAAAGGGAAACGGGCCATTGAAGATCACTTCGATTATTCTTTTGAGCTGGAGCAGAATCTGGCGGACAAACAGAAGTGGGACTTGCTTAACGAAGTACGCAAACCCTCCGAGATGGCAGATATTCATTATATCCGTCAAAAGGAACCGAAGGGACTTGGTCACGCCATTTGGTGTGCCCGCAAGTTTATCGGCAACGAGCCTTTTGCCGTCCTGTTAGGGGATGATATTGTGGAAGCGGAACATCCCTGCCTGAAGCAGATGATCGATGTCTACGATGAACTGCAATCTCCGATTGTTGGTGTACAGCCTGTTGATTGGAGCGAGGTATCCCGCTATGGGATAGTGGACGGAGAGTTGCTGACCCCTACCGATGATCGTGTCTTTCGGGCCCGCCGCTTAATTGAGAAACCAAAGACCGAAGATTCCCCTTCGAACCTTGCTATTATGGGACGTTATATTCTTACACCGGATATCTTTGAGATACTGGGTCAACAATCTGCTGGTGTCGGGGGAGAAATCCAGCTCACGGATGCCTTGTCCCGATTGAATGAACAGCGACAAATTCTTGCTTATCATTTTGATGGGTTACGTCATGATGTTGGTGAAAAGTTGGGCTTTATTGAGACATCGATTCACTACGCAATGCAACGCCCGGATCTGAGGGAGGATTTGTTGGCGTATTTAAAGAAGATAGTGGCGTCGAACTAACACATCCCTAATGAATTAGATCACAAAAAAGGTTTGCCCTTTGATGAAGGCAAACCTTTTTTGTGTGGAATTATAGAGGACCACTAGTGCATTTTGTTATTAGAAATTCAGTTCTGCTATCTGTTTAATCTCGTCTGCTTCGTTAGGTGCGACAGCGATAAGCTTATCATATATAGCTTGATCTTGTTGCCCATCCTTCGTTAGAGCGGCAAGGTACCAACGAGCAATTTCACGGTTGGTAGCATCGGTCAGATCCTCTGCAATCCCACCCTTAAGGATAGTAGCTGCTCCAGCAGAATCGTTTAACATGTATTTTATTTTCCCCGCGTTCAGAATCATTGTTGGAGTCAGCTCGAACGGCTGTCCTTGAAGTTGTCCTTCAGGGAGGGTCTGTAGATGTTCTACTCCATCAACAACATGCTGATAGGCTTCCAGACCTGAAGTGAAATAAGATTCCTTCTTAGCTGCATCGCCTTGTCCAAGTGCTTGATAACCAAGATCGAATGAACGGCTTATCAGTGTTTCGTACCAAGCCATATCCCAGACATAATTGGCCGCATATTCTTTTTGGAGTGCATACGCTTGGTCAAACTCACCCTTCAATTCGTCTAAACTTATGAGTTGCTTAACCATACCTTTATTAAAGGGCTCTGCTTCAAGACCACGCTGGAGCAACTGTGCTGAGGCTGTATAGAACTGATCATCTTTTGTTTGCTCATAGCCTTGTTGATACAGGGAAGCCAGCATCAGCAAGGAGTCTGAATGTGTGCTTCGAATCGAAAGATCTTTTTCCAGTGGAGCTTTGATCATCTGGAAGTCTTGGCTCGTTTGAGCTACCTCCTTAGCCTCGTAGGCATATTGATTCGCTTGCAGGAAACGAATAGACATAATGAGCAGAACGATTACAGCTACTCCCGAAATCGAACTGTAGATTCCGCGTGCGGTGGAGTCGCTCATCTTCAATCGACGCATCGGCTTGGGGTCCATGGCAGCAGCCATACCGCCGAGTCCAAGGAATACCAAGATTCCAATAAAGACATAACTCATATTGAAATCGAGAAGGCTCAATACCAGAATGGACATCGATAGAATGAAGTACACAAAATGCGATTCGCGTTCTTCCTCACTCCGTTTTAAATAAGCACGCACATATTGATAGAATACAAAGAGAATAAATGCCATAAAAACAACAAAGCCTATGATCCCGACCTCAACCAGATATTGCATGAAGAAGTTGTGAGCCTGGGCGCTAATATAAGGATTGTTCTGGTACTTCTCATACAAGGCGGTCCAAGCGCCACCGCCCGCACCAATGACTGGGTAGTCTGCAAATAACTTTGTAGCATCTTTATAAAACGTAATTCGCTCGAGTACACTGTGTTGTTGGAAATTGATATTTTCAAGTCGTGTACTAATGCTATCAGGTAAAATGTTTCTCACACTCGTACCGAGCAGAAGCACGGAAACAACAACTGTGAGAATAACAGATCCTAGTGGAATCCATAAACTGGAGCCTTTTCGAGCTGACCAGGATTGAATGCCATGCTCTAGTTGTGGTGCGATCCAACGCTGGATAACCCAACTTACTATTGCCACAATGATGGATGCTGCTAACAGATAAATCCAACCCTTGGCTGCGAGTGAGCCGGAAAATTGTAGTTGCAATTCAAGTCCTGCTGTATTTATTGGATTCAATACAACCAGTGTGCCGATTGCGGCTACTCCGCTATAGATAAACCATAGAATTTGTTTAGCGGGTTTTAACAATAATAACAGTATAACGAACACAATCGGAAGCATGACAAGCCCAGTCCGGGAAAGTGTCAACAGTAGCGACAAAATAATAGGTACAAGCATAAAACTATGTAGAAACTGCGTGTACACTTTTTTGGAACGGATCATACTAAAAATGGTGATAAATAAAAATGCCATTAGGAATGCGGCGTATGTATTAGGATACTGAAACACTGATGCAAGTCGTGGTCCGTTTGAATCATTCCAGATCGCTTGGTTGTATACACCGTTAATAACTCCTGCAGAAAACCACCCCACCAGCTTGCCGGCGAAACTGAAGGCTCCTAGCCAGTTTAACAAACCAAAACCCACAATAACATATGCAATTCCTATTAAAGAAGATTGTATGATATGATTGATTTTGTTGTTTTGAAGCAGGTACATCGTCATCACAAAAATTATCGCATAAATGCACTGGATGAGGATCATATTGATTGCCAAATATTCCGATGCAGCACTGATGAGGGATAGTACATAGGTAAGTGGAATCAATAGCACGGCCACTTTGAGCCAATCTTGCTGTGTTTCTAACTTGATTTGTTTGAAGTAAATGGCTACCCAGATGATAAATAGGAGGGTAGTGATTGCAACCGCCCAATAAATAGGAGCTTCAAATTGCAGCAATTGCCCATTGAATAGCGCAACTTGAAAAGCGGACCAGAGTAAAAATATGATCAGTCCTATGGTCAGGGTCCATAGTAGAGGCGAAGTTGAGCTAGTACTTACTTTGCTCGACGTCTTCCTTTGTTTCCCGTATACTGGATTCGACAAGGTTTGAGTCTCCTTTTCTTGTAGATACGACAATATTCTAACATAGGATTATTCAGCTATTCCACTTCAAATAAAAAGTGAGTGAGGACTTAACATATGTATTCGGAGTTTGTAAAGATGAGAAGGCTAATTTTTGATTTGGCCAAAAGTGACTTCAAAAAAAGGTACCTGGGATCTTATTTCGGTGCTGTATGGGCGTTTATCCAGCCTCTGGTGACTATCCTATTGTTTTGGTTTGTGTTTCAAGTTGGGTTTAGATCAACTCCAGTAGATGATGCACCTTTTATCCTGTGGTTGATATGTGCCATGATTCCTTGGAATTTCTTTTCAGATGCATTTCAAACGGCAACTACGTCCGTGACCGACAACAATTTTCTCGTTAAGAAAGTTGTATTTAAATTAGAGATACTGCCGATTATTCGTATTTGTTCTTCATTGTTTGTCCATTTGTTTTTTTTAGTTTTCCTTATACTCATGTTTACAATATATAAATATGAATTCACGCTATACTATCTCCAAATATTCTATTATCTGATTGCTACAGTATTGCTTGTTGTAGGTCTATCTTGGATAACAAGCTCAGTGCTTCTTTTTTTTAAGGATACCGCACAGATTGTGGCCTTGATCGTTCAATTTGGGTTTTGGTTAACTCCAATTATGTATCCACTAAAAATGATCCCAGAAAAATACATGTTTCTCTTTAAGGCTAACCCTATGTACTATATTACAGACGGTTACCGGAGGGTATTTATTTATCGGCAGTGGTTCTGGCAAGACATGAAACTTACAATTTATTTTTGGTCGTTTACTCTTGTTACACTTGTAGTGGGGTACTTCTTATATCGCAAACTGAAACCGCATTTTGCTGATGTTCTCTAAGGGTGGAATATAATGAACAATTATGTGATTGAGGCTAAAGGCCTAACTAAACAATATAAACTGTATAATAAGCCGGTAGATCGATTGAAAGAAGCTTTACATTTTTCAAACAAAATATATCATAAAAAATTCACTGCGCTAGATCATCTTGATTTTCAGGTAAATAGAGGGGAATGTCTCGGCATTATTGGTAAAAACGGATCTGGCAAATCTACGTTACTTAAAATGATTACGGGCGTACTCACCCCAACATCCGGTTCACTTCATGTAGAAGGTAGTATTTCTGCGTTATTAGAGCTGGGAGCAGGCTTTAATCCTGATCTTACAGGACTGGAGAATATATATCTAAATGGAACGATAATGGGCTTTTCCAGGGACGAAATGCAGTTGAAGCTTGACGAGATTTTGGAATTTGCGGACATTGGTGAATTTATATACCAACCAGTTAAAACATATTCCAGTGGTATGTTTGTAAGACTTGCTTTCGCAGTAGCCATAAACGTTGACCCTGATATATTGATCGTAGACGAAGCACTCAGTGTTGGTGATCTACGGTTCCAGCAGAAATGTTACAGAAAAATTGATGAGCTGAAGCAAACGAAAACCATTTTGTTTGTAACTCACGATATGTCAGTAATTAACAAGTATTGTGATCGAGTTGTATGGATCAATGAGGGGAAACTTGTGGAGGAAGGTTCGCCAAGAGACATCTCAAAAAAATACCAAGCGTTTATGATTGGCGCTAATTACAAAAAGCTAGATCTTAGTGAGTTGTCTGATTCCGGGGAAGAGTTCACTGGTTCTTCGAAGGCACACTTGGTAGATTCATTACAAGGTAATCTAGATATGATGGGTGATGAAAAAGCAGTTATCACTGGAATATCAATGTTTGAAGCCAACGGGCAAGATAAGGTCACGCTTGTAGAAGCGGAGCAAGAAGTAGAAGTCCTGATCAGACTGGATATTTATGAAATTATTGATTATCCCATTGTTGGTTTTTCAATGAAGGATCGGCTTGGAAATATTATTGTTCAAACAAACAATTATATCCTTGGAGACGAACTCGAGTCACTTCAGCCTGGTGAAAGCTACGTTTTTAGCTTTGGTTTCCGATTCCCAAGCCTTAATCATGGTTCTTATACAATATCGCCAGCGATTGCTTCCGGGACGCAACAAGAACATAAGCAACATAGCTGGGTCCACGATGCTTTGGTCGTTGAAGTGTTACCTCTCGGCTATGAATCTGTTAGTGGTATTCTGTGTTTGAAAGATGTTTCTTTTTCAGCAATCGTATAGAAAGTGGGGATAAACTTGGATTTTACGGGGGAGCGATTTATACCTAATGAATCAGATGAGGAGTTAGAGATTGAGCATACTCAAAGGTACAATATGCTAAATCAATTAGTCGAAAATAAATCAGTTCTGGATGCCGCATGTGGCGAAGGTTATGGTTCATTTTTATTATCAAATTCCGCGGCTAAGGTTATCGGTATAGACATTGATTCAGAGACAATTAATCATGCGAAGAATAGATATGTGAAGGATAATTTGGATTACTTTGTAACGAGTATAGATCATATGCCCTTTCCTGATCACTCATTTGACATCATTGTTTCATTCGAAACATTGGAACACGTAGATGAACAAATGCAGTTAGCATTTTTGAAAGAGGTTCAAAGGTTGTTGAAGGAAAATGGAACCTTCATTATCTCTACCCCAAACAAGAAATACTATTCTGATGAAAGAGGATACAGTAACAATTTTCATGTGAAAGAATTATATAAAGAAGAATTTTCTGAACTACTAAAAGAATATTTTATTTATGTAAATATGGTCTCTCAGCGTTTCGAAGTGGTATCACTAATCGATAACCCTTCAACTGCAAGAGGGACTGAATTTTTTATGCAAGAACAGGAGAAAAAAGAGGGATTTTATGAGAAGTATATGATTGCATTTTGCTCAAATGATTCTCAGAATGCCCAACCTGCATACTCCATTAATGTACAGTTAGGGCAATATCAAAATCTTATTGAACGAGTTATGACTCTTCAGGATGAAGTTGAAGAACGGAATAATCATATTTCTCTTCAAGACAAAGAAGTTGAATTTTTAAGAGAACAGTATAAGCAACTCGAATCAATCCGGATCAGGCTCGCGCAAATGAAGAATGTGAAAGAAGATTTAAATGATCAGTTAGAACATTCTAATAAAGAATATGAGGCAATTCAAAAGAAACTTGATGAACTTTACGGCACAAAGCTGGAGGCCGAGAACGAACTTCAAAAAGTGAAAAAAGAGAACGAATATTTCTCACAGCAGCTGAATGAACACTTAGTTCGGATCGAGAACCAGAAAGGGCATATCGATCTATTGCTTCAAGAAGAGAGGACACTCCAAAATATTTACAAGTCCAGCGGTTGGAAAGTTCTGAGCAGTTATTATAGGTTGCGTGATAGTCTGGTTCCTATGAACAGCAAGCGTCGTATGTTGTTAAAACTCACCAAAATGACTATAAAAAGACCTCAAATCATGTTATCCGCCTTGAACAAAGCCAATTTTCGGAAACTTAAATATTATTTAAAAGCGGAAGACACGGGTCGACTTAACGGCAGGATTAATAACTACATTGAGAAACATAATGAAACGCCACTTCCAACTCTTCAAGTTGCAGTGCCTGACATTGTGAATTTTGAACAGTTGAGCTTCCCAATTGAAGAGAATCCAAGAGTGTCCATTATTATTCCTGTGTATAATCAATGGAAATATACGTATCTTTGTTTGGCGTCCATTCTTGAAAACACCACTGATGTAACCTACGAAATAATCATTGCCGATGACATGTCCGATGATGATACCGTAAAGATAAATGAATATGTTTCTAACATTAGAGTAGTAAGAGATGGAGTTAACCGTGGGTTCCTACTTAACTGCAATAATGCAGCGGCGTGTGCTAAAGGAGAATATCTATTTTTCCTGAACAACGATACGAATGTACAGCCTAAATGGTTAAGTTCACTAGTGGAACTGATGGACTCAGATTCCCGAATTGGTATGGCAGGATCCAAGTTGATTTATCCGGATGGTAGACAACAGGAAGCAGGCGGCATTATTTGGAATGATGCGAGTGGTTGGAATTTCGGAAGATTGGACGATCCAAACAAGCCAGAATACAACTATGTGAAGCAAGTTGACTACATTTCAGGGGCGGCAATTTTAGTTAGACACAATATATGGAAGGATTTGGGCGGATTTGACGAACGCTATGTGCCCGCTTATTTTGAAGATACAGATCTGGCGTTTTCCATTAGGGATTTAGGATATAAAGTTATATTCCAACCCAAATCTGTCATTGTCCATTTCGAAGGAATATCTCATGGGACAGATACAAACAGTGGGATTAAAAGCTATCAGGTCAAAAATAAAGAGAAGTTTTTGCATAAATGGGATTCGGTGCTGAAGCAAGAACATTTTCCAAATGCAGAACATATTTTTTGGGCAAGAGACAGATCTGGAGGTAGAAAAACCATTGTAGTCGTGGACCACTATGTGCCGCATTATGACAAAGATGCAGGTAGTAGAGCGACGTATTTCTATTTACAGTTATTTGTTTCGATGGGTTTCCATGTGATTTTCATAGGAGATAATTTCTTTAAACATGAGCCTTACACTTCGAACTTACAAGAACTTGGAATAGAAGTCTTATATGGAGACTATTATGCGAAAAATATAAACAAATGGATTAAAAATAATGGAGCCTATATTGATTATGTTTATCTTAATCGTCCACATATTTCTATAAAATACATGGAAACGTTTAAGAAATTCACTTCAGCGAAAATCATCTATTTCGGCCACGATCTTCATTTTCTTAGAGAAATGAGAAATTATGAATTAACGGGAAATATAAATCTTATAAAATCCTCAGAAGAGTGGAAGAAAACAGAGTTTTCCCTATTTAATGATGCTGATGTTATTCATGTAGTAGGTTCATATGAACAATCACTGCTTCAAAATGAGTTCCCGAATAAACCAGTAAGAAATATTCCGTTATTTCCGTATGAACATTCTTATAATTACGCTAAAAAGATTGAGGGCTTTGATGCTAGAAAAGATTTGCTATTTGTTGGTGGTTTTAACCATGCTCCGAACTATGATGGAATCGTATGGTTTTTGGATGAGATCTTCGATACCATCAAGAGGGACATTCCAAATGTGAAGCTTTATATTGTGGGTTCGAATCCTCCTGATGATTTAAAAGCAAGATCCGCAGAGGATGTAATCGTTACTGGGTTTGTATCCGATGAAGAATTGGAGAGATATTATAATCAGTCCAAGCTTGTCATTGTGCCTCTACGTTACGGAGCGGGCGTCAAAGGAAAAGTAGTCGAAGCGATTTATTATCAAGTGCCTGTTATTACAACATCAATCGGTTCAGAAGGATTGGAAGAGTCTGAGCTAGTAATGACAATAGCCAATGATGCACAGCAGTTTGCTCATTCCGTCATTCAATTGTATCAAGACGAAACGATGTGGAATGCCCATTTCCAAGCATCAGTCCAATATATAGAAAAATATTTCACGCGAGAGGCTGCTAGTAAGATCCTTGCTCTCGATTTTAAAGACTAGGAGATACGAATATGATAAATGTTGTGTTATGCGGAGGGAATGGTACCCGGTTATGGCCGCTATCTCGAACTTTGTATCCTAAACAATTTAATAAAATGATAGGAGACCGCTCTTTATTTCAAATGACCGTGGAGAGAAATGCCTCCCTTTGTGATCAAACATATATTGTATCTAATGAAGAACAGTATTTCCTGGCATTAGATCATCTTAATGAGTTAGAGATGAAAGCAGATAAATTTATCCTGGAGCCAGTCGGCCGGAATACCGCGCCGGCTATAGCTTTGGCTTGTTTTGCTGCAGAGGAAGATGAATTGGTATTGATTACACCATCTGATCATGTAGTTCAAAATCAGCAAGAATATAATCGTTGTCTCGAAATAGCCAAAGGACTGGCTCTTGAAGGACACATGGTAACATTTGGGATTAACCCGAATTATCCTGAAACAGGTTACGGATACATAGAAGCGGATGGTCAGATTGTGGTTTCCTTTAAAGAAAAACCAGATCTATTAACTGCTGAAAGGTATTTGAAATCAGGAAACTTTTATTGGAATAGCGGAATGTTTCTATTCAAAGCAGGGGTATTCCTCAAGGAATTAGAGGCCTCAGCCAATGAGATTTATGATAGAACGCTCTTGGCTTTTAACAATGCAAGATTCCATTACGACACCATTCGTGTACTCAAAGAAGAGATGGAGGCCATACCTTCTAACAGTGTCGATTATGCGGTTATGGAATACAGTACCAACGTAAAAGTCGTCTCGTCCGACATTGGATGGTCCGATCTTGGCAGCTTCGAAGCTTTATATGAACAACTGCCCAAAGATGAGGCAGGTAATTCTCTGGCTGATCATTATATTAGTGTTAATTCTTCGCGTAATCTTATCCTGTCAAATGACAGGACGATTGCAACCATCGATGTGGAAGATCTCATGATTGTAGATACGCCTGATGCATTAATGATATCCAGACATGGCTCTTCTCAAAAAGTAAAAGAAATTGTTAATGAATTGAAACGAAGAAAATCTAATCTTTGTGATAACCATGTTACTGCTTACAGACCGTGGGGAAACCATACGGAATTAGATATTTCAACGAATTATAAGATAAAAAAAGTGGTAGTGAAGCCAGGGGAAAAGCTTAGTGTGCAAAAACATTTCCACCGTAATGAACATTGGATCGTTGTAAGCGGGACGGCTTTAATTACAGTGAATGGAGAACAGTCCCTACTTCGTAGAAATGAATCAACCTTCATTCATATGGGCGATGAGCATACGGTCGAGAACCCAGGGAAGATAGATTTACATTTAATTGAGGTTCAAGTAGGGGAGTATATTGGAGAAGATGATGTAATCAGGAGGGACAATTAATTGGAACGAATATATAAAATCTTTATGAATAAAAAAATAAGAGTCCCACTGGAATATGTAAGCTGTCTAATATTCACGTTAGTTGTAATGTACTATGTGTTACGAATTAATGGTTTTGATATGAACTTACCCTATATTTATAGTGGCGATAGCATATCTAGCAGTCTGTTTATTAAAGGAATGATTGAGAACGGGTGGTACAATCTTAATCCATTCGTAGGAGCTCCTTTTGGGCTTGAAATGTATGACTATCCTTTAGGTGGGGATAATTTTCAGTATCTTATAATGAAAATTTTGTCTATTATTAACCCGAATTATGTATGGGTCATGAATATGTATTATTTTTTAACTTTTTTATTGTGTATGTTCACTACCTTTACAGTCTTTAGACAATTTAAAGTGAATTATTTGTTTTCTGTTAGCTTTAGTTTGCTCTATGCATTTTTGCCCTACCACATCATCAGACTGGGTCATTTATTTTTGCTAGGCTATTATGCTGTTCCACTAATCGTAATGGTCATGATATGGGTTGTTAAAGAACCAGATTTTCTTTTGGTTAGAAATGAATCCCAACAGAGAAGGATTCTTAAACATCAATTTAATGTTAATTTTAAGTTTGTGGTAGCTATTCTTATTTGTATTTTAATAGGGTCAACAGGTGCATATTACGCATTTTTTGCCTGCTTTTTTCTACTTGTAGTTGGTCTAGTGCAACTGATAACCGAGAAGAAAATGATTAATTTAATAAAAACTCTGGTGCTAATCCTTTTAGTAGCATCCACTTTATTGTGTAATATATCCCCCACTATAATTTATAAATTAAGTAAATCGGATGAAAGTTCAATAAGTTCAGATAGAAATTTTGAAGCAGCAGAGGTATATGGTCTTAAAATCGCTCAACTATTACTACCTACGACCAACCATAATGTTGACTGGATAAAAGAAAAGAAAAATGAGTACAACTCAAAAGCACCCCTAGTCAATGAAAATGATACAGCTAGTCTGGGCTTTATTGGATCGATAGGGTTTTTATTTCTTTTATTCTTGTTGATCTTTAAAAGAAAAAACAATAACGAACTAGATAATATTAATAACTCACTATCAATTTTGAATATGACTGCTATCTTATTGGGCACAATTGGAGGTTTTGGTGTTCTCTTTGCTGCTTTAGTTTCGCCCCAAATAAGAAGCTATAATCGATTGAGTATATTTATTGCGTTGTTCTCCTTTTTAGCTCTTGCTTTAAATTTGGATGGCTGGGTGAAAAAAAGGAAGAGAAAATTAAGGATTCTCTGGATAGTGTCTTTATCTCTACTTATATCACTAATCGGAATCTACGATCAAACTACGCATCCTTTACCGCCTAAAGAAGTGATTGCCTCTAACTATAACAATGATTCAGAATTTATACAGCGTATCAGTAACACTATGCCGCAAGGATCTATGATATTTCAGTTACCTTATGTTTCTTTTCCAGAAGGTGAGACTCTTCATAACATGGGGAACTATGATTTACTAAAAGGTTATATACATTCTTCAGATTTGAAGTGGAGTTTCGGAGTTATGAAAAATAGCTATGGGGATAGTTGGATGAAAGAATTAGTTAAACAACCTGTGAAAAAGGCAATAGATATTATGGCTTACTCCGGTTATACAGGGATATATATAGATAGAAATGGTTACTCGGCTGAATATGTTGACAAGCTTGAAAAGGAATTGTCAGACAACATAATAGAAGAACCTATTGAAAGTGATAATAAAGAGTTAGTATTCTACGATCTTAGGTCATATTCGAATAAGCTTAAAGCATCTACTGGCGAAGAAATATGGATCGAGAGAAATATAGAAGCGCTTAACAAGATACAATATGGGACCGAAAGGGATATTACAGGCGACGAGGGCTGGGAATTACTCCAAAATAAAGAGGGATATAAAGTCATTCAGACTAATGGTATAGCAGATTTACCCGAAGACCAGCTTTCGATACTTGTCAAAGGACCAAACGATGTCTCATTTACATTTGGAGATGAGTTTTCTTTACCCAATAATTACTCATTCAGACATTGGGAAGATCCCAAGCATTTTGTGATTTCAATTAGTAATGATTTAACAGGCTGGGATAATAATTATTCTCCTACTGGCAAGGATATCTCTCAATTTTTCAAAAAGATCGGCTTTTCTCTTTACTATAGTCAGAAAAACGAAAACCAGATTATCTTAAAAGAATAATTAAGTGAATTTCATCTGCAGGGGGACTTTTTTTGAAGATAATCATTGTCAAGAAAATATATATATTTTTGTTACTTATATCCTGTCTAATATTTTTTCATTATCTGAAGCAAAATTACACAATCAATTATTATGACGAGACAGGTTATATTGCCTTGAGCCAGCAAATTATGGAAAAAGGTGTATTCGGTTTTAATGAGTCCCTTAGAACATATCTATATCCACTATTGATTTCTTTTGTAAGAATTTTTACTGGTGATGCAATGCACTACACAAAAGTGATTGTGAGTATATTGCAATATGTTCTTTATATATACACAGTTTCATATATTGCTCGTCAGGTGTTATTACGTACTAATATTAATGCTATGTATTACACAATAATTTGCTTTGGTTTTCTTAATCCTTATTTAATTCAATCAACGACATTATTTCTCACAGATATTACCGCTTGCTGTCTCATAGCTCTAGCGATATTTATTACTATATTTAATCGATTTGAAAGTATAAAAATCTATATTGGGGTCTTTATGTTAAGTTTTTCAGCGGTAATGATTAGACCATCTACTTTGATTTTGGTTTTTAGTGTTTTTGTGCTACTTTTCCTAAGGAAGTTTCTCTTGAAAGATTTAAGTTTCTTGAAAGGAATTTTAGCTGGGGTTATATCATCAATTATATTTCTTCCACAGTTGTACAATAACGTTGTAAATTATAATGATTGGAATATACTTATACATGATAAATTGTATGATTTTCAAAGCAGATTAGCCGCAACATATTTGAAATACGGTACAGTAGTTATTCCCGATGAAGTTCCACAATTGATATATGCAACACCTTTCAAAATAGATCCTGCTTATAGCATATTTGATCTTGTCATTCATAACATACCTGCCTTTTTACTTGCGTACTTCTCTCATATTTTTGGAGTCTTGGATTGGGGATATATTGATACGTACATCCATGATTTTTATCCAGCGAGTAGGGTTTATGCGCCGATATTGTTATATATTTTCTGGGCAGTGTCATTTTACGGAATGATTGTATTCTTAAAGAACAGAGCGAAGACAGTCGAATATAAGTTTATGGCACTTGGTTTTATCATACCTTTTGTAGTATATGCATTATTTATTGGTACAGCAGTTGTTGAATCACGTTTTGGTTACCCACTGTGGTTTATGGCGCTTCCTTTTGTCGGGTTTGGAATTGTTCGTATTATTGAATTGTATAAGGAAAACAAGTATTCAAAAACTAGAATTACATTGTTCCTTATTTCTATTTTATTTATTATGATTACATCAATCTCCTTATTGTCCTTTAAATTAGAATTATCTACAGGTAGAATTAATTGGTTTGGTTTTTTCTGAATATTGAGGGGGAATGATGATGCGTAACGAGCGCACAAAAAAAATTAGCAAAATTATAGAGGTGCAAGAGCTAGGTGATGAGAGAGGGGCTTTAGCAGTTATAGAAAGCAATATTAATATTCCCTTCGAGACGAAAAGGATTTTCTATATTTATGGAACGGCTGAAGGAGTTCGAAGAGGATTCCATGCCCATCACAAAACTAGACAAGCCTTGGTATGTCTGTCTGGAACGTGCAAGGTTTTTTTGGATAATACCGAACGTAAAACAGACGTTACATTGGACTCACCTACCAAACTCCTTGTTCTTGAGCCTAACGATTGGCATGAAATGTATGATTTTTCGCCCGATTGTGTACTTTTGGTTCTTGCTTCACATTTATACGACCCTGAAGATTACATCCGCGATTATACTCAATTTATGGAGGTGTATGGTGGGTGAATAGTTATTTCGTGCATCCTCAAGCCATTGTCGAAACAACGGATATCGGGGACGACTCTCGTATATGGGCATTTGCCCATGTATTGCCCAATGCGAAGATAGGCTCAAACTGTAATATCAACGATCACACTTTCATTGAGAATGACGTAACTATTGGAAATAATGTCACTGTAAAGTCAGGAGTTTATATATGGGACGGGATTAGAATTAAAGATAATGTTTTATAGGGCCTAATGTCACCTTTACTAACGATCTTAGACCGCGATCTAAACAGTACCCGTCTGAATTTCTGAAAACCACTCTCGAAGAATGGGCATCTATAGGAGCAAACTCAACTATAATAGCCGGGAACACTATTGGTAAATATGCTATGGTTGGTGCTGGTTCTGTTGTTACCAAGGATATCCCTAACAATACCCTATGGTATGGGAATCCAGCGGTGTTTAAGAGCTATATCTGTAACTGTGGAGAGAAATTAAACAAATTGTTGGAATGTCCAGAATGCCATAAAAAATATTCTCTTGAACGTGGCTTCATTGTAGAAAATTAATACTTCATGGAAATTAGGTGAGCTAGATTGATTCCATTTTTGGATCTCAAGAAAATAAATTTACGCCATGAGAAGGCCTTGTTGGACGGAGTACATAAAGTTCTTCATTCAGGTTGGTACATCTTAGGTAGTAACGTAAAAGCTTTCGAAAATGAATTTGCTGAATATTGTGGTACTCAATATTGCGTAGGTGTTGCTAATGGGTTGGATGCGCTTGAACTTATTATTTATGGCTACGATATCGGCCCAGGTGATGAAGTGATCGTGCCCTCCAATACTTATATCGCTTCGATATTATCAATTTCTGCTAATGGTGCTATTCCTGTATTAGTGGAGCCTGATTTGCTAACTTTTAATCTGGATCCTGCCAAAATTGAAGCACATATCACTCCCAAAACAAAAGCAATATTAGTCGTACATTTATATGGACAATCCTGTGATATGAACCCTATTAATGAGATTGCCAATCGACATAATTTAAGAGTAATAGAAGACTGTGCCCAAGCCCATGGTGCATTGTATGACGGCAAACGTGTGGGGAATTTGGGAGATGCGGCTGCATTCAGTTTTTATCCAGGAAAAAATCTGGGTGCCTTAGGAGACGGTGGGGCTATCACTACAAATGATGAAGGTTTGTACAATCGATTAATGGCTCTTCGTAATTATGGCTCTCATAAGAAATACGAGAATTTATACAAGGGGTACAATAGCAGATTAGACGAACTTCAGGCACCGATTTTAAGTGAAAAACTAAAGTGGCTTGAACAGGACAATGAGAGAAGAAGAGAGATTGCTGCGTATTACTCTGACCATATTATTAATTCTGAAGTGATCTTGCCTACTGTACAGCATGCTACAGAATCTCATGTGTGGCATTTATTTGTTGTTAGGGTGAAAGAACGGAATCATTTCATGGAGCACATGAACAGAAATGGCGTACAGGCGATGATTCATTATCCGATTCCACCCCATAAGCAAGAAGCTTACAAAGAGTGGAGTGATCTTGTATATCCTGTTTCCGAGCAAATTCATGCTGAAGTGGTTAGCCTGCCCATAAGTCCAGTCATGGATATGGAAGAGGTTGTGAGAGTTGTGGAGGTCGTAAATGAGTACAGAACGAATTAAATTCTCTATTGTGGTGCCCATCTACTACAACGAATTAAATATACCGCATACCGTTCCACGGTTGCAGAAACTGCAAAGTCTTATGCCAGAGTGTGAATTTGAGTTCGTGTTTGTTGACGATGGGTCCAAAGATAAATCTTTAGATTTACTTCTTGAAGCTAAGGATCGAGATTCACGAATCAAGGTAGTCAAACTTAGCCGGAACTTTGGCTCCATGGCTGCAATTCAAGCCGGATTGGAGTATGCAACTGGTGATTGTGTTGGGATCATTGCTGCTGACTTACAGGATCCACCTGAAATGTTCAGGGAGATGCTGGACCATTGGAAATTAGGTAAAAAGATTGTACTCGGAACCAGAGCGGACCGTGAAGAATCCTTCTCCCAGAAGTTGTTCTCTAATACCTACTATTTCTTGTTAGAGAAGCTTGCACTGAAGGGGTATCCCAAAGGTGGATTCGATTTTTTACTAATAGACCAGCAAGTGGTTCAGGAAATACTTCAAATTCGGGAAAAAAACACTAATATTATGAGTTTGATTTTTTGGCTTGGACATGACCAAGTTCAAATTCCTTATGTCAGACAAGAACGTAAACTTGGGAAGTCAAGATGGACACTTTCAAAAAAAATCAAGTTATTTGTCGATTCATTTGTTAGTTTTTCTTATGCACCAATCCGTTTTATGTCTTTAATTGGATTTTTCACTGCTGTACTTAGTATTATATATGGGATTTTTGTAGTGGTAAGTACCGTATTTGGAATTATTGAGTTGCAGGGATGGACTACGATCATTGCACTAATCACATTTTTGTTAGGTGTTATTATGGTTATGTTAGGAACAATTGGGGAATATCTTTGGAGGATATTAGATGAAAGCAGGGAACGGCCTTCTTATGTTATTGACCAAACATTTGAATAAGGAATTCTTGAAATTTTTGATCAGTGGAGGAATAAATACGCTGGCTACATATCTGATGTATTTATTTTTGCTGCTGTTCTACAATTATTCCCTATCTTACTCCGTATCTTATATTGCAGGTATTTTTCTATCCTATTATCTAAATTCGGTATTTGTTTTTAAAGAGAAAATATCATTTCGGAAATTCCTTAAATTCCCAATTGTTTATTTGGTACAATATATAGTTAACATGCTAATGCTCTATGTTTTAGTTGAGTACGCTCAATTTAATGTTCAAATCGTGCCATTGGTTGCCATGATAATCACAGTTCCGATCACTTTTATTTTGTCTAAAATGATTATAAAAAGCAAATAAATGGAGGCTATACTCATGAAAGGCATAATTCTTGCAGGTGGGACAGGCTCACGCTTGTATCCCTTGACCAAGGTCACTAATAAACACCTTCTTCCAGTGGGGAAGTATCCTATGATTTTTCATTCCGTATACAAACTTAAGCAGGCAGGTATCGAGGATATTCTGATTGTTACAGGTAAAGAGCACATGGGGGACGTTGTCAATCTTCTTGGTAGTGGTAGTGACATGGGTGTTACGTTCACATATAAAGTTCAAGATGAGGCTGGCGGAATTGCTCAAGCCTTGGATCTTGCCAAACACTTTGTAGGAAATGATCAAATGACTGTCATCTTAGGAGATAATGTATTTTCGGATACTATAACTCCTTTTGTTGATAACTTTAGAGCACAGGGAACTGGAGCCAAAATCCTGATTCAGGAGGTTTCGGATCCACAACGTTTCGGAGTTCCTGAAATTGAAGGAACACGCATACTATCCATTGAAGAAAAGCCACAGTTGCCTAAAAGCAACTACGCGGTTACCGGCATATATATGTTTGATAGCCAGGTTTTCGAGATAATCAAGACATTGAAACCATCTGGACGTGGGGAACTTGAAATAACCGATGTAAACAATGCATATATTCAAAAAGGCGAGCTGAGCTTTGATATTTTGCAAGGTTGGTGGACGGACGCAGGAACTCATGCTTCTCTCGCTAGGGCGAATGAGCTTTCACAAGAAATCAAATTTGGAGATGAATTCGGTAAATTAAAACTATAATAAAGGGGATCTCAACGATGAAAGTGACTTCCTCAAAGTTACAGGGAGCTGTTCTGCTGGAACCAATGGTTCATGGAGATCACCGGGGCTTTTTTATGGAAAGTTACAATGACCAGCTCATGAAGCATCATGGACTCAACTATCACTTTATTCAGGATAATCACTCCTTATCAGCACTGCCGGGTGTCCTGCGCGGATTGCACTATCAACTCAATCCTAAAGCTCAAACCAAGCTAATCCATGTCATTTCCGGAGCGATCTATGATGTCATTTTGGACATTCGTCAAGGCTCGCCGACCTTCGGAAAATGGGAGAGCTTCATCCTGAGTGAGCACAATCACCGTCAGTTGCTAGTACCCAAAGGGTTCGCTCATGGCTTCTGTACCCTGGTGCCGAACACTCAAGTCTTGTATAAAGTGGACGAACACTATTCCCCAGAGAACGATCGAGGCATATTATGGAGTGACCCGGCACTTGGAATTGATTGGCCAACATCGAATCCGACCTTATCAGATAAGGACCAAAGGCATCCTCTGCTCCAGAATGCGGAGATCAATTTCAATTTAGAAGTGAAGTAATTAGGAGGTTTCAACTGTATGAAACTGCTCGTTACCGGCGGTGCCGGATTTATCGGAAGTAACTTTGTCATGTATATGCTTGAGCAGTACCCAGACTATGAGATTATCAACGTGGATGCACTCACATATGCTGGCAATCTGGAGAACTTAAAGTCACTTGAAGGCAACAAGCGACATACCTTTGTTAAAGCAGATATCACTGACGCCAAGGAGATGGACCGCCTGATCGGTCAGGGCGTGGATGTGGTTGTTAACTTTGCAGCTGAGTCTCATGTGGATCGCAGTATTCTGGAACCGGATGTGTTTGTAAGAACGAACGTCAACGGTACTCAGGTATTACTGGATGCTGCCAAAAAGCACAATATTACTAAGTTTGTTCAAGTTTCAACAGATGAGGTGTACGGCTCTCTCGGGCCTACGGGATTGTTTACGGAAGAGACGCCACTTCAGCCGAATAGCCCGTACTCTGCCTCAAAGGCTGGAGGAGATTTATTGGTACGCGCTTATCACGAAACCTTTGGTCTTCCTGTGAATATTACACGCTGTTCTAACAATTACGGACCTTTCCAGTTCCCGGAAAAACTCATTCCACTCATGATCTCGCGTGCGTTGAATGATGAAGCTCTGCCTATATATGGAGACGGGCTGAACATTCGAGATTGGCTATATGTAGAGGATCATTGCAGTGCTATTGATCTGGTCATCCACAAGGGACGCAATGGTGAGGTCTACAATATTGGTGGCAATAACGAGAGAACCAATGTACACATTGTCGAAACGATTTTGGAGCAGCTCGGTAAACCCGAATCTCTGATCCAATACGTACAGGACCGTCTTGGACATGATCGCAGATATGGTATTGACCCGACCAAAACGATGACTGAACTCGGCTGGAAGCCCAAATATATCTTTGAGACAGGAATCAAAGAAACCATCCAGTGGTATCTCGATAACAAGGAATGGTGGACGCGTATTCAATCTGGTGCGTATCAGGATTACTATGCGAAGCAATACGGTTCTCGTTTGGGAGACGCCAAGGCATGAAGGTGCTTGTGACTGGAGCTAACGGACAATTGGGCCGGGATATGGTGCTTCTTTTGGAAAAAGAGGGGCATGACGTCATGGCTTGTGATCGCGAACAATTGGACATTACGGATCAGTTTCAAAGCAATGATGTTATATCGACGTATCATCCAGAGGTGGTTATCCATTGTGCGGCTTATACTGCGGTGGATGCCGCCGAGACGGATGTAGATGGAGCCTACCTAATCAACGCCACAGGAACCCGAAATATTGCGGTAGCTGCTGAGCGTATTGGAGCAAAGCTCATTTATATCAGTACGGATTATGTATTCGACGGTACCTCCGAAGAGCCTTACCAAGAATATGATAACACGAATCCCCAGAGCGTCTACGGTAAGTCCAAGCGTGCGGGAGAGCTGTTGGTGCAATCTTTATCTTCCCGATGGTTTATTGTCCGCACTTCGTGGGTGTATGGCGTTTATGGTAATAATTTTGTGAAAACTATATTGAAACTTGGTCAGGAGAAGCCAAAGCTTCAAGTTGTACACGACCAGAAGGGATCACCCACGTATACGGTTGATTTGGCCTACTTCTTGCATGATTTAATGAGTACTGAAAAATACGGCGTCTACCACGCTTCCAACAGTGGGGCATGTACATGGTATGAATTCACTCAAGCAATTTTTGAGGAGGCTCAGTTATTATCTGGTTTCCATATTCAAGCCAAAGTTGATCCATGTGCTACAGATCAGTTTCCTCGCCCTGCCCCACGCCCGCGAAACTCGGTGATGGAGCATCTGTCGATCCGTACCAATGGTTTTAATGATCTTAGGCCTTGGCGTGAAGGACTGTGCGATTTTTTGAAAAAAATATCCGAAGTACAAAATTAAGCACTCTAATCTCCCGCCCATTAATGGTTGAGCGGGAGATTTTTCATGGTATAGAAAATATCTATAATACCTTTCAACTGCTACCTCCTCCAAAATATGATATACTCTCGTTGGATAGATATCGTCTATCTTAAGAATTGATAGTTTATTGAAGCTTGCTTTTACCATGTATATTTCGTATGAGGACAAGTTCCAGTTTTTATATAAAGAATCACAAGTCAGGAGTTTTACAAATGGCCCAAGTATCAGAAGCTTCCCATTCGGTCGGTTTACAATCAACAGAGGCATTTCAAAAGGTCGACACTAGCATCATCATCGTCAATTACAACACCCTTCAGCTGACGCTGGATTGTCTGGACTCTGTCTATGCCTCCAATACTTCATACAGCTACGAGATCATCGTCGTGGACAATGCCTCGCAGGATGATTCTGTGCAAGCGATCCGAGAGGCATATCCTCAAGTGCATCTTATAGCTAACGAAGACAACACAGGCTTCGCAGTTGCCAACAACCAAGGCATGAGAGTAGCGAAAGGACGCTATATCCTGTTACTCAATTCTGACACCGTTATTCAGCCGGATACGCTGCAAATTATGGTCGGATTCATGGACCGCTACCCCGAGATGGGGGCCTCAGGCTGCAAAGTCATCCTGCCTGATGGCTCCTTGGATAAGGCTTGTAAGCGTGGATTTCCTACACTATCGGCTTCATTTTATTATGCATTCGGTGTTTCTCGTCTTTTCCCTGATCGGCCGAAGTTCAATCAATATCAACTGGGACATTTGAGCCCGGATGATGAATATCCGGTAGACTGTCTTGTTGGTGCGTTCATGCTAGTGCGGCGTGAGACGGTTGACCAGGTTGGCGGGTTGGATGAGACGTTCTTTATGTATGGAGAAGATATTGACTGGTGTTATCGCATCAAAGAAGCGGGATGGGGAATTTTTTATTATCCGCGTACATATATTGTGCACTACAAGGGCGGCAGTGCTCGTCGTAAACCTTTGAAAATAACGTATGAGTTTCATAGAGCGATGTGGGTGTTCCACCGCAAACACTACGCGAAGAAGTACAATCTACTCACGAATACGGCTGTGTGGATGGGGATTTCACTCAAGTTTACGTTATCTTTATTACGCAGCAAGTTGTCTCCTCCTTCCCGTCAAGTGCGGACTGAAACCCGCCTGAGAGCGGAGAATGAAGCATCTTCCGAGGTGAACCCATGATTCGGCGTAATCAACGATTTCTAACCCAATTGTATATTGCGGCTGATTTTGGCGTGATTCAGCTTTCGTTCTTGGTGGCTTGGTGGCTGAAATTTGAGAGTGACCTGTTAACGAACCAAAATCCACTACCTATAGAGAAATATATGATGTGGAGCTTGGTTTACGCAGTTCTTGCCATCATCACAGGACTGATGTCCTCTCTTTATGTAGCCAAGCGGAAAAAACGATTTGTAGACGAACTTTGGAAAATTCTCCAATCTCATGGCATAGCCTTCTTCATGCTGCTGAGTCTGATGTTCTTTTTCAAGGAAGTAAACATCTCTCGTGCATATCTCGCCATGTATATGATTGGCAATGTATCATTCACACTATTCTATCGTTATATAGTGAAAGTACAACTGAAACGCTTCCGTAAAAAAGGATTTAACCGTCAGTTTGTGCTCATCCTTGGTGCTGGATCACTAGGTAAACGTTTCTATGATAACCTTAGAAATTATCCCGAACTTGGATACGAAGTAACTGGATTTATGGATGATTATCGTCACTGGGATGAGAGTGAACAGAAAAGATACAAACCTATTCTCGGCCGAATAGACGAACTGGAAGAGTTCTTGTCTACGCATCTTGTTGATGAAGTCATTCTGGCATTACCTCTGGATGCTCACGATAAGTATTCACATATTATCAATGTGTGTGAGAAGGCAGGAGTTCGGACACTAATCATTCCTGATTTCTTTGATTACTTGCCAGCACGGCCGCATTTCGATAACTTTGCGGGTATGCCCATGATTAACGTTCGCGACATTCCACTGGATATTGCGGTGAACCGATTGATGAAGAGAACTTTCGATATTCTTTTCTCTCTTACTGCGATCATCTTAACTTCTCCGGTAATGCTCGTTGTCGCGGTAGGAGTACGACTTACTTCTTCTGGGCCCGTCATCTTCAAACAAGAGCGAGTAGGACTTAACCGACGCAACTTCATGATGTTCAAATTCCGCTCGATGAAAGTCATTCCTGAGGGCACAATGGACACAGGGTGGTCCACCAAGAATGATCCGCGACGAACGGCTTTTGGCACTTTTATAAGACGCACAAGCCTGGATGAGTTACCTCAATTTTTCAACGTTTTGCTTGGTCATATGAGTGTAGTTGGTCCAAGGCCAGAGCGTCCATACTACGTGAATCAATTCCGGGATGAAATTCCTAAATATATGATCAAACACCACGTCCGACCGGGAATAACAGGATTGGCACAGAGCAAGGGATTACGAGGAGATACCTCGATTGAGGATCGAATTGAACAAGATATCTTTTACATTGAAAATTGGTCTTTATTATTTGATATCAAAATCATATGGGAGACTATTCGCAAAGGCCTTAAGAATGCTTACTGAGATTCACAATTCATTTAATCTTGCATACCACCATTTAACAGCCGCCTCGGGCGGCTATTTTGTTTTGCCCCTCATCAATTCGGGTAGTTAGCTAACAAAAAGGTACTGAGGATGTGAAAGCTATATGAAACGCATTGCCGCCGTGTTAATACTACTGATCGTTACCGTGGGCACACTCTTTTTCGCCTACGAAAGTGAGAGTGAGGAGCAACGGGACGGATTTACTGCTTATAGATTAATCGCCCATGCGATGGGCAGCATTCGTGATCAACCATATACCAACGCCTATGAAGCGATGATTGCCAATTACGAGAAAGGCACACGTGTATTTGAGATCGACTTTATGTTAACCTCGGATCGCAAAGCCGTAGCCAGACATGAATGGACCGCTAATATGAGCAAAATGCTAGGACAAGACGAAGAGCTTCCGGAGGATAAACAGGCCGGGGCGTTGACACATGATGAATTCATGGATACGCCAATCTTGGGCATGTATCAACCCATGGATGCCGATGGCATTATAGATGTACTGGCCGAGTATCCGGATATGTATATCGTAACCGACACCAAGGAACAGAAGGATGAGGATATTCAGCAGGTGTTAAGATCCCTCGTGGATGCAGCGGAAGAACATGATCCATCCGTGCTGGACCGGGTGGTTGTACAGATCTATAACGAACCGATGCTCGAAACGGTGAAAGAAGTCTATGCATTCCCTTCCATTATCTATACGTTATATGCCACACAGGATACAGAAGCTCAGGTTGTTGATTTTGTACAAAAGAATGATATTGATGCCGTGACTATGCCGGAATATAAAGTAAACCAGAATTTCGTCGCCAAGCTGAATAGTGCAGGCTCAGTCACCTACGTGCATACTATCAATGACACTGAACAGGTGGCTAACTATGAGAAATGGGGCGTGTACGGGGTCTACTCGGACGTGCTGACGGAGCAGGAACTGGATGAGATGAATACACGTTTTGCCTGGAAACCGTAAAAATTCATGTTTTTCTGTTCCCCTTTTTATACGAACATTGACACTCACTGTCTGCTGACTTAGACTTAGTTTACAAGCTTTCTAGGATGCAGAAGAACCTCTGGAGGAATGTTCGTTGATAGACATGATTAAGCAGTGGAGACATGTATTTAAGCTTGACCCGGACCGGGAAATTACAGACGAAGAACTCGATCTGGTCTGCATGTCGGGGACCGATGCAATTATCGTTGGCGGATCTTCGGGGATTACCTATGATAACACGGTAGACCTGATGTCCCGTGTGCGTCGTTATGAGTTGCCATGTGTGCTTGAAGTATCCGATCTGGAGGCTGTTGTTCCCGGGTTTGACGGATATTTGATCCCTATGGTCTTGAATGCAACGGACAGCAAATGGATGATTGGGCACCACCAGCAAGCCATAGAGCGTTACGGTTATCTTATCCCTTGGGATCTGCTGATTGCCGAAGGTTATATCGTCCTGAATGCAAACTCTATGGTAGCGCGGTTGACTGGTGCAGATACGGATCTGACGACAGGAGCTGCGGTGGCATATGCCCAGGCAGCGGAGCGTCTACTCAATCTTCCAATTGTATACATGGAGTACAGCGGAACGTTCGGAGATATGGAGCTTGTTGGTGAGACACACAGACAATTGGATCGGGCACACCTTATCTACGGCGGCGGAATTGATGATTCGGAGAAAGCCGCGCAAGCTGCCCAAGTGGCAGATACTGTCGTGGTAGGTAACATTGTTTACAGCGATTTAACTAAGGCACTTGAGACGGTGTTGGCTGTAAAAGGAACCATTTAATCGGTTTAGTTTACCATTCCCCCATTTTCCCCTTATGATCTGTTAAAATAGAACTTTGCCCTTACTAATTAAAGAAGTTATATGAGCGTAATGTCGTTTACACGAGAACGAAGAGGAGAGAAGTGAGCTGGAGAAACGAAATGCTCGTTAAAAGCTTTCTGTAAGAAAGCTAAATCCTAAGCATACTTCTATTACCGGATTTTGTTCTTTTTTTACTAAGAAATTCGTATACAGGGACTATGTTTACACAGAAACGGAGAGTGCAGAAGCAATCTGAAGAAACGAAGTGTTCGTATTTATCACCGGATTTTTACCTTTGATAAAGGGAATCAAAAAATCTGGGGATAACGACGATCGGAAGATGCTGCTGCAATCGAAGTCCAAGTGTAATGGATAGATCATTTATACCGACCAACCAACGAAAGGAGCATGCATGCATGCAACCTGTAAATATACATGATGCCGTTGCACGACTTAACACCCCTCAACGGCAAGCCGTCGAGGCGACGGATGGCCCGCTGCTGATTATGGCCGGAGCAGGCTCAGGCAAGACCCGGGTGCTGACACACCGGATTGCCTACCTCATTGCAACACGGAAGGCGCCCCCATGGGGCATTTTAGCGATTACATTTACGAACAAAGCCGCCCGTGAGATGCAAGACCGGGTATCCCAACTGGTTGGTGGCTCCCAAGGCCGCGACATTTGGGTATCCACGTTCCACTCCATGTGCGTGCGTATTTTGCGCCGTGATATTGAACGTATTGGGTTTACCTCCAACTTCAGTATTTTGGACTCATCGGACCAATTATCTGTAATTCGTAGCTGTATGAAAGATCAGAATATCGATACCAAGAAATTCGAACCCAAAGCAGTTCAATCGATGATGAGCACGGCGAAGAATGAACTGATCAGTCCGGAGCAATATGAGAAGCAGTCGGGAGACTATTTCGAGGGTATTGTGGCGAAGGTATATAAGATGTACCAGAAACGGTTAAGAGCCAACAACTCACTTGATTTCGACGATCTCATTATGCAGACCATTCAACTGTTCAAGGAAGTGCCGGAAGTCCTGGACTTTTACCAAAAGAAATTCCAGTACATTCACGTGGACGAGTATCAGGATACGAACCGTGCACAGTATATGCTGTGCCGCATGCTCGCTGACAGTCACCACCACATCTGCGTTGTGGGAGATAGTGACCAGTCGATCTATCGCTGGCGCGGAGCGGACATCAGCAATATCCTGAACTTTGAGAAAGATTACCCTGAAGCAAGTACGATTTTGCTGGAGCAGAACTACCGTTCAACTTCCAATATCCTGAATGCAGCGAATGAAGTGATCGGCCTGAATACAGGGCGTAAACCGAAGAAACTGTGGACGGACAAAGAGGGCGGTTCGAAGATCAAGGTGTACCGTGCGGATTCCGAACATGATGAGGGGTATTTTGTTACCTCCGAGATTAGTAAAAATGTGAAGAACGGCAAATCCTATCAGAACCATGCGATTTTATACCGTACTAACGCCCAGTCCCGGGTTATAGAGGAAATTCTGATCAAGTCTGATATTCCGTATCAGATTGTCGGCGGCATCAAGTTCTATGATCGTAAAGAGATCAAGGACATTCTGGCGTATCTGCGCCTGTTATCCAACCCCGACGATGATATCAGCCTTACCCGGATCATTAATGTACCGAAACGTAGCATCGGTGATACAACGGTAGCGAAGCTGGCGGCTGCGGCAGGAGAGCGTGGAATTTCTATTTTCCGTGTACTTCAGGTCGTGGACGATCTTGGTTTTGCTGGCCGTACGCGGAATGCGCTGGTGGAGTTCTATGACATGATCGCTGCGTTGCATCAGATGGTAGAGTATCTGTCTGTAACTGAATTGACCGAGAAGATTCTTGAGATGAGTCAATACCGTCTTGAGATGCAAAATGAAAATACACTCGAATCCCGTGCACGGCTGGAGAACATTGAAGAGTTCCTGTCGGTAACGATGGAATTTGAGAAAAATAATGAAGACAAAACGCTCGTTTCGTTCCTCACCGATCTTGCATTGATTGCTGACATCGACAGCATGAACGATGATGAAGAGGATCAGAGTGACGTTGTTACCCTGATGACCATGCACAGTGCCAAAGGTCTGGAGTTCCCGGTTGTCTTTATCGTAGGTATGGAGGAAGGAGTCTTCCCGCATAGCCGTGCCTTTATGGACAATGAAGAGCTGGAGGAAGAACGCCGACTTGCTTATGTAGGGATCACCCGTGCGGAAGAGCAACTTTTCCTGTCTTGTGCACAGATGCGGACGTTGTTTGGACGTACAACAGCGAACCCGCCTTCCCGCTTCCTGGATGAAATTCCGGATGAGCTGAAGGAAGACACCTCCATGGCTCGTGATCGTTACCGCCGTGGCAGTAGCGGAGGAGGCTCATATGGTGGACGTGGGTTAGGCTCTAGTGGAGGAAGTAACTTCGGTGGTGGCACCAAGCTGTTCGATCACCAAAGTAAAAGCGGTTCATCTGCTACCTCATCCACGCCAACTTCGCGTGTGACCACAAGTGTCTCCCGCCCAACATATTCTACGCCATCCTCTGCTTCCAAGCCGGTAGCTTCTGATGGTGAAGCAGGATTCAAGGCAGGAGATAAAGTGCAGCATGGCAAATGGGGGACAGGCACCATTGTTGCGGTCAAAGGGACAGGTAATGATACCGAACTGCAGATTGCCTTCCCGGCTCCGGTGGGTGTGAAACGTTTGCTTGCCGGATTTGCCCCAATTACGAAAGTAGAATAAGAACGAAACCTCCTTTTGCACGATAACAGAGAGAGCAGAAATAAATTGAAGAAGCAAGACGTTCGCCTTTATCCCCGGATTTCCACCTTTTAAAATGGATTAAAAGAAGTCCGGGGATAACAGCGATCAGAAAGTTATTCTGTTATCGGAGTTCACGTGCAATAGGAGTGTTCGTTCTACATAGATCAAATTAACGGAGGGATGGCCCTGTATGGACCCGATGCACCGGATGGAGCAACTCGTTACCGAGCTGAACCAGCATAATTATCAGTACTACACGATGGATCAGCCACAGATCAGCGATAAGGAGTATGATCTTCTGTACGATGAACTGGTTACGCTGGAACAGGAAAGCGGCATGGTTCTGCCTGATTCTCCAACACAGCGTGTGGGTGGCGAACTGCTAAAGGGGTTTACCCCGCATCGCCACTTATCCTCCTTATGGAGTCTGGACAAAGCACAGAATATTGAGCAGCTTCGGAGCTGGAATACCCGTGTACTAAAACTGATTAATGACTATAACAGTAAAAATCCCGATACGCCTTTACCGGAACCAGGTTATGTCATTGAGTTGAAGTTTGACGGATTGACGCTGAACCTGACATACACCAACGGTGAGTTGGTGCAAGCCTCTACACGAGGGAACGGTACCGTAGGTGAAGGTATTTTGGCACAGGTAAGAACGATCCGATCCGTTCCGCTCAAAATTCCTTACACAAGCGGTACGATTGAAGTACAGGGTGAAGGCATCATGAATCTGTCTGTCTTGGACCGATACAATGAGACAGCGGCAGAGCCACTCAAGAATGCGCGTAATGCAGCAGCAGGAGCGCTCCGCAACCTGAATCCGAAGGCGACGGCTGAGCGTCGGTTGAATGCTTATTTTTATAATGTAGGTTATTCGGATGACATTCAGTTTGCCAATCATCAGCAGATGATGGATTTCCTGCGTGAGAACCGCTTCAAAGTTAATCCATCGATTACTTATTTCCATGAGTTTGATGATGTGATGGAACAACTGGCCGCGATTCAGGAGAACCGAGGGCAGCTAGACTATCTGATCGATGGAGCTGTTATCAAAATTACGGACATGC
This sequence comes from Paenibacillus sp. FSL H8-0104, assembly GCF_038050215.1. Lineage (NCBI taxonomy): Bacteria > Bacillati > Bacillota > Bacilli > Caryophanales > Paenibacillaceae > Paenibacillus > Paenibacillus sp. FSL H8-0104. Next base: position 6,145,293 of record NZ_JBBOTC010000001.1, on the reverse strand, counting down.
GCACCCGCGAGGTGTTGGGTTATACCGATAAATTCCCTCGCTGGGCGGTGGCATATAAATTCGAGGCTGAAGAGACCACAACGGTTCTTAACGCTGTGGTATGGAATGTGGGCCGTACTGGCAAAGTAACTCCGCTGGCACGCGTAGAACCGGTTGAACTTGCCGGGGTAACGGTACAGAACTGTACTCTGAACAATGTCGGCGATATTGAGCGCAAAAATCTGAAGTTTGCTCTGGGCACACGGGTCTTTATCCGTCGCTCCAACGACGTCATTCCTGAGATTCTGGGTAAAGTGACGGAGGAGAGTGATGGTGAGGAAATCGTCTTCCCTGAGCAGTGTCCGGCATGCGGATTCCCACTGGAGCAACGCGGAGCGCATCTGTTCTGCAACAATAGACTTGCGTGTAAACCACAAACGGTGGCACGTATTTCCCATTTTGCTTCCCGTGATGCTATGGACATCGAGACGTTCAGTGAGAAAACAGCGATTCAGTTGTATGATGAATTGAACGTACGTGAGCCTGCCGACCTGTATACGTTACAGTTTGATGATTTGGTGAAGCTGGAGCGGTTTGGGGAAAAGAAAGCGAACAACCTTATCGCTGCGCTTGAGCTTAGTAAAGATAGAGACTTGGCTTCCTTCTTATACTCACTGGGTATTCCGAACACAGGTAAATCGACAACGCGCATGCTCGCTGATCATTATCGAGATCTGCACGCCATTATGAATGCAACCGTGGAAGAACTGGTTGAACTACCCGACGTGGGTGGTATCGTTGCTGAGAGCATCGTAAACTTTTTTGCAGATCCGTTTACACAGGCTGCGATTGAGAAAATGCTTAACTTGGGTGTGAAAGCTCAGGCACCTGAGGCACCAGCCGTTGCTGTTGTGGAAGATTCCTTCTTCAGTGGTAAAACGGTCGTCTTGACCGGAACGCTGCATCAATTGACGCGGGAAGAGGCAACGCAAAGACTGGAAGCGCTCGGAGCGAAGGTGACTGGCAGTGTGTCGAAAAAGACAGATTTGGTTATTGCCGGAGAGAAGGCAGGTAGTAAACTAACCAAAGCTCATGATCTCGGTATTCCAACGATTGAGGATGAGGATGAACTTGTACGTCTTTTGAACCCACAGGGTTAAAGTGTAATCAGAGAGTTCATAATGAGGAAAAAGAAAAAGGCCCCCGAAGACACGAATATGTGATCGGGGGCTTTTGCTATTAATTGAATTATTTTTACAACGAAAGAACGCTTACCAGTCTTATCTTATCTGATCATGATCCACTTAAATTGTTAGGGATGCGCTGAGATGCGCCTGTAAGCCATGCATCCTTGTCATATCCTCGTTCTTCCCAGTAACCAATATGTTCGCTGTCGATGAGTTCAATGCGATTCAACCATTTTACTGATTTATAGGCATACATCTGAGGAATGACGAGCCGTACCGGACCGCCAAGATCAGCAGGGATAGGTTTGCCATCATGCATGACAGCGACCATAATATCTTCCATTTGCGCTTGATCCATCGTAATGGCATCCGTATACACACCATCACCGGAATAAAATTTCACACTGTGAGCTTCCGGTTTGACCCCGGCTTGTTTCAAAAGCTGTGCAAGAGAGATACCTTCCCAGGTATTCTTATATACAGACCAGCCCGTTACACAGTGAAAATCACTAACCTGTACGGTGCGCGTCAGCTTCACGAATTGTTCCCAATTCCAAACCTGTGCCCGTTCAACCAGTCCATCAATTCGGAAAGACCAGTTAGCATTGGAGAAGGACGGTATAGGCGTAACCGTATATACGCGGAAATGACCTTCAGCTCCGCCTCCAATGGGAGGTGAAGAGGCAGACAGCGGTTGTGGCAGAGGAACCATACGGTTAGAATCGTTCTCCAGCATGCTATCAATACTATTATCGATCTTGAGATTTCGTCCTACCCAGGATATAAAAGTAGGGCCAAGAGTCACGGCGAGACCAACCCCCACAGCAGAACGGATGAAAGCTCGTCGTGTATACAAAGGTTGAGGTCGCTCCTCTGATTTGAGGGGATCTCTCTGGGAACTGCGATCAAACTGGGAAGAAGATATAGCAGCTGGAGTTTCTTTTTCATCCGATATTGAATCAGATGGATCAGCTCTATTTTGAGTTGGTGTTGAAGTTGTAGTGGTTTTAACCGCACGACGTGCAGGATCCTTTAACCATTTGGTCCGAGTGATGGAGTGATAGATAATATAAGGTAGGCCCACCCAAGTCAGCAGGTCATGGATCAAAAGTGCAGCATTCGACCATCGAGGTCCGGCTAGCTTGAACTGCCATAATACAATACCCGAGAGTAGCCAGCCTACCAGCAGCGCAAGAACAAAGATGGTGTTCACCCTTTGCCAAGGCCTATTACGAAGCTGTTTCCAGTGCTTTCCGGCCAAAATCAAGTAATATAATACGGGTGCCAGCATAGCTAGCCCAACGATGATATGTAGCCATTTTAACCAGACACGTCCAATTCCGAGTATCTCGCGCCAAAAGCCGCCTACCAGCATAAGACCTGTTATAGCAAGGATCACAACAATCCAGGCATTCCAAGCATGGATGGAAACCAACTTTTTGCCGTAACCTTTGCGTCTGTTCTTCAACCATTGCTTCAAGTGCGATCACCCCATATAGGTTAGTAATGAGTTTATTCAGAACTTTGATATGTAATAGCTAGCTGTGAATGGAGTACGTGATCTGTGTAAAGGTGCAATGCGAGATGGTTATACGATTGTTCATAGGCTACTTATGAAAGTAGTACACTTGACTGCTTAACCTTATCTCTATATCTATATACCTTATTATAGAGTTTTTGGATCACTTTCTTCAAACCATCAGAAGGCCAGGGATATTTATATCGATCGGTACTCTAACTAAAACTCATCTAGATCATTATTAATTGTGGTTATAGAAGGGAGTATTTATAGAATTGAGTTATTTCTTTTATATGTAATGCACTTTAAGGGTACCCTTCACTTGTTTAGAGAATGTGCTAATCTGTCGAATACAGGTTGGAAACAAGACACCGTAGATGAAGATATCATGATATCAAAAGATTGATTAAAAATGCTTGCTAAATAAATCACTACGTGATATATTATTTCTTGTCGCTTCAAACGAATGATTGTCATAATCATTTGAAAGATGACGAAAACAAAGTGTTGACAGTAAGTTAGTTAACATGATATGATAAGATTCCTGTCCGGTTGGCAAACATCAACATAAACGGACATACAAGTTCCTTGAAAACTGAACAAATGGATAGTAACTTTTGATTCACAATGAATCGTCAGATTCAAAATGAGCTTATCGCTCTTTTCAATACTTTATTGGAGAGTTTGATCCTGGCTCAGGACGAACGCTGGCGGCATGCCTAATACATGCAAGTCGAGCGGACTTGAAGAGAAGCTTGCTTCTCTGATGGTTAGCGGCGGACGGGTGAGTAACACGTAGGCAACCTGCCCTCAAGTTTGGGACAACTACCGGAAACGGTAGCTAATACCGAATAATTGTTTTCTTCGCCTGAAGAGAACTGGAAAGACGGAGCAATCTGTCACTTGGGGATGGGCCTGCGGCGCATTAGCTAGTTGGTGAGGTAACGGCTCACCAAGGCGACGATGCGTAGCCGACCTGAGAGGGTGATCGGCCACACTGGGACTGAGACACGGCCCAGACTCCTACGGGAGGCAGCAGTAGGGAATCTTCCGCAATGGGCGAAAGCCTGACGGAGCAATGCCGCGTGAGTGATGAAGGTTTTCGGATCGTAAAGCTCTGTTGCCAGGGAAGAACGCTTGGGAGAGTAACTGCTCTCAAGGTGACGGTACCTGAGAAGAAAGCCCCGGCTAACTACGTGCCAGCAGCCGCGGTAATACGTAGGGGGCAAGCGTTGTCCGGAATTATTGGGCGTAAAGCGCGCGCAGGCGGTCATTTAAGTCTGGTGTTTAATCCCGGGGCTCAACCCCGGATCGCACTGGAAACTGGGTGACTTGAGTGCAGAAGAGGAGAGTGGAATTCCACGTGTAGCGGTGAAATGCGTAGATATGTGGAGGAACACCAGTGGCGAAGGCGACTCTCTGGGCTGTAACTGACGCTGAGGCGCGAAAGCGTGGGGAGCAAACAGGATTAGATACCCTGGTAGTCCACGCCGTAAACGATGAGTGCTAGGTGTTAGGGGTTTCGATACCCTTGGTGCCGAAGTTAACACATTAAGCACTCCGCCTGGGGAGTACGGTCGCAAGACTGAAACTCAAAGGAATTGACGGGGACCCGCACAAGCAGTGGAGTATGTGGTTTAATTCGAAGCAACGCGAAGAACCTTACCAGGTCTTGACATCCCTCTGATCGATGCAGAGATGTATCTTTCCTTCGGGACAGAGGAGACAGGTGGTGCATGGTTGTCGTCAGCTCGTGTCGTGAGATGTTGGGTTAAGTCCCGCAACGAGCGCAACCCTTATATTTAGTTGCCAGCATTTCGGATGGGCACTCTAGATAGACTGCCGGTGACAAACCGGAGGAAGGTGGGGATGACGTCAAATCATCATGCCCCTTATGACCTGGGCTACACACGTACTACAATGGCCGGTACAACGGGCTGCGAAATCGCGAGATGGAGCCAATCCCAACAAAGCCGGTCTCAGTTCGGATTGCAGGCTGCAACTCGCCTGCATGAAGTCGGAATTGCTAGTAATCGCGGATCAGCATGCCGCGGTGAATACGTTCCCGGGTCTTGTACACACCGCCCGTCACACCACGAGAGTTTATAACACCCGAAGTCGGTGGGGTAACCGCAAGGAGCCAGCCGCCGAAGGTGGGATAGATGATTGGGGTGAAGTCGTAACAAGGTAGCCGTATCGGAAGGTGCGGCTGGATCACCTCCTTTCTATGGAGAATCGTTTCCTGCAACGGAAACATTCAAATATGCAGGTTCTTAGAACCTGCAACAGCAACACAGTTACTTATCCATTTGTTCAGTTTTGATGGAATTTGAGGGGCCATAGCTCAGCTGGGAGAGCGCCTGCCTTGCAAGCAGGAGGTCAGCGGTTCGATCCCGCTTGGCTCCACCAAACAATTTCATCTATTTGGCTTGTTCTTTGAAAACTAGATATCGAAACGAAACAAACGCGAATTAGAACATTCCTTTAAGCTGATCTTGTGTAAACAAGTGAAGTGTTTTTATAAGGTAGATTGCTGGAGCGAGTGATCGAAATGGAGCGACTTTTGGATTTGGACGTAGTCCAAACCAAGCGGAGCGACAGCTCGAACACGAGCGCAATGGTTAAGCTACTAAGAGCACACGGAGGATGCCTAGGCGCTAGGAGCCGATGAAGGACGTGGCGAACAACGAAACTGCCTCGGGGAGCTGTAAGCAAGCTTTGATCCGGGGGTGTCCGAATGGGGAAACCCAGCTGGGGTAATTTCCAGTTACTCATAACTGAATACATAGGTTATGTAGAGGCATACCAGGGGAACTGAAACATCTAAGTACCCTGAGGAAGAGAAAACAATAGTGATTCCGTCAGTAGCGGCGAGCGAACGCGGAGAAGCCCAAACCAAAGAGCTTGCTCTTTGGGGTTGTGGGACGTCTCACATGGAGTTACAAAGGAACCGGTTAAGCGAAGAGGTCTGGAAAGGCCCGCCAAAGAAGGTAAAAGCCCTGTAGTTGAAAGTTGGTTCCCTCCGAGACGGATCCCGAGTAGTGCGGGGCACGTGAAACCCCGTATGAATCCGGCAGGACCATCTGCCAAGGCTAAATACTTCCTAGCGACCGATAGTGAAGCAGTACCGTGAGGGAAAGGTGAAAAGCACCCCGGAAGGGGAGTGAAATAGAACCTGAAACCGTGTGCTTACAAAAAGTCAGAGCCCGTTTTAGGGGTGATGGCGTGCCTTTTGTAGAATGAACCGGCGAGTTACGTTCCCGTGCAAGGTTAAGGTGAAGAGCCGGAGCCGCAGCGAAAGCGAGTCTGAATAGGGCGACTTAGTACGTGGACGTAGACCCGAAACCGGGTGATCTACCCCTGTCCAGGGTGAAGGTGCGGTAACACGCACTGGAGGCCCGAACCCACGCATGTTGAAAAATGCGGGGATGAGGTGGGGGTAGCGGAGAAATTCCAATCGAACTCGGAGATAGCTGGTTCTCCCCGAAATAGCTTTAGGGCTAGCCTCGGAAAACAGAGTCGTGGAGGTAGAGCACTGATTGGGTGCGGGGCCCGCAAGGGTTACCAAGCTCAGTCAAACTCCGAATGCCATAGACTTACTTCCGGGAGTCAGACAGTGAGTGCTAAGATCCATTGTCAAAAGGGAAACAGCCCAGACCATCAGCTAAGGTCCCCAAGTGTGTGTTAAGTGGGAAAGGATGTGGAGTTGCACAGACAACCAGGATGTTGGCTTAGAAGCAGCCATCATTGAAAGAGTGCGTAATAGCTCACTGGTCGAGTGACTCTGCGCCGAAAATGTAACGGGGCTAAACACACCACCGAAGCTATGGCTTGATGCTTTGCATCAGGGGTAGGGGAGCGTTGTATAAGGGTTGAAGGTGTACCGTAAGGAGCGCTGGACATTATACAAGTGAGAATGCCGGTATGAGTAACGAAAAGATCAGTGAGAATCTGATCCGCCGAAAGCCTAAGGGTTCCTGAGGAAGGCTCGTCCGCTCAGGGTAAGTCGGGACCTAAGGCGAGGCCGAAAGGCGTAGTCGAAGGACAACAGGTCGAAATTCCTGTACCACCGTAAGCCGTTATGAGCAATGGGGGGACGCAGTAGGGTAGTGACGCGGACTGATGGATGTCCGTCTAAGCAGTAAGGCTGATGTGTAGGCAAATCCGCACATTGTAAGGCTGAGCTGTGATGGGGAGCGAAAATTATAGTAGCGAAGGTCATGATCTCACACTGCCAAGAAAAGCCTCTAGCCAGGTGATGGTGCCCGTACCGCAAACCGACACAGGTAGGCGAGAAGAGTATTCTAAGGCGCGCGGAAGAACTCTCGTTAAGGAACTCGGCAAAATGACCCCGTAACTTCGGGAGAAGGGGTGCCCCGGTAGTGTGAATAGCACGAGGGGGCCGCAGTGAAAAGGCCCAAGCGACTGTTTAGCAAAAACACAGGTCTGTGCGAAGCCGTAAGGCGAAGTATACGGGCTGACGCCTGCCCGGTGCTGGAAGGTTAAGGGGAGTGGTTAGGAGCAATCCGAAGCTGTGAACCGAAGCCCCAGTAAACGGCGGCCGTAACTATAACGGTCCTAAGGTAGCGAAATTCCTTGTCAGGTAAATTCTGACCCGCACGAATGGCGTAACGACTTGGGCGCTGTCTCAACGAGAGATCCGGTGAAATTTTAATACCTGTGAAGATGCAGGTTACCCGCGACAAGACGGAAAGACCCCATGGAGCTTTACTGCAGCTTGATATTGAATTTGGGTACGATCTGTACAGGATAGGTGGGAGCCTTTGAAGCATGAGCGCCAGCTTGTGTGGAGGCAACGTTGGGATACCACCCTGATCGTATCTAGGTTCTAACCTGGTACCGTAATCCGGTGCGGGGACAGTGTCAGGTGGGCAGTTTGACTGGGGCGGTCGCCTCCTAAAGAGTAACGGAGGCGCCCAAAGGTTCCCTCAGAATGGTTGGAAATCATTCGAAGAGTGCAAAGGCATAAGGGAGCTTGACTGCGAGACCTACAAGTCGAGCAGGGACGAAAGTCGGGCTTAGTGATCCGGTGGTACCGCATGGAAGGGCCATCGCTCAACGGATAAAAGCTACCCTGGGGATAACAGGCTTATCTCCCCCAAGAGTCCACATCGACGGGGAGGTTTGGCACCTCGATGTCGGCTCATCGCATCCTGGGGCTGAAGTAGGTCCCAAGGGTTGGGCTGTTCGCCCATTAAAGCGGTACGCGAGCTGGGTTCAGAACGTCGTGAGACAGTTCGGTCCCTATCTGTCGTGGGCGTAGGAAATTTGAGAGGAGCTGTCCTTAGTACGAGAGGACCGGGATGGACGTACCGCTGGTGTACCAGTTGTTCCGCCAGGAGCACCGCTGGGTAGCTATGTACGGACGGGATAAACGCTGAAAGCATCTAAGCGTGAAGCCCCCCTCAAGATGAGATTTCCCAGTATGTAAGACCCCTTGAAGACGACGAGGTAGATAGGCTGGGGGTGGAAGTGCAGCAATGCATGGAGCTGACCAGTACTAATCGGTCGAGGGCTTATCCAATAGCAAGTGATAATTCGCATGTTTCGTTTCGAATCTAGTTTTCAGAGAACGATCTCTGAAATGAAAATTGGTACATCACAGAACGTGTGTATGATTTTCAGTTCCATATCTGATTTTAAGAAGCTATGCTTCGACAAATCGCGTTTGGTGGCGATGGCGGAGGGGTTCCACACGTACCCATCCCGAACACGACCGTTAAGCCCTCTAGCGCCGATGGTACTTGGACCGCAGGGTCCTGGGAGAGTAGGACGCCGCCAAGCGAAGAACCACTGCCGATGTTATTCGGTGGTGGTTTTTATTTGTTTATTTTAGGTGATGCGAAAGCATCTCTTATTTGACTTTGTAAGAATCCTCTGACACACTCTAAGGGGTACATATATCAGATATCAGGCCATGATTTGGATTGATATAACTCTAGCGAATGGGGTGTAGGACAACATGGAAATTCAGAAATTGACGGTAGATGATTTTGAACCGGCGATGGCACTCTCCGAATATGCTTTTCAAGTAGTAATGAGTGAAGAACAGAAAGAAAAACGGCGGAGTCAATTTTCGTCACAGGATATATGGGGTGTATATGAGGACGGGCAGCTAGGAGCCAAACTTCACATCATTCCTTTTCAAACCTATATTCATGGCAGATCGTTCGAGATGGGCGGTATTGCGGGTGTTGCCACCTGGCCAGAGTATAGACGCAAAGGCTGGGTAGCGGGTCTGCTGAAGCATGCGTTGGAAGAAATGAATCGTAACAAACAAAGCATATCATTCTTGCATCCATTCTCTTTTGGTTTCTATCGGAAGTATGGATGGGAGACGTATGTTGAATTTAAACGTTATAAAGTACCTACAGCTCATTTGCCTCAGAAAAAAGCGACACCTGGAACAATTCGGCGTGGGGATCCGGGCCTCAGCATATTAAAGGAAGTATACAGTGCGTATGCTGAGCGTTATAACGGAACTCTGGTTCGGGATGATGCAAGGTGGGAGAATTCAGTTCTTGTTAATGGGACCAGCCAGAAGGCTGTATATTACGATGAAGCTGATGCAGCACAAGGTTATCTTTTATATGAGGTTAAGGAAAATAAGTTTACCATTAAAGAGATCATCTATCTGAATGAAGAGGCTAGGCAAGGGCTGTGGACCTTCATTGCCAACCATGATTCCATGATTCAGGAAGTTACGTTGCAGGCGCCTGCCAGTGATACGCTTGCCTTCCAATTGGATAACCCACGGATTCAGCAGGAGATTGTACCTTATTTTATGGCGCGTATCGTTAGTGTAGAGCAGTTTATATCCCAGTATCCCTTTGCAAGCCAGGACTCACCGGTGCAGATTGTACTTCAGGTAGAAGATGCCCACGCTCCATGGAATGAAGGGGCATGGCAATTAAACGTGGCAATGAACGGAACGGCGTCCATATGGAAAACATCGGAGCCAATTACTGATGATCAGACCATTAAGGTGGATATTCAATCCCTTACCGCGGTGCTGATGGGATATCGCAGACCAACGGAAATGGCACGAATCGGAAGAATTCACGGACCGAACACAGCAATCAAGGCTTTGGAAAAAGCGATTCCTGAGCGGGAAACCTATTTGCTCGATTTTTTCTGATGGCTATGCCCACTGCTCCATTTAACTTGATTAGCTTATATAGAAATACGGCGTGATTGAAAGACAAATGGACTTCTCCAGCAATTTTGGGGAGGTTTTTTTGTGTCCGGGGAATATTTCGTGTAAAATCGTAAAAAATGAATAGTGACCCCACTTGGCAAAACCACAAAATATGCTATAATGGTTATAAAGTCAAAGAAAGTCAAAGTCAACTAAAGGTTTAATACTTAAGTAGCTTTCTTTCTACAATCTGATGCATGATCGCCAATATACGGGATTCATTTCATCGGAGGATCAAGGGAATATTAAAGGACCTTCGTGCTTCCTTCGCTCTCCTGTTAACACCTGTGGAAGCAAGATTCGCTGTTTCCCTGATTGGTTAAATGGGTAGAGAAGGTGTACTCTGTGGGGGCGTGTGGGTCCTTATTGACTTAACGTTTCAGACAGTGGAGGATGATTGGATGCGTAATATCTCTGATATTATCGAACGATATCTGAAGAGTATTTTGCATGAAAGTCCCGAAGGAATGGTTGAAATTCAGCGTAATGATCTGGCAGATCAATTCTCATGTGTACCTTCCCAGATCAATTATGTCATCAGCACACGTTTTACACTCGAGAAGGGATACCTGGTAGAGAGTAAACGCGGCGGTGGTGGTTATGTTCGCATACAGCGCATTGAATTACCGGCCCAATCAGCTCTGCATAATCATTTGCACCATAGTATTGGTGAAGAGATCGGGCAGACAGCTGCCGAAGGTCTGATCTATCAATTGGAAGAAGCGCGCTTCTTGAGCAAGCGGGAAGCCGGGTTGATGCGAGCTGCTGTATCTAGAGAGGTTATATTGGTCAAACTTCCTTACCGGGATCAAATTCGTGCCAGAATGTTGAAGGCGATGTTAATATCTTTGCTCGGTAAATGAAAACTATCGGGGTCAAAGGAGGTACATCAATATGCTGTGCCAAGAATGCAATAAACGTCCGGCGACACTTCATTTTACGAAAATCGTAAATGGAGAGAAGACGGAATTCCATATTTGTGAGTCATGTGCCCGTGAAAAAGGGGAAATGATCCCTGGAACAGCAGGTGGGTTTTCCATCCACAACTTGTTGTCCGGATTGCTTGATTTTGATCCAGCCGGCAAAAGTGGATCGGCAGGAACACCGCCTGCAAAAGCTCTTCAATGTGAAGAGTGTGGTATGACGTACGCACAATTTAGTAAGATAGGACGTTTCGGCTGCAGTTCATGTTATAAATATTTTGACAGCCGTCTGGATCCTTTGTTCAAGCGGGTTCATGGTAATACGTCCCATGTAGGCAAAGTGCCTGCACGAGCTGGTGGTCGCATCAAGGTGAAACGGCAAATCGCTGATCTGAAGCGTGAGCTCCAGGAGAGCATCGCGCAAGAGGAATTTGAAGAGGCGGCCCAGATCCGTGACCAGATCAGAGGACTTGAAAAAGGAATAGCTCAGGAGTAAAGTTTGTCATGAGTAGGAGGGATGCGTAATGCCTAATCTGCGCTTTACAGAGAAGGCGCTCAGCGACTGGATGCGCAGTGATGCGGCTGATTCCGAAATTGTCATTAGCAGCCGTGTCCGGATTGCACGCAACCTTCAGCATGTTCCGTTTCCGATGCTGGCTTCCAATGAGCAATCGGAAGAGGTGCTGAATAAGCTGAGCGAAGTACTTCAATACGATGACGTTCATGCCTTTGGGGATTTTCATACGTTGGATCTGATCGATATTGACGAACTCGACAAACGGGTGCTGGTGGAGAAACATCTCATCAGTCCAAGTCTTGCGAATGAATCCAGGAATGGTGCGGTTATTCTCAGTGAGGATGAGTCAGTCAGTATTATGATTAACGAAGAGGATCATCTTCGTATCCAGTGCCTCTATCCGGGGTTCCAGGTGAAAGAAGCCTGGGAGAAAGCTTCCGCAATAGATGATGCTTTTGAAGCGCACGTGGATTATGCTTTTGATGATCGCAGAGGATACTTAACCAGCTGTCCTACTAATGTAGGTACAGGTGTAAGAGCATCGGTTATGATGCACTTGCCTGCCCTGGTGATGACACAGCAGATTGGCCGTATTCTAACCGCAGTTTCCCAAGTTGGATTGACGGTGAGAGGAATATACGGTGAAGGTAGCGAGGCGATGGGTAACCTGTTCCAGATCTCGAACCAGATTACTTTGGGACAGACCGAACAGGAAGTCATCGAGAACCTGCATGGTGTTGTGTTACAGATGATTGGTCATGAACGTACAGCCAGAGAACGGTTAATTACCGACTCCAGACTGCGGATTACGGATCGTGTCATGCGTTCTTATGGCATATTGTCTCATGCAGCTATTGTTGATTCCAAGGAAGCTGCACAGCGCTTATCGGATGTACGCCTTGGCGTGGATCTCGGCTTGTTGGATGGACTGTCCATCACGGTAATGAATGAGTTGAATGTGATGACACAGCCGGGATTTTTGCAGAAAACATTCGGGGAAGATATGCGCACAGATGAGCGAGACATTTACCGAGCTCAGTTGATTCGTGATACGATCAATGCAGCGAAGCAGTCCTAGTTTAGCCTGATATAGTATTGAATTATGGTTTCATGCCGCATTGCGGCTTTTATATAATAAGGCATGTACAAATGCCGAATGATTTTATTCGCAGCACGGCTGCAAACAAAAATGATATGAAGAATACGACGGTTATTTCATTACATGACCTCGTTTTATCCAAAACCATGGAGGTGCAGGAGATATGATGTTTGGAAGATTTACGGAACGGGCCCAAAAGGTGCTCGCACTCGCGCAGGAAGAAGCTGTCCGTCTCGGTCATAATAACATCGGTACTGAGCATATTTTGCTCGGCCTCATTCGTGAAGGCGAAGGCATCGCAGCCAAAGCACTGATCGGCCTGGGACTCGGATTGGAAAAAATTCAGGATGAAGTAGAAACGCTGATTGGCCGTGGCCAAGAGCAACCTACCAACATTGCATATACGCCACGTGCGAAAAAAGTAATTGAACTGTCTATGGATGAAGCTCGTAAATTGGGCCACACTTATGTAGGCACAGAGCATATCCTGCTCGGATTGATTCGTGAAGGCGAGGGTGTTGCAGCACGTGTGCTCAATAACCTGGGAATTAGCCTGAACAAAGCACGTCAACAAGTGCTGCAATTGCTTGGCAGCAGTGAAGCTGTATCCAGCCATAATGGCACACCTGCCAATGTCAGCACACCAACGCTGGACAGTCTGGCACGTGACCTCACGGCATACGCCAGAGAGAATAACCTTGACCCGGTTATTGGACGTAGCAAAGAAATTGAACGTGTCATCCAGGTGCTCAGCCGTCGTACGAAGAACAACCCGGTATTGATCGGTGAGCCAGGTGTAGGTAAAACAGCGATTGCTGAAGGCCTTGCACAAAAAATCATTGCAAATGAGATTCCGGAAACATTGCGCGACAAACGGGTAATGACCCTGGATATGGGTTCAGTAGTCGCTGGAACCAAATATCGTGGTGAGTTTGAAGATCGTCTGAAAAAAATCATGGATGAGATTCGCCAAGCAGGTAACATTGTCCTGTTTATCGACGAATTGCATACCTTGATTGGCGCAGGCGGAGCTGAAGGTGCCATCGATGCTTCTAACATTTTGAAACCGGCTCTGGCTCGTGGAGAATTGCAATGTATCGGTGCGACAACACTGGATGAATATCGTAAATACATCGAGAAGGATGCAGCGCTTGAGCGTCGTTTCCAACCGATTACTGTAGATCAGCCTTCTCCAGAAGAAGCGATTCAAATCTTGCACGGCTTGCGTGACCGTTATGAGGCGCATCACCGCGTGAAAATTACGGACGAAGCAATTGTGCAGGCGGTTAAACTGTCTGACCGTTACATTACAGACCGTTTCCTGCCAGATAAAGCGATTGACCTGATTGATGAAGCGGGTTCCAAAGTAAGATTGAACTCTTACACGATCCCACCAAACCTGAAACAACTGGAAAGCCGTCTGGAAGATATCCGTAAGGAAAAAGACGCTGCAGTTCAAAGTCAGGAGTTCGAAAAAGCAGCAGCTCTGCGTGATACGGAACAAAAAATCCGTGAAGAGCTGGATGTAACAAAGAACCAGTGGAAAGAGAAACAAGGTCGCACCGATTCCGAGGTTACTCCTGAGGATATCGCACAAGTGGTAGCCAGCTGGACAGGAATCCCTGTGAACCAACTGAAAGAAGAAGAGACACAGCGTCTGATGAATCTGGAGTCTATTCTACATGAACGTGTCATCGGTCAGGATGAGGCAGTGAAGTCTGTCAGCCGTGCGGTTCGTCGTGCTCGTGCGGGACTTAAAGATCCAAAACGTCCGATGGGTTCATTCATTTTCCTCGGCCCTACAGGGGTAGGTAAAACAGAACTTGCTCGTGCTCTGGCTGAAGCGATGTTCGGCGATGAAAATGCAGTAATCCGGATTGATATGTCCGAGTATGGTGAGAAGCACTCGACTTCCCGACTTGTCGGAGCGCCTCCAGGATATGTTGGGTACGAAGAAGGTGGTCAGCTGACAGAGAAAGTTCGTCGCAAACCATATTCCGTAGTCTTGCTCGATGAAATCGAGAAAGCACATCCAGAAGTATTCAATATCTTGTTACAAGTGCTTGAGGATGGCCGACTGACGGATTCCAAAGGTCGCGTCGTTGACTTCCGCAATACGCTGATCATTCTAACATCCAACGTGGGTGCCGAAGCGATCAAACGTAACTCTACACTGGGCTTCACTGCAGTTGTAGATGCAGGAGCAGATTATGACAACATGAAGGGGAAAGTGATGGATGAGCTGAAGAAAAGCTTCCGTCCAGAGTTCCTTAACCGGATTGATGAAATTATCGTGTTCCATTCACTCGAAGAAAAACACATCGCTGAAATTGTTACGCTTATGAGTGAAGAACTTCGTAAACGACTGCTCGAACATGAGGTTGATTTCGAACTCACTGATAATGCCAAGTCTTTCCTTGCGAAGTCAGGCTTTGATCCGGCTTACGGTGCGCGTCCGCTTCGTCGGGCGATCCAGAAGCATATCGAGGACAAATTGTCCGAAGAGTTGCTCACAGGTAACGTAACCAAAGGGGATTCATTGCTCATCGACGAAGAGAACGGTGCACTGTCTGTTACGAAAAAAGACGTAGTCGTTCCGTCCAATGAGGAAATCGAAACCAAATAATATTTAGCAAGCTTTGGAGTTAAACTTCAGCTTGTATTGATCCATAATCCTTAATCAAATCCTTCTCGGCTTCGGCCGGGGAGGATTTTTTGCACTTTGGACAGAAGACGGACATGATTATGTCAGGAACATGTGTAAAGTTTGCGATAATCCTTTACGAAAAATCTCAAACAATGGTAAACTTTTAGTAACCCTGCACGTCAGGGAGTTTGGGTGAAATTCGTCGAATAATGCAAAATGCTGTTATAAAACTAAATTATAGGAGTGCTGAAGTGGCCAAAGTTAAAACCAAGTTTCAATGTACGGAATGCGGCTATGAAGCCCCCAAGTGGTACGGTAAGTGTCCGGGTTGTCAGTCATGGAATTCAATGGTGGAAGAAACAGAGACGGTGGTCAAAACACAAGGGAGAAATTCTCCTCTGTTTGACAGTAAAGATAAACCGCTTCCTATCATAGATATAGATAGCGGTCAGGAACCGCGTGTACAGACTGGAATCGGAGAGTTGAACCGAGTATTGGGTGGTGGAATCGTTCCGGGTTCACTCGTTCTGGTGGGCGGAGATCCGGGTATCGGTAAATCAACGTTGATGTTGCAGACGTCCCATGCTTTGACGCATTCGGGTTTGCGTGTGTTATATGTTTCCGGTGAGGAATCAGTCAAGCAAACCAAATTGCGGGCCGACCGTCTCGGGGCACTCTCTGCCGAGTTGTATGTACTGTGTGAAACCAATATGGAACGTGTAGAGGAAGCGGTGGATCAGATCCAGCCGCATTTTCTGGTCATCGACTCCATTCAGACGGTATATCTTCCCGAAGTTACCAGTGCGCCTGGTAGTGTTGCACAGGTAAGGGAATGTACGTCAAGGTTCATGCGGATTGCCAAAGGCAGAGGCATTGCAACGGTTCTTGTGGGGCATGTTACCAAAGAAGGTGCCATTGCTGGTCCACGTATGTTAGAACATATGGTGGATTGCGTGCTTTATTTTGAAGGAGAACGGCATCATACGTATCGCCTGCTGCGTGCGGTGAAGAACCGTTTTGGTTCCACCAATGAGATTGGCATTTTTGAAATGGGCGAGGATGGACTTCGTGAGGTGGGCAATCCGTCCGAACTCTTTTTGTCGGAACGTCCACTGGGTGTAGCAGGTTCAACGGTAGTTGCCAGTATGGAGGGGACACGTCCTCTGCTCGTGGAATTACAGGCGTTGATCTCGACGACCCATTTTCCTTCTCCTCGCCGTATGGCAACAGGGGTAGATCTGCATCGATTAAATCTGATCATTGCAGTGCTGGAGAAACGGATGGGCATGTTTTTACAGACCCAGGATGCATACTTAAATGTAGCTGGAGGAGTAAGGCTGGATGAGCCCGCTGTAGACTTGGCGGTTGCTGTTAGCATTGCATCCAGTTTGAGAGATGTACCGACCAAGCCAGACGACGTCATCTTTGGCGAGATCGGTCTGACAGGTGAAGTTCGAGCCGTATCACGGGCCGAACAACGAGTGAAGGAAGCCGCAAAGCTGGGCTTCAAACGAGTCATTTTACCAGAAAAAAGCTTAAAGGGCTGGAAACATCCTCGCGGGATACAACTGATCGGTGTGAATACCGTGGCAGATGCACTAGCGGTTGCTTTAGATTAGGGGGCATAACAAGATGAAAGATATGAGCCAACTGGATAATATGAATGAGTTGTTAAGGCTGATCGCACCAGGTACACCTTTCCGCGAAGGTCTGGAAAATGTGCTGCGCGCCAAGACGGGCGCACTGCTTGTTGTAGGATACAGCCCTGAAGTAATGGAAGTGGTGGATGGGGGATTCTCAATTAACTGTGATTTCTCCCCAAACTATCTGTACGAACTCGCCAAGATGGATGGAGCCATTATTCTTAGCGAGGATTTGAAGCGTATTCTTTACGCCAATACCCAGTTAATCCCGGATTCATCTATCTCTTCATCAGAGACGGGGATTCGTCACCGGACGGCAGAGCGTGTAGCAAAGCAAACGGGTAAATTGGTCGTATCCATATCGCAGCGCCGGAATATCATTACCTTGTATCAGGGAACACTTCGTTATTCCCTCAAGGAAATCGGGGTTATTTTGACCAAAGCGAATCAAGCGATCCAAACCCTGGAGAAATACAAAGCGGTATTAACACAGTCCCTTACGAATCTGAGTGCTTCGGAATTTGAGGAATTAGTAACGATTCCTGAAGTGGTTAATGTGATTCAGCGTACCGAAATGGTGATGCGGATCAAAACGGAAATCCAACGGTACATTCATGAACTCGGGAATGAGGGACGACTCATTTCCATGCAAATGGAAGAACTTGTGGGTACAACGGAAGAAGAAGCCTGGTTATTGTATAAAGACTATGCCCGTGACGACAGTGATGACAAAATCCGTGAAATTATCGTGGGACTGAAAAGATTGTCGGACGATGAGTTGCTGGATGCACATCATATTGTCCGTCTTCTCGGCTATCCATCATCAGCGGCTACTTCTGAGGATTCGGTTGCCCCTCGTGGATTCCGGGTATTAAATAAGATCCCCCGCCTGCCCAATGTCATTATCCATAATCTGGTGGATCAATTCGAACAATTGCCTCATGTTATTATGGCTACAATTGAAGAACTGGACGAAGTGGACGGTATTGGTGAAGTTCGTGCCCGGACCATTAAGGAAGGCCTCAAACGTTTGCAGGAGCAAATGTTTATCGACAGACAGATGTAAGGGTTTGCCTATATAAAGGCTTGAAATGGATGAGGTGAAACAACGATGCTAACCAGATTCATTCCGAATCTCTTTACCCTGGGTAATCTGTTTCTTGGAATGATGGCAATTTTGCTTGCGATTGATGGAAATTACAGTTTGGCTGCCATTATGGTCATTGTAGCGATGCTGCTGGATGGTTTGGATGGCCGAGTGGCACGTGCACTTAATGCCCAAAGTGAATTCGGCAAGGAACTGGATTCCTTGTCTGACATGGTTTCCTTTGGTGCAGCACCAGCCCTGATCATATTTATGGTGTCGTTTCAAGATTCAATGCCGATTCTCGCCTGGATCGCAACAGCGGCTTTTCCGATCTGTGGAGCCATTCGTCTTGCTCGATTTAATGTTCGTCCGGGAATTCCCGGGTACTTCACAGGTCTGCCGATACCGGCAGCCGGCGGGGTACTGGCCACACTGTCCTTGTTCAATAAGGATATTGGCCCGGTTAGCATGATGATTGCTACGTTGCTGTTATCGTATCTGATGGTGAGTTCGCTTAAATATCCCAATTTCAAAAAGGTTGGTTTGCCACGCAAGGCAATCTGGATTGCACCATGGGTTGTGTTATTTGCCATAGCTGTAGCCGTTATTTTCCCAGAGCAGTTATCCAAATTGATCTTTATTCCGCTGGTGTTATACGCCTTGTATGGAATGAAGCATAATGTGCGAACAGCAGCCTCGCGTAGTCGGGCGAAAAAGCGCAAGGATGAGAAATCTTCCCGTCCTTCCGATCGTTAAGTCGCCTTGGGGACAGACACTATACAAAGAAAGCACGTACTCTCCTGAACTGGAGAATGCGTGCTTTTTGTTTATTCAGATCTATTTACGGTAAAAGAAACCCTTACGGACGACATACATATCTTCTTACGACAGATTAAACATCCCTAACGTTGAACACTTCTGTGATTCGTGATTTACGACCTCTTCCATGTTAATGTCCAGCAGGTTGCAGAGAGCCGACATGTAGAACAGGTTCCGCCCTAGTTCAGAGCTGATGACCTCTCTGCAGTTCTCACACAACTCACCTTCCACATGCGTTTCCAGCAGGCCCTTGGTTTGAGCGATATCGCTCTCCGGGGCATATTTCTGCTTGGTGGCGTGCAGCTCGATGCAGCCGCATTCGGTAATGGCTTTGGACACGGCACGGTTAACAGACGCTCCGGCTTGTCCCGTTTTGGACAGTACATCAATCAGGCTGCGATGACGCAACAACAGTTCAGAAACTTGATCCTGGAAAGCCTGTAAACTTAGCGTACTCATTTTGCCACTCACCTCGGGATATGAATTGAATTCATTATATGCCAATAATTTACCTACTTTCAACTGACGATTGCAACATTTCCAAAAAGTTCTTCCAGATGGGATTAGCAATTCAGGAATTGGATCATACTGGATATAAAGATCAAGATACATTGAAGGAGGTGCAGGGACTAATGTGGAAAAAAGGCATTTTAACTTTTACAGGATTGTGCGGTGCATGGTTCGGCTACACGGCATATCATCTGGCAGGAAAATCGGTCCCATGGATGGCGGAGTGGATTCAGTCAGCAGGATTACTGGGAGCTGGTATATCGACGCTGCTGGGAGCTGTAATGTTTATGGCTGTATGTAATATTGGTGGAACATTGATGGCAGACAGGCTGCATAGTGGAATTGACTCATTGGCAAAAG
This sequence comes from Paenibacillus sp. FSL H8-0104, assembly GCF_038050215.1. Lineage (NCBI taxonomy): Bacteria > Bacillati > Bacillota > Bacilli > Caryophanales > Paenibacillaceae > Paenibacillus > Paenibacillus sp. FSL H8-0104. Next base: position 6,125,784 of record NZ_JBBOTC010000001.1, on the reverse strand, counting down.
TACCTATGAACGAATTGGCTGCAGGTGCTGCAGGTACAGTTGCAGGATTGCTCGTGGCCTTGTTGCTCTACCCTGTTGTGGGATGGATGGGGACGGCAGGAGAAGTGCTGCAAGTGGCGCTGACGGTGATTAGTGCTTATTCCGGTTATACCCTTGCCATGGCGAAGAAAGACGATCTGGGGGCCTTCTGGATGTCTGGACGATGGGGTCATCCCGAGGTGGACGAGGATAGACGGATGGAAGAACATAAAATTCTGGATACCAGTGTTATTATCGATGGGCGTATCGCTGATATATGCAAAACCGGATTTATTGAAGGCACGATCGTAATTCCGGAATTTGTTCTGGAGGAGTTACAGCATATTGCTGATTCATCGGATCTGCTCAAGCGGAACAGAGGACGGCGTGGACTGGACATTTTGAACAAAATACAGAAGGAACTTGATGTAAAAGTCCTGATCTACGAGGGGGATTTCGAGGAAATCTCCGAGGTGGACAGCAAACTGGTTAAACTGGCTAAAGTGCTTCAGGGTAAAGTGGTCACCAATGACTTTAACCTGAACAAAGTGTGCGAACTCCAGGGTGTATCTGTGTTGAACATTAATGATCTCGCCAATGCGGTTAAGCCAGTCGTTCTGCCAGGTGAGGAGATCATGGTGCAGATCATCAAGGATGGCAAGGAGCATGGTCAAGGTGTAGCCTATCTGGATGATGGCACAATGATCGTTGTGGAGGGCGGACGCGAGTATATCGGCATGATGATGGAAGTGCTGGTGACCAGTGTGTTGCAGACTTCAGCGGGACGAATGATTTTTGCCAAGCCGAAACTGTTGGAAAAAGCCCAATAAAGCGGTATGATGGGTAGTGTATCGTTGAATGATATTGTATATCTTTGGACGATAAACTGACAGACAAGGCAGGGATTGCGGCATGGATAAAGGGTGGGGCGTTGTCATTGTGGCAGCAGGTCGCGGAACCCGGATGGGGACGACCGAGAGCAAACAGTTTCTGTTGCTGCAGGACAAGCCCGTTTTCATACATACGCTTGAGGTATTTGCTGTGCTGGACGAGATCCGCGAGATGGTGCTGGTCACAGGAACCGCAGATGTTGAACGCTGCCAGGATTGGGTAAAAGAATACCAACTGGATTCACGTGTCCGTGTTATCCCCGGAGGGAAAGAGAGACAACATTCTGTCCATAAAGGCCTTGAGGCACTTGGGACGGATTGGGTTCTCGTTCACGACGGGGTACGTCCTTTTGTGAACCATGAGCAGATCAAGGGATGCATGGCGGCCGCCTTATCCGGTGGTGGAGCAGCTGTGCTAGCGGTTCCCGTGAAGGATACGATCAAACAAGTGAATGCGGAAGGAGTCGTTACGGCGACGCCAGACCGCAGCAGTCTGTGGAGCATTCAAACCCCGCAGGCTTTTCGTCTTTCTTCCCTGCTCTCCGCCTACGAATCAGCTGAGCAGGACGGATTTCTGGGAACAGATGATGCCATGCTGGCTGAACGTCAGGGAATGTCGGTCAAGGTTGTGGAAGGCAATTATACCAATATCAAATTAACAACGCCGGAAGATTTGAAATATGCTGCGTTTTTGCTGGGGGGAGAGAAGAAGCGATGATACGTGTAGGACAGGGATTTGATGTACATCAGCTGGTAGAGGGACGCCCGTGTATTATTGGCGGAGTAACGATTCCTTATGAAAAAGGTCTGCTGGGTCACTCGGACGCAGACGTGCTGTTGCACGCGATCAGTGATGCCATTTTGGGTGCACTGGCACTTGGGGATATTGGCAAGCACTTCCCGGATACCGATCCGGAATTCAAAGATGCGGACAGTCTGAAATTGCTGGAGCATGTATGGCAGCTTGTGAAGGATCGCGGGTATAAGCTAGGGAATATCGATTCAACGATTATTGCCCAGAAGCCAAAGATGGCTCCTTATATCCCACAGATGGCTGAGGTTATTGCCAAGGCACTGGAAGCGGATGTAACGCAGGTGAACGTGAAAGCAACAACGACAGAGCAACTGGGATTCCCGGGACGGGGAGAGGGCATTGCCGCTCAATCCGTTGTTTGCCTTGTACGTGTGTGATATCATCATCAATTAGTGACGGAGGGGATCATATGAGCACGGATATTCGTGTGCGTTACGCGCCGAGCCCAACGGGACACCTGCATATCGGGAATGCCCGTACGGCGTTGTTTAACTATTTATATGCCAAACATAATAACGGTAAATTCATTATTCGTATTGAAGATACGGACGTGAAACGGAATATTGCCGGTGGTGAAGAAAGCCAACTGAAATACCTGAAATGGCTCGGAATTGAGTGGGACGAAAGTATTGACGTGGGCGGAGAATACGGACCATACCGTCAAACGGAACGTCTGGACCTCTATCGTAAATATACGCAGGAATTGCTGGATAAAGGTCTGGCTTACCGTTGCTTCTGCACGGAAGAAGAATTGGAGCAAGAGCGCGAGGAACAGTCAGCACGTGGAGAAACACCGCGTTATTCTGGCAAACACCGTGACCTGACTCCAGAGCAAATTAGTGCGTTTGAAGCGGAAGGCCGCGTAGCGAGTATTCGTTTCCGTGTGCCGGAAGAGCGCACATATACGTTTGATGATATGGTTAAAGGCACAATCTCGTTCAACAGCAAGGAATCCGGTGATTTCGTCATTGTGAAAAAAGACGGCATTCCCACATACAACTATGCCGTTGCTGTGGATGATCACTTGATGAAGATCTCCCACGTCCTGCGTGGGGAAGATCACATCTCGAACACGCCGCGTCAACTGATGATCTATGAAGCGCTTGGCTGGGAGCCACCGCAATTCGGTCATATGACGTTGATCGTGAATGAAAATCACAAGAAGCTGAGTAAACGGGATGAGTCCGTTATCCAGTTTATTGAGCAGTATGATCAGCTCGGCTATTTGCCTGAAGCGATGTTTAACTTTATTTCCTTACTCGGCTGGTCGCCGGAAGGGGAAGAAGAGATCTTCTCGCAAGAGCAACTGATCTCCATTTTTGATACGAAACGTCTGTCCAAGAGCCCTGCGGTATTTGATACCCACAAGCTGGCGCACTTGAACAACCACTATATCAAACATGCTGACCCGGAACGTATTGCCGAAATGGCCATTCCCCATCTGCAAAAGGCGGGACGTATTTCTTCCGAGCTGTCTGCTGAACAAAAAGAATGGGCTTATACGCTGGTACACCTGTACCAAGAGCAGATGAATTCTGCCTCCGATATTGTCGAATTGTCGGAAGTATTCTTCCGTTCCAATCTGGAGCTTGAAAGTGAAGGAGAAGCAGTGCTTGCGGAGGAGCAGGTGCCAACTGTACTGAAGGCATTTGCGGATAAAGTACAGGCGAGCGAAGAGTTTACTCCAAGCAAAATGGCTGCATTGATCAAGGAAGTACAGAAAGAAACCGGCTTTAAGGGCAAACAGCTCTTTATGCCAATTCGTGTAGCCTTGACTGGACAGACACATGGACGGGATCTGAACCAAACGATCGTGCTTCTGGGTCGTGATACGGTGATCGAACGTTTGCTTGCACAAGTAAAATAATCTTAGTCGAAGACATTCCGTTTATTTGGAATCTGAACACAGTCCTACGATGGATGGATTACGTAGGAGGCTGTTGTCAGTCTGAGGCCTTTTCGCTATAATAACAACACAACGAATAATTGATATGATGTATCTAATAGAACAGCAAAGATCGGGAGGAGTAGACTGACCCGGACAGATTCAGAGAGGATGGTCCCGTAGCAAAGAGAGATTTCTTTGGATGCGGTGGCTGTGAACCATCCACTGTCCATCAGTCGAAATGCGCCCGTGAGCTGCACAGCCGAATCCGGCCCCGCCTTTGTCGATCATGACATGGGAAAACGTTAGGATAGGTTGTGACGATTGGTTTCCGTTACCAAACCGCTTGAGGGCTCATTCTATTTAAGAATGGACCGAGCAGAGTGGGACCGCGATAAACGCCTCTGCAGCTAAATGCTGCAGGGGCGTTTTTTTGTTTAGGCGAGTGTGCAGTACACTACCAAGGAACGCGCCGTCCGGTAAGCCGGAGGACGGGAACCTGAACAAGAGGGGAACGAGAATGTTCAAGAAGATCAGATCAGATATCCAGGCGGTGTTTGAAAACGATCCGGCGGCCCGAGGTTGGTTTGAGGTGGTATTCACCTACTCAGGGCTGCATGCGATATGGGCACACCGGATCGCTCATTTTTTATACAAGCGAAGATGGTTCTCGGTTGCCCGGTTCATTTCGCAGGTTAGCCGTTTTATGACAGGAATTGAGATACATCCTGGAGCTACGATCGGAAATCGGTTGTTTATTGACCACGGAATGGGCGTCGTTATTGGAGAAACATGTGAGATTGGCGATGATGTCGTTATCTATCAGGGGGTTACCCTGGGCGGAACAGGGAAAGAAAAAGGAAAGAGACATCCGACCATTGGTAATAATGTGGTTATCTCATCCGGAGCCAAGGTGCTGGGTTCATTTAGCGTGGGGGATCAATGTAACATTGGTGCGAACTCTGTTGTGCTTAAGGAGGTCCCTTCCAATAGTACCGTAGTAGGTATACCGGGCAGAATTGTTAAACAGGATGGCCGACGGGTAGATCGCCTCAGTCAGCAATTGCCCGATCCGGTCGTTGACTCCTTGCGCGGTATGCAAAAAGAACTCGAACGATTGCAAGAAGAAGTACGTACACTGCAAAATGCCCGTGAAAATGAGACTGTGCGTGATACGTGATACAATAAATAAAGGCAGTATAGGATGAAAGGATAAGTGACCATGACGCTTCAGATTTATAATACGATGAGTCGTACCAAAGAGGAATTTGTTCCTCAAGAGCCAGGGAAAGTAAAAATGTATGTCTGCGGACCAACGGTATATGACTACATTCATATCGGGAATGCACGCCCGGTTATCTTTTTCGACACGGTTCGTGGATACCTGGAACAGACAGGGCATGATGTGAACTATGTGGTGAACTTCACGGATGTGGACGATAAGTTGATTCGCAAAGCAGAACAACTTGGAACAGACGTTCCTCACGTGGCTGAGAAGTTTATTGCTGCCTATTATGAAGACATTGAGGGATTGGGTATTCCCAAGGCAAGCAGCAATCCGAGAGTAACGGAAAACATGCCGCTGATCATTGATTTTATCCGTGAGCTGGTTGAAAAAGGATTTGCGTATGAAAATGGCGGTGACGTCTATTATCGCACAGGCAAATTCAGCGAATATGGCAAACTTTCGAAACAAAACCTGCAGGAGCTGCAATTTGGAATCCGTGTGGGTGTGGACGAGCGCAAAGAGCATCCCGAAGATTTTGTGCTCTGGAAGGCTGCCAAACCAGGTGAGATCTATTGGTCCAGTCCTTGGGGCGATGGTCGACCAGGCTGGCATATTGAGTGCTCCGCCATGGCTAGGGAGTACCTTGGGGATACACTGGACATTCACGGGGGCGGACAGGATTTGCAGTTCCCGCACCATGAGTGCGAATGCGCCCAATCCGAGGTATTAACAGGTAAACCACTTGCGAACTACTGGATGCATAATGGATTCATCCGGATTGATAACGAGAAGATGTCGAAATCACTCGGTAATGGTGTTCTGGTTAAAGACTTGCGGAATCAATATAAACGCGAAGCGATTCGTTATTTCATGTTGTCTACCCACTATCGCAATCCATTGAACTTCACGGATGATACGATGGAGCAGGCACAGAACAGTGTGGACCGGATTGCAAATGCGGTAGGTAACCTGAACCATCGTCTGAATGCAGTAACTGTTGATCAGGACATCACAGCAGAGTTTGCGGCAAGACTCGACCAAATTCGTCAGCAGTATCACGAGAAGATGAAGGATGATTTCAATACTCCTGATGCAATTACTGCGATGTTTGAGTGGGCAGGGGAAGCCAACCAACTGTTGCAGCAAGAAGTGGTTAATGCGGCAGACATTCGTGCACTCCTCGAATTGTTCAGTGAATTGAATGCTGTACTGCGCATTTATACTGACGCAGAGCCAGAACTTCTGGATGAGGAAGTAGAACGTCTGATTGAAGAGCGTGTAGAAGCGCGCAAGTCCAAAAACTGGGCAAGAGCGGATGAAATTCGTGATGAATTGTCTGCACGTGGCATTCTGCTTGAAGATACGGCGCAGGGCATGAGATGGCGGCGCAAATGAGCGAAGGACATCCAAATACACCAAAACAACGGGACCAGGTCACAGAGGGAGGGTGGTTCCCTTATCCTCCTTCCAGACCTGCGAGGTTGATTCCACCTATTGCACTGGCCTATATTGGTGATGCGGTATATGAGGTAGCTGTTCGTCAATATCTGTTGTCGAAGGCAAACATGCGTCCCAATCATTTGCACCGTAGTGCAACCGGGTTGGTATCAGCGAAGGCACAGAGCCGCATACTTACAACGATTGAGGATGAACTGACAGAGGAAGAACGGGATATCGTCCGGCAAGGGCGGAATGCCAAGTCGGGTAGTGTACCCAAAAATGCAGATGTATTGGAGTACAGACATGCTACGGCTTTTGAATGTCTCATTGGTTACCTCTATAGCAGTGGTCATCATGATCGCATGATTGAACTGATCGGGCTTGGCATTGAGCACGCGGAACAACAATCGCCATCACCGACAAAAAAATAGAAATTTCAACAAAACAACGCATTACAGAGAGGATCGAACAACGATGGAAGAAGAATGGATCGCCGGTAAACACTCCGTGACGGAGGCGCTGCGTTCAGGCCGGACCATTAATAAAATATGGATTGCCGATACAGCACAGAAACATCTGACTCAACCTATTATCTCGGAAGCTAAAAAACTAGGTATTGTCATTCAACACGTGGACAAGCGTAAGCTGGATCAAACGGTACCAGGCATTCAGCATCAGGGGGTAGTTGCTCAAGCAGCACCTTACGCTTATGTGGAGGTAGAAGACATTCTTGCCGCAGCAAAAGCGAAGAATGAGCATCCTTTCCTGATTCTGCTGGATGAGATTGAAGATCCTCATAACCTGGGGTCTATTTTGCGGACAGCAGATTGCACGGGTGCGCATGGCGTCATTGTACCGAAACGTCGCTCGGCAGCGGTAACCGTGACAGTATCCAAAACATCAGCAGGTGCTGTGGAGTACGTGCCAGTGGCTCGTGTAAGTAATCTTGGTCAGACCATCGATCGCCTCAAAGAGGAAGGTGTATGGGTTGTAGGGACAGATGTCACCGCTCACGAAGGTGTCTTTGGTAATGGAGTCTTTACTGGCCCTGTGGCATTGGTAATCGGAAATGAGAACAAGGGAATGGGACGACTTATTCGTGAGAAATGCGATGTGCTGATCAAACTACCAATGCAAGGTCAGATTAATTCCCTGAATGCTTCCGTGGCAGCCGGGGTTGTCATGTACGAAGTGCTCCGCTCGCGTCAAGCGCAGGAATAGAAGGTATGGCTGATTCCCGTGATGTGCTTCTTGTAGACGGGTACAACATGATTGGCGACTGGCCGGAATTAACCAAACTGGCGGAAAGTGGGCTCGAAGAGGCACGTAACAGGCTTCTCTTTCGTCTTGCAGACTACCAGGCTTTCTCCGGCCGTCGAGTCATTGTTGTGTTTGACGCCTACCTCGTGCCTGGACTCGGTAAATCCTTTACTCAGAGCAAAGTGCAGATCTATTTTACAAAGGAAAAAGAGACGGCAGACGAATGCATTGAGAGACTCGTTCGGGAACTAAGCATGCGAAGACGCCAAATCTATGTGGCTACGAGCGATATGGTAGAGCAACATGTCATTTTTGGACAGGGAGCGCTACGTGTATCTGCAAGGGAGTTGCTAATTGAAGTTGAGCAGAACGAAAAAGAATTAAAAAAACGACTGGAAGAAGATCAGGCGAAGACCACGCGTAACACACTCGGGGGTAAGTTAAGTCCCGATGTATTGAAAGAGTTTGAGCGATGGCGCCGGGAATAACAGCACGTTTTTACAAAATTTAGAATATTGAAACTCTTGACATTTATGTTATTGATGTTCTTTTTTAGGCAGAGCGTGGTTGACGGTGTGAGGTACCATCATATATACTGATCCTATATTTCATAGAGTAGAGTAACGGGGTACCTTGCGTTGCAGCCGGAGGGATTGTCTGTGAGTGTCGACCTCAAAGATATCATGTTATCTAAGTATGATTACCAAAGTGACGAAGACATTGTCGAAGCTTTCCGTGAAGGCGAAAGCGAAGCGTTAGAGTTTCTAATTAACAAATATCGTAACTTTGTACGCGCCAAGGCAAGATCTTATTTTCTGATTGGGGCAGACCGGGAAGATATTATTCAAGAAGGAATGATTGGCCTCTACAAATCCATTCGAGATTTCAAAGGGGACAAACTGGCTTCGTTCAAGGCTTTTGCCGAACTGTGTATTACAAGACAGATCATCACGGCGATTAAGACAGCAACACGTCAGAAACATATTCCGCTTAATTCTTATGTATCTCTGGACAAGCCTATTTATGACGAAGAGTCTGATCGTACGTTACTCGATGTGATTTGTGGAACCCAGGTCAGTGATCCGGAAGAACTTATCATCAATCAGGAAGAGTTTGTGGGCCTGGAAGATAAAATGTCCGAGATTCTGAGTGATCTGGAACGTAAAGTATTGATGTTGTATCTGGACGGGAGATCTTATCAAGAGATTGCAGTAGATTTGGACAGACATGTGAAGTCCATTGATAATGCACTTCAGCGCGTCAAGCGCAAACTTGAAAAGTACCTGGAAGTTCGAGATAATTAAACACATGTTGTCGTTGACGGAAAAGGCTCGGTGTTTGAGTCTTTTTTTAGTGTCTCAAGTTTATAAAATCTAAGAATGTTTATACTAGTAATCGCTCGGTCCAAGCAGGAGAAGAGAAAAACAGAGATGAGAAACGAATGTACGTTGTAAGGAAGTAATACCCAATGAATGAAAGACTATTCTTTCATTGACATGGTTATACCCTTGTGATAAAGTGTTTTAGGTAGGCCTAAATTTATGGCTTTTTTTCAGGATCAATTTAGAGACTCTGCTTGAATGTGGAAGTCTTCGGGAGGTGTACATCATGCGGGTAATTATTACTTTGGCTTGTACTAACTGCAAACAAAGAAATTACACTACGACAAAAAACAAGCGTAATCACCCCGACCGCATGGAGATGAAGAAATTTTGCAAGTTTTGTAACGAGCAGACTTCTCATCGCGAAACCAGATAGTTTTTGGAGGTGTCGGCGTGAAACGAAGTTTCAAATCTCTGATTTCCTTTTTCTCAGAAAGCTGGGCTGAACTTAAAAAAGTTCGCTGGCCTAATCGTAAAGAGCTGACCAACTACACATTGATCGTACTTGGTACTGTTGTGGTTATGACGCTGTTTTTTTGGGTCATTGACATTGGCATCTCCTTTGTGATCGAAGCGATTATTTAAGAAGGGTTCCGGTGGCTTGATATGGAAAAAAGATGGTACGTCGTTCATACCTATTCAGGGTATGAGAACAAGGTCAAAGCCAATTTGGAAAAACGCGTAGAGTCTATGGGCATGGAAGACAAGATATTCCGCGTTCTTGTTCCTATGGAAGAAGAAGTGGTAAACAAGGACGGTAAGAAAAAAACCGTTATGCGTAAAGTTTACCCCGGTTATGTCTTGGTGGAAATGGTACAGACGGATGATTCTTGGTATGTTGTTCGCAACACACCAGGGGTTACAGGATTTGTCGGTTCGACAGGTTCTGGGTCCAAACCAACTGCATTGTTGCCTGAAGAAGTGGAACAAATTCTGAAGCACATGGGAATGGTTGAACCTAAGCCGAAAATTGAGTTCGATATTAAGGAATCCGTGCGTATTAAAGTCGGTCCTTTTGCGAATTTCGTAGGCTCCGTGGAAGAGATTTTGGTAGAGAAAAGCAAGTTGAAAGTGCACGTGAACATGTTTGGACGGGAAACACCGCTTGAGTTGGAATACACGCAAGTGGAGAAGATATAGTTTCTTCAAGTTTCTTGTGGGAGGGTTGAAAAACCCGTTAACCACTATTTTGCAAGGAGGTGTCAATCATGGCGAAAAAAGTTATTAAAATGGTAAAACTGCAGATTCCAGCAGGTAAAGCAAACCCAGCACCACCAGTCGGTCCAGCTTTGGGTCAAGCAGGTGTCAACATCATGGCATTCTGTAAAGAATTCAACGCTCGTACAGCTGATCAAGCGGGATTGATTATTCCAGTTGAAATTTCTGTATTCGAGGACCGTTCCTTTACTTTCATCACTAAAACTCCACCAGCAGCAGTTCTGTTGAAAGTGGCAGCTAAAGTTGAAAAAGGATCAGGCGAACCGAATAAGAAAAAAGTTGCTACTGTTAAACGTGATGCGGTACGTCAAATCGCAGAAACAAAAATGCCTGACCTGAATGCAGCAGACGTTGAGTCCGCTATGCGTATGGTCGAAGGTACTGCCCGCAGCATGGGTATCACCATCGAAGACTAATTTTCATAAGAAACATGGCTTCGTAAAACCGGTCGATTCGCGACCGGTTGATGTGGGAGGTATATCCGCTAACACCACAAAGGAGGAATAAAACATGGCTAAACACGGTAAAAAATACCTGGAAGCTGCTAAGCTGATTGACAGCGAAGCAACTTACGAGCCTTCAGAAGCTGTAGAGCTTGTGAAAAAGGCAGCTACTGCAAAATTCGATGAAACAATCGAAGCAGCAGTTCGTTTGGGTGTAGACCCTCGTAAGCAAGACCAGGCTGTACGTGGTGTTGTTGTCTTGCCACACGGTACAGGTAAAACACAACGCGTATTGGTATTTGCAAAAGGTGACAAAGCGAAAGAAGCGGAAGCGGCTGGCGCGGACTATGTTGGTGATGCAGACATGATCAACAAAATCCAACAAGGCTGGTTCGAATTCGACGTCTGCGTAGCGACACCAGATATGATGAGTGAAGTAGGTAAATTGGGCCGACTGCTCGGCGGTAAAGGTCTGATGCCTAACCCTAAAGCCGGAACGGTAACTTTCGATGTAACTAAGGCTGTTCAAGAAATTAAAGCCGGTAAAATCGAATATCGTCTGGATCGTGCAGGTCAAATTCATGCACCGATTGGTAAAGCTTCTTTCTCTTCTGAGCAACTTAATGAGAACTTCAAAGCTCTCATGGAAGCTCTGAATCGTGCTAAACCAGCGGCAGCAAAAGGTGTTTATCTGAAGAATGTTAGTCTTTCTTCCACGATGGGCCCTGGCGCACGCGTGAACGCAGCAGCTTTTAGATAATATCTCTTGACAGGTTTGTCCTGTTTTTGATAAGATATAAAAGTTGTGAGTCCGAGTGACTGACCGTTGACATTTGAATATGCTTGCCGTAGACAGTAGGTGCCATTTGGCTTAATTTCCTGCCGAGGTGTGATTATAGAACTTAGAACGATGCAAATCGATGATGAGTATATATCAAGCCTTCGTGATTCTACGGAGGCTTTTCTTAATGGGATAAATTTGATCAGGAGGTGTACAGATTGGCAAACGCAAAAGTGATTCAAGCAAAACAAGAATCCGTTGATGCAGTAACAGCAAAATTGCGCGAGAGCGTTACAACTGTTGTTGTTGACTATCGCGGATTGAACGTTGCCCAAGTAACTGAGTTGCGTAAGCAACTTCGTGAAGCAGGGATCGAATTCCAAGTGCTGAAAAACTCGTTGCTTCGCCGTGCAGCAGCAGCAGCAGAACTGACAGAACTTGAAAATGTTCTTACAGGTCCTACTGCAATTGCATTCAGCGTAGATGACGTTGTGGCTCCAGCTAAAATTCTGAACGACTTCGCGAAAAAGAACGATGCGCTGGAATTGAAAGGTGCAGTCGTAGAAGGTCGCGTAATCGGAGTAGAAGAAGTTAAGGCATTGGCAGAACTGCCATCCCGCGATGGACTCCTCTCCATGCTCCTCAGCGTGCTTCAAGCGCCAGTGCGCAACTTCGCGCTTGCGGTTAAAGCAGTTGCAGAAAAAGAAGAACAAGGCGCGTAAGCAACTTGATCTGAATGCTGCTTAGGCGGCAAATGAATTTAAAAAAATAATATTATATATGGAGGTTCACTCATGAGTAAAGAGCAAATCTTGGAAGCAATCAAAGGCATGACTGTACTGGAATTGAACGATCTTGTTAAAGCAATCGAAGAAGAATTCGGCGTAACTGCTGCAGCTCCAGTAGCTGCTGCAGGTGCAGTAGCTTCTGCTGAAGCTGAGCAATCCGAGTTCGACGTAATCTTGACTAGCGCTGGTGCTTCCAAAATCAACGTTATCAAAGCAGTTCGCGAAATCACAGGTCTTGGCCTGAAAGAAGCAAAAGAATTGGTTGACAACGCTCCAAAAGCATTGAAAGAAAAAGTTGCTAAAGAAGAAGCAGAAGCGGTTAAAGCTAAGCTTGAAGAAGCAGGCGCTTCAGTTGAAGTTAAATAATTTAGCTATTACAAGCTAAATGAACAAAACAACAAACCCCTTGACTTATATCAAGGGGTTTGTTGCTGTAATTGTAGATGGAAAGTGAGTGAGGGCATGTCCAATCATTATTATTCGGACAAACCACAAGTGGCGCATGATCGCAGAGCAACTGAAGTGGTTCTTCGCGGATTCAGTCTGCGATTCGTGACGGATGCCGGTGTGTTTTCCAAAAACGGAATCGATTATGGCAGCAGAGTATTGATTGATGCGATAGAGTTGCCATCAGGGGCTCATGTTCTCGATGTGGGCTGTGGATACGGGCCAATGGGTCTTACAGCAGCCAAACTTGTACCGGATGGGCATGTCACCATGATCGATATCAACGAGAGAGCCGTTGAACTTTCCAGGGAAAATGCAAAAGCGAACGGAATTAACAATGTTACGGTATTGCAAAGTAATCTACTGGCTGAAGTAAAAAAGCAAGATTTTGACGTTATCCTAACCAACCCGCCTATACGGGCTGGGAAAGAGACGGTTCATACTATTTTCGAACAGGCACATCGCCATCTGAAGGTAGGCGGTTCGTTGTGGATTGTCATTCAGAAGAAACAAGGAGCCCCGTCAGCGAAAGCAAAATTGGAATCTTTGTTTGGAAGAGTGGAAGAAGTGACGAAGGATAAAGGCTATCGGATTTTCAAAGCGGTGAAATCGGAAGAGGTATCTACTAAAAGCTGAATCCGAGTTTGTAAAGTAAGCAGGGGATCATTTTTTTTGCAATAGGACTATTGACTTGAAATTCAGGTCGTGGTATAGTTGTAAAATGTCAGTATTAAGATGCCCTACTTGGCTTTAGCTAACTAAAAATGTCAACCTTTTTTTACGCCGAACGGGCTTATTATGCCTACGTTTGGCGTATAATATGTACATTTTGGGCAAACTGGGGATAAGAATGATTTGGAAAGACATCCGCCGATCAAAGTTGCTCTTTTTTCGAACGACATTTCGAGTAAGGGCTTTTCTTTATTTGTGGATGCATTGCTTTGCTCTGTATGTGTACCATTATAAGGTTACAAACAGAGGTTCGCAACGAAATTTTTAAAGTGAGTAGACATTGAGGGGTGAGTTTAAGTTGGCAGGACATCTTGTTCAATATGGTCGACGCACTCGGCGCAGTTATGCACGAATTAACGAGATACTCGAAGTTCCGAACCTGATTGAAATCCAACAAAAATCCTATGATTGGTTTTTGGAGGAAGGGTTGCGCGAAATGTTCCAGGATATCTCGCCGATCCAGGATTTTACAGGTAACTTGATTTTGGAATTTATCGATTACAGTCTCGGTGAACCGAAGTATACAGTAGACGACGCAAAAGAGCGTGACGTTACGTATGCAGCACCGCTTCGGGTCAAAGTCCGGCTCATTAATAAGGAAACCGGCGAAGTCAAAGAGCAGGAAGTATTCATGGGAGATTTCCCGCTGATGACCAACACGGGCACATTTATTATTAATGGTGCGGAACGGGTTATTGTCAGCCAGTTGGTTCGCTCTCCTAGCGTTTACTTCAGTACCAAAGTAGATAAAAACGCCAAAAAAACGTATACCGCTACAGTTATTCCTAACCGCGGCGCTTGGTTGGAACTGGAGATGGACGCGAAGGATGTTGTTTATGTCCGGATCGACCGTACACGTAAAATACCGGTTACGGTTCTCCTGCGTTCACTTGGTTTTGGCACAGATGCTGAGATTCTGGATCTGCTCGGTAATGACGAATATATCCGCAACACACTGGACAAAGACAACACGGATTCCACGGAGAAAGCACTCATTGAGATCTATGAGCGTCTTCGTCCGGGCGAGCCTCCAACGCTTGATAATGCGAAAAGCTTGCTCGTAGCACGTTTCTTTGATCCAAAACGTTATGACCTGGCTAATGTAGGTCGTTACAAAATGAACAAAAAGCTTCACATCAAAAACCGTTTGTTTAACCAACGTTTGGCTGAATCACTTGTTGACGCTGAAACAGGCGAGATTATTGCTGAAGCGGGTCAAATGGTGGATCGTCGCTTGTTGGATGAAATCATGCCGTATCTGGAGAAGAGCGTTGGTTTCCGCACGTATCACGTGGGTAACGGTGTTCTGGATGCTAATGATGTTCCTATGCAAACGATCGATGTATTTTCACCAACAGAAGATGGCAAAGTAGTCAAACTGATTGCCAATGGAATCATTGACAAGTCCGTTAAAAACGTGACGCCGGCGGATATCATTTCGTCCATCAGTTATTTCCTTAACCTTCTGCAGGGAATTGGTAGCACGGATGATATTGACCATCTGGGTAACCGTCGTTTGCGTTCGGTGGGTGAACTCCTGCAGAATCAGTTCCGTATCGGTTTGTCCCGTATGGAGCGTGTGGTTCGTGAGAGAATGTCCATTCAGGATGCTAACGTAATTACACCACAGGCATTGATCAACATACGTCCTGTTATTGCATCGATTAAAGAGTTCTTTGGTAGCTCTCAGTTGTCACAATTTATGGATCAAACGAACCCGCTGGGTGAGTTGACACATAAACGTCGTTTGTCCGCACTCGGACCCGGTGGTTTGACACGTGAGCGCGCAGGTATGGAAGTGCGTGACGTCCATCCATCCCACTATGGCCGTATGTGTCCAATCGAGACGCCAGAGGGACCAAACATCGGTTTGATCAACTCCTTGTCTACGTTCGCCCGTGTGAATGAATATGGCTTCATTGAAGCTCCATATCGTTGGGTTGATCCGAAGACAGGTATTGTAACCGAGCAAATTGATTACCTGACAGCGGACGAAGAGGACAACTATGTTATCGCGCAAGCGAATGCGAAGCTGAATGAAGATAGTACATTTGAAGAAGAAGCGATCATTGTACGTTATAACAAACAGTCGGATAACATCCTTACGATGCCGAGTGAGCGCGTTGACTACATGGACGTATCTCCTAAGCAAGTTGTATCCGTCGCTACAGCGCTTATTCCGTTCCTTGAGAACGATGACTCCAACCGTGCGCTCATGGGATCAAACATGCAGCGGCAGGCCGTTCCACTTTTGATTCCTAAAGCACCACTTGTGGGAACAGGTATGGAACACAAAGCCGCGAAAGATTCCGGTGTATGTATTGTCTCCGATTATGACGGAATTATTGAACGATCTACTGCGAACGAGATTTGGGTCCGTCGTGTTGAAGAAGTGGACGGTCAGGAAGTTAAAGGCGATATCGTTAAATATAAATTACACAAATTTATGCGTTCGAACCAAGGAACATGCATTAACCAGCGTCCGATTGTTAAAAGAGGTGCCGCTGTCAAAGCTGGCGATATCCTCGCTGATGGTCCTTCAACGGAAATGGGTGAATTGGCTCTGGGACGTAACGTTGTTGTTGCCTTCATGACTTGGGAAGGTTACAACTACGAGGATGCGATCTTGCTCAGTGAAAAACTCGTTAAGGAAGATGTATACACATCCATCCATATCGAGGAGTATGAGTCAGAAGCACGTGATACCAAACTCGGACCTGAAGAGATCACACGTGACATCCCTAACGTTGGGGAAGAAGCGTTGCGTAACTTGGATGAGCGCGGTATTATCCGCATCGGTGCTGAGATCAGTGCTGGCGACATTCTGGTTGGTAAAGTAACACCTAAGGGTGTAACAGAGCTGACAGCAGAAGAACGTCTCTTGCATGCGATCTTTGGTGAGAAAGCACGTGAAGTACGTGATACTTCCTTGCGTGTACCACATGGTACTGATGGTATCGTAGTAGACGTGAAAGTATTTACCCGCGAAAACGGTGATGAGTTGCCTCCAGGTGTTAACCAACTCGTTCGTGTATATATCGCTCAAAAACGGAAAATTTCCGAGGGTGATAAAATGGCTGGACGTCACGGTAACAAAGGGGTCGTGGCCCGCATCTTGCCGGAAGAAGATATGCCTTTCCTGCCAGACGGTACACCGGTTCAGATCGTTCTTAACCCACTGGGCGTACCTTCCCGGATGAATATCGGTCAAGTACTCGAGGTTCACTTGGGTATGGCGGCGATGCAACTGGGTATTCACGTAGCAACTCCTGTATTCGACGGAGCGAAGGAGTATGACGTCTTCGATACGATGGAAGAAGCAGGTATGCAACGTAATGGTAAAACTGTCCTGTATGATGGTCGTACAGGTGAAGAGTTTGAACGTGAAGTTACCGTAGGTGTCATGCACATGATCAAACTGGCACACATGGTTGATGATAAAATCCATGCCCGTTCCACGGGTCCTTACTCACTTGTTACGCAACAGCCATTGGGTGGTAAAGCTCAATTTGGTGGACAGCGCTTCGGGGAGATGGAAGTATGGGCGCTTGAGGCATACGGTGCTGCTTATACACTGCAAGAAATCTTGACTGTTAAATCCGATGACGTTGTTGGTCGGGTTAAAACGTATGAATCCATTGTCAAAGGTGAGAATGTTCCGGAACCAGGTGTTCCTGAATCATTCAAAGTATTGATCAAAGAGCTGCAAAGCTTGGGTATGGACGTTAAGATTTTGAGTGAAGATGAGCAAGAGATTGAAATGAGAGAAATGGACGATGAAGATGACGCTGCGAGCGATAAGCTCAGCCTCAACCTTGAGGGTACAGAGGTCGGAGCGGAATAAACCGCTTCGAGCGCATGATGACCGGCGTTTTTCATCAGGCTCACGTCTTGCTCCGGCTTCGGCCGGAGTGGGCGTAACCTAGATTACAGGAATTGGTTAAGGAGGGTTGCTCCTTGTTGGACGTCAACAATTTCGAATACATGAAGATCGGGCTTGCTTCCCCAGAGAAAATTCGTTCTTGGTCCCGCGGAGAAGTGAAAAAACCGGAAACGATCAACTATCGTACGTTGAAACCGGAAAAAGAAGGGCTGTTCTGCGAAAAGATTTTTGGCCCTACAAAAGACTGGGAATGTCATTGCGGTAAATACAAACGCGTCCGTTATAAAGGCGTTGTCTGTGATCGTTGTGGCGTTGAAGTAACACGTGCGAAAGTACGCCGCGAACGGATGGGCCACATTGAGCTCGCTGCTCCGGTATCGCATATCTGGTACTTCAAAGGTATTCCGAGCCGTATGGGTCTTGCTCTGGATATGTCTCCAAGATCTCTTGAAGAGATTATTTATTTTGCATCATATGTTGTAACTGATCCAGGAGAAACTCCACTGGAGAAAAAACAGCTGTTGTCCGAGAAAGAATACCGCAGCTACCGTGAAAAATACGGCTATGGTTTCCATGCTGGCATGGGCGCAGAAGCGGTTAAAAAATTGCTTCAAGACCTTGACATAGACAAAGAGCTCGAGTTCCTGAAAGAAGAGCTCCGGACTGCGCAAGGACAACGTCGTAATCGTGCAATCAAACGTCTGGAAGTTATCGAAGCATTCCGCAACTCCGGCAACAAGCCAGAGTGGATGATCATGGATGTACTTCCTGTTATCCCGCCGGAACTTCGTCCAATGGTACAGTTGGATGGTGGACGTTTTGCAACGTCTGACCTGAATGACTTGTACCGCCGTGTAATCAACCGGAATAACCGTCTGAAACGTCTGCTTGATCTGGGCGCGCCGGATATTATCGTGCAAAATGAAAAACGGATGTTGCAGGAAGCTGTTGATGCATTGATCGATAATGGTCGTCGTGGACGCCCGGTAACGGGTCCTGGTAACCGTCCATTGAAATCTCTCAGCCACATGCTGAAAGGTAAACAAGGACGTTTCCGTCAAAACTTGCTCGGTAAACGGGTTGACTATTCTGGTCGTTCCGTTATCGTTGTCGGACCTTACCTGAAAATGTATCAGTGTGGTCTGCCAAAAGATATGGCACTTGAATTGTTCAAGCCTTTTGTTATGAAAGAGCTTGTAAATAAAGGGCTTGCCCACAACATCAAGAGCGCAAAACGTAAAGTTGAGCGTGTAAGTCCTGAAGTATGGGATGTTCTTGAAGAAGTAATCAAGGAGCATCCGGTTCTGTTGAACCGTGCCCCTACGCTTCACAGACTCGGTATTCAAGCATTTGAACCGATTCTCGTTGAAGGTAAAGCAATTCGTCTTCACCCGCTCGTATGTACGGCATACAATGCCGACTTTGACGGTGACCAAATGGCCGTGCACGTTCCGTTGTCCGCTGAAGCTCAAGCGGAAGCACGTATCCTGATGCTTGCATCGGGTAACATTTTGAACCCGAAAGACGGTAAACCGGTTGTTACTCCTTCCCAGGATATGGTGCTTGGTTCTTACTACCTCACTATGGATAACAAGGAAGAAAAGGGCACAGGTATGATCTTGCGTACAGTTAACGAAGCTGTATCGGCATACCAACGTGGTACTGCTGGTCTGCATGCGCGTGTAGCTATTCCTGTTAAGGCGCTTGGTAAAACAAGCTTCACGGAAGAACAACAAGAAGGAATGTTGCTGACAACTGTCGGTAAAATTATCTTCAATGAAATTTTCCCGGCAAGCTTCCCGTATATCAATGATGCGACTCGTGCTAACCTGTACCAAGGTACTGCAGATCACTCATTTGTATATGAAAAAGGTGCTGATCTCAGAGAAGCTATTATGAATGCTCCTCTGGCTGGCGGTGTCGGTAAAGAATACCTCGGCTCCATCATTGCACGTTGTTTTGAAATTTATCACACAACGGAAACAGCCGTTATTTTGGATAAAATCAAACAACTTGGTTTCACATACTCTACACGTGCCGGTATTACGGTTGCGGTATCTGATGTTATCGTTCCTCCTGAGAAGTTTGAAATTCTTAGACAATCTGAGGAAAAAGCACAAATCGTTACGAATCAGTACCGTCGTGGTCTGATTACGAATGAGGAGCGCTATGACCGTATCATTGATATCTGGTCAAAATCCAAAGATGACATCACTGAGATTCTGATGAAGTCCATGGATCGTTACAACTCGATCATGATGATGGTAGACTCCAA
Source organism: Paenibacillus sp. FSL H8-0104 (assembly GCF_038050215.1). NCBI lineage: Bacteria > Bacillati > Bacillota > Bacilli > Caryophanales > Paenibacillaceae > Paenibacillus > Paenibacillus sp. FSL H8-0104. The sequence goes on along the minus strand of NZ_JBBOTC010000001.1, from coordinate 6,106,300 downwards.
AGCACGGGGTAACAAATCGCAAATCACCCAATTGGGCGGTATGCGTGGTCTGATGGCCAACCCATCTGGTCGAATTATCGAACTCCCAATCAAATCGAACTTCCGTGAAGGTCTGACGGTACTCGAGTACTTTATCTCCACTCACGGAGCGCGTAAAGGTTTGGCGGATACAGCCCTGCGTACAGCCGATTCAGGTTACCTGACTCGTCGTCTCGTAGACGTAGCCCAAGACGTAATCGTGCGTGATGATGATTGTGGTACAGATAAAGGCTTTACGGTAAGTCGTATCCAGGATGGTAAAGAGGTTATCGAAGATCTCTACGACCGTATTGAAGGCAGATACTGCTTCGAGACACTTCGTCATCCGGAAACGAAAGAAATCATTGTAGGTCGCAATGAATTGATTGACTCCGATAAAGCAGAAGCGATTATCAAAGCAGGTATTACTAAATTGCAAATCCGCTCCGTCCTCAGCTGCCGTGCAAGTCATGGTGTCTGCAAGAAGTGTTATGGTCGCAACCTCGCGACTGGTAAACACGTGGAGATCGGTGAAGCAGTTGGTATTATCGCAGCACAGTCCATTGGTGAGCCAGGAACACAGCTTACAATGCGTACGTTCCATACCGGTGGTGTAGCCGGAGACGATATTACGCAAGGTTTGCCACGTATCCAGGAGTTGTTCGAAGCTCGTAATCCTAAGGGTCAAGCAACGATCAGTGAAATCGATGGTGTGGTTAAAGAGATTCGCGAAGCGAAAGATCGTCGTGAAATCGAAATTCAAGGTGAAGCGGAATCCAAAGTATACGCCGTTACCTACGGTTCCCGTGTGCGCGTAAGCGAAGGCGCGGAAGTTGAAGCGGGTGACGAGTTGACAGACGGTTCCATTGATCCAAAAGAGATGTTACGGATTAAAGGTATACGTGGTGTACAAAACTACATTCTGCAGGAAGTACAACGCGTATATCGTAACCAAGGCGTAGAAATTAACGATAAGCACGTTGAAGTTATGATCCGTCAAATGCTGCGTAAAATCCGTATCGTAGATGCAGGAGATACAACGCTGTTGCCAGGATCGTTCGTGGATATGCATGAGTACGAAAGAGCTAACAAAATTGCGATTCTTAGTGATAAAGAGCCGGCGGTTGCTAAACCAATCCTGCTCGGTATTACGAAAGCATCCCTGGAAACAGACTCCTTCCTCTCGGCGGCTTCGTTCCAAGAAACTACACGTGTATTGACAGATGCAGCGATCAAAGGTAAAGTCGATCAGTTGCTCGGTCTGAAGGAAAATGTAATCATCGGTAAATTGATTCCTGCAGGTACAGGTATGCACCGTTACCGCAGCATCAAATTTGCTGAGCCAGAAGATGGCCAATCTTCAGTAGAAGAACTTGAGCCAGTTTCGGTTGATTAAATATATTTCTCCTCATTAGAGGAGAGTGAAAGTTTTGTGCGTCAGGAGACGGACGTTTGTATGATACAGGCGGACGAATCCTGATGCACGTAAACTTTTAAAAAATGTTTTAGGATTAGCATTGACAATGCTTGCGCTAGATGCTAATATATCAAAGGTGCGTGGGCAGCTGATTGTACATGGTTCTATTCGGAGGAATACACAATGTCTAATGAAAAAGCCTTGCAAGATGCTCATGTCAAAATAGGTACCAAACAGACCATGCGGATGGTGCAGACAGGTATGGCTTCTGAAGTCTATGTCGCAGAAGATAGTGATCCGCAGCTTACTTCCAAAATCATTGCTTTGTGTGAACAACACAATGTAAAATGCACGAAAGTGGATACAATGAAAAATCTCGGCAAGGCTTGCGGGATTGGAGTAGGAGCAGCTATGGCTGCTGTCGTAAAATCATAGGGTAAGGAACGTTTTTGTCCGAGAACTTTTAAGGATTCTCCAAGGCAAAAACTTTTCATTTGTCTTTTTATGAACCGCCTGGGTCTGTGGACTTAGTGCAAAGAGGTTTATAAAGAAACATGAATATTTGAGGAAGGGGGTGGCAATCACATGCCAACTATTAACCAACTGGTTCGTAAAGGACGTCAAGCAAAAGTTGAGAAGTCAAAATCTCCAGCTTTGCAAAAAGGATTCAACGCTTTGAAACGTGAATCTACTAACATCAGTGCCCCACAAAAACGTGGTGTCTGCACTCGTGTAGGTACAATGACTCCACGTAAACCAAACTCTGCACTTCGTAAGTATGCCCGTGTTCGTTTGACGAACCGTCTCGAGGTTACTGCTTATATCCCGGGAATCGGACATAACCTTCAAGAGCACAGTGTGGTATTGATCCGCGGAGGTAAAGTTAAAGACCTTGCAGGAGTTCGTTATCACATCGTTCGTGGAGCTCTCGATACTGCTGGTGTAAACAACCGTATGCAAGCTCGTTCGAAATACGGCGCTAAGCGTCCAAAAGCTAAAAAAGCCTAAACTATTATAGGCAGATAGCCTGAAAGCCTTCTGGTCTAAGTCTGGAAGGTACAGGATCTGCTGAACAAGAAAGAAAGGGGGATATCCATGCCACGCAAAGGTCCAGTTACGAAAAGAGACGTTCTGCCTGATCCGTTATATAACAGCAAGTTGGTTACTCGTTTAATCAACCGCATCATGATCGGCGGAAAACGCGGTGTTGCTCAAAGCATTCTGTATAATGCGTTCAAGTTGATTCAAGAACGTACGGGTAATGACCCTATGGAAGTATTTGAAGCAGCAATCAAGAACATCATGCCAGTCCTGGAAGTTAAAGCTCGCCGTGTCGGCGGTGCCAACTACCAAGTACCAATCGAGGTGAAACCAGAGAGACGTACTGCTCTGGGATTACGTTGGCTCGTGAACTACTCCCGCAACCGCGGTGAGAAAACAATGGAAGAGCGTTTGGCGGCTGAGATCATCGACGCTTCCAACAACACAGGCGCTTCCGTTAAAAAACGTGAAGATACGCACAAAATGGCTGAAGCGAACAAAGCGTTTGCTCACTACCGTTGGTAGGATTCAGTTCACAATAAAAAAACTTCAATTTTGAAGGGAGACCCATTTCATGGCTAGAGAGTTCTCCTTAAAAAATACACGTAATATCGGGATCATGGCTCATATTGATGCGGGTAAAACCACGACAACTGAGCGGATCCTGTTTTACACAGGACGTACGCACAAAATCGGTGAAGTACACGAAGGCGCTGCGACAATGGACTGGATGGAACAGGAACAGGAGCGCGGAATTACGATTACTTCCGCTGCAACTACCGCTGCTTGGAAAGGCCACCGCGTTAATATTATTGATACCCCGGGACACGTTGACTTCACTGTTGAAGTTGAACGTTCCCTTCGTGTATTGGACGGAGCAGTTGGTGTATTCAGTGCGAAAGAAGGCGTTGAGCCTCAGTCCGAAACCGTATGGAGACAGGCTGACAAGTACGGCGTACCTCGTATCGCATATGTAAACAAAATGGATATCATCGGTGCTGACTTCCTGAACGTTGTATCTGACATGCGTGATCGCCTTCAAGCGAACGCTGTTGCGATTCAACTTCCAATCGGCGCTGAAAATGATTTCAAAGGTATCATCGATATCGTTGCACAAAGAGCTCATATGTACAAAGATGACCTTGGTCAAGATATCGAAGAAACCGACATTCCTGCAGAGTTTGCAGATCAAGTTGAAGAACTTCGCAACGAGTTGATTGAGCGCGTTGCTGAACTGGATGAAGATTTGACAATGAAATACCTGGAAGGCGAAGAGATCACAATTGATGAGATCAAAACCGTACTCCGTAAAGGTGTTGTAGATGTTAAGATCTTCCCAGTTATCTGTGGATCCTCATATCGTAACAAAGGTGTTCAACTGATGTTGGATGCTGTTATCGACTACTTGCCAGCTCCAACAGATGTTGCATCGATCACGGGACATCTTGAAGATGGAACTGAAGCAATTCGTAAGTCATCCGATGAAGAGCCATTCTCCGCATTGGCATTCAAAATTATGACTGACCCTTACGTTGGTAAATTGACATTCTTCCGCGTATACTCTGGTGTTCTTCAATCCGGATCATATGTATTGAATGCCACTAAAAACAAACGTGAGCGTATCGGTCGTATCCTTCAAATGCATGCGAACAGCCGTCAAGAAATCACTGTAGTTTACTCCGGTGATATTGCAGCTGCCGTAGGTTTGAAAGATACAGGTACAGGTGATACACTATGTGATGAGAAAAATCCGGTTATCCTGGAGTCAATGAACTTCCCTGATCCGGTTATCGAAATCGCTGTTGAACCTAAAACCAAAGCTGACCAGGATAAACTGGGTGTTGCTCTCGGTAAGTTGACTGAAGAGGATCCAACTCTTCGTGCTCATACTGACGAAGAAACAGGCCAAACGATCTTGGCAGGTATGGGTGAGCTTCACCTTGATATCATCATCGACCGTATGCGTCGTGAGTTCAAGGTTGAAACTACTGTGGGTAAACCACAAGTAGCTTACCGTGAAACATTCCGTGCTCCAGCGCGCGTTGAAGGTAAATTCGTACGTCAATCCGGTGGTCGTGGTCAATACGGTCACGTATGGGTTGAATTCGAACCTCTCGAGCCGGGTACAGGCAGCCAGTTCGAAAGTAAGGTTGTCGGTGGTTCCGTACCAAGAGAATACATTCAACCTGCACTGTCAGGGATTGAAGAGCAAATGAAAAACGGCGTTATTGCAGGCTTCCCGCTTGTTGACGTTAAGGCTACAATCGTAGACGGATCTTACCATGATGTCGATTCCAATGAGATGGCATTTAAAATTGCCGGATCTATGGCGCTTAAAGCGGCTAAAGACAAGTGTAAACCAGTTCTGCTAGAGCCTATCATGAAAGTAGAAGTAACTGTTCCAGAAGAGTACATGGGTGACGTAATGGGTATGTTGAACTCCCGTCGTGGCCGCATCGAAGGTATGGATTCCCGTAGTGGAGCTCAAATCATCCGTGCTAAGGTACCTCTGTCTGAAATGTTTGGTTACTCTACAACTCTTCGTTCCGGTACTCAAGGACGCGGCGTATTCTCCATGGAACTCTCTCACTATGAAGAAGTTCCTAAGAGCATCGCTGAAGAAATCGTTGCTAAAACAAAAGGCACCGAGTAGTTTTTTCACACTGGATGCAAGTGCATAAGAATTTAATTCGGAGCACTTCATTCAGTGAAAACATAAAATTATAATTTTAAGGAGGCCACGTTCAAATGGCAAAGGCTAAATACGAACGTAATAAACCCCACGTTAACATCGGTACTATTGGTCACGTCGATCACGGTAAAACAACTCTGACTGCTGCAATCACAACTGTATTGTCCAAAACTTACGGTGGTGCTGCAATTGCATTCGACCAAATCGACAAAGCTCCAGAAGAGCGCGAACGCGGTATCACAATCTCCACATCACACGTTGAGTACGAAACTGACACTCGTCACTACGCTCACGTTGACTGCCCAGGTCACGCCGACTATGTTAAAAACATGATCACTGGCGCGGCTCAAATGGATGGAGCTATCTTGGTAGTATCCGCAGCAGACGGCCCAATGCCACAAACTCGTGAGCACATCTTGCTCTCCCGTCAAGTAGGCGTACCTTACATTGTTGTATTCTTGAACAAATGTGACATGGTTGAAGACGAAGAGTTGTTGGAATTGGTTGAGATGGAAGTTCGCGACCTTCTTAACGAATATGAGTTCCCAGGTGACGATACTCCAATCACTCGTGGATCCGCTCGTGAAGCTCTGGCAAACCCAGATGGCGAATGGGCTCAAAAAATCGTTGAGATGTTCAAAGAGATCGACACTTACATCCCACTGCCTGAGCGTCAAACTGACAAGCCTTTCTTGATGCCTGTCGAGGACGTATTCTCCATCACTGGTCGTGGTACTGTTGCTACTGGCCGTGTAGAGCGTGGTACTGTTAAAGTCGGCGAAGAGATCGAAATCGTTGGTATCACTGAAGAAACTAAAAAATCCGTTGTAACAGGCGTTGAGATGTTCCGTAAATTGTTGGATTCCGCTCAAGCGGGTGACAACATCGGTGCATTGTTGCGTGGTGTTGACCGTACTCAAATCGAGCGTGGTCAAGTACTTGCAAAACCAGGTTCTGTTAAGCCACACACAGAATTCACAGCTCAAATCTACGTTCTGACTAAAGAAGAGGGCGGACGTCACAAACCATTCTTCACTGGTTACCGTCCACAGTTCTACTTCCGTACAACTGACGTAACAGGCATCATCAACTTGCCTGAAGGTACTGAAATGGTAATGCCTGGTGATAACATCACTGTTACTGTTTCCCTGATCTCCCCAATCGCGATTGAAGAAGGAACTAAATTCTCCATTCGTGAAGGCGGACGTACAGTAGGTGCCGGTTCCGTAGCATCTATCCAAAAATAATTCGGCTTAACGCTGAATAAAGCATATGTAACAGTGTACTGGAACGAGTAACATTGTATTGTAACGAAGCTTCGGAAGAGTTCTTTATCCGACATCGGATAAAGAACTCTTTTATTATGTTTAAAGTTCGGAACCTGCGTCATACGAAATGAACATCATTTACGTGTTTAGAAGGATTGGCAAGGCAGCCTGGATATTGAAGATTAACACTGCAATAAACGAAGTCATTTCATCAGAAAAGATAAGTTTAAATGTTTTTCTTAAATATGCTTGCAATACGCCTATCTTTTCTATATAATAATGAATGTTGTTCTGTGACGTTGCGATGATGTGAGAGGTTACTGGCACACCCGGCCCCTTTGCCATGGGAGAGTGGCTAGAAAATTTTCACGGAGTATGTCCGATAAAAATTGGGCGATAGAAGGAGGGACTAAAATGGCAAAGCAAAAAATTCGTATTCGTTTGAAAGCTTACGACCACAGAATTCTTGATCAATCCGCGGAGAAAATTGTTGAAACAGCAAAACGTTCGGGTGCTGGTGTATCCGGTCCGATTCCGCTTCCTACTGAAAAACAAATCATTACTATTCTTCGTGCGGTGCACAAGTACAAGGATTCTCGGGAACAATTCGAACAACGTACACATAAACGTTTGATCGACATCGTTAACCCGACTCCACAAACTGTGGATGCCTTGATGCGCTTGGATCTGCCGTCCGGTGTAGATATCGAAATTAAATTGTAATATAAGCTACAACAAAGACCATGTATAAAGGAAAAGAGGTGTCAACATGAAAGCAATCTTAGGAAAAAAACTCGGAATGACTCAAGTATTTACTCCTGAAGGTAACGTCGTTCCAGTAACGGTTATCGAAGCAGGCCCTTGTGTTGTTTTGCAAAAGAAAGACATTGAGAACGATGGCTACGAAGCAATTCAAATCGGTTACTCCGATAAGAAAGAGAAAAATGCTAACAAGCCAGAAGCAGGTCACGCTAAAAAAGCGAACACTGCCCCTAAGCGCTACGTTCGTGAAGTTCGCGGTATCAACATCGCAGAATATGAAGTTGGCCAAGAACTGAAAGCTGACATTTTCGCTGAAGGCGAATTCGTTGACGTAACGGGTATTTCTAAAGGTAAAGGTTTTGCTGGCGTTATCAAACGTTGGGGACAAAGCACTGGACCTATGTCACACGGTTCGCGTTACCACCGTGGCCCTGGTTCAATGGGTTCGATCCAAGCTAACCGCGTTCCTAAAGGCAAACGCCTGCCAGGACACATGGGACATGACACTATTACAATTCAACGTCTTGAAGTAGTTAAAGTAGACGCTGAGCGTAACGTGTTGCTCGTGAAAGGTTCCATTCCTGGACCGAAAAACAGTCTCATTAGAGTTAAAGAAACGGTGAAAAAATAACCACTGAAGAAAGGAGGAACACAAAATGCCAAAAGTATCAGTTTACAATGTAGATGGTAGCCAAGTAGGCGAAGTTGAATTGAGCGATGCGGTTTTCGGAATTGAGCCGAACCAACACGTTCTGTACGATGCAGTTCTTATGCAACGCGCTTCCCTTCGTCAAGGTACCCACAAAGTAAAAGGACGTTCTGAAGTTCGTGGCGGTGGACGTAAGCCTTGGAAACAAAAAGGTACAGGTCGCGCTCGTCAAGGTTCAATTCGTTCACCACAATGGAAAGGCGGCGGTATCGTATTTGGTCCAACACCACGGAGCTATGCGTATAAACTGCCTAAGAAAGTTCGCCGCTTGGCGATCAAATCAGCCCTTTCATCCAAAGTGCTTGACAATGACATTATCGTTTTGGACGCTCTCACGTTGAGTACGCCTAAAACTAAAGAATTTGCAGCCATCTTGAGTAACCTCAAAGTGGGACGTAAAGCTTTGATCGTAGCTCCTAGCTATGATGATAATGTAGCTCTTTCCGCACGGAATATTCCAGGCGTGAAATTCGTAGCTGCTGACGGTATTAATGTTCTTGACGTGCTCTCGCACGACAAATTGATCATTACGAAAGAAGCAGTTCAGAAGGTAGAGGAGGTGCTCGCGTAATGAAGGATCCTCGTGATATTGTAAAACGTCCGATTATTACGGAACGTACTGCTGACATGATGAACGACTTGAAATATGTATTTGAAGTCGATATCCGTGCAAACAAAACCGAGATCAAAAAGGCAGTAGAAGCTATTTTCAATGTAAAAGTGAAAAACGTGAACACGCTTCGTGTTCCAGCTAAGCCGAAACGGTACGGACGTTATTCCGGATATACTAGCGAATGGAAAAAAGCGTTTGTAACGTTGACAAAAGACAGCAAAACGCTTGAGTTCTTTGAAACTGTATAATTGAATTTTTGAAGTAAGGAGGGAAACCCAGTGCCAATCAAAAAGTATAAACCAACATCCCCGGCAAGACGGAACATGTCCGTTTCTACATTTGAGGAAATCACCACAAATCAGCCGGAGAAATCGTTGTTGGCCCCGTTGAGCAAACAAGCAGGCCGCAACAACCAAGGTAAAATTACAGTTCGTCACCATGGTGGTGGACACAAACGTAAATACCGTATCATTGACTTCAAACGTACTAAAGATGGAATACCGGGCCGCGTTGCTACGATTGAGTATGACCCGAACCGTACATCCAACATCGCTCTGATTCACTATGCTGATGGTGAAAAGCGTTATATCATCGCTCCTAAAGGTTTGAAAGTTGGAGATCAAGTATTCTCCGGACCTGAATCAGACATCAAAATCGGTAACGCACTGCCACTCGAAAACATTCCAGTAGGTACCGTTATCCACAACATCGAGTTGAAACCAGGTAAAGGCGGACAATTGGTTCGTGCTGCTGGTACAGAAGCTCAATTGCTTGGTAAAGAAGAAAAATACGTTTCCGTTCGTCTCTCTTCCGGAGAAGTTCGTCGTATTTTGAAAGTTTGCCGCGCGACAATCGGATCTGTAGGTAACCAAGACCACGAGCTCATCAAAATCGGTAAAGCCGGTCGTAGCCGTTGGTTGGGTAAACGTCCTGAGGTTCGTGGTGTAGTAATGAACCCTAACGATCACCCACACGGTGGTGGTGAAGGTCGTGCTCCAATCGGACGTAAATCGCCAATGTCACCATGGGGTAAACCTACACTTGGTTACAAAACGCGTAAGAAAAATAAAGCTTCTGATAAATACATCATTCGCCGCCGCACGAAGTAATACACACTGTGCATAACTTCGTGAGGCATCTGCGGATGCATAATAGCTATGTTTGAAGGGAGGATCTCCACATGGGTCGCAGTTTGAAAAAAGGGCCATTCATTGATGGCTACATGCTTAAAAAGGTAGAAGAGATGGAAGCTTCAGGTAAGAAGAATGTGATCAAAACCTGGTCCCGTCGTTCTACAATTTTCCCGCAATTCATCGGACACACATTTGGCGTTTACGATGGTCGTAAACACGTGCCAGTGTATGTAACTGAGGACATGGTCGGACACAAACTGGGTGAGTTCGCTCCAACCCGTACGTACAAAGGCCATACTGCTGATGATAAGAAAACAAGAAGATAAATGAATATCTTTAATGTTTGAAAGGAGGTTACACAATGGAAGCAAAAGCACATGCTAAGTTTATCCGGATTGCTCCTCGTAAAGCTCAACTCGTTGTTGACTTGATTCGTGGCAAGCAAGTAGGTGAGGCGGTTGCCATTCTCCGTCACACTCCGAAATCTGCTTCTCCAATCGTTGAGAAGTTGCTTAACTCCGCTATTGCGAATGCGGAACATAACTATTCTTTGGATGTTAACAAATTGGTTATCTCGCAAGCTTACGTGAACCAAGGACCGACAATGAAACGTTTCCGCCCTCGTGCAATGGGACGTGCAAGTCGTATTAACAAACGTACTAGCCACATTACTTTGGTGGTATCTGAGAAGTAGAAGGAGGGGAAATGTGTGGGCCAAAAGGTAAATCCAGTCGGACTCCGTGTCGGAATTATCCGTGACTGGGAATCTAAGTGGTATGCAGGCAAAGACTTCGGTGATCTTTTGATGGAAGACGTGAGAATTCGTGAATTCCTGAAAAATAAATTGAAAGACTCCGCTTTATCTCGTGTAGAAATTGAGAGAGCGGCTAACCGCGTAAACGTAACGATTCACACTGCTAAACCAGGTATGGTTATTGGTAAGGGTGGTTCGGAAGTTGAAAATCTTCGTAACCAAATTACGAAAATTGCTGGCGGTAAAAAAGTACACATCAACATTTCTGAAATTAAGAACCAAGACTTGGACGCTGTTCTTGTAGCTGAAAGCATTGCACAACAATTGGAACGTCGTGTTTCTTTCCGTCGTGCTCTGAAACAAGCAATTCAAAGAACTATGCGCTCCGGTGCTAAAGGTATCAAAACTCAAGTAGGCGGACGTCTTGGCGGTGCTGAGATCGCACGTTCTGAAGGCTACAGCGAAGGAACTGTTCCACTGCACACACTGCGTGCTGACATTGACTACGGTACAGCAGAGGCTCATACTACTTACGGACTTATCGGCGTAAAAGTATGGATCTATCGTGGAGAGGTTCTTCCTACGGCTAAGAAACAAGCTGCTAAGGAAGGAGGCAACTAATCATGTTGGTACCAAAACGCGTAAAACACCGTAAGCAACAACGTGGACATATGAAAGGCCAAGCTAAAGGCGGAACGACTCTGAACTTTGGCGAATACGGTCTGCAAGCTACGGAACCGGCTTGGATTACGAACCGTCAAATCGAAGCGGCTCGTATTGCGATGACTCGTTACATCAAACGTGGTGGTAAAGTTTGGATCAAAATTTTCCCAGACAAACCAATCACTCAAAAGCCTCTCGAGGTTCGGATGGGTAGCGGTAAAGGTAACGTAGAAAAATGGGTTGCAGTAGTGAAACCAGGTAAGATCATGTTTGAACTTGCTGGTGTACCGGAGGAAATTGCACGCGAAGCAATGCGTCTTGCCGCTCACAAACTGCCAATCAAAACGAAGTTCGTGAAACGTGAAGAATTGGGTGGTGAAGCAAATGAAAGCTAGTGAATTTCGCAACCTAACCTCTGCTGAAATCGAGCAAAAGATTGCCGGATTTAAAGAAGAACTCTTTAACCTCCGCTTTCAATTAGCTACCGGTCAGCTGGATAACCCGACTCGCATCCGTGATGTGCGGAAAGAAATAGCTCGTGCTAAAACCATTATCCGTGAGAGAGAATTGGGAATCGGTTAATTAGGGATAGGATGGACAATCCGTCCGTAATCAGGAAGGAGGCCAACAATGAGCGAAGAACGTAACGCACGTAAAGTGCAAACTGGTAAAGTGGTCAGCGATAAAATGGACAAAACGATTGTTGTTGCTGTAGAAACTTACAAAAAACACAACTTGTACCATAAACGCATTAAGGTTACTAAAAAATTCAAAGCGCATGACGAAGAAAACACTGCGAAAATCGGTGACACGGTGAAAATCATGGAGACTCGTCCGCTTTCGAAAGATAAACGCTGGAGACTTACTGAAATCGTAGAAAAAGCGGTTATCATCTAATGCATCAGCAGCATTGCTGAAAGGAGGAATACTAAATGATTCAACCATTTACACGTTTGACTGTGGCCGACAACTCCGGTGCGAAGGAACTGATGTGTATCCGCGTACTCGGCGGTACGGGACGTCGTACAGCTCAAATCGGTGATCTGATCGTTTGTTCTGTTAAACAAGCAACACCAGGCGGCGTTGTCAAAAAAGGTGATGTAGTTAGAGCGGTTGTCGTTCGTACGAAACGTTCTGTACGTCGTAAAGACGGTTCCTACATCGGTTTTGATGAAAATGCAGCGGTTGTTGTAAAAGACGACAGAAGCCCACGTGGAACACGTATTTTCGGACCAGTTGCTCGCGAACTTCGCGATAAAGACTTCATGAAAATCGTTTCCTTGGCTCCAGAAGTTATCTAAAGCTTAATCTCGTGATGTTAGAAACAGGAGGTGTACGAAATGCCAAGAGTGAAAAAAGTTCTGGAATCCCATAACAACAAACTTCACGTTAAAAAGGAAGATACGGTTATGGTGATCAGCGGTAAAGACAAAGGTAAAAAAGGCCGTGTCATCGCTGCTTATCCTCGTGAGAACCGCGTCCTTGTGGAAGGTGTTAACATGGTGAAAAAACACCAGAAGCCTAACCAGCAAAATCCGCAAGGCGGCATTATCGAGAAGGAAGCTCCGATTCACGTTTCCAACGTAATGCACATCGATCCGAAGAGCGGAAAAGTAACCCGTGTAGGTTACAAAGTTTTGGATAACGGTAAGAAAGTGCGCGTTGCTAAACGTTCCGGAGAAATTATCGACTAATTGAACCGAATGAGAAAGGAGGGCTATGATTCATGGCATCAAGAATGAAAGAACGTTACCTGCAAGAAATCGCTCCTGCTTTGATGCAGAAGTTTAACTATACAACGGTAATGCAAGTGCCGAAAATCGAGAAAATCGTTATCAACATGGGTGTGGGCGACGCTGTCCAAAACTCTAAAGTGTTGGATTCTGCAGTAAACGATTTGCAACTGATCGCGGGTCAAAAACCTGTAATCACTCGTGCTAAAAAATCTATCGCAGGTTTCAAACTGCGTGAGAATATGCCTATCGGTGCGAAAGTTACATTACGCGGTGAGCGTATGTACTTCTTCCTAGATAAGCTGCTCAACGTAACGCTTCCTCGTGTCCGCGACTTCCGCGGTGTATCGAGTAATGCTTTTGATGGACGTGGTAACTATACACTGGGTCTGAAAGAGCAATTGATCTTCCCGGAGATCGAATACGATAAAGTTGATAAAGTCCGCGGTATGGATATTGTCATTGTAACAACGGCGAAAACAGACGAAGAGTCCCGTGAATTGCTTACGCAAATGGGAATGCCTTTCGTTAAGTAATGTTGGCATAACGTTTCCGGGTGTCTGGAAAGACTCCCTTTTCTCCGAAATTATTTAGGAGGTGTCAGGCTAAGTGGCAAAAACTTCGATGAAAGTTAAACAACAACGTACACCTAAGTTTAAAGTACGTGCATATACACGCTGTGAGCGTTGCGGACGTCCACATTCGGTCCTGCAAAAGTTCAAAATTTGCAGAATTTGTTTCCGTGAATTAGCTTATAAAGGCCAGATCCCTGGCGTGAAAAAAGCAAGCTGGTAAAAAGTCCTGAACGGGAAGGAGGTTAACTCACAATGACTATGTCTGATCCAATTGCAGATATGCTTACTCGTATTCGTAACGCGAACACTGTTCGTCACGAAACGGTAGAAATGCCTGCTTCAACAATGAAAAAACAAATCGCCGATATCCTGAAGCGTGAAGGTTTCATCCGTGACGCTGAAGTTATCGATGATAACAAACAAGGGATTATCCGTGTTTTCCTGAAATACGGTCAAAATAACGAGCGCGTTATCACTGGTCTGAAAAGAATCAGTAAACCTGGTCTTCGTGTTTACACGAAAAGCAACGAAGTACCTCGTGTACTTGGTGGCCTGGGAATCGCGATCATCTCGACATCTAAAGGTATCATGACGGACAAAGAAGCTCGTCAATCGAAATCCGGCGGAGAAGTCGTTTGCTACGTTTGGTAATATAACGTCACAAGATAGGAGGTGCAACATATGTCTCGTATTGGTCGCAAACCAATCACAGTACCAAGTGGTGTAGACATCACCCTGGACAACACCGTTATTACGGTAAAAGGACCTAAAGGAACTTTGACTCGTGAGCTTCATAAAGACATGAAGGTTACAGTTGAAAATAACGAAATCACAGTTGTGCGTCCTTCCGATAACAAAACTCACCGTTCTTTGCACGGCACAACGCGTAGCGTTGTAAACAATATGGTGAGCGGCGTTACTGAAGGATTCGCGAAATCTCTGGAATTGGTTGGGGTCGGATATCGTGCAAGCAAGTCCGGAGATAAAATCGTTCTGAACGTTGGTTACTCTCACCCGGTTGAAATTACACCGGAAGCGGGAATCGAATTCGAAGTACCTTCGAATACAAAAATCATCGTTCGCGGAATTGACAAAGAGCGTGTAGGTGCTTACGCTGCTAAAATCCGTTCCGTACGTGAACCTGAGCCGTACAAAGGTAAAGGTATTAAATATGAAGGCGAGCGTATCATCCGTAAGGAAGGTAAAGCCGGTAAGAAGAAATAAGATTTCTCTTACCGCCTTTGCGCGGCTTTCGGCTTGCTTGCTTCGTGTGTTTCTAATATACCCCGTGGCTTCTGCTTTGAAGCCAGCGAGGTAACCTGAAAGGAGTGAATCTTTGAGATGATTACGAAACCAGATAAAAATAAGGCTCGTCTGAAAAGACACCTTCGTGTTCGTAAGAAAATCCAAGGAACGGCAGCACGTCCTCGTTTGAACGTATTCCGTTCTGGTAAACATATGTATGCTCAAATCATCGATGATGTTGCTGGTGTAACAATCGCTTCCGCGTCTACCGTAGACAAAGAATTGAGCACTGACATCAAAAATGGTGCATCTGTTGAATCAGCTCGTAAAGTTGGCGAACTCGTTGCTAAACGTGCGAAAGATAAAGGTGTTTCCAACATCGTATTTGACCGTAGCGGTTATCTGTACCATGGTCGTATCGCAGCATTGGCTGAAGCGGCTCGTGAAGCAGGACTTGAGTTTTAAGATATTTTTCAAAAGGAGGTTAACGACTTGCGTGTAGATCCGAATACTTTGGAACTGACTGAAAGAGTTGTAAATATTAATCGCGTAGCTAAAGTAGTAAAAGGCGGACGCCGTTTCAGCTTTAGCGCACTGGTTGTAGTCGGCGACGGCAACGGCTGGGTTGGAGCTGGTATCGGTAAAGCGGGCGAAGTACCTGATGCAATTCGCAAAGGTATTGAAGACGCTAAGAAAAACCTTGTACACGTTCCACTCGTAGGAACATCGATTCCTCACTTGGTAACAGGTAAGTTCGGCGCAGGACGCGTGCTGTTGAAACCAGCATCTGAAGGTACTGGTGTTATCGCTGGTGGTCCTGTACGTGCGGTTCTCGAACTTGCTGGTGTAGGTGACATTTTGACAAAATCTCTGGGTTCTTCGAATTCCATGAACATGGTCAATGCGACTTTGGAAGGTTTGTCCCGTTTGAAGCGTGCTGAAGACGTGGCTAAACTGCGCGGAAAATCCGTCGAAGAGCTTCTGGGTTAAGGAGGGAATTCTCATGGCTAAATTAGAAATTACCCTCGTCCGCAGCTTGATCGGACGTCCGGAGACGCAAAGAACAACTGTGAAAACATTGGGTTTGCGCAAAATCAATAGCAAAGTGGTACAAAACGATAATCCTGCCATCCGTGGTATGATTAACAAAGTAAGCCACTTGGTTGCTGTTAAAGAAGTAGAAGCTTAATATCGGGTTAATCCCACAAATCTTTAAGGAGGTGCAACGAACGATGAAGTTACATGAGCTTTCACCATCTCCTGGATCCCGCAAAGAACGTAAACGTCTTGGTCGCGGTCCAAGTAGTGGTACAGGTAAAACATCAGGTCGCGGTCACAAAGGACAAAATTCTCGTTCTGGCGGTGGAGTACGTCCAGGCTTCGAAGGTGGACAAAATCCATTGTATCGTCGCTTGCCAAAACGTGGTTTTGTAAACCCAACTCGCAAAGAATATGCAGTTGTGAATACTGAAGACCTGAACAGTTTTGCTGCGGGTACTGAAGTAACTCCAGAATTCTTGATGACGAACGGCGTAGTTAAAAACGCTAAATCCGGAATCAAAATCCTGGGTAACGGTGATGTCACTGTGAAGCTGACTGTTAAAGCTAACAAGTTTTCTCAATCTGCTATTGAGAAAATTGAAGCTGCCGGCGGTACAACCGAGGTGATTTAATGTTCAAGACCCTAAAGAATATCTGGCGGGTTGAAGATCTGCGCAAAAGGGTATTATTTACCCTTTTTGTACTGATCATTTACCGCATCGGCTCCTTTGTTCCCGTACCGGGAGTTAACAAAGACGTGTTCGAAGCGACAAATTCTGCGGGTAAAGAAGTTTTTGGACTTCTCAATACGTTCTCGGGTGGAGCGCTCTTCCAGTTCTCGATATTTGCGCTCGGGATCGTGCCTTACATCACTGCGTCTATCATAGTACAGTTGCTTTCCATGGACGTTATTCCTAAATTAGCGGAGTGGGCAAAGCAAGGTGAACAAGGTAAGAAGAAATCTGCACAATTAACCCGTTATTTAACGATTGGCCTGGCATTGATTCAAGCGTTTGGTACGTCGATCGGATTCAACCGCTTGTACAATACAGACATGATTCCTAACGCTACATTTGCAGATTATATCTTGATCGCGATTGTACTTACGGCCGGTACTTCATTCCTGATGTGGCTTGGTGAGCAGATCACCGAGAAGGGCATAGGAAACGGGATTTCGATCTTGATCTTTGCGGGTATCCTATCTACGGTGCCTAACATTATCAAACAAACGATCGAATCCGACTTCATTCAACCTGACCAACTGTTTATGAATATTCTTAAAGGTGTTATCATCGCAATTGTTATTGTGTTGATCATCATAGGGGTCATTTACATTCAGCAGGCGATTCGGAAAATTCCGGTACAGTACGCTAAACGTGTCGTAGGTAACAAAATGTACGGTGGACAGAATACACATATCCCGCTGAAAATTAATGCAGCAGGTGTTATCCCTGTCATCTTCGCATCATCGCTGTTGATGTTCCCGACGATCATCGCCAACTTCTGGGCAGATCGCCTTTGGGCACAGTGGATCGGACAGAACCTGACTACACACAAACCTCTGGGTATGTTGTTGTATGTCGTGATGATCTTCGGTTTCACATTCTTCTATACTTTCGTACAGATGAATCCACAGCAGATGGCTGATAATATGAAAAAGAACGGCGGTTACATCCCAGGCATTCGCCCGGGTAAAGCAACCGAGAAATATCTGACCCGTGTCATGACTCGTTTGACAATGGCCGGTGCCATGTTCTTGGCAGTCATTTCCGTTCTGCCTGTAATCTTGGGGGCACTGTCTGGTTTGCCTCAATCTGCGCAAATTGGAGGAACATCCCTCCTGATCGTTATCGGTGTTGCGCTGGATACGATGAAGCAAATCGAAAGCCAATTGATCAAACGCCACTACAAAGGTTTTATCAATAAATAGGCAATAGGTACCGGTCGAGTGAAGATTTACTTGCCGGCACCTATTGTGCTGTTTGTTGATGTAGGGTAGTCTTGGAGGGAGTGACATAACGTGAACATCCTATTCATGGGCCCTCCGGGGGCAGGAAAAGGAACGCAAGCAGACGTCATCGTGAAAGAGTTCGGTATTCCCCATATTTCAACAGGCGATGCATTTCGTCTCGCGATCAAACAGGGAACTCCCATTGGCATGAAAGCCAAGGAATATATGGATCAAGGATTGCTTGTACCAGATGATGTAACCATTGGCATCGTTGAAGAACGTTTGCAGCAGCCTGACTGCAGAGAAGGTTTCCTCTTGGACGGATTTCCAAGAACCCTTTCACAAGCAGAAGCGCTCGATGGCATTCTGGATCGATTGAACTCAGGTCTCGATCATGTAATCAACCTGAAAGTGGATCGCAACAAATTGCTCGCTCGTTTGACGGGTCGTCGAATTTGTAAAAACTGCGGTTCCACTTATCATGTGGTATTCAATCCGCCTAAGCAGGAAGGTATTTGTGATAAATGCGCTGGTGAGTTGTATCAACGCTCTGATGATAATGAAGAGAGTGTAGGTACACGACTGGACGAGTATATCAACAAAACAGCACCACTCCTCACGTTCTATGAGACTAAAGGTCTTCTTCGTCAAATGAACGGAGAACAGGATATCGATCAAGTTTCTCAAGAAATCGTGTCCTTACTGAGAGGTTAATTGATGATCATTGGTAAGTCCGAAACGGAACTGGGCTTGATGAGGGAAGCAGGGAGAATTGTTGCGGAAACGCATCGTCTCTTGGCAGAGCATATCGCTCCCGGTATTACGACTGGAGAACTTGACCATATGGCTGATCAATATATCCGCAGTCAAGGAGCTGTGCCGTCTTTCAAAGGTTATAACGGTTTCCCTGCCAGTGTGTGCGCTTCAGTCAATGAAGAGTTGGTACATGGATTTCCCGGCAAACGCAAGTTGAACGAGGGCGATATCGTTACGTTTGACATTGGCGCGCAGTACCAGGGGTATCATGGAGACTCCGCCTGGACTTATCCGGTCGGCCGTATTTCCGAAGAAGCCCGTCGTCTTCTGGACGTTACCGAGGCTTCGTTATACGCAGGTCTGGCGCTGGTAAAACCGGACGTTCGCTTGTTTACAATATCTCATGCGATTCAGAAATATATTGAAGATGAAGGGTTCTCCGTAGTTCGTGAATATGTCGGTCACGGCATAGGCGCAGATCTGCACGAAGAACCACAGATTCCGAACTATGGTCTTCCCGATCGGGGACCACGGCTTAAAGCGGGCATGGTGCTGGCCATAGAGCCGATGGTTAACGTAGGTAGACGGTATGTGAAAACGTTGGAAGATAACTGGACTGTCGTCACGGTTGATGGTAAGTTATGTGCACACTTTGAACACACCGTAGCAGTTACACCAGATGGTATGGAAATTTTCACGAAACTGAATGCGTAGGTGATGAGGCATGAACAGTCAGTCTAATCCGCAGCTCGGTCAACTTGTGAAGATCCGTAAAGGCCGCAATGCGGACCAAGCCGCAGTAATTGTTGCTATAGCGGACGGTAAGTTCGTATATATTGCGGATGGAGACAAACGTAAGTTTGATCAACCAAAGAAGAAGAATCTTCTTCATCTTGAGCTCCAGCCCATGATTAGCAGCGAGGTTGTGAACAGTTTAAACGAGAGTGGTCGGGTGACAAATGGAAAGCTCCGTTACGCGGTTCATTCATTTCTGGAATCCACCAACATTCAAGCTGAAGAGAAAGGAGACTGACTAATGGCTAAGGAAGATGTCATTGAAGTGGAAGGTACGGTTCTCGAACCGCTACCGAATGCAACATTCAAGGTTGAGCTTGAGAACGGTCATCAAATTCTCGCTCATGTTTCCGGAAAACTGCGGATGCACTTTATCCGTATCCTGACTGGAGACAAAGTAGTTGTTCAGTTGTCGCCTTATGATTTAACAAAAGGTCGCATAACTTACCGTAAATAGTAGTAGACAGTTGCAATGAACTGTGAAGCTTATGTAGCGGGTTTTGCCCGGCAAAACTTGCGAAAGCTTCGAAGCCGGTTTTACAATAGTAGAACAAGGTCAATGCTTACGAAGAGGGTTTTGCTTAGCAAAACTTTGAGGAGGTAATTCACATGAAGGTAAGACCTTCGGTCAAGCCGATTTGCGAAAAGTGCAAAGTCATTCGCCGCAAAGGGAATGTTATGGTTATCTGTGAAAATCCGAAACACAAACAAAAACAAGGTTAAAGAAGGGGGTGTAGCGTAAAATGGCACGTATATCTGGTGTGGATTTGCCACGTGATAAGCGCGTTGAGATCGCCTTGACTTATATTTTCGGAATCGGTAAAACGACTTCCCAGAAAATTCTGAGCACAACAGGCATCAATCCGGACACTCGTGTTCGTGATTTGACGGAAGATGAAGTCAGCAAATTGCGTGAAAGTATCGATAAAGAGGTCAAAGTAGAAGGTGACCTGCGTCGAGAAATCTCTTTGAATATTAAACGTTTGACGGAGATCGGTTGTTACCGTGGAGTTCGTCATCGTCGTGGTCTGCCTGTTCGTGGACAACGTACGAAAACGAATGCTCGTACTCGTAAAGGTCCTCGTCGTACAGTAGCGAACAAGAAGAAATAATAAGGGGGGATAAGAGAAAATGGCTAAACCGAAAAAAGTCGTACGTACTAAACGTCGTGACCGTAAGAATATTGAATCTGGCGTGGCGCATATCCGTTCCACTTTCAATAACACTATCGTTACTATTACGGATCCTCACGGAAACGCAATTTCGTGGGCAAGCTCCGGCGGCCTCGGATTCAGAGGTTCCCGTAAATCGACTCCGTTTGCTGCACAAATGGCTGCTGAGACTGCTGCCAAAGCTGCAATGGAACATGGGATGAAAGCCGTTGAGGTTATGGTTAAAGGACCAGGCGCAGGCCGTGAAGCAGCGATCCGCTCTTTGCAAGCTGCTGGTCTTGAAGTTAACCTGATCAAAGACGTAACTCCAGTCCCGCATAACGGATGCCGTCCTCCAAAACGTCGTCGTGTCTAATGAGATTTGCCCCTGCGTGTGGTATATTTCCGGCACAATCTGCTAATAATGGTTGTTTAGGCATACTACTACATGTTTTCGCAAGAGAAGGTAAATGTTTCATAGAGGACCGACGTTTTGAAGGAGGGGTATTGCAGTGATTGAAATCGAAAAGCCGAAAATTGAGACGGTAGACGTCAACGATGATGGCACCTATGGGAAATTCGTAGTAGAACCGCTTGAGCGCGGATACGGTACGACGCTTGGAAACTCGCTTCGCCGAATCTTGCTCTCGTCACTGCCGGGTGCGGCAGTGTCTTCGGTTCAAATCGATGGCGTTCTGCATGAATTTGCTACAGTTCCTGGCGTAATGGAAGATGTAACGGAGGTTATTCTTAACCTGAAAGCTTTGTCGCTTAAGATTCATTCAGACGAGGAGAAAGTGCTCGAGATTGATGCTGAAGGCGAAGGAGCAATTACGGCTGGAGATATCCGTGCTGACTCCGATGTGGAAATCCTTAATCCGGATTTGCACATTGCTACGCTCGGACCAGGTTCGAGACTTCACATGCGTATTTTTGCCAATCGCGGTCGCGGCTACGTCCAGGCAGATCGGAATAAACGCGATGACCAGCCGATCGGCGTCATCCCAGTCGATTCCATCTTCACCCCGATCAGTCGCGTTAACTACGCTGTGGAAAATACGCGTGTCGGTCAAGTGACCAACTATGACAAGCTCACGTTGGAAGTTTGGACTGATGGAAGTATTCGTCCTGAAGAGGCTGTAAGCCTCGGCGCTAAAATTTTGACTGAGCATTTGATGCTCTTCGTGGGTCTTACAGACGAAGCGAAAGATGCAGAAATCATGGTCGAAAAAGAAGAAGACAAAAAAGAAAAAGTACTCGAAATGACGATCGAAGAGCTGGATCTCTCTGTTCGTTCCTACAACTGCCTCAAACGTGCCGGTATTAATACCGTGCAAGAGCTGACTACGAAAACGGAAGAAGACATGATGAAAGTCCGTAACCTCGGACGCAAGTCTTTGGAAGAAGTTCAAGAGAAGCTTGAGGAACTTGGTTTGGGACTCCGTACAGAAGAATAGACAGCCGAGTGCTTGAAGTGAAGGAGGGAAAACAATGGCATACCAAAAGTTGGGCCGTAATTCCAGCGCACGTAAAGCTTTGTTCCGTGACCTGGTAACCGACCTGTTCTTATACGAACGCATTCAGACAACTGAAGCGAAAGCAAAAGAGGTTCGCTCTATTGCTGAAAAACTGATCACTAAAGCGAAAAAGGGAGATCTTCATGCCCGTCGCCAAGTGGCAGCTTATGTTCGCCGCGAAACTATCGATGGTGAGCAAGATGCAATCCAAAAACTGTTTAGCGAATTGTCCGGTCGTTACGCTGAGCGTCCAGGTGGATACACTCGTATCTTGAAACTGGGACCTCGTCGTGGTGACGCAGCGCCAATGGTTTACTTGGAACTGGTAGACCGCGCGTAAAACAGATGAGATGAGGAAAGGGGACAGAATCAACGATTCTGGATTAACCCTTTTTTTCTCTTCATTTCGGAATTCGTGCTGTAATAGAAGCTCCGTAAGGGGCTTCTTTTGCTGTTCGGGATAGGGATATGTATAGTATGGAACAAAGGTGTGGTAATAATGCGGAACTTATGTATGACGTTAACTTATGATGGCACTGCCTATTTCGGCTTCCAAGTACAGCCGGGTGGGAATACCATTCAGGATCATCTTGAAGATGCGATTCGTGCTTTAACCGGTGAGAAGGTTAAAATTACAGGTTCAGGCCGAACAGATGCAGGTGTTCACGCCCGCAGACAAATCTTCAATTTTCCTACGGAGTCCCAGATCCCGATTGAACGTTGGTGTATTGCACTCAACTCCAGATTACCCTCCGATATTGTCGTTATTGATGCGATTGAAGTTTCGGCTGATTTTCATTCTCGCTATGCAGCGAAAAAGAAAACGTATCGTTATACAGTCAATGCGAATCAATTTCCGGATGTATTCAACAGAAGACTGCAATATCATCATCATGCGAAGCTTGATATTATGGCAATGCAGGAGGGCTTACGACATTTCATAGGGACGTATGATTTTACCTCTTTTGCTTCACGCAAGTCTCAGAAAGAGAATCATGTCCGTTCGGTGTACGAAGCATGGATGGAAGTGGACCGATCAATGTGCAGAGACCATCCGCGCGATCAGGGTGTCATTCACATTTATGTGAGTGGTAACGGCTTTTTGCAGCATATGGTTCGTATCATTGTAGGTACACTGCTGGAGATCGGAGAGGGCAAACGGAAAGCCTCTGATGTACCAAATATGATTGTTGCATGTAATCGATCTGCTGCAGGACCTACTGCAGTTAGCTGCGGTTTAATGCTCTGGGATCTTGAATACAAAAAAGATTAAATTTGGTGAGTGAAAAGCTTAATTAACACTTGCGATTTAATCTCCTATCATGTAATATAAAAGTTGTGTTTTCTTAATGGCTTTCCCACAGCCCCAATTAAGAGGTTCACATCAAATTTACAATCCATCAACACCTAAAGTTATAACTTAACGAACGAAGATAAATGAAAATGATGATTTTGAACATTTTAAGGAGGAACTTTTCATGCGTACTACGTACATGGCGAAGCCTAACGAAGTTGAGCGCCAATGGCACATCATTGATGCTGAAGGCAAAACCCTCGGACGTTTGGCGAGCGAAGCAGCAGCTTTGATTCGCGGCAAACACAAGCCACAATTCACTCCACATGTGGACACTGGCGATTTCGTTGTTATCATCAATGCTGAGAAAATCGTATTGACTGGTAAGAAAATGCAAGGTAAAAAATACTACCGTCACTCAATGCACCCAGGTGGTTTGAAAGTAACTACAGCTGAAGAGATGGTTAAAAACAAACCTGAGCGTATGTTGGAATTGGCTGTTCGCGGTATGCTTCCTAAAACTCGCATGGGCGAGAAAATGAAGTTGAGACTTAAAGCGTACAGAGGCACTGAGCATCCACATGCAGCACAAAAACCAGAAGTTTACGAACTTCGCGGTTAATTAAAAGGAGGACAGTTTCATGGCACAAGTACAATACTATGGGACAGGTCGTCGTAAACATTCGGTAGCACGTGTTCGCCTTGTACCGGGTGAAGGACGCATTGTCATCAATAAACGTGATATTAATGAATACTTCGGTTTGGAAACACTCAAACTGATCGTAAAACAACCACTGAACTTGACAGAAACGCTCAACAACTATGACGTTCTTGTTATTGCTCATGGTGGCGGAATCTCCGGTCAAGCCGGCGCAATCCGTCATGGTATCTCCCGCGCTCTGCTCAAAGCAGATCCGGAATACCGTGCATCCCTGAAAAAAGCAGGATTCCTGACTCGTGACCCACGTATGAAAGAGCGTAAAAAATACGGTCTTAAAGCGGCTCGTCGCGCACCTCAGTTCTCCAAACGTTAATATTAAAAGCCTTTGGCCTCGGTCAAAGGCTTTTTTTTATATTCATGAATATTACGCCATATATTATATTAGTTTGTGCGATAGCTCTTATATCTCTGATGTCTCTCCCCAAGCTTCTGCATTTTTCCTTCATTGCCTTTTCAATGTGCTCTTAATGTCCCTCAATACAGTCCTATAATATGTACGTTGATACATCTACATCTTACTGAACCTCTCTAATCGTTTATATCATTGAATTTGCTCTTACGCTCTCACCCATCGCTCACCACACATTTTATAACAGCTCTTTTATAATCATCGATTAGAACTCATGCGTGATTTCTTGAATGCACTCGGCTTACTGTTTTTGCACTTAATTCTTTATTGCAAACCTTATCAGTATTTCTTATGGAAACGATAAAAGTCCCTTACATATCAACAGCTAAAATTCGCAACGTTGCTCCCCTTAAAACTTTAGCTTTTCTTCCTTCATTTTCAATCACCCAGTGTTTTTTTGATGCAGTTCTCGATGACAAGAACTGTCCAAACCCAGTAACAGCAAAGGTTTCCCAGGCTAAGCGATGTATTTTTACCTGTCTAATGACCTGGGCCAATATCATTGTTTTTATCTCATTAACAGAGAAATGGATAAATTGAACCAAAATAATGTTTGAGAGCGACGATAAGTAATGGGCAAAAACTGATTTATTTTACCATATGGCAGGCATTGACATCCCCAATGAAAGATTTATACTAAACATAATTCATATTAGATTAGTCGGCTTTAAGATGTGTTGAATTGCAGAATGGGGGAAATTCACAGATGAACTTGTTGGAGAAAGAAGATTTGGCACGGACGAAGGCAGAGGAACTGGAACATGCTAGTCCAGAGGATATTATTCGGTATGCTATTGAAACATTCCCAAATATCACTTTTGCATGTAGCTTTGGTGCAGAAGATGTTGTACTTGTAGATATGGTGCAGAAAATCAGCCCATCCACAGATATTTTTTATCTGGATACAGATTTTCACTTTAAAGAAACATACGAAACACGTGATAAGATGCAGGAGAACTACAACCTTGAATTTGTACGTGTGTCACCTAAGATTACTCCAGAAGAGCAGGCAGCTGAGCACGGTGAAGAGTTGTGGAAGTCTGATCCCAATGGGTGCTGTAACATTCGCAAAGTCGAACCGTTAACACGCATTCTTTCTCAGTATGATGCATGGATTACAGGTATCCGCAGAGATCAAGCACCAACTCGTGCAAACTCAAAGAAGGTTGAATATGATTCCAAATTTGGCCTGATGAAGTTTAATCCGATTGCGCACTGGACGACTGAGGATGTATGGCAATATATTCGTGACAATAACGTTGTATATAACCCTCTTCATGATCAGAACTACCCAAGTATTGGTTGTGAGCATTGCACACGTCAAGTTATGCCTGGCGAGGACCCACGTGCCGGACGCTGGTCTGGTAATGATAAAACGGAATGTGGCCTTCATAAATAATAGATATACAAGGAGCTGACAAGATGACATCGATTCTGCCTCATGGAGGTATGCTGGTTCAGCGTATCGTACAAGGAGAAGAACGGGAGCAATTGTTGCAAGACAGTAAAAACTTATCCTCTTTGCGTATTAATACCTGGACAATATCAGATTTGGATCTAATTGGTGTAGGTGCGTTCTCACCACTTCAAGGTTTCTTGAATGAGGAAGATTACCTTTCGGTGGTGTCTCGCATGCGTCTCGCCGATGGAACAGTCTGGAGTATACCGATTACACTTGCTGTTGACGATAAACAAGCCGCATCCCTCCAGATTGGTGAACGCGTGAAACTTGTTGGTGATCAAGATGGAGTCACTTATGGATTGCTCGAAGTCCAAAGTGTATACCAGGTGGATCAGGGCGAAGAAGCCCGGCGTGTATTCAAAACAGATGATCCCGAGCACCCGGGTGTTAAAAAACTGTTGGAGCGTCCTGCAACATACGTGGGAGGTCCAATCCAAGTGTTGAACCGTCCAAAACCTTCGAAATTCGAAGAATTCTATTATGATCCTGCAGATACCCGGAAGATTTTTCAGGAGAAGGGTTGGAAGACCGTAGTTGGTTTTCAGACACGTAATCCGGTCCATCGGGCTCATGAATACATTCAGAAGAGCGCTATGGAGATTGTAGATGCACTCTTCCTGAATCCGCTTGTTGGAGAGACGAAGTCGGACGATGTTCCCGCAGATGTTCGGATGAAGAGTTATCTGGTATTACTGGAGAACTATTACCCGGCTGATCGTGCGTTCCTTGGTGTGTTCCCCGCAGCCATGCGGTATGCCGGTCCACGTGAAGCTATTTTCCATGCGATGGTTCGCAAAAATTACGGGTGTACCCACTTTATTGTTGGTCGTGACCATGCGGGTGTTGGTGATTATTATGGAACATATGAAGCACAGGAGATATTTACTAACTTTACAGCAGAGGAACTGGGGATCACTCCGTTGTTCTTCGAACATAGTTTCTTCTGTACCAAATGTGGAAACATGGCATCCAGCAAAACTTGCCCACATGATAAAGAACATCATATGGCGCTTTCAGGCACCAAAGTACGCGGGTTGCTTCGTGACGGCCAGTGCCCTCCACCTGAATTTACACGTCCTGAGGTAGCTGAGGTGCTGATTGAAGGAATGGCGGAGCAAGTCCGGTCCTAGCGGTATATTTGTCCATCTTGTCCCATATAGATGATTAGAGTCATTTATAGGGACGAGGTGGTTTTTTTATGCGTAAAAATATGGGGAAACACTTTGTAGTCTGGATTAGGCTAAAAACAATCAAAAGGGTCATGCTGAGTCTCTGTCTGCTGGCCATGTTAGTGGCGGTAATGTCCTATGAACTGCCTTCCGCTAAGACGTCAGGTTATTGGAGTTTGCCGATGGCGGGTAAAGTCATTGCCATTGATGCAGGACACGGAGGTCCAGATGGAGGAGCGGTAAGTAAACAGGGGGTTATTGAAAAAGATATCAACCTGTCTATCGCCCTGTATGTGAGAGATTATTTGCAACAGGCAGGGGCCTTAGTGGTTATGACACGAGAAATAGACACTGATTTGGCGGAATCGGACACCAAGGGGTACTCCAAACGCAAGACGGAAGATCTGAAACAAAGAGTACGACGGATAGAGGATAAGCAAGCAGATCTCTTTATCAGCATTCACATGAACAGTGTCCCATCCAACCGATGGAGTGGAGCGCAGGTTTTCTATACAACGAACCATCCGGATAACGAAGGTTTGGCTAATCTGCTTCAACAAGAGATGGTTCGTAATCTGGAGAATACAGATCGAATCGCCAAAACGGTGAATACGGTTTATCTGTTACAGGCTCTGAAGATCCCTTCAGCGCTGGTAGAAGTGGGTTTCCTTTCTCATCCGGAAGAGGCACGTATGCTTGCTGACGAAGCTTATCAACGCAAGGTAGCTGCATCGATCTATAATGGAATTCTCAGATATTCCTCAGGAGAACGGCCTAAAAGTTAGTCAGAACAAGATAGGTAATGATATAATTGGATCAGCATACCTAATTACATGCCAATAGATAAAGCTGAGGTGCTGTCTGATGTTATCAAAAGAACAGATACTTGAACTATTACAGCCATTACAAGAACCACAATTGGGAGTAAGTCTGACCGAACTGGAATGGTTTCGAGATATTATGGTGAAAGAAAATCATGTGGCTCTGACCATAGTGACACTGGAAAATCGACCTGAGGACACAACAGCCTTGAGTGATGCAGCGCGTAATCTGTTGTCCCAGCACGGACTGAAGGATGTACATATTCGTGTGCGTGCAGCTTCTGAGCATGATCGTGAGAGCCTGAATATGGGACAACCCGATAATGAGCCAGATCGGGACGAAGTGCTCGTAAAAGGTCACGCAGCGGGTCTGGATGGACATGAGCTGTTAAGTCCTGAATCAGGTGTTCGTTTTATTGCTGTGGCCAGTGGTAAAGGTGGCGTTGGTAAATCAACGGTAACCGTTAATCTGGCTGCAGCCTTGGCACGTCAAGGCAAGAAAGTGGGCTTAATTGATGCGGATATCTATGGCTTCAGTGTACCCGACATGATGGGGATTGAAGAATATCCGGTCGTTGAAGATGGTGTTATTCAACCGGTTGAACGTTTTGGCGTCAAAGTCATGTCGATGGGCTTCTTTATTCGGGAGAACAACCCGGTAATCTGGCGTGGACCCATGCTAGGTCGGATGCTTCGTCAATTCTTTACGGATGTCCAGTGGGGCGAATTGGATTATGTATTACTGGATTTGCCACCAGGTACGGGAGATGTTGCTTTGGATGTGCATCAGATGTTGCCACAGAGTAAGGAAATCATCGTTACCACGCCGCATGCAACGGCAGCTTTTGTCGCAGCACGTGCGGGTGCGATGGCCATTCAAACCGATCATGAGTTACTTGGTGTGGTTGAGAATATGGCTTATTATGAGTGCGGCAGTTGCGGAGAGAAGGATTATGTCTTTGGCCGTGGAGGCGGGGGAAGACTTGCGGAAAGTCTGCATACAAGCCTGCTTGCCCAGATTCCATTAGGCACGCCGGATAATCATCCTTCCGAGCCTGATTTCTCACCTTCGGTTTACAAAGCAGATTCCCGTATAGGGGCTATCTACGATGAAGTTGCCCGGTCCATTGACTCCAAATTCTAATGGTATGAGTGTTATAAATACAAATAAAGCCTGCGTCCATTTGGATGCAGGCTTTTCAGTATCTGTGGTGCGTATTTACACCTACTGTTTATGATCCGCCGCCCGAATCTCCACTGCTTCCACCATCTCCGCCATCACCACCACCTTCGCCCTGACCCTCTTGCTGTCCGCCTTGCTCTTGCCCCTGTTGTCCGCCACTTTCTACTTTGGGTTGTAATTCCTCCTGCACAACCTTTTTAAGCAAAGTGAGTACTTCCATACGGAACAACGGGTTTTGCATCACTTCCTGCATGACAGTCATCGTCTGTTTACGATAATCGGGAGTCTTCGTCATATCCATGAACATCTTGGATACCTCAGGTGACTTCATGATGTCTTCAACAGACTTTTGATATGTGGGATCTTTAATCAATTGCATATGAAGTTGTTTACTTTGTGCGTTGATCACTTTGGCAAATTCACCCGCAAACTGCGGATCGGTCATGATCTTTTCGAATTCCTTCTTATATTCGGGAGCTGTGATGGTATCTTTTACTGCAATACGTATTTGTTCCGAAGATTGCACAGGCATTAACATTTTCATACCAATGGATCCTGAAGCACCACCCGAACCGCCACCTTCTTCAGAACCGCTGCTTCCGCTGGATGAGCTTTGACCTGTAAGAGCTTCCTCCACCGCTTTCTTGCCTTCGTCACTTTTTAAAATATCTACAACCATTGTTTTCATCTCTTTATAACTGCCCTGAGGAGGCGAAGAACTCTGATCTGAACCGCAGCCGGCAAGCATGACGGATAGCCCCAGTACGACACAGCATAGCTGCCACAAAGGCCGTTTCATGTGTACAATCCCTCCTTGATTAGATACTGGATGTAGTATGTGATGGGAAAGGGGGAAATATGTTGAGCAATGATGGTTTTTTGCTGAGAAGGTTGGTAAAATAAACACTCGGGGGTGGAAAACATTTGAATTTACGTAGATGGTTTTTCCTGTTTTGGACAGCCTTGCTTATTGGGGCCGCGGGAGCATTGGGTACAGGATTGATTATGATGCTGGTGAACGGGGAGAAAACAAATGGATTGAATGATTTTCTTCTGTATCTTTTGATCTTATTTGGATCAGGGGTTATGATCAGCGTGTATTCACAAATGGGTTTCTTTGCATATCTGATATTGAATTATATGGGTAAAGGTGTATTTCCAAAGCGCGGTTGGCAGATCGTGCAGATTGTACTAACGGTGTTAGCCCTGCTTGACGTGATGTTTTTACGCCTGTTTGTTGGGGGAGACCGAGAGCGTATATCGGATATTGTGTTAGGTATCATTATTTTGGCAGCTGCAATTGTTACCGCTTACGTTAAAGTAAAGCTGACTCATATCTCTGCGCTTGTACCTACACTTTTTTTCATGATTGCCGTCACCATAGTGGAGACGATCGGCGTATTACGTATTGATGTGAATGCTGCAACCATATTTATTGTGGTTCCTTTGCTCCTATGTAATGCATACCAAATGCTGATATTGCACAGGCTGGTGGATGTATCGACGAACCGGAGTGTAAGTGGAAAGGCAGAACAGTTGAAAGAAAGCCGAGCATAGAATGCATTTTGCATAAAAAACATACCAAAAAGAGCTAACCTGGTTAGCTCTTTTCAACTTTTACGCACCTATTTGAGCTATAGCTCATAATTGAGTAATCATTGACCGCTGGCTTGGTCACGAACTTCTTTGCCCTCGACACTAGAATGGTTCAGCAGTTCCGAGACGGTAACGAATTCATAGCCCTGGTTTTTTAATTTGTCGATAATGACAGGGAGTGCCTCATGAGTTTGTTTAGAAGAATCGCTTGCATGCAGCAGTACGATGTCACCCGGATGTGCTTTGCTTACTACGCGATCAACAATGGTCTGTACACCAGGGTTTTTCCAATCCAAGGAGTCGGTATCCCACTGCACAACCTGATAATTCAGACTATTGGCTACCTGAAGCACTCGCTTGTCAAAGTCCCCGTTGGGCAGACGTAGTAATTTCGGTTCTTTTCCCGTTAAATCGGTTAAAATGCTATGAGCTGTCGAAATTTCTTTGCGAATTTCTTCTTCAGTCAGGCTGCTGTAGTTCTCATGTCTGTGACCATGGCTGCCAATTTCATATCCTGCCTCTTTGATGGCAGTAACAATTTCGGGGTGTGTCTTGCTCCAGGGGGAGGAAAGGAAAAAGGTTGCCTTATGCACTTTATTCTCCTGAAGAACTTTCAGAATCGGCTCTGTCCGTTTATCCCCCCAGCTAATGTCAAAGGTAAGTGCGATTACCTTCTTCTCGGTTGGAACGCTGTAGACGGCTGATGGTGCTTCCTCCGAGAATACGGAGACATTGCCTCTCTCCAGGTAGATAATACCGATCGCAAAGATGGCAGCAACGAGGACAATCAGGTACCGTTTAATCTTTTTGCCGCTAAATACATAGAACGAGTTCATTTCAATAAGCGCCCCTCTCCCATAAGAAATGCTTGTTTACTCTCCAATGTATGCTCGTACTGCCCAGTTATTCGTCACTGATCCTTGTTTGTCCATCATTTTAGATTCTACAGGAGGTTATTATGTTAAAATTCAGTACATTTCTTAGAGATCTTGGTGCCATCCGCAGTGCATTAATCTGGTCCGTAGTTTTGTTTGCTGTTGGTATAGGGGCAGGGTGGGTGAGTACAGGGCCGCTGGAAGAACTGTTATTGAACCAAATCGGAGGATTACGTGAAGTCAGTGAACGGCTGGAGCAGGGGGGCAATGTGCAATGGAACTTCTTCCTGTTCATCTTTTTCAATAATGCCATCAAAAGTGTACTTGTCATCTATGCCGGTATATTCTTCGGAATTCTGCCTGTCATCTTCCTGCTGATCAATGGGATGGTCCTTGGATTTGTGGTGCACACCACGATGAATTATGGAGCAAGCTTCTATGATATTGTGGTTAAAGGTTTACTCCCGCATGGCATTATTGAGATTCCGGTCATTATTATTGCTTGCGCCTTCGGACTGAAGTTTGGTGGTCTGGTTATCAAAAGCCTTGCACAACTTGGAAGTGACAAGCGAAATACGATGGGTACCCGGTGGAGAGCATTCATGAATAGGACGCTAACGGCATCCTTTTGGGTTGTCATCTTGCTTCTTGTTGCAGCAATCATCGAAAGCACACTTACGTATACTCTGGTGAGAGGATAAAATTTTGTGATGGTTGGCATTCATAAATTTTCAGAAAGTTGACCATAACAATAAAACGGGTTTCAGCAGCACCCACAAAAGCGAGAATGCACGGGGTGTTGCATGAAACTTGTGTAAGTGTGATAAAGAGGCTATGCACAAAAAGGAGAACTCTAATGCTGGGTATGTTGTTTAACGAGAAGGAATGCAAGGAACTAGACTATGTGCTGCGTAAAGAATTAGATGAGATGCTTTTCGATCTAAGTGATAATCGTCTTGACCAAGAGATCAAATATGCTATCGCGAGCCGATATAAGACTGTGTTCCGCATGTATGCACGCTTTGCCCCGCCAAAAGAGTTGTCCAAGTACGCCAGAGGTGGGAAGCTGAAAAAGTCGAAGCCATAATGCTGAAGCTGGTCATATATTCGATTTACAGTAGTGGAAGGGAGGTGCGGCTCTTCATAGCGGGTGCTGTACCTCTGAACTATGAGAATGTGAAATTGCTGAGGGGTTCATACTTTTTGTCGAAAAAGGGTTGACCTTTCTAATTTCATATGGTAAATTAATTTTCGTTCCTTTTTTAGGAGCGGTTCACGGAAACAAGCATGAAAATAAAGCGATTGAAAATAATCGAAAAAATAATGCTTGCAAAGAGAACTTCAACATGATATATTATAAAAGTCGCCGCTGAAACGACGACAACATGAAAAACAGCACTAAATTGAATGTTTGATCTTTGAAAACTGAACAACGAGTGAGTAAACATTCTGCTTGCAGAATGAACGCGAATGTTTGAAACAAGCCTTGGCTTGAATCGACTGGAGCACAAATGAGATTTTTAATCTCGTCAGATTCAAAATGAGCTTATCGCTCTTTTCAATACTTTATTGGAGAGTTTGATCCTGGCTCAGGACGAACGCTGGCGGCATGCCTAATACATGCAAGTCGAGCGGAGTTGATAGGAAGCTTGCTTCCTTGATACTTAGCGGCGGACGGGTGAGTAACACGTAGGCAACCTGCCCTCAAGTTTGGGACAACTACCGGAAACGGTAGCTAATACCGAATAATTGTTTTCTTCGCCTGAAGGAAACTGGAAAGACGGAGCAATCTGTCACTTGGGGATGGGCCTGCGGCGCATTAGCTAGTTGGTGAGGTAACGGCTCACCAAGGCGACGATGCGTAGCCGACCTGAGAGGGTGATCGGCCACACTGGGACTGAGACACGGCCCAGACTCCTACGGGAGGCAGCAGTAGGGAATCTTCCGCAATGGGCGAAAGCCTGACGGAGCAATGCCGCGTGAGTGATGAAGGTTTTCGGATCGTAAAGCTCTGTTGCCAGGGAAGAACGCTTGGGAGAGTAACTGCTCTCAAGGTGACGGTACCTGAGAAGAAAGCCCCGGCTAACTACGTGCCAGCAGCCGCGGTAATACGTAGGGGGCAAGCGTTGTCCGGAATTATTGGGCGTAAAGCGCGCGCAGGCGGTCATTTAAGTCTGGTGTTTAATCCCGGGGCTCAACCCCGGATCGCACTGGAAACTGGGTGACTTGAGTGCAGAAGAGGAGAGTGGAATTCCACGTGTAGCGGTGAAATGCGTAGATATGTGGAGGAACACCAGTGGCGAAGGCGACTCTCTGGGCTGTAACTGACGCTGAGGCGCGAAAGCGTGGGGAGCAAACAGGATTAGATACCCTGGTAGTCCACGCCGTAAACGATGAGTGCTAGGTGTTAGGGGTTTCGATACCCTTGGTGCCGAAGTTAACACATTAAGCACTCCGCCTGGGGAGTACGGTCGCAAGACTGAAACTCAAAGGAATTGACGGGGACCCGCACAAGCAGTGGAGTATGTGGTTTAATTCGAAGCAACGCGAAGAACCTTACCAGGTCTTGACATCTGAATGACCGGTGCAGAGATGTACCTTTTCTTCGGAACATTCAAGACAGGTGGTGCATGGTTGTCGTCAGCTCGTGTCGTGAGATGTTGGGTTAAGTCCCGCAACGAGCGCAACCCTTATATTTAGTTGCCAGCACTTCGGGTGGGCACTCTAGATAGACTGCCGGTGACAAACCGGAGGAAGGTGGGGATGACGTCAAATCATCATGCCCCTTATGACCTGGGCTACACACGTACTACAATGGCCGGTACAACGGGCTGCGAAATCGCGAGATGGAGCCAATCCCAACAAAGCCGGTCTCAGTTCGGATTGCAGGCTGCAACTCGCCTGCATGAAGTCGGAATTGCTAGTAATCGCGGATCAGCATGCCGCGGTGAATACGTTCCCGGGTCTTGTACACACCGCCCGTCACACCACGAGAGTTTATAACACCCGAAGTCGGTGGGGTAACCGCAAGGAGCCAGCCGCCGAAGGTGGGATAGATGATTGGGGTGAAGTCGTAACAAGGTAGCCGTATCGGAAGGTGCGGCTGGATCACCTCCTTTCTATGGAGAATCGTTTCCTGCAACGGAAACATTCAAATACGCAGGTTCTTAGAACCTGCAACAGCGATTCATTTCGGTCCGTCACTTCGGTGTGGATGAACTGAAGAGCACAAGCAACTCACTCGTTGCTCAGTTTTGAGAGCTTAAACTCTCAAACGTTTGGTGGCGATAGCGAAGGGGTTCCACACGTTCCCATCCCGAACACGACCGTTAAGCCCTTCAGCGTCGATGGTACTTGGACCGCAGGGTCCTGGGAGAGTAGAACGCCGCCAAGCGTAACCCATTTTGGGTTCAAATAGTATATGTAATGTGGGCCCTTAGCTCAGTTGGTTAGAGCGCACCTCTGATAAGGGTGAGGCCGGTGGTTCGAGTCCACCAGGGCCCACCATCTATACTTTTAAACTTTATATGGGGCCATAGCTCAGCTGGGAGAGCGCCTGCCTTGCAAGCAGGAGGTCAGCGGTTCGATCCCGCTTGGCTCCACCAAAAATGTTTTACAAGTTTGTTCTTTGAAAACTAGATATCGAAACGAAACAAACGCGAATTAGAACATTCCTTTTTAGCTGAACTTGTGTTAAACAAGTTTCAATAAAAACGGTAGTCAAATTGCTTTTGTGATGGTATCGGGTGAGAGCGACTTTTGGATTTGGACGTAGTCCAAACCAAGGGAAGCGAGCGACCGAAACCGGAACAAAATGGTTAAGCTACTAAGAGCACACGGAGGATGCCTAGGCGCTAGGAGCCGATGAAGGACGTGGCGAACAACGAAACTGCCTCGGGGAGCTGTAAGCAAGCTTTGATCCGGGGGTGTCCGAATGGGGAAACCCAGCTGGGGTAATTTCCAGTTACTCATAACTGAATACATAGGTTATGTAGAGGCATACCAGGGGAACTGAAACATCTAAGTACCCTGAGGAAGAGAAAACAATAGTGATTCCGTCAGTAGCGGCGAGCGAACGCGGAGAAGCCCAAACCAAAGAGCTTGCTCTTTGGGGTTGTGGGACGTCTCACATGGAGTTACAAAGGAACCGGTTAAGCGAAGAGGTCTGGAAAGGCCCGCCAAAGAAGGTAAAAGCCCTGTAGTTGAAAGTTGGTTCCCTCCGAGACGGATCCCGAGTAGTGCGGGGCACGTGAAACCCCGTATGAATCCGGCAGGACCATCTGCCAAGGCTAAATACTTCCTAGCGACCGATAGTGAAGCAGTACCGTGAGGGAAAGGTGAAAAGCACCCCGGAAGGGGAGTGAAATAGAACCTGAAACCGTGTGCTTACAAAAAGTCAGAGCCCGTTTTAGGGGTGATGGCGTGCCTTTTGTAGAATGAACCGGCGAGTTACGTTCCCGTGCAAGGTTAAGGTGAAGAGCCGGAGCCGCAGCGAAAGCGAGTCTGAATAGGGCGAATGAGTACGTGGACGTAGACCCGAAACCGGGTGATCTACCCCTGTCCAGGGTGAAGGTGCGGTAACACGCACTGGAGGCCCGAACCCACGCATGTTGAAAAATGCGGGGATGAGGTGGGGGTAGCGGAGAAATTCCAATCGAACTCGGAGATAGCTGGTTCTCCCCGAAATAGCTTTAGGGCTAGCCTCGGAAAACAGAGTCGTGGAGGTAGAGCACTGATTGGGTGCGGGGCCCGCAAGGGTTACCAAGCTCAGTCAAACTCCGAATGCCATAGACTTACTTCCGGGAGTCAGACAGTGAGTGCTAAGATCCATTGTCAAAAGGGAAACAGCCCAGACCATCAGCTAAGGTCCCCAAGTGTGTGTTAAGTGGGAAAGGATGTGGAGTTGCACAGACAACCAGGATGTTGGCTTAGAAGCAGCCATCATTGAAAGAGTGCGTAATAGCTCACTGGTCGAGTGACTCTGCGCCGAAAATGTAACGGGGCTAAACACACCACCGAAGCTATGGCTTGATGCTTTGCATCAGGGGTAGGGGAGCGTTGTATAAGGGTTGAAGGTGTACCGTAAGGAGCGCTGGACATTATACAAGTGAGAATGCCGGTATGAGTAACGAAAAGATCAGTGAGAATCTGATCCGCCGAAAGCCTAAGGGTTCCTGAGGAAGGCTCGTCCGCTCAGGGTAAGTCGGGACCTAAGGCGAGGCCGAAAGGCGTAGTCGAAGGACAACAGGTCGAAATTCCTGTACCACCGTAAGCCGTTATGAGCAATGGGGGGACGCAGTAGGGTAGTGACGCGGACTGATGGATGTCCGTCTAAGCAGTAAGGCTGATGTGTAGGCAAATCCGCACATTGTAAGGCTGAGCTGTGATGGGGAGCGAAAATTATAGTAGCGAAGGTCATGATCTCACACTGCCAAGAAAAGCCTCTAGCCAGGTGATGGTGCCCGTACCGCAAACCGACACAGGTAGGCGAGAAGAGTATTCTAAGGCGCGCGGAAGAACTCTCGTTAAGGAACTCGGCAAAATGACCCCGTAACTTCGGGAGAAGGGGTGCCCCGGTAGTGTGAATAGCACGAGGGGGCCGCAGTGAAAAGGCCCAAGCGACTGTTTAGCAAAAACACAGGTCTGTGCGAAGCCGTAAGGCGAAGTATACGGGCTGACGCCTGCCCGGTGCTGGAAGGTTAAGGGGAGTGGTTAGGAGCAATCCGAAGCTGTGAACCGAAGCCCCAGTAAACGGCGGCCGTAACTATAACGGTCCTAAGGTAGCGAAATTCCTTGTCAGGTAAATTCTGACCCGCACGAATGGCGTAACGACTTGGGCGCTGTCTCAACGAGAGATCCGGTGAAATTTTAATACCTGTGAAGATGCAGGTTACCCGCGACAAGACGGAAAGACCCCATGGAGCTTTACTGCAGCTTGATATTGAATTTGGGTACGATCTGTACAGGATAGGTGGGAGCCTTTGAAACGTGAGCGCCAGCTTGCGTGGAGGCAACGTTGGGATACCACCCTGATCGTATCTAGGTTCTAACCTGGTACCGTAATCCGGTGCGGGGACAGTGTCAGGTGGGCAGTTTGACTGGGGCGGTCGCCTCCTAAAGAGTAACGGAGGCGCCCAAAGGTTCCCTCAGAATGGTTGGAAATCATTCGAAGAGTGCAAAGGCATAAGGGAGCTTGACTGCGAGACCTACAAGTCGAGCAGGGACGAAAGTCGGGCTTAGTGATCCGGTGGTACCGCATGGAAGGGCCATCGCTCAACGGATAAAAGCTACCCTGGGGATAACAGGCTTATCTCCCCCAAGAGTCCACATCGACGGGGAGGTTTGGCACCTCGATGTCGGCTCATCGCATCCTGGGGCTGAAGTAGGTCCCAAGGGTTGGGCTGTTCGCCCATTAAAGCGGTACGCGAGCTGGGTTCAGAACGTCGTGAGACAGTTCGGTCCCTATCTGTCGTGGGCGTAGGAAATTTGAGAGGAGCTGTCCTTAGTACGAGAGGACCGGGATGGACGTACCGCTGGTGTACCAGTTGTTCCGCCAGGAGCACCGCTGGGTAGCTATGTACGGACGGGATAAACGCTGAAAGCATCTAAGCGTGAAGCCCCCCTCAAGATGAGATTTCCCAGTATGTAAGACCCCTTGAAGACGACGAGGTAGATAGGCTGGGGGTGGAAGTGCAGCAATGCATGGAGCTGACCAGTACTAATCGGTCGAGGGCTTATCCAATAGCAAGTTGTAATTCGCATGTTTCGTTTCGAATCTAGTTTTCAGAGAACAAGAACTCTGAAATGTAAGCTACGCGTTTGGTGGCGATGGCGGAGGGGTTCCACACGTACCCATCCCGAACACGACCGTTAAGCCCTCTAGCGCCGATGGTACTTGGACCGCAGGGTCCTGGGAGAGTAGGACGCCGCCAAGCGAACTCTTTCATCATACATAGAAAACAGGCTCTGCATGTGGACGTTGTACGATGAATTGCATTTGCCCTGCAAATGCATATTATTCCCTGATAGCTCAGTTGGTAGAGCACTCGACTGTTAATCGAGTTGTCACAGGTTCGAGCCCTGTTCGGGGAGCCATTTGCTCTCATAGCTCAGTAGGTAGAGTGCATCCATGGTAAGGATGAGGTCACCGGTTCGATCCCGGTTGAGAGCTTTGGAAATGGGGCCCGTTGGTCAAGGGGTTAAGACACCTCCCTTTCACGGAGGTAACAGGGGTTCGAATCCCCTACGGGTCATATAGTTGGAGGCTTAGCTCAGCTGGGAGAGCATCTGCCTTACAAGCAGAGGGTCGGGGGTTCGATCCCCTCAGCCTCCACCATATTTTTATTGGGGATTAGCCAAGCGGTAAGGCAACGGACTTTGACTCCGTCATGCATAGGTTCAAATCCTATATCCCCAGCCATTTTAGTATGAGTCATTAGCTCAGTTGGTAGAGCACCTGACTTTTAATCAGGGTGTCGAAGGTTCGAGCCCTTCATGACTCACCATCATATGCGCGTGTGGCGGAATTGGCAGACGCACTAGACTTAGGATCTAGCGTCTTTGACGTGGGGGTTCAAGTCCCTCCACGCGCATCCTTTATTTGCGGAAGTGGCTCAGCGGTAGAGCATCGCCTTGCCAAGGCGAGGGTCGCGGGTTCGATTCCCGTCTTCCGCTCCAATATTTTTGCGCCCTTAGCTCAGCTGGATAGAGCGTTTGACTACGAATCAAAAGGCCGGGAGTTCGAATCTCTCAGGGCGCGCCATTATTTTTTTAGTATCGGGATGTAGCTCAGCTTGGTAGAGCACCTGGTTTGGGACCAGGGGGTCGCATGTTCAAATCGTGTCATCCCGATTTTTGTTTACGCGGGTGTAGTTCAATGGTAGAACTTTAGCCTTCCAAGCTAATAGCGTGGGTTCGATTCCCATCACCCGCTTACAGGACATAATGAAAGAGCCTTTGCAGATGTAGAGGCTTTTTTATTTTTATTAACGAAATAATCAGCAGTTATTTTATATAATAATTTATGTAAAGTATAATACAGGTTCATTTAAAAAAGTGCCAAGACCCCTTTGCTATCCAAATAGGGAGGTCTTGGCTCTTCTGTTTATCTCTGTCGATGAGCTGCTTCTAAGACGTAGCAGCTATTGTAACGTGACGTGAGTACAATCTAACGTTCGTTGTGATCCGTCACTCTTTTACGCATGCCAGCTAATCCAAGCAGTCCCAGCAAACCGAGCCAGCCCCAATCCATGCCGTTGTCACGGTCGGTTGTTGTGGCGTTTGCACGAACACTGTTGGTACGATAGTCACCATTGTTGCGGTAGTTTCCATCCATGTTCATATTCATGTTGGAATTAGTGTTTGTGCGGTCCATGTAGTTGGTGTCCTGATAAGACCGGACACGTGAGCCGGTTGTATCCATTCCTTTGGACATATGACCATCAGCAGCAGCAGGGCCAGCCATCGCGGCCACCAGAAGCACGGAAGCAATAATTGTAGTACCTTTCTTCATCATTTGAATTCCTCCTTTTTGGTTAGAGCTACAGATTAATCTGCCCAAGAAGACAAGGACAATATGTAGAAATAGTCTGTTAAGATATACCTTTGAGTCCAATCGAATAACAACATACATAAGAAACTTGCCTAGTAAGCAGACTGTAGTGGGAAGAAAATTATAATTACATCTTTAATTTATTGCGTCACTGTGGTAAAGTATACAAAAGCTTGCTTTGCCGGTCATGTTTCTTTGTATATCATCTGTTCTCAAACAATGAAATTATGCGGTTTAACCTTAATATCAGGTACATGGGATCATATCTAAAAGAACTGTATATTTATGAATTTTTAAGTATAGGTATGAGACATATGATTTATGTAAAGTACGTGAAAAAGGTATCATGCGACAGCATATGACCATTAAATGAAGCAGAACAAGAAAATGAATAAAAAAGCGTGTTTTTATGCTGTAAATCGGGGATAATCCCCATTTTTTCTAGTAGAAAAATAAAGATTTTCGTACCATTTTATTGTATGATGTTATGAAGGTGTCAAATTTACGTGTACGAATGGAACGATCAGATGGGAGGATAAGCATGACTGAAACTATGGTAACCGCCAGCAAAAGCCAATCCAACAACCTGCTTCGTAGAGACGTGCGGTTCCTGGGCAATATACTCGGAGAAGTTCTTGTCCATCAAGGCGGCACGGAGCTTCTAGATATCGTTGAGAAGATTCGGGAAACGAGCAAATCGTTACGTGCAGAATTTTTGCCAGAACTGTATGCAGAGTTCAAAACGATGATCCAGGAATTAGACTCGGACAATCGTCATCAGGTTATTCGGGCTTTCGCTATTTATTTTCAATTAGTTAATATTGCTGAACAAAACCATCGGATCCGGCGTAAACGGGATTATGAACGTTCTGCAGGGAACGCTGTGCAGCCAGGATCGATTGAGAAAGCAGTACAGGATCTTAAGGAACGTGGATTGTCTCATACAGAGGTGAAAGAGATTCTCGACGATTTGTCGTTGGAACTCGTTATGACAGCTCACCCAACCGAAGCCATGCGCCGGGTTATTCTGGACATCCATAAACGGATATCTGAAGATGTCATGCTTCTTGATAATCCTACGCTGACGTTGCGTGAACGTGAACAGTTGCGTGAGAAACTGCTGAATGAGGTTATTACACTCTGGCAGACAGATGAACTTCGCGACCGCAAACCGACTGTACTCGATGAAGTGCGGAACGGGATGTACTACTTTCACGAAACGTTGTTCCACGTACTTCCGGATGTATATCAGGAGCTGGAACGTTGCCTGAACAAATTTTATCCTGACCATGACTGGCATGTGCCGACGTATTTGCGGTTCGGTTCCTGGATCGGTGGAGACCGGGATGGAAATCCTTCGGTAACTTCAGATGTAACATGGCAGACGTTGTTGATGCAACGCAAGCTCGCTTTGCGTGAATACCAACGGATTATGATTGAACTTATGGGTCATCTCAGCTTCAGCACAAACATCATTCATGTATCGGATGAGCTGGTGCAGTCGATTGAGCAGGATCGCAATTCTGTTACATTGAAAAAAGTAGATATCTGGCGGAATGAAAAAGAGCCATACCGCATCAAATTGGCTTATATGATTGCCAAGCTGAACAATGTACTGGATGAAAACAAATTAGGTCAGCCTGACCGTTATCATAGCGCACAGGATTTGATTGATGAACTGATGATTATTGATCGAAGTCTGCGCCATCATTTTGCGGATTACGTAGCAGATACGACCATTCGCAAAATGATTCGTCAAGTCGAGTTGTTTGGTTTCCATACCGCAGCATTGGATGTGCGTCAGCACAGTAAGGAACATGAAAATGCGATGTCGGAGATTTTGGCGAAAATGAACATTGTAGAGGATTATGCACGTCTGACTGAAGACGGTAAAATCGATCTGCTTGCTCGTTTGCTGGATGATCCACGTCCGCTTACTTCTCCTTATCATCAATACACGGAGGGAACCAAAGAATGTCTGGATGTC
This sequence comes from Paenibacillus sp. FSL H8-0104, assembly GCF_038050215.1. Lineage (NCBI taxonomy): Bacteria > Bacillati > Bacillota > Bacilli > Caryophanales > Paenibacillaceae > Paenibacillus > Paenibacillus sp. FSL H8-0104. The sequence continues at coordinate 6,064,398 of NZ_JBBOTC010000001.1, read as the reverse complement.
TTCCGTACCATTAAGCGTGCCCAGAACGAATTTGGGAACGGCTGTATCACAAGTTACCTGATCAGTATGACGCAGGGCGCAAGTGATTTGCTGGAGGTTATGGTATTTGCCAAGGAAGTGGGATTATTCACCAAAGGACACAATGGTGACGTTGTATCTACACTTCAAGCGGTACCGCTGTTTGAAACGATTGATGATCTACATGCGGCTTCGGACATTATGCAGAAGCTGTTCAACCTTCCTGTATACCGCGCAAGCGTAAAAGGACGGAATGAACTGCATGAAATCATGCTTGGTTATTCAGACAGTAACAAGGATGGCGGCGTGGTTACTGCCAACTGGGAACTGCGCGTAGCGATGAATGCCATCACGGCTGTAGGTAATGAACACGGCGTTAAGCTGAAGTTCTTCCATGGACGTGGCGGGGCTCTTGGACGTGGCGGCATGCCACTCAACCGCAGTATTCTTGCTCAACCACCACATACGATTGGTGGGGGCATCAAGATTACGGAGCAGGGAGAGGTTATTTCTTCCCGTTATTCCCTTCAGGGGATTGCATACCGCAGTCTGGAGCAGGCAACTTCGGCTCTAATCACAGCAGCACTTAATGGGCTTGAGCCGCAAGAGTCAGCATCCGAACGTCATTGGGACAGCATCATCAAAGAGATTTCGGAAGTATCTCTGACGAAATATCAGGATCTGATTTTCCGTGATCCAGACTTCTTCACCTTCTTCAAAGAATCAACGCCGCTTCCGGAGGTTGGTGAGCTGAATATTGGTTCTCGTCCATCCAAGCGTAAAAATAGCGATAAGTTTGAAGATCTGAGAGCAATTCCTTGGGTATTTGCTTGGACGCAAAGTCGTTATCTGCTTCCGGCATGGTATGCGGCAGGAACAGGATTGCAAAGTTACTATCAGGATAAAGAGGAAAATCTGGTTGTCCTGAAAGAAATGTATGCAAGCTTCCCATTCTTCCGTACATTAATTGATACGGTACAGATGGCCGTAGCCAAGGCTGATCTGGTCATTGCCAAAGAATATTCAGCCATGACTTCGAACAAGGAAGCCCGTGATCGCATCTACGGTCAGATTGAAGCCGAATTCAAGCTCACAAAAGAGCTGATTCTGAAAATTACGGGAGAAGCTGAAATTCTGGATGATGTACCGGTTATTCAAGAATCCATTCGCCTTCGTAACCCTTATGTGGATCCGTTGTCCTACATGCAGGTTCAACTTCTGAGCGAGCTCAGAGATATGCGTGAACGTGGTGAGGATGATACGGAACTGCTTAGAGAAGTGTTGCTGACAATCAATGGAATCGCTGCAGGACTTCGTAATACAGGTTGATTATCAATTTGTTGTGAATGATGATTATATGTAACAAAGTACCCATTACTTTATAAACTAAAAAGCTCCATTCTCTGCTCTACGGAGTAAGAGATGAAACGGGACTCCTGCGGGAGTTCCCGTTTTTACTGTTTTTGGCGGATATTTGTCATACAGTCTTGATTTTTGACCAAAGTTGATTTACGATTTGATTGGTGAATTACAAGTGTGGACGGGTATCAGAAGACGGAAGACCCATCAGCATGTCTGGGGGAATAAGGGTGGACAATTTGGAGAACAGGCTTATTAAATTGGTGCTCAAGGGCGACCAGAGAGCCTTTGCAGAAATCGTTGAACTATATAAGGACAAGCTATTTCATTTGGCATATCGGATGCTGAACAATCGTCATGAAGCTGAAGACGTTGTGCAGGAGACGTTTTTGCGTGTGTTTCGTAATATGGAGAAGTACGATCCGAACCAGAAGTTCTCAACCTGGATCTACCGGATCGCAACGAATCTGTGTATTGACCGACTGCGCAGAAAGAAACCTTCATACTCATTGGATGCTGAACTGAATGATCAGGAAGGATCTGATGGTTATGCGATGCTCCCGAGTGATGATCGTACACCGGAGAGTGAAGCGCTCCTGTCAGAAACGCAGACACTCATTCGTGAGGCCATTGACAGTTTGCCAGCCAAGTATAAGTCCGTTATGATTCTGAGATATTTACAGGACTTGTCGCTACAGGAAATCAGTGATGTGACAGGTATGCCCGTAACAACGATCAAGACACGCGTTCATCGGGGCCGTGATTTTCTACGTAAAAAATTGGAGTATAAGTTATAAATGTTAAGCGCCTTTAAATATGGGCGAAATTATTTGAAACATATCCGAAACGGATGCGTATGTAATGTATGCAAGTCTTATGCGTGCTTTTTAATGGCACATGGACTAAGTGATTTAAGAAAGGATTGGCTCTCATATGGATTGCAACTCGGCCGTCTCTTTAATGCATGAATGTTTGGATGAGTCGTTGTCCCCGGCCCAGAAGGTTGAACTGAAAAGTCACCTTGTGATCTGTCCGGATTGTCGCATGCGCTTTAAAGAGTTGGAACAGACGGAAATGTTACTCTTTGCCATGAAACACTATTCACCGTCTGCCTCTGATGAGCTGACCAATCGAATTATGAATGCTCTGCCCCAGCCCAAGAGACAGCAAGCATGGCTCAAATGGGTCAAAGGACATCCCGCGCTGACGGCGGCAGCCTTCTTTTTGGTCGTGATGCTCTTTAGCGCCTTGAATTTCTGGAATCAGAATAACGAAATGGTTGTTAAGGGAAATAATCTGGACCAGATCGTGATTCAGGGTAACACGGTTATTGTTCCTGAAGGTAAGTCAATTGCTGGCGATCTTACGATAGAAAATGGAACCGCACAAGTATATGGTGATGTGAACGGCAATCTGACGGTTATCGACGGACAACTGTTTCAGGCTTCAACGGCGCATATTTCAGGTCAGGTGAAAAGTATTGATCAGGCGCTGGACTGGTTCTGGTACAAAATAACCAATATGGTAAATGAAGTGGCTTATCGCTAGAACAGGGTAAAATTCTTCAATGGTATATACCAAGCAGGGTACCTCCAGATTGCATGGGGTACTCTTTTTTTATACGCAAACTTTGTAATTAATGGTAAATGTGATGTTTATGTGCAGTTTGAGACTGCCGTAACTTGCAACCTGAACGTTAACGTTATAACCTAGATACTAAAGAGAACATACTACTACATATAGATAAGCATTTTGCACAAATCAAATAATGCAAAAATGCGGAGACAAAGGATTATATAAAATCCTAATGGGTTAATATGAGATCAGGGTTTACTCATCAATGGGGATAGCGGGGGCTGGCTTATGAATTATTTTGCTGACTTAACGTGGACAGAGTCCATTAAGGACGTTATCGATATATTGATCGTTACCTATATTATGTACAAACTGATTTTGCTTGTGCGGGGGACACGTGCGGTTCAGCTCCTAAAAGGGATTCTGTTCCTTGTGCTGATCTGGGCATTAAGTACGTGGCTAAACTTGTATACGCTCAAATGGTTAATGAACCAGATGTTTACGTTTGGTGTCGTTGCGGTCTTCATTATCTTTCAGCCGGAACTACGTCGTGGTCTGGAGCAATTGGGACGCGGTAAGCTGTTTGGACGTTCAGCGGCAGCGAGTGATGAAGAACTAACCGTGTTAATTGGTGAGATTATTAAGTCAGTTAATTATTTGTCACGGCGTAAAATTGGCGCTTTGGTCGTATTTGAACGTGAAACAGGTCTGAACGATTACACGGAATCGGGCATTAAGATGCATTCTCTGGTCAGCTCGGAGCTGATGATTAACATCTTTATTCCAAATACACCGCTCCATGATGGAGCCGTTATTATACAGGGAAAACAGATTTCGGCGGCAGCTTGTTATTTGCCATTATCAGAGAATCCTTTTATCAGTAAGGAATTGGGAACACGTCACCGTGCAGCAATCGGGATTACCGAAGTTGCAGATGCGATCTGTTTGGTTGTCTCCGAGGAGACTGGACAAGTGTCACTTGCAATGAATGGACAGGTCGTTCGTGATATTAAGGAAGAATCGCTGATTGCCAAACTGTATGAGGAGTTGCGCCCTACATCCAATCTGAAAAAGAATGGCTGGACAACCTTCTGGAAACGGAAGGGAGGACGTAACAATGGATAAGTGGTTTAACAATAATAACTTTGCCAAAATACTTGCGCTTGCGGTGAGCCTGTTGCTCTGGTTCATGATTCATCTGGATGAAGTACCAACCACCCCTACGATTACAACAGGGACAACCAACAAGGTTGTGGAACGTACGGTGCCTGTTCAACCTTATGGATTAGACAGCAACAGCTATGTGCTCACTTCATTAAGTACGGATGAGGTCCGGCTGGAGATTAAAGGACAGCGCTCGATGCTAACATCGATTTTTACGAATGACGATTACAAGGTACTGGTCGATCTGAGTCAGGTGAAAGATGGGTCCAATACACTGCCACTTGTACCTGATTTGCCTTCCGGGGTAGAAGTGGTCAGCATGGAACCTTCCATGGTTACGGTGAACGTAGAAAAATTGGGCACCAAATCCTTCAATGTGAATATTGTACCCGAAGGGGAACCATCCGCCGGATACAGCGCTGGAACGCCCGTAACTGAACCTTCGACGCCGGTTAAGGTAACTCTGCCCGAAGGGCAACTCGAGGCTGTAGCGAAGGTCCAGGGCAGTGTGAGCGTGAAAGATGCCAAGGAAGATGTCATACAGAAAAAAGTGAAACTTCAAGCATACGATGCTGAAGGCAAGGTCCTTGAAAATGCGATTATAACGCCTCAAACGGTTGAAGTCCGAGTTCCGGTCAATCAGCCCTATACATCTGTACCCTTAAGAATCAAATATTCGGGACAGCTTCCGGAAGGCCTGGTACTCTCCACGGTAGAGCCAAACGTGAAAGAAGTCTCGGTTTATGGATCAGAGGATGCGCTTGCAGGTATACAGTCCTACGACCAAGTAACCCTTGATCTTACACAGTTTGATCAGTCGGGTACATCGACAGTTAACGTGGACTTGACGCCGCCTTCCGGTTTTGAGAAAATCGAGCCTAGTTCGATTCAGATCAAGGTAACCATATCACCATTTGACGAGGCAGAGGAGACAACCAAAGTCTTTCCGAACGTCCCCATCACACTTACCGGTGCGGGGAATGGACTGGAAGGGACGCTGGTTACGCCTCGAAGCGGCGGTCTGAACCTCACACTTACAGGCTCAGCAAGTATGCTTGAGGGTCTGAGTAGTGATGATCTCACGTTAACTGGGGATCTTGCTGGACTTGCGGTCGGAACGCATGAGATCAAGCTTGAAGCCGACCTGCCCCGTTATGCCAAACTGGATGAATCATCCACTGCATTGAGTGCGACGGTCAAAATTAGCGAAAAGGCTGAAGATACCACGACCACTCCTGGCGAAGAACCGACGGACGAGGGAACGGTAGCACCTGACCCAACACCAGCAGAGGTTGAAAATGGGGAAACAGAGCCTGTTCCTGATGAAGAAGAAACGGAATCGAATACGGATACTCAGGATCAGGGTCAACAGGGGAGCACAAGCAGTCGAGGTAATTTAAATAATAATAACAGCGGTACTGGCAGTAAAAGTGGCGCGAATCCGTAAACGTTCTAATTTTAAAATTCTCAAAAAAATAATAATTGTGCTCGTATATGATGCGAATAGAAGGAGTTAAATCATGGGGAAATATTTTGGTACAGACGGTGTAAGAGGGGTTGCCAATAAAGAGTTAACGGCAGAGCTGGCTTACAGCATTGGACGTTGTGGTGGTTATGTGCTTGCAGGTGGTGTGGAAAGACCAAAAGTGGTTATCGGCATGGATACTCGTATCTCGGGATTGATGTTGGAATCCGCACTGGTTGCAGGTCTGTTGTCCATTGGCGCTGATGTGATCCGTCTGGGCGTTGTATCCACTCCGGGAGTGGCGTATATTGCACGTTTGTTGAAAGCTGACGCGGGCGTGATGATCTCGGCTTCCCACAATCCGGTTGAGGATAACGGAATCAAGTTCTTTGGTGGAGATGGCTTCAAGCTGTCTGATGAAACAGAGAACCGGATTGAAGAACTGATGGATGCGGAGACAGATCAATTGCCACGGCCAGTTGGTGGCGGGCTGGGTACTGTAACGACAGATGAAGAATCCCGTTATCGTTACCTTGATTTCCTGAAAACGACTGTAAATCAGTCGTTCTCTGGACTTAAAATTGTTTTGGACTGTGCAAACGGAGCAGCTTATGAGCTGGCACCAAAATTGTTCAGTGAACTAGGTGCAGAAGTCATTGCCATTGGCGCTGAGCCTAACGGCCTGAATATTAATGAGCAATGTGGATCAACTCATCCAGAGAACCTGAAACAAGAAGTGCTCAAACATAAAGCAGATCTGGGTCTTGCTTTTGACGGGGATGCGGATCGTCTGATTGCTATTGATGAGACAGGCGCTGAGGTGGATGGAGACTTCATTCTGTGTATCTGTGGTGATGCGATGAATCGTGCAGGCAAGTTGAAGGACAGTACTGTTGTATCGACCGTTATGAGTAACATCGGATTCTACAAAGCAACAGAGAAACTTGCACTGAAAACAGCTAAAACGGCAGTAGGTGATCGTTATGTGATGGAGGAAATGCGTCGCGGCGGTTACAACTTGGGTGGAGAACAATCTGGCCATGTTATTTTCCTGGATTACAATACAACCGGAGACGGTATGCTGACTGCGATTCAACTCGTGGATACGCTCAAGGCTTCCGGTAAAAAACTGAGTGAACTAAAAGCGCTAATGACCCAGTACCCACAAGTATTGGTGAATGTGCGTGTTGAAGATAAGAGTAAATACGAGGGCAATGCTGCAATCGAGCAAGCTATTGCTACAGTAGAACAACAACTCGGGGATAATGGACGTGTACTCGTTCGTGCTTCAGGTACTGAATCTCTGATCCGTGTTATGGCGGAAGGACCAGATAAAGACGAACTTGAACAATTCGTGTCTCAAATCGCAGATGTGGTGCAAAAAGAGCTGGTATAGGACTGGAAGATGTAAGAGGCTTAATATAACATGATTTAGGACTTATGCATGGATATTCCTGCGTCCCGACCTGATGAGACCATAGGTCTGTTTATCCGGTCGGGATTGTAGGTAAATATGCTAAAATTGTCACAGGTACTTTGCTCCATTGCAAAATGGACCTGACGTGCATATAATGAGTGGAGTCGTCATTCAGACACAGAAAGTGAGGAACGTAAGGTTACAGTTATACAAGCGCCAGAGCTTGGAGTTGCGCGGGATGATGTTGATCAGGATTTCTTCTAGGTTGAAGAACGCTGATTAAGATCAACGGCAATCAAGCTGACGAGGTGGAGGTGTTCGGATTGTTCGGCGGGGACCTCCCGGTGAAGCACCAGAGCCGTAAACCGGATTGCGGAAAATGGATAGGTGACTGTCCACACAACGCGCCGGTGCAGGTGCAAGAGTTAAACTAAAATTCAAATGAATGTGCGTGAAGAGCGTAAACAGTACGCGGACGGGAAAATGATGTACATTCATGATTGCATTCATTACAGCTTATGATGACAGCGGGGCGACACGAGGTCGCTCTGATCATTGATAATTGAATAAGTACCAAGTATTCATGAAACGCTAGGCAATCACTCATTTTTCCGATATGCCGCCTCTGCCTGTTTCTCTTCGTGACACAGTATTCATATACAAACGGAGGAAATAAATTATGTGCGGTATTGTTGGATATATTGGTAATAAGAACACTCAATCGGTATTGGTCGAAGGATTGAAGAAACTCGAGTATCGTGGTTATGATTCTGCAGGTATCGCAGTATTCACACCGGAAGGTCTGCAAATCACGAAAGCTCTTGGTCGTCTTGCGAATCTTGAAGCCAAGCTGGATGGTGCACCACTGGTAGGTAATGCCGGAATCGGACACACACGTTGGGCAACTCATGGTAAACCATCGGATGAGAACTCTCATCCACACACGGATGGAAGCCAAAAGTTCTCTGTTGTGCATAACGGTATTATTGAGAACTACCTGGATCTGAAGGACGAATTGATGGCTCAAGGTCACACGTTCACTTCCGAGACAGATACTGAGGTTATCTCTCACCTGATCGCACGTGAATACAATGGTGATATCGTCAAAACAGTTCAAAAAGTGATCACGTTGTTGCGTGGCGCATTTGCACTGGGTGTATTGACAGAGCATGAGCCTGAGAAACTCGTGGCTGTGCGTCAAGCAAGCCCATTGATTATTGGTATTGGTGAAGGCGAGAACTTCATTGGTTCCGACATCCCGGCAATTCTGGAACATACACGTAACGTGTACATTCTGAATGATGGTGAAATGGCTGTATTGACACATGATGCTGTCGAATTGATGACGATTGAAGGTAACTTTATTTCTCGGGAAATGATTCGTGTCGATTGGGATGCTGTAACCGCAGAAAAAGGCGGATTTGAGCACTTCATGTTGAAAGAAATTCATGAGCAACCAAAAGCATATCGTGATACTATGCTGGGTCGCATCGATAATGAAGGCAAAAAAGTTCAACTTCCTGAGTTGAAAATGACTGAAGAACAAATTAAAAATATCCGTAACGTTCAAATCATTGCATGTGGTACAGCGTACCATGCAGGCCTGGTTGGACGTACAGTGATTGAGCAATTGGTACGTATTCCGGTTGAAACAGATGTGGCTTCCGAGTACCGCTACCGTTCCCCAATCGTGCACAAAGATACACTTGTAATCGTAGTGAGCCAATCCGGTGAAACTGCCGATACGCTTGCTGCATTGCGTGAAGCACAATCCAATGGTGCACATGTACTGGCAATCACAAACGTAGTGGGTAGCTCCATTGCACGTGATGCAGATGATGTTATCGCAACATTGGCAGGTCCTGAAATTGCAGTAGCTTCTACCAAAGCGTATACTTCGCAATTGATCGCGTTTAACTTGCTTGGTCTGTACCTTGCACAAGTTCGTGGTACTCAATCTGCAGAAGAGATTGAACACACGCTGGCAGCAATGCAAGCATTGCCTGAGCAAGTGGAATCCATGTTGGAGCAAGCGGAAGCAATCAAAGGATATGCAGAGCAAATCTCCAAACATGAACATCTCTTCTTCATTGGCCGTGGTCTTGACTATGCAGTAGCTCAAGAAGGATCTTTGAAGCTGAAAGAGATCTCTTATATTCACTCCGAGGCGTATGCTGCGGGTGAGTTGAAACATGGTACGCTTGCATTGATCGAAGACGGTATCCCTGTTATTGCCCTGGCAACGCAGGAGAACGTACTTGAGAAAACAGTGAGCAACATTAAGGAAGTAAAAGCACGTGGCGCAGATGTATTGGCAATTACGTATGAAGAGCACGTAGCACCATTGCTGAAATCCGTAGACCAAGCGTTTGCGATTCCTAAGACGCTGCCACTGCTTAGCCCTGCTTTGTCTGTAGTTGCGCTGCAATTGCTAGCATACTATGCTTCCCTGGCACTGGGTCATGATGTAGATAAACCACGTAACCTGGCGAAAAGTGTAACGGTTGAGTAAGGTATTCTGTACAAATTAGTTTATTGTCGGATGACATGGATAACGGGTTGATCAATAGATTCAGTAAACTAATAAAGTATGGACAAAATAATGGTCCTGATGACTCTAAGTCATCAGGACTTTTTTGATGTTTCAGGAGGGTGGTTCTAAATATTAGAACCACCTTATTTGTGTTTTTTCATTGTAAATTGCGGTCATTCATTGGACGAAAATCCATCAGATTATAAAGTATCTTAGGAAGAGTATCCTTTTGTAATTCTCACATTTGAAATATTCTTCGTGCACGAATGTAATCAACTTCTTAAAGAGAATCATTAACCTTCGCAACTCGTAAGTGCAAATATATCCCCAAGAAGGATGCGGATCGGGCATAAAAGATCATTTGAATGGTAAAGGAAGATGACTGAACGTGACGGGTACATCTTTCAGCAACTCACAAAATGGTATGCCAAGAAGCAACAATGCGCTCGATGAAGAAGCTTATTACGCGAAGTAAAATTATTGACCGTTCAATTCGGACTCAGAACGCGATTGTAATCTGCATGTAAATGAGTGAAGGACATCGGAAAGCGTATAAGGGAAAACCTCACCTACGGTTTGACGAGGAGGAGCAGAATATATTTACCCTTTACTCTAACAGAGGCGTAGAGAAGAAGGCGTGATACAAAACGATGTCGGCTACCATCCGTGCGGACGCTGTGACCAGTTTCCAGCCAGGCTTTCAGAAATTGGTCAGGTAATCATGTTGAAAATTACAAAGTGCAAGGAATCGGAACACCGGCAAAGAATATTTAAAGGGAATATATACCAAATTTACCTGTTAAATGACTGAATGTCAACACTCGTCGAATTCCTTGATTGATGTCAAATCATGCCCAACGTTTCTTCTCCATTCACTATTTTTAACGAAAAATGTTAACACATAATGTTTTATGAACCAAATTTAACAATATAATGACTATATTTAACAAAAATTTCACTATACATTCTTGTAAATTTTGATATAATTCAACCTAGGTCTTATTCCCTATTATTCTAATAAATGGAATTGTAGGGTTTTTTATACCCATCCAAGCTGTGTGCGAGAGACCAGTATACTGGCTTACCAACAAGCCGGCATGTGGGGACCAACAATTGTGGAAAATGACAGCCTAGAATATGTTGCTCCATGACGTCAGAAGGTTTAGAAAGGAAGGTTCGGAAAGATAGAGCCAACCTTATCCCAATTCCGATGGAGGATGAAGCGAGTGAGCATTTTTGAAAAGCTGGAATCCAACGTAAGATCTTACTGCAGAAGCTTTCCGGTGGTATTCGACCGGGCCAAGGGAGACCTTTTATATTCTGAGGACGGAAGAGCATATATTGATTTCTTTGCAGGTGCCGGGGCACTCAATTACGGCCATAACAACGATTATATTAAAGACCGGGTTCTCGATTACTTGACCTCCGACCGGATTATGCACGGTCTGGATATGTATACAATGGCCAAGCGTGAATTCATCCAGAGCTTCTCCGAGCGGATCCTGGAGCCGAAGAAGCTGAATTACAAGCTTCAATTCTGCGGTCCAACAGGGACGAATGCGGTGGAAGCGGCCCTGAAGCTCGCACGCAAGGCGAAGAAGAGAAGTGGAATATTCGCATTCATGGGTGGCTTCCACGGCATGTCGCTCGGCAGTCTGTCGGCGACAAGCTCCAAGTCCATGAGAGAAGGGGCGGGGCTTCCTCTGGACGGAGTTACGTTCATGCCGCACCCGAGCGGGGCTTTCGCAGAAATGGATACGCTCGGTTATATCGAGAATATCCTGACTGATTCGCACTCCGGAATCGACAAGCCGGCTGCGATTCTGCTTGAAACGGTACAAGCCGAAGGCGGAATTCACGTTGTCGACGCGCAGTGGCTACGTGAGCTGCAGCAGATTTGCCGCAGGCACGATATTCTGCTCATTACAGACGAGATTCAAGTAGGATGCGGCCGGACAGGCGAATTCTTCTCCTTCGAACGTGCGGGGATCGAGCCGGATCTCATTACCCTGTCGAAGTCGATCAGCGGGTACGGCCTGCCAATGTCCCTCCTGCTGCTGAAGCCCGAACTGGATATCTGGACGCCGGGCGAGCACAACGGCACCTTCCGCGGCAACCAGCTGGCTTTTGTGGCCGCGAAGGCTGCTCTCGAGTTCCGGGACAGAACCGAACTGGAAGCTCAGGTGAAGCAGAAGGAAGAATATGTGCGCTCGTTCCTTGATCAAGAAATTAAGCCTCTACATCCGTCCATCGCCATCCGCGGACTCGGCCTGATCTGGGGCATTGACGTCTCGGGGTTCATGGATGAAACCGGGGCGAAGCGGGTGGCGGATATCAGCTTCGAGAACGGGCTCATCATTGAAAGAGCCGGCAGAGGAGATTGTGTGCTGAAGATCATGCCTCCGCTGACCGTCTCGATGGAGCATCTGGCCGCCGGCTGCGACATTATCAAGTCCAGTATGCAGCAGGTGATCTCTCAGGAGACCAAGGATTTACTAGTAACGACCTAAGCTTGGCCAAGCCGATGGTCGCCCCCGGCAAGAGGCACGAAAGTGCCTTCCGGAGGGCGTGCGGACTTGATGTTAAGGTAGCGCTTTCACCTCATGCTACCTGCGGTAACGTCAATCAGCATGGAATTCTCCGGCAATCCAAGCGCAGTCCCGTTCGTGCCATACGGAGCATTCTTTGAGCCTCATGCAGTACCCTCGTTAAATTTAATCGTCAGGAAAAGCTCACTACCCCGCAGCCGAATCTTTACTTAGCCACACCAGGGCTGTGGGGGAATAATCAAATCGTACATAGAGTGTATCAATACCCCTTAAACATAGGCTTCGTCAAAGGTAGCTCGGGTACCAAATCAGGAGGTACGATCGACTTCCTGCTGGACGGCCGGAACCCTGCGGCAAGCCTTACATCGACAGGAGGAACATTCCTTGTCGTCTATCCCCAAATCCAATTCCGAACCCCAAGTTAAACCAAATCCCGTCTTCGGGTGGCTCGTCCGCAGCAATCTTATTGAAGCAGAGGAGTCCGAAGTAGCCGCATCTCTTGCGTAGAACGATGTTTGTTGTCCTCTACGCATGGGAGCCGAGCGGTACAGCTGCTAGGCAGAGGATTGCCGTATGCGATCAACCGGGCAATAAGCGGTGACATGGCGTAAGCCATTGATATTGTTGTCAAATGTTTGAAAAGGAGTGGAGCGTTGCTTCGGCATATGCTCCGCCGGATTGCTTTTACCGATGAAGAGAGGGGAACGATCCAGATGGCTTTTGAAAAAGAAACGTTGTTTTGGAACGAAAAATTCGGTAGTGACGATTATACCTTGACGCGGTTGCCTTACAGCAAGGCTCCAAACTCCCTGGTGCCCAATGTGAAAACCGTTGGCGGTTCGCTTTCGGAGGAAGCGGCGCAGCGGGTCCTTCAAATGAGCAAGGGTGCTCCGCTGGCTGCTTTTATGATTTTGCTCGCAGGTGTTCAGGCACTCTTGCATAAATATACAGGTGCTTCAGACATTCTGGTCGGTATGCCGGTTGTGCCGAAAAAGGGGGAGACGCGTCGATCCGTTAATCATACGGTCATTTTGAAAAACTCGCTTTCGGTGGGGGCAACTTTTAAGACGCTTCTGAGCGAACTGAGGACTTCCTTGCCGGAAGCCATTCAGCATCAACATATTCCGTTCTTGAAAATGACGGAGAAGCTGGATCTGCAATATACAGAAGGGATACCCTTCGTCCATACGCTAGTATCCCTTAAGGAGTTGCATCTGGACGAAATTGGGCAAAACGTGGTCACGGACTGTTCCTTTGAATTCAGTTTAGCCGGCGGGACGATACAGCTAGCGCTGTCATATAACGAGCACTTATATGACTCCGAGTTCATGAATCGGGTCGTCGGCCATCTGAATCGCCTACTGTCCGTGGGGCTTCATGAGTTGGAGCTGGACATCGTGCGAGCGGACATGCTGTCGGAGGACGAAAAATTTCAATTAATACAAAGCTTCAACGATACCGAGAAGGACTATCCTCGTGATCGGACGATTCATCAGCTTGTGGAGGAGCAAGCGAAGCGTGTACCCGAGGCGACGGCGGTTGTTTTTGAGGGGCAGCGGCTTTCATACGCAGAATTGAACGAACGGGCGAACCAGCTGGCGCGTACGCTACGATCGGTCGGTGTGCTGCCCAATCAGTTGGTAGGCTTGATGGTCAGGAGATCGCTGGAGACGGTCATTGGCATTTTGGCGGTTCTGAAAGCTGGCGGTGCCTACGTGCCGATCGACCCGGAGTACCCGGAAGAACGTATTCGCTACATTCTGGAGAACTCGAACGCGCAGCTGCTGCTTACTCAAAGAGAGCTGTTACAGCAAGTCCCGTTCGAAGGGACCGTATTGGCGCTAGATGACAAGCAGGCCTATAGCGACGATGGCTCGAACCTGGAGGCGGCCAGTGGTCCACACGATCTTGCTTATGTCATTTATACGTCAGGTACAACGGGCAAACCCAAAGGGGTCATGCTGGAGCATCGTGGTTTGGTCAGCTTGAAGCTGATGTTCGCAGACAGGCTGGGCATCACAGAGCATGACCGGATCGTTCAATTTGCGAGCTTGTCCTTCGACGCATCCTGCTGGGAGATTTTCAAAGCACTCTATTTTGGCGCGGCTTTGTACATCCCGACGGCCGAAACAATTCTCGACACTCGTCTGTTCGAGAGTTATATGAACGAGCATGCGATTACGGCGGCGATTTTGCCTCCGACGTACAGCGCTCATTTGAACCCGGACCGCCTTCCCAGCTTAACAAAGCTTGTAACGGGAGGTTCGGCGGTATCGGCCGAATTCGTGCAGCAGTGGAAAGCGAAGGTTCACTATTTCAATGCTTACGGCCCTACCGAAGCTTCGATTGTTACGACGCTTTGGGATGCGGATGAGCAGCAGCCGGAGCGTAGAGTCATTCCGATTGGGCGCCCGCTGGCTAATCATCAGATTTTCATTTTGGATGCCCACCTGCAACTTGTGCCTCCGGGAGTGGACGGAGAGCTGTGCGTGGCAGGCGTGGGGCTTGCGAGAGGTTACCTGAACAAACCGGAGCTGACGGCAGAGAAATTTGTGGAACATCCGTTTGCGCCGGGAGAACGCCTTTACCGGACAGGAGATCTGGCCCGCTGGCTGCCGGACGGTAATATGGAGTACTTGGGCCGGATCGACCATCAGGTGAAAATCCGTGGATTCCGAATCGAGGTCGGTGAGATTGAAGAGCAGCTTCTGAAGATCGACTCGGTACAGGAGACGATTGTGATTGCGCGGGAAGGCAAAAGTGGGCAAGAACTGTGCGCTTACCTGGTCGCTAGTCTCCCTCTTACGCTCGGCGAGCTGAGAAGCGCGCTGGCGCAAAAATTGCCGAATTACATGATTCCGGCACATTTTGTTCAGCTTCCGCAGATGCCGCTCACCCCGAACGACAAAATCGACCGCAAGGCTTTGCCTGCCCCGGAAGGAAACGCACTGACCGGCGGCGAGTACGTAGCTCCACGCAATGAAGCCGAGCGGACACTTGCCGATGTGTGGCAGGCGGTATTGAACGCCGATCGCGTTGGGGTAACGGATCATTTCTTCGAGCTGGGCGGAGATTCGATCAAGTCCATTCAAGTATCTTCGCGGCTTCATCAAGCCGGGTACAAGCTGGAAATTCGGGATTTGTTCAAATATCCGACAATCTCACAGCTTAGCCTGCATGTGATACCGATCGGACGTACCATCGATCAAGGCGAAATTACGGGTGAAACGGCGCTGACGCCGATTCAGCATTGGTTTTTCGAGAGCTCCTTTAAGGACCCGCATCATTTCAACCAGTCGGTGATGCTGTACCGGAAGGAACGCTTCGACGAAGAGATGGTACGTCAGGTGCTGCAAAAGCTGGCCGAGCATCATGACGCCTTACGGATGGTGTTCCGCAAAACGGAACAAGGGTTTAGCGCACGGACCCGCGCGATTCAGGAAGACGAGATGTTCACGCTGGACGTGTTCGACTTCAAAGATGCGGAGAATCCCACGCAGACTGTGGAAGCGAAGGCAACGGACATTCAAGCGGGCATCGATCTGGAGAACGGGCCCCTCATGAAGGCGGGACTATTCCAGTGCGCGGACGGTGATCATTTGCTGCTCGGGGTTCATCATGCTGTGGTAGATGGCGTGTCTTGGCGCATTTTAATGGAGGATTTCGCTCTAGGTTACGAGCAGACTGGCAAAAGCGAAGAAATTCGTTTCCCGGCGAAAACAGATGCGTACCGCACTTGGTCCGAGCAGTTGGCTGCTTACGCGCAAAGCCCGGAGATGGAGAAGGAACAGGCCTATTGGCAGGCCGTGGATCAAATGGAGGTTCCTGCCGTGCCGAAGGATATGGAGGCGGACGTTACGACACAGCAGGACAGCGAATCGCTGTTTGTCCGTTTGGCTCCCGAAGAAACGGAGCTGCTACTGAAGCGGGTTCACCGTGCCTTCAACACCGAAATGAATGATATTTTGGTAACGGCGCTCGGCATAGCCTTACGCAAATGGACGGGGCACGAACGGGTGCGGATCAATCTCGAAGGACACGGACGTGAATCGATCGGAACGGATATCGATATCACGCGTACAGTCGGCTGGTTTACGACCAAGTTTCCGGTCGTCCTAGAGCCGGAAACTGACCGGGATTTGACCTATCAGATTAAACAGGTCAAGGAAAACTTGCGCCGCATTCCGAACAAGGGGCTTGGGTACGGCATATGCCGCTATCTTTCGAAATCGGAGGAAGGCTTGGTTTGGGGCGCAGAGCCGGAAATTAATTTTAACTACCTCGGCCAGTTCGACGATGATGTCAACCAGGGCGAGATCGGCATATCTTCTTATTCCAGTGGCAGCCCGGCTAGCGACCGGCAGGCCCGCAGCTTTGTGCTGGATATCAACGGTATGGTGCTGGACGGTGCTTTATCACTCGATCTCAGCTACAGCCGGAAGCAGTATCGGAAGGAAACGATGGAAGCCTTCGCTCAGCGGCTTGAGCAAAGTCTCCGAGAGCTCATTACCCACTGCGCAGGCAAAGAGAACACCGAAATGACGCCAAGCGACGTGCAATTTAAAGGCTTGACCATCACAGAATTGGAGCAAATCGCCCAGCGCTCGAGTCATCTCGGGGAAATCGAAAATATTTACTCGCTGACGCCGATGCAAAAGGGTATGTGGTTCCACAGCGCGCTTGACCGGCAAACGGCAGCTTACTTTGAGCAGACGCGGTTTACGATGCGGGGAGCGCTCGACGTCCAGCTTTTTGAGAGGAGCTGGATGGAGCTTGCAAAACGTCATCTGGTGCTGCGGGCGAATTTTGTGAATGGACCAGCGGGCGAGCCGCTGCAAATCATATACCGCGATAAGCCAGTCGGCTTTGAATATGAAGAGCTGCTTCATTTGCAGGTACATGAGAAACAAGCTTACTTGGATGAAAAGGCCGAGGAGGACAAGCTTCGTGGCTTCGACATGGAACATGATGCGCTCGTTCGGTTTACGATTCTGCGCACCGAAGAGCAAAGTTATCACGTTCTGTGGAGTTTCCAACATATTTTAATGGACGGCTGGTGCCTGGCTCAGCTGACGCAGGAGTTGTTTGAGATATACTCGGCCCTGACCTCTGGGAAGCAGCCAGCGGGAGGTAAAGGATCGGATTATGGCGATTATATCGAATGGTTGGAGAAACAGGACGATCAGGCGGCATCCGGCTATTGGACAGCGTTCCTGGCAGGCTACGAAGGGCAAACCGTACTTCCGGGGCAAAAGGAACCAGCGCCGAGCGGCAGATTTACGGCTGATCACGTCACCGCCGAACTAGGCAAGGACTTGAGCAAACGGATGGACCGGGTGGCGAAACAGCACCTAGTTACAGTCAATACGCTGCTGCAAGCCGTTTGGGGCGTGATGCTGCAAAAATATAACGGAACAAACGATGCCGTATTCGGCAGTGTCGTTGCCGGAAGACCGGCGGAAATCCCGGGCATTGAGTCTATGATCGGGCTGTTCATCAATACGGTGCCGGTCCGCGTCAATAGCGAAGTGGACACCGTGTTCGCCGACCTGATGGCGAAGCTCCAAGAGCGGGCTCTGGATTCCGGGCGTTATGATTACTATCCGCTGTATGAAATTCAAGCGCGTAGCGTGCAAAAGCAGAATCTGATCAACCATATCATCGCTTTCGAGAACTATCCGGTGGACGAACAGATGGAGCAGGCGGGGGACCAGCAGCACGGCGGCCTGACAATTGCTGACGTTCAGATGGAGGAGCAGACGAACTATAACTTCAACGTGACTGTGATGCCGGGAGCCGAGATCGAAATTCGATTCGACTTTAACGCCGAAGTGTTTGATAAAGACAGCATCGAGCGGCTCAAGGGGCATCTCGTGCATCTGCTGGAGCAGGTAACGGATAACCCGGAAATTACCGTGGGCGAGCTGGAACTTGTGACCGAGGCAGAAAAGGCCGAACTTCTCGGACGTTTTAACGACACCACGACGGAATTTCCGCGCGGGAAGACACTCATTCAATTGTTCGAAGAGCAGGCGGAGTACATCCCGGATGCAGCCGCCATTTCCTTTAATGAGCAAGAGATGACTTACCGCGAGCTGAACGAACGTGTCAACCGCCTTGCCCGTACCTTGCGCAGCCACGGGATATCCCAAGGACGTCTGGTCGCCATTATGGCTGAGCGTTCCATCGAAATGGTTATAGGTATACTGGCAGCACACAAAGCCGGAGCCGCTTACGTACCGATTGACCCGGAATATCCAGAGGAGCGTATCCGTTTCTTGATAGAGGATTCAGGAGCGCAGGTCATGCTGACACAAAGCCGCTTGCGCGAGCGACTGGCGGGTTTGGACTCGGTGATTTTACTGGATGACGAGTCTTTCTATCACGAGGACGGAACAAACCTAAATCAAGGGATTGAAGCGACAGATCTGGCCTGCGTGATCTATACGTCAGGCACGACGGGCAAGCCAAAAGGAAACCTTGTTTCACACCGCAACATCGTGCGCGTTGTGCAAAATACAAATTATATCGACATCACCAATCGCGATCATGTCCTCCAGCTTTCGAGCTATTCGTTCGACGGAGCGATTTTCGATATTTTTGGTGCTTTGACCAACGGGGCGCGGCTGGTGCTGGTTCCCCGCGAGACGTTGCTGGAAATTGGTCTACTGGCGGATCTCATCCAGCGCCAGCGCATATCGGTCATGTTTATTACGACGGCTTTCTTCAACGTGCTTGTAGATGTGAATGTCAATTGTTTTCGGGATGTCCGGGCGATTTTGTTTGGAGGAGAGCGTGTCTCGGTTGGTCATGTACGTAAAGCACTCGCCCATCTTGGAGCGGGTAGGCTCAACCATGTATACGGACCGACGGAAAGCACGATATTTACCACGTACCTTCCGGTCGACTTCGTTGATGAGTCGGCGCTTACCGTTCCTATCGGACGACCAATCAGCAATACGACGGTGTATATCGTCGACAGCCGGAATAAGCTGCTGCCGATCGGCGTGGTCGGGGAGCTATGTGTCGGCGGAGAAGGTTTGGTACGGGGCTACAATAACCGGCCGGAACTGACGGCGGAGAAATTTGTGCACAATCCTTTTACGTCAGGAGAGCGCATGTACCGGACGGGGGATTTGGCGAAATGGCTACCGGACGGCACGATTGAATATGTGGGACGAACGGACGACCAAGTGAAAATCCGTGGCTTCCGCATAGAGCTGGGCGAGATCGAAACTCAGCTTCAGAAAGTGGAGGGAATTCGGAAAACGACAGTATTTGCGCGGGAAAACGTGTCCGGCGAAAAGCAGCTTTGCGCCTATTATGAAGCGGACTGTGAGCTTCCGGCGGCCGAGCTGAAGAGCGTGCTGTCTCAGGAACTGCCGGCCTATATGATCCCGACGTACCTGATCCAGTTGGAGCGTCTCCCGCTGACGACGAATGGCAAGGTTGACCGCCGCTCCCTCCCGGCACCTGAGGAGAGCTTGCAACCGGGCGAAGGACATACTCCGCCTCGGACTCCGCTCGAAGCCAGCTTGGCTGAAATATGGAAAAGCGTGCTTGGATTGGAGCGCATCGGGGTTCATGACAACTTCTTTGACTTGGGCGGCCATTCCCTGCGGGCAACGACACTGGTGAGCAAGGTGCATCAGGAGTTGAACGTCGAGTTGCCTCTGCGCGACGTATTCCGCTACTCAACGATCGAACAGATGGCTCTCGCCCTCTCCCGGATCGAAGAACATTCGTTCTCGTCGATTCCGCTGGTAGGCGCAAGAGCGTATTATCCACTTTCCTCAGCTCAGAAGCGGCTGTTTATCCTGAATCAGCTGGAAGGAGCCGAGCAGAGCTATAACATGCCGGGTGTGCTGCTGCTCGAAGGATCAATTGACCATAGCCTGCTGGAGAAAGCTTTCCGCGGACTGATCCAACGTCATGAAACGTTGCGAACCGGATTTGAGGTCGTACAAGGCGAAGCGGTACAGCGTATTTACGAGAGCGTTGATTTTTCCGTCGTGTGTCGACATGCGAACGAGGAAGAAGCGTCTGCAGTCGTGCAGGCTTTTATCAGACCTTTCGACTTGGCGAAGCCACCGTTGCTGCGTGCCGAGCTCGTAGAGCTGGCAGCCGATCGTTATTTACTGATGTTTGACATGCACCATATCATCTCCGACGGGGTTTCGATGGACGTGTTCGTTGAGGAACTCGTTCGTCTGTATGGCGGTGAGTCATTAGAGCCTTTGCACATTCAGTACAAGGACTATGCGGTATGGCAGCAATCGGACGAGCAAAAAGTGCAATTGAACCGCGAGGAAGCTTACTGGCTGGACCGTTACCGGGGCGAGCTGCCGGTTCTGGAAATGCCAACGGACTATCCGCGTCCTGCTGTACAGAGCTATGAGGGACATACGCTGACGTCCTTCGTGGACGAGGCAACGAACGAAGGCTTGAAACAGCTGGCCGCTCAAAGAGGAACGACGCTATATATGGTGTTGCTTGCCGCATATACCGTGCTTTTGCATAAATACACAGGTCAGGACGATTTGATCGTCGGAACGTCGATTGCGGGCAGAACGCACGGCGACACGCAGCCTTTGATCGGAATGTTCGTCAACACGCTGGCGATCCGCAATTATCCGGCTTCGGAGAAGACCTTCCTGTCGTATTTGGAAGAAGTGAAAGAAACGACTTTAGGCGCTTACGAGCATCAGAATTATCCGTTCGAAGAACTCGTCGATAAAGTGCAGGTTAGCCGGGATTTGAGCCGCAACCCGCTGTTTGACACGATGTTCTCCCTGCAAAACCTGGAGGAGTCAGAGTTTGAGCTGGAAGGGCTGAAATTGTCCCCGTACCCTAGCGAATATGGTATGGCCAAGTTCGACCTGAGTGTGGATGTTACGGAAGAAAATGGCGGACTGGAGTGCAACTTTGAATTCGCAACGGCTCTTTATAAAGAAAGCACGATCCGGCGGCTGTCGATTCATTTTGGACATTTGCTTGCGGCGATTGTAAGCCATCCGAATGCAAAGATCGCTGATCTGAACTTGTTGACGGCAGATGAAAAAGAGAAGATTCTCGGCGCGTTTCACCCGATGCAATCGGAAGTGGCTCCTGTGGCCGCGTTCCACCGACTGTTCGAGGAACAGGCGGAGAGCACTCCGGAAGCGGAAGCCGTTGTATACGAGAACGATCGGCTGACGTATGCGGAGCTGAACGTACGGGCGAACGGCTTAGCGGCCACGCTGCGCGCAAGTGGAATCGGCCGGGAGGAGATTGTTGGCATTCTCGCCGAGCGCTCGGTGGACCTGCTGGTGGCCGTGCTGGCCGTCTGGAAAGCAGGCGGGGCATATGTACCGCTTGACCCGGATTATCCGGCGGACCGCGTGCGGTTTATGCTTGAAGACAGCGGAGCGAAGGTGCTGCTGACACAAACGCTGCTGAGAGAGCGTGCTGAAGCCTGGCTCAGCCAAGAGGAGCTGGCACTTGCAAAGGTGTTGTACCTCGACGACGAAATGTCATACAGCGAAAACCGGGAGAATGCACCGCTTGGTTCCAGCATGGTTTCCGGTAAAGTCTCCGGCGAGCTGACGGGTGCTGTGAACAGCGATGATCCGAGTCATCTGAAGGTTACTGGCTTGGACAGCTTTCATGAAGCTCGTCCTGAGGACCTAGCGTACGTGATCTACACGTCGGGGACAACAGGCAAGCCGAAGGGTGTAATGATTGAGCACCGCAGCTTGGTGAACACGGCAGCGGGCTACCGGCGGGAATACCGGTTGGATCAGTTCCCAGTCCGGCTACTGCAACTCGCTAGCTTCTCGTTTGACGTGTTCGTGGGTGATATCGCACGCACGTTGTATAACGGAGGCACCATGGTCATTGTACCGAAGGATGATCGGATTGATCCGTCTCGCCTGCACCACTGGATAGAGCGGGAGCAAGTGACGATCTTTGAATCAACACCAGCACTGATCGTACCGTTTATGGAATACGTGCACGAGCAAGGGGTGGAGTTGAGCGGGATGGAGCTGCTCATCACAAGCTCGGACAGCTGCAGTGTGGCGGATTACCGGACCTTGCAGGAGCGTTTTGGCTCATCGTTCCGCATTATTAACGCCTACGGCGTGACGGAAGCGGCAATTGACTCCAGTTTCTATGACGAAGAATTGAAGGAGCTGCCGCAGACAGGCCATGTGCCGATTGGCAAAGCGTGGCTGAATGCGAATTTCTACATCGTGGATGCACAACTGAACCCAGTACCGGTCGGGGTGTTGGGCGAGCTGGTTATCGGCGGAGTCGGCGTGGCACGAGGCTACTTGAACCGTCCAGATCTGACAGAAGAGAAGTTTGTAGACAGTCCCTTCACCGCTGGTGAGCGGCTGTACCGCACAGGAGACTTGGCGCGGTGGATGGAGGACGGCAACGTGGACTTCATCGGCCGAATCGACAACCAGGCGAAAATCCGGGGCTACCGGATCGAGGCGGGTGAGATCGAGTCGCAGTTGCTGCGGGTGGAAGGTGTGCGCGAAGCGGTGGTGCTGGTTCGAAGTGATGCGAACGGTCAGAAGGCGCTGTGTGCGTATTACACGCCGGATACCGGTGCGAAGCTGTTGGTGAACGATCTGCGCAGTGCGCTGGCACAGGAGTTGCCGGGTTACATGATCCCGTCGTACTTCGTGGAGCTGGAGCGCTTGCCTCTGACACCAAACGGGAAAATAGACCGGAAGGCGCTGCCCTCGCCGGAAGGGGAAGCGGGAAGTGGAACGGAGTATGTCGCACCGCGCAATGAGCTGGAAATGAAGCTGGCGGTGATTTGGCAGGAGGTGCTGGGGCTTACGAAGGAGATTGGCGTTTACGACAACTTCTTCGACATCGGCGGCCACTCCCTGCGAGCGACAACGTTGGTCAGCAAGATTCATAAAGAGTTGAACGTGGATCTGCCACTGCGCGAAGTGTTCCGCCATTCCACGATCGAGAGCATGGCTACCGCCATTTCTCGGCTGGATCAGCAGATATTTGTTTCCATTCCGGTGACGGATGTCCGAGAGGTGTACCCGCAATCTTTTGCTCAAAAACGTCTCTTTATTCTGAATCAGCTGGAAGTTGCGGAGCTTAGCTACAACATGCCGGAAGCGATGCTGCTGGAGGGTGCTTTGGACCGGGCAAGGTTCGAAGAAACGTTCCGTAAGCTCGTGGCGCGGCATGAAATGTTGCGCACCGGGTTTGAAATGGTGGATGGAGAAGCATCACAGCGGGTTTACCAGGACGTGAATTTTGCGGTGGAGTTCTATCAAGCGGATGAGCAAGAGGTCGAAGCGGTGGTTCACGGTTTCGTCCGTCCGTTTGACTTGGCTAAGCCACCGCTGTTGAGGGTAGGCCTTGTTGAGCTGGCTCCGGAACGCCATATTCTGATGTACGACATGCATCATATTATTTCTGACGGCGTTTCAATGGAAATCTTTGTTGAAGAATTCGTACGTTTGTATGGTGGAGAGCAATTGGAGCCGCTGCGCATTCAGTACAAAGACTACACCGTTTGGCAGCATTCGCAGGAGCAGCAGGAACGGCTTCAGCATCAGGGGGCGTATTGGCTGGACATGTTCCAGGGCGAGCTTCCGGTGCTGGAAATGCCGACCGACTATCCACGTCCGGCTGTACAGAGCTACGAAGGTCAAACGCTGGAGTTTTCCTTCGACGCTTCAAAAACCGACGGCCTGAAACAGCTGGCTTCGGAAACGGGCACGACGCTGTTTATGGTGTTGCTTGCGGCGTATAACGTGCTTTTGCATAAATATTCAGGTCAGGAAGACGTAATCGTTGGTACGCCGATTGCCGGAAGGAATCATGGAGATGTGCAGCCGTTGATCGGGATTTTCCTAAACACGCTGGCGATTCGCAGTTATCCGTCTTCGGAGAAAACATTCCTTTCATATCTGAACGAAGTCAAAGAAACAACTCTGCGTGCCTTTGAGCATCAGAACTATCCGTTTGAACAATTGGTGGACAAGGTGCAAATCACCCGTGATTTAAGCCGCAATCCGCTCTTCGACACGATGTTTACGATGCAGAATACGGAGAACGAGCAATTTGAGCTTGAAGGGCTTCGCCTGATTCCTTATCCGAGCGTACTTGATACTGCGAAGTTTGATATCAGCTTGGATGTGGGCGAGGAGAACGGCGGCTTGGATTACAGCTTTGAATATGCGACAGCTCTTTACAAAAGGGAGACGATTGAACGGCTGGCAAAACATTACGAGCAGTTGCTCCTGACAATTGTAAACCGTCCAGATGCAAAGATTGCCGAGCTGAACTTGCTGACAGCAGAGGAAAAAGAACAAGTTCTCAATGCGTTTAATCCAGCGCAGCTAGAAGCGGCTCCTGCGGCTACGTTCCACCGTCTGTTTGAGAAACAGGCAGAGTGTACGCCGGAAGCGGAGGCCGTTGTGTATGAAAATAACCGCCTAACGTATGTGGAGCTGAACGAGCGAGCGAACCGCTTAGCGGTCACGCTGCGTGCAAATGGCATCGGCCGGGAGTCAATCGTTGGCATTCTCGCCGAGCGTTCGGTGGACTTGCTGGTGGCCGTGATGGCCGTCTGGAAAGCCGGCGGGGCGTATGTACCCCTCGACCCGGATTATCCTGCGGACCGCGTGCGGTTTATGCTCGAAGACAGCGGAGCGAAGGTACTGCTGACACAAACGCCGCTGCGAGAACGTGCCGAGGCCTGGCTCCGCGAAGAGGAGCTGGCGCTGATGTCGGTGCTGTACCTCGACGACGAAGCGTCGTACAGCGAAGATCGGGCAAATGCCCCGATGTGCTTTGATCAAGGCTCCAGCATGGCTTCCAGCCGGGACTCTGGCAAACTAACGGGGGCTGTGAACGGTGCGGATCGGAACCATCTGGATGTTTTCAATGATGTTGGCATGGGCAGCTTCCATGAAGCCCGCCCTGAGGACCTAGCATACGTCATCTACACGTCCGGAACGACGGGCAAGCCGAAAGGCGTGATGATTGAGCACCGCAGCCTGGTGAATACGGCAGCGGGTTACCGGCGGGAATACCGATTAGATCAGTTCCCGGTGCGGTTGCTGCAGCTCGCCAGCTTCTCGTTTGACGTGTTCGTGGGCGACATTGCCCGGACACTGTACAACGGAGGCACGATGGTGATTGTGCCGAAGGACGACCGGATCGATCCTTCTCGTCTGCACTACTGGATAGAGCGAGAGCGAGTGACGATCTTCGAATCAACACCGGCGTTGATCGTGCCGTTTATGGAATACGTACATGAACAGGGGTTGGAGTTCAGCGGGATGGAGCTGTTGATTACAAGCTCGGACAGCTGCAGTGTGGCGGATTACCGAACCTTGCAGGAACGCTTCGGCTCGTCGTTCCGCATCATTAACGCTTACGGTGTGACGGAAGCGGCGATCGACTCCAGTTTCTATGACGAACCGCTGACGAAGCTGCCGCAGACAGGCCATGTGCCGATCGGCAAAGCGTGGCTGAATGCGAAATTTCACATCGTGGACGCACATCTGAATCCCGTACCAGTCGGCGTGCTGGGCGAATTGGTTATCGGTGGAGTTGGGGTAGCACGTGGGTACTTGAACCGTCCAGATCTGACAGAAGAGAAGTTTGTAGACAGTCCCTTCACCGCTGGTGAGCGGCTGTACCGCACAGGAGACTTGGCGCGGTGGATGGAGGACGGCAACGTGGACTTCATCGGCCGAATCGACAACCAGGCGAAAATCCGGGGCTACCGGATCGAGGCGGGTGAGATCGAGTCGCAGTTGCTGCGGGTGGAAGGTGTGCGCGAAGCGGTGGTGCTGGTTCGAAGTGATGCGAACGGTCAGAAGGCGCTGTGTGCGTATTACACGCCGGATACCGGTGCGAAGCTGTTGGTGAACGATCTGCGCAGTGCGCTGGCACAGGAGTTGCCGGGTTACATGATCCCGTCGTACTTTGTGGAGCTGGAGCGTCTGCCTCTGACACCGAACGGGAAAATAGACCGGAGGGCGCTGCCAGCGCCGGAAGGGGAAGCGGGAAGCGGAACGGAGTATGTCGCACCGCGCAATGAGCTGGAAATGAAGCTGGCGGTAATTTGGCAGGAGGTGCTGGGGCTTACGAAGGAGATTGGCGTTTACGACAACTTCTTCGACATCGGCGGCCACTCCCTGCGAGCGACGTCACTGGCAGGTAAGGTATTTAAGGAATTAAACGTCAACCTGCCGCTGCGCGACGTATTCCGTCACTCAACGATTGCGGCGATGGCCGAGGCGATCACCCGGATGGAACGGCGGGAGCATGAGGCCATTCCTCAAGCGGAAGAGAGAGAGTACTACCCTCTGTCCTCCGCGCAGAAACGGCTGTTCATTCAGCACACGCTGGATGGAGCAGATCAGCTTTACAACATGCCGGAACTGGTACAGGTGGAAGGTGAGTTTGATTTAGACCGGTTGGAAGCCGCCTTGCGGAAATTGATAACACGGCATGAATCGCTGCGCACCGGTTTTGAAATGATGAAGGGCGAAGTGGTTCAGCGGATATACCCACAGGTCGATTTTGCTATCGAGCATCATCAAGCGGATACAGAGGATTCAGATCAAATCGAGCAGATCGTCCGGAACTTCGTTCGTCCGTTTGATCTCGGCCAACCGCCGCTGCTGCGCGCCGGGGTCATCGAGCTGGAGCCGCACCTGCGTATTCTCCTTTTCGATATGCACCATATCGTGTCTGACGGTGTATCGATGGCGATTGTGATGGAGGAGTTCTCGAGTTTCTACGCCGGAGAACAGCTGCCACCCCTGCGCATTCATTACAAGGATTATGCCGTTTGGCAGCAGTCGAAGGCCCACCGAGAGCGAATCGGGCGGCAGGAAGCGTACTGGCTGCAAACCTTCGAAGGCGAACTGCCGACGGCGGACCTGCCGATGGACTACGAACGGTCTGCCGTTCGTAGCTACGAAGGCGCGCATGTGGAGTTCGACGTCGAAGCTTCTCTCTCGGCGCGGTTGCGCGAATTGGCTGCCGAGTGTGAAAGCACACTGTTCATGGTGCTGCTTGCGGCCTATACTGTGTTGCTGTCCAAGTACAGCGGTCAGGAGGACTTGATCGTGGGCACCCCGGTGGCTGGAAGAACTAACGCCGATTTGGAGCGGGTCATCGGCATGTTTGTTAATACGCTGGCGCTCCGCAATCGTCCGTCTGGCGACAAAACGTTCTTGTCCTACCTGGAAGAAGTGAAGGAAACGGCTTTGGGTGCTTTTGAGAACCAGGATTATCCATTCGAGGATCTCGTGGAGCGTTTGAATGTGAAGCGGGAGCCGGGCCGCTTCCCGTTGTTCGATGCCGTTTTCGACTTGCAAAATATCGAAGAACGAGACGCCGAACTGGAAGGGGTCAGCCTGAAGAATTACGAGCTTGACCCATTGGAAGAAGCGAAGTTTGATCTGACGCTGTTTATGTATGAAAACGAAGGGGCGTTGAGCGGGGGCTTCTTCTACGCCACCAAGCTGTTCAAAGAAACGATGATCCGCACCTTGACTGAGGATTACCTGCGGGTACTGTCTCAAATTGCGGAAAATCCACAACTCGAGCTAAGCCGAATTGAATGTCATAAACCGGCGGCAGGCGCAAAGAGTGCCGTCGATACGATCGAATTCGCGTTCTAATAAGACAAGCGCGCTCCGCCGTAACCGAAAGTGGTGCGCATCCCAAGAAAGACGGCGAACAACTTGCTAGTCCGTAAATCAAGCCCGTAAACGCGCAGGTCGAAAGCAAGCCTTTCCAGACCTGCGTCGGGGTATGCGGTCACTTCATTTTTAGGGGAGGTACGAATGAAATCTTTATTTGAAAAGGAAGAACGGTACTGGAGCGGCAAGTTTGACGCAGATGATAGCCTGAGCTTCCTTCCATACAGTCAATCCTCCAAATTATTCGAGGGCGGGGAATCTGCGGCTGAGCCGGACTTGCTTCACCGTACTCTGCCGAGCGAACTCTCGGAGAGAATCATTGGCCTCGCCAGCGGTTCGGATTTGGCTCTGTACATGATTGTTTTGGCAGGAGTCAAAAGCCTGCTGTTCAAATATACCGGGCGGGACCAAGTGCTTGTCGGCATGCCTTCGTATAGCGCAGACCAGGGCGAGACGCCGCCGCAAGACATCTTGGTGATCAAGACATCGGTAAGCAGCCAGACTACGCTGAAAACGCTGCTTGGGGGCATCAAAGGCTCCATCGGCGAGGCGCTGGAGCATCAGCACCTGCCTTTTCGAAAAATGGTGGAGCCGCTCCATTTGGACTATACGGGGCATGGCCTCCCGGTCGTCAACACCATCGCATCCTTCGCCCCGATTCATCCGGGACCGCTGGGTAACCGTGTGGCGGCTGATACCGTTTTTCGCTTCGACCGCCAAAACGACTCCATCAAGCTGGAAATAAGCTTTGACGGACAGCGGTACGAGCGGGCATTTATGGAGCAGGCGGCCGACCATCTTGTTCGGTTGCTGTCCATGCTTTTATTTCAGCCAGATCTGGAGCTTGGACAAGTCGATATGCTGTTCCCAGTCGAGAGGGAGATGCTGCTCAAGGGATTTAATGACACCGAAACCGAGTTCGAGCGGGGGAAAACGATTCATGGCTTGTTCGAAGAACAGGCGGAGCATCGCCCGGATAACGTGGCCGTCGTCATGAACGAGCGGCAATTGACCTACCGCGAGCTGAACGAGCGATCCAACCGCCTTGCGCGGAAGCTGCGGGAAAAAGGAGTAGAAGCAGACCAGCTGGTAGCGATTCTGGTCGAACGCTCACTTGATATGGTCGTCGGCATTCTGGCAATTCTTAAAGCGGGCGGAGCCTTCGTACCTGTCGATCCCGACTACCCGGAGGAGCGCATCCGCTTCATGATCGAGGATTCAGGCGCACCGTTATTGCTGATTCAAAAACATCTGCACGAGAAGACCGACTTTGAAGGAACACGCCTTGAATTAGACGATTTTGTTTGGGGCGATAGCGGGGCGGAATCCACTGGTGTGCTGGATGCTTCGAATCTGGAGCCGGCCAGCGGTCCGAATGATCTGGCTTATGTCATCTATACATCAGGTACGACGGGCAAACCCAAAGGGGTCATGCTGGAGCATCGTGGTTTGGTCAGTTTAAAGCTGATGTTCGCGGACAGGCTGGGCATCACGGAGCATGACCGGATCGTTCAATTCGCCAGCCTGTCATTCGACGCGTCCTGCTGGGAAGTGTTCAAAGCGCTCTATTTTGGCGCGACTTTGTACATCCCGACAGCCGAGACGATTCTCGACAACCGCCTGTTCGAGAGTTATATGAACGAGCATGCGATTACGGCGGCGATTTTGCCTCCGACGTACAGCGCATATTTGAACCCGGACCGCCTTCCCAGCTTAACGAAGCTTGTAACGGGAGGTTCGGCGGTATCGGCCGAATTTGTGCAGCAGTGGAAGGAGAAGGTCCACTATTTCAATGCTTACGGGCCTACTGAAGCTTCGATTGTTACAACGCTTTGGGATGCGGATGAGCAGCAGCCGGAGCGCAGAGTTATTCCGATCGGGCGCCCGCTGTCCAATCACCGGATTTTTATTTTGGATGCCCACCTGCAGCTTGTGCCTCCGGGAGTGGACGGCGAGTTATGCGTGGCAGGCGTAGGGCTTGCGAGAGGTTACCTGAACCATCTGGAGCTAACGGCAGAGAAGTTTGTGGAACATCCGTTTGTGCCGGGAGAACGCCTTTACCGGACGGGAGATCTCGCCCGCTGGCTGCCGGACGGCAACATCGAATACCGGGGGCGGATCGATCATCAGGTGAAAATCCGCGGCTACCGGATCGAAATCGGCGAGATTGAAGAGCAGCTGCTGAAGATCGCCGCCATGCAAGAAACGGTGGTGCTCGCCCGCGACGACGCGAACGGCCATAAGCAGCTTGTCGCTTATTACGTTGCGGAAACGAGGCTGGCGGCGCATGAACTCAAGGAGCAGCTCGCCAAGCAGCTTCCGGGATATATGATTCCTTCGTACCTCGTGCAGCTTTCGCGGATGCCGCTGACCCCGAACGGGAAAATCGACCGCAAAGCGCTACCCGCACCAGAGGAAGCCGCCACTGTAGGAACGGAATATGTTGCGCCGAGAACACTGCTCGAGATGAAGATCGCCCGTGTCTGGCAGGATACACTTGGCATTTCACAGGTTGGCGTAAAGGATAACTTTTTTGAGCTGGGAGGCAATTCCTTAAGTCTGATTAGGCTCGTTCAAGCCGTTTACGATGAAACGGGCATCGAGATACCGCTGAATCGCCAATTCCATCATGTAACCGTTGAAGCCATGGCTTTTGGAGAGGAGGATCTGGGTCTGGATAAAGGGGGAGACTCCTTCATTAAGCTAAATAAAACAGGGGATCTGAACGTGTTCTGCTTCCCTCCAGGCAGCGGATTCGGCATCGGTTACCGAGAGCTTGCAAGCAGACTAGACGGCCGATTCGTGCTTTACGGCATTGATTTTATCGACGATGCCATCGATTACGAGGCCATGCTGAACCGTTATGTGGATGAGATTGTTCGTATCCAGCCTGAAGGACCTTACGTGTTGCTCGGTTACTGCTTCGGAGGCAACCTGACGTTCGAGGTAGCCAAATCGATGGAAAGAAGAGGGTACTCCGTAACGGACGTGGTCATGGTGGACTCATGGATTAAGGACACACTCACGCCTTATGAAACGTCTGAGAAAGAGCTTGAAGAGATGCTTGCAGATTTCGACGAAGAAGAGAAGGAATTAATGAGCAATCCGCTCGTGCGGGAGCGTGTTCATCGGAAGATCAAAGCCACCTTAACGTACGAAGCGCAGCTTATTAATTCAGGAACGATAACTGCCCGGATTTACGAACTGATTGCGAAGGACAGTGAAGCGTTCCGCCTGGAGCACCAGTTGCCGTCTTGGCAGAGGGCAACGACGCAAGCTTACGCCGATTACCGGCTGGAGGGCGCACACGAGGAGTTACTGGAACTCGCGCGCGTGGACGAAACGGCCGTTGTCATCCGTGACATCTTAGTGCAAATCAAGCAGCAGATGGAAGCGGAGGCCGGGGTCCTGCATGGGAGATGACCGGCAGACTTCTGTTCAAGAACAAGGCACAGCGGCGCCTTCCAAGCGCCGAACCGCTTATGCCACCTGGAAAGCGTTCCGCTGGCTGATGTCCTATGTAAGCCGTCACAAAGGCTGGATGATCGTTGGTATCCTGTCCGCAATTGCCGCCGCGGTTATTGAGATATGGACGGGACGTTTGGTCGAGCAGCTGACCACACAGGCCGAGAATGGGGCGGGGCCTATCGTTCTGCAGATCGTGTACACGGTCTTTGTGGTCATCTTGATCGGTGTGCCGGCGAAGTTTTTCATGAGCTTTGGTGTGGAGCGAAGCAGTGCCTCTGCGGTGCAGGATATCCGCAACCATGTCATGCGTCATATCGGCAAACTCCCGGTCCCCTATTTGGAAAAGCAGCACTCCGGCGACGTGTTGTCGCGGATCAACAACGATCTGCAGCTCATCCAGCAATTTATGATTCGGGACCTCGCCCAGTGGTTTTATCATCCGCTATTATTTATCGGCTGTTTCGCTTATTTGATGTATCTCCAATGGGAGCTGATGCTGTACAGCCTGCTGTTATTTCCCGTAGCACTGCTGGTTTCCCAATGGATCGGCAAGCAGTTGGAACAGTTGACGGAGGAAGCCCAGGCGAACATGGGCCGAATGAACGTCAACCTCCAGGATACGCTTGGGGGGATGCCTATTGTAAAAAGCTACCTGCTATCCGGTATGTTATCTCGCTCCTACCAAGTGCTGCTACAATTGACGGCTCAAAAAAAGCTGGCCGTGAAAAAGCGGGAAGCCTGGGTCAACCCGCTGCTTTCTACGCTGATGATTAGCCCGATCATTTTCGCCGTCAGTTACGGAAGCTATTTGATCTACAACGGGCAGCTAGGCGCGGGAGAACTGATCGCCTTCCTGTACTTGCTTAATCTGTGTCTGGAGCCGCTGGAGCATATTCCCGAGCTCATCACGCGCACGTTCGAAATGACCGGTGCCCTGAGAAGGGTCTCCGAAATCGTCGAGCAGCCGACCGAAACGGAAAATGGCCGTTTGCTTCCAAAAGCGAGCGCCGCCCCCATCCAGTTTCAGAACGTAACCTTCGGGTATGAAGAGAGCTCCCCGATTCTGCGGAATGTTAGCTTCTCGGTGCCGGAAGGCAAGACGATTGCGCTTGTCGGAGCGAGCGGCGGAGGGAAGAGTACGGTGTTTAAGCTGGTATGCGGCTTTTATCCACTTCGGGAGGATCAGGGCGAGATTCGCGTGTTCGGAAGCCTGATCCACGGTGCAGATCCGGAGCAGCTTCGGTCGCATTTTTCCGTGGTAACCCAAGATTCATATTTGTTTAGCGGTACGATCGCCGAAAATATCGGCTATGGGCGGCAAGAAGCGTCGATGGACGAGATTATCGAAGCCACCAAAGCCGCTCAGGCTCATTCTTTCATTATGCAGCTTGAGGACGGTTACCAGACGTATGTCGGAGAGCGCGGCGGTTTTTTGTCCGGTGGGCAACGGCAGCGCATTGCAATGGCTCGGGCGTTTCTGAAGGATGCTCCCGTTCTGCTGTTGGACGAGCCCACATCGGCACTTGATCCGGAGTCGGAAAGCGCGGTTCAGGAAGCGTTGGGCGTATTGATGAAGCAGAGAACGACCATGGTGATTGCCCACCGGCTTTCTACGGTACAAAACGCCGATGAAATTTGGGTTATGGAACAAGGAAGTATCGTCGAAAAGGGCACTCATGAACAATTGCTCGAGAGGAAGGGACTGTACGCCCAGTCGTATTACCAGGAGTTTACCGAGTCTGCCGAACGCAGGGAGGTGTCGTACACATGAAAAAGGGCGGAAGGCTATCACAAGTGAAAGAACTCGGCTACTTGCTCACGTTTATGAACCGCAAGCGCAAAACCCAGTACGCGATTGGCCTTGCTGTAACGGCGCTCACCCAGACATTGTTTCTGATTGCCTTCAGCTTGGTCGTACATAACTTGGTTGATTTCGCCGTGTCCCGAGATACGTCCCTGATGGTGGAAGCTTTTGTTATTTTGGGCGTGGCCCTGTTTCTCGAAAATATAATTTCTCCCTGGTTCATTTACTTATACCAGCGCAGTGTCGAGCTGACTGTGCTGAATATCCGCAAACGTCTTTATGACAAGCTGTGCCGGGTGCGGCCGAGATTCCTGGAGCAGAACCACCATGGGGACTTGCTGTCGCGAGTGAACAACGACGTAACGACCGTTGAGTTTACATTCTCGCAGGTTTACTTCGTTTTGCTGCTTCA
The DNA here is from genome assembly GCF_038050215.1 of Paenibacillus sp. FSL H8-0104. NCBI lineage: Bacteria > Bacillati > Bacillota > Bacilli > Caryophanales > Paenibacillaceae > Paenibacillus > Paenibacillus sp. FSL H8-0104. The sequence goes on along the minus strand of NZ_JBBOTC010000001.1, from coordinate 6,030,945 downwards.
AGTTGTCTTCTGCATCGGCTCCATTGTCTCTATGGCGGTGATCGATTGGCGGTTTGCTGGCGTATCCTTCGTCATTCTGCTGCTGTCCTCTCTGGTCAGCCTGAAATTTGCACGGGATATCCGCGCTTTGTCCGAACAAGGCTTGCGTACGCTCGGTAAAATGACCGAAAAATTCAAAGATTTTATGGGCGGCATTCAAATTGTGAAGTTGTTCCGCATCCGCACGATTTACGGCCAGTACGAGGCGTTGAACGAACAAATGACGCAAACGCTTCGGCAAACGGCGAAAAAGAATGGTATGCAGGCTGCGGTGAACCATTTTATCAGCTACGTCACGTTTTGCGGCATCATCGTCATCGGCAGTCTTCTATATGCCTACGGATTGATGGGAATGGGAAGCGTCGCCGCTCTGGCAGTTTTGCAAGTGAATCTGACGCACGCCTTGTTGAACTTGGGGATGGTTCTGTCGATGACCCAAAATTCGCTCGCGGGTGCTCACCGGATTCAAGAGGTACTAAGCGAGGAAGAGGAACCGGAGCGTTTGGGATCTTCTCATAGCGAGCTTGTATCGGAGGCTGCGGTGGAGTTTCGCGATGTGGAATTTTCCTATCAGTCGGATAAAAAGGTACTTGTCGACATGTCCATGCAAGTGTTTCCTGGTCAGGTCGCTGCGATTGTAGGAGCCAGCGGCAGCGGTAAAAGTACGCTGATCAAGCTGCTGCTCGGTTTTTATCCTGTGGACAGCGGAGATATCCTGCTTCAGGGTAAACCTTTCGGCCATTACACGCTGGAAGAAATCCGCAGGCAGATTGCATACGTTCCGCAGGAACCGTTTTTGTTTACCGGCACGATTGAGGAAAATATCCGCTATGGCAACCCGGATGCAACGGATGAAGAAGTGGTTGAAGCGGCCAAAGCGGCGTACGCTCACCATTTTATTCAGGAACTTCCTGAACAGTATAAAACGCCGGTGGGAGAGAGAGGAGCGTCGTTGTCAGGTGGACAAAGGCAGCGAATTGCGATCGCCCGGGCGATTCTCAAAAACGCCCCGATTCTACTGCTGGACGAAGCGACTTCTGCATTGGATAACGAATCCCAGCATTGGGTACAGCAAGCTCTGAACGTATTGATGAAGGGGCGCACCACCATTCTGATTGCCCACCGTCTCAGCACTGTGGAACATGCGGATTTGATTACGGTCATGAATCAAGGAACGGTCGTGGAACGGGGCCGCCATCAGGAACTGCTGGCGCTCGGAGGTTACTACGCGCGGCTGTACGGCTAGACCCGCTTTTCGGCGGGCGGCTTCCTGCTGATATTCAGGTATAAAGCCTATCTACAAACAATCTCTAATACGGGAGTGTGTCGATGTGAGAGAGAATACGAACAAGCAATATGGATTAACGCAAGCCCAGCGCCGGATATGGTTCATGGAAATTATGAATCCGGGCACATCCATCACGATGCTTTCCGCGACCTACCAGATTACGGGCGAGATCGACACCAAGCTGCTTGAGCAAGCGGCGGCAGAGATTGTCAAAACCTATGACGCTTTCCGAATCCGCATTAGCGGGGATATGCAGAATCCAACGCAGTGGTTCGAAGAGCTGGAGAATGTCCAAACCAGGATAAGCCACCTCGAAATAGGCACAACCGAACAATTCTATGCTTGGGTGAAAGAAGTAACCGAAAAACCGGCGAGTGTGTTCGACGAACACCTCTATCAATTTACGATGATCCATTTTGCGAACGGCCAAGTATGGCTTAATTTGACTATAAATCATATCATCGCCGATGGCTTGTCCGTCACTGCTTTGCTGCATGCGGTGATGGAAAAATACCTGGAACTGCGCAATGGCATCTTCAGCAGTTACCAGGCCCCATCCTATCTGGATTATATTTCAACTGAGCATGAATATGAGCAATCGCAGCGTTATCAAAAAGGCAAGGAATATTGGCTAACCAAGTACAAGACTTTGCCTGAAACGAGCGGCATTAAATCGGTTCCGCCATTCTCGATTGGCAGCGAATCGAATAAACGTTCCATCACTTTGGATGGTTCCCGCTATGACCGCATTCTGGCTTTTAGCGAACAATATCAGGTTAGTTTATATACGTTATTTTTGTCCGCCATGTACGTCTTATTGTATAAGCTGACCGACAGCACCGATGTTCCAGTCGGCACGGTTTTTGCCAATCGCACCAGCAAGAAGGAAAAAGAAACGATCGGTATGTTCGTCAGCACCGTGGCTACGCGGATTAGCCTGAATCCAGTTGAGTCCGTGCTTTCCTTGATCCAAACGGTTTCCAAGGAAAATACGGCGGATCTGCGGCATCAGAAATATCCTTATAACCAACTGATCCAGGATTTACGTGAACAACACGGCCGCAACGATCTTTCGGAGTTGTTCCGCACGTCACTTGAATATCTGCCTTTGAAAATCGTGGAGTATGAAGAAATCAAGGTACGTCTGGAGGCTCACTTTGCTAGGCACGAGATGGACGATCTACTGCTGCGCTTCGACCATATGCTGAATGAAGGCCATGTCATTCTCCATGCTTCCTATCGTACCGGCCTGTTCGAGACGACCGAGATTGATCGCATTATGGAGCAGTATGTAACCGTTTTGGACCAGTTTCTTGAGACTCCCGAACTGCGGGTGCGCGAGATTTCTCTGTTGAGCGATGAGGAGAGACACCGTATTCTGGACGTGTTTAACCCGCCGGTGGCAGCACTGAGCGAGGGAATAGCGTTTCATCGGTATGTCAAAAAGTTTGCCCGAGACATTCCGGATCACCCGGCAGTTGTTTACATGGACAAAAAGCTGACTTACGGCGAATTGAACAAACGCGCTGAGCGGCTGGCTGCGCTCCTTCGTGAACAGGGCGTGGGAAGGGAGACGATTACGGGGATCTGGGCAGAGCGTTCGGTGGAACTGCTGGTCGGTGTGCTCGCCGTATGGAAAGCCGGCGGAGCTTATGTACCGCTGGACCCCGATTATCCGGCGGAGCGGATTGAGTACATGCTCAGCGATAGCGAAGCATCGGTGCTGCTTACGCAGCGTCATCTGTTGGAGGGGGCCGGAGGTTGGCTGGCCGATGACCGGCTGAAGCTTCAAGCAGTCTATGCGATGGACGATGAACAGATGTATAACGGGGATACCTCAGCCGTGGAATTTGAATTTGCTGACAGTGCCCCGCAAGACTTGGCTTATGTGATTTACACCTCCGGTACGACGGGACGCCCAAAAGGCGTCATGATCGAGCATGGTAGTCTAGTGAATACGGCAGATGCGTACCGCCGTGAGTACCGGTTGGATCAGTTCCCGGTGCGGTTGCTGCAACTGGCGAGCTTCTCGTTTGACGTGTTCGTTGGAGACATCGCGCGGACGCTGTATAACGGAGGAACGATGGTAATTGTGCCAAAGGATGACCGGATTGATCCGAACCGCTTATACGGCTGGATTCGGGACCAAAACATTACGGTATTTGAATCGACACCTGCGCTCATCCTACCGTTCATGCAGCATATTTATGAAGAAGGACTGGACGTCAGCTCCATGCAGTTGCTGATTACCAGCTCGGATGCTTGCAGTGTCACCGATTACCGATTGCTTCAGGAAAGATTCGGCGGACAATTCCGCATCATCAACAGCTACGGCGTTACCGAAGCGGCCATTGACAGCAGTTTTTACGATGAGCCGCTGGACAAGCTGCCATCGTTGGGTCATGTGCCGATCGGCAAAGCCTGGCTGAACGCCCGGTTTTACATTGTAGATGCCGGGTTAAAGCCGGTTCCTGTAGGGGTTCCGGGGGAGCTTGTCATCGGCGGCGCTGGGGTGGCGCGCGGGTATTGGAACCGTCCGGACCTAACCACCGAGAAGTTTGCAGACAGCCCGTTTGTGCCTGGAGAACGTCTGTATCGGACAGGAGATTTGGCCCGCTGGCTGGAAGACGGCAACGTTGACTTCATCGGCCGGATCGACTATCAGGTGAAGATTCGCGGGTTCCGGATCGAACTCGGCGAAATTGAAACGGCCCTGCTCAGTTTCCCGGGGGTCAAGCAGGCTGTGGTGACTGACCGTACGGATGAGCAGGGGCAAAAGTATTTGTGCGGTTACGTGGCGGGGGATATTTCCTTGCAGCTGAGCGATCTGCTGTCCCAATTGAAGCAAGAGCTGCCGGCCCATATGGTCCCGGCCCGACTGGTGTCTCTTGATCAGCTTCCGCTCACACCGAATGGCAAGATTGACCGTAAAGCGCTACCTGAGCCGACCGGAGAGATAGAAGCCGGCCGTGAGTATGTGGCTCCTCGCACAACGCTGGAAACAAGACTTGCTCTTATTTGGCAGCAGGTGCTGGGTATTGCGCGAGTTGGAGTCCAAGACGATTTCTTTGACCTGGGTGGTCATTCCTTGCGGGCCTCCGCGCTTGTTTCCAAGATTCGAAAAGAGCTGCAAGTCGAGGTTCCGCTGCGGGACGTTTTCCGCTACACCACGATCGAACAGCTTGCCCAAAGAATTAGCGGTTTAAAGCAGCAGGAAACCTATGAGATTATAAAGGCGGCAGAGGCCGAGTATTATCCGGTTTCATCCGAGCAAAAGCGTCTGTACGTCCTGCGCCAGCTTGACGCGGCCGAGCGTAGCTATAATATGTCAGCGGCGCTTCTTCTCGAAGGCAAGCTGGACCGCACGCGCGTAGAGTACGCGTTCCGGGCCCTGATTCAGCGCCATGAGACGCTGCGTACCGGGATCGAGCAGGTTCAAGGTGAGCTTGTGCAGCGCATCTATGACGAGGTGGAGTTTGCTGTAGATTATTTCCAGGCGAGCGAGCGAGAAGTGGACCAAGTGATGGAAGCATACTTTCACCCGTTTGATCTGACCAAGCCGCCACTTCTTCGCATCGGCCTGATCGAAGTCGCCGAGGATCGCCACATCCTGTTGTTCGATATGCATCACATCGTCTCGGATGGCATCTCGACAGCATTGCTTTTCGACGAGTTCAGCCGCCTGTATAGGGGTGAGGAGCTGGCTCCGTTGCGTATTCAATACAAAGATTATGCCGTTTGGCAGCATTCCGAAGCCTACGGGCAGTTGATCCAGCCGCAGAAGGAGTACTGGCTGGAACAGCTGTCGGGCGAGCTGCCTGTATTGGAACTGCCGACGGACTTCCCGCGGCCTGCGGTGCAAAGTTTTGACGGCCGGACCGTGAAGTTTGATATTGGGAAAGAACGGACGGAAAAGCTGAAAGAACTGGCCGCACGGACGGGCACGACCCTGTACATGGTGCTGTTGTCTGCTTACTCTATCCTTATGCATAAATATTCGGGTCAGGAAGATCTGATCGTGGGAACGCCGATTGCCGGAAGAACGCAGGAAGAAGTGCAGCCAATCGTAGGTATGTTTATCAACACGCTTGCCATTCGCAGCCATCCGGAGCGTTCCAAGCCGTACCTTAAGTACCTGGAAGAAATGAAGGAAATCACACTTGGGGCTTTTGAACACCAAAATTATTTGTTCGAAGATTTGGTGGAAAGTCTTCATATTCCGCGCGCGACCGGCCGGAATCCGCTCTTTGATACGTTCTTCTCTCTGCAAAATACGGAGAATGAGCAAATTGTCATCGAGGGGCTGGAGCAATCGTTTTATCCGTTGGAAAACCGAACGTCCAAGTTCGAGCTGCTTCTGGATATTTCGGAGCTGGATGGTCAGCTCGAATGCCGGTTGGAGTACGCTACGGCTTTGTATAAACAGGAGACCGCGGAGCGGTTCGCCAGACATTATGACAAGCTACTCGAAACTATCGCAACAGCGCCGGAAGGGGATATTGCTTCGCTGGAAATGCTAACCGAGCAGGAAATCCGTGAACTGGTGCGCGGTTTTAATGATTCGGAGGCAGACTACCCGCGTCAGCAGACGATTCATGGCTTGTTCGAAGAGCAGGCGAAGCTTTACCCGGATAACGTGGCCGCCGTCATGAATGAGCGGCAGTTGAGCTACCACGAACTGAACGAGCGATCCAACCGCCTTGCGCGTAAGCTGCGGGAGACAGGAGTCGAAGCGGATCAGTTGGTAGCGATTCTGGCCGAACGTTCACTTGATATGGTCGTCGGCATTCTGGCGATTCTCAAAGCGGGCGGAGCCTACGTGCCTGTCGATCCCGACTACCCGGAGGAACGCATCCGCTTCATGATTGAGGATTCGGGCGCACCGTTATTGCTGATTCAAAAGCATTTGCATGAGAAGACCGACTTCACAGGAACGCGCCTTGAATTGGACGATTTCGTTTGGAGCGACAAAGGTGCGGACTCCGCTGGTGCGCTGGACGCTTCGAATCTAGAACCGATTTCCGGGCCGGGTAACCTGGCTTATGTCATCTACACATCGGGAACGACCGGCAAACCCAAAGGCACGTTGATTGAGCATAAAAACGTCGTGCGCCTTTTGTTCAACGACAAGAACCTGTTCGACTTTGGGCCGTCCGACACGTGGACGTTATTCCACTCGTTCTGCTTCGATTTCTCCGTCTGGGAGATGTACGGGGCACTTCTGAATGGAGGAAAGCTGGTTATCGTACCGCCGCTTACGGCGAAAAATCCGGCCGAGTTCCTGGCACTGCTGAGCCGCGAACAGGTCACGATTTTGAACCAGACGCCAACATATTTCTACCAACTGCTGCGTGAGGTTTTAGCGGACCATCCGTACAATCTGCGGATTCGCAACGTCATCTTTGGCGGCGAAGCACTCAGCCCGCTGTTGCTCAAGGGTTTCAAGACGAAGTACCCGGAGACAAAGCTGATCAATATGTACGGTATTACCGAAACGACGGTTCACGTGACGTATAAGGAAATTACATGGATCGAGATGGAGGCGGCAAAGAGTAATATCGGCAAGCCGATCCCGACGCTGAGCGTGTATGTTCTGGATGAAAACCGTCGTCCTGTTCCGATCGGCGTAGCAGGCGAAATGTACGTGGCCGGTGAAGGCCTGGCAAGAGGATACCTGAATCGACCGGATTTGACGGCGGAAAAGTTCGTTGATTCCCCGTTTGCGGAGGGGGAAAAACTGTACCGTTCGGGTGACTTGGCGGCCTGGCTACCGGACGGCAACATTGAATACCTCGGCCGGATCGACCATCAGGTCAAAATCCGCGGGTACCGGATTGAGCTGGACGAAATCGAGACGCAACTTCTGAACGTGGAGGGCGTGGAAGAAGCGGTGGTGCTCGCCCGTCAGGACAACGAAAGAGAGAAGGCACTTGTTGCCTACTTTGTTGCAGACCGGATGCTGACAGTCAGCGAAATGAGAACCTCGCTGGCACAGGGAATGCCGGGATACATGATCCCGTCGTATTTCGTGCAGCTGGAGCGCATGCCGCTGACGTCTAACGGCAAAGTGGACCGCAAAGCGCTGCCGGAGCCGCAAGGTAGCCTGCAAACGGGCGTCGAATACGTAGCTCCTCGTAACCTTACGGAGTCCCAGCTTGTGAAGATCTGGGAGGAAGTGCTGGGCAACTCCGGCATTGGAGTCCTGGACAATTTCTTTGAGCTCGGAGGGCATTCCTTGCGGGCGACAAACCTTGTCAGCAAGATTCGGAAGGAAATGAACGTTGAACTTCCGCTGCGCGATGTGTTCCGCTATATGACGGTAGAATCTATGGCAGAAGCTATTGCCAGCTTGAAAGAATCGCAGCACAGCTCGATTCCAAAAGCGGAAGAGAAAGCGTACTATCCAGTTTCCTCTGCGCAAAAAAGGCTGTATGTCCTGCACCAGCTAGATAGCTCGGAGCTGAATTACAACATTCCGAGCGCCTTGCAATTGAAAGGGAATTTGAACGAGGCCAAAGTGGAAAAGGCGCTGACTACTTTGGTGGCCCGACACGATATGCTGCGCACGGGTTTTGAAATCGTGAATGGAGAGCCGGTTCAGCGTATTCATCCGCTCGTAGATTTCAAGGTCGAGAAGCTTCAAGCAAGCAAAGATCAGGTCGCGGCCATTCTGGAAGGTTTCATTCAGCCTTTTGACTTGACCCAGCCGCCTTTGCTGCGCGCCCTGCTGATCATACTTGAGAAAGAGAAATTCCTGCTGGCGCTGGATATGCATCATATTGGTTCGGACGGTCTTTCCATGGACGTGCTGCTACGCGAATTTGTGGGGCTTTACAATGGGGAAGAATTGCCGGAGCTACGGATTCAATACAAGGATTACGCCGTTTGGCAGCAATCCGACGAGCAATGTCAGCGTATCAAACGGCAGGAGGAATACTGGCGCGGGGTATTCAGCTCCGAGCTTCCGGTTCTTGAGCTGCCTCTTGACTTTTCCCGCCCAGCCGTCCGGCAGTTTGACGGTCAAACGCTCACGTTCGCGCTGGATGCGGAGAAAAGCGAAGCTCTAAAACGGCTTGCCGGAGATTCGGGGGCGACGCTGTACATGCTTCTGCTGGCTGCTTACTCCGTATTGCTTCATAAATACGCGGGACAGGAAGATATCGTAGTCGGCACTCCGATTGCCGCTCGTTCTCACGCCGACCTGCAACCGATTATCGGCATGTTTGTCAATACGCTGGCCCTTCGCTTGGGTCCGACGGCAGAGCAGACGTTCCTGGATTACTTGCAGGATGTGAAGGAAACGACGCTTGGAGCCTACGAGCACCAGGACTATCCGTTCGAGGAGCTGGTAGAAGCTCTTCAGGTGAGCCGGAATTTAAGCCGGAATCCGTTGTTTGACACCATGTTTTCTTTGCAAAAGCACGAAAGCCTGGATTTAGCCCTGGAAGGCTTGCAATGGTCGCTGTTTGACATCGAGGAAAAGAGAGCAAAGTTTGATCTTAGCCTGGATATCGTGGAAGAGGGTAACGAGCTGGTTTGCAAGATCGAGTACGCTACCTCGTTGTTTAGACAGGAAACGATGGTACGGCTGGCGGGTCATTACGAGCAGCTTTTGGCATCGATCCTGGCTCAGCCGGGTGCGACGATCTCGGATTTGAACATCTTGAAGGACAGCGAAAAGCATGATTTGCTGGTCGGGTTTGCCGTGTCGTCTTCGGCTCTGGCGAAGCAATCCGCCTTAGAGGGTCCAGGCTTGGAAGCGGATGAGTCGTGGAGAGAGAGAACGATCCACGAGCTGTTCGAGGAGCAAGCAGAGCGAACGCCTGAGCAGGTGGCCGTTGTCTATGAGGACAGCAGCCTGACTTACCGGGAGTTGAACGAGCGGGCGAACCGGCTGGCGAGATCCTTGCGTGCCTCTGGCGCGCAGGCCGATCAGCCGATCGCGATCATGGCCGAGCGCTCGCTGGAGATGATTGTCGGCATCTATGCGATCTTGAAGGCCGGGGGCGCCTACGTGCCGATCGACCCGCAATTCCCGCTGGAGCGCATCCGCTACATGCTCGAAGATTCGGGCGCTAGGCTGCTGCTGATTCAGAGCCATTTGCGGGAAAGCGCGTCATTTACCGGGACAGAGCCACTTGGCGGTCTATCGCTCGTCGATCTGAACGATCCATCCGCGTATGACGAAGACGGCTCGAACCTGGAGCCGGCGAGCGGACCGGAGCACTTGGCCTACGTCATTTACACATCGGGCTCGACAGGCAAGCCCAAAGGCGTCATGGTGGAGCACCGTCCGGTGATCAACCGGCTGCTGTGGATGCAGAATGCATACCCGATCGACTCCAGGGATACGATTCTGCAAAAGACGGCGATCACCTTCGACGTTTCCGTGTGGGAGCTGTTTTGGTGGGCTTGGACGGGGGCCAAAGTTTGCTTGCTGCCGCCGGGCGGAGAGAAGAATCCCGAGACGATTCTGGACACGATCGAACGGCAAGCCGTCACGACGATGCACTTTGTGCCGTCGATGCTGCACGTCTTCCTCGAATATGTCGAGCGTCAGCCGAGCGAAGATCTGGGTAACAAGCTGTCTTCGCTGAAACGGGTGTTTGCAAGCGGGGAAGCGCTGGCGACATCGCATGTGAGCCGGTTCTGGCAGTGGATTTCGTCATCCGTGAATCAAGCGCAGCTGATCAACCTTTATGGGCCTACGGAAGCGACGGTTGATGTCTCGTACTACGAATGCGGACCGGAAGAGGCGTATGTATCGGTGCCGATCGGCAAGCCGATCTCGAACATCCGGCTGCATATTGTCAAGGAAGGGACGACAGCGCTGCAGCCGGTCGGCGTGCCGGGCGAGCTGTGCATCGCGGGCGAAGGTCTGGCTAGAGGCTACTTGAACCGTCCCGAGCTGACCGCGGAGAAATTCGTAGAATGTCCGTTTGCGCCGGGCGGGCGGATGTACCGGACGGGCGATCTGGCCAGATGGCTGCCGGACGGCAACATCGAGTATATGGGCCGGATCGACCATCAGGTGAAAATCCGCGGGTACCGGATCGAACTCGGCGAGGTGGAGGCACAGGTCCTGAAAGCGGCGTCCGTCCAAGAGGGGGTTGTCATCGCCAGAGAGGACGAAGCCGGTCAGAAGCAGCTCTGCGCGTACTTCGTGGCGGACAAGCCGCTTGCGGCGAGCGAGCTGCGAAGCGCGCTGGCGGAGGATCTGCCTGCGTACATGATTCCGTCCTACTTCGTGCAGCTGGAGCGGATGCCCCTCACACACAGCGGGAAGCTCGACCGCAAGGCGCTGCCCGCACCGGAAAGCAGTATGCTCGTTGGAACGGAATACGTGGCACCCCGGACGGCGGCGGAGCAGACGTTGGTTGCGGTGTGGCAAAAGGTGCTGGGAACGGGTCGTCCGATCGGCGTGATGGACAATTTCTTCGAGCTCGGCGGGGATTCAATTAAATCGATCCAGGTGTCGTCCAGGCTACATCAGGCCGGGTACAAGCTGGAAATTAAGCATTTGTTCAAATATCCGACCGTAGCGGAATTAAGCCCGTATCTCCAGTCGGTCTTAAGACGCGCCGATCAGGGGGCAGCTACGGGAGAGACGGGGCTGACGCCGATTCAGCGCTGGTTCTTCGAGCAGTCGTTCGCCGAGCTGCACCACTTTAACCAGGCGGTGATGCTGTACCGGGAGGAAGGCTATGACGAAGCGGCACTTCGTCAGGCCGTGCGGAAGCTGGCCGAGCATCACGATGCGCTGCGCCTCGTCTTCAGCCGGACCGTGAGCGGGTATGCGGCATGGAACCGGGCAATCGAGGAAAGTGACGGCGAGCTCTACAGCCTAGAAGTGATCGATTTCCGCGGAATGACGGACTGCGCGCAGGCGATCGAAGCCAAGGCGAACGAGCTTCAGCGCAGCATTGACCTGCAGGCAGGGCCTTTGCTGAAGCTCGGCTTGTTCCGTTGTGCGGATGGAGATCATCTGCTGATCGCGATCCACCACTTGGTCGTAGACGGCGTATCCTGGCGGATTCTGCTTGAGGATTTTGCTGCCGGCTATGAGCAGGCGCTGCAAGGGCAGCTGATCCGTCTGCCGCTCAAAACGGATTCATTCCAAACGTGGGCGAAACAGCTCGCTGATTATGCGAATGGTCCGGCGATGGAAAGCGAGAGAGCGTATTGGCAGCATATCGAGCAATTGACCTATGAGCCGCTTCCGAAAGATTTTGAACAAGGCAGATCCAAGCTGAAGGACAGCGGGATCGTGACCGTCCGCTGGACGGCGGAGGAAACCGAACAGCTGCTGAAGCAGGCACACCGTGCTTACCATACGGAAATGAACGATTTGCTGCTTGCCGCGCTTGGCCTCGCGGTACAAGCTTGGAGCGGTCGGGAACGCGTGCTGGTGAATCTCGAAGGCCACGGTCGGGAAGAACTTTTGCCGGATGTGGACATTACGCGGACGGTAGGCTGGTTTACAAGCCAATTCCCTGTCGTTCTGGAGCCGGGTCACGTCCAGGCGCTCGGTCATCAGGTGAAACAGGTGAAAGAAAGCTTGCGCCGCATTCCGAACAAAGGAATCGGCTACGGCATCCTGCGTTATTTGTCGGCGCCGCATGACGGCGAGCGCTTTGCTTTAGAGCCGGAGATCAGTTTTAACTATCTGGGTCAGTTCGACCAGGATTACGAAAGCAGCGGCTCGCAGCCTTCTCCGTTCAGTCCGGGCTCCGATTCAAGCCCGAATGCTGTGATGAATTATGTCCTCGATATCAACGGTGTGGTATCGGAAGGCGTGTTGGAACTTACGATCCGTTATGGGGAAACCCAGTATCAACGGGAGACGGTTGAGCGCCTGGGCACCCTGCTTCAATCGAGTTTGCGTGAAGTCATCAGCCATTGCGTATCGAAAGAGCGGCCGGAGCTTACGCCTAGTGACGTACTGCTTCAAGATGTGACGGTGGAGGAACTGGAGCGGCTGTCAGAACATACGACGGCACTCGGCGAACTGGAGAATGTATACACCCTGACTCCGCTGCAAAAAGGGATGTTGTTCCACAGCTTGCTGGATGCCGATTCGGAAGCCTACTTCGAACAGGTGACCTTCGATCTGTATGGAAGCCTGAATGTGGAAGCCTTCACCCGCGGATTGGATACGCTGGTACAGCGAAATGAGGCGCTGCGGACGAACTTTATTACCGGCTGGAGAGACGAGCCGATTCAAGTGGTATTCCGCGAGCGGAAATGTGAAGTATACTTCGAAGATATTCGCTTAGTAAGCGATGAAGACCCGGAGAAGACGATAGCCGATTTTGTCAGCGCGGATAAAGCGAACAAGTTCGATTTGGCTCAAGGCTCTCTGATGCGCGTTACAGTTTTGCGTACGGGCGACGAGTCCTACCAAGTGATCTGGAGTCACCATCACATTTTGTTGGACGGCTGGTGCATGTCCTTAATGATCAAGGAAGTGTTCGACACCTACTTCGCGTTCCAGGAGCAGCGGACGCTGGAGCTTCCTCCGGTTACCTCGTACTCCCGATATATCGAATGGCTGGAAGCTCAAGATGTAGCGAAAGCTTCGGGTTACTGGTCGGAGTATTTGGCGGGTTACGATCAGCAGACCAAGCTGCCGCAGGAGAGAACGCAGCTGAAACAGCATACTTTTGAAATGGCTGAAATCGATGTGGAACTCAGCAAGGGACTGACTGGGCAAATCGAGCGGGTGGCGCGCCAGCATCAGGTGACGCTTAATACATTCATGCAGACCGTATGGGGACTGGTTCTGCAGGTATACAACAACAGCGATGATGTTGTATTTGGCTCCGTCGTATCCGGGCGTCCAGCGGAGATTCCGGGTATCGAAAGCATGATCGGTCTGTTTATTAATACGATCCCCGTCCGTATTCAAGGCAAAGCCGAGGAGACGGTAGCCGATATTTTGAGAAAAACCCAGGATCAAGCGCTGACATCGGGAGCTTACGAAACGTTCCCGCTCTTCGAAATTCAGTCGCTGAGCGAGCAAAAGCGCGACTTGATCAACCATATTATGGTCTTTGAAAATTATCCGATGGAAGAACAGATTGAGCAGGTTGTCGGCGGAGGCCAAGAAGCGCTGAAAATCGCTAATATCCAATCGCCGGAACAAACGAACTACGATCTGGACATTACGGTCATTCCGGAAGAGCATATTTTGCTGCGGTTTACGTACAATGCACTGACATTCAGAGATCAAGACATCAGGCAGATCCACGGTCATTTTGCCCGTGCATTGGAGCAGGTTGCGGCTAATCCGAATGTTCGTGTACATGAGTTAGAGCTTTTGACGGCGGCGGAAAAAGAAGAAATTGTCGGCGTGTTTAATCCGGTGCAGCCGGAAGTGGCTCCTGTGGCAGCGTTCCATCGACTGTTCGAGGAACAGGCGGAACGCACGCCGGAAGCGGAGGCCATCGTATACGAGAAGGATCGGCTGACGTATGCGGAGCTGAACGAGCGGGCGAACCGCCTGTCGACCACGCTACGTGCAAGCGGAATAGGCCGGGAGACCATCGTTGGCATTCTCGCCGAGCGTTCGGTCGATTTGCTGGTGGCCGTGATGGCCGTCTGGAAAGCGGGAGGGGCGTATGTACCGCTTGACCCGGATTATCCGGCGGACCGCGTGCGGTTCATGCTGGAAGACAGCGGAGCGAAGGTACTGCTGACACAAACGCTGCTGCGAGAGCGTGCCGAATCCTGGCTCGGCGAAGAGGAACTAGCACTGGAGAAGGTGCTGTATCTCGATGACGAAACGTCATACAGCGAAGATCGAGCGAATGCACCAATGGACTTCGGCCAAGGCTCCAGCATGGTTTCAGGTCTGATCTCCAGCGAGCTGACGGGTGCTGTGAACTACCGTAATGAGAGTCAACCAAATGATGTTGATGTTGTCGGCATGGACAGCTTTCATGAAGCCCGTCCGGAGGACTTGGCGTATGTCATCTACACGTCGGGAACGACGGGCAAGCCAAAAGGCGTGATGATCGAGCACCGCAGTCTAGTGAACACGGCGGCGGGTTACCGGCGGGAATACCGGTTGGATCAGTTCCCGGTAAGGCTGTTGCAGCTCGCCAGCTTCTCGTTTGACGTATTCGTGGGCGATATCGCGCGGACGTTGTACAACGGCGGCACGATGGTCATTGTACCGAAGGACGATCGGATTGATCCGTCTCGTCTGCACTACTGGTTAGAGCGGGAGCAAGTTACGATCTTTGAATCAACACCAGCACTGATCGTGCCGTTCATGGAATACGTGCATGAGCAGGGGCTAGAGTTAAGCAGTATGGAGCTGTTGATTACAAGCTCGGACAGCTGCAGTGTGGCAGATTACCGGACCTTACAGGAACGGTTTGGCTCGTTGTTCCGCATCATCAACGCCTACGGCGTGACGGAAGCGGCAATTGACTCCAGTTTCTATGACGAGCAGTTGGCGAAACTGCCGCAGACAGGCCATGTGCCGATTGGCAAAGCGTGGTTGAATGCGAAGTTTTACATCGTGGATGCACATCTGAACCCGGTGCCAGTCGGCGTGCTGGGCGAATTGGTTATCGGCGGATTCAGTGTGGCGCGCGGGTACTTGAACCGTCCAGAGCTGACGGATGAGAAGTTTGTAGACAGTCCTTTCACCGCTGGTGAGCGACTGTATCGCACAGGAGACTTGGCGCGGTGGATGGAGGACGGCAACGTGGACTTCATCGGGCGGATCGATAACCAGGCAAAAATCCGGGGCTACCGGATCGAGACGGGCGAAGTCGAAGCAAAGTTGCTGAGTGTAGGTGGCGTGAAGGAAGCGGTCGTTGTTGTCAGGGAAGATCAAGAAGGGCAGAAAGCGTTGTGCGCTTATTATACAGTGGAAAAAGGCTTGACGGCGGCAGATTTGAAACGGGCGATCTCCAGCGAGCTACCGGGATACATGATTCCGTCGTATTTCGTCGAACTGGAGCAATTGCCTCTAACGCCAAATGGGAAAATTGACCGGAAGGCGCTGCCAGCGCCGGAAGGGGGAGCAGGCGGAGGCCGCGAATACGTGGCACCGCGCACCGAACTGGAGGCAAAACTGGCCGTCATTTGGCAGGAAGTGCTTGTTCGGGAGAAGGCGGTAGGCGTAACGGACAACTTCTTCGACCTCGGAGGACACTCCCTGCGGGCGACAACACTTGTCAGCAAAATGCATAAGGAGCTGGGCGCCCAATTCCCGCTTCGCGACGTATTCCGCTACTCGACAGTTGAGGAAATGGCTGTGGCTATGGAGCATTTGGAGATCGGCTCGTTTATGGCTATTCCGGCTGCGGAACCTAGCGAGTATTATCCGCTCTCTTCTGCGCAGAAACGTCTCTATATTTTGAACCAGCTGGAAGGAGGCGAGCTGAGCTACAACATACCAGGAGCTATGCTGCTCGAAGGGCAGCTCAACCGGCAGCAGTTTGAAGAAGCATTCCGCGGGCTTGTAGCTCGTCATGAAACGCTGCGTACCGGCTTTGAGATGGTTGAGGGCGAAGCGGTTCAGCGGATTTACGAAGAAGTCACCTTCCAGGTGGAATATGTGCAGATCAGCGGGGAGCAGGCGGAAGAAACGGTGCGCCAATTTGTTCGTGCGTTTGATCTAGCGAAGCCGCCACTTCTGCGGGTGGGCATTGCCGAACTCGCGCCGGACCGGCACATCCTGATGTTCGATACACATCATATCGTATCGGACGGCGTTTCAATGGACGTACTGATCGAAGAGTTTGTGCACTTGTACAGCGGGGAGCCGCTCAAGCCACTCCGCATTCAGTACAAAGATTATGCAGTATGGCAGCAATCGGACGAGCAGAAAACGCAGCTTGCCAAGCAGGAAGCCTACTGGATTGACATGTTCCGCGGAGAACTGCCAGTTCTGGAAATGCCGACGGACTATCCGCGCCCTGCTATGCAGAGCTATGAGGGCCGCACGCTGCAATTGTTTATGAATATTGAGAAAAGCGAAGGTCTGAAACGGCTTGCAGCTGAAAACGGCGCAACGCTTTACATGGTTCTGCTTGCGGCGTATAACGTGCTTCTGCATAAATATTCAGGTCAGGAAGACGTGGTGGTTGGTACGCCGATTGCGGGCAGAAATCACAGTGACGTTCAACCGCTGATCGGGATGTTCGTTAATACATTGGCCATCCGCAGTTACCCGGCTGCCGGTAAAACGTTCCTTGACTACTTGAAGGAAATCAAGGAGACAACGCTTGGTGCTTTTGAACATCAGAATTATCCGTTTGAGGAACTGGTGGATAAGGTAAACGTGGCTCGTGATCTACGCCGTCATCCACTGTTTGATACGATGTTTGCTTTGCAGAATACAGAAAATGTGGAAATTCAGCTTCCGGGACTGCATCTGTCGACGTATGCCAGCGAAGAAATTGTTTCCAAATTCGATCTCAGCTTGGACGTCACCGAGATTGAGGACGGCTTGGAATATCTGTTTGAATACGCCACAGCTCTATACAAAACCGAAACGGTGGAGAAATTGGCTGTTCACTACTTGCAGCTGCTTGAATCCATTCTCTGCAACCCGTCGGCGACTATTGCCGAGCTGAACTTGTTAACGGCAGAGGAAAAAGAGCAGATTGTCGGCGCGTTTAACCCTGCGCAACCGGAACAGGCTCCTATGGCAGCGTTCCATCGACTGTTCGAGGAACAGGCGGAACACACGCCCGAAGCTGAAGCTGTCGTTTACGAAAACGATCGGCTGACGTATGTGGAGCTGAACGAGCGGGCGAACCGTCTGTCGGCCACGCTGCGCGCAAGCGGCATCGGTCGGGAGGAGATTGTTGGCATTCTCGCCGAGCGTTCGGTCGATTTGCTGGTGGCCGTGATGGCCGTCTGGAAAGCGGGAGGGGCGTATGTGCCGCTTGACCCGGATTATCCGGCAGACCGTGTGCGGTTTATGCTCGAAGACAGCGGAGCGAAGGTGCTGCTGACGCAAACGCCGCTGCGAGAGCGTGCCGAAGCCTGGCTCGGTGAAGAGGAACTGGCACTGGCGACGGTGCTGTATCTTGACGACGAAACGTCATACAGCGAGGAACGAAGCAATGTGCCAATGGACTTTGGCCAAGGCTCCAACAGTGCTCCCGATCGAGTCAACGGCAAGCTAACGGGGGCTGTGAACGGTGATGGCGAGAGTCATCCAAATGATGTTGATATTGTCGGTATGGACAGCTTCCATGAAGCCCGTCCGGAGGATCTGGCGTACGTCATCTACACGTCGGGAACGACGGGCAAGCCAAAAGGCGTGATGATCGAGCATCGCAGCCTAGTGAACACGGCAGCGGGCTACCGACGGGAATACCGGTTGGATCAGTTCCCGGTGCGACTGCTGCAACTCGCAAGCTTCTCGTTTGATGTTTTCGTGGGCGATATCGCACGCACGTTGTATAACGGAGGCACCATGGTCATTGTACCGAAGGACGACCGGATTGATCCGTCTCGTCTGCACCACTGGATAGAGCAGGAGCAAGTGACGATCTTTGAATCAACACCAGCACTGATCGTGCCGTTTATGGAATACGTGCATGAGCAGGGGCAAAAGTTAAGCGGTATGGAGCTGTTGATCACAAGCTCGGACAGCTGCAGTGTAGCGGATTACCGTACCTTGCAGGAGCGGTTTGGCTCGTCGTTCCGCATCATTAACGCCTATGGTGTGACGGAAGCGGCAATTGACTCCAGTTTCTATGACGAAGAATTGGCGAAACTGCCGCAGACAGGCCATGTGCCGATTGGCAAAGCGTGGTTGAATGCGAAGTTTTACATCGTGGATGCACATCTAAATCCTGTTCCAGTCGGTGTGTTGGGCGAACTGGTCATCGGCGGCGTTGGGGTAGCACGTGGGTACTTGAACCGTCCAGAGCTGACGGAAGAGAAGTTTGTAGATAGCCCTTTCACCGCGGGTGAGCGGTTATATCGCACGGGAGATTTGGCGCGGTGGATGGAGGACGGCAACGTGGACTTCATCGGCCGGATCGACAATCAAGCGAAAATCCGGGGCTACCGGATCGAAACGGGTGAGATTGAGTCGCAGCTGCTGCGGGTGGTAGGTATACGCGAAGCGGTGGTGCTGGTTCGAAGTGATGCGAACGGTCAAAAGGCGCTGTGCGCCTACTACACAACGGATATCGAACTGACGGCGGCCGACCTGAAACGAGCGATCTCCAGCGAGCTGCCAGGTTACATGATCCCGTCGTACTTTGTGGAGCTGGAGCATTTACCTCTGACACCAAACGGGAAAATCGACCGGAGAGCGCTGCCGACGCCGGAAGAGGGAGCAAGTGCAGGACGCGAATACGTGGCGCCGCGCACCGATCTGGAGACGAAACTGGTCTCCATCTGGCAGGACGTGCTTGGGTCAGTTACGATTGGTGTGACGGACAACTTCTTCGACCTCGGCGGTCACTCGCTGCGGGCGACGACGCTGGTCAGCAAGGTGCACAAGGAGCTGCACGTGGACCTGCCACTACGCGATGTATTCCGGTACTCGACTATTGAAGCGATGGCTGAAGTGATTAGCCGATTGGAGCAGCAGGAGTTTCTTTCCATTCCGGTTCTGGATAAAAGGGAGTATTATCCGCTTTCCTCTGTGCAAAAGCGGCTGTACATCCAGCAGCAGATGGAAGGGGCCGAGCTTAGTTACAACATGTCCGGCATGACGGTTCTCGTCGGGCGCTTGGAGCGGAATCAATTCGAGGCGGCGCTCAAAGGATTAATCGCTCGTCACGAAGTTTTGCGAACCGGCTTCGAAATGGTCGACGGCGAACCGGTACAACGTATTTATTCGGACTTGGAGTTTGCCGTCGAGTATACAAAGGCGACGGAAAGTGAAACGAAAAGCATTGCGGATGCCTTTGTACGTGTCTTTGATTTGGAGCAGCCGCCGCTGCTGCGTGTGGGCTTAGTTGAATGGGAAGCGGAACGTCATCTGCTTATGCTGGACATTCATCATATCGTCACGGATGGCATGTCGATGGGTATCTTCATCGAAGAGCTGCTACGCCTGTATAACGGTGAGACGCTGGAACCGCTTCGGATTCAATACAAGGAATTTGCCACTTGGCAGCAGTCCGAACCTGTAAAAGAACGGCTGAAACGCCAGGAAGCCTACTGGCTGGACATGCTGGAAGGTGAACTGCCAACGCTTGAGCTACCTACGGACTTTGTCAGATCTGCCGCTCGCAGCTTTGAGGGAGATGTGCTGCCTTTCAGTATCGACAAGCAGATGACGGACAACTTGCAGCGCATTGCCGATGAGAACGGTGTTACCCTATATATGGTGTTATCGGCGGCCTATTCAATCCTGCTCAGCAAGTACTCGGGACAAGAAGATTTCATTGTAGGCACACCGGTTTCGGGCCGCACACATGCCGACCTGGAGCCGCTCATCGGAATGTTTGTCAACACGTTGGCGATTCGCCATTATCCATCCGGGGAGAAGACGTTCCTTGTTTACTTGAACGAAGTCAAAGAAACGATGCTGGGGGCCTACGACCACCAGGATTATCCGTTTGAAGAGCTTGTGAAAAAGCTGCAGGTGCCGCGAGATCAAAGCCGCAATCCTGTATTTGATGTCATGTTTGCGCTGGAAACGAAGGAAGATAACGTTCAAAACTTCGGGGATATCCAGATCGAATCTTATCCGGAAACGCAAGCGGTTTCCCAATTTGACCTTACCTTGGTCATTTCGTTGCTGGATGAGGGAATGAACGGGCAGTTTGAATATGCGACGAAGTTGTTTACGCGCAATCTGATCGACAATTTCGCTCAGGACCTGCTCGTGATCATCACCCAAATTGGCGAACAGCCTTCGGTGCTGCTCAAGGATATTTCCCTGAACGGCCAATCCGAACAGGAGCAAGATGAGCTAGAGGCTATTGATATTATTTTCTAATCTTTATCCGGCTTGGGTGTATGCCGTATTGCTCTCGGTACGCATCCTGCCGGTTTTTAAAAAAAAAATGAAAGGGGAAAATCTACCACAGGAATCTAACATCAAGTGCCACAACTTTTTTAACACCTGACAGGAAATATACAAACAGAACTATAAAGAAAGTCTCGATATAAGATCGAGCTTCTTTTGTTGCTTGTATATGTAATCTTTTTAATATTAATGAAAAGAATTTGTTCGCCATACATTCACCCTGCTCCAAATTAGAAAAATGAATGATAATACAAATATAATCAGCAGCTTATAAAATATACATGAAATTAAGGAGTGTTTTAATTGGGAGTGAATGAGAAAAGATTTTCCGGAAATTTATTAGTTATAACAGAATTTATGGATGATTATTTTACTTGTAAGAATATTACGCCATCAGCCTTAACATCTTTAACCTCAGCACTGAAAGGCTTTTTCAGAACATATAATACTCTTCATAATTTTTATTTCAATCTAAATAATTTCACAGAAGCACAAGAGAAACAATTATGTGAGTTTACAGACTACCATGAAAATTACATGCAAGCTATTATTCACTTTCATCATTTCATAGAACTAGTTATTAAAGATGCACTAAGGTTCCATAATGAACATCTCGCCAACAAGTTAGGAGATAGTAAAATAAACGAGGCTGCATTGCTTCAGCATTTAAGAGATGGAAGAGATATTGGTGAGATAAAATTCAAGGACATGTCGGTCGAATATAATATAGCTTTGAAAAGAGCACTGGAATTGCCAAACAGCTCAATAAAGGGGATTTTAATGCAGCATAAAGAAGCTTTAGAAGAGATTAATATATTAAGGAATATGTTGTTGCATCGAGGAGCACGCTTTTTACTTTATAGGCAACTAGATGAATTCGTTGTTAGAACAATTCTTCCGTTAGTTCAAGATATACTTTATAAATGTGAAGAACTGTGGAATGGTGAAGAAATAAAAGAGTATTGGTGCTATGATTACGAGAATTGCGATATTGATCCAATACAATATCTTGCTAATATGCCTAAAGAGGGATTTATAGATCATAGAGCGATTGCTTTCTATAAAGCGGTTGGATTAGCACTTTACCAAAGGCCACTGGAAAGATCTCTGGAAAGTATCTATGAAGAAGATTTAATGAGAGTAATTTACGATTTAAAAGATAAATCGAAAAAAACTTGTTTTGTATGTAGCTATGATACTCTTTTCCTTTATCCTGATATAGATTACTCTTCTGCTCATAAACTTAATAAAGGGAAGCATTACTTTAACTCTTGTAAAGCAGTTTGCACTAAATGTGGCCTGAAACTTTATAATGATGTAAATGAACCAGCGGATTATGGTATTAATGAGGATGAAGGGCGTATTTGGGAATATACACACTTAATTGAAATCAATTAAATGTGTCCGGATCGTCTGAATTATATATTTTAAAATTGCAATTGTATTTCATCGATGAGACAAAATGAGGGTTCCAATAACAGCTGTCATTGGAACCCTTTTTCGACTGTGATGTAAAAATGAAATCCAGTGTTCCGAGATAAATAAACACACTCTCTACTTTAATTAGAAACAATAGAGTACAATTCATTCTGCAGCGATACTCCTCCGGTCTGCCCAGTTTCCACCTTCACCTCTGTAACAAATACACCAGGCATACGTCCGTCTGGGAACCAAGGCATCTGTTTATCAATGACAATAAACATGCCTTCTGCATCACCCGTGGGGGAGAATTGTTTTCCGTCTCCGGCAAATGGTTCAAGTTGATAATGCTCATTCAATGTGTTCATTGTCTCAGGAACATCATCGACAGGCAGACCGATTTCACTAATACATAACAGATGCTTCGCTTCAAAAGCTTCATCAACTCCATTATCTAGTGAATGGTGAGCGATAAATTCCATCAAGTTGCCGCTTGGATCATAAAAATAGAAGGCTGTTGCATCCCAGTAGGGGAAATAGAATTCATCTTGTCCATCTTTGGATAGCAATGAAATGTTACGGTCTTGAGCCCATCTTTTTGCATCAGCAAGTTTATTCGTTGGAATCGTAAATGCTACATGATAGTAGGGCTTTTCTTGTTCTGGCGCCTTCTTGAAAGAGAGGACCGAGTTCCCCGCACGGAATGAAACGCATGTTGCATTATCCTCCACAAGATCCAGTTCCAGTAGTGTACCGTAAAACTCTTTTATGGCCTCGACCTGATGTGTCAACAAACCAACTTCTCTTATTATCATTTCATTATCCTCCTTTAATCTCACCTTTGATTGAAATACTCGATTGTTTTCTCAATAAATGCCTTGGCCGATTGCGTCAGGTAACGGTCGGACCGATGGATGATCTCAAAGTGCCGGTATGGCGGATCGTCTGTAATTCGGATGCAACGTAGCGTGGGCTCATTCATGGCTTGGATCAGAGGATAAGGCAGCAGTGTTCCTCCAACGTTGGCTTTGACCAGGCTAATGATGGAGGTTGCTGAACTGGTCTCCATGATGGTATTTAGGCTAAATCCATATTTACGGCAATAGCCGTCGACCAATTCTCTGCCTGTAAATCCTTCGGGAAACATCACCGTTTGGATATTACGTAGCTCCTGAATTTCAATTGTGCTTCGTTCAGCCCAATCATGATTCTCGGATACGACCAGTACATATTCTTCACTGCACAAAGGAATGCGCACAAGCCGCCTATCCGGGGCAGACGTGATCTCGATGCCGATGTCGACTTCATTTTCCAACACTTGATTTACGACATAGATCGAAGAGATAACCTTCAATTGCACCTTGGGGAATCGGGCATGAAAATCAACGAGCAACGGAGTGATACGGTAATCCAAATCCGACGGAAGAACACCAATAACCAATCGTCCCCGCTGATCATTCCGAAATTCAGCTAGCGCATCCTGGGTATTCTGTAAATGCCGGATCATCTGTACACAGTGCTCCAGAAACAGAGTGCCTGCCTGGGTCATCACTATTTTTTTGCCGACACGGTCAAACAAAGGAACACCGAGTTCATCCTCCAACCCACGTATCTGTTGACTCAACGTAGGTTGAGATATGCCAAGTTTCTCAGCTGCCCGTGTAAAATGAAGCTCCTCACACACTGTAATAAAGTTTTCCATTTGACGAATCTCCATGAATTCACCTCTGATCATTGGTTTTGGTAATCATTTTAATAGAAACAATAGTATTGTTCAATCATTATAATGAATCTATACTTAATCGTGCAACACTCAAAGATCCTGACATTAACAAATAGGATCTTTGGTGAAGGCAAGAATACTACTCCCATGAGGTGATCCATAATGAAACTTTTTTATATTGTATTGGCGCTTATTCTGGCTTCACTGAACTTAAGACCACCGATTACTTCCATTTCTCCTCTGATGAGTACCATACAGAATGATCTGGGTTTGAGCGGCATGACCGCCAGTCTTTTAACTACACTACCGGTATTATGTATGGGCATATTCGCTCCATTCTCTGTAAGACTAAGTAGAAGGTGGGGGAACGAAGGTGCCATTGTGCTGGCTTTAATCCTTATTGGGATAGGTACGGGATTACGATTGTTTGTAGGCGCAACTCCGTTGATGATGTTCACTTCTTTTCTGTCAGGTGTAGGGATTGCATTGGCAGGGCCGCTGTTGTCCAGCTTCATTAAGCAGTATTTCCCTAACCGAGTGGCAGCCATGGTCGGCATCTATTCAACAGCAATGGTGATGGGGGCCAGCATTAGTGTGGGATTATCGGTTCCGCTTCAGCATACGTTGGGTGAATCTTGGAGAGGTTCTTTGGCTACATGGGCATTACTCGCTGCCATTGCATTGCCAATCTGGTTAAAATTAGCTTGGTCTGCGCGTACAGAGCGGCAATCCGGACAAACTTCGGCTGTAGTCCATGCACCACTTCCGGTGAAGAACAGGCGTGCATGGGTGCTGACACTGTTCTTCGGATTGATGGCCGCGATCTTCTATTCATTAACCGCCTGGCTTGCACCAGCCATTCAGAGCCATGGATATAGCCAAGAGACTGCTGGCAACATTCAAACGTTATTTACATTGATATCACTGCCCTCAACGTTATTCATTCCCATGCTTGTACATCGGTACCAAAAACGTGTCTTCTGGCTTGTTGGATGTGCGATGTTGGAGTTAATAGGTGTCCTGATGCTGAATCTCTCTGTCAGTCCGTGGCTCGCTGCGATTCCGCTCGGGATTGGTGCAGGTGGACTGTTCCCGATTGCACTTATGTTGCCGATTGATGAGACAAACAATGCTCAGGAAGCAAGTAGCTGGTCGGCTATGACTCAATCTGGTGGCTACATTCTTGGAGCACTTGGACCGCTGGCGATTGGTTGGCTCCGCGATCTAACAGGCAGCTTTGTGCAAGCATTTTATGGTTTGGCTATCATCATCGTGTTGCAGATTATCGTTCAAGTTGCTATTGGCAATAAAAAAAGTTTAAAAGTTAGCCAGGAGCAGAGCTAAAAGGCATGTAAAGTAAAATGGATAGAAATATGATCTTTATACATGATCCAACAAGTCCAGATAGTACTGCCTTAATGCTTTCTGTAAGATGACGGGCTCCATAATCTTAATCGATTTACCATAGCCTGCAAGATATCTCACTATGAAATCAAGCTCGTGAGGTTCATACGAACCGACAAGATACATGTGTCCCATCTGCTCGATGATCTGCATAGATGGGAAATGTTCTTGCTGGAATAGCTCCATCCCGGCTTCATCAATCAGGCATTTGAATGGAATTGCTTGTTCCGATGGTTTCCATAGAGATTGGGCATCCTGTGAATAGAGTTCCTTTACATGAGTTAAAGGTTCAATCTCCGTTGTTTCGGCTGAAATGATGCGGTCGCAGCGAAATACACGATACGCTTGTTTATGCAGATCATAGGCCTGGCAATACCAATAACCTTTCCTGGTATAGAGCGCGATGGGTTGAATGGTGCGGATATTGGTGTTTGTAGAAGATGGCCTTTGATCAGAGGATCTACGCTGATTAGCGTACGTAATCTGAATCACTATATTCTGCACAGCAGCCATCAACAGAAATTCCAAATGTGCACTATCGCGGATCTGCTCGGTATGTTGGAAGTAAACCCGGTGTTGGATGTTCTCAATATCCTGTCGTTGCTTGTCGGATAACGCGTTCATAAATTTCTCATGAATGGTACGGAAAGAGATTTGAAAGGGTAGGCTGGAGAAGCTGCGAAGAGCCTGCATCGCAAAATATAGGGCATGAAGCTCCCCCGTATTAAACGAAATGGGAGGCAGCTGCATCTGTTGCAACAGTCGATATCCGCCGTAGCGTCCATATTCGACATAGATGGGCGCACCTAACTCTTCCAATGAAGTGATATCTCTTAACGCGGTTCGTTTGGAGATCTGGAACTCCTGCATGAGATCTTGCAGGGTGAACTGTTGTTTTTGGTTAATAAAGCGCAGCATCTGGTTCATACGTTCTGATTTTTTCATATCAAACCCTCTTAATGGTGCCATAGATTGGCACCTTTCGTTGTTATAGTGATAAGTGTAATCCAATAGGAACAAGGAGGCAATATAATGAATTTTGAAGTGATACCATTTTTGTCGATGAACGGGGATGCGGCGGCAGCCATTGCTTTTTATGAAGAGTTTCTGGGCGCCAAGGTGATATTCAAGAAAAGTTATAAAGAGATGAAGGAAATGAACCCGGGTTTCGAGTACCCTGCCGGTCAAGATGAGTATATTACACATTCGGTGCTGGAGATTGGGGTTAACAAAGTCATGATTGCGGAAGAAGCAATGGACACGGAGAGAGCATGGCAGCTGGGGAACAGCACGTCACTATGTATTCAGTCCAAAGATAAAGATACAATCGATCAACTGTATCATTCTCTGATGCAACATGAGGGTGTGAAGGTACTAGTACCTTATGAACAAAATGAATTCAGCCCAGGTTATGGGATTGTACGGGACCCATTTGGCATTGCGATTCAGCTATGTGTAACTGTACACGATTTTTAAAATGAGTTCAGGCCCCCGGTTAAGCACTCGGTATGTAAACCTGTAACTAACTTAAAAACATCAAAAAAAGAAGAGCCATGGATATCATGCGCTCTTCTTTCTTCGGTTTCTATACAAGGTTGTTCGAGCAACCGATGGTTATAGCGGACCCCTTTTCGTGTAAATCATATAGGTACGGATGTCGCTGTGTACAAGCAAGTTCAATGGATAAAGGAAAGAAGGGATAACATGATTACGAGAGGAATTGACCATATTGGAATAACTGTACCGGACATGGAGCAGGCGACACTATTTCTACAACAGGCGTTTGGAGCTCAACTTGCCTATGACCATATAACGCCGGATGATCCCCCACAGGAAGGACCCGAGGCAGAGCTTGAATTAGGACTGCGTTCAGGAGCAAAGGTTATTCATATTCGGATGTTATCGCTCGGGGAGAGCGCTAGTATAGAGTTATTTCAGTACGCGAATACAGCGCAATCGGAGCCAGTTAGGGCATCAGATTACGGATTGCAGCATATGGCGTTGTATGTGGACGATATGCAAGAAGCTGCACGACACTTCAAGGAAGCGGGCGGGGTGTTGCTAACAGAGCCTGGGGCATTGACCGGTCATATTGAAGGTGGAGAAGGCAATCAGTTTGTGTATGGAAGAGCACCTTGGGGGATGCTGATCGAGCTGATCTCCTATCCTGCGGGCATTCAGTATCCGAATCACAGTGAAACGAAGCGCTGGACACCACGAAAGAAATAATGGAGATGAGACTGGATAAGAAACAGGACGATGCATGATAAATCGTTCTGTTTTTCTTGTATATAGGGGTTAAACGGTTATTAAAAAACAGAAATTATGTTACAAATACGTTACAAATACAGAAGTGTATACCTCTTTGCCTTATGTTACGATACGTACTAGTAGATACAGAGATATTTTACGGATAAGATAAGTTATAACGTCTCTTTTCTGGACGATGAATATGCTCCGAAAGTATGTTGATGGAACCCTTTTATCCAGGATATTGAAGAAGCATTGAAACGAAGGAACAACTATATATTTTGACTTCACAGGGTTGCAATAAAAATAAATAACAACAGGTGATCCAAAATGCTGCAAATCGGGTATCCATAGTAGAGCCATCTAGAACCTGATGGATACATATGTTGTTATGATTGTTTTTTGCTAGTTAAAGGCTGTCTATTATGGAATGAACTGTGGGGGTTATCAAGTGTCTATATTAGATATGGAAAAGAAAGATGTTGTCACCGATGCAATGGTCATCAAGGCGATGGAGAAAAGTCTTGCTATCATTCGATTCGATCTGGATCGCCGGGTAACCTACGTGAATGAAGTCTTTGCCCAGACGATGGGATATACGGTAGATGAGATGTACGGCATGAAGCATCAGCAACTGTGCTTCGGTCAATTTGCAAATACTCCGGAATATGATGCTTTTTGGAATAGCATATTTAATGGTGTCAGCTTCCAGGACAAGGTTGAACGCAAGGATGCAAAGGGGAATTCTGTATGGCTTGAAGCGACATATATGCCGGTGTACGATGAGACGAATCAGAAGATACTGGGTGTCTCCAAAATCGCCACCAACATTACCAACCGTCAGAACAACATTTCTGTCGTAGTGAATGAGCTAAAAACGATGTCTCATGAACTGAATGGGCAGGCAGATGTAGGTATTGAACGGAGTCAGGAATTGATGTCCAGTATCTCCTATATCTCAGAGGTGTCAACTTCTAACCGTGCAACGCTGACTCATTTGCAGGAACAGGCCGGATCGATTCAGGGCGTGGTACGAACGATACGCGAGATTTCGTCTCAGACGCAACTGCTCGCGTTGAATGCTGCCATTGAGGCTGCACATGCAGGAGAATACGGACGAGGATTCGATATCGTGGCCAAGGAAGTTAAGAAACTATCCGCAATGGTGGAGAGTTCGATTAATGAGATTCGAGATAGCGTGACTGGAATAACCAAGGAAATTGGCAATATCACAGGTGGCACCAAAAAAGTAGAAGAATATGTGGAGCAGAGCCAGAAGCAGATTGAGATCGCATTGAATGATTTTACAGCAATTGCTGCTTCAGCTCACTTGTTGGATGCCAAAGCGGAGCATGTGACCAGAATCGTATAACAATATATAGTAATAGCGGTTCCTTGCACAGGAACCGTTTTTTTGTCGTTCAGTACTCAAAAAAACGGGAATTATTGTGATCAAACGGGGACACAATACTTGGGAATACCTGCAGCTATGTCATGCAGAGAAATGTTGGGGTGGGAACATGTGGTCAACAATTGTATCCTACGTGCCGGATTGGTCCATATGGATTCAGGCATTCTTGGTCTTCATCATTCCAATTGGTATTACATTGAGCATGCGCTGGATCAATGCTGCCATTAAGCGCGGAAGCTTCTCTCGTTCGAAGCCATCGTCCATATCCTCGAAGGATATCTCGCCAGCAGCCAAAGGGCAGGGTGAAGGGACCGAAACAGGCCACTATGCCAATATTAAATTAACCGAAAAGTACAGCATAAATCTGACGAGTGTGAAAGAAAGCTTTGGACTCAATGCAGACGTGCATATTCGGGAATTTATTATTAGGGGAACGAATACACGGGCTGCGGTCATTTATACCGAAGGCCTGGTAGATCAAGACTTAGTTGATGATCACTTGATTACACCGTTGATGTTCGAAGGTGTTCCTCTACTTAAGCAGGAGGGTTTCCTTCATCCAGACAACGCACACTTACTGTCGGCATATCTGCAAGATCAATTACTTCCTGTCAGTCTGGTTGAGGAGACGAAGTCCCTCCAAGAACTCGCAGTTGGTGTGTTGTTTGGGAAAAATGCACTGCTGGTTGATGGTTTGCCAGGTGCTTTATTAATCGGAGCTCATAAGATCAAAACAAGAGGTATGAATGAACCCTTGTCAGAGGGACTGCTTCGTGGGCCTCGTATTGGTTTTACAGAGCAATTAAGCGATAATACAGGCATTTTACGTCGTTATGGAAGTGATCAGAGCCTGTTTATTAAGAAGTATGAAGTGGGTTCACGGATCAAAAAAGATTTGGCGATAGCCTATATTCAGGATATTGCCGATCCAAATCTCGTTGCAGAAGTATGCAAGCGAATCGAAGAGATGGATATGGATTCAATGCTCGAATCAGGTTATGTGGAACAACTCATCGAAGATAATACGCTGAGTCCTTTTCAGCAGGTACTGAATACGGAAAGACCTGACCGGGTGATGGGTGCCCTTCTGGAAGGCCGAGTGGCAATTTTGTTGGATGGAACGCCATTTGTATTAATTGTACCGGTGACCTTTAGCATGTTGCTTCAGTCTCCAGAGGACTATTATGAACGCTGGATTCCCGGAACATTTTTGCGAGTGCTTCGTTTTATGGCCGCGATGCTGGCATTGCTTGCTCCTGCGCTCTATATCTCGTTTATCTCGTTTCATCCGGGTCTTATTCCAACCAAGCTAGTATTGACGATTATTGAAACGCGTACTGGAGTGCCATTCCCCTCAATTATTGAGGTACTCATCATGGAGCTTTCGATTGAGATTCTGAGGGAGGCTGGGATACGCTTGCCCAAACCGATTGCGCCAGCGATGGGTATCGTAGGAGGTCTGATTATTGGACAAGCAGCGGTGCAAGCGGGAATAATAAGCCAATTTCTGGTCATTGTCGTTGCGGTAACAGCCATCTCTTCCTTTACGATTCCGGTCTATAGTGCGGGATTAACGCTAAGGATTCTACGATTTGCCGCTATGTTCAGCGCAGCCGTACTCGGATTGTTTGGCGTGGTTATGTTCTTTCTGCTTGTGTGTACACATCTGGCACGACTCTCAAGCTTTGGCGTACCTTATGTTGCACCAGCCGTTCCCTATCACATGAATGAATGGAAGGATTTTGTTATCCGTGCACCGCTAAATATGATGAGAATGCGTCCCAAAATGACTAATCCGATCGATGATGATCGGAAAAAATAAATGGAATTCCATCTACTGAAGGTCTGGAGGTGAACTAAAGTGAATGGCTCCCAAGGAAAGCTAACCACGACACAGGCTGTTGTAATTATTGTCAATTACATGCTTGGTGCCGGGATATTGACGTTACCTCGAACGACCAGCAAAGCTGTCGGAACACCCGATGTCTGGATTTCCATTATCCTATCTGGATTCATTATCATAGGTGTCGGAATAATTCTGGTTACCCTGTGTCGAAGATTTCCGGAGAAAACCGTCTTCCAGTTCACCCGTGAGATTACGGGCAGCTGGATTGCTTACATACTGGGATTGTCTATGATTATGTATTTCATAGTTATTGCCGCATTCGAAATCAGAGTTATGGCTGAAGTAACTGGGATGTATCTGCTCGAACGCACCCCCACCTGGGCGATTGTGATGGTCTTCATGTGGATCGGTGTATATATGATTTCAGGCGGGCTTGGCGTTATCGTACGCGTGTTTGAGATCATCCTTCCGATTACGATTATTATATTTGTGATTGAAATTTTGCTTAGTAATCAGCTATTCGAGATTGGCAATCTGAGACCCGTCCTCGGTGATGGGATTATGCCCGTTTTCCAAGGGTTGAAGCCTTCACTATTATCTTATACGGGCTATGAGGTGATGTTAATCATGACTGCCTATATGAAAAATCCGAAGAAGAGCAATAAAGCGATGACCTGGGGGATACTCATATCCACTATTATCTACTTGATCACGGTGGTGATGGTTATAGGCAGTTTATCGCTCGATGGCATCAAAACTCGAACCTGGCCAACGCTGGATTTGGTAAGAAGCTTCGAAATCCAGGGTCTGATATTCGAGCGTTTTGAATCCTTATTGCTGGTCATCTGGATTATGCAAATCTTTTCGACTACAGCAATTACACATTACTGCGCTTCGGTGGGTATTCGTGATTTGTTTCGTTCCAAAAAAATCAAAGGCATCATGTACGGCCTGCTGCCGTTCATTTATCTGACAGCAATGATACCCAAAACAGTGGATGATACCTTCGTACTAGGAGATATGCTAGGCAATGTGTCCGTATTTTTGTTTGGAATTTTACCTCTGGTACTACTGTTGTTAAGTCTGATTCGCAAAAAAGGAGGCAAGCATGCATGATTACATTCCGCATGTTGTTACGCTTAGCCACTGTATTATGCATTCTCTTAACGATATCCGGATGTTGGAGCAGTCGAGAGATAGAGGATCTAAGTGTCTACGTTGGTCTCGGGATCGATATCGGCAAAGAGACGGAATTTGAGGAGAACATCGCCAATCAGGGAGGAGGGTATTCCAAGCAGAACAATGTGACAGCCACGGTACAGATTGCTCCCGGTAATTCCAGCAGTCAGAAGAGCCAACAATCCGGTTCGCCTGCTTCTGGTAAAACGTCCTATTCCAATGAACAGCTTACCGGAGATTCCTTGCTACAAATCTTTCGTCAGTTTGCACTGAGACGAGATCATCCGCTCATCGGACATCATCTGAAGGTTATCGTTGTGTCCAAGGATATCGCCAAAAAGTATGGTCTGGACCAGCTGCTGGATTTTGTACTTCGGGATAACGATATTCGTCCTAACTGTCTGGTGTTGATTAGCCATCATCGCGCTGTTGATGTACTGACTTCAGATGATCCTTCCCGGATTCCAGCATTTTATCTTACAGGTATTACCGGTAATTCATACTTGTCCAATAAAATCCTGGACCCCGTTCTACTCTCCAAATTAGATGCACAAATGCAATCCGGTTCCAGCTTTTTGCTCCAGAATGTACTGAACTTCAATGGAGAGGACAAGTTCTCCGGTGCCAGTATCTTTGATGGGAAAACAACAAAATTCATCGGGGAACTCAGCCAAACGGATCTAGAAGGGCTATCTTGGCTCAGACCTAAAGAAAAAGGAGGTATCTTGAAGACATACAATAAAGAGGGGTTCACTGTTGTATATGAAATGAAGAAGAAAAAAACAACAATAATTCCAAAAGTGGTTGGCGATGATATTTCATTCCATGTGAAAACTGAATCCGAAGGCTGGTTGATGGAGGATTGGCGTGCTCCCGAGGAAGAGGAAAAAGGTGCGTATCTCAGTGAATTGGAAAAAGAATTTGCTGAACTTGCCAAACAACAGATTCGACAGTTGTTATACAAACTGCAGCATACCTATAAAGTAGATGTTGCGGATTTTCGGGATAGCTTACGTATCAAAGAACCTAAAACATGGAAAAAAGTCAAAGACGATTGGGATAAAATTTTTAGCACCGTGCCGATCACCTATGAGGTAAAGACCACCATCACGA
This sequence comes from Paenibacillus sp. FSL H8-0104, assembly GCF_038050215.1. NCBI lineage: Bacteria > Bacillati > Bacillota > Bacilli > Caryophanales > Paenibacillaceae > Paenibacillus > Paenibacillus sp. FSL H8-0104. The sequence continues at coordinate 5,998,306 of NZ_JBBOTC010000001.1, read as the reverse complement.
ATCCGGGGTCTTCCACCGAATAGCGAGGTGTGCCATATATTATTTAATTGTTGACACATTCATGATAGATCGCTATATTAGTAAAAAATCATTTTCTTATCCAGAGAGGTGGAGGGACTGGCCCTTAGAAACCTCAGCAACAGATCTGAAGGATACTGTGCTAATTCCAGCGGGTGAAAGCCTGATAGATAGGAGCGTTTGTTTTTATTTGTCAGTAACGGCGCACTCTTTAGGCAGAGTGGGTCTTTTTTGTTTTTTCTGGATGAAGAAGTAGGGGAGCAGCAGGTATGGAGAACAACAACGACAAAGGGCATTTTCAGCGGAAAATGCAGGCACGGCATGTGGTCATGCTCTCTCTCGGAGGAGTCATTGGAACGGGATTATTCCTCAGCTCAGGTTACACGATTCAGCAGGCGGGACCACTGGGAACCATTCTGTCCTATCTGATTGGAGCCATCGTTGTATATCTGGTGATGCTCTGTCTTGGTGAACTGTCTGTTCATATGCCAGAGACGGGAGCATTTCATAGTTATGCAGCCAAATATATCGGACCGGCAACAGGTTACACGGTGGCTTGGTTATACTGGTTAACCTGGACTGTTGCGCTTGGCTCCGAATTCACAGCCGCCGGATTGCTTATGCAGCGCTGGTTCCCATCGGTAAACGTATGGATATGGAGCGCGGTTTTTGCACTGATGATCTTTCTGTTTAACGCTCTAACGGTGAAATTTTTTGCGGAATCCGAGTTCTGGTTCTCATCTGTAAAAGTAGTGACTATCGTAATCTTCATTATTATCGGTGGCGCAGCCATGTTTGGGTTCATTCCCATGGCGGATTCTGAACCGGCTCCATTTCTATCGAATATTACCGCATCCGGGTGGTTCCCTCATGGGGCTACAGCGATATTGATGACCATGCTTGCTGTAAACTTTGCCTTCTCAGGCACCGAGTTAATCGGCATTGCCGCCGGTGAGACGGAGAACCCGGAAAAGACGATACCAAAGGCTATTCATACAACGCTGTGGCGTTTGGTTATTTTCTTCATCGGAACGATTATTATCTTGTCGGCCTTGCTGCCCATGTCGGATGCCAGTGTACTGGAAAGTCCGTTTGTAGCGGTAATGGAGCGGGTGGGTGTACCCTATGCAGCAGACATTATGAACTTTGTTATTCTGACGGCGATTCTCTCTGCTGCCAATTCAGGCCTGTATGCATCTTCACGTATGCTCTGGTCTCTGGCTGACAAAAGAACGATCTCTCCGTGGTTTGCCAAATTGACCAAAAGCGGAGTACCGCTGAATGCACTTCTGATTAGTATGGTGGGTGGTGCGCTGGCCTTGCTGTCCAGCATCATTGCGCCAGGTACCGTGTATATTACACTGGTTTCCATTTCAGGTCTGGCTGTCGTTGCAGTATGGATGAGTATCAGTGCCTCCCAATACATGTTCCGCAGACAATATATCCGGGAAGGACATGCGGTCAAAGATCTGGTCTACCGCACACCACTGTATCCGGTGGTACCAATTGTTTCATTTATATTATGCCTGGCTTCATGCATAGGTATTGCCTTTGACCCGACACAGCGAATTGCGCTGTATTGTGGGGTTCCGTTTATCGCAGTATGTTACGCTGCTTATTATCTGACAGAACGTGTGAATAAGAAAAGAGGACAAGTACATGACGCAAGAACAACAGACTAACCCCATAGAACAGATCCTTCGTGAACATCCGGTCATGATTCTGGATGGAGCGTTGGCTACGGAACTCGAACAGCATGGATGTGATCTCGATGATCCACTATGGTCTGCTCGTGTGTTGCTTGAGAATCCGGATGTTATTGTTCAGGTCCATGCAGATTATTTTCGAGCAGGAGCCGACTGTGCGATTACATCCAGTTATCAGGCGACGGTGGATGGTTTCCGTAAGAGAGGGATCGATGAACAGTCAGCACTGGAGCTGATCCGCAAGACGGTGGAACTGGCTGTACAGGCGAGAGATGACGTGTGGGCAGAAGTGCAGAGTAGTTTAGTAGGGAGAGAAAGCTCGACAGGTCAGCTTGTAGAAGCTCCTTCGGTACGTTCCGAGAACGTAGAGAATGAGGAGCATATAACAGATCGTACAGTAGATCGCGAAGGAGACAGTTTTCGTCCACGTCCAATTATTGCCGGGTCCGTTGGTCCGTACGGCGCCTATCTGGCGGATGGTTCAGAGTATGTGGGACATTACGGCGTGTCGGATGAGACGCTGGCCGCATTTCACCGTCCACGTATGGCGGCGCTGCTTGAAGCGGGTGCTGATATTCTGGCGTTTGAGACGATTCCTTCCCTGCAGGAAGCACAGGTGCTGGTTGATGTACTGAAGGAGTTTCCTCATGCGTATGCCTGGTTATCATTTTCTTTAAAAGACGGGACAAGCATCAGCGAGGGCACACCGCTTGAGGTATGTGCACAGACGTTTGGCTCCGAGCCGCAGGTTGCGGCGATTGGCCTGAACTGTGCTCCGATGGAAGTGGTGACGGAAGCAGTGGGTATTTTGAGCCGTACCAGCGATAAACCTGTTATTGTGTATCCGAACTCGGGAGAAGTATATGATGCAGCAACGAAGACGTGGAGCGGACAGGGTACTTGTGGCAGCATGAGTGATGCTTCGGAGCAGTGGGTTGCTGCGGGCGCGCAAATTATTGGCGGCTGTTGCCGCACTACGCCACATCAGATTGGTGCACTTGCGAAGAAATGGCGGAAATAGTTCATATCATGATAACAAGCCCTTCCACATCCTATAGAGGTATGGAAGGGCTTGTTTTATTGTGTTAGGCATTCTGATTACATTATTCGATAACCAGCATACGTGGCGATGCTTCCCGAATGATTCTCGAAGAGAACCACGATCCAAGGCTGGCTGCAATGATGCTTAGACAGGTGAACAGTACCATTCCACCCCAATGCAGGATCAGTGGAAGTTGTACGATACCATAACCGGAAAGGATCATTTCGAGTAGAAGAGGCAGCAGATATACGCCGACGAAAATACCCAGTATGGCTCCCACGGAGGACAGTATGAACATTCCCATGGTGAGCGACAACCGGATTTGGCGGGATGTCATTCCCAGCGATTTGTATATCCCGTACTTTCTGCTTTCTTTACGAATATTGATTCTACAGGTACTGAAAATAATGATGAACGTCACAATGATAAACAGCAATCCGATCAGGCTCATCGGATAGATCAGGATGTTAGCGGCTTCCGCGTAAACCGAATCAAGCAAAGTCTTCTGAGTGACTACCGAAGCAAAATCTTTAAATTGCTCATTTAATTCAGAGGCAACCTTACCCGCTTGTGCCATATCATTCACATTGATGAAGATAACATCAAATTCACTATAACCGGGGTTCACACTTCTCATGGCATCAATGGTGATTCTGCCTGAAACAGACATGTTGGCGATCGCCTGATAGATGCCTGTGATGAGGAATGTACGCTTTTCTCCTTCAATATAGATATCGATAAGATCACCGAGATCTTTATTTGATGTTTTGGCTATACTTACACCAATGGCAATTTCATTTGCATGTTGTGGGTTAACCCCTTTTAACGTTTCGAATCCAAGTTCCTGATAACTCCCGTCCAGTACACTCAAGTTGAGACTGATGGATTGGCCCTCTACTGATGCCAAAGACTCCGGGCTAATTACACCCGTTGTGTTCCCTTGCCAGCCTGCATTACTAATCCGTATATCCTCTTCTAACGTTTGTTTCAGTTCAGTCTTTGGAAAGGTACCTTTGTTCACGACTACTGCTGCGATATTGGCATTGTCATATCCCCATTTAGCTGCGGTCTGTTCAATTCCGGTTATACTGGTCAGCAGAACATAACCCAGAACAAGTACGGAGGAAGCCATGGTGGCTAGCAGGAGTGTTAGAACAGAGCTTTTGGTGTTTTTGAACACATGTCGGAATCCAAGTACGGCGGTGACAGGCAGTCGTGTAAATCCGATCCAGTGTGCCCATGGCGAATTCATTTTCCCAGCCATCCGGCTGTGATCTGTCTCCGACATACCATAACGAATAGCCTGCACGGGCTGTATGCTGCGTGCCTTTTTGGCATATAACACAGTGAACAGAATCACTAGAGCAAATAGTAGTACGCCGGCCAGTATGGCCGCATCCAATCCTTGGACTGGAATGTTCTGATTCCCCACTCGAAGAGAGGATACAGAAATATTAATGATCCATTTGGATATCCATATACTGAGTGCAAGTCCAGGGATAATGGCTACGATGGATATCAATGCATATTGAATAACATAGGTGCCTATCGTTTTTCGGGAAGTCAGACCTAGTGATTTGAGGATTCCTATTGTTCTGTAATTGGCCAGGATGGCATCCGCAATCGTAAACCCGATGGTCATCAGGGCAATAGAGAGCATGACAACACCCATGAATATCATGATGAATCCAATAACCTGATTGATGATCAGATAGAAAGAGGCAATGGCCTCGAACTCCATTTTGGATTCCAGAAACGGAATACCTGTCTCACGATTGTACCGTTCCCAATACACCGAATTCATACTGTAATCGTTAAAATGGATGCCCATCATACGATTCTCGTTGCCAGCAAGTGTCGCGAGATCATGTTGATAATCGGTAGGATTCATCCAGACCCGTGCTGTATTGGAGAATGGTGCCCCGTATGGTACATCGATGACAATGCCCGATACATTCAATTCGAGTGTGCTTGAGCCGGTTTTGAAGCCAATGGTATCACCTACGGAAATATGATAGGTATTTGCCATGGACGTTGGAATCCAGACGGAGCCTTGTTCGGGAACTGTGTCGGGCGTCCCGCTTGAGAAAATCAGTTCATCCACACCCCAAGGCGGCGGAGGCGTATTAAACATGTACAGGTAGATGTTAGGGATGTGAGTTTCATTCAAAATGATGCCTGACAATGTACGATACGTTAGCAAAGGGGACACCTGAACTCCATCCTGAGAAGCCCACCAGTTGTGCACAGCGTCAGGGTCATTGAGCCCTTTTTCAAACGTCAGGATCTGATGAGATCCATGAGTTCGGGTATGCATTTCATAAAACTGATTGCCTGTGTTCGCCAGAATGACAATAGCTGTAGATACAAGAAGTGTCGAGAGAAGCAGGAGCAGCGCAATCAGCGCATTTTGTATTTTGTTCCTACTCAGATACGACAAGCTAAGTTTAAATATGACTGCCATCGTTATTCCTTCCCCGTAACCAAAGCGAAGATAATCGCTTCACGATCCTGAATTTGATGTTTGTCATAGGTGTCAAACTCAAGGATTCCGCCAATCTTGCCGTCTTGAATATAGATCAGGCGATCTGCCCGACAGGCGGCCTTGATATCATGCGTCACCATAACAACAGACTGTCCTTTTCGATGAATTTCTGTAAGGATATCGAGAACGGCTGTGCCATGTTCCATATTTAAGCTTCCGGTCGGTTCATCCGCAAAAATGATATCCGGCGAATTGATCAAAGCCCGTGCAATCGCAGCTCGTTGCTGCTGTCCTCCGGAAGTTTGGGATGGGAGGCGGTTACGCTGTCCATCAATATCCATGGCATTCATCAGCTCAGCAGCGCGGGATAGGATGTCCTTCTTTTTGTTTCCTGCAATATATCCCGGTAAAGCAATGTTCTCTTTGATGGAAAGGTCTGGGACCAGATTGATACTTTGATAGATATAACCGATTCGGCGGGTGCGGAAGTCGGACATTGCCCGTTCACTATAAGCGTCAATCCGCTGGTCACGAAAATAAACCTCACCTGCTGTAATCTGATCCAGTCCGCTTAGCAGATATAGGAGGGTTGATTTGCCAGAGCCAGAGTTACCCATGATGACCGTGAATTCCCCTTCATAGATATCGAGATCAACATTACGGATGGCATGATGTTGCTCACTTCCGCTGTTGTACGTTTTGCACAGATTCTGTGCACGGATAATCACCTTTTTCGACAAATTGAATCACTCCCGAGTACAGTATAGGATTCATTCTAGAGGAGGGATGTTGAGGAAGCCTTATCAAATTATGAATAAAGTATTACAGCTGTGGAGGGTGCTCAGCAGATCGGCAGATAGAACCGGAAGGTTGTACCTTGTCCTTCTTTACTAGTAAAGGAAATATGACCTCTGTGTGCTTCAATAATGCTTTGGCAGATAGAAAGGCCCAGCCCTGTACCTTCCTGAATATGTTGTTCTGCATGACTCGTATGGCCTCTGAAGTAACGCTGAAAAACAAACGGCATGTCCTGTACACGTATTCCCTGACCCGAATCGGCAATCGTCACTTTCAAGTGTCCGGATTCCAGTTCCATATCTATACGGATCGTGTCTCCTGGAACTGTATGCTTGAGGGCATTGGCGGCAAGATTGGAGATCACCTGTTCAATTCGAGTGGGGTCGATAGCGATTAACACATTGGGGATGTAGTTGGGTCCTTTATAGCTAAGCCCCTTTGTTAGGACAACATGTTCAATAGGTTTCAACAACGTCTCTAGTATAGGCCCACTGTATATTTCACGGGTTTCCACCGAAATTTGCCCCAGTTCCTGAAGTGCATGAACCAGCAGATCCTCCACAAGTCGGACTGTTTTATCCGTATGGGTTCGCATGACTCCCATGTATTCCATTAGCGTCTCCTGATCGTTGCATAGTCCTTCCTCAATAGCTTCTATGTATGCTTTTATTGTGGTAATTGGTGTTTTAATGTCATGAGATATATTGGTGATGAGTTCTTTTTGTGCTTGTTCCTGCTGAATACGCTGCTCGCTCATATGTTTAATCTCTGTGCGCATTAGATCAAACATGGCATATACTTCGAGCAATTCATCGTTTCGGTTGTACTGGATTTTTTCCTCATAATTGCCTTTAAGCATGGATTCCGCATGTTGCTTCAATTGATGGATGGGAGAGAGCAGGTGTTTGTCCAGTTTTCGTTTCATCCAGAATAGAAATAAGCTCAGAATCAGTGACAGGAGTATGAGTGCGCTAATCAATATAACCGGAAAAGTCATCGATTGCTGAACCGTAACCATGGCTTGGGGGATGGAAAAGATAGCATTGCCGATCTGACTTCCCACCGGTCCGTCCATCACGGGAAACGCAATATCAAGCAAATCGTTACCGTCCGCGGCCTGCGTGGCATGATGCAGATCATAATGAAGGGCTGAACGCAGATTAACTTGCGTTCCTTCAGAGGTGGGGTCGGAGGACAGAATGACTTTTCCATCCAAGTTTAGATAGGTAAGCAGAACCCCGGTCTCTCTGGCGGTGGAACGTATGACTTCACGAATATTTTGCTCATTAAGATGCTGATGATTTTGCTCCAAAGCGAGTAAGATCGGATTGACCTTGAGTCGAACCTGATTCAGGGACAGATTGGATTCGCCTGAATTTCGATCTTGTAACAGCATCATCGACAGTGCAAGGGTACTTAAAACGATAATAATGAGAAGCCCAAGTGTTGTTAACAACCAGCGTTTGGACCAGCTGTTCAATGACATGTGGGTGCCTCCAATCTCACTTATTCGTAATTGAATTTGTAACCGACACCCCATACCGTCTTCAGAACGGTCGGATGCGAGGCATCTGCCTCAATTTTTTCACGCAGTCTGCGAATGTATACGGTTACGGTATTTTCATCACCGTAGGTTGCATATCCCCAGATGGCGTCGAGCAACTGGGCTTTGGAGAATACCTGATTCTTGTGGCTTGCCAAGTAATGAAGTAGTTCAAATTCCTTGGCAGACAGAGAAACTTCCGATCCGTTTAATGTAACTTTATAGGCTTTTTTATCAATCACCAGGTTTCCAAGATGCAGCAGATCTGTTCTGTCTCCAACGGATGTCATGCTGTCATAACGCCTGAAGTGGGCATTAATTCGTGCTAACAATTCGCTCAGCGAGAAGGGCTTGGTCATATAGTCGTCTGCTCCAAAGCCAAGACCAAGTACCTTATCGGTATCACTGCCTCTGGCACTTAGAATGAGGATGGGGATATTATTGCGCCTTCTGATCTCTCGACAGACCTCGATCCCGTCCATGTCCGGAAGCATGATATCCAGAATGATGTAGTCTGGTTGAATAAGCTCCATAATCTGAAGTCCGTCTTGTCCAGTGGCTGCCACGGCGGCTTCATATTGATTTTTGGTTAAATAATCTCGCAGAATGCGCGAAATATCTGATTCATCCTCGATGATGAGGACTTTGCGCTGGTGGGTTAGCATATGTATCGCTCCAGTATGATAGATGTGAATTTAATGGATATGTATGAATTTGTAAAGTGACTGTCTCTATAATTGTACAGTCTTGTTCTGTAGGAGTCACATGAAAAAATATTGAAGTGAACTTCATTTTATAAAAAACGTTCTGACTTCCAGTCGTACTGAAAATTGATTACAGTTCAATGTATCAAAATAACCCATGAACTCTTTAAGGTCATGGGTTTCTGATACTGAATATCATACATGTTCCAGATCATCGATAGGCTCATGCTGTCTGGATTTGAGATACTCCGCCGGAGACACACCGAAGTGCGCCCGGAATACCCGGTGGAAATAGGAGTAACTTGCAAAACCGCAGGATTCGGCAATATGCTCCAGTGTCATTTCACTGTATTTCATTCGTTCCAGCGCCGCATTCAAACGGATCTCAATCGCATATTGAATCATGGTCTGATTGTAGTGCTCCTTAAATAAACGGACTGCACGTGACAGGCTGAGGCCCGCATAACGAGCCGCTTCATCAAGCTTGAACGTAACCGTGGCATGCTCCTCTATAAAACGTTTTAACTTCAGCGCAGAGGAAACTGCCCGATCGGTCTGAATATTCTCTTTAATTGCCCGGTCGATATACAGACATAATCCGCGCAGTAACGCATCCTTTAGCTCCGCATTTTCCTCAAGAGGTCCGCGACGTTTCTCAAGTAACATATTTCTCCACAGGCTGATGAGCTTGTCATCCAGTCCAATTCGGCTCACGGTAGATCGGTGCTGCCGTTTCCACCAGTTCTCGATCCAGCTGCCCTCGCAGAACAGATAATAATCTCCGCTGGACAAACGTCCTTCCTTATGTGGTTCATCGACCACGAGATGATAGTCGTCACCAGGCTTTAAGAGCAGCAAATCCCCGCTAGTCATCCTGAATTCTTCATCCTGTACATATACTTTGCACGAGCCTTCGGTCTGCAGACGGAACAGATAGGTTTGCAACTCGCCCTTCATATTATGAGTGAACGCCTTATAGTGGTATGAGTAGTCACAGATCAGTACAGATGTCTCTAACGTATCCAAAGATAAAATCCCCCAATATGTACATCCTTTTACATCATAAGTTTAACTTAACATTTACACGAAAACGGAGAGGACAGAAAGAACCTGAAGAAACGGAGTGTTCGCCTTTATCACCGGATTTTATCCTTTTGAAAAGGAAATTAAAAAAATCTGGGGATAACAGCGATCGGAAGGTTGTTCTGTCATCGGAGTGCCAGTGTAAATATCTTCAGTTGAAATTAGGTACATTCAATTGATGCAAAATGATGGAAATAAAATTTGATCAGATAGTTCATGTTCTGACTATATTGTATATGTTCATTCTAGCCTGTTTTGCGTTAGGATGATACCAGATAGAGCAATGAAAGCAAATTTGAGAACAGAGGTGTATCCTACATGAAAAAACTTAATATTGGTTTGCAATTGTTTACACTCCGTGATGAAACTGCAGCAGATTTTCGTGGTACGTTGCGTAAGGTAGCGGCCCTTGGATATGAAGGTGTGGAGTTTGCCGGATATGGCGATATTCCAGCTGAGGAAATGAAAGCGCTACTAGATGAACTTGGACTGAAAGGATTCAGCAGCCACGTTTCACTACATGCGATGCGCGAAGACTTGCAAAAACAAATCGATTACCTAAAAACAATTGGTGCACAATATATCATTTGCCCTTACCTGATGCCAGAAGATCGTCCTGAGAATGCAGAAGGTTGGACCAAGCTATTCGCTGAGTTACAACAATATGGAGCTGAAGCAGCGAAACAAGGGTTGATCTTCGGATACCATAACCATGACTTTGAATTCCACGGCCAGGTTGGCGATGCCAATGCCTTTGATGCCATGTTCGCTCAAACATCACCGGAAGCGGTAAAAGTGGAAATGGACGTATGTTGGGTACAATTTGCGGGACAAAATCCGATCGAGTATATTAAACAATATGCGGGTCGCTTGCCGCTGCTTCATCTGAAGGACTTCAGCAAAGACGAACAGGGCCAGATGAAAACACTGGAATTGGGACAAGGTTCGGTTGACCTGCCAGCTGTTATTGAAGGCGCTACGAATGCAGGCGTGGAATGGCTGATCGTGGAACAAGACGTATGTCAGAATCCTCCGCTTGAGAGCGTATCCAACAGCTACAACTGGTTGAAAGAAAACTACCTGAATCAATTCTAATGGACCATCGGACCATGAAAAATGCTAATCTATTTGTCAAAGGAGACTTATGTACATGAGTAAAATTAAAGTTGCTGTATTCGGCTGTGGAGCCATTGCCGAGCGCAGACATATTCCAGAGTACGCTGCCAATGAGAACGTAGAACTTGTCGCTTTTGCCGATCCGATTGTGGAGCGTGCGGAGAAGATGGCCGAGACTTACGGCGGTAAAGCGTATTCCAGTTACGAAGAATTGCTTGCAAACGAGACGGTGGATGCCGTTAGTGTGTGTACACCAAACTATCTGCATGCGCCAATGGCGATTGCTGCTGCAAATGCAGGCAAGCATGTATTAGTTGAGAAACCAATGGCAGTATCCACTGAAGAAGGCGAGCAAATGATCGAAGCTGCCAAGAAAAATGGCGTGTATTTGATGGTTGGACACAACCAGCGTTTGATGCCTCCTCACGTAAAAGCAAAAGAAATTCTCGAATCCGGCAAACTCGGTAAAGTCCTGAATTTCCGTACATCATTTGGTCACCCGGGTCCGGAAGGATGGAGTGTGGACGGAGCTGAAAGCTGGTTCTTCCGTAAAGAAGAAGCGATTATGGGCGCTATGGGCGACCTGGGCGTGCACAAATCAGACTTCATCCGTTACTTGCTCAATGATGAAGTATCTGAAGTAGCTGGTTTCATCAGCACACTGCACAAGGAAGGCACTAAAGTTGACGATAACGCAACTTGTTTGCTGCGTATGAAGAGCGGAGCGATCGGAACGCTCGTAGCAAGCTGGACACAATACAGAGCTGGAGACAACAGTACAGTGCTGTGGTGCGAGAATGGTGTTATGAAGATCGGAACAGTGGAAGGCGATGAAGTTATCGTTGAGCTGACCAATGGTACAGTTGAGACGTACAAAGTTGGTGCCATGGCTACCAACGAGAAACAAGTGCCGAGTGGTGTGATTGACGCATTTGTAGAGTCGATTGTCACTCAAACACCTCCAGCGATTTCCGGGGAAGAGGGCTTGCGTTCCCTGCAAGTGATCTTGGCAGCATTCGAATCCGAGAAAACAGGTCAGATCGTTAAACTGTAATCCAACCGAATGACATTGCAATTTCTAACATTCTATATGGCTTAATCTATGATATAAAGGACTTACCTTCAGAGATGTGCTCTGGGGTAAGTCCTTCTGTATTTGTTGATGAATGATTAATTTTCTTTAGATGCCAGCCGGTACATTACTGCCCAGATCCAGCCATGTTATTTCAGCAGGAGTCAGCGTGATGCGGGAACCTTCGTCACAGGACAGCAGCTCCGCCTGATTCTGGGCACCAATCAGCGCACAGGTTGGGAACGTCTGATTCAATACATAAGCGAGTGCAATCTGAATAGGTGATGTTTTCTTCGAATTAGCCAATTGTTCGGCCCGATGCAACCGTTCCCAGTTATCATCACTGTAGAATACACGCACCAGATCTTCGTTATCCCTAACTTCAGGTGTGAATCTTCCAGTGAAGAAACCACGTGCTTGGGAGGACCAGGATAGCAATGGTAGTTTGGTTTGCTCATGCCATGCCAACGTCTCTGCATCTGCTGACACACAGCCTTCCCAGAACGGTTCGTTTGCTTTGGCGAGACTGAGATTTGGACTGCTGAATGTGAAGCCCTTCAGGCCATTTGCCGCAGCATATGCATTGGCTTCCTCGAGCCGCTGCCAGGTCCAGTTGGAGGCGCCAATTGCGCCGATTTTACCGGATTCAATATGTTCGTTCAGTGCTTCAAGAATAACACTGACAGGGGTATTGGGATCATCCCGGTGCAAGGCATACATCTCTACGTGATCTGTCTGAAGACGCTCCAGACTTTCCATCAAGTCACTGCGGATGGCATCAGCGTTCACACGTGGCCCATTCTGGTCATGATGCGCGCCTTTGGTGAGAATGACGATCTGGTCGCGGTTACCACGTTCTTTCATGTAACGACCAAGGACTTCTTCACTCTGTCCACCACAATAGATATGTGCTGTATCTACAGTGTTACCGCCAATCGACAGAAAAGCATCCATGTTCGTAGCTGCTTTATCGTAGGCATTATGCACGAAATAATCGGTTCCTTTAATCAATCTGGAGACACGTTTACCTGCACCAGCAATTTCGATATATTCCATAAGTCAGTTCATCCTCTCAATTATAGTGTAATTCGTGTACGTTCTTCCGCTGAACGAAGGCAAGCTTCCAGTACTTTCATATTAGCTACCGCATCGGAAGGGGCGAAGCGCAGATCCTTGCCCTGAAGTACAGCACGTGCCATATCATCTCCCTGTAGAGAGTAGTGGTTCACTTGCGGGACTTCAATCTCTCTGCGTTCACCACCAGCCGTTACATAGAAGTTGGAACTGCGGCCCTGTCCGCTGATAAATGCCGAAGGGACTTCAATAATCCCGTCGGATCCCAATACCTCCAGCGTGTTGCGGAATGCTGCCCACATGCTGCTGTCAAACGTCACGCCAACGTGATTATCGAATTCCAGCAGTCCGGAAGCCATCATATCGACTTGATCATGCTGTGGGGAGAACATTCCAATAACGGTAACTGCACTTGGTTCTTGACCAAGCAGCAGACGTGCTACGCTGATGGAATAACATCCGATATCATACAGTGCACCTCCGCCCCAATCCCGCCGAAAGCGGACATTGCCGGATGCATTGGAGTTATTAAATGAAAATGTGCTGTGCATACCACGAATCTCACCAATCTCACCGCTGGCAATGATATCTCGGATCTGCTCATATCTTGGATGATGGCGGTACATGAATGCTTCAGCCAGATGCACACCTGCATCTGCACAAGCTTGAACCATCTCCTGAGCTTCCTGTTCTGTCAGAGCCAGTGGTTTCTCGCACAAAATATGTTTGCCTGCTTCAGCAGCCCGGATCGTCCATTCTCGATGAAGATGATTCGGCAGTGGGATATATACGGCATCGATGGAATCATCAGCGAGCAAAGCTTCATAACTGCCATAAGCCTTGTCGATCCCAAGTTTCTCGGCCGTCTGTTTGGCTTTATCTTCGTCTCGACTGGCAATCGCGGTTACTTCATTTAACTCGGATTGTTGCAGGCCTGGAATTACGGATTCCACAGCAATGCTAGCGCTACCAAGAATGCCCCAACGCAATTTTTGAACTGAATTCATGTGTTGTATCCTCCCGTTTATAAATGTATATTGTGATTATAAAGAATAGATCAATGAATTAAAATGATAATATATTGAAGTTAGTTAACACAATATTGTTGATCAAGGAGAACCGGCTATGATGAGACAAACCGTATTGCTTACCCTGCAGGATATTCCATATTTTTGTTATCCCGAGTCCGTTGGACATTATATGGACCACGTCCAGCATGCCGTGTTGCGTGAGGCCGGCGCACTGAACAACTTTAATATTCACTACGTCGCTTCGGGCAAGGGATATGTAGAAGTGGACGGGGTGGTGCATGAGCTTCGCGCAGGTCAGGCGTTTCTCTATTTCCCGCAGCAGCGGCAGCATTATTATAGTAGTGAAGATGATCCATGGGATGTACGATGGGTTCATTTTTACGGTGAACGTCTGCATGATTATATGATCGAGCGGGGGTTACATCGCAATCTATTGTGGACACTGCGGCAACGCAGCTCTTGGGAAGAGGCTCATCTGGCCTTGCTCACTGAAGCGGAACAGAACACCATGCTGCGTCCGGCTCAGCTATCCACACTGACCTATGCCGTACTCGCCGAGTTCGTGCAGCATGCAGTACCTTTAAAGAGTACACGTACCACAAGTAAGGCGGAGAATCGGGTTCTTGCACTTCTTCCACAGATGCAGCAGGAGGCCTGTCAACCTTTCCTGTTGCAGGATTGGGCGGATCTTGCAGGTGTGAGTTCGTATTACTTTTGCAAAATGTTCAAGAGTGCTGTGGAGATGACGCCCATGGAATTTATCACTCGTTCACGACTACAGATGGCGAAGCAATGGTTACTCGAACGGCCTACGGCCAACATTGGACAAATCGCGGAGGAAGCGGGGTATCCCAATGCCAGTTATTTTAACCGCCAGTTCATGGCCCATGAGGGGATGACACCTACGGATTATCGCGGATTGTATCACAATTAACCCGTATCTTTTCGATGTTGCCAGTGCTTGAGGTATAGTGGTTTGACACAGAGCTCAATCAAGTCTATTATGGATAAATTAAATCCGTGTATAATGAGGTGCCCTCATGAAATATTCAAAAGCGACAAATTATGCTTTGCATACGATGCTTCATCTTGTAAGTACTGCCCCCGAACAGCTGGTTAGTGTACACCAACTTGCAGAATTGCAGAAGGTATCCCCAACCTATCTGTCCAAAATATTGACCAAATTGGTTAAGGCGGGCATGATCGAATCAACTTCTGGCGCCAATGGTGGCTACCGGCTTAGTCGTAAAAATCCGGATCCTTCTTTCCTGGAGATCATTCATGCGATTGAAGGTCAGGCGTCCCTGTTCGAATGTTCCCAGAATCATAACGCAGGCTGTTTGATCCAGCAGGTGATGGTGCAGGCGGAAGAAGAGATGGAAAGTTTTTTGAACAATAAAAAAATGTCAGAACTGGCTTCCCAGATGAAGGGTGCACATTCCCTGTAACTTGCAGATAGAAGTGAAGCTTCAATCGACGTGGTTAACTCGTCTGCCACATAGGTATATCCAGATCTTTCCTCAACCTCGTGAGAGGTAAGGAAAGATTTTTTTGTATCGTTGTACCTAATAGAAGGCGAATGGTACAATAAGGAAGGTATAGTATGCATACATACATGATCCTAATCTTACATCACATTTTACATCTCTGGAGGGACAACACATGGGCCAATCAACGATCACAGGACTGGAACAATTGCTCGCGCTTGAAAACATTCGGAATACCAAGGCACGTTATTGCCGCTATATTGATACGAAACAGTGGGATACCTTGAGTGATGTGTTTGCTCCGGATGCAGTGGCCGATTTCAGCACAGAAGGCAATCCAATTCCGGTATTAACAGGCCGTGATACGATCGTACAAGTATTCCGTGATCTGGTGGATGTTGCCGTAACCGTGCACCATGTTCATAGCGCCGAAGTTGAATTTGTATCTGAGAACGAAGCAAAGGTCATCTCCCCAATGGAAGATTGGGTCACGTTCCCGGAGGGCAATGAGAACAAATCATTCCACGGATTTGGGCATTACCACGAAACTTTTGTCAAAATCGACGGCCAGTGGTACATCAAACATACAAGTCTGAAACGTCTTCGTTTGGACCTGTTTGAATAGTATACTCAGTTTAGAAGAATAGAGAAGTTGGTCAACCATAAAATAATAGCCCCGAGGAGTGTGATGAACGCATCCTTGGGGCTGTTTTGTGTTAGTGGAAGAGGGCAGCTGACACATGCATCATGCATAGAAAATAGGTAGAAAAAAAGCCAGGTTCAGAACCCGAGGGTCCCTTGCTGACTTCTTTTGGTTAGTTATGATATTAAATCTGATGACTTGTTTTCGTGACTTTCCGTGACTGCATTCTCAGATACACCTGAGAGAAAATAACGGATGCCAGTGCGACCACAGTCATGCCCCAGAAAATATTGGTGTACGCTGAGGACAGTGGCATGTTTTGCATCGCCGTTAATGCTACGCCAGTAACAGCAACACTGAAAGCACCGCTGAAGAACTGACTGAGTTGGAACAGCCCCATACCTGCGCCCACCTGATCCATAGTCAGATTTCCAGACAATTCATTGGACACGCTGGTGGTTAGGGAAGAGAAGCCTACGCTGAGCAGGACATACACGGCCATGATGGCGTAGATGTTATTGTCTGCAAATAAGGCGAATAGTCCGGCAGCTGCCAGTAGTAGCCATGGGGCAAACTTCAGTAGCAACGTATTGCCATGTCGGTCAATCATGCGGCCGATCCGGTTGGACAGCAGCATGGACACAACTGCACCCGGGAAGATGACGAGTCCCGATTGAGCAGGTGTCAGTCCATATAGATGCGCCAAAATTTGAGGTAACAGGAACAACGTTGAGAAGTTATTAATGTACGATACAATCCCCAGCGAGCTGAGCATCATATATTTTTTGTCTTTAAACAAAGCAGGTTGAACAAACGGATCTGCCGCGCGCCGAATTCGGAGCCAGAACAGAAGCAGTGCCGCAGCACCGATGACAAGCGTGAACCACTGACGGGAAGTCAGGAATAACAGCACACCGGTAGTACCGATGGCGAGAAGCACGGCACCCAGCAGGTCAAATGAACCTTTTTGCGGTGTTTCCCGAGGAAGCAGTTTGAAAAATACAGGAATCAAGAATAACGTTAATCCTGTAACGATAAACAGATCATGCCATCCCAGAAACTGAGTAATACTTCCGCCGATGACGGGACCGAGTCCAAGACCAAGTGAACTGGCGGACATGATGACAGCCATCGATTTACCCCGGCGATCATTCGGAATGTACCGGGTAATTAGCACAATGGCAAGCCCCGGAACCGAAGCAGCACCCGCAGCCTGGATCAGACGTGCAATGAGCAAAATGATGAAATGATTACTGAAGAACCCGAGAACGGATGCCGCACCAAGTAACGTAAGCCCGGTCGTGAATAATGTACGAATAGGTATGAAATCCGATAGACGTGAGAACGTAATCGAAGAAATGGCAAATACAATAGAATACCCTGTAACAATCCATGAGGAAGCGACGGATGTAAGCATAAATTCGGCTGCAATTTTGGGCAGGGCCAGATTAAACATCATTGTATTCATCACAACGAGTACAACGGTGAAGCCAAGCAAGCTTACAATTAATCCTTCCTGTATTCCGGTCCGTTCCCCTGATGATGCGGTTGCGGTGTTGTTCATAAAAACCTCCTAGAGTGATGTGTATTTCGCAACATTTCAGAAACGGTGTGTAACATTTGCAAAATGTAGTATGATGTCAATCCCGTGCCAAACAGGCAGGGGTTACATAACGAAATCATTAAAGTTCGATTGGTGTCGAACATTAGAAATATATCATGGATCTGTGTTAAAATACAATGGATAGTCTGAGAAAAGGGGACTACAGTATGAAGATTTTACATCATCCACAGGTGTCAGATATTGAACTTTCCTCCGTATTGTATGCGTTAAGCGACCCGACCCGTCTTGGGATTGTTGCCGAAGCAGCGAGAAGCGGGGAGCAACCGTGCAGTCATTTTCATGCACCTGTTGTGAAGTCAACGATGTCGCATCACATTCGGACCCTGCGAGAAGCTGGAGTCATTCGGGTCAGAGTGCAGGGCACACAGCATTTTCTCACCCTGCGATCCGATGATTTGGAAACGCGCTTTCCAGGACTCCTGCAACCGTTATTGCAGGCCGCAACTCAGTCGAGCACAGATCCTTCCTAAAGGTTGTCCTTTCTTCAGGTCGAAGAGGGGACATTTTTATTTTTTGAAATACTTCTAAAACTGATGCGACATTCTGTGTCGTACCAGGCCCTATATAATAACGGTGAACACACAAACCATATCGAAAAGAGGTTCACAACCATTGGCAAAAACTAAAAGAGGACGCGTTTTGTGGAGTCTTCCTTCCAGAGGCCGGGGAACATGCCCGGTGTGTAGCAGTACCCGAATTAAATTGTTGTATACGCAAACAAAAACAGACGGTACAAGTCTGAAAGTATGCAAGAAATGCTTCAAAGCCGTGCAATCCAGAGTGGATAAGGCACATGTATAACATAACTGGCCTGTTCTTCGGAACGGGCCATGTCTTTTGATATAATCGAATATATTAAGAATGGATGAGATGGGGGCGGGAAGATGAGTAACATGCATCGGATTCACTGGTTTGACGAACAGATTCGGGGTGGACGTTTTCCGAATAGCAGCTGGCTTGCCCGTGAATTTGAAATCTCCCGTCGTCAGGCTCAGCGTGATATTGAATATATGGCAAGTTCCTTGCGAGCCCCTTTGGTGTATATGGCAAAATATCGGGGCTATTGTTATGAGGATCAGACTTTTCGATTGCCCCATTTGTATATGACCGAAGAAGAGCAGCGTGTGCTGAAATATCTGGCGCATCGTTACCGGCATTACGATTATGATCAATCGGATGCGGTGAAACGTGTAGCGCATTTACTGGAGCGTTTTACGTTGGAGGAACAACAGATGGGAAGTAGTGAGCTCCCAGTGTTTTCGGCGCAACCGAAGCAGCTGCAATTCTTTGAATTGTTGTCCCACGCCATAACCGACTTGCGCAGAGTACATATTCATTACAGGGATCACGATGGAGAACGGCAGTTTTCCTTGTGTCCATTAAAGATGATTTCCCAGTTTAACGCCGATTACGTGGTGGGTTATGAAGCAGACCCTGTACAGCAAGTGGCCATTCGCTTGGAGGGCATTGTTCATGTATCGATCTTGAATGAGAGATTTGAGTACAAGTCAGATGCTCTCCTAGGTGGATGGGAAGAAACACTGCCTGTGCGTAAACCGTTTGTAGCTGAGGTTCGCTTGAAGGAATTGCAGCAAATGGACCTATGGCAAGGGTATCGTATCCAGGCTAGGCACGATCAGATTTATTCAATTGAATTTTATGACACGGACGCTTTCTTACAGCATTTGTTTGTTAGTGAATGGGAGGAACTTTTGTCTCCTGGGTGGCTTAGACGCAAGCTTCAGCAAAGCGCAGAAGGATTAATTGACAGGCTCGCGATACAAGGTAAGCAAAACGTGGAATAAAGCAGCATAGAGAGGAGAAGATCCATCCTTGGCTGAGAACATTTTAGATAACCTCATCATGAAGCGGGAGTCCAAATCGTACGTGGATAGTCTGCATGCGATACTAACCCATACAGGCCAGTTTCAAGGTTCCAAGGTTGTACTTGCCGGATATACGGGCATGGCTTTCAAGCTGTCGGTACATCGCAGACTACTTCCCATGTCGGTTACAGCGTATGGACAATGGGGGGAAGCACATCGTCCCGGAGTCGATAACCTGGGGATATTCACGATCTGGGATGGGGGACGTACACGTCATTCCACGTTCGGTTATTATCAGCAGGATGCAGTGAATTGGGTGAGACGGAGTATTGATGAAGGCACTGGTGTGATTTACTGGATTCCTGAGTTCGGTGTTATTCATGGATATGATGACAGTGACCGCATCTTTTATGTGCAAGACGGATGGAGCAAGGAACCGCAGATTTTGTTGTATGACAATTTTGGCTTGAACTTTACCGGATTTTGGTATTGTCAGGTATTTGGTGATCAGGTCCGCATCCCTGAACAACAGATGCTGCTGGAATCCCTGAGACTGGCGATTGAGGATTGGGATATTCCCTATCGACTGTTACCTGATCAGAATATTGCTTCAGGTAGAAAGGCATATGATGTGTGGGTGGAGGCCCTACGGAGTGGGGATTTTGATGAATCCGGTGCGGCTTATATTTTGGAATCCTTCTGCCATGCTCGAACTGAAATAAGGATGTATTTGCAGGATGTTGGAGGGATATGGAACGAACTGGACCAGGCTTATGCATGTTATGAACAGCTTGGGACGTTAATTGAGCAAATAAAAGGATATATAGTTCAGCAGGAAAATAGACGTGTCTTGCGACCAGATACGACAGAAGATCTAGCACGGGTACTAGTGAAGGCAAAAGCATTGGAAGAGCAGGCTATTGATTATTTTCGAGTGATATCCAGGAAGTATCCTGACCGTAAACGGTCCACTGTACCACGGTGGGGGGCACATTCAGCACGATAGAATGAGGGAGGAAGGAGTGACGGATGATGGCAGCCAAAGTATTGCAGGACTTTATTCGCTTCCCGCAAGCCCCAACCTCTGCGGATGAATATAGATCATGGAGCGGTGTGAGCGCATATACAGATGCGTTGTTTCGCATTTTATTACATAAACAGTGGACAGTTTTGCCACACCACATGATTGCAGGCATGACAGCAAGTGCATTCCGATTAGTGGTGGATCGGCGTCTGACGTCAGAGTCAATCTCCGCATACAATTGGATGGCAGAGAACTTTGTCGCAGCAGACTTCATTGGTGTGACAACGGGACAACATGGTGGATTTTCATTTGAACCGACTTTTCCGCTCTATCAGAAGCAGGCTCTGCTGGATATCAAAGCTTCCATTGACCGGGGCGTAGGTGCGATTCTCTGGCACGATCAATTTGTCATTGTTATTGGATATGATGATGCGGAACGGGTGTTATTCATCTGTGAAAGTAAAGGTAATGAAATCATTCGTCTGCCCTATGATTCGTTTGGGAGGAACAGTACACCCTACTGGTATTATCAGGTTCTGGAAGCCTGTGCACCTATCGATTTATGGGAAGTCTGCAAGGAATCGTTAATCCAGGCCGTGTACAAATGGGAAACCCATGACTATATGCTGCCGCCCCAAGATTACGCCTGTGGAGCGGCTGCGTATGCCGCTATTGCTGCTGCTTTGCAGTCAGGAACATATGACGCAGAACAAGCGGCAACTGTACTTCGCTATTATGCCAAATCAAGATTGGATATTGCCTCTTATGTTGCAGGACTTAAGCATCTGTCCATTCAAATGGACCAGCTCATAGACGAGTATGAGCTACTCGCAAACCTGTACACAATGATCATTGAGGAAATAGACAACTCCATCTCTTGGGATTCGAGAGAACCGGAATGTGTGCAAAGAGTAATTGAGCTTATCCGGAAGGCAGGGGCTACGGAACAACGTGCCATTGATGCGATTAAACGTGCCTTTCCAGAGACGATAGGCAATCGTTTTAAGGATGTTGGATTAAGATGAATGGAGCATGATAGAGAAAATTGAAAAACTCAGCAGGAATAAAACCGGACAGGCGCAGCCGATCCGGTTTATTTGTATTGAACATATATGCACATCAACTCATGTGATCCACGCTAATCATAACTTTTACAAGAAAAAATAACCAAAATTTTAATTTTGGGGTAATCCAAATCCCCTCTTGTTCCGAATATTATATTAGATGGTCTTTTTTGGATGATGATATTCAAGGACAACAGGGGGCGGGAGTATGGTACATAATCCGGAAACCATTCAGGAATGTATCGAACATGCACGGCAAAGGCTCTACCAGATTGCAGCTCAATACCCGGAACTATGGCATCCGGAGGTTATTCGCCAATCCATGGTGCTGGATGAGTTAATTAATGAATATAACAATGCAACTCGCGGGAGAACGATCTCGAATCAACTGAAATCATGATCTTTCTGAACAAAGAATTCCAAGAAGGGATTCCGTGTGTTTGCCTTACTCTTTTACCGCCCCGAGCACAATCCCCTTTACGAAGAAACGCTGCAAGAACGGATATACGAGCAGAATCGGCAGAGCCCCAATAAAGATCTGAGCCGCGTTCACCGTACGTTGAGACATGTTCTGGAGCTGCGTTGCATCCACGTTCATGTTGGAGAAATCTTGCTGTACAATTATGGTCTGCATTAACGTGGCGAGTGGATATTTGGAAGCATCATTCATATAGATCAAACCGTCAAACCAGGAATTCCATTGACCTACCATGGTGAATAAGGAGATCGTGGCAATGGCGGGCATGGAAACAGGCAGATAGATTTTGAACAGGGTTGTGATATGGTTGGCTCCATCGATAAATGCGGCTTCTTCCAGCTCTTTTGGCACGTTGCGGAAAAAGTTCATCATGAGAATCAGGTTCCAGACAGCCACCGCTCCCGGCAAAATGAGAGCCCACATCGTATTCATCAATCCAAGCTTCTGGATCAAAATATAGGATGGAATCAATCCCCCGCTGAACAGCATCGTGAAGATGAAAAACCACGCATATAACGAACGTCCTTTAAAGTGCAGACTCTCCTTGGATAACGGATAAGCCGTCAGGAAAACAAGTGTCATACTGAGCAGTGTGCCAAGAACGGTACGTTGGACTGAAATCCAGAGTGCGCTGATAAAGTTACTGTTACCAAATGTTTTGGTATAGGCGTCCACCGTAAAATCAATCGGCCATAGTGTTACCAGATTGGCGGATGCTGCCGCTTTACCACTGAAGGAAACCGCCAGAATATGGACGAGCGGCAGGATGCACAGGATCGAGACGGCCGCGATGAATATCAGGTTGAAACCATTGAATATACGGTACCCGGTTGTTTTGTGATACACCTTGATTCCTCCTCTGCATTTTGCATAATTCGATTTGAATCGCTCGCGTGTACAAGATATAGACGAACTGAACCATTTCGATCTCTATCTTTCTTATTGAAAGTCGCTGTCTGGATTTATGCAAAATGCTTCTTAAAAAATACGGTAATTGGCGATTTTGTACGCCATCCGGTACGCAGAGATGACCAGGAACATCGCGACAAATGATTTGAATAGTCCAACAGCGGTCGCAAAGCTCATTTTGCCATTCAGAATTCCCATCCGGTAGACAAAGGTATCGATAATATCGCCTTTCTCATATACCAGCGGATTGTACAGGTTAAAGATCTGGTCAAAACCTGCATTCAGGATGTTGCCCAGCGATAACGTACCTACCACGATAATCATCGGTACGAGTGCAGGCAGGGTAATATGTAATGTCTGTCTAAGCCGTGTTGCCCCATCCACCTCCGAAGCCTCATACAATGCCGGGTTAATACCCGCCAGTGCTGCCAGAAATACAATCGTTCCGAATCCAAACTCCTTCCACACATCACTGACAACCACCGTTACACGGAACCAGTCGCCATCTCCCAGAAAAAAGATCGGTTCAACACTAGCCGCGGCTAAAACCTGGTTTACCAGCCCACCTTCCGGTGATAACATATCGAGCAGAATGCCGCCCAGGACAACCCAGGACAGGAAATGGGGCAGATACACCAAGGTCTGTGAGAAACGTTTGAATGTAGAGTTCCGAACCTCATTTAGCAAAATGGCGAACACCACGGGGGCCACAAGTCCGGCCACAATTTTCATCGAAGCAATCAGCACCGTGTTCCAGATGACCTGAACGCTGTCGGGATATTCGAACATGAACCTGAAGTTATCCCAGCCCACCCATTTGGATCCAGTGAACCCCAGCCACGGTTTGAAGTCTTGAAAAGCAATAATAATGCCGCCCATGGGCACATAGGCGAACAGTAATGTGAGCAGTACAGCAGGCAGCAGCATCAGATGCAACGGCCACGTGCGTTTGAAATTCCAGCGGGTACGTTTGCGTGGATGGGGTGTCATTTTTCGCACCGGCGTATTGGTTGTTAACGGTTGTTCGATAGCCATCAGGGTCCCTCCTTTATCTCGTCCAGCCCTGAAAGTGAGGCGAATAAGCCTCTGTACAGAGTGGAGCAACTGAATTATAGCAACGGAGAAAGGTCGACTATAGAACAACATTTCAATGCGGATGTTGAAATATTAACTTGTTGAGGAAACAGAGGTCTTCAAGTCATAGGAAAACGGGAGAACAAAAAATCATATAGAATTGTAAGGGCTTTCAATATAAAATAGGACTTCGGTGTAGAACGACTTCAAATTCAGGGACAGGGTGAAACAATGAAATTCACAGTATTTGCGAAGACGGTCATTCTCTTAATCTGCCTGCTCGTACCCATTCTGCTGCTGTATACATACGCGAACCAGGCAAATGTGGACATGGTCGTTGAAGAGAAACAACAGTCGAGTCTGAACCAGTTCAATTATTTCAGTTCGCAGGTGGATAAAAATATCGAGCAGCTCTCGCTGTATGGCCTGACATTGCTGCGAGATCCGAGTATCCTGCATTACCGTTACATGACGGACTCCACCAGCCAATATGAGAAGAACAGTATCTATCTGGATATTCTCGACAAATTATCGTTGTACCAGTCCACCAGCCGCTGGAAGAACGATATTACCATTGTCCTGCCACAAGCGGAACTTGTGTTATCCACCATGTCCAGCCGGACGGTCTACGATGAGAAGATGTTGACGTTTCCGCAACCTGGCCAATGGCAGCTGGAGAAGGGGAGTTTCACCTACTTTTTCACGGATAACTACGAGTGGAATGAAAAACCGGTGAATACAGGCGTGCGAACGGTGATGGAGATTAATTTTGACCCGATGAACGTGGTTGCCATGTTGGATGATTTCAAAGAGACACAAGGCGGAGATCCTTTCTTGCTGGTACCAGGTAACGATCCGTTGCTGAATCGTATGGCGGACCCCGAACTGGTCGAAGCGATTATGCGTGATATGCCCTTTAACGGGCCGGAGAGGGAAGGCAATCATCAATTGGAGGTGGGCGGTAAACAATATCTGGTCAGCTATGTGCACTCCAAACAACTGCAAGCGGTATACGTGAACCCGGTGGTATTGGATGATTTGTTAACCCCGATGGACAAGAGCCGAAATATGTTTATTACCTCCATTTTGTTACTGCTCGTGCTGAGTATCGGGGCTGCACTGCTTTTGTATCGAAAAGTTCAGGTGCCCATCCATCGTTTGATGAGAGGGCTGCAACAGATTCGCAAAGGGCAGCTGTCTACACGGATTCCGGTCGATCACTCCCGTGATGAATTCGCGTATCTCACCCAGAGCTTCAACCATATGGCAGAGCAGATTCAGGAACTGATCGAGAAGGTATATGAGGAACGTATCCGTTCACGGGAAGCCACATTGAAACATCTACAATCACAGATCAATCCCCATTTCCTGTACAACTGCCTGTTTTATATCAAAAATATGACCCAGCTTGGCAACCGTGAAGCGGTTATTGCCATGTCGCTAAGTCTGGGAGACTACTATCGCTACATTACGCGGGGCGAGAATGACATGACAACAGTGGAAGAAGAGATTCGGCTGCTGGACCATTATCTGTCCATTCAACAGATGCGGACCAACCGGCTGACCTACGAGATTGCCGTACCGCAGCAACTGATGCAGCTTCACATTCCGCGACTGCTCATTCAACCCATCGTAGAGAATGCGGTGATCCATGGCATTGAGCCGATGGAGGGCAGTGGGCATGTCGTCGTAACGGGGATGGCGGTACCCGAACATATTGAGGGTCGGAAATATACAAGATATAGCCTGTTTGTTGACAATGATGGTGTCACGCTGACAGCGGAAGAGATTGCCGAATTGGAACGGGAGATCAATGAACCGATGGGTGAGGAGATTGGAACAGGCACGTGGAATGTGCACCAGCGTCTCGTTACGCGATATGGGATGTCGTCGGGGCTTCATTTTGGAGCGATTCCCTATGGTGGACTTAGTGTAGAAATTCGATGGTTTGAGGAGGAACAACCGCATGATGAATCTGATGGTCGTGGATGATGAACATTCGGCAGTCGAGTCGATCGCTGTCTCGATACCGTGGAGAGAACACGGGATTGGTCAAGTATTCAAAGCCTATTCAGTCAAAGAAGCCTTGGAACATATGGCATCACATCAGGTCCATATTATTATCACGGATATCCGTATGCCGGGTATGTCCGGTCTGGATCTGGTCAGTCACATCCGCCAAAAGTGGGAACAGACCAAATGTATTATTTTATCGGGGCATGCTTCCTTCGATTATGCGAAGCAGGCACTCAAACATGGGACAGTCAGTTATCTGCTCAAGCCGGTCCGAGATGAGGAACTGATCGAATCCGTGCAGCAGGCCGTAGTGCAGATTCGCCTTGAGGGTGAGAAACAAATGCTGCATCAGCGGGCCATGTATTCCGTGAGGGAACATCTGCCCGAGAAGCGGGCAGAACTGATGAAGGATGTATTGTTAGGCCATAAATTTGCGGATGCTGAACTCCAAGGCAAGCTGGAGCAATTGGAGATTGAGTTCCGTCCACAGGATAAAATGCAACTGCTGCTCATCCGGTATGATGACCATCAACCTACACATAAAGCGTTTCGATTGATGAAGTACGCCATCTCGAATGTAGTGGAAGAGATCTACGGCAGTACCTATCATCTCTGCCATACGGATGATGCCTATGATGATCTGGTCTTCATGGCCAGTCCCAAACAAACTCAGGCCGAACCAGAAATGTTAATGGGCCGACTTGGAGAGCGGTTGATCCACAGTGTGAGGCAGTATCTGAACGCGACCATTTCCCTGTCCGTTAGTCGTAGGGGGCGTTTCCCAGATCAGGTGCCGCAGCTATATCATCAAGCTGTGAGTGCACTTCGCAAGCAGGCCGAGGCGGGCAAAAGATTACATTTGAATGCGGCGGCAGGAACCAATGGGGCCACGTTGAAGTCTCTTGCAGCGCTGTATGAACCACCGGGTCTGACGACGTTACTGGAAGCCGGGCGCATGGAGGATGCACACCGCAAGATTGATCAGATCTTTGCCGAACTGTCGAACAGTGTGTTCCCGGAACATGTGTATGTGGCTTTTCATTATCTGGCGGCAGCATTCTCCTATATGGCTCATCGGGAAGGAAGACAGTTAGCCGAAGTGCTTGGGGAGCAGTACCAGCAGTTGCTCAAGGATGGTTATGGTATCTCGCTGCGTAGTCTGGAAACGTGGACTCGGTCTGTAATGCAGCAGTGGGCAGAGAGCACAAGCGATGTGGGACAGGATGCCGGATCAACGCTGATTAGGCAGGTACAGCAATGGATTGACCATCATCTTGGCGAGGATTTATCGTTACAAGTCATTGCAGGAGAGGTGCATCTGCACCCCGTCTATCTGTCGAAAATGTACAAACAATCCACAGGTGAAGGCATTAGTGATTATATTATCCGTTCCAGAATGGAACGTGCGGTTCATTTGCTGAAGCATACGGCGATGAAGATCTATGAAGTTGGTCAGGAAGTGGGGTACAATAATACACCTTATTTCATTCAGGTGTTCCGCAAACATTATGGACTGACCCCGCAAGATTTTCGGAACGGTTAACAAATCGATATGAACATTGAAATTGTGATATATGTTTGCCTCCCCGGCTGCACTATCCTTTTCATGTAAGGTGCATTTGGCATCAATCCAATCAGCGACTTGCATCAGCAAAATAAGGATCGAAATGGTGTTGTTCGTCCATATTTTGTACCCGTGAGCGGTTGAAATCGAATGATGGCAAATGCAGAGGTGCATTTGGCACGTAAGGGTATCCAAGTTACCTGAGGAGGGGTTAGTTCATGTATAGAAAAATGATGACGGCATTGCTCGCAATCACGATGGTTGCTGTAACGGCATGTAGTTCGGGGGCCAAGGAAGAACCGGCGAAGGAAGCCGCTGCACCACTTGCTCTGCAAGATGGGAAGTATGAACCGGCGGTACAGATGAGTTATTTGCGGGCCTGGAATGATGATACGAAATTCAAGAACGGGGAAACAGCCCAGAACAATGTGCATACCAAATGGGCCAAGGAACGGCTTGGCATCGATCTGACTACGCCATGGGCTGTATCGGTGACCAATGATGCATTTTACACGAAATTACGCTTGTCCCTGTCCGCTAACGAAGAACTGCCGGATATCGTCTCCATTCGGGGAGACTACAATCTGGTCCGGGAATTAATTGAGTCCGGCAAATTTGCCAATGCAGGCGAGTTGTTTGACAAATACGCTTCAGACACATGGAAACAGGCATCCGAATCAGCATCCGAGGAATGGTATCCATACATGTATGAGGGCGAGCGTTATGGCATTCCAATCTTCGATTATGCCTACAACGGCGATTCGGTCATGTTTATCCGGGAAGACTGGCTGAAGAAGCTGGGACTGGAAGAACCAAAAACCATGGATGAACTGGTTACGGTCATGGATGCTTTTACGAATCAGGACCCGGATGGGAACGGTAAGAAAGATACGTATGGTCTGACCGTGGGCATGAAAAATGCGCTCAATACCTGGATGACGGAATCCGGCTGGATCTTCGGCATGTACAACACGATGCCTGGACAGTGGAATGATGCCGGAGACGGAACACTGCAATATGGCTCCATTCAGCCAGGTGTGAAGGAAGGCCTTGCAACGATGAAAGATTGGTTGTCCAAAGGTTACCTGCCCAAAGAAGCGGGTGTCTATGACGAGATCAAGGCAGCAGAATTGTTCACCGCAGGTAAAGCAGGCATTATTGTGGGACCACATTGGATGCCAAACTGGCCGATTGATGATGTGAAGAAAAATGTGGACGGTGCCACGTACAAGGCCATTGCTTTACCTACAGGACCAACAGGTGAGAGCCACCAGCATGGTTCTGGTGCAAGTAACGGCGTTGTACTGATTAACAAAGACATGGCGAACCCGGAGATTTTCTTCACGTACCAAAATTATCTGTTCGACAACTTTGCTAATCCGGAAGTGGGAAGCGAGTTCGAACATGGCTTCGCACAAGGATATGATTATGACATCGTGGATGGCAAAGTCGTTGGTGAAGCTGAAGTGAAGGACGGCGTATCACCACTCAAATATACGATTACGTATGATGGTGCACGGATTCCGAATCTCATGATGGATACGCTGGCGGAACTTGCGAAGGGCAAGGAACCGGAGACTCCTTTTGAGAAAAATACGAAGATTGCCAACAAACCGGAAGTATTTGTAGCCGCTGAGGTGGTCGTTGCGAATAAAGATAACGCCATTAAGAATAAGTTCACCGGGGCACCAACCGAGACGATGAAAATGAAGAAGGACGCAATCGACAAGTTGGAGAAAGATACGTTCAGCAAGATCATCTATGGTCAGGTAGGCATTGAGGAATTTGATGCGTTTGTGACGAAGTGGAAATCCATGGGCGGCGATGATATTACCGCCGAAGTGAACGAGTGGTATAAGACAGTTAATTAATTTACAAAGCAGGGGAGAACTGATGAATTCATCAGTCTACCCTGCTTTTTTTGTCTCGAATAACATTTATGGAAAATAGAACCTTTGGAGTTATAACTATTAATCTATATCGTACAGATCGATTATGACTCGCAGCGGACAAAAGTTACTTGTTTTCCTAGAATCACATTCTCAACCTTCCATCCGGCATTTAACCAGGATAGTGCTTGTGTATGATTATTGGAATTATTCACCCACCATTGTTCGCGATTATACGCTGTAGGGGGTAACGTAAATCCGAGAATCTCCTCAAGCTCTGCGTATGTAAGGGTGATTGAAACTTGATTCAAATAGTTTTCCAAGGGGAAGTATTTGCTGTAGCTCATTTAGTCAGACCTCCTGAAAAGGAATACAATGATTATACAACGTGGGGATGACGATAGCGAGGGCATGCCGAGAGCGTACATAGATATGAAAAAAAAGGAATCCGTAGATCTCTCTTACTAGCAAGCAACCGTGCGTAAGCCTTATTGTTCCGTTGTACTTGAGAGAGTAAAATAATAGGTAGTATACGAACATCAATACGTATGTATAACATAGATGTCCCGGATTGACCCGGGATTCATAGAGGTTCAAGTGTGTTTGATGAACATCATAAGATGCATGGGAAGGCAGGAGATTAGATGAGTACACTTTATGATCAGGCGATGGAAGAGATGATGACGACGATCCATGAATGGTTTGATGAACAGGAAAAGCGGGATGACTTGGAAAGTGTTGTGAAGCGAACCACACTGCAAATGGGTATTTTTAATGATATTGTACTGGATTACAAACCTGGACGGACCACGGTAGACAGCCTGGATCTGGGTTTGGATGATGATGATGTGAAATCAAAGCAGGCAGGAGTCTTTACCGAGGAAGAGGTACGTAACGAGATCGGGCCTAAGCTTGTAGAGGTTGTTCAGGGAAGATTGGACAAGTTGGCAGATACTCCGTTGATTGACTACCGCTTCACCTTGCGAGGGAAATTCCCAACAACCGAAGGCAAGCTGCAACTGACTTTATTGGAATGGATCAACGCAGAGAAAAGAAAGCTGCTCCTTGAGCGTATTCATACCTATGTGGACAAGAATCTGGAGAACAGTACATATCCAACGAAGCCATTGGAATCCTTCTTTTTGACAAGTCATCTGCTCGATCCAAAGTTGTTCCCGGAGTTGGATGTAGCATGGACGATCAGGCAGTATGACCGGATACAAGAGTTGAATCAGGGGCGTCCGGAGGCACTTGCGGAACATCGTGGTGAGATAACTTCTGCAGTGACGGCATGGGCGGAGAATCAGTTTTTGCCACAGTATTATGATGTTCAGTCTTCGCCTTATCGTACCAATGAGTATTCACTAAAACCAGGAGCAACGCTGGAGTCGAACGTTGAGACACAGGAAGGCCAACATTTGGACGAGCCTAGGAAGGCGCAAACATCCGAAACTCAATCAATCGATCTGCTATTATATGCGGCGGTCATGATTCTACGTTTTGAGCCCAGTTATAGTAAATCCAAAGGTGTGACTTTTCTGGAACTCGCGAAGCAACTCGGTAGCAAACGTGCGGCACGTATGATGACAGAAGGTAGCGGAACGTATGCGAAGGACGATATTCATGTGAAAACGGAAGAAGTAGAATGCAAAGCAAATGATGTATTTGCTCTGATGACTATTCACATTCGTAAGGAAGAGGCTGGTGCCTATCAACAGGCACTTACCTTTATCACTCATTTATTGAAACAGGGCTTTCCGAAAAGTTATAAGATCAAGCTCAAGTCCAGCGTAAAGCAGTATTTGCCGATCAAAGGGCTCGCGAAGTCGGATACCCACCGATTCTTTGCCAATGCACTGGAGTACCCGGAGCTACATCCACTCCTGGAAGAGTATGCGCGTGAGGCTATCCAAGAGTTTGAGTTCTACGAGGATACCGAGGGAGAGAAAAGCTGTATGCCGGGCAGTTATGCAACCTTTGGACTGGGGCTTGTGGATGAGCAGTATTTCCCGTTGGTTGAATATTACATGGGTGAAGTGGATGATGAGCATCAGTTGATTCAGGATAAGTTCATTGCGGCATTTGTAGAACAACAGGGTGTCACGGCTCAAGCCATACCTGCGTTAGTCGCCAGCTTGCGTCGTTCGACCGATAGTCTGAAGCTGAAGATTCAGCCCGAACTGGAGAATGAGGAAATACTCGAACTGCTGGTTAGACAAATTCAAGAACTTGAGCATTATGAAGCGGAACGTGTACTCTATCCGATCTTTGGCAAAGTGGAGAAACTCTCAACGCTTGCTCGCAAGGCCGAGGGAAGACGGAAGGAATTATTGATGGAACTTTTGCAGGCCGCAGAGAAATAAAAATGTAAACAACACAAGTAAGATTGTGCTGTGCCAGCCAGTAAGTATTTTAGTGAAGTGAAAGTGCATAAGGAAAGGTGGGGGAAGTTGTGGAGGCATTGAGACGAGACATGTGGCAGGCGTTGAATGCTCAGGACAAAGAGGCTTGGATGCGTAAGCTTGTTCGTCAGTTACCAGATGGTATGGTATATGAGGGCCTCGAGACATTTGAACGATTTGGTCAGCGGATGGAGACAGGTGTATTTACGGAGGATGGGCTGAGATTTGTGTTTGTCCCTGGGGATCAAGTAACACTCGGCTGGTATCGTTGGCAGCATGGTATGAACGAAGAGACCTCAGCCGACCTGCATGAAACGGTCAGTGAGTATGGTGTGGAGGACGTGGATTCGTTTCTGGCGAGTCAGATGTCACCTGTAAGAATGGTCAACATTGCGCCGATGCTTGTTGAATGCGAACTGATCTCACTTGGCTGGATTGAAGTGTCCAAGGAGGAAGCATTTGCACAGGAAAATTCTGATTTCCCGTCAGCACTGGAGCAGTTTAAGCAGTCGGAAATACGTGAATATGAATTGCATCAACAATTCCGTCTGATTCGCCAAAGTGAGAATGAAGTCCGAATCCTGTGGTTCAACGAAGGAATAGAGTTGGAAGATGTTGTGAGGGAGGAAGCTGCAGCGGGTTTTGGTTTACTAACCGAAGACGAATGGGAGTATATCTATGGCGGCGGTTGTCGCACGTTATTTCCCTGGGGTGACAGCTTCGACTATACGATGAGATTGAAGCACTTTGGAAGTCTGGAAGGCGTGGATGAAATTGTGGATGGATTGGCAGAGACGGCCTCTTCACGGGTTGAAGAAAAGGATGATTGTCCTTATGATCTCGAAATGCCAAATTTCTTCGGGGCGCAATTTGCTGGTGATCCCTACAAGTATGAGCTTACGCTCGATTCGTCTGGGGATGTGATGCCCAAAGGCGGAGACGGCGGGAGCCTGATATGTGGTGGAACAGGGCCGCTGGTTGGTTTCTTGCCTGCTGCTGCGGTCTATTATCGAGACATGAATGCCAGCGAACTTGACTGGGAGGATTTGATGGATACGATGATGTATCGTAGGGTTGTTCGTTTGGCTGAACTAAAGGTTTGATGGGTTAACCGAAACAGCTATTAAGCGGTAGCATCCATACGTAGAAAGAGATTTAGTGAATTCTAAAGGGCAGTTGACAGATAAATGAATAGATCTGTCGCTGTCCTTTGGAATGTTCCATTAGGGCCAGAAGATGGAAGAAAAAGTAATGAATATTTAGATCAAAAGTTCTATACTTAACGAGTCTCAACCAAATCCATTACACAGAGAAGGAGTTAAGTATGTCCAGAGTATCCAAATGGCTCATCGTCAGTTTAGTTTCAATTTTTATACTCAGCATGTCGCAATTCACAGTCTCAGCGTCCACTTCAATAACTCAAACGGCTCAGAACGCAGAGCGATCCATTTCATCCACAGATCGGGTGCAACATAACATTCGTTTTGCAATCAGAGGCACGGAGGTGACCGTGACTACGCTTCGAACGAGTTTTGATACTGGTGAACTCAAAGAAAATGAGTACCATTTTACCGATCCAGCTATTCTCCCTAGAATACATACCGGTCTGACGACAACTTCCCATCAGTATGATCCTATCGTTAGTGACACACCAGCAGGGTTAAAAGGATACATAACTTATTATGCCACGGATGATAAGCAGCATTATTACGTTTTGTACGAGTATGACTATAGCTCGAACACACTTCGCAAGGTCCATGAGGGCGAAAACCGTATCCACTTGGAACCTCAAATCGGAATATATTATACGATCTATGAGAAAAACGTACCTAAATCCAACTACTATTCCATGGTCACAGGAAAAAAAGTATACACTCGCGGAAAGCTTTTGCTGGAAAGGGATTTTACAGATACCAAATATGTGGTATCACCGATTCCACAAACCCGTAATTTTGGGGTTTATTGCACAGATACTTTAGATTGTCACTATCTTGAATATGGCGGTATAAAGGGGAAGAAGGCCAAAGTAAGCGACTTGTGGATGAAGCCCGACCAGAAGACGGGCTTGTCTACTAAAGCTTTTCAGGTAAGTGCAGATGTTCATCTAAATGTTTCTCAAGGCAACACGAGGGATCGGAAATCAGACTGGACTGTGGTTGTAACCAAAAATGGCAAAAAAACTACACTGATTAAAGAGCGAGTGGGCTATGTGCAATCATTTATCTCACCCGAAAGAAAAACATTGGTTCTGGTCACAGAGAACGGTCTGGATAGTAAAATGGAGTCGTCCAAGGTACAAGTCTATGATTTGAAGACCCTTAAGCGGATTCGTTCCTATGATTCTCCTTATCGCGCTCGTACCGAAAGTATCCAGTGGATTACTGAGGATGAGTATATTATTGAACAGTATTTTTCCAATCCAGGCTCTTACCCGCCATCCTTATATGTTATTTCAGAAAATAAACATCTTAAATTGAATTATGGTACGTACAGTGACTGGAAAAAATATTGGAATTCTTTTCAGTTCTCTAATGTGTTTTTCCCGATGGAACCTGTAGCTATTAAGTCTGATCAGGGTGTATTGGAGTATAAAGGGCAGCCCACCTTCTATATGGAAGGTCAGCATTATGTTCCTTTAGAAGAATTCACTAAAGCATTTCATATTCAATATAATCTCAGGAAGGATCGGCTCACCTTCACTCGTGGTCAGCGTTCTTCCAGTGTGAATCAACCTTCAAAACAATTGTTGACGCTATACAATCAGACCTTTATTCCTTTAGGTCAGTGGAGTAAGGACTTGGGGCTCAAAGTGTCGGAAACAAAAGCAACTGGTTACAACAAACAATTAAGCATGAGCGATGAAGAAAAGGGAACTGATCTAGCCATGGATTCCAAAATTCTTCCTTTTCATGCAAGAGCACGATGGATGGATCGGGTAGGGGAGAGTTACCAATTAGATCCGGTAAATACAAGGCCGATGGAATCAGCTGTGCCAGACCGAATTGATGGTGTGGTGCTTAATTTTGATCGAACATTGACCATTTCCTCCTCTAAAGATTCAATTACAGAGTTGCTGTTCATCAATCCAGACTACACTTCGGTGCTCGGGAAAGTATCTTTAACGGACATACCTGAGAGGAAGTGGGGATTTAGCACAGCCAAGATTCCAGAAAACATGTTACAAGATGGTGTGCTTAACGTGATTGTTCCCGTGAAAGAAGGAAAATCAACGATGGTGTACTCCTTAAAGCTTCCAGAACCATTTGATAAAAATAAATTCTAAAGATTCAAAAAAACACACATCAAATCAGCCCCAGCTCATGGAGCGGGACCGAAATGATGTGTGTTTATTTTTGTTTATTTCACTTTTTGTACAGATACCGCCATTTGCTCCAGTTGAGTGTGAGTCAATTGGTTATTCGGTGAGCTGAGTGTTACATAACGATCGTCCAGCTTGAATGTGAGCATATCCGTTTGGTCTGGTGTATACCATTTGGCTGATACGCCATTAGGCAGTTTTACCGTTTTGCCATCATAGCTGAACGAGTAATCTTTAGGGGATACCGTTACATTCATACGATTAAAAACAAAGTTTACACCATCACCACCCGCACCTACGCTTTTGAACGTATCTCCAGCAACCATATGTTGTGGGGCATAGGCTGTTGTGAACCCGTCAAACTTCGCAAATGCTTTGCGAATGTTATCCAATTGTTGTTTGCTATAGTTCACATCTGCGAATGCAGTGATCCCTTGATCATTGTTGCTGTTGGCTTTTTGAACAGAGACAGCGACTTGTTGCAACTGAGCTTGGCTCAGCTTATGATCCGGGGAGCTAAGGGTAACGTAGCGATCATCCAGTTGGAATGTGAGCATGCCCGTTTGATCTGGTGTGTACCATTTGGCAATAACACCATTGGACAGTTTCACGTCTTTGCTCGTATAACCGTCCGAATAATCTCTTGGAGACACATCCACTTTCATATGGTTGAAAACAAAACTGACGCCGTCGCCACCCGCACCTACACTTTTGAACGTGTCACCTGCGATCATCTGCTGAGGGGCATAAGCGGTCTCGAACCCATCGAATTGTGCAAAAGCTTTTTGAATCGCCTCTTTTTGTGCTGCGCTATACGTTACATTTGTCAAAGCTGATGGATTGCTTGTTGCTTGGCCGATAATGACCTGTCCTTTTTTGCCGTCATAGGATACAGGCACATGCAGTGCATCGGCAAGCGCTCGTACGGGCAGATAAGTAGAGTTGTTATAAGTAATTGGCGCAAGTTTGTTGCCATTGCCATCCGTTGGTGAGTAAGCCGCGCCATCGACATTAAAGCTGATTCCATGGTTAAGGTATGCAGAGATTTTCTCCAGTTGCGTTCCGGCAAATACACCCGTTGCTCCTGTTAATGTCATGCCCAGTACCATCATCGTTGCTACGGATTTCTTCATGTTTTTTTTCATCATATATCTCTCCTTCAAGTTGGGGGTTAGTTTTGTTTAATGGGCTCGCTGTCCCTTATGGCTTTATATTAAACCCCGAACATATCCAGAATAATTCTGAATTATCTCCAACTTGTAAACATGTGTATATAAACGGAGAATGTAGAACGAAAACGGAAGCTGCTTGGTGTGTTGAACGTATTCTTTGCCGAATCGAAACATTTTAGTTAAAAAGATAGAGGATTAGTCCGCCAAAACCAAGTACAATCGCACCAACGTATACATAGGAAAGTTTGCTAAGGTTTTGCTTTGTGCGGCGGTCATATTCGGGGTTGCTGGTCTGATTGGCTTTGGAATTTCCGATGATCATGGTAGCAATACCTCCAAACAAGGCGATACCCACAATTAAAACATAAGGCAACCAGGTCATGAATGGACCTCCTTCGCGAATAATATGATATGTCTTTATTGTACTTCAGGATAACCTTTGATGTAAGCTTTAGTTGAGAAATAAAGGAAAATGAAGTATCTATATTACAGTATGTATGTGGTCTTGGATCGGAAAGATCACTACAATTTTATATTTTTTTAATTCAAAAAAACCTTGATACAACA
Organism: Paenibacillus sp. FSL H8-0104; assembly: GCF_038050215.1. Lineage (NCBI taxonomy): Bacteria > Bacillati > Bacillota > Bacilli > Caryophanales > Paenibacillaceae > Paenibacillus > Paenibacillus sp. FSL H8-0104. The sequence goes on along the minus strand of NZ_JBBOTC010000001.1, from coordinate 5,961,576 downwards.
GGAGTTCGCAGCTTTCTTCACTGAAAGCTGTGAACTTTTTTTGCCCACAGAGTGATCCAGAATAGAGAACCCTGCGTTACACCCTATGAAGACGACGACGAGGAAAGAAATTATACACACAACATAATCGAGGAGTGAACACGTAATGAAAATGAAAATGAAGAAGTTTATCGCACCTGTACTTAGCTTGACACTGTTGATGCCGGGGATCGCTGGAGCAGCTGCCGCACCACAGACACCAATGACCATGATGAAAGCATCCGTGAACACACCTGCGGCTGACCTGAGAGCAAACCTGGACCACCTGTTGTCCGAGCACTTTGCACTCGCCGTAACGGCAATGGCCAAAGCATATGACGGAGCAAAAGATGCAGATGCAGCCTACAAAGCACTCGACCAGAATGCACTGGATATGCAACCAGCAATCGCTTCCCTATATGGTGACGCAGGTGCCAAAGAATTCGAACGCATCTTCCGCGCTCATAACAAATACACAGATGATCTGGTGAAAGCAACCAAAATGGGCAACCAGGCTGGAATCAAACAAGCACAGGCAAACATCAACGGTTTCGTGGATGAGTTCTCCACATTCCTGAGCACAGCAACCGAAGGCAAGTTGCCAAAAGCAGCAGCTAAACAGGCTCTGCAAGTGCATGAAGATCTCGTGCAAAAAGTATTTGATGAGTATGTAGCTGGAGATTACGCTGATGCATACAAGGCTTACCGTGAAGGCTTCAAAGAAATGTTCGACGTAAGTAAAGCACTCTCCACAGCGATTACTACACAAATGCCTGAGAAATTCGAAAATACCAAAGCAGATACAAAAGCAGCTGATCTGAGATCTGCACTCAACCACTTGGCTTCCGAACACTTTGCGCTTTCGGCTCTGCAAATGCAAGAGCAATTTGATGGACGTACAGCCGCTTCCAACGCACTGATTACAACTGAAGCTGGAAACACAGCTGACTTCAAAGCAGCAATTGCTTCCGTTTACGGTAACGATGGTGCCAATGCTTTCGAGAAAATTTGGGTAACGAACCACGTTAACGCACAAAGCGACTATGTAAAAGCTGTTAAAAACAACGATGCTGCGGCTCGTGCAGCAGTAGAGAAACGTATTGATGGATTTACAACAGAATTTGCTACATTCCTGGATTCAGCAACAGCTGGCAATCTGCCAAAAGCAGCAGGACAACAAGCGCTGACAACGCATGAAAATCAAGTACAAAACGTATTGAATCAATATGCAGCAGGTAACTATGATGCTTCTTACACAACAAATCGTGAAGGCTTCAAAGTGATGTTTGGTGTAGGTCAAGCTCTGGGTAACGCCATCGTGACTCAATTCAACGACAAATTCCAAGAGCCAGCAACACCAGCACCAGCGCCAGATATGACAACGGTGTGGATGCAACTGAACAGCAAAATGCTGAAAATTAACGATAAAACAACCAACATGGATACCACACCAGTGCTTTGGAAAAACACAACATACATTCCATTGCGTTTCCTGAGTGAAGGTATCGGTGCAACGGTGAAATGGGACAAAAAAGCACAACAAGTAACGGTAATGGCTGGCGATGATACCCTTGAATTCTGGGTGAACAACAACGTTATGGAAGTAAACGGCGTGAAGAAAAATGTGGGTGCAACTGTATTTGTAAACAAAGATGGACGTACGCAAGTTCCTCTGCGCTTCATTGCTGAACTTCTGAACTGGGACGTGAAATGGGCACAAAAAGATGGTTCCATTACGCTGACTAAATCGATGTAATATAAAGTTTTCATATGAATCAAACAAAAGAGCTGCCCCATACGGCAGCTTTTTTGTATTCACCCAAAAGTTCAAATATTTGGTATAATCATCGAGTAATGACCTACATAACAGCTTGAATAGCCGATGGAGTCTAGAATGATGTATGATAATTTGGTATAAGCAAAATGAAGAGGGGGACAGAGGAATGAGTACATCATCAAAATCGGAGCGCCCAGCGAGAAATGTGGATACCCGGTTATTTGTCGCTTGGGCCGTTTCCGTTATCGCAACAGGGGGGAGTCTCTATTTCAGTGAGATCAAGGGCTTTCTTCCATGTGATCTGTGCTGGTACCAGCGCATATTCATGTATCCACTAACGATTTTGCTGGGCATTGCCTACTTTAAGGATGACGTGGGTATCACCAAATACGTACTCCCACTTAGTTTCGTCGGTGGTGGCATTTCGTTGTATCATGTAACGATCCAGCGTATTTTTTCGGCTACAGGTAATGCCGTCGCGTGCGGTAAGGTTCCATGTTATACCGACTATTTGAACTGGTTTGGTTTCATCACGATTCCATTACTGGCACTGATCGCCTTTATTATCATCATCGTGATGCTATGGGGTATCGGCAAAACACCAAAATCTTCTTAATAAGAAAGGATAGATGGTGATGAGCGGACAAGCTCGTTGGTTCATGCCCTTCGTTATTCTGCTCCTCCTGACGGTGGGATGCTCTTATGAAGAACAGTCACAATCGGGCGAGATGCCGGAGATGATCAAAGTGAAACTTGACGTTCCAGAGAAAGCTTCTCTTCATGAACCAACACGGTTGCAGGTGAAGCTTACACAGGGAGATGCACCGTTAAGTCATGCTGACCATGTGCAATTTCAGATCTGGAATGAGCTTGATGATCCGCCTTCTGTATCTCCGGAGCAAGGTATGATGACAGCGGACGAACTGGAGAATCAGGGGGCTATAACTGCCAAGGAGGCAGAGGAAGGGCAGTATGAAATCCAGCATACCTTTGAAGAACCAGGTACGTATGTGGTACAGGTCCATGTTACGCACGGAGCTATGCATAGCATGCCGAGAGCGAGAATTGTAGCGGAATGAAGCAGCAGGCGGGTACCAAGGCTTTGGTTCAGGTTTAGCAATAGGTTTATAATGTTAAAGGTATGAAGAATGTTGTAGGAAAAGAGGCTGTTATGGCAACTATTCATGATGTTGCACTCAGGGCAGGAGTTTCTGTAACTACCGTCTCGCGTGTATTAAACAACCGGGGATATATCAGTCAGAAGACTCGGGACAAAGTGTATCAAACCATGGACGAACTGAACTATCGACCCAATGAAATTGCCCGTTCTCTTCTGCGTAAGCAATCAAATGTAATAGGCTTGATTATTCCCGATGTATCCCATCCGTTTTTTGGAGAACTGGCTAGCTATGTTGAGTATCATGCTTACCAGAATGGATTTAAAATTATGTTATGCAATTCCCACATGGACCCTTCCAAAGAGCGTGAATATGTGGAAATGCTTAAGGGTAATCGCGTGGATGGCATTATTATGGGAAGTCATACACTGGAAGTTGATGAGTATATGAATCTGCATTCCCCAATCGTGACCTTTGATCGTAAGATCGGTGAAGACATCCCGTTTATCTCATCTGATAACTATCAGGGAGGGGTTATGGCTGCTGAATTGCTGCTCTCGAAGAACAGACGACATTTGGCACATATCTGCGGTAATTTGGAATTGCAAATGCTGTCCAATCGCCGGACGACAGGTTTCGTTGATACCTTGCAGGCTCATGGAGTCAAACCGGTCATGATTCATGAAACCGATCTGAATGTGTTTGATCAGCATCAGTATACAGAATTGGTGGATAAGCTGCTTGTACAGCACCCGGAGGTGGACGGTCTCTTTGTAACGAGTGATCTGATGGCGGTGCATGCGCTGAAGCAGATCGTGTTAGGTGGGCGCAAGGTACCCGACGATATCGCTATTATAGGTTATGATGACAGTCGTGCGGCAGCGTATACGATGCCTGGCATAACAACGATCAGGCAGCCGGTGGAGGCCATGGCTAAGCTGGCGATTGATCTGATTCGGCGCCAACTCGCGGAAGAGAAGATCGGAATGGAGCATATTTTGCCGGTTACCATCGTGGAGAGAGAGACGACCTGATACAGGTCGTTTTTTCATATTCGTCCTTTTGCAACGGAAAAATGAAGTCGTAGAAATTTTTTTTGAATGGTATGTCAAACGATTGACATGTCAAACCTTTGACATTATAATTCGATTTGTAAGCGTTTCCTTTTAAACTATTGATCGGGGGCCATAACAAGATGAAAAGAGAACAGAGATGGATGAAATTATCGGTATTGTCATTGATTATGATGCTTGTATTGTCGGCATGTGGAGGTAAAGCAGCGACGGAGTCCAACTCCTCCTCAGAGGGTAGCAACAGTGAGAGTGTCAAAATCACCTTGCTTAATTCAAAGTCGGAAATTAACAGTCAGTTGGAACAAGCGGCTAAAGACTTTCATGCCGAAAATCCAAATATAACACTTGAAATTGTACCTGTAGGCAGTGGACAGTCTCCGTTTGAAAAAGCGTCTGCTTTGTATGCCTCTGGCAGCCCTACAACGATGATGATGCTGGATACAGGGGATGTCGAGAAATTCAAAGATCGTGTTCTGGACCTCACATCCGAGTCTTGGATGAAGGATGCTGTGGAGAATAGCACAGCGGCTACAACGTTTGATGGCAAAAATTATGCCTTCCCGTTCTCTATTGAAGGATATGGATTCATCTATAACCAGAATGTCTTGGATCAGGCGGTAGGTGGGACATTCGATCCAAAGTCTGTACAGACCACTGCACAGCTTGATGAGTTGTTCCAAAAGATCGCTGCTACTGGAAAATCACCTTTGATTGTATCTCCGATGGATTGGTCGCTTGGTGCGCATTATCTGGGGCTTGCATATGGTGGGCAGTCTTCAGACCGTGCGAAGGTGGATCAATTCATTACTGATCTGAAGGCAGGTCAAGTGGACCTTGCTTCCAATGCCGTGTTTAATGGCTTGTTAGATACATTTGATCTGATGAAAACCTACAATATTGACAAGGCTTCTCCACTGTCCGGAACCTATGAGCGTGGACCTGAAGTGCTTGGCAAGGGTGAGGTAGGTATCTGGTTCCAGGGCAACTGGGCATGGCCACAAATTTCAAGCTTTGATACAGCAGATGGAAAATATGGCTTCCTCCCGGTACCTGTGAGCAATAATCCAGATGATTTCGGTAATACGCAAATCTCTGCTGCCGTATCCAAACGAATATTGCTGGATAAGGAAAAGAGCACACCAGCGCAGCAGGAAGCAGCGAAGAAATTTTTGGACTGGATCGTTTATAACGAAAAAGGTCAGGATTTCCTGGTGAATCAAGCCAGTATTATTCCGGCATTCAGCAACATTACATTGGAGCCAACCGATCCACTTGGCAAATCCATTAGTGAATACATCAAGGCAGGCAAAATCGAGGAATCAATGAGCACACTTCCTGCGGATCACTGGTCCAAACTGGGTGCATCCATGCAGAAATATTTGGCTGACGTCATTGACCGTGCCGGACTTGCCAGTGAAATTCAGGCATACTGGAGCAACGTGAAATAAAGGAATTAATCATAGCCCTGTGCAGCACATAGAGAGAGACTTGCGGTACGCCGGAGATGGTGAACATACAGCTTCCACACGAGGTCTGTTCGACTTGTTTCCGGTATAACCGCCAGGCTAATCATTTGGATAGAGTGGAGGTTGACAATGCTGACCGAAAAAGGATTATGGACACGTCTGCGCACCCGCCTGATCTTTACTGGCCCGACATTATTTGCGTTTGCTACGGTGATGATTATTCCATTTTTGTATGGTATTTATTTGACGTTTACGAACTGGGATGGCATTGCCATCGATCAAAACTTTGTTGGCTGGGATAATTACATCGGTGTGTTCAAGGACACCGTGTTCTGGAAATCATTTGGGATGACGCTGGAGTACGTATTTATTACCGTTGTGCTGACCAATGCGGTTGCCTTCCTGCTCGCTTACGTTGTAACTCGGGGAATGAAGGCACAGGGCTGGTTTCGGGCTGGATTTTTCCTGCCAAATCTGGTGGGTGGAATCGTGCTTGGTTTCATCTGGCAGTTTATTTTTAATCAGGTACTCGTCTTTGCAGGACAAAAAATGAATCTCACGCTGTTCTCCACCTCTTGGTTAGCTGATCCGGATAAAGCGTTCTGGGCTCTCGTTGTGTTGACCGTTTGGCAGTATGCCGGTTATATGATGGTTATCTACATTGCAGGACTGATGAATGTGCCGAAGGATGTTATGGAGGCAGCCAGTATTGATGGGGCAAGTAATCGCAAAATGCTGGCGCGCATTGTATTGCCACTGATGGTTCCTTCGTTTATTGTATGCATCTTTTTGTCACTGCAACGGGGATTCATGGTGTATGATCTGAACGTCTCTTTGACCAGTGGCGGGCCCTTCAAGAGCACAGAGATGGTATCCATGCATGTTTATGAGCAGGCCTTTCTTGCTCGTGACTACGGATTGGGTCAGGCAGAAGCCTTTGTTCTGTTTATCCTTGTAGCCGCCATTACATTGCTCCAGGTCTATTTCAGCAAAAAACTGGAGGTCGAGGCATGATGGCTGGACAATCGCGCATTCTCAACTGGATGAAGTTTATTGCATTAATCATTGTGATGATTTTGTTTGTATTTCCGTTTGTGCTTCTAATCGTCAATTCGTTCAAGGCTAACCAGGCAATTACCTCCGATCCGCTGGGCTTGCCAAGCTCCTTTCAATTCGATAATTACGTCAATGCGTTTGACAAAATGGGATATGTATCCGCATTCAGCAATTCGTTGCTCATTACCATTGCAGGTGTATTACTGATTGCTCTTTTTGCGGCGATGACAGCCCATTACTTTGTTCGTCACAAAAGCAAGGTGAATCAGTATCTCTTTTTCCTGATGGTAGCTGCGATGATTATTCCGTTCCAGGCCATTATGATTCCATTGGTTAAAATATACGGCTCGCTCAGCCTGCTGGATAACAAGTGGTCGCTGATCTACATGTATATTGGCTTTGGCAGTCCGCTCGCCGTATTTATCTACCATGGCTTTATCAAAAGTATTCCCCTGGAGCTTGAAGAAGCGGCTCTAATGGATGGCTGCGGCAGAGTGCAGACCTTTTTCCGTATCGTACTGCCAGTGTTACTGCCAACAACCGTAACGATTAGCGTGCTGAATGTATTGTGGATATGGAATGATTTTTTGCTGCCTTCTCTAGTACTGACTTCATCCGAGCAGCGTACGCTGCCGTTGTCCACGTTTTATTTTTATGGGACATATACAGTGGATTACGGTCCATTGATGGCTGGTCTGGTGTTGACCCTGCTACCTGTCCTGATCGTTTATCTGTTTGCGCAGAAGTACATTATTCAGGGGGTCATGCAAGGGGCAATCAAATAAGTTCAGTCGGGTGATATAGAGAGAGACAGGAGTGAAGGACATATGAACCAGGAACGACACGAGAAGCAGGAAATAGACACAAGGCAAGAGACAGACCTTGGACTGACGAGTTCTTCGGCTCAAACGAAGGAGAGTTATACACTCGCCCGGGCGAACGCATATATCAAGGCGCATCGACACCAGGTTGATCCAACCTATCGAATGGCCTATCATTTGATGCCAGAGGTGGGCTGGATGAATGATCCCAACGGCTTCATATACTTCAATGGGATGTATCATATGTTCTATCAGCATTATCCCTACGAACCGGTATGGGGGCCGATGCACTGGGGCCATGCGGTGAGCCGTGATTTGGTTACATGGTCTTATCTGCCTGTTGCACTGGCACCTGATCAGAGCTACGACAGTGGAGGCTGTTTCTCCGGCAGTGCAATCGTGCAGGATGGCAAGTTGGTGCTGATGTACACGGGACATGTCGTGACTGGACCCGACAAGGATAACGATTACTTACAGACACAGAATATCGCTGTCTCGGACAATGGGATTGATTTTGTCAAAAGCGCGATGAATCCGGTCATTCGGCTGGATCAGATCCCAGAGCATACCAGTCCGAAGGACTTCCGTGATCCGAAAGTGTTTGAACGAAACAGTGTGTACTATTGTGTACTTGGATCAAATGATGCTGCTGGCAAAGGTGTCATTCTGTTATACCGTTCAACGGACTTGCTGGATTGGAGTTATGTCAACATTATGGCCCAGAGTGACGGGACGCTTGGTGACAATTGGGAATGTCCCGATCTGTTCACACTTGATGGCCGAGATATTCTGATCATGTCTCCGCAGCGCATGCCTGCACAGGGAGACAACTATCGCAACTTACATTCGACCGTTTATATGATGGGATCGCTGGATGAAGACCGGGGTGTGTTGAAGTACGAGCAGTACGTTCCGCTGGACTGTGGCTTCGACTTTTACGCACCTCAGACGATGGTTGATGCACAGGGAAGACGAATCATGGTGGCCTGGATGGATACGTGGGAAACGGAAATCCCGACACAACAGTCCCATGCGTGGGCTGGAGCAATGACTTTGCCGAGACAACTAATTCGTAGGGGAGAACGCTTGATATTCCAGCCACTTCCCGAACTTATACAGTACAGGTCGGAAGGCAACGAGCAGTATGGTATACATTTAAATGGTGATGAACATGATTTTGATCTTGGAATCAGTGGAGACCGTTACGAACTGTATGCTGTATTCGAAGCGGAACAGGCACAACACTTTGGGTTAAAGCTGCGCACGGGTGAGGATGAAGAAACCGTGATTTCCTATGATGTAGAGCAGCGGCGTTTATGCTTGAATCGCGAGCAGGCCGGACAAGGGCCGGGCGGAGAACGAGCTGCAACAGTGGAACTGCTTGACGGGAAACTGGAACTTCATATCTTTATGGATGTCAGCTCCATTGAGGTGTTCATTCAGCAGGGGGAGCAAGTGATGACAGGACGGATCTATCCTGGGCCGAACTCAACAGGTATTAAGGCTTTCTCGTCCGGAACGTGCACGTTGACCGAACTTCGGAAATGGGATTTACGAATTCCTCGATAAAATCTTTTCTAAAATACAGCCTTGACCTTGAAGTATGCTTCAAGGTTTATTCTTTTTTTATCAAGAAATATTGGAGGCTGAATAATGAGAATTTTAGAATGGATTTTGGTAATCGTGACAGTTATTAGCGCAGTGGTTATTTGGGTGGCTCCCAAACATCGGGTAGTGGGGGGCGGTACGTTGTCGGCACTGGCACTGGCTATCCTTTTGCATGGGGGAATGGATCATTTTCGTTTGCAGTTGATGCCTACCTATATCGTGGCCTTTGTTTTACTGATTGTATTGTCCGTTCAATTATGGAAGTCACGGCGCAATATTCAGAATACACAGAAACAGAAACGTCGATCGTGGTTCAAAACCATTTTGGCATCCATTCTGGTGCTGGCTCTTAGTGCAGGTACAATGGTGTTGACGTCGTTATTCCCTGCATTCACGATGCCCGAATCGACGGGTTCATTTGCCATAGGAACCTTTTCGCAGCAGTTAACGGATGATTCCCGGGAAGAAACGAAATCGGTTGAACCGGGCGACAAGCGGGAACTCATGATCAATGTCTGGTATCCTGTAGATCAGGAAACAGCCAAAGGATTGCCGCTAGAGCATTATCCTGCCGAATTGGGAGAGGCGATCAGCCTGGTATTTGGTATTCCACCAGTGGTATTCAGTTACCTTGACACGATTCCGACGCATGTTGTTAAAGGTGCCGAGGTATCTGCCGCACAGAGCAAGTATCCTGTTTTACTGTTTTCACCAGGGATACGTTCTACTCGCTTTCAAAGTATGACCGCGATTGAGGAACTTGTGAGCAACGGCTACATTGTGGTTGGTATCGACCATCCGTATACATCTGCACAAGTTACATTCTCGGATGGCGATGTCGCTTCTTATCAGCCGGACCCTGACTTCCCAACCTCCAAAGAACTATATCAATATAATATAAAAGGTATAGGTATTCGTGCAGAGGATGCAAGCTTTGTACTGGACACTCTCACACAGTGGAATTCATATGATCCGAATCAATTGCTCGAAGGCAAGCTTGATCTGGATTCTGTCGGTATCTTTGGTCACTCCTACGGCGGTGCAACCACGGCGGAAGCGCTGGCTCAGGATGACCGTTTCAAAGCAGGACTTAGTTTGGAAGGCGGTTTCTGGGGTAAAGTATCCACAACAGCCTTGAAACAGCCGTTTATGTATATCATGTCGGGTGGGACAGCCAAAAGTCTGGACCCGGACGCCACTGCCAAGGATAAAGTATTTTATCCCGAGTTTGAGCCTGATTTGGATCGGGTGATGTCAAACAGTCTTAATGATACCTATTATCTGACAGTGGAGAATTTATTTCATCAAAGCTTTACGGATATTTCGTTAATTTCACCAAAAATGTTTGCCAGAGGTATGACGCCAGAACATAATGTGGATATTACCAGATCCTATACGCTGGCCTTCTTTGATCATTATTTGAAGGGGGAGGAGCAGCCGTTGTTGCAAGGCCCTTCATCTAAATTCCCTGAGGCCACTTATGATACCAAGTATACCAAGCTACGTCACCAAAAAGCGGAATAACCCAGCAGAAGGATGGAGGGTATCTATGGAAACCATGACAAGAGGAGAGCTGGCTAAGCGTACCGGTGTAAGTATGGCAACCCTCCGTTATTATGAGGACAGCGGGATTCTGCCCGCTCCCGGTCGTTCCTCCAACGGATACCGGGTGTATACTGAGGATTATTTGGTGAAGATTAAATTTATTAAGGATGCCCAGTCGCTGGGTTACTCTCTAAAGGAAATACAGGATACGTTACAGTTACTCAGTCAGGAAGACATGGAAAAGGAAACGTTAAAAACCCTTGTACGCGAACGCATCACTGACATTCAGAAGCATATTGACCATCTGGAACAGCTGCAGATTAATCTGGCACGACTGTTGCATACACCGGAGGACGATATCGACAATTATATTCAATCGTTCAGGGTGCAAAAGAAAGAGCCGTAATAGCGGCTCTTTTCCTGTTTAGCAGAAAACAGGAGTTGACTAACGAGCAGGGAATCGGAGATTTAGAAAGAATACATAGTGTAGTTTGCCAATACATAATGGTGTTTAACGTGATTTCAATAATTTCAATAATGAAACTCACACCACAAAAGGAGTAACATTTTCTATGAGGGATTTGCAAGGTTTTGTATCCGATTACATCAAAGGAAAGAAACATCTGCATCTTGAGATTGGCGTTATTACAAAGGGAGTTATCGAATATCATTCATTGGGCAATCCCAAAAAGAAGAGCGTGGCTTCTCCCGAACACAGATTGTTCGAAATCGGCTCTGTAAGCAAAGTTTTTACATCGATCCTTCTGTTAGAATTGGAACGTCAACAGCAGCTTTCCACTGATGACACGGTTGGCAAGTACATACACAATGGCAAAAACGATTATTTGAATAAGGTTACCTTAAAAAGTCTTGCTACGCATACCTCTGGATTACCTAGACTTGCCACAAATCTGAACCCCACGAAAAACCGATTGAATCCGTATTCAGATTATACCGAGGATGATTTACTTGCTTTTTTATCGGATGCTGACTTTGCGGATCAGATGGGTTCATTTGAGTATTCCAATACCGGCGTGGGCTTACTGGGCTATATCCTATGTAAAGTATCAGGCAGTACATATGACGATCTGCTGAAAAAATATATCACAGGTCCATTAAACATGACGGAGACAGCAGCTATGCTGAATGCAGAACAGAATGGCAGATTTGTAGATGGACATACGTCAACGGGGAAAAAGATGCCTCACTGGGATCTTAGTGTACATGCAGGGGCTGGGGCGATCAAGTCATCTGTTCACGATATGAGTTTATTTGTTCAGGCCAACCTTAATGATGATCATCCGGTAGCCTCTGCAATACAAAAAAGTCATGTTCCTATAATGATTGGAGATTCGGATTTATATTTAGGATGGCATAAGGATAAGCTCTTAGATCAGAATATTCTCTGGCATAACGGGGGGACATTTGGTTTTAGCAGTTATTTAGCCTTAAACAAGGAACAGGGTATAGGCATCGTATTATTGTCCAATTATTGTTTTGGATCAGCCTCAATTGTGGATGAGTATCTGGATGCGATATTCAAGTTTATAACTAAAAAAGACCTTTATCCACTCATGCCGCTGGATCCCGTGGGTAATAAAATACTGGAAGCCATGATGCAGAGATAAAAAAACACCTCCAATAGAGATCACCTGAGGATGTACTTCGGCGCTCTCTGTTGGAGGTTTTTTTTCGTTCTATCTTAATAGTCTTGATCATGACATACCCGCTTCACGCAGAAAATGGTGCACAATCTTCGTCTGATACTTGATACGGGTCGAGCGTTTCAGACTCCAACAGGTCTCCACTGTGACGGAACGGGCTTGTAATAGTCTTGAAGCCGCTGTACGGGCAGATCCCGGCAATTCATGCTGCTTGAGGTTAAAATGACGATCATGAATGGCAATCGACCGATTCATCCGTTCGATAACTCTTCTGCAAGCTGGAATCGTCCCACTGCCGGGATTAGTGATCAACGTCTGTCCAAGCACCCGTGAACTAAGCTGTGACAGGCCGTTAGCTTCATGCAGATCAAGCCACCAGTCGGCCCGATGTTCACGCGCCAGCTGAAAAACTGCCGCAGCGAGCGGATGCTTGGCCTTGCCTGACATACGACGTGGAAACGTACGATTCAGATCTGGCTTGCCTCTGATTTTCTTAGCGTAGGCTTGCTGGTTCACGCGTGGCACGATAATTAACAGCCCTCGCTGAATGGCGTGACGACCTGTCGCAATATCATCTGCGAGTTTTTGCGCAGCGGCCATACTCGCCGTTTCATTCCCGTGAACCCCGGATGTAATGAACATCACGGGTCCCGGCATCATGCCACGTACAATGAAGTAGGGAGTAGCGTGTACGGTGGATGCTAGAAGGACATGTTTGGTCACAAGCATGACACTTCACCTCCGTTATTACAGTACGCCATGTCCCTCTTTCATGTAACGGCGTAAGAACAGGTCTTCATCCTATTTCCTCACAAAATGGGCCGACTAATATACCCGATGAATGATATCTTCAAAATCGGGTTCTTTCATCTCTACATCTTCAATCTCACCCCAGTGCTCCAACTGTTTCAGAATGTCCATTGTGCTCCATTCCTTCCGGTTCACTTCGACGGTGACAATCTGTCCTTCCATTCCAGTAATATGTATCGCGGACGACACAACATCCGGGATATGAAACGCTCCTCGGAACGTTACCCGAATCAGCGTAGGTAGTCCGATGGTTTCGCGAAGTGACGAGATCGTGCCGTCATATGTCAGTTGACCATGGTTAATCACCATGACCCGGCTGCATAACTGCTCAATGTCGTCCATGTCATGTGTGGTAAGCAAAATCGTTTTGCCAAACGATTCATTTAATGTACGTAGAAATTGACGAATGTTCCGCTTTGCGTTCACATCCAGTCCAATCGTTGGTTCATCGAGAAAAAGCAGTTCGGGATCATGCAGCATGGAAGCTGCGAGATCCGCACGCATGCGCTGTCCAAGCGAGAGCTTGCGGACAGGCGTGGCCCAGAACGATTCGAGGTCCAGCAGCTCGGCGAACTGGGACAGCCGTTTCTTTTTATCCTCGGCACGAACGCCGTACATCTCGGCCAGAATATCATATGAATCTTTCACGGGCAGATCCCACCAGAGCTGACTGCGCTGTCCAAACACAACGCCCAGTCGACCAACGGTCCTGCGCCTGTCCTGATGCGGGTTCATACCGTCAAGCCTTACCTCACCCGAGGTTGGGTGCAGAATACCTGTCAGCATTTTGATCGTGGTAGACTTGCCAGCCCCGTTCGGACCGATGTAACCCACAAACTCCCCTGGACCGATATCAAAACTGATATCGCGTACCGCTTCCTTGGACACATACTCACGTGAAAATAACGTACGTAGACCGGAGAAACGTCCTTCGCGAATAACAGGAGTTTTGAATTCCTTTTGCAGATGCCTTGCTGTGATCATGTTCATGATTCGTTACGCCTCCTTAGCTACCTGCACTTTGATATTTGGTCATGCCGAATTGCCAGAAACGCAGACTTGCAGCCAAACTCAGTACGGCAACCGCCGCAACAGCAACAAGAATCCACGCTCCTCCTTCACCCCGTAACAGGTAAAGTGACGGAATGTAGTTGACGAATCCTACCGGAATCACCGTTAGCAGAATGCCAGACATCCATTTGGGATATAACGTTAGCGGATATTGGGCAGCTGTTCGTGCTGCATCCTCAGTGATCGTCTGTAATTCCTCGATACGTGTGGTCCAGAATCCGAGTGTGGCGGTAGCAAGTCCGATGGAAAAGAGAATGACTGCGCCCGTCAGAATAATGAGCAGGGAGAAGGGAATGGCGATCCAGCCAATCTGTCCGCTATGCATCATGCCTGCCACTGACCAGCAGAGAATGAACCCGCCTTGCAGGACTTCCCCAGCCATGATGCGGAAGTTTTGCGGCAGCAGTGCTAGCAATACGGGCATGGGACGTGTTAACAGTTGATCAAGCTCACCATTAACCAGATATTTTTCCAGATGATGAACTTCGTTTCCGAACGTTCGATACAGTGTTTTGGATAACGTCATGATGGCAAAGAGATAACCGATCTCATGGAGGGACCAGCCTTTAATTGCTCCGAATTTGTGCAGCACGAGAGCAACCATCAGAAACTCGGAGATCTGAATTAAAGCGGCCAGTACGGACGCCATGATGAAATTGAACTTGTATTGCATCCGACTGCGGATGCTTGTTCGAATGAGCATTTTATATAAATTGAACCAGGAAGTTCGCTTCATCCGCCTTGTACCTCCACTTTACGACGTAACACTTGGGTAATCGCAAGACAGATCAACGTCATAAAGACACACCAAAGCAAGGTTCCCCATAACAAGGAGCCATCTTCGAAACCAAGATAGATTCGGGTAGGTACATAGAGCAGGAAAGGGTAGGATGATATCCAGGCAAGTTGTTCAAGCCAGTTCGGTAGCCATTCCAGCGGAATGAAAAAACCAGCCAGCAGATTCATCATCGCGTGATTGCCCCAGTGAAGCCAAGAGGACTCCGTGGTCCACATCGACGTGGCACCAATGATGTAGTTCATACAGATGGATAAGTATGCGGCGCCGGCAAGACCAAGTGCGGCATAGAATAGTGTTGAAACGTCTGAGGGCCAATGCAGGGAAAAGACAATGGAGAAGAGCAGGTAGATCGGAATACTTTTGTACACGAACTGGTAGGCAATCTGCCCCCATTCGCGTGCCATCAGGTGGGTGAACAGATGAACAGGCCTCATCAGATCCAGTGCGATCTGCCCTGTCCTGACGGATAAGGGAATACCCAATCCGTTCGTGAGAAAACCCGAGATCCAGAGAGAGGATTGCGTGAACGCAATGTAACTGATCATTCCCTGTGTCCCATATTCTCCGAGAGTATGGTCGGCCCCGATGCCGATCCAGAGGCAGGCATACATGTAACCAAACATGGCGCTTGCCAAGTTATGTACCATGTGTGCCCCGCGGTATTGCAGATTCCGGGAGTAGGCTTTGGAAGCCAGAGTGAAATAAAGCATGTGACACCTCCGATAAGTGGATTGAACGGCGTTTCCGTTCACTTCAGTCAAGGCGAAAAAGAGAGAAGGACAACAGCATACCAATTTATTCCTTCACAGGCAAGACATTTTTTTAGCTAATAATGGTATTAACAGGGGTGTTCATGATTGCGCCACAAGACAACGGTCTGTCCGTTCATTTATAATTGAGAGGTAGTATCGCAAACGTTTACAATGTGAAATATTCAAATTTTAAATAAACCGCCGGGCTTGTGCTTGACGATTGAGGATACAGAACGAACAATCCGGCAAGAGAGAAGGATGTCATGAAGAAAATTGCATGGGTCACCGATAGTACCAGTACACTGGATCCCGTTTTTGCGGAGCAAAATCATATCTACATCGTACCGCTGCGCATCGTATTTGGAGAGGAATGTTACCGGGAAACCGATGACATTACATCTGAAATGTTCTATGAGAAACTTGCGGAGGCTTCACGTGCGAGCAGTTCGCAGCCACCCATTGGCGAATTCATTGAACTGTATGAGTCGCTCAAAGACAAGTACGATGAGATTATTACGATTCATTGCTCTACAGAGCTTAGCGGAACGCTGCATACGTCCATGCAGGCTGCAGAGATTGCAGGAGTGACGGTGACCGCAATTGATTCGAAGGCAGGTGCCTATCCTCACCGTGAGATGATTATGCAAGGACTGGAATGGCAGAAGCAGGGATGTTCAGCTGCCGAGATCAAAGTAAACATTGAACAGATGATTGATAACATGTCCTTTTACCTCATTCCGGCCAGTCTTCAGCATCTTCACCGCAGTGGCCGGGTGTCGGGCACACAGCTGATCATCAGTCAACTGCTCAAGATCCATCTGCTGCTTCGATTTGAAGAGGGCAAAGTGGTTGTGAATGAGAAAATTCGCACGTTCAAGCGGACAAAAGAGCGCATGCTGGATATGCTTAAGCTGGATATGGAGAAAGTAAAGCATGTGTGCATTATGCATGCGAACAATCAGGAAGAAGCCGTTACAATCAAAAAACAAATTGCAGCTCTGCTGCCTAGATTAAAGACCGAAATCATGCCGTTTATCCCTGTGGTGAGTATCCATGCAGGTGCAGGAACCATTGGACTGTGCTGGATACACAGCGAGAACGGATACAGAGATTAGACGCACAGCATTCATCTATAAACTCTCATAGACCTGGTAGGAAATACACTTGATGTCAAAGTGGTGATCCTGTCAGGTTTTTTCGTATGTCATTGCCAATTCAAACAAACTGTGAGGTAATAAAGAAAACTGTTCATGTTGGAGGGAAACATGTGTTAAGTCACCGCTTGTTGCTTGTTGAAGATGATCGTTCAATTAGTGAGATGGTCGGGCCGTACTTGGAAAAAGAGGGCTACGACGTCACTTATGCATATGACGGCTTAGAGGCAGAACGTCAGTTCAGCCAGTCACAACCCGGGTATGATCTGGTTATTCTGGATCTGATGCTGCCCCGCAAAAGTGGGATGGATGTGCTGCAAACCATTCGGGCAGTCAGTCTGGTACCTGTGCTCATTCTGTCTGCGAAGGATGGGGAGGTGGACAAAGCGTTAGGTCTGGGCTTCGGTGCAGATGATTACTTGAGCAAACCTTTCTCGTTAATCGAACTGACTGCCCGCATCAAAGCCGCGATTCGCCGCGCCAATTATACTACTCCCCCTGTGGCTGAAGTGGCTAAAGATCAACGTATTCACATTGGAGGACTCGTAGTTGACATGGAGACGTACGAGGTGGAACGTGAAGGTACACCCGTCAAGCTGACATCCAAGGAATTTGGAATTCTGAAGCTGTTGGTTACCCATCCTGGCAAAGTGTTCACCAAGGCTCAGATCTACGCTTCCGTCTGGAACGATCACTATTATGGAGACGAAAATATCATTAACGTACATATGCGTCGTCTGCGTGAGAAACTGGAGGCGGACCCTTCGGATCCCCAGTATATCAAGACACTCTGGGGCATCGGATATAAGCTGGAGGCGGAGCAGGGATGACACTGATTTTTGCCATCACGACGGGTATTCTGTCCATTGCCTTCATTGTATTGTGGTTGAAATTCCGGAAACGCACCCAACACCTGTCCTATATTCATCAGAAAATATCCGCTATTTTGGATCAAGGCACCTTTGAGCGTTTGCTTGTATTCAATAGTGATGACCAAGTCAGTCAGCTTCTGAAAGACATGAACCAGCTGCTGGATCATGCGCACCGCGCCAAAGCAGGGTATGCAAACCAGGAGAAGGAGATGCGTAATATGCTCTCCAACATTTCGCATGATCTGAAAACGCCACTCACCGTTGTGCTGGGTTATAGCGAGACCTTGCTGCACAGCCCATCATTGACCGATCAGGAACGGAATATTATGACGGAGAAAATACAAGATAAGGCGCAGGAAGTGCTGCGTTTGATCCATTCCTTTTTTGATCTGGCGAAGCTGGAATCTGGAGACACGGAGCTAGTGCTTAGTCGAGTGAATATAAGTGAATTATGCCGGTTGAAGATGCTTTCCTTTTATGAAATGTTGACGAATCTGGGATTGCATGTGGAGCTGGAGATACCTGCGGGTGATATCTTCGTGCAAGCGAATGAAGAAGCATTGGACCGTGTGCTGGATAATCTCATTACCAATGGAATGAAATATGGAGCAGAGGGTAAGGTACTGGGGCTTTCACTTGATCATGCGATAGGTGGACCTGTGACGCTACAGATCTGGGACCAGGGAAAAGGGATTCCTGAGAGCGAGCATAGCCGTGTGTTTGAACGCATGTATACACTGGAGGATTCCCGCAATCGACTCTATCAAGGCAGTGGCCTGGGTCTGACCATTACGAAACGGCTAGTTGAGCGGATGGGTGGAAGTATTCACTTGCATAGTGTGCCACATCAACGGACTGTATTCTCGGTTACCTTAAAGGCTTGGTAGACCCTGCGTTGGCGTGTCCGGTCAGACTTAAGGTTTTTGTAAGATTTGATTAATAAAAAAGAAGACTTTTCTCTTTACAATATAGATATAGGAACCCGGACAGGGGACGTAAAGGAGAACAAGGACGATGAATTATATCGCACGAACAATAGATGTGACCAAAGTATATGAAGGGGTGGAGGTTGTATCCAACGTCAATATGAATATCAAGCAAGGTGAGATCTATGGATTCCTCGGTCCGAATGGTGCTGGTAAAACAACCATCATGAAGATGCTCACCAATCTCGTCAAACCAACCACAGGGGAGATAGAACTGTTTGGGGAGAAGCTAACGCCGACCTCCTATGAAGTGCTGAAGCGAATGGGCAGCATAATTGAATATCCTTTTTTTTACGATAGGCTGTCTGCTCGCGAGAATCTGGAGCTTCACTGTGAATACATGGGGTTTCACAACAAAAAGATCATCGACAACACGATGGAAATGGTAGGGCTGAAGGATACGGGCAAGAAACCGGTCAAAGACTTCTCCTTGGGCATGAAGCAGAGGCTGGGACTGGCTCGTGCACTTATAACCACACCTGAACTGCTCATTCTGGATGAACCGATCAACGGATTGGACCCTGTAGGGATCCGGGAGATGCGAGATTTGTTCAAGCGCCTTAGTAATGAGTATCGCATTACCCTGTTGGTCTCCAGTCACATTCTTGGCGAGATAGAGCAGATTGCGGACACAGTTGGTGTCATTCGCGGCGGTCGTTTGGTGGAGGAAGTATCGATGGAGAGCATTCGTGGAAGTCAAAATGAGTACATCGAGTTACAGGCGGTGGATATCCGCAAAGCGACCTATGTCATTGAACACCAGCTTGGTTTGAGTAATTATAAACTGGTTGACGACCAAACGTTACGCATCTATGATCCGGGAATTATTCCATCAGAACTGAACACCAAGCTGATCCAACACGGCATTGAGATCGAATCGATATCCAAACGGGCTCATTCCCTGGAAGAACACTTCATGAAGCTTGTGAAAGGGGATGAAGACGTTGCTTAAACTAATCAGACTTGAGATGCGGAAGCACCGTTTTGCACGTAATTTTGCAGGTGCAGGTATTGCCAGCATAGCCATTCTTCTTTTCCTGATCATGATTGGATTCGTGGATGTGGGAGCAGAAGATTATGCCTATGCCGATTACCAGACCGCCTTTATGATTATTGATACGTTTGTGAGAGCGACCTTTATCATATTTGCAGGAGCTTTATTATCCAAGCTGGTGATCAGTGAGTATAGAAATAAAACGATGAACGTCATGTTCACCTATCCCATCCAGCGTCATAAAATCATCGCTGCCAAATTGATTATCGTGTTTGGTTTTACATTTGTGATGATTATGGTTAACGATCTGTTCATGGGCTCACTATTGTTGATTGTTAATCAATTCTACTCCTTCATTCCTGAATCACTGACGAATCGGGATATATTGGGACTTCTGGTGAAGTACAGTATAAGTTCTTTATCGGCTGCGTGTATGGCACTCATTCCCCTATTCTTCGGTATGCGTAAGCATTCTGTTACAACTACAATGGTCTCGTCCATTTTGCTGGTTTCGATTGTCTGCTCCGGATTCAACGGGTCGGAAGTTTCCATTCATTCTCTTATTATTATTCCTCTGACCCTTGGAGCAATAGGGATATGGATTGCTTCGATGTCCATGGTTCGTCTGGAGACAAAAGATGTGAACTGAATCATTCGGAAAACCATGCTC
Organism: Paenibacillus sp. FSL H8-0104; assembly: GCF_038050215.1. Lineage (NCBI taxonomy): Bacteria > Bacillati > Bacillota > Bacilli > Caryophanales > Paenibacillaceae > Paenibacillus > Paenibacillus sp. FSL H8-0104. The sequence continues at coordinate 5,941,322 of NZ_JBBOTC010000001.1, read as the reverse complement.
TGTATGGCTTCAGATGCCATTGACATCCGCTCGTACAAGGGATAGGATAATGTCAACTGAGACACGAAGGAGAATGCAACTACCATGACGATTCCAAAAACATTAACAATAGCTGGTTCGGACACGAGCGGCGGTGCAGGTATTCAAGCTGATTTGAAAACTTTTCAGGAGCTGGGTGTGTATGGCATGACCGTACTTACTACGGTTGTGGCAATGGAGCCCGAAACATGGGATCACCAGGTCTTTCCTGTTGAATTAAATGTGGTTGAAGCGCAGCTTCGCACGGTTCTGGACGGCATCGGTTTCGATGCAATGAAGACAGGTATGCTCGGTTCTGTAGATATTATTGAACTGGTAGCAAAACATATTCGCCGCAGCGGTCTGCCACAGATCGTTATCGATCCGGTAATGGTCTGCAAAGGTACAGACGAAGTACTGCAACCGGAAAATACGGAAGCGATGATCGAATTCCTGTTGCCAGGTGCTGATCTGGTTACACCTAATCTGTTCGAAGCATCCCAACTGGCGAAGAGCGGACCTATTCGCTCCAAGGAACAAATGGAAGCAGCGGCAGCAGCAATTCATGCCCATGGCTCGAAACATGTTCTGATCAAGGACAGAGGTGTCATTAGCCCGGGTAAAGCAATGGATCTACTCTATGATGGAACCAACTACGAATGGTTTGAAGCCGATGTTGTCGGCTCCGGATATACTCATGGTGCGGGCTGCACAACGTCTGCGGCGATTACCGCAGGATTGGCTCGTGGTCTTTCAGTGAAAGAGGCTGTTCGTGAAGGTAAAGCCTTCGTGACCAAAGCGATTGCCGGCGGATTCCCGCTGAACCGTTTTGTTGGTCCGACACTTCATGTGGCACACCGTCTGGAGCAACAACGTTAAGTGTTGCCAGGGAGCGCACAGTAGCGCATCAATTCTGGATAACACACTTCGATTTCATTCAAGTGGCTGTCAATGAGCAGGAGCTTGCTCGTTGATGGCTTCTTTTTTATGCGAATTTTTATAAAAACTAGTAACTTTTGGCTTATATTAATCGTATATATCATGGGAGCATTCCAAAACATGTGTGGACACATGAACGACACATGGAATAGGTATGTTATCATCAGAAATCTAAAAAGGAGAGTCGGCCATGATCAGAACAGTGCTTCTGGTGGAAGATGAAAGCCGCATTCGTGAGATTGTGGCCGATTATTTCATAAAAGAACAATGGAACGTCATAGAAGCAGAACATGGAGTACAGGCACTGGGACTGTTGGCTCTGCATGAGGTGGATCTGGTTATTCTGGATGTTTTGATGCCCGAAATGGATGGATGGACGTTATGTGGGCATATTCGATCCCAATCCACCGTACCTATTATCATGCTGACTGCACGGTCCGAGGATGACGATAAAATTCATGGATTTCAGCTGGGCGTAGACGATTACGTTACCAAGCCGTTTAGTCCACGTGTGCTGGTTGCACGTGCAGAGACATTAATGAAGCGTGTTGAAGGTGCATTTGGACGAGAGCAAGGTGTGATTCGCTTCGGACAGGTAACCCTTGATCCATGGGCCAGACGTCTGGAGAAGGACGGAATTGAAGTGGAACTTGCACCAAAGGAGTATGATCTGTTGCTTTATCTGGTACGTAATGCAGGCATTGTGTTGTCCCGGGATGCCATTTTGAATCGGATCTGGGGATTTGATTTTGAAGGGGACTCACGTGTTGTAGATACCCACATCAAGAAGCTGCGGAGCAAATTGGGTGATGAAGCCAAGTGTATCCGGACGGTGATTGGCACTGGATACCGTTTCGAGGCAGAAGCATGAGAAGAAATGGCGTAACGATGAAGCTTTTCCTGGTCATGGCAGGATGTCTGGTTCTTCTATATGGGACGACGGTTTTTGCCCAGTTGGTCTGGTTCCCCGACTTCTATCAGCATCAAAAGGTCAGCAGTATGAAGAAAAAGCTGTCCAAGTTCGAACAGCAATATTCCAATGGACATTGGAGTGATTTACAGCTGGCTAAGGAGACCGGGAAGTTCATGCGTCAGAATCAATCACATCTGGTCATTCTGACGAATACCGGAAGACTGGTTAATGACCCGTTCCACATTACGTTGCTTCAAGAGGATGGAAGTCAAGTGAAAGTGTCCTTGTCCTTGTTTATCAATAGTGAGAATGCTGGCTGGATTACATCCCATCTGAAATATGGGCAAGAACTGACGGTGAAAGGTCCGGCAAGCGAATCCATGGTCTATCCATTCAAAATCCAGGATGCTTCTTCTGCCGCATGGGGAACAGAAAGCTTTCAGGAATCAATTGAACCGGTAAAGGAATGGTCAGGCGTATTAACCGAGGTAGTTCTTCCCAATCTGGCAACGTGGAGTCAGAGGCAGGGACTGCTGGTGCAAGCACTGGATAGCCGGTTCCCATTATCTACCGAAGACCAACTTGCCTTGGCGAATGGCAAAATGCTCAATGAAGAATGGATGGATAGCTGGAGCGGTGTTCGCAATGTCATCACCATTGCTCCAGTGCATCGTTCCGGACCCGAGCAACAACTGATCTTTTCGCTCACCTCTCTACAGGAGATGAGGGAAGCGAATGAGGCAACACGTTTGTTCTATGCGTATTTCGGCATAGGGGCATTTATATTGATTCTGTTGCTGGCGTTACTCCTGTCCCGAATTATTACGAAGCCGCTCTTGGCGTTGAACCATGTCGCCAAGAAAATGTCTACGCTGGATTTCACGGTGAAATCACCCATCCGGCGTAATGATGAGATCGGCAGTCTGTCTAACAGCCTTAATGCCTTATCGGGAACCTTGGGTCAGACACTGGAAGAGCTGAGGCAGGCCAACACGCAGATGCGTACAGATATGGAAATGAAGCAGGAGATTGAACAGCGTCAGCGCAAGTTTTTTGCCGATGCATCACATGAACTTAAGACTCCAATCAGCATTATTAAGGGATATTCTGAAGGGCTGAAAGATGGCGTGAGTGAGAGCAAACGGGAGCGTTACATTGAGATCATTGCCGATGAGGCGATCAAAATGGAAACGATGGTTGAAGAGATGCTGGATCTGGTGCGACTGGAATCCTCAGCGGTTCAATTAAATACGGATGCTGTTGCGCTGGCAGACATGATTGAAGATATCGCCGGCCGTCTGGGTCCGCAACTGAAGGACAAAGGATTGGATGTGGTGCTTGTATCCACAACAGAACAGACGGTTGAGGGTGACCGAAGCAAGCTGGAGCAAGTTATTTTCAATATCATGATGAATGCTATACGTCATGCGATACCACATACCGATATAACTATTGAGATCAGCAGGCGTGAAGGTTTTGTCCATATTTCCATTGAGAACAAGGGCGAGCAGATAGCTGAAACTGAGCGGCAGTATATATGGGAGAGGTTCTATCGGGTAGAGCGCTCACGTAATCGTAAAATGGGGGGGACCGGGCTTGGTCTGGCCATTGCGAAGCAGATTCTTGATCTGCATGGGTGCAGTTATGGAGTGGAGAATACACCGGATGGAGTCCGTTTTTATATTGTTTTTCCTAAAGCCTAGTACGAAAGGGAGTCAAATCTTATGAAGTCTTTACCATCGATTTTAACCTTGGGGAATCTGAGTTCAGGCATGTTGGCAATCATTATGGCTATTCATGGTGAATTTGCCCTGGCTGTAATGATGATATGGGTAGCGATGTTCTTTGATCTGTTTGACGGGTATGCGGCTCGTAAATTGCATTGTGAGGGTGAGTTCGGTAAGTCCCTGGACTCGCTTGCGGATGTAGTTTCATTCGGAACAGCGCCCGTGCTGATTCTGTACCTGAACTCCATGATTGAAGTGAGTGTGCTGGGGATGGCACTGACTGCATTGTTTCCGATTTGCGGTGCTTTGCGTCTGGCCCGTTATAACTGTCAGAAGACACCAAGCAGTGGTTTTGTCGGAATGCCGATTACATTTGCGGGAGGTCTGATGTCCTTTTTCGCACTCTGGAGTCCTTATTTCACACATGGTGTAGCCTATCTTGTCATTATTGTATTATCCGGTCTCATGGTGAGCCAAATCCGATTCCCGTCTCTAAAACAAGTGTTAGCCTCACATGAGAAGGATATTGTGGAACCGAAATAAGGAGCGAGTCAGTATGGAATTTGCAAAAGAATTTATTGGTCAATATGGTTATTTCGCAATATACGGACTACTGGCTCTTGGCGTTATTGGCATGCCGATTCCGGATGAGGTGATGATGACTTTTGTTGGTTATCTCGCCTCCATCTCGGTATTGAATTACTCCGTATCCATCGCCGTCAGTTTTGGTGGTGCATTTACCGGAGGGCTGCTTAGCTACATGATTGGCAAAAAAGCGGGCAGGCCGCTGGTTGAAAAATACGGCAAGTGGGTCGGCGTTAATGCCAAACGATTCAGCAGGGTGGAGTCGTGGTTCCTCAAATATGGGTATTGGTCCATCATCCTGGGTTACTTCATTCCAGGCATTCGTCATCTAATGTGTTGTTTCTCCGGGATTAGCAAGATGGCAATTGGCAGGTACGTAGTTGTATCGGGCATTGGTGCATTCGTCTGGTGTGTTGTCTTTATCTCGATTGGTTTTTATGTTGGCGTGTTAACTTAAAATGGGACAGCCTGTTGTAACAACAGGCAAGGATGGAAGACCTCTTGAGTGTAAGGTGGTCTTTTTTTGTTTTTCTATGAGTTTAGCGAACTTGAATGAGTAACGGCTACGGACGGATAACTTTGTGAATATATAAAAAGCCGCTCTGACCATTTCCAACCTTCGAGATAGAAGGAGAGAATGGAACAAAGCGGCGTGCTTTAAATACAGAATGATTTCAATACCTTACCCACTTAAATGAGAATCTTCAATTCCTCTTTCGACTTGCTTTTCCCCTTTTTTGCGTGCAAAGGTGATTTTGAGGAGTGGCGGAGTAACCAGTGTAGTAACAATAACCATGATTACAACGCTGGTAAAGTATTCTGGATCAAGTAATCCGGAGGCAAGTCCGGTTGAAGCGATAATGAGTGCAACCTCACCTCTTGAAATCATTCCTGAGCCAATGGCTAATGAAGATGACATATTAAATCCGGTCAGTCGTGCACCAGCTCCACCACCGATAAGTTTGGTAACAATGGCGATAAGACTGATAACGACAATAAACCAGATTTGTGAACCGACACCGTCAAAGGTGACATTTAAGCCGATACTGACAAAGAAAACTGGAACAAAAATTCCGTAGGCGATCGGTTCCAGTTTGGTTTCGACTTCATGTTTGAAGTTAGTTTGGGAGATGGCGATACCAGCGGCAAATGCACCTATGATTCCAGCAACACCCATCCACTCTGCAAAGTACGAGAAGCCAAAACAAATAATCAATCCCGCAGTAATGACGGTCTCGGTAACTTTCAGTGGTGCCATCCACTTCATGATGCGTGGAACAAGGAACCAGCTGGCAGCGATGATGATAACAAAGAACAACAGCTTTTTACCAATAAGCAAAGAGATCGAAGTGTCTCCTCCACCAGTACCCAGCAAGCTCATCATAACGGCAAGAATGACAACGACCAGGACATCATCTACGACAGCTGCCCCAAGGATTGTTGTACCCTCACGCGAGCTGAGTTGATCCATATCTTTCAGTGTCTGAACCGATATGCTGACGGAAGTGGCACAGAATAAAAGTCCAAAGAACAGCGCATGTGTCTGTGACATACCAAAGGCTACGGCCGAACCGTATCCTCCGATAAAAGGCAAAATAATACCGCCGACTGCTACGGCAAAGGCCGCCTTCCAGTTTTTCTTTAACTGCTCCAGATCGGTTTCCAGTCCGGCAATGAACATTAACAGCAATACCCCGATCTCAGCCATATAATGCACGAAATCACTTTGCTGAACCCAACCGAGAATTGCAGGTCCGAGGATGACACCGACAATCAGTTTCCCCAAAACGGATGGCTGACCCAATCTTACGGATAGATCACCAGCGAGTTTGGTAAAGATTAAAATAAGTGCAAGAACCAAAATAAATTCCATAGGTGTTCTTCCCTCCAGTAGTAGCGTATATAGGTTAACCAACCCAAGGGCGATCCATCCTCCGCTTCAAACAGACAAAAAGGCACAGAACGGCATTAGCAGAGTGCCGTTCTGTGCCTGAAAAAGACAAAGAGGGGCCCTTGGTGACAGGCTCCTCCAGTTTCAACGCGTATGTGATTAATTGCGTTAATTATACCACAAATGAAGGATTCGGTAAATGGGAGCCGGATTGGATTTGAGTGAAAATAGCCGCAAAGGGGCATTTTATAGGGGAGTGAAGCGGTTTTTGTTCAGAGTGTTGTCACTTAACAGCCCGGAATTGGCGAGATATAATGATATAGAACATAGAAGTTAGGATATGAGGAGGATTTTGCATTGGGCAAAAATAACAAAGGGGAGCCGAACATTCAGTCCCCGACGAGTAATAAAAATTTCGCAGGCATCATTATCACGATTTCCATTCTCGCTAATGTCATTATTTTATTATTGTTCTTCGCACCATCGATTGGTTACAAAGGTGATGTAACCTTTGATATTACGGTGTTGCCGCGGTTTAATGCCGTGTTTAACAGCTTTACCTTCATCTTCCTGCTCGCAGCGCTTATTGCTATTATCAAGCGGAATGTGAAGCTGCACAAACGATTTATACTTGCTGCATTCTCAACGACACTGTTATTCCTCGTGACCTATCTGACGTTTCATTACCTCTCACCAGAGACGTCCAAATACGGCGGCGAGGGCATCATTCGTTCGATCTATTTCTTCATTCTGATTACCCATAGTATACTGGCAGCCCTGATTGTTCCATTGGCGTTGTTCACACTTGTGTGGGGTTGGACGAATCAATTGAAGAAACACCGCAAAATTGCACGTTGGACGATGCCAATCTGGCTGTACGTCAGTTCTACAGGTGTCGTAGTATACTTGATGATGGCACCATATTATTAATGTGATGAACGTTTCACTGTGCTAATTAGTTTGACTTGCTGGTAATGTTTCCATGGAAGGAGGGTTCACGTTTATGTACAGAGTTGTTTTGATTCGCCATGGACAGAGCATGTGGAATGTAGAGAATCGTTTTACCGGATGGACTGATGTGGATCTGACAACGGATGGTTACGCAGAAGCACGTAAAGCAGGGAAGATCATGAAGGAACAGGGATTTGATTTTGATTACGCCTATGCATCCGTGCTGAAACGTTCTATCCGAACACTCGATATTGCGCTGGATGAAATGGACCTCATGTGGATTCCCATTACGAAGACTTGGAAGCTGAATGAACGCCATTATGGTGCGCTGCAAGGACTGAATAAACAGCAGACTGCTCTGAAGTATGGGGAAGAACAAGTAAAGGAATGGAGACGATCCGTGAACGTATCTCCCCCGGCACTGGACGAAACCGATGACCGATATGTGCAGGATCTGGACAAGTACAAGCGGCTCGGATGCACCATCCCTTTTACGGAGAACTTGATGGATACATCGAAGCGTGTACTGGAGTACTGGAATGCGGAGATTAAACCGATGGTGTCTGCTGGCAAAAGAGTGCTGATCTCTGCGCATGGGAACACGCTCCGTTCACTCGTCATGCATCTGGACCAATTGTCCGAAGCAGACGTGATGGCGCTCAATATCCCGACAGGCATTCCGCTTGTCTACGAATTGGATGAAGATCTGCATCCCATCGGACACTTTTATCTGACCGCCGATGGTTCTACCTACAAACATGAAGAAATGACCCATGTGGCAACGCCATCTGATTAATTGGACATGGACGTCTGTCTTGATTGTACGAAAGCTTGTATGATTTATCTCGTTCGGTTGATGTTTCAACAGGACGATTGGAAGATGACCGCTGAATTTTAATTCGGAGGTCATCTTTTTTTCTGCGATCAAGCCTGCACTTCGTTTCGTTTTGCTCCCACAGGGTAATTGTCAAACAAGACACGATGTACATTTATCCTGAAGGAGGAGAAGCACATGTCTAAAAGAAGAGGAATTATCATGACGGCTATCGGCGCAGGTGTGACTTATCTGATGAGGAACAAACAAGCAAGAGATAAGCTGTTTAGCACTGTCTCGGGTATGATGAAAAACTCCAATTCGTCCAATGGAACAAGTAAAACCAGACCACGTGTGGAAGTGAAATAGATTGCGATAGTTCGTTTATCGATTGAATTTAAATGATGATCATGAGAAACCTGGAGATGAAGTCGTTCCAGGTTTTTTTGTGCAATCAAAAGCAGTCCCTTGTTTTTGTGTGTAATGCGATTTTTGCCAGCAAGAATGATACAATGGATACTTGCAGAACGTATGGAGGGAGATGCACATATGAACAAAAATCGTCTGGGTACATCCGAACTGATGGTGTCTGAGATTGGGCTGGGATGTATGTCACTTGGAACTGAAATGGAGCACGCTATGGGTCTGATTCATGAGGCTCTGGATCATGGGGTCAATCTGTTGGATACAGCCGATCTGTATGACGAAGGGCGTAATGAAGAGATTGTAGGACAAGCTATTAAAGGGCGTCGGGACCAAGTCATTGTGGCGACCAAAGTAGGTAATCGTCGTCTGCCTGGCAAAGAGGGCTGGTCATGGGACCCGTCCAAAGCCTACATTAAGCAGGCTGTACATGAAAGTCTGAAGCGTCTGCAGATCGATTACATCGATCTGTATCAGCTGCATGGCGGGACCTTGGACGACCCTATCGAAGAGACGATCGAAGCGTTTGAGGAACTGAAGAAGGAAGGACTTATCCGATATTACGGAATTTCCTCCATTCGTCCCAATGTGATTCGGGAGTATGTAAAGAGGGCAGCCATCGTCAGTGTGATGAACCAGTACAGCATTGCTGACCGCAGAGCGGAAGAAGAAGTACTGCCTTTATTGGAACAAAAGGGGATCAGCGTAATTGCCCGTGGACCAGTAGCTAGCGGTGTGCTTGCCGATTCCGGATCTGCCAAGGCAGACAAAGGTTATCTGGACTATACGCCAGAGCAACTATATACCATTCGGCAAGGGCTAAGTCGTCTTGTTACGGACCAACGCAGTATGGCTCAGACAGCTATTCGCTACGCTTTATCCCATCCTGCCGTAGCAACAGTTGTCCCTGGTGCCAGTTCAAGAGAACAGTTGTTGCATAATATTGCTGCTTCGAATTCGCCTGAACTCACCGCTGCGGAAACTCAGGAAATACGAGAACTCAGTCCCGCTAATCTGTACAAGCAGCATCGTTAACTCCATTAAGCCTATTTTCAATTGTAACTATACGAGGTACAATGAAGATCAGCCAAAAAAGGAACATATAAGGGAGAGAAGACATATGGAAAGAATTCAAAGTGAACAGCAATATTTGGATACAATTAACTCTGATGGTTTTACCGTCATTAAATTTGATACAACCTGGTGTCCGGATTGCAAAAACCTGGATCGTTTTATCGGGGATGTTATCGACCAACATACGGACAAAACCTTCTATGCGCTGGATGCAGAAAAGTTCCAGCCGTTTGCTGAAGAGAATGGTGTACGCGGCATTCCAAGCCTGCTCGTCTTCCAGAACGGCAAGAAAATCGCACATCTGCATAGCAAATGGGCTAAAACACCTGCTCAAATCTCCGAGTATCTGGAGACGCTTGAATCCAAAGTTTAAGTGTACAAAGGCATCAGCAGTTTGACTAATTAATTTAGCTAAGGAGACCTCTTCTTGTCCTGCGACAGGAAGGGGTTTTTCTGCTTCATCCCAGCACGCATGATGTGCATTCAAATGTGCATTTGAATAACTGAAGTTGAGAAACAACGCTTGTTTAGAATTTGTTCAGTGCTCCCATGTATACTGTGAGAACAAACTGAATATTTGGAGTGAACAAGATCCGTATGAAGAATGAAATTTTTGAAGAAATGCACCAATTAAGTCACAATGATGACCGAAGATACCGATTGTTGATGATCGGGGTGAAGCAATTGCTGCAGGAACAAAAGGAGAATAGATATAATCTGCGTGAGAGATTGAAGAGTCGAAAGAAACACCGGAACTTTCAAGTAAAAGAGTGGTACTAGCCAGACTGCTTTTCAGAAGTGAACATAAATATGGTTGTCCATGATACATAGTAAACCTAGTCGGCATCACCAATGATCCAACCCACTAAAGAAGGAAGTAATGAAGAATCAGACTTCTTCTAATTACGGATGTTCCTGTCTCTGGAGCAGTAACAGAATCGTGAAGCAACAGAAAGATGAAGTAAAGGAAGTATAGCAATATAAAATATGGCGGCCTCGCTTCCCAAGGGAACGTGAGGCCGCCATTGATTTTGCCTGTCTAATTACTTGAATTGTAATGCTTACATCAAAATAATAAAGAACACGGCTGCCAAGACAAAGCGATACACAGCAAAGACGGTCAGGCTCAATTTTTTCAAAATGGACAGGAACGTCTTGATCGCAAGCATGGCGACGATGAAAGCAGCGATGAATCCAATCGCGAAGATTGGGAAATCACTGCCGTTCAGGTGATCGATACTTTTGTACAGGTCATATCCCGTAGCACCAATCATAATTGGCACAGACACGAGGAATGTGAACTCCGCAGCGGCTACACGGCTTACCCCTGCAAAGAGACCGCCTGAGATCGTTGACCCGGAACGGGAGAAGCCTGGCCACAACGCCAAGATCTGAAATATACCCACCGCGAATGCCTGTTTGTAGGAAATATCATCGACATCATGGGTAGTAATCCGCCCACTCTTCCGACTCCAGCGTTCGGCTACGATCATCAATATACCACCTATAACGAGGCTGTACAGCACTGTTTCCGGACCAAACAAATGTGCTTTGATCCAGTCGCGGAATACAAGTCCGATGACTACGGCAGGAACCATCGCCAGGAAGATATGTCCCAGATTGAGGCGGCGGGAGTAAGGTCTGCTCCTTCCGGTGAAGCGGAACATATCAATGAATTTGTTCCAGTACAGTACAACAACAGCAAGTACAGCTCCGAGTTGAACAACCACCTCAAACGTTTTGACTGACTCGTTGTCCTCCGATAAACCCAGCAAATGGGCAGTCAGAATCATGTGTCCAGTAGAGGACACGGGCAAAAACTCAGTCAAACCTTCGATGATGCCCATAATAATGGATGATATAATGTCCAATTCTCTTCCTCCTTGAAATGCAGGTGACAGCACAGGCTGTCCTGCTTGACCATGCCTGTTCATTTGAACAAGGCTATCACCTATTATGATCACAAATGCACTCAACTTCAACTTATGCTTGTAACCATTTGTTTAAAACTATATTGACAAAAACCTAGTTATCCCATAGGATATAAATTAACTGACTGACTGATCAATCGGGAGGGTTACATGAATGACCAAAATTAACGGTTTGGAACCCGGTGAAGAACGCCGGGACCAAATAATACGCATAGCGATGGAGCGTTTTGCAACCCAAGGCTACCATCAGACGAAAATTTCCGATATCGTTCGCGAGGCTGGTGTGGCGCAAGGAACATTCTACTGGCACTTCAAGAGTAAAGAAGCCATTGCTTCAGAGATTGTCTTAACGGGCAAGGAGGAGTTACTTGAGTCGATTGGACAAGGGTACCGCAAGGATGCCGGATCGGTAGAAGATATGGTGAAAGCATCGGAAAGGCTGTTCACTGACCTGTTCATGTTTGCCGCGCAGAATCGTTATTTTATGGAACTGTTACTCAAGGGCATTGTGACGGAAGAATCCGTACAACGCCTGGTCGAGGAGACACGTAATGCTGTGGAAACTGCGTTTCGTCACAATATGGAACGTGCCATCGAACTCGGCATGTTGCCTAAGGGCATGAATGTTCCACTTCGAGCAGCGCTATTGGTAAGCATGATTGAAGGCATGATATCACGCTGGTTGTTCGGTTCCGATGAGTTGCACAGCAAGTTCTCAGCCATGACAGCTTCATCGCTGGCAGCTGAGGCAGCAAGCTTTGAGTTTTACGGACTGCTAGGCACATAAGATTCACATGATTAAACAAATAGCAGGGAATAATGGGTACAACTGCGGTTTAGTCACAATAAAGTAACCCAATGTACATCCAGATTAATACACGACTGAGAGGAAGTTAACGTAATGAACAACACATATGGATCGAAAACTCGTAAAGGCTGGTCTTTGACAGCAATTCTGCTGATGACCGTGCTGGTACTTAGTGCTTGTGGAAGTAAAGCAGCAGACAATGGAAGTACAAATGGTGCACAGGCAAGCAATGAACTGGAGCAAATCAAGTCTGCTGGCGTTATCAAAGTGGGCATGATGGGCACATACGCACCGTACAACTTCCTGAACGATAAGAAAGAAATGGACGGCTACGATGCTGATATTGCACGTGAAGTTGCGAAGCGTCTTGGGGTTGAAGTTGAATTTGTATCTCAGGAGTTCTCCGGTCTAACACCAAGTCTGCAAGCGAAGAAGCTGGATGCGATCATTAGCCAGATGACGATTACCGATGATCGTAAGAAAGTACTGGATTTCAGTGATCCGTATATTACGAACCAAGTTAAAATTATTGTAAAAGAAGATAATAACGATATTACCAAGCTGGAAGATTTCAAAGGGAAAACGATTGGCGTAGGTCTGGGTACAAATGATGAATCATATCTGCGTAATGAAGTGTTGCCAAAAGTGGGAGACTTCACGATCAAAACCTATGACGATGTCATCTCTTCACTCAAAGATCTGAATGCTGGGCGGATTGATGCAACAATCAACAATATGTACGCTCTGAAACCGATTGTGGATGCCAACGGATTGAAAATCAAAGCTGTAGGTGAAGCTATTAAGAGTGACCAGGCAGGTATTGCTGTTCGCAAAGACAATCCGGAACTCGTAGCAGCACTGAATGATGCTCTCAAAGGCATGAAAGATGATGGCACGTACAATACCATTTTCAAAAAATGGTTTGGTGAAGAGCCTGCGCAATAATGAACCTGCAAGGCGAAGGGAAGATTTGACCCATGGAACTGGTATTTGAGAATATCCCCTTCTTTCTGAAGGGGGCTTATTATACGCTGTATGTAACTGTGATCTCCATGTTTTTTGCGTTCATCATCGGGGTGCTTGTTGCGATTGCTCGTCTGAAGGGACCGATGTGGCTTAGGTTGATCGCAAGGTTTTATGTATCCATTATGCGGGGAACCCCGCTGCTGGTGCAATTATTCGTTATTTATTACGGATTGGTCGATTATGGAGTGACCTTGGGATCGCTCACCGCAGCGTGTCTGGGACTGAGTCTGAATGCAGGTGCGTTTCTGTCGGAGACGTTCCGTGGAGCCATTCAGGCTGTGCCTAAAGGACAGACAGAAGCTGCATATGCAACGGGAATGACCCCGGCTCAAGCGATGAGACGGATTATCTTTCCGCAGGCTGTGCGCATTGCGATTCCGCCGATGGGGAACACCTTCATTGGCATGTTGAAGGAAACATCACTTGTGGCGGCGATTGGTGTTACCGAGTTGTTGCGTTCAGCACAACTGCTGGTATCACAATATGCATTGAACATGCCATTTTATCTGGCGATTGGTGTGATCTACTGGATCATGAGTATCGGCTTCTCGGCCATTCTGGAACAAGTGGAGCGCCGGTTGGCCCGGGCTTACTGATGGGAGGAGAGAACCGATGATTACAACAACTGGACTTACCAAACGTTTTCAGAAAAATGAAGTACTTACGAACATCGATCTTCATGTCGATGCCAAAGATATTGTTGTATTGCTCGGCCCAAGTGGTTCAGGCAAAAGTACCTTGCTGCGCTGCCTGAATGGACTGGAAGAGTTATCCGGAGGACAGATTGAAGTGAACGGCATTGTGGTTAACAGCGCAGATCCGCTGCGAGTCCAGCGTGCCAGGGTATTGGAGATTCGTCGCCAGACCGGCATGGTGTTCCAGCAATTCAATCTGTATCCGCACAAGACAGTGCTGGGTAATGTGATGGAAGGTCTTGTTACGGTGAAAAAAATCAAACGTGACGAAGCGGCTGAACGCGGCCGGATTCTGCTGGATCGGGTCGGCTTGTCGGACAAGCAGGATGCGTATCCATCCCGATTGTCTGGTGGACAACAGCAGCGGGTCGCCATTGCACGTGCACTTGCAATGGAGCCGGAAGTGATGCTGTTTGATGAGCCAACTTCAGCTCTTGATCCTGAATTGGTCGGAGAAGTGCTTTCCGTCATGAAGGAGCTTGCAGAGGAAGGTATGACGATGCTGGTCGTGACGCATGAATTGAAGTTTGCCCGTAATGTGGCGAACAAAATCGTCTTTATGGCGGACGGGTCAATTGTGGAAGAGGCAAGTCCACAAGCCTTTTTTGAACATCCAACGCAAGAACGCACCCGTCGTTTCTTGCAACAGATTACTGAATTTTGATGAAGATAACAGCGATCGGAAGAACGAACGTACTCCGAGCGGGTATTTAAGGTCATGAACGATATCAGTTCAACTAAACTTTTTGCACAAGAATGGAGAGGACGGAAGAAACCTGAAGAAGCGGAGCGTGCGCCTTTATCCCCTGATTTTCCCCTTGAAGAAGGGAATCAAAAAAATCTGGGGATAACAGCGATCGGAAGGTTATTCTGTCATCGGAGTGGCAAGTGCAAACCTTTTTCGCTTGAACTTAAACTATTGTAAGAAAGAAGGATAACATCATGAATGTAACAACCGTATGGAAAGGCAAACGCGCGTTTACTTCCGAAGGACCCTCTGGCTACGCCGTTGGCATGGATGCCACTGCTGCTTATGGTGGTGACAGCAAGGGTGCGACCCCGATGGAATTGTTGCTGGCGGGTCTCGGGGGCTGTATGGGAATCGATATTACGATGATTCTGGACGCTTTCCTGGACAAAATTGAGTCGATTGAGATTGAAGCGCAAGGCACACGCAGTGAAGAGATGCCCAAAGGCTTCACATCCATTGATCTGATCTTCAAAGTCGATGGCGATATCCCGGATTATCGCATCTGGAAAGCCATCCAGATGGCTGAGGAAAAATATTGTGCAGTTTCCGCTTCGCTGAGCGCCGATATTCATCCTAAACTGATCCTCAATGGGGTAAGTACACCTCGTCCTTAATAACATATGAGTAAATCTGATACTGAGAGGCACTTCCAATCGTGGGAGTGCCTTTTTTTGCTTTTCCAACACTTCAACAGGGATTTCGCCCATCTAGGAGTCACTAAACTTCTGTCAGTAGAAAAAATTCGGTAAGCCCGGTCGCCATGTTAATGGCGGCCTCTTCTACTAGAGGTAGGTTGGCTTACAGCCTGGCAATATAGTACCCATTGCAATGACAATCCGAATTCTGACGGTTATGTGGTATGATTAATTCTGAGGACAGAACATCCTGATCCTGCTGTTTATATGTAAGCGCTTATACAGATGACGGAAGGTGCAGACATGTTGAAAAGGTTGATACGAACCACTAATAATCTCAAATTAAAGCATAAATTGCTCATTTCCTATGTACTGGTTGTCATGATTCCGGTCCTGATTGTTGGTCTTGCTGTGACCAGTTATTTTCGCCAGCAAGCCCTGGACAATGCGATAGGACAGACGATCATCAATGTGGACAAAATCAAGAGCCAGACGGCAACCATGCTTCGTGTACCAACCGATATATCCAATCTATTAATGTTTAATGCGGATCTCAAGGAGATCGTCAATAAACGGTACAAGAGCGTTGTAGAGCTAACCTCAGCGTATCTTGCATACAAAGACTTTCAGGAGTACAGGCGTTTGTACCGTGAGATAGCAGGCATTCGTTTTTACTCAACTAACCCAACATTGATCAACAACCTCGAATTCATCCCGGTAGACAAGCAGACGGAAGAGAGCTACTGGTACCAACAGGCACTGAAAACAACCAGCATCGGGTGGTTCTACATTCCGGACAAGGAAGATAATCCTGTACACAAGCTCAGCCTGGTGCGCAAAGTACCTTTTGCCGAGTATCGGACCGAGGGCGTGTTGATGATTGTGATCAATCAGGATGAGCTGAATGGATTGTTGCGTCAGGAACAGTTTGAGACGATGATTACGGACGAGCAGGGGTATGTGGTTGCGGCCAAGAATACCGAGCTGGTGGGTAAAACGCTGGATGAGCTTGATTTTGGCGTTGATCTGCAGAATCAGGCGAAAGGCACCATAGAGGGGGATTTCCGAGGGGAACCATCTAATATTGTTATTGATGAGCTGGGCCCTGGATCGAGTATGAACAGCCTGAAGGTGATTTCGGTTTTTGCCACCAAAAATATCGTCAAAGACGCCAACACCGTCAGCTTGATTGGCATGATTTTTATTATACTGGTGCTGGTGATCGCCCTATTATTCGTATATATTATCTCGTTCCTCACTTCGAATCGATTGCTCCGGCTGAGTAAACACCTCAACAAGCTGGCATTAGGAGACCTGAACGTGACTTCACGGATTGATGGAAACGATGAGATTGGGCAACTGTCACGACAGTTCAACTATATGGTGAAAAGTATCAATGAACTCATGACGCAGGTGGTAGAAGCGACCGAACAGAACAATCAATTGGAAATCGCCCAAAAAGAGATTAAATTGAAAATGATGGCGAGCCAGATCAATCCCCATTTCTTGTTTAATGCACTGGAGTCCATTCGGATGAAGGCGCATATCAAGGGAGAAGCAGAGATTGCCAACATCGTCAGGCTGTTGGGCAAGCTAATGCGCAAGAGTCTGGAGATTGGCAGTGGAAAAACAACCTTCCGGGCTGAACTTGAAATGGTACGTTCCTATTTGGAAATTCAGAAATTTCGTTACGGCGACCGACTTGCGTTCCAGATCCATATCGATCCCGAGGTGGAGAAGATGTACATTCCGCCTTTGATTATTCAACCTCTGGTTGAGAATGCGATTGTCCATGGTCTGGAGAACAAAGAGGGCACAGTCCGTGTTCATATAAGTATTCGTTTAGTAGAGAACATTGTGCAGATCCGTGTGGATGACAATGGTGCAGGCATAACGCCAGAACGACTGGCTGAGGTGATGCAGTTTATCTGTGGACCGGAGGAACAGGAGAAGAGTCGGATCGGCATGCGTAATGTACATCAACGCTTAACCTTGACGTACGGGGAGCCATATGGGTTACAGATTACGAGTGTATATGGGGAAGGAACAGAGGTTTCTTTCACTTTGCCAGCAGGAGGGGACCAACATGTATAAAGTGTTTTTGGTGGATGACGAACCGAGCATACGTGAGGGACTGACAACCATTATCGAGTGGGAAAAATACGGATTCCAGGTTATCGCTACAGCTGCCAGCGGGCGTGAGGCCATCTCCCGGTTTGAGGAATTGGAGCCTGATCTGACGATTATTGATATTCGCATGCCCGGTATGACCGGGCTGGATGTGATTGAAGAAGTGCGCCGGAATCATCCGGATTCGCACTTTTTGATATTAAGTGGTTACGCAGATTTTGATTATGCCAAGAAAGCCATCAGTTTTGGTGTGGATGGTTATCTGCTCAAACCGGTGGATGAAGAAGAGATTATTGGTGAACTGGAGCGTATTGCTACAATCCTGACCCGTGAACGGGAGACAATGGCACGTCATGCTGGTGAAGATACCGTCTTTAGGGAGCATCAGATCGAGGCTTTGCTCTTTGACAGTCTGGAGGGTGCGGGCAGCATGGAAGAAGATAGTCTGGGGCTGCATTGGCCTCACTATCAGATTGTGCTGCTTGAGATGCATGTAACCCCCGACCTGCAACGGGGAAGTGTTATGAAACGCAAACTGATTGAAGCATTTGACCATAAAGACCGAGGCATTGTATTCTCGTTCCATTCTGGTCTGGGACTGTTAAGTAAGGAAATAATCACATCCGAGTCATCTGCAAGAAATCTGTATGATGAGCTGGAAGGACTGCTGGGAGAATGGGAGGTTCACATGTATGGTGCTGCAGGAGAACCCGTACATTCCACTTCTGAAATTGCGCAGTCATACACGCAGGCAAATTGTTTACTCGGGGAACGCTTCTTGTTCACGGAGCAACGCATCATTCTGTGGACTGAAGGCAGCGAAGGCCAAAGCGTTGTTAAACCAGAAGTTGAAGCTGTGGACGGAGCACATGAGCCAGTTGAGGACGAACTCGCGGACAAGCTGTATTATGCGTTAGACATCCGCAGTAGTGAGTCCGTTATGCGGGTGCTGGGTGAGATGGAAGAGCGCCTGGTTCCATATCACCGAACAGAGCAAGCGATTAAGACGGCGTTCTCACAGGTATTTTCCCTGGCTTTCAACAAACTTGCAGCGACGAATCAACATATGCACTCCATTATGCAGGAACATTCGGTTCTGATTAATGAAGTCTATCATCAATTTACGATGTCTGATCTCAAAGTCATGGCATCGGAACATTTGAATCGACTTATTCAACGTATGGGTGGGGGAAGCAAGGATACTGTATTGAAACAGATGATTGAATTTATCCAGCGTAACCCTGGCGAAAATCTCAAACTCGAAGTGCTGGCAGAAGTGTTTAACTATAACAGCAGTTACTTGGGTAAGTTGTTCAAGAATCATACTGGAGAATATTTCAATGCATTTCTGGACAAGGTTCGTATGGAAAAGGCCAAGGAATTGCTGGACGAAGGACTGAAGGTCCATCAGGTCGCGGCGAGAGTGGGATATGCTAATGTGGACTACTTCCACGGTAAGTTCAAGAAATATGTAGGGGAATCCCCATCCGCTTACAAACAGGCCAGAACCCAATCATCAATTAAAGGAACGGCTACGGATATAAACGAGGAATAAGTACGGAGTGCTGGGCTTTGCCCCTACCTATTGTGTAAAACGTTTTCGGTATTCCTGAGAAATTTCCAGATTCATCATATTGTCCATGCACTTCCCATGATAAGCAATGGTCACCGAATGCTTCACATTTTAGACTGGATTTACAAGTATCCAGATGAAGGGATGGCTATACGATATGAATTTGTCTGATATAGGCGCTGTGCGTCATACATTGAACTTAAATGGAACATGGCAGTTTTGTTTGGATCTGGAGTCCGATATACTCGTTGAACAAGAGATATTACCGCCATCACAGTGTGAAAATACATCATGGGAGACCATTCAGATTCCCGGTTCATGGGAAGAGCAAGGATACGGAGATGAGCCTGAATACGAAAGGCTCGATACTTGGACCAAGGTACGCGAATTTGAAGGCTCAGCCTGGTATGCTCAGGATGTTCATGTTCCATCAGACGATCCCGGATGCCACTATGTATTCAGATTGGAAGGTGTCCGATGGACAACGCATCTCTGGATCAATGGACAGTATGCCGGGCAGCAGGATAGTCTGGTGAATCAACAGAAGTGGGATGTTACCTCTCTGGTGAAGCAGGGAGAAGTGAATCGTGTGGAGATGCGCGTTGATAATACGATGAAACTTCCGCTGGCGGGTAGCCATATTCATTCATTGCATACGGCCACAGCCTGGGGTGGAATCACGGGTGGTGTTTATCTGGACAGTCTGCCCCCATGCCGATTACAGACGTTACATATTCAAACAGATGCTGAGAACGGAACCATTCTGGTTGATTGTACTGTAAGCGCTCCCGCAAATGATTCCGCTAGATCGATGCAATTACATGTGGATATCCAGCAACCGGACGGCACATGGCTTGATCGATATAGTTGTCATGTGGATATGAGTGTTCCAGCGCATGTGGATATAAGCTCAGTAGGTGTAAATGAAAGCAACGCTTTAATAGATCAGTGGCGATTGGAACTTGGGACAGGAAAGTCTGTCGCAAGATGGTCAGATGAATCCCCTGAATTATACAAGGCAGTGATCCGTCTGCATGACGGTGAACGGGAACTGGATCGGCTGGAGCAATCATTTGGTGTACGCTCCTTTGCAACAAACGGGAAGCAGCTTGAGTTGAATGGGACACCAGTATATTTGCGTGGATACGTCGATTGCTGTATCTTCCCACTGACGGGTTATCCCGTCTGGGACAAGGAGCATTATCTTCAGCAATTTCGAATCGCCAGATCGTATGGCTTTAACCATGTCCGACTGCATGGGTGGAGCGCGCCGGAGCCTTTCTGGGATGCTGCTGATGAAGCGGGCATGTTGGTGCAGGCAGAACTTCCCCATTGGTCTCGTTTCTTTGAACAATCGGATCAGTCTGCGCCAGCTGAAGTATTGACCTATCTGACACAAGAACTGGACGGGGTGCTTCAGTCGCTGCATAGACATCCCTCATTCGTTATGTTCTCCATGGGGAATGAACTCATTGGTCCGAATGGCCACCCAGAACTCAATGCATTGGTCTCAAGGGCAAGGGATATGGACCCGACCCGGTTATATACGGACAATACAGGTTTTGGACAGCTTCCGGCGCAAGGGCGGGAAGGTGATTATTATATTCAGTCTTTGAACTGGCATCCCCCGTTGGAATCTGCATATTCTGCTGTGCCGGATACCACGCTGGACTATCATGCAGTCACTCGGCTCGCGGAGCATCCCGTCATTGGGCACGAACATGCACAGTACACCATGTATGTGCGGCCCCAAGAGCGAGCGAAGTATACTGGCGTATTGCGTCCTAGCTGGTTACGACCGATCGAAGAATCGTTGACAAACAAAGGTATGATGGGGGACCTGGAGCATTTTCAACAGGTCAGTGGTACCCATCTGGTACGTTCCTTAAAAGAAGCCATGGAGCGAATTCGGCGAACACCGGACGCTGCGGGCGTACAGCTTCTGGACATTCGTGATTTTCCAGGGCAGGGACATGCTACGACGGGCATTCTGGATGTATTTTGGGATGACAAAGGCATTACAACACCGGAAGAATTCATGTGTTTCAACGCAGATGTGGTGCTGTTGTTAAGCTGCAAGGAGCGTACATTTTACGCCGGAGAACCCATTCATGTCGATGTACGCATCTCTCACTACGGTAAGGAGCCGCTTGAGGACACGGTCATTCAGTGGAGGTTAATAAGCGATGATGTGATGCTTACTGAAGGGGCATGGAAGACCGGAGATATCCAATGTGGGTCTGTCATGTCACTGGGAAGCATCGTCGCTACCGCTCCTAATGAAGGGGCAGCATCTTTTCGGATCGAAGCGGAGCTGATATCAGGCGATTCGGAAAGAACTGTAGCGAATGTATGGCATGGCTGGTCGTTTCCTTTTTACGAGTCTCATCCGGGTTCGAATCGGTTCTGGAATACCGTGGCAGAGTTGAAGCCATTATTGGGTGAAGCGCATGATGATTGCGTAGATCGCATCGATGGATTCCAGTTGTTGAAAAATCGGGAGATTGACTTGGTTATCGTTCAGTCGTTAACACCCAATGTCGTTGATTATGTGGTCAACGGGGGGAGTGTTTGGCTACAGCCAACCGCAGAAGGGTTATATGATTCAGTGGAGACCAAGTATCTGCCTGTATTCTGGAATTACCTGATGTTTGCTACACAGCCTGGTGCAACGATGGGTATGTATTTGAGAGATCGGCCAGCACTACTAGGCTCCTTCCCGCATGATGGGGCTTCGGACTGGCATTGGTATCACTTGGTGAACGGTACACCAGCGATATGTTTGGATACGTTGCCCGGGGTGGAGCCGCTGATCGAAGTGGTGGACCATTTCCATCGGGCCAAACGACTCGCTTATGCCTTTGAGGCAAAAGTAGGGAAGGGCAAGATTTTGATATCCTCACTTCCGTTTGCCAATCTGGCTGTAATGAAGCGTCCGGAAGCCGCCTACTTATTTCAGGAGATGCTTGCGTATCTGAATGGAGATCAATTCCGTCCAGCAACCTCCATATCCGTAGCGCAACTACTCGGCATCGTTAAACTGCAAAC
Source organism: Paenibacillus sp. FSL H8-0104 (assembly GCF_038050215.1). NCBI lineage: Bacteria > Bacillati > Bacillota > Bacilli > Caryophanales > Paenibacillaceae > Paenibacillus > Paenibacillus sp. FSL H8-0104. Next base: position 5,919,390 of record NZ_JBBOTC010000001.1, on the reverse strand, counting down.
CATTCAGTTTACATTGTAACCAGAGGGACCCGAAAGGGTCCTTTTTGTATGCCATGTAATTGAAGTAAACGATTACTATAAAACGTTTTCGATATTTACCACTTTCAACAGTATTTTACCTTAATATTACTTTTATATAATTTAAAAGTAGAATTTATCACTGATTTTAACGAATTAATGTCTGATTATATATGTCGATATCTAATTTTTATATGATTTTCTCTAAAATCCAGATGGTATTTTGAAAACGCTCTATCGAGTATGATTATTTTATAAAACAGAGGAGGGGGAACGGAGATGGAAACGCTAACAAAAAAATCCGCTTCCGCGAACAGAAGCAGTGACCCCAAACCGCCTTTAAAGAATCGGCGGAACGGAATTTGGGACAGAATGAAACAGCAGAAATATCTCTATCTCATGTCATTGCCATTCGTAGCTTGGGTTTTCGTATTTAACTATCTGCCACTATGGGGATGGACGATGGCTTTCCAAAATTATAAACCTGCCAGATCGTTTGGTGATCAAGAGTGGGTTGGTTTTAAACACTTTGTAGAGCTGTTCAGTGATGATCGTTTCTATCTGGTACTTCGAAATACACTTGCAATGAGCTTGATGGGACTAGTTGTCGGTTTTATCGTACCGATATTCTTCGCTATTCTCCTGAATGAAATGAGAGGCATGTTCTTCAAACGTGCCGTGCAAACGGTATCATATCTGCCTCACTTTGTATCCTGGGTTGTTGTAGCCGGGATCATTACGAAGATGCTCTCCACCGATGGAGGGATTATCAATGATCTATTGGTAGGACTGAACATTATCGATCAGCCGATCCAATTCATGGCCAAGGGGAACTTGTTCTGGTACATTGTAACCGCTTCAGATATGTGGAAGGAAACCGGTTGGAATGCCATCATCTATCTGGCGGCGATTACAGGTATCGACAATGAGCTGTATGAAGCCTCCCGTGTAGATGGAGCCAACCGCTGGAGACAGATGTGGCATATTACGCTGCCTGGCATACGGACCACGATTTCTGTACTTTTCATCATGTCGATTGGACATCTTATCAGTATCGGTTTCGAGAAGCAATTTTTGCTACAAAACAGTCTGGTCACAGACTACTCGGAAGTACTTGATCTATACGCGCTCAATTATGGTTTGAATATGGGACGATTCTCGTATGGTACAGCCATAGGTATATTCAACTCCGTTGTCAGTATCATCCTTCTGTTTACTGCGAACGGCTTGTTCAAAAAATTCACAAAAGAAAGCATCATGTAGGGAGGGGACGACATTATGGCGAACAAAGCATTCAATGCTACTCGGGGCGATAAACTGTTCGATATATTCAACATCCTCGCGATGACCATGGTGCTGGTTGTAACACTTTATCCATTCCTTAACGTACTAGCCATCTCACTCAATAACTCGACAGATACAGTACGTGGCGGAATTTACTTGTGGCCTCGCGAATTCACATTACAGAACTACAAAACGATTTTCCAATATGATGGATTGTTACAAGGTTTGCAGATATCCATTCTGCGTACACTTGTAGGTACCGTGCTCGGATTGATCAGTTCATCTATGATCGCCTTTACACTGAGCAGACCTGACTTTGGACTTAGAAAATTTGTATCCACAACACTCGCACTCACGATGTATTTCTCCGGTGGTCTGATTCCGGTGTACATCCTGATGCGTGACTTGGACCTGATCGGTACATTCTGGGTATATGTATTGCCTGGCATGATCAGTGCATTTAACGTGTTTATCATCCGTTCATTCATTGATGGCCTGCCATACTCATTGCAGGAATCCGCGAAGCTGGATGGAGCGAATGACTTTACAATCTATTACAGAATCATCTTGCCACTGTGTAAACCAGTGCTTGCTACCATCGCATTGTTCCTGGCTGTAGGTCAATGGAATGCGTGGTTTGATACGTACCTGTATAATGGTTCAAAGGCACATCTGACCACGCTCCAATATGAGCTGATGAAAGTATTGCAAAGTACACAGCAGGGCTCAGGTGCTGGACGAAATGCCAATGATATGGCGCAGCAAATGACACAGATTTCACCGGAATCGATCAAAATGGCGATTACGATCGTTGTGACGGTTCCAATCCTCATTGTATATCCATTCCTTCAGAAGTACTTTGTTGGTGGTATGACACTGGGCGCAGTAAAAGGTTAAACAATAGGGTACAGGCTGCCACATAGAGCGGCCGTACATCTACAAATGAAGCATCAGGATACCCGAAGCGCAGCCATTTGGTCTGCGCTTCACCGTATAGGGCTGCGGTGTGGTATTCATGAAGCTATAGACAGGGACAAAAAAGTCCCGGACAAACAGACATATGAAACAGGGAGGATTACCATTATGGCAAGTTCCAAAATGAAGATTGCACTGGCACCAGTGCTTGCAATGTCTTTACTCGCAGGTTGCGGTGGAGGAAGCGGCAGTGATACGTCGTTCAAGGATACAAGCGCAGAGACAACTCCACTTACTTTTGATTTCTTCAGCGTTGACCCCAGTCCGAACTGGAATGGCATGAAGGATGAAGTAGGTAAAGTCCTTACGGAAAAAACAGGGATAACCCTTAACGGTGAATTTGCCGTTAGTGGTGGTCAAGATAAAATATCCTTAATGGCGGCGAGCGGAGACTATCCGGATATTGTCTCCCCCAAAGGAGAACTCAGCAAACTGGTGGATGCCGGAGCAATGCTCGATCTGACAGATCTGATCGACCAATATGCTCCCAATCTGAAGAAGCTGTATGGTAATTACATGGACCGGTTGAAATACAGTAATGAAGATCAGGCTATTTATGTGCTGCCAACGTATTATGCGGTAGACCAAAAGTACTTTGATGCAGGTGGTGGATTTGGCATTCAGCACCGTGTACTGAAAGAACTCGGATATCCGGAAGTACGTACACTTCAGGATTACGAGAATGTATTGAAGGCGTACAAAGAAAAACACCCAACAATTGATGGTCAGCCAACCATCCCGTTAACACTGGACGCGGATGATTGGAGAATCATGATTACCGTAACGAACCCAGCCTTCCAGGCAACAGGAGCTCCGGATGATGGTGAATACTACATCGATCCAGAGACGTATGAAGCAAGTCTGCATTACAAACGTCCAGAGGAAAAAGAATACTTCCGCTGGTTGAACCATATGTACAACACTGGATTGCTGGATCAGGACAGCTTTATCCAGAAAACAGACCAATACAAATCCAAAATTGCAAGTGGACGTGTTCTGGGTGTCATTGACCAGGATTGGGGTTATTCCGATGCAGAAAATGCATTGAAATCCGCTGGTAAGACTGAAGCAACGTATTCACACTTTCCAGTAACCCTGTCCGAGGATATCAAGGATCATGCCTACCAAGACCCTGGTTTTGTATCCGGTTGGGGTGTAGGGATTACAACATCGAATCCTGACCCGGTTCGTACGATCAAATTCTTCGATTACCTGGCTTCTGAAGAAGGGCAAGTGCTGATGAACTGGGGAATTGAGGGCAAACAGTATGAAGTGAAGGACGGCAAACGTGTCATTCCTGCCGACATTCTGGATCAGAAAACCAATAATGCAGCTGTATTCCAGAAAGAAACGGGTATCGGACTGTACACCAATATGTCCGGTCACTATGGAGACGGTGTGAAGGATTCAACGGATAACTACTACACTACGAATTTCCCTGAACAGATCGTTGCAGCATATTCCGATGCAGAGAAAGAAACACTCAAAGCTTACGGTGCTACGACGTGGAAAGATCTGTTCCCGAGTGAAGATGAGTTCCCAATCAAACCATGGGGAGCAGCATACAATCTGCCAACACCAGGTGACTCCAACTACAACGTCATCTTCAAGAAAACACAGGATATCATCCGGAAGCGTATCCCGGAAGCCATTCTGAGTACTCCTGAACAGTTCGATGCGATCTATGACGGCATGATTACAGAAGTGAACCAAGCAGGCGCAGAGGATATGGAGAAACAATATACAGAACTCGTTCAAAACCGTGTTCAATTGTGGAGCGGTGAAGAAGCTAAATAAACGATTAGCAATTCAGATCTAAAACGAAAAAGAACCCAGAATATTTGGGTTCTTTTTTTATCTAAAACGTTTTCTAAAAAACGTTTTCAATTTTATAAATTCACTATTGACAAGGGATATAGGAGAGATTATTATTCAAGTATGAAAGCACTTACATTCGCTTGTACAACACGTGCCATACACCTGAATCTCAAAGTAAACATTTGCAGAATGAAGAGGAAGTAAAGCAAGAGAAGAACATTTGTTTCATCTGGTTACGGTATTTGCAGGTCAGCCTGTTATACAAATATACAGCTTCATTAATATCCATAAGGGGGATTACACATGAAGGGCAAAACACCAAAAACATTCGCAATGCTTCTGTTAGCCAGTGCTCTTGCAATTACAGCAGGATGCAGCGGCAGTGGAGGAGGAACTAACGCTTCAGAGAAACCGGTTGATTCCGGAGATACAACCAGTCCAGTGACCTTCACATTCTTTGGTGCAGACGCGAGTCCGAACTGGAATAACATGAAGGATGCTGTCGGTCAAGAAATTACTAAGGCAACGGGAGTTACAATTGAAGCTGAGTATGATGTGAATAATGGTGGTGACCAAAAGATTCCTTTGATGGCTGCCAGTGGTGATTACCCTGATATTATCTATCCTAAAGGCAACTTGTCTAAGCTTGTGGATGCAGGCGCGATGTTGGACCTGACCGATCTAATTGAGGAGCATGCTCCCAACTTGAAAAAAATCTATGGTGATCAGATGAACCGTCTGAAATACAGTTTGGAAGATCAAGCCATTTACACGATCCCGACGAATATGGGTGTAGATAACGTTGAGTTTGACGCTAGGGGCGGATTCGAAATTCAACAAAGAGTATTGAAAGAGCTTGGCTACCCTGAAGTAAAAACGCTTGAGGACTACGAGAACGTATTGAGAACGTATTATGAAAAACATCCAACGATTGATGGTCAACCGACGATTCCGTTAACATTGAATGCAGATGACTGGAAAATTATGATTACGGTAACGAACCCTGCATTCCAAGCTACGGGTGGACCGGATGACGGTGAGTATTATATCAACCCTGAGACGTATGAAGCCGTTCTACACTACAAACGTCCTGAAGAAAAAGAATATTTCCGTTGGTTGAACAAAATGTACAATGAGGGTCTGCTTGATAAAGATACATTTGTTCAAAAGGATGACCAATACAAATCCAAAATTGCCAGTGGCCGTGTACTTGGTCTAATTGACCAAGAGTGGAACTATGGTGAGGCGGAGAATGCTTTGAAATCATCTAACGGTGGAGACAAAACATATGCCCACTTCTCCGTATCCCTGAACAAGGATATTGTGGATCATACGTTCCAACCGACAGGATTTGACGGTTATGGTATCGGAATCACAACTTCGGCCAAAGATCCAGTACGTATTATCAAATTCATGGATTGGCTTGCTTCCGATGAAGGTCAGGTCCTGAGAAACTGGGGCGTTGAAGGCCAACATTACCAAGTCGAGAATGGGAAACGCATCATTCCGGCTGACGTACAAGATCGCAAAACCAATGATAACTCTGCTTTTACCAAAGAATCAGGCGTAGGCATGTATAACATATTTAGCGCCAGATATGGTGATGGTGTGAAAGATGCCACGGATAACTACTATACAACGAACTTCCCTGAACAGATTCAAGCTGGTTACACTGCCGCTGAGAAGGAAACGTTGAAAGCCTATGGTATTACAACATGGAAAGATTTCTATCCTTCCGACGATGATCTGAAGCTGAAAGATTGGGGCGCAGCATACAACATGCCTGTACCATCTGACACGGATTACAACGTAACGTTCCAGAAAACACAGGATATCGTACGTAAACGTATTCCAGAGGCGATCCTTGCCAAACCTGAGAACTTCGACAGCGTATATGATAGTCTTCTGGCTGAACTCGATAAAGCGGGTGCAGTGGAGATGGAGAAACAATACACGGTTTGGATCAAAGAACGTGTAGCTCTCTGGACTGGAAAAGATGTGAAATAAGCTTGAAAACCAAGCATGAAAGCTATTGATTTTCATAGCAAAAAAAGCCCTTGAGAAAGGGCTTTTTTTGTTGTTGACGTGAGGTGATGGATAGCCTATAATCTATCATGTAAGCACTTTCAGTAAGCGGTTTATTCCATTTACGAAAACGTTTTACGTTTGTTAGAAGAAGAATCTTTCTTTTGGCAGAATCGAAACGTCAGCTTCAGTAAACACGTCGGAATGAACGATACCGAAAGCGCATTCAAAAAAAGTGGTATCCTCAGGCATAAAGCCTGTTATACAGATAAAACCTTCATAAATAATAGGGGGAACTAGACAATGAGAGGCAAAATGAAAGGCAATACACCCAAGACGTTTGCAATGTTGATGCTCGCAAGTGCAATGTTGGTTACAGCTGGTTGCGGGAATTCGGGAACCAAAGAGACTTCGGAGTCCAGCGGAACCGAACCGATCACAGTTACATTCTTCGGGGCGGATGCTAGTCCAACCTGGAACAAGATGCAAGATGCTGTAGGTAAAAAGATTACGGAGCAAACAGGCGTTACCATTGAAGCAGAGTATGATGTAAACGATGGTGGTAACCAGAAGATTGCGCTAATGGCTGCCAGTGGTGACTTTCCTGATATGATCTACCCTAAAGGTAACTTATCTAAGCTTGTGGATGCAGGCGCGATGCTGGATCTCACGGATCTGATTGAGGAGCATGCTCCCAATCTGAAAAAAATCTACGGAGAACAGATGAATCGTTTGAAATACAGTTTGGAAGATCAAGCGATATATACCATTCCAACCAATATGGGTGTTGATAATGTTACGTTTGACGCTACAGGTGGATTTGAAATTCAGCAAAGAGTATTGAAAGAGCTCGGATACCCTGAAGTGAAGACACTTGAGGATTACGAGAATGTACTCAGAGCCTATTATGAAAAACATCCAACCATTGATGGTCAACCAACCATTCCATTAACATTGAATGCAGATGATTGGAAAATCATGATCACGGTAACGAACCCGGCTTTCCAGGCAACAGGTGCACCGGATGATGGTGAATATTACATTGACCCTGAAACGTATGAAGCCAAATTGCACTACAAACGTCCAGAGGAAAGAGAATATTTCCGCTGGTTGAATAAAATGTACAATGAAGGCCTACTGGACAAAGATGCCTTTGTTCAAAAGGATGACCAATACAAGTCCAAAATTGCCAGTGGCCGTGTCCTCGGTCTGATTGACCAAGAGTGGAACTATCAAGAAGCGGAGAACGCGCTTAAATCATCAGGTAAGGATGATGCCACATACGCTCACTTCTCTGTATCACTTAACGATGAGATTGTGGATCATACGTTCCAACCAGCCGGATTTGACGGTTATGGCATCGGGATTACAACTTCGGCCAAAGATCCAGTGCGTATCATCAAATTCATGGATTGGCTTGCTTCCGATGAAGGACAAGTTCTGAGAAACTGGGGTATCGAAGGTGAACATTACAACGTAGAAGATGGTAAACGCGTGATTCCAGAAGACGTTCAAGACCGCAAAACGAATGACAACTCCAATTTCAGCAAGGAAACAGGAATTGGGATGTATAACATATTTAGCGCAAGATACGGTGATGGTGTAAAAGATTCTACGGATAACTACTACACAACAAACTTCCCTGAGCAGATTGTAGCTGGTTACACGGCTGCAGAGAAAGAAACGCTGAAAGCTTACGGTATCACGACTTGGAAAGAGTTCTATCCGGCTGAAGAAGATCTGCCAGTTAAGGATTGGGGCGCAGCGTATAACATGTCCGTACCTTCCGGTACAGACTATGAGGTAACGTTCCAGAAAACGCAGGATATCATCCGTAAACGGATTCCGGAAGCTGTTCTGACTACACCAGCAAACTTTGATGCAACCTATGATGCTTTACTGGCTGATTTGGACAAAGCGGGTGCAGTTGAAATGGAGAAACAATTTACGGTTTGGGTTAAGGAACGTGTCTCTCTGTGGACAGGAAAAGACGTAAAATAATATGGATTGTCTGCGATCCATGGTTACACAAGGAAAGGGCCCTATATGGGGCCTTTTTTTTGTGGAATGATGTGATGATTTGCATTGACGCAAATTTTGAAATCACATATAATTTTATTATTGTAAGCACTTACCGAAAACGTTTTATGACATAAGAAATATACTGCTTATTCAGGAACAGGAGCTAATCATGTCCCAACACAATAACCAACCTAAAATCAATCGTCTATGGTATCAACAACCGGCAAAACGCTGGGAAGAAGCATTGCCCATCGGAAACGGCCGTCTTGGAGGCATGGTGTACGGTGGCGCAGCAGATGAACGAATTCAGCTCAATGAAGATACATTATGGTCAGGGTTTCCACGGGATACGATTCAATACAGCAGTCAGCGGTATTTGAAACAGACGCGAGAGTTGATCATGTCTGGGCAGTATGGTGAAGCTGAGGATTTGTTGAACCGTGAAATGCTTGGTCGTGATGTAGAGGCCTACCAACCGATGGGTCATTTTCTATTGCACCATGAGGGTCTGGATGATCTTTCATATGATGCATTTGAACGGGAGCTTGATCTGGAATCGGGTATTGCAACCACAACCTACTCATTGGAAGGAACTCAATACGTACGTGAAGTGTATTCAAGTGCTTCGGATGATCTGATGGTCTGTACATTAACTGCTGATCAGAAGGGCGCTGTGAGTGTAAGTGCTACGTTAGACAGTCCCCATCCTTATCGCGTTGAGACTTCGGGAGATGCTCTAACCATGTTCAGTCGGACCCCAAGTCATGTGGAGTCCAATTACTTCGGAGATCACCCGGAATCCGTTCTCTATGAAGAGGATCGGGGGACGGCTTATGCTGTCCGTGTAGCATTTACGGCATCTGGTGATCAGGTGAAGGTCTCCAATCCGGAAGGCAAGTTACATATTCAGGGTGCTGATCAAGTTGTGTTTTATCTGGCAGCGGCTACCTCCTTTGAGAGTTACGATGTGTTACCTGTGAAGGATCATCTTGTATTGGAAGAGGAATGCAAGGAGATGATCTCCAAAGCGACCACACATGGCGCGGAAGCGCTTCGTGACCGACATATTCAGGATCATAGCGCGTTGTTTAACAGAGTCTCTATTAATTTAGGGGTATCGGCTAACGCCGAATTACCTACAGATGAGCGGCTGCAGGCTTATCAGACAGGGCAACAAGACCCTGGACTGGAGGCACTTTATTTTCAATATGGAAGATATCTGTTAATGGCTAGTTCGCGTCCGGGCAGCCAGCCTGCCAATCTGCAGGGAATCTGGAATCATCAGGTAGAGCCGCCATGGCACAGTGATTACACGATCAACATCAACACGGAGATGAATTACTGGCCAGCGGAAGTCTGCAATCTCAGTGAATGCCATGAGCCACTGTTTGATATGCTGACCGATCTCAGTGATACAGGACGAAGAACGGCGCGGATTCTGTATGGAGCCCGTGGATGGACTGCCCATCATAACGTGGATATCTGGAGAACCTCTACACCGACAGGTGGAGATGCAAGCTGGGCTTTCTGGCCGATGGGTGGCGTGTGGCTGACCTCGCATCTATGGGAGCATTACCAATTTACCGGGGATCAGCGTTTTCTTGAGGAACGTGCGTATCCCATCATGAAAGAGGCGGCGCTGTTCTGTCTCGATTGGCTGGTGGAAGGGCCCGATGGTTATCTGGTTACGATTCCATCCACTTCACCAGAGAACAAGTTTCTCACAGATGCTGGGGAGGCACGCAGTATATCCATGGCTTCAACGATGGATATGACGTTAATTCGTGAACTGTTCAGCCGCTGTATTGAGGCCTCGAAGCAACTAAATATAGATGAGATGTTGGCAAGCGAGTGGAGTGAGGCTCTGGAGAAACTCTATCCATTCCGAATTGGAAGCGAAGGACAATTGCTGGAGTGGTTTAAGGATTTTGCCGAATCCGAGCCAGGGCATCGTCACGTCTCCCATCTGTATGGACTGTATCCGGGAGAGCAGATCAATCGAGTGCACACACCAGAACTTGTGGAAGCTGCAAGGGTATCGCTTGAACGTCGTATCTCACAAGGTGGTGGGCACACAGGATGGAGCTGTGCATGGTTGATCAATCTGTATGCACGACTGCTGGATGGCAGCCAGGCACATCAGTTTGTGCGCACGTTGCTGGCCCGATCCACACATCCGAATCTGTTTGACGATCATCCGCCGTTCCAGATCGATGGTAACTTTGGAGGCACGGCTGGAATAGCCGAGATGTTATTGCAGAGTCACTTGAACGAGTTACATTTACTGCCGGCACTGCCTGAACTCTGGACTCAAGGTCGAGTTGAAGGGCTTCGTGCAAGAGGTAGTTATACAGTGGGAATAACATGGGCGGACAACAAGCTTGCGTCAGCAGTCATCAAAGCAGAACGAAGTGACACGCTGACCGTTCGCAGTGCTTATCCGCTGCGTGTAGAAGGACATGAACAAGCCAAGGCAGAGCTTACGCCTCAGGGCGATTATGTAATTATTTTAACCATGACCGCAGGACAGACGATCCGCGTGTCATTATGAGACGGAGGAGCCAACCATGACCATTTTTAAATTTCCGCAAGATTTTCGCTGGGGAACAGCAACAGCTTCCTATCAAATAGAAGGAGCTGCACAGGAAGGTGGACGCGGGGTATCCATCTGGGATACGTTTGCGCGCACACCTGGCAAGGTATATAACGGAGACAATGGGGATGTCGCATGTGACAGTTACCACCGTTACGAGGAAGACATCGAACTGATGAAGAAACTCGGGATTAATACATACCGGTTCTCCATTGCCTGGCCGCGCATTATTCCAGACGGAGATGGGGAGATCAATCGGGAAGGTCTGGATTTCTACCATCGCTTCGTGGATGCATTGATCGAGGCTGGAATTGAACCGTTCCTCACACTGTATCACTGGGATCTTCCGCAAACGCTGGAGGATGACGGGGGCTGGGGCAACCGCAGAACTGTAGACGCTTTTGTGAAATATGCCGAAGTGATCTTCAAAGAATTCTCGGGCAAAATCAACTTCTGGCTGACATTCAATGAACCATGGTGTATCGCGTTCCTGTCAAACCTTCTGGGGATTCATGCGCCAGGAAACAAAGACCTGCAAACTTCTATTAATGTGGCACATGGATTACTGGTTGCTCATGGTAAAGCGGTTCAATCCTTCCGTCGCTTGGGAACAACCGGTCAGATTGGTATTGCTCCGAACGTGTGCTGGGCTGAGCCGTACAGCAAATCTCCTGAGGACCAAGCTGCGTGTGACCGATCAATTGCGCTTAATACCGATTGGTTCCTTGATCCAATCTACAAAGGTTCATATCCGCAGTTTATGGTGGATTGGTTCGCAGAAGCGGGGGCTACCGTACCAATTCAGGAAGGCGATATGGAGATCATCTCGCAACCAATCGATCTGCTCGGCATTAACTATTACACGATGGGGATCAATCGCTTCAATCCTGAGGCAGGTGCTCTGCAATCGGAAGAAGTTGATATGGGCCTCACCAAAACCGATATTGGCTGGCCCGTAGAATCACGTGGTTTGTATGAATTTATGCATTACTTGCAAAAGTACGGCAATGTGGATGTATATATCACAGAGAATGGTGCCTGCATCAATGATGACCTGGAGAACGGAAAAATTAACGATGATCGCCGGATTTCATATTATGAGCAGCATTTGGCTCAAATTCACCGCATCATTAATGACGGTATTAACCTGAAAGGGTACATGGCATGGTCACTGATGGATAATTTTGAGTGGGCAGAAGGCTACCGTATGCGTTTTGGTCTTGTTCATATGGACTATCGTTCACTCGTGAGAACACCGAAGGAGAGTTATTACTGGTATCAGAACGTCATCAAGAATAATTGGTTGGAGACACGGAACGAACATAATCCTCAATAGTTGGTTGGCAGGTTTTAAGGGTAGAGCAGGTCCTCATTATATATGGTTCCCTTATTAAAGCTGAGAATGACGGTAACATTGGAGTATTCCAATGTGCCGTCTTTTTTTTGTATTTTTACCGTTGGAAAGGAGTAGTTCATAAAGGTTTCATAAGGTCAAGTGCGGTTCCTGTTATGAAGAGACGTTTTTTGGGTTATAAGAAGTAAGAAAGAAATGAATAATGTTTTGTCAACGGATAAATTTGAAATAAAGTGTCTAAATTGCGAAGAAAATTTGAACATTTGTTGACTAAAAATCATACTGATGTGGTATATTGGTATAAGGAAAGCACTTACAAAAAGGGAAAAGGAAGTGTTTACTATGGCATCGAAGACAGCAATGGTTAGCCAATTGGAGCGCAAAGACAAAAATATGCGGCGCGCCGTCTTGACGATGACAGTTCTGGCATGGGTCGCACTCATTACGGGAGTGATCATGTGTCTGATCAATCTGAACGAATTTAATGATCGTAATCTTGGCTTGATGGTTGGTATTGGATTCCTTGTAGGTAGTGTGTTTATTTACGTTATTGCCAAAGCGATTGGCCTTGTTCATACACGCCGGGAAGACGAAGGCGCCGATTGATTATAATCCTGCGTTAATTCGTTCATAATAAGACTGGATGAGTTCCCGGAATCCAGTCAATAAAGCCCTTTGCGGATTCGTTGACACTGTTCAACGGGACTGCAAAGGGTTTTATTTTGTGACTTGAAGTGTAAAGATTACGAAGTACAAATATCAAGCATGCAAGCGATTTGTGAGAAAAAATTCACACATTTAAGGTGTAAAATCGACAAATTTGTTAACAAGAACAAAAAAGTTGTTCATTTCTGATATCTTTAGTAGGAAGAGAGTAGTATACTGATTTTTCAGTATGAGCGAATTTAAGGAGAGGGGATCAAAATGAACAAGAAACCTAGGTCGCTAATCCGGATTATCATTCCGGTTGTCCTGACGTTGGTTACAATTGCATTGATTGTCTGGCCAATGCTGGCAGGCGGACAGTACGTTGTTCTGGATCCGAAGGGGCCAATTGGCGCTTCGCAGAGAGATTTGATTGTCATCTCGACAATTTTGTGTGCTGTCATTATTGTGCCAGTACTCATTTTGGCTGCCGTAATCGTATGGCGTTACCGTGAGAAACCGGACAACAAAGCAGCATATGAACCTAACTGGGCTCATAGCACCAAAGCGGAGGTTGTATGGTGGACCATTCCAATTATTATTATTGGAATACTTGCAATTGTAACGATTCGTTACACGTATGTTTTGGAACCTTCGAAGCCGTTGGCTCACGAGAAAGCACCAATTACCATCCAAGTGTCTTCACTGGACTGGAAATGGCTGTTTATGTATCCAGAACAAGGAATTGCAACGGTTAATACGTTGAATATTCCGGCAGACCGGCCCGTGAAATTTGAACTCACTGCGGATTCACCGATGAACTCATTCTGGATTCCGCAACTTGGAGGACAGATTTATACGATGTCGGGTATGGCGATGACCTTGTATCTGCAGGCAGATCATGAAGGCAAGTACTGGGGTTCAGGCGCTAACTTCACAGGTGAGCATTTTGGAGAAATGCGTTTTGATGTGAATGCTACATCGGACGAAGATTTTGACAATTGGGTAGCTGAAGTGAAACAGAGTTCTCAGGCGTTGACTACAGAAGGTTACAAAGCACTGGCTGAGCCAGGCACAAGCAACGTTGCTTATTATTCTGCCTTCCCAGAAGGATTGTTCCAAAATATTGTGACCAAGTATGTAGTAGATGGTCAAAGTGCTCACAGTAAGCATGGAACTTCAAAAGAAGCTTCTGGAGCCATTCAAAATGCAACTGATACGTCCAATCAAGACGAGGACAAGAGTGCTAACTAAAGATTCGAAAGGAGGCCCCCAATGTTAGAGGGACTTAAAGAGTTTGCATCGGAGTTTTTCGTAACCGGTGATCCGCTCATTTATGGTGCGATGGTAGCTATCGGAATTACCATGATTACTATTGTAGCGGTGCTAACTTATTTCAAAAAATGGGGCTGGCTCTGGCGTAACTGGTTAACGACTGTCGATCACAAAAAGATCGGTATCATGTATATCATTGCTTCCATTATCATGTTGTTCCGTGGTGGTGTGGATGCGCTAATGATGCGCCTTCAGCTAGCTATGCCTAACAATGAATTTCTGAATCCTGAGCATTATAATCAGGTCTTCACAACTCACGGTACGATCATGATCTTGTTCATGGCGATGCCATTTATGTTTGGTCTATTTAACGTTATCGTGCCATTACAGATCGGAGCAAGGGACGTTGCGTTCCCGTTCCTGAATGCACTGAGCTTCTGGTTATTCTTCCTGGGAGCAATGCTGTTTAACCTGTCATTCGTTATCGGTGGTTCACCGGATGCAGGATGGCTGAGTTATCCGCCTCTATCGGAGCTGTCACACAGTCCGGGGGTAGGACAGAACTTCTATATATGGGGTATACAGATATCGGGTATCGGTTCCTTGGCTACCGGTATCAACTTCCTGGTTACCATCATTAAAATGCGTGCGCCAGGCATGAGATGGATGAAAATGCCGATGTTCACATGGTCGGTATTCTCCACTTGTATCATTATCTTGTTTGCTTTCCCGATCTTGACCGTGACACTTGCATTGTTATTCCTCGACAGGTTTGCCGGGGCGCATTTCTTCACACTTGATCTGGGCGGTAACCCAATGATGTATATAAACTTGATCTGGATGTGGGGTCACCCTGAGGTATACATTGTCGTCTTGCCGGCATTCGGTGTTTTCTCCGAGATTGTGAGTACCTTCTCACGGAAAAAACTGTTTGGCTACAAATCGATGGTATTCGCGATGTTGATCATCAGCTTCCTGTCCTTCTTCACATGGGCGCATCACTTCTTCACGATGGGTTCCGGAGCAGACGTGAATGCATTCTTCGCCGTAACTACGATGTTGATTGCTATTCCAACAGGGGTTAAGATATTCAACTGGCTGTTTACCATGTATCGAGGAAGGATTCGCATGGCGACTCCGATGATGTGGACACTTGCCTTTATCCCGTGCTTTATTGTCGGGGGTATGACAGGCGTTCTGTTATCCGTTGCTCCTGCTGACTTCCAGTTCCACAACAGTTACTTCCTGATTGCCCACTTCCACCAAGTATTGATCGGTGGAGTTGTCTTCGGATACTTCGCAGGTCTGTACTACTGGTGGCCTAAAATGTTCGGTTTCCAACTCGAAGAGAAACTGGGCAAATGGGCATTCTGGACTTGGAATATTGGTTTCTATGTCTGCTTCATGCCGCAGTACGCTGTCGGTCTAATGGGTATGACACGTCGTCTGAGCACATACGGCTGGGATACTGGCTGGTGGGAACTGAACTTCGTATCCACAATCGGGGCATTCCTGATGGGTGTCGGATTCCTGTTCCAAGTTGCACAAATCGCAGACGGTATTCGCAAATACAAATCACTCAAAGCTTCCGCCGATCCATGGGATGGCCGTACGCTGGAGTGGTCAATTCCTTCACCAGCTCCTGAATACAACTTCGCCGTTACACCGCGCGGAGATGATATTGATGAGTGGTGGGAAGAGAAAGAACGTCGTGCCAAAGGCATCTATCCGCCAGAGCAACCGCTTGAGCCGATTCATATGCCGAAGAACTCTGGAATTCCGTTCATCATGTCTGTCTTCTGGTTCATCGCCGGTTTCGGCTTTGTCTTCGGATGGTTGTGGATGGCAATTCTCGGACTCGCTGGCGTAGGGATCTGTATGATCGCCCGTTCATTCTCATATGATACGGATTATTACATTCCGGTTGACGAAATTAAACGTACCGAAGCGTCGTTAAGGGGGTCGGTATAGATGGCTCAAGCAGCCGCTAAGCACGGTGAGAATCATGCACATGGTCACGACCATGGACATCATGATCCACAGGAAATGAAAATTCTCGGTTTCTGGTTCTTCCTGATTTCCGACGTTATCCTGTTCTCCGTATTGTTCGCAACCTTCATTGTGTTGCGTGACAATACGGCGGGCGGACCGATTTTGTCTGAATTGATCAAAATGCCTGGTGTTATTGCCGAAACGTTTATCTTGCTCACAAGTTCATTTACGAGCGGACTAGCCGTACTGGCGATGAATCAAGGCAAAGTAAAACAATTAATCAGTTGGCTGGCAGTTACAGCCGTTCTGGGTGCAAGCTTTATCGCACTGGAAGTATATGAGTTTATTGAGTTGATTCACGAAGGGTTCAGCTTTACAACGAGTGCTGCTTCTGGCGCATTCTTCACCCTTGTGGGAACTCACGGACTTCACGTATCGCTTGGTCTGATCTGGATGATTGGACTTATGTTACAACTGAAAAAACGTGGTATTACCGATGTTACTCGCGGTAAAATTAACGTCATCAGCTTGTACTGGCACTTCTTGGACGTCGTATGGATTTTCCTCCTGTCGATCGTCTATCTCATGGGGGTGATGTAGATGTCAGAGCACAACTCACATGATTCCCACGGTCATGAGCAACATGGTTCACTGAAGTCTTATGTCATCGGCTTCATTCTGTCCGTCGTTCTGACAATCATTCCACTTGTGGTGGTTCTCAATGATATGATGGAAAGAACAGGAACACTCATTGTTGTTCTTGGCACGGCAGCACTTCAGTTTGTGGTTCAACTCTTCTTCTTCATGCATATCCGTGAAACAGAGAAACCACGCTGGAATGTGATGGCTCTTATCTTCGGTTTGCTGATTATGATGACCATCGTAATTGGTTCGATCTGGATTATGCTTAACAATGCTGTTGCACATTAATTGATATGATGAAAGAGCTTCACGACCTTGGAATTCAAGGTTGTGGGGCTCTTTTTTTTCTAAGCAGAAGTTATCGCATATTTTAATGAAAAAAAAGTTGTATTATATCATAATAAGTCGTTGATGAAATAATTTACCAGTGATACTATTGTTATACACTCTGGAAATATATTCAATATTTTAGTTAGAGCAATTTTAGCAAAATTATTTTAGGAGATGTACTAATGAAAGCAAGGGTAATCCGTTATTATCGTTTTGGCGAACCAAGTGAAGTATTATGTATGGAAGAAAAAGATGTGATACCCCCTGGCCCCGGTGAATTAGCAGTGAGGATGTATGCTCGACCTATTAATCCCTCCGATATTATTCCTGTTCGAGGAGCTTACCCGCATCGTACCCGATTACCAGCTGTTCCCGGGTTTGAGGGTGTGGGGGTGGTAGAAGCAGTAGGGCCGGGAGTTTCCAATCAAATGTTGGGTCGCCGTGTCTTGCCACTAAAAGGTGAGAATACTTGGCAGGACGTCGTGAAGACTTTGGAGCAACATACAATCATTGTGCCGAATGATATCGATGATCACTCAGCAAGTCAGCTCTATATTAATCCGGTTACGGCTTGGTTGATCTGTACAGAGGTGCTTAAGCTTACGTATGGTGATACCCTGATTGTGAATGCAGGGGGATCTGCAATCGGGCGAATCTTTGCACAGATCTCAAAAATCTATGGATTTAAATTGATTGCGCTTACGAGAGATGATCGTCATACTGCTGAACTGTATCGTCTTGGAGCAGTTTCTGTTATCAATACAACGAAAGAGTTGCTCCAGGCTAGGATCACGGAATTAACAGAGGGGTGCGGTGCTGATGCAGCCGTGGATTGTATTGGAGGGACAGATGGGGAACAGTTGGTGAGTTGCCTTAAGCCAAATGGCACGGTCATCAGTGTAGGACTGCTTTCGGGGATCACACCGTTATGGCATGAAGTTACCCGGGGAACACAAGTTCATGTGAAACTTTTCTGGTTAAAACATTGGGTGGAACGCTGTACGCAAGAACGCTGGGAACAGGTATTTCATGAGGTAATGGAGTTGGTCAGAGCAGGGAGGCTTGTCATGACAAACATTGGGGCGACGTATGAACTAACGAATGTACAACAGGCTATTGCAGCGGCTGAATCGGGTATCGAGGGGAAGGTTCTCTTAATACAGTAGTACATAAGACTTGGAAAAACTCAACATAAAGGATGCGTAGTTAATAACTAATTCATATTGGGGGCCTTGTTGTGAAGATTAAAGATATGATGTTTACTGCGATTATGGCAGCTGTTATTGCAGTACTTGGACTGTTACCTCCGATTCCACTACCATTTATACCTGTGCCAATTACAGTCCAAACGCTGGGCGTGATGCTGGCAGGCAGTATCCTTGGTGCTCGATTGGGAGGGGTAAGTCTCTTGCTCTTTGTTGTTCTGATCGGTTTAGGAGCTCCATTGTTGTCCGGTGGCAGAGGGGGCTTGGGTGTTCTGGTTGGACCTACAGGCGGGTATGTTCTTAGTTATCCGATTGCTGCTTTTGTGATTGGGTTGTTAGTTCAACGTACATCCGTTGCAGGCATTAAATTTTGGAACTTTCTACTGAGCAACATCGTGGGCGGAATCCTTGTTGTGTATGCAGTGGGTATTCCATTCCTGTCCTTTATAACGGATGTACCAATTACACAGGCTATCATAGGCAACCTTGTTTTCATTCCAGGTGACCTGCTCAAAGCAGTGCTTGCTTCACTTATTGCTGTTAGAATTCTCAAGGTAAGTCCTACAATGATCCAGGATACGAAAAGGCAAACTCCGGGGGTCTAACATTATGATATTCAGAGACTGCACATTCTTAAGCACTTCTATACAAGTAAATCGCGCCAAGTGATGGAGGTACTACAGTGATTCATTTTTCCAATGTAACGTTTGGTTATGCAAACCGAGCAACAATGTTAAACGATATTAACCTTCATATTCGTTCTGGTGAATATGTGGCGTTTGCTGGAAGGAATGGAGCAGGGAAATCCACCATAGCTAGGTTAATGAACGGGTTACTCCTTCCAACCACAGGCCAAGTAACTTTTAATGATTATGTGACATCCAATGAAAATGATTTAAGTATCATTCGTCAGAGAATTGGAATGATCTTTCAAAATCCAGAGAATCAAATTGTAGCATCTACAGTGTTTGAAGATATCGCCTTTGGCCTGCAAAACGTTTGTGTCCCTACTGAAGATATCGAGCGTCATGTAACAGAGGCATTGAGCCAAGTGGGGATGCTGAATTATTATAATTCTGATGTATATTCGTTATCAGGAGGGCAAAAACAGCGTATCGCTATTGCGGGAGTTCTCGCTATGGGACCAGAAGTTATTGTTTTTGATGAATCTACCTCAATGCTCGACCCGGAAGGCAAAGATCAGATTGCATTGCTGATGGGAGAGTTGCATAAACAAGGAATTACGATTGTAACAATTACGCATGACTTAGAGGAGATTGCAG
Source organism: Paenibacillus sp. FSL H8-0104 (assembly GCF_038050215.1). Classification (NCBI taxonomy): domain Bacteria; kingdom Bacillati; phylum Bacillota; class Bacilli; order Caryophanales; family Paenibacillaceae; genus Paenibacillus; species Paenibacillus sp. FSL H8-0104. Next base: position 5,899,929 of record NZ_JBBOTC010000001.1, on the reverse strand, counting down.
CATCTTCGAGGGTTATTGTACTTGATCAGGGTGACATTTGTTATGATGGATCGCCCGAGGTCTTGTTTCAGGGTGAATACTGGCGTTTTCCCGGGATAACGGCTCCTTTTATTGTCGAGGCAAGAGAGGCACTGAACCGGAAGGGGCTACACTCTTCTTCGGCACTCACTCTGGAAGATTTGGTGGATGATTTATGCAAATTACACTAAAAGAAGTGGACTTCTCGTATCATGTTGGAACACCACTGGAGAACAACGTATTGAGCAACATTACACTCACCATGGGCGATAATCGTATTATTGCTGTTGTGGGGAAAACGGGATCAGGCAAGTCAACTTTTGTACAGCTGCTCAATGGGCTTTTGCAACCTATAAATGGAACAGTTGATATAGGGGATTTTCGAATGACAACCGATCGAAAAAAAACGCACGTTCTCTACGATAAAGTAGGTATTGTATTTCAATTCCCGGAGCATCAATTATTCGAGGATACGGTAATAAAAGACATTTCTTTTGGTCCCAAGAACTTGGGCTGGTCGGCCGAAAAAGTACGTAGTACATGCTTGGATGCATTACACATGGTAGGTCTGGACGAATCTTTCTGCAATAGATCACCGTTTGAATTAAGTGGCGGAGAGAAGCGGAGAGTGGCAATTGCAAGTGTGTTAGCGATGAACCCGGAGGTACTTATTCTCGACGAGCCAACGGTAGGGTTGGATTCGGAAGGAAAAGAGCAGCTGATGGAACTCTTTTGTTCCTGGCAGCAGGAACAGGGGAGTACGATCATTATGGTGACGCACGATATGGAGACTGTTGCCGAGTACGCCGAAGAAGTGATTATATTTGAACGTGGTCAAGTGCAAAGACATACGACTCCGCTCCAATTGTTCACTGAATATCAAGTTGAGTTGAAAGATATGGGATTAAAGCTGCCTAAAGCGCTCCAGCTCGTGGAAGCCATAAATGTAAAATTGAACGTTGAATTGCAGCTGGAGTCGGTAAAGAAAGAATGGATTTTGTCATATATTGCTGATTTTTTTCAGAGGAAGGAATTGTAGTTATGTCCTTATCTCAATCATTTATCATTGGTCAGTATGTCCACAGAAACTCCATCATTCACCGGCTTGATCCAAGAGCTAAACTCGTCATCGCGTTCCTGTTCATGTTGTCTGTCATGCTGTTGAACTCATGGCTTTCATACGTATTGTCTGCGGTGTTTGTGGTGTGTGTAGTCACTATATCGCAAATACCACCCTCCTATATTGTTAGAGGATTGAAACCTGTTTGGCTAATAGTCATTGTCACATCTGTGTTTCACATTTTTCTGACACAAGGGGGGGAGCTATGGCTTGAAGCGGGAGTGTTTTCGATCTACGAGGAGGGTGTCATTAAAGCAGGTAATATAGCCATTCGCATCATTCTTCTTCTCGTCATCGCTTCATTGTTGACACTTACGACAAAGCTGGGTGATCTCGCACAGGCTATTGAAGATCTGTTGAAGCCTGCCAAGCGGTTGGGTGTTCCTACACAGGAATTTGCGTTGATGATCTCGTGGACGATCCGCTTTATTCCAATCCTGTTGAATGAAACCGACAACGTGATGAAGGCACAGCGGGCAAGAGGTGTTCGTTTTAATTCCGGTAATATCGTTCGTCGTCTGCAAAGTTTTATCCCAATTGTAGTCCCTATCCTTCTGTTAGCGTTCCAGAAAGCCGAAAGCGCTTCACTGGCCGTTGAGGCACGCGGATATAGCCCTGGCATGAATCGAACGCAACTGAGAACGTTAGCTTTCAAAAAGCTCGACTATAAAGTGCTGATCATATCCATTTTTTGTTTCGCACTTTTGTTGGCATTACGAAAGTGAGGTAAGCTATGAGGATTTACCCGACAAATCTACAGCAATATCACAGACTCATTTCAGTATCTAAAGGTGATCAGCCTGCGACAATGTGGATTAGACAGGCATCTTACTTGAACGTATACACAGGGGAAGTTGAACAAGCGAATATCTATCTGTCCGGAAGTCGTATTGCCTACGTTGGAGCCAAGGAACTACCCACTTCAGACCAGACCCAGGTCGTTGAATTGGAGAAAGGTCATGTTGTTGTTCCAGGATATATTGAACCTCATGCACACCCATGCCAAATGTACAATCCTTATACATGGGGAGAAGCTCTGTTACAGAAGGGTACGGTCTTGTCCATTAATGATAATCTGTCTTTGTTAACGTTTCTAGGAACTGAAGCTTTGTCATTCATTGAGAAGCTGGAGGAGACAAGTCACCATATGTTCCTATGGTGGTGTAACATTGACCGTCCTGATCGAGCTGATCCAATGACTATGGACAAGTGGCTACAACATAACCTTGTGATACAGAGCGGGGAACTGACCGAATGGCCCAAACTGCTGGCGAACGACGAAGTATTGGTAGAGCAACTTTATCTAACGAAGGCTCATCATGGGATGAGGGCGGAAGGACATTTGCCTGGCGTATCTTATGAAAAAATAAGTACTATGGCTGCAGCGGGCATCACAGCTGACCACGAAGCTCTCCATGCCGAAGATGTACTTAGACGATTAAAAGCGGGGCTACACGCCTCTCTTCGATACTCATCTATTCGTCCTGATTTGCCACACCTCCTTAAAGGGATGAAAGGTGATTCCCGGTTCAATATGAACCGAATGATGCTTACCAGCGATGGCCCGTCACCAAACTATGTGAAGAGGACGAGCTGTGCCAGCATGATCAAGATCTGTATGGAGACGGGAATATCTGTAGCGGATGCCTATCGTCTTGCTACCTTAAATCCGGCAGTATATTACGGTCTGGATGAAGACTTAGGCGGGATTGCACCAGGCAGACTGGCTTGTTTGAACGTCTTAACCTCCATAAATGAACCTGATCCACTACATGTCCTGCAACGAGGTGAGTGGGTGGTCCAAAATCAAAGGCGAGTAGTAGAGCCAGATGAAGCAGAGATACACACTTGGTTGCGCTCCACTTTTCCGTCTCGTCGAACGATCGTCAACCTGAGGATGGACCAGATGGAAACTCGAACCGACACCGGTATTGAACTGGTGAACGATGTCATCACCCAATCGTACCATTTTGATCCCCGAGCGGAATTGGAAACGGATGAGAACTGGATGACATTGCTGGATGTTAACGGAAGTTGGGTGATTAACACCCGAATCAAAGGTTTAGCGTGTGGGATCAAGGCATTAGCAAGTACTTACAACGCTTCGAACGATACACTTTTACTTGGGCGATCTCTGTCTGCCATGCGCGAAGCGTCTCAGGAGTTGGAAGTTCGCGGGGAAGGAATATTAGTATATTTCGTGGATGGGGAGCAACTGTACATTCCTCTTCCTCTCAGTGGAGCTATGAGCTTGGAGAGCGTGGCATCAATCGGCGCTAGTGTGGATCATTTCAATGAGAAAATGCGTGTCCACGGTTACCGATTTGGTGATCCTCTGTATTCTCTTTTATTTCTGACAGCTTCACATTTGCCGCATATTCGTGTATCGGACAAAGGGTTGTATCTGGTTAAAACAGGTGAGATAGTGCTCCCGGCTACCCCCTTAGTTAATACAGTAAGGAAGGTGAAATGATGTTACTGGCTGATGCGATACGCATGCATGCTTCCCAGAATCCTGAGAAAACTGCCATCTTTGATGATGCCCGGCAGATTTCGTACGCCGAGCTATACCATGGAATAAAGCTGGCAGCAAATACAATTCTGGCTACTGAGGAAGATTTCGAAGCCGATGAACTTCCTCTTGTCGGCCTGCTGATGAACAATAGTGCCGTGATGATCGAATACTTTCTTGCAGCCACCAAAATTGGAATGTGTGCTGCTGTATTTGATCCCAAGTGGAGCGATGCAAATCTGACGGAGGTTATTAATGAATGTGAACCTCGTGTGCTTGTCATAGATGTGGAGTTCAAAGCCAGAATACCTCATATTCCATCGTCAACAAGGGTGATTACTGTGGATACAGGTGAACCTCGTTCTCTCAGAAGGGAAGAAGCCGAACCACAGCGATCCTCAACTGAAGATAGCCTGTTCTACATGGGATATACCTCCGGGACGACCGGACGACCGAAAGGCTATCTCCGTTCTCAGCGTTCATGGATCGAGAGCTTTGCATATGCGCGTGAAACATTCGTGCATGATGCAGGAGACCATGTATTGGCGCCGGGTTCTTTGGTCTATTCACTTACGTTATATGCGTGCATTCAAACGTTGTATATTGGCGGGACATTCCATCTAACAAGCAAATTCCGAGCGGAATACGTATTGGAGACGTTAGCAACACATGCGGTTACACATCTTTATCTTGTACCTACGATGTTTGAAGCACTCTACAAAGCGTTCATGGCTTCTGATTCAGTTATTGCGCTGCCATCTGTCAGATCTCTCATTACGTCAGGTGATAAATGGTCGCCAGAATCCAAACGGAAGGTGAAAGAGGTATTTGAAAATGCAGGTTTGTATGAATTTTATGGTGCCTCCGAGCTAAGCTTTGTCACAGTACTTGATCCGGAAGGAAATCGGTATAAACCTGATTCAATCGGTAAACCGTTTGCCGGTGTGCAGGTATCCATTCGTGAAGCGGATAGTACGGAAGTAACCGAAGGCGCAGTAGGACAATTGTTTGTGAAGAGCCCGATGATCTTTGCCGGATATTATGGTTCCGAGGAAGAAACCAGCCAAGTTGTACATGGTGAATGGGCAACTGTGGGAGACCTTGCAACACGAGATTCCGAAGGCTATTTATATCTGGTTGGTCGAAAGAAAAACATGATTATTAGCGGAGGGCTTAATATATATCCGGAGGAAATCGAGAAGCTGTTGTTAACATTGGAAGGCATTGAGGAGGTCATCGTTGTAGGTGTACCCGATGTATACTGGGGCCAAAAGGTGAGCGCACTTATCAAGCTCAGAATGGGTAGCGAGGTTAGTGATGATGAGATTGTATCATTGTGCCGTCGTGAGCTTGCTACCTACAAGTGTCCAAAGGAAATTATGCGGGTGGATGCCTTCCCCTATACAACGAGTGGAAAGATTTCGCGAACAAAACTGAACGAGTTACTGAAAATAAAGATATGAACAATATGTTGATTCCTGTTATTCTTTCCGCGAAGCGAACTGCAATCGGCAAATACGGGGGGATGTTTAAGGAGACACCGCCGGAGATACTGGCTGCAGAAGTCATTCAGGCCATTTTAAGCGAAATTCCCATCCCTCCCGGTGACATTGATGATGTTCTATTGGGGAATGCAGTAGGCGGGGGAGGCAACATCGCCAGGTTATCCGCGTTACAAGCCAAACTCCCAGTAGAGGTCCCTGGCGTGACGATTGATCGTCAATGCGGATCTGGTCTTGAAGCTATTCATTTAGCAGCGAGGCTGATTCAATCAGGTGCCGGGGAAGTGTATCTGGCTGGTGGTGTCGAAAGCACAAGTCGTGCACCCTGGAGATTGGAGAAACCCTTGTCTCTGTACGGGAGTGTAGTACCTCAAGTAATCACTCGCACACGATTCTCTCCGGAATGGATCGGAGATCCGGATATGGGGAAGGCGGCTAACAACGTTGCTAAGAAGTACGGTGTGACTCGAATGGACCAGGACGAATATGCGCTTTCCAGTCATAGGAAAGCGATTGCTTCAATACAAAGCGGGCGTTTCGACAACGAAATCGTTCCATTGTCTATCCCGGAGGGTAAGCAACTCAGAATCATTCATACAGACGAATGTCCTCGGGCGAATACAACACTTACGAAGCTTGCAGCATTGCCATCTGTTTTCGAACAGGATGGTACAGTGACGGCTGGTAATGCATGTCCATTGAATGATGGTGCCGCTATCGTTTTAATCATGTCAATGGGAAAAGCATTATCGTTAGGACTTACACCCCTAATGAAATTTATCGACAGTGTGGCAGTGGGGGTTGACCCGAACTACTTGGGTATCGGTCCGGTCCCTGCCGTTACCAAGTTGCTCAGCCGAAATCGCTTGGCAATGGAAGACATTGATCTTGTGGAATTCAATGAAGCGTTCGCTTCACAAGTTCTGGCCTCTTTAAGGGAACTGCATATTCCAACTCACATTGTTAATGTGGGAGGAGGGGCACTGGCGCTTGGACACCCGTTCGGTGCATCGGGAGCCATCCTGGTTACACGCCTATTCAACGAGATGAGGCATATAAAGGGGGCTCGGGGAATCACAACACTGGGTATTGGTGGTGGGATCGGGCTTGCATCATTGTGGGAGAAGTGCGAATAGGAGGAAACAGTCTTTGTTGTTAGAGGGACAGGTAGCAGTCATTACGGGTTCCAGCCGCGGAATTGGGCGTGCAACCGCAATACGTATGGCACAAGAAGGAGCCAAGGTAGTAGTCAACGGTGTACAAGAAGGTGGGGTATGGGACGTTGTCCAGTTGATTCGGGATCAGGGTGGGACCGCTATTGGGGTCGTTGAATCCGTTGCAAGCATGGCCGGTGGTGAACGCATCATATCGGAGGGTCTTCGCGAATTTGGCAAGATTGATATCCTGGTGAACAACGCCGGAGTTGTTCACGATAAGATGGCCCATAAAATGAGTGAAACCGAGTGGGATCTTGTATTGAAATCGCATCTTAAGGGAGCCTTTGCTTGTATCCGGTCCGCTCTGCCGGGCATGAGGGAACGAAGGGAAGGCAGCATTATTAATATGATCTCCGTGGCGGGCTTGACCGGAATGATCGGACAATTAAATTACAGTGCTGCCAAAGCCGGATTGATAGGCATGACGTGGACACTTTCGCTGGAACTTGAATCTTATGGCATTAATGTGAATGCAGTTTCTCCCGCAGCGCGTACTGACATGACAATGCCCTATATCGAACGGGCGAAGCAGACCGCTGAAATGAAAGGCGAGTCGTTTCCCGAGTACTGGAAAGTAGGTTCAACGGAAGATGTGGCCGAATTGATACTTTCCTTATGTCTGCCGCGTTGCCGTAGGGTTACCGGTCAGATCTTCTCTGTTAATGGTGGAAAGATCGGTGTGTGGTCCCCTCCAGAGCACCGTATAGTTGCCACCCAATCCAGTAGGGAGAACGGTTGGGAAGCAGGCGAACTCTTTGAGCAAGTGTTGTCAGCCTACGTGAAAGTGTAGAACTATTTCCGAAATATACGAATTGATGGAGGAAATTTTGTTGAAGAAAAAACGCATTTTTATTGGGATGATGGCCGGGATGGGGAGAGTGAATCGTTGTCTTCCCATAGCACTAAAGTTACGAGAGATGGGACATGAGGTGGCGTTCACAATCTGGGGAAATGCCGGGGGCGCGATGGAACAGATGGGTTTTACCTATATTCCGATTCCAGTTATTCCTGCTCCCAAGGGACAGGTTTTCCACCCAAACTTCAAGGATATGAATCACTTTTTGTCCATGATGGGGTACTCGGACCCTGTTTACATGCGAAATGAGCTTGAAGCTCGTCTGCGGGTAACCATCGGTTTTAAACCGGACCTTGTTATTTCCGATTCGAGTGTCCCCGCAGCGTTCATTGCCTGTAAGCTGGACATTCCTCTCGTTTCTATGAATCAGTCCAGCACACTTCCAGGTGGTCTTCCTTTTACAACGAATTATGGATTATATGGAGACATACCAGATGTCACGAATGTGTTGAACGGAGCGTTGGTTGAGTACGGTCTGCCTAAAACGGACAACCTTCTCACATTTCTGGCGGGTAATCTTGCCCTTCTTCCGAGCATACCGGATTTTGATCCGGTACAGATCGGGAAGCTGCCCGTTCCAATTGAATATATCGGTCCCGTGGTATGGAGAGATACAAATGAGACAGGAATGCCTGCGAACTGGTTGAAGAAATCAGACAACGACAGGAGGCCACGTGTATTTGTGTACACAAGTCGTCTCGTGGAATGGGGTGTGGAGAGTGGTGGTCATATTTTCAGGGAAGCCGTTAGAGCACTCGGTAACACTTCGACGGAGCTTTTGATTGCTACTGGTTTTAATCCATTGGAAGGGGACAGCGTGGAAGTTCCCCCTAATGTACACTTCACCTCATATGTATCGGGAGTTATGGCAGCCGAGCATAGCGATGTCATGATTCACCATGGCGGACATGGAAGTTGCATGACGACGATCTTAACAGGCACGCCGTCGTTGGTCATTCCGACCTGGGCAGAACGTGAGTTTAACGCCAAGCAGTTACAGGACGTTGGCGGTGGCAGAGTAATGTCCCCAGATGAGGTTACGGGATCCGCTCTAGCTGAGACCGTTAACGCGATGATGACTAATGGAGACATGGATAAGGCTATGGCGCTGAAGGAAAACGTCTGTACTTCGCAGTACGGAGGAGCCGAGCGTGCAGCTGAACTCATTCGTCGGTTGTTGTAAAGAGGGGGCAAGGTTCTATTGAAAAGTCTTTTGGTTGTCCTGAGAAGTCCGGCCTTACTTTTATTATCCGTATGTATTTTTTTTATTGGTTTGGGATACGGATTAACGCTACCATTCATGCCATTATTCGGAGTAGAACGGGCTGGAATGAGCCCCTTATCATTAGGGATCTTTATGGCGTGTGGATCGTTAAGCGGCATTATCATTAGTACGCTGTTTAGTCGATTGTCCGATAAAAAGCCTGTGCGCAAGTGGATCATTGTTGGATCATGTGTATCTGCTTCTGTAGGCTATGTATTCTATGCAAATACGGACAGTTACATTGTGTTAATGCTGGTTTCCTGTACTTTCATGGCCTTGTCATTCTCGGCCTTTCCGCAATTATTTGCTCTTGCGAGAGAAGTAGTCGAGAGGGAGGCGAGTGAAGATGTCACCGTTGTTATGGCTGTATTGCGAGCTCTGGTGTCTCTGGCCTGGATTCTTGGTCCTGTAATGGCTTCTTTTATAATCTACCAGTTCTCGTACACAGGCCTGTTTCTGGTTGTTTCGTTGATGTACATGCTCGTTGCCGTATTTGTACTGATGATTCGAGCAGACGAGATTCGGGAACCGGGTGGCGGAACGGAATTATCATCTGACTCAGTACGTAGCTTCAAGCGCCTGCTGATGGCACCGCAGATTGTATTTTCATTACTTGCTTTCATGGCATTTGAGTTGGCTAATACGATGGGGGGAATTGTAACTCCCTTATATGTTACGCAAGAGTTGCAAGGCGGGAAGTTGGACGTTGGCATGATCTCGGGAGTTAACGCAGCCTTGCAGGTTCCCACCATGATCATTTTGGGAATACTGGCCAAAAGGTTTGGTAGTATCACAGTTATGAAATGCGCGGGATTGTTTGGAGTCGCCTATTTTTCACTATTTTGGTTTACCCAATCGGGATGGCAGATCATTGCTATCCAGATATTCAGTGCCATTTTTATCGCGATTGTACTTGGAGTTGGAATGACTTTTTTTCAGGATTTGGTTCCTAAAATGACAGGTACGGCCACAACGTTGTACAACAATGCAAACATCATTGGTTCCATGGGTGGTGGATTACTAGCCGGAGCAGTCGGAAATTATTTTGGTTTTAAAATAGTGATTGCCTGTTCGGCAGCACTTGCCTTCCTGGGATTTGTACTATTATTGGTGCCAAACGCAAATAAAAAGGTAGTCCGGCATGTGGGAGGAGATACGTATGAAAGCTAGTGTAATTATTCTATCGCATAATCAGAAAGAAGTGATTCAGGCCTGTTTGTCTTCCTTATCGAGACAGCGTTTGTGTGAAGGCGATCAATACGAAGTTGTAGTTATCGATAACGGGTCTATAGACGGCACGGGCGAGATGATCGGCAGGCTTACGTATGATTTTCCTATACGATATAATTACATTCCTTCTACGGAGCAATCAAGTCGGGCAGCGGCACGAAACAAGGGGATTACTATCTCGAATGGAGATGTGATCGTGTTCCTTGATGGAGATCAACTCGCCGGACCGGACTTTATCTATGAACATTTGAGAGTGCACAAGCTAGCCGAGGGGAAACTTGTCATAGGGTTTCGAAGATATTTGGGTGAAGAGAGCATCGATATAACGTCGTTAAATTCGGGATGGGTGCATACTGCTATTACATCATCAGAAGCAGATGAACGATTTCAGCTCATGGAACGTTTTTCGGAAAATGGAAGCGCATTCCGCACAGCGTGGCATCTGTCTTTCAGCTGCAATTTCTCGGTAACAAGAGAAGTACTGATCCGATCGGGTATGTTTGACGAAGGGTTCAAGGGATGGGGGTTGGAAGACAGTGAGCTTGGCTATCGTCTGCAACAGGCTGGAGGAACGTTCGTATTGAACAAAAAAGCGTTAACCTTCCATATCTTTCACCCTTCCGAGTTTGATGAGAATCGTTATGATGGTTGGAAAACGAATCTAGATTATTTCCTCGAATGTCATCCGATGTTTGAAGTACAGGCGCAAAACATCTTAAAGGAATTTTTTGACCCAGAGATTAGAAAATCATGGTGGGATTGTTATATTCGCTTTGAGAAGGTTGTAAGAGCACATCAGGGTTACGAGGGGGATCGATTACCTGTCAGCATCATTGTTGTCTATGCCGAGGGCCCAGAACTGATCCAGACCATTTCGGCAGAAGCTGCCCATAGAGAAGTGTTGGTTATAGATAAGACACCATCATCGGACCTGGATATCTTGTGCCAATGTATTAACGAGAAATTTGATGTTTTGTATTACAAGCATCCTTCGGAAGATCAGTTAATCGACTTGTACCATCAGTATGCAGTCAGGGGAATTGTGAAACATGAAATTTTCAAGTGATCATGGATCAGCTGTTCTGGCCCCAAATGATGACATTTTATACGGGAGGTTGACATGAATTTTGAATTGACAGAGCAACAGAAGCAGATTCAATCCGCCGCACGCCATTTTGTGGACGAGCTACTGATTCCGTTGGAACCTGAATTATTGCGTAACGAGCGTGAGGGAAGACCCGGAATCGAACTTAGACAGATTAGAGAGCTTCAACAAAAGGCGAAAACACAGGGCCTATGGGGTATTGAGACACCAGAAGAGTATGGGGGAGCAAATCTTGGGACGGTCACTAGTGCACTCCTGAAAATGGAGCTAGGACGCACATGTATTCCGTTTGTCTTCGGGGGGGAAGCGGACAATATTCTGTACCTTTGCAACAGCAAGACACAACAGAACAAGTATTTGCTTCCCGTTATTGCGGGCGAGAGACAGTCCTGTTTTGCAATAACGGAGCGTTCGGCAGGTTCCGATGCAAGTCGAATTCAGATGAGTGCTGAGCGTGTGGCGGATGGTTGGGTACTCAATGGAGAGAAAGTATTTATCACAAACGGAAACGAGGCGGATTTTGCAATTGTTTTTGCAGTGACTGATGTCCAGGCAGAGCCGGGCAAAGGGATCACTTGCTTTCTGGTGGACCGGGACATGGGGTGGACGTCAGAGCCGATTCCTACGATGGGTGGGGATAAAAGTCCTTCTGTACTTACGTTTAACCAAGTGTTCGTGCCAAACGGAAATGTGCTCGGTGAAGAGGGGCAGGGGTTAACAACAGCGATGCAGTGGATCAGTCGAGGGCGTTGGGTGATTCCGGCTATTGCTGTGGGTGCATCTGGCAGGCTGATCCATATGGCCATTGATTACGTTAAAGAAAGGTCGACATTTGGAGAGCAGTTGGCAAGTCGGCAGAGCATCCAATGGATGATTGCCGACTCTGCGGTTGAGCTGGAGGCTCTGAAATGGCTGGTATTATATACTGCTTGGAGGGTGGATCAGGGGCTGGATGCAAGACATCATGCAACGATGTCCAAGTTGTACGGTGCAGGTAGAGCAAACGATATTGTGGATCGGGTCCTTCAGATTTTTGGTGGAATCGGATATTCGAAGGACTTGCCGATCGAGCGTTGGTATCGGGAAATGCGAGTATGGAGAATCTTCGAGGGCACAGACGAGATTCAACGCATGATTATTTCCCGCAATCTGCTCAAGGGTCATGTCCGAATTGGAGAGTGGGATTAACGGGCCGTGTAACGAACGGATCCTTCATAGGCTAGCGAGTTAGAAGGAACACCCGGTCGATGTTCAATATAGACTGTGATACTGCATGCCAGATGGGAGAGGTTATCCGTGTTGATGACACTCACGAGGACATGGACGACGTCCCCTTCCATCACGGGTGAGCGAAATCGGTATTTTATATCGCATAGAATCCAGTTATCCAACCCCAGCATTTGTAGTCGGTTTCCAATCATGCCACCGATAAGCATACCTTGTGCAATTCGGCGAGGTGCACCTGCTTCATGTGCTTTGAGAACATCCAGATGAATTGGGTTGTTATCGCTCGATGCGGCTGCATAGGCGATGAGCATAGAACTGGTTATGGTTCCAAGACAAGCGTCGAACAGGAGTTCACCAGATGAGAGACGGTGTTTCCCATCCCATTGATAATAAATCTCCGAGGGATATTGCGGATACACAGGCTCGAGTTCGGAGTACGAAGGCTGCAACGCTGGAGAGTCTAGAAGTATTAATGTGGTGTTAGCAACGAGTAAGGGTTGTTTCATGACGTTCGTAACCTTCATTGTACAATCAAGGAGCTGGATCTTCCCCAAAGATCCAGTTGTTTCGCGTACGTTTGCAAGTTCAATCCTGTAAAATAAAGCTGCATCATACTTCAATTTACGTTCGTATGTAAACGATTGTTGGCCATGGATCATAATTTTCCCAGGAAGCTCCATCCAGGGTAAGTGTGTCTGTTGCCACCATATCATCGGAAAGGTGAGAGGAATGGATCTTGCGTCGGGACGAAATTCTTCTGGAAAGCCTTGTGTGAACTGGACAATCTGATCTGTGGTAATAACCATTTTCTTGGGAGGAGTAGGTACTCCGATCCATGATTGGTAATCCATAACTTGCATCTCTCCTTTGACTGACCATGTCTTGTATTATATCGAAGGCAGTTAGAATCATAAATGTTTTATCACATAAATTACTTTTTCGAAAATAAAGGTACACAAAAGATACATAATGAACTAAAATGAACTTATATGAACATTATCAAACTCAATCCCAACTAATTTAAATGACGAAAGGAATGGATTAATAATGGAAAATCGTTATGCTGCACATCCCAATGAAGTGAAAACGTATGATACATCTCGCCTGCGTGAGGAATTTTTGATGGAGCAACTGTTTGCAACCGATGAATTGGTAACGGTGTATTCTCATGTGGATCGTTATATTGTGGGAACGGCTGTACCTGAGAGCAAGGACATTACCCTTGAAGTGAACCTGAAAGATATCGGAACGAACTTTTTCCTGGAGCGTCGTGAAATCGGTATCATTAATGTCGGTGGTCACGGAACAGTGACAGCGGACGGACAAGGTTATGAGATTGGAGCGAAGGAATGTCTCTACATCGGTAGAGGTGTTAAGGAAGTTGTGTTCACAAGCAGTGACAAGGCTCAACCTGCCCATTTCTATTTTGTATCCACACCGGCTCATCACACCTATCCAACGGTAAAAGCAACGCAAGAACAAGCTCAGCCGAATCATCTGGGCAGCATCGAAACTTCCAATGAGCGTACGATCTATCGTTACATTCACCAAGGAGAAGGTGGAATTCAGAGTTGTCAGTTGGTGATGGGCATTACCGAACTCGACAAGGGTAACATGTGGAACACGATGCCTGCACATACCCATAACCGCCGTTCCGAAGTATACTTGTACTGGAACTTGCCTGAAGACGGTGTTGTATTCCACATGATGGGGGAGCCGAACGAGACGCGCCATCTAGTTGTACGTGATCGCCAGGCGATCATTTCCCCAAGCTGGTCCATTCACAGTGGTGTGGGTACAAGCAATTACACCTTCTGTTGGGCGATGGCTGGTGAGAACCAGACGTTCGAAGATATGGACGGCGTAGCGATGAAAGACCTGAAATAATAAATTACAGATGTCTGAGTTAAATGGACAGGGTAGACACTAGAACGGAGGGTACAGAAAGGACCAGAAGAAGCGAAGCGTGCGCCTTTATCACCAGATTTCTCCCTTTAAATAAGGGATCAAAGGAAATATGGGGATAAGAGTGATCGGAAGGTTTTCTGTACCCGAAGTGTAAGTGCGAAACTACCATTTAACTCAGGTGGTATAGGAAGTTGATTATGATGAATCCATTGAAAAGACATGAAAAAATTATGGAGGCTCTGCTGGAACGCCAGGAAGTAACCGTCAGTGATCTGAGTGAGTTGTTGCAGGTGACGGGGAAGACTGTGCGAGAGGATCTCGACAAGTTGGAGAGTATGGGGTTACTCGTACGTGTCCATGGTGGTGCTATGCTGGCTCAGAATGACCAGTACGGCATCTTGAATAGCCGCGGAGTTACCGAGAAGCATCATACGGAGAAGACGGAGATTGCTGAACGTGCCCTTGCTTACATTCGACCTGGAGATATCGTTGCCCTCGATGGTGGCAGCACTACGCTAGAGATGGCCAAACGTCTCGATAATCAACCGCTGACGGTGGTGACTAATGATCTATTCATCATTGCGGAGTTGACCAAAAAGGAGCAAGTGCGACTGGTTGTGCCGGGCGGGGCTCGTGTACGGAATATGTTGGTTGGGGATGATACGGCTGCGTTTATATCCAGTCTTAACATTCATAAAGCCTTTATATCCACGACAGCCCTTCATCCGGAATTTGGATTATCCATATACACGGGAGATCTGGTTTCTTTGAAAAAAGCAATGATATCTGCCTCGCAGCAAGTATACGGCGTTGTGGATCATTATAAATTCGGACAATTTGCACTGCGAACTTTCGCCCAGTGTTCGGAACTGGACTATATTATCAGCGATAGTCGTTTGGATGAAGAGACGGCTGCCTTATACGAGCAGAGCGGTGTCACAGTGGATTATCAAAGTTAACCTCATTCATTATTCATGGCATTAAAAGAACGGACGGATCTAAGGATTACATATCAAAACCATGCGGAGGAATCATTCATGAACCCATTTGATTTAAGCGGACAAGTTGCACTGGTGACAGGTACCTCGGGAGGACTTGGACAAGGGATGGCCATTGGTTTGGCAGAAGCAGGTGCTGATGTGGTGCTGGTCTCGTATTCCAAGCCTGCGGCAACGGCAAGTGCCATTGAAGCACTCGGACGCAAAGCTTATGTGATTGAAGCGGATTTAAGTCGTGAAGATGAGTTGTCGGCTGTGTTCGAACAGGCGCTTGCGTTCCAGGGCAGAATTGACATTCTCGTCAACAATGCCGGAATCATTCGTCGCACACCTGCGGCTGATCATGCAGTTCAGGACTGGCATGATGTAATTGGTCTGAACCTGAACACTGTATTTTTCCTAAGCCAATTGGCAGGCAGACATATGATTGAACGCGGAAGTGGCAAAATCATTAATATTGCATCCATGTTGTCCTATCAAGGTGGGATCAACGTGCCAGGGTATACAGCCAGTAAACATGGCGTTGCCGGTTTAACCAAAGCACTCGCCAATGAATGGGCAGGGAAGGGAATCCAGATTAACGGTATCGCACCTGGTTATATGGAAACCGATAATACTACCCAGATCCGTGCGGACGAGAATCGGTACCGGGATATTACAGCTCGTATTCCTGCTGGGCGTTGGGGAACACCTGAAGATCTGAAAGGCCCGGTTGTCTTTCTGGCATCTGCCGCTTCGGATTATCTGAATGGTCATGTGCTGAATGTCGATGGCGGCTGGATGGCACGTTAATCACTTGATAATCGGATTAGCATAGGGAGGCAGTGAGATGAAACTTGGTATTCTGGCACATACATTTGGCAAACAGCCTACAGCACAGCTTGCGCAGACGATTGCGGATAACGGATTTAATTCCGTACAGCTGGCGCTGGCCAAAGCATTATCCGATGTGGACTCATCGAATGGCAAGCTGAGCCCAGGGCTAGCGAATGAGATTGGAGATCAATTTGCACAGCGCGGGGTGAAGATTGCAGTACTGGGCTGTTATATTAATCCGATTGACCCTGATCCGGTAAGACGACGTGCGGACATTGATCGATTCAAGGAGCATCTGCGTTATGCCCGGGATTTTGGTTGCAGCATGGTAGCAACGGAGACCGGGGGCTTGGACACCTATCAGGATACACATCCGGATGGATATGAAGAGAAGGCGTGGAGTGTGCTGAAAGAAACGGTTGAGGAGTTGGCTGAGGAAGCGGAGAAATGGGGGGTGCATGCGGCGATTGAGCCTGTGTCCACACATACTCTTCATACCCATGAACATATGACACGTTTGTTTGAAGAGATTCCTTCATCGAATCTGGGAATGCTGTTCGATCCGTGTAATCTGATCAAACAACCACATGCAGCAGATCAAGGGGCTTTCTTGCGCGAGGTGATGGAATCGCTGTATCAGCGCATGATTGTGATCCATGCCAAAGATGTAGCCTTTGATGCACAGGGAGAGAAGTTTAATCCGGTACCTGGGGCAGGGATACTGGATTACCCGTTATTTTTTGAATTGTTAAAAACGTATAAGCCACATATCGATATTTCACTTGAAGGCGTAACTGCGGAGGAAGCTGTACCTGCGGCCAAACATTTGCGTGAAGTATGGAGTGCAGTTCGGGTCTAACCAAACCCAGGATGAGGTATTGCATACCGAAGCCAAAGTAGCTGAAAAACCTTTGCGAGTGCAAAGGTTTTTTTGGTACAAAAATTGATAATATACATATTTAATATTTCTTATCGGAAAAATCGGAAATAAGTCTTTTCAAATGCGACATCTTGTGAGAGAATATGGAAAACATACGCCACCATGCGAAGACATCAGGAACTTAAAGAACGTATATATTGAGGGAGGATTCAGATTTATGTCAAACGAACGTGAGCTTTCATTTGAAACATTGGCAATTCATGCAGGCCAGGAGATTGATCCAACCACCAACGCACGAGCTGTGCCCTTGTATCAGACAACATCCTATGGATTCAAGGACACCGAGCATGCAGCTAACTTGTTTGGTTTGAAAGAGTTTGGCAACATTTATACCCGTCTGATGAATCCAACAACCGACGTGTTTGAGCAACGGATTGCGGCGTTGGAAGGCGGAGCTGGAGCGCTGGCTACAGCTTCTGGTCAGGCAGCCATAACGTTTTCACTTCTGAATATTGCTGGTGCAGGTGATGAGATCGTATCTTCGGCGAGTTTGTATGGAGGTACATACAATCTGTTCTCGACGACTTTGCCGAAACTGGGTCTGGACGTAAAATTTGTGGATTCCAGTGATCCTGAGAATTTCCGGGCAGCGATTACGGAGAAAACGAAAGCATTGTATGCCGAAACGATCGGTAATCCAAAGGGGAATGTACTGGATATTGAAGCGGTGGCAGCCATCGCTCATGAACATGGAATTCCTTTGATCGTGGATAACACATTCCCAAGTCCGTATCTGCTTCGTCCAATCGAACATGGCGCAGATATTGTCGTCCACTCTGCAACGAAATTTATTGGGGGTCATGGTACATCCATTGGTGGCGTTATCGTGGATAGCGGGAAATTTGACTGGAAAGCAAGTGGCAAGTTCCCTGGATTGACGGAGCCGGACTCCAGTTATAACGGTGTGGTATATACGGAAGCGGTTGGACCGATTGCTTATATTATCAAAGCTCGTGTACAACTTCTGCGTGACTTGGGTGCAACGATCTCTCCATTCAACTCATGGTTGCTGCTGCAAGGACTGGAGACATTACATCTGCGCGTGGAGCGTCATAGTAGCAATGCCCTTGCGGTTGCGGAATTCCTTGAGAAACATGAGGATGTGTCTTGGGTAAGTTATGCTGGTCTGCCGAGCCATGGTTCTTATGAGCTTGCACAGAAATATCTGCCAAGAGGGCAGGGTGCGATTCTAACCTTTGGAATCAAAGGTGGTGCGGATGCGGGTCGCAAGTTGATTGAAAGTGTCAAACTGTTCTCTCACCTTGCAAACGTGGGCGATTCCAAGTCACTGATTATTCACCCGGCAAGTACAACTCACGCGCAGTTGACCGAAGATGAACAAACCGCAGCAGGGGTTAATCCGGAGTTGATTCGTCTGTCTGTGGGTACGGAGAACATTCAAGACATTATCTATGATCTGGAGCAAGCCATCAAAGCAAGTCAGGGAGCAAGTGTAGGCGCGTAAATGGCATTGGGTGAATGTGTAAACAATCACTTAAGTGATATGCCATAAACAGGTCATATGAGTATCAATAGATGGTTAAAGCCGTTGTCCTCCGGGACAGCGGCTTTTTGTCTTTTTGAACACGTATTTATGAGTAAGCATCGAAAAAAAGGCCATTTACAAATGAGGACCGCGGGCATATACTGATTAAAAGTTGTATTGAGTAAACACAATTGCACAAGCGCAAAAATGATTATCATTCTCATTCGAGATTATTTAAAATCATTCACAAAACCATGCTGCTGCGGGATTCCCGCAGCAGCATGTGTCATTTTTAGGGCATTAACAATGGCTCTCATTCTCAATACAACTTCATTTTTGGGAGCGGAATTTAGCAGACTCGTCATCCGCAAACCTACCATTCGAAAGGAACGTGATTCATATGCAAGCGATACATCAACCACTACACAGACAGAAACAAGCGGGACAGCGCTTATCCCAAACACCAGGCCCAAACCGGGGACGTAAGCCAGATTTTCGAGCCATGTTGCAGAATAAAGAGATGCAATCTGCATTGGGCAGCGGGCTGTTGATGCTGATTGCCTGGGGAACTGCACCGTATTTCGGGACTTTGTCCATCATGCTCTACATTGTGGCGTATGCCGTTGGCGGTTGGACCAAAGCGAAGGAAGGTATCGAGACACTGGTCAAGGAACGTGATCTGGATGTAAACCTTCTGATGATTGCCGCATCCCTCGGGGCAGCAGCCATTGGTTACTGGAATGAAGGTGCGATGCTGATCTTTATTTTTGCACTCAGTGGTGCGTTGGAAAGTTATGCGACAGAGCGCAGTCATAAGGATATCTCATCTTTACTGGCGCTGAAGCCGGAGACTGCACTACGTATTGAGGACGGACAGATGAACCTCGTGGCTATTGATGATCTGGAGCCGGGTGATCTGCTGTTGGTCAAACCGGGAGAACTCATCCCAGCAGATGGTGTCGTGTACCGTGGGAGTTCTTTTATCAATCAGTCGTCCATCACCGGAGAATCCCTGCCTGTGGACAAAGTTGCGGGGGATGAAGTCTATGCAGGTACGGTAAACGGTGAGGGTGCCCTATACGTAGAAGTTACAAAATCGGCTGAAGGGTCACTATTCGGCAAAATCATTAAAATGGTGGAAGAAGCGCAGGCAGAAGTGCCGGATTCCCAGCGTTTTATGGAGCGGTTTGAAGGAATTTACGCACGCATTGTTGTAGGGGTGACTTTACTTGTGATTGCAGGAACTCCACTACTGCTTGGCTGGACATGGAATGAGGCATTTTATAAAGCGATGGTGTTTCTGGTTGTTGCTTCACCTTGTGCATTGGTGTCTTCCATCATGCCTGTCATGTTGTCCGCGATGTCCAGCAGCGCCCGCCGGGGCATTCTCTTTAAGGGAGGTGCCCATATGGAGAATATGGCTCGCACGCGGGTTGTGGCTTTTGACAAAACAGGTACATTGACCATGGGCACCCCACAAGTGACCGATATTATTACGGCTGAACATGTAGATCGTGCCCAGCTGTTAGCTGCAGTAGCGGCGATTGAGAACCTGTCCATGCATCCTTTAGCTCGTGCCATCGTAGATCAGGCGAACAAGGAAAACATTACACTTCAGGAAGCAGAGCACGTACAGGCTCTAACAGGCTGGGGCATCGAAGGAACGGTGAACGATGTGATCTGGAGCATTGGCAAAACAGATGTACTGGGATCAATGCAGTCAGAGGAGATGAAAGACAGCAACGTTGATGATTCAGATGAACATGATGTTAACCCTGTGAAAGTATCTTCTGAGTGGGGTGATGTATGCTCCCGTCTTGAGGGGGAGGGGAAAACTGTATCCGTTGTTATGGCTGATGGTGAATTGGTCGGGCTGATCGCGATGCGGGATACGGTACGGCCACAGGCAGCCGCTGCAGTGAAAAAGCTTGAAGCGATGGGTGTAAAAGTTGCCATGTTAACAGGTGATCGGGCCAGATCAGCTTCTGTAATTGCGTGTGAAACTGGAGTAAACATGGTCTATGCAGACTTGCTGCCTGGAGATAAGGTGAAGCAGGTACAAGCACTCCGCAAACAGTATGGTCCTGTGCTGATGGTAGGGGATGGTGTCAATGATGCACCGGCACTTGCAGCAGCTACTGTGGGTATGGGGATGGGATTGTCCGGCAGCGGGACTGCACTGGAGGTCGCTGATGCGGTACTTATGAACGATAACATTGAAGAGATCGCTTGGGTGATTGGGCAGGCTCGTCGAGCACAGCGCACGGTGAAACAGAATATGTTTTTTGCCATTACCGTTATTCTGGCTTTGATTGCTGGTAACTTCCTCCAAGACGTTGCATTGCCTCTGGGTGTGGTAGGTCATGAAGGCAGTACAATTCTGGTTATTCTGAATGGGCTTAGACTGCTACGGTAATCAGATTAGAAGAGGAAAATGGCTAATTGGTCTCGCTAGTAGTATGCGGCTGGTTGAACAGCTTACGTTTGAACCTTGGGTCAGCGGGTAATGATTCGAAGAGACGATTCGATAATAAGGGAGCTGTGAAATATGGGACGTTATGTACAAGTGGAACCAAATGTAAAAGTATATGTTGAAGATATTGGCGAAGGAACCCCGGTTGTCTTTTTGCACGGCTGGCCTGTTAATTATAAAATGTTTGAATACCAATTGAACGTACTGCCGAACCATGGCATTCGTGCCATTGCGATAGATTTTAGAGGATATGGCTTATCGGATAAACCTTCCATAGGATATGATTATGATCGCATGGCAGACGATGTTCGTGCCGTTATTGATGATTTGGAGCTGAAAGACGCGGTACTCGCAGGATTCTCTATGGGTGGAGCGATCGCAGTACATTACATGGCTCGCCATAAGGGACATGGTGTCTCCAAGCTGGCCTTGTTATCTGCGGCAGCACCTGTGTTCACACAGCGTGAAGGTTATCCGTATGGATTGACTCCAGAGCAGCTGAACGAGCAGATCATTGAGCCGATTTTTGCAGATCGTCCGAAGTTACTGGAGACGTTTGGCGGCATGTTCTTCGCGAAGAAACACAGCCAGCCATTCATGGATTGGTTCCACGCCCTCGGCATGGAAGCTTCATCTTATGGTACCATTCGCAGTGCAATTGCGTTGCGGGATGAGGACTTGCGAGGTGACCTGAGTTCCATTCAGGTGCCAACAGCCATTTTACACGGGAAAAAAGATGAGATCTGTCCGTTTGAGTTCGCCGAGCAGATGCACAAGGGCATCGCTTCGTCTCAACTGATTGCTTTTGAAGAGAGTGGTCATGGTGCATTCTATGATGAATTGGAAAAATTCAATTCGGAACTGATTCGTTTCATCCAATCCTGATCATGAGAGGGCGTAATACCTCTGACAGGCGATCCCATTAATTTCATGGAATCTTCATTTGTGGCTAAACAAAGAACCCGGTCGACAGTCTTGGACTGTTCGCTCGGGTTCTTTAGTCTTCAATTAAAACAGTTCGGTCAGACCAATCATCGTGATGAGTCCGAGCAAAAAGGACATCGTCGCCACACGTGCATTGCCATCGCCGTGACTCTCGGGAATAAGTTCCTTATAAACAATGAACATCATCGCACCGGCTGCAAAGGCCAGACCATAAGGGACTAGACCAGCTACGAGACTGCTTAATGTGTAACCAATCATAGCTGTAATAATCTCTACCGCTCCGGTCAGGGTGGCAATACCCAGCGCTTTGAAGCGGCCAATGTTCTGGTTTACTAGGAAAAGGGCCACCAGAAATCCTTCCGGCGCATTCTGCAATCCGATGGAAAAGGCAATGAGATTGCCGAGGTTCTCATCCGAGCTTGCATAGCTGACTCCAACGGATAACCCTTCCGGCAGGTTATGCATGGTGATGGCTGCAATAATCATGAAGGCTTTGGTTTCAATTTTAAAAGGCATTTTCTCGGGATTCTCCAGATCGACGTGTGGAATCTTCATCTCCAGCACCAGTAGAACCAGGCTACCAAGCATAATACCAAATGCAAGTACAAAGAGATTCGATTGGCCAAGCGCTTCCGGAATGAGATTATACACCGAGGCCGAGGTCATAATACCTGCGGCGTATGCCAGCAAGATATCACGCAGACGGTGCGATATTTTGCGCATAAATAGAATCGGTACGGCCCCTAGGCCGGTAGACATGGCTGATATAAAACTGCCAATGAGTGCATCGTTCATGCTTCCATTTTCCCTCCTGATGAAGACTTCTTCATAATCGCTGCCGAGCATTGACACCGTACATAAAAGAGATCATAATGAACAACAGATTAGAATGATTATAAATTAGAATTCCGTTTCTGCATAGGGCCATTGTCATATCACAGGCAGGTCTTGTGGACATGATGTGGGCTTTTCGTTCTAGTGTATGCAAAAGCCTAAGCTTTTGATGCCGGAGGGTCTAACCTTTTTGCAGAACCCGGGGGAGGAACTATACATGTATAAATCAATTATTATTGGAACAGGCCCTGCAGGGCTGACAGCAGCAATCTATCTGGCACGTGCCAACTTGAACCCACTCGTTATTGAAGGACCACAACCTGGTGGCCAACTGACAACAACGACTGAAGTGGAGAACTTCCCAGGTTTCCCTGATGGAATTATGGGTCCTGAACTGATGGATAACATGCGTAAACAAGCTGAGCGCTTCGGTGCTGAATTCCGTACAGGCTGGGTTAACAACATCGACATGAGCGAGCGTCCATTCAAGATTCAAGTTGAAGGTATGGGTGAACTCGTATCGGAAACATTGATCCTGTCCACAGGCGCAACTGCTAAATACCTGGGTATCCCTGGCGAAGAAACGAATGTAGGCCGCGGTGTCAGCACATGTGCAACATGTGATGGATTCTTCTTCCGTAACAAAGAAATCATCGTTATCGGCGGTGGCGACTCTGCTCTTGAGGAAGCAAGCTTTCTGTCCCGTTTCGGTTCCAAAGTAACGTTGGTACACCGTCGTGAAGAACTGCGTGGCTCCAAAATCATGCAGGATCGTGCACGGAGCAACGAAAAAGTAGAAATGGCTTTGAACCGTACACCACTCGAAGTACTTGCTGGCGACAACGGCGTAACCGGACTGAAAGTGTTAAACAACGAAACAGGTGAAGAAGAAGTGATTCCGGCAAGTGGCGTATTCGTAGCGATCGGTCACACACCAAACACTGGTTTCCTTGGCGGACAGATCACTACGGACGAACATGGATATATCCTGACTACACCAGGTACATCCGAGACAAACATCCCAGGCGTATTTGCATGTGGTGACGTACAGGATACACGTTACAAACAAGCGATTACAGCTGCAGGTAGCGGATGTATGGCTGCTATGGACACAGAGAAATACATTGAAAGCTTGGAGCACAGCGCAGTTGTTCTGTAATAGAATGAGCTGATTCCAACCAAACTATAGATTAATATAAAACCATATGAGGTGAATTAAACATGGAAAACGTAATTGTATATACATCAACGAACTGCCCGAACTGCAAATCCGTAAAAACGTTCCTGGCTGACAAAGGTATCTCTTATGAAGAGCGCAACATCGAAACTAGCGATGAATTTGCACAACAAGTATGGGACATGGGTGTACGTGCCGTGCCATTGACTGTCATTGGTGAACACCGCATTCTGGGTATGAACAAAACTCAATTTGCCAAAGCATTGGACGCTTAAATCAGGCTGATTATCTGAATCATCATGTGTTGAAAGAAATTTTCGATTCATATGCAATTCCGGTTTTCGCGAGCCGTTAGGATATAGAAAGAACCGTACCCGGAAGGGTACGGTTTTTTGTGCAAACGCAGAATATGATCTAGAAAAAAATACTCATGAAAGTCTGAAATACAACATACACCAGCAATCCTGACAGCATGTACATGAAACCAGCCTTCTTTTTGCTCTGGAACAATCGGAGTATGCCAAGGCTGAACAGGGGCGCAAGCACAATCAGGAACAGGAGGACGGTGACAAACATTTGCGCCGAGATATCTGAAGTATCCACGTAGGTCACGCTTTTTTTCACTCCGTTTCGTTATCGGAATTAACACAGCTTGATTCACACAGCCATGACAAAAATCACATAACCCCATTATACATCTGGATTTCTTTAACAAAAAGGGAGGAAATGGGGCGAAATGATGTCAATTTTCATCTGTTATTAGACAGACACCCTAATTTTACCTAAAAACTGGGATATCGCAGAGTAAGCGGCACCAACGCGGGTGGAACGGCTGCCCAGAGCTGCCCATTCAATCTGCAAACTGCGGCGGTGATAAGGTAATGTACGTTCCTCTACAACTTGTTTTAACGCTGTTTCAATCCAGGGACCTGCTTCAGAGAGCGGACCGCCAATGATAATACGTTCCGGGTTGAAACTGTTAACGATATTGGTAATGCCAATCCCCAGTTTGCGCCCAATCGTGTTGTATAATTCTTGAACAGCCTCGTGGCCTTGCTCCGCATAATGAATTAGTTCCCGTGTGGTATGAGCAGGTAATTTTAGCTGATGATCCGGGTGCTCGTAGGCTTTTTCAGATGCGTATAACTCCCAGCAACCACGATTACCACAGGAGCAGGGAAGACCTTCCGCTTCAATGGACATATGGCCTGTTTCCCCTGCGTAGCCCCACGCGCCTTTGTATAATTCACCATCTACCATGATGCCTGAACCAATCCCCATGCCTGCACTGATGTAGATCATGTGACGTACACCGATACCTGCCCCAAAATTCAACTCTCCATGGGCACCAGCATTGGCTTCATTATCGATCGTTACAGGCAGTTGAAATTCTTCTTCAAGCATCGAGCGCAGAGTTACCTTCTCCCACCCCAAGTTGGGTGCAAACAGGACCGTTCCTGCCTCATCCACCATGCCGGGCACCCCGATGCCAATACCAATGACTCCATGAGGGGAAGCAGGAGCTGCCTCAATGAGCTGTTTTGCTGCCAATTTCAATTGCTCCAGTACAGAGGACACGTCATGATGTTCCAAGGTCACTGCGTACTCTGTAATGATGTGTCCTTCCAGATCTGTAAGCACGCCTTTCAAGTGGGTCACACTGAGTTCCAGACCGACTGCATAGCCTGATGTCCCTCGAAACAGCAGCATGAGTGGTTTACGTCCGCCGCTGGATTCCCCAGGGCCAATCTCCTGCACCAGGTCATCACTGATCAGATCAGCAACCAGGTTGGATACCGTTGCTTTGTTCAGCCCCGTAACCTCGGACACTCGTGCGCGAGAAAGAGGGGCACGGCGCCGGATCGTATCCAGAACGATCGACTTGTTTATTTTTTTGACCAGCATCTGGTCTCCGGTAATTTTCATATGGTTAAGGCACTCCTATTCTTCTGATAAAAGGGTTCTGACCCACATCCGAAACAAGTTATTCGACTATTATAGCGTAAACAACCATGTAAAAAACAATTTTATTTTACTTTGTTTAACCAATAGACAAAGTAAATTCGATGTGATAGGATAACGGTGTAAACGATTTCTTAAAACTATTGAGGAGGCATTTTACACATGGCCTATTTTGAATCCGTTAATAAAATTGCATTTGAAGGTAAAGATTCCAAGAATCCTTTTGCTTTTAAACATTATAATCCGGAAGAAGTGGTAGCCGGCAAATCGATGGAAGAACATTTCCGTTTTGGCATGGCTTACTGGCATACATTAACTGCAGGCGGCAGTGACCCGTTTGGTGCGGAGACAGCTGTTCGTTCGTGGGATAAATACTCGGGTCTGGACCTCGCGAAAGTACGCGTGGAAGCAGCATTTGAATTTTTGGAAAAAATGAATCTCCCGTTCTTCTGTTTCCACGATGTGGACATTGCACCAGAAGGCAACAACCTGCGTGAGTTCTACAGCAACATTGATACAATCGTTGATCTGATTGAAGATCATATGAAATCCAGCGGCAAAAAACTGCTCTGGAACACGGCGAACATGTTCTCGAACCCACGCTTCATGTTTGGTGCAGCTTCCACTTGCAACGCAGACGTGTATGCTCACGCTGCAGCACAGATCAAGAAAGGTCTGGAAGTTGGTAAACGCCTGGGCGCTGAAAACTATGTCTTCTGGGGCGGTCGTGAAGGTTACGACACATTGCTGAACACAGACATGCAACTGGAGCAAGACAACATTGCTCGCATGTTCCACATGGCTGTAGACTACGCGAAGGAAATTGGCTTTGATGCACAATTCCTGATCGAGCCTAAACCAAAAGAGCCAACGAAACACCAATATGATTATGATGCAGCAACTTCGATTGCTTTCTTGCAAAAATACGGTTTGGATAAACACTTCAAACTTAACCTGGAAGCAAACCATGCTACACTGGCTGGTCATACATTTGATCACGAAATCCGCGTTGCTCGTACAAACGGTATGCTCGGTTCCCTCGATGCGAACCAAGGCGACATGTTGATCGGTTGGGATACGGATGAGTTCCCGGTTGATATGTACGATGCTACATTGACAATGTATGAAGTATTGAAAAACGGCGGTATCGGCCGTGGTGGTGTGAACTTTGACGCGAAAGTACGTCGTGGTTCCTTCGAAGCTGACGATCTGTTCCTGGCACACATCGCAGGTATGGACACGTATGCAAAAGGTCTGAAAGTAGCAGCGAAGTTGATTGAAGATCGCGTATTCGATGACTTCATCGAAAAACGTTACAGCAGCTTCAGCGAAGGTATTGGTGCAGATGTGGTTGCAGGTAAAGCAACATTGGCTTCCCTTGCTGAGTACGCGCTCAACAATGAAAGCCCACGCAAAAACCAATCCGGACGTCAGGAATTGCTGAGAGCACAACTCAACCAGTACATCTTGGCTGACTAATAGCGCATTAGGCAGGGTTGGCGCACGTCGACCACCGATGGTTACTCAACTCATATGTGTTGGACATTAGTATCCAAGCTTGCCTATGCACAAGATTAGCTTGTACCATGGAACGCCTGAACAAGCATGACATTCGGACCGTCCCCGACTTTCCCTTGGGAAGACGGGGGCGGTTTTTTGGTTAAATAACGCGATTTTTTAAGATTTTTGATATAAATGGTTGTCTAAGATGGTTTTCTGATCACGAAGTGACCGCATGAGCATCAAGGATTTCATTTATAACCAATGACGAATCAAGGTCATTGGATCAATCTTTCTGTTATAAGAACGAGTATGTTTTACACGTTTCATATCCATGTGTGTCCAATATCATGCATGCAAAACGGAGTGAGCAGAAAGGACCCGAGGAAGCAAAGCGGTCGCATTTATCCCCGGATTTCACCCTTGCTAAGGGGTATAAAGGAAATCTGGGGGTAACGGCGATCCAAGGGTTTTCTGATCACGGAGTGACCACATGAGCATCAAGGATTCATTTATAACCAATGACGAATCAAGGTCATTGGATCAATCTTTTCGCTACAAAAACGAGTATGTTTTTACTGTTTTGATATAAATGGTTGTCTAAGATGGTGCATACAAAACGAAGTGAGCAGAAAGGACCCAAGGAAGCGAAGCGGTCGCATTTATCCCCGGATTTCACCCTTGCTAGAGGGTATAAAGGAAATCCGGGGGTAACGGCGATCCAAGGGTTTTCTGATCACGAAGTGACCATATGAGCATCAAGGGTTTCATTTATACAATCCTGTTACAAACGAGAGGAGTTAACCTATGAGTTACGTAATTGGCGTCGATCTTGGAACCAGTGCGGTCAAAACCGTGTTGGTCAATCGTGAAGGAAAAGTGGCATTTGAAGCATCCGAGGCATACCCGTTGTACCAGCCCAAGGCTGGATACAGTGAACAAAATCCCGAAGATTGGGTAGAGCAGACCATTGTTTCCTTGCGTAAATTGCTTGAAGTATCTGGCGTGCAGCCTTCGGAAATCGAGGGATTGAGCTTCTCCGGTCAGATGCATGGACTGGTCTTGGTGGATGCAGAAGGTAAACCGCTGCGTAACGCAATCCTGTGGAACGATACACGCACAACGGCTCAGTGCCGTCGCATCGAAAAAGTGCTGGATGGCAAGCTGTTAAGTATTGCCCGGAACCGTGCACTGGAAGGCTTTACCTTGCCAAAAATTCTGTGGGTTCAGGAGAACGAGCCTGAATTGTTACAGCAAGCATCCTTGTTCCTGTTGCCTAAAGACTATGTGCGTTATCGCCTGACCGGGGATTACGCTATGGATTATTCTGATGCAGCGGGAACTTTGTTGCTGGACGTTGCAGGCAAACAGTGGAGCGACGAGATTGCAGAAGCTTTCGAACTGCCAATCTCTCTTTGTCCACGTCTTGTGGAATCATTTGAGGAAGTGGGCACGTTGCTGCCTGAGATTGCGGATCAAACGGGTCTAGCGGCTGCAACAAAAGTATACGCAGGTGGTGCGGATAATGCGTGTGGTGCCATTGGCGCAGGCATTCTGAGTGAAGGACAGACGATGTGCAGCATCGGAACGTCCGGGGTTGTGCTTTCCTACGAAGAGCGTAAAGATCTCGACTTCGAAGGCAAAGTACACTTTTTTAACCACGGAGAGAAAGATGCCTTCTATATTATGGGTGTAACGCTTGCCGCAGGATATAGCCTGTCCTGGTTCAAGGATACGTTTGCAGCGGATAAATCGTTTGATGTGCTCTTGCAGGGCATCGATCAGATTCCGGCGGGCAGCAACGGATTGTTGTTCACACCATATATCGTTGGGGAGCGTACACCTCATCCGGATGCGAATATCCGTGGCAGTTTCATCGGTATGGATG
The DNA here is from genome assembly GCF_038050215.1 of Paenibacillus sp. FSL H8-0104. Taxonomy (NCBI): domain Bacteria; kingdom Bacillati; phylum Bacillota; class Bacilli; order Caryophanales; family Paenibacillaceae; genus Paenibacillus; species Paenibacillus sp. FSL H8-0104. Next base: position 5,870,951 of record NZ_JBBOTC010000001.1, on the reverse strand, counting down.
CAGGGCACAAGCTGGAGCACTTTGGACGTGCGGTGATGGAGGGTATTACCTTCTCGCTACGCGAGTCCATTGATATTCTGCGTGGTGCAGGCAAAACCGTCAATGAAGTCATCTCCATTGGTGGCGGCGCCAAGAACGAAGCTTGGTTGCAAATGCAGGCTGATGTCTTTAACGCCACGATTGTGAAGCTGGAGAGCGAACAGGGTCCAGCGATGGGTGCAGCGATGCTGGCTGCCTATGGCTGTGGCTGGTTCCCGTCTTTGCAAGAATGTGCAACAGCGTTTATTCGTCCAGCGAAGTCCTATGAGCCGAACCCGGAAACGGTTGCCGTCTATGATGGACTGTTCGCACTGTATCAGGAAGTCTATGGACAGACGCGTAGTCTCAATGATTGTTTGGCTGAATACCGTTAATTCATTTATTTCACTACATTAATCTTATGATTACATTTAAAAGCATCCGCGAAGGCGGGTGCTTTTTTGTCGTTCATCAAGATTAACCCCATGAAAGGTTTACTCGGCCTGCATATCCGCATTCAGGCTCTGCATAGATTGGAAATAGAGGATTGTGATTCGTCCAGGCATCGTGTGCCCGAAATTTTAATAGGTAGAAGTTTGAGCAAGGGGGTGAAGCTTTGGATGGACATGAGGAACATGGAAGACCACATATTACCTTGTCGATGATCGTTCGTAATGAAGAGAATCGTTATCTCAGGCAGGCACTGGAGAGACATCGTCCCTGGATTGATCGCGCAGTAATCATTGATGACGGAAGCACGGATGGAACGGTCGGGCTGTGCAGGGAACTTCTGGACGGTATTCCACTCGTATTAGTGGAGAACGCTGCTTCACGTTTTGCAGACGAGGTAAGCCTGAGAAAACAACAATGGGAAGAGACGGTGGCGACCAATCCGGAGTGGATTTTGAATCTGGATGCGGATGAGATTCTAACCAGTGACTTTGGGTTGGTACGGGATCTGTTGCTCAGTGGCAATGAAGATGCGATCTATTTCAGATTGTTTGATATGTGGAGTGAGACGCATTACCGGGAAGATGAGTTCTGGCAGGCGCATGCCTATTATCGGCCATTTCTGATTCGTTATCACCCGGGGATGAACTATGAATGGAAGGAGACACCCCAGCATTGTGGTCGTTTTCCGTTAACGATCCAACATTGGTCCTATGGATGTCATGCTCCCCGGGTGAAGCACTATGGTTGGGCGCGGGAAGAAGACCGTATCCGCAAATATGAACGCTATCAAGCACTGGACCCTGAAGCAAGATACGGTTGGAAGGAACAGTACGAATCGATATTGGATCAGGAGCCACGACTGTTGGCATGGTTCGAATAAGGAGAGGGGGAGTGAGCACATTGAAGAAAGACCCTTTACGCAAATCGGAAGAAGAATCCCAACCTCAAATAGAGTTGAATACACATGAGAAAGAGAATCAAAAAGAGAAGCAACATGAGAGCCAGAAAGAGAGCCAGAGTAATCATCGACCGCCCAGACTTTCTGATAAATCGCTGGAAACCCGCCAATCGGAAACGCTTGAAGCGCCTGGCCAGGAAAGAATACTGATCGCCAGCCCGGTTCGCCAGACAACTCCGGTGCTCCGTGAATTTCTGGATTCTCTGCATGCACTGGAACGAACAACAGTGAAGACGGACTATCTGTTTGTAGACGATAACGTGGAAGAATCCGCATCGAATATATTGCATGAATTTGTGCTTCAGCATGAAGGGACGGTTATTCAAGCAGATGAACATGGTAGCGGTAGTCCTGACAACAAAGGGGTGTACAGCAAGGATGAGGGAGGACATTATTGGCAGGATGAACAGATTTGGCGTGTAGCCGGTTTGAAAAATCGCATATTGCAATATGCACGCGACAATCACTACGATGCGGTTTTCCTGATTGATTCTGACTTGGTGCTGCATCCGCGGACGCTGGAACAACTTGTATCGAGTGGCAAAGACATTGTATCCAATATCTTTTGGACCCGCTGGCAGCCGGATGCCAGGGAAATGCCGCAGGTATGGCTGCAAGATGAGTATGCTTTGTTTCGCCGCGGTGGCAAAACATTAGACGGAACCGAGACGGAGGACGAGGGCACGCAAACGACTGCTTTTCTAAATCAGCTACGGATCCCGGGTTGTTATGAAGTTGGAGGGCTAGGGGCATGTACTCTTATTCGCAAAAATGTTCTGGCAGCAGGAGCTTCATATGACCAGATTCCCAATGTATCCTTCTGGGGCGAAGATCGTCATTTCTGCATCCGTGCTCAAGCACTGGGTTTTCGTTTGTTCGTTGATACTCATTTCCCTGCGTACCACATCTATCGATTGTCCGAACTGCCGGGGGTTTCCGCCTTTAATCGCAGGGCGAGAAGAGGTGAGGAGACGATCAGTATTACCCTGTGTATGATTGTGAAAAATGAAGAAGCTTCCCTTGCGAGATGTCTGGACTCGGTCAACGGTATTGCCGATGAGATTGTAATCGTGGATACCGGATCAACGGATCGTACCCGTCAGATTGCTTCCAGATATACGGATCGTATCGTTGATTTTGAATGGGTGGATGACTTTGCAGCAGCACGCAACTATGCCTTCGATCAGGCAAAGAGTGAATATATTCTGTGGCTGGATGCAGACGATGTGTTCGAACCGGAAGATCGGGCGAAACTGATCGCCTTGAAACGTTCGCTGGACCCGGATGTTGATAGTGTGACGATGGATTACAATCTGTCATTCACAGCAGATGGCAAGGTAGCCTACAGCCTGCGCCGGAATCGTCTGGTGCGTCGGGATTGGCAATTTCGCTGGATTGGCGCGGTGCATGAATATCTGGCTGTAGCGGGCAATCTGCTGCATAGTGATATAGCGGTTACCCACAAGAAAGATAAGGAGTATACCGATCGGAATCTGCGGATCTATCGTAAAAGGGAACAGGCCGGAGAGGAATTTGGGCCGCGTGACTTGTACTATTTCGGTAATGAACTGAAGGACCATGGACAGCATGAGGATGCGGTGAAGTACTATGAGAAGTTTCTGGATACCGGACTGGGCTGGGTGGAAGATCAGATCGCTGCTTGCCAGAAAATTGCGGATTGTGAAGCTGCACTTGAACATCCGGAACAGGAAGTCACGGCGTTGTTCCGATCATTTGCCTATGATTTGCCAAGAGCCGAGATTTGCTGTCGATTGGGTGGTTATTTTGCCGACCGTGAAGATTATCGCAAGGCCCTGTTCTGGTACGAACAGGCGACTCGTGCTGTACGTCCTGATGACCCTATGGTAGTGCTGAATGAAGCAGCTTGGACCTGGATGCCGCATCTGCAACTATGTGTGTGTTATGACCGGATGGGTAACCGTGCCAAGGCCCGGGAACATAATGATATCGCACTCGCCTATCATCCAACACATCCAAGCATGTTATATAACGATCGATACTTTAAAGATTTGGAGAAGGATAACGTATTGGAAAATGCCTAAAGCATGCATATAGATTGGAACTGTAGGTATAGATATTGCTGGAACAGTTGTTTGTAACAAGAGCCTCCTCTGATGAAAGAGTGGACGCAATGTGCCACTTTTATGAGAGGGGGTTATTGACGTAATTGTATTAAAGGAGTTATTGTAGATATATTAAGTCTTTTATTAGGGAGGAATGAGATGATGAAGTATTCCAAAGCTACCAATTACGCCCTGCACACGATGCTTTTTCTTGCGGCATCCAATTCAGATAAACCTGTGGGTGTGCAGCAGCTTTCAAAGTGGCAGAATGTTTCACCCACATATCTGTCCAAGATTTTAACCAAATTGACGAAAGAGGGGATGATTCATTCTTCATCTGGTGCCCATGGCGGGTATACACTTCAGGAGAAGTGGGAGGATCTTACGTTTTTGGATATCATACAGGCCATTGAGGGTACAACCTCTCTGTTTAATTGTTCTAATCATAAACAGGGATGCTTAATTCAAGAAACCATGATCACTGCCGAAGGACAGATGGAAGAAGTGTTTAAAAATCGAAAATTATCTTCGATTGCCGGTAAAATATCAATGATGTATTAAGTATTTTTTTGTGTTTATAATAGATATAATTTGTCTTTTATATCTATTATAAATTTCAACAAACGAATATATCCAGAAGATTTCACACACTATTCTTTTGAATAAAGGAGACTGAAATGAATTCATTTATTATCTATTTATTGGCTTTAGGAGCCTTTGTTGTGGGAACAGCCGAATTTGTCGTATCTGGCGTTTTAGATATCATTGCCCGCGATTTACAGGTTTCGATCTCATTAGCGGGACAATTGGTCACCGTATATGCACTATCTCATGCATTGGGTGCCTGGGCTCTGGTCATGCTGACTTCCAAGTTACAACGTAAAAAAGTACTTCTGTATTCCATGCTTATTTTTATCTTGGGAAATATCATTGCATTCTTCAGTTTGAACTTTGGCATGCTTATGTTCTCACGCATCGTATTGGCCATGAGTGGTGGTCTATATTTTGTCCTAGCCACGAACTATGCTGCAAGACTAGCTCCTTCTGGCAAACAGGGTAGTGCCATTGCAACTGTCATCACAGGATTCACCGTTTCATTGGTATTAGGAGTGCCGATTGGTACCTTCATTGCTGCCTACATGGATTGGCACTACGTTTATATCATGATTGCAATTATCGCATTTATTAATTTCATGCTGTTGTACAGATTTATTCCTCGAATGGAGGGTAACCCGTCTCTCTCCCTGAAGCAACAATTATTGATTATCAAAGATAAAAAGGTTATCACCGGATTATTAACGACTGTTTTCTGGATTCTGGGTTACACCATGGTATTTGCTTATATCGCTCCACTTTTAAGTTCTGTAGCCGATTTTTCAATAGAAATGATTAGTACGGCGTTACTTGTATTGGGTATATTTGCATTCATAGGTTCCCGTCTTGGTGGCTATGCGGTAGATCGATGGGGACCTGTTCGCACGATTCCAATCAGTTTGATTATTCATGCTGGTGCCCTCTTTATTTTGCCAATCACAGCAGGTTCCACAATAGGTATTCTTCTGACCATCATGATTTGGGGCACAGCTGCCTGGATAACAACGCCCGCGAATCAGTTCTATTTGATAACATTGAGACCACAGTCTTCTGAAACAGTCCTGAGTTACAATACGGCAGTAATGAACATAGGTATGACTTTCGGTGCCGGATTGGGAGGTGTAGTTGTGAAATACAATTCCGTTCAAAATTTGGGGTGGATTGGTGGTATGGTCCTGCTGTTGGCGTTGGCGATTGCCCTTGTTTCCTTCAGGTTGACTACAAAACCAAGTTGAATTCAATGTCTTTTTAAAAGCAAGAAGTGAATATTGGATCAAATGATTTCATCCAGGAGAGGATATGCCTTACAATAATGAATAACGGAAAAGCGGTGACCATGATTGCCTGTCTTCGGCTGCCGAATTGATGAAGCAAGGGGAACTGGATATGAATTTGACGGAAGTACTATTGGAGTCAAGGCTAGTTGCGATTGTGCGCGGTATAAGCCGCGAAGCGGCAGTAACAGCTGGACAAGGTATGACAGGTGGCGGCATCCGACTAATGGAAGTCACACTGAACACACCTGGAGCACATGATATTATTGCAGACTGGCGTGAGCGGCATGAAGGAAAGGCTTATGTTGGAGCGGGTACGGTACTGAATGTGCAGATGGCGAAGGAAGCAGTCGCTGCAGGAGCACAATTTCTGGTATCTCCCAATGTCGATCTGTCTGTCATTGAATATGCTGTAGAACATGGTGTCGAGATCTGGCCTGGAGCCATGACACCTACGGAGATTGTCGCTGCCCATGAAGCGGGAGCTCGAGTTGTGAAGTTGTTTCCGATGGCGAGTCTGGGTATACCGTATCTGCGGGAGATCAAAGCTCCACTGAATCATATTCCACTGCTGGCAACAGGTGGTGCCACACTGGAGAATATTGCTGATTATTACGCAGCAGGCGCTGCTGCAGTGGGTCTGGGAAGTGCACTTTTACCACGAGAAGCTCTTGTGGCAGGAGATCATGAGCAGATTGCAGCATGTGCACGGAGATTTGTGGAAGCAGCTGAAGCCTAGGTTTCCAACGTCAGATGAGGGATATGTATATTTGGGTATATATATGAAGGTGCCTTTAGATTAATTGTTGGATTAATCTTTATCATAAAAACCCATGTCGCTTAACGTGCCGTTCATTCTATTGTTTTATGATGGATGTATGCCAGAATTCGGAGAGGAGAGATGCCCTGTGAAAGCTAAAACAATGATAGGCGGCATGCTCGCCGTGGCCGCAGTAACGGCAGGTGGATTATGGAAGGCAGCGGTAAAGAGCCAAACCCCCAAGAAGATTCCAATCACACTCACACCCCCAATGCCATTTGAGGATGTGACCTTTGACAGTGGGGGAGGTCGGGTGCATGGCTGGTTCATCCCGGCCAGTGCCGACATTCCGAAACCATGGCCGCTCGTTATTATTGCACATGGCTGGGGCTCCAATCGCTCCCGTGTTCTTCGTTACGCACGTCCGATCTGGGAAGCTGGATATGCCTTATTTATGTATGATGTGCGTAGTCATGGGGCCAGTGATCCGGTTCGTGCTGCATCTGCCTACCTGTTCCGGGATGATCTGCTCGCGGCATTGCAGTATACGACTGCACGACCAGAGATTGATGCGGATGCCATCGGAGTGCTTGGTCATTCTTTGGGGGGATTGGGTACGATTCTTGCAGTGACGGAGGGAATTCCTGTATCAGCAGTGATTACGGACTCGATGCCATCGCAATTTGAAGTAATCGTCAGTGCAGAGCTGAGACGCCGGCGTCTGCCCTTGTTTCCACTGGCCCAGTTAATTCCGAGAATCTGGTTCTGGCGACTGGGTGAATCTCTGAAATCTTATCGTCAGCGTGATCCGGTGATGATGCTGAATGAACGGCGCAGGGGGATGCAACTGCCGATGCTTATGGTGCACTCCAAGGGAGATAATTTCATTCCCCCGAGTGAGCTTGAATATTTTATGTCCAAAGCCGATCCGCCTGTTGAACATCTATGGGTCAACAGCGGAGGACACAGTTGTTCTGAGGAAGATCCCACCTTCTGGGACACCGTTATTCCATTTTTGAAAACCCATGTCCAAGGTCAGGCGAAGTTGAACGATTCGTCTAAAGCGAGTAGTTGACAAGGTAGATTCAGCCTACATAAGAGTGCAGGCTAACAGATAAAACGCCAACGTAATTGGCGTTTTTTTTGCTGTTACTAGCAATATGCAGAAATTCACATTTGTAAAATTGCCCGGAAAACGACGATTAAAAAGGAAGCTTATGGTATCATAGAATAGACTGGCAATATTCATGCGAGGTTATTTGTTATGCTTCTTTGTATGAAATTGAAGGGAGAGGTCCAGATTTGAGTTTGAATTGGAAGTTTAATCTACGTTTGAAAATGTTCGCAACCAAAGCAACAACCGCAGCGATGGCAACACTGCTGCTTGCTTCGCAAACACCAGGTTTTGCAGGCAGTGCATCAGCCGCGCAAGCAGAGCAGTTGACCGCAGCGACAACGGGGGAAAATGAACAACTAGACGCAACGAGCAATGACGTGCCTGAGGGAGCGAAAATCTCATCCAGGCAAGCCAGTGAAAATATACTGAAATTATTTCCATTATTAAAAAAAGCAACGATCTCATCTGCACGATTCGATTCACCTAATTCCTATCCACCGCCAGACTACAAGGCGTGGGAGATCGGGTTCCAGATTACACAAGGTAATCATACGTCGGGATTCAGTGGAACTGTACATGCAGGCACAGGGGAAGTGTTAAGTGTACATTTGCCGTCGGATATCCTGGATAAACATGTCTCGGAATCAGATGTGAAGTTAACCAAAGCTCAAGCTGAAGAAAAGGCCGTGACACTGTTGTACCAAGCGATTCCGGGTCTTAAGGACAATGAATATGCTCCGCTTGGAGATCTGTATTCTTCCATCGAACAAGAGTCATTGTTTGGCAGAACAGAGTATCGATACGGGTACCAGTTAAAACATGATGGATTGTTATCTGACGCAGAGACAGTCTACATTAATGTGGATGAAAGTGGTTTGGTGACAGGTTACTCACGGGGTACTATTGAAGCCAAGTATCCCTCATCGAAACCGGCAGCTTCAGAAGAGAAGGCCAGACAGCAGTTTGAAGAACAGTTCGATGTGGAGCTGGCTTATATCGCCAAAGATCGTCTATCTTCCAAACAGGGTCAGCAGTATTACCTTGCATATACACCAAAAAATATCAGTATCATTCCGATTGAAGCCAATACGTTGGAACGGATTAATACATTAACAGGTAAAGCTGTAGATGAAGATTCTTTGCAGCAGGATACGAAGTTAAAAGGTGATGTAACGCCTTTTGTCCCGGCCAATGGTACGAGGTTAAATGTTCAGCAGGCCGCCAATCGCGTCGCAACAAACTTTGATATTCCCAAGGGATATAAGCTGGAGCATAACCAGCTGGGCAAGGGATATTACTCAAGTCCGAACAATCAGGTGTGGAGTCTGAGCTGGAGCGATCGAAGTGCCAATATGTCCTATATGTTCATGCGGGATATCTCAGCACAGGTAGATGCAGTTACCGGGCAGATCTACAGTTATACGATGATGCAACGAATGGGACCGGAGATGGAACAGGAGAAGCCGGCTGAGGAGAAGGCAGGCAAATTGGTAACCCGGAAGCAGGCTGAGAAACTGGCGATGGACACGGTGATTGCGCTAGTTCCAGACGCAACGGAGCAGTTCCGACTGGCTAACGTGATTGAGGTGGATGATGCTCGCACATTTTTGTTCCAGCGTTATCTGAACGGAATTCCGGTTAAGGAAGATACGGCACAAGTACAGGTGTTAAACAACGGGACGATTAACGAGTTCTATACACGTATTGCGGCAACGCCTGAACAACTGCCAGCAGATGTTAAGCCAGCCATCAGTTATGAAGAGGCCAAGGCACTCTATCTGGAGGAATTCAAGCTGATCCTCGCATATTCCCGTTATGGCGGATATGGTATGAACGGTGGTCAAGTCATCCCAGCGGGGGTGAACCTTGCTTATATGCCTACACGTGATGAGAATTCGATCTATGGCAACTATGAAGCGCTGGATGCGAACACAGGGGAGTGGAAGCTTTTATACGGGGACACAAGCTCTGCAACCAAGGCTGAACCTACGGATATCTTGGGTCATGTGGCCGAAGCAGCTCTACGCAATATGACCCAGCATGGCGTATTGCTTGCTGATGAACAGGGACGCGTATTCCCGGATCGTGTGATCACCCGAGGAGATTGGTTTAACTATCTGGCAAGAGCGATTAATCCAAATATGGATCTGTACTACAGTGGGGACGGAGATGACAAGTTATACGCTGATGTGACACCTGACAGCCCGTATTATAAGGCAGTTCGGGCATTAATCGATCAGCGCTGGCTTGCCGGAGCGGACCCTGAACAGAATTTGAATCCGCAGGAAGAGATGACACGTGAAGAATTGGCAGTGCTGCTCGTACGTATTTTACGCTATGAGAAGCTGGCCGGATTCTATTCGTTGCCATCGGATCTTCCCAACATTGCGGATGCAAGTGCCATTACGAGTAAGGGAGCGGTCTCCCTGAGTCTGAAGCTGGGATTGCTTCCTTCGATTGAAGGACGATTCATGCCTGCACGTAAAGTGACGGTAGCTGAAGCGTCACAGGTATTGGAACGGCTGGCGAAGCTTCAAGGTAAGACAGATACGTTTATGAGTGGTAATCGCCTGTATTAGACGAGGAATCACTCATATCGTGACCAAACGAAACATAGGATGAAGATAACGGGTAATCGTGATTCAATGAACTAAAGATCAAAGGGACCTTCCATAGAAGGTCTCTTTTGATTTGCTTTGACAAAACTACAATGACGACAGAGCCTTTTGTGATACAATAGGGCGTGAGAACTTTGCAAAGAAGGGTGGGTTCCTTTCATGGGTAAGAACGGGAAACGAATTATCACCATACTGCTGGCAGGCTGTCTGATTGCTGTAGCATTACCACGTACGGTTGATCTGGATCAACTGTATGCTGCATCAGGGACATCAGATATATCCACGGCAACAGATTTGCGCCAGACCTTGCTTACCGCAATGTCACAGCGAACGGAGGAACTTGTTTTTACATACAAAGGCAATGTGAAAGGCCTCAAAAAACAATTACAAACCTCCATCGATGAGGCAATGAAGAGTGACCCCTATATCCAATACACCGTTAAAAGTTATGCATTTAATTATAAAGGCTCCAATGTGTCGGCCGAGGTGCATGTGACTCTCTCCTACCGGGAGACCAAGGAGCAGACCGATTATGTGAATCGTAAAGTCACAAACGTGTTGAAAGAGATCGTCAAACCAAGCATGACGGATCATGAGAAGGTCAAGGTCATCCATGACTGGATTGTACTTAACCTTTCCTACGATACTTCGTTGAAGAAATATACGGCCTACGACGGGCTTGTTACAGGCAGTACCGTCTGTCAGGGATATTCACTGTTGGCATATCGGATGCTGGAGCGAGTAGGTATCGATAACCGGATTGTGGAAGGTACAGCGGGCGGGCAGCTTCATGCCTGGAATATCGTGAGCCTGGACGGCAAGTGGTATCACATGGACACCACCTGGGATGATCCTACCCCTGACCGCAAAGGTAAGGTTAGCCACAGCTACTATTTGCTGAGTGATGATGAGATGGCACGTGACCATATCTGGACAGGCAAAAGCAAGTACCCCGCTGCGCCAGCCCCATATCGAGAAGCTTTATTAAAGCTGGTGAAGGCTGGAGATAGCAAAAAAGCCGCTTATCAGAAGCTGTACCACGCTCTGGACTATTCCCTGTATGATGAACAGGATGCGGTTAAAGGCCATGCTGCGCTGAAGACCAAGGTTCAGAGTAAGCTGAAGGAAGGCGGAACCTCGCTGACGTTCAGGTACAAGGGTACGGAGGCTGGGCTGATTGAAGATTTGCAGGATTTGTACCAACTTGGCATGAAATCGATATCTTATTATGTATCCAAAATGGAAGGTACTACGGATCTGCGCGTCAAAATTAACTGGACACTATAACAACCATTTGAACAGGATGCTCCGATTGAGGAGTATCCTTTTTTGTGTTCAATTTTGTGTTCAAAAACGAGGATTTTAGTGTTGTCTATTTTTTGTATATGTCGCTTTGCTATTCTAATCTTCGGCGTATGCCAACACTATGTACGAGGAGGATATGCAAACAATGAGGAAAAAAGTGAGCATAGTGATCATTGCTCTGTTACTGGTCACGCAAATGATGCAGGGTTGGATATTTACACCAACAATGCATGCTCAGGATGAATTAACTAATTTGCCAGCCAGTGCAATCAGCGATACAGCGTCAGAAGAAGGTTTGGCAGATTCGGAAGAGGTGGACAACGTTGACGTTGCTGCCACTCCGGAAGAAGAGGGGGAGGGAAACCTCAACCAGAGCAGTTTAGCAATGGCAGCTGCAGGTCCGGTAATTACAGATCAATTGATTACCAGTGTGCAGATGTACAATCAGGCACCAGAAGACAACGGGAATGGCACGATTGAAGTCAAAGGAGATAAAATCGGGGATATTCGACCACGCATTCAGGATGAGGTGGCTGTAGTCTTTACATGGGGACTTGCAGATGACAACCACAACTACAGCGATGGCTCTACGTTCACCTTTAACTTGCCCGATAAATTCATCATCGGATCGCAGCTTAAGGGTAATCTGGATGGCGGTGTTGGAGAGTATGTGGTGAATCCAGATGGCACAATCATCTTTACCTTTAATGAACTGATCGAGCATGCGAAGCTGGAAGGTAACTTCTACGTGTGGATCAAGTTCGATGAGAGCAAGATGGAAGATGGCTTGAAACAACAGATAGACTTTAGTTCCGTAGGGCAGGGCATCATTGATGTACATTTTGCCAACACAGCCGTAGATAAGTTGAAGAAATCGGGAAGCGCAAACAAAGAGAACTTCAACTCGGATGAAATTAAATGGACTGTAGATTTTAACCAAGGTGAGAAGGCTATGAAAAATGCTGTTCTTGCAGACACGTTCCCAACAGGGCTAGAGCTCAAGGGCGATATCGAAATTCGCGAATTGGAAGTGCAATTGAATGGATCTGTTAAAGAAGGCCCAGTAGTTCAAACGGAACCTCAGTTTCCAATTCAATTGGGAGATACAGATAAGGCCTATCGTGTAACCTATACGACAAGTGTTAAAGCACCAACCACTGCTCCGTTCACTAACGTGGAGTATCAAAACCAGGTTGCGCTTACAACAGATCAGAGCGAGCACAACGAAACAGATATTGGCCGAGTTCGTGTGAGTTTTAATGAGCCTTTGAACAAATCAGGGCAAGATAGTGCGTATGATCCGGTGACACAGACGGTCACATGGAAAGTACAATATAACTACAATCAGCAAGAAATTATGCAAACGAATGCATGGATTGAAGACCGCTTTGATACGGCAAAACAGCAACTGATCAACAATTCCGTCAAAGTGTATCAAGTGGACATTAATGCAAGTGGAGCGGCTTCCAACAGAACACTGATCAATCCAAATGAATACACACTCGAAGCGATGGGTACAGGGTTCGATAATGGCTTCAAATTACATTTTAAGAATGATATTACAAAGGCCTATGAGATCGAATATGATACTCAATCTATTCATCGTGTGTATACAAACGACACCATTACGAACACAGTGAACATGTATGATGGTACTTCCAAAACAGGCCGAAGAGATATTCAGGAAGTCATTTTTGCAAAGAGTGTAAAAAGTGAAAACTTCAACACAAAAGAAATCGAATGGCAGATTGTTTTGAACCGTGATTTGCAGGACATGACGGATATCGTCATCACCGACAATTACGAAGGCAGACATATGAAACTGATTCCGGGTAGTCTTCAAGTGAGTGGTGTTAACAAAGAGGACTTTGAACTGACTCCAGACCCGGCTGATCCAACGTATGAAAAAGGATTCTCACTTCGCTTGAAAGACGGCGTAACGCTCAGTACGGAGCATGTTATTACTTATAAGACAAGCTTTGATCCCACAGCGGGTATGCCAACGAATGATGAATATCGCAACTCAGCCAAGATCGATTGGGAAGAGTCTGATGTAAAACAGACTTCGATTACAAAATCTGCTGCGGTCAAACCGCAGGACTACACGATTCAAAATGGTAACAAAAAGGGTGAATATAGCGCCAAAGATAAAAAGATCACCTGGACAATCGATGTAAACTACAATTTGTTTGATATTCAGGACGCAATCCTTAAGGATGCTTACACTGGAGACCAATCTTTCGTAGACAGCTCATTGAAAGTTCATGAGTTAGAGTTGCAGGGAGCCAATAATGTTACTGCTGTAGGTAGCGAGGTTCCGCTCACACCTGGTCAATTCCAGCTGAACCCGGACGGTAAAAGTTTTGTGTTGGATCTGGGTAACATGGGCAAAATGGCTTATCGCATTCAGTACCAAACAAGTCTGGATGGACCATATTCTGTCGCAGGCGCATATGCCAACCAGGCTGTTCTGACGGATGGTGAGGGTGGTGCAATACGATTTAATAGATCAGCCAGTGTTACACCTGCCAACGGTGGTGTATACGTGCGCAAAGCAGGCAAGCAAGAAGGTACAACGGATAAAGCATCATGGACGGTAAATATCAATCCAAGTCAATCTTTCATTCCTGCGGGTAATCAATTAACAGATACCTTGTCAGAGAACCAGATTTTATTGGCTGATTCATTGAAATTATATGCAACCAATTTACCTGCCAACAATTCAGGCAATGTATCCACCAAAGCTGGACTTGTTGATCCGGCTGATTATGAATTGAATGCAGAGGGCAATACATTTACCTTCACCTTCAAGAAAGATATCCATACCGCATTCATTTTGGAATATCAGTCTTATATTAATGCCGATCATGGCGCCCGAATTGAGAATAAGGTTGAATTTGCAGGCCAATCTTCCTCGGTAATCGGAGAAGGTAATCAGTCGGGAATCAAAGTTTCCTTAGCTGGAGCTGGTGGAGGAGCCTCTACAGGTCTGGGCAAAATCAGAATTCACAAAGTCAGTGATACAGGAGTTCCGCTGGAGGGGGCAATATTTGCAATCTATAATGCTTCTGGAACTACGCTTCTGGAAACATTGAAACCAACGGACGAGAATGGTGTGGTTGAAAGCTCCAGAAACTATCGATTAAACAATCTAACCAACGGTGTACCTTATAAGTTAAAAGAATTATCTGCACCGGCAGGATATTTGGTTGATCCTGAATATGGCTCTGCCTCAGGTAAAACGATTGAATTCAAGGATGCGGATATCGCTTTTGAAATTGAAAATAAAAAGATTCGTCAAGGGTTTGAATTAACCAAGGTAGATGCGGTGGACTCCTCCAAGACACTTAAGGGTGCAACTTTCGAATTGTACTCCAAGGACGGCGCAACGCGAGAGAAAATCGATGAGTTAACGACAGGGGAAGATGGAAAGATCGCCAAAGGTGGACTGTCGCCAGGGGATTATGAGCTGGTAGAAGTCGTGGCACCTGAGTTTTATCAATTGGATGCTACACCAATTCCGTTTACGATTGTAGAGAATCAGACGGAGAGTATTACATTGACGAAGTCTAATGCAATGGGTGCAGGTGGTAAACTTGTCGTTACCAAAGTAAATGCCAAGGATAAGTCCGTATTAAGCGGAATTGAATTCGAATTGCGTGATCGTTCCAACATTGTCATCGATACAAAAGTAACCGACCTAAATGGGGTCATTGAATTCGATGGTTTGGACTATGGTTCATATACATTGGTAGAGACCAAGGCAGAAGGCTTTGTTATTGAACAGCCGGAGACCCTTGTATCTATTATCAAACCGGAAACTCAAATAACCATTGAAAATAAAAAAAATGATCGTTCTGTTAAATTGATTAAAACCAATGCGGGCCGAACTCAGCACCTTCAAGGAGCTGTATTTGAATTACGAGCTCAAACTGCATTGATGGATGCAAATGGGAATTGGGAATTCCACAAGGTAACAGGTCTAGATGAAGCTTCACTGACAACCAATCAACAAGGTGAAATTGTACTTGAAGGCTTGGATATCAATAAATATCAGTTGGTTGAAATAAAAGCGCCTAACGGGTACATGTTGGAAACAACACCAGTACCATTCGAAATTACGAACATACAAACCGAAGCTGTAGTTGTGGAAAAAACGAATCAGGCTATCCCGGTATCGGGTGGTGGGTCTAGTGGACCTTATAATCCGGGAACACCTACTACGGGTGTAACACCAGATCCAGAGAAACCAGTAACTCCGGAACCAGGAAAACCAAATCCGTCGGTTCCAGGCACGGTTGTAACTGAACCTACAGAGTCTGGGGGAGGAAGCGAAAGTCCGACAGATGAAGATTCCGGGGTAGTGACACCGACACCAGGCGATTCCAACGGTGACGATACTGCACCTCCAGTTGGGGATACAGATGCACCTGATGGGGATGGTGCACTTGCACCTCCTGCTGGAACGGATACAGATGGATCACAGGGCAATGGAAATTCCGCATCACAGCCAAACGGAAATTCTGGATCTCAGGGAATGCTGCCACAAACAGGTGAAGAGAGCACAATGGCTTACACTGCTGTGGGCATGATGCTGATGGCGCTAGGTAGCGCGGGATTCATGTACTTCCGCCGCAGACAACAGCTTCATCGCTAGATCGAAACACGCAGTATCTAAAATTCATCGTGTGTAGATAGAAATACCCTCTAGCAATCACTACGAAGACTTAGCGTCGACGTGTGAATATGCTAGAGGGTATTTTTTGGTGATTTTTAGGGAGGATCAGGTCCCCGTAACATTTGGTTACACTGCAATAGCTCTTACAATTAGGCGATGTGTTGGATTGACGAGTGGATCACAGGTAATCAAGGTAAGGACCTGTCCAAGCCCGGGATCCTCCAGCACAGATAAGTCAGTTGGCTCCACAACGGATATCTGATCTACCTTGTATTGGATAATCGTTCGATCTGCCAGGGTGACTTCCATAGAATCACCAATCTGGAGTTCTCCCAGACGATTGAACAGCCGTCCTTTTTTGTAGGCGCGATGAGCCGCTATGGCAGCATTACCTTTGTTCCCGATACGGGTGGTTTCAACAAGATGGGTTGCAGCTACCTTCATGTTGGCTTCCGTTGCACCCTCTAGAATCGGTAAGCGGACATCAATCTTGTCAATCGATAACACCCCCAACGTATCCGATGAGACCTCTTGCACTGTACCTGTATTGTCAGTAGTCGGCTCGGCAGAAACTGCATCCTGTATGCCTTGTTCGAAGGAGTGATTAAGCTTAGACAAGCCGTTTTGCAATTGCTCCAGATCGTTCATGACACGGGTTTGCTGCCAGTCATAATACGTTTCCCGCAGGAAAGGAAAGCTGATGATCAGGATGCCCAATAGAACGAGCAGAATAGAGAATTTTTTCATTATACACCAACTCCCATTGTCCAAGAAAAATAGTATACCTTTCTCTATTTTACTTACCGACCTATACAAAATATGGACAGGACGAAAGGACGTACAGGAATTGATCAGGGAAAGAGTAGACCCAAAACAAAACCTCCCCGTTTCACTACAGTAGGAAAACTGCAACGCCAAGGGGAGGTTTTTTTAATATGAAGTTAAATCGTATCAGCTGTATAAGCTGAACTAACCATTTACATGAGAACGTAGAGGACAGAAATAACGTGAAGAAGCGAAGCTAAAAGCTTTCTGCAAGAAAGCTACTTCGTAAGCATACGCTGCGCCTTTATCACCAGATTTTCACCTTTGTAAAAGTGAATCAAAAAATCTGGGGATAACAGCGATCGGAAGGTTATTCTGTCATCGAAGTGGCAAGTGTAAATATTGCTTCGTTAGTGCTTACCAGTTGGTGAATCGGTAGGTGTGAAATCACATTCCTGCAGCGGCACCACTTTGGTCTTTTTGATCCATTTGTAACCGAGCCACAACACCAGGAACAGGGGTACGCTCAAGTAGGCAACGATGGCTCCACTCCAGTCGATCTGATCACCCGTGAATGCCTGGTAGTTCTGTCCGATGATCACGATGATACACAGGACAAAAGCAAAGATCGGCCCAAACGGGAACCAGCGTGCACGGTATGGCAGATCGCTCAGATCCCTGCCTTGTGCAACGTATGCACGACGGAAGCGATAATGACTGATAGCGATACCCAGCCAAGTGATAAATCCGCACATCCCGGATGCATTCAGCAACCAGGTGTACACAATCCCATCACCGAACAGGGAGGCAAGGAATGCCAACATACCAACGGCTGTTGTAAGCAAAAGTGCATTCATTGGAATTCCTTTTTTATTCAGCTTGCCGAGGAAACGAGGGGCTTTACCGTCACGGGCAAGGGCATAGAGAACACGGCTCGAAGCGTACATGCCTGAGTTACCGGCAGAGAGTACAGAGGTTAAAATAACGGCATTCATGACGGAAGCCGCAATGGCGAGGCCAGCTTTCTCAAACACCAGTGTGAACGGGCTGACACCGATATTTTCCAGGTTACCTTTGAGCAGATTCGGATGCGTATACGGGATGATCAGACTGATCACGGTAATCGCCAAGATGTAAAAAATCAGAATGCGCCAGAATACCTGACGAATTGCACGAGGTACATTTTCGCGCGGGTTTTCACTTTCACCGGCGGCTACCCCGATAAGCTCGGTACCTTGGAATGAGAATCCAGCAGCCATGAACACACCAAGTACAGCGAAGAATCCGCCATGGATGGGCGCATCACCGATGGTGAAGTTACTGAAACCAACCGCTTCTCCGCCCATAATACCAAAGATCATGAGCACACCAACGGCCAGGAAGATGATCACAGTAGCGACTTTGATAATGGCGAACCAGTACTCGGACTCTCCATAGCCTTTAACAGACAACACGTTCAAGGAAAAGATCAGCACGAGGAACAATAAGCTCCATAACATGGATGAACTGTCGGGGAACCAGTATTTAATGAGTACAGTAGCGGCAGCAAGCTCTGCTGCAATGGTTACCGCCCAGTTGTACCAAAAGTTCCAGCCCATGGCGAACCCGAGAGCAGGATCGACAAAACGTGCGGCATACGTATTAAATGAACCGGAGTCCGGCATAAAGGTAGCAAGCTCACCAAGGCTGGTCATTAGGAAATAAACCATGATGCCAACGGCCACATAGGCAATTAATGCTCCACCAGGGCCTGCGGTTGAGATGGCGGTACCACTTGCGAGAAACAGCCCGGTACCAATTGAGCCACCGAGGGCGATCATCGTCATATGGCGTGCGCGTAATCCTTTTTTCAGGGAAGGTCCAGTTGTTGTTGGGTTACTGCGGTCTTGCATGGAAACACTCCTTCATTCGATATACTGATGTTTGCGATACCTGAATTCATAAACAAAAAGACCACAGGCATCAGCCTGCGGTCTTTAATATTTCAATGTCCGCACCATGTCCCAGATGATTAAGATAGCTCAACACAGAAGAATTCATACCTTTATATAAAGGAAATGTACTTCCGTGACAGTTCTGCGCCTTTCGACAGCAGCCCCAGCTCGCTGGACCGTATAAGGAACGTCCAGCGAGCTTCGGCGGGTACACCTTTCGGCTGATCTCATAAGCGGCTCCTTAGCGCCTCCATCAGCGTACTGATCGCACCCGCGACCTCTACCTCACCATCAATGGATGAGGTGTATCTATTGTCTATGAAATTATGAACAACACAACTTAACACCGTGTGTCCTGTTTAGTAAACAGACAATCAGTATAACGCGCATGGTTTTCCAGTGCAATAACAATTGTTGGATGTGAGGTCTGAGAGACGACTATTCCTCTTTTTTGTTACGGCCAGCCATCTGCTGCCATACCGTTCCAGCAGCCTGTTCGCCCGATTCGATCCGCTCCAGAGCCATCTTGGCCTGCAGGCTGACTTCAAATTCAGGATCATCGGCTGCAACGCGCAACGCTTGCTCTGCTTCTTCAGTTCCGACCTCATAGAGAAAACGTGCTGCACGCCAGCGTACAAGTTTACTTTTATCGGATAACGTAGCTGTCATGGCTGGAGTGGCGGCAGGATCACCGATATCCGACAAGGTATCCCCGGCAGTCCGGCGTACCGCAGGAGAACTGTCCTGAAGTGCTTCATACAGCAATTCCATCGCTTCCGGTGTACGAATGTCACCCAGGTATACGACAGCCAAGCGACGTATCTGCATTTTGTTGTCATGCAAGGCATGGGCTACGAGAGACAGTCTTTCTGCCGTAGGCTCCATGCTGTCAAATGCCGCATAGCGAACATTCCAGTCTTCGTTTCGCAGAGCCTCTTCAAGTTCGGCTCCATCCAATTCACGGCGGCGCTCGACGAACTCTTCGGATTTGGTACCATGTTCAATGGCCTGTTTAATGACTTGCTCCAGCCGTTCCGGCGGGTAAGCTGCTTCCAATTCCTGCTCGACTTCACGTGCAATATCAGGCAATTCACCATATCGAACACCGTAATCACTCAGTTTACGTTCTTTGATCATCGTTGCACTGGCGACTTCTGTTACGGCTTTGACAAAGCGGTCTGACAACGAAATTCGTTCTTCCTTGACCCCGGCCTTGACCCTAATTTGCATCGGTACACCTCGGAAGAATTGTACAAATACCTGTGCTTCTCCGAAGTGCTCGCCTGAACCATCTTCGGATTCAATCCAGTCCAGATCGATGCCGTGCTGTCCAAGGCGATTTTGGACTTCACCCAAGATAACGGACCAGTCGGCATTCCCTTTACGATCAAGTGCGACAAAGTCTGTTGTGTGGAACACACTCTTTACACCGGGAATATGAAGCATCTGGCGAATGAACGCCGGAGCAGATCGTTCGTTGTCCAGTGTATATGTTTTGCGAATTCCGTCCTCCAGACGTTCATCGAGATGTAACATCATCGTATTTGGACTCGGTGTTGGTTCAATGGAAACAATATTCATCAATGTAACCTCCTATAGTACCAGATTCATCTTTAACTTCCCGTAAATTAAATCACACGGGTATTTCTCTATTTTACATCAATGTGTGGAATCTGCGAAATCATCCAGAAGTGAAGTGGACGTGTCTAACACTTAATGTGAAGAAGTGCGAAATTTGTTAACACTTCTTTCATGTTCACGCACAAACATTTTTAAACGAAAATTGGCACAATAAAGATAAGAATCAACTGGAGGTATACCTATGGAACCCATTACCGTGCTCTCGGATGGAAAACGTCGTATTGCATATGAGAATATTATTCAATTGTTCACGAACTGGATTGAGGACTCAACATCTGGTTCTGCGATAGAAACACATCGGGGAAGTTGGGAAAATGCCCGTTATTGTATTGTTGATTATCAGGTTGCCGAAGAAGCGGTGTCAGCAGCAAATGCCATTCGGGCTTTTATGCCACAACTTCCGTTACTAGTCATTACGGATTTCCAATCCCTTATTCGTAAGCGTCACCTGCAAGAAATTACAGGTACGGGTGAGATGAAGATGGTTCTCTGGAATGAGCAAGACCCGAATCAACTAATCAAGGATATGGAAAATTGGTTTCATTCTTCGTCTATCCATAACTCAAAAATAGCCATACCACCCATCTTATCCATGAGATAAAAGAGGGATATGGCCAAAAGTGTTTAACTGTTTAATCGTTACGATCGTATTAGATCACATATTTATAGCCTGTTCCCCAAACCGTCTTAATATAACGTGGGTTCTTGGGGTCAGGCTCAATTTTTTTACGCAGACTTGAGATATGAACATCAATAGTACGATCCAGATAGGCGCGTTCGGAGCCTTTGATCCGATCCATCAATTCATTGCGGGTGAACACTTTGCCCGGATTTCGGTACAATTCCTTCATAATCTCAAATTCAATATGAGTGACCTCGATTTCAACGCCATCCACAAACAGAGTTCTCCTGTATTCATTCACATTCACATGTCCAGTAACCTCTGCCTGCTTATCTTCTTTTACCGGTTTATCCTTATAGGAAATGATTGATCTTCGCAGGAGTGCTTTAATCCGGGCATCCAACTCTTTCAAACTAAATGGTTTGCACAGAAAGTCATCCGCACCGTTATGCAATGCACGAAGTCGATCATTCAGCATGGTGCTTGCCGAGATCATCAGAATGGGCACAGTGGAGTGCTGGCGAAAGGCTTCTACGAGATCATTTCCATCCATTTCAGGAAGCATGAGATCCGTTACAACAATATCCGGCTGGAATTGTGGAAACAGTTGAAGTGCCTCGCGGGCATGATGAACCCGTTCAGTGATGTATCCTTCCTCCTCAAGAAAGAAAGCAATCATGTCGGCCAGATTTTTCTCATCTTCTATAAGAAGTACTTTGATAGTCATAGGGTCACACTCCTGGTGAAAATAATATGTTAAGAAAATGCTAAAAAAACAAGGTGAATTGCGAATAAATACCGCAAATTTTTTAATGTTTCTATCCCAAAATATAGGATGTATATGTAGAGAAAGAATACGCTTTTTGAATGAACTTCAATATTCTAGCATGAATGTAGTTTGGTTGCCGATCAATCAGAATTTCCCAAAGCTACACCAAGTACTAATTACAGTATAATGGATCAGAACGAGTTAAGGGGAAAAAAGTAATATTGTATCCGCTTAAGTTTATAGGGGGAACCAACGTTGTTGTTGAAAACAGAAGAAAAAATGGTCCATGAGGGCAATTGCTTATGGATCGTATAAAGGTAAGACTTATGCTAGATTGGGTCGTGTTGAAGCTGAGAATACCCTGGATTGGGACCAGCATTCTGATCATTCTGGGCTCATTAAGCACTATTTTTCCGTTTACTTTATTCTATGGTGTACAGTTTATGATTGGTAGCGCGGCAGCACTCATTGCTCTTCGTTTGCATGGGGCCATCTATGGATTTGTCACCCTTACAGTTATCTATCTCCTGAATACCGTCTTTGTCGGCTTTGTGCCGCACAATTTAACTGTCATGCTTGCCCACTTCATGGAATTAATTTGGATGCTCGGTTGGCAGATCCGCTGGAAGAATGGCAGCTTAATCAAGGCTGATGCTGTCTTTTGGGTAGTGATGTTACTTCCTGTTATCTATGGCGGGCATTTTATGTTGGGTCTAAATATAGACGATTTGAAGTATGAGTATATGTATATTGCTGTGATTGGTATGGTGAATGCGCTGATTGCGGGAATTGTAGTTGATTTTTGGATCACCACGGGTGAACACAAATCAAAACGCATGGGAACCATTCCACTAACAAGAATTGCGTTTAAATACGTAGTCGCCTTTGTGGTATTTGTTTCTCTCGTACTGTTATCCGCAGATAGCCGCAGACAATTGGGGCAAATGAATGATGCCATATTACGTGATATGAAATATGCAGCAACTGCGGTTGTTCAGGATCTTGATGAAGAGTACGTTACCTCTGAGAATATGGATCAGAATATGGCGCGTTATCATCATCTACTGGGTGTGAATGTGATTCTGCTGAATCGCAATGATACAGTCGTCGCTTCTGGTTT
This sequence comes from Paenibacillus sp. FSL H8-0104, assembly GCF_038050215.1. Taxonomy (NCBI): domain Bacteria; kingdom Bacillati; phylum Bacillota; class Bacilli; order Caryophanales; family Paenibacillaceae; genus Paenibacillus; species Paenibacillus sp. FSL H8-0104. The sequence continues at coordinate 5,848,241 of NZ_JBBOTC010000001.1, read as the reverse complement.
GAATACACTACAGGTGGGCGAGTATCTGGACATGGACAGATTCCGTCTTCTGAAGTCGAGGGATAACCTCATTCTGTTAAGTTCCGCAAATATCCATTACAGCGATGTATTGAATCATTGGAAACAAGCCTCTTTTATCTATGAAGCAGAAATGACAAGGTTAACACCTTATCGGGTATTCATTGTGACTGACTCGTCCGAGTATTACCCCCGAATCGAATCCATTTATCTGACCACGCTGCAATCCCTGTTCATCATCATCGTGGCTTCCATGATCGTAGCGGCTCCTCTCAGCAGTAAGGTTGTTAGCCCGCTGTTAAGACTGACCCGAATGACAGGCTCTCTTCCGAGACTGCTGTTTCGAAATGGGAAGATGGAGTGGCCAACCAGCCATGTAACCGAAGTACAGATCCTGATTGGTAATTTGCGCAAAATGGCCGATGTGCTGCTGGAACAATTCGAACAGATTCGTCACGACAAGTTAACGCTGGAGGACAGGGTTATCGAGCGTACCAAGGAACTCAAGAATAGTGAAGAGGTCAAACGTGCCATTATTGAATCCTCTATTGATGCGATTATCGCTGTGGACTCCAATGGGCTGATCGTTGAGTTTAATCCGGAGGCTGAAAGAATGTTTGGATTGCGTCGGGAAGAAGTGATCCTGCACAAGGAAGCGCCATCTCTTTTTCAAGGGGCCAGCTGCAAGGAGATCAAGAATTTGCTGGAGCGATTTGAATATGTTGAAGGTAAAAGATACACCATCGTTGAAGAAATTTCAGGTATCCGACGGGATGGTTCCGTATTTCCGATTGAGTACAAAATTGTTGAGATCCAGTTGGGCAAAAATGAGACATTATATAACCTGTTTATTAAGGATATTACGGAGCGGACCAGAGCAGAAGAAGATCGTGTACGTCATGCCCTTGCGCTGGAGAAGCTGAACTCGGAGTTGTTCAATGAGAAGATTGCCATCCAGGAACAGCGAGATATCAGTGAGCAATTTATTGAATCCGTACGAGAAGGGCTCGTGATGTCTGATCGATCAGGTACCATAACCATCGTCAATCGAAGGATAGAAGAGATGTTTGGTTTGGGTGATTTTATGGGCAGATCCATTGAGGATTTGGCGCAGGCGATTGATACGATGGTATTAACGGACAACTTCAATCTGATGGAACAGACGAGAGCATTCCTGAATGGAGAAACGGCGTTTATCGAGACCGAATTTATATTCAATAATGTGGATAAAAGTGTATTTTCCTTGTACATGAAGCAGATGGATGTCCCCGGTAAAAACCATGGGTTTCTGCTGGTGTTCCGTGACCGAACAGGAGAAGAACGGCTGGATCGGATGAAAAATGAGCTGATCAGTGTGGTATCTCATGAGCTTCGAACGCCTGTAGCCACCATTATGGGATATGTGGAACTTATGATGATGTATGACCTTCCGGCAGCTCAACAGCGGGAATTCATGCAGACCATCTCTTCGGAGGGCAAGCGGCTGAGCAGTTTGCTCGATGATGTACTCGATATTCAGCGCCTCGACAACGAAGGTATGACTTATCACATGACGTATGTACCGCTGGTGGAGTTGGTAGAAGGGGTTGCCGAACAGTGGAATATGAAGTCTGCCCAACGTATCTACGTGCATACGTTTAATGGAGACTTCTTTGCTTATGCGGACCAGAACAGGATGGTTCAGGTTCTGCATAATCTGGTGGGCAATGCAGTTAAGTATTCTCCGGGAGCCGATCGTATTGATATTACGTTATGGGAAGAAGAGGAATGGTTATGTCTTGATGTGCGTGATTACGGAATAGGTATTGCGGAGCAAGAGAAGGACATGCTGTTTAATAAATTCTATCGGGTCGATAATTCGGATCATCGGCAGATTGGTGGAACAGGAATTGGGTTGTACATTTCCCGTAAAATTGTAGAGGATCACAAGGGTACGCTGACTTTTATATCTGCACCGGACAAAGGAAGTACGTTCAAGGTCAGACTGCCCAAGCAGGACGTATTGGTGTGAATTTAAGATTGGATGAAGAAATGTATTTCACTTTTTTTATGAACCAAGTTTATGTACGAGACCTACGAATAGAGCCTTTGCCCTTCAGCGCGTGAGCGTGATAAGGGGAAAGGCTTTTTTTGTTTTTCAATTTCCCCGGATAAAAAAACAACTTCTTTTGCAAACTGTCTATAGAGCCATAATTTGCATCCCATGCAAAAGGAGGACGGCAGGTATATGTTCCGTAAACAAGAGAAAACACTCATTATCGTCTGTCTGGTTGCAGCTGTGGTTGTGCTGTATGCCGTTGTGAAGAGCATCATCCGAATCATGAGTTATTGAGATACACGTTCAAGCAGAGTAACTGCTGTCGTACATAACGATTATGTGAAAGAGGAGTGTAACCATGTCATCCCTGGACCCTGTTTTGCTCAGCCGGATACTAACCGGCCTTACCCTGTTTGTACACATTATTTTTGCCTCTATTGGTGTAGGTGTTCCACTTATGATTGCCTTGGCCGAGTGGCGAGGACTCCGAACCAATGATATGCATTACACCTTGCTGGCACGCCGGTGGGCACGAGGTTTTGTCATCACCGTTGCCGTGGGCGTTGTTACAGGCACCTCGATCGGATTACAGCTCAGTCTGCTGTGGCCGATGTTTATGCGGGTAGCGGGGCAGGCAATCGCCCTGCCGCTGTTCATGGAGACGTTTGCCTTTTTTATAGAGGCGATCTTTCTTGGAATTTACCTCTATACGTGGGATCGTTTCAAAAAGAAATATACGCATATGCTGCTGTTGATTCCGGTAGCTCTCGGCTCATCTGCATCTGCGATTTTTATTACAACGGTGAACTCCTTCATGAACCAGCCTCAGGGATTTACCCTGATTAATGGCATCATGAAAGACATTCATCCGATTGCTGCCATGTTGAATCCGGCAACGCCAACCAAAGTGTCCCATGTACTCGCCTCATCCTACACCTTGAGTGCAGGTATCCTGGCGGGGATAGCCGCCTTCAGTTTGCTTCGGGGACGGGATCATGTGTATTACAAAAAAGCACTGAAACTCACGACGGTATCTGCGCTCGTATTTGCCATTAGTACCGTCATGATCGGCGATTCCTCCGGTAAATTTCTTGCGAAATATCAGCCGGAGAAGTTGGCTGCCGCAGAATGGCATTTCAAGACGATGAAAGAGGCACCGCTCGTTTATGGGGGGATTTTGGATGAGAACAATGAAGTGAAATACGCGATTGAGATTCCCTATGCACTTAGCATTTTGGCGGGGAATCGTCCCGATACGGAAGTGAAAGGTCTCGAAGAATTTCCGGCGGATCTGAGGCCACCACTGTCCATTCATTATATGTTCGACCTGAAGGTCACAACGGGAGTAATCATCCTGATGATTCCTGTGTTATATGTATTGCGGCGCTGGTTGCCAGGGCGTAAGCCATACCCCAAATGGCTGTTGCTTGGCATCGTCTTGCTGGGGCCTCTGGCCATGATTGCGATCGAGTTGGGGTGGATGTTCGCTGAAGTGGGCAGGCAGCCTTGGATCTTACGCGGATATATGAAGGTGGCGGAAGCGGCCACGACGTCAACTTCGGTAGGATGGATGTTAGTGTTGTTCATCTTGCTGTATCTGATCCTGTGTTTCTCGTGCATTCGGGTACTCAGCAAGCTGTTCCGCAACAAGGAAGCAGAGAAGGAACTAGAGTCTCTGGGGCTTGAAGGAGGGATCGTGCATTGAGTTTCGAAATTGCAGGCATCGCAATATTGTGGACGTTTTTGTTCGGTTACTTGATCGTTGCGTCGATTGATTTTGGCGCCGGGTTCTTCAGCTTTTATAGCATTTTGACCGGGCATGAGAACAAAATTCATAACATCATTCAGCGCTACCTGTCTCCCGTGTGGGAAGTGACGAATGTGTTTTTGATCTTTTTTGTGGTCGGACTGGTCGGGTTTTATCCGGACAGCGCCTTTTATTACGGGACGGCTTTGCTGGTTCCGGGTTCCCTGGCCATTGTACTGCTTGCGATCCGGGGCGTGTATTACGCCTACAATACCTATGGCAATCATGGGCAGAACAGCCGGATCTATATGGCATTGTACGGGGCGACGGGATTGCTGATTCCAGCCGTGTTCTCCACCATTTTGGCAATATCCGAAGGCGGGATCATTGAAGAGGTGGGCGATCAGGTGTTTTTTCGCTGGCGTGAATTTTTGACGAATCCCTATACCTGGTCGGTTGTTTTGCTTGCACTGGTTAGTGTGCTGTACATCTCGGCGATGTTTCTTTCCTATTATGCAAAACGGGCGGGGGATGAGCCAGCATATGAGGTGCTTCGAGAGTACGCGCTGCTCTGGAGTTTGCCTACCATTTTTGCAAGCTTTCTGGCTTTTCTGCAGATTAACAAACAGAATCCCGCACACTTTGAGCAGATGGTGAATATTTCGTGGATGTTCATCGCTTCGTTTATTTGTTTTGTCATTGCCGTGTCGCTGGTGTGGAAAAGTAAATATCTGGGTTGGTGTTTTGTTGCTGTCATGCTTCAGTTTGCCTTTGCCTGGTATGGTTACGGGCGATCCCACCTTCCGTACATTCTGTATCCTTACATCAATATTTACGACGGCTTTACGAATCGCACGATGGGGATTGCGCTCATTACAGCGTTTAGTCTGGGGTTACTCGTGCTCATTCCTTCGCTTGTGCTGATTATGAAGCTGTTCCTGTTTGATGCCAATTATGTGCGCGGTAATTCTGGTAAAAAGAAAGGATGAGTCTGTTCATGGTCACTACTGAGGGAGTCACGGGGATACCCGGTATAACCGGATTGAGCTTTTTTGAGACATTCACCATTATGTACGCCCCTCCACTGATCATTGCGGCTGCTATTGTCTTTCTGTTTGTATATCTGGCCGTATATAAGAACCCAAAGGATTGATTGGTTGGTACGTCCATTCCCGTTTGGGGTAATCTGTTGTTAAGAAATGAGGAAGGGAGGAGGGCCCTTTCATGCCGAAAATCCGTTATAACAATATCGATAATGTAAGTACGGACAAAACGCTGAAGGAATTCAAACAATGGAGGGAGCAACGGCGGAGCAAAGTGAAGGACTACTCCTACACCGTGCCCAAACACCCGCCTGAACTGGATTATCTGCATGCCAACCGGGATGACACAAGTATTACCTGGATTGGTCACTCCACGTTTTTCATTCAATATTATGGATTAAACATCGTGACTGACCCGGTGTGGGCCGAAAAAATGGGATTTCAACGCAGGCTCGGTGCCCCCGGCATTCCGATTCAGGATATTCCACCGTTGGATGTGATTCTGATATCCCATTCCCACTATGATCATCTGCATCTGGCTTCCTTGCGTAAGCTGATTACAGCCAAGACGTTGCTCATCGTACCCGATGGTCTGAAGCGCAAGATGATTCGCAAAGGATTTCATCGATGCCAGGAGATGAAATGGTGGGATCATATGACACTTGGCGGAGTCAAAATAACTTTTGTTCCTGCACAGCACTGGACGCGCCGAACGTTGTTTGACACCAATACGTCCCATTGGGGCGGTTATGTATTGGAATCGAATCATTCGGCAACGACTTCAGCAACGGAAAGTGTTGCAACAACGAGCAATCAGGATGAATCATCCACGGAATCAGGGAAGAACGAAACATTCAAAACATCAGGCGGTCCGCCTGTGTTGTATTTTGTGGGTGATACAGGTTACTTCCAGGGTTTCAAAACGATTGGAGAACGCTTTGACATTGGTGTTACCCTGATGCCCATCGGTGCCTACGATCCGGAATGGTTCATGACTTCTCAGCATGTGACACCCGAAGAAGCGCTGCAGGGGTTCGTTGAATCCGGCTCACAGCTCATGGTGCCAATGCATTACGGCACATTCAAGCTGGCGGATGATACGCCCAAGGAAGCGCTGGATCGGCTGGAAGTTGAACGTGAACGTTTAGGCATTGGTAAAGAGCGGATTCGGGTGCTTGGTCATGGCGAAACACTCCGCATTCACCACGAGGAAGGTAAACAGGGCTAACAAAAGTGAGCCAAATATGTTAATGTAGGGGTATGCCTGCATGAACAGTACATTTACCAAATCTTTAATAAGTAAAAAGCGGCCAATTTTCGAATTTGCCGCTTTTTTGTGTTATAATATGGTGCCAGAATAGGCATCGGGATATTGAATCCATGATTTACGCAACTTGCTATTCATGCAGTATGCAGATTAACCAATAAAGGATGGTATGCTTAATGATCAGTACAAGCGGCATCACGCTCCGCTACGGAAAACGTGCACTTTTTGAAGATGTAAATATCAAATTCACGCCAGGGAACTGTTACGGCCTGATCGGCGCCAACGGAGCCGGCAAATCAACATTCTTGAAAATTTTGTCTGGTGAGATTGAAGCCAACTCGGGAGAGGTGCACATCACCCCGGGCGAACGTATGGCCGTTTTGAAGCAAAACCACTTTGAATATGATGAGTATCCGGTTCTCGAAACGGTAATTATGGGTCATAGTCGTCTGTATTCCATCATGAAAGAGAAGGATGCTTTGTATGCGAAGGCAGACTTCACAGAAGAAGACGGTTTGCGTGCAGGTGAGCTTGAAGGGGAATTCGCTGAGCAAAACGGCTGGGATGCTGAACCAGATGCAGCGGCGCTCCTGATCGGTCTTGGCATTGTTCGTGACATGCATGACAAAAAAATGATAGAGCTGAGCGGAAACGAAAAAGTCCGTGTATTGCTGGCACAAGCGTTGTTTGGCCGTCCAAACAACCTGTTGCTCGATGAGCCTACCAACCACTTGGATCTCGAATCCATTCAATGGCTGGAGAACTTCCTGATGGATTATGAAGGTACCGTTATTGTGGTATCCCATGACCGTCACTTCCTGAACAAGGTATGTACGCATATCGCAGATATTGACTTCGGTAAAATCCAGATGTACGTAGGTAACTATGACTTCTGGTATGAGTCCAGCCAATTGGCACTTGCTCTGCAGCGGGATGCCAACAAGAAAAAAGAAGAGAAGATTAAAGAGCTGCAAGCCTTTATTCAACGTTTCTCTGCGAACGCTTCGAAGTCCAAACAGGCGACTTCCCGGAAGAAAACACTCGACAAAATCACATTGGATGACCTTCGTCCATCCAACCGTAAATACCCGTTTATCAACTTCAAGCCTGAACGTGAAGCAGGTAAACAATTGCTGACGGTAGATCGTATTGACAAATCCATCGATGGTGTGAAAATGTTGAATGATGTGAGCTTTGTGGTGAACAAAGGTGACAAAATTGCATTTGTTGGCCCGAACGGAAATGCCAAATCACTGTTATTTGATATTCTCATGGGTGAAACCGAAGCAGATAGCGGCGAATATACTTGGGGTATAACTACGACTCAGGCTTATTTCCCGAAAGACAACTCTCAGTATTTTGACGGTGTAGACATCACTCTCGTGGATTGGCTCCGTCAGTATTCGAAAGATCAGGATGAAACGTATCTGCGTGGATTCTTGGGCCGTATGCTGTTCTCCGGTGAGGAGTCCCAGAAGAAGGCTAGCGTACTCTCCGGGGGGGAGAAGGTTCGTTGTATGCTGGCGAAAATGATGCAGACAGGTGCAAACGCACTGATTCTGGATGAGCCAACGAACCACTTGGATCTTGAATCCATCACAGCACTGAATAACGGTATGATTGACTTTGACGGCACAATGCTGTTTACATCCCATGACCATCAGTTCATCCAAACGATTGCTAACCGGATTATCGAAATTACGCCAACAGGCATCATCGATCGCCAAATGAGCTATGACGAATATCTGGAAAGTGATGAAATTAAAGAACTGCGCAATAAAATGTATCCGGTAGAAGCTTAATCTAAGCATCATCTGCGGCACATGATTATAGGAACACCAAAGAACCGCAAGCCTCTGTGAAGAGGGCTTGCGGTTCTTTTTGTAATTCAATGGTTTCTCGGCGGCTTTAAGACCTAAGATCCACCAGTACGGCGACGTTGGTTGTTAGGCTTTTTGTTGTTTTGACTCTTCATCGCTTTAGGTCCGCCTTCAAAGTAGGCGCTGGATTGGTTACCAGAATTTGCTTGTTCTTTCTTTTGCGCCAGTTTTTGGCGTATAGCATCCTGCAAACTGACCTTTTTCGGTTCGTTATTTTCGCTCATCGTTATTTCCCTCCCGGTCTTACAGTGAGCCGTCCAGATTGGACGGGATGTACCTATTTTATACGTTTTATAAAAGCCCCACAAGGGCAACCTGATAAAATGCTCAAAACCTTTGGTTTTACCCAGGCCAACATTTTTTCTCAATAACTACAGCCCTGCCGTCTGGCAACTTTGTTTCGGCTTGCCTACAGCAATGCAACCTGGCAACACTGTTTCTGTAGACCCACACGCTCCGCATTTGGTAACATGGAAAAACCGTAATACGAAACGTTAAAGGGGTGTCGCCCGGTTTGAACGCTTATGAAGAAATTCGAAAAGGGGAGCGAGGGGCTTGGGTTAGTATCGTAGCCTATCTCGTCTTGTCCGCTTTTAAGCTGATCTGTGGATATTTATTTGCTTCCAGCGCCTTGCTGGCCGATGGTTTTAATAACCTTACAGATATTGTAGCATCCATTGCTGTATTGATTGGGCTTCGGATCTCCCAGAAACCACCTGATTCGGATCATGCCTATGGTCATTTTAGAGCGGAGACGGTTGCTGCTTTGGTAGCTTCATTTATTATGGCTATGGTTGGGCTGCAAGTATTGGTTGAAGCCGTTCGCTCCTGGTATGAAGGAGCCTTTGTTGCTCCAAACCTGTGGGCGGCAGCGGTGGCTGTAGTCTGTGCTGTGGTGATGTTAGGCGTGTACCGTTACAATCACCGTCTGGCAAAACAAATTAATAGTCAGGCTCTGATGGCTGCGGCGAAAGATAATCGTTCCGATGCCTGGGTCAGCATAGGCGCTGCAATTGGAATTATAGGTGCGCAGTTTGGACTTCCATGGCTGGATAAAGTAGCTGCCATTGCTGTAGGTCTGTTGATCTGCAAAACGGCTTGGGAGATTTTTCGGGATTCTACACATCGTCTTACCGACGGATTTGACCAGAAGGAACTGACGGATCTCAGATCCTCCGTAGCACGCGTTCCCGGTGTTGAGATGATCAAGGACGTGAAGGCACGTGTGCACGGCAGTCATGTACTTGTGGATGTAGTCATTGAAGTGGACGGAGGCCTAAGCTTGATTGAAGGCCATCAGATCTGTGACCGTGTTGAAGAGCGGTTGAAGCGATCGCATAACATCATGCATGTACATGTACATGTGGAACCAAAGACGGAAGAAGTCACAAGGAACCCTTGAACAGGGAGTGAACATCTTGGAAAATGAAAAGAGGACAGCCGCGATTGTGCGTGCTGTCCTCTTTACTTATCGTTAGAACGATTATACGATGTTATTGAATGGCAACGTGGATCCACGCTTTGCCTTTCCAAGTGTATACTTGTACCCACTCGCCGCCATCGAATCCATCAACCACTTCACCTGTTGTATCGATGACTTGGGAACCTAATGCACCGATTGGTTTACCGTTAGGTGCATCATAGAACCAAGTGCGCTCCAGAAGGTTCAGCAACATCGTTGGTGTCAGTACTTCATCACCTGGTTTTACGAGTGGCTCTTCAAACATTTTGTCATCTGTGCCGTAGGTTGCCCCAGTTACCGTCTCAGCAGTACCCTCTACTGTTTCTACAGCAGGTTTGTTGACTTCAACAGCTGGAGTTGTTGTGGTCGTTGTCGTTGTTGTAGCCTCAGTTCCTGTTTCCGGATTTACCGTTCCAGTAACCGCTTCCTCCGCACCCGCAGCGGCAGCCATCGAACCCATCAACGTTAAAGCAGCGGCAAAACTTACGATTTTTTTCATTTTGTTTTTCCTCCTCGGTAGGTATGTAAAATGTTGTCCTGATTACAAGTAACCAAGCAAGCACCCTTATGAATCACAAATTATAACAATATTTTCTTGCATTCTCCAGTGTCAACTGGCTCATATGTGGGTATATAGAAAGCCTGTAAATATCATACTTCAGTGGGATAAAACCGGGTTGGCTATCTCAAAAAGGTCCTGTTTTTTTTGGGATTCATACGAGAGCGGATTGGAATAAAGCAGAAGGGAGTGCAATACATAATATAGAAAAGTTGACCTATGCCTGAACGCACAAAAGCCAATCGGCTTGGGAGCACGATCGGCTTTTGTATGTAATCGTTTAGTAAACACTCAGACATATCAGAGCCTGAGGTTATCGCATTCGGCTACGTCCCGTAATCAGGGAGATTACGAACAGTACAACAAAGATGAAGAAGAGTACTTTCGCGATTGAAGCAGCTGCTTCAACAATACCGAAGAATCCAAAAATACCTGCTACCAGTGCAATAATTAGAAATAATACAGACCATTTCAACATAAGTATTCATCCTTTCGTATAATTGATTGTGGAGTGAGTTGTGTTCACCTCACCGCCTTGTGTAGTCTAACTTTAACCGAGTGCTAACCGCTTGAAACATTGGTTTTTTTTCCAAGCGAAGGCATATATGAAGGGATATATAATATTGTTTCGTCCGGGAAATCGCCGGGTAACTATAGCAATAACAAACTGATGCACATATGGAAAGAGAGGTTCTTCTATGATCTATCAAATTAGCGTGGCCCTGATTGCAGTGGCATTTGCAGTACTGGTATTCTTTTTAATTCGTACCTTGAAATCCGCTCAGGGTTCTTTGGACAATGTCTCACAGACATTGCAGGAGGTACAGAAAACCATTGACGAACTTAGTTATGAAGTGAAGCAGACGGTAAGACATGCCAATGATATTACGGTGGATGTACAACACAAAATGAAAAAAATTGATCCTGTTATGGAATCTGTTGAGAATCTGGGAGAAGTGTTGAATGAAGTGACGGCAGCAGCCAAACAAGTTTCCACAACGCTGATGGCGAAATTTCAGACCAAACGTAACAACGCTGAACAGACCAAGCATGCTGAAGCGGTTCATGTAACTGCACCGCCTGCTACATCAACGGATCGTACCCTGCAATCCTATGAAGCTACATATAATGGTGAAGCTAAGGGCGGGAAAAACTGGATGAAGTATGTTGATGTTGCAGCGAATGTATGGCAACGGATGCGCAAGTAACATGACCGCTTTATAACCATGAAGAGGCCTTCAGAGCGGTGATGAACCTGATGAAAGGGTGAGAATCATGATGAAACTACTGCTTGTGATGTTTAGCGTAATTTCTCCCTTTTCCGTTCAACCGGTAGCGGTACCCGCTGCTCACGATATGCAATGGACGGCAATGGAAGAGAAGGCGTCAGAGGTAACTCTGGCTGTTGATCGATCCGAGACTTTCCAGCATTTTCGGACTCTGAATGGCATTTCTCTGGATGACACCATGGATGATTTGTTGGCCAATAAGGGCCAGCCGGGGCATAAGCAGGAAGATCCTTATCTGGGATGTCCTGAATATCACTTTCATGATGTGAAGGTTGGCTTGTGTGAAGATACGGATGTCATTCAATATGTGCATATCGATGCATCTGAGAATCACATCATGTTAAACGGAAAGAGAATTGAGATGAATATTGAAGCGATCCATCATGCTCTCGGGAAACCTTATTATGTGGCAGAGGACGGAGAAGTGTTTCTCCGTGGAGACCAGGCTCTGAAGGTATATATGAAGTCAGGATCTCATCAGATTGAAGGCATTGATCTTTTTGATGACACAGTTTCCTAGGATTGGTTATTACCAAATCGTTTCAAACCCATATAGTATGGTTATATACTAAGTAGCTTGATACAGAAGATTAAATCAGAGGAGAGTGGAAACGATGAATTCAACCAATGAGCAAGCTTATGCAAAAGTGGTAGAAAACGGAGTCCAGGCGGTAGAAGCGGTGAAAGAATTGCAGATTACCGGATACCTTGCTGATCAAATCTTTGTTCTCGCCCATGAGAAGGATCGTACAGATCGAATTGCCGATACAGCAGATGCCAAAGAAATTGGCATAAAGGAAGAAGGCGTATTTGATTCCTTGGCGAATCTGTTCCGCTCACGTGGTGATGAACTCCGGGCCAAAATTGTTTCGATGGGGTTTACCGAAGCCGAAGCGGACTTCTACGAGAGTGAACTCGACAAAGGTAAAGTACTCGTTATTGCTAAAAAGAAAGATTAACCCGATAAGTTGAAGTTTGCTGAACATGGACAAGCTTCTGAATCATTTATGTAAAATGCTTAATCAAAAACATAGATAAGGAATGGGGCTTTTCCCATTCCTTATCTATGTTTTTGCAAGTTTGGAAGCGGGATCAGGACGCTGCAAAAACAGGGTGAGTCGCGGGGATATTCCCCTACGATGGTGCCATTTACTGATAGAAGTTTTTTGTTTTTACGATTATAGTTATACTAGGAATTATTATGTCTACTGCCGTTTTGTATGCAAAATTTGTATAATCAACGTTTGTTTTAACCTAATAAGAATCGACAAACCCGGACGCCACAGATAAGGAGATATCAATGAGAATACTTATTGTTGACGACAATCCGACGAATGTCATTATCATTCGAGAAATTCTGAAAAAAGAAAACTATCGTGACATTGTAACGGCGAGTTCCGCCATGGAAATGTTTGAAGTGTTGGGAATTGGGGAGGAAAGCAACGAACTTCGTCCAAGACCGTCGGATATTGACCTGATTTTGCTAGATATGATGATGCCCGAGATGGACGGTATCGAAGCCTGCAGTATTGTGCAGAAATTTGAGAATCTGAAGGATATACCGATTATTATGGTGACTGCCATCGGAGACTCCAAGAAACTTGCCGAAGCATTGGATGCAGGTGCATCTGACTATGTGACCAAACCGATTAATAAAGTCGAACTGATGGCCAGAATTCGACTCGCACTTCGTTTGAAACAGGAGAAGGATTGGCATAAAGAGCGTGATCAACGTATTCAGGATGAGCTCAAGTTGGCAGCGATGGTCCAAAATGCTGTATTAAGTCCGGCAATTAGGGACCCGTTGTTCCAAGTGCATGCCATCTATAAACCATCCTTTGAGCTTGCGGGTGATCTGTATTCTTGGTACCCCCTTGGGGAAGGCCGTTACGGAGTACTGCTGCTCGACATGATGGGACACGGGATATCTTCATCCCTGTTTACCATGTTTATCGCTTCTGTGTTGAAAGATACGGTTACCACTTATGTGGATCCAGAGAAGGTCATTCAAGAGTTGAACCGTCGTTTTAACCAGCTCCATCTGGAAAAACAATTGGTGCAGTATTATTTCACGGCAATTTATCTGGTCGTTGATACACGGATGAAACGTATTGATTATGTTAATGCGGGGCATCCACCTGCTTTATTTTTCCGAAACGACGGGAGTGTCACCACATTTGACAGCGTCTGCTGTCCTGTTGGTTTATTTGACAAGATGGATATTGAACCACAAACGATCCATTATGAGGGTGACGGGCATATTGCACTCTATACGGATGGATTATTGGAAGCTGTTCAGGGCGGGCAGGAAGAACAACATGAATTCCTGATCGAAAAACTGACCGGCTCACATCAGTGGAATGAAGCTGCTATGCAGGCCATGTTTTTTGACGACGAAATTCCCCAGGAGCGGGATGATGATAAATGTCTGGTCTGGATTACTTTGAATAAAGGGGCGGGGGCTGAATGAAGATCAGGAATAAACTGCTGATTGGTTTTACCGCTCTGATGGCCATTTTGATCGTGCTCACGTTTGTGAGTTATGAACGGTTAAACAGCAGTAATCAACAGATTGATCAGATGTATCAGGAACGTTATCTCAAAGTAAGGTTCACTTCTGCTGCACGTGGAGAGGTCAATGATATAGCCAAAGTGCTGGCTAACTTGTTATTGAATCCGAACAATTCGATTAATGCTGCTGAGGGTGACCTGAAGGAGATGAAGGATCGGGGGGATGGTTACCTCGCAGAAGTGAGAAACCGGGCAGACAGTGCACCTGAACATCAACTGGTGGATCGTGTGAATACGGCGTGGACCGCTTATACATCTTATGCAACGAGACAGATCAACCTGATGTCCCAAAACCGGGTAGAAGATGCGAATAACTACCGCAATTCAACAGGACTCGCGGTGCAAAAAGAAACTGTGGATAGTTTGAATGCTCTTTCACGTTATCAGGACCAAGAGATTGATGCTGAGATCAAGAACGCTAACGAAGCGTATACGAGAGCAGTACAGATCACGATAAGTATCATGATTGCCGGGTTGTTGCTTGCATTGGGTGTCATTCTGTGGGTGCTGCCGAGTATTACACGGGGTCTGAACACTGTATCTATGATGATTACCAGCTTTGGTAAAGGGCGTTACCGAACCATTCGGCGCATACAGGTCAAATCAACCGATGAGATTGGTCAGATTGCCAGTGTGTTCAAGGATGTATCCAGTGATCTGGAAGAAAAACTGGAGATCGAGAGGGCTTATGTGCAGGCTCAGCAGGATCAAAACTGGATGAGTTCGAACATCGCAAGAGTCCCGGAGCTGCTTCGGGGGATTGGCTCCATTCGCCAAATTTCACAGATGTTTATCAGTGAGTTCACACCTGTGCTTGGTGCTCAGTTGGGTGTCGTCTATCTGATCGATGAGGAGAAACATCCCGACGAACTGAGACGTTACGGTGCATACGCATTTGAAGAGAACGAAGATGTTGGTAAGGAAATGTATCGCATCGGGGAAGGCCTGATTGGTCAAGCCGCGCTGGATATGACACCGATTATTCTGGAAAATACGCCCGAAGATTACGTGCATATTGGTTCAGCTTCAGGCTCAACACGTGCTGCGGGTATCATGATCTATCCTGTCGTGTTTGAAGATGAACTGATTGGTGTAGTTGAAGTGGCTTCCTTTGAAGGTTTCAATGAACTGCACAAGCAGTTATTCACACAACTGATTATGAACCTGGGCGTAATTTTGAACAACGTTCGACGTCGTTTGCGTGTGGAGGAGCTGCTACGTGAATCCCAGGCACTGACTGAGGAACTGCAGGTTCAATCGGAAGAATTGCAGACACAGCAAGAAGAACTTCGTCGTTCCAATGAGAATCTGGAGGAGCAGACAGAGGCGCTTAAACGATCTGAGGAGTTGCTACAGCGTCAGCAGGAAGAACTGGAACATTTTAATACGGAACTCATTGCCAAGACGCGGGCGCTTGAAGAGCAGGTGCGTGAAGTTGAAGAGAAAAATGACGAAATTGAGAAAACGAAGACACAGTTGGAACAGCAAGCTACACAGCTGTCGATGACAAGCAAGTACAAGTCCGAATTTTTAGCGAATATGTCACATGAACTCCGTACACCATTGAACAGTCTGCTCATATTGTCCCAGTTATTGTCGGAGAACAAAGGTGGAAATCTGACTGACAAACAGCAGGAATATGCGCAAACCATCTACATGTCGGGCGCGGATCTGCTGAAGATGATTGATGAGATTCTGGATCTGTCCAAGGTGGACGCAGGTAAGATGGATATCAATTATGAGACCGTACGAATGGAAGAGCTGACCAGCTTTGTTCAGCAGAACTTTGGACCGATGGCGAACAAAAAGGAACTGAACTTGAATATTGATTTCGACAGCGATCTACCGGAATGGGTGTACACCGACAGCCATCGCGTCAAACAGATTTTACGGAATTTGTTGTCGAACGCATTTAAGTTCACCAATCGAGGTTCGGTTAGTCTAATTGGACGACGGATGAAACCGGAAGAACTGCCGGGTTATATGAACACCAATCAGGAATATCTCGGATTCAGTGTAAAAGACACCGGCATTGGTATTCCATCGGACAAGACGGATCTGATCTTTGAAGCGTTCCAGCAAGTAGACGGGACCACAAGTCGGAAATACGGTGGAACTGGTCTGGGATTGTCCATTAGCAGGGAACTGGCACGTTTGCTTGGTGGTGCAATACAGGTGGAATCATCCGAGGGAGAAGGTAGCTGCTTTACCTTATACCTGCCGGATAATCATGAAGAGGAAGCCTTGGCGGAGGAAGGTGCTTCAAGAGAAGCGGCTGTTTCCTCAGAGGATCTTTATGAAAAGTCCATCGAAGCACGGACCATGCTTTCAAGTCATCAGTCCATTCTCTCTCCTGATCCGGAGCGTAGCGTGGGTACAGATCTTTCTCCTTCCCATACTCCAGATGTCACGCAGATCGAAGATGATCGGGAGAATCTGATGGAAGGTGACAAAATCCTCCTCATCATTGAGGATGACGTGAACTTTGCACATATTTTGATGGATATGGCGAGAGGAAGAGGATTCAAAGCTCTTGTTGCCCTTCAAGGTGATAAAGGACTTGAAATGGCACGTCAATATTTGCCGGATGCCATTATCCTGGATATTCAATTGCCGGTGATGGATGGTTGGACCATTCTGGGCGAGCTGAAGAGCAGTTCGGCAACACGCCACATTCCGGTTCATGTGATTTCAGTCATTGATGATATGAAGCAAGGTCTGATGATGGGTGCCATTGCGTATCTGAAAAAACCTTCGAGCAAGGATTCACTGGATAAAGCATTCTCGCATATCAAATCATATACTGAGAATCAATTGAAACGACTGTTGATCGTCGAAGATGACGAAATTCAGCGTAAAGCCATTATTGAATTGATTGGTCATGATGATGTTGCAATCACTGCTGTGTCGACAGGTAGTGAGGCGTTAAATGAATTACACAGCCAGCGTTATGACTGCATGGTACTGGATCTGATGTTAACGGATATGACCGGTTTTGAGTTGCTCGACCAGATTCGTGATGATGAATATCTGAACGATCTGCCGATTATAATTTATACAGGCAAAGAACTGGATTCCAAGGAAGAAATGAAGCTGCGCAAATATGCGGAATCCATCATTATCAAAGATGTGAAGTCACCGGAACGTCTGCTGGATGAGACCACTTTGTTCCTGCATCGGGTAGAAGCCAATTTGCCGGAAGACAAGCGTCGAATCTTACAGAAACTACACAACAAAGAAACGTTGTTTGAAGGCAAGAAAATATTACTTGTAGATGACGATATTCGTAACGTATTTGCCCTTTCAAGTGTTCTTGAAGGCTATCGGATGGATGTGACGTTTGCTGAGAACGGCCGAGAGGCTTTGGAGATTTTGGACAAAAATCCGGAATTTGATCTGGTACTGATGGATATGATGATGCCAGAGATGGACGGTTATGAAGCGATGACACGAATCAGACAGATCCCGCAGTTTGAAAAGTTGCCGATTATTGCGCTTACGGCCAAAGCCATGAAAGAGGATCGCGGCAAATGTATTGAGGCCGGAGCATCTGATTATGTGAAAAAACCGATCCAGACAGATCAATTGTTATCCTTAATGCGCGTATGGCTGTATTCGTAAGTTCATTATTCGTATGTTCATTGTTTGGGTAATGAAAGACAATACGACGAATACGCAAGTAACAAATGAAGAAGTGGAGAGAACTTATGACACCGTGGGAACCTACCGAGACGGGGGCAGATTTGGTCCGTATGCCGCAAGATGAAGAACGCGAGCTGATTGAGATTGAGTTGCTGTTGGAAGGCATGCACCGTTTATATGGATATGATTTTAGAAACTATGCACTGCCATCCCTCAAACGAAGAATCTGGCATCATGCACATGCTGAAGGTGTTAAGAGCATATCCGGCTTGCAGGAGCGTGTTCTTCATGACCGTTCCGCGTTTGAACGTTTTGTACAGAACTTATCCATCCCTGTAACGGAAATGTTTCGAGATCCTTCGCTTTTCCGAATGTTTCGGGAACAGATTATTCCTATCCTGAGAACCTACCCGTATATCCGAATATGGCATGCGGGATGTTCTACAGGAGAGGAAGTTTATTCCATGGCCATCATGTTGCATGAGGAAGGACTGTATGACAAGGCAAGAATCTACGCAACGGATATGAATGATCGCTCTTTGCAACAGGCCAAAGAAGGCGTATATGGTATTGAGAAAATGAAACTATTTACTACAAATTATTTGGAGGCAGGGGGTACCAGAGCCTTCTCCGAGTACTATACAGCGAAATACAATTCGGTGATATTTCATCCTTTTCTAAGGAAGAACATCATTTTCGCCGAGCACAACCTGGCAACAGACCGGTCATTTAACGAGTTTAATGTTATCTTTTGCCGTAATGTCATGATTTATTTTAATGATGAACTGCGGAACCATGTGCATGGGCTGTTTCATGAGAGCTTGAGCCACTTTGGTATTCTGGTTCTGGGGTCGAAAGAATCGATACATTTTACAGAGTTCAGTGATACCTATGAGCCGTTAGACCGGACCGAAAAAATATACCGGAAGATCAAATAGGGGGTTAGGGTTAGCCATGGGGCTCAATGAACCAATCCACATATTATTGGTAGATGACCGCCCTGAGAACTTGCTTGCTCTTGAAGCAGTTCTGGAATCGGAACAATATAAACTCGTTAAGGCAACTTCCGGAGAAGAGGCACTCCGCTGTCTGCTAAAAGACGAATTTGCGGTTATCGTTCTCGATGTGCAGATGCCTGGAATGGACGGAATTGAGACAGCAAAGTTAATTAAGGCACGGGACAAGTCCAAGGATGTGCCGATTATATTCATCTCTGCGAATAGCAGAGAAGCGGAGCACTTGTTTGCCGGATATTCAGCCGGGGCCATTGATTACATGGTTAAACCATTTATTCCTCAGATTTTGAAATCCAAAATCGAGGGCTTTGTGGAGATGTTTATCACCAATAAACGTTTGAAGACACAGACCATGCTTCTTCACCAGAAGACACAGGAACTGGAGAAGATGAACCAACAACTCATTCAGGCCAAGGAAGAAGCAGAAATTGCAGCCAATGCAAAGACTGAGTTCCTGGCAATGATGAGTCATGAGATTCGTACACCGATGAACGGAGTTATCGGTATGGTTGATCTGCTGATGGAAACGGAACTGAGGGAAGATCAGAAGGAATATGCAGACATCGTTCGTCGCAGTGCAGATGCACTCGTTACGGTCATCAACGACATTCTTGATTTTACCAAGATGGAATCCGGCAAAATGGAACTGGAAGAGCATCCTTTTGAACTTGTCTCCTGTATTCGGGAAGTGTTGGGATTGTTTGCTGCAGAAGCAGGCAAAAAGAATCTGGAACTGGATTATTTCCTGGAAGATTCTGTCCCTGAATTAATCTATGGAGATATGGCAAGGCTACGTCAGGTTCTCTTGAATCTTATTGCCAATGCAATCAAATTTACAGACCAGGGTGGCGTATATTTGATTGTGTCAGTGAATGAAGAAAAAGACGGACAAATGGCATTGGAGTTTGCTGTTAAAGACACCGGGATAGGTATCGCTTCAGACAAAGTGGATCGCCTGTTCCAGCCTTTTTCCCAGTTGGATACATCCATGACACGTAAATACGGTGGAACTGGCTTAGGACTGGCAATATGCAAGACTCTGGTGGAAATGATGGGTGGACAGATCTATCTGGATACAACAGAGCAACGGGGAGCGACGTTTGTATTTACAATTCAGGCGAAACGTTATGTAGAAACTGAACTGGTCCAGAGGAACGGGGAAGAGAAACCAACGGATGTGAAAAATGAGAATAAATATCCTACGGTATTAATTGTGGATGATCATCCGATCAACCAGAAGTTGATGGCGATTATGCTCGGTAAGCTGGGGTTGCTCTCAGACATTGCTGAAGATGGGCAGAGCGCACTCGATATGGTAAACAGTAGCCGTTATCCCTATGACTATGTGTTTATGGATCTGCAGATGCCTGTGATGGACGGTTTGGAATGTACACGGCGGATTCGAGAGAGTCTGACCCAGTCTAATCAGCCAATCATTATAGCCATGACTGCTAACGTGATGGAAGGTATTCAGCAGCGCTGTATTGCTGCCGGCATGGATGATTATATTAGTAAACCGGTGAAAATGGGCAATGTAAAACAGAAAATAGCCCAGTTTCAGAAACAACGACAAATGTTAGACCCAGGCCCTTCAGCCATGAATCAGGCCAATTGAAACATTTTCCAAACTTCTTTCTGATTCACTCGTGCTGAAGTTGGGTTATTAGGTAAGGAAACCATTGATCAGGAGAGAGATGTCTAATGAATACAAATAAAAATGAAAAATTCAATGCAAGAACTGAAACTCAGGACGGCGTGTGCACGGTGTATCTGACTGGCGAACTGGATTTGTCGGTTGCTCCTGACTTCCGCTTGGTGATGGAGCCGCTCGTGGATAACAAGGAACAGGATCTTGTGATTAACATGAAAGAATTGAAGTATATCGATAGTACAGGGATTGGTATCCTGTTATCTGTTCTGAAGGCCAGACATGGAATGGAAGCTCGCTTTGAAGTACAGGAAGTTCCTGCGCAGATTCAGAAACTTTTTGACATGACGGGCATCGCCAAATTCTTTGTCACACAGAAGAATTCCCAATAGGAAAGGATCGAAAAAGGAATGAATGCAGAAGTTCAAAGAGTCACCCTTAATTTACCTGCGACAGCTGATTACGTTGATATTGTAAGACTCAATCTCTATGGAGTAGCATCCAAAATGGGATTTTCCTACGAAGACATTGAGGATATGAAAGTTGCTGTATCCGAGGCCTGTAACAACTCTGTATTGTATGCCTACTCACACGAAGGCGGCATGGTTGAAGTTGTATTCGAAGTGGATGGCGAAACATTGTCCATTATTGTCAAGGACGAAGGTGCCAGCTTCGAGAACATGAACCCTGCTGTGTCACGTGCCGGTCTACACGACAAAGAACTGACGGAAGCACAGATTGGTGGACTTGGGTTCTACCTGATGCAAGCCTTGATGGATGATGTCAGTGTGGAAAGTGAGACGGGCAAAGGTACGAAAGTAGTACTCGTAAAACGTCTTGCAAGAAGTGAGGAGAAAGTATGAATGAAAAAGTGACTCCCCCAGAGTCCATGTCTGAAGCTATAGGTTTGATCTGGGAATACCAGCAGACCCTAGATAATGAAATTGCAACAGTTCTCATCCGTAAATATGAACCAATGGTCAAGATGGCAGCAGGCAAAATCGCTCGGAATCGCCCCGATCTATACGAAGACTTGTATCAGACCGGGCAGATGGCTTTGATTCGTTTGCTTAAGCAATACGATATCAACCTAGGTATTCCGTTTGAACCTTATGCCATGAAGAGCATGATCGGTCATATGAAGAACTACTTGCGTGATAAATCCTGGTATATTCAGGTGCCCCGGAGGATTAAGGAAAAGGGAGCCCTTGTGCAACATGCCATCGATGAGTTAACCGTTAAGCTGGAGCGCTCACCCGGTGTGAACGAAATTGCTGAATACCTTGATCTGACTGCAGAAGAGACAATTGAAGTTCTGGCTGGTCGGGAATGTTACCACTATGTATCACTGGATTCTCCTTTATCTCAGGATGACAGTGCAGCAACATTGGGAGAACTGATCAGTGCAGATGTGAATGACTATGATTCGGTCGAAAAACGGATGGACTTGCAACAGGCATTGGGACAATTGAAGGAACAAGAACAGCAGGTACTTATTCTAGCATTCCAGGATGGCCAATCTCAGCGGGCAATTGCCCAAAAGCTTGGTGTTTCACAGATGAGTGTTTCTCGGATTCAGAAGCGAGCTACAGAG
Organism: Paenibacillus sp. FSL H8-0104; assembly: GCF_038050215.1. NCBI lineage: Bacteria > Bacillati > Bacillota > Bacilli > Caryophanales > Paenibacillaceae > Paenibacillus > Paenibacillus sp. FSL H8-0104. The sequence goes on along the minus strand of NZ_JBBOTC010000001.1, from coordinate 5,826,467 downwards.
AAACTGAAACAGATCATGTCTAATGCTTCAATGTTATGACAAATGGAACCCTAATGTTGTTGAGCACGGCATAAAGAAGGACACGTCAATGCGCTGAAATGCATACGTGTCCTTTTTGGGATCAAAAAGATCTGGGGATGCAATGAAGAACATGAGTGCAGGAGTGGATAAAGTGATTGTGAACCAAATCAAGTTGGAAGCTCGCCGTGACAAGTTATCTTGCTCGGACCATTGGCAATGGTGGGATTGGGTTGCACCTGACACCGATAGCATGAACGATGCGTTGGGGGAGCTGACAGAGGCGTTTCCGGATATGCGGTATTGGCTTCATAAGATTCCGGAAGTGGAATCGAATTATTTGTCCGTCCGTTTCGTGAATGGTACAGAACCAGTCATATTTGGTTCATTGTTGTATGCGGTCAAGAATGAGAGAGATGACAAACGTCAAGATAATCAGATGTTTTTCTATGTCGATCGCAATAACCTGGTTACCTTGAATATGGATGACAATACACGAGGTATTATGAAGACGGATGAACGTGCCCATATGTTACAGCAATGTAGTGAAGCCAGGGACGGGATGTTTGTACTTTTTCGAGCTATACTGCATTACTACCATGTGGGGATGGATCATTTTGAGATGAACCTGCGTGATCTGGAACGGAAGATGGAATCCCGCAATGCCCGAACTTTGATGGACCAGATTCTGGCCGCCCGATTTGAACTGTTATACTGGAGCAATCTGTTTATCCCCTATTCGGAACTGATGGCTGCTGCCCATGAGGCTTATCTCAGTGAAATCAACGAAAATCGATATTTCCAGCAGCTCCAACATCGAGTAGAGCGAATGGAACGTTTGTTTAGTCACTACGAGAAAGAGATCGATACGTTAATCTCCATTGATAATGCGATCTCAGGTGTACGTGGCAATGAGATCATGAAGACGCTGACCATTGTTACTGCTGTGTTCATACCTGCCACGGCAGCTGGCGCGATATGGGGGATGAACTTTGAGAACCTGCCCTTTATCGACAAATCATGGGGAGTTGTACTGGTCCTTGTTGTCATTATCTTGAGCATGATCAGCATGTATGTATGGCTGATGATGAAAGGCTGGACAGGAGATCTGCTCAAAGTGAAATCCTCACAGCCTTCAGCTGAAGAGACAGAGAAAAAAGGAGCAACGGAAAAACGTAAGGGATAGCCTACGGTTGGTTAGTCCTCTTAGTTTTTGTAATCTTCAATATAACCAAGCAAGTCAGCGATATATTGACCTACAATCGGCATATTCACGAATTGGCTGAGAATGAATGCCAGCAAACCGAGAACAACAAAGGTACCTACAGTCAGACCGAGACCTCGTGCCATGCCCGCTGTGAAATTGGTAATAATCCGCTTTTTGGGACTGCTGTAATTCTCAATAATATCCTTGATCTGTGCTCTCTCCAGACTGTCCGCAATCTGGTCCAGACGGGTGTTCAATCGCTTTACCTCATGACGCAATTCAAAAGGATGCTCGCTTGTATCATACTGCTGTGCCGGTGTTCCTCCCGTAATTGGAGTATTACCGTTGATTGTAACTTTACTCATATTATTTGTCCTCCTCAACTCTCATTGGATAAAAAATAGCCAGCTGGAGTGCAGCTGGCTATTGGTCACTCGATCTGTATCGCCTTACAGGCTAGTCGAGTTAAGTTCTTTACGTGCATCTTCCTTCGCTTCAACGGAAGCGGCAGCCACTTCATCAGATGCACGGGATGCTTCGTTAGCGACATCAGCGGACGCTTTTCTCACAGAGTCCATTACATCATTGCGGCCTTGATTTACCGTTTTTGCAATGTCTGAAGTTTTGGAAGAGACAGTTTTAGCCAGTTCAGAGGCTTTGTCACCTACAACAGTTGCCACTTCTTTGGTGCGGTCAGTAACGATGCCCACTTTCTCGGAAAGGTCACCACGCAATTCACGTCCCGGTTTAGGCGCAAAGAGTAGTGCTGCTGCAGCTCCCAGCAAACCCCCGATGAAAATACCTTTTGCGAAAGTTGAACCCGTCTGTACAGGATATTGCTCTTCTGCTTTATTCATGTCTAATCACTCCTTCTTCAATTTAAGAAACAAATACGAAACAACGAACACCTTGTTGCCCGAATCAGGCAGCCTGTCTTAGCAGTCTGGACACAAGCCCCAGCAAGAAAACAAAGAGCGCTGTACCAATGATGGCAGGGATAATGGCAAAGTTACCGATAACTGGTCCCCAGTTACCAAGCAAAAGTGCTCCCAGCCAGGCTCCGGCAAATCCGGCAATCATTGCACCGATTATGCCTCCAGGCATGTTGTGACCGGCAAGTGCATCTCCGATCAAACCGATGATGACAGCCATCACAATGCTGATAATGATGCCCCACATAACAACCGCCTCCTTTAAACTTGATGTAGGATGTTGTCTGTTCGCGTTTGCTTACTTCGTATATAAACCCCGTGCAACCCTGTGAAACAATAAAGATGAGGATGAATGAACTGGAAATTAGAGGAATTCATTCTTTAGCGGCTTTGTTTAATGCCTTTAACCATGCAGAAAATCCATGCCAATCCAGCAGTAAATCCAGTAAATACATCCGTAGGATAATGAACGCCCAACATGATCCGGCTGAGGCCAATCAATAAAATAAAACTGATACCCCCCAGGACAGGAAGCCACACACTGGAAGAGTTATGTCGCTGCCGTTCAATGGCCCAGATTACAAAGAGCATGCCGTAGAAGCCCATGGAGATCATGGCATGTCCGCTGGGAAAGCTGTACCCGTGAACGACCAGCAGATGATCCAGTTCAGGTCTGCTTCGTCTGAAAAATTCCTTCAATAACGTGTTCAGAATCCACATCATGGCAAAACTTCCCGTGAGCGCATATCCATATACAACAAACCTTGGACTGCGTTGAATGAAGAAAAGAAGAGCAAAACCTCCCGCAGCCACCGCAGAGATTTTGAAAGAACCCAGTGCGGTTATGAATGCAGTGTAAGGGAATAGATGAAGACGTGAATCTGAATTCAGATAAAATAATTGCTGAATTTGATCATCCAGACGAATAATAACATCAGCACCCAACCAGGCACCCAGACCTGCCAGGATAAATACGACCGATGCGCTGAGGACCAGGCCAGCCAAACCCCAGTTGAGGAGTGGACTTAATAACGTACCGGAATTTGAACTGAATGAGGCTGGTGAATACGTTTTGCGCGGCATAATGAGTTTCTCCTTCAGTTATTGTAGTAGATGAACATAGATGATAAAGCTATACCCGAAATGCCTGTCGAAAAAACTGTAAAAACGTCGCTTTTGTACTATACTATTTAAGATATCCCATGCGGCGTCGTGACGCAAAGCAGAGATGAAATCGGGAGCACAAAGGAGAGAACTCGCATGGAGAGTGCCTTGTTAATTAAAGAATACCGTGCAGGCGTTATGGAATGCGCCCATTACGGACACATAAGTATTACGGATGAGTATGGACGAATCGTATACTCGGCTGGTGACCCTCATTTTAGAGCGTTCACTCGTTCATCTGCCAAACCTTTTCAAGCCATTCCAGGTATTCGGGCAGGAATTGCCAGTCACTATGGCCTATCAGCACAGGAGATTGCCATTATGTCCTCTTCGCATCGTTCGGAACCGGAACACATTCGGGTGCTGGAGCAGTTATCCGGTAAGATCGGATTGGGAGAAGAATGCCTGATCTGTGCACCAAGTTATCCGCTTAATGAAGAAAGCCGTAATCAATGGTTACGTGGACAAGGAGAGAAACGGCGCATCTTGCACAACTGCTCCGGAAAACATCTGGGAATTCTGGGGTACAGTCAGATGAAGCAGGTTGATCTGGGCAGTTACGCTGAACCGGATCATCCGGTACAACGAGAAATTCTTGAAACCTTTGCCGACCTGGCAGGTATTGAGGAAAAAGAGATTAAGCTTGGGACGGATGGCTGCGGCTTTCCGGTATTTTCTTTGCCGTTGTCGGCATTGTCGAACGCCTATCTGAAGCTCGCTTGTCCAGATCTTATCGCTGATCCTTCCACAAGAACAGCTGTAGAGACCATAACATCAGCTATGAATGAACATCCGTTGATGGTTGGTGGCACGGAGCGTGTAGATTCAGTGCTGCTGGAAGACAATAACATTGTAGCGAAGGGTGGATTCAAGGGGGTATTCGGTTTTGGTCTGAAAAAAGAAAGACTGGGAATCACCTTCAAGGTGCTTGATGGTTCTGAGGAAGAGTGGGCCTTCATTACCCAATCCATCCTGAAACAGATTGGTTATTCCAATGAAAGAACCATTGAACGATTGGCTGAAGTGTTCCCTTCGGACATCCGAAATGATGCGGGTACCCTTGTAGGTCATGCAGATAGTGAGTTCATTCTCCACTCACTTGAAGATAGCGTATAACCTTAAGAAGGGGCGTGATTAGAGTTGCCGGACCCCGGGTAAAGATGACATACCAACTGGTATTCATCTATACAATTCATATACACGCATGGACTGCCGCGGTAATGTGGCAGCTCTAAACCCTTGGAGGTGGATGAACATGATTAAAGTGGTAACATCGGAAGAAAGGCACACGTCGGATCGAGGTTGGATACACAGTGAATTCAGCTTTTCGTTTGCGGATTATGATGATCCAAGCAACGCCCATTTTGGCTGTCTGTTGGCTCATAATGAAAACACGCTGATGCCGCAAGAAGGCTTTAAGAAACATCCACATCATGATCTTGAACTTGTCAGTTATGTCATATCAGGTACACTCAAACATACGGATAGTATGGGAACAGAACAATTGCTTGAACCGGGTACGGTCCAGGTGATGAGTGCGGGTACGGGAGTGGAACACTCCGAGACCAATCCGTCAGCGGATGAACCGGTACGTTTCCTCCAGATGTGGTTTTTGCCATCGGAGCGTATGCTGAAACCTTCTTATATGAATCGGAGAATAGAGCCGCAGGAGCATTTGAATCGTCTGTGTCCGATTGTATCCGGCCAAGGGGGCGAGGGAAGCGAAGGCGCATTGCCTATTTCCCAGGATGTAACCTGTTATCTGTCCCATTTGGAGTCCGGGAAAAAGTTGATGTACCCGCAACACGAAGATCGACGGACACATCTTTTCCTGATCAGTGGACATGTAGAGATTCATTGTTCGGATGGTAACTTCAACCTCAAGCCGGGGGATGCCGCACGAATTCGCAAAAGTTGTGATCTGCAAATCACGAGCACAGACAGTGAACCTGCTGAATTTGTTTTGGTTGACCTGCCTTAAGGATATAAACATGCGAAAAAGGACCTGTTCCCACGGTGATGTGGAAAACAGGTCCTTTTTTTGCTTAGGATTTACGAAGATTACCCAGTTCCGAAGCGACAGCTTCCACTTCAGAGATACTGAGATGTTCCTTGCTCAAAATCATTTCATACAGGTCAAACAGATCTTCATATTTCTCAAGTGGGAATGAAGAAGCTTGCATGGCGGCACCGCTTGCCATACGAAGTTTGGTTTTGATCGCTTCAATCATATATTCCATATTGGCTGCTGTTGCTTGTGATAAATCCATCGTTAAGTTCATCCCTTCCGTATCGGAAACTCTTGTTATTGTATCATGATTGGAAGCGCTCAGGCTAATGCTTTTGCGAGGAAACCAAGCATCGGTTACAATGATGGATACAACAACAGGATTTAACGGAAACCTGAGTGTACTGGAGGGAATACAGTTTGGCAGCGTATAAGCGAGAAATGGTTCGCCATCAAGGAAGGGAAGTCCGCAAAGGCGTGCCTGCAGAGAATCTGGTCTTATTTTTCAAAAACATCGTTCAACTTCATTCTCCAGCTGAAATCACGTTTGTCTGCATCGGTACTGATCGTTCCACCGGGGATGCTCTGGGTCCAATGACAGGAAGTTTACTGCAAGAGAGCGGAATGGAGAACGTGATTGGCACGCTGTCTTCCCCTTGTGATGCAGATACGCTGGAAAAGAAATTGGCACTTATTCCTGCACACCATGCCATCATAGCGATTGATGCATGTCTGGGTCCAAAGCATGCGGTAGGTACATACTATCTCTCGAATAACCCACTCATTCCGGCCCAATCGGTCGGAGGCAAGCTACCCCCTGTTGGACAATACAGTGTAGCAGCTGTGGTTAATGCGAATGGACCAAGGCCCTATTCCATTTTGCAGATGACCTCGCTTCACTTGGTTATGGGGATGTCCCGAACGATTGCAGATGCCGCAATTGAAGCATGGAAATGGAGACAAACGTTTCATTCATGATATGTAGGCTTAATAATATACAACCTGAATTATATAATTCGCGCAGAGAGAGGGATTCATATGGAAAAAGTGATGTGTGATGGAACGACGATTTGTTATGCCGAACAAGGTAAGGGAGAAGCACTCATTTTGCTCCACGGATACTGTGGCAGTTCATCGTATTGGGATGAGGTCGTACCTGAACTGGCACGCAGCTATCGCTGTATCGTACCTGATCTGCGTGGACACGGAAAAACAGATGCACCTGTAGGAAGTTATACCATCGAACAGATGGGCAACGATGTATTACAGTTGATGGATGAGTTGAATGTGGAAAAAGCGGTCCTTCTGGGACACTCGATGGGGGGATACATTGCGCTCTCGATTGCACAACGTCACCCGGAGCGTTTGAATGCATTTGGTCTGATTCATTCCACAGCCTATCCGGACAGTGAAGAAGCTAAGGAAAAACGCCTTCGTGCTGTATCCACCATTCAGACTGAAGGTATCGTAAATTTTGTAGATGGACTGGTTCCCGGACTGTTTGCACCGGAACATGTGGAATCGCTATCTAAGCATGTAACACGTGTGAAGGAAATTGGATACCAGACTGCTCCTCAAGGTGCTGTTGGTGCTGCACTTGCTATGCGAGAACGCCCGGATCGCCGCGATGTGTTATCGGCTACACCTTTACCTGTATTGCTGGTTGCGGGAGAGAAGGATGCTGTTATCCCGCCAGAACGTACATTTACAAGTGACAAGCCACATATCGTGCAAGCCGTGATTGCGGGTGCAGGTCATATGAGCATGTATGAAGCTCCTGAAGAATTAATTCAGGTCATTAAACAATTTATGGCTGGATTATCGAAGTAATTGATGAAGTGATTAATGTTGATATCATTAGGGCGTGTCTGAAAACTCCGAAGGAAGTAGATTTTACTGAATTTTCGTTCCAAGCAAGGAAGTTTTCCGCAGGCGTGCCGGGGCACGTCAAGGGGAAGTGACGCAGCATGGGGCGAAAAGGCGGTAAAAGATGCACTTCAGCGAGTTTTGAGACACGTCCTAGAATATAGTTTGGTTTCTGGATGATTCAACCTCTTGTGGAGGAGGAGTACCCAGTTCCATTTCAACCGAACCCCTGCAACGTCCCTTTGGGATAGGCAGGGGTTTAGTGTGTTCATGGCCAGAGCAAAGACACGTGTGTCTTGTTTTTGGCTTTTTGTCATGGCATGAATTAAAATAAATATAAAGGAACGATATGAGAACGATTGAATGTATAGGGTCGAATGATGAGGGGGCATACAGCATGTTCAGAAAAGATTATCTGCTCCGCATGATGGAGGAAATGACTGAAGCAATAGGCAAAGTGTTCACGCTCAAACAGCAACGTAAGCACACCGAGGCATTGTCTGAATTGGATGAGTTGATGCGCAGGCAGTTTGGGTTGAACTTATCTCTACTGAACTCATTGCCAGCAGAGGATGTTATTGAAATGTTCCGTTTTCGCGGAATGATTGAGGTAGATAATCTGCAACAAGCCGCCAGGCTAATTGAAGAAGAGGCATATATTTATCAAGAGAAGGCCAAAGTGGAAGGCATCGATGATCAGGAGAGAATGGACGCAGAGGATGACGCCCTCATTCGATTGATGAGATCACTTCATTTTTACCTGTATGCATTGAATCATGGCGCTAATCCCAAGTTGTTGGACGCACCGGAACGGGTGGAGGGTGTGTTGGGGCTTACGAAAGAATATGAACTCCCTGCTCGAACCGAAAGACAGCTTGCCCTTTATCGTGAACAACAAGGGCGTTATGACCAGGCAGAGAACAGTTGGTACAGGCTGCTACAGCTTGGTGCTGAATTCCCGGTGAGCTACCGAGATGATGTACAGGCGTTCTATGAAAGGTTGAGCCAACTCACGGATGAACAGCTGGAGCAGGGCGGTTTGCCACGGAACGAAGTTGAAGAGGGACTAGCTGAATTAAGTCGTCAAGAGATGAACTCATAAAATATGGATTGGATCAAGGCCTGTTACATGCCTTTACTTGGAGAGGGAACGGAATTGTGGTATGGTAACGGTTGACCAAACCAAATCGAAAGTGAGATGTACCCCGTGGATTCATTGCGAAAGCTTATACAAGACATCTTTGAACAGAATTCGCTGATTACAGCGACCTGGAGCCAGCTGCGCAGACGGGACAATGTCTCGTATACCAAAGTGCAAGTCAAGCCGGTGACACTGAAGAATCAGCTGCATTATCAATTTGCATTTCATTATAACAACAAAGTGCTGCACGAGAATTTGACTCCGGCTGAAGCGGCTGAGCGCATGACTTTGTTATGCGAAGAGACGTTTCGTCAAGGCCTGCTCTGTACGACCGAGGCAGACTATCAAATTTTGATCAGCAAAAAATATAAAGTATCCATTCTGACCAAATCTGCTTCCAAAACTGCGGTGGACCTGTCGCATAATCGCAAGAAGCAATATGTATTGGAAGAAGGCGTACCTGTATCGTTCCTCGTTGAACTTGGTATTATGAACGAAGAAGGTCGTGTGCTGGCCCGTAAGTATGACAAGTTCAGACAGATCAACCGTTTCCTCGAAATGGTGCAGGATGTTATTCCGCATCTGCCGGAGGGGCGTCCACTGACCATCGTTGATTTTGGTTGTGGCAAGTCTTATCTGACATTTGCGTTATATCATTATCTGTCTGTACAACAACGGCGTTCACTCAAGATTATTGGGCTGGACTTGAAGGCAGATGTAATTGAACACTGTAATGGTCTGGCTAATCGATTGCATTATGGCGATCTGAAGTTTCTGGTTGGAGACATCGCGGACTACGATGAATTAAATGAAGTGGATATGGTTGTCACGCTGCATGCCTGTGATACAGCTACCGATGCTGCTTTGGAGAAGGCAGTTCGTTGGGGGGCTTCTGTTATTCTGTCTGTTCCTTGCTGTCAGCATGAACTGTTTGACCAAGTAGAGGCTTCCGTGATGAATCCGTTGTTGTCCCATGGCATCCTCAAGGAACGTTTTTCCGCACTGGCTACGGATGGGATTCGTGCCAAGTTGCTTGATCTGATGGGATACAAGACACAATTGCTTGAATTCATCGATATGGAGAATACGCCTAAAAACATATTGATTCGTGCTGTTCGTGGTCAGGCCGGCGAAGTGACGGAGATGTGGAATGAATACACAGCTTTCCGTGATTTCATTCATGCCGATCCATATTTGGAGCGGGCTTGTGCCGATTTGCTTCCTGGCGATGGCAAGCAGGCCAACGGGAAATCAAAATCGAGCAAAGAAACCGATCAAGATTCCGCAAATTGCGACCTTTGCTGAGTGTGCCAATGACAATCCAGGGACATACTGCAACTAGGGTCCCTGAATGTAAAATGATATTCAATGCACATACTTCGTAGCAATCAACATCATAACTGTCAGATGTATATCAGACAGAAGGACCCGTTATCGGGATCTTCTGTCTTTTTGTTATGCATATGGAGCGGTGGAAGGAAGGAGGGTGTATAAGGATGAAGAATAGGACAATGCATAAGGGAGTTGTAAGGTATAGACGAGGGTATGCGGCGAATGAGGAAATGATGGAACAGGCGTTTGAACGGTCTCACCACGCAAATGGTACAGAATATGTAGATAACAGGGACTTATGTAATGGGGACAGTAAGGGTAGTAAAGACAGTACATATAATAGGGAAGATACATATAACAAAGATGATACGTATAAAAAAGAGGATAAAAATAATTCAAATGGAGCTATTCAGACCGATGCGTCAGGGAGTTTTTCTCAAAGTTTGAGGTGTAAACGTTATTCAGGATGGGGTTGGACTGTTGGGGTAGGCATACTCTCCATTCTCTTGCTGCTTGCAGGATGTCTGAGTCGGGGATTGTATTATTCGGCTGATCTGTATCCTGTAATTCTGATCGCAGCAGGAAGTACTTTGATCATGATTGTGCTATTTCTTGTCGGTATTCGTCTAGAGAAAGAGCAAGAGCAGGAGCAGGAGCAAGGAAGAAAACAAGTACCTCTGTCACCGGTACATTGGCTAGGGAACAATGAACGAATGGTTTGGCGAATGATTCGAATCTCGGGAATATTGCGGGTGTTGTGGCCGCTGGGGATGATGACATGTTTTGGGGTACATGCGTGGGCAGGTTCGGTGAGTAAACAGGGCAGCATGGATGAGATGCTGCGATGGAGCCTGCTTGCGATGTTTACTCTGTTCACTGCAATACTGGCTGCGCGCACGGATGGTGCGCGTTGGTTAGCTTGCGGTTGGCAGATGGCAGGAGGCTTGCTTGTGCTAAGCGGCATCCTTGCCGTATGCGGGATATTGCCGCTGCCCTTCGGGGTGATGCGAACTGCTGACCCCGAGATCAGCTCCGCCGGAGCAAGGCTCGGCGGACTATTGCAGTACCCGAATGCGTACGGTGCCGTTGTTGGCATGTACGCATTGGAGCGGCTGACAGCCGCCGCGCGAGTCATAGCCCGGCCTGTACCGGCCGGGCGACTCATCGCGGCAGTGCTGCCGCTCATGCCCGCGCAAGCCGCGCTCCTGCTGAGCGAGTCGCGCGGCGCTTGGCTGGCGACCGGCTGCGCCGCGGTCGCCGCCTTTGCTTTGCAGCGGCGCGGTGCCCGCCTGCCGCTGCTGCTGGCCATGGCCGCGCCACTGGCGTGCGCGGCCTGGCTGTACCGCCAGCTGGCTGCTGCCCAGCTGGCGCCTGCACCCGTGCCCGGCCTGCTGGCACTGGCCGGGGCATGGGCAGCTGCGCTGCTCGGCACGCTGCTGCTGTGCCGTCTATGGCACAGCGGCGCCGCCAAGGCTCCACGCGCCGCTGCCCTGACGGCCATTGTGCTGGCGGGAGCCGCCGCCGCACTAATGGCCGTGGCCTCCACCGCCGATCGCCTCGCGGCGGGTGTCGGCACTGGGGTGTCCCGCCTACAGATGTGGCGGGACGCCCTCCAGCTGTGGACCGAGGCCACATGGCTCGGCCACGGGGGAGATACATGGCGCAACATGTTCCGCGCCATTCAATCCTCGCCTTATGTTGGAGGCGAGGTTCACAACGGCCTGCTCGATCTCGCCCTGGACACGGGCATGATCGGCATCCTGCTTGTCACAGGGTGGTTTCTACTCACCCTGCGAAGCATCTTTCATTTTGCACCGCAGCTCATGCCTTCCGTGCTTATTTTTGGCCTGCATGGGGCGATGGACTTTGACTGGAGCTTTACACTATTTTGGATGCTCTTCATCTGGCTCGGTGCCTGGGCAGTCGCATTGAAGACGGAAACAGAGGGGGTCCAGCGATCCGGCGTAACTGTGAAATACACTCCTATCAGATCCAAATCGGGATCTAAATTGAGATCTAAATCCAGATCTCTTTACTTGCGATATTTATCAACCCAATCCCACCAATCAGCTGTCCCGATGCGTTCCTTCTTTCATATTTTTCAGCGAGTAACTGCTCGGCTAATAAGGGTATCCACAGTGATGATCATCCTTTTCTGGATTGGTGGAACAGTCTGGCTGACCTCTCGATATGCCGTAGCAGAAGTGCAGTACCGTCAGGCGATGTCTGAACCGGATGGCACTCCAGCACAGAAGGTGCATCTTATGGCTGCTCTTCAGTCTAACCCGAATCGAGCGGATATCGTGATATCCTTTGCGCGAACGCTCCCGGTACGAGAAGCAGAAACACTCCTTTTAAACAGCTTGTCCCATTCCCCGATGCACCCTCAGATTTACATCGAACTGGGACGATTGGCAGCCCAATTCGACGAAGGACAGCAAGCTGGAGAATATTTTGAACAAGCGATCGCATTGAATCGGTATGATGGCATTGGCCAATCCACGGCTTTGTATTGGATGGAGCAGGCAACGCGGCGGGAATGGAAGGCAGGATTCACGGATCGAGCCCGACAGACTGCCGCCGCTGGTGTCCAGATGTATGAACGGTATCAACTGCTGACGGAGGAAGTGGAAGCAGGAAACGTTCGCAATGATCGTCGTTTTGTACTGGAAGAACATGCTCCAGGCTATGGAGAGAACCTGCGCAGGCTTGCTTCGGGTTCTTCTCCTCCGTTCACTCCAGAGTTGACCAAGCGGAGCCCTTGAATCACTGCTGGATCTTGATGCTTACCCAGGCGATATGATGATCGATGTCAGCGTCTAAAAGTCTGGAAGTCCAATCTGGCTGCTCCTCGCGGATGGGTATGCGATTTTCTAAGGAACACAGGACGTCTTATTTGGCCTTTAGCTCCTCCTTTTAAATTGTAAGGAACATCAGACACGTTATTTCCGGAAATTCCCTAACAAAAACCTATAAAAGGTCAAAAATTCCGATATAACGTGTCTCAGATTCCTTAGATTTCTAAGAGTGCTTCAAATCCTTGAATAAGACGACTCAGATTCGTTACCGCTCATGGGCTTGGGCTTGAGTTATGAGTATGGGCTTGAGCATGAGCATGAAAATATACTCTCAGCTTATGTTCATGCTCCCCATGGTGGTCGGCTCCATGCTCTGCTCGATCCGCAAGCCAGAGGACGACCCTGAACTCCGCCCAGAGCGAAGCTTTACATCATAAGTGAGCAATTCGCATTTATGTTGTCTCTATCGCTTGCTCGTACGTGAAGGGGGCATTAACATCACACGTTAAGGACACAGTGCCCGTGCCCTCACCCGTTCCTAACATGTTCAGATTCGCTTAAGATTCGCTTCAGCTTTGCTGCGTCTTTCAGTAGGTTTGAAGACACAGCTATCTGCCTCATTCCTCCATAATCTACAGACGATAACCGCCAAATGCGTGCTGAAACGCATCTTTTAATGGTTCAACGTCTACTTCCCACATCGCGGCGATCTCTGCACTGACATCCTTGTTCCACCACTCACATAATTTCTTGCGGTTATCGCGATTCTCCCCAATCCAGAGCAGATTTGTGATCACTTTACCGTAATAATATTCTTCCGCCTGTTTCATCCGTTCGGGAGAGACATATACTTTTAGCCTTTTGGCTGTCCGGTACAATTCCTTGCTGCATGCTCTGCGAATTCCTCTGGCGGAAGGAAGGTTTTGACCAGATTGCGTATGTTTGACCGGCGGAGAACCGGGTATTGACTTGTGTGACATCTTCTCACGCTCCTCTCCCCATACCATATGCGGACTGCTGCGAACGGGACACTATCCCAACCTCGTGAAGTAGCAACGTCCACAGCCCTGTGATAAAATAGGGACGAACATCCATGGTGCGGAGGGGCACCGCCAATCAGGATGGAGAAAGAGGGTTGAGATGGACTTTATTCATAACCTTGTTGGCCAATTGTTCGATTGGATTCAAAGTCTTGGGTACTTTGGAATCATGCTTGGATTAATGTTGGAAGTTATCCCAAGCGAAATTGTGCTGGCGTATGGAGGTTTTCTCGTTTCACAAGGTAATATCAACTTCTTCGGTGCTATGATTTTTGGTACGGTGGGCGGTGTGATTGCCCAGTTATTTATTTACTGGATTGGCCGTTATGGCGGCAGACCTGTACTTGAACGCTACGGTAAATACATACTCATCCAGAAAAAACACATCGACCATTCCGAGGAGTGGTTCCGCAAGTATGGTACAGGTGTCATTTTCACGGCTCGTTTTGTTCCGGTGGTAAGACATGCAATCTCCATCCCGGCTGGCATCACGAAAATGCACACAGGCAAATTCATCTTGCTTACTACACTCGCTGTTATACCTTGGACTGCATTGTTTATATATTTAGGGATGATTCTTGGAGATCAATGGAAGCATATTGATGAGAAAGCGGCACCATATGTTATGCCTATTTTGCTTGTCGCTCTCGCCCTTATGATCGTTTATGTACTTATTAAATGGATGAATGTTCGTAAAAAGAAAGGAAGTGTCTAGTCATGGGTAAACCCAACTTGTCTCACAAATTCGGTAAAGGTCTTCCACCGAAAGATTTTATCGAGAGTATGACCAAGAACCAAAGTGAATTCCAGGCCAACTATGATAGCTTTACTTGGTCGAACGAAGAGGATCGTGAGTTCTTTGAGAGCCTGAACCATCGCGATGATCTGCGTGTGTTAATTCTGGCTGCTGACTGGTGCGGGGATGTTGTCCGTAATATTCCGGTTGTGTTCCAGGCGCTTGAAATCTCAGGAATTCCAACAGAAGTTCTGATTATGGAGAACCATCCGGAAGTGATGGATGAGTTCCTGACGATGGGTGGCCGTTCCGTGCCAGTCGTTATTTTTGCAGATACAGGTGGTCATGTGTTAGGTCAGTGGGGACCTCGTCCGCAGCATGTACAGGAAGTCATGATTGAATTCAAACGCCTTAATCCGGATCGTGAAGCAGCAGATTATCAAGAAAATTTGGCTGTAGCGCGTCAAGAGATTGGTAAACGTTATGGGGAAGGAACGGAGTCACATGCGGCCATTATCCGTGAGCTGCGTGAACTGATTTCGGGTTACTAAGCCGATATGCTTAACATTCGTACGTTTACACTAGGCCCGCTTCAGACCAACGCGTATCTTCTACAAGGAGATGATCCGGGCAAAGCCGTCATTATCGATCCAGGCATGAATCCAGGGCCGCTGCTTAAGGCGATCCAAGACTTGGAGATCGAAGCCATTCTCCTCACTCATGCTCACTTTGATCATATGGGCGGGGTAGATGAGATCCGTAAATTGAAGGGATGTCCCGTTTATCTTCATGACTTGGAGAGTGACTGGCTGACCACCCCGAAATTAAATGGATCTTTGAATTGGCCACAGGCGACACCACCGCTTTCGACAGATCCTGCTGAATATGCCATGGACGAAGGGCAGAAGCTGAATCTGATTGGTCATACGTTTAAAGTGTTCCATACACCTGGACATTCACCAGGCAGTGTAAGTTTGCTTTGTGATAACGACCTGTTTGCCGGTGATGTGCTGTTCCGCATGGGTGTGGGCAGAACGGACCTGACAGGAGGGCGTGAACGGGATCTGATTGATTCAATCCAGAACAAGCTTTACACCTTTGCTGATGAAGTGAAAGTATATTCAGGTCATGGTCCCAAAACGACCATTGGTTATGAGAAACAGAACAATCCTTACGTGTCCGCAAGATAATCCGACATGATATGTGAAGAAAGTCTGGACAAGTGACAACTTTTTCATTAGAATAGCAATTAGTTGTTACAAGCGTTAAGGCATCATCTAACTGAAGCATTACCAAGAAACACCCAACCTCGCGAAGCACGCAGACTGTGGTCTATACCCGGTTTGCGTTCTTTTTTTGTTTTCAGCCCCTTTTTATCACAGAATTAGCCCTTTTTTACGCTACATAGAGATGCAAGATGCGCTTCATCACAAGCCAGTTTGATACCAATAGCAAGTTAGCAGCAAGTACAGATTGATTTAGAAATAATAAATTTAAGAAATAGTAGATCATGAGAGTGGGGAATATCAAAGTGGAGAAAACAAGAGTTATTCCGTTGAATCAGCGTGTCGAGTATCCGATCATTGAAGAAAACCGTCGCATATTGGAAAGTGGGAAAAGAGAAACAGGTACTGAGCGAGCTTTAATACATAACCCTAGCGTGACCAATGAAGTGGTGAAGTCTCAGCAGAATATATGGGCAAGCCGTGTTTTAAGAAACGGAGCCCGCAACCAACCGTGGTTCGACAAGCTGCAAGATTACCGGAATCAAGTCTGATTGCCCGGGAAATTGTCGGGTTTAAATTTTTTTTTGATTTCATTGAACGTTTTTGCAGAGCCTGTCGTATTAACTCCAGATTGAACGGGAAGCAGGTGATTTCATGATAAAGGTAGCTGAGCTTGAAGAGGTACGCAGAGCAGTATCGGGAGACGATAGCGCACTCGCAGCGTTGTTGCAACGTCACTACACGTTTGTGTATAAGTATCTTGTCAAAGTGACAATGGACGCTAACCTTGCAGAAGAGACGGTGCAGGATACGATGATTCGTTGTATGGAAAATATCCACCGATATGATGGCACGTCTGCCTTTTCATCATGGATGATCACCATTGCGACCCGCATCTATATCGATAAGACAAGACGTAAGAAGAGAGAACAGAACTGGCTTACTCTCATCCGGGATCAGGCTGTACGTCGATTCCGCTGGCAGCTTGAGACTCGAAATGAAGAATGGACAGATGTTATGGATGCGATGACAAGACTGACACCCGAACATCGTGTTGCAGTGTTACTGAAGCATTATTATGGATACGGGTATGACGAGATCGGGGAAATGCTGGGTATTCCTGCGGGAACGGTGAAGTCACGCACAGCTTATGGTCTCCGTCAGTTAAGAAAGGAGCTGGAATAAGGATGAGCAGATCAGATGATGCACAAGAACAAGAAGTTGTAGAACGATTGCAGCAACACATGAAAGTGCTGGATGATGCATTTGAGCCGACAAGTATTCCTTCTTTGGATGCACTTGAAGCCCAAGTCAGGGAACGGAGACAGATTAGACGTCGAGCCAATTGGATTGAGATGATATGTTTCTGGTTGGTTGGATTGCTTGCCATTACCTTCGGGGCATTATTTTTCGTATCTGCTCCAGCTCTTTATCTGGGAATCCAGGCGCTTGGTACAGCTGTTGGGGTGATTTTGGCTGTGATTTGGGCCGGACGGCGCCGGAAGGAGGTTCATCATGAATAAAATACATTATTCATTGGATGAGATTTCTCCACTGTGGCTGGCATTGCTTGGCATTTTCCTTCTGGTTCAGGGCACATGGATCTTTCAGGACGCACGCAGACGTGGACGTTTCCCTTGGTTATGGGGATTATGGGGAATCACAGGATTTCCCACGCCACTTATAATATATTGGTTTGTCGTGATTCGATCACAGCGCAAGCCAGGTGCACGGAATCAGAAATAACATCATTTTAAAAATGGAAAAAAGATTTTGCACAAATATGTTGTTTAATTCTAGTATTCCTAGACATCGTTATTCTTTTCTAGTAGACTATACAAATAAATATTAATGATAGACTACCAGGAGGTTAGACGATGCTGCGATTAGGAGAGAAGGTTGTCATCGTCGCGGATGCGTTTGAGCAGAATCTTCCTGTGGGGGAATATGGTTTCATCATCGCTTATGACCGGAATCCGGACAATGCGTTCGATTACGTGCTTCGAGTGCCGCAGGTGAACCGGAACTTTTTTGTTCCATCCGGCGACGTCGATCTGGAAGAGGTTCTGCTGAAGCAGGAAGCTGAGCGGGTCGAGCGAGAAGCGTTGATAGATTACGCCCTTGCGACACACAATGAGAAGCTGTTTCATCATCTGATGAACGGAGATTTTCAAGCTGTGGAAGAGGAAGAGGAAACCGCGAACGATGTTATGTCACAGGCGGATTTTATAAAGCAGGTTAATCTGCGTGCATGGATTTAGAATTTTAAGAGTCGGCTGATGCCGGCTCTTTTTTATTTTATAAGTTTGATTTTAGCTTCCCGGAAGCCTGTCAGGTCATTTGCATTGAATTGTCGAACTATCTCACCTATAATGAAAAAAGTTATCTTGAGACTTTAGCCCGTTAAACGAGCGATTCGTTTCAGGTCGTTTCGGGAATCAGAACGAATGAAGGAGGCATCCGCTAATGAGTATTTCGAATAATGACGTTCAGCATGTGGCCAAGCTGGCCCGGCTCAACTTGACTGCTGAAGAAGAACAGACCCTGACAGGTCAGCTGAACGCGATTTTAAAATATGCAGAAAAGCTGAATGAGCTGGATACAGAAGACATCGAGCCCACCACTCACGTTCTGCACGTAAGCAATGTTATGCGTGAAGATGAGACCAAAGAAAGCCTGTCGATTGAACAGGTGATGCGCAATGCACCGGAAGAAGAAGACGGGCAGTTTAAAGTGCCTGCAGTAATGGAATAACGGATAACCGGAAGGAGGACAAAAACTGTGAGTTTATTTGAACAATCGTTGCCTGAGTTACATAACAAGCTGCATGCCAAAGAGCTGTCGGTCAGCGATTTGGTGGATCAGGCGTATCAGAACATTGGCGCGCATGACGATAAAGTTAAGGCATATTTGGCACTGGATGAAGAACAAGCACGCGCTCGTGCACGTCAACTGGATGACCGTCTGGTTAGTGGCGAGGAGAAAGGTTTGCTTTTTGGTCTGCCAGTAGGTATTAAGGATAACATCGTTACGAACGGACTGCGCACGACGTGTGGTAGCCAATTCCTTCGTAATTTCGACCCGGTGTATGACGCGACAGTTGTCGAGAAATTGAAAGCTGCGGACACCGTAACTATTGGTAAACTCAACATGGACGAATTCGCCATGGGCGGCTCCAATGAGAATTCAAGTTTCTCCCCTGTACGTAATCCATGGGCACTTGATCGTGTTCCAGGAGGTTCCAGCGGTGGTTCTGCAGCAGCTGTAGCTGCGGGAGAAGCATACTTCACGCTTGGATCAGATACAGGTGGCTCCATCAGACAGCCTGCTTCGTATTGCGGTGTTGTTGGATTGAAGCCGACGTACGGACTTGTTTCCCGATTTGGATTGGTTGCATTTGCATCATCCCTGGATCAGATTGGTCCTTTGACGAAAAATGTTGAAGATTCTGCTTATGTATTGCAAGCCATTGCTGGTTATGACGCCAAAGATTCGACATCTGCAAAAGTAGAAATCCCGGATTATTTGAGCGGACTGACAGGTGATGTCAAAGGGCTTCGCATTGCCGTTCCGAAGGAATACATCGGTGAAGGCGTAGATCCACAAGTGAAAGAGACAGTTTTGTCTGCATTGAAAGTTCTTGAAGGGCTCGGGGCAACATGGGAAGAAGTATCCCTTCCGCATACCGAATATGCGGTGGCTACGTATTACCTGCTGGCATCTTCAGAGGCTTCTTCCAACTTGGCTCGATTTGATGGTGTACGTTATGGCGTGCGTGCTGACAATCCGGATAACTTGCTGGATCTGTACCATCAGTCCCGCAGTCAAGGTTTTGGTCCGGAAGTGAAACGACGTATCATGCTCGGAACGTATGCACTCAGCTCGGGTTACTATGATGCCTATTATCTGAAAGCACAGAAGGTACGTACATTGATCAAACAGGATTTCGACAATGTATTTGCCAAATATGATGTGATTATCGGACCAACTGCGCCAACTACGGCGTTCAAACTGGGTTCACAGGTGGATGATCCACTTACGATGTATCTGAACGATATTTTGACTATTCCGGTTAACCTTGCTGGTGTACCTGCTGTTAGCATTCCATGTGGATTCTCGGATGGATTGCCTGTTGGCCTGCAGATTATCGGTAAAGCCTTTGATGAAACAACCGTATTGCGTGTAGCGCATGCGTTTGAACAAAATACAGAATTCCACAAGCAGCGTCCGCAGCTGTAGACTGCCCGGAACGGAGGAATATAGAAATGTCCGCATCTAAATATGAAACGGTCGTTGGACTTGAAGTCCACGTGGAGTTGCATACCAACTCCAAAATTTTCTGTGGCTGCTCCACAGCTTTTGGAGCTCCGCCGAATACGCATACCTGCCCGGTCTGTCTCGGACATCCGGGTGTACTGCCTGTATTGAATCGTCAGGCGGTAGACTACGCCATGAAGGCAGCGATGGCCCTGAATTGTACGATTGCTGATGTCAGCAAGTTTGACCGTAAAAACTACTTTTACCCCGATTCACCAAAGGCCTACCAGATCTCGCAATTCGATCAACCGATTGGTGAGAACGGCTGGATTGATATTGAAGTAAATGGTGAAACGAAACGAATCGGCATCACGCGTCTTCACTTGGAGGAAGATGCAGGGAAGCTTACACATATTGATGGCGGATACGCTTCTTTGGTGGACTTTAACCGTGTCGGTACTCCACTTGTGGAGATTGTATCCGAACCTGAGATTTCTTCTCCGGAAGAGGCACGTGCGTATCTTGAAAAAATGCGTGCAATCATGCAGTACTGTGATGTGTCGGACG
Organism: Paenibacillus sp. FSL H8-0104; assembly: GCF_038050215.1. NCBI lineage: Bacteria > Bacillati > Bacillota > Bacilli > Caryophanales > Paenibacillaceae > Paenibacillus > Paenibacillus sp. FSL H8-0104. Next base: position 5,806,175 of record NZ_JBBOTC010000001.1, on the reverse strand, counting down.
TGAAGATGGAAGAAGGATCACTGCGTTGTGACGCCAACATCAGTTTGCGTCCACATGGACAGGAGAAGCTGGGAACAAGAGCCGAGCTGAAGAACATGAACTCCTTCCGTGGTGTTCAGCGTGGTCTGGAATATGAACAATACCGTCAGGCTGAGATTCTGGATGATGGCGGTGAAGTGGTTCAGGAGACGCGTCGCTGGGACGAAGCTCAAGGGAAAACACTGTCGATGCGTGGTAAGGAACAGGCGCATGACTATCGTTATTTCCCGGACCCGGATCTGGTGAATTTGCATATTGACGAAGCCTGGAAAGAGCGGATCAGAGCTACCATACCTGAGCTTCCAGACGAGCGCAAGGCGCGTTACACGGCTGATTATGGATTGCCTAGTTATGATGCAGAGGTTATTACCTCCTCCAAAGCTGTGGCAGATCTTTTTGAAGATAGTCTGAAATACACTCAGGATGCGAAGTCCGTATCCAACTGGATCATGGGCGACTTGCTGGGTTACCTGAATACGAGCAACCTTGAAGTGACTCAAGTTCCACTGACAGGTCAAGGCTTGGGTGAGATGATTGGCCTGCTTGAGAAGGGCACAATCAACAGCAAAATCGCCAAAACGGTATTCAAGGAAATGCTGGAGAGCGGCAAGCTTCCACAGCAGATCGTTGAAGAGAAGGGTCTTGTGCAGATTAGTGATGAAGGCGCCATTCTTGCCATCGTTGAGCAGGTTGTAGCGAATAATCCTCAATCCGTGGAAGACTATAAAGCTGGTAAACAAAAAGCCATTGGCTTCCTTGTTGGTCAGGTTATGAAAGAAAGTAAAGGCAAGGCGAATCCCGCTCTAGCCAACCAACTGCTTGCAGATGTACTGAACCGCTAATCCTTCCGGTGAGGCCGGACAGAAAGAGGCTCGTCCCTGTGACAGCCTCTTTTTGGTATTGATAGATACAAATGTATTTCGGACGGGGGAACGGATATGAACATTCAACCATTGTCACTGAGTGATCTGGAGACGTTGGGACAGTTATGGAGACTACAACATGTAGCTTATCGATTGGAAGCCGAAATCATCGGATTTCAGGAGATTCCTCCTTTGATGGATACGATGGAGACACTTCGGGATTGTGGAGAGAGTTTTTATGGTTGTATCCATAATGACGGAGAGCTTATCGGGGCTGTCGCTGTAGCGGAGGAAGAGGAGAATACACTGACCATTACACGAATGATGGTGCACCCGGATCACTTTCGCAAGGGAATTGCGGCATCTTTGATGACGTATGTGTTGGAACAGCATGCGGATCTTCCGCGTTATATCGTCTCCACAGGAACGTTGAATCAACCCGCAGTGAATCTGTACACCAAATTTGGTTTTAATCCCGTGGAGGTCACACAGATTGCACCTGGAGTGGAATTAACGACTTTTCACAAGAATAAACTTTAATAATATTAACAACTTGAGGAGGAATACCGACTTTGGGCGATCCCTGGTTCATTGATGAGTGGCACATTTTATTACGATTATTGCTGGCTATGCTGCTTGGAGGGCTCGTAGGCCTGGAGCGGGAACGGTCCAATCATGCTGCTGGTTTGCGTACCCATATCCTGGTATGTCTTGGCTCTGCACTGATCATGATGTTATCTGTTTATGGCTTTAAAGATTTTGCTAATGAATTAAACGTAAGGATTGATCCAGCGCGTTTGGCTACTGCTGTAATTACTGGTGTCGGATTCCTGGGAGCAGGGACAATTCTCTTCACGGGAAAATCCATTACCGGACTGACTACAGCTGCTTCAATCTGGGTTGTTGCAGCCATTGGGCTCGCAGCAGGTGCGGGATTCTTTTTTGCCTCTATCGTATCCACCGTTCTGGTATTGCTTAATCTCTGGGTATTTAACAAATTAGAGCTAAGGTATCTACGAGGGAACAAACTGCATGTTGTTACACTTCATACCTTGTCAGAACCCGGTTTTCTCGAACAACTGTCTTCATGTATGGAGCAGGAGAAGATCAAAATTCGTAAAATTACCGTGAATGAACAAGACTTGGCCTACGCAGAGATGGTGTCGGTTGAACGTAAAATTGAGATTGTGTTACATGTTCAGGTACCGCATGATTTCCAAACGGTAGGCTTGGTATCCAAGTTAAGACAATGGGAACACGTTACCAAGGTGTCGATCGAATAATGAATTACAACCCTCCCCAGGCCAGTAGTGCCGGAGGGTTTTTGGTCATATCCATATTTCTTCCAGTTACTCTCCTTGCTCTTTAGGGTACTATCTAACCAAATGCATGAAGAGCGGAAGGTCAGATCAGAAGAGAGGAGTATGTTATGAAACGGAGACGTCAATTGAACCAAAAGACTCGTACAGTTCAGACCAAACCGGTCAGAAATCGGACTCACAAGTTTATTGCGGGATTACTGAGTGCCATTATTCCTGGCCTGGGTCATATTTATCTGAGATTGTACATGAGGGGTTTGACCTTTATGCTGCTTGTTTTGCTTGATCTGTCAGCGGTGTTGTACTTCTCATCTATTGGTATACAGATTAATGTGCCATTGCTCATCTTACTGGCTTTGTGTATTCCGGTTATTTACTTTTACAATGTATATGATGTGTTGCAATCTGCGGATTGGGTCATGATGCGCAGACGTAGAGCCGTAACCCAGGCAACTTCGGACAAGCCGATAACCAATGAACGTTCTACACGAGATGCAATGATGGTCTGGGAGAGAGGCATATCGTTTGGATTACTTCTGATTGTGGGAGGATCTTTAATGGTACTTTTTTTCCGCAAACCACGTTGGTTTCAAGAGCTTCTCGCCATGTACGGCGGATATTCATTTGCGGTTCTCATGATCGTAGGCGGTTTGCTTCTGTTTGGTCGTGAGTTCTGGGTGATGTTGAACAAGAAAAAAATGTAGTGGAAACGATACAAGGAGGGAACGTGATGAACCGTAAAGTCCGGGTTGGCCGCTATACGGCTGCCGCCTTAATCATAGCGGTCGGTGTGCTGTTGATTTTGGATAAACGGTGGGGAACTGACTACGTATATGAGATGGTGGACTGGTGGCCATTTTTGCTCGTTGTTTTGGGTGTTGAATATATTGTGCTGTTCCTGTGGACACGCAGAAGAAACAAGGTGCAATCGGATAACCCGAGCAATCCTGATGAGCAAATCAAAGTACGTTTCAGACCCGATGCCAAAGGCATTCTAACCTCACTGATTTTGGCAGCTTCCGTATTTATCGTCACCGAGCAGGATCACTACATGCACTTATGGAATAGAGTGAGTCTAAATCTCGGAGCGGCATCCATGGACTACAGTCAAGCGGCAGGGTATATGGAGGATAAGGGCACGATTCGTGTACCTGTTCGCATGGATACGTCAGATCTGGTGGTCGAAGGTGTCAACGGAGATATCTCGGTACAACGCGGAGATACGGATGAGATTGAAGTACGGACGGTGATCTGGGTAGATCAGACGACGGAAGTACAGGCAAAGGCCGTTGCAGCAGCCTCTTTTGTAGAGGCCGATGGTACAAAAGTAATTTATATCAAAGCTACAGGCAAGACGTATGGAGACAATGAAAAAACGCAGCCGCGTATGAATCTTACCATAACGATCCCGGATGATCGTCGTTTTAATCTGGATATTCGAACTTCCAATGGAGCCATATTATTAAATCGTCCGGAAGCCATTAGTACCATACTGGCCGAAACAGGTAACGGACGTATCCGGATTACCAATGCTGTTGGAGATATCTCCGGGAAAACGTTGAACGGAGATGTCATTGTAGCCAACGCCATAGGTAATGTCGATCTGGACAGTAACCGTGGAGATATGAAGGCTCGCGGTATTTCCGGCGATGTAGATCTTGCTACACAAGTGGGAAGTATCAGTATTGCGGACTCCGTTGGTGAATTCATCGCAGAGACACGCAACGGCAATATTACGCTGGATGGAGCCAATCTGGGAATCAAAGCCCAATCACTTAATGGCAGTATTAACATCGTATCTACCAAAGTCGGAGGGGACTGGGATGTGTACAGTGCGGTGGGAGCCATTAACGTATTACTTCCTGATCGTGGAGACTACAGTCTTGCGGGTTCCAGCAGTTATGGAGATCTAAGTACGGATCTGCCGTTCAAAGTACAGAATAAAACCATAGAAGGCCAGCTCGGTGAGGGCGAGTACAGGGTGAAAATTGAAGGCAACAGTGATCTCACCATTCAGAGTAACCCGGCTGTATCTACGCCTGAAACAGTTACACCTGATTCTGAAGATACGGCTGAGAATCTGGAACAGACTACCGAGGACGGACCAAATTCCCAGGAGGATTCTACAGAGGTTCCTTGACTGCCGCGTTGACAATAAACTTGTAATCGCCGTACAATAAATGTACACTGGCAAGATTACACGGCATGAAAGATGGATTGTCGTTCTTAATGGCCGGGAATCAACTCTGAGCGAGGAGACGGTAACTTACTCTTCACCAGAGAATGAAAGGTAAGGCGGTGGGTTTTATGGCAACACGTGTCCAACATGCGTTGGAGCATCTGAAAACGACCGGTGTCCGTATTACACCCCAGCGTCATGCCATATTGAACTATCTGATGGAATCCATGGGGCATCCGACAGCCGATGAAATTTACCGAGCCCTTGAACCCCAATTTCCCAGTATGAGCGTGGCAACGGTATATAATAATTTGAAGATGTTTCTGGAAGCTGGCATGGTCCGGGAATTGACATACGGAGATAATTCAAGTCGCTTCGATGCCAATGTGACGGATCATTATCATGTTATCTGTGATCAATGCGGCAAGATTGAAGACTTCAGCTATCCTTCACTCAAAAGTGTAGAGCTTCAGGCGGAGTCTAGTACAGGATTCGAAGTACACGGTCACCGATTGGAAGTATATGGCGTTTGCAAAAGTTGCAGGGATTAAGAGAGTTGAATTACAATATTAACGTGCAGAATTCAGTATGGATTCTTCACGTTTTTTTTTTAGCATTTATGCAAAATGCTCATCTTTATAACAACTTATGCGCACATCCTTATGATCAGCATAATTAACGGAGGTAGACGTTTGGGTAGAAAAAGCAGATATACACGTCAGAAGCGACGTTCATTTTGGCCCGGTTTTCTCGGGGCTTGTCTGATCGCCGGGGGGGCTTACTGGCTTATAACAAATGTATGGTTGAACCAGACCCATGAAGACCCCGACTGGGTAGGAAGAAGCCAGCCTATTTTTGTAGATGGGCAACTGATGGATGGAGACGCTCTGGGTACAGGAGATCAACTCAAGTTGCCTGTAGATGTGCTACAAGAAGCGATTGATGCAGGCATACGTTATGAATCAGAATCGGGAGATATCATTATTGCCTCTCCTCAGCGAGTCCTTCATATGAAAGATGGAAGCACACAAGCAGAACTTAATCACAAAGATTATCCTATGACAGTTAAGCCTGAGGTTAAGGACGGAGAAGTCTATATTCCGCTCAAACCTTTGAAAGAAGTATATGGCATAACCGTACAGGAAGATTCAGTAACAGGTGCTGTGCTGCTGATGCGTGGTGGAGACATGATACAGTATGCAGAGATTGATACGTTATCATCCAAAGCGGACAAGACGGTGCCGTTATATAAACGTGGGGGAGAATCCTCACCAATCATTGCCGACATGGAAAAGGATGCACGGGTACGTGTATGGCAGACGGGTGATAAACAGAGTTTTGTTCAACTCGATAATGGATATGCCGGATATGTAGATAATGATTATATTGTCCTCACTGAGAAAAAGAAGGTGGACTTGCCCAAGTATACGCTGACTGCAGCAGAGAAGAAGTGGCAGAATAAACCGGTAAATCTGGTTTGGGAAGCCGTGTACAATCGTCAGCCTGATGTGGGTTCTATCGGTAAAATGCCCGGTGTGAATGTGGTCAGCCCCACATGGTTTCATATTACGGATGGACAAGGCACTGTGAAAAGCAAGGGAAACCAAGCTTATGTGAACTGGGCTCACCGTTCGGGTATGGAAGTATGGGGACTCATGGATAACAGTTTTGACCCGGACGTTACAAAAGAAGTTGTAGCTTCTTACGAGACACGCACGCATATTATCGAGCAGATGTTGGAGTATGCACAGACGTATCAACTGGATGGTATCAACATCGACTTTGAGAACGTGTATACCGATGACGGGCCGAATATTACGCAGTTTGTGCGCGAGATCAAGGCGATGGCTCGTATACATGGATTGATGTTATCAATCGATGTAACACCGAAATCAAACAGTGAGATGTGGTCTGCCTTTCTGGATCGCCGTGCATTAGGTTCTTTTGCAGACTATGTTATTGTGATGGCTTATGATGAACATTGGGCGGCCAGTCCCAAGGCAGGTTCGGTAGCATCTCTGCCTTGGACCGAGGCTTCCATGAGACGCATACTTGAGGAGGATGAAGTCCCTTCTAACAAGTTGATCATGGCGGTTCCGCTCTATACCCGGATATGGACGGAAGAGACGAATGATCAGGGTGAGGTTAAAGTGTCTTCCAAAGCGGTGGGCATGAATGCCATTGTGGAGCTGATCCAAGAGAAGAAACTCAAACCTGAACTGGATCAGGCAAGTGGACAAAACTATGTGGAATATAAGGAAGACGGAGCTACCAAGAAAATATGGATCGAAGATGCCGTGTCCCTTCAGGCGCGTGTGGATTTGATTGCTTCGCTGAAGCTGGGCGGAGTAGCAGCATGGAATCGAAGTTTTGCTAATGCTTCTGCATGGGAGGTATTAAAGCAGGCCGGTTACCAGAAATAATTTACTCGAACTCAGAGTGCCTGCTTGCTCCAATTTATTTTCACTAAGTTCAAAGTTTCTCATTGGATACCATCGTACGTACAGTCTAGCGTTTTATTGGTCGTAGAACTTATAACTTAACTTCATATTTTAGCTATCGATAACAGCAATAAGGGCTCACTTATAAGCCAAGTCCAAAAAGGTCCGGTAAACATACCGGGCCTTTTTTTGTTCTTCAATGAAATTAAGGTAAAAGACATTTAACGGTTGGAGACCATTTTGTGCTAACCATCGGTGGGGGGAGCTTGTGTAGAAGGCGCTTTCAGTTGTTGACTGGTCATGTTGGCTTTATTAGGGTCCAGGGTGAGGATGGTATGACAGAACATACAACGATCCGTTTTGCCAAGCATTTTGGTTAACTTCCCGCATTCAGGACAGTCGACTTGTACTGCGCTGGTGGAGAGCATACCCGCCCAGAAATAAATGGCTAGACTGGCCATCATGGCAATCAGTCCGATGACGAGTCCTACAGCTGCGAATACCTTGCCTGCATGTCCCCAGAAAACAATCCCGGCTGTTCCCAGTATCATTAGGCCCATACCTAGCATGGTCAGTAGTAATCCCCAAGTGCGAAAAGCATTAATTTTTGCTGATTTAAAAATCATGAAAAATGCTCCTATCGTATGAGTAGTATTGGACCTGGAAAAGAAGGAAACTTCAGTCTGGATGTAGAATTACATTATAACTGACTTGGCGCTTATCTGCCATGAAATGTATGGAGGGAATCGTGGAATTAAAGAACCTTGCTTTTTTGTCCGAACAGTCGGAAGAGACAGGGGCAGTTGGGGCTATCGCTTATTCCCACCCGGGAGAGCGATTCCACGGCTCCCTAATTCAAGATTTCGAATTATTAGTACTTGTTGTTCATAATGATGATCAATTGAAGTCGACGGTCGGACATTACAGATATGGTGATCTTCGTTATCAGATGATCTATGCGAGCCGTCATGAATTAAAGAGTAGTGTAGTAACCGGGAATCATAATAATCTCACCCAGTGTCTGATTGAAGGTGAGATTATCTGGGAAGCGGACAGCGCCTTAAGTGATTTGCGAGAAGAACTGTCTACCTTTGGGGCAGAATTGCGTGAGCAGAAGCTGCTTCATGAATTCACCAGTTTCTTGAGAATGTATGTGGAGGCCAAACGTCATATTCAGGAAGGTCATGTTGTAGACGCCTACTACAATGTATTAGAGGCTCTGGGGAACTGGGCAAGAATTGTATTGATTGAACAGGGGATATACCCGGATCATGCCGTCTGGACACATGTGCAGAATCTGGATCGCGCTTTATGGAAACTTTATCAAGAGCTTACCGTAAGCTCGGAGACGCTGGAGCAACGAGTAGAGCTTGTCCTGCTTGCCTGTGAGTTTTCCGTAATGTCCAAAATGAGTGAGTGCTCAGAACTGTTGCTGCGTGTGTTAAGAAGTCGCAAGGAGCCGTGGAGCATGAATGAACTTGTTCATCATCCACAGTTAAGATTTGTTCGAGAAGATCTGCCTTTGGTAATACGTAAGCTGGTCTTTCGTTCTATTGTAAAAGAATCGGCAGGATGGCCATCAATCGGAGGAGAGGGCCGGGAAATTCGGTATTGGATTGAGGCATAACCTTCTCCAGAGGCCTGACATTATATTGATCACATAAGGGAGGGGAAACCTTCCTTTTTTGTTTGTTTAATAATTTATAAAAAGATGTTGACTCTCATTCACGATATATGATACATTATATTTCGTTCCTCAAACGAGATTATCGCCAACAAACGATAAATTCTTCAGAGGAAAAGTGAAGAACTAAAGCTTCAAAAAAGAAATTAAAAAAAGTTCTTGACGAAAACAAACGAAATGTGTTACATTATTTAAGTCGCCGCCGAAACTTGGTTGAGACGAAAAAAAGTAAAACAAATCGTGTTTGATCTTTGAAAACTGAACAACGAGTGAGTAAACATTCTGCTTGCAGAATGAACGCAAAAGTTTGAGACAAGCCTTGGCTTGAATCGACTGGAGCACAATTGAGATTTTTAATCTCGTCAGATTCAAAATGAGCTTATCGCTCTTTTCAATACTTTATTGGAGAGTTTGATCCTGGCTCAGGACGAACGCTGGCGGCATGCCTAATACATGCAAGTCGAGCGGACTTGAAGAGAAGCTTGCTTCTCGGATGGTTAGCGGCGGACGGGTGAGTAACACGTAGGCAACCTGCCCTCAAGTTTGGGACAACTACCGGAAACGGTAGCTAATACCGAATAATTGTTTTCTTCGCCTGAAGGAAACTGGAAAGACGGAGCAATCTGTCACTTGGGGATGGGCCTGCGGCGCATTAGCTAGTTGGTGAGGTAACGGCTCACCAAGGCGACGATGCGTAGCCGACCTGAGAGGGTGATCGGCCACACTGGGACTGAGACACGGCCCAGACTCCTACGGGAGGCAGCAGTAGGGAATCTTCCGCAATGGGCGAAAGCCTGACGGAGCAATGCCGCGTGAGTGATGAAGGTTTTCGGATCGTAAAGCTCTGTTGCCAGGGAAGAACGCTTGGGAGAGTAACTGCTCTCAAGGTGACGGTACCTGAGAAGAAAGCCCCGGCTAACTACGTGCCAGCAGCCGCGGTAATACGTAGGGGGCAAGCGTTGTCCGGAATTATTGGGCGTAAAGCGCGCGCAGGCGGTCATTTAAGTCTGGTGTTTAATCCCGGGGCTCAACCCCGGATCGCACTGGAAACTGGGTGACTTGAGTGCAGAAGAGGAGAGTGGAATTCCACGTGTAGCGGTGAAATGCGTAGATATGTGGAGGAACACCAGTGGCGAAGGCGACTCTCTGGGCTGTAACTGACGCTGAGGCGCGAAAGCGTGGGGAGCAAACAGGATTAGATACCCTGGTAGTCCACGCCGTAAACGATGAGTGCTAGGTGTTAGGGGTTTCGATACCCTTGGTGCCGAAGTTAACACATTAAGCACTCCGCCTGGGGAGTACGGTCGCAAGACTGAAACTCAAAGGAATTGACGGGGACCCGCACAAGCAGTGGAGTATGTGGTTTAATTCGAAGCAACGCGAAGAACCTTACCAGGTCTTGACATCTGAATGACCGGTGCAGAGATGTACCTTTTCTTCGGAACATTCAAGACAGGTGGTGCATGGTTGTCGTCAGCTCGTGTCGTGAGATGTTGGGTTAAGTCCCGCAACGAGCGCAACCCTTATATTTAGTTGCCAGCACTTCGGGTGGGCACTCTAGATAGACTGCCGGTGACAAACCGGAGGAAGGTGGGGATGACGTCAAATCATCATGCCCCTTATGACCTGGGCTACACACGTACTACAATGGCCGGTACAACGGGCTGCGAAATCGCGAGATGGAGCCAATCCCAACAAAGCCGGTCTCAGTTCGGATTGCAGGCTGCAACTCGCCTGCATGAAGTCGGAATTGCTAGTAATCGCGGATCAGCATGCCGCGGTGAATACGTTCCCGGGTCTTGTACACACCGCCCGTCACACCACGAGAGTTTATAACACCCGAAGTCGGTGGGGTAACCGCAAGGAGCCAGCCGCCGAAGGTGGGATAGATGATTGGGGTGAAGTCGTAACAAGGTAGCCGTATCGGAAGGTGCGGCTGGATCACCTCCTTTCTATGGAGAATCGTTTCCTGCAACGGAAACATTCAAATATGCAGCTTAGCTGCAAAACACTCACTCGTTGTTCGGTTTTGAGAGCTCAAACTCTCAAACAGCTTGCTTTTGCATGGAGCTTGTTCTTTGAAAACTAGATATCGAAACGAAACAAACGCGAATTAGAACATTCCTTTTTAGCTGAACTTGTGTTAAACAAGTTTCAATAAAAACGGTAGATTGCACGTACGATGGTATCGAATGGGAGCGACTTTTGGCTTTGCGCAAGCAAACCAAGGGAAGCGAGCAGTCGAAACCGGAGCACGAGGTTAAGCTACTAAGAGCACACGGAGGATGCCTAGGCGCTAGGAGCCGATGAAGGACGTGGCGAACAACGAAACTGCCTCGGGGAGCTGTAAGCAAGCTTTGATCCGGGGGTGTCCGAATGGGGAAACCCAGCTGGGGTAATTTCCAGTTACTCATAACTGAATACATAGGTTATGCAGAGGCATACCAGGGGAACTGAAACATCTAAGTACCCTGAGGAAGAGAAAACAATAGTGATTCCGTCAGTAGCGGCGAGCGAACGCGGAGAAGCCCAAACCAAAGAGCTTGCTCTTTGGGGTTGTGGGACGTCTCACATGGAGTTACAAAGGAACCGGTTAAGCGAAGAGGTCTGGAAAGGCCCGCCAAAGAAGGTAAAAGCCCTGTAGTTGAAAGTTGGTTCCCTCCGAGACGGATCCCGAGTAGTGCGGGGCACGTGAAACCCCGTATGAATCCGGCAGGACCATCTGCCAAGGCTAAATACTTCCTAGCGACCGATAGTGAAGCAGTACCGTGAGGGAAAGGTGAAAAGCACCCCGGAAGGGGAGTGAAATAGAACCTGAAACCGTGTGCTTACAAAAAGTCAGAGCCCGTTTTAGGGGTGATGGCGTGCCTTTTGTAGAATGAACCGGCGAGTTACGTTCCCGTGCAAGGTTAAGGTGAAGAGCCGGAGCCGCAGCGAAAGCGAGTCTGAATAGGGCGACTTAGTACGTGGACGTAGACCCGAAACCGGGTGATCTACCCCTGTCCAGGGTGAAGGTGCGGTAACACGCACTGGAGGCCCGAACCCACGCATGTTGAAAAATGCGGGGATGAGGTGGGGGTAGCGGAGAAATTCCAATCGAACTCGGAGATAGCTGGTTCTCCCCGAAATAGCTTTAGGGCTAGCCTCGGAAAACAGAGTCGTGGAGGTAGAGCACTGATTGGGTGCGGGGCCCGCAAGGGTTACCAAGCTCAGTCAAACTCCGAATGCCATAGACTTACTTCCGGGAGTCAGACAGTGAGTGCTAAGATCCATTGTCAAAAGGGAAACAGCCCAGACCATCAGCTAAGGTCCCCAAGTGTGTGTTAAGTGGGAAAGGATGTGGAGTTGCACAGACAACCAGGATGTTGGCTTAGAAGCAGCCATCATTGAAAGAGTGCGTAATAGCTCACTGGTCGAGTGACTCTGCGCCGAAAATGTAACGGGGCTAAACACACCACCGAAGCTATGGCTTGATGCTTTGCATCAGGGGTAGGGGAGCGTTGTATAAGGGTTGAAGGTGTACCGTAAGGAGCGCTGGACATTATACAAGTGAGAATGCCGGTATGAGTAACGAAAAGATCAGTGAGAATCTGATCCGCCGAAAGCCTAAGGGTTCCTGAGGAAGGCTCGTCCGCTCAGGGTAAGTCGGGACCTAAGGCGAGGCCGAAAGGCGTAGTCGAAGGACAACAGGTCGAAATTCCTGTACCACCGTAAGCCGTTATGAGCAATGGGGGGACGCAGTAGGGTAGTGACGCGGACTGATGGATGTCCGTCTAAGCAGTAAGGCTGATGTGTAGGCAAATCCGCACATTGTAAGGCTGAGCTGTGATGGGGAGCGAAAATTATAGTAGCGAAGGTCATGATCTCACACTGCCAAGAAAAGCCTCTAGCCAGGTGATGGTGCCCGTACCGCAAACCGACACAGGTAGGCGAGAAGAGTATTCTAAGGCGCGCGGAAGAACTCTCGTTAAGGAACTCGGCAAAATGACCCCGTAACTTCGGGAGAAGGGGTGCCCCGGTAGTGTGAATAGCACGAGGGGGCCGCAGTGAAAAGGCCCAAGCGACTGTTTAGCAAAAACACAGGTCTGTGCGAAGCCGTAAGGCGAAGTATACGGGCTGACGCCTGCCCGGTGCTGGAAGGTTAAGGGGAGTGGTTAGGAGCAATCCGAAGCTGTGAACCGAAGCCCCAGTAAACGGCGGCCGTAACTATAACGGTCCTAAGGTAGCGAAATTCCTTGTCAGGTAAATTCTGACCCGCACGAATGGCGTAACGACTTGGGCGCTGTCTCAACGAGAGATCCGGTGAAATTTTAATACCTGTGAAGATGCAGGTTACCCGCGACAAGACGGAAAGACCCCATGGAGCTTTACTGCAGCTTGATATTGAATTTGGGTACGATCTGTACAGGATAGGTGGGAGCCTTTGAAGTGTGAGCGCCAGCTTGCATGGAGGCAACGTTGGGATACCACCCTGATCGTATCTAGGTTCTAACCTGGTACCGTAATCCGGTGCGGGGACAGTGTCAGGTGGGCAGTTTGACTGGGGCGGTCGCCTCCTAAAGAGTAACGGAGGCGCCCAAAGGTTCCCTCAGAATGGTTGGAAATCATTCGAAGAGTGCAAAGGCATAAGGGAGCTTGACTGCGAGACCTACAAGTCGAGCAGGGACGAAAGTCGGGCTTAGTGATCCGGTGGTACCGCATGGAAGGGCCATCGCTCAACGGATAAAAGCTACCCTGGGGATAACAGGCTTATCTCCCCCAAGAGTCCACATCGACGGGGAGGTTTGGCACCTCGATGTCGGCTCATCGCATCCTGGGGCTGAAGTAGGTCCCAAGGGTTGGGCTGTTCGCCCATTAAAGCGGTACGCGAGCTGGGTTCAGAACGTCGTGAGACAGTTCGGTCCCTATCTGTCGTGGGCGTAGGAAATTTGAGAGGAGCTGTCCTTAGTACGAGAGGACCGGGATGGACGTACCGCTGGTGTACCAGTTGTTCCGCCAGGAGCACCGCTGGGTAGCTATGTACGGACGGGATAAACGCTGAAAGCATCTAAGCGTGAAGCCCCCCTCAAGATGAGATTTCCCAGTATGTAAGACCCCTTGAAGACGACGAGGTAGATAGGCTGGGGGTGGAAGTGCAGCAATGCATGGAGCTGACCAGTACTAATCGGTCGAGGGCTTATCCAATAGCAAGTTGTAATTCGCGTGTTTCGTTTCGAATCTAGTTTTCAGAGAACGATCTCTGAAGCATATTCCCTGATAGCTCAGTTGGTAGAGCACTCGACTGTTAATCGAGTTGTCACAGGTTCGAGCCCTGTTCGGGGAGCCATATGGAGAGGTGTCCGAGCTGGCCGAAGGAGCACGATTGGAAATCGTGTAGGCGTCACAAGCGTCTCGAGGGTTCGAATCCCTCTCTCTCCGCCATAATATTAAGGCCCGTTGGTCAAGGGGTTAAGACACCTCCCTTTCACGGAGGTAACAGGGGTTCGAATCCCCTACGGGTCATAATAACTTCAAAAAAAGAAGTTGATTTTTACAACAAGATTATGGTATGATCATAAATGTGTTGTTCGGAGGCTTAGCTCAGCTGGGAGAGCATCTGCCTTACAAGCAGAGGGTCGGGGGTTCGATCCCCTCAGCCTCCACCATATAAACTTTATAACGACGCGGGGTGGAGCAGCCCGGTAGCTCGTCGGGCTCATAACCCGAAGGCCGCAGGTTCAAATCCTGCCCCCGCAATTATACTTTCCTTTGAGAAAGTGATCTGGAACCGTGGTGTAGTTGGCCTAACATGCCTGCCTGTCACGCAGGAGATCGCGGGTTCGAATCCCGTCGGTTCCGCCATTTAATCTTTACATGAGGCAAACTGTTCACTACATCTGCTGTATGGCACTGATGCCCTATATAAAGTGTAAGGAATTAAGATTAGACTTTATTATGGCTCGGTAGCTCAGTCGGTAGAGCAGAGGACTGAAAATCCTCGTGTCGGCGGTTCGATTCCGTCCCGAGCCACCATTTTTAAAATAATTTAATAAGCCGGTGTAGCTCAACTGGTAGAGCAACTGACTTGTAATCAGTAGGTTGGGGGTTCAAGTCCTCTCGCCGGCACCATGTAATCCTGGAGGATTAGCGAAGTGGCCAAACGCATCAGACTGTAAATCTGCTCCCGTACGGGTTCGGTGGTTCGAATCCATCATCCTCCACCAGTTTTTAGGGGCATAGTTTAAAGGTAGAACAACGGTCTCCAAAACCGTTGGTGTGGGTTCAATTCCTGCTGCCCCTGCCAATTAACTTTTTAGAAATTAACCTTTTATGGCGGTCGTGGCGAAGTGGTTAACGCACCGGTTTGTGGATCCGGCATTCGGGGGTTCAATTCCCCTCGATCGCCCCTTTGTTTTTTCATTTTTTATTGGGGATTAGCCAAGCGGTAAGGCAACGGACTTTGACTCCGTCATGCATAGGTTCAAATCCTATATCCCCAGCCATTATGCGGACGTGGCTCAGCGGTAGAGCATCGCCTTGCCAAGGCGAGGGTCGCGGGTTCGATTCCCGTCGTCCGCTCCAAAATATGGCGCCATAGCCAAGTGGTAAGGCACAGCTCTGCAAAAGCTTTATCCCCAGTTCGAATCTGGGTGGCGCCTCCAGCATATGCCGGCGTGGCGGAATGGCAGACGCGCTCGACTCAAAATCGAGTGGGAAACCGTGGAGGTTCGAGTCCTCTCGCCGGTATATTGAATAGCCCTACATGTTGCTTATGCAATGTGTAGGGCTATTTTTATTTTATATGAAACGATTTATGTGCAGTAAGAAAATCTAGAGTAAGAGAAGATGGACGTTAATAAAGATTGACGTATGATTATATTGAGTATATTGTAGATAAGTAAAGTCTTTAATATGGAGGAGTGAAGTAGAGTGACTAATGGAAAAAATGTATCGGATACCGATCTGTTATTTGATCTTTCTGTATGGGAAGAGGCATGGAAGAATCGTCCGAGAAGTTCAAAATATAAGAAGAAAAGCGTCCCCTCTAATATAGAAGAAGCTTTTGAGCGATGGGCCAGGGATTATCATGCACAGTCGTTCACCGAAGAAGGAAAGCAGCGTTCTGAACGCATTATGGGCTGGATTGAAAACCAGGGTGTGGAATTCGTAGGGTTATCCATTTTGGACATTGGAGCCGCTTCAGGCATATTTACCATTCCTTTTGCAGAAAAGGGGGCAAGTGTGACCGCAGTTGAGCCTTCTGAGTTACTCGTTTCACTCATGAAAGAGACGATACCTTCAGCTCTGGAATCCAAAATCGAAATCGTAAACGAACGATATGAAGAAATCTCCATTAAGGATAAAGGCTGGGAGAAGAAATATGACTTTGCATTTGCATCCATGTGTCCGGCGATGTCGGATTGGGAAACGATTGAGCAGGCGATCAATTGTGCCCGGAAGTATGTGTATATAAGTACTATGGCGGGACATAAGGAACACACACTAATGGATGAACTTAAGGATGTACTGGGTGTAACTTCTTCACACCAGGTCGGTGATATGGGGTATATCCAACAGTTGCTGTATTTGAAGGGCTATTCTTATACGATGATCATTACGAGAGAAGTTAACTCATTTGAAGTACCGGTGGAAGAGACTATCGAGAAGCTGCCAGAATGGCTTAATACGTATGAGTTACCATCGGATGAAGATTCTCTCAGACTGGCTGAAGAGTACATTCTGGATACGTACAAGGATAGTACGGTGACCTTCTCACGTGGAGGAAGATTTGGTAAGATTCTAATTCAACTTGAACAGCCCAATATGAAAACAGTTCGCACTAAGGATAAGCGATAAATCGCATAAGCGTGGCACGTGTACTGATAATCAGGAATTGAGACTGAGACAATGTAGTCTAACGTCTAAGATGACACTAGGAAGCATCACAACGCTGTGCCAAAAGATGAACGGTTGAAACATAGAAGTTAAAATTGCAGAAGTAAAGTTGTAAGTGAAGGGAGCAGATATGTGCTCCCTCTTTTTTTGAAGCGAATAATTAATTGACTATACTAAACAAAATCCTCGGTTACTTGAAGATGTTAAGCTGCTTCATGAGACTGCACATGGGCTAAAGCCAACCTTAATTCAAAAATCGAGACAACGAAAAAACAAAACACAGACCTCGTTTTCAGAGAATGATCTCTGAAGCATATTCCCTGATAGTTCAGTTGGTAGAGTACTCGACGGTTAATTGAATTGTCACAGGTCCGAGCCCTGGCCCTGTTCGGGAGCCATATGGATAGGTATCCGAGCTGGACGAAGGAGTACGACTTACATTCGTTCTCCTTTTCTAATTTCTGTTCGATACTTCTGCTTTCTGCTTACGTTCCCGATACTGGCCGGGGGTGATTCCTTCCAATTTACGGAATGATCGGATAAAGTTTTGCGGATTGTTGTACCGAAGTCGTGCTGCGATATCTTTAACGGTTAGATCACTTTCGTCCAGCCATTTTTTAGCGATATTAAATCGGTACTTGGTCAGATATTCACTAAATGCACAGCCTGTCTCTTTGCGGAAAACACTACTTAAGTAGTTGGCATTGTAGTGAAGCTTAACAGCACATTCCTCAAGCGTCAGATCCTTATCATAATCTTGATGAATCATGGCAATCATTTTCTCAGATATATGCTGATACTGGGCGTACTGTCTCGCTTTAAAAACCTGGATGACGGGCAAGATGACTTGATATTTAAACCAATCCTCAACTTCAGCAGCGTACTGCAAACTATGAAGTTCATGAAACATCGAACCACGACCTTGGGAGATCTGTCCGAGTCGTATGCCGGATTCCTGAGTCATTTGCAAAATATGCGTGAGTAGCCTCGTAAGAGCCACCTCATACTCCTCCGGTGTAACCTCCATACCAAAGATCACTTCAAGCAGTTGTTTCAGAAGAGCAGAGGCCTGGACTTCGTCCGCATTTTGAATAGCTTGGATCAACGAATATTCCAATGATTCCGGGTAGGTCATGGACCAAGTGGGAGTGTGATGATCTATGTTCTCATATTGAAAAATAATGCCTGTTCCCAGCTTCATCCGATGCCTCAGTGCTTCCAAGGCTTCTGTGTAAGCTTGAGGGATGTGATGTAGAGAGCTGTGCGACTGGCTGAATCCTATACTGACTTGAAGAGCCAGAATCTTATCCATCTGTTGTTGTAACTGGTCTGTTAATACATATAGCTGCTGTGAAAAAATAAACTGATCCTGTTCCACGGTGCCAATCACCGTGACTACTGTATGTTCCAGCACAATGGGAAGCAATTGTTGGTTATGCACAACCGTTTCCTCCAATATATTTTGAATAGCGAATAATAAGAGATCACGATCACTAGCTCTATATTTTGTATGATTAACAAGATCGGCCTGTAGTGTAATAACAGCAATTTGTTGCCATTCCCGAACCTGATGCGTGTAGCCATATTCATTCAGGGCGTCATGAAGAGTATGAACAGGGATCTTACCCTGGAACAGATTCATCATAAAATGATTGCGAATCTGCAATAGATGCACATTAAGTGTGTTCTCTAATTGGGAGTGAGAGGCAGATAATTGTGAGACACCTGCTCTGATCTGTTCGAACTCATCAGAAAATGGTGGTGATTGCTGAGCTACCGTGTTTCCTTCTTTGGACAGATGGTTGTCACCAAGTTGGGTTAAAAGTTTACGAATCGGGACATGCATTCGCTTGGAGCCGAGCCAGGCGAGTAATAATGAAATTAGAAGTAAGAAGATACTGATATACAAGGTGTGCAATCCGATATCGATATATTCTTGTGTCAGAATATTGGTAGGTGAGATTAGAACATAAGTCCATCCTTTTAAGGTAGAAGGGCTATACGTCAGAGAATAATGTGTATCGGCGATCTTAACTTCCCGTTTTTCAAAGCCTGTTGAAAATGTGATGGGTGATAGTTTGGTTATGTTGGCTTCCGTATCCCGATCCTGTAATCCAATGGCAGACAACGGTTGTCCAATGTATACAGGATCGGGATGGACCAAGATACGTTGTTCCCGATTCAAAATGATCAGTCCTGAGGCAGCATTGCCTAAGGAGACTTCTCCTATTGTATTTTGCAAAGAGCATGCAGGGATTCCTGCAATCAGGGCAGCATCGGAAGACGTATTCAGAATCGGAATAGATCTCGCAAGGGCAATATGATAAATACAACCTGTACCGGGTGAACGCTCATCATTGCTGAACACCGATGAAGGGGAGAGCTGCCATCCAGAAGTTAACGTATCCGATATCAATTCCTTCATGGGAAGAGCCAGTGGAAAATCCGTATTACGATATAATCCGGCATGATCAATAAGCCAATTCTGAGATTGATTCACCAGAGTAATATCCAGCAAAGGTTCCCATGACCTCATATTCTGAAATTCGCTCTGTAGCTTGTCGGCAAGCAAAGGTCCTTTCCCTTCTAGTGAAGAAGAAGCAGACAGGGAACGAAGGGTTACTGGAGAGCGAACGGCCTGATCAAGCATATAACTAACTGTAGCGAGTTTGTGCTCAACGTTGGATTGCATTTGTTCCAGCAACTGTCTGTTGGCCAGCGTACGATGCAGCTCTGTTTGGTTTGATGAATAGATAAATGCGGCAATTCCCGTTAACAAAATGGGCAGGGTGCTTAACAGGATTCCGAAGATGATCATTTTATGGAGATAGCTGGTTGGTCGCACAGTTTCAGTTCCACCCCTGACATTAGAAATAGTAACACTTTCTATTTTAGTAAACGCTTACATATAGAACAATCTAAATTTTGTTTATTTGGATAAAAAAGTAATTTCATAAGAGAGTATAGAAGTAGAGATAAGGGATTGCTGATAGATGATTTTGCAGAAAAGGTTAGAGAAACGGCTTGGAATGACTATCCAATACGGAATCATGAGAAACGAAATTGCAGTGTGAACGTAAATAGAGACATGGACATCATTCTCTCTACCTGGTGATATCGGGTGAAGTAGAGCCTGTATACGGGTAATAGAAGGTATCTTGGAGTGCTATTCAGCTTAGGTGGAACGTTGGTCTTATATAGGGACAGTCAAAGGTCCAACTAGATCCCCGACCTGAGTCTAGGATGAAAAACCGTCCACGGTCTGTTTTGAAAAGTCGCGGAATCCCCTAGAATAAGGACATAAGGTTAAACAAGAAACACGGAAACAAAAAAACAAGAAACAAACGAACAAATGACTCAACACATTAAAAGGAACGAATGGAAAGGGCGGTGAACAACAATTATGAGATTGAATAAGGGAAATGGCTGGGCGATTGTATTGATTGCGCTGGGTGCACTACTCCTCTTCGGAAAGTTAACTCCACTTCTTGGACACTTAATGGGTTATCTGATTCCGGTCCTGATGATTGCACTGGGATACTACGGAGTTAAACGAGGGAATGTGATGCTTGGCTGGATTGTTCTCATCATCGGTATCATCTCACTGATGGGTAAACTGGCATGGTTGATCGGACCGATCATCGCGATCGGGTTAATCATCTTTGGTATCTCAATGCTAAGCAATAACCGCAGTCGTCGTGGTCGGTACTAAGCTTTCACGATTATGAAAAGGAGGGACAGAACATAATGAGTGTATTTCGTCGAATGCGGGATATTACCGTAGCCAATCTGAACGAACATTTGGAGCAAAGTCAGGACCCAGTCAAACTGATTGATCAGTTCCTGGTCTCGACCCGCCAAGACATCGGTGAAGCCGAGAAACTTCGTCATCAATATGCAAGCCATACCAGACAAATGAAACAACAAGCCGATCAGGCAGCAGGTATGGTGAACAAACGGGAAGAACAGGCTTCCATGGCTCTGAAAGCAGGGGAAGAACATCTCGCTAAGCTGGCCTTGCAGGAGAAAATCCTCCACGAGGAAAAAATGGAACAATACAATGAATTGTATGCACAAAGTTATGCGGCATTACAGGAGTTGGATGAACAGATCGACCAGCTGAAGGTTGAATATCAGAATGTATACAGCAAACGCCAATATTACTACGCTCGTATGCAGACGATTCAGTTACAGCAACGTATGAACCAGAGAGGCAATCACAACGGTCAGAATGTACCCCGTATGTTTAACCGACTGGATGATCAAGTCTCTGATCTCGAATATGAAGCACAAAGTCTCCGCGATATCCGGCGGATGAATCAAGATGGTTCAGGAGTGACTGGCAGCATGTCATCCTCTACGCTGGATAAGGAACTGGAACGCTTAAGACAGAAATTGAACAATGACAGAAAGGAGTAGTCACAATGAATAAATTATACCGCTCGGCGCGTAATCGAAGGCTAACAGGTTTGATCGGTGGCATTTCTGAAAATCTCGGATTGAGTACCACGCTGCTACGTATCATTTTCTTCATCAGTATTTTCGCTACGGGAGGTACATCATTGTTGATCTACTTCATCGCTGCATTGGTGGTACCAAAGGAATCCAATCACGTTGATCCATATGCTTATGATTCCAACGTAAGAGGATACAAGTAAACGAAAGGAGCAAGCACATGAGCAAATTATACCGCTCAACGCGTGACCGGATGTTAACCGGCTTGTGCGGCGGAATTTCCGAAACCATCGGAATGGATTCCACCCTGCTGCGTATCATCTTTGTTATCAGTATCTTCGTAACTGGCGGCACGTCGTTGTTAATATACTTTATTGCAGCACTGGTGGTACCAAAAGAACCGTATCCGCCTTATGATCCATATGGCTACGGTCCGGGCCAAGGCCCTGGTCCTGGCAGAGGATACGACAACTATGATCATCAGCCACCAAGAGGTCCTTTTCAAAATAATCACAACCAACAAGGTCCTGGTAACTTCGGTCCCGGCCCTGGATTCAACGGCAGACCTCAATCTGGTCCCCGTTCTTATGACAACAACGCCTACGGAGCAGGAGCACCGCAAGAAAGTGAACTTGATTCCATGATGAAAGATATCGAGAAAAAAGCACTGAAAAAAGAAGTTGAAGAGCTTCGCCAAAAATTATCTCGTTACGAGAAGGGAGAAAAGTAAAATGGGAGTATTTAAACGGATTAAGGATATGACGAAAGCATCGGTAAATGATATGTTGGATAAAGTAGAGGACCCGATTGTAATGTTGAACCAGTACTTGCGTGATATGGAGGCTGAGATTCATGAGGCAGAGGTAACTGTTGCTAAACAAATGGCAAATGAGCGCCGCATGAAACAACGTTTGGATGAAGCGGAGCGTACTTCGGTACAACGTGAGTCCCAAGCAGAAGCTGCTCTGTCTAACGGTCAGGAAGAAGTGGCACGCAAATTGTTGGAAGAGAAAATCTACTTTGATCAAAAAATTACGGAGTACAGCGAACTGCATGCACAGTCCGAAGCACAAGCAAAAGATCTGTTGCAACAGTTGCATGATATGAAAGATGAGTTCTACAAAATGCGTAACAAACGTAATGAACTTGTATCCCGTGCACAAATGGCAAAAGCTAAAAAACAAATGTCTTCCATCAACAGCTTGCATTCGATCGAAAGTGGCGGCGCATCACTTGGATTCCACCGCATGGAAGAGAAAATCATGCAGCTGGAAGCTGAAGCTGACGTAGCTCGTGCACCTTATCGCAACACATCATCCACGTATACGAATCCTGTAGATGTGGAAAAACAATTCAAAGTGGATCAGCAATTACAAGCCCTCAAAAATAAAATGGGCAATGGTTCCAAGAATGAAGCGAACGGAACTTCAAAAGAATAACTGTTCGCTTAGTGGACAATATGATATTCTATAAATCGTGTATAATGTACGGTTGGTAGAACAAAAGTTAAGCCATACAGGACTTCATTGCCTGGTATGGCTTTTCCGTTGAATAAAGAGAGATTAACTTACAGAGGAGGTGCGGCGGGGATGAATCAAAAGAGTAAATGGCTTGCAGTTGTCATTATGATTATTGGCACAATGATGTTATTGAATGACAATATTAACTTCCTGACCGCTGCCGCACTGATTCTGTTAACGGTTGGAATGCTTCAAGTCCGCAATGGGGATACCCGCAAAGGTCATCGGTATCTTGGCATTGGTGCGGCACTGTTATTGCTGGATAATTTAATGATTGTATTTTTGATTGTACTGGCTTCTTTAGCTTACTTTTATTCGAAAAACAAAAAGATTCATCTGGACGAAGGCGTTATGAAGAAACAGAATTTCATGGCTCGGTACTACTGGGATCAATCATCCTGGACGTTACGTAGTATGAGTCTGTGGCATGCCATAGGTGAGGTTAACGCGGATCTATCTCTTTCAATTCCGGAGGAGAAACAAACAATTGTGCTGCTGCAAGGAGTTATGGGTAATGTTCGCCTTACACTACCAGAAGATTATGGTGTGGAGATTGAAGCATCGGTTCTTTTCGGCCGGATTAATCTTCTTGGAGAACAAGATAGCGGTATGATGAACAAATTAGTATGGAGAACGCCTGGATATGAATCCAGTGAACATAAAGCAAAATTTGTCATTTCTTATATTGTTGGCGACCTAAACATCAGTAATCCGTAGTAAAATAGATGAAGAGAAGGAGGAGACCCCGATGAAGACAAAACGACATACCGACATGGTAACCCGAAGTATGGGTGAAGGGATCCTCCTGGTTTTCATTGTGCTCGCTGTTATTTTGTATGTATTGTATACATATGGTTATCTTGCTCCGTTTACAGGTTGGCGTCATCTGATTCAATCGGGTCTGGCCTTATTGCTGCTTCTGATTGGAATCGGTGCGGTCTTTGGGTTCTATCAGAGTTACCGGGTTAAACGCCGGCTCGAACTGCTGCGGGAAACACTTCTACTGTGGGAGAAGGGCTCTCTATCACGCACTGTACCTGATCTGGGCGATGATGATGTGGGCCGTTTAAGTGAGCAACTCGGACGAATCGGCAAAAAGTGGGAAGATCAGATATCTACGCTCCAGCGATTGTCTACTCATAATGCACAGCTTGCTGAACAAGCCAGAATTACGGCTATTGTGGAAGAGCGGCAACGTTTGGCACGGGAACTGCATGATGCGGTATCGCAACAATTGTTCGCGATATCCATGACAGCAACGGCCGTTGGACGGAAGATGGAGAAGGATTTTGAACGTGCTCAGCGGCAGGTGGCTTTGATTGAGGAGATGGCTTCGGTAGCCCAGTCCGAGATGCGTGCGTTACTGTTACATCTGCGTCCAGTCTATCTGGAGGGTAAACATCTCGAACAAGGTCTGCGTGATCTGGTGATGGAACTGAAAACAAAAGTACCCATGGACATTGTGCTCGAAATGGACGAAGACATTGATCTGATCAAAGGCATCGAGAATCATCTGTTCCGGATCGTTCAGGAGGCTATGTCCAATACGTTACGGCATGCAAAAGCGGAAAAAATGGAGATACGGATCCAGCGTCGTACTGATGCGATCCGGGTATTGATTCGTGATGATGGGCAAGGCTTTGATCTGGATGAGAATAAACAAGCTTCTTACGGTCTGGCTAACATGCGTGAACGTGTTACGGAGATTGGCGGGGCCATACATTTTGTAACAGCGCCTGGTAAGGGAACGCGGATTGAGATTACGATACCTTTGATGAACGATGAAAGCGAGGAAGAACATGTCAATGGAACCGGAAGTCGAAACGGAGACGGAAACGTCGATCAAAGTGTTGCTCGTGGATGATCATGAGATGGTACGTATTGGTCTTGCAGCGGTACTGGATACCGAAGATGGAATTGAAGTTGTTGGTGAAGCAGGTAGTGGAGAGGAAGGCATTCGGCTTGCACAGGAATATAAGCCTGATGTTGTTCTGATGGACCTGGTTATGGAAGGAATGGACGGCATTGAGGCTACTCGTCAGGTACTTAAAATGTATCCTGAGTGCAAAGTCATTGTATTGACCAGTTACCTGGATGATGAAAAAATGTATCCTGTCATTGAAGCAGGTGCATTCAGTTATCTGTTGAAAACATCAAGAGCCAATGAAGTGGCAGATGCGATTCGCGCAGCCGCTCGCGGGCAATCCGTTCTGGAGTCACAGGTGGCTTCGAAAATGATGAATCGCTTCCGGCAGCCACAGGCAGCAGCTCCTTTGCACGATGAATTAACAGACCGTGAAATGGATGTGCTCCGGTTGCTCGCCAAAGGTAAATCGAATCAGGACATCGCTGATGATCTGATCATTGGTATCAAAACAGTCAAGTTCCATGTTACAAACCTACTGGCAAAATTGGGCGTAGACGACCGTACACAGGCCGCGATCTATGCTTATAAAAATGGACTTGCAGAGTAATAACAAGAACTATATGCAATAACATCATTAAGCCAAAGAACCGTGCATTAATGTGCGGAAGTATAGATAAGAGATGATTTATATAAATTGAACTAAAGATTTACACAAAACGGAGAGGACAGAAAGAACCTGAAGAAGCGAAGCTAAAAGCTTTCTGAAAGAAAGCTACTTCGGAAGCATAAACTTCGCCTTTATCCCTGGATTTACCCTTTATAAAAAGAATCAAAAAAAATCTGGGGATAACAGCGATCGGAAGGTTGTTCTGTCAGCGGAGTGGCGAGTGTAAATATTGTGTAGTTCAATTTATATAGAAAATTATAAATGAAAGCTCCGATGTGCCATGCAAGTGGCGGGTGGGGCTTTTTTGTTGTGTGCAGAAGAAGTATAGCAAATATGCGAAAGGGGCATGCTGTTGATAGATTCATAGAATGCAAGAAAGAAGCGGGGGATTCAAATGTTAAATCGATGGATGACAACAGGTATCTTGGCAATAGCTATCATAATTCTTATTGGTGTGACACAGGTATACGCAGAGAAGAACGAATCCAAAGCTGCCCAACTGGAACAGTTAATCTATACTGCTGACAGTGTGATTGATAATGTGGATCGTCTAGTTATTAAATGGCAAGGAGAAGGCAAGGGAGATGCACAAGCGCAGGCCGTGTTACTGGCAAGTCACTTGGGACTTGAACCACCTGTGCGGGTACGCCAGACGGGCCATGATGTTTACCGCAGTGAAGAGATTGTCGATACGGCTACTGGAGGTGCAGGCATGTTGGTCAATGTCGTCGATACAGGAGACAACGGATACTACGCCATTGTACAACTTTCAGGGGATGCACACATGGATCGGAAGGCATTAATGACAGTACATGAACAGATCGGTCAACTGCTTGTAGACTCAGGGATGAAGGCAAGCTGGAATATGTCTGTGCAAGGTACAGCAGTTACTGCTACTGAACATGATGCGAGTCAGCAACTGGAACTGATCGAAAAACAGCTGTCCACAAAGGTGGATATCGCCTCCGTCGAACGTTATACAGATGCAGGCACTGCAAGTGTCTCTTATAAGGCGGTTGAGCTGCCCCTATCGATCAAGAGTGGCTCGCACATGTTGAATATGCAACTCGCAGTTCACCAGGTTGGAGACGAGGTCGATAATCGAATTACAGTGGGGTTTCCGGTGATTACGATTGAATACTAAGGGATGGATTTTTCATGAATTAGGACCCAATATTGAGAATCTTTATCAGAAAAATGAGTTTGAAATAGTGCATCCGTTCAGTTGATATGCTAAAATGGCATCACATCCAAGAAGGAACTTGCTGGTAATTGACAGTTGTATGTCGTGCATATATAACACCATTACATAGCTCGGGGAGAGCGTGAAAGTTATCTTCCCGGAAGAAAGAGGAGCCCATGGTTGAAAAACAATTGCAAGATGAAGTACAGACACCAGGCGCAGTATTTTTCATTTTTGGAGCAACGGGTGATTTGGCCCGCCGGAAGCTGTTTCCGGCTATCTACAGTCTTTACCGTGAAGGCAAGCTTGCCGAAGACTTTGCGGTTATTGGCGTAGCACGTCGTCCGAGGTCCCCAGAAGAATTCCGGGAAGACATCTATGAATCCATTAAAGAGTTCTGCCGTTATCCAGCGGGGGAACCTGATGAGTGGAACGCTTTTGTCGATCATTTTGAATACAAAGCACTGGATATCAATAATGTGGAAGGATTCAAAGAGCTGCGTGCGCAGACAGAGCATCTGGAATCGAAGTTTAACACGCCGGGGAATCGACTGTTCTATCTGGCACTGGCACCTGAGCTGTTTGGTAGTGTCTCGTACAGTTTGCGGGACGGTGGTATGTTGGAAAGTCAGGGGTGGAACCGTTTGGTGATCGAAAAACCATTTGGTTATGATCTGCAATCGGCCGAACATTTGAATGAGCAGATTCGTGAGGTATTCCGTGAAGAGGAAATCTATCGGATTGATCATTATCTGGGCAAGGAAATGGTGCAAAATATCGAAGTGATCCGCTTCGGAAATGCTTTTTTTGAACCGCTCTGGAATAACAAACATATTGCCAACGTTCAGATTACGCTGGGTGAGACGGTAGGCGTGGAAGAACGTGGCGGTTATTATGATCACTCCGGAGCACTCCGTGATATGGGGCAAAACCATATGCTTCAGATGCTGACAATGATTGCGATGGAACCGCCGAGTCGCCTATTCCCGGAGGACATTCGGGATGAGAAGGTGAAGGTATTGCGTTCATTGCGAGCCTTTACTTCGGATGAGGAAGTGAGCAACAACGTTGTACGGGGGCAGTATGCCGAAGGGGAGTACCGTGGCAAGCAGCTTCCGGGGTATCGTCAGGAAGACAAGGTTGATCCGCAGTCGAATACGGAAACTTATTTTGCAGCACGTGTATTCGTGGATAATTTCCGCTGGGCGGGTGTTCCATTCTACATTCGGACAGGCAAGCGTCTTCCGGTGAAAACAACCGAGATCGTAGTTGAGTTCAAGTCGATGCCAAACAACGTGTACCTTGGTAAAAAGTATAAATTGGAGCCGAATCTGCTGGTCATTCGGGTGAATCCGATGGAAGGCATATATATCAAAATCAATGCCAAGAAGCCAGGCTCGGATTCTGAGATTCAGCCACTCGCAATGGATTTCTGTCAGAGCTGCATGATTGGAATTAACTCGCCTGAAGCGTATGAACGTCTGCTGCACGATGCAGCAGAAGGGGATTCTACGTACTTCACCCGTTGGGATGAAGTGGCAACAGCCTGGTCTTTTGTGGATCGGATCGCAGCAGCCTGGGGGCAGAATCAAGGAGAGCTTCATACGTACCCTGCTGGAACTTGGGGACCAGAAGCGACAGATAAGCTACTGGAGCAGGATGGATTCCACTGGTGGCCGGTGAATGGTCAGGACGAGGACAGCGTGATCTGGCAAGTGAATGGTTAGGGTAAGGTCATTAACAACAGTATTAACAACATACACAACATGACTGAGCCTGGGGAAATCGCAAATTTTGCGGTGTACCCAGGCTTTTTAGTGGGGGAAAAGGTAGGTATCCATCATAAGGAAATAAGTAATTTAAATTAAGTTGTTGACAAAAAGTAAGTATGTAACTTATACTCAACACATGAGTTAAAGAGTTACGCAAATGACAAACTTCATTCGGGCAAACGTTTCGGATAAGTTATCATTCATGAGATAAAATGTAAACCAGTTGAAGGGGTTTGCGTCACAGAGAATCATGAAGAAAAAATGTGCATAATATCTTTAATCTAAGAATACTATTTTGTATATATCGAATGGAGGAAAAAGAAAATGATGTTGGATGTAGGATTGTTGTTGATTCGTTTGGTGATTGGATTGTCGTTCATGGCGCACGGGGCTCAAAAGCTGTTTGGTTGGTTCGGAGGTTACGGGATCAAGGGTACAGGTGGCTGGTTTGAGTCGATGGGCATGAAGCCCGGTGCATTGGTGGCGTTGCTGGCTGGACTCGCGGAATTCGGTGGCGGATTGCTGTTGGCTTTGGGTCTGCTTACACCAGTAGGTGGCATTCTGATTGCATTGACGATGGTCATTGCGATTGTGAAAGTCCATGGCGCGAACGGATACTGGTCCACACAGAACGGATTCGAATATAATCTCGCGATTCTGGTGATTGGTGTAGCGCTGGCATTGACAGGTGGCGGACAATACGCGCTGGATGCATTGATTTTCTAAAACCGATAAATAAAAATGAATGAGGAGTGCCTGGATGCCATGGAAATGGCTGAAGGGTGCTTTTTTTTTGCAAGGGAAAAGAGAAGAATCTGCGGTAGTAATCGGTTATTTTCGGTACAGATTATGGTACAATAGGAGAGTTGGGTTAAGAAGCAGTTCACGGTATACATGAAAGCACAGATTTGAGGAGGATGAACTCCATTGTAAATGTGTAAAATTAATCTAGTGTGTAAATACCTAGTACGTAAAAACTGATGTACAATCAACCGGCCTCGCCGGATTGCATAAAGATTGAATGATGGACCGGCTATGCCGGATTAACGTGAATGAACGGACGAAAGGGATTAAACCTATGAGCAAAGCTGCAAATGATATTCTTCAACAGGAAGTGGACAAACGCCGGACGTTTGCCATTATCTCTCACCCGGATGCGGGTAAAACTACATTAACCGAGAAACTGTTGCTGTTCGGGGGCGCGATTCGCCTTGCGGGAACGGTAAAAGCTCGGAAAGCCAGCAAACACGCAACAAGTGACTGGATGGAAATTGAGAAACAACGGGGGATCTCGGTTACCTCTTCCGTAATGCAATTTGATTATCTGGATCATCGCGTCAACATTTTGGATACACCGGGTCACCAGGATTTCAGTGAAGATACGTATCGTACACTGACGGCTGCCGATAGCGCGGTGATGTTGATTGACGTGGCAAAAGGTGTCGAGGCACAAACGATCAAGTTGTTCCAGGTATGTGCGAAGCGCGGCATTCCAATCTTTACGTTTATCAACAAACTCGACCGTGAGGGTAAAAGCCCATTTGACCTGATGGAAGAACTTGAAAATGTACTGGGTATTCGTTCGGTTCCGATGAACTGGCCTATTGGTACAGGTCGCGAGCTGTGTGGTGTCTATGACCGGATGAAAAATCAGGTGGAGTTGTTCCAAGGGGACGATCACTCAACGATCAAAGTACAAAAGGTAGATGGCTACAAAGATCCGATTATCCGTGAGATGGCAGGAGAATACCTGCATGATCAATTGTGTCAGGATCTGGAGTTGCTGGATATCGCGGGCGACCAATTCGACATGGAGAAAGTTCAACGCGGCGAATTGACACCTATATTCTTCGGTAGTGCGATTAACAATTTCGGCGTACAGACTTTCCTGGAGAACTTCCTGGAACTGGCACCGAAGCCTGAACCACGTCGCAGTACGGCAGGAGAGATTCAGCCAACGAATGAAAAATTCAGCGGTTATGTGTTCAAGATTCAGGCAAACATGAACCCGGCACACCGGGATCGTATTGCGTTCCTTCGTATTGTGTCAGGCAAGTTCCAACGTGGAATGAGTGTGAAGCATACTCGTGTGGGCAAAGAAATCAAGCTGTCACAGCCACAGCAATTCCTGGCACAAGACCGGGATATTGTCGAAGAGGCATATGCTGGCGATATTATCGGTTTGTTCGATCCGGGTATTTTCCGGATTGGCGATTCACTGAGCCAAGGCAGCGAAGTTATTTTTGAGGAATTGCCAACGTTCTCCCCAGAGATTTTCGCCAAAGTTACTGTGAAAAATGCATTGAAACATAAACAGTACCAAAAGGGAATTGATCAGTTGACGGAGGAAGGAACCATTCAGGTGTTCCAGACGGCAAGTTTCGACGAGACTATCCTCGGCGTAATTGGTCAACTTCAGTTCGAGGTATTTGAATACCGGATGAAAGGCGAGTATGGGGTAGACGTACTATTACAACGCATGCCTTATCAGTTCGCTCGCTGGATCGTGGACGAGAATCTGGACCCAAGCAAATTCCGGATTAACTCTGCGCTTGTAAAAGATAAAAAAGGAAATTATGTAGTGCTCTTCGAAAATGAGTACGCAATGAGAACGGCTATGGATAAAAATCCTACAGCTCAATTCCTGGAGACTGCGCCTTAAGTGAAGACAAAAGTATTTCGTGGGAATTGTTAAAAAATTAGTTAAACGTGACAAGCTCATGTGATGAGATAGTTTGTTAAAAATAAGATCCCTCCGCCAATTGGCGGAGGGATCTATTGCTATACACCTTACCTGGAGGCGGGTATGATCCAGCCGAATAAGGGAAAGCTTTCTTTTGCAGACAGAACAAACGTAATGATGGTTACCTTACCCTCCAATGCTTCACTTAGCGAAGCGGTTGAACGGGAATGGTGTGCAGATGCTCCTGCGCGATTTGAATGAGTTCTTCCTGCTTGGCAGGTTCTGTGTTCTTCCAGATCATCTCGAAAATGGCGCCAAGTCCAGGTAATGCAGCTTCCGGTCCATCTACTGAACCTTCAATCATCTCCCGGAGCTGATCATCACTCTTGTCATGAACTTTATGAACAATCGCTTCACGCAGGCTTAATGTAATGGGCATCGCAATTCCCTCCTCGTATATTCGGCTGCTCTAATACTGTTCCCTGGGAAGCGCTAACGCATTCAAGTTTATCAGGCTTTGTGGTATACTACGAAGGATTATTTACGTTAGCATGGGTATCCGTAATGATGCGTCATGCTGAAGTGCAGCGGGAGGTTAAGACCCTAATGGCCAAGAAACAGTATGCCGTAATTGGCATGGGACGGTTCGGATCAAGTGTTGCCAATGCACTGAGTGGCATGGGATTTGACGTGCTGGCAATTGATGCGGACGAGCAACGGACCCAGGAAATGTCCAATGTGGTGACCCATGCGGTATCGGCAGATTCAACAGATGAAGAAGCGCTGCGTGCGCTGGGCATACGGAATTTCGACGTTGTCGTTGTGGCGATTGGTGAAGATATTCAGGCAAGCATTCTGACAACCCTGATATTGAAAGATATGGGTGTACCGGTGCTGATCGTAAAAGCCCAAAATGAGCTTCATGGTAAGGTATTGCAGAAGATTGGGGCGGATAAAGTCATCTATCCTGAGCGGGACATGGGACTACGCGTAGCCCATCATCTGACCTCGCCTAATATACTGGATTACATCGAGTTATCTGAGGATTACAGCATTTTGGAGATGAGAGCCTCCGAGCAAATGATCGGTAAAAATCTGATGGAATTAAACATCCGTGCACGTTTTGGGTGTAACGTGATGGCGATTCGCAGTGGGAATTCGATGAACATCTCGCCGTACGCTGAGGATCGGATCGAAGCTGGAGATGTGCTGATCATTGTGGGTCACAAGGATCATTTGACGAAAATGGAGCTTGCGTATCCGAAGTGATGGATGCAGATGGGAAGGATGGAAAGATGGATATTGTATCACCGCAAAATACACGTGTAAAAGAATGGGCGCAGTTGCTGGAGAAAAAGCATCGTACCCGTCAACATAAATATATCATTGAGGGCATTCATCTGGTACAGGAAGCACTGCGTGCCGGGACAGATCTGGAGTGCATCGTGTACGACGGAGAGCAAGGCGTGCCGATTGAGCTTGCAGGGCTTGAAAACCCGCTTCAGCGTGTGGAGTGGGTCAGTGTATCTCCAGCGGTTATCGCCAAATGTACGGATACAATGACTCCACAGCCTGTATTCGCGATTGTGCGTAAAGGCAGTGAGCCACTGGAAAGCCTAATTACCGGAGCGCGTGGGCTTGTTGTTGTACTGGATGGGGTGCAGGACCCAGGGAATGTGGGGACAATCATCCGTAGTGCGGACGCAGCTGGAGCCGCGGGGGTTGTACTTGGTGCTGGCTGTGCTGATGTATATAACCCGAAGACGATTCGTTCGACGATGGGGTCATTGTTTCATTTGCCCATTGTGGAGGGCCAGTTGGAATCCTTGCTTCCCGAAGCGAAGGCTGCAGGCGTGAAGCTGGTAAGTACTTCTTTGCAGGCAGAGCATTCATGTTATAGTTATGATTTTACGCAGTCGGTATGGCTTGTGATTGGTAACGAAGGCAAGGGTATCTCGGATTCTACGGCACGTTTGGTGGATGATGCGATTACGATTCCGATGCAAGGACAGGCTGAGTCACTTAATGCGGCAATGGCGGCAACGATTTTGTTGTTTGAGGCGATGAGACAGCGGATATTTAACTAACTAACTAATAATTCCTGTCCATTTCCCAATTAACTGTCCCTAACTAAAATTAACTTTCCGCAACTCACCAAAGGCTGGAACCTGGTTGCCGCTTTTCTCGGGCCATGTTCCCAGTCTTTTTGTCTTTCTCTTTGAAGCACGACAGCAGGGATTTTCCATTCAAATCCCGAATAGGTGATATAGTTTCTATCTCTTAAGCTGATGGGCAGGTGTATAATTTGGAAATGAATAATGGAAAAGGAAACAATCACTTTAGGGAATTTATGACTTGGGCAGGGGAAAAGGGCTGGGACATAATGAGTAAATCCGGTTCGCAGTCACATTTAAACAGCAGCGTTACTTCAAGATATAAAGGACTTCCAGATGAATATTTAGAATTTCTAAATGTAGTTGAAAAATGCGTTGCACCGGATGAGAAAACCTGGTTTATTTGTGAGGCTGAGTTCAACAATAGCACGGAGACCGCATTCCAATGGAATGAATTTGAAATGCTTAGTTTGGAGGCAGCAGAGGGTGATTCTATTTGGCAGTTAGAGATAACGGCCTGGTGGGATCATCACTTGCCGATCGTAATGTCTGTGGAAGATGGATATTCCTTCTATGCCATTGACTTAACAACCGACAGTGGGGCTATTGTCCGTGGATGTGAGCCTGAATTTGAAGAGGTTGAAAAGGTATCCGATTCGTTTGGAGAATTTCTGGGATGGATGATGTCGAATTCAGATTAGCATAGCCAGGAAAGGTTGATGGTTATACTTATGGCCATTGGCCTGACATTAGATTAACCAATGAAGGAAAAGTTAGTGCTGCTTAAATTGAAGGAGTGAAACGATATAGGAATTCTTAATTTATGATATAAAATGGTTTATATAGCGTTTCTCTTCTCATTTAAGTAAGTTCCAAACATGTTTTCTACATATAAAATAATTCTTTACTGATCGTTCTAGAAATGATATGCTAACAGCAAGTTAGATCTAACTAGTTTTTTTACACATTAAAGAATGATCGTTCTTGAAACAAAAGTACACTAATCTAAAGAATATAAGGGAGAGAATATGATGAAATACACAGTGATTACAGGAGCAAGTTCAGGAATTGGATATGAAACAGCATTGGCATTTGCAGCACGGGGCAAAAACTTGATTTTGGTAGCTAGAAGATTGGATAAGCTTGAAGAACTTAAATCAACTATTCAGGGTATCGACCCTAAAGTAAATGTTATCGTTCATACAAGCGACCTGTCTGTTAGCGCAGAGGCGTACACGCTTTATAACGATTTGAAGGAATATGAAATTGAGACTTGGATCAATAATGCAGGGCTCGGAGAAGGCTCGTTCATTGCTGAACAGAATTTGGATAAAGTGGAGACGATGCTGCGTGTTAACATCGAATCTTTGACCATTCTATCTACACTGTATGTGCGAGATTATGCGAATGTGGAAGGCACTCAATTGATCAACGTCTCATCCGCACTCGGATATGCCATTGCTGTAGGCAGTGTTGCTTATTCTGCATCGAAATACTACGTTAGTGCCTTCACAGAAGGTCTTGCCAAAGAACTGGAACTGAAAGGTGCAAAACTAAAAGCGAAGATCCTGGCACCAGCGATCACGGAAACAGAATTTGTGCAAAAATCAATAGATGCTGAAGGATTTGATTACAAAGCGAATATGCCCAAATATCACACAGCTAAAGAAATGGCAGGCTTCATGATCGATCTGTATGATCACAATGAAGTGGTTGTAGGGATTGTAGATCAGAACTATGATTTTCAGCTGACAGGTGCAATCTACCCGGTGATTTCAGAATTGAATTAATACAGCAGAATCCAGAGGATACATTTACAAAATCTCAAATAAGAAGAGGAGTACATTCAATTGGAAATGATATGGAGTAAAACAAAGATTGGCAACATGGAATTGCCTCATCGACTAGCAATGGCACCTATGACACGCAGTCGAGCACAAGAAGATGGTACACCTGGAGAGTTGGCGGCACTTTATTATGCTCAACGCGCAACGATGGGACTCCTGATTACGGAAGGAACACAACCTTCCGATGATGGACAGGGTTACTTATGGTCACCTGGCATCTACACCGATAAGCATATTGAAGGATGGAAAAAGGTAACGGATGCGGTGCATGAAGCTGGCGGATATGTATATATCCAATTAATGCATGCGGGTCGCATGTCACATCCGGACAATACCCCGCATCATCGTCAACCGGTTGCTCCATCAGCAATCGCACCGGGTGTAGAAATGTTTACGGCTACAGGGATGCAGGATATCCCCGTTCCCCGTGAATTGAGTCAGGAGGATATTCAAACGACCATTGCCGATTTCCGAAAAGCAGCAGCCGCAGCGATCGAAGCAGGGGCGGATGGCGTTGAGATTCATGGGGCCAATGGTTACTTGATCAACCAGTTCTTCGGTGAAAATTCGAATACACGTACGGATGAGTATGGCGGATCTATAGAAAATCGTGCTCGCTTCGCGATTGAAGTAACCAAAGCCATTGTGGAGGAAATAGGGGCAGAACGAACAGGCTTCCGCATCTCACCAGGGACACCGCTGGGTGGAATTCAAGATGGCGAACAAGGTCCTGATCTGTATCGCTACCTTGTAAAAGAATTAGCTCAATTGGATTTGGCTTACCTTCATGTTATGCATCTTGGAGATGAGAACCTGCTCCAAGACATTCGTTCGATCTGGAAAAATCCATTGCTGGTCAATCGGGCTGGAAGAACGTTGGAGGATCTCAGTGTCGATTTAGATCGTGGTCTCGCTGATGTGGTACCTGTGGGTGTATGGTCCTTAGCTAATCCAGATTTGGTGGAACGACTTCAACAAAGTGCGCCACTGAATGAAGCAGATCCGACAACATTCTTTGGATTGGGAAGTAAGGGCTACACGGATTACCCTACGTTGGAAGAATTAAAGTCGCAAGAGGGGCTACACTAGCACAAGTATGGAGCATGGCGTACAACTGAAGATTGCGCACCATGTTCCTACATAAGTTGAACTACTTATTTACACGATAACAGCGATTGGAAGGTTGTTCTGTCATCGTAGTATCAGTGTAAATAATCTTTAGTTCAACTTATGTAGTCTATAAGCAAAGGAAGAGGATAAATGATGAGAGCAGCTCAAATACAGAAATACTCTAAAAAAATCCAGGTGGAAATTAATGATATTGCGACACCTCAGATCCAGAGCCATGAGGTTCTTGTCAGAGTAAAAGCAGCGGGTGTAAATCCACTGGATATCTTGAATATGAATGGCAGTGTTCGGATGATTGCCGACTATGCGTTACCTTTAACTTTAGGGAATGAATTATCGGGTGTCATTGAAGCTGTCGGTGATGATGTTTTGAATTTTAAAGTGGGTGATAAGGTTTATACAAGGTTACCTCTGAATAAAATTGGTGCTTTTGCTGAATATGCGGCTGTACATGAGGATGCTTTATCCATGATGCCTGAAAATCTATCTTTTATCGAAGCTGCTGCAGTACCCCTTACTGCCTTGACCGCGTATCAAGCATTGCATGATGTGCTCCGAGCGGAACCGAATAAAAAGTTGTTTATTCCTGGCGGAACCGGGGGATTCGGTGCGATGGCTATCCCAATTGCCAAGTCTATGGGATTAACGGTGATTACAAGTGGCAGTGAACGGGGCAGAGCACGTACTTTATCCATTGGAGCAGATAAATTCATTAATTATAAGACCGAGCAGTATGCTGATATTCTGTCGAATATTGATTATGTGATCGATACCTTGGGTGCGGACGAGATCAAAGATGAACTGAGCATTTTGAAACCACAGGGGAAATTAGTCTCTTTGAAGGCAGGACCCAATTATCGCTTTGCAGTGGACAGTCAATTCCCGTTGTGGAAAAGAGCATTGTTTGGTCTCGTAGGTGCACGCCTGGATTCTTTAGCGCGTAAGAATCAAAATGAATATCGTTTTTTATTCGTGCACTCCAGTGGAGTTCAATTGCAAGAGATTACAGCTCTTGTAGAAAAAGAAGACATTAAACCTTCGATCGATTCTACGTATACGTTTGATGACATTGAAAAGGCATTGATTAAAGTATCAACGGGTCACTCTCAGGGCAAAGTCATTGTTACCTTTTAAAGGCTCGTTAAGATCATGCTCATGCTATTTAATGTTCGTTTTCTGAACAGGAGGGAAGGCAATGGCGAGAGGCAAAGAGTTCGAAGAGTCTGTTGTACTGGATAAAGCGATGAGACTTTTTTGGGAACAAGGTTATGAGAAGACGTCTATGACGGATCTGGTTAATCATATGGGAATTCATCGTAAAAGCTTGTATGACACATTTGGTGACAAACATACCTTGTTTCTAAAGTCAGTAGATCTGTATGATCACAAAATCAGCTCCGCTCTTGCAGCAGGCGTAAAGCGTTCTAAAACGGCAACGGAAGCACTTCAGTTTATATTTCTTTCTTTAATTCATGGAGAGGAATCTCCAGCATCAGGTTGCTTCATTGTTAATTCGACGGTAGAATTGGCGGCACGTGATAAAGACATGAACCACCGATCGACGGAGATGTTTGCAAATACGGAGAAACTAATCAAGGACATTATGGTGTGGGGACAGCAAGAAGGTGAATTCACAACGGAGTACAACGCCGAGGTATTGGCGGAATATCTGCATAACGTAAGCATTGGGTTAAGGGGGATGGCCAAGACTTCGATGACCAAGGAAAAACTGCTTCGTATAGCGATGCTATCCATGGAACTCATACTAAGGTAGTCTATTTTTTTACTATTATAGAATGTTCATTCTAATTGATGTTCCAGATGAAACATATGTTATAGAAAAGAGAGGCAGGTCACGATATGATAAAGACAGTTCTAATCACAGGGGTATCGGGTGGGATCGGTAAAGAGTTAGCTGATCGGTTTGCCAAAGGTGGACATCATATTGTGCTGGTAGCACGAAGTGAGGGTAAAATACAGGGTCTAGCTCAGGAGTATCGGAAAAAGTATGGCATTCAGGCGACGGTTATTGCCAAAGATGTAGCGGCACCTGGGGTACCACAGGAGATTTATCATGAGTTGAAGGAAAAGGGCATTGTTGTTGACTATCTTGTCAATAATGCAGGCTTCGGTCTGTTCGGGACATTTATGGAGACGGATATGGAACAAGAAGTTAATATGATTGACGTGAATATCAAGGCTTTAACCGTCATGACAAAGCTATTCTTGCCGGATATGATCCAACGTGGGCATGGCGGTGTGATGAATGTGGCTTCGTTGGTAGGTTTTTTCCCTGGGCCGATGATGTCGGTATATTATGCAACAAAGGCATACGTGCTATCGTTCACTGAGGCTTTGGAAAATGAAGTAAGCGGAACTGGGGTTACGGTGACAGCACTGTGCCCAGGCCTGACATCTACCGGATTTGTTGATCGTTCGGGTATGGGTGTCTCGAAGATGTTGCAGGGCCCGATCATGGAAGCCGGACAGGTGGCCGAAGAAGGGTATCGAGGCTTTTTGCGTGGCAAGACATTAATTATGCCTGGTGCTCGAAACCGATTCATCGCGTTTATGCCGCGGTTGTTGCCGCGTAAGATGATGACTCGCATAATTAGATCCTCACAGGACAAGACAGGACATTAAACATATAAAGTGGATAAATCAAGTCTTCCTCAAGTCGATCGATACACGTTGTCCTTCATCTTGTCTTTTACGACAAACATATACAAAAACAGGAGGGAAGCTGAAGGGCACAAATTGAATTTTCTCCATCTCAAATAACTCAGCTAATTGTTTCTTCATATGAAGGGAGTACTGGTATAACACTAATGTGCCTCCAGGTCGGAGCGCTGTATGGATCTGTGACAGGATGTTTTGTCTCATTTCTCTGGAAAAATTAAAAAATGGCAGTCCGCAAATGATGCTATCCAACTGATGGATATATTCTTGATTGATCCTTTTTAATAGATAGGATGCATTGGAATGGAACATGAATTCAGGATAGGTTTTCTTCAGATTACTTCTCATTTTGGGGTCTCTTTCAAATAAAAACACGGTTGCAGATTTCGGTAAATGTGATCTTATGAGACGTGTGACGGCCCCTGTTCCTGGACCCAGCTCAGCAATGGTTCTTACCTCATCCCATCGTACAGACTGGACAATTTTCTTAGCCAAATATTTGGAGCTGGGGAGGACACTGCCTACTCGTTTGGGGTTCCTCAGAAATCCTTGCAGGAAAAGAAGTGGTTCGGATGTTTTCATCGCGGTATCCTCCATTATCATTGCTATTGATGTTTCACTGGATGTTAGAAGGCAAGCTTAGTTGGAATATAAATACGTTACGCGTATGTTTTAGTGTTAAAGTCCCCTGATGTAAATCCGCAATGTTCCTCGCAATAGAAAGACCCAGACCAGATCCTGATTGAATACCTTCGCTATTCCTCGAAAAATCCACCTTATAAAAGCGATCAAACAGTCTGTTTTTTTGTTCTATCGTTAGTGGTATGCCTTTATTCTCTACTTCAATGGTAACGTGATTATGCTGCACACTCATTCGAACATGAATCGTGCCCGGTTTAAAGGAATACTTGAGTGCATTCATGAGGAGATTGTCGATGGCTCGAGCGATCTTATCACTATCCAGGGAAACCATGATTGGAGCATTACCGAGTGTTTTTTCAATACGAATCCCATGCTCCTGAGCTAAAGGTTCGAATTCAAACAACAATTGGTCCAATAGCTGACAGAGGTCAATATTTTTCAAATCCAATTGGGTGTTCACTTCGTTAAGACGCGTATATTCAAATAAATCATCAAGTAACTTCTTCAAATGCGTTGCTTTGTTATAGGTATTTTGGATGAAACGATCATACTCTGCTTTGTCTTGAAATGATTCTGATTTGAGAAGCTCAATATAGCCAATTATGCTGGTAAGCGGTGTACGCAGGTCATGTGAGATGCCAGTGATCATGTCCATCTTGGATTGCTCTAATTCACGTTCTTTAGCAATCTGTTGCTTTAACTGTTCTGTCATGTGATTGATGTTGGAAGCAACGCGTCCAAGTTCATCTTGTCGATTAACGGGCACCCTATAATTCAGATTTCCTTCAGATATGATTTGAAGCCCTTGCTCTAATGTAATGAGATCTCTCACAATTTTTCGTGTGGAAAACAAAAAAATTAACGTGAAAATTACGATGAAGATTGGTGTTAGAACGTAAGGAAAAATGTAGAGGAGCGAAGGCCAATTAAATCTTTCACTAATTTTTGCGGCAGCTATGATTAACATATTATTTACACCCACAGAGCCAACAAACGAAATCAATAAACTGATCAACATTTGATATAGGATGTTAATCTGTATCTTTTTTTTAAACTGTGGTAATCGTTTAATCAATTTTATATCCCACTCCCCATACCGTTTTAATGTAATGAGGTTCCCGCGGATTTACTTCCAATTTCTCTCGCAGGTTACGAATATGAACCATCACCGTATTATCTGAATACCCGTAAGGTTCTTTCCATACGGTTTCGTAAATTTTCTCGGAGCTAAATACTTGTCCAGGATAGCTGGCAAGCAGCACCAGAATGGAAAACTCTAGTGGTGTAAGCGAAATGTCATTATCTTGGAGCTTCACAGAATGTTTACTGGTATCAATGACAAGGTCCTTGATCAGGATAAGTGAATTGGATTCTGGTTTTCCGATCAGTGTTTGACGTCGTAACTGAGCTTTAACGCGAGCCAGCAATTCTAGTGGATTAAACGGTTTGACCATGTAATCATCAGCCCCGGTAGTCAGGCCCGTGATTTTATCAATGTCTTCTTCCTTGGCGGATAGCATTATAATCGGAGTGGATGATACTTCTCTTATTTTGAAGCAGGCTTTGATTCCATCCATAATGGGCATCATAACATCCAGAATAACGAGTTGAACCGATGTTGTTTTGATAATATTTAGCGCTTCCTCACCATTGGCTGCTTCAATGACATGATATCCTTCGTTACGTAAATAGACATGAATGACATCCCGGATATCGGGTTCATCATCAACAACGAGAACGGTATTCATAATTCAACACTCCTTAAAAATTAGGATAACATCAGTGTAAACGATCGTTCGGAATGTTTAAATTGTTTCCTTTTTGCGACAGACATAAACGAACGCAGGTGGGATATTAAAAGGCACTAATTCTATTTTTTCGATGAAAAAGTGTTCGGATAATGTTTTTTTCATTTGGAGTGAATATTGAAAGGCGATGAATAACCCTCCAGGTTTGAGTGCCTTATGGATCTGGTCTACCAACGCATTTCTTAATTCAGGCTCAAAATTGAAAAACGGCAATCCGCTAAAAATGTAATCCAGCTGCTGAACGCCCTCTTGATTCATAGATTCTACCAATCGAGCGGCGTCTGGATAACAGGAGAACTCCGGGTATGTCGTCTGAAGAGTATTCCTCATCGTTTCGTTCATCTCAAACAATAGGACTTTGGTGGAATCCTGTACTTGTTGATGAATATAACGAGTGATCGGACCTGTACCCGATCCTAGCTCGGCGACTGCTTTTGCCTCTAGCCAAGAGGCTTGCTTCACCATTTTGCTGGCGAGAAACCGGGAACTGGGTATGATACTGCCGACATGTTTAGGGCTTTGCAGAAAGCTTTTCAAAAATAAAACAGGTTCATTGGAATTCATAGGGTTCCTCCATAATGTGATGGTATGTTATCCAAACCAGTTAGAAATGTAATAAATGAAGCGTAGATAGAATGGGGTCACCGAAGTAAATTCCCGCTGTAAAATACGTTATGGTCCATAACAAAGCACTGGAATAGGAGATAAGAGCAAATTTTCTATACTGCACGCCACTGAGTCCCATCACCAAAGGGAGAACATACCGCACGATTGGAATGAACAAACCGATGCACATCGCCCAATTGCCACTTTTATTCAGAATCAGTTCAGCCTTAACGAAGTGTTTATGATGTTGAAATCTGTGTTTTATCTTGGTTCCAAATAACTTCCCTGCAAAATAAGCAAAGGTAATGGCTGTTAATAGTCCTGATAAAATACAGAAGTATGTGATCCATGAATTGATAACTCCTGTATGACTCAAAATGGCACCGCTGATAATCGTGATTTCATTTGGGATTGGAATTCCGAAAGGCCCTAATGAGAAGGCAAAATAAAAAATCAGATAACCATACTGATGAAGTAGCTCTAAGATCGTATTATTGATCATTGTTTTGCCTCCTCTCTTGTTGATATAGCAATCTTAAAGAAAAAAACTAAGGAATTAATGAGCATAAATCTGAAGAAAATCTAAAGAATACATAAGCAAAGCCAAACAACGTATGTTTAAGAGAAAAAAGCCTTGCCAACGTACTGGCAAGACTTGAACAGGTAGAACTATTCAGAAGCGGTGATCAAGTGATATGAATTTCTGAGTATCAAATAAAGTTTGTCTCAAAAAGGAACATATAAGCGAGTTCGAGTTGATTACCTATATCTTTATCTGCAAGGAAGAGGATGAGCATCAAAGAAGAGCCGAGACGTCATAATGACGACTCAGCTCTTTTTTGATGTCCCAGGGGATCAGACTTCTTTGAAATCAGTTTATTGTAGGAAGTAGAACCATCTGAATTTGGTACCAGCAACAATAAACAAAACAATCCATCCCCATAAAAACAACAAACGTAGAGGTCGTGGAATCAGGAGATATTTTGAGTACAATTTGCTGAAAAGTTTCATTACAGTAGTGACCACCCCTGCTAAGTTACTCCCTTATTTCCGATTTCGAAAGAAAAAGAGACGATAAGATAACCAATATCCCAATAAGGCTGTATACCGTGGCGTAAGCCTCGAAGTAGCTTCTGGCGATCACCAATCCGATGATCGAAATAAGATAATAGCAAAAGACCAAAGGGGATCTTATAACTCAGATGCAGAACCTCCACTTATATCAAAATTAGGTATATTATATCATGATGAACACCAGAGGACCTTTTTGTATCAGATTCAGCCATACCTACTCATTCAATAAATAAATCGAACGATATGATGCTGGCATGCCAATATATAGTGTAAGGAGGAGGGGGATAGATAATGAGTGAGCAAGATGAGTACATAGAACTTGTAACGTTAATACGGGCG
The DNA here is from genome assembly GCF_038050215.1 of Paenibacillus sp. FSL H8-0104. Classification (NCBI taxonomy): domain Bacteria; kingdom Bacillati; phylum Bacillota; class Bacilli; order Caryophanales; family Paenibacillaceae; genus Paenibacillus; species Paenibacillus sp. FSL H8-0104. Next base: position 5,763,391 of record NZ_JBBOTC010000001.1, on the reverse strand, counting down.
GGGCATGAAGAAGCTTATGGAGAATTATATGAGAAAACAGTGACGAGGATATATCAAACTGTGCGATTTCTCATCAAGGACAAGTCTGATGCGGAGGATGTAGTACAGGAGATTTACATTCAGGCGTATCGATCATTGGCGCGATATGATGCGGAGCGTGCTTTTCGTCCCTGGTTGATGGGGGTGACGATGCGACAGGTTCAGAGTTATCGACGCAAAAGATTGATGCAGTTTCGGTTTGGTAAGCGGATCGAGAAATCTGACGTGGGACTAGAATATGATTTTTCCACTGATCTGGTCAACAAACTGGCAAATCGTCCTCTGCTGGAACAGGTACGCCGTTTGCCGTACAAGCTGCAGCAGGTGGTCACACTTCATTATTTGAATGAATATACGCAAGAGGAGATTGCTGGCATATTGGAGATTCCGCTTGGAACCGTAAAATCGCGCATACATGCGGCGCTGGCGAAGTTGAGACAGAAAGAGAAGATGAATCCAAGATTGCGGGGAAAGGTAGAGGATCTGCATGAAACTCGATGAACAGTTGCGAACAGCCTACCAGGAAGAGACCAAAGACTGGTCCGTTCCTACGAGGATTAAAAATAAAATGATGGATGGTATTCGAAATGATTCACACTTCAGAAGAAATCGAAAAAAATGGCTGGTCACTGGACTATTAGCTGTTGTGCTCATTATACCCACCGGAGCCTACGCAGGATACACCTATCTCGCAGACGGAATATATGGTTCACAGGAGAATATCAAAGCTATGGGGGGAACAGCTGAAGATTATATGAGGTTGGAAGCAAAGCTGCAGACGGCCAAGGCCCATTTCAGCGAAGAAGAATTTGTTCAATATATGGACTTGCTGAAGCAATTAGGGCAAATGGCCGTGAAGTATGCCGATTCTCAGGGCAATATGCATCCAGAGCAGTGGAGTACAGTGGAGCAGGAACGATATAACCTTCTTGTAGCCGAGCTGGAACCGTTTTTCGAGAAGCTGGAAGCTGTGAGTGTAGGGTCCTCCAAAAAACTGATGGACGAGCAGCAATTTTGGACGGAACAGTTGGAACAGGCAGAAAAGACATTTACCAAGGAACAATATCGGGAGTTCAAGTCTGTCTATGAACAAATGAAAAAATACAAAGTTATGGTGATGGACAAGGATGGAAGTATCCATGAGGAACGCTTGTCAGCGGAGCAGAAGGATGATTTAAGGTATCTAGAGAGACTCCTAATTCCCTACTTGAAACGGTTGGAGCTCAATGTGCGTTGAGTTAGGCAATAAAGGATAATCATGAGTTTTATGATTATTGTTTATTGCGATGTGCAGAAATGGAAAAAAAAGGAGTCTGATGACAAAGACACAATAAGTACTTTAAATGTTTTTAGTTAAGTGAAGATCTTTTTTATTGGATTAAAAAATAAAGTATACAAATGAATGAAAATATTGTTAGTTTTAAATTTCTGTGATACCTTTTTAAGAGGCTTATGATACTAAAGTAGTAGGTCTATAGAATTAAAAACAATGGAGGCGAAATTGAAACGTGAAAAAGTGGGGAAGTCTATTTTTATCAGGAGTATTGTTATTTAGTGGTATGGCTACATCAGTACAGGCTGAAGTAACCAAAGACGGATGGATTGGGAATGAATCATCCTTAAAAACAGCTCAACATTCTTTCAAAGATGTGGAGGGCAACTGGGCTCAGGAAGTAATTGAAAAGTGGGCTGACCGTGGAATCGTCCAAGGAAATGAACGAAATACGTTTTTGCCCAAAGGAGAAGTTACGCGTGCTGAGTGGGTCGCGATGATTAACCGAATTTTCCAGTATGAAGAGGTAAGCAATACTACTTTTTCAGATGTAACATCATCGGGTTGGTATGCTCAAGATATTGCTAAAGGAGTACAAGCTGGATATATCCGAGGATATGCAGATCACTCATTTCGGCCGACTGGTTCAGTGACAAGGCAAGAAGCAGCAGCTACGATCTCACGGATACTGCAATTGCAGGGAAGTGGGGAGTCTAATTTTGCCGATGATAAGGATATCCAAAGTTGGAGTAAAGAAGCAGTAAGTGGAGCAGCTGACAAAAAGATTATCGTTGGTTACAGTAACGGCAATTTTATGCCGAACAAGGCAATTACTAGAGCTGAAGCAGTACAGATTTTGGATCGAGCTTTTAGTACATATGGCAGTTGGTATGGGCAAGAAGGAACCTATGGATCTACAGAAAAAAGGGAAGAGATATCTGGCAGTGTAGTGATCGGTACATCAGGCGTTACACTTCAGAATATGAATATTACAGGTGATTTGATCATTAGTAAAGCGGTCGGTGATGGCGATGTGTTCCTTAAAAACGTAACTGTGCAGGGGAAAACATATGTATATGGTGGCGGTGAAAATAGCGTGCATCTGGAAGATTCGGTCCTGTTGACGGTTATTGTGAATAAACAGGATGGTACTGTGCGTTTGGTTGCAACAGGAAAAACAAAGGTTCAGGAAATCACTGTTCAAACGGCGGCCAACATCGAGTCTGACATGGGGGCAAAGATCGACAAACTGACATTGTCCGAGGCACTGCCGGAAAAATCAAGAGTATACCTTAAAGGTAATTTTGAAACGGTTAATGTGGTTGCCAAAAGCATTAACATTCAAATTCCATCGGGTACGATTAATCAACTGAACGTTGACGATTCTGCGTCAGGAACTACGGTTGAGACTAATCAGGAAGCCAAAATTATATCAGCTATTCTTAATGCAGCTGTAAGAATGTTAGGGACAGGAACCATTGAGCAGGCTACAGTTAACGCTGTAGGCGTGACCATGGAGACAGCACCAAATAAGGTTAACTTGGGAGAGAGTGTACCTGCCGATACAACAGTACAAATTGGTGGGACAAGTAAACCCGTGACTTCAGTTACACCTCCAGTTACGCCTGCTCCATCAGCTAGTGGAGGATCATCCTCAGGTTCATCAGGAGGAAGCGGTGGTAGTACAACTCCTGTAAATCCGGGTACGGGCAATGGCGGAGGAACTACACCAACTACTCCTTTACCGGGCAATGAATACGGTAGTTATGACGGTGGTTCTTATTACTTTGTAGGAGTAGAATCTGATGCAATCCCTGTTACGGATGCGGTATATATTTATAGTCCTCGCAGCGGGTATGCCTACGTATCTAAAAGCAGTATTAATGAGAATGATCCAGTTTTGTTGGAAGAAGCAATTAGACAAAAAGTAGCATATAGAGTGAAGATTGAAGCTAATACTCGTACTGCATTGCCTGTGGGAGAGATAGCAACCGAGTTTAGTAGCTACTTTAAAGTTTTTGCTGTGGATAACGAAAATCGCGCTTCCTATATCAAAAATATTATGATTCTGGATGGACCAGGAAAAGAGCTTAAAAGTCAGGGGATGATTTTATCTTCAGGTGGATGGCTAAATGATCACGAATCATATTTTATTTACTTCAACACACTGATTAAAGCGATAGATCTAAATACATTGAAAAATAGTATTGAGATTTCAACGGGAACGGAACAACCTAATTATCGCCCGCTAGGTGATGGAGATCGCGTGGAAATCGTTAATAATGGTATCGTGATAACTCCACAACATAACTATGGTAAAGCAACATATATCCGATTAAATGCTGATGCGGTGGAGACGTTGGACGGTCTCTTTAAAAATAAAGTTTACGCATCAACCCAATATCGGACTTTTACACGTCCTGAGTTTATTGATTATCCCGATAAATGGGAAATAGCTGTCCCAGTCGGAACGGTGATCAAATTTAAAGCCAATTATGGTGGAGATACATTCTATTTTGTATATAAAGATACTTTTGGTACTGAAAGTGATTACGATAAAGAAGTGACAGATGGCCATGGTTATAAATTGGATATTCCTATGGACGGTGCTGATATGACTTTCGAATTTGATACTAAAGATCTACAACCTGGAGAATATAAGGTTACTGCTTTTGGCTCAATGTCTCTGTATGTGAAGTTGACGGAGAACTAGATTTATTGAGTTTTCCTGTACAGTAAGTTATATCAAGCGAATATTTAAGGATTGGCCATAATGTGAGTTTGATCTGAACACCTTCAAGAGAATTAAACCTTGTCGTAAGATAGGGAGATAATTTTGGAGGTGTTTTTGCATTGGGAACAAGGGATTAAGCTATGCCTGCGAAGTAAAGGTAAAGTCATTGAAATGAAATAGGAAGTTGTTGTAATCCATTACTTCCTCCCCTGCACCTTCAGCCGATATTGATGTGGTGTAGAGCCTGTGGTAGTACGGAATACTTTGCAAAAGTAGGAGGGGCTCGTCATACCGACACGGTGACCGATTTCGGGAACGGTGAGCGAGGATCGAGTGAGTAGCACACAGGCATGACGGATGCGGGTGGCTTGAGCATAAGCAACGATGGTGGTGCCAGTCGCTTTTTTGAATACATGAGATAGATGGTAGGGGGACAGATGAAGTGTATCTGCGATATGCTCCAAACGAAAAGGCTCCTGGTAATGCTGTTCAATCCATTGCATGATGGCTTCGGCATGAGGGTGAAGAACGGTTGCACTGGACGAAAGTACATCTTGGGAGCGGTGCTGCTGCCCGTCCTGCCACAGATAGCGAAGTTGTGCGAGCAGATCCAATAAAAAGAGGCGTGTATCCTCCTCTATTACGTGGGGAAGGAGAGCTGGATACGTATCTGCATATTGTTCCATTCGTTGAACGAGTGGGGATGTGGCAGCAAGTCGGATGGGCTGAATGGGGGATTGCTCTTCCAGCAGATCCTGTATGAAGTCGTGAGTAACGATAAATTGGGGCCAATGTGCCTTCAGTAGATCAAGTTCAACCATGAGTACATTTCGAATGAAAGGCTGCTGTCTGGATACTTGAATCTGGATGTGGTGCAATTGAAAAGGTCGAAAAATCATGAGCATACCGGGTTCAAGGGAGAAAACCTGACCTTCGGTTATCAACTGCCCAAATCCTTCGTGAATATAGGTTATCTCCAGCTGCGAATGAGCATGGAACACTTCGCGAGACGTAGTATTGGATGTACGACGACAGACCAGATTAAATTGTTCTCCCAGAAAGATGGACTTCATGAATGCCTCCCTTATCATGCGCAAGATAGTTTTATTTTAGCACAAGATGAACGCATAAAAGCGCTTTATTATTGTGTATTGTGAAGAGAATAAGGGAGGTATGCAACGATGTTAAAAGTGGCGATTATCGGAGCAGGTGCAATTAGTGGAGCACATATCTCAGCATATATGGCGTTCCCTGAGCGATGTCAGATTGTTGCTGTGGTCGATATCTACGTGGAAAAAGCACAGAAGCGAATTAATGAATATGGTCTGGAAGGTGCACAAGCTGTCACGGATTACACAGAGTTACTTGCCCTAAACATTGATCTGGTATCAGTCTGTACACCACCGTATACGCATGCTCCCATTGCGTGTGATTTCATGCAAGCAGGTGCACATGTGTTGGTTGAAAAACCGATGGCATCTTCCCTGGAGGAAGCGGATCTGATGTTGAGGGCAGCGCAAGCAAGTGGTAAGTTGTTATCCGTAGTAGCACAGAATCGTTTTACGACACCAATGATGAAGCTAAAAGGTGTGCTGGACAGTAAACGGATGGGACCGATTGTACATGTGCAGGTTGATTCGTTCTGGTGGCGGGGTCACAATTATTATGATCTGTGGTGGCGTGGGACATGGGAAAAAGAAGGCGGAGGCTGTACCCTCAATCATGCGGTGCATCATATTGATGCCATGCTTTGGATGATGGGACCTCCAGTGGAATTGCAGGCCATGATGGCGAATACCGCACATGATAATGCCGAAGTTGAGGATATATCCATGGCAATGCTTCGATTTCAGGAAGGGGCGCTTGGTATGATTACCAGTTCCGTCGTACATCACGGAGAGGAGCAGCAGTTAATTTTTCAGGGGAAGGAAGCCCGAGTATCTGCACCTTGGAAAGTGGTTGCTTCTACCGCGAGGAATAACGGATTTCCGGAACCCAATCAAGAGCTGGAACAGCAGATTCAGAAGTTCGCTCACGAATTGCCGGATGTTACTCATGTCGGTCACGCTGGGCAAGTTGAGAATGTGTTAAATGCTATTAAGACAGGATCTCCCCTTCTGGTGGATGGCCAAAGTGGTCGAAATACGCTTGAACTGATTGTGGGTATCTATAAGTCGGCAAGCACGGGAGAAAAGGTTATTTTTCCAATAGGGGCGGAAGACGCGTTTTACACAAGAGAAGGAATCATGCAACATGCCGTACATTTTCATGAAAAAAAGACGACGGTGGACAACTTCGAGGATTCGAGTATTACACTCGGGAGCGGGTTGGATTCGTAGTGTTTTCCGTGAAAAGGATGCCCCTCACATAAGTGAGGATGGGCATCTTTTTTTGTACTAGGTTGATTACACCTACATCACCATAAAAAATCAATACACCCTGTTTTTCCTTCCATGTAACTCGTATTCGCTTCAAGATCATAATCTCCATAGTCAGGGATTGGATCAATGAGAGCTACAATCAGTCTCGTAGTCGTGTGAGGGAGAATAGGAAGAATCAGTGCTGTTTAGCTTCAGCTTTTGAGCGTGTTGGTTCAACAGAAAGAGGGTGCAAATGTAGCGCTTTTACAGTTAGCGGATTCACGTCATTTTAGACACTTGGAGAAGATGATGTGGTGGATTAAAAAGCATTTGGATTATGAGATCAAGATTGGGTTAGATGGCGGCAGATGTTCACCTGTCCAAATCGTATGCTTCCCGCATTTTTCATCAAGAGACAGGTAGCAGCATTACGGATTACGTCACAGCTCGAAGGTTGAAGCAGGACTACTTACGCCTTGATATAACAACATTTTCGGTGGAGGAGATTGGCAGACGTGCCAGATTTCCGAACGGATGTATTTCATCCAATTATTTCGCAAATCTGCCGGGACGAGCCCGCTGTATTATTGGCAACAATTTGAACGGTGCAGCAAGCATTATTTTAGTTTGCAAAATAATAGCGTTATTACGTCTCTAGATACACAATTAGTATTTACCGTTTGAAGTAAATAAATCCCGGCTGTGGATTGCACTAGCCAGTTGCTAAATGCGATACTCACCTCCGGGATTACACATCGGTAACCTTCAAGCTAAATAAACATTAAGGTTTTCCTCAAGCTGTTACAGCCACTTATCAGCCCAACGTTCCACGGCGCTTAGCGCTCTCCCAAGTTCCGTTCCTTTTCGTGACAACATATATTCAGTCCGAACTGGACGTTCCGTGACCACATGGCGAACCACTAGTCCTTCTTCCTCTAGTTCCTTCATTCGCTCATTTAACACACGTTTGCTCAAGTCAGGGATATAAGCGTGAATCTCACTGAAGCGTTTGGGTTCCTCCATCAACGCATGGATAATGAGGGCTACCCATTTTCGGCCAATGATCTGATAAGATTGTTCCACTTTTGTACATATTTGCTTGGCATTCTCATCATCGCTCATGATTGTACTCCTTTGATTTAGTATTGCTTGTAATATCATTAGTATACTTATTGTAACCTACTTGTCCACAGGCCATATGTGTAAAATGTCACATACCAATTGTTCTTAATGTTACCACATAAAGCGTTATCATCAAATAAAAACCCTATAAACACTGGAGTTCACAGGTTCGACACGATTGTTGACGAATTGTGACGACAGGTGTAATATGGGTAACGTTAATTCAAATGGTTACAATTTATAACCTAAACACAGGTTGTGGAGAGAAGGAATGTTCCATGGTTGAATTCAGGTGCGTTATATAAACGGAGGCAAGGCGGGGACCATACCCACTTATTCCGTCTTTTGTCATGCTTGGATTTGAACATTTTGCAACATCATATACTATACTGCACAGATCACAGGAGGCACTCCAATGGATGCAATGACATTTGTCCTGTTCGGGGCAACAGGCGATTTAGCCAAACGCAAGATTTACCCTGCATTATATAACTTGTACATGGATCAGAAAATGCCGAAATCCTTCTCCGTTATCGGTTTGGGACGACGAGAATTGTCGGATAAGGACTTCCAGGCGAATGTGGAAAAGTCACTGCATGAATTCTCACGTCAGACGCCGGAAGAAGCATCTCAAGTTCGTGATTTCATTGGCGCTTTCCGTTATTGTTCTTTAAATAATACGAAGCCTGAAGATTACACCAAACTGTTGGAATTGGTTCAACAGCGTGAACAAGAGCTTAACATTCCCGAAAACCGTATGTTCTACATGTCGGTGGCACCGGAATTCTTTGAGCCAATTGCATTAAACATTCAAGAAAGTGGCTTGGGTAACACCAAAGGCTGGAAGAAACTGATTATCGAAAAACCATTCGGACACGACCTGCAATCGGCTCGTGATCTGAACGAAAAACTGAGCAATACCTTTGCGGAAGAAGAAATATATCGCATTGACCATTTCCTCGGTAAACCGATGGTTCAAAATATTGAGACGCTCACCTATGCAAATCCGGTGATTCAGGCGTTGTGGTCTAATCGTTATATTGCCAATGTACAAATCACGGCAAGTGAGACGGTGGGTGTTGAAGAACGTGCCGCGTATTACGATCAAAGCGGTGCCCTTCGTGACATGTTCCAAAACCATATGCTTCAGTTGCTGATGATGATTGGTTTGCATTTGCCAAAACGTTGCACACCGGAAGAAATTCAATTCAAAAAACAAAAAATTGCTGAAGCACTTCGTCCGTTGACAAAAGAAAATATCGCTTCTGAAGTTGTTCGTGCGCAATATGCAGCAGGTGAGCTGCAAGGCGCTTCGGTTGTTGGATATCTGGACGAACCTGGCATTCCAGCCGGATCTCAGAATGAGACCTATGTTGCCGCAAGACTTTGGATCGATGATCCGTTCTGGAGCGAGGTTCCATTTTATATCCGTACAGGTAAACGCCTGGCTGAGAAATCCACCCGAATCGTTGTTGAGTTCAAGGCTCCACTGAAGACCGGTCATGAATCCGAAAATACAACGGAACCTAACTTGCTGACGATTGAAATTGGTCCGGGAGAGAGCATCTCGCTTCAATTAAATGCGAAGAATCCATTGAACCATGGTGAAGTGGAACCAATGCATATGACCTTCAACTCAGGTAAACGTAACATTCCTGAAGCTTACGAGAATCTGATCTATGATGCGATGCGTGGAGATTCCACCTTCTTTGCTCATTGGAACGAAGTGGAGCTGGCTTGGCAATGGGTGCAACCGATTCAGGAAGCATTCGAAGCAGGTAGCGTGCCACTGGATACGTACAATGCAGGTTCACATGGACCAGAGTCAGCAGATCGTCTGACCGCAGCAGACGGTTACCGTTGGTGGTAAGTGAAACAAAAGAGTGAGCATAAGAGAACACAAATAGTAAAAACAACTTTACAATCCGTTCTGCTCACAAATAATCATTTGCACAAATCCAAACAAACCTTTCCAAGTTAACAGGATATAGAACGAAATGTTTTATTCCCCTAGAGCTTGTACTCAGAAGCGAGTTGGATGGAAGCAAATTGCTGATATAACAAAGTAACTATTACGAATCATACCGTTCCAATTTTGCATAAGCCCTTCCGGTTATGATTGCCGGAAGGCCGTGAAAATTTTTGAATATAGATTAGCTGTTCAGTTTTAAAAATGGTTGGCTTGAACGCTGAGAATGTAGTGTAGGGGACGAAATCGATTCTGTAGAAGCAAAGCGTTCGCCTTTATCCCCGGATTTTCTCCTATATAGGAGATTCAAAAAATCTGGGGATAACAGCGATCAAAAGAACGATTCGTGACCGGAACGGTTACTTCGCCAAACGTAAGCTCTTATTTTTAATTTTGAACGCAAATGAAATTTAAACATTGTTTATAACAGGAGGATTTTGAAATGAAACTTGGACTTGTCGGATTAGGAAAAATGGGATTGAACCTGGGTAGAAACCTGATTGATCACAAACACGAAGTGGTTGCTTTTGATCTGAACGCTGAAGCAGTAAATGAAATGAAAGAATATGGCGCTGAAGGCGTATCTTCATACGCAGAGATGGTGGCTTCACTCGAATCCCCACGTGTATTGTGGATCATGGTCCCTCACAACGTAGTAGACGCTGTATTGGCAGAAGTTAGCCCATTGTTGTCCAAAGGTGACATCATTATTGAAGCGGGTAACTCCCACTACAAAGAATCTATCCGTCGTTACGAAGAGATGAAACCTAAAGGCATTCACTACATGGATGCAGGTACATCTGGCGGTATGGAAGGCGCACGTAATGGCGCATGTTATATGATCGGTGGAGACCCGGAAGCTTGGGCAATCGTTGAACCGGCATTTAAAGATACTTCCGTAGAGAACGGCTACCTGTATGCAGGTAAAGCGGGCAGCGGTCACTTCCTCAAAATGGTTCACAATGGTATCGAGTACGGTATGATGGCATCCATCGGTGAAGGTTTTGACGTATTGGAGAAAAGTGGATTTGATTTCGACTTCGAACAAGTGGCTCGCGTATGGAACAACGGTTCCGTTATCCGCTCTTGGTTGATGGAACTGACAGAACGTGCCTTCTCCAAGGATGCAAACCTCGACGAAATTAAAGGTGTAATGCATTCTTCCGGTGAAGGACGCTGGACGGTAGAAACGGCATTTGACCTTCAAACCGCTACACCGGTTATCGCTTTGTCCTTGTTGATGCGTTACCGTTCCCTGGAAACAGACACATTCACAGGTAAAGTGGTAGCAGCATTGCGTAATGAATTTGGCGGTCACGCTGTAGAGAAAAATTAATTTTATATATAACTGTTAACATATGATGAACATCGGGTAATGACTTATATCGTGTTTACGAATTCATCAAGTGGAGGGAACATATCATGAAATTTTTCTTGGATACAGGGAACGTGGAAGAAATCAAACGGATCGAACGTCTGGGTCTGGTGGATGGAGTCACGACTAACCCGTCTTTGATTGCTAAAGAAGGTCGCGTATTTAAAGAAGTCATTCAGGAGATCTGTGGCGTTGTTAAAGGCCCGGTCAGTGCTGAAGTCATCGGTCTCAAAGCCGAGGATATGTTGAAGGAAGCTTATGAAATTGCAGAATGGGCACCGAATGTAGTCATTAAATTGCCGATGACCGAAGATGGGTTGTACGCTTGTCATGAGTTAACGCAAAAAGGGATCAAAACCAATGTTACGTTGATTTTCTCCGCAGCACAGGGCCTGATGGCGGCGAAAGCCGGTGCAACCTACATCAGTCCATTCGTTGGTCGCTTGGATGATATTGCGGTGGATGGTATGAAATTGATTCGTGATCTGCGTCTTATTCTGGACATGTATGATCTGCCTTCCGAGATTATCGCAGCAAGCATTCGCAATATCAAACATGTAGAGGATGCAGCCCTTTCCGGTGCGCATATTGCCACCATTCCGGGTTCGCTTCTGCCGACACTTTGGAAACACCCACTGACGGACAGCGGGATTGAACGTTTCCTGAAAGACTGGGAATCTGTTCCGAAATAAAAGGATAGACATGGCCTGAATCTTTGGGTGGTCTGAACATAAAACCTTTCGCCTTGCAGAGTAATCTGCGGGTGAAAGGTTTTTTTATCTCTTTTTATGTAGTTTCCGATTCGAGGTTAGTTTAGCCAATGAGGAGTGCTTGTCCCTTTCATGTTGTTGTTACTTTTTATCCAGTGTCCATGTGCTGTCCTTCTTTTTCGGGACAACGGTGCATAAGGTTAACATATAGCCTATAGCTCATCCCGTAGGGGAGGGACACTTCGATGATGAGAAGAAAATGGCGAAGCCGGAGACGCCGTAAGCCGCCAAGCGGCAAACGCAAAATGTGGTTGATCATTTTATTGGTCACCGCGTTTTGTTTGATGCAGGGCTTTGCTTATGTGGATAAAAAGATGAAGCCCCCCATCATGCACTTGGCCAAGATCAGAGTGAAGCAGATTGCGACCGAAGCGATCAACAAGGCGATTACAGCACAGGTTGCCGATGGCAAAACCAACGAAGGACTGATTGACTGGAAGACGGATACCGCCGGGAAAGTGTCCGGTTTCATGCTGAACTACAATGAGCATATGCGAATCACTGCAAGTACGATGAATATTGTGCAATCCACGTTGCAGAATGTACACATGTTAAAAGAAAAAATCCCGCTGGGGCAGGCGCTGGGCAGTCCGGTGTTGGCTTCATTTGGCCCGAGTATACCGGTTCGTATTGAGCCCCAAGGCGCTGTCAAAGTGGATCTGAACACCCGTCAACAGAATGCGGGTATTAACATGATTTTGGTGGAAGTGTACATTCACATCATTGCTGAGGTCGCGGTCGTGGTGCCCTTCGACATGGAACCCGAAACGGTCGATACGGAGATCCCGATTTCCTACCTTCTGGTTGTCGGGGATGTGCCAATGTATTATTACGATAATCAGGGCAAGCCAGTGGGCAGTAACGGCAGTAATGCCCCAGCTATTGCTCTGCCATCAGGTCATACGGGTGTATCAAGCGGTAATGGAGTAACTACGAATCCCCCTAGCCAGAATCAGCAACAGACGCCGTCAGACCATTTGCAAGGGAATGAACTTGAAGAAATTGAACCGGATGATCTGCCTGATGTGAATGGGGGATTACAGCTCAATAAGGACGCGCACCCATGATACACACAAATTTGAATTGTAAAGCAAAGAAAGGGGCCTCTATTAAAGAGGTCCCTTTTTCGAATACTTATCGTGCATATCCTCGTCTCACTTACTTTTCTTGTTCTTTTGTTTGCGTTCATCCTGTTCCCAATGTTTCAGCTGTGGATAAGGATCAAACGACCATTCGTGCAGTCCGCTGTCGCGATAGATCCCATAGTGCAGATGTGGAGGGAATTTGCCCTGTGTCCCAGGTTTCCCGTACCCCGAACTGCCAACCCAACCTACGACCTGACCGGGGATCACAACTTCACCGATGCGTGCACTTTTGTCAAAACCCGAAAGGTGGGCGTAATAGTGATAATGATTGTTCAAATCACGGATTCCGATGCGCCAGCCACCAAACGGATTCCAGCCTTTGATTTCCACGACCCCGTAACAGGTACTGCGCACAGGCAGGCCATGTGGAGCGAAAATATCTGTTCCCTCATGAATGCGATAACCGCCCCAGCTTCTTTTTGTCCCCCAGGTACTGCGATAGGAGTAGTTGGTTCCGAGCGGGACCGGAAAGGCATGTCCGAATAGATCCAGATTGTCAAAATGCTCATATAACTTCGCGAATTGCTGTATCCGTTGCACAGCACGGGAGTTGTGATAATATTCCCACAAGGCAATGTTGAAGTCCTCTTGTTTGTTTCCGTAACCTTGAATAACAGAAGCCATGCTGTACAGCACATCCTGATCATTGTTGGCATCCGCTATACCGTCTCCTGAACCATCACGTCCATATCCTTTGAAAAAAAGAATGGATTCCGGATGTTGATCCGTCTCATCGGGATTTAGCCATCCTCTCCAGGCCGGAGGGGTCATGAAGATACCCGTAAGCCGCTCCGGATGCTTGCGATCCTTTGGATGTGCACGAGTAATCGTTCGTTCATACTGATCAATGGCAGCAAGCCTGTACCAGGGAATCTGGGTCATCTGACCAATGGTTTCATATAAATGGCGACGTGCAGCGAAAATTTCTGCGGGTTTTAACTCGGCAACCTCTGGTTTGGGAGCGGCCTGGGCGGGTTCACCGTAAACTTCAACAGGCAAGAATGGGAGAAGCAGAGTACCTGCAAGTAATGTTTTGATCCAAAAGCGGCACGTGTGCCTGAAGGTCAAGCGTTGTTGCACTGGGAAGCAACCCCTTTCCATTAGAATGATACAAGGTACCCGATGAACCAAGCTAAAGGTTAGCGTTCTTCAAAAGTTCTCATTTTATCCATGTAAGCTCTTGGGGGGGGGAATCCAATTATACAAATTGTCCATATCGGGCATGAATGCACAAGATGTGACAAATGGGGGTTTTTCCAGCGCTTTCATGGTATAATATGTTCCGAGCAACAGCCTAACTTCAGTAGAAAGAAGGTTTATGCATTGGCTAAACGTGTTAAAGAACCGAAGCCGGATTGGATTCGGATCAAATTGACAACCGGCGATAACTATCAGGAAATGAAAACGATGATGCGTTCCAAAACGCTGCATACGGTATGTGAGGAAGCACGGTGTCCGAATATTTATGAATGCTGGGCCAATCGAACGGCCACTTTTATGATTTTGGGCGACATTTGCACAAGGGCATGCCGTTTTTGCGCGGTGAATACAGGCTTGCCAACGGAGCTTGATTTGCAGGAACCAGAACGTGTGGCGGAAGCAGCAGAGCAGATGAATCTGCAACACTGCGTAATTACAAGTGTAGCCCGTGATGACCTGAAGGATGGGGGAGCTACGATTTTTGCAGAGACCGTGAAGGCCGTAAGACGACGGTTGCCATTGTGCAGCGTTGAAGTACTCATTCCAGACTTTCTGGGCGATCGGGAATCTTTGCAGATTGTAATGGATGCCAAACCGGACATTCTGAATCACAATATTGAGACGGTTGAGCGGTTGTCAGACAAAGTGCGTGCCAAGGCGAAATATAAACGTTCACTGGAATTGCTTGCTCGTGCCAAAGAAATGCAACCTAACATCCCTACGAAATCAAGCATTATGCTTGGTGTAGGTGAGGAATATAATGAAATTTTATCAACAATGGATGATCTTCGTGCGGTGAACTGTGATATTATGACGATTGGTCAATATTTGCAGCCATCGGAGAAACATCTGTATGTTGAAAAGTATTATCCGCCAGAGGAGTTTGCTGCATTGAAACAGGAAGGATTAAAACGTGGGTTCAGCCACGTCGAATCCGGCCCGATGGTACGCAGCTCCTACCATGCGCATGAACAGGTGAAATCGGCTACCAAACATGCTGAACAGGCGGCAACACACGCGTGATGGAGGATACCGGATTGGAAGAAGAAAAAATCACAGAACAGATTCAGGACCAACTTCAGGAGCAGATCCAGGAGCCGGTTCAGGAATCAGTTGTTGAATCAGTTGAGGAAAAGCCCAAAGAACCGGTCATTGTACAGATCGGCGGCAAAAATTATGAAATCGTCCAGAACCACAAAGAAGGCTGGAATCCAGAGGTCTTCCGTGATCGTTACAGTGAAGTGCTGGAGCGTTATGATTATATTATCGGAGACTGGGGTTATAGCCAGTTGAGGTTAAAAGGTTTTTACCGTGATAACCATCCAAAAGCAACGAAGGATTCCACGATTGCCAGTATGGTGGATTATATCAATGAATATTGTAACTTTGGCTGTGCGTACTTTGTGCTTCAGAAGAGCAAGGATCAACCTCAAGCCAAAGCAAAAAGCGGTTCCTGAGAAGGACCGCTTTTTTGGTGTGTTTATTTTAGTCAAGAAATGCCGTGCGAACCCGGTTCCAGAATGGATAAGGGCGGAAACGTGCGAAACTGACCTTGTGACTGGATACCTGACAACGGACGGAGATCAGATCCTCCACCATCACATTCACATGATCAATCGTCATCAATAACCGCTGATCCTTGCGGGAGAAAATATCACAATGATGATGCTTGGGCAAAATAACCGGTGAACCAAGTGTACGATAGACCCGGTTATTAATCGATGCAATCTCCGCAATCTGAATCGCCTCGATGGTTGGATGAACCATGGCACCGCCAAGGGCCTTGTTGTATGCCGTGCTGCCTGATGGCGTGGATACACAGATGCCATCCCCACGGAACATCTCAAATGTCACATCGTTAATATCGACCTGGGCTACGACGGTACCGTCTACACCTTTTAACGTAAATTCATTAAGGGCGATGTAAGAGGAATTCCCCGACTTTTTACGAATCTCAAGCTCCAAGAGTGGGTATTGTACAATACGTGGTTTGAGACGCTCCGGATCTCCCTTGCCACTCATCAGCCTGACTAACTCCCGTAATTCTTCCTTCTTCCAATCGGCGTAAAAGCCGAGATGGCCTGTATGAACCCCAACAAAAGCAATATCCGGAATACGGTCGATGAAATTGTGAAATGCCTGTAGCATCGTACCATCGCCCCCGATGGAGATAACAATCTCCGGCGATTCTGCATCCAGCTTGAACCCTTCTTCCTTCGCCAGCGCGTGAAACTGCTGACTGAGATCAATCGATAACTGGTCTCCGCGGTCTTGAACATAGTATCTCAAGATGAAAGCTCCTTTGTGGTCATTATACTACCGATGATAATCAATTCCGCGGAAGAACACAACGTTTGGGCGCATATTCAGTTAAATATAGATGAATCGTTCACTTATTTTTTGGTATGTCGTCTAGGCTTGAGAATGGAACTTAATATCGCAAGGAATAACAACAACACGATGAGGCTTACAAAAACAATCATTCCGGATAAGAAAATCAGTCCCCAGTCCGGTGTATACGTTGATAACGATGGGATGAAACCGGGCTCCATGAGAACGGGTGAAGAGGAACGTCCCATCATGGGTGTCCACAAGAGCAGGACCAGCACAGGTGCGATTAGCGCATGAATGGCTCTGGCAAATAGAAAGGGACCATATCTCATGGGTGTGTTGCTAAGGACACTCATAATCTGTGCATGGACGGATAATCCGCCCCAGGAGAGAACAAAGGCTGCTGCTGCTACTTTATAGACGAGAGGGATGGATGCCCCGGCACTCCCAGCCTCTTTGTTCCCCAGCGTTACTTCAAATAGTCCACCGACCAAGCTAGGAGATAAAGATGGAGGCAGTCCGCTATGTCGTAACAATTGCTCGGTTATGCCGTATAATCCGCCAAGCCAACCGGTCTGGACAAGCAGCTCCATCATGACCGAGAAGAATACAACCAGCCCTCCTACGATAATAATAAGGCGAAGGGATGAGGAGACTGCCTGGCGCAGCAGTTCACCAAATGCCCGTCCGTCAGCTTTTCTTGCTTCGTGCATCGCATAGATGGCCCGGACCAGTCTGTTTCTAGGTATCTCCTCCGATGGAGATCCAGAAGAACTGTCTGGGTGTGAGCCTTTGGCTGTACCCCCGTGAAAACGCATGAGCATACCCACCAGAAAAGCTGCAGCGTAATGGCTCGCAACCAATACTGGAGCAATGGCGACATTATGGAAGAACCCAACCGATACCGCTCCAATCATGAAGATCGGATCGGATGATGTAGTGAAGGCAACGAGCCGTTCTCCTTCTTCCCGGGTAACCAGCTTTTGTTCCCATAACTGAGCGGTCAGTTTCGCCCCTGTAGGATAACCGGATGCACAGCTCACGGCAAATACAAAACCACCGCTTCCGGGAACACGAAACAATGGACGCATCAGTGGATTCAGCAAGGTACCTAGAAAATGAACAATGCCAAAGCCGAGCAGCAGCTCGGACAGCACCAAAAAAGGAAAAAGGGAGGGAAACAATACGTCCCACCAGATGGACAGTCCACGTACACCTGCATGCCAGGTTTCCGCTGGATACAAGACCATTAACACACAAAGGATCAGGAGAGCGAGTGTGACCAGGACATGGGTGAGTCGTTGTGAAGCAGCCATGAATTCTTCTCCTTTATATTTGGAATGGTCAGTGTGCGGAAGTCTGTGATGTTATTGCCATCAATATATGAAAAAAAGTGGACAAACAGTACAAAATTATACGTAGAAAGCGCTTGCAAAAGTGGCTGTGTTTTTGAGTGATGTGTGCTAAAATGAGAAAAACGCCTGAACGTCACCTAATTGTCTCCAAGGTGGAATTCAATTCGGATGGAGTGATGATCATGAGTCTTGTCACCGGAATCCTGGTCTGTGCTTTTGTATATGTGATACGTGCCTCGCTGGTACGCTCTGAGGAAGAGGACTGGCGGAGTTATTAATGAAATATCTAGTGCGCCAACCCAAGCGGTTGGCGCTTTTTTTGTGTTATGTTTCGAATAAGGTCCTATATACAGATGGCAGGTTACATGTCCTGATGATTTCATGTTATATAGGACTTTTTGGTTTTTTTTGATAGAATGAAGATAAAGGCTTTTGTGGCCTGGATATTGTTACTGTTTTCACAATGTTCACGGAACGTGTAATATATGGCAAAATTCGACATCAGAAAGGGGAATCAGACGAATGAATCCCAGTTTGAGTATTTATGACAATCTTGGCGGTGAGAAAGGTGTTCGCGCGCTGGTCGAGGCTTTCTATCCGATCGTTCAGCAGAATGAGCAGCTGGCTCCGCTTTTCCCGGAAGATATTCAGCCGGTCATCGACAAGCAGTATATGTTTTTGTCTCAGTTTTTTGGAGGACCAGGGCTGTTTTCCGAGGCGTTTGGACATCCAATGATGCGTGCCCGTCATATGCATTTTGAAGTGACGGTTGAACGGGCTGAGGCGTGGCTGGCATGTATGGATCAAGCCTTAACACAGATTGGTGTGGAGGAGCCCTTGCATGCGTTTATCCTGCAGCGTTTATCCGGGCCTGCACATCATTTTGTGAATACACCGTAGATCCGAATATGATTACAAGCGTACGGGAGAGGGATGGAAGAGATTGGAATTAGAGCCGCTGTATAAGGTGAAAGTGACCTGCCATTATTGCGAAACCGAGTATGAAACCTCACGGGTAAGACCGAGTTTGAAAAGGCCCTACCGGACGGATTCGGATTTTTGTGCTTACTACAAGCTGGAGAATCCAGATTTTTATGTGGTTCGCATCTGTCCGCAGTGCGGGTTTGCCACGACGGAGAACGCAACGGAGCATTTAAATGATGCTCAGCGCAAGGCATTTAAGGAACAGATCGGTAACCGCTGGGTTAAACGTGATTATAGCGGAGCACGAACACTGGAACAGGCGCTGGCTACGTACAAGCTTGCCTTGCTGTGCGCACAGGTTATCCGGGAGAAAGATCGTGTCGTCGCTGGTCTGTTGCATCATATAGCTTGGTTGTATCGTTATATGGAGGACCATGCACAGGAACATCGTTTTCTTGAATTTAGCCTGGAAGCCTATGTGAAGGTGTTCGAACGTGAAGGAACGGGTGGCAATGAAGCCAAACTGTTGTATTTGCTCGGGGAATTGAACCGCAGGGTAGGCCGGTTTAATGAAGCAGTGCAATGGTTCAGCAAGGTCATTCATGACAAGCGGATCACAGATGCGGCCATGATTCGTGCTTCAAGGGAACAGTGGGCCGTGCTGCGTGAGCAGATGATTTCAAGTAAGTTGGAACTCCCTGAAGAGATGCTGGAAACAGACAAAGAGGCTGCGAAGCGCAGCCCCCTCTAGGTTGATCTTACATTAGTTACGGACAGGACGGCTGGATAACAAATAGTCACTGTCGTTGTCGATCACAGTCATGCTTGTATTACAGCAGGGAAAGACCAGTAATTTCTTTTTGCCTTCGCGAATGAGCACAAGCTCTTTGGGTTTGAGGGGGAGCAGCACGTTGCTTGCATGACAGTAGGGACATTGCTGTACATAGATGTCTCCCATCACAATATCGTAAGGCCAGCTGTTCTCAAACGGAATCATTCTTGTTCGCCTTCTGGTGCGGAAGGTTTGGAGGTTTCTTGTTTGGCGAGTTCCGCAATCTTCTGCATCAGGATATGTTGGGGCATGTGCATCAGGTGCTCCAAAGGTACGCCCAGGGATTCTGCTAATTTGACGGCTGTATCAGCCGATACTTGTAAAGGTTTCATACGTTTACCTCCTGAAGGTTGCTATAAGTATTTCTCTAGTATAGAGATATGGCTGACAGAAAACCAGTTTTTAATTCAATACTAACCATCCAATTTATAGAGAGAGGTGCCTTATTAAATGAAAACGCCATTACACCCCGTATGGGACCTGGAGTCCATTTTTAGTGGAGGTTCTTCCTCCGAGACATTTGCTGCGTATCTGATTGAACTGGAAGAGGATGTACGTAAACTGCAACATCTGCTGAACGAAACAGCTGCACCGACTTCATTAGAAGAGACGGCTGCATTTGATCCGATTTTGGAACTGCTGCAAAGCTGTTATATCCGCATATCGGAAGGATCTGCGTTTGTATCCTGCCTCTCATCGCAAAACCAGAAGGACAAAAAGGCAACGCAGCTTCAGGGCGCCATCAGTTCTATTTCAGCGATGCTGAACGGCAGCAAATCGAAGTTTGATAATACACTCAGTCAGACATCGGATTCGGTGTGGGACGCTTGGATTGCTCGGGAAAATATTCAGCCGCTGGCATTTGTACTGAACGAGAGTCGCACGCTGGCTCGTGAGAAGCTGTCGCCTGAACTGGAAGGTCTTGCTCTGGATCTGGGTGTGGATGGTTACCATGGTTGGGGCAAATTCTATAACACGATTGTCAGCAAGGTGAACATTCCGTTTGAGCAAGATGGGGAAACGGTGATGCTCTCCGCAGGACAGGCTGCCAACAAGCTGAGCGATAGTGATCGGAATGTACGCGAGACGGTATTCGCAAACTGGGAGCAAGCTTGGACTGATGTCGAAGATTTCTGTGCTGACACGCTGAATCACCTCGCGGGATTCCGTCTGAAGTTATATGAGAAACGTGGCTGGGATGATATCCTCAAAGAACCTCTGGCCATCAACCGGATGTCACGTCAGACACTGGATACGATGTGGGATGTGATTAATGGTGCCAAACCTGCACTTGTTCAATATCTGGAGCGCAAGGCAGAACTGCTGGGGGTAGACAAGCTCAGCTGGAGCGACGTAGATGCACCTGTAGGTAAATCGAGTGGCAAAATCACTTACGATGAGGCAGCCATCAATATTGTTGAACAGTTTGCCAAGTTCAGTCCTAAACTTTCCTCGTTTGCAGAGATGGCTTTTGAGAAACGCTGGATCGAAGCAGAAGACCGTCCTGGCAAGCGTCCAGGCGGATTCTGTACGTCTTTGCCACTTAGCAAAGCAACCCGAATTTTCATGACCTTCTCCGGGACACCATCTAATGTGTCGACTCTTGCGCATGAACTTGGGCATGGATATCATCAACACATTATGGAAGAGTTGCCTGCATTGAATCAACGTTATGCGATGAATGTGGCTGAGACAGCGTCCACGTTTGCTGAACTGATTGTAGCAGATGCCCTGGTGCAGGCGGCAACAGATGAGCAAGAGAAGCTGGCTTTGCTGGAAGACAAGATACAGCGAAGTGTGGCTTTCTTTATGAACATCCATGCCCGGTTCCTGTTTGAGAATCGTTTCTATGAACAACGCAAAAAAGGTCTGGTCAACGCGGATGAATTATCCAAATTAATGGTGGAGGCGCAGCAGGAAGCGTTCTGCGGTGTACTTGCATCAGATCATCCTCATTTCTGGGCATCCAAACTGCATTTCTATCTGACGGGTGTGCCATTCTATAATTTCCCATACACGTTCGGTTATATGTTCAGTGCGGGAATCTATGCGAGAGCACAGCAAGAAGGAACGGCATTTGCAGATAAATACGATGATTTGTTGCGGGATACAGGGCGTATGACGGTCGAAGAACTTGCTCAGAAACATCTGGGTACGGACCTGACACAACCGGAATTCTGGCAAAATGCTGCGGACTTGGTTATTGCCGATATTGAGCAGTTTCTGCAGATGACAGCAACCGAAAAATAGGTTGAATATATATGAAAAGGCTGCAATTCCGTGTTAACAGACACAGGATTGTAGCCTTTTTTTTGTACAGAATCCTCATTTTTGATTCTCGAAGATTTTGTCGTAATTAATTGAAAAAGCTCAGTTTAAGGGAGTGGAATGGCAATTAATTGTGCAAATCATAGTTAGAAATACCCAACTTTGCCGTTCTTTGTTGAATGAGCACATATGATGTCATATAATGAGTCGTAAGTCCTTGCTTTATAGGACTATAAGCATATAAGGAGAGTGTTAATATGAAAATTGATGAGCTTTCATTAGCGAGACAGTTGGATCTGGTATTCAAAGAACTTGATAATGAGTTATCAGGGTTAGATTCAGGGGTAGTTTTTGTGCAAATACGAAACAACGTAATTGGGAAGTTTGGTATTCGACATAATCCGATAGCTGGACGAGATGGGCAGATGGATGTGGAGGAAGGGGGGCTAAACGTAACCCAGAGAACTTCTTTCCGGGCGATGGCGCTGGAGACGTTGAAATTCAAACGCAATTGGACGCATGGCGAAATATCGTACGACTTCACAGTAAGACAAGGTATGATTTTGGTAGATGCAACGATGGAGTCTAATTACAATATGGCGAGCCTGATGATTCGTTACCCTAGAACCAATACATACAAGGATTCAGATATGGAGTCGACCTCCTAATTAGTTGCACAAGAGAAAGCGGCACTTCCGAAGAAGGCCGCTTTTACTTTTGGATTCTGCTTAGGCTCAAGCAATAATTACGAGCTTACGAACGACCCGATAATTGCTGCTCAGCGATTTGCACCAGACGTTTAGTGATGTATCCACCCAGAGAACCTGTCTCACGGGAAGTATAGTTACCGTAGTAACCATCTTGTGGAATAGTTACACCCAGCTCTTGAGCAGCTTCAATTTTCAATTGTTGCAATGCTGCTGTTGCTTGGGGAACGACCAGGTTGTTGGAGCGGCTACCGCTACCTTGACTTCCGTACATATGTGTCACCTCCTTATGGGTTGGTGATGTTAGTATGGTTAGAGAATACGGAAATATACATGATATGGCGTAAGGGAAAATATGGATAACTATCAGTGCACAGGACACATAAAAAAGCCGACCCAATGCGGGTCGGCAAGTTGTATGTGGATATCAAAATATAGGGTGATATGCGTAAAAGCAAAGTAGAGCATGATCAGCTCGCTTAGTCTGTAGGAGGTATAACCTCAATACGTGTAAATAACTCAACAGGCTGTTCCGGTTCCAAGCGAATCAACCCGGTTTGTTCATCCGATAAAGCCAAATTAGGTGCATCCGGGAGCCAAGTGTACGGTTCAATGCACAAGAACTGATCGGATTCACCTTTGGTAAAGAGAACCCAATGTTTGAAAAATGCTTCATCTGCTGAATATTTCAATGTATACCCATCTTGCCTGCGTAAGTAAGCCGTAGCCGGTTCACCTTCGGTAGCTTTCAACAGGGTATCCCAGTTACGTCCCTGCAAATTGATGCCTTCGTTCAGAGCAGACCATTCACCCAGGGATTCCAGTTCACCTGTCGGTAGTTGTTCTTCATTCTGTCCGTATATTCCGGAAACAGGAAGTTGCAGTGTCCAGTCGGCAGGTTTGCCGTCTAACAAAAACCATGTATGATATCCCATCCCAAAAGGAGCAGGCGTTGAGCTCAGATTGGTGACTCGCAGACGCTGGCTAAATACAGCGTTTTGCAGACTGAACGTCATCTCAAGTTTTAGGGGAATCGGGAATTGGGCCATCCAATGCTCTTCATTTTTGGTCAGTAATTCAGTCGTAATTGCACAGCCGTCTTCATCTTCCTCAATGTCACTGACACACCAGGATTGGGTACGGTGGAGACCGTGAATATGGTTGTCATTCGCCGTGTTCTGATCGAACTGGTAACGAACGCCTTCATATTCGAATTGTCCACGATGAATGCGCCCTGGTGGAATCAGGAGAGGAACGCCAAAATGGTACGGCTTCTGCAGATAAAAGGCAAGATCGTCTTCATCCGGACGGCGGACGACATCTCTGTCCTGCACTAAATCGCGAATAGAAATAATATTATTTCCAAGACGCGGCAGCAGGGTGATTTCCAATTCACGGCTATGTAGGATATACGTGTCGTAACCATTCCATTGGCCTTTGGTCACTTGTTTCATATCGATGCTCCTTTTCCCACTTGAAATCTGTCTGCAAGCAGTTGTGATGAAGCTACTGCTGCAGGCGTGTCGTTGTGTACATGCCAGCTATTTCCTGCGCTATTTCGTGTGAAGCAGGCAACAGGATAAGCAATTCCATCATAACAGATTTTGATGTCTCGGGTAAAAAAGTTCAACTCATTTTGACATTCACGCCTGTGCGCATTAAGATGGAACTCTGAAAGCATTTATTAGAATTAAATGACATGAAATCGATGACAGGGATAAGTAGGCCAAGAGAATCCTCTCCAGAAAGCCGGTGGTTGATGTGAACCGGTGTGAGCTCTTTACCGAATGGACCCTTGAGTGTAGGTTTGAACAGGTTAAGCCAGAGATGGGCTTGCCCCACTAGAGTCTGCCGTATAATCCACGTTACGGAACAATGAAGGCATTTCTTCAGCTTGACTTGATTTCAGGGTCAGGAGCAATCGAAGAAAAGCGAATAAGGGTGGCACCACGGTCTCACGTCCCTTGCGGATGTGGGGCCTTTTTGCGTTCGCAGAGAATGGCAGGAGTTTTTTATAACAATCAGGGAGGCGTTATGTTATGAAAACAGTACTTTCAGGTATTCAGCCAAGTGGTAAGCTCACATTGGGCAACTATATTGGTGCAATCAAAAATTTTGTAAAACTCCAGCATGACTATCAATGTCATTTCATGGTGGTTGATCTTCATGCCATCACCGTGGCTCAGGAGCCAGCAGCATTGCGTGAACAGTCTGAAGCGGTAGCTGCACTGTTTATTGCAGCAGGTATTGATCCTTCGAAATCTAACGTATTTCTGCAATCCCATGTACCGCAGCACGCGGAATTGGGCTGGTTGATGACAACGCTGACCTCCATGGGTGAGCTTGAACGCATGACTCAGTTTAAGGATAAATCATCCGGTAAAGATTCCGTTGGTGCCGGACTGTTTGTGTATCCATCATTAATGGCGGCTGATATTTTGTTATACAATGCTGACCTTGTACCAGTAGGTGAGGACCAGAAGCAGCATCTGGAACTGACACGTGATCTGGCAGGACGTTTTAACCACCGTTATGGGGAGTACTTCACCATTCCAGATCCGTATATTCCGCAGGTGGGTGCACGGGTAATGTCACTTGATGATGCCTCTTCGAAAATGAGCAAAAGTAACCCTAACGCTGGCAGCTATATTGCCCTGCTGGATCCGCCGGATGTGATTCGCAAAAAAATCAGCCGTGCCACTACAGATTCGGGACGTGAAGTCGTATATGATCCGGCAAACAAACCGGAAGTCAGCAATCTGATGAGTATTTATGCTGAATGTGCAGGTATGACACTTAAGGAAGTAGCTGAGCGTTATGAAGGCAAGATGTATGGTCCGTTCAAAAAGGAACTGGCTGAAGTGGTTGTATCTGTGATTGAACCGCTGCAACAACGATATAATGAGATTCGTGAGTCTGGCGAATTGGCGGATGTTCTGGATACGTCAGCCCGTCGTGCAGAAGAAGTTGCTGCTCAAACGTTGGATGCAGTTAAAGAACGTATGGGATTTGTTCCGAGACGTAAACAGTAGTCCTGAACAAAGATCTTCATTTCATGCAATGAATAGTTAACATAAATAAAGAGGAGCCCTATTGAAGGACTCCTCTTTATTTGTGCGTTCATTATTGAACTATCAAATGACCTGCTCAAGAAGTGGGCTCTGAAGCAGCCGAGCGAACTTCCTGACGTTCTTTTTTGGCGCGAATCACAAATCCCCAGCCAATGTTGGCAATGGACAGGACAAACAGTAGTGCAGCAAACCAACCGGAGTAGGAGATCATAATTGCTGAAACCGTTAACAAGATAATCGAAGAGAATGCGAACCATAAAGACAAGCCTTTACTCATTGGGAAAAACCTCCATCTACAAATTTAGTAAAACTCCGTATAACCTGTAGCCTACGAGCCATAATAATCTTGCAAGCTTGCAATTACATTACAGACACAGATTGAAGGGAGATTATAAATATGGCTCAAGGATCTCGTTCTAACAACTTGGTGGTACCTCAGGCAAATTCAGCACTGCAACAATTGAAAATCGAGGCTGCACAGGAACTGGGTGTAACTATCCCACAAGACGGTTACTATGGTAACTACACTTCCCGTGAAACAGGATCTTTGGGTGGATATATCACCAAACGTCTGGTACAAATCGCTGAGCAGTCTCTGGCTGGGTCTGGCAAATAATTTATTTTAACCAACAGCAACAAAACAGGATAAACAGAAAGCCCGGAGCGGAAACGCTCCGGGCTTTCTCGCGTATCAGTTCCTATGTCTGATTGTGCCTTGCCATGCTCACTTCGTCAAGGGCGTGCAGATAAAAGTTTTTTATCCATTTTCTCATCGCTTAACCAGCCTACATACGTATCAATCGTTTCGAAATTCCGATCCATCACAATTACAGCGACAAATGGATATTGTTTCCGGTGTCGATAACGTACATCTGCCCAGCGGACCTTGTAACCGGCAGGCAGTTCTTCAACCTCTGCCACCGCATAGGAGGTGAAATAGAGGAAGGCACTGACTTCCGGTGATTTGCGTGAAGCAGCAACGGCCGCATGAGTAGAAGACGAAGCGTGCAGACTCCATACCAGATTAGAACCATCCATTTTACCGATCACATAACTGCCGTCCTCAACTCGTTTAACCACATGCCAGCGGTTCCATGATATCGTTGGAATGACGATGTATCTTGCCTGCTCTGGGCTGTTGTCGAGACGTCTAACTTTTCTGACCGCTTGTGCACGAGCAATCGTTCGCCATATATAATATAAACCGGTCAAACTATACAACGTAACGAAGAGTGGTGCAGGGGCGATCAGATCAAAGGCCCATAACAGGATAGCTATGACATGTGTAGTGAATAGAAACGGATCAAAAATATGAATGATGTTCCAGGCAATCCAGCGTTCTGTAAAAGGCCGGGCGGCTTGGGTTCCATAGGTGTTGAACAGATCGGTGAATACGTGAAAGCCTACGGCCACAGCGGTCCAGGTGGCAACGTGTCCAATAGGGACACCAGGGAATATCAGTGCAATGACGCCGGTGATGAGCAAAACCCATAACAGGAGAAATGGCAGAGAGTGTGACAAGCCCCGATGATTCCGAATGTAAAGCGAATTGCTTTTGAGACGTAACGCAGTATCAATGTCCGGGGCCTGGGAACCGGCGATCGTGCCAACCATTACCGCAGCTGCAAGCATGGGACTCGCCGCGACGACAGGATCGACATAAGCCAGACCGGCTAGACCAATCCCCATGACAAAATGTGTAGAGGTATCCATAAACGTCTCCTTTGTGTGGTATATCGTTCTAAGGCATATTACTTCTCTATCTAGGTGATACCCATATATAGTGTATAATATCCGTTTGTCAGGATGCAAAACATCCCTAATTTCAAAGTTATGACAATTTCCTGTGCCACACCCAATAAATGTACGTAGTTTGTCAAACTATTTTGGCATTTCCTATGATAAACTTTATATCGGATACAGTGAGAAAATCGCCAGAGAACGTACGATACTATTCGAATGATATACAATGCTAAAATAATTTATGGGCATTGTTCCTTTAAACCGTTACAATAATATAGAATCTCATAAAAAGTAGGTTTCTTTGAATACATATGTCACAGTAGATGGATAAAGCGAAACGAACGTGATTTTGGATTCACATATGTATGCGTATTCATAAGAAAAGATACAGAAGGGACGAGGAAGATGCTGAAAAAGTACAAATGGACATGGATGCTGCTCGGGCTCGCACTTATTATGGCTGTGTATCTGATGTGGGGCACCGTATTTGCCAGTAAGGAAAAATTACCCGAGATTCGTGAAATCCAATCCTTTTCTATGGAAAATGTAGATGGCAGTACAGTATCGCTGGAGGATACGCAAGGGAAAGTCCGCTTGTTCTACTTTTATTTCACCAGTTGTCCGGATGTCTGCCCTATTACGACCTTTACGTTATCCCAGGTGCAGGATCTGTTGAAAGAGGACGATACCTTTGGTAAAGATGTCTCATTTGTATCTATTTCATTCGACCCGAAAGTCGATACAAGAGAGAAGATTAAGACGTTTGCAGACCGCTTTCACGCGGATTATTCCGGATGGTACTTCTTGCGAGGGGATATGGACAAAACCAAACAGTTGGCCAGGGAATCATTTCAGATCCTGATCGATGGGGAGAGTAAGGACGATTTTGCCCATATGAATATGATTGGATTGGTGGATGAGAACAACCAGCTGCGCAAGGTATATAACGCATTTAATACAGAGGACGTTGTGCCAGCTGTCATTGCCGAGGATATTCGCAATCTGATCAACGAATAACATGATACTCATATTGTAAAGGCTGCCTTCTGGTTGGATATCAACCCAAAGGCAGCCTTTTGGTATTTCATTTTAATAGGAAGGATGTTCAGGGTATTGGATGTATGTCTCTAACCCGGCTTTCTCCAGCTGGGCAATGATATACTCATCAGGTGTTCCTTCCACACCCGCATATCCTCGTCGTGTATACATCTGTACTGCATCCGGGAAAGCATCCCGAAGTACACCTCTAATTTTTTTGCCGGAACTGTCATTATCCATAAATAAAAAGACTTCATCGTAACCGACTTGCTTGCGCAGGGTCTCCAACTTGAGGGAATTAAGTGTTCCAAACGTACATAGAATGTTGATTTCGGGTCCAACCAGACGTTTCAGTTTGCTTCGGTCATTCTTACCTTCCACAATGACATGAATAGGCATGATATTCACCTCTTGTTCGAGAGCTTATGTCGACATTCCCCGGGAAATGTTGCAGCGAAAATCGACTGATTATATAAAATGGACTCCTTTCTTTACACGACTGCTAACTGGATAGAACAACACATCAAGTTTGAGGTCTTATTTCATAAATGCATCATTAGGTCAGTAATAGCTTTAGTGGCCGTTCCGGTTACGGATCGTTCTTCCGATCGCTGTTGTCTCCATATATTTCTGATTTGCTTTTATAAAGTTAATATTTGGAGACAAAGGCGAACGCTACCGCTTCTTCAAAATCGATTCCGTCCCCTTCACTACTTTTGGCTAATTGTTCAACCTTAATGGTCTTCAATAAGATAAAACCTTCGGTGATTGTAAAAGATAGATTTCCCAGTTAGCTTTTATTAACGTGTAAAACGTTAGTCCATTTTATATAGTTTAGCTGTAAATGGGGGAATGATGCAAAGCTAATGAAAATACAGACCTAATTGCTGTCATAACAGTAGGGAAGAAGAGCTTGATACAGGCCTAATTCAATATACTTTTCGGATCGGACAGGGGAGCTTCGCGTCTGGATGTATAGTATGGAAGCAGCAGCATACCAATCATTAACAAAAGAAACGCGATGAAATAGGGTGATAACCCGACACGAAGTTGCCCGGCTGTGATGGGGCCGATGAAAGAGCCGATGGAGGTGGCTATGGATTGCAGCGAGAAAATGCGGCCCAACTTGCTTCCTCCGCTCAGACGGATAAATAGAGTAGCCATAGCTGGAAAGATGATGCCTTTGGACATCCCAAGTACAAACAATACGGTGGTCAACGGAACTTGCGGAATGGCTGCCATCACAAAAAAACACAAGGACATTAACAGCACGCCCGCAACCAGACGCAGCTTGGGGGAATACCGGTTGAGAAATAACATGCTGAGGGTGAAGAGTGCCCCAATACTGATTATAGAGAACAGCAGTCCGGTAGACATGATGGACGATTGTCCTCCGCCCCGCAGGGGTAATTCGAAGAAGAGAATCCCTTGGGCACAGGCAATCACCAGAGGCAAAGCAAAGTATCGCCAGGACACCGGCAGGAATGCACTTGTGGCATCTGCTGGTGAAGCGTCAGGTTTAGTAGGTACCGTTACTCTCTCCTGCTGTTTGACGATACCACGGGGCATCGTCATGAAAGCAATGACACCTGTGAGAATAAGCAGATAACCCAAACCTGAGAATGTAGCAGAGAATCCCATGGAACCCACAATGATCGCACCGGCTGCTGGCGATACAACAGAAGCGAGGGTATGTACTACCCCGTGACCCGACATATACTTCCCCTGTTTCACCGGATCGCTGGATAACTGTGCAAGCAGGGCGAGACATGCAGGAGACAGGAAGGCCAGTACAAACCCGCTGATGGAACGCAACGCCAGCAGTTGCCATGGTGTCTGGACATAGGCTTGTAAGAGCAGGATGAATCCTGCTCCGAGCAGACTGAATACAATGTAGCGGCGACTCCCATGTTTATCGATTTGTGTTCCAGCAATCAGATTGCCAGGAAGATGTGTTAAGGAATAGATGCCCATCATCCAGCCAATGAAAGTAGGGGCGGCTCCCAGCGAGATGGCAAAAGGGGTCAGAATGGGATACTGGGCGTGCAAATCAAATACAGCAAGGAACAAAAACAGGTATAGCCAGATGGCCGTTTTCACATAAGCCCCTCCTTGTTAAGCGATGCATGTTCAAACTACAGGTCTTGAACGTGTTCCCCGTTCGCCCGGCAGAACCTCATGGTACTACTTGTACGCCCGGCGGGACGAACTTAGACCGTTTATTTTTAAGGGAGAGGGCTTAGCTGACAGCAGCTTCGGAAATCATGTATAATATTCGGGAGTGTTACGAATGAATTCTAATACGGAAGGTGTAGTCATGAACATAGAAGTAATCAAAGAGTTTGTGATGCAGAACTGGCTGGTGATCGTGGTTGCATTGATCATATTGTTCTTTGTTCTGAATGTGGTCAAAACCGTATTGAAATGGGCGATTGCCATCATCATTATTGCGGCTCTACTGATATACAGCGGCATCTCCATTGATCAGATCAAACAGACAGTGACAGACGTACAATCCAGCACGATGGACACATTGAAGAAGGAAGCAACCAGCATGATGCTGAAGGAGGCTTCCAAAGCGAAATACGTCAAAGGACAGGATGGAGCGTTCACCATCACAAGTCCCAATGTGGAGATTAAGGGCAGAACTCAATCGGATAAAGTTGATGTGACCTTCCGCGGAATTTCACTTGGCGAATGGAAACTCGACAATGAAACTATACGTACGTTTGTCGAACAGGCACAGGAGAACAAAACAGCACCAGCATCGTAGTAAAGGGGGAATCGGTACGTGCTGCAGAATTGGCTGGACAGCCTGAAGGAATTGAATGGCATCACGATTATGCTGTTGCTGATTGTGGCTGCTTCATTATTGCAGGGTTGGTCCAGAGGGGCTTCGCGTTCAGCAGGCAGACTCTTTGGGTTCCTGATGGATGGCATTATGGCGGTCATCGGTATTCTGTTGTCGATCGGTTTAACGTTGTGGCTTGCGCCATATGT
The DNA here is from genome assembly GCF_038050215.1 of Paenibacillus sp. FSL H8-0104. Classification (NCBI taxonomy): domain Bacteria; kingdom Bacillati; phylum Bacillota; class Bacilli; order Caryophanales; family Paenibacillaceae; genus Paenibacillus; species Paenibacillus sp. FSL H8-0104. Next base: position 5,732,135 of record NZ_JBBOTC010000001.1, on the reverse strand, counting down.
ACAGCAGTGGCTGTCTGAGTATGCTTCAGCCATGCCTAACCGTGAGTTGAACCGGTGGGAACAGATGTATTATACGTTGGTTACGGCGATTGCAGATTTTCCGCTGATGCGGTTCGCTGTATTATTTGTACTTAGCTATGGACTCATCCGACTGATTCTCGGGTTTCTCTCTTCATTTATTTTTAGTAGCAGGCAGAGGTCATCCGAGGAAAGTGCGCCTAAAGGTATGTTTAGTCGCTTGACGGGTGCATTCATTGGCACGATCATAGGCTCCGTCCGCGGAATGATTGTCATCGCAGTTTTGTTCATGATTGTCAGTCTTTACCCTGGAAGCATGTTCAGCCGATATGTGGAAGCATCCCCGATCTATATGCAAGGGGCCAAATCGGTTATCGAACCGTTGTCTGGCACGTTTATCAAGGACAAGCTACCCGTATTTACGCAGGCTGTGCAGAAGGAACTGGGCGGCATCCTGCAACGCAAATATGAAGTTATCGACCACAATATTCCGACGGACATTGAATCTGCAGCGAGTGAGATTGTCAAAGGCCAATCGACAGATGAAGCCAAGGCAAGAGCGCTATACGACTGGGTAGGTTCACGTATTCAGTATGACTATGGTAAAGTGGATGACTATGAGCAAAAGGGCATATGGCATGAACAAAATCCACAGAATACATTTGATACACGCAAAGGCGTATGTATTGATTATGCCCGTCTTTACGCCGTGATGGCCCGTTCACAAGGACTTGAAGTCAAAGTTGTTACAGGACTTGGTTATAACGGCCAGGGAGGGTATGGTCCGCATGCGTGGAATGAGGTGTATTTGAGTGATTCCGAGAGCTGGGTTCCGCTTGACCCGACATGGGCGATCAGTGGAGACTGGTTTAATCCTCCGAATTTTGCCGACACCCATCTAAAGGATCAATCAGCTTAGCAATACAACGGACATGGGTCCGGAATATGACGACGTTGCCAGGTTATCATGCCGCGGAGAATCAGTTTGAGCGGTATGCATCAAGTCATGAAAGAGGTAGGATGGATGAAAAAACATTCCAATGAGAAGGATGAACTTACGGACAAACGGCGCTTCAGTTACCGAATGAACGTATTTTTCTTCGCTTCCTTTGTTATTTTTAGCGTTATTATTGTACGCTTGGCCTTTTTGCAATTCGTGGAAGGGCCTGAACTTAGCCAGGAAGAAGCAAGTAACATTACCAAGGATGTACCACTTCCTCCTGTGAGAGGCACGATCTATGATTCCACAGGTGAGGTGAAGTTGGCGTACTCCAAGCCCATTCAGTCTCTCTACCTGACGCTTTATAAAAACTATGGGGATGTTGATGGGAAACCGAGTCCTAACATAGGGGAAGTGCAGGATATTGCAACCCGGTTGCATGATGTGTTTGAACAGTACAAGCTGAAGGATTCAGAGTCACTTACGGTGGAGAAAATTATTGAAGAGATGGACTTGAACTCCCGCAAAGCGAACGGTTTTATGCCACGTCTGATCAAGAGTGATCTGTCCGAGGAAGAAGTTGCTTATTTCCTACAGCACAAGGACGAGTTCAAAGGTATTCAGATCGTCGAGGAGAATGTACGATTCTACGATCCGGATACGGTAGCGGTTCAGACCATCGGTTATCTGAAGAAGTTCAGAAGCTCGAAGTCCTTGAACAAATACAAAGAGGTGGACGAGGCCAATAAAACGCAAACGGATCCGGGCCTGGTGTATACAGAGAACGAATTCGTTGGTTTTGATGGACTGGAGCTGCAATATCAGGATGCCCTCCGCGGCAAAAGTGGATATACATCGGTTGATGTTGATTTGCGTAACTTGCCTGAAGGTGTAGCAGGCTCTACCCCGCCGCAGAAAGGTTACGACCTGATTTCCAGCATTAACAAAAACGTTCAGGTGAAAACAGAACAGGCCATTCTGGATCAGTTGAGTTGGCTTCATCGGAATCAAGTTTCCGGTCGATTACATCCGAATGCCAAGACCGGATTTGCAGTTGCGATGGAAGTGGATACCGGGAAAATCGTATCTGCTGCCAGTATGCCAGATTATGATACCAACATCTGGAGAACAGGCAGTATCACAAATGATCAGTATGATGATATCAAATATGTGTATCAAAATGGTACGATTCGTTCATTCCCTCCGGATGACTCTAAAAAGCGAGCTGAATCGATCGTGTTACTCGGTTCCACCATCAAACCGCTTAGTGTCTTGATCGGTTTGAAAGAAGGTTTCTTCACTACCAATACGGTTTATTCGGATAGAGGTTCAACGACCTTTGGTGGGGACAATCGCAGAGTGCAGAACTCATCAGGGCATGTGTATGGTGCAATGTATCCTCGTGATGCGATTCGTCATTCCTCGAACGTATTCATGATTGATGAGATTGGGAAGAAGATGTACTCAAAATACGGTGCGACCGGAATTGACAAATGGGATGAATACATGAAGCAGTTCGGCCTTGGGGTATCTACAGGGGTTGATCTGCCGAATGAATTCCTGGGGATACGGGATTACATGAACGACACGGAAAGCTCGCTGACTCGTCTCGTGTATGGTTCCTTTGGACAGCAGGGAAAATACACAACCATGCAGTTAGCACAGTACACGACAATGCTGGCGAACAAAGGAAAGCGGATGGAGCCACAACTGGTTAGAGAGTTCCGGGATTCGGAAGGCAACGTGGTCGAGAAAGTAAAACCTAAGGTACTCAGCACGGTGGAGTTTAACGATGCCTACTGGAATGAAGTACAACGAGGCATGGCAACCGAGGTATCTGCATTTAGCGGATTCCCTTATGACTTTGCCAGAAAAACAGGAACATCGACACAGGTAGTAGGCGGTAAACTGGTGGATAACGGTGTATTTATCGCCTATGCACCACGTAATAATCCAAAGCTTGCTGTCGCTGTGGTTATCCCCGAAGGGGGCTTTGGATCGAGCAGTGCGGCTCCGGTTGCACGTGCGATCTTCGATGCCTATGACGAGGAATTCGGTCTCGACGGTGTACCGAAAAAAGACAAAAATAAAGATTCAGAATCGGGATCAGGCACACAGTGATGTGAGGCATTGGTTACAGAGGGGACCCTTCATGGGTCCTCTTTTTTGTTTTTACGTGGAGAATGGATCGTAAGAGTGAATTAATTAGTTGCATTAATATGTAACCATATGAGCTGTACCACGTTTATATAAAGGAAGGGTAAACGCGATCTGGGGAACGGGATAACGTTGATATGTCAGTGTTTACATTGGGATCGGTAGATTGGGTAGTGTAACGGTTCTGTTTACGAAAATGTAACCAAATATTGAAAGACGTGACAGCTAACCTTTGGTAGACTTGTATGAGAAAGGATTAAATATTGGATTGAACACGTTCACAAGACGGATTAAATATTTTATTTTTATAGAGGAACGGGAGAGGCTTAAAACATGTTTAACCGATTGAGGAAGAAACCCATGACTGAGGAAGATACACCCGTCAACAAGCCTTCCACCGCAAGGCTGAATCTGTTTTTTTTCGCGGCATTTGTCATATTCAGTATCCTTATTTTCAGATTAGCCTTTGTGCAGTTTGTGGAGGGTCCTGAACTGACGTATATGGAAACGAGTCGTAATACCAAAGACATTCCACTCGCACCTGTTCGTGGTCCCATCTATGATGCGACAGGGGAAGTCGCGCTCGCTTATTCCGAACCTGTACAGTCCCTGTATGTGCTGTTATATGAGGATTATCGGAATGATGAACGTAGACAGGAAGCAGAGGAACTGGCTCATGATCTGGCGGCTGTGTTTAAGCAGTTTAATCCAGGGGACAAGGAGCAGCCGGACGGGGAAGAGATCATCAAACGATTGGATCTGGATTACCAGAAAACGTTTGGGTATGTGCCGAGGCTTGTGAAGTCAGATCTATCGACCAAAGAAATTGCTTTTTTCATGGAGAAAAAAGCAGAATATCCAGGCGTTATGGTGTTGGAAGAGAACATCAGAAAATATGACCCGGATGGCGTAGCGGTTCAGGTTGTGGGTTACACAAGAGAGTTCAAGCGAGCACCAGATTCCATTACCAAATATAAGGCCATCCGCGAGGGGGCAAGTACCCAGCGTGATCCTGGTCTTGTGTACCATGAAGAAGAGAAGGTTGGCTTCGATGGGCTGGAGCTTCAATATCAGGAAGCACTTCGTGGACGAAGCGGATATCAGTCCATTGATATTGACGCACGTAATCTGCCAGATGGGACGATGTTACAAACACCACCGGAGAAAGGCTACAGTCTGGTTTCCACCATTAACAAGGAAATTCAGATGGCTGCACAAGAGGCGATAACGGACGAATTGCGCAGACTTCCCAAGGCAATTACAGGATACGCAGTAGCCATGGAAGTGGATACGGGGAATGTGGTGGCTATGGCAAGTATGCCGGATTATGATCCGAACGATTGGGATTATGACAAAATCAAATATGTATTCCGGAACGGAACCACCGAGTCGTTCCCACCGAATGATGCCAAGCCTAGTCGGGCGGAATCCGTTATACTTCTTGGATCAGTAATCAAGCCGTTAAGTGTCCTGATTGGATTGAAAGAGGGATTATTTACAGCAGGACAGACCTATCATGATCAGGGATATGCGGTTTTGGGGAAAGATGGCCGACAAGTGAAGAACTCGCATTCTGCTTATAATGGTTCTATTACGGCGAGAAGAGCGATTGAGAAATCCTCCAATGCCTTCATGATTGATATGGTGGGGAAACGTTTGTTAAGTAAATATGGCTCAGAGAAAGGTATCGATGTCTGGCATAAACACATGCAGGAATTTGGCTTGGGTGTGTCCACTGGTGTAGATCTGCCTAATGAATTTCTGGGTAGGCTAGAATATACTAATGAAGACGAATCAGCTCTAACACGTTTGGCATTTGCCTCCTTTGGACAACAAGCCAAGTACACTACGATGCAACTCGCACAATATACCACCATGCTTGCCAATAAGGGCAAGCGAATGGAACCACATCTGGTGAAGGAAATCCGTGACGCGGACGGCAATGTGGTGAAAGAGATCAAACCTAAGGTGCTCAATGAAGTTGATTTTGCCGATGCGCACTGGAATGAAGTGCACAAAGGTATGGTTACCAAAGTAAGTGCATTTGACGGTTTCCCTTACGATTATGCTCGGAAAACAGGAACATCAGAGCAGGGAACCGGACCGAACAAAAAAGAGAATGGTGTATTTATTGCCTTTGCACCACGAGATAATCCGAAGCTTGCTGTCGCTGTCGTTGTACCGGAAGGTGGGTTCGGGTCAGTCAGTGCCTCGCCGATTGCACGGAAAATCTTCGATGCATACGATGAAGTGTATGGTCTCGATGGAACGCCGAAAGGTAAGAAAGACGAAGGGAAAAACAAAGAGTAATGCAAAAGAACGTCGCGTGAGTTAGCTCTTCTAACATCATGACCAGAAATTTAATGAAGTGAATTAAATACATTTGGACAGGCAGGGGAAATAATCCCTTGCCTTTTTTTTTGGCTTCGGATAAAATTTGCACAAGGGAAACATTATTAGTCTTGATTAAAACTTAATACCTTGTACAACAAAATTAGATGTAGACAAGTATTTTAGGAGAGGGAAAGGGGTCGGTTGAATTGTTAATGGTGAAAATGAGGAGTATTCAGAGGGGGGTCATTACGCTAGCGGCGCTGGTTCTGGTTGTTGTACTTACGGCATGTTCCAGTGATGCAGAGACGAGCAGTGGTGGCAAGTTACAAGTAACCGCTACAACGGGAATGATCGCTGACGTAGCACGTGAGGTAGGCGGGGCATATGTTGATGTTACCGGGCTAATGGGCCCGGGAGTTGATCCCCACTTGTACAAGGCATCCCAAGGTGATATTCGCAAGCTGGAACAAGCAAAAGTCATTTTCTATAATGGACTGCATCTTGAAGGCAAAATGACAGACATTTTGGAGAAAATGTCCTCAAGCAAGCTGGTTACTGCTGTTACAGAGACTATTCCAGTCGAGGAGTTACACTCAGGCAAAGATACAGGCGGTACCGAATATGATCCACACGTCTGGTTTAACGTCAGCCACTGGATGCATGCGGCAGAAGCCGTACGCGATACGCTCGTGGAGGCGGACCCGGACCATGCGGAAGAGTACAAGGCTCAGGCAGAGGCGTATCTGGCGAAGCTCGAAGCACTGGATGCCGAGGTGCGTGAGAAGATTCTGGAGATTCCGGAAGCAAGCCGGGTATTGGTTACGGCGCATGATGCATTTGGATATTTCGGTCAGGCATATGGCATGAAAGTGATGGGGCTTCAGGGCATCAGTACAGCAGCCGAATACGGTGCAAAAGATGTTAGCGAACTGCGGGATTATCTCGTAGATAACCATATCAAAGCAGTATTTGTTGAATCGAGTGTACCTGCAAAAGCGATGGAAGCCATCATTGCCGGAGCAGCTCAAAAAGGACATACGGTCAGCATTGGCGGAGAACTGTTCTCGGATGCCATGGGGGCTGAGGGAACGGAAGAAGGCACATACATCGGTATGATTCGCCACAATGTTGAGACGATTGTAGAAGCCCTGAAATAATGAATCACATGAAGAGAGGAGTACAGGATTATGGAAGATACAACTTTATTGAAACAAACTCCTACGAAACTGAACAATAGTCACTTGCAAGGAACGCAGCCAACATCGGCTCCTCTTAGTGTGAGGGATCTGGCTGTTGCGTATCACAAAAAGCCGGTGCTTAGCAGCGTATCCTTCGATATCCCTGAAGGACAACTCATCGGAATACTCGGACCGAATGGTGCAGGGAAATCGACCCTGATCAAAGCCGTTCTGGGACTAGTACCGAAGATGCATGGAGAGGTACGGATCTTCGGACAATCGTACAGGGAACAACGTCGCCGCATCGGTTATGTGCCCCAACGGGAATCGGTGGACTGGGATTTTCCAACGCATGCACTCGATGTAGTGATGATGGGACGGTATGGTCATCTAGGCTGGTTCCGTCGTCCGGGGAAAAAGGAGCGAGACCTGGCGGCACACTGCCTGGAGCAAGTCGGCATGGGTGATTACATGTACCGCCAGATCAGTCAGTTGTCCGGTGGACAGCAGCAACGTGTCTTTCTGGCGCGGGCACTCGTGCAAGACGCAGATCTGTATTTCATGGATGAGCCATTTGCAGGTGTGGATGCCACCACAGAGAAAGCGATCATTTCGCTTTTGGAACAGTTGAAGAAACAAGGCAAGACGGTACTGGTCGTTCACCATGATCTAGCGACAGTCGAGGAATACTTCGACCATGTGCTACTACTCAATGGACGACTGGTGGCAGGTGGACCGACAAGTGAAGTATTTGTACCGGATACACTGCAAGAGACGTACGGAGGCCGGATTGCGATGATCGGAAGCCGGACGGAGAAAGGCCAGGTGTAGTGCATGTGGAACTGGATCGTTGCCATCTTATCTGACCCCAATACACGTTGGATATTGCTTGGCTGTCTGTTGTTAGGATTCAGTAGCGGGATTATTGGCTCCTTCACCTTTCTTCGTAAACAGAGCCTGATGGGGGACACCCTTGCTCATGCTGCTCTGCCTGGGATCTGTATTGCATTTATGTTGACGGAAACGAAGTCCGTAGGCTTGTTTCTGTTCGGTGCTCTGGTGGCTGGCATTGTCGCTACCTTCGGAATCTCGTGGATTACACGCTACTCCCGGATCAAGCAGGATGCGGCGATGGGAATTGTGCTGACCGTCTTTTTCGGGGTTGGTGTAGTGATGCTGACGCGCATCCAGCATGGGGCGAGCGGAAGTCAAAGCGGACTCGATAAATATTTGTTTGGGCAGGCGGCATCCATGGTCATGACGGATGTGTATGTCATGGGTGGCGTATGTCTAGTATTACTGATTGCCTGTCTTGCCTGGTTCAAGGAATTCAAACTGGTGAGTTTTGACCCGGGATTTGCACGTGGTATGGGTCTGCCAGTTGCCATGTTAGAGCAGCTCATTCTGCTCTTGACAGTGATCGCGGTGGTTGCAGGGATTCAGGCCGTTGGTGTGGTGCTTGTTGCAGCCTTGCTGGTAACTCCAGCAGCAGCGGCACGGTGCTGGACCGACTCACTTGCACTGATGGTGGTATTGGCAGGCATATTTGGTGCATTGAGTGGTGCAACAGGCACGATCTTCAGTACGCTTGTACCTAATCTGCCGACAGGACCTGTAACCGTTCTTGCGGCTACGGTGTTGTTTGCCGGGTCAGCCTTGCTGGCTCCGCGTCGTGGATTATTAGCTCGACGTTTGCGTAGTATTCAGGCAAAATCGGCGTATATGCGTGAAGAGCGGGCTACACTCCAGACTCTCGCCACACAACGAAATCAGCAGGAACGGGGGGAGATGTAATGGCAACGTTTTGGATTATCTTAACGGCCGTATTGGTTTCTTCCGCCTGCGCCATCCTCGGTTGTTTTCTGATTCTGCGGCGAATGGCTCTGGTCGGTGATGCGATCAGCCATGCGGTTCTCCCCGGTATTGCGATTGCTTTCCTGTGGAGCGGTTCCAGAGATTCATTGTGGATGCTACTTGGTGCAACGGTGTTTGGACTACTGACGGTGTTCTTCATACAGAGTTTGCAGGCGGGAGGACTCTCGTCTGATGCCTCGATCGGAATTGTGTTTACTGCACTCTTCGCAGTAGGTGTTATTCTGATTAGTCTGAACGCCCAGCATATTGATCTGGATCTGGACTGTGTCTTGTTTGGTGAGATCGCTTATGTACAGTGGGATACACTAACCCTTGGAGGTACGGATGTCGGGCCGAGGGCGGTCTGGATGCTGGGTATTACTTTGCTAGTCATCCTTGTCGTTATTGGGCTGTTCTACAAACAGTTTAAGCTATGTGCCTTTGATCCGGCGCTGGCTGCGGCCTGCGGCATTCCAGTAGTGCTGTTCCACTATCTGCTCATGGGACTCGTTTCGATGACGTCCGTAGCTTCATTTGAAAGTGTTGGTTCGATTCTCGTTGTGGGCATGCTGATTGTACCTGCAGCAACGGCTTACCTGCTCACAGATCGTCTGGGCAAAATGATTTTGTATGCCGTTCTGATCGGAGCAGCATCTTCGGTTGGAGGTTACATCATGGCTTACGCTCTGGATGCTTCCATCGCGGGCTGCATGGTAGCTGTTGCTGGAATTTTGTTTGTTCTTGCACTGCTGCTGTCACCGAAACATGGCATCGTATTCCGTTACGCTCGTCGCAAATTCGCGGCAAGGTAATGGAAGTTTAAGTAGATAACAGGTGAATAAACAAAATTTTAAGAAGCCGTCTGCATCGCAGGCGGTTTTTGCGTGTCTGGTCGTATTACTTTTACAAGGGCAACCGGATATAAGATATACAATATAAATTGATAATGTAGCGTCATCTTGCCGATTACGGGTTATTTTGTTGCATACAGATGATCTGTGGTAAAATGTCGTTAGCTGTGACGTCCGGAGCGTCCGTTGTTACGGGTGCCGGGCGATCTTGTTGTGAAAGAATGTTTAAAATTAGGGAGAAATAGAGAGACAACCTAGGAGGAACTACTGTATGAGTGAACTGAAATACAAATTGCTTGCATTGGATATGGATGGAACATTACTTAACGATAATCATGAAATTACACAGGAGACCGCCAAGTGGATTCAAATTGCCATTCGTCGGGGTGTACATGTGTGCCTTTCTACGGGAAGAGCGGTATTCCACGCCATGCCTTATGCGGTCCAGCTTGGGCTGGAGACACCGATGGTTACTGTTAATGGTAGTGAGGTCTGGAAAGCCCCGCATGACCTGCATATGCGTCATCTGATGGACCCGGCATTGATTCGCAGAATGCAGGAAATCGGTGAAAAATATAATAGCTGGTACTGGGCATACTCCGTGGAAGAACTGTTCAATCGGGACCGCTGGACGGACAACATTGAAGGTCTGGAATGGTTGAAATTCGGCTTCAATACGGAAGTGGATGAAGTGCGTCACCAGATCATGATGGAACTGCAACAAATGGGCGGTCTGCAAATGACCAACTCCTCACCCGTTAATATTGAGATCAACCCTGCCGGCGTATCCAAAGCCAGTGGTGTAGCCGAAGTCTGCAAGCTGCTGGGCATCGAGATGTCCGAAGTTGTTGCTGTCGGAGACAGTTTGAATGATCTAGCTGTCATTGAGGCCGTGGGTCTTGGTGTAGCGATGGGTAATGCGCAGGAGCAGGTGAAGGAAGCGGCTGATCTGATCGTAGCGAGTAACAATGAAGACGGCATTGTCGAAGTGATCCGTGAACATATTTTGAAGGGGGAGTAACCTTTGCTCGCAACCATTGCCTGGATTTTAATTGTGCTGCTGTTTGCAGTGGGGATGGCTGGAACGGTATATCCCATACTGCCTGGTGCTGTAGCGATTTTCTTCGCGTTTCTGGTCTACGGCTGGTTCTTCAGCTTTGATCCGTTTGGTGTGTGGTTCTGGATCATTCAGATTCTGATTGTTGTTGTGTTGTTTGTGGCTGATTATGTCGTCAGTGCATGGGGCGTGAAGAAGTTCGGTGGCTCCAAGTTATCAACAACGCTGAGTACTATTGGTGTTATCATTGGCCCATTTGTCATTCCGGCATTTGGACTGGTGCTGGGACCATTTATCGGTGCTTTTATCGGGGAACTGATCGGAGGGTCTTCACCTTCCAAAGCGTCGAAAGTTGGATTTGGTTCCGTTGTGGGGCTATTTACGAGTACTGTGATGAAAATTATTTTGCAAATCGTCATGATTGTTCTCTTTATTATCTGGGTGGTAAGATTCGCCTAAACGTTCAGGATTAGCTTCAACGGGATGCACGTCCGGTGTGGAGGAAAGAAGGGGAATTCGTTTGTCTAAGAAAGAAACATTCATTAGGGGTACGCTCATTCTGGCGGCCGCTGCACTGATCGCAAGAGTACTCGGATTGGTTCAACGGGTGCCGCTGGAGCATATCCTCGGCGATATCGGTAACGCATCGTTTACCATCTCCAATACGGTATATTTAATGCTGTTAACTGTAGCAACGGCGGGCATACCGAGTACACTTAGTAAAATGGTATCGGAACGTTATGCGCTCGGACGCGCGAGTGAAGCCCAACAGATCTACCGTGCAGCCCTGATCTTTGCCGCTGTGGCCGGGGTAGTCATGTCTGCTTTGTTGTGGTTCGCGGCACCTTATTATGCTACGTATGTGTCCAAAGTACCGGAGTCGGTCAGCGCCATTCGCGCCTTGGCTCCAGCGTTGCTGCTCTTCCCGGCCATTGCGATGATGCGTGGATATTTCCAGGGACGCGGCAACATGACAGCAGGCGGTATTTCACAGATCGTGGAACAGTTCGCCCGTGTAGGTACAGCCATTATCGTGGCTTATGTCATGCTGCAATGGAATTATGATGACCAGACGATTGCTGCGGGTGCTTCATTTGGTGGGGTATTAGGAAGTGTGGGTGCCTTCGGTGTCATGCTGTACTTCACCTTGAAGCTACGTCGTAGCGACCGTGCGGCCCAATTGAATTACGAGCGTGCAGAGCAGTTGCCGATGCGAGGTATCTACAGTGATATCTTCAAGCTGTCTATTCCAATTGTGCTGTCCTCACTTGCAGTTCCAGCCATTAACTTCATCGATTCATCCCTTGTGGTACCACTGCTTAGTGGCCAGATCGGACTCGAAGAAGCGACTGGTGTACTTGCGATCCTCGGGGCGAAGGCCCAAAGTATTGCGGGGATTCCTCCGATTCTGGCTATCGCTTTGAGTCAATCGTTGGTGCCTGTCATTTCAGCAGCATTTGCACGCAAGGATGAAGCGCATCTGAAGAGTCAGGTTACACTTGCCTTGCGCATTTCGATTCTGACTGGTATGCCGATTGTCATTGCACTTTGTGCGGCAGCGTATTCGGTCAACGGATTGCTGTTTACCAATCTGGATGGAACGCCGATCATTGCCTTGTTAACATTCGGTACCATTTTCCAGATTACGATGATGACCACCAACTCTATTTTACTAGGGGTAGGGAAACCGCGGATTACGATGATCAGTGTCGCAGCAGGTGTTGTGATCAAACTGATCGCAAGTCTGATTCTGGCGCCGATTTTCGGCATTTACGGCATCATTATTGCAACGGCCCTCTGCTTCTTGGTCATCACGTACCTGAATCTGCGGGTCCTTCGCAAAATCGTTGATTTCTCCATCATGGGAGATCGTTGGAAAGGATTTATCATTACAGTGTTGCTTGCAGCAGGTGTAGGATTTGCAACGAACTGGATTGGCAATACGATCTTTGGACTGTTCCTGCCAGCGCGTGTATCCTTCTTGCTTACCTGCCTTGTGGTTGGTTTGCTTGTTGTGGTGGTGTATCTGGTTCTCATGGTTGTGCTGCGTGTACTGCGCAAGGACGAGCTGGGCAGTTACCCCCGTATTCTGCAAAAAATTCTTCGTCCACTTATGCGTCTTCAACGTGGAGCTGGGCAAAGAGGTTAAACATGCAAGGAGCATCATCCATGCTCCAATATTTTGTGAAAATAGGATACAGGCTCTGTCTGCTGTTTAGCGGACAGGGCTTTTTGTATAGTTAAGGAGAGTTGAGCGACTGAACTCGACATTAGCCCAGCAAGCGAGGATTAGCGGTACATCGGGTATCACATCATCCGTCTTTGCCTGCTCTATATGATTTTTAGCATTAGTGTGTGATGGCCTTGGCATCATGAGCCAGTGCTGTTTTCAGCATGCCATACCGGTGTTCGTGACTCATCTCAAACAGCCATGGCCGACGCGGTGCCGTCAGATAACCGAGACTATCCCGAGTCTGAAGCCAGTCATGTCTGGTGATCGGTTCATAAGGTGTGTCCCCCCATACGGAGAGCAGTTCCGGACTATATAATCGTTGCCCTTCTGGAAGCCATTCTTCATCCATTAGCTCCTGAGCATAAAGTGTATGTTCCCCTGCCTCGTCTTCACGATTGGTAAACAGCCCAGGCCAATATTCAGCGCGCGAGCCACGATGGGGAACTAAGCGTGCGAACTCCAACACATGTGTGTGTACTTGCTCCACGCCAAACAACAGGGCATATAGCCCTTTACCAAACATGATTCGCTCATCTAGTTTGCCAAAATGTTCAATGACGCGTCCTGCGAGTCCTGCTCCCTGTCCAAGAGGAAAGACGATATGATTCAGACCGGCCAGATTATGCAGATGGAATGCGGGTTTGGAAAGTACTTCTTTTTGAAAATAAAGATGTTGCACCACCCGGCTCTCGATATAGTTCTGCTCATTAATAATTAATGCCACACTTAGCAGTGAACTGCATCGTTCCAGCCAAAAGCGTTCCCAAAACGGCGTCATAAACGCCGATACGTGAAAGTGCGACAAGAGATGGAAACAGCTACGTCCAATCCGGCGACTGTTCATATACAGCAGAAGCTGTGGATATGCATCCTGGAAAATGAGTGCATTGCACCGCTCCAGCAGCCGATACATATGCTGGTGATCGCTTTGATTCTGTAGATTATGCATTAAGTCACTCTGAAGATCTGTCATGTGATATCCGCCGTTGCGAGAGACCATATGGGCCAGTAGTGCCCAATGCAGTTCGGGATATTGCTCATAACATTCCAGATAGGCTGCCGTGCGGGTGATATTACTCCGATTGTGCTCCTGAGTCAGTGTCTTAATCTCTTCCAGAATGATGCAATCTTCTTCGCAGACGAGTGCGCTTTGAACCTGGTCCGTGCGTGTAAAAGATTTGTTGCTGGTAGGTAACAAACGCTCCACCTCAGACTGTAAGGCAGCTGCCGTATCGGTATCCCACTCGATGTCACGCAATGGGTGACGAAGCTGTGCTGAAGCTTGCCATGCAGCCTGTTTGCCACGCCAGATTTCACGGGCAGCACCCGGAATGGAACGGACCATCTGCAGAAGGGACCCGTGATGTTGTTCGCTGGAAGAATCGGTTCTGGTGGAAGTCATGATGTGACATCCTTTCATGATGTTCTGGGTTTATTTTCACAGACCATGTGGTTATTCTAAGTATGCGCTGATTATTTGACTTCCACTCGCCAATTTGCTTCACTTAGGGTAAGACAAGGTACAGAAAGGGAGATGAACCGAATGGAACAGATTACCTCCAAACCGGCTTTTGATGTAGCCATCCAATCCCCACGTTTGACGATTGCCGTATTCAAGGCAGACTGGTGTGGTGACTGCAAATACATCGATCCGTTTATGCCTGAGGTTGAAGAGAAATATGCACGTGAATTGACCTTGATTGAGGTCGACGTGGATCAGGTTGGAACCGTTAGTGAAGAGCAGAATATTCTTGGCATTCCGAGCTTTGTGGCGTATACAGATGGCCGCGAACTCGTACGGTATGTGAACAAGCTGCGCAAGTCGAGAGAAGAGATTGAGCAGTTCTTAGATCGAGCAGTTGAAGTGTACAACACGATCCATAAATAATGTTATATAAGTTCAAATGATGAATATCACACAGGCACTACGATGCCAGAATAACCTTCCGATCGCTGTTATCCCCAGATTTCTTTGATCCCTTTTATAAAGGGAAAATCCGGGGATAAAGGCGAAGCATATGCTTCCGATGCAGCTTTCTTTCAGAAAGCTTTTAGCTCCGCTTCTTCTGGTTATTTCTGTCCTCTCCGTTATTGTGTAAATGTTTCATGAACTTATATAAAAGTATGACAGGTTCATGTTGTAAAAGGGTATAATAAAAAGAACGCCATTTCTCTTGAAATAGGGAAATGGCGTTTGTGTGTTCAGGATTCTGTTTAAGACACAATTGAACTGGCATATCCCTCAATTACATATCTCCAATGACCTGCGGGTCATTATTTCACCAGACGTTAACATTTTGTCACAAAGCGCGACGTCAATGAACATTTTATCCGTTATAATGAATTTAGTTGTGAAATAAGTGTCAAAGTACCGAAACAAGCGGAGAATATTCTTCGCCATCTTAAACCAACAGCGGGTGAGAAAAAATTGAAACACTTAACTTTGTTTAAATGGTTAACCGTATTAACCTGTCTTGTCATGTTTCTGGCCACTTTTGGTGGAGGCATCGTAACCAAAACGGAATCAGGCCTTGGCTGTGGAACAGAATGGCCTTTATGTAACGGAAAACTCGTTCCCGCACATACTGTGGCTTCACTCATTGAATATTCCCATCGCGCTGTAAGTGCACTGGCTGGACTGTTGTCCATTGCCTCGTTTGTTGCTTTTCTGCGGTTTGGCAAGTCACGCCGTGACCTGCAATTGTTTTCTTTCTTAACTCTGGTATTTGTTATCGTCCAGGGAATCATGGGGGCTTTTGCCGTTGTCTTCTCCCAATCTTCAGCAGTCATGGCACTGCATTTTGGTTTTGCACTGATTGCTTTTGCGAGTTCTCTAATGATGGCGCTGGGCATAAGGCAGGAGGCCAAAGATGGCGGATTGGAGCGCCTGAATAAATACCCTCGGGTTAGCAAAAAATTCAGGAATCTGGTCTGGTTCTCCACCATTTACACATATCTCGTGGTATACACAGGTGCATTTGTGAGTCACACGGATTCTGCCGGCGGATGTTCTGGATTTCCGCTTTGTAACGGTCAGATTATTCCTGAGCTTTCGGGTGGGGTAGCGGTTGCTTTTGCTCACCGTGCAGCAGCTGCGTCGCTCGTGATTGTTATCGCAATCCTGGGTCATTTCGCTTACCGTAATCATCCGGACAACAAGGAAATGCGTACTCTGGGTGTGGTATCCGTTGTTCTTATTCTGATGCAAGTAGTCATTGGTATTTTCATGATGGTGACAATGAACCGTCCGGAAGTATACATGTTCGTAGCTCTTGCTCATATGCTGGATATCGCCATATTGTTCGGAGTCTTAACGTATATGAGTTTCCTGGTGTACAAGCTACATCGCCCGGCTAATCGTTTTTAAATATGAAAGTCCACCATCCAGTGATGTACATCATTGGACAGGTGGACTTTGTTTGATGTCAGAGGGATCAGGGCAACCTATGGCAAGCAGCAATTACACGGAATGAATGATGTTTCGTTTACGGTGATGAATTCTTGTTGATTTGGAAAAGAGGAGGTTAGATATGCTGCGAACGTTGTTGGGGGAAAAGCCACGTATAAACGAAGGTAAATTGAAGGCAGCGATGGACGCAATGGCGCATACGCTTGAGCTATTTCAACGACAAATGCATGTGGACCATGATCCCACGCATGACTATCGGAAACTGTATGTGTGGACTCAGGGACTCATCTCCTCACTGGATGAACTGGAGCAAAGCTGTTTCGCTGCTGCTCATTTTCGTAAAAAGGTCGTTGCAGGATCAACGGATGATATGACGCCGACTGAAAAAGCCGAGTATGCACGGTATGTGTATTTCTACAAAGATGGCTTTATCCGCTGCTTTGCCATTCTGGATAAAGTCGGCACGGTATTAAATGAAATATTCCAGTTGAATACTTCAAATACCAAAGCGCATTTTTCTTATTTCACAATGTTAAGGCAGTTCGACTATGCGAGGGAACATCATGATCTTGCGTTGCAATTAATACAGATCAAGGACTCTTATCGTGAGCCGATGAGCAAGCTGCGCAAACGACGTAATATGGAAATTCACTACATGAACTCAGAAATGCACGATGACCTGTGGCAGTTACACCAGACCTTGCAAGGTAAAGTGAAATTGGAGGATCTGAATCAGCATGTGCAGGAAATGCGTCAGGGTGTCGATATGGTCTGTGAAACGTTAACAGCCTCTTATAGTTATATCAATAAAATATGGAAAAGAAATAATTCCCTTTGACAAATCGGAATACTTGGAATATACTGAGTTTCAATCGAATGTTACACGGATATAACTGATTTTTTGGAAGTTACGTTCACATTATAAAGCATAAACTACATGAACTTATAAAATCCTACAACAACATATTTCTTATCGAGAGCGGCGGAGGGACAGGCCCGATGAAGCCCGGCAACCGATTTGTAATGACATGATACATGTATCGTTCGTTATAGATGTTAGGTGCTAATTCCTACAAAATGGTGCAAGACACGATTTTGGCAGATGAGAAGGTATATTCTTTCACGTGAAGAGCCCTCTTTGTATCTGCAAAGGGCTCTTTTTTTGTACTTTAAGGGGAGTTTTCCTTTAGATCGGGTAAAGATACAAGTAGGTGGTTGGAAAGGGGCAAGTGCGATTGATTGAATTAAAAGGTTTAACGAAAACGTACGGCAAAGGAACAAAATCTACAACAGCGTTATCCGAGTTGAATTTGAGCATCCAAAAGGGCGAAATCTACGGAGTGATTGGCCATTCCGGAGCGGGCAAAAGCACATTGATTCGCTGTATTAATTTGCTGGAACGGCCTACGGAGGGTGAGGTATGGCTTGACGGAATTAACCTGACTGAACTGAGCAAAACCGAATTGCAGCAACAGAGACGCAAGATCGGAATGATTTTTCAACACTTTAATCTGTTATCTTCGGCAACGGTATATGACAATGTAGCTTTTCCACTAAAGCTTGTGAATACACCCAAGGAAGCCATTGATCGCAAAGTGAAGGAAATGCTTGCACTGGTTGGTCTGGAGCACCACAGCAGCAAATATCCGGCTCAATTATCGGGTGGCCAGAAACAACGTGTAGGGATTGCGAGAGCACTTGCAAGTGATCCAAATGTACTTCTCTGTGATGAGGCTACTTCGGCACTTGATCCGCAGACGACAAATTCAATCCTGAAGTTATTACTCGACATTAATGAAAAGTACAACCTAACGATTGTGCTGATCACACATGAGATGCATGTCATTCAGAACATCTGTGACAAGGTGGCTGTCATTCATCAAGGTGGCATTGTGGAACAAGGACCTGTAACAGACGTGTTCCTGAAGCCACAGCATGCGATCACGCGGGACTTCATGATGCGTGACCATGAAGCTGGACTTGCTCTGGAAGAGACCGCTCTGGCAAATGCAGGCGTTGAATTGCAGGCAGGTGCTGCTTCCAAACTTGTGAAGATATCCTTTCTGGGTAACAAAACGTATGAAGCGATTTTGTCTAGAACGGTACGTAAGACAGGCGTGGATTTTGCCATCCTGCAAGGTACAATCTCTACGATCAAACAGGTTCCTTATGGGCAGCTGACCGTTCGGTTCGAGGGTGATTCAAATGCGATTGATCGGACGATATCAGAATTAACCGCTGAGGGACTTGATGTGGAGGTGCTTCGTTAGATGGATTTTTCAACAGTTCGCTGGGAAGAGGTTGGTAAAGCCTCCATTGAGACACTGCAAATTTTGGGTGTATCAGGCTTGTTTACCGTTATCTTAGGTTTACCGCTCGGAGTACTGCTGTTCATGACAGCCCGATCTGCTTCGATTAAGTCACGGGCAGTGTACACTATACTATCCCTGATTGTGAATATTTTGCGCTCAGTCCCATTTATCATATTGATTGTTGCTCTTATTCCATTCACTCGTATACTCGTCGGTACAGCTACGGGGGTGCTCGGCGTTATACCTCCTTTGGTGATTTCAGCAGCTCCTTATTTTGCTCGTTTGGTGGAGACGACGTTGCGAGAAGTTGATCGGGGTGTCATTGAAGCGGCACAGTCGATGGGTGCATCGACCGGACAGATTGTAAGACGGGTGTTACTGCCTGAGGCACTGCCTGGACTGCTTGCTGGTATAACGATCACCATCGTTACGCTTGTCTCCTATACGGCGATGGCGGGCATGGTTGGTGGTGGAGGTCTGGGAACACTGGCAATCAACTATGGATACTTCCGTTATCAAAATGAGATCATGATTATATCCGTAGTGTCGATGATCATTCTAGTGCAAATTCTCCAGATGGCTGGAGATCGCTTGGTTACATTTTTCACCAGGAAATAACACATAGATAACATGATGGTTATGCAATAATGCGGATGCCACATGACAAAATGATTAGAGAAGGGGTTTTACACATGAAAAAATGGTCTTTTGCTCTACTTAGTCTTATGTTGATTGCGGTTCTCGCAGCTTGCGGAAACAACAAGGACGCCGATAGCGGCGCAGACAATTCAGCAGGTGCACCTCGTACAGTTGAATTGAAAGTTGGAGCTTCACCTACACCACATGCAGAGATTCTGGAAAGCATCAAGCCTGAACTGGAAGCACAAGGTATTCGTTTGCAAGTCGTTACGTTCAATGACTATGTACAACCCAATCAGCAACTTGCTGACAAAAAATTGGATGCAAACTTCTTCCAGCACCAACCTTATCTGGACACAGAGAATAAAGAACGTGGATTCAACCTCGTTTCTGTAACACCTGTTCATGTTGAACCTTTTGGCGGATACTCCAAAAAGATTAAGTCTTTGGATGAATTGGCAGACGGCGCAAAAGTAGCAATTCCAAATGACCCATCCAATGGTGGACGTGCACTGTTGTTACTTGCGAAGGAAGGCATTATCACGCTGAAAGACAACACAAATATCTCATCTACGATTCAAGACATCACAGCCAATCCGAAGAACCTGGATATCATTGAGCTGGATGCAGCCATGATGCCTCGTCAATTGGATGAAGCGGATCTGGTATTCATCAACGCTAACTATGCGCTCGAAGCGAACCTGAATCCGGCGAATGATGCTTTGCTGATCGAAGATCTGCAAGGTAACCCATACGCGAACATCCTCGTTTCCCGTGAGGACAACAAGGATGCAGATGCAATCCAAAAACTGGCTGCTGCTTTGCACTCCGAAGAAGTGAAAACATTCATCAAAGAACGTTATAAAGGTGCAGTTGAACCTGCAACTGAATAATTCACGATATGTATGATATGATGTGAAGCTATTAAGAACAAGCCGTATATCTCTTCTAAAGAGATATACGGCTTATTTTATGTTTCCTAATCTGTGCTGACGTGGGGATCAACATAAGTCAAAGTTTTTCCGGTTTATCAGCGTTGGATGGATGCCCAGATTGGCGGTAGTAGGATAATTCATTCTGATCAGCATACTGCTGTTCATCGGCTTCTTGCAGGTACGTCCTCTCGGAGGGAGAGAGTTTCTCTTCTTCTCCGTGTGAGCTTTTGATTTTGTATCTGATCCAACCGATCAGCCCAAGGAGGACAACCAAGATCAAGGCCCATCCTTTTTTGAGCAAAAGAAGAGCACTGAATTTCTGGGAAGCTGTGTATCCGATCCCGCCCATCAGAAGACTGTTGAGCCCTATGGTGGATGTTTTGTCAGTCGAAGCATTGTACTCCTCGTAGGTATATCCTGCATTGATGCTAAGTTGATTAAGGACAGTTTCCTCGAATTCCTGGCGGCTTTGTTGAAAGTTGGCCGTATCTGTAACCAGAATGGCTGTGATGTACCCTTCGCGTGTCAGGAGTTTTACATTGTAATTGACCATGGCTTGCTGATCAGCATTCTTGAAACCAAGGGAGTAAACCAACTGATGTTTGGTACTGTCATATGCCGGTTCGATTTCCCACCCCGTTATGTACGTTCTATATTCAGGATCAAGTTCTCTGTTATCTTCTTCTGTGCCTCGGATATAACTGCTTAACAGCTCTTCGGCATTCAAATTTTGATCGTCATCATGGATATGACCTGTCTTCACGTACTCGAACACTACATACCACGAGCCGAATTCGCTATTGCTGGTTAGGCTTCCGATTTCATTCCCGTTAGGCTTTCCATCACTGTTAAGTATCGAGCGTTGGGTATTGGGCTTATCCAGATAGGAATGGCTTTCAGGGACTTCCAGCGTGGCCTTACCATCCAGAGAGACAGATGCTGGTCCAATAATCCAATCGTACTCATCAGGTGCTTGCTCATTCTCACTTGCCGCCGCTGATACCTGTAAGGCACTAAAGACTGTGAATAAACTCAACATTAAAAGTGTAAGAAATGCTATCCATCTTTTGTTCTTCATATTCATGTAGAGGTCCTTTCGGGTTATATCATCGACAGTACCATAGGTGTTTGTTTTCAATCAAGATATATTTGGAATTAAAGGTGGATAATCCCTTGTGGATAAGCGAGTTGTAGGAGGACGATAAATCTTTTATACTGGATAGTGACTGCTCTTTGAAGAGGGGGATGAACGTGAAGGGAAAGATTGCCCTCATAACGGGAAGTGCCAAAGGTCTTGGTAAAATGACGGCCCTCAGTCTGGCAGATCAAGGGTGTCATATTGCCCTCAACTATGTACACAGCAGAACAGAAGCTGAGGCTTTAAAGGCTCAGATTATAGCCAAGGGTGTGCGGTGCATTGCCATCCAGGCTGATATATCCAAGGTGGAAGATATCTCTTCATTGGTTGAGCAGGTGGAAGGTAAGCTGGGCAGCATTGATATTTTGGTGAATAACGCAGGTCCATTTGTCCGTGAACGACGATTATTTGCGGATTATTCTGAAGCTGAGGTCCAGATGCTTGTGCAGGGAAATCTGTTGGGACCGATGTTACTGGATCAGCGTGTATTGCCAGAGATGAGACGCAAGCAATGGGGACGCATTATCCATTTTGGCTTCAGTCATGCTGGAGAAGCGAGATCTTGGCCTCATCGTGCAGTATATGCTGCTGCCAAGGTAGGTCTGGTTTCGTTCACAAAGACACTCGCGGTTGAAGAAGCGCCGTATGGAATTACGGTTAACATGGTATGTCCAGGTGACATTCGTGGTGCGAACAAAGAGAAAACGATTGATGAGATGGCAGGCATCACCGACGAGGAAACGCCAAGAGGGCGCCCAGGCAGCGGTGAAGATATTGCACGAGTGATTACGTATCTGTGCCTTGATCATTCCGATTTTATAACAGGTAACATTATGGATGTATCTGGAGGACTTGATCCGATTCGTCCGACCATACAGCGCGAGGATACTTAAAAGGTGAATTGAAGGATTGTACGTGGAATCTGGTAAAAGGGACAGATGAAATGGACTCTCTGCATATGCACACAAAAAAAGAGCCCTCCGCTTCATGCGAAGCGAAAGGCTCTTGAGGTTTATTTCGTGAAGGATTGATTAGAATACTTGTACGACTTCTTGTACACCCTCAACTTCTTCGAGAAGGGCACGTTCAATCCCGGCTTTTAAGGTAATGGTGGAGCTTGGGCAACTGCCGCAGGCACCGACCAGTTTCAGCTTAATAATGCCGTCTTCCACGTCGACCAGTTCCACGTCACCGCCATCGCGTTGCAGAAACGGACGAAGTTTGTCAAGCACATCAATTACTTCATCATACATGGTGCTTTGTGCGTTTTCGCTCATTTTTTTCAACTCCTTTCCCCTATATTATATTACAATTGGCCACAAATTAAAATGGTCAAACAAAGAAGGTGAACCTACATGAGACCGATTATTGAATTTTGTGCCAATAATATGCATTTTGGCACAGATGAAGTCATGGATCAACTGGATGAAAATCCAGACTATGACGTGATTGAATACGGCTGCCTCACTAACTGCGGCCAATGTTCTATGACTCCTTATGCCCTGGTGGATGGCGAAGTGGTTACCACCGAGAAGGTGGAAGATTTATATAACGCCATATTGGCCAAAATTGCTGAAGCCGATGCTTGGAGCGAGCTGGATCTCGATTAACCGAGATGACGCTTGGACATCCAGAGCACACCACTTTTCAAAATACGAGGTACACGTCCCATCATGGACGTTTTGCCCATCAGCCCAAACCCAGACTTCTTGCCGAGTGCACCCAGTGTGCCACGAAGCTTGAGTGGATGTGGATTGGGCTTTTCGCCTTTCCAGAGGGCATGCTGAATATGGGCGATCTGCTCACCCTGTACTTCCGCAGCTTGACCGCTAGGTGCATAAGGTACACTGGCACAGTCACCAACGACATACACATCGGTATATTCCGGGATTTGGTAGTATTCATTCAAGACGACACGTCCTTGAGGGTCTTTGGTTACGTCCAGATCCTGTACCACTTTTACTGGCTGAATGCCTGCAGTCCATACGACAGCATCTGTTAGAATCTGTTCATCCCGGTTATAGATGGCATTAGGTTCAACGCGTGAAATGGCGATATGCCCGCGTGTCTCTACCTGATGTTCGTTGAACCATTCATGCACATACACGGATAGACGTTGCGGGAAAGCGGATAATACACGTTCACCACGATCCAAAATGCTGATGTTCAGATCCGGTCTGCTCTCACGAAGTTCGGCTGCTATCTCGACACCACTTAATCCGCCGCCTACGATATGCACATTGCCATAGGCTTTGACTTCATTAAGGCGCAGGTAGGTCTCGCGTGTTTTGCTAAAGCTCTGAATGGTACAGCTGTAGTCTTCGGCGCCTGGTGTGTTGTGGAAACGGTCTGTACAACCAAGTCCAATAACAAGTTTGTCGTACACAAGCGGGTCTTGGCCTTCAAATTCAATCTGACGCTGTTCCAGGTCAATCGAAGTAACTTCTCCATAACGGTAAGTGACTTTATCGCTCACTGGAAATTGGATACGCAGGTCATAATCAGATACGGTTCCTGCTGCGAGTGCGTAATATTCTGTCTTTAATCCCTGAAAGGGGCTGCGGTCCACCAAAATAATTTGTGTATCGGATGGAATTTTACCCTCCAGAAGTTCCTTGATGATGGTGAGGCCGCCATAACCGCCTCCAAGAATGACGAAATTTTTCATGACTCGGCTTCCTTTCTGCATCAGTCCCACTGAAATGGGGCTGTAAACTGTGGAGCAGCTATGCAATAACATAGCTGCTCCTTTTGTTATGATTTGAATAATTGAAAAGTAGACATTGAAAATTGAAGATATTATTCAGCAGTTTGCACCACTCGAATTCAAACGTCTCCCTATAATGAAAGCTGCGTTCTGGAGTGGTGCTGGTGCAATATTGGTTGTGAATGGAGTTATATCCTATTCGTACACTTGAATTTCATTGTAGAACGTATCACGTTCTACCGGAATACGTCCTGCACCTTTAATGAGCCATATGAGCTCTTTACGTGTAAGGCCTTCAGGTGTGAGTGCACCTGCCGCATGACTAATCCGTTCGCGAACGATTGTGCCGTGTGCATCCGAAGCACCAAATCCAAGAGCAACTTGAGCCAGCTGTGGACCGATGTTAATGAAGTATGCTTTGATATGATCGATGTTATCCAGCATCAGACGGCTGATCGCAATTGTTTTGAGATCCTCATAAGCCGAGTTACGACGCATAATGCTCGCGTTTTTACTTTTTGGCTGCATGGAAAGTGGGATAAAGACCATGAATCCGTTGGTCTCGTCTTGCAATTCACGGATCTGCACCATATGGTTGACGCGGTCCTCATAGGATTCAATCGATCCATACAGCATCGTTGTATGGGTACGCATGCCCAGGTTATGAGCAGTACGGTGCACCTCAAGATAACGATCGACGTTCGCTTTGTCTACACGCATTTTTTTGCGATATTCATCCGACAGAATCTCAGCGCCGCCACCAGTCAATGTTTTCAGACCTGCTTTTTGCAGCTCCTGCAGAACTTCCTTAATACTGAGTCCGCTGATGCGAGTGAAGAAATCGATCTCGGCTGCCGTGTAGGCTTTCAGCGTAACATCCGGATATTTCTCGTTTAAAGCACGCAGGGAATCGACATAATATTGAAAAGGAACATGGTTGTTATGTCCGCCTACGATATGAAACTCACGTACGCCTGGATGAATATGCTGTTCCACATAATCGATCATTTCCTGACCGGATAATGTATAGGAGCCTTCTTCACCCTGATCTTTACGGAAATTACAAAAAGCGCAGTGGGCTTCGCATACGTTCGTAAAATAAAGACTCATGTTTTCGATGAAGTATACTTTCTTACCATTTTTCCGCAAGTTGGCCTCATTGGCCAGCTGGCCCAAAGTTAGCAGATCATCTGTTTCATACAGATATACGCCGTCTTCTACGTTCAGCCTTACGCCGTTCTGCACTTTCTCAACGATTTCAGCCATTCTTTTGTCTGTGAACGGTGTTACCAATGTAGACATACTGTTTCCTCCTGTTCTTAACCGGATTTGAGTTGTGTGTAGGATCTGCATACAGAACTACATAGCAAAGATGCGGTCAACTGCCGCCTTCTTATATGGACTAACTCTTATTTACCCGGTGCAGCGTGTGCTGCGTACGTAAAGCTAATTTTTTCATTAAAGTGAGTCTTGTGACTCTATATGCATTGGGGACTGCGGACAGTCTCGAAATGTGAAAAAAATTACAACTCTATATATGATCGTCACCTGAATAAGTCATGGCAAAATATCGACATTTCAGTGCGACCACCTATTCATTATAAACCTCGTGTCGCGGGGGTTCAATACACTGGGAAGAAAAAGGAGTTCAGGGGGAACGCGGAAAGAGGCAAACATGACTTGAGACCCTTGACGGGGTGGAGTATAATTTAAAGAAGAGTTAATGAAAGGTAGTTCAAAAAGTCCGCTTTTGATTACGAAGGATGCCTAGCGGCATCTCAGCGTCGAATATGGGATTCAGCCGAAATGTCCGTTGCTCACGTAGTTTTGCCTACGCTCCGCTACTCCATTTCTATCTTCATCCCATCTTCTTGGTACTGAAAAGCGCCTTTTTGAACATGATTTTATATGAAAAAGGAGAGTGACCTGGCATGATTAACATCAGCGAAACGGCTGCTGACAGATTGAAAGAGATGCTTGCACAGCAAGAAACACCTGGTATGTTCCTGCGTCTTGGCGTAGCACCGGGCGGTTGCACCGGATTTTCGTACGCCATGGGCTTTGACGATAAAGAGTCCGATGAGGACCTGTATATGGATATTCAGAGTATGAAGGTTGTAGTCGAGAAGGAAAACCTGAAGTATCTGGATGGTCTCGAAATTGATTTTGAAGAGTCCGGTATGACGGGTGGGTTCACCATCCATAATCCTAACGCGGTAGCCACTTGTGGATGTGGATCTTCTTTCCGTACGAAGGAAGATGCGGGTGTGCCTGATAAGGATTGTTAAGAAACTGAGTTGTACAGCGGTTTCCCAATCTTGTTTTAAATAAGCAGTATGTAGTCCCTTTAATAGATAGCCTCTGAATTGTATCCGTTTTGCACGGGCATGATATCAGGGGCTTTTTTGCGTGTACTGATTGTGCATGGTTGACAAACTTAGTTGTAACAACTATAGTTACAATATAAAGTTCAAACATAAACAATATCGATAATTTAAAGGAGAGATCATGATGAACATTGCAATCATTGGTGCAACAGGTAAAGCAGGAAGTGTAATTTTGAAAGAAGCAGCAGACAGAGGGCATAAAGTAACGGCAATCGTTCGTAATGCATCCAAATTGGAAGATAAAAGCCTGAATACGCTGGAGAAAGATGTATTTGATCTTACAGCTGAAGATCTTAAAGCATTCGATGTGGTTGTAAATGCATTTGGTGCTCCAGCTGGTAAAGAAAACCTGCATGTGGAAGTAGGACAAGCGTTGATCAACATCCTGAAAGATGCACCAAACACTCGTCTGATCGTGGTGGGTGGAGCAGGAAGCCTGTTCACAGATGAGTCCAAAACATTGCGTGTCTTTGAATCCCCAGGATTCCCGGATGCTTACAAAGCAACTGCAACGAACCAAGGCCAAAACTTGCAGGATCTGCAAGCATCCTCAGGTATTCAATGGACGTTCCTGAGCCCGGCTGGATTCTTTAATCCAGAAGGTGCACGCACCGGCAAATATCAAGCAGGCAACGACGTTATTCTCGTGAATAGCGAAGGCAACAGCTACATCAGCTATGCAGACTATGCGATTGCTTTGGTTGATGAGATCGAAAATCCACAACACAAAAACGAGCGCTTTACCGTTGTTGGTGAAGTGAAGTAATACTTTTAAATGATAATATGGAACATACAAACGGACGCTGATCTCCACAGATCGGTGTCCGTTTTTTATGTTTTCGAAGAGGGAAGTTCTGCAATAATGTTAGACAGGTTAGATGATTATCGTTCAACTTCCAACTACTCCTTTGAATCTATGTTATATTATTCTAAAGATGGGAATGGAATGAGATTATGTGAAAACCATCTTCTCTTCATTGGAATTTCTGCTAGTTCAAAAGTATGAGGGAGTGAACAGTTGTGAAGATGTATTCTAATGGAGTTATACTATTGATCTTTGCGGTTTTTATGATTAGTGTATCGAGTGGTTCAGGGTTATCCCAATATACAAACGTTAAAAATACGATGAATCAATTTCACATCACTTCTTTTTATCCGAAAAATAAGAATGGACAGACATATGGTTCTGCCGCATATGCGACTTCTCCGGAAACGGAACCTGATTTAATCTTGGCTACTGGTGTGGATGGTACAGACGGATATCTGCTGAAAAAAGACATGGATGGCGAGCAACCCAAAACACCTGAAGAAGCTATTGCGATACAGAACAGCAGATCACCAGATGGTCGTGATATTCCACTGTATGACAAGGATGGTGAAACCGTAATCGGTGTGTTTCGTGTTGGAGGAAAGTGAAAGGAACCAAAATAGGATCAAATGTGACGTTACCATACATAGACGATTCTTTTCTGAATGGCTTCCTACTACAGGATATGAACAGGTCGACGGAATGGAATTTGAAATTACTGGAGTTAAAGATGGACTGAATTTTGTTGAGTTATGGTTTGCTGTAAGAAAAATATCTTAGTTTTATTTCTTTTAGATTAGTCTTGAATAATAACTTAATAAAGACAAATGGAGCAAAGAATTGTGTCCGATTGGTTGCTTCTTTGTTCATTCACCTAACGGCCAGGGAAAATGCAACATTTTTCCTGTTAAACAGGTCAATAAAGATGTACCAATTAACATTATGAGAAGAAGGTGGAAAAACTGAAGCTTCGTATAATCACGTTAATTTTTTTTATATCTAGCGTGTTCTTTATCTCAAATGCACAAGATGTTAACGCTTTGTCATGTATTGAATCGGGAGGTCCCCAAGAACAGTTAGAAATATATGATGGAGCTGTATATGGTGAAGTAAAGCAAGTAAAGGTCGACTTGAAGCAAGAGGGATTTACGGGGACCAAAGAGAAAATTAGATATATTTTAGTGGAAGTTGAGAGGAGTTGGAATACTGAAGTTGACTCTCAACTAATTATCGCAACCAACTTCACATGGGGATTTGATTTCAAGGAAGGTAATAAATACTTAATATACTTTAGCGAAGTGGATGGTGAATTAAGTAGTAGTCCGTGCAGTTCAACCATCGAAATGAACAATATTAATCAAGCAACTGAACTATTCGGGGAAGGCTTTCCACCAAAACAACAAGTGAACGTAGAACACAAAATGTGGTTTATGTTTGAGCAAGATATTGATTTGTTTATCGTAGGTGTGGTCGTATTTGCGGCGATCTTTACCTTCATCATGAGAGTAAGAAAGAAAAAGCACAAAGCATAATTTGGTAGCGCTAAACGTGAAGCTTTTGCTCAAACAAAAAGTCATTTGAACTAGGCATGGATTCCTGTATGACCTATTACCCCCTTTACTTAAACGAGGATCGAGGCGTATAATCCGTTGAGATATCAGAGCAATAAGAGGGGATACAGTTATGAATAGTGGATTAATCAACGCGATCATTGCGTATATCATGTGGGGAGTTCTCCCGCTGTATTGGAAGTTGTTTGAAAATGTACCGGCAGGCGAGATTTTATCGCACCGGGTTGTCTGGTCATTTGTCTTTATGGGGATTTTCGTTGCCGTCCAACGTCGTTGGAGTGACATGAAGCGCATTCTGACCAGTCGTTCGACCCTGCTGTCCCTTACCGCGAGTGGGCTGCTAATTGCTATTAACTGGCTTATCTTCATTTGGGCGGTTAATAACGGTCATGTCGTTGAGACAAGTCTGGGCTATTATTTGAACCCGTTGCTGAACGTGTTACTGGCAGTTGTCTTCCTTCATGAAAAGCCAAACCGTGGACAGTGGCTCGCGATTGCCATCGCTGGTGTCGCGGTGCTTATCATCGCTATCGACTACGGGCGTTTCCCATGGGTTGCGATCTCGCTGGCCGTGTCATTTGGCTTGTACGGTCTGGCGAAGAAGAAGATTAAGCAAGATGCTTCTGTGGGCTTATTTTCGGAGACAGCTGTAGTTCTTCCCATCGCACTCGGCTACTGGATCTACTTGGCCATTGTGGGAAAAGCAACGGCATGGACGCTGCCTGCACCGATGTTCTTCGAACTGCTGCTTTCCGGCGTGGTGACGGCGTTGCCGCTGCTGTTCTTTGCACGGGCGGCTGCTCGAATGTCGTTGTCCACACTCGGCTTTGTACAGTATATTGGTCCGACAATCATGCTGATCCTGAGTGTGTTTGTGTTCAAGGAAACGGTCTCGCCAGTTCTGCTTGTTGGTTTCGCACTCATCTGGACAGCGCTCATCGTATACGCTGCCGCATCGATACGTGCTACGAGACTCGCTAAGGTAAGCTGAACAGAGGTATCTTAATCGTTATAAATGCCCTTTCTGCCAATGAGGTGGAGAGGGCAATTTTTTGTTTGTGGGGGAGCGATAGATCGATAAAAACTAAAAAGGAAGGCTGATCAAAGTTATGGTAAAATACAGGAGTAGTAATCAAAAATAGTAACCAAAAAGAGTAATAGAAAAACGAGGAGGCGACAGATATATGATGGTTAATAACCCTTACCGCAAACGGGATCCATTCTTTGTAAAGAAGGCTGTAGTTCAGATACTATTTCAGTTTGCAGTTTCAGCGATAATCGGTAGTATATATGGGTTCATGATGGTCAACGAGACGATAGGTGGATATATTAATAAACTATTACCGAGCACGGATGGTCCGGATCTTCATTTATATCTGCCCATTGTGGTTACGGTGTTCATCTACTCGTGTTTTATTCAGAAGAAACAACGGATTTTTCTTGAAAAAATCTCATTTAGTTTTCTCCATATTTTGGTTGCCCTGCTAGGCTGTATTTCTTCAGTTGTTGTGTTATTGGTGATCTAATCCAAATCCCTACGTATCTACACCATCAGCCCCATCGACTGCATCAATGACACCGACAGCGAGTGTTGTTACCGCAGCAGCAGCTAAAAGATTCTTGGCACCAAGCTTGACTCTGTCCTTATCTTCCTCTTTCATGCCCACAACAACATCTTTACCGCTGTTATATACATACTTGGCTGATATCGCTACACCTTTTGCAGTAGTGGTTACAGCACCTCCAATATCGGCAAGCCCCGCGTCTATGGCGGTATCATCTTTTCGAATTGCACCACTGGCAAGATCATATGTCCCGCTAGCGAGTTGTCCAACGGTTTTGCCTGTATTAATTGTGGCTTTCTCTACGCCGTTCCCGATTTCTTTGATAAAGGGGCTTCCCGCGATTTCACCAACAACCCTCACGCTGCCGCCCAACACTTTTCCGGTAACTTCCCCAGCTAACTGACCGAGCCCTTTTAAAAAACTCATCCTTATGCCTCCTCTCCAATTAGAAGTTGATCCTATGTGTTATCTCAATAAACTTATTATATTCATATGTAAGCCAAAAGAACATCAGTCTCCAGCCCGAGTGGTGTACTCCTCCTCGATTGAACGCGACACGCTTTAGAAGTGCCACAAGGAGCAGCAACGTAGTGGAGGGGGTGGAATCGATTCTGAAGAAGCGGAGCGTTCGCCTGAAAGCTTTCTGCAAGAAAGCTACATCGGAAGCATAGGCTATCCCCGATTTCCCCCTATAAAGGGAATTCATAAAAATCTGGGGATAACAGCGATCATAAGAACGATCCGCCTCCGGAACGCCCACCACGCTGCCCGCAAACACACAAAAGGCGCTAATCCCACAGGAAAGCGCCTTCCGCTCTTCATTACCCTAATCCATTTGCCTACACACGGTTTTAGAAGTGTCTCAAGGAGCAGCAACGCAGTGGAGGGGGCGGAATCGATTCTGAAGAAGCGGAGCGTTCGCCTTTGTATCCTAATTTCAACTTTTGAAAGTTGTTCAAGAAATTAGGATACAACAGCGATCATAAGAACGATCCGCCACCGGAACGCCACCACTGCTCCCATCCAAACTTCTAACCTCTCCGTGTTCTAGTCAATAAATCCTTCCATGACAACAGTTGGCATCATATTCGACTGCCAAGCGCCCTTACCATATCCACTGTTATAACCTGGTGTAGCCTGAGGCTCCCAGTAGAATACACCTTTACCTTTGCCATTTGGCAGATTGCGGATTTGGTTTTTCATCGCAGCAACAAAACTTTTACCAGCTGCAGCTTGGTTATTGTCCATGCCAATTTCGGAGATGATGATCTCTTTGCCATAACGGTTGATCATGTCCTTGGCGTTGTTTACCGTATTTGTCACAGCGGTGTTCCAGCCGGAAGCTGAAGGATAGAGGGACATGGCAATCATGTCAAAGTTAGCTCCGTTATTAATCAGACCACCGATGTTCCATACATAGAGGGCGTTATCATCTCCACCTGCCAGATGCACAATGGTTTTGGTGCCGCTGCTCAGGGATTTTACTGCGTTATGGCCTGTATTCACCAGCCACGCATAGTTTTTCATGTTGGTGGATGCTTTACCATCTTCCCATAACATGCCGTTGCTTGTTTCATTACCGATCTGTACCCAGTCAGGGGTAACGCCTTTGCTTTGCATCGCCGTCATAACTTCACGAGTGTGGTTCCATACCGCATCCATGAGCTGTTGGAACGTATAGTTTTTCCAGGCAGCAGGTTTGGTTTGCTGACCAGGGTCTGCCCAAGAATCGCTATAGTGCAGAGTGAGCATTACACTCATGCCAGCATTCTTGGCACGTTGTGCGAGTGCAGCCGCACGATCCTTATTCATGTAACCGTTCCCATAATCATTCGAAGGATTAACGAATACCCGAATGCGAACGGAATTGATTTGATAGTCTTTTTTCAAAATATCAATGATGTCGCGCTGTACGCCGTTTTTATCTTTCCATTTGTAGCCTTGGGCTTCCATTCCGGGAACCCAACTGATATCGGCTCCTTTGGCGAAACTTGGTGCTGCGCTGGCATGCTGACCTGCGGGCAACATGATGGAGGTGAATAACAAAACAAAAGCCAACATGATGGATGTCTTGAAACCCCTTACATTTTTGAACATTACAAGATGCCTCCTCGGATTTAGGTTGAGTTGCATCCTAATTATAGCCATCCTGGTTTTCTCTACTAAAGGGTCCATTTCCAATATTTTGGGTGTTTTCTCAACCTCTCTACAGAAAAAGAGAAAACAAAAAGCCGTCCGAAGACGGCTTTTCTACCCGTGGCGCTTTTTGAAACATTGATCCGTATCCCGCGCCTCCACCAGACTCTTTTAATTTGAGCTAGTGGATCGGGTAAGGGACACGTTCAACATGACATTAGAAATGTTGACGCACCTCCTTTCCTTGTGGCAAGAGTATACAACACCTTGTTTCGGAAAGCTAGTCTTTTTTACGTATTTACGAAAAATTATTTTTCAGTCTGGAACATCGTGATATCTCGTGCATAATGGCTCTTGGTTCCGTCATTGTTTCGGATGCGCACACTGTCTTCACTGATCCGCTCCACAATGCCACAACCGACCTCGCAATAGACGCCAGCCGGGTCTTCCTGCCATGCGCTTACCATACATTGGGATAGTGCAGCCGTGAAAAACTCTATATTTTTTTGTAACGTTCTAGGTTTGTTGGATTTCATTATATACTCCTTTAATCAACTATATTTGGAATGAGAACAAGCAACCGGACCAAATCACACTGTACTTCACTTTACTCTGTCTATTGACCTTTGTAAAGGGATGGAAAAAGTTGCGGCCATGAGGTATCATTTACATAAATTTTACGTAGCGTTTACACTGCGCTGACGCTTGATGTTGATTACGAATAGTACAATTATATGAGAACTTCTAACCAAGAATAGATATGCAACACATTCGGAGGCCATACATGCATAGAGACGTCAAAACAGGCAACTACGTTAATCGTGATTTGAGTTGGGTTGAATTTAATCGGCGCGTACTTCAGGAGGCCCAGGATCCAACAACGCCTCTGCTGGAACGCATGAGATTTCTCGGCATTGTCGCTAGTAATCTGGACGAGTTCGTCAGTGTAAGGGTGGCGGAGACAAAAGAGAAGATCAAGGCCGGATTCACGCAAAAAGATTTTACAGGATACACGCCATCGGGATTGTACCGCAGATTGATCAAACGAACCGGGACCATGGTCGCCGAACAGTATAAAACGTATCGTGAACTCATTCGTCTACTCGCCAAGAAAGGCGTGAACATTCAGGAATATACAGATCTTAATGTGACACAGCAGCGCGCAATGGACCAGTACTTTCATGAAATTATTTTTCCGGTACTCACACCGATGGCGATTGACCAGAGTCGTCCGTTCCCACTGGTACACAACAAGTCTGTCTATCTGTCCGTGATGTTACAGAAGGAAGGGGAGCAAGAGGGAGAGCCGTTTATGGCTATTGTTCAGGTACCTTCCAATCTGCCGCGGGTAGTTCAGGCTCCCATTCGGGCGAATAGCAAAAAGAAAACATTCATACTGATTGAAGATCTTATCAAACATCATATCCATACGCTCTTCAGCGGATATATCTCGCTTGCTGCACAGGAATTCCGAGTGACCCGTAATGCGGATCTGTTCATTAATGAAGAAGAAGCGGAAGATCTGCTTGAGGCTATTGAAAAAGAATTGCGCCGCAGACGCCGCGGGGCTCCTGTACGACTGGAAGTGTGCAAGGATTTTCGTCCGGATGCCTTATTGGAATTGCAGGATGAATTTGATATTCAGGACCCGGTATATGAAATTGATGGACCACTTGATCTGAGTTTTCTGGCGGGATTCGTAGACAGTCTGGAAAGTTTCTCACATCTGAAATACAGTCCGGTGAAGCCAGTCTACCCACTTGAGTTTCTGCCAAGAGAAAGTCATTTTGAGCTACTGCGCAAACGCGATGTACTGGTGCATCATCCGTACGAATCGTTTGAACCAGTCACTGATTTTATATTGGAGGCTTCGGAAGATCCAAGAGTTCTGGCCATCAAGATGACCTTATATCGGGTCAATGGCGATTCACGCCTTATTCCGGCACTTGCACTTGCCGCTGAGAGTGGTAAGCAGGTCACGGTGGTGGTGGAACTGAAAGCCCGGTTTGATGAAGAGCGCAACATTGCTTGGGCGCGTAAGCTGGAGAAAGCCGGTTGTCACGTGGTATATGGACTGGTTGGACTGAAGACCCATGCCAAAATCATTCTTGTTGTACGCAGGGAACAGCAGGGGCTGAGACGTTATGTTCATGTAGGAACCGGTAACTATAATGAGAGTACAGCCAAAGTTTATACGGACGTGGGACTGTTCACCTCTAATCCAATTATTGGGGAAGATGCATCCGAATTGTTCAATGAGATTACCGGATACTCCGGTCCGAAGGCATTGCAGGCGTTCCGTGTAGCTCCGGATGGTATGAAGGATGAGTTGTTTGCACTGATTCGTAGAGAAACAGAGCACGCGCTGAAAGGCAAACCTTCCAGAATCATTGCCAAGATCAACTCCTTATCCCATCAGGAAATGATTGATGAATTGTACGAGGCTTCTCAAGCCGGCGTGCAGATCGATCTGATTGTACGTGGGGTATGTTGTCTGCGTCCGGGGGTAGAGGGGCTCAGTGAGAATATTCGGGTCATTAGCATTGTGGATCGTTTTCTGGAGCATTCACGGTTGTTTTATTTTGAAAATAGCGGCAACCCGGATGTATTCATCTCCAGTGCAGACTGGATGACACGTAATCTGAATCGAAGAATTGAACTCATGTGTCCCGTATTTGATCCAGAGCTGAAAAAGATGCTGGTCGATATTCTTAATCTGTCCCTTATGGATAATGTCAAAGCGAGACAACTTATGCCTGGTGGCAATTATGTATTTGTAGAAAATGAAAAGCCCCCGCTGAGAAGTCAGACGGAGGCCATGGGTATTATCCCTTGGAAGCCTGCTGAATGGAGTGCGTTAACGTAACTCCCCAGGCTTCCTTCAGATCCTTGACGGCCTCTTCCAGGCCATCAAGTTCCAGTAACGGCTCAGCTGTACAGGTGAATTGCACCTGCAGCGAGTCGTTTTCTTTTGTTGCTTTGATCGCAGCGATGCTCTCGGATCGATTGATGGCTTCAGCTACGCGCAGCAGAGAGCCTAAACGATGAGCATGCCGCTCATCCGAGTTTTTCAGAATGTCCCGGTGCTTATTCAGCAGTTGGGGCGTTCTTTTTTTGGGATGATAATCAGCTGCACTGGCACTTAGAATGGTCTCCCGATGAGAAAGTCCATAAATGCTTGAATTCATGATCCAATAGGCCGAGTGCTGTGTATAACGGAAATAGTTAATCTGTTTACCTGCCATGTGCAACATGGAGGATGCATACAGGATTCGGGCATCTGCTTGATCAGGAGGGGTACCTTGTAATGCTGTATACAGGGTAACCATATCCTGATGAATCCGTTGCAGACGTTTCTCTGGAATAGGTGGACCAAAATGGATAAAGTTGCGGATACTGTCCTTCAGCGCGTCTGGAACGACCGGCTGCCCTCCAGCCATGTAATCACGCAACAACCCGTCTCGTAGACCCGCGCCACTAACCACATAACGATCTCCCTGTATTATCTGGAAGACAGTTCGTAGGATCAGTACGCCGGGCACAATGATGTCAGCGCGATCTTTGGCGAGCCCAGGTACCTTTTTGCGCTGTGCCGAGGTGAGATGTGGTAAGGAGCGAGCGATGTTCTCCATCGCTTCCTCACTGATCTCATAATGATGGCTGACAGGCAAAGAATACTGGGTACGCTTCTGTTCCACTTTGGCGAGTGTACGCATTGTGCCGCCAAGTCCGATGAGTGGCAGACCAGGATGCTCACGAATCCAATCCTGTCCGCGGAGAGCCTCAGTGACTTCGTTGCATAATGCATTTGCATTTTCCTCGGTCCACTGATCTTCGCCCCCGTAACGGGCATGTGAATTCACTGCACCAATAGGGAGGGAGATGCTATGTAACCTTTTCCGATCCCGAAAGACCGTGATCTCTGTGCTGCCGCCTCCAATATCCACGACGTAACCGTCTGCCAGATCAATGGATTGAGTGACACCAAGGAACCCATAATAGGCCTCCCGATCTCCCGATACACATTCAATGGTAAGCCCCGTCTCTGTCTCCAGCCATTCGATAATCTCCAGGACATTGCTTGCATTACGAATAGCTGCGGTAGCTGCTGCGCGAATCAGTTTGGTCTGGTACGCTTCACAGGTCGCTTTGAATTGACTCAAGATGGTGATGGCTTTATCCAGAGAATGGCGCAGAATGGTTCCATCGGACTCAACAACGCTGCTTAGACGAGCGGCGTATTTGTCTTCATGAATGATGCGATAGGCTTCGTCCTGGTCCAGTTCATAGATAACTAGACGAATGGAGTTCGAGCCGATATCAATAATTCCTAAGGTTTCATTAGTACGTGTCATAAGCATCTCCTTCTACAGAGGTTCAACTACCCGAAGTGAAGAAGGGCAGCCATGGCTTCCGGTGAACCCGGCGGTGTGGCAGAGAAGGGCGTAGTTAACATAACAACAATGATAAAGACGATGAAACAGGCAAATATAAGACAACTCACGGCAAAGCCGCGATTACGCTTTTGCATAAACAGTCGAATACCTGTGACAAAGAGAAGTACCGTAACAGCTACCAGAACGATCGACATTGCAAAATAGGCTACGCCATAAAGTGATTTGAAAAATGCTTCCATTTGTTCTTAACGCTCCTTAGATCCTCATATTTAAGCCCTTCCAAGCCATTCCTTAGTAGCATACGACAGATTGACTTGTTTGAAAAGTAAACCGGGCGCTTGTTCCCGTTTCCGCCATCACCCCTGGGACAGGTTACATGGAAAAGGGGCCTTTGCCGTGGACAGACATCCAAGAAAGCAAGGCTTCTGTTGAGTATGTATAAGGAAGGACTATTGTTTCAAGGAAGGAGATCAACCCATGTCGAGACAACTTGCAAGCAAATGGCGGAAGACAGCGGCTCTGATGAAATACCCGGTAGCTGCTGTCCATATCCCACAGACCAAGGCATTCAACTCGGGTAATCTGCTGCAAATGCTCAGTCGTTATGGAATGGTGTATGTCAAACCTATTGTAGGAGGCGGAGGTTACGGTGTCATCCGGGTATCGGCCAGCGGTGGGGCTTATCGATACACCCATATGAAAACGACCCGTTCTTTCGCCAGTTTCAGCCAGATGTATCGCTCTCTGGTGCGTGTAAAGGCTAGACGCAAGTACTTGATCCAGCAAGGCATTCATCTGGCAACAATTCAAGGGAGACCTGTTGATTACAGAGTCAAAGTTGTCAAAACCCAACGAGGCTGGGTATTCCGTTCATTAGTAGGACGACTCGCTCGTCCCGGA
Organism: Paenibacillus sp. FSL H8-0104; assembly: GCF_038050215.1. NCBI lineage: Bacteria > Bacillati > Bacillota > Bacilli > Caryophanales > Paenibacillaceae > Paenibacillus > Paenibacillus sp. FSL H8-0104. The sequence continues at coordinate 5,694,609 of NZ_JBBOTC010000001.1, read as the reverse complement.
CTCTGTGTGACAAATCTGAGCAAGGGTGGCACCATGTTATCAGGAAGGCGAGCTCTTGGTTTATCCCTGCCGCATATATCCGGTCGGCACAAACGCCGGGAGATGCGTTCCCTTACGCTGACATGTACGTACATTATGGAAAGTCAGTTCCCTGGTGTAGGTCAGCTTGGATTTGATTATGGACTGGATTATTCAGGCAAGATCTGGATTCTGGAAGTGAATACCAGACCCCAATAGAAAATGAATGGGAAAACTCAAGAAAATTCAAGAAAAACCGATAATATATAAAAGAAAACGGTATGAAAACCGTTTGAAATTTTACATTACCGGGTAATTTACTCGCAACAAGTCTTGAAACTATGAATTTATTCCAAAAAAAATACGCTGATAAACGTTCTGACAGTAGTACAAACTCCCTGTGCATAAATATTGTCCACACTATACACGTTGATTACTCTATATTTTTTCCATTTATCAACAAACTATGCACAGGATTTCCACATATCGTTGTGGATAACAAGAACGCTTGTTCTCTATATGAATCTCTGATATGATAGTTTTGAGGAAAAAAAAGGAAAGGTTGTGGCGGGAAATGGCTATGTTATCCGATGAGATGTTGTTGGATTCCTACCATAAAGCGATTGAGTTGAATCTCGAACGAGATTTCATCGCACTGCTGTTGGCAGAAATCCATAAGCGCAAACTGGGTACCGACGTATCTGCCATTCTTCACTAGAGATCCTCATTGCAGGCAATGTTACAGGTTTCCGGACAAGTCCCATAGTGAGACTGGCCATGGCGTGCTCGTCTGACAATGGTGACAGTACATCACATGATTGCAAACGTTTTCGACTTCGTCTGCCGTGTCAGAGGAAGGTTGGAATACGTAGGGGCTGTATGGTCCGGTGTAATCATCCAATTTGCCGCATTCTAACAGTCCCTGAAGGCAGTGGGGGCAAGCCTGCTCCGGTACAACCAGACCGTTACACAGCGGGCATATATAAGACAAGGGTATCCCTCCTGATATGGATTCACTCAGGAGTAAGATACCCTTTTTTGTATCAATATATGTTATTTCAGCAAAACTAGCGTTTCATGTTACTGCTGTGTCCTGGGGACAACTTGGCATCCGGATCGAAGTATACCTTCGCATTGTTGACGGCTGTTGGAGCTTCGCCGAATCCGACAGCGATCAGCTTCAGTTTACCCGGATATGTTGTGATATCTCCGGCAGCAAAGATTCCTGGAATAGATGTTTCCATGCGGGAATCAACAACGATGGAGTTACTGTCAATTTCGATACCCCACTCGGCAATCGGTCCGAGAGAAGAGACAAATCCGAAGTTAACGATCACGTCATCTACTTCGATTTCCTGAGTTTCTTTGGTTTTCACATGGGAAAGGGTTACCTTGGTAATCGTGTCATCCCCATGAAGTTCCGTGATTTCGGTCGGTGTAACGACATTCACCTTGGAATTCATCAGGTTTTCGACACTGTGCTCATGTGCACGGAACTTGTCCCGGCGATGGATCAGTGTCACTTGCTCAGCGATAGGCTCCAGCATAAGTGCCCAGTCTACTGCGGAGTCACCGCCACCACTGATCAGTACCTTTTTGCCAGCGAAGGCATTCAGATCACTGATGAAGTAGTGCAGGTTGCTCTTCTCGAACTTGGTAGCACCTTCAAGCTCCAGGCGACGTGGTTCGAATGCACCTACACCAGCTGTAATAATGACGGCTTTGGCATGATATTCATTCTCATCCGTCTTCACGACGAAATGTTGCTCATCCTTTTTCTCCACCGATACAACCTTTTCTTCAAGGCGGATGTTCGGGTTAAAATGATTCATTTGCTCAACGAGGTTATTCACCAGTTCCTGAGCTGTTACTTTCGGGAATCCGGCTACATCATAGATGTATTTCTCCGGGTAAAGAGCGGCAAGTTGTCCGCCAAGCTGTGGCATACTTTCAACCAGTGTAACGGATGCCTGACGCATCCCACCATAAAACGCGGCGAACAGACCCGCAGGGCCTCCACCGATAATAAGTAAATCAGTCATATCATGACTGGAATTTTGTGCAGTCAAGAATCAACAACACCTTTCATATTTTAATAGGTAGTTAACAGAAAGAATGTGCAGGCTACGTATCGTAACCGGCATGGGTGCTGAACTGTCTTTCCTATTATAAACGGTGTATTCAGGGTTGCAAAGTTAGCGGCGTCACGAAACTGGGAACAATTGATGAAGATCAGATGAGAATAGGATGAAATTGGAAATGAAAGGTTATGAAAAATAACAAAAAAAACCTTGATCTTTACTAGAAATACAGATATCCTTGACCTGTACTATGTGTTTTTTTGTCTAATTTAGAGTCAATATGTAATATGTAGACAGATCCCGTGTTTTGTAGAATCTTGTGGTTAATTTCACAACTTGAAACGATAACTTGCGTGCAAACGTATCAATTTCATAAACCCTTTAGTTGCTTCAATCAAGTCTAGATATAGATCAAAACGGTTCGATACGTCGATATCTAGTTTCATAAAATCCATTTTTAGTGAGTTATGAAATTGATGCAAACGTTTAAATAAATTCGCGAAGTTAACATTTGTCGTCATAATGGGCAAGACCTCATCAATATTTGTAAGTATGTGCATTTTGCATCTCACCCAAGATCGGGCTGATGCAAGTGAAACCGGAAGGGGTATAGACATGAGCAGTATTCCCAAAATCGTCATCCTCGGCGCGGGCTATGGCGGGATTCTGACAGCCCAGCGGCTGCAGAAGGAATTGAACTATAACGAGGCCGACGTCACACTGGTGAATCGGCATGATTATCATTATATTACTACACATCTACATATGCCAGCAGCCGGCACGGATACCATTGAGCATGCAAGAGTGCCCATTTCCAAGCTGATTGATGAGTTCAAGATTGATCTGGTCAAGTCTTCCGTGAAGGAGATTCGTCTGCAGGATCGGAAGATTATTCTGGAGGATGGCACGTTATCCTATGATTATCTGATTATTGGACTAGGCGGTGAGCCTGAGACCTTCGGGATTCCGGGGATGCTCGATCACGCCATGACAATCCGCAGCATTAACTCGGTCAGACTGATTCGAGAACACATCGAATATCAATTTGCGATGTACAAAAACGATAACAAACGAAATCGTATTCGGTTTGTCGTAGGTGGAGCGGGTTTCAGTGGTGTTGAATTCGTAGCTGAACTTGCAGATCGTATTCCACAGCTGTGCAAGGAGTTCGACGTGAATCCGAAACATGTGCATATCTATAATGTAGAGGCAGCGCCTTCGGCCTTGCCTGGATTTGACCCGGAATTGGTAGAACATGCAATGAATGTGCTCAAGAAAAAGGGTGTTACTTTCAAAATTGGTGTTCCAATCAAGCAATGTCTCCCGGACGGGGTTATTGTGGGTGAAGGTGAAAAGCTCGATGCAGCTACAGTCGTATGGACCGGCGGTATTCGCGGTAACTCACTGCTTGAACAGGCAGGTCTTGAAGTGATGCGAGGACGTGTGAAAGTAGATGACTACTTGCGTGCTCCGGGGCATGAGCATGTCTATGTCATTGGAGATAATTCACTTGTGTTCAATGCTGAAGGACGGCCTTATCCGCCAACAGCTCAGATTGCGATGCAGCAGGGTGTGAACTGCGCTAAGAACGTCGTGGCATCCATTCGCAAGAAACAGCCACAACCTTTTGTATTTACGAGCAAAGGCACGGTTGCATCACTGGGTAAAGGTGAAGCTATTGCTGTTGTAGGCGGCAAGAAATACAAGGGCTGGAAAGCGGCTCAGTTGAAGAAGCTGGTTGATCTGCGTTATCTGTTCATCATTGGTGGTATTCCGTTAGTCTTGAAGAAAGGGCGGTTTTTTGGATGAGACATTGCAGTGTTCAGGTCCGGGGACTATTAACACGTGAAGAGCTGGATCGATACAACGCCCTGATGCAGGTCGGTGGTTATCTCGAGGAACAGGATCAATATGATCTGGCCTACATTGTGCAGAAAGAAGTGGATATTCTCATTATGCCTGCGATTGAGCGGCTTAAAGAGAAGGGTCGTGACCGTGATCGGGCCACAGCCGAATTCCTCGAATCGCTGAAAGCGGTAGATGATGAGGACGAGGATTAGAGACGATATAAGTTGAACTAAAGATGTTTACACATACACTTCAATGACAGAATAACCTTCCAATCGCTGTTATCCCCAGATTTTTTTGATTCCCTTTTGTTAAAGGGAAAATCCGGTGATAAAGGCGAACGCTTCGCTTTTTCAGGTTTTTTCTGTCCTTTCCGTTTTTGTGTAAATAAATAGTTCAAACAATATAGATCTAAATCAAGCTTGAGGTAGTAGAATATAGATAGATAATAAAGCACCGCAGACAGTATCCTTTACAGGAGATGTCGCGGTGCTTTATTGTGCTTTGTACTATTTTTACAGCTTAAGCATGTCTTCCAGTGTTCCTTCGTTCAACAGACTTCCCACATAGAACGAACCGAATTCGCCATAACGGGCGCTAACTTCATCGAAACGCATCTCATAGACGAGTTTCTTGAACTGAAGTGCGTCATCCGCAAATAGCGTAACGCCCCATTCCCAATCGTCGAAACCGACAGAGCCGGTAATGATCTGTTTTACTTTACCCGCATAGCTGCGGCCAATCATGCCGTGACTGCGCATCATGGTGCGACGCTCGTCCATGGACAGCATGTACCAGTTGTCATTCAGCTCACGTTTTTTGTTCATTGGATAGAAGCAGATGTATTGTCGTTGTGGCAGAACAGGTTTCAGACGGGCGATAATATCCGGATTCTGCATCGGGTCTTCGCCTTCTTTGCCAAGATAGTTGCTCAGTTCCACTACACTGACGTATGAATACGATTTGGTTGTGTATTGGGCAAACATCGTTTTGTTAAACGCGTTCTCAACAGCCTTCAGATCTTCCAGCGTTTCACGCAGGTGCATCATGACGAGGTCTGCTTTTTGACCTACAACCGTATATACAACGGTACTTCCTTTGGATGAATCCTCGACTTCTTTCCATTCTTTCCAGAATTCCTGAAGCTCGTCCAGTGCAACAGCGCGTTCTTCATCATCTGCTGCTTTCCAGGCGGCCCAGTTAATCGAGCGAAAATCATGCAGGGCGTACCAGCCCTCCAGTGTTGATGCGGCTTCGTTCATTGGTTGTGTTCCTCCTGCAAGGTATATTTCCAAATCCTTATAAGGGACGGGTGATTGCTTTATCGTTTACATTGTATCCCAACATGAAGCAGAAGGGCAAATGAACAGAGTATAAATATAGGGAAATTTGTCCAGAAAGTTCGTTGCTTCGCCACATTTTTTGCGGTACACTAACTACTATCCAGAAGTGAAACCTGAATGTGTGAAAGAAGAGGTGAATGTCGCCCGATGCAATTTATACCTGTGTTGGTATTGATGGTATTATTTTTCGTTATGATGTTTGGTATCGGTTTCATTCTGAACATGCTGATGAAGACAACTTGGTTTCCTTCCTATCTGTTCATTATTGTAATTTTGCCTGTCGTCGTGTACTCTCTATGGGATCATTCGTCATCTCTGATGTCACATCTGGGTTCTTTCCAGCTTGTAGACTATATGACGGGCATCGCTGGACTGGCTGGTGCGGTAATCAGTGGCTGGACGATCCAGAAGTTGCGACTGGGTGGGTACAGAATGTTTTAGATTGTTGGAAAGAGGTAACACATGCCACTGTAATCGCGTGAAAGTCTTGTCTTTGTCGTAAACGCTTACGAGTACAAAGGGAAGGCTTTTTTGCTATTCATTTATATTAGAAGGATTATTGTACACTTGTACTTCATATACATCTGGAGAACATTCTCTTTAGATATTCCCTTGTATTCTGCGGCTACAGCTTTTATAGTATTCTAGCGGCTCTCGACATTTTATTTTAGAAATTTGCTGAATTCGGCGAAAACGTGAATGATGTCGACCTAGGACGAAACGGAACGAGAACAGGCCATCTTTTTACCTGTTTTTGAGCATTTGAGGATCAGACATTTATGATAGAATAGATAAACATACTTTTGGGGAGAAGGAGATCAGGCTATGCGCATGAAGAATCTGCACCATTATACTGAACATCATCGCTACTGCGTATACAGGGAGTTTGGACTTAGCGCCCTGGATGACCGTATGCTTACAGGAGCATATCAGCCCATGGTAGGTGCTTTTGCGGTTGGCTTGTATCGGCTGTTGTTTCAGCATCTTCCCGGTGAACAGGTCGGTTATTCGCCGCTTGAACAGCAACGGAGGCTGTTCATGACGCTTGGCTTGGAGCCAAGTGAGAAAGGGCGCAAATATTTGTTAGAGCAGACATCCAAGCTTGAGGCAGTGGGGCTACTTCAGACATCACGTCTATATATACCGGAAAATGATGATTACATCTACGAATATGAGCTGCAACCGCCGCTCTCTCCGGCAGAGTTTTTCCGGACACAGCATTTGACACTGCTGCTTCGTGACAAGATAGGCAAATTCGCCGTACTTTCCTTGCGTTCCGGTTTCTCGGCAGTGGAAAATGGGGACGCGCCTTATCCGGCAGCCAATAAAGAGAATATTTCCGTTCCCTTTTACGATATATTTGAATTGAATACCCACGTAATTGATTATGAGTTGGAGCAAGCATTGTCGGAAGTATCAACTACGGCCCAGCGGACAGGCACGAATGATGCAGCGGAAGAAAATAGTTTGAACTATGCCGACATTATTTTGCGTTTCCCGCGGGAGTCCGTCAATCGCCGTCATGTAGAACAGCTGCGGTTTGATCATGAACAACTAGGCATTGTAAATTATGTAGTGAACAAGTTCAACCTCAGTGTGCAGGATGTATGCCGACTGCTGGACGAAGATGATATCTTCAGTCCACAGGGCCAGCTGATTTTGGATGATCTCCAGCATAAGGCGAGCATGCAGTTCAGGCAGACGAAGAAGCGTCATGAGCAACAGACCGTACAGGCGGCCAAGGTAGTGGCACTGAGACAGCATATGGAGGAGCCTGAACGGAAAGAGGACTCTGGTGAACCACCTGTTGAGCATGGAGTGCAGATGGAGTACTACGTCGAAGTGCCTCCACAATTTATGACCAAGTGTGATATTCATCAATACAATATGATGTTGCGTAATGAGCCATACACACGTCTGCTGCAGACGTTCTTTCCAGGTGCAGTACCGGACAATCTCATCGATATATTTGAGAAAATTGATCTGAGTTACAAGTTGCCGGGTGAAGTTATCAATGTATTGATTCATTATTTGATGGCATTACTTGTATCCGGTGGTGAGCAGCGGATTAACCGTAACTTCGTTGAGGCGATCGCCTCCAACATGTTGCTTAAACAGGTAAACTCCTACGAGAAAGCCGTGCAATATATTCGCGATCAGGCCAAGGTCAAAGGCAAACAGGCTGCTGGTGCAGCTGGAACCCGTACCCGTACATACGGCAAAGGAACCAAAGCCAAACCCGAAATTCCGATTGTACAAGACATAAGCACAGATGGAGATGCCGTATCCGAGGAAGAGTTCGAAGAGATGATGAGGTTTGCCCAGCAGATGCAGGCGAGTAAGCAAAAAGGAACTTCTTAAATATTTATTATATAGCAAAAAGGCGAGTCCTCCGATTAATGGAGACTCGCCTTTTTGCTATATAAGTTGAACTGAAGCAACGTATTTTACGTTTAATCCAATTTTTTTATTATTTTGCAGGATATTTATCTAATTTAAACCACTGCTGAAATTCCTTTTTGGTGATTCTTTTTACAGGCTTAACTTTTTTGCTTCCTGTATCGTATCTGAAAAGAATCCATTGATCTGAAGGATACTCACTAATATAATCAATACTTTTTCCGTTCTTATGCCATAATATTAGACCTGTGCTAATATAGTTGGTTGCCCGAGGGAGATAAACAACACTGTCTTTCATAGTGTCGTATATTGCTAACGTGCTTTTCTCCGTACTTCCATAAGAAAATGCAATGATGTTTTCTTTTGGTGACCAATTATATGATAAATTGGTTTCTACATTTTGTTTACCTGCTTTTTCAAGACGTTCGTTTATAATCGTGTACTTTCCTGTTTTAAGGTTCATGAGAATGAGGTTGCTGCCAGCACTTTTTTCTACTTGGATAGTAATCCATTCATTCGATGGAGATACAGCAACACTAGTGATATCCAATAATTTAACTTCAAAATCTCCCGTTTGTAGGGTGTGCTTTTCTTTACCATGAGTAACTACAATGGTGTCAATGATGTTTTGCTCGAAATCAGCAGCAGCATCTTGCTTTAAGGTGTTCGCGGTTATCGTGATGTCGTCGCCTCTCCAGACAATTTTGTTTGAGCCTTTTGTTTTTCCAAACTTAGATATACTCTGGTATGTCGAAGAGTTCACAGATGTTGAGTTAGCAACAATATGTGCTATTTTATCTGAAGTATGAAGTGAAGATGATGCAGTTGATAACGTGCCTAAGCTACCTAAAACAATGACGCTTGATAATAAAACATTAGTGTATTTCATTATTATCTCTCCTTCATTTTGGGAAGGCGGTTACATGATGTGATTCCCTCCAGAACTATTCCAATCTTTGCTTATCATTATAAATTTGTAAAGATATGAAATCATAGAGATGATATGAAGTGAGATTTCAAAAAGGTGATTAGTCCTGTAAGTAACAAACCTGAAAGATTGAATACATATTTATTTTATATTTATGTGGCCTTCTGACTCTCTCTGGTGTCTAATTCATTGTAAATCAAGAGGAGGTTCTTACCATGTCAGGAGCTCATGACACAAAACCTGTTTATCCGGATAAACAGGAAAGTATCACTAACTTTGAGAACACTTATGAGCTGTATCGTCAAAGAATTTGCAACTACTTTTCCCTGAAATTGAATCCGATGGTTGCAGATGATTTGACTCAACAGGTGTTTTTAAAAGCAGTCGAGAATCTTCACCGATTCCAAGGGAAATCAAATTTATTTACATGGATATTCAAGATTGCTCAGAATACAGTGAAAAACGAATATCGAAGATTATCGCGAAAAAAAGAAACGCCGTTTGATTTTACGGGATATGAATCACAGTCGATCTCCCTTGAATTTACGAAGTATGTTGATTTTCGAATTGATATCGGAGTTGCGCTGAAAAAGTTAAATGAAACCGACCAGGAAATCATTGCATTACGCTTTTTTGTGGACTGCACATTGCTTGAAATTTCTAAGATTGTAGGGATGCGTGAGAGTGCAGTAAAGAACAGGCTCTATAGAGCTTTGGAAAAACTTAAAAAGGAACTGAAAGAATGGGGAGGCGTTACGATCATGTCTATTCAAGATTTGATTTCAATTGTTAATAAGGGTGAAAACGAGGGATTGAACAATACGCCTAATAAAGTACACCATGATTTGTTCAATGAACTAAGTGATCATATTGAACGAATCTCGTTAAAGTACAATTATCATCCATCGCGAAAAGTAACGATTGAAGTATATCCTGATATGCCATCGTTTCACCAAGCGGTCGGAGAAGCAGATGCTCCGAATTGGTTCATGGGTACCTATGAAGGGAGTATTCTCAAAATTGTATCTCCATTAAATCCAGGACCGGAGCATACCTATCAATCGATTCTTAAAGGTACGGTTCACTTGTTCACCATGTGGCTAATAAGTGAGATCAATCCGAAGGCTCCGAAATGGATAAGGCAAGGAATTGGTGGATATGAAGCCAAGCTGATGACTCAGGACTATATTGAAGGTACAACAGAAGAGGCTATTCACAATTTAGAGATCCCAACGTTCGAACAATTAGATAATGATACCTGGGATTTCGAAACGATGAAAGGATTTCAGTTTTCGTTCCTATTTGTGGAGTTTGTTGTTCAACGATATGGAATAGACCATTTAAACAAATTGATCCGTGACCCTCAGGATTTTAATGGTATCTTTCAATGTTCCGAGAAGGAATTACATCAGAAGATGGTAGAATTTATAAGTAAGTAACCCATACAAAAATGTATGTTGCCCGGGGGGAAGAACCGGGCTTTTTTTAACGTGGTTAGAGTTATGGTAAAGGTACTATCAATAAATTGGGTTATTTTGTATAATGCATATAAAAAGAGGTTGTCTATGAATCCTATGGATGAATGTAAATAATACATATGGAGGTAATTAAGTTTGAAAACTCACTACTATTTCAGTTGGTTTAATCATTTTTTTCCTGAGAAGCTGGTCCATTATTTGCAGGAGGATATACAAGACAGAAAATCGCTTGTTATGATTAGTGCTAAACCGTCTGGTTATAAAGATGAGCAAGTTAACTTTGATGATATTTCTGAATGGACATGGTTGAATCAGGCTAATATTATTTTTGATGAATATCATTTCATTGATTACCGTATGCAGAAAGAAGATGCTCAGCGATTCATTCAGAACGCTTCTGTCATTTTTTTATGCGGTGGATATCCTGTTCTGCAGAACGAATTTTTGACGGAATATGAATTATCGGATGTTATTAAGAATAGCAATGCCATTATAATGGGTGCCAGCGCCGGTGCGTTAAACATGGCTGCAAAATGGTTAAGCTTGAATAACACTGATGAAGTTGAAACAAGTACTATTTATGATGGTATTGGCTTTGATCATTTTGCCTACGAATCTCATTCTCAACGCGATTACGCAACGTTTGTTCAAGGTTACCTGTTCCCCTTGTCTGAAGAGATTGATATTTATGCAGCAGAACAGGAGAGCGCTATACGTGTAAAGGACGGCAAAATAGAAATAATGGGACCTGTATATTTAATTTCCCACTCAAAGATTCAGAAGTTGGTTGAGACGCTCTAATTAGGGTGAGTGGCTGTGACCTTACATAAGTAATTCCTTTTGATGTATAAAATCATGGCTAACAGGCGAATCATCTCAGGTCTCCTTTCTATAATTGGAATACTGTTTGTAAACAGATGCAATCTTAATATTCCTAGGGCCTATAGTCGGCAGGTATCAAAGTAATCAGTTGATTATTTCAACTAGTGGACTGACAACAGGGATCGTTATCCTTATTGGTATACCTTTGGGGACGGTAGAGAACACGAAAATTATACTAGGATGATGAGCTCCTCATTAAGCTAACGGGAAACGTTATACGATTGCGATTAAAAACTACCCATGACGCACATGCGTCATGGGTAGTTTTTAATCATTTCCATACGTTCAGGAGGGGGCCGTGTGAAATAGCGATGTCCTAATCACTTCGTTGGACAGGACAGACAAAGTTTTGTGTAAAAATGGCCACCGTCCGGGAACGACTATCCTTCGTATACATTTCCGAACCGACTTACTTGACCGGCCCCATCCAGGTTGAAATCGTCTTCTGCTGGTGCGGCAACGGCGGTTTCAACTTCCCGTTATCGATCAAATGCTTCAAAATATAAGCGACAAGCCGGCCTCCGCCGGTGTTGCCTCTCACCATGTAAGCAAGTTGCGGCTCCAAATGCTTCGGCTGATTTTGCAGGAACAGCTTGAGCATTTTATCGTAGAGCTTGCCGACAGCAGGCGCATACAGAGCGGACAAATCCGGCATTGCCTTGTTCAACCGATCCAACGTTTGCGGAGAGTCGATCCAAACCGCATTGAACTTGTACCCCTCCTCCGTTTTGCGGATGTACCCCTTCTCCAGCAGGAACGAATATTGCTCGCTGTTCTCTTCGTTGTCGGGCAGTTCTCCTTGTTGGAACGCATGACAAATCTCGACATTCCGGTATTCCAGGGAACGCCAATCCACCTGGCGGTCGCTCCAGTACGTATTGAATTGCCACAAGTATAAGGGGCTGTCTTCGACGTAGCGGAGCGACGGACCGAAGGTGATGTAACTGCTCAAATCAAAACCCGGATCGGCATTGCTGCTCGTGTTCAACGCCGCATAGGCAATATACTGACCTCCGTCCTTTCGCATTGGTGCGACCGCATCGAAGTTGTCGCCCGCCGGCATGCTCCGCCAAGATTGCTCCTCGACGTTCTTGGGCAGCAAGGTCCAGAGCAGGAAGTTATAGTCGCCGTCCGGAACGTACACTCCGCTATCCTCGACTTGCCGGCGAACTTCCATTAACGCGTCGAAATGAACATCGGCCACTTCGGCGGCGCAATCTTGCCAGAATTGATGACCAGCTACGGCTAACTCGAAGAGGTCCCAGACGATGGTATTGCTTTGATATTTGCCGGGAGAGGTTTGGATGAGAAAATTGTAATCGGCCAGATGCCGGACTTCGCCTTCCAGCAAAGACGGCGGCATTCCGAGCTCCTCCGCGATTTGATGTACGGTACGCGCCTTATGATAAGCCGCGTAAACGATATTTTGCGCCAAGGCGCGTCCAAGAAAATCGTTGGTTTCGCCCAGGCTGCCGGCCGAACCGGAATGGCCCATTTCCCCCATGCTGATCGGATTGACACTTAAAGTTCCTGTTGCACGCATACGTTTCATCCCTTTCCGTAACTTCTTTTTGGCCTCGCTCAAATGCCACTTCACCGTGTTGACAGGAATGTTCAGAGCAATCGCGATATCGCCGATTTTAAGCTCGTCGTAGTAATGCATGACCACGATCCTGCGATGGATGTCGGACAGAAACGCGACTTCTCGGCGCAGCTCGCGGTAAGCTTCGGTTACCAGCAACCGGTCAAGCGGCTCTCGGGAAGGGGCGGCCGACAGTTCGGACATGCCGTTGATTTCGATCGCTTGGGGAGCGTGCGCACGCTTTTTCAACCAATTCACCCAAGTGTATCGGGCAACCGTCCAGACGTAAGCGTCAAGGCTTCTAATGTCCCGCACCCCGGAGAAGGATTTTAACAACTGCAACATAATCTCCTGAGCCAGATCCTCCGCCTCGGCCCGCTGCTTGACCCGGTTTAACGCAAAACCGAAAATCGGTTTGACATAGCTCCGAATTGCTTCCGCTGCTTCTTTTCCGTTTTTACCAATTGAATCCATCTTATGCCTCCATAGTTGCATCTGTAATTCCTGACAATTATATAGTGTGCCAGGCGAAATAAAGGTTGGGATTATTTTTTAAAAAATTTGGACGTCCTAACGGATCGCTCATACATGTATAATTACAAACATCAACATCATGAGTAGGTTATTTAAATGGTTAAAGAGACGTTATGAACTTTTTGTTAAACGAGATGAAGATTACTTTAGATGTAAAGGTCTCACTTTTAGTATATAAAGATACTTCTTTTCCGTTCAACTATGGGAGGATACAAACTAGGAGCACGAGCCGAAGTTCTTCTTCGGGTACTTGGGGTACTCCTTCGTTCCGTAGTTAACAGGAGTGGTCTCGATTAATTATTCAAATGCATAATTGAGGTGCATTAAACTAACGGGAAACTTTAGCTTAATGCTCAAAGAATCAACGTAATCAACGGCGGTTTACAACTAACGGATTTAAAAAGGAGCCCAATTTGATCTGCCTAATTAAGCTAGCAAGTAGGTTAACGGCAAGGATCGTCTATGGGCAGAACTGTAATATCAGGAGAATTTATGAGCTTAATAGGGGATGATGATTACTTATTATTCCAGATATATGCTACTCTCTTTTTATTCCATAGTTTTCTTAACGGAGAAATGGAAATTTAAATGTTGGGGGTAATTGCTTGCTTCTATCCGAACGATTGCCAATTGCAGCAAGTCTGTACCCTGAGGAACCTGCGTTAATGAGACATGGGCAAACGATGAGTTATGGGGAGCTTTACGGTCTGGTTGAAAGATTCAGTCATACCCTGTATGTTGAAGGACTCCGGGCCGGTGATCGTATTGCCCTTTTAGGTGATCCAGATCCCCAGCTCGTTGTTGCGTTTTATGCAGCAGTTGAGATTGGAGCTATACCGCTCGTGCCGTCTCCTTTACTAACAGTGACTGAACTCGCTGCGATATTTCAGGATGCAGAACCACATATGGTTATTCATGATGACCAACATGCTAAAGTAGCTATTGCCACGGTAAAGCTTCTTGGGTATTGTCCAAAACTGTTCACGATAGACGAAGAGCAGTTCGCTCGCTGCTCTTTTACAACAGGAACCCGCGTTCTCTCCAAAAGACCATTTCAAACGAAGTGTAGACGATACGGCAGTCCTGATTTATACGGGTGGGACAACTGGTCGGCCAAAAGGAGTAATGCATTCGCATCGTGGTATGGCTGCTTGGAATCAACTTACGCCTTCTGCAGGCTTCGGTCATGATCTCGGGCGTCGTGTGTTAGTGCTCAACTTATCCCATTTGGTGGGTCAGTTCCAGCTGTGGGCGACCATGGCTGCTGGAGGCTGTCTTGTATTCCTAGACGAATACCCAGCGGATGTACACCGCATTATGGAAGCTATTGAACGTGATCAGATTACACAACTCAGCACAGTAGGCCAACTGCTTCGTGATCTTACCCGCGAGGCATCCGTAGGAGGTAGAAACTTGAAGAGCCTATCGCTTATTGGTTGCGGAGGGTCCATCATTTCCCCGGATACACTACAGGAGGTCGTATCGCAATTTCCTGAAGTTATCATTGTGAACAACTACTCACAAGCGGAATGTGGAATGTCCATAAGCCGCCTTTTTCCTGCTCAGCATATGGGCGATCCTCATCGCCTTCGATCCGTAGGTCGTCCTGCTGACTTGGCTGCCCAAGGTGAGCAGGCCTTCGAAGTTCGGATAATAGATACGGACGGAAGTGAGACAGTTACGGGCGAGGCTGGAGAAATCGTTGTTCGGGGTGCACAGACCATGCTGGGGTATTGGCTCCAGTTGGAGGCTACTGCCGAGACCATGTCCGATGGCTGGATTCGAACTGGGGATGTCGGTTGTCTGGATGTCGAAGGTTATCTTTATGTGTTTGATCGCTTGAAGGATATGGTTATTGTGGGCGGTTCCAATGTGTTTTGCGCCGAAGTGGAGCATGTTATGGTGAGACATGAGTCGGTAAGCGAGGCGGCTATAATTGGACATCCTCTTCCTGACGAAGGCGAGGAACTCGTCGCTTTCATCGTGTTACGGGACGGTGAAAGTATGGATCTGACGCGGGTGCGGGCGTTTTGTGAGCCACACCTTGCTCCGTACAAATGGCCGACTCAACTGTTCATTGTGGATACTTTGCCGAGAACAGCCGTGGATAAAATAGATAAAAAGCAGTTGCGCAAGCATCTATCCTCAATTTCATCCGAAGGACTATGCTAACGGGAATGCTGTTTAATAGCTGTTGGATTGAATATTTATTGTTAAATCAACAAAAACAGCCCTTCAACTTCCTTTTGGAAGTGAAGGGCTGTACGTTTTTATCTCAACTGTTATGCAGGCGAGAACAAAAAATACTTTGCAGTATTATCTCAAAATCGTACTGACCTGATTGCCCGCATAATCCTCAATAACCAGCTTCAATGAGCTGTTGTTGGACGATGGCGTAAAGGTCAGTTCACTCAGCTTTGTTCTTCCCCGAATGATATACGGGAATTTCTGCGAAACGTAAGTGACTCCGAACTCGCGTGGTACCCCATTTTCATATACATAGATCTTATACCAGTCCTCCAGATCCGGGAGGGCTAATGTGTACTTTCCATCTTTTACCGTGACCTTTTCCTTGGCGTATGGTGTAATCTGAAGATCTGCGAGCTGTCCGGTATGGGTTACCGGGTTCTGCCCGCCAATGGCGATGTTCAGCACGTAATGTTCACCATTGGTCGGAAGTCCGGTCAGGACGGCAGACTGTTTTCCTTTTTTAACCTGAAGTGACTTGGTGAATGGTTCTTTCGTGTATTCAGTTTCTAGTGTAAGCTGAATCGATTCGTTGCCTTTATCTTTGTCTTTATTTTTATCCTTGTCTTTACCGGTATTCTTATCTTTGTCTTTGCCCGAATCTTTTGCTTTTTTCGGGTTTTTCCAGCTTACGATGGCATCGCCATTCTTTTTGAATTTCACATCGATATTCTGAATGGCTGCATTCAGATCGTAAGGCAGGACGTTTGCTTCACTTTCGGTACCATCTGCACCAACAGCACGAATGGACAGTTCACCAGAAGGCTGTTTTAGCGATTTGATATAAAAAGTGGAATCATACACGCCGCCTACATAGGCGCCATTTTCATATAAATTGTATTGTTTGACCTCTGAATAGTCCTTCATGTCCCATGCAACAACCAGTTCGTCGGTGTTGGTCAGTGCCTTGGCAATATGGAATCCTGTCGGTGCATCCGGTACAGCCGCTGAACCGTCGAACATGCGGATCTCGCCAATATTCATCTGGTAATTCTCAATCGCTTTGCCATTCGGGTCAAAAGATAACCCCATAGCGGCAATGGTTTTTCCATGATAGGCGCTCAAATCCAGCGAAGTTGTCTTCCAGCCTTCCGTTTGCTGGCCTGACTGAGGCACTTCCACATTGACCACGTTGGATGGATCATCTTCGAAGATCAGCCCAACATGTAGGGAAGAAGCATCGCTGGTAGACGGTTTGTTATACGTCAGCTCCAGTTTCGATTGTCCGTTGACGGACAGGTCGGTTTTGTAGAGGCGAAGGAAGTTCTCCGCGTTCAGTGTACCGTTCACCACGAGAGAGCTGCCGCCATTAAACGCGCCAATGGAGTCATAGTTGTACCGTGCGCCTTTCTCGTAAGAGGGACCGTAGTCAAAATCAACACTGAGCTTGTCGCCTTCGCTATCCATCCACCATTGCCAAGTGACAGGGATATCCTGAATGTTGATATTGGACCATTCTTTATCGTTCGAGACAGCACCGTCTTCATAATATTTCAGACCGTGCCCCGTATTGAAACTGGTTGCAAAATTGGAGCCGTTGATGACGGATCGCTCGGTAAGATAAGCGGCAATTCCATCCCAATTTGCACCGGAAGCATACACATCCGACAGATCGGCAGACGCATTACGACGTGCATCTGTCGGGTCTTGATTTGGACCAGACCACCAGGCACGATCACGTACAAAGGTCATCCACTGGTACTCATCTTCCGCACGATGATTGGTGCTGCCATCGCCCATCTCTTCATCCAGGGCGTTGTGGGTGAAGTCGGCACCCAGTGTCGCAATGCTATTCATCGGTTGACCGTTCTCATCCAGGTTATGGCGCAGGTCATAGGATTGCTTCCAGCGGCCGAATTTGTCATGTCCACCTTCGACACCAGCAAATACGGTTTCCAGTGGATCCAGTCCCAAGCTAAGGGCATGATCACGGGAATCGCGGAGCATCTTGTGGTTCCACACATAGTTCAGGAAGATGGAATCCGAGACTCTGCCGAGAACGGAATCCTGTACAAACGGGCTATTAAGCCCATTAAATTGGTTCTGGTATTGAATTTTACCTGTTGTATTGATGGTAGAATCATACCACTGAACGTACAGGCCTTTATCTCTTAGATATTTCATGAATTTCTTGTAGGAAGCGATATCTTCCGGGGCTACACCCCGGGCAACTTCTTCCTGATTGAAGAAATATCCATCGTAGTTGTAGTATTCTGCCATCTCGGCCAGTTTCTCGGCCACAGGGAAATTACCGTTTTCATCCTGGATCAGCATTTGTTTATAGGTTTGTGGCCCGCGGTCATTGTCCGAGAAAAAGATGTTAGCAATGGACTTAACGCCATTTTTGTGGGCTGCATTGGTGTAGGCCGGATTCGGAATGTTCAAAATGCCAAACTCGAAGTATTTCTCCGTCCACTCTTTACTCGGATCGTATAGCTCCTCAGGTACTCCCGCAGAGGCCATGCCGTGCCAATAGCTGTAGTAGTCTGTATATTGCCAATAATTGAAGAGGTACTGGCTGAATTCATTGGTATAAGGTGTGCTATCGAAGAATGCATTGCCGTAATCACCACTCATTGTGAATAGCTGGGTGTCCGGGCTAAGCTCAGGATAAGCCTGTGTAGCAGCGAACGCTTCATTACGGGGCTGCAAGGGAACATGGGCACGAAGCAGGTCACCATGAATATCACTTTCCGGTGTCCAGTTCAGAATCTGGGCTGAGGTGTATCCGTGTTGATAGGGCTGATTCACCCCTTTGGCACTTTCACCGGTGTAGGGGAGCGTGTCTCCGGCATAAATGGATGATGCAACAACTTGTCCAAGCAGAGCCGTAGTCAGGACCATGGCAGTGACCTTGGGAATGATGCCTTTTGCTTTGAGTTTGCGTGTCATGCTGTTCCTCCTTCAAGTGGAATGAATGTAAGGTATTCTTTTACACAAAGCTAAACTTATGGTTAACGATAGTGGATGAAAGCGTTTTTAAATAGGGTGAAATTAAAGAAACACAGATATAAACTAAAGAAAAGTTGCAGGTGACAAGTTAATGTCAGAAGCCTGATGATATAATTCAAGTCAGGAAACCAGCATCGGAGGGAACATGCGAATTGAAAATTGTTAGCGTTTACAATAATTTCTTCAAAAATAATATGTTTATGAAAATGCTCCTGATCTTCTCGATGATATCGATTGTCACGATCATTACATTGTCTTATATCATCTTCCTGTCGGTGTCCGACTCCACGATTCGCCGGGAACTGGCGATCCAGAAAGCGGCGATGGAACATGTGGACCGGTACATTCATCGGCAGTATGAATCGGTACAAAACATGGTGAGGGATATGCATCAGAATGAGGCGCTGTCCGCTAACATTACTTATCTGATGAATCATTCGTACGCTGAATATGTTCAGCACATGACCAATGGATATTATGCTAATCAGGATGACTATTCGGCCGATGTATTGAAACATTTTCAGAACATTATGGATCGTAATTCGCAGATTAACCAACTCATGTTGTATAGCGCTGAGCAGCAGGATCTGTCTACCTTTAATCAACACAAGCAGTTCCGCAAGCTGGACGCCAATGTAGCTCATTCCTATATTCCGGACGTGATGGCGATGGAAACGCCCAATATCAGTGCACCCAACTACTGGATTCGCAAAGAGATTAATCAATGGGACCCTGCGCTCTACTCCATCCGCGTACCGATTAACAATACACAGACTCTTCGGAATCTGGGCCAATTTCTTGTCTTCTTTGACTCAGAAGGAATCGGTAATGCGCTGGATAACTACGAGAGTAATCTCAAGGGAGACATCGTGGTGTTATCGGCGAAAGGGACAGTGTTATTTGACTCCAACAATCATTATTACGGGAAGAAGTATCCCTACGTGAATGTGGCCGATTCCCTGTTTGATCAGACGGATATGGATTCAATGAAAAAGGAGCAGAACATGTACGTCAACAAGTTTGTCTCCGCCGATCAGGGGTATGTGGTCATTGGCACCGTTCCGGTAGAAGAGATGGCTGAAACCTATGCGGGCATTCGCAATACCATTATCTCGATCAGTATCGTATGTATTTTGTTTGCCGTGCTGGTTCCGGCATTTTTCATTATTAACTTTGCCAAACGAACCCGTCGAATTATCCGCTTCACCCAAAAAGTGAAATATGGAAATTTGACGGCTCGCATCGACGATCCGCGAGATGATGAACTGGGGCAGATCTCACATAGCTTCAACGACATGCTGGATGAGCTGAATCTGTATATTGAACGGGTCTACAAAGCCGAGATCAAACAGAAGGAGACCGAGCTGGTCGCATTACAGGCGCGCATCAACCCTCATTTTCTCTACAATACGCTTGAAGTGATTCGGATGAGGGCGATATCCCAAGGGGCGAGAGATGTTGGCGAGATGATCTATAGTTTATCCGTATTGTTCAAGAGCCTGGTACAGCAAAAGAAAAATTATACGCTGAAGGATGAGATGGAAGCTTGCCGCTTGTATCTGGAATTATTCCGAATCCGCTACAAGGATATTTTCATATATACGATCCAGATCGATGCTGCATATTATCAACACCCTGTGGTCAAACTTTCGCTGCAACCTATCATTGAGAATTATGTTGTACACGGCATTCAGACAGAACGTTCGGATAACCGATTATCCATTGTTGTGGAAGAGACAGATGATGTGGTGCAAGTGGAAGTCAAAGATAATGGCAAAGGCATTGATCCGGCACGCCTGACGGAAATCCTTGAAGAACTGGAACGTCCTGAAGAGTCTGGTCAGATGTTCGGGCTGCGCAGTGTCCATAGTCGATTGCGCTTCCTGTATGGGCCAGAGTTCGGTATCACCATAGAGAGCACCCTCGGAGAAGGAACACGAATCAGGGTGCGTTATCCACATACAGAAGGGACAGGTGTGTAATATGTACAAGGTGTTTATTGTGGACGATGAGCCATTCATCATTGAAGGTTTATACGATATTGTGGATTGGTCTTCATTTGGTATGGAAATTGTGAGCCATGCAGGTAATGGGCAAGCAGCGTTACAGGCGCTCTCTTCTCAGCCTGTGGACATTCTGATTACGGATATATCCATGCCACTCATGAATGGTCTCGATCTGATTCGGGAAGCAAGGCGAGTGCAACCTGAGCTTAAGGTCATTATCCTCAGTGGTTTCAATGAGTTCGAATATCTGAAGGAAGGCATGCAATTGGGGATCGAAAACTATCTGCTCAAACCGATTAATGTAGAGGAACTGGAATCCACGCTGAGCAACACGGCGTCCAAGCTGGATCATACGGTATCACCTCAAGCCGATGATGCGTATGGCATCCAGATTCTGAAAGATAACATTCTTCATCGATGGCTTACGGGACATATTGCAGCTACTGAATTTGAAGAACGTGCCCAGTTCATGAACCTTTCGCTGGATGCACCGGACGTTGCTGTGGCCATTCTGCGTGACAAAGGGCAAGTACCCGGCATGTTTGAACGTGTAGAAGAGATGCTGAGAGACAGACGCCATCTGAACGTATTTCATGATATCGATGGAGACATCGTCATTATTGCCAATATTCAGGGTACGAGTGACGAGGAACAGAAGTTGATGGATGGATTGCAGGCATTATCTGATGAGATAACCGTAACCCATCCGGCGGCACGCATTGGAGCAGGCAGATTGATGAAAGGGTTATACCATGCGCCGACCAGTTATGCGGAGGCCAAAAAAGCACTCCAGTATGTGATGATTTATCCCGACCTTAAAGTCATCGACCATGCCATGCTGGAAAGGTGCGGAAGTTCAACGGCGACCTTTTTCATTGAATGGAGGGAGTATGCCAAACTCATTCTATCCCGCAATACAGAACAACTTGCCGACCGGATTCGCATGGATTTTGAACAGCATCGCGATGGGCTTACACCTGGGGAGTTACAGAATACCGCACTGGAAGTTGTGATTCGCTTCAAAATGGAACTGGAGAGCATCAAACACTCGGATGAGTCTGCCATATACCAACAAGGGCTTCAACTTGTACTGGACAGTGGTACTTTTGATGAACTCGTGCGGGCGCTTCAGCAGGTTGGGTCGCAGACGATCCAATCCCTATTGCAGGATCTGAAAAATCCAATTGTGAACCAGGTGCTTCAGCATATCGACAAACACTACGCAGAAGAGCTC
Source organism: Paenibacillus sp. FSL H8-0104 (assembly GCF_038050215.1). Taxonomy (NCBI): domain Bacteria; kingdom Bacillati; phylum Bacillota; class Bacilli; order Caryophanales; family Paenibacillaceae; genus Paenibacillus; species Paenibacillus sp. FSL H8-0104. The sequence goes on along the minus strand of NZ_JBBOTC010000001.1, from coordinate 5,673,076 downwards.
TCCTTGAAGCTGCTGGGTGCCCACTATCATCTGCATCCGGTCTATTTGGGACAATTGTTCCATAAGGAGACAGGGGAGACGTTTGCCGAATATATCAACAAATACCGGATTGAACGTGCGAAGGAGCAACTACGCAATTCCAATCTGAAGGTACATGAGATCGCCCGAAATGTGGGGTATTGGGAGACGGGGTATTTCTATAAACAGTTCCGCAAATATGTGGGGATTTCACCGACTGATTTCAAGGTGTTTGGTTAATTCGGTGACGGGTAGATCCAACCATGCGGACAGAGAGCCAAGAGACATATCGGGAACAGGAATGGCATGGTAGAAAATCATGGCATACGTTACCCGGCATGTCTCTTTCATGTAAGCGATTTATTTAAATAGGTACAAAAAAGTTGCCCAAGGACGATTTCTCTTTAATTTGTACCTCGAAAACTTAAGTTTATCTTCTTTTTGTAAATGCTTTCATTCGATAAGGTTAAAGCAGTTAGTAAGTAGAGCCTAAGGGAACACGAAAAGGGAGGATCAAAGAAATGAGTAAACAAAGAAAACGCTTCTCACTCGTTCTTGCATTGTTAATGGCCGTTACACTTGTTCTTAGTGCCTGTGGAGGAAGCAAAGATGCTTCAGAATCCGGGGGAGCTGGAGATGACGCGGTAGAGTTGATCTGGTATACCATTGGTACCCCTCAGAAAGACGTCAACAAAGTGATGGAAGAAGTGAGCAAGTATACCAAAGAGAAAATTAATGCCACGGTAACGATGAAGATGGTTGACTGGGGTGACTACCCGCAGAAAATGCAGGTTAACGTAGCATCCGGTGAGCCAATGGACATTCTGTTCACTTCTTCTGGTGGATTCGATTATGTACAAAATGCCAGAAAAGGTGCATTCCTTGAACTGGATGACCTGCTTGCTGAATACGGTCAGGATCTTACCAAGACCATTGATCCTGCATTCCTCAGCGGTTCCAAGGTAGATGGACACAATTACGGAATTCCAGCCAACAAAGAGTTGCCACAACAAGAGGTATGGCGCTTTAACCAAATGCTGGTTGATAAATACAAGTTGGACATCTCTGGCGTTCGTACGTTAGACAGTCTGGAGCCTCTGCTCAAAACAATTAAGGAAAACGAGGCGAGTGTAACACCATTTGCCATGGATAAAAACTATGTTCCTTACGTGCCTTATGACTATGTCATTCAGAATCTGCCAATGGCAATCAAGCTGGATACAACAGACTATAAGCTTGTAAACATACTGGAAACACCTGAAATGAAAGAAGCACTTACTACGATGCATAAATACTACAAGGCTGGTTATGTATCGGCAGAAGCGGCAACAACAGGTTCCACGAACGACCTGACAACATCGGGCAACTGGTTCCTGGATCGTGCACAGACTCAGCCGCTCGCGGACAATCAATGGTCTGCAAGTTACGGTTATCAAGTCGTTTCAACACCTGCAAGTGAAGCAATTATAACAAATACATCTGTACAAGGCTCCATTATGGCCATCTCGGCGAACTCGGAATATCCGGAGAAAGCGATGGAATTCCTGAACCTGCTGAATACAGATCCTGTGCTGCGTAATATGGTGGACTCCGGTATTGAGGGCACACACTACAAAAAAGTGGATGACACGCATATGGAAAATCTGCCTGAATCGAAAAACTACGATATGCCTTCATACTCCCTTGGGAACAACATGCTGCTCTATCTGAACAGCAATGACCCGGATAACAAATGGGATGAGTTCAAGAAGTTTAACGCTGAAGGTGTCAATTCCCCGATCCTCAGCTTTAACTTTGATGCAAGCAATGTATCGTCCGAACTGACGGCGGTACAGAACGTGAAAGAGCAATATTGGGCAGCACTGATGACAGGTACACTGGACCCGGCAGCCAATCTGGATCAAGTGATTGAGAAGTTCAATCAAGCCGGACTGGAGAAAGTAATGGCTGAAGCCCAAAGCCAGCTGGATGCCTGGAGAGCGGAAAACAAGTAACAGTACATCGTAAGGATCGGGCGGCTGCTTATCGCGTCCGGTCCTTTTTCATTCAAGCCTGAAGGAGGATCTCCACAATGACTACATTTTTGAAAAACCTGATTAGAAACCGAGTCATGCTGCTCATGGTGCTGCCAGGCGCCATCTGGTTCTTCTTCTTCTCCTACTTGCCACTCGTGGGTACAGTGGCTGCTTTCAAAGAATATCGGTTCAGCCGTGAAGGGTTCTGGGCAAGTCTGATGAAGAGTGAATGGGTTGGCTGGGACAATTTCAAATTCCTGTTCAGCACAAGTGACGCATGGCTCATTACACGCAACACCCTCTTTTATAACATCGCCATTATCTTCCTGGGACTGGTATTTGCTGTAGCATTGGCAATCCTGCTCTCGGAACTAGTGAATAAACGACTCGCCAAACTGTATCAAACCGGCATGTTTCTGCCGTATTTTCTCTCCTGGGTTATCGTTGGTTACTTCGCATTCAGCTTCTTGAGCATGGACCGCGGGATGTTGAATCAGATTATCGGCTGGTTTGGGATGGAACCAATTCAGTGGTACTCCGAGGCGAAATATTGGCCGTATATTCTGGTATTCGTAGCGTTATGGAAAACCATAGGTTATAGCAGTGTTGTCTATCTGGCTTCCATACTGGGGATTGATAAATCACTGTATGAAGCAGCCATGATTGATGGAGCAAGCAAATGGCAGCAGATTCGCAATATTACGATTCCGTTGCTGTCGCCCATCATCACGATTATGACCTTGCTGGCCGTAGGCCGCATTTTCTATGCCGACTTTGGACTCTTTTATCAGGTGCCAAGGGATTCGGGTACGCTTTATTCCGTGACCAATGTTATTGATACGTATGTATATCGAGGTTTGAAAACTAGTGGTGAGATCGGCATGAGTACAGCAGCGGGATTGTATCAATCCGTGGTGGGCTTTGTGCTTGTTATTATCTCCAACTATGTTGTTCGCAAAGTAGATAAAGACAGCAGCCTATTCTAGGACAGTGAAAGGAGTGAACCACTATGGCTCAAGCAGGGCTTGTTAAAAAACGCGACTTCCACCACGTATCCAACGGATGGAACGTGATCATGAACATTATCGCCGGTCTATTCGCTCTAATCTGTGTATTTCCTTTCATATTTGTAGTTATCATCTCGTTTACAGACGAGAAAGCACTGGCCCGTGATGGGTATCGTCTGATTCCGGCAGAATGGAGTCTCGCGGCATATCAGTTTGTCTGGCAGAGTGGGGACACGCTGCTGCGAGCGTATGGAGTTACCATTCTGGTGACGGTACTCGGTACCATTATCAGTTTGATTCTCATGTCACTGTATGCGTATGCGGTTTCCCGCAAGAGCTTCAGATATCGGAGATTTTTCTCCATCTTTGCAATTCTTACCATGCTGTTCAACGGCGGGATGATTCCAACCTATATGGTCGTATCCCAGCTGCTTGGGTTGAAAGATACGTTATGGGCACTGATTCTGCCGCTGGCGATGAACGCCTTCTATATTATGATCCTGCGTACATTCTACTCCACCAGTGTACCGGATGCAGTCATTGAATCGGCGAAGATTGATGGCGCCGGTGAGTTCTATACCTTTATGAAAATCGTGGTTCCACTCTCCTTGCCGGGACTGGCAACCATCGGGTTGTTCAGTACACTCGGTTACTGGAATGATTGGTTCAATGCGCTGTTATACATCGATAATCCGAATCTGGTACCACTGCAATCTATGTTAATGCGGATTGAGTCGAGTATCCAATTTATCCAGCAGAACTCTGCTAACAGTTCGATGAGTCTGGCAGCCATGCAGTCCATTCCGCAGGATACGTCCCGAATGGCGATGGTTGTGCTTGCTACGTTGCCGATTATATTCGCTTATCCGTTCTTCCAGCGTTATTTTGTACAGGGTCTGACGGTGGGCGCGGTCAAAGAATAACCGGATCACGTTATAGGATTGGAGAGATGCAGATTGATGACTTATAAGGACCAAAGCAAATCCGTAGAGGAACGGGTACAACACCTGCTTAGCCTGATGACTACGGAAGAAAAGGTAGGTCAACTTACGCAGCCATTTGGCTGGCAGACCTATACGAATGATCAAGGGAACATCACGTTAAACGAATCCTTTAAACAGCAAGTGGAAAATGGGGGCATCGGCTCCCTCTATGGTGCACTTCGCGCAGATCCGTGGACGGGCGTTACGCTGGAAAATGGACTATCCGCCAGAGAAGGCGCTGAGGCGGTCAATCTGATTCAACGTTATGCAATAGAACATTCCAGACTGGGGATTCCCATTCTGATCGGGGAAGAGTGCTCGCATGGTCATATGGCTATTGACGGAACGGTCTATCCTGTCCCTCTTTTACTGGGGAGCACCTGGAATGTGGATCTGTATCGGGAGATGTGCCGGGCAGTAGCACGGGAGACACGTGCTCAAGGTGGTGCGGTCACCTATTCTCCGGTACTGGATGTTGTGCGTGATCCGCGCTGGGGACGTACGGAGGAATGTTTCGGTGAAGATCCGTTTCTCATTGGAGAGCTGGCAGTTGCTTCCGTAGAAGGGCTTCAGGGTGAAAGTCTTGACCGTGGAGATACAGTAGCGGCAACGCTGAAACATTTTGTTGGTTATGGCAGCTCAGAAGGCGGACGTAATGCAGGGCCTGTACATATGGGCTGGCGCGAGCTGCTGGAAGTGGATCTCTATCCATTCCGCAAAGCGGTGGAAGCGGGCGCTGCGTCGATCATGCCAGCATATAACGAAATTGATGGCACGCCTTGCACCGTGAATACGGAATTGCTGGAAGATGTTTTGCGTAAGGATTGGGGCTTTGACGGTCTGGTCATTACGGATTGTGGTGCGATCAACATGCTAGCAAGTGGGCATGATGTCGCGGCAGATGGAATGGAAGCTTCCGTACAGGCGATTGAGGCAGGCATCGATATGGAAATGTCCGGTGAGATGTTTGGGCAATATCTGGTGCAGGCGGTGGCAGAAGGCAAACTTGATATGCAGGTTCTGGATCAGGCTACCTCTCGCGTGCTGGCCTTGAAGTTCAGACTGGGCTTATTCGAACATCCTTATGTGGATGCCGATCGGGCAGCAGAAGTAATTGGAAGTGAAGCGCATATTCAACTGGCACGCCAGTTGGCTGCGGAAGGGGTTGTACTTCTCAAAAATGAGGCTGACACGTTACCTCTCTCGTTAGCAAATGTGGGCCGGATTGCCGTGATCGGCCCAAATGCGGATCAGGCCTACAATCAACTGGGCGATTACACATCTCCGCAACCGAAGTCGAAAGTGGCGACGGTACTAGATGGGATTCGCATTAAGCTGGCTAATCATGTGGATGGGCAAACGGAGAAGAGTTCTGTTGGTGCTTTGACTGGTGACAGCAGTACAGATCAGGTTCTTTATGCACCAGGCTGCCGGATCAAAGGTGATTCGAAAGAAGGATTCGAGCGTGCGATCGAAGTTGCCAGTCAAGCGGATACGGTCATTATGGTGGTTGGCGGCTCAAGTGCACGTGACTTTGGAGAAGGAACAATTGATCTGAAGACGGGGGCTTCCAATGTGTCGGATAACTCCTGGAATGATATGGAGTGTGGCGAAGGGATCGACCGGATGACGTTGGATCTTGCCGGAGTACAGTTGGAACTTATTCAGGAGATTCACAAGCTCGGCAAAAAACTTGTCGTTGTTTACATTAATGGTCGTCCCATCACTGAACCTTGGGTGGATGAACATGCCGATGCAATTCTGGAGGCGTGGTATCCGGGTCAAGAGGGCGGTCGTGCCATTGCAGATATTTTATTCGGTGATGTGAATCCATCGGGTAAATTGACGATCTCCATTCCGAAGCATGTCGGTCAGTTACCGATCTACTATAACGGCAAACGGTCCCGAGGCAAAAGGTATTTGGAAGAGGATTTGGAGCCACGTTATGCATTTGGATACGGACTGAGTTATACCACATATGAGTACAGTGAACCGCAGTTGAGTGCTGCATCCATGACAGCTGGTGATATGGTTTCGGTATCGGTGAATGTGACCAACACTGGCCGTTATGCAGGTGCAGAAGTTGTACAGATGTACATCTCTGACATGGTCAGCTCACTAACTCGTCCGGCCAAGGAACTGAAGGGGTTTGCAAAAGTGAACCTGGAGCCAGGAGAGACACAGACCGTGGAATTCCGAATCGGAGCCGAGCAGCTGCAGTATATTGGTCGTGATTTGAAGCCTGTCGTTGAACCTGGACAATTCCATATTCATATCGGCAGCAGCGTAAACGATACGCAAATAGCCGAACTGACCGTAAGGGAGGCGTAAGACGATGGAACGTATCAGACGATTTATTCGCGAGTTGTCCGAACATCAGTGGCTGGAGCAAATACAGCTGCGCAGCTGGGGCATTACCCGCGCTTATTATAATGTGCCAGGACAGTATGAGGATCAGGGTGAGTACCCGGAAGGCCAAGATTTTGATCGTTTTCCGAGTAAACAGGGTACGACTTATTTCTTTAGAACACGTTTGGAGATTCCTGCTACATGGCAGCAAACACCTTATGGGCTTGTATTTGAGACAGGCGGAGAAGGCTTGCTTCGGGTAAATGGGCACTCTTATCAGGGTCTGGACCGCAATCATACCTACGTCACGCTTGATCCATCCAAAGTCGGAAACGCTCCAGAACTGGAGATCGAGATGTTTGATCCGGTACCTGAACCTGTAGACCCGTTGAATCAACAGGCGGTTATTCAGCCGCCAATCACATCAATTACGAGCTTGCTGGTGAGACCCAATGAAGCGGTTCGTAGTCTGATGTATACCGTCATTATTGTCCGTGATTCGGCTGTGTTGCTACCGGAAAGTGACTTTCGGCGGGTTCGCCTGTTAGAACTGGTGTATCGTGCGATGGATCAATTTGTAGGCATGTCAGCAGAAGAGATTGAGCAGGGAGAGGGTATTCGTCAGATTGAGAATAATCTGAAGCATCATGTGCGTGAGATTGGCGGAAACGCGGAAGGTCTGGAGCATATGGTGGGACAGTCCCATATTGATATTGCCTGGCTGTGGCCTGTACGTGAGACGGTACGCAAAACGAGCCGTACTTTCTCCACCGTGGATACACTCATGAATGAATATCCGGACTATGTTTATTCCCAGAGCCAACCCTTACTATATGCGTTTCTGAAGGAGCATGATCCCGAGCTGTACGCACGGGTGAAGCAGCGGATTGTAGAAGGCCGCTGGGAACTGGTTGGCGGCATGTGGGTTGAGCCGGATCTGAACATCCCAAGCGGGGAGTCCCTGATTCGCCAGATGTTATATGGTCAGCGTTTCTATATGGAGGAGTTTGGCAAGACATCACAGATTGAATGGTTGCCGGATACGTTTGGGTATTGTGCCTCCCTGCCACAGATTTTGAAGCATGGCAATGTGGAATATTTCATGACAACAAAGCTCGGATGGAACGACACAAATGTGTTTCCATACGATCTCTTCCACTGGGTGGGCATTGACGGCACACCGATCCTGTCCTACCTCAATCATGGTGTTAACGAGCATACGTTGCCGAAGGACATTCATGATCACTGGCAGTCCTACCGTGAGAAAGCGGCTCATCCGGAGCATATGCTTCTATACGGACACGGAGATGGCGGCGGTGGCGTAACACGCGAGATGCTGGAGTATGTGGATCGCGCAGACCTGATGGTAGGTCAGCCTGCGAGCCGATATAGCACAGCTGGAGCTTTCTTTGCCGGAATTGAAAAGGAGCAACCTGTACTTCCGAAGTGGCATGGCGATCTGTATCTGGAGTTACATCGGGGAACCTATACGACCCATGCGCGCAATAAGCGTAACAACCGGAAAGCGGAGGTTCTGTATCGAGAAGCTGAGCTGTGGAATACACTCGCTCTGCCAGATATGGAGGCAGATGCAGAAGCTGAAGTGCGTTCGAATCTGCATGAAGGCTGGAAATTAATTTTGCTGAATCAATTCCACGATATTATACCGGGATCGGCGATTACGGAGTCCTACGTCACTTCGAATGAGGAATATGTACAGGTATTTGAATTAGGCAGAACCGGACTGGATCAAGGCATTGCAGCATTGACAACGGGTATCAATACAGAGGGACCAGAAGGTTCAGTAGCCTATGTTGTATTCAACAGCCTGGGCTGGAAACGGAGTGCAGTCGTTCAACTTCCTGTGCAGGAGGGCTTGGATCGCTACGGCATCGATGAAGAAGACCAGCGCTTGCGGATGGATCGGGAGGATGGCAACATGTCTATTCTCGTGACAGACATTCCGGCGTTTGGATATAAGACGATTTGGCTGGTACCGGAAAATACAAGGGAAACGAATGTACGGGAAATGAAGAACCTTGCCGCACAAACAACCTTTAATGATACATGGGATACTGCCTTTTATCATGTGCAGTTCAACGAACGTGGGGAGATCACCCGTCTGTGGGATAAAACCGCAGAGCGTGAGATGCTGAAGCCGGGTGAACGAGGAAATCAACTTCACTTCTTCCACGATCGTCCAACGCTTTGGGATGCATGGGATATCGACAGTCGTTATGAAGAACAGATTGCTGGCGAAGTGGAACTTTTGGAGAAAAAGCTGGTGCTGGCGGGTTCAACGAAAGATGTCCTGCGCTTCCGCTGGAAGCTACATCAATCGGTGATTACACAAGATATCGTCTTTTATCATGACTCACGGCGAATTGATTTCCAGACACAGGTGAACTGGAACGAGAATCACAAACTTCTAAAAGTTGGTTTCCCGATTGATGTGGTGACCTCCAAGGCCACATTTGAAATTCCATTTGGCTCACTGGAACGCCCAACACATCGCAACACAAGCTGGGAACAAGCCCAGTATGAAGTCTGTGGACACCGCTTCGCGGATGTCTCCGAATATGGATACGGCGTGAGCATGCTCAACGACTGCAAGTACGGGTATGACGTGCAGGGCAGCACCATTCGTTTGTCCTTGCTGCGTGCACCGAAATGGCCTGATCGCACAGCCGATCTGGGAGAACATGAATTCACCTATTCCCTCTACCCTCACGACGGAGACTGGCGAACTGCACACACCGTACGTCAGGCTGCCGAGCTGAATCATGAGGTGACAGTACAGCAAGTGAAACAAGTGCAACAAAAGGGCCAGATACAACAAGAGCAGCAGATAGAGCAGGTGCAGCCAAGCACAGGGACTGGAGTCGATCCAATTGCAGATGCAACTGCAATTGCGGCACCTGTACGTCCAGCAACAGGCTCCTGGATTAACTTCAACAGTAGCCACGTGATTCTAGATACCGTCAAATTGGCAGAGGATGGGCACGGAACAGTCCTTCGTTTCTATGAATCATCAGGCAAACGCGAAAACATCACATTGCAATGGCCACATGCCTTTGAACAGGCGTATCACTCCAACGCACTGGAAGAACCGGTCCAACCACTGGCCCATACCAATGGCCAGATTACATTATCTTTTAAACCTTACCAAATACAAACCGTGTTACTGCGGTAAACCTTTTTGAAAATTTTTGAGCTATATATGTCCAGCTCTTTATTCACACGTTAACGGAGAGGACAGAAATAACCAGAAGAAGCGAAGCGTTCGCCTAAAAGCTTTCTGAAAGAAAGCTACATCGGAAGCATACGCTATCCCCAGATTTTACCCTTTAGAAAAGGGAATCAAAAAAATCTGGGGATAACAGCGATCGGAGGATATTTCTGACCGCGCAGTGGTCCCGTGTAAATTTTTTGTTTTATCCTGTATAGCTACACCATTCAATTTGTTTAAGGAGTTGCACTCATCCATGGAACAGTTCAGATTACCCAAAATACCCATGCCACCGGTTGCTTTGCCACAATCCATTCAGGCTGTGCTCGAAGAAGCAGAACAGAAACTGGCTCACCGACCAAAACTGCTTCAATTATTCAAAAACTGCTTCCCCAACACCATCGAAACAACAACCAAGTTGATGGAGGACGGTACGACTTTTGTTATCACAGGGGATATTCCGGCTTCATGGCTGCGTGATTCCGTGGAGCAGGTGGTACATTACATTCCGTTTGCAAAAGAAGACGAGGACCTGCAACGCATTATTGGCGGGCTGATCAAACGTCATATCCAGTATGTTCACATCGATCCATATGCCAATGCCTTCAATGAGACTGCTAACGACTGGCATTGGAACACCACGGACGAAACCAAGATGTCGCCTTGGGTGTGGGAACGCAAATTTGAGATTGACTCATTATGTTTTGTTGTACGTTTGGCGTATTTATATTGGAAGGAAACCGAGCTGACCGACATTTTCGATTCAAGCTTCAAGGCAGCGATGCGTAAAATTGTGGACCTGTTCAAAGTCGAACAGCATCACATGGAACAATCTCCATATCGCTTTACTCGTAATAACGGCATCCCAACAGATTCCCTGCGCAATCACGGAAAAGGTATGCCAGTCAACTACACGGGTATGATCTGGTCCGGTTTCCGTTCCAGTGATGATGCGTGTGATTTCCACTACAATATCCCTGGCAACATGTTCGCGGTTGTCGCTCTGCGTCAAATGCAGGAGTTTGCCGAGTGGGTGTTCCGGGATATGGAACTTTTGCAGGAATTGAAGGATCTGGAGCAGGATGTGGATCACGGCATTCAGTTGTACGGGATTTATCGTCATCCGGAATTTGGACCGATTTATGCGTACGAGACGGACGGTTATGGCAACCACTGTCTCATGGACGATGCGGGTACACCGGGACTTATGTCCATTCCATATCTGGGTTACGTCACAGCGGATGATCCGATCTACCAGAATACGCGCCGTTTTGCCCTGAGCAAAGAGAACCCGTTCTATTATGAAGGCAAGGTTGCCAAAGGGATTGGTAGCCCTCACACCCCACCAGATTACATCTGGCATATGGGATTGTCCATGCAAGGACTGACTGCGCAGTCTGCCGAGGAGAAACTGGAGATTATTCGCATGCTCGAAGCGACAGATGCAGATACGGGTTATATGCATGAAGGCTTCCACGCCGATGATCCAACGATTTTTACACGAAAATGGTTTGCATGGTCCAACAGCCTGTTCTCCCAGTTGGTCTATAAATCCATGAAGGATGGCCTGTTATGAGTATCCAACCTAATGATAAAAAGCTGATTATCTTCGCTGACTCTACGTTTCCTTTGGATGGTACTTTTCCAACTGAGCAGGCTCTGAATGCATGGAAAGCAGTAGAAGAGATCACCGTTGTAAACGCTGAAGAACTTGCAGAGGCTTTGAAGACCACAGCAGGTGAAGGATGTCTGGTGAATCTGCATGCACCCTATTTCCCTAAGTTCGCCTGGACGGAAATTGCAGCTTACCTGCATCAGGGCGGGAGCCTGATTAGTGTTGGTGGTGCGCCCTTCAAACGTCCGGTTCGATATGAAAATGGGGCATGGGTTGTAGAGTCCGAGCAGACCGCGTATCATCAGGAACTCTATATTCATGAGGCACTGAACGTATCTTCTGCCAATGTGCAATCGTACACTTCATCCGAACAGATCCCGCTTCTCACTGGGAAAGAGGGGCTGTTTGAGAAGGCAGATACATGGAATCTGGTTCCACATACAACCAAAACAAGTGATCTGCCCCACCAGATGGGGTCATCAGGACCGATGAGTACGCAGATTTATCCATTGCTTCGTGGCATGAGTAAAGACGGGCGCAGTGTCGCCGCTCCGGTCGTTCTGTGGGAAAACTCGCGCGGGACTTTCGTAGGTTCACGCTGGATGTTTGTACATCTGCCGCTGACCACCTCATTCTGGACGCAGGATGGCGCTGCCGAGATTGTGAAATGGGCGCAATTCTGTGCGCAAGGTGTAACTGAGTTATCCCTCAAAACGAATTATGCTTCGTATGAGCCAGATGAGCGGGCTATACTCACACTTCAAGGCCAGATTTTACAGCGAGCAGGGAACAGACTTACCGAGTCCGAGCTGTGGGCATTCGACATAACAGTCGAGCATGAAGATCGCACAAGTGGCACGACGGAGAAGGTATGGAGCCATCGACTGGAGATGGAACTTTCCGGTGAGCAGCGTTTCGAACGTATACTTCTCCCGGTATCCATTGAAAGTGGGCTGTATCGGATCGTATGCCAGGCGCAGGCTCCTGACGGTGAAGTTCGGACCTTGCGTCAAGGCTTCTGGGGACAGGATGCTGCACTGCTGGCAGAAGGGGAAGTGATTACCCGCAGCAGGGACTATTTTGTAAAAGACGGACGTCCTCTCCCAGTTGTGGGCATGACCTACATGACCTCCGACGTGGCACGGAAATTTCTGTTTTTGCCGAACGTAGATGTTTGGGATCGAGATATGGCTCAGATGGCGAAAGCAGGAATCAACTGGATTCGGACCGGAATCTGGACCGCCTATCGCAACATGATGCAGGTGGACGGACATATGGCAGAGGATGTGCTTCGTGCCATTGATGCATTTATTTTAACGGCGAAACGCCACGGCTTACAGGTCACGTTCACTTTCTTCTCCTTTACACCAGAGACATGGGAAGGCACGAATCCGTATTTGGACCCGCAGAGTGTCGAAGCACAGAAACGTTTCATCCGCAGCATCGTCAGTCGTCACACGCATACAACACATGTGGACTGGGATCTGATTAATGAGCCATCGATGTTCGATCCAGTACGTATCTTCTCAGCTGGCCCACGCTCGGCGAGGGATTCGTATGAACAGCAGGCTTATATCGCTTGGCTTCAGCAGCGTCATGAGACGATTGAAGCGTTGCAGGAGGCATGGAACATGTCGCCGAAGCAGCTCCCCAACTTTGCAGCCGCAGTGATCCCGGAGGCGGAAGAGATTAATTTTGATGTACAGGACATGCACAAGGCCAAAAAGGGAACACGCTGGCTCGATTACTGTCTCTTCTCTATGGAGATGCACAATGTTTGGGCAAGAGAGCTTGTAGGTACGATCAAGGATCTGGTACCGAATCATCTGGTTACTGTGGGACAGGACGAAGCCCTTGGTGCACAGCGTCCTTCGCCTTTCTTCTATGAACGTGAAGTGGATTATACAACGGTGCATTCCTGGTGGTTAAACGATGATCTGATCTGGGATGGCATTTTCGCTAAAACGCCACATAAACCAAATCTCATTCAGGAGACGGGCATCATGTATGTGGAAACCCCGGATGGACGAGCCAAACGTACGGAAGAAGAGCTTCGTGGCATTCTCGAATGCAAGTACGCCTATGCGTTCTCGACAGGCGGCGCAGGAGCGGTGCAATGGATCTGGAACACCAACTTTTATATGGATAATGCCAATGAGTCTCATATCGGAGCCTTGCGTGCAGATGGTACGGAGAAACCAGAGGCAGATGTGTCTTATGATTTTGGCCGATTCATGCATGGCATTCGTGATCTCTTTGAAGACCGCGAGCTGGAGGATATTGCAGTCGTGTTCCCGTATTCCAATGACTTCTCCAACCGTGCCCTGGCCTATGATGCTACAACAAAGCTGACTCGTGTAATGTCCTATGATCTGAAATTGCCATTCCGTGCGTTATCCGAATATCATCTGGAAGCGTTGGAGCAGCAGCCACCGAAACTGATCATCGTACCGAGTCCGCATAATATGGACAGCGATGCACTTCAACAATTGCTCACGTTTGCGGAGAAGACAGGTACAAGTCTGCTCATCACTGGACCACTGGGACTGGATGCATACTGGAAGGCAACTGACCGGGCAGATCATATTGTCGGCAAACGCAGTCTGGGTAACGTGCAGCGGGAAGAACTGCTGAATATTAATGGCGTGAATCACCGTGTGACCTATGGACGGCGTCGTATCGCCGAGGTGGCAAAGGAGACGTTGCTTCATGGGGATAAAGGTACAGCAGATGAAGTAACCGTTTTGCCTTTGGGTAAAGGGAAATTAATCTGGACTCCACTGCCGCTCGAGTTAAATGGACGGGACGAGCCACTTGCTGAATTGTATCGTTATGCAACCGAGATTTCGGGCATCGAACAGGAGTTGGAATGGATATCTGGCGGAGATATCGCAGGGATCTATGGCCGGAAGCTGAGTTTTCCAAAAGGAAATCTGTATGTATTTGTATCGGAATTTTCCTTGAACCATGAAGTTCACGTGAGAGATCAACGTACAGGTGTATCGTATTCGTTCCAATTGGAGAAAAATCGTTCGGTGCTGTTTGCGACAGATGCTTCCGGTAAGCTGAATGGCGTGTATCGCCCTGATGAGGTTGAGATTGTACAACAAGATGAAAGAGGTGGGATAACACGATGACCAAGAAAAAGAGAGCACATATTATTTCGCATACCCACTGGGATCGGGAATGGTACTTGCCGTATGAGAAGCATCATATGCGACTCATTCAGCTCGTCGATTCACTGTTGGATCAGCTGGATGAGGGATCGGACTATAAAAGCTTTTATTTGGATGGACAAACGATTATCATCGAAGATTATCTTCAGGTTCGACCGGAGCAGAAAGAACGACTGGAGAAGCATATCCGCAATGGGCGGATTGTGATTGGACCATGGTACATTTTGCAGGATGCGTTTCTGACGAGCGGAGAAGCCAATGTGCGCAACATGCAGGTTGGACATAAGGACGCCAAACGTTACGGCACCCCTTCGAAAATTGGTTACTTTCCCGATACATTTGGATTGGTCGGGCAGACTCCACAGCTGATGCAGCAATCAGGCATTGATAATGTGTTTTTTGGACGTGGTGTGAAGCCGACGGGATTTAACAATACGGTATCGGATGCCGGATATGAATCAAGCTTCTCGGAGCTGATGTGGGAAGGACCAGACGGATCAAAAGTGCTCGGCGTATTGTTTGCCAACTGGTACTCCAACGGAAATGAAGTTCCTGTAGACGAGGAATCGGCCCGCAAGTTCTGGGAAACCAAGCTTGCAGATGCCGAGAAATATGCATCGACCAATGAGTTGTTGTACATGAACGGATGTGATCACCAGCCGATTCAGCGAGATCTGCCAGAAGCGATTCGCATGGCTGAACAATTACATCCCGATATCGAGTTCATTCACTCGAATTTTCCAGATTATCTGGAGGCTCTGAGAGCATCTTCTGAACATGAGTTGTCCACGGTCAAAGGAGAACTGCGCAGCCAGCGTACCGATGGCTGGGGAACCTTGGTGAACACCGCCTCGGCTCGTGTGTATCTGAAACAGATGAACCAACTGGGCCAGACCATGCTGGAAAAGGTGGCTGAACCCCTGGCATCCTACGCCTATCTGCTTGGACATGCCTATCCACATGATCAACTGACGTATGCCTGGAAAACGCTGATGCAAAATCATCCGCATGACAGCATCTGTGGATGCAGTGTGGATGAGGTGCATCGCGAGATGGTGACACGGTTTGATAAGAGCCGTCATGTAGCAGAGGCTTTAATTGAAGAGAGCACCAGCCAGATTGCTACAGCTGTCGATACCTCCATCTTTGAGCGTTACGGCGAAAATGCCCGGCCTGTTGTAGTGTTTAATACAACGGGGTGGGAACGCAGCGGTGTAGTTCAGATGGAACTGGACGCGACTCGGTTGTATTTCCGGGATGGACATACATTGGAGGAAATGGCGGCACAGATGAAAGCCGTTGACCTGTCAGATCGCATACTGGTAGATGAAGATGGTAATCACATTCCATGTACGGTGGAGGATCTGGGTCTGCAATTCGGCTATGATCTGCCGGATGATCGCTTCCGTCAGCCGTATAGCTGTCGGCGCGTTCGTATTCGTTTTGAAACAGAGAATGTGGCTGCATTTGGCCTGAAAACCTATGCATTGATCAACGTTGCGGATGATGCTAAGAGTGGTACTCCTTCGAAAACGACTTCGCTGTTGCGTGGTGAACGTGGTATGGAAAATCAATATATGATCGTCACGATTGCAGACAACGGTTCATTCACAATCACAGACAAACGAACAGGCCGGACTTACAAGGACCTTGGCGTATACGAAAATGTGGGTGATATCGGCAATGAATACATGTTCAAACAACCAGAGAATGAAGTTGCATCGACAACACACGAGCTTCAGGCCGAGATTCGGGTTCTTGAGGATACATCATACTTGGCCTCGTTTGAAGTTATTCATCATTGGGAAATACCGGAGTCAGCGGATGAGATGCTGGATCAGGAACAGCGAGAACTGATTTATTATCCACATCGCAAAGCCCAGCGTTCAACGAAGATGATTCCGCTCCAGATTCGCACGGTTGTATCCCTCAGTCGTAGTGGAAAAGGAGTGCAAATGGAAACAACCTTCAACAATCAGGCGAAGGATCATCGGGTGCGTTCTCTTTTCCCAACCGATCTGGTATCTGCTGTTCATCATGTGGATTCCATGTTCGAAATTGCAACACGTGATAACAAGCCTGCACCGGAGTGGCAAAATCCAAGCAATACACAGCATCAACAGAGTTTTGTAGATGTAAGTGAACAAGACGCAGGATTGGTCGTAGCCAATCTGGGTCTGAATGAATATGAAGTCCTTCAGGATGGACGCAACACCATCGCCGTGACGCTGCTTCGTGCGGTAGGCGAACTCGGAGACTGGGGTTTGTTCCCGACACCGGAAGCACAATGTCTTGGTGAACATACATTTCAGATCGAGATCACTCCGCATGATGGCAATGGTGCAGCATCAGGTGCATATATCGAGGCGTATCAGTTCCAGGTTCCTTGGACGCTGGCACAAACCGAAGTACACCCGGGTTATCTGACACCTAGCAACACACCGTTTGCATGGCAAGGAGACGGTTTAGCATTTTCTTCACTCAAGGTAAATGAAGATTCCGGTGATGTGATGCTCCGCTGGTTCAATATGACCACCGAATCTGCTACGTTGAAGTTTGCTGCATCGCAAGCGAATCCACAGCCATTCGAAACGGCATACAAAAGCAACATCCTGGAGGAAGAGGGCGAAAGGCTTATTGCCCGCAGCATAGAAGAGGCGTCGACATTATCATTTGCCAATAAAGAATGGACCATACAGACAGGCTCATGCGAGATCGTTACTGTCGGCTTGCGGCGCTAATAAAGGTTGTTCAAAAGGTCGAAAAACAGACTTTTGACCACGTAATAAAAGGTACAGGACTGCAGTGTGCTCTAAACTAGGCATTACGTACGGTGGTGGAAGGGTTACGCTATTTACCAGATCTATGAGTTGAGTTATTGGTTGTTTTTCTATAGAATGAACAGTAGAATTGCAAATGATCGAAAGTTCCTATGCCATCAAGATGGTCAGGGGTACACTTCATTGTTCATTCTATATTGAAACATTAAGGGGGCTTGAAGCCATGGAATCCTTGGGAGGACTGCTTCAGCAGCTGAACCCTGCCTTTCGTGAGCAATCGCGGCGGATTGCGGCGGAATTGATGGAAAATCCGTACGTACGCGAATTCCGCGCAGGTCATCCTGAACTGCAAGATGCACAGCTCATGACCGATCTGAGCAAGCTATTTCAGTACGCTAAAGACTCCAAGAACTGTGCGAATTGTCCGGGACTCGACAACTGCCCTAACGATTTTCAGGGCCACTTTTGCAAACTGGAAGTAGAACATTTTAACGGTAAACCCGAAATCATAGATATAAAAGCACCTTGTTCCAAACATATCGCCCGGCAAAATGAACATATCATTAAGCAACGAATTCGCAGTTTCTATGTGGACGAGCGTGCGCTCAGTGCCGGATACAACGATGTAGAGATTATGGGCAAGGATCGGATGCGTGCTCCGGCTGTGAATCAGGTGCTTCGGTATATTAGCGAGACCAAGGAGAACGGACTGTCTCCACAAGGACTGTTCCTGGAAGGGACATTCGGGACGGGTAAGACGTTTCTGATGTGTTATCTGCTGCATGAACTGGCGGTTGCAGGCCACACGGGTGTCATTATCTATATGCCTGACTTTGTGGAGGATCTGAAATCTATGATCAGTGAAGGGCAGAAGCTGAAGGAAATGACGGATATTCTGAAAAGTTGTGATCTGCTTATCTTTGATGATATCGGGGCAGAGAATTTGAACCCTTGGGTTCGAGATCATGTGATGGGGTCCATTTTGAACTATCGGATGAATCGCAAACCAACGTTTTATACGTCCAATTACAATCTGGATGGGCTTGAAAAACATCTTAGTTTCACCAATCGGGACGGCGAGGAAATGAATAAAGGTCAACGTTTGATGGACCGTATTCGTCCATTTGTGGATGTTATCTCCGTTCGGGGTGAGAATCAGCGCGGTAAACGTTAAACCGATCTAATTGAACGAAACGGTTCTGGACAAGGTTAATCTTCAAATTATCGGTGGAGTTTAGGATTTAGAAGCTGAGCTGATTGCAATCAAAAGCTAAAGTAGTCCCAAAAAAAGCCTGGCTTTCGCATTGTTGCGAAAACCGGGCTTTTCTGGTCCTGCGTGAGACCTGTGAGTGTCCTATTCGGTGAGGAATTTGAAGATAACCATACCGAAAAAGATCACTGTCATCAGGCCGGCCATGCCGGCAACACCCGCGATCAGATCAAATAGATCGTTGCGGGGTTCCTCGTTCACATGTTCACGCGGGTCGCTGATCCGCACATTTGCATCCATGTTATTGCCTCCTTATGGGGAAACAGCTTGCCCGTATGGGGGCTGAAACCCGGAGTAATTTTAGTATACTTGGAAAAGAAAGCGTTTGTAAAGATTTTGCAGTTAGTATCCCACATCCTGTAATTGTGAAGATTTGATGTTGGGAAGATGAACATTGCAGCGTTCAATTCACAAGTTTGACGTACCTGTGTTATACTGGAAGTGTCGTTCACGACGTTACAGGTTAAAATAAACCGTAAGTATATATAAGGAGGACAATTTCATGGCTATTGTTAACGTATCCGATCAATCCTTCAACGCTGAAGTAGAAGGCGAAGGAACGGTTCTTGTTGATTTCTGGGCGCCTTGGTGTGGTCCTTGTAAAATGCTCGCTCCAATCTTGGAAGAGCTGTCCACAGAAGTTGGCGATGCAGTGAAAATTGCTAAAGTTAACGTGGATGAAAATCCGGAATCTGCTTCCCGCTTTGGCGTAATGAGCATTCCAACTTTGATCTTCTTCAAAGACGGTCAACCGGTAGATAAAGTGGTTGGTCTGAACTCGAAAGATGCGCTCAAAGGAATTATCGAAAAACACCAATAATTTACAGGCTTACACATACGCCTCCGGTTTACATGCCGGGGGCGTTTTGCGTCGAATACCTTTATATAGGACAATATAAAGTAAAAATATTTTTCACACTTGAATGTAGAGTACAGAACCGATCTGGAGAAGCGAAGTGCTCGCGTTTATCCCGGATTCATCTCTGATATATAGATGGAACTAATTATTTACACAGTAACGGAGAGGACAGAAAAAACCTGAAGAAGCGAAGCGTTCCCCTTTATCAACAGATTTTTCCCTTGAGAAAAGGGAATGAAAAAAATCTGGGGATAACAGGGATTGGAAGGTTGTTCTGTCATCGTAGTGTCAGTGTGAATTATCTTTAGTTTCTTCTTATAAAAAAGGTGACTCAGAGACAATCCGATAACGGATTGGAAGACGGTACTGTAATCAGAATGGCTTAGTGTAACCTTTTATTTATACTTTTTTCGGGAAGGAGGATTCACCGAATTATGGACCAATTCATCAATGATTTGCAGGATCAGGAGAAGGCATTGGAGCAGATTCGTCACAAGCTCGCTTTGCTGCCAGACATGTCTGGATGTTACCTGATGAAAAACAGTGAAGGCACCATTATCTACGTAGGTAAGGCCAAAGTGTTGAAGAACCGCGTACGCTCTTATTTTATCGGCAGTCATAACGGAAAGACGCAGCGTCTGGTGTCCGAAATCCGTGATTTCGAATATATCGTGACGGGCAGTAACATGGAAGCACTCATTCTGGAGTGTAACTTAATCAAGAAACATATGCCGCGGTATAACGTGTTGCTCAAGGATGACAAGACATTCCCATATCTTAAAATTACCAATGAAAAGCACCCCCGGTTGGAAGTAACCCGGCGTGTGCTGAAAGATAAAGCCAAATACTTCGGACCTTATCCGAACTCGTATGCGGCACACCAAACAAAAAAACTGCTCGACCGCATGTATCCACTGCGCAAATGTGGTGTAATGCCCAAAGAAGTGTGCCTGTACTATCACATGGGACAGTGTCTCGCCCCTTGTGTGAAGGAAGTGGAGAAGGAGCAGTACGACCAGATTTCCCAAGAGATTGGTTCATTTCTGAGCGGTGGTCACGAAGAGATCAAGAAGGATTTGCAGCGTAAGATGCAGGAGGCCGCGGAAGATCTTTATTTTGAACGAGCCAAGGAACTGCGCGACCAGGTGATCGCCATCGATGCGATGATGGAAAAACAGAAAATTACGATGGCCGATGCCAGAGACCGTGATGTATTTGGTTTTGCCATTGATAAAGGCTGGATGTGTGTCCAGATTCTATATATGCGTCAGGGTAAAATGATTGAACGTCACGTATCAACCTTCCCGTTTTACGGTGAGGCGTATAGTGACTTCATGTCCTATGTAACACAGTATTACAGCGATAATCCGGCATTGCCACAAGAAATTTTGTTGCCGGAAATGCCCAAGGATCTTGCAACGGATAACGAAAGTTTGGATACAGTATCTGATGCTGAGGGATCGGTGCCTGCCGCAGTTACGGTAGAATTCGAGCAGATGGGACAAGTGGAGCGCAGTAACGCTTCCCAGCCACTGGTTGCTGAGAGTCGTGCAGCTTACGGAGGTTCCACTGAGGCAGAAGGTGAACAACCTGACAGTATGCAAGAGGATGCTCCAATAACGGATATAACTGCTTCAAATGAAAAGCTTCCATCAGGACTGGAAGACCCAACTCAGGTTGCTGCTGCTTTACAAGAGTGGTTGGAGATCAAAGTGCTCATTCCGCAACGTGGATTGAAACGGCAGATGATCACGATGGCCGTGGACAACGCACGTGTGGCATTGGAAGAGAAGTTCCGTTTGATTGAGCGAAATGAAGAACGTACCTCCAAAGCTGCCGAAGGACTGGGACGTTTTATTGGACTGGATCAGCTTCACCGTATTGAAGCGTTTGATAACTCGAACATTCAGGGTACAAACCCGGTATCTGCCATGATCGTATTTACCGATGGTAAACCGGATAAGAAGGAATATCGGAAGTACAAGGTCCGTTCGGTTGAAGGGCCGGATGATTATGAAACGATGAGAGAGGTCATCCGTCGCCGTTACGAACGGGTATTAAAAGAAAACCTGACCCAGCCTGACCTGATTGTGGTCGATGGTGGTAAAGGACAGATTTCGGCTGCGGTCGATATTTTGGAAAATGAGCTGGGGCTGTTTATTCCGGTATGTGGTCTGGTGAAGGATGCGAAGCATAAGACTTCACAGTTGATGATCGGTAATCCACCGGAAGTCATCTCCCTGCCACGGGATAGTCAGGAATTCTACCTGTTGCAGCGGATACAGGAAGAGGTCCACCGTTTTGCGATCTCGTTCCACCGGGAACAGCGTGGCAAATCCATGGTGACATCACGTTTGGATGCCATTCCGGGTATTGGAGAGAAGCGGCGTAAGCTGCTGTTGAAGCATTTTGGTTCTTTGCGCAAAATAAAAGAGGCCAGCGTTGAAGACTTCCGGCCTCTATCTATTGGTGACAAACTGGCAAATCAGATTATTGCAGCACTTCGGGATGAGGAGTCGTAACATACGGCTTCTCTTTTTGTTTTGGATTGAATTTGTAGACCACATATCCAACAATTGCCGGGAGTACAATCCAGAAGAGTCCAGCTGTCATATTCAGGGCATCGCCCATAAAGACCAAGCTGAGTCCCATCAACAAGCTGTCGAAGATCACATGGGCGAATACAACGGCAATGAAGCCGTGACGCAGCATGATCAGACTGAACAGCAATCCAATCACCAACAGCTCAATGGGACGGGTGATTACTGGATAGATCGGATACAATGTGTGTCCAAGTGCCCAAATGATGGTTGGAATCAAACAGGCAATAAACGTGTTACGCACAATCTTTTGCATCATGCGAATGCCGAACAGTCGATAAACAGTTTCTTCACCAATACCGGCCATCCAGGCCATGATCGGGAAGAGCCAGGCATAGGTCATATTAAATGTAGATTGATCTGCTGACGTTGTTGACCATGTGCCAATGCTTCGCTCCAGAATGAAGAACAGGATGGATTGCACACCCAGTAGAATGAATGCCCACAGGTAACCAGCAACCATGCTGTGAAGTACATATTTTCCATATCCGGGTTCTTTGGCACGAGGCCATGGGTTCAGACCTATTTTGCGCCACATGCCGTCACCAGCAACAAGAGACAGATAGATGGTTGCACTCATGACCAGTGTAATTCCCGCCTGCATTAACATCAGGAACGCTAACATGAAGTTGGAGAGCCCTTGTGCCTGAAAGAGTGGAATCATGTTCAGCGTACCAATTACCGAAGCTGCGAAATACACCAGCGAGAGGATGATCCCGCGTTTGAAAGACGTATGTGCTCGGGTCAGAATGCTATAGATGATTGCCAGCACGCCCAGAACAAAGGTCAGGAATGCATAGCCGCCATAGGTCATCCAATTGGCTTGGCGCGTTTGATCTTTCACATAATCGGTATGGGATTCAGGGACAGAGAATCCAGGATCGAAGGATCGTACCGCACCCTCTTCAAACGTAAAATTCAATTCAAGCTTAGAGTCTCCAATGGCTTTTTCAGAATCCACATACTTCAGTCCCGCTTCACCATCGCGAGTCTCCAGTTGAAGTACCGGCACTTCATAACCGAATTCGGTCAGAACGCCAGCCGCGAGCTGTTGTTTCTCGTCCAGAGACATATTGCCTTCAGCAAGTACTTGCGATGTGGTCACTCGTCCACTAACCTGCTCCGCCTCAATGGCGGTATAGAGTGAAGAAGGCAGTTCCCGTTTGAAGCCGACGACTTTTCCTGTTTTCATATGTACGTCAACATTAAGATAACCGCCCTTGTCTTGATCAGGCAAACGAACGCGGAATACATCGTAAGGATAGCTTGTTTCCCATTTCTGGTTATAGGTATCAAGTTGTTTGGTTTTGGCCATATACCCGTAGATATCCGAATGTGTCTGGTAGGTGACCAGGGTTTTTGCATCATCATTTGGCAGTGTATAGTCATTCACAGAAGCTGCGAATGATCGTGCGGATTGCTTCGCCTGCTCCTTGGTTATGAAGGACGTAGACGAAATTTCTGTCGTTTGTGATGAGGTAGCAGGAAAGATCTGAAATACAAAAAATAGAATCAGGCCAATCGCCGCAAGCAACCCCAGCCGCTTGAAGTTAGCCTTGAGTTGCAAAGGCTGCCCTAAGGGATTCATGTAATGGTGTTCCTCCTTTATTGATAGAGGTAGTTCAAAAAGTTTCTATCTTCATCCCATCTTCTTGGTACTGAAAACCGCCCTTTTTGAACACGCACTAATATGGATATTAAAGTTAACATAGCACAGGCCAAGCACCGAATGCCAATGATGTAACGAAAACAGGTGTAAATCCTTGAAAATGAATGAAAAGGACCGAAAGAATCTGATCCATCCGTCGCGATATCTGAGTTCTTCCCTTTTTGGCTGAATTCGATCCGATTTACACAAAAAACGTTTTGTCTACAAACGTCGCAGCGCTTATAATTTTGAAACAAATGTGCAATGATTCGCATGTCTTTCGCCCAACAAGGGAACGAATAGGATATATTCCAACTTCATTATATATGTCGTTTTAATCTGAATCATACTTGTTTAACGTTTGGCAACAGCATTTCAAATGAAGAACGCTCCACGGGTGTGGAGTTATTTTCATTTTAGAAGAGGTGGAAGATACTCAAGTGAAACTGAATGTGCAATGGATGCGATTATCGCCACCCCGTATTCTTGTGTTAGGGTTTGCTGGCATCATATTGGTAGGCACAATGTTGTTAATGCTTCCGGCATCCAACCGTAACGGAGACAGTCTTGCATTTATTGATGCGCTCTTTACAGCAACTTCGGCTGTTTGTGTCACTGGTTTGGTTGTGGTGGATACAGGGACTCATTTCTCGGTGCTGGGTCAGGTTGTAATCGCGATTCTGATTCAGATTGGCGGACTGGGCTTCATGACAATGTCCACATTGGTTGCCATTGCGTTCAAACGGCGGATTTCGCTTAGAGAACGGTTGATTCTACAGGAAGCGATGAATCAGAGCACGATGGAGGGCATCGTCCGGCTGATCCGTAAAGTTGTGATCTACTCACTCATTATCGAAGGCATATGTGGCACACTGTTTGCCATTCGCTGGTCGTTCGACATGCCGATTGGACAGGCGATCTATTATGGCTATTGGCATGCGATCTCCATGTTCAACAATGCGGGCTTTGATATGTTTGGGGATTTCCGCAGTCTGACCGGTTATGTGTATGACCCGTTGGTTAATTTTACAGCAATGTTCCTGATTGTCTCTGGCGGTATCGGTTTTGTGGTGTTGTCAGACCTGGTGGATTACCGCAAAACGCGGAAGCTGTCTCTGCACTCCAAAGTTGTACTGTTAATGACTGGATTGTTAATTGTGTTTGGTGCACTTGTCATTTTCGTATTTGAATTTAGCAATCCACGGACACTGGGTGGCCTGAACTGGGGTGGCAAAATTCTCGGTTCATTCTTCCAGTCCGTTACGCCGCGAACAGCAGGAGCCAATACGGTAGATATTGCCGGACTCAGGCAGGCAACACAGTTCTTTATGATCATTCTGATGTTCATTGGTGCTTCGCCAGGTTCTACCGGAGGCGGGATCAAAACAACGACATTTATGATTATGGCGGGAGCGGTCATCGCCATGATGCGTGGGCGTGAAGATATCGTGTTTTTCCGCTACCGGCTCGTACAGGAACGGATTTTCAAGGCGCTTACCATTACATTGCTGGCACTCTTGTTCATCATAGCTGTAACGATGGCATTAAGTACCACAGAAGACGCCAGTTTTATGATGATCTTATTTGAAACGACATCGGCCTTTGGTACCGTTGGATTATCGCTTGGACTGACGCTGAAACTGACTACATTGGGCAAACTCCTGATCTGTTTTACGATGTTTGCAGGAAGGCTTGGACCGATCACATTAGCGTATGCACTTGGGCAGAAAAAGGGTAAAGAGTTATACAGGTATCCGGAAGGCAAAATGATTATTGGATAAATCTATTTTTAGTGAGTTTTGAAATTGATTTGGATAAGGGGTTCGTGAAGAACAATGAAAACACAGCAGTTTGCGGTGATTGGGCTTGGGCGATTTGGCTCCAGTCTGGCACAGGAATTAATGGAACTCGGCTACGAGGTGCTCGGGATCGATAAAAATGAAGAAGTCGTCGAAGACATTAGTGAATTGGTCACCCATGCCGTTGTAGCCGATGCCACAGATGAGGAAGTGCTACGCTCCCTGGGTATTCGAAATTTTGACTGCTGTATCGTTGCTATCGGGGATGATATTCAGACGAGCATTCTCACCGCGATTCTGTTAAAAGAGCTGGGCGTCAAGACGGTTGTGGCCAAGGCCATATCCGTCCTTCACGGACGCGCATTGGATAAACTGGGGATTGATCGTGTCGTTTATCCTGAGCGGGATATGGGCATTCGGGTTGCCCACCAGCTGGTTACCCCGAACTTGCTGGATTACATTGAATTATCCAATGATTACAGTATTGTCGAGATGAAGGTTCCCGCCTGTCTGCACAACAAAACCCTTTCCACCCTTAATGCACGCGTACGTTTTGGTTGCAGTATTGTGGCGTTACAGAAAGAAGCTGGGGTCATTATCGCTCCGACGGCACTGGATTCGCTTCAGATGGGGGATATCATGGTCATTATTGGTAATAATGCAGATATCGACCGATTTGAAGAAGAGGTTATCAGCCAAGAGAGCTGATAATTATCATGAGTTAAATATGGAAGCCAGGCGTTAGAGCCTGGCTGATTCAGATCAAGGCAAAGGCGTCGTAGCCCTCCGTGAGGGCAATGGCGCCTTTGCTGTAAAGAGTGCAGCCGTCTCCTTGACCCATTGTCTGGAGGTCTCGCTGAGGTCCTCTTTTTCCCCATAGATCATACAAGTTGTTCTGCGGGTCTGCTGTAATTGAGGCAAATGAACAGAAACAAGATCATTGTCCGCGAGCAATTGTGGACGAAGATATGACTTGGGCAATAGAGCAGCAGCTTTGGCGGAAGGCAGAAGTCGGATGATCGCTTCGAAGGAATCAATCTCCATGCGAATATCCGGCATCACGGCACAGCGCTGGAAGAGATCGTCCGTTAATTTGCGGTACCAGGTGCCTTTGGAGAACGTGATCATCGGCAGATCTTGCAAATGTTCCATCCCGGCTTCCTTACCGGACAAGGGGTGTGTAAGCGGCACAACCAGTTCCAGGTGATCGTCAAAGAGCGGCACACAGTTAAGCCCCACTTCGCTGATGGAGGAGGCGACAATGCCCACATCGGCTTTTTTGTCACGCACAAACGACACAATCTCATGTGTTTTACCCGTCAACAGTTTCAGTTCGGCATTTGGATGTTTCTCCATAAAGGCATTGACGAGAGGTGGTAACGTAGTTTGAAGCGTCGTCAGACTGGCTCCGAGTGTAATGGTGCTCTGTTCTTCGTCTTTATACTGGGCCAGCATAGTGAGGAACTTCTGTTGTTGCTGCTTCTGTTCTACAGCATAGGTATAGGTGAACTGGCCCACACTGGTTAACTCCAGCCGTTTGCCACGGCGGTGGAACAGGGCAACCCCGAGTTCATCCTCCAATTTGGCAATTTTGCGTGAGAGTGCGGGTTGGGACAAGTTCAGTAACTTGGATGCACGGTTGAGGCTGGACTGCTCCACGACCGCTGCAAATGCATTTAACTCCTCAAACATGAACAATAACCTCTTTTCCATGAATGTGATTCTTGCCCTTGCTCAATCGTTTTCCATGTTGTATAGCCTGTAAACCCAATGTTTCACTGCTTATACCTATAGGTTATAACATTTAATAATTATATTGCAATTCCCTTATAAGAAAAAAAGGAGTAACATGAACCGTGACACAAGTTGTTCACACCTGGGGAAAACGGAACAATTTGTCGAACCTTTTCATGGAAAAGGATTCGTGTCATGATAAGTGAAATCATTTATGAAAACGTTGTATTTAGCGAAAGGGGATCGACATTTTATGAAAGGGTTTTACTCCAGAAAGCTGCACTCCTTGCTTGGCGTCATTCCGCTCAGTTTGTTTTTTGTTGAGCATTTGGTGACGAACTTCACGGCAGTTGAAGGCGGCAAAGAAGCTTTTTACGGTGCCGTTGCATTTCTGAACGGTTTGCCTCTTGTTATTGTAATTGAGGCATTACTTATCTGGTTGCCGTTGTTCTATCACGGTGTTTATGGTCTTTACATTGCCTATCAGGCCAAGCCTAACGTTGGGCGTTACGGTAATGAGCGCAACTGGCGCTACACGTTACAGAGGGTAAGCGGTATTATTACGTTTGTATTCGTCATCTGGCACGTATGGGAGACGCGAGTACAGATTGCGCTGGGTAATGTATCCCATGAAGAGATTGGCGGCGTCATACATGATGCGGTGACGAATCCGATAACCTTTGCGATATATATGATCAGTGTGGTTGCGGCGTCATATCACTTTGCCAATGGTCTGTGGTCGTTCCTTGTTAGCTGGGGAATTACGGTTGGTCCGCGTGCGCAACGTGTATCCTCTTACGTATGTATGAGCTTGTTCGCTATTGTTTCCATCATGTTTATTGCTTCACTATTTGCTTTCCGGAGCATTGATTTCCAAACAGCTACTTCGATGATTGACGCAGTAAAAACAGTTCTAATTTAAGCATTTAGCGTATAAATGCTGACTTATAAGGGAGTGAACAGCAATGGCATCAACGAATGTAATTATTGTGGGCGGCGGTCTCGCGGGATTGATGGCGGCGATCAAATCGGCTGAAGCCGGAGTCCATGTTCATTTATTTTCACTGGTTCCTGTTAAACGATCCCACTCTGTATGCGCACAAGGCGGCATTAACGGAGCGGTAAATACCAAGGGTGAGGGTGACTCCCCATGGGTACACTTTGATGATACGGTATACGGCGGTGACTTCCTTGCGAACCAACCTCCTGTTAAAGCGATGTGCGAAGCAGCACCTGGCATCATTCACTTGATGGACCGTATGGGCGTAATGTTCAACCGGACACCGGAAGGTTTGCTTGATTTCCGTCGTTTCGGGGGAACGAAGCATCACCGTACGGCATTTGCCGGAGCGACAACAGGACAACAATTGCTCTATGCATTAGACGAGCAGGTACGTCGCTGGGAAGCAGCGGGTCTTGTTACGAAATATGAGAACTGGGAGTTCCTGCAGGCGGTTTTGGATGATGAAGGCGTATGTCGCGGGATCGTGGCTCAGGATCTGAAAACGATGAAGGTACAGACCTTCCCAGCTGAAGCGGTTATTCTGGCGAGTGGTGGTCCGGGGATCATCTTCGGTAAAACGACCAACTCTGTAATTAACACAGGTACAGCAGCAAGTGCGGTGTATCAGCAAGGTGTAAATTACGCCAACGGGGAGTTCATTCAGATTCACCCAACAGCCATTCCAGGGGATGACAAGCTGCGTCTCATGTCTGAATCCGCGCGTGGTGAAGGTGGACGGATCTGGACGTACAAAGACGGAAAACCTTGGTACTTCCTTGAAGAAAAATATCCATCCTACGGTAACCTGGTTCCACGTGATATCGCGACTCGTGAAATCTTCAGCGTCTGCGTTGATATGGGTCTGGGTGTGAACGGCGAGAACATGGTTTATCTCGATCTGTCGCACAAAGATCCGAAGGAACTGGATGTTAAACTGGGCGGAATCATTGAGATCTATGAGAAGTTCATGGGTGATGACCCGCGTAAAATCCCAATGAAAATCTTCCCGGCAGTCCATTATTCCATGGGCGGCATGTGGGTAGATTACAACCAAATGACTAACATTCCGGGACTGTTCGCAGCTGGTGAATGTGAATATCAATACCATGGTGCGAACCGTCTGGGTGCAAACTCATTGGTATCTGCGATCTATGGTGGTATGGTGGCTGGACCAAAAGCGGCTGAATATATCAAAGGACTCAAAAAATCGTCCGCTGATATCCCATCTTCCGTATTTGAGAAACACACCAAACAACAAAGCGACAAATACGAAGGCATCTTGAAAATGCAGGGCACGGAAAATGCCTATGTCATTCATAAAGAGCTTGGCGAGTGGATGACAGCCAACATGACGGTTGTGCGCTACAACGACAAGCTTGAAGCCACGATTGGCAAGATCAAGGAATTGAAAGAGCGTTATGGCAAAATCAATATGTATGACAGCTCTGGTTGGAATAACCCGAGCGCAGCATTCACTCGCCAACTGTGGAACATGATTGAACTGGCAGAAGCAATGACTCTCGGTGCTCTACTCCGTAACGAAAGCCGCGGCGCGCATTACAAACCGGATTTCACGGAACGTAATGATGAAGAGTTCCTGAAAACGACCATCGCAAGCTGGTCGAAGGAAGGCCCGAAAATCTCGTACGAGCCAGTAGACGTATCCTTGATCCCACCACGTATCCGGGATTACTCCAAGGATTAAATATCACGGATTTATTTATAAAGTTAAATATTAAGCACCTGAACGGAGAGGCAGGACAACTTTGGAGAAGCAGAGCTTCTTCAAAGTTACTGCCATCAAAGTGAGGGAAATACCCAGAAGAAGCAAGCGCCTAGCGATGCTTCAGAACTTTAATACTGCCATCCACAATGAATTGGAGAGCAGTTTCCAGCAAAGTGACCAACGTGCACAACATAGCGAAGGAAACAACAATACCCAGAAGAAGCAAAGCGCCTTAGCGATGCTTCAGAACTTCAATACTGCCCATCCAGCATGAATGGAGTGCAGTTTCCAGCAAAGTGACCCTGCGTGCACGACGTAGCGGAGGAAGCGGAAATGCCCAGAAGAAGCGAAGCGCTCGCCTTTATCACCGGATTTTAACCCTGGGAAGGGTTGATCAAAAAAATCCGGGGATAACAGCGATCAGAGGGGCATTCCGCTGACGAAGCGTCTCCCGTGCACCAAACCAGTAACTTTGCGTATCAGCAACACCAATCATCGTCACCAGAGGAGGGGACTACGATATGGCGGAACAAGCTACAGCCAACAAAACCGTCAAGTTTATCATCACCCGTCAGGATAGCCCGGAGTCATCTTCGTACAACGAAGAATTTGAGCTTCCGTACCGTCCCAACATGAATGTGATCAGCGCCCTGATGGAGATTCAGCGGAACCCCGTCAATACAGATGGCAAATCCATTGCACCCGTTTGCTGGGATTCCAACTGTCTCGAAGAAGTCTGCGGTGCCTGCTCCATGGTCATCAACGGCAAGCCACGTCAAGCATGTGCAGCCCTGATCGACAAGCTCGAACAGCCCGTTCGTATCGAACCGATGAAGACATTCCCAGTGGTTCGTGACTTGGTCATCGACCGTAGCCGGATGTTTAGCGCCCTGAAACGCGTAAAAGCATGGATTCCGATCGATGGTACCTATGACCTCGGACCAGGTCCACGGATGCCTGAGAAGAAGCGTCAGTGGGCATATGAGCTGTCCAAATGCATGACATGTGGTGTATGTCTGGAAGCATGTCCGAACGTCAATGAGAAAACAGACTTTATCGGTCCAGCAGCACTGTCCCAAGTGCGCCTGTTCAACGCTCACCCAACAGGGGAGATGAACGCCGACGATCGTCTGGAAGCGTTGATGGAAGACGGAGGCATTGAGGGCTGTGGTAACTCACAGAACTGTGTGCAATCCTGTCCAAAAGGCATTCCACTGACAACCTCCATTGCCGAAATGAACAAACAAACGACCAAGCATATGTTCAAACGCTGGTTGGGTGTATAATCTCGTCATAACATGTGCAGAAGTGTAATCTGCAACTTAGAAGAAGTCGTGATCCCGT
The DNA here is from genome assembly GCF_038050215.1 of Paenibacillus sp. FSL H8-0104. Taxonomy (NCBI): domain Bacteria; kingdom Bacillati; phylum Bacillota; class Bacilli; order Caryophanales; family Paenibacillaceae; genus Paenibacillus; species Paenibacillus sp. FSL H8-0104. Next base: position 5,641,921 of record NZ_JBBOTC010000001.1, on the reverse strand, counting down.
GCAGCAACATGCCGGAGATCCCGGCTTCTTTTTGTAATACAGCAGAGGAACCGGGCTACCCATGCAGAATATGATATACTAAGGGGATGGATTAAGAGCGTAGAAGGAGGGGGAGATATGGCAGAGACACCGCGTCAGGGCAGCAACAACTCGCCGTCCCAGCGCTCGCACAAAGCATCAGGTGCAGAAGAGTCTGTGTTTCCTGGGGAAGAAAAGGATCATGATCCCTCTCGCCGAAGTTTCTTATTGCGCATGGTTTTGATGACAGCGGGTGCCAGTTTGCTTACAGGAGGTTATGCCTGGCTATGGGAACCGCGTCGTCTGGAGATCAAGCAAGTGGAGCTGAAACTTCCGAAGTTTCCAAAGGCATTTGACGGTTTGCGTGTAGTTCAGTTCAGCGATGCCCATCTTGGTTTTCATACCGGGGTGAAAGAGCTGAAGAAGCTGGCAGCAACGATTGAGGAGCAGCAACCGGACTTGATTTGTTTTACCGGAGACATCGTCGAGAGGGAAGCAGAGCCTATGCGTGAATGTATTCCGGTACTCGCCTCCATGCAAGCGAAGTATGGCAAATTTGCTGTTTTGGGGAATCATGATTATCGGGGCGGACAGCAGAATGAAGTGACAACCATGTTCCGTGAAGCGGGATTCACTTTGTTACGGAACGAACATGTGGTGATTGAACAAGGGGGCGAACGTCTGGCCATAGCTGGTCTGGATGACGCACTTACAGGCAGGCCTGATCCTGTCCAAGCCATCAAGGGTTTGGATCATGATGTGTGGAAATTGTTACTTATGCATGAACCGGATTATGCCGACATTGCCACTCCCTATGGTTTCGGATTACAACTTTCCGGTCATAGCCATGGTGGACAGGTACGTTTTCCCTGGATTGGGGCACTGACAACTCCGCGAGGTTCACACAAGTATGTTCAAGGATTGTATTACACGGATGTCCAGGGGGTATATTACACCACCCAGACACAGATGCCCGTGTATGTGAATCGTGGTTTTGGCATGACTCAACTGCCCATTCGTTTTCTGTGCAGACCAGAATTAACGGTTTTTGAGCTTAAAGGATCAACCACATAAAAGAATACAAGATGAATGTAAAACATAAAGGATTTAACATGAATGGAGGTTATCCAGATGGAAAGAATTGCGATTGTATCCGACATTCATGGCAACATGACTGCCTGGGAAGCAGTGTTAGAAGATATCCGAAGTCGTGGCGTGGAGCGAATCTTTTGTCTTGGTGACCTCGTGGGCAAGGGGCCAGAACCGGTAAAGGTTGTGGATCAGGTGAGAGCGACGTGCGAACTTGTTATCCGTGGCAATTGGGATGAACTGGTTGCGGTTAACCAAGACAACGAGAACTTTACGTGGCAAGCAGAGCGGCTGGGTGAGGAACGATTGGCGTACTTGGCAGGCCTACCCTTCAGTCATCAATTTCAACTGAGTGGTCGCACCATCCGTCTGCTCCATGCTTCACCTCAAAGTGTATACCATCGTGTACAGCCGTGGGACGCGATGGAAAAGAGGTTGGCAATGTTTGATCCTCCGGATGATGAGCCTGAGCAAGGTATTGCAGATGTTGTAGGTTATGGGGATGTGCATAACGCATACTTGCAGTATATGAACGGCAAGTTACTGTTTAATGCAGGCAGTGTTGGTAATCCACTCGATCTTCCCCAAGCTTCCTACTGTATTCTGGAGGGTGAAGACTGCAACGATAACAACACCCCGTTCAATGTTCAATTTGTGAGGGTGCCTTATGATATTGAGCGAGAAGTACAGGTTGCACAGTCGGCGAATGTTCCTGCATTGGATTTCTATATTCGTGAGATTCGTACGGGTATCTATCGCGGGCTGCAGGAGTAGTCAGCATCTGGGCCTTTTAGCGTGAGGAATTGAATGTTGCAATATATTAATACTAAAATGCGAATACTAAAGTTCGTGGATCAGTTCAAATGGTATTACGCCGGATCATCATCAGAGCATGCTTGTCTTACCGGACTAGAGCCCGTTTAGGCAAAAGGAGCGATTGTCATGCTTACCCGAAAAATGCTGGTTCAAGGTCTGCCGGCTTTGTGGACAGAGCGTCTTGTCCTGCGATCATTACGTCAAAGTGATTACAGCACATTATCGGAACTCTTTTCCGATCCTCAAGTCATAAGATATGTGAATAGGGGAAGCCAGCCCACGCCAATCCGGGCGAGACGGTTATTGAACCAGATACGGAGCAGCAGCGCCAAGCTGGATTCGTTACATTATGGGATCTGCTGGAGAGGCAAGGAACAAGTGATTGGGATCACCTCATTCCAGCACTGGAATGATCAGAATGGTACCGCACAGATTGGTTACATCCTGAACAGGTCCTGTTGGGGCAGGGGTGTGGCTACCGAGGCGGTACAGCGGCTGCTGCAGTTTGGATTTGACGATCTTCATCTGGGGAGGGTGGAAGCACGTTGTTATGAGGCCAATGTATCTTCACAACGGGTGCTAAGCAAAATAGGGATGTCCTATGAGCGGAGTCTTCCCTCGTTTGTACTGCATGATGAGGATGACGAGGGATCAGAATCCCTGATGGATGTTAAAGTGTACAGTATGTACCGGGAACAATACGTACGCCCGCTTCAGGAAAAAGACCTGCAAACCTTGGTATCTGACAAGCCGCAATGACATAGAGTAAGAGTAGTCAAACGTGAATGAATCGAACTTCAATCATTTGTTACACAATTGAAATATAGCTGCAATTGAACTCTAACAGACAGGGGGTAAACTTATCTCATGACCCCCTTTTTGATAATAGATAATGCTGTTGGGACCCGCGCGAGCGGGTTCATTTTTTTTTGTCCATATAAGTTAACTGTGGAATATTTACACTGGCCACTCCGATGACAGAATAACCTTCCGATCGCTGTTATACCCGGATTTTTTTGATTCCCATATTTAAGAGGGAAAATCCGGTCATAGCGTATGCTTCCGATGCAGCTTTCTTTCAGAAAGCTTTTAGGCGACCGCTTCGCTTCTTCAAGTTATTTCTGTCCTCTCCGTTATCGTGTAAATGTTCAGTTTAACTTATATAATAATTTTAATTTAGAATTAAACCTAAACCCCCACGGCGTGAACAAGCGCGCTGTGGGGGCCTTTGTGTTTGCTATATTTTACAGTGGAACAACCTGCATCTGTTTCTGCTTGAAGTATACCCAGTCGGTGAATCCGATCTCCTTGAGACGTGTACGAACGTCATCCAGCTCGTCTGCAACCCGCTGTGGTTTATGAGCGTCCGATCCAAATGTCACCTTCACTCCATAATGATGGGCGCGTTCCAGAATGGCATCTGAGGGATACCAGCCACCGCTGAGTTTGGTTTTGCCAGATGTGTTAATTTCGATCGCTACGTTGGATTCTGCAATGACCTGCAACGTTTCATCAATGGCCTGATCAGCGATAATTTCAGAGAAGGGTGGATAGTTTCCTTTCATCGCATCAATGTGTCCAAGAATCTGGAACATACCGCTGCGAGCCGATTCCCGAATTAATGAATAATAACTCTCTTTCACTTCAACTTTGCGAGCATCGCTCAGTCCTTTCCACCGGGTTTTGTTGAAGATACTCACATCCTCGGTATGATGAACTGAACCAATAATATAGTCAAAAGGATACTGTCCCAGTGTGGTACGGTACAATTCTGCATGAACAGGGAAGTAGTCGGATTCAATGCCGAGCAGCACATCGATTTTACCAGCGTATTCTTCTTTCAAAGCAAGGACTTCTTCCACATAATGCTGCAATTCCGACTTGCCCATTGCGATCCGGGGAAATGCCTGCTCAAGCTCACTGCCAAAGTACGGCGTATGATCCGAGATACCGATGGCCTGAAGTCCTGCCTTAATACCTGCCTCTATATAATCGCGGATGTTGCCGTCTGCGTGACCACAACGAAAATGATGTGTATGAAGATCAAATTTCATATGGAATCCTTCCTTTCTCATGGCTCATTGTCATTCTGAACTGATGAATTGGGTTTCCGGCATACCTTTGAGGTCACTTATGAACTGCTGCATCGCTGAGTTAAGGTATCGACTGGACTTATAGATGACACCAACAGGGTGACTGACCTCCAGCTCACTTAAGGGTATCATTCGTAATGTACCTTGACGCAACTCATGCGCAACAGATTGTTTGGAGATGACAGCTGCCCCGAGATCAATCTCGACCATCCGTTTCACTTCTTCGCTGCTCGACAACTCCATTACAATATTAGGTTCAATATTATGTTTCTTGAAGATAGTTTCCGTAAACCTTCGTCCTACGGTATCAGGGGACAGCAGAATCAATGGTGTACTCCGGAGCACATCGACTGCAGCATGTTTCTTCTTCGCCAGCGGATGGGAAGGAGATACCACGAGTTCAAATGTGTCATAGTACAGCACAGATGTATTCAGGTTGGGATTACGCTCCGTGAGATAACCGATACCAATATCAACCAGACCATTTTCGACCTGGGTATAGATCTGTGATGAAGGAAGGGACTGGATACTGGTTTTGATCAGCGGGAACTGATCTTGGAAATAGGATAACACCCTTGGCAAGATCTGAATAGCAATGGAAGTTGTTGTGCCTAACACGATACGTCCCTGAGGCGTTTCATCGAGATCGGACAATTTTTGTTTCAACTCATCAACGATATCGAGCATCCGTTCAGCGTGCTCCAGGAATACCTGTCCACGGTCTGTCAGGGTAACGGGTTGGTTACGATCCACAAGAACGGTGCTGAATTCGTCCTCCAGACTTTTGATCTGGGCCGAGACGGCAGGCTGGGTCAGGTTCAGAAGTTCTCCCGCTTTGCGGAAGCTCATCGTTTTGGAAATGGTAATTAGTGTCTCCAGTTGGCTTATGTTCATAGGTGACCTCCTTGCAGGCAAAATTTCTTGATTATGTAATGTTTAGTGTGATGTAATCCCGTAACTGGTTATTGTTCCGTTATCTTAAATTATAGGTGATTCAGGACAGCAGAGCAATGAAGGTAATGATCAGGATCAAAAGTAGTTCAAGAGACTGTGAAAAAAACGCGAATACAAGAATTTGATTTTTTTTACAGTTGTGAGAAAGCAGTAATAAAGTCCTAAATACCCTTTGCCACGCACGATGATCGAAATGCTTTCTTCAAAAGAAGTGAAAAGCGCTGTTTATTCGCTAGAATCAGCTATAAACATTTGCCCCACGGATGACGATAAATTATAGTACACATGGTTTAACGAATTCTTAATGAATTCTTGTACGTGATAAAGTATAATAAATTTAATGAATATGGGACTTTTGGTGTGTGACCAATAACCCAGTGCGAGGGGGACATAGACAGTGAAAGCGGAAGTGATTAATCCTTTCCTGGAATCGGCACGGAACGTATTCGAACAGCTCATCCAGGTTTCGCCTTCCACCGGGAGTCTTGGCGTGAAAAATGTAGAGTACATTGCAGACCATGTCTGGATCGTGATCGGAATGACCGGACAACTTAGCGGAAACATTGTATTTGGAATTAATGAACAAGTTGCATTGAAAATTGTATCTGCGATGATGGGTGGTTTTGTCATTACAGAAATGGATGAAATGAGCAAAAGTGCGATTTCCGAACTGGGGAATATGATCAGTGGTAATGCCAGCACTATCTTGTCAAACCAGGGTGTTGTTGTCGATATTACACCTCCACAAGTAATGAAGTCCGAACATCTGACTACATTTAGTGCAACGAAAGCACTGAGCATTCCTTTGCTGATGGACGGCATTGGTGAGATGGATATTCAGGTCATGATCTCGTAGAATAGAACCATACGCCTCTAAAGGCAATATGTGTTCAATACGGGAGGACATCACGGATGCTGAAAGATCAGGTAGTGTTTATCACAGGTGCATCGAGTGGTATCGGTGCGCTGTGTGCGCAGATGCTGATAGAAGAAGGAGCCATCCCAATTCTGGCTGCCCGTTCACGGGACAAGCTGGAAGAGATTGGTGCCTCGCTGAAAGGGCAGCATGAATTACTCACACTTGATGTTACGGATAGTGAGCAGGTTCAGGCAGCTGTGGATGCGATATTGCATAAATACGGACGAATCGACATTTTGCTGAACAACGCAGGTTACGGGAAATTCGCAGCGATGACTGAGATGTCTGTACAGGAATTCGATGAGATGATGAACGTTAATTACATGGGCATTGTCCGCTGCACCAAAGCAGTGCTTCCACAAATGCTGGAACGTGGCAAAGGTCAGATTGTGAACGTGGCCTCCATGGCTGGCAAAATTGGTACCGCCAAATCCGCTTCCTATACAGCTACGAAACATGCTGTCCTCGGATTTAGTAATGCGCTGCGTCAAGAGCTTCGCAAGACTGGCGTCCTGGTGACAACGATTAATCCGGGTCCGATTGATACACCATTTTTCCATCGGGCTGACCCTTCTGGCAATTATGTGAATAATGTACGCTGGATGATGTTGAAACCGGAAGACGTTGCGGGTCATATGATTCGGGCGATGAAAAAGCGCAAGGAAGAAGTGAATCTGCCAAGACTTGCTTCTGCTGGCATATGGTTGTACCAGCTATTTCCTCGTCTTGCAGATCGATTGTCGCACGGTGTAATGAATCAGAAGTAAATGTGATACGAGGCATCATATACGGAATGAAAGAAAGGCTCCGCCGAGGGGCTTTTCTTTTTTTTGGCGTGTATACATACAATTCTGGAATAAGATTTGGTACACAGGCTTTTTTCGCATATAATGAAAGGTAATGTGATGACAGGCTTCGGTAATATCCGTACAAGCAAGGCTAGCATCAAAATGAATAAATTAAAAGGATGGACATACATGACGAATCAAACATTTGCTTCAATTGGCGTGGAACAGGATCTGGAGGCCGTTTTGGCGAAACATGGCATTAACGAACCTTCACCTGTACAGGCTCAGACGATCCCGGTTATTTTGGAAGGCCGAGATGTCGTATCCAAATCCCAGACGGGAACAGGAAAAACGCTGGCATATCTGCTGCCACTGTTACAATCCATCAAAATGGATATCAAAGGTACGCAGAAACTCATTATTGCACCTACACAAGAGCTGGCGATGCAAATTGTACGTGAAGCGCAGCGTTATGCGGAAGAACGTAAGATTGGCGTATTGGGTCTAATTGGAGGCGCAGCGGCTAAACGTCAGATCGAGAAGCTACGTGAGCATCCACAATTGGTTGTGGGTACACCGGGACGACTGAAGGAATTGATTACACTCAAAAAACTGAAAATGCACAACGTCTCTACGATTGTTATCGATGAAGCAGACCAAGTGTTCCAACTTGGCGGCGTAAGTGACGTGAACTTTGTACTCAAGAGCGCATTGCGGGACCGTCAGCTGATCTTCCTGTCAGCAACCATTGATGAGCATACAGCTGGACTCGCAAAGCGTGAGATGAAAGAGCCTGTGCAGATCGGAATTGAACCGGATCGAGCTACGGCTGCGGGCCTTGAGCATTATTATTTTGTAGAAGAAAACCGTAACAAAATTGACATGCTGCGTCGTCTGGTTAGACAGTACAATCCGGATCGGGCAATCGTATTTGTGAATGCAACCGAAGATATTGGTGAAGTTGAAGCAAAAATGAATCATCTGGGCTTGTCCGCTGCTGCGCTGTATGGAGATGCTGACAAAGTGACGCGCAGTAACGTATTGTCTGCCTTCCGTAATGGCAAACTTCAGTTGCTGATTGCCAGCGAAGTGGCTGCCAGAGGACTGGATATCGAAGGTTTGCCAATGGTCATTAACTATGACCCTGCCTTTGACTCGGAGCACTATGTTCACCGTGCAGGTCGTACAGGCCGGATGGGACGCTCGGGTATCGTTTTGTCCATTGTGGATGAAACACAGATCTTTATTATGCGTAAATTCGCACGCGAACTCGGAATCGAACTGTCAGAACGTGTACTCTTTGGCGGTAAAGTACTGGAGGCTGACCCGCGTCCGGACACGCGGCCTGAGGGACATTCGTTCTCCAGAAAACCAGGACAATCCAGAGATCGCAAACCAGGTCAGGGCAATCGTAATGGGGGAACCAGAGCTACAATCTCCAATTCGCGTCCAGCAGGTAGCAAACCAACGGGTAATACAGGCCGCACGGAGCGCGACCAGGATCGTAAAAACAAAGGAGCACCCAAGTGGAGTAAAGATAAAACGCCACGCTCCGAAGAATAGAATCTGACGAAAGGGGTGCAGGGATAGATGGAAAACGTTCAATCGCCTGTTCTGCAAATCAGCGGGTTAAGCGGAGGTTATAGTGCCAAACGGCCCGTCCTTCACGGCATCGATCTGGAAGTTGGACGTGGAGAGATGGTCGGACTAATCGGCTTAAACGGTGCTGGCAAAAGCACAACCATGAAACACATCCTCGGCTTGATGACACCTCAACAGGGCGAAGTGCGAGTGATGGGCAAGAAGCGGGACGAGGATGCGCAGATCTACCAATCGGCTATGGCATTTGTACCGGAATCACCCGAACTGTATGATGAGATGACGGTGATGGAGCACCTGGAGTTTACGGCAAGAGCGTACAATGTGTCGGAGGCTGATTTCAAACAACGTACGGAGAAACTACTGGAACTGTTCCGTATGAATGAGAAAAGTACAAGTCTGTCGACTCACCTGTCCAAGGGGATGAGACAAAAGGTCATGATCATGTGTGCTTTTGTGGCCGGACCACCACTGTACATCATTGATGAGCCTTTCCTGGGACTGGACCCGCTGGGTATTCGCTCTTTGCTTGATTTTATGCTGGAGATGAAAGCTTCGGGATCATCCATCCTGCTCAGTTCACACATTCTGTCCACGATTGAAAATTACTGTGACCGTTTTATCGTTCTGCACCGTGGGCAGGTTATTGCTCAAGGTACGCTGAATGAACTGCGCTCCCAATTCGGGGAATCGGATGCCACGCTGGAGCACATGTTCTATTCCCTCGTACAAGGCAGGGATTGAGCATGGATCTCAAGCTGCTATGGAAGCAAAGACGCACAGGATTCTGGAACGGAATTCTTCCTTATCTGGGTTATGTGATCCAGAGCGGTGTAGCTATGGTCTTTTTATTTCTCGTCATTGCGTTCTCCGCCTGGTATACATCGTTTGTCCAGAACATTCCGGCGGAATTTCCGATTCGCTGGGTTGCATTGCTGCTGCTGGCACCGCTAGTGCTGTTTAGCAGTTATCGTACATATCTGCTTCCGGCAGATATTGTGTTCCTGCGACCACAGGAATACCGGATGCAGGAATATTTGAAGAACAGCTTTGCCCGGGGCATCATCTATAAAACTCTGGGCTTGCTGCTTGTATTTGTTACACTGTGGCCGCTCTATGTCAGAGCAGATCTGGATGCACGGCCATTTGGCTGGTTCATTGTATTCCTGTTGCTGTGGAAAGGGTTGTCCAGTTATGGAGCATGGCAAGAGCTAAGAATGGTTCAGGTCGGTGCGGCAAGAGGATATCGTCTCTTGCGATGGGCTCTGGCAGTGCTGGCGGTTGGCGCTTGGCTGTGGCAGCCACCGCAGCGCAGCGTCTGGTTCCTGCTGTTGCTGGCTGTTGTCTACATCGTCGCCTTGCGTATACCGGTGAAACATCGTGTTGCGTGGGAACGACTGATTCAGGTAGAGCAGGGTCAGGCTGGCAGGGTTATGCGTACGCTTGGCTGGTTTGTGGATGTACCTTCATCCGGACAGAAAGTAAGTTCGCGTCGCTGGCTTAGCAAATTGGGGAGTGGTCTTCCCTGGAATGCAGGGAAAGCTTACCGTTACTTGATCACCAAAACGTTTGTTCGAACCGAAGTGTTCTCAATCGTGTTACGCCTAGTTGTACTGGGCATGTTACTATCCTGGTGGACAGCAGGCAGCTACTTTGGTGTCGGGGTGTATCTGTTCTTCCTGTTGCTTGCAGGTGTTCAGTTAGGTGCGCTGCGTCGCAGTCATAGTGAATCGTTCTGGATTATGATCTATCCAATCTCGGGTGAGAGTCGTCGTTCTCAGGTGTTGGGATTCATATTCCATCTACATGCACTGGCTGCGTTACTCATGTGGTTGCCTATGCTGGCTGCCGGAGCAAGCGGACTGACTGTCACCGGAGTAGCACTTATTTTGGGTATACTGGTGATTGTGATCATGCGGCGTTCGCAAGGTAACAAGTGGTTGAAGGAAGAAGAGGACGAGTAAACGATCGGACACCTGACCAACTCGGATTATTACATTGGGTTCATCAGTGAGAGGTACAAAAGATAACAAAAGAAGGGTATGCCGGGCTGTGTCCCGGAATACCCTTCTTTGTGCTGTAATGGAATCTTGTAGTTAGATCACTTGGTTCTCGCGTAAGTGTGTATTGGTACTAACAGAGGAACGATTTAGTGATAATCACGAGCAAGATGAACAGAACGAGAATAGCACCTGTGTTTGTAAATCCTCCGCCGTAACCGCCGCATCCATAACCGCCTCTTGTATCTTCAACTCCAGACATGGTCATTCCCCTTTCAAGTGGTTGTTTGGCACGCCCTTGCGTACATCGTATATTATGTGCCGTGGGGGTAGGCTGATTGGGCCGATGCCTGGTAAAGCCAGAAATTAAAGCTTTTGGGCAGCTGTCCGGGGTGAATGGACTAGTATCAGGCAAATGTAAAACACAAAAGAACCCTTCGTATATCCAGAGACATGAAGCGTCGCCGTTATACAAAGGGTTCTTATATCATTCAGGGTACAGACATGATCCTGTTTCCCCTGAGCTACTGAGATTGTTGTAACTTTGTTACGGTATTTAAACTAAGTCGTCCGCAGATCCTGAACTCCACGATAGATGGTTTCATACAGATCTTCCAACCCGGATTCTTCAATACAGGAGAAGGCGATTCGAAGATCCGATTCACCCAGCGCGATTGTACCCACACCATATTTGTGCAGCAAATGGCTTCGAAGTTCTTCAGCGCCAACTTCTTTTAGCTTCAGGCACATGAAGTAACCGGAGTTGAACGGATAATAGTCCCATACATCTCCATACTTGCCGCTATCGAGAATGGCTTTTACCTTATTGGCGCGGCCTTTCATAATCTCGAACTTCTCCTGTTTCTGTGCTTCAAATTCCGGTGCTTTGAGCGCATCCAGTACAAAAGTCTGGGAAGGATGCGGGCCACTGGAGATCGTTGCCCGGATAATACCGAGTGTTTTTTGTTCCAATGCATGCAGAACGGCTGCATCTTCATGGGCATACGTAATGAATCCAACGCGGAAGCCCCATACGAATTCTTCCTTGGTTGCACCATCCACTTTTATGGTCAACACACGTGGATGAATGTTGGCAAGTTTGCCAAACAGGGATTCATGAATGGAATCTTCGAAGAACAGTCCAAAGTAGGCATCATCTGTTACAGCAACCACGTTAACGCCGGCTTCAGCTGCCTGAAGAATCGTGTTCACAATGGCATCTGCTTCTTCGGCTCCAGGCGTATAACCTGTAGGGTTATTCGGGAAGTTGAGCAGAACGATGGCTTTACCTTTGTCCTTTTGATCAAGCAAAGCCTGAAGCAGACCATCACTGTTGAAGTTCAACTGATCATCGAACAGGGGATAATGAACCAACTGGCCATGACGACGAATTCCGAAGGTCAGCTCGTAATTTTCCCAGTTTTTATCTGGATATATGACAGCGTCCCCTTCATCGGCGAACAGGTCGGCTACGATACTAAGTCCGTGGGTTAATGCATTGGTTACAATCGGATTGCCAAACGTTTTGCCTTCCAGAGAAGGCGTTTCCTTCAGCATCTTGTCTCTCCAAACGGTCCGCAATTCAGGTTTGCCTGCAGGTGGAGCGTAAGGATACAGATCCTTTGGTTGGAATGCAGACAGCTTCTCCTGAATAACCTGAAGATGCATCGGCACACCACCCTCCAGGGCGATACCAATCGTGGCATTATGGGTCTTGGCCAAGCTTGCTGCTTCAGCAGATTGACTCAAGATCCCTTCTTTAGGAAAATAAATTTCTTTGCCAAGCTGTGACAGCATGGAGTAGACGTGACTGCTGCCTGTCTGAATACTTTCGTTCAACTGTTCAGCCAGTGGATTCATTCTTTTCATCCTTCCAAGTCTTTGTGATTCAACTGCCTAACATTATATCACCTTGACATGCCCCCGTCACGGAAATTACGCAATATGACAGTTATATCACTTTACCGCGTTGTTGCAGAGGGTTTTCGGGTGGGTTATCGTTGTATTCGACCTTGGAGTAATCCTCAAGAAATGAAACTTATTGTTGATGAAATGGACAGTATTTCCGCATCATTTCAGCAGTTTCGGCATCTCTTCCTTCATTGCGCTGTTCCAGTTCACCACGGATATGATCCAGGCGTTCAATAGACCAATTTTGTCCAAATTTAAACTTGGCGCTGATCTTTTCTGGGATAATTCGGACTACGGCTACAGCTTTGAGGTTTCCTGTGTAACGCGAGTCAGTAGCGTCAATGGGTACATATCCGCCTTGCGGCTGGAGTTTCTCCATGAATCGTTGCAGTACCTTACCTTTGATGTCCAGATCTTTAACCGGTTCAGCCTGACCGAAGGCCATGACACTTTTGAAGAAAGAAGTCGCTGGACAAGCAAGCTCAGGATCACTGAAATAGGATGGAATCAGGGAGAACTCTTCAGCTACTGTGAAACTGACCGACGAATCCTGTTTGATCTGTTTCATCTTCTCGCCAGCCAGACTGCCGTGAAAATAAAAGCAACCGTCCATATATACAAAATTCAGCGGTGTAACCCGTGGTTGTCCGTCCGGGCTGACCGTTCCCAGAAACCCGAAGGAGCACTGATCCAGAAATGCGGTAATTTCCTGTTCTTCATCTACTGTGAATTCTTTCCGTCTCATGTGTAATCCCCCATCATTGAAATGTATAATAAAACGCCATATCTTATGGATAACAATAGTTCATACATTGACAATGAAATAGATCCAATTTACATTCACTTTAGTAGGCCAATTAGTCAGGGATCACAGATGAAGACAAATGAAGAGAGGTGCATGATGGAATTGTGGCTGCCGATGGATACCTATGAACTTCAGCATCGATACAAGTATGAGGCATTGTACCATGCGTTACGTGATGCCATTCATGCAGGCACATTGGTGGGAGGCACGCGGCTTCCTTCCACCCGTGAGTTGGCAAAACAATATGAGATGTCACGTGGTTCGGTAGCTCAGGTATACGACATGCTGCTTGCGGATGGTTATGTCCATGCACATCGGGGAAGAGGTACATTTGTCACCGAAACATTATCCACTCAGGAAAATGAAAAACAGGAAGCCGTTCTCAAGCTGTCTGCCTGGGGCGAACGAGTACAGAGGTTGAATACACAACATGAAGTCCTGCGGACTCAGATGTCTTCACCGAAGCCGTCCGTCATTAATTTTCAAATGCAGCGCATGCCTGCGGAACATTTCCCGTTAGGCGAGTGGAAGAGTGCACTCGCTGCGGTTCATCGCAGTGGTTGGCGAGAATCAAGCGGTGTAGCCGGTGATCCGGAGCTGCGTGAGGCCATCGCCTCCCATCTCAGATGGACACGTGGTATTCAGGCTGAACCATCTCAGATTGTATTGTTCAGCGGTTCAATGCAAGGCATCACCCTTCTATCCCAGCTGTTGATCGCAGAGGGGGCAGCAGTTGTATTAGAGAATCCGGGGTATCCGGGCATTGCTCATGCCGTCAAGTCCTGTGGTGGGCATATCATCCCGGCAGAGGTGGATGCCGCAGGCATTATTCCTCAGCCTTGGGAGGCACAGACGTTATTTGTCACCCCTACCCGGCAGTTTCCAACAGGGGCCGTGCTGGGATTGGACAGAAGACGTGCCTTGCTTGCGTGGGCCTCAAAGCGGAATGCGGTCATCATTGAAGATGATTACGACAGTGAATTCCGATGGGGTGGAAGACCAATTGAACCCCTCAAAGTGCTTGATCGTGAACAGCGCGTCATCTACGTTGGTTCATTCTCACAAACGATGGTTGCTTCGTTTCGACTTGGCTACGCCGTCCTGCCACCTGGTCTGGTAGAACCTCTGCTTGCCGCCAAGGCGTTGTATGAACCGGTACCTCCGGCACTGCTGGAGCAGCGCGCACTGGCAAAGTTTATGACCAGAGGAGGTTACCTGAGACACTTACGGCGGTTAACCCGGTTATATGGGGAACGGCATGATTTTTTTGTCAGAGAGATGGAACTACAGTGGCCGGAAGCATTCACGATGCAGCTTGGTGATGCAGGACTGCATATCTACGCTACCTGGAATGGCGATGTGGACAGTTATCAGCGATTTAAAAAGCTTGCTCAGGAGGATGGCATACTGTTCCGTGATGCAGAGCGATATCGGCTGAGTTCAGGTCATCCGGCGGCCTGCTTTGCTTTTGCACATCTGGAGAAAGAAGAGATAACAGAGGGAATCCGGCGAATGCGGCTAGCCTGGGAGAAGTGCACATTTTCGTTTCGGTGAATTCCGCTGTATAATGGGATAAGACATTTCGCTCCTGTAGGAGCAGAGATCATATATGAGCAAGTTGTATTTAATCATGCTATACAAGTTGAACTAATTATTTACACGAAAACGTAGAGGGCAGAAATAACCTGAAGAAGCGGAGCGTTCGCCTTTATCGTCAGATTTTCACCTTTGTAAAAGTGAATCAAAAAATCTGGGGATAACAGCGATCGGAAGGTTGTTCTGTCATCGAAGTGGCAAGTGTAAATGTTCTTTAGTTCAATTTCTATAGATACTGAAATACATATGGCCTGGATTGAAGAAGTGAGATTCAGATCAGAATGATGCCATATGCAGAGAGATTAACTATCAAGGGGGAGTGGCGACATGCTGCAGGCATCGCCGTCATCATTTGTTATTTTGCCCGCTGTCGCCAAAATTGTCTGTGAACCGGGCTGGAAGTGGCAGAAACGGGAAAAACCGATGCAAAACTATGATTTATTTTATGTATGGAGTGGTGAAGGAACGCTTGTACTGAATGACCAGTCGTATGAAGTTGGCAAGGGTAGTTGTTTTTTGTTCAGGCCAGGAGATCATCCTACTGCAACACATAATAAGCAAAAACCGTTGGTACTTACGTATATTCACTTTGATGTGGACGTGCCTGTTGCTGACGTTCCCCAGTCCTATCGCGAGGTACAGGAAACGGTGGAGTTTGAGCACTTGCTGGCACGTTATGTAAGACTGTTCTTATCAGATGTGTACGGACGTGATGAAGAGAGCCGATTGATTCTGAAACAATTGATGATTCATTTGCTGCGCGCCGATACGGAAGAACCTGTGGAGAAAAAGGTGAGCAACCAGTTGTCCGATGTGATCCAGGAGGTCGCCAATTATGTGCGTCAGCATCCCGGGATTACGCATCGGGTGGAAGATCTGGCTGCGCGGGCTGGCTTATCGCCCCGATACTTCTCGATCAAGTTCAAGGAACTGGTGGGATCATCGGTGCAATCTTATATTATCCGCATGCGTATTGAACGGGCGGAACATCTGCTGGTGCATACCGGCATGAATGTGACCGAAGTGGCGGATGCTCTGGGCTACCGGGATATTTTCTTCTTCAGTCGTCAGTTCAAGCAGTATACCGGCAAAAGCCCGTCCGAGATTCGTTAAAATTCTGATGAGAAAAACAGGAAACCGTTTCAAGTCTGGAATGCAAGGGTAATTATCTAGCATTCCAGATGACCAAAAGGGGGAACTTGTGATGAACGGAAAACGTCGGGTCCGCAACCGGGGATGCTCTACGAAGGGATGCAATATTTTCCGGAACCGTCTGCGTCGCTTCAAACCGGCAGAGGACTTGCAAGATGTGTGGTTTTGAGGAGAACTCAGCAGACCAATAACGACGGAGCGAAGCTTCGTATTGCATGTATATATGGATGAATATGAATTCATAAAGAGGATGGCGCAATACCTGGTTACAGGTGCTGCGCCATCCTCTTTATTTGCGTATGGACTCATTAGTTCTTCGGTTTCAAACGACCAAGCAGTGCGCCCATTTTGACAGAATCGCCTGGCTGTAAGCCCGGGTTTGGTTCGAATGTGCCACTCTGCGTCAGCAGAACAACGGTGGAACCGAATTCAAAATAGGCCAGATCATCGCCTTGTGCCCAGGTACTTGTGTCCGTATCAGCATATTGTATGCTACTCACGTTCATCGCACCTACTTTGACAACCGCCACTTCACCATAATCATGTGCGATATACGTAATGAGTCGTTCGTTTCGACTAAGCACGGATCTCATATGGGTCAGGCCAAAGTCATTCACGGGATAAACTTTGCCCTTGATGTGTTCGCTCTCTATTTTGCGGCCGCTGACAGGTGCATGAATGCGGTGATAGTCGCGAGGGCTGAGATAGAGGACGAACCCGTACCCGTGCTTGTACTTCTCCAGATGGGGAGAATGGTTTAATAATTCAGCAAGTGTATAATTTTGTCCCTTAACATTCAGGAGTGTCCCTGCAGATATTGGACCGGCTGCCGTAATCTTGGCATCTACCGGGCTGATCAGTGCATGCTCTGAAAGTTCCAACGGGCGCATGCCCGGCTTTAATTTGCGGGTAAAGAAATCGTTCAGTGAACGGTATTCCTTCCAGTCTTTCTCGGCCTCCTGAACAGGGATGTCGTAGGTCCGGACAAAATAAGGGATAAATGCCTTACTTCCCCGGCTTTTGGAGAAGGCTCCCACAGTCCGGGAGATCCATTTGCGCGAAGAAAGCTCGGTCATTAATCGCAACAGCGTTTTTGCCATGAATATCCCCCTTAGGGTTAATGCGAACTTCAAGGCCGGCAAGACCGGCCGTTCTGCATAATATTGACACAGAATGCACACGAAATCAATATAGTCTCCTATCGTATGTCTGCGGTTGTCTCGGAATTCTCGAATTCTGTTCCAGCAGCAGACGCCCATAAGCCATCGGTTTGCTGTACGTTGCCTTCCAGTGTTCCGACATTCCCGCCTTGCGAAAACCGTAACGCTGATCCCGTCCATTGCATTCAATAAAATAGATCTGGCCGCTGCGCGTTATCCCGAGATCAAGACCCAGATCAGCCAGATGTGGCAGACTGGCCGCCAGGTTCTGGGCAATTCGAAGTGCAACGAGTCCGATTCTGTATTCCAATCGAGCCAGGTCGAAGCCAGATTCCCCTAATCCAAGGGCCTCTGCGAGCTTCATGACTTTACCGCCCTGGGCGATATTGCTGACAAACGTATGGGCAGGAGCCGCTTTGGCAAACATGCCTGTTATTCCCCAAAGACCATCGCCGCCACGTTGTACAGATACCCGCAAATCTACCGGCCTGCCCTCATAACGTACCAGTGGGATACGCTCTTCAATGAGGTAAGCATGGCGAAAGATCCGCCTTAGGGTGGCGGAAGGGAGCTGTCCTTTGCTCAATCGGAAGGTAGCCCACCCTTTGCGTGCAGCCTTCGTCTCACAGGTTAGTTTCCACTGTCCATCTCGCTCAAAGACTCGCATAATTCCATGACCGATGCTACCGCTACATGGTTTGATGACGAGGTCATCATGTTGTTCCATCATATAGGCCAGAGATTCCGGCGTAGCTTTAACTGCATGGGGCAGGTGTTCTCTCAAGGCGGGGTCCTGCTGAAGCATGTCATGAATGTGATCTTTACGGTACCGGTTGCGAACGTTGAATACCTGAATACCCTGCAACATCAGCTTGGTAATCTGATGCTGTTCCGTCCGGCGAAGCTGGAGTGATCGGTTATGAATGACGGAGGGCAGTGGCATGCGCTCGCGAACATATCTGCCTTCTTTTTTTACATAGGCAAGACATGTTTTTTGATCCGAATCGATATCTTCCAGCCGCAAAAAGCAGGGAGTTAATCCATAACTGGCCGCTGCCTGTTCATAATTCGCGAGTGATTCCTGACCGGTCCTTCCGGCCGGTATCCCCCGGTACATGCGTGAATCGAACATAATGCCGATCGTTTCTTGGAGCATGACCGTTCCTCCTTCGATGTTATCGCGACCATGGATCGTCCATTCATGGAATGCCGGCCTGTCACCGCATGGCTCAGACATCGCGATAACGCAGACCGGTGTGTAAGATGCATCGCCAAGCACTAGTGCTTGCTCAGGGCGTGTCTAAAACTCTGAAGGAAGCAGGTTTTGCCGAATTTTCGTTCCAAGCAAGGAAGTTTTCCGCAGGCGTGCCGGGGCACGTCTAGGGAAAGTGACACAGCAGGGGGCGAAAAGACGGTGAAAGATGCACTTCAGCGAGTTTTCAGACACGACCTAGATATAATATCCTATGACATGACTGGGACGGGGGCGTGGACAGCCGCCTTTCCTCTGCAGCCCTGACACGCCTATTTCCACGAAGATCATCGAACCTTCCTGTCTTGACGCCTGTACATTCGTGCTCTGGAATCCGCAAAAGTCATAAATGAAGTGGCAGATGCCCATATGGAAGCATATGATGCCGGAGACGAACGTTAGAGGAAGGAGCAAGCTGCATGAGTAAAAATGGCAAAAAGAAGGTTCCAACGCCGAAACTGCGGCATGTGAGCCCGAAATACAAGGAATTGGAACTGACTGATCGCCGGGCAGACAAGATGAACTCAGGTTTCACTGTGAATAGGGAAGAACGCTTGAATACGAATAAAAGGGATTCGAGAGCTGTTCAGGAGTCGGAAGAATTCCTATTCGACTCAATGGAGCTACCTTCTTCAACAAATGAGCTGGAAGAGTGGGAGATCGAAGCCGAAATCAAGCTGGAACCCGTAGAGTCTGATAGCAAGGAAATCGAGACAGAAGATAGCTCGGATAAGCAGATTCAGGTTAGCAGTGTGGCTCCGCTTGTTCTGGAAGAAGAGGTGGGTATCATCAAGCAAGAAACAACAAACAAGGACCGGCTGCAGATCCTGAACCAGAACCAGATGCCGGGTCATACCGGACATTACATCTACACGGACGACTTGAGTGAATTTGCTGTTACGGAGAGCAAATTGGCTCCTTTCTCTGTAGATGCCTCCAAGCTGAAACCGGATGCGGTCGGCAGTGAAGCATTGCAGGATTATGCGGTGACCAGCATACACATTGCAGACGGGGCCATTGTTTCAGCGAAACTTGCGGAAGCGTCTGTATCTGAGGAGCACCTGATTGACGGTTCTGTGTCTGGTCACAAAATACGAAATGCTTCTATTGCAGGCGAGAAAATCAGAGATGGCAGTATTACTTCTCAGAAGCTTGGCAACCAGGCCATCGATTCGGCCAAAATTGCCGACGGCTCCATCAGCACAAGACATCTCAGCCGCATGCTGGTAACGGAAGAATTAATCAAGAATCATGCCGTAACTGGAGACAAGATCGCGATTAGCGGGGTGGATACAAGGCATCTCACGGGAGGAGCTGTGAATACCTCCAAACTGGCTGACGATGCAGTGACTACATCCAAAATTCGGGAAGCTGCTGTCACAGGCAGCAAAATCGAAGAACACTCCATCGAGTCTCACCATATTCAGGCAGGTGCTGTTAAACAGACACATCTGGCAGAAGGGTCTGTCGGTCGTTCACAACTATTAAATGGCAGTATTGGAAGTGACCAGATAGAGGATGGATCCATACAAACAAGACATTTAGCTGAGGGTTCACTAACTGGAAGACATCTGCTGGACGGTTCAATCGGATCAAGTCAGATTCGAGCTCATTCCGTTGGCAAGGAGCAGATTGGTAATGGAGAAGTGGGCAGTGAGCATTTGACAGAAGGTGCAGTAACCAGTAGCAAACTGGCAGACCAGTCTGTTGGAACAGCAAAATTGCTGGAACAGTCCATTACGGCATCCAAGATCTCTGATCAGAGCGTAATTTCTTCCAAAATTGCGGATGAAGCCGTACAGGGTAAACATCTTGCCAAAGGGTCCATTCGTGCGGAACACATTGCAAATCGGGGAATTACGCCGGTACATGTGGACAATTCCGCAATTCACTCTATTCACATTGCAAGTGGAAGCATCGAGGCAGCTCATCTATCTGCCGGAAGTGTGTCCGGAGACGCTCTTGCAGACGACGTGGTGTGTGAGCGGCATCTTGCAGAGTCGGCCGTGGGTACGTATGAATTGCAGGATGGTGCCGTTACAGACGTTAAACTTGCGGATGGAAGTGTGACAACAGAAAAGCTTGGAACGGCATCGGTGAGTAGCAGAGCGCTTGCCCCGGGAAGTGTTATATCCTCGCATCTTGCGAGTGGTGGAGTCACAGGGATACATCTGGCTCCAGGCAGCGTGGGTTCCGAGGCCCTGAGACCTTATGCAGTGAAATCGGAACATCTGACAGAACATGCCGTAGGTGTACCTCATCTTCAGCCGGGTAGTGTTGAAACGGATGCGATTGCACGGGCCGCGGTCACCACAGACAAATTGGCTATTGATAGTGTAACTTCAGCCCAGCTGGCTGGCGGGTCCATTTTTCCGCCTCATCTAACAGATCATGCGGTTACCTCCCCCAAGCTCTCACCAGAAAGTGTTGCCACAGATAAACTGGCGGATTTTGCTGTCACGTCAGCTAAACTGGCAGACGGCAGCGTGACTTCTTCCAAGATTATGGCAGAGAGTATTAACGCCAAACATATTCCAGCAGGAACCATTCGCGGATATCACCTGAAGCAGCATGCCGTTTCACTGGAACATTTGTCGGAAGAAATACGCTCGCCGGAATTATTTGCTGATGGCAGTATTACCGGCAACAAACTTCAACATGGCTCCATAAGTGCGGACCATTTGACAGCAGACTCGGTATCCGGGACAGAACTGCAACAGGATGCTGTAGGTAGCGAGCACTTGCAGCCATCCGTTGTACAATCCGTCCATCTGGCTGAAGGCAGCGTGAAATCTGACCATTTGGGGACTCAAGTAGTGAGCTCACAGCATCTGAAGCCAGACATCATTCATGAGGAGCATATTGCTGAACAGGTGGTAACATCGCATCACTTGGCACCCGGATCTGTCGAAACAGACCATCTGGCACCTTTATCCATTACAGCGGCCCACCTTCAGCCAGGTTTGATCAGTGGTTTGCATCTTCAGGCAGAGTCGACAAGTGCTGTTCACCTGCAGCAAGGAGCTGTGCATTCCCGTCATATTCAAGATGGTGAAATTCTTCCTCATCATATCCATGAACGCAGCATCGGAACATCTCATCTGGAAGAAGAAGCGGTAAGTACGATTATTTTGCAGGATGAATCTGTAACACGCTCCAAACTAGCAACGGGTAGTGTGGATGGCAGCAAATTAGCTGCAGGAACCGTATCGGCTACTCACCTTGCCAATGAAAGTGTGCAAACCCATCATATCCAAGAAGGAGCAATCCTTGCTGATCATATTCAAGAGTGCAGTATTGGCTCAGTTCATCTGGATGAGCAGTCTGTAAGTGCAGTTCATTTGCAAAATGGATCTGTAACAAGTGCCAAACTGGCGGATGGCAGTATCAACGGCAGCAAATTGCTTGAAGGAACCGTATCGGGGGTTCATATTGCGTCCGAAAGTGTGCAAACCGGGCATATTCAGGCAGGGGCCATTCATGCTGACCATATTCAGGAGCGGAGCATCGGCACAACCCATCTGGAGGAGGAAGCAGTAAGTGCGATTCACCTGCAAAATGGGTCTGTCATCAGTACCAAACTGGCCGACGGCAGTGTAACGGGCAGCAAGTTGATCGAAGATGCGGTGTCGGGAATCCATATCGCATCGGAAAGTGTGCAATCCCGCCATATTCAGGAAGGAGCAATCTTTGCTGACCATATTCAGGAGCACAGCATTGGCATGCTTCACTTGGAACAGGAAGCAGTAAGTGCCATTCATCTGCAAAATGGATCTGTAACAAGTACCAAGTTGGCCGACGGCAGTGTAACCGGCAGCAAGTTGCTTGAAGGTGCAGTATCAGATATCCACATTGCAGACGATAGTGTGCAATCCAGTAAGATTCAGGCAGGAGCCATTCATGCTGATCATATTCAAGAGCGGAGCATCGGCACAGCACATTTGGAAGAGGAGTCTGTAAGTGCCATTCATTTGCAAAATGGATCTGTAACGAGTGCCAAACTGGCGGATGGCAGTATAACTGGCAGCAAGTTACTCGAAGGTACGGTATCCGGGGTTCATATCGCATCGGAAAGTGTGCAATCCGGGCATATTCAGGCAGGAGCTATTCATGCTGGTCATATTCAGGAGCGAAGCATAGGCACAGCCCATCTGGAAGAGGAAGCCGTAAGTGCGGTTCATCTGCAAAATGGGTCCGTAACAAGTGTCAAATTGGCTGACAGTAGCATTAGTGGCAGCAAATTGCTCGAAGATACTGTATTGGGGAGCCATATCGCGTCGGAAAGTGTGCAAACTCGCCATATCCAGGCAGGAGCGATCCTTGCTGATCATATTCAGGAGCACAGCATTGGTACGTTCCATCTGGAAGAGGAAGCAATAAGTGCGGTTCATCTGCAAAATGAATCTGTAACGAGTGCCAAACTGGCGGATGGCAGTGTGAGCAGCAACAAACTGCTTGAAGATGCGGTGTCGGATGTCCATATTGCCAATGGAAGTGTGCAATCGCGTCATATCCAAGAGAAAGCCATACATGCTGACCATATTCAAGAGCGAAGCATTGGAATCTCCCACCTCAAAGCGGAATCGGTAAGTTCGATTCATCTGCACAATGGTTCCATAACAAGTGCCAAAATGGCTGACGGCAGTGTGAACGGTAATAAATTGCTTGAAGGTGCGGTATCTGCTATCCACATAGCCGACAAGAGTGTGCAAACACGTCATATCCAGGATGGAACCATTCATGCTGATCATATTCAAGAACGCAGTATTCGCACAACTCATCTGGAAGAGGAAGCAGTAAGCGGGGTTCATCTGCAAAATGGGTCCGTCACCAGTGCCAAATTGGCCGATGGCAGCGTGAACGGCAGCAAGCTGAGTGAGCAGAGTATTACCTCTAATCATTTGAATGCGGGGATTGTAGGTCCAGCGCATCTGAGCGAAGAGATATGGAATGCGATCCGTCAGTTCAGTGGAGAAACGCTGGAGCAACTGGCAGCTATCAAAAGACAAGAGGGATTGCTTCAACCAGAAAATGAAGGTGTACAGCAATCACAGCAGGTAATCGTCGAGGCAATACCGAGTGCTGGTCTGGAGCAACAACAAGAGCTGATATCCGAAACAGATCAGCTTGGCGAACTACCGGCAGCTTTGTTCACGACAGAGCCGGCAGAACAGGCTCAGCAACCACAGCTTGAACAGTCACAGGAGATCGCTGGAACTACGGAGTTTATGTTAAGTGAACAATCGATTAAACAGGAGCATCTGTGTGATGATGCCGTGGGCAGCAACCAGTTGCAATCGGGGGCAGTTCAAGCCAAACATCTGGCCTTCCAGCCCGTTCGTAGCGTAAGCAAACAACCGGTTGTACAACAATTCGGAATGGAAGCTTTTGTACTGCCAGAGAGTGAAGTATGCACAGAGGTAACTGTTGTTTTTGAAGAATCATTTGCTTCAGAACATTATGTGATTGTGGGCATGAGTAATGATCGGGGATTCCAGATTTCCTTGCTCTCGCAGAGTGAGGATGAAGCGGTACTTGAAGTGTCACGTACAGCAGATTGCAAGCATACGTACGGATTGTTGTCATGGATTGCTGCGGGACCTTCGCAAGGATAGTGCAGGATTGTATCCGTAATAAACAAATGACAAAAGCGGTGTCCAGAGTTGTCCGGGACACCGCTTTTGATTGATATAAGCTTAATCCGTTCGGACGGTGAGGGGTGTCTGAACGTTTTGTTACCATTAGGATGAGTACATTATAAGTTCAACTACAATAAAATAAGATTTTACAGGCCTACAGCTTGATACGCTTTGGTAATAGCAGTAGCTTCAGCGGAAGTTGCTCCGTACAGATCTTTGGCTGCTTGAATGGTAGCTGTTTTGGCAGCGGCAAATTTGGACGTTGGTGTCAGGTAGTTCACCAGTGTGCTGTAGAAAATCTGGATCGCTTTATCCCGGCCGATTCCGGTAACACTCACACCATTATGTGTTCCGCCTTGAGCAGCAAGGAAATAGGCTTTATTGATGATACCACTGTTGATATGGACACCGCCGTTGTCCTGTGAGCCTGTGTAGCGATCGCTGTATTTGTCAGGTTGACCATACAACGTAGGGTTGGAGAGGGAGCGCAGCGCATCTCCTGGAGTGTTAGGTGTGTAGATATCATCACCAAGCAGCCAGTTTTTGCTTTGGATCGTATTACCGAAAATATCGGCAAAGGCTTCATTGAGTGCACCTGGTTCATTGCGATATTCCAGATTGGCTGTATATTCAATAACACCATGCGTCAATTCATGACCCACAACATCCAGATCACCAGACAGGGATCGGAACATCGTTCCATCTCCGTCACCAAAGACAATCTGTGCCCCGTTCCAGAAGGCGTTATTGTAATTGGAGCCGTAGTGCACGGTTGATCTGATCAACAATCCGTTACCATTAATACCGTTACGGTTGAATTTGTTTTTGTAGAAATCATACGTAGCAGCGGCATGAGCATGAGCATCTACACCTGCACGATCGGTCCATACATTATCCGAATCTGTAAGCAAGCTACCAGGCAGTGAGGAGCCATTGTTTGCCGTATACGTTTGGATGCCATTGCCACGAGTGGTGTCTTTCAGTTGGAAGGTGCTGCCGGATTGGGTGGTTGTCAGGGTTTTGGTATCACCGAGTACACCTGTACCTGTTCCAGTAGCGAAGTTAATGAGGTCAAACTGGGATACGATACTGCCATCCACTGCGTTAATGAAATATTTGGTCCGTAGAGGGGCAGGTTCCAGTACGTTTACTTCCGTAATGTAAACCAGATATGTCTGACCATCTTCTTCATGATGATAGATGTTCAATTCAGCTTGAGGTGTGATTTCCGCGGCACCAAGCTCTCCAATCCGGGAGGTTGCTTCTTCGGTTGCAATCTGGATCGCGTCTTCTCCGCTGATCTCGGCTACACCATCATTTGGAATGGCCTGCTCTTCAATCGGTGGAAGATCGCCAAGTGCGGAGCTCACGGCTCCGGTTTTGTCCAGGTGAACCGTCTGTTCTGCACCATAAACCGGGATACCTTTAATATACTGTTTCAGGCGGAAGTGTCTTACGCCAGATGTATCTGTGTTTCTTTTGACAATTTTGAGCTGGGATTTCACATCGGAATTCAGAAATTGTTCCTGCTGTCCAAGATAATTAAAGATAGTGTCATCTGTTCCACTGTTCAATGGAATATCCTCCTCAGAGGCATAAGGGGCCTGAAGTGGAATGGATTGATCAGACACTGGAGCTGCAGTAGCAGAGGACACGGAAGCGAGCAAAAGAGCTCCTCCAAGAATTGTTGGCATAACTTTGGCAAATTTCATAGTAAACTCTCCCATTCTTAAACTTATTTTTGGTTGGAAAATGTTCATGCCAGTCTCGGTTGGAATTCCGTCTGCAACTTGGGCAGCGCGGAGCGTGGGGCTAGACCTGAAGCGTGGAATGAGACAAGAAACGATTGGAACAAAATTGGCTTGGCCTTAGCTCGGGAAGTGTTAAGCACGACACCAAACAAAAAGGATAACCGTTTATTCAGTTCAACCCGAAGGTTGAATCGTCTATTGTGTTCCTCTTTCAGAAAGCCGGGGGTTGTCCAATTGCGCAGGTAGAAGATACGTTCACGGAAAACTGGGGTGTTCAATCCGGGTTTGCGTAAATGACAAAGGCAGTATGTTCTGAACGGCATCACTCCTCTCAAGAGTAGAATGTATCTGCTTAACAAGATCTGTGAATGAGGTCATAATCTAATCAACCTAAGGTCAATAAATTGATTTAAAAAATATATGGGAACTTATGTTCACCACAAGGTTATTTTTGTAAATAAAACTGCTTGGAACGTATATTATCACAATGTAAAACTTTGGAAAAGATACAATTTTAGATTTTTGTTAAATTTGTGTCTGAAGTAGGGGAGAGGTAGCGTTTTTCAAATATTTTGACGTATTTTGTCTAAAAGCAAGGCCTGTACCCTCGTGTTCACAGGGAGAACCTGCTTAGTGCAAGGACAAACGCCGTTTCCACTGCTCCACGAATACATAGAATAACGTGTACTCCCTTGGCATGCCGATGATCGAATGCGGGAGGTGAAACTGTTGCGCAAAACCCGTACCACAGCACGTTATGCAACCCGAACCAATGTGACACGAAGAAAAACAGTGCTGAAGAAACGAAGATGGAAGTCTGGACACAAAAAGGGTACAAAGGCCTATACGTTCGTTATTCCATCCAAACAGCTGATGTCACAGGCTAAGGATGGAGTAGAGAATGGAGCGGAAAATGGCATGAGTGATGCTCCTTCACACAGGGGGGGGTCTCAGCGACCGATGCTCTCGGTCATTATCCCTGCTATGAATGAGGAGAAAAGGATTGGTGCAGTTGTCCGTGAAGCGCTGCGGATATGCCGTGATGCTGAAGTGCTTGTCATTGTGAATGGTTCTACAGACGGTACGGCTAACGCAGCCAAACGGGCTGGAGCACGAGTGCTCACGTATGCCGAAGCACTGGGGCATGATGGAGGACGAAAAGTAGGCGCAGCGGAGGCGCGCGGTCAGGTATTGTTATTTACTGATGCAGATATCGCAATTCCCGCAGAGCACCTTGCACCTTACGTGAAGGCTGTGCTGAAGGGAACGGATGTGGCGCTTAACGACTACCATGGGCCGGTCACTCATCATCCCGTTCATCCGGTAGTGGAGGCCAAACACATGTTGAACAGCATACTCGCAAGATCCGATCTCCGGGGGGCATCCATGACAGCAATTCCACATGCAATAAGCCGAAAAGGGCTTGAGGTCATGGGGATATCCTCACTGGAAGTTCCGCCACTCGCACAAGCGAAGGCAGTGATCGGCGGACTTCGGGTACGCGCTGTTCATCACGTACCTGTGGGTAGAATGAATGCAGTACGAATCAAGAAGCGAAGAGGACCTGATCCGCTCAGTCAAGTGGTACTGAATGATCATATGGCAGCGATTAAGTGGATTACGGATACGCTCGGTCCCCGCGGAGGTTATACCGATCTGCAACGTGTTCGCAACCTGGCGAGGTAAGCATGTCGCATCGGATGATGCAACATGCTGGAGGTGAGGAAATGAAGGGACGTTCAGGGGTTGTCCGCCGCAGGCGGACAACAAGTAGACAAATGACAGCAGGAAGAACAGTAATGAACAAGCGTCATAGGAACAAGAAACATGTAGATATTCAAAAAAAAAGAAGAAGCCGAGCAAAGTCTGGCCAAGTAGATCTACACTTGATGTGGAAAGCGGGGCAAGTTGCAGGAAGGGAGGCAAAGGCGAACAACACACTATCAGAAGAACATGCACGTCTCGTATGGAATGCACACGCGGTGAACGTTGCGGAGCTAAGCAACTTCGAGCTAGCTCTGAAGGCAGGTAAGGCATTTATGCAGGGTTATGCTCAGGCCTCGGGGCATTCATTCCAGATTGTGCCACTACCTCTTCGTCATTCGGCTGCTGCTGTTGTCTGTGCCTGTAATGAGGAACACACACTGGGGCAGGTGTTATTGCAACTAAAGCGGTTGCCTCTGACGGATATTATTGTGGTACTGAATGGAACGACAGATGACAGTTTGAAGCAGGTACTAAGGCAGCCGGGACTTACAGTAATCTATGAACCGGATCGGGCAGGACATGATGTGGGCCGGGCACTTGGAGCCAAGATGACGGATGCGGAGACGGTACTTTTTGTGGATGGAGATATGGTCGTCTCGGCTGAACAGCTTGCACCCTTTCTGTTCGCGGTTGATTGGGGACAGGATGTGGCGTTGAATAATCTGACGTCTTTGCTGCCTGCGTTTGCAGGCCAGGATGAGGTAAGCCGGATCAAAGCATATCTGAACCGGACATTAGGCAGGGCAGATCTGGGTTCCAATTCCATGACAGCCGTGCCTCATGCATTGTCTCGTCGTATGATTCAGACCGTGAAGCCAGCATCACTGGCCGTTCCACCTAAGGCACAAAGTCTAGCTATTCAGCATGGAATGAACGTCTCGGCACCAAGTCAGGTGGATGTTATTCGTTCCAATCGGTTGCGTCCTGGTAACACGGGAAGTGGGAATGATGTCGCCAAATTGATCATCGGAGATCATCTGGAGGCACTGGCTACATTGCTGGGTACAGGTTGGAATCCAACCCAGGCACATACACTCTCCCGTGTAGAAGTCGCTTACAGGAGGAACGCCTAATGACACTGACGAGTATGATTATCCCAACTTACAATGGGCTGGATCTGATCAGGCCCTGCATCGATGCCATACGTCAATACTCGGGCGATCCTGCGTCATATGAAATTATCGTGGTAGATAACGGTTCGACGGATGGAACGGCTGAATATTGTGCGCTGGAGCGAATTCGATTTGTAAGGTTCCCGGACAATCGGGGGTTTCCGGCAGCGTGTAACGCTGGACTTCGTGCAGCTTGCGGGGATGAGTTGTTGCTGTTGAACAATGATGTTACGGTCACGCCCCGTTGGCTGGAGAACCTGCGAACGGCTCTGTACAGTGACGCAAGTATTGGGATCACGGGTCCTGTTACGAATTATGCAAGCGGCATCCAGCAGATTAAACTGCAGTTTCGGGACATGGAACATTTTCAGGAGTTGGCCAATTCCAATAATGTTGCGGATTCTTCAAGGTGGAGGGAAGTACGCCGGATCGTCGGTCTGTGCATGCTGATGAAACGAGATGTCGTGGAATCAGTTGGGCTGCTTGACGAGGCATATTCTCCGGGACACTATGAGGATGACGATTATTGTTATAGAGCAAGATTGCAGGGATATCGCCTGCTGGTATGTGGAGATGTTCTCGTGCATCATCAGGGAAGTGCCAGCTTCCAGAAGACAGATCCGGTAGCGTGGAAACAGCTGCTTGAGCGTAATCGTTCGATTTTTATGAACAAATGGCATGTCGATCCGCTTGAATATATGGACATATCCGATGAAGGAGGGAACGTGGAATGAAAGGTGTAATTCTTGCCGGCGGAACAGGAACTAGACTGTATCCGCTGACCCGGCTCATTAACAAACATCTGCTTCCAGTCGGTAAACATCCGATGATTATGTATGGCATCGACAGGCTCCGTCAGGCAGGCATTGATGAACTATTGATTGTGATCAACAAACATTCCGCCGGGTTATATACAGAGTATCTTGGTGGGGGAGCGGATCATGGGGTCAAGTTGACTTATCGCATTCAGGAAAAGGCAGGCGGGATTGCGGAAGCGTTGGATCTGGCGACCACATTTATCCTTCCTGGCGAAAAATTCGTTGTGCTTCTCGGTGATAATCTCTTCAGCGATGATCTGAAGCCTTATGTGGATCGTTACATGCAGCAGCCTGCTGGCACAGCACGAGTTCTGCTCAAAGAGGTGGATGATGCACGACGTTACGGGGTGCCTGTTTTTGATCCAAAGCATCCAGAGCGAATCTCGTACATTGAGGAGAAGCCAAGCCAGCCGAAAACCTCTTATTGTGTGACGGGCATATACATGTATGACGATCATGTATTTAACCTGATTCGCAACATTGCGCCGTCTGCGCGTGGAGAACTTGAAATTACGGATGTGAATAATCACTACGCGTCTGCTGGCGGACTGGAATACGACATTTTGCAGAAATACTGGAGTGATGCAGGTACATTTGAATCGCTCCAGGAAGCAGCTGTCCGTATGAAAGGACAATTACCCTAAAATATATGCGACTGATGCTGCCGCTGTGCGGTGCCCCATGGGAGCAGAACACTCTGCGCCGGAGCTGGAAGGATGCTCCGGCGCTTTGCGCAGCGACAATCCTCGTGCATGCCAAAGGAGGGAATGGCGTGAGAGTAGTGACACGCACCGGGGCCGCTAAGGCCTCCGTGTCGGGTAAACCCCGGGGCATCCACCCGGCCGTATTTATGGGCAGTGGCACTCCGGCAGCAGCAGGTACAGGGTCTGCTGGAGTCAGAGGTGTGAAGTCAGGGAAACGTAGTACCCTGACCAAAGCGGGTACATCTGCAGGCGCAGCGCATAAGGCTGCTGCAAGGAAAGCCAGCAGCACAGGCAGTGTTGTTGGCAGAGCAGGCAAAGCTGGCTCTGCGGGCGCGAGCAGAGCGGCAAGAGCCAGCCGCACCGGCAAAGGCAAAGCCGGCCTGCGCCAGGCCACTGCTGGGCGCAGGCCTGCATCAGCGCGGGGCCGGCGTGCCGCTGCCCGCGCCAAGCAGCGCACGGAGATGCGCCGTGCGCCCATGCCAGCACCGCAAGCCAGCACGCCACAGGCGATGCCTGCCAGCGGTGCTGGCCCCGCCCCGCGCCAGGCGACACACCCGAAGGGTGCCGCCCCCGCAGGGCGGGGAGGCGCTGCCGGCGCGAAGGCGGGCAGCGCGAAGGGCTTGCCGCCTCCGCCCGCGGAGCACACAGTGCAGGCGGAGGCCGTGCCCGGCGGCTACGCCGAGGGCTACCGCGACGGCGTATTCGCCGGCGGGGAGGCGCTGGTGGCGCAGCACATCCCGCCGGATCACATTCTGCCTGCCGTGGCGGCGGCAGATCTGATCGCGGCGGGATTCCGCCAATATGCGCCCAGCCTGGCCCGGCTGTCCAGCCCTCATGAGATGGCTGGACACATCACGGCGGCGCTGGATGCGCAGCGCCCCTTGTCTGTCGTTCGCCTCGGAGATGGCGAACTGCTCACGCTGGCAGCCGATACGGTGCTGCCAGGTCAGGAAGTGCAGGAGCTGGCACCGTTTCTGCCCTATGCAGGGGTGCCATGCTCAACCCCCGACATCCGCGCGATGCTTGCGGAAGCCATACAGGCCGTCGACTGGGTTGGCGTGCCGATCTCGCGGGCGCCGACATTCCAGGGGCTGTTATTCCCGGTATTGCGCCACTTCGGGATTGACTGGTCCCGGCTGAAATTGACCAGTTCCACGATCAATTACAGTCTGCATCAGTCCGGTCTGGTGTTGCCCTTGCTGCAAGGACGGCGGGTTCTGCTCATAGGCAGCCAGGCACCAGAGCTTGCGGCACTGCTGCATAGCAGAGGGATTCATGTCACAGGCATCATTGGTTCTGTGGCAGGAGTCATGGATATTCCGAGGGTGATGCAGCAAACCGCAGAACATGCTTTTGATATCGCGTTGGTGGCGGCGGGAATTCCGGCGGTCATTCTGTGTCGGCGAATTGCAGGTGAGCTCGGCAAGGTTGCTCTGGATTTTGGACATTTGGCTGACAAACTGGTAACAGGAGAACTTCAACTCTAGTGGACCGTCCGAGGGCTGGTCATGTGTGTGTTAGCCTCACGGACAAGTGGAAATGGAGGGAGCAACATGAGCACACCCGATCAACAGCGCGGGGAAGAACGTCATAGCCGTAGCAACAAGGTAAAGGCTCGAAACGTCGTCCGTCGAAAGGGGCACAGTCATCACAACATCACTCCAAATATCAGCACTCACAGTGACAACAGCCGCAGTGAAAACAACAGGAATGGCAGCATAAGCAACGAAAAAAAAGCGGCCCGCCGTGTCACACAGCACGATGTCTCGCGATCTGACATGGCAGTCCTGCATGCAGCAGGTCGTCGCTCAATACGGAAATCCAGACGTAAAGGCAAAAGCAGGCGCACACCCAAAGGCGCCAGGCTCTACAAACAGGGGTATACCAGAGGATACAACGAAGGTGTCCGCCAGGGACAGAGCTCGTTTGGTCTTGTTTTTGAAGGAGTTAGCATCATTATCCCCACGTACAATCAGCGGGAGTATGTGCTGCAATGTGTGTCCAGTATCGAGAAACATACCCCTGCCCCTTTCGAAATCATTGTTGTGGATAATGCCTCCAAGGATGGAACTGCCGAGGCCATGCTCCGCAAAGGCGGCATGGTGAGGGTGGCATCCCTGGATAAGAACCGGGGGTTTGCCGGAGGTGTCAATCATGGGCTGATGATGGCGAGAGGACGACATATCATCGTGTTGAACAACGATACGCTCGTTACTCCAGGCTGGCTGGATAACATGATGACTTGTCTTGCCAGTGATCCGAAGATTGGTGTAGTGGGTCCGGTGACCAACTATATTGGCGGGGATCAGCAGATTCAGGTTCCGTACCGTGAGGTAGAAGAGATGTGGCCTTTTGCCGCTACACATAATCGTCCGGATGCAGACAAACATCGAATAACCGATCGCCTGGTCGGATTCTGCTGGCTGTTCTCACGGGAGCTGCTGGAACGGGTAGGTTATCTGGACGAAGGGTACGCGGTGGGCAATTTCGAAGATGATGACTGGATCATTCGGGTGAAGCTGGCAGGATACCAGCTTGCGGTAGCCGGGGATGCTTTTATCCACCACTTCGGAAGTGTCAGTATGAAAGCCTTGGGTGAGCAAGACTTTGCTGTAGTGAATAAGGATAACGAGCAGTTTTATAGCCAAAAGTGGGGAGATCCCCATGCGCTGGTTGCCGAAACCTCCCGCTTGGCTAGACAACAAACCTCTGGTACCCCATCCGGTCAACAAGAGGAGGGTGACACAAACCCAATGGATCCGCGTCAGCGAATCTCAACGCAGGGCAGCCAAGATCCAGCATTACAGTTCAGACACAGTTATGACTTCTACCCGGAAGGTTCGTTCCTGTCCGATGCCAAAGGAGATGTCTATACTTTAACTGGCGGCCGGCGGCGTAAGTTGAACATCCCTGTACCGCGTGGAATATCTCCTGTTCAGGTTGCCAAACCGGACCTGCTCGCCATTCCTGCCGGAGAAGCACTGATATCAGCGGGGGACGTGCAAGGATGGCCGAGGGAATCACAACAGGTGCATACGACAGCGGTTCATGGTTCTCACAATGGCTGGGCAGAAGGAAGTATTGTTGCTGCAGTGGATGCACCCGAGATTCGATATCAGATCAGCGGAGACAAGCGGAGACGATTTGTATCGGTCTATGCGGCAGAACGTTGGGGTGTACATTCTGGGCATATTATCAGCGTGTCTGCGGACCAACTTAATTCGATGGAAGAAGGCTGGCCCATTATCGCCCCACCTCAGCTCTTGAACCCCGATCTGTAATGTCAGGCGATCTGTTTATGCGAATCAGCAGCATGATGCGGAATGGAAAATGTAGCGGTACCCTGTGTAATCGCTCTGATTCATTCCGCATCCGAATATTACATATGAGTTGGTAGCTAGACTACTGAAGCAGTGCGATTCATTCCTGTAAAATAAGCCATCTTTCAAATTTATAATTTAATCTTTCTATTTGGTTATAGGTTTATTCTATTAGCAGATCCATTGACGCAGGAAGGGCACAGGAGTACATTTAGAGCCATAATTCTTATTTAACAGATGGGAATTGAGGGTCTAGGTCGTTCATAGTTAATCACCCAGACCTTGATCTTAAAACTAATCAGGAGGTATGTCGATGTCATCATCAACCAAAAAAGTCGTGCTGTGGAGCAAAACAGGCTGTCATTTCTGCGGGGAAGTGAAAGCATTTCTGACAGAGCGAAACCAGCCTTTTGAGAACATTGAAGTGCAGGGCAATGACGTGCTGCGTGATGTGCTTGAAGCAAAATATGGCATTCGGCATGTACCCGTTATTGAAGTGGGAGGGGACGGCAAGTTTGAAGCCTTGCTGGAACCTGATCTGGAGAAGCTGGCTGAACTTCTGGCACGAGCGGACGAAGCGGCAGCAGTCTAACGGGAGTTGATATATACCTTTGGAGCAAGCCGTTCCGGTTGCTGCATGATGCAAGATCGCATTTGTACAGCAGCCGGAACGTTCAATAAGTTATAGCTCTCTTGGGATGTAAATGGTCTTATTTACATCTTCAATGTTCATATAGAAAAAATCTATTAGTCACGCTGTTGACCCTTTAACGGGGCAGTGATAAGATTTGTGAAATTAAAACAAACCAAACTCATAGGAATAGTTAACTTTTAAGTTATTTCGCATACGTAATCAGTTCAGTTGGCCCTTGATCATTCTTTTGAAGATTCTAATCCAAGGAAGGCGGAGTGCATATGACAGCGAAACGCAGTTTGAAATTTGGAGCCATTATTCATGGGGTTGGAGGAAGCAACACCACATGGAGACACCCGGAGGTTCTGTCGGATGCCAGCGTTAACTTTGGATTCTACAAACGTCAGGCACTGAAAGCGGAGGAAGGCAAGTTCGATCTGGTCTTTATCGCAGACGGTCTGTATATTACCGAGAAATCGATTCCGCATTTCCTCAATCGCTTCGAACCAATCAGTATCCTCTCCGCTTTGGCTGCCGTTACTTCACATATTGGACTGGTAGGCACCCTCTCGACATCCTATAGTGATCCGTTCACCGTAGCCAGACAGTTCGGTTCCCTCGATCAGATCAGTGATGGCCGTGCAGGCTGGAACGTCGTGACTTCTCCGCTGGAAGGTACAGCGAAGAACTATAGCAAGAGCAGTCACCCTTCGCATCCGGAACGTTATCGCATTGCCGCGGAATATTTACAGGTAACCAAAGGGTTGTGGGACTCTTGGGAAGATGATGCCTTTGTGAGAGACAAAGAGAGCGGTGTCTTCTTTGATCCATCCAAGCTGCACACGCTTAATCATGAAGGAGAGTTTTTCTCCGTACAAGGTCCGCTCAATATTGCCCGTTCACGGCAAGGACAGCCGGTGATTTTCCAGGCAGGTTCATCGGAAGATGGCAAAACGCTGGCGGCGCAAGAAGCGGATGCTGTCTTTACCGGACACGATACGATTGAAGATGCACAGGCATTTTATAAGGATGTGAAAACACGGGCGGCTTCCTATGGACGTTCTTCACAGGATATTGTTATTCTGCCAGGCATCAATCCTATTGTTGGACGGACGGAAGAGGAAGCTGAACAGAAATATCAGGAGATCGCAAGTCTGGTTACCATTGATAAAGCGCTGGATTATCTGGGACGTTTCTTCGAACACCATGATTTCTCCCAATATCCGCTGGATGAACCGTTCCCGGAGCTGAATGGCATTGGAAGCAATAGTTTCCGCAGTGGAACCGACAAGATCAAGAAGGATGCCAAAGAGCAGGGATTGACCTTGCGTGAAGTGGCTCTGCGGGCAGCAACACCGCGTAGCAAATTCCTGGGCACACCGGAGCAGGTTGCTGACAAGATTCAGGAATGGTTCGAGACGGAAGTAGCGGATGGTTTCATTATTGCTTCGGAGCTGCCAAGTGGATTGTCTGATTTTGTGGAACTGGTTGTTCCGATTCTGCAAGAACGCGGTCTGTATCGTACGGACTATGAACACGATACATTGCGAGGTAACCTTGGGGTACAGATTCCGGTTAACCGTTATACGGCTGCGAAGAAGCAAGTTGTATCTGATTTGGCATAACGGATAGGGAGCGAACGAGCATCTGATTTAGTCTGTTGTGTTCTCCAAACGGTAATAAAGTAATTACTAGGTTTCGTACTATCTTAAAACCGACTTAACTCATAGGATATAAAGAGTATTGGTATAAACATCAATTTAATGACACCTGTATACACAGAGGGGGAAGCGATATGAACAGGTCTATCTCATGGATGAAATATATGGCATTGGCAGCAGTATTGGTGATTGTATTATCCGGTTGCGGAGCGACGGGAGGCAGCACGAACAGTACGGCACAGGCATCAGGCGGGGGGCAGGCCGGGCAAGCCGAAGGAGGCAACCTGACTTTTGCACTCGCCACTTCACCGGATACGCTTGACCCTCATCGTAGTGGGCTTGCTGTAACGGTACGCGCCATCCGGACGATCTACGACAATCTGGTCGTGCAGCTGCCTGATGGTTCCATCAAACCTTGGCTTGCCACGGAATGGAGCGTATCCAAAGACGGCAAGAGTTATACATTCAAGCTGCGTGAAGGCGTGAAGTTCCATGATGGTACACCGTTTAATGCGGAAGCCGTGAAATACAATCTGGACCGGGTGATCGACCCGGCCACCAAAGCTGCCAATTCTCTGGCCCTGATTAGACCGTATAGCTCCTCCGAAGTCATTGATGAATATACCATCAAGGTAAATCTGGAATCACCATCGCAAGCCTTTCTCGGTAACTTGAGCCAGGCACTTCTGGGGATCGTATCCCCAACAGCTGCTCAAAAATATGGTGACCAGCTAGGTAAAAATCCGGTGGGCACAGGTCCGTATACCTTTGTGAAATGGGATGAAAATGCGGATATCGTCGTTGCCAAAAACAAGGATTACAACTGGGGACCTGAGACGGTTGAAAATAAAGCTGCACCACATGTGGATACGATCACATTCAAGATTGTACCGGAAGAAGCGACGCGTATCGGAAGTGTTCAGAGTAGTCAGGTACTCGCTGCCGAGACGGTTCCCCCGCAAAATATTGCTGCTTTGAAAAACGATCCGAACCAGCAATTGTTACAGGCCAACACAGTTGGGTTGCCGTACACACTCTTTTTCAATCTGCGCAAAGCGCCTTGGGACGATGTGAAAGTAAGGCAGGCAGTACAATCCGCCGTAGATGTAGATTCGATTGTCAAAACATTGTATCTGGGCAACTACGAACGAGCATGGTCTGCACTGTCTCCTGGAATCCTGGGTTATGATGCATCGCTGGAAGGTAGCATTAACCCGGACATCAACAAAGCCAATCAGCTGCTCGATGAACAAGGCTGGGTGAAAGGCGCTGACGGTATTCGTGCAAAAGACGGCCAGAAACTGACCCTGCGTTATGTCGATGGTTCGCCCAATCGGGAGAAACGCAATGACATTGCCGCCATTATCCAGCAACAGTTGAAACAGGTTGGCATTGCTGTTGAAGTCGAGATTACAAAAGATATCGCAACAGTCATCTATCAGAACTGGGATTATGATCTCTATGGAAACAGTCAGGTCAATTCTGACCCAAATGCCTTGTACGCTTTCTACCATACGAGTGCAGAGGGCGAGCGCCCGACATTGTCCGGTTTGTCTGATCCAAAGATCGATGAACTGTTAGAGCAGGGAGCGGTCGAGACGGATCCTGATAAACGTGTTCAGATCTACAATCAAATCCAGCAATACCTGATTGAGCAAGCGGTAATTCTGCCGATCTATGTATTCCCGTATACCGTCGCTGCATCCAAAAAGGTCGAAGGCATCAAGTTTGATTCATTGGGTTATCCACTCTTTAACGACGTCCGCATTCAGCCCTAACAGAGGTTGTTCAAAAAGTCCACTTTTGATTACGAGTCATGCCTAATGGCATGATCAGCATCGAATATGAAATTCAGCCGAAATAAGCGGGGGGCTTACGAAGGATGTTTCCTTCGGAAACATTTCAGTTGCTCACGTAGTTTCCTACGCTCCGCTACTCCATTTCTAGCTTCATTCCATCTTCTCGGTACTGAAAACTGGTCTTTTTGAACACGCACTATAGGAACGGCCAATCCAGATTGAGGAAGGAGATATCCCGGTATGGTTCAAACGATACTGTCACGACTTGCAACATCGCTTCTGGTTATTTTCGGAGCTTCGGTGCTGGTGTACTGCATCATGTATCTTCTGCCGGGTGATCCGGTTCTGCTCATGCTGGACCCATCCTCGGCTACCCCGGAGATGATCGAGAATCTGCGGGTTCAGCTTGGACTGGATCAACCGTTTTACATCCAGTTTGCGAACTATTTCGGTGATATGCTGCGTGGGGATTTCGGTAAATCAATGATCAATTCCGATCCAGTTCTGCCAAAAATACTGGAACATTTTCCAGCCACACTGGCTTTGACCGCACTCAGCTCAATCATTGCCATCACGATTGGGATTACACTTGGTGTATTGTCTGCAATTCATCGCAATGGCGTGATTGATTTTGTCGCCCGGCTCGTTGGACTGTTTGGCATCTCGATGCCAACCTTCTGGACGGGGATTCTGCTCATCCTGTTATTTTCAGTACAGCTTGGCTGGTTCCCGGCGATGGGTTCCGACGGATTCAGCTCACTGGTTCTTCCGGCAGCTACGCTGGGTCTCGTGGGTGCAGGGTTTATCGTACGGATGGTGCGGAACAGCATGCTGGAAGTCATCAATGAACCGTTTATCGTGGCATTACGGGCCAAAGGACTTTCGGAGCGTGCAATCATGTATAGCCATGCACTGCGTAATGCGCTTATTCCTGCTGTAACGGTAATCGGCATGCTGATCGGTGATCTGCTTGCGGGAACCGTTGTGGTGGAGACCGTCTTCTCCAGACAGGGGATCGGCCGAATTATTGCGGATGCGCTAATGGCCAAGGATCTGCCAGTGGTGCAAGGCGTTGTTTTCTTTACATCCATTATCTATGTGGTCTTGAACCTGCTGGTGGATATCTCGTATTCGTACATTGATCCCCGGGTTCGGCGTGCAGTCCGAACATGATATCGGATAGAACAGTCAGAAGTGTCCTGACACGGAGTATGAAAGGAGGAGTTGTTGCTCATGAGCATGAAACCTTTGGCTGGTGACAAAAAAGCATGGGCCGGCAGTGTAGGACGTATCCATCTGTGGAATCGCCGCCCTTGGCGTTATCGCGTCTCATTCGCGGTATCCCGATTATTCTTTTATGCAGCATTGCTGGTGGTGGTGTTTACCGTGGCATGTGCGATTGTACCGGGCTGGATTGCGCCCTATGATCCAACTCAGATGATGACGGATGCCATACTGCAGGCTCCTTCTGCTACGCATCTGTTCGGGACGGACTATTTTGGCAGGGATATCTTCAGTGTGGTTGTGCATGGAAGCAGGGATTCGCTGCTCATTGGATTTGCTTCCGTTCTAGTGGGCGGTATTGTCGGTAGTGCGCTTGGTATTATCTCCGGTTATGCCGGAGGAATTGTTGATACTGTCACGATGCGGGCTGTCGATATTCTGATGGCTGTACCCGGCGTGCTCCTTGCATTGTCTGTTGCAGCTGCTCTTGGGCCAGGACTGATGAACATTGCACTGGCTGTTGCGGTTTCCTCCATTCCGGGCTACGCACGGGTGATGCGTGGGCAGGTCATATCAGTCAAAGGTCTCCCTTTCATTACAGCAACACGTTCACTGGGCGGTTCCAATACCCGTATTTTTTGGAAACATGTACTGCCACATTCGTTGTCCCCCTTGCTGGTCATGGCTACGCTGGGCGTAGGGACATCAATCCTGACGGGCTCCGGACTCAGTTTTCTGGGACTTGGGGTGTTGAAGGAAATTCCGGATTGGGGCGCATTGCTCTCGCAAGGTAGAGGTTATCTGACGGTTGCCTGGTGGATATGTACGTTCCCGGGTCTGGCGATCACGTTGTTTGTACTGGCGGTTAATCTGATTGGAGACGATATTCGCGATCGGCTGGACCCTAAAGTAAAAGGAGCGGCTTGACCGCTATTCCAAAATATAAGAATTTATAAGTTTCACCCTTTCCATTTTTATATTTCACTGCGAAACGGTAGCTGTGCCACCAGAGGACGGCGACAGCCGTTTACGCTTGAGGAGGAGAAATTCATGTCACATGTTGTCATTATTGCAGGATCACCTTCCAAACGTTCGCGTTTGACAGGTCTGACGGATTACAGCAGCCAGAAATTAACGGAGGCAGGCATCACCGTTGAAGTCATTCATGTTGTGGATCTGCCTGCTGAGGATCTGGTGCAAGCCCGGTTTGACAGCTCATTCATTCGTGATGCACTTGCTGTCGTGGAAGCGGCGGATGCAGTTATTGTGGCTACACCGGTATACAAGGCATCGTACTCGGGAGTACTCAAGCTGTTCCTGGATCTGATTCCGCAAGAAGGGTTACGGGGCAAGTTGACACTTCCGCTCGTTATTGGTGGCTCTATAGCTCATCTGCTCGCCATTGATTATGCATTGAAACCTGTTCTGGCAGCCCTTGGTGGAAGACATATCTTGGGTGGCGTGTATGCAGTGGATCAGGGAATTGAACGACTGGATGATGGGAAATTTGTACTCTCGGCGGATGTTACTACACGTTTGGATCGCTCGCTGGATGAATTGTTATTGACACTGGAAAAGGATGGGATTACGATATCATAAAACCAAGTAAGTGTATTGGATAAATCAATATAAGATCAAACGTCTGCGGACGTGGATACGGAGGCGCTCATGAATATCGAGAATATTGAAGCATTTGTATATATCAATCATTATGGAAGCTTCAATAAGGCTGCCGAAGTACTCTTCTTGTCCCAACCTTCGGTCACAGCTCGCATTCAGTCACTGGAAAGGGAGCTGGGCTGCAAGTTGTTTGATCGGCTTGGCAAACAAATTGTGCTGACAGAGGAAGGCCGTAAATTCCTGCCATATGCGCAGCAAGTGCTGCAAGTGATTCAGAAGGGCAAGCAGAAGATTCAGCAACGGCGATCAACACCGGATGCTCTTCGACTTGGTAGTACAGTATCGGTATCCAACTATGTCATTCCCGATTTTTTACCCAAGATCAAGGAAGCTTACCCCGAAATTAATATCAAATTGACGACCGCAACGACGGATCAGCTGATTGCCAAACTGCTTGGTCAGGAGATCGATCTTGCTTTTGTGCGCAAGGTCATGCATCCTGCGATCCGTACGGTTGCTTTTTATGAAGATCCGATTCAGCTCTATGTGTACAAAGGGCATCCATTCATTGAGAGCGGGCATGTCAGCATGGAAGCTATCCGGAATGAGCAACTGGTCTTTTTTGAATGTGGTTCACTGGACTGGCTTCGCATTCACCGGGCTTTCGACTCGCTGG
This sequence comes from Paenibacillus sp. FSL H8-0104, assembly GCF_038050215.1. Taxonomy (NCBI): domain Bacteria; kingdom Bacillati; phylum Bacillota; class Bacilli; order Caryophanales; family Paenibacillaceae; genus Paenibacillus; species Paenibacillus sp. FSL H8-0104. Next base: position 5,601,044 of record NZ_JBBOTC010000001.1, on the reverse strand, counting down.
AACATCCGCCGAATATTACATACCATGTCGATAATTCGGAGACGGCGAAGAAACTGGTTATGCAAGGGGCAGGCATTGCCTTTCTCCCGGGACTCACGGTGAAGAAGGAAGTGCAAAATCAGGAGCTGTTCCCCATTCAGGTACATGAGGTAGCAGGTGTATCGTTGCAGATCAGCGTCGTTACTTTAAAAGAAGAATATTCGCCATTGGCAGAGCCCTTCGGGGAACTGCTGCGGAAGTTATAGATTGTTTGTAAGATTCAAGAACAGAGGTTCAGCACAATCAAGGAGGAGAAGGATATGAGTATTCGTGTTGGCATTTTGGATCAGACTCCCATCTATGAAGGGGAAACGGCGGTGGATGCTTTTCGGCATACGATTGAGCTGGCACAGCGGGCAGAGCAGCTGGGATTCCATCGGTTCTGGGTGTCGGAGCACCATGATTCAGGGCATGTTGCAGGTTCCTCCCCGGAAGTACTCATCTCCCACTTGCTTGCGCATACAAAGCGGATTCGGCTGGGGTCTGGCGGAGTAATGCTCCAGCATTATAGTCCATACAAAGTCGCCGAGAATTTCAATATCCTCGCCGCGCTCGGACCAGGAAGAGTTGACCTGGGAATCGGTCGTGCACCAGGCGGGTTACCACGTTCGACACAGGCGTTGCAGGAAGGTATTCAGGAAGCCGCATCTCTTCAAGAGAAAATTGTTCAGGTGAAACGATACATCCACAATGAGCCGCTTGAAGATCAGTCGCATCCACTTGCAGGTCTCAGCGCTTCGCCAGTGTCGGACATTCCAGCGGAGCTGTACGTACTTGGAGCAAGTGTCGATAGTGCGGGCATGGCTGCGGAACTGGGACTCCCATATGTCTTTTCACTGTTCATTAACAGTAATATAGAGGTAGCGCTTCAAGCGATCCGTGTATATCGTGAACAATTTGATCGTTCCCAGGGACGAGAGCCCTACGCTGCACTGGCCATATCGTTAATTGTGGCCGAGAGTGAGGAGGAAGCGGAAGGACTTGCGAGCGAGCATATGCTGGTGAAGATCCATCTGGAGAGTGGGAAAGTACTCACTGTCGGTTCTGTGGAACAGGCGGAAGAATTCGGCCGTCAATCAAACGAAACCTATCGGATCGAGATTTTGGAGCCAAGTGTGACCCGGGGTACGAAGGAAAGCGTAGGTCAGGCACTGCTGAAGTTCCAGCAGGAGTTTGCTGTGGAAGAGTTCATTGTGACTACAGCTACACGGGACTTTACCAAGCGAATTCGTTCATTCGAATTGTTGCGTGAGATTCTGGCAGAGCAGGGACTCAGTGAATTTGCACTGGAATCCAAGGAACAGGAAGCTGCAATCGGATAGAGTTAGGCAGTTAATATAGCAGTGAATATATACGAATGGGAGGCCATGTGATGAAAAGTGATCTGGAACAGCCCAAGCAGCATTCTGACCAACAAGTACAGGGCCCCGAGCATGAACTTCACGGTGAACGGGCGGAAGCATTCGCGGAACGTTTAATCACCATTCGGCGACACCTGCATCGTAACCCGGAATTGTCCGGCGAGGAAAGGGAGACGACAGCTGCTATTCGCAGCTGGCTTGAAGAGGAAGGCGTCCGTATTGCAGACGAATATGTGCTGCGGACAGGGCTCGTCGCTGAAGTAGGCCAAGGGGACGGACCTGTGGTCGCCCTAAGAGCAGATATTGATGCGCTGCCCATTCAGGAAGAGACAAAGCTTGATTTTGCCTCCCAGGTAGATGGGAAGATGCACGCTTGCGGACATGACGCACACACGGCGATTCTGATCGGTGCTGCACGATTACTGAAACAGCGCGAGTCCACGCTCCCTGGGAAAGTACGCTTGTTGTTCCAGCCGTCGGAGGAAAAAGCAACGGGTGCACGACAAGTGATCCAGAGCGGCGCATTGTCCGATGTTCGGGCCGTATTTGGGTTGCATAACAAGCCTGATCTCCAGGTGGGGACGGTGGGTATTCGGGAAGGTGCATTGATGGCAGCAGCAGACGGTTTTGTTGTCAAAGTGGAAGGTGTAGGCACACACGCAGCCGTGCCGGAAGCAGGCATTGATCCAATTGTGGTTGCTGCCCACATTGTTACGGCATTACAGGCCATTGTGAGTCGCAATGTGGGAGCACAGGAGAGCGCTGTAATCAGCGTCACCAAGCTACATAGCGGCACAGCCTGGAACGTTATTCCCGATGAAGCGATACTTGATGGCACAGTGCGTACCTTTGATGAGAAAGTGCGTGCGCGGATTCGCGAGCGTTTCAATCAGGTGGTAGCCGGTGTTGCGGCGGCCTATGGCACACGGGCTACGGTTCGCTGGATTCAGGGACCACCTGCTGTGGTCAACGATGAGTCTCTGGCATCTGCGGCGGAGCAAGTTGCAAGCCAGATTGGACTGAACAGCATCAGACCGCTGCCTTCTCCGGCAGGAGAGGACTTCTCTTTTTATCAAAAAGAAGTTCCGGGCCTGTTCCTCTTCCTGGGCACCTCTGGCCCGAATGAGTGGCATCACCCTGGCTTTGATGTGGATGAACGGGCATTGCCGCTAGGAGCACATCTTCTGGCTGCACTGGCTGAACAGGCACTGCACAATGTGCAAGCACATCAGGAGTGATAGGTACAGTAAATCCCTGGATCATATCCAGATCGAAACGGTTCCGTTCTGTGGCAACCGTTTTTCGTATTTGTTGAATCTTATCAGATGGTGTAATTATGGCTAGGGCTGGCGCAGAAGCGTCAGCTCTGTTTGGGTTTTCTTACAGGAAGGGAAGCTAAAGGTATTATGAAATTTTATTTTTGAAATGGAAATATTTGTTGACGCTCCCCAAAAAGATGTGCTATATTTTTCTCGACCTTTTAATCGTAATAATTACTATTAGATAAAAAGAAGAACAGGAGTAGTCGCTGCGATGAAACAGGAGATCGATTTTATCAAGTTCAGTCCCACCCAAAACATGACGATTCTGGTTAAAACGGATCATGTAGCCGAGCAATACAATCATATTGCGACGCGTCTAATGTCGTATGATAACGTTTACGCTGAACAAGTGGGATTCATTGAGCCAACGAGGAGACCGGAAGCTGTGGCACGTCTGGAAATGGCCGGAGGCGAGTTCTGTGGCAATGCCTGTATGGCACTTGCAGCACACCACGCATCCGAAGCAGGACTGGCACATCAGGAATCGATGGACATCGCGCTGGAGGTTTCCGGAACCGATCAATTGATCATGTGCCATGTGAAGAAGCAGCAGAACGAATACGATTGCCAGGTAACCATGCCGGTTCCCAAACAGATCGAGCAGCGAACAATCCGGTACGAAGGCATCGAGCTGGATATGGTAATCATCCGTTACACTGAGTTCATCCATATCGTGATTGAAGTCGATGACTTCGACGATACGATGAAGAAGAGGGCACAGACCCTTGCAAGGTTACTGGGATTAACAATGGGAGATAAGCTGATCGGTATCTTGTTATATCAATCGCACTCGGAAGAAATGGCCCCACTCATCTATGTTCCTGAGCTGGATAGTCTGATCTGGGAGAGAGGGTGTGGTTCGGGTACGGCCTCCGTCGGAGCCTATCTCGCGTGGAGCCAACAGCGGCAGATTACGCAGTACATCAAGCAGCCTGGTGGTGCGATCAAAGTGGCGGCCCAGTGGAATGGCGCAGAACTTGGGAGTATTACGATTGAGGGATCGGTTGGCATTGTGGCACAGGGCAAAGCCTTCATAGATGCTCCAGCAGAATGGAGCGCTGTAAACGCATGAGGTACATGATACATGATCGAGACAACGTATAGGGGGAAAAGAAATGATCACATTGGTCCATTTTCAGACATGTTTGAGTGAATTTGCAGAGAAATTCGATAAGCTCGCGAGCAAGTATGATCATACGATTCAGCATAGTTCGGAGCTGGAGGCTGTGATCAATGACTACTCCCGCTTTGTGACCGATCAGGAGAATAAGGCTGCCTGGGAACAGTTGCAGCATTCAGAGCTGGAAGAACTTGATTCGCTTATATGGCAGTTAAGAAATAAATCCGCCCAGTGTGTGGCGATCATGGAGAAATATCGTGCATTGAAGTTAGAGAACGGGGATGTGCAGATTGCCGATTATTTCAAAAACATCGAAGAGTGTATCGATAAAGAATTCGGTAGTTTCCATGTTACCTCCGATTCGAAAGTGTTGTTGGTAGGCTCCGGTTCCTTCCCCATGACACCATTACTCATCGCCAAGCGAACAGGTGCACAGGTCGTCGGAATCGATGTTGATGAAGAATCCATTACACTCGGGCAGAAGGTGGTGGAGACGCTGGGCGCGGGCTTGAAGATTCGTTTGCAGTCAACCTTGCTGGAAAATCTGGAGTATACCAAGGAAGCAACCCATATCATTTTCAGCTCTACCGTGGCCCCTAAATATGATCTGCTCGATCAACTACATGCTCTGACGAATGCACAGGTGGTTGTAGCCATGAGATATGGTGACCAGTTGAAGTCCTTGTTTAATTATCCAATGAAAGAGACGGACAGCAGCAAGTGGAAGCTGGTGGACCAGATCCTGCGCCCGGATGATGTGTTTGATATTGCGTTGTATCAAAAAGCATAGCCATGCAAGTGCATCCAAGTGCGTCCAAATCCAAATGGATTACAGATTGAACATTGAATTAAGGAGGCTTATATGAGCAATCTTCAGCGAATCCTGATACTCGGAACCGGACCTGCATCCATTCAGCTTGCGGTAACGCTCAAAGATCATCTCAATTGCTGTATAGGCATTGCGGGGAGACCATCGGTTCGTTCAGCGTCCGTATTCGCAGCCCTCGAACAGAGCAATGGGCGCATTCAGGTCAGCATTCAAAATGAGATACATCAATCGCTCGCAGGTGAGTGTTATGGTGATCATGTGTTCAAGGGATATGACACCATTGATGGTAAATGGGATACACTCATTTTGGCGGTTACCACCGATGCGTATATCGATGTACTGGAACAAATGAATGATGAATTCATCAAACAACTGAAGTGTATCATTTTGATTTCTCCAACGTTTGGGTCGAATCGACTCGTGACCCATTATATGAGAGAGCGGAATGCAGCGCCGGAAGTGATCAGTTTCTCTACCTACCTTGGAGATACCCGTTGGATGCACGAACATCCGTCAAATCATGTGATTACTACAGGGGTTAAGAAAAAGGTTTATATCGGTTCCACTCGTTCCCCGTCTGAACAGGTCAGTAAGCTATGCCAAGTGTATGAGCGTTTGGGTATTGCGCTGGAAGTGATGCGATCCCCACTGGAGGCGGAAACGAGAAATATCTCGTTGTACGTGCATCCACCCTTGTTCATGAATGACTTCTCATTAGAAGCCATTTTTGGAGCATCGAATATTCAGAAATACATATACAAGATGTATCCTGAAGGTCCGATTACACAAGTTTTGATACGGGAAATGCGGGCACAGTGGCAGGAGATTAAGAATATTACGGACCGACTCCATATCCAGGGAGTGAACCTGCTTCAATTCATGACGGATGACAACTATCCGGTCCGATTAGAGAGTATATCACGCCAGGATATCGAGAATTTTAATCAGCTGCAGGTCATTCATCAAGAGTATTTATTATACATACGGTACACCTCATTATTGATTGATCCATTCTCGGAACCCAATTCGGAAGGGAAATATTTTGACTTTTCAGCAGTCCCATTCCGTCAAACGTTCATGAACCACGAAGGGGAACTGGACATCCCCCGTATGCCCAAGGAAGATTACTACCGCATCAAAATCATTCAGGGCATTGCCAGACATCTGGATGTAAGCTGCCCAACCATTGATCAATTTATCGCTAAATATGAGGCGAAGATTCAGGAAGTGGCTGAGGCACACCCGGATCAGCACTTGTCCGACGCCTTTGTGATCCAATCCTTTGACGAGGATATCCGCATGATCTGCACCGGACTTTGAGTAATAGGGTTAATTACATCTCAAATTAATCAAGTTGAACCTGATGTTTACATCATAACGGAGAGTGCAGAACCAATCTGAAGAAGCGAAGCGGTCGCCTTTATCCCCGGATTTTCTCTTTGGAAAAGAGAATCAAAAAAATCTGGGGATAACAGCGATCGGAAGATGGTACTGCAATCGGAGTGGTCCGATGTAACCTACAAGGTCTGCTTGTAACTTAATCATCAGGAGGAAATGTTGTGAAAAAGCGTCTTACTTTTACATCTATACTATTGCTGGTGTCTGCCATTGCGCTGCTCGCCGGATGCGGACAGAGCCCAAAAGAGACAGAGAGCGCCCAAACGGAGCCTGCCAATAGCCAAGTACAAACGGAACTTATCTATGCTTCTGCCAAAGATATTAATGATATGAACCCTCATCTGTACACAGGCTCCATGCCTGCACAAGGGATGGTATATGAGTCTCTGGTGGAAAACACGCCTGACGGAATCAAGCCATTGTTGGCTGAATCATGGGATATTTCCGAGGATGGCAAGACCTATACTTTTCATCTGCGACAAGATGTGAAATTCCATGATGGAGAGCCATTCAACGCAGAGGCGGTTAAACAAAATATCGATGCAGTACAGGCGAATGCCGAAAAACATGTCTGGATCAAGCTGTCTACCAAAATCATAAGTGTAAAAGTTATCGATGAGTATACGGTGGAGTTGGTGCTGTCGGAAGCCTATTATCCGGCACTGGTGGAATTGTCCATGACAAGACCTTACGTCTTCATATCACCCAAGGATTTCAAGGATGGGGGAACCAAAGACGGAGTAAGTGGTTTCCACGGCACAGGACCTTACAAGCTTACTGCTCATAAAGTTGAAGAGAATGCCACGTTTGAAGCCAATGAAGACTATTGGGGTGGTGCACCTGCAATCAAGAAAATCACATCCAAGGTTCTTCCGGCTGGAGAAACAACATTCCTGGCATTGCAAAAAGGAGAAATCAACTTTGTGTTCACCGATGACCGGGGAGCAGATAGTATCGATGTCGAAGCCATGGACCAATTGGCTGAATCCGGTGATTATCAAGTGATCCGAAGTGATGCAATGAATACCAATATGATCGTAGCCAATAGCAGTCGCGAGAATAGTCCAGTTCAGGAAACGGCAGTGCGGGAAGCGCTTTGGTATGCCATCGACCGGGAAACGATCAGTAACGATATTTTTAACGGTACGCAGACTGTTGCGGACACGCTATTTTCAGCCAATGTCAATTACGCCAAGGTGGACCTGAAGAAACGGGAGTATGATCCGGAAATGGCTAAAAAACTTCTGGATCAAGCAGGCTGGACATTGGCAGACGGTAAAGGGGTGAGAACGAAGAACGGTCAGCCTCTAGCCATGAAATTATACTATGACAGCAACTCGTCTTCACAGAAAATACAGGCCGAATTGATCCAGTATTCCATGAAAGAATTGGGTGTTCAGCTTGAGATTGTGGGCGAAGAGTCCACTTCCATCGCAAATCGGAGAGCCACCGGGGAATATGATCTGCTCTTTAATCAAACCTGGGGACTGGCCTATGATCCACAGAGTACCATTGCTGCATTTACATCCGATTCGGCATACAAGCATACGACAAGCGGAATTGCCAAAGCAGATGAATTGTACAAAAAAATCGATGCGGTCATGGTTTCCACGGATGAGGCTTCACGCCAATCCCTGTATGCCGACATTATGAAGATCGTCCATGATGAAGCGGTCTTCATCCCGATTACCAACGGGCGTGTCACCATAGTCGCTCCTGAGAATCTCGATGGAATCTCATTCAAGCAGACCCAATATGAACTGCCATTTGAAAAAATGAATTTTAAATATATAAATTGAACTAAACATTTACACAAAACGGAGAGGACAGAAAGAACCTGAAGAAGCGGAGCGTTCGCCTACAAGCTTTCTGCAAGAAAGCTACATCGGAAGCATACGCTATCCCCGGATTTTCCCTATATAAAAGGAATCAAAAAAATCTGGGGATAACAGCGATCGGAAGGTTGTTCTGTCATCGGAGTGTAGTGTAAATATTGTTTAGTTCAATTTAAATAGAGCGGAGATGGATATGGGAAGTTATATCGTCAAAAGGATTCTGTTAACCATCCCTTTACTGATTATCATTTCATTTATAACGTTTGTTCTGATTAATCTATCTCCCTTGGACCCGGCGGTTGTTGTGTTACAGGCACAGGAAGTTCCGCAGATCACGGATGAACTGATCGCCCAAACGAATAAAGCGCTGGGATTTGATCAGCCGTTCATGATCCAGTATGCGAACTGGATCATGGCTGTTGTACAGTTGGACTTTGGCAACTCTTATGTATCTGGTGAACCTGTGTGGTCATTAATGGGGCCGGCTTTTATGAACACATTGAAGTTAACGCTTGTCTCATCGGTATTTATTATTGCGCTGTCCATTCTGCTGGGTGTGATCTGTGCCATGAGAGAAGGCAAGTTGCTGGATCGATCGGTCAGAGGCGTATCATTTTTCCTTACAGCCATGCCGTCCTACTGGCTTGCAGCCATGATGATCTGGTATTTTTCCGTCAAGCTGGACCTGTTACCTACCAGTGGCATGGACTCGTATCGAAGCTATATTCTACCGGTGATTGTGATCACGGTGAGTTATACAGGCATTTATTTCCGAACGGTTCGAAGTTCCATGCTGAGCAATATGAATGAGGACTATGTGTTATATGCACGGGCAAGCGGTCTGAGTGAGAAGAAAGTAACCCTGCATATTCTGAGAAATTCATTACAGGTGGCCGTGTCCATCTTTTGCATGGCGATCCCAATTGTGTTGGGCAGTACGGTAGTCATTGAAAATGTATTTGCCTGGCCGGGGCTCGGGAGGCTCAGCGTGAAATCCATTTTAAGCAGGGATTTTCCGATTATTCAGGCGTATGTTCTGATGTTGGCTGTCACCTTTGTCTTGTTTAACACGTTATCCGACATCATTAATGCGGCGATGAATCCCCGGTTGAGAAAGGAATACTGATGCGAATATTGAAAAATCTGCGCAAAGACAAGCTTGCGATGACCTCTTTGGTAGTGATTATGTTCACGCTTATGGCGGGCATATTGGCTCCGCTTATTGCGCCGCATGATCCTGGACAAGTGAACATGAAGCTTCGATATGCCTCCTCGTCCTGGGAGTATCTATTAGGCAATGATCATCTGGGCAGATGTGTATTATCCCGGCTTATCTATGGCATCCGTCCAAGTGTGTTATGGGTTCTGGTTGCGCTCAGTCTATCTGTTCTGATCGGGGCTATTGTTGGATTCATCGCAGGTTACTTTAAGGGGAAAGTGGATGCATGGATCATGAGAGTCTGTGATATCATGCTGTCTTTTCCCGGATACGTGATGACACTGGCGGTGGTTGGCATTTTGGGTGCAGGACTGGAGAATATACTGATTGCCTTTGTGTGGATGAAATGGGCCTGGTTTGCCCGTGTTATTCGCACATCTGTGATGCAATTCTCTGATATGGATTATGTAAAATTCGCCAAAGCCTCCGGCACACCCAATCTGAGAATTATAACCAAACATATTGTTCCGGTTACCTTTGCCGATATTGCCGTCATTGCGAGTGGTTCCATGTGTTCAATGATGTTGCAGATCTCCGGCCTTTCCTTTCTGGGGCTTGGCATTCAGGCTCCGCATGCGGAGTGGGGGATGATGCTCAATGAGGCGAGGGAAGTCATGTTCTCCAGACCAGAATTAATGTTGGCACCGGGCCTGGCCATTGTGGTGGTCGTGTCTGCTTTTAATTTTCTATCGGATGCCCTTCAAGTGGCTCTGGACCCCAAATTGATGACCTCTCAAGGTAAGTCTGACAAGTCTTACGAAAGTGAGGTGAGAAAGGCCACTTATGAATATAGTCGAGGTTGAACATTTGAAAGTATGGGATACCAATACAGGTAAAGTGATCATTCATAACAGTTCATTCGAAGTTAAGCAGGGAAGCTGTATGGCCATCGTGGGGGAAAGTGGTAGCGGGAAGTCCGTTACGTGCAGGGCTATCATGCGACTGAACAAGCCATGGATTCGCCAATCGGGCAGGATGTTATTTCAGGGCGAAGACCTGAACCAGCTTTCGGAACCGGAGATGCGGCGTAAGCGGGGCAAGCATCTATGTATGATTTTGCAGAATGGCATGAGTGCATTTGATCCTTCCTGTGTCATTGGTGTTCATATTCGGGAGACGCTTCAGCAGCATTTTGGCTGGAATACCCGCGAGAGTGAACGGAAAATCATCAATGCCATGGAAAGCGTCATGCTCAGACATCCGCGCGAGATTCTGAATCAATATCCACATCAGCTGTCCGGTGGAATGCTGCAACGAATCATGATTGCACTGGCATTAGTGCTTGAGCCTGATCTGATTATTGCGGATGAGCCGACAACGGCGCTGGATACGATCTCTCAATATGAAGTGGTGGAGCAATTGATTCATTTACGCGAACGCATGGGCTGTTCCATGATGTTCATCTCCCATGACCTCGGCGTCGTTCAGAAGATTGCAGATGACGTGATGGTCATGAAAGACGGAAACATCGTAGAGCGTGGCAACATGCATTCTGTTTTGACGGAACCGGAGCATGCCTACACGCAGTATCTGGTCTCTACCCGATTGGAGTTGAGCAATCATTTTAAGGCGTTGATGCAGGGGGACTTATAGATGCTAAAGGTGGAAAGTATCGAAAAATCATATAACCAAGGCGGACTGTTCTCCAAGCACAGACAACAGGTATTGAAACAGGTTACCTTTGAATGCCAACAGGGTGAATGTCTGGGTATCATCGGTGAAAGCGGAAGCGGTAAATCGACGTTGGGCCGTCTGATTCTGGGCATTGAACGCCCAGATCTTGGAACGATCTTGCTGGATGGTCAGGACGTACAGAATCGGCGTGTACGGATGGGAAACCTCAGCGCTGTTTTTCAAAACTATACATCCTCCATCAATCCATTTCTTACCGTGGAAACTGCCATTATGGAACCGATGCAAGCGCAGCAAAAGCTGCGAAAGCATCAGGGAAACTCAGAGAAGGTAGATCTGTTGCTGAACCAAGTTGGACTGGGCCCTTCCTATAGATCCAAATATCCGCATGAACTATCCGGCGGGGAGGCTCAGAGAGTGTGCATTGCCAGGGCCATCTCGACAGCCCCAAAACTTATTGTGTTCGATGAAGCGATCAGTTCACTGGACGTGTCTGTTCAGATCCAGGTGTTGCAATTACTGAAAGAGTTGAAAGAAATCTATAAGCTGAGCTATGTCTTTATCACACATGATATACAGGCGGCAGCCTATATCTGTGACAGGGTAATCATTTTCAGAGAGGGACAGGTTGTAGAGATCGTTCCGACCAAGCAACTCAAGGACGTACAGTCCGACTATGCGAAGCGATTATTGAAGCATTTAATTACATTTTAGGGGGAACACCCATTGTGAGTGGAGCGATGTCTTGGCCTTTTCTGCGCTTGTACATACTGGTTCTTCTATATTTCAGTGCCAATGCCATTCTTAACGTGATCATCCCATTACAAGGGGAGTCTTTGGGTGCGAGCGGTACAACGATTGGACTGATCATGGGCGCTTATATGTTCACAACGATGTTTTTCAGACCCTGGGCAGGTCGGATTATTCAAAAGCACGGTCCGATTAAGATATTGCGTCTAATTCTGATTATCAATGGATTTGCGCTGATTTTATATACCTTTACGGGACTCGGAGGTTATTTGGTTGCTCGTATTTTGCAGGGGGTATCGACAGCGTTCTTTTCTATGGCTTTGCAGATTGGCATTATTGATGCACTTCCGGAGAAAGATCGGTCACAGGGAATTTCGTATTATTCGTTGTTTAGTTATATACCGGGGATTGTGGGGCCTGTTATCGCGCTAGGAATCTGGCAGACGGGTGGTATGGATTATTTTACAGTGGTTCTGATCGGTATTGCCGTCTGTACGGGCGTCTTCGGATATACCGCCAAAATGGAACCAAACAAGGAGCAACCTGCTGAGAATCTTTCGGAGCAGAACGTGAGCATGTGGGAATCCTTTGGTCAGTTGGTGAAGAATCCACATTTATTTCGTTGCAGTGTGTTAATGCTCGCCGCTTCGGTTGTATTTGGCGCGATTACCACCTTTATTCCGCTGTATGCAAGTCAAGTACCAGACGGGAATGCGGGTGTATATCTGATGCTTCAGGCAGGAACAGTGGTGTTGGCTCGAATTATGCTCCGAAAAAGGATTCCGTCCGATGGTAGTTGGCATTCTCCTTTCATCGTGGGTACGATGTGTCTGCTCGCCGTAGCTGCGCAATGTGTCAGTTTTGCCGTGACAGGCGGGGTGGTCTTTTTCTATGCGGGCGCTGTATTCATGGGAATCGGTCAGGCGATCCTGTATCCGACACTCACGACCTATTTATCTTTTGTCTTGCCTAAGCTGAATCGGAACGTTCTGATCGGGTTATTTATTGCAATGGCGGATCTGGGTATTTCTCTGGGTGGGGTGATTATGGGACCCGTCGCTGACTTCTCTTCCTATTCATTTATGTACATGATCTGTGCTATTCTAGGAGCGGTAATGATCGTTTTTGCCTATGAACGGCGTAGACCCGGGACAGGTACATCTGTGAGTTGATTGCCAGAAGAGAAAGTGGTGACGAACGTTTGAAGTCTTCGATGAATGCAACATCCAATGGGAAATTAAATCCGGTATCCTTTTCGTTTATCCGGTTTTATATGCTGGCCTTTTTATTTTTTGCGGCAAATTCAGCTTTGACGATTATTCTGCCCCTGAGAAGTGAGGCTGCGGGATTAAATCAGGCTGAGATTGGTCTGATGATGGGAGCATATATGTTCACTTGTATGCTCTTGAGACCTTTTGCAGCACAGCTGCTGGGTAAGCATGGGCCGCTTCGTGTGATGCAATGGTTATTGATTTTGCATGCCGGAACGCTGCTGCTGTTTGTTGTTTTTGGTGTGGAGACGTATCTGTGGTTGCGGGCCCTGCAAGGGGTGGCTACGGCTTTTTTCTCCATGACGATGCAGGCAGGCATTGTGGAAAAGCTGGAGGACAAGGACCGGGCACAAGGGCTGTCCATGTACACCCTGTTTACGATGGTTCCTTCACTGGTCATTCCGATCCTTGCCATACAAATCTGGGAAAATGCCAGTGATCTGGCGTTTACGCTGCTGATGATCGGACTGGCGGCTTTGCCACTTCTGATTGGATATAATGTGGATCTGCCGCGGAGTACCGTGCAGAACAAATCGTACACCTTGGGCGATATGTTTCGTTCATTCGGCGGCATCTGGCGCAGTACGCCACTGCTGATTAGCAGTGTGGTGATGTTGTTTGCGTCCTGCGTCTTTGGGGCGACAGCGACCTTTCTTCCCCTGTATATGGTATCCACTGGACTGGCGAGTGCAGGGGTATTTCTGACGATACAGGGATTGGTTGTGATCTTGTGCAGGTTTATTTTGCGAAAAAAAATTCCGTCCGATGGTAGCTGGAATACCTGGCTGATGGCAGGGTTAATGCTGTGTGCAGCACTGGGAACCCAGTTACTCAGCTTAATGGAGATCATCGGGCCATTGGTGTATCTCTCCGCGGTGTTTAGCGGTTTTGCCCTGGCACTGTTGTACCCGACGTTAACCACATATCTGTCCTTTGTGCTGCCTGCGGATTCCAGATATGTACTCATAGGGATTTTCATGTCCTCGTATGACCTCGGATTCTCTCTGGGTGGACTGGCGATGGGGCTCATTGTGCAAGTGAGTTCGTATTCGACCATGTTTATGATCTGCACGTTGCTCTCTATTGCAGCGATGGTACTGGTGTTGGTGTTCAGGCAACGGATGGAAGCGGGCAATAAGGCCAGATCTGGAGTGACTATATAAATTGAACTAAAGAACATTTACAGAGGAGGTTTATGACTCACTTCTTGCCAAAACGTATCCTCAGGATGCGAAAGTGCAAGGGCTGGTCGTCAGCCTTTTTTTGTTTTTTTTGCAGGTTGAAATCAAAAATAGTTTGACAACGACCGTGCAACAGGATTATAGTCATTGTTGTTAATCGTAATAATTACTATTAAAGTCTAAATTACACAGACTGCAAATATAAGGAGTAGATTTCTATGACACAAAAGCAAGTTCCGGTAACCGTACTAAGTGGTTACCTCGGTTCAGGGAAAACGACGGTTTTGAATCATGTGCTCAACAACAGACAAGGGCTTAAGGTTGCTGTGATCGTTAACGACATGAGTGAGGTTAATATTGATGCAGCGCTGGTTAAGGGGGAGGCAACCTTGTCTCGAACGGAAGAGAAGTTGGTGGAGCTGTCCAACGGCTGTATCTGCTGCACCTTGCGGGATGATCTGATGCAGGAGATTGAGAAGCTTGTGAACGAAGGGAAGTATGACTATATTTTGATCGAATCCACCGGCATCAGTGAACCTGTTCCAGTTGCACAGACCTTTACATACGCCGATGCCGAGTCGGGTATTGACCTGACTAGTCTGGCCCGATTGGATTGTTTGGTAACGGTAGTAGATGCCAATCGATTCTGGCATGATTTTGGATCAGGACAGAGTCTTCTGGATCGTAATCAGGCGACCGGAGATGAGGACACCCGTGACGTTGTAGACTTGTTGATTGATCAGATCGAAACCTGTGATGTGCTGCTACTGAACAAATGTGATCTGGTCGATGACACCGAGCTGAACAAGCTCGAAGGCATCATCCGGAAGCTACAGCCTAACGCCAAGATCATTCGGACTGAGAATGGAAAGGTGAATCCGTCCGAGATTCTGAATACAGGCCGCTTTAATTTTGAGAAGGTGAGCATGTCCGCTGGATGGATTCAGGAGCTGGAGAAGGAGTCGCATACACCGGAAACTGAGGAATATGGCATTGGTTCCTTTGTATATCGCCGCAGAAAGCCGTTCCATCCTTCCCGTCTGGCTGAATTCATGAGTTACTGGCCGGAAGAAGTGGTACGTGCCAAAGGTTTAGTATGGCTTGCGGCTGAAGGGGATGTTGCTGCAAGCCTCAGTCAGGCAGGGCCATCCATCCAGTTCGGTCCTGCGGGACATTGGGTCGCTGCGTTGCCGGAAGCGGACAAAGAAGAGATTTTACGTAACGAGCCGGATGTTCTGGAGAAATGGGATGCCCAGTGGGGAGATCGTCAGACGGAGCTTGTCATGATTGGGATCGAAATGGAGCGTGCGAGCATTGAAGACGAGCTGGACCAGTGCCTGCTCAGTGATGAAGAAATGCTGGGAGACTGGGGCCATTTCGACAATCCACTGCCATGGCCTGTGGAAGCGGTATAACTCGGAAGTTGATGTTCTAAACATAAATTTAATGGATAAAGGAGCTGTAATTCATGGCTAAAAAATCTAAAGTGGTACGTGAGAAGCAACGTCAGGCGATCGTGGCAAAATATGCGGACCTGCGCCGGGAATTGAAGGAAAAAGGGGATTACGAGGCATTGCAGAAATTGCCGCGTAATGCATCTCCGACCAGACTAAAGAACCGTTGTGAAGTGACAGGTCGCCCGCGGGGTTATCTACGCAAGTTCAAGGTATCTCGAATTAAGTTCAGAGAACTGGCTCATCAAGGACAGATTCCTGGTGTAACAAAATCCAGCTGGTAAAATGATCAAGGGATGTAGCTGACCACCATTGCATGAAGGCAGGTTGTTGTGTGCTTGGAGCTGCATGTGGTGCGTAGAACAGAGGTGGTATTTTGCTGAAAGGATGTGCATCTCATGTTGGACTTGTTTACGTTACGAAGAATTCAGTCCGTAATGAACGGATATATTCACGAGAAGGTACCTGCGCCACTGCGTACGATGGTGAAGTTGACATATGAGATGAATGACAATGAATTGATCCTGACCGAAGAAAGACCCGCCGAGGAACGTTATCAATGGGATAAGATGCATATTGCCCGATTTTACTGGGAAGAAAATCAGTGGAAAGTGTATGCCAGAGATGAACAGAGCAGCTGGAATCCGGTAGATGTTATTACACCTTGTTCCGATTTTGAGAATGTGCTCGAGCAGGTGGAACGGGATGAGGCGGGGTTGTTCTGGCGTACGTGAGCGAGTTCGAAGCTAGCGAAACAGTGGCTAGCATCGGGCTTTTTTTGTGTCAAAGAATCATTGAAGCAAAGAGGGGGGCGATCTTTTGGTCTGCCTTCCTTAATGGGAAAAAGAATAAATAAAATCTGTTTTACAATAAAAATTTATTGTAAAACGATAAATATTATGATAAATTCATATCACTTAAAACAAGTGAGGTGCTTTTTGTGAAGCGAGGTACAACCATCTTTTTAAAATTGGCTGTGTTGCTTATTGGTGTTCCCATTCTTGCCTTATGTATATTCGGCATACCCTGGTTAGCAAACAATCCGGTGAATCCGAATTATGCAGGTGCACTATACCCCATAGTGATTATTATGTATGTGTCCGTTATTCCGTTTATCGTTGCACTGTACCAGGCATTCCGTCTGCTGAGCTACATCGACAAAAATGAAGCGTTCTCTCTAATGTCAGTGAAATCCTTAAAAACAATAAAATATTGTGCTATTGTAATCAGTAGTCTCTATTTTGTGATGTTGCCATTTGTTTATGTTGTAGCAGAGAAAGATGATGCCCCAGGCCTCATTCTTATGGGAATGGTTCCTGTTTTTGCTTCATTGGTCATTGCAGTGTTTTCAGCGGTGCTCCAAAGATTGTTACAGGAAGCGATTGATATCAAATCAGAAAATGACCTAGTGGTCTGAGGTGAATATATGGCCATTATAATCAATATTGATGTGATGTTGGCAAAGCGGAAAATGACGGTTACCGAGCTTGCAGAGAGAGTTGAGATCACAATCGCCAATATTTCCATATTAAAAACAGGAAAAGCAAAAGCGATCCGTTTATCCACTCTGGATGCGATCTGTAAAGCACTGGATTGTCAGCCTGGAGATATATTGGAATATAAGGCTGATGAGGACGAAGATACAAATGAACATCTATGAAAAATGAACGAAAAAGACTCTGCATGTTATATGCAGAGTCTTTTTTTGCATCAGCTTGTTCAAGGAATACGTCCCGTACCTTATAACGAAAGATTGTGCATCATACGGAATTGCATAGGTGTTACGTTTTCCTGGGTTTTAAAACAGCGGATGAAGTAGCTTGACTGTGAAAATCCCGTTTCCAGCGTAATTTGTTTAATGGAAAGGTTGGTTGTTGCGAGCAGTTGTTTCGCATGTAATAACCTGGATTCCAAGAGGAATTCCGGGAAGGAGATGCCAAACGTCTGACTGAACTTGCGGCTAAAGTATGTTGTACTGTATCCGGCAATTCCGGCAGCGTGATCAAGTGTGATGTGCTCATTACTATGAGAGCGAATATAATTCCCTGCTTCACGAATTCGCTCTGAAGTGTGATTTAAAGAAACATTGATTTGACTCGCTGCGGATTGCAATCGGGTCAGAAGTTCATATAATGTTGCTGCCACACTGTGCTCGTCCTCCACCTGATAGCCTCTGCCTAGCTCCAGCAATCGATCCATGAGCGCGGTAACCACCGGAAAGTTGGAACATTGAAACAGCCAGGGCTCGTCAACGCCTTTTCCATTTAACAGTTCTTCGAGACGAATGCCGTAAAAGTGAATCCAACGAATACTCCACGGATCATCCAAATCTGAATAGTAGGTTTGTCTGAGACCGGGACCGTAGAGGAATCCCTGCCCTCGTGTTAGCTCATAACGAGTGGTTTCCGTGTCCAGGAATCCTTTACCTTCAAGTACAAGGTGCAAATTATAGCAATGATCCAAGTTGATATCTTTCGTTCGATATTCCCGATTCACATAATGTTTCGGAAAGTCACTGTACCCTCCAATAAAATCGGGAAAGCATACATGTCTGGGGAAAACCGGCTTGGGGAGAAAGATGTGTTCTTTCACGTGCATCCTCCATTTAAACGCAATATTTTTATGTAGTGAACTGAAATAGATTCAGCCTACTGTTATTTGAATCTTGGACAATGACAATATTTTATTATAAGTCGCATAATCTTGTCATTTATTATATGTGAAGGTTCCAATAGAATGGAGGCAATATGGCAGGTTAAGGGGGCAATCAAAGGTGGCAAAATCAATCCAATTGGATGAATTAAAAATGGGGGTCTGTTATTACCCTGAGCACTGGTCGGAAGCGTTGTGGGAGGACGATTTCCGTAGAATGAAAGAGATGAATATCACAGTTATTCGGATGGCTGAATTTGCATGGTCCATCTTTGAACCGGAAGAAGACCAGTTCGATTTTAGTTTTTTCCAGAAGGCATTGGATCTGGCGCATCAATACGGTTTAAGTGTTATTTTGGGAACACCTACTGCAACTCCACCAGCGTGGTTAACATCCAAATATCCTGAAGTATTAAACGCAAATAAGGACGGGGTATTGTATCAACACGGCATGCGGCGTCATACCAACTACAGCAGCCCAATCTTCAGACAGCAATGTGAAAAAATCGTGCGCAATATGGTGATTGCCTATAAAGATCATCCGGCTCTTATTGGATGGCAGATTGATAATGAATTTAATTGTCATATGGATGTTTTCTATGCTGAGGCAGATCATGTCGCCTTCCGTGAATGGCTCAAGAATCGTTATGAATCGTTGGAGAATCTGAACCAGGCATGGGGGACTGTTTTTTGGAGTCAGACCTATACCGACTGGGCGCAAGTTCACCTTACCCGAAATATGGTCAGCCAATCTCCAAATCCTCATTTGGCATTGGATGAGAAGAGATTTATCTCAGCCAATACGATTTCTTTTGCCAAGCTTCAGGTGGACATTATTCGCGAATTGGACCCTGAACATTGGATCACAACAAATGGTACGTTTGGACATTTGGATAATCATGAAATGACAGAAGACCTGTTGGATTTCTTCTCCTATGATTCGTATCCGCAGTTTGCCACGATCTTCCCAGGGACAGACGATAACTCATTACAAGATCGGGCCTGGAGCATGAAACTGTCGAACGTACGTAACATGTCACCGAACTTCTGCGTCATGGAACAACAGTCTGGGCCAGGAGGCTGGGTTGACAGTATAGGCATGGGTACGCCAAGACCGGGCCAGATCCGATTATGGTCGTATCAATCTGTTCTTCACGGAACAGATCTACTCGTCTACTTCCGCTGGCGGACAGCAACATTTGGCACCGAGATGTACTGGCATGGCATCAATGATTACCATAATCAACCCAACAGAAGAGTACGCGAGGTTGCACAAGTAGGGAAAGAGTTTGCCAAGATCGGGCGTGTTATTGCGGGCACTACATATCAAGCCGATGTTGCGATCCTACAGGATTACGATAACATCTGGGATGGAGAGTTGGATGAATGGCACGGCCCGCTTCAGCAACAGAGTGTACGCTCCTGGTATAAACAGCTCCAGTATCGTCATATTCCGACGGACATGGTTACACTGCAACCAACGACAACACTGGAAGAGTTATCCGATTATAAGGTGATCATCTATGCTCACCCGGCCATCATGACAGACGAGACAGCAGAACTTCTGCAAGCCTATGTCAGTCAAGGAGGCACGCTGTTTTTCGGTGCGCGCACTGGATATAAGGATCTCAGGGGGCATTGTTATATGAGACCGTTCCCTGGGGCTGTCGCTGAGTTGTGTGGTGTAACCGTAGAGGACTTTACCTTAATCAAAGGAACCATTCCAGCAGCTGAGCTGCAATGGAATGGGGCGAGTGAGCGACTTCAGGAGGGAACGTCAACGGCCGGATTTAACGAAGTTCTTTATGTGGAGCATGCTGACGTACAGGTTGTGGCTGAGTATACATCCGAATATTATGCAGGTAGTCCTGCATTGACCAAACGTACGGTAGGTCAGGGGCAAGTATGGTATTATGGAGCGGCTTACAATGAACCGGTCGTAGATGCTCTCCTGGATGAAATAGAGCTATCTTCACCTGTGGGTGACCTGGTAGAGGTATCGTCCGAAGTTGAGCTTGGTATCCGTTCTGGTAAGGATAAAGCTTATGTCTTTTTACTCAACTACTCGGATCAACAAGTCCCCATTAAGCTTAAGAAGCAAGCAAAAGAGTTACTGTCAGGTACAACACTTCAGAATGAGATCAACATGCCCGCGTATGGTGTGTTCATTTTTGAGATCGATTTGCCACATTAAGCAATCCATTCATCGATATCATGCGTTATATATAGAAAGAAACACCAAAAACGCCTTGCAGCCCTTGCAAGGCGTTTTGTATATGCATGATGTAATGTGTAATACACGTTGAGCATTGGCTGTTATTGTCTAGATTTGGTATAACTATGCTTCGTACAAAATCTCACCTGTCCGGGATACGTCATATCCCTCGAATGATTGCAGTTCCTGCCTGAACTCCGGCGATTGGAGAATTCGCAGTACAGATTCTGTCCAGGCTTCATTACCTTGCTTCCTCAGCATGACCAGATCATAACGTTCCTGAATGAGCGGGATAAAATCAACCTGTCCCACAAGTCGTGCAGCTTTCTCAATGCCAACTCCGACATCAGCTTCGCCTGAACTGACTTTGGCAGCCACGCCCATGTGACTGGTTTCCTCGGTTTCATATCCGATCAGACCTGCGGCAGGAATTCCATGCAGTCGAAGTTGCTCATCCAGCAATACTCGCGCGCCAGAACCTATCTCCCGATTAGCGAGTCGAAGCTCAGGCTTGCTCAGATCGGTCCAATTCTGTAAGTTCTGCGGATTACCACGCTGTACGTACAGTCCGGCAGGACGTGATAGCAGGTTCACCACAACATAGGACCGTCCTGTCAGAATTTTGCGAATGTACGGCAGATTATACTCACCGGTATCTCCGTCGAGCAGATGGGTGCTGACCAGATCGGACTCACCGCGATACATCGAGATAAGCCCATCCAGACTACCCATGAACGAACGTAGCGGACGAATGTCCCGAGTTTGTTTTTCCATATGGCGCATTAGGATATCCAGACTGACATCCTGACCTGTTATGACCAGATGCCGTGGTACAGCAGTCATTGCATGAGCAGAACTCGCTGGAGTAATCGCATGCGCAGACCCAACGGGTGTAGTCGATTGTAAGGAAGTTCCCTGAAAATCACCCGGACTTGGCTGAGTCCCTGATTCCGAGGTCTGATGAGGAGTCGGGATACGCTGACCTGAGGACTGAAGTTGCTTGGAGCGACGTTTATATGCCTCCAGATCGGTTGCATCAATTCGCATTTGTTTACCTACACGGTATGCGACGAGGTCTCCTTTTTTGATTAGGTCATAGACCGTCAGTTTCGATATTTTGAGCAGCTTGGATATTTCTTCGGTTGTGTAGGATTGCTCCTCCGTCATAAGTGAAGATCCTCCTTCAAAGGTATAGAGCAATGATGGTTTTGTTATGAATGTTTCTTGTACTATATCATTAATTGAGGGATGCCATAAACCTGAGAGCACGCAATACACGCATAGGACAGATAACAAAAATCAAATGTGATCTTAATCACCTTCCCATTTTTTTTGTCTTGTGTATAATTAGATATAATCAATTATAACTAGTTATATCTAAAGATAACGTTGGGGGAGAAAAGAATGGGAAAGAGAATCGGATATGTGTTGGGAAGTATGTCACTGGGACTGGCTCTTATATTGGCAGGTTGTGGCGCAAGCACGGGCACTACGGATACATCCACGGGTGCAGAACAAACGACCTCAACGCCAGCGGCATCAGGTGAAAGTTCATCAGCAGGAAATACCGATCCTCAGGAAACGGTAGATCTGACGATCTCTGCGGCGGCCAGTCTGACCGATGCAATGAAAGAGATTGAAACCAATTATGAGCTAGCTAATCCTTATATAGAACTTAATCTTAACTTTGGCGCCTCGGGTGCCTTGCAACAGCAGATTGAACAGGGTGCCCCGGCTGATGTCTTTGTATCGGCGGCAACGAAAAATATGAATGCGCTAGTGGATGAAAACCTGATTGCATCGGGCGATCAGAAGAATCTGCTACAGAATTCACTGGTGGCCATAGTGCCAGCAGATGGGACCCACACAGTAACCAGTGAAACGGATCTCACCAGCGACTCCATCAAGACGGTAGCCATTGGGATTCCGGAAAGTGTTCCTGCGGGAACCTATGCCAAGGAAGCTCTGACCAATGCCAAGCTGTGGGATGAACTGGAAAGTAAGCTTGTGCAGGGGAAAGACGTTAGACAGGTTCTTCAATATGTAGAGACGGGTAATGCAGATGCAGGATTTGTATATAAAACGGATGCTCTTACTTCGGATCAGGTGAAAATTGCGTTTGAGGTGGACAAGAACAGCTACACACCAGCCAACTATCCAATAGGCATTATTGAAGGAACCAAACACCGTACAGAGGCCGAACAATTTTATGCGTATTTACAAACCCCTGAAGTACTGGATATCTTCGCGAAATACGGATTCACAATTCCGGAATGAATGTGAACGCCATAGACTGGTCCGTATTCTGGTCACCGGTGCGCCTATCGCTTCAGGTAGCGTTATTATCCAGCGTAGTGGCCACTGTGCTCGGAATTGCGATAGCCTGGAAGATGTCACGTTCTTCATTTCGGGGAAAGATTCTGCTGGAAACGGCATTTATGCTGCCGCTAGTCCTTCCTCCGACGGTGGTTGGATTTCTGTTACTTGTCATATTGGGGCGTAAAAGTCTGTTTGGACAATGGATTGAAGCCATATTCTCCGCACCGGTTATTTTCACCTGGTGGGCTGCGGTGATTGCTTCGGTGGTGGTTGCTTTTCCACTGGTGTATCAGACGATGAAATCGGGATTCAGTGGTGTGGATCGTGATCTGGAGGATGCGGGTCGTTCGATTGGGGCGAATGAGTGGCAGGTCTTTCGTTACATTTCCTTGCCGCTCGCAGGCAGAGCATTGATGACCGCCTTCATCCTGGGCTTTGCCCGGGCACTCGGCGAATTCGGTGCGACACTGATGATTGCAGGCAATATTCCGGGCAAAACACAAACGGTACCCACGGCAATCTATGTCGCTGTAGATTCGGGCAATCAGACCATGGCCTGGGCATGGACTGTTTCCATTATTATCATCTCGTTTCTCATGTTACTGATGACCAGACAGCAGCGAGATGGAAAAAATGACTAATTTGATATGTGTTAATATTATATATAAAATGATGAAAAATCCGTTTTGAGGAAAGAACTTTTTTCCTTAACGCGGATTTTTATTACCAATTTCATATGTACCAATATCAATATCCTGCCAAATTGGTCTTAATGGAAATGTAAAGCTGTTTTAACATAAAAAAATAAAAATTTTCCCGAAATTTAATCGTTCAGTACTCGCTTTCAGTGGGCTTGTTCCTGTAAGATAGAAGTAATGGATTCCAGCCAAGTACTGAAATAAGGAGAGACGACGATGAACACTAAATCTGATTGCGGCGTTTCGTTGCAAATTGATGACTATCTGGATCTTTTGCATTTTGCCATCCAAATTCAGGATCAGGAATGGCAACAATCCCTTATCCGCCAACTCAAAATATTTCAGACGGCGACGGAGCAGCAACGCACACCTGAAGAGGAACTATGGACACGGTTTGATTACATCAACAGCAAACTGACAGGTCTGTGCCACCAGATTCATGCCGCTCATTCCATGGACGAACGCAAGAAGTTCGAGGAACGGATCGGTCTCTTACAATTACAGCGAGTGGAAGTTGCACGTAAAATTAAATGGGCGAGTCGCAGATAGATGAGTAGTGTACACACCAAGTGATGCACCGCCAAAATGGTATAATCAATGAGAGTCATACAAGAAGAAGCCATCCGCCAATCGATATGGGGGATGGCTTTTTCTTATACTATAGAGAAATCCTATAACCATATCAGGATGTCCTATTAGTTTAGTTATTGCCCTAAGATGACTTGTAATGATATTCTTTGTTCAACCTAATTCCGACTATACAAGTAAGAATGGTTTGTTAATAGGAAGAGGAATGGGAGTACACATCATATTTGCTGTGATAACAGCCTGTGGAGGAGATTGGGAATGGTTAAAAAACGGGGGATTCAAAAATTCCGGACAGCACTGCTGTTCATTACAATGCTGGCGGTACTGGCTGGATGCAGCACAGGAACTGCAAGTAATGATTCAGAATCTGCTTCGGCAGCAGGCGACACCAAAGTGAAAAAGATCATTGTAGGAACAGGTACACAGTTCCCAAATGTCTGCTTCATTGATGAGAATGGCAAGTTAACAGGTTATGATGTGGAACTGATCCGGGAGATCGACAAACGTTTGCCTGAATATGAATTCGAATTCAGCACGATGGATTTTAAAAATCTGCTGCTGAGTCTGGAAACGAAAAAAATTGACCTGATCGCTCACCAGATGGAAGTCAATGATGAGAGACAGGCCAAGTTCCTGTTTAATGATGAAGCCTATAATATTTTTCCAAATAAAATTGTCGTAAGTCAGAAAAATGAGGAAGTAAAATCGATTGAGGATCTCAAAGGGAAAAAACTGATTGTTGGTGCTACAAGTAATGCGGCTGTACTTGCTGAGAAATGGAATGCAGCGAACGGCAACGGGATTGATATCGTATATTCCGGAGCGGGTGAGGATACCATTACTCAGATTAAAACAGGCCGGGTGGATGCCACCATCAGCACTCAGTTTGCCATTGATTATCAGAATAAGGCGGTTGATGCTCAGTTGAAAACGGTAGGAGATGCCCTCTCCAACTCCAAAGTATACTTCATTCTGAACAAGGATGAGCAGGAGCTCAAAACCAAAGTGGACGAAGCGCTCAAAGCGATCAAAGAAGATGGAACGTTAGGCAAACTGAGCACAGAGTGGCTTGGAGCTGACTATACGGTTGAAGAGTAGTCTGAGAAAGGTGTGCAGCGGTAATGGGAAAATCATTTGATCTGTCATTGGTTCTGGATTTCATCCCGGAACTGCTACGATATTTGCATATAACACTGATTGTACTGGGTGGTTCCATCGTGCTCGGACTGGTGGGCGGCGTACTTCTGGCCGTTCCCCGGCTGTATCGGATTCCGGTACTAAGCCAGTTGGCTACCCTGTACGTCTCATTCATGCGGGGCACACCGATCCTGATCAAATTGTTCCTGGTGTATTACGGACTTCCCGAGTTGCTCAAACCCATTGGCATCGACCTGTCGAGAACCGACCCGTTGTTATTTGTCATTGTGACCTATGCGCTTAGTGACGCGGCATCCTTTGCCGAGATCTTTCGCGGAGCGGTGCGCAGTGTGGATAAAGGTCAGACGGAAGCAGCCTATGCTGCCGGTATGACCACATTCCAGTCTTTTCGGCGGATTGTTGTTCCGCAGGCACTGATTGTTGCTTTTCCGAACATGGCTAACACGTTAATCGGTTCATTAAAGGATACGTCTTTGGCTTTCTCCATTGGTGTCATGGATATGGTGGGCAGAGGGCAGACGTTAATTTCGGCTACATCGCACGCACTTGAAGTGTATATCAGTCTGTCTGTGGTCTATTATGTCATTGTTATTGTGCTTGAAAAAGGATTTGCCTTTGCAGAACGCAGACTCCAGCGTCATGAACGCAAGAGAGTTGTACACAAGCCGGCAATTCGAACCAAACGCCTGAAACGAATAGCGGGGTGAGCATATGTCGATTGATCTCCAGTTTATCTATACATCTTTTTTTCAAATCCTGAAGGCATTGCCACTGACACTCGTCATTACGATTGTTCCGTTGATTGCAGGCTTCGGAATCGGTCTGGCTACGGCTCTGATCCGTATCTATCGCGTGCGGTGGATTCACCGCATTGCTGACTTCTACGTTTCATTCCTGCGTGGAACACCGATGTTGATGCATCTATTTCTCATCTATTACGGTATTCCGATGATTATCGATAGGCTGGCGGAACGTTACGGTTGGGCTTTCCAATCCTCGTCGATTCCAATTCTCGTATTTGTACTGATTGCTTTCTCCCTCACTGCGGGCGCCTATATGTCGGAGATTATCCGTTCAGGCATTCTTGCTGTGGATATCGGCCAGATGGAGGCGGCTCACGCTGTAGGCATGAGCACATTCCAGGCTTTAAGGCGTATCATCATCCCTCAAGCGATCGGGGCTGTATTGCCTAACCTGTGCAGTATGTTTGTTGGGTTCCTGCATGGATCAACACTCGCTTTTACCGTGTCTCAGATGGACATCCTCGGTAAAGCGGATGTGGTGGCATCCGTCAGTCTGAAGTTTCTGGAGGCCTTTATCGCCGCAGCGTTCATCTATTGGGGGCTGACCATCATTGCCGAGCGGATCACTGCTCTGCTTGAGCGTCGGGTTGCCGTGTATAGCAAAGGAGGCGTGTCATGATTACACTAACCAACATACACAAAACTTTTGGCAAGCAGGAAGTATTGAAGGGAATTGATCTGACCGTGGAACAGGGCGATGTCGTAGCGATCCTTGGACCGAGTGGATCAGGCAAAACAACGCTGCTGCGCTGCGTCAATTTTCTGGAACGTGCCGATGAGGGCGAGGTTCAGATCAGTGGATTAACCGTCGATTGCAAGCATGCACGCAAACATGACATTGTGCAGTTGAGACGAAAAACGGCGATGGTGTTCCAGCATTATAATCTGTTCAAACACAAGACGGTGCTGGATAACGTCACGGAAGGTTTAATTATTGCCCAGAAAATGTCCAAAGCCGATGCCCGCACGCGTGCCTTGCGCGTGCTTGAACAAGTCGGACTGTCTGCCAAAATCAATGAGTATCCAAGTATGTTGTCAGGTGGACAACAGCAACGGGTGGGCATCGCCAGAGCATTGGCACTGAATCCCGAAGTGATTTTGTTTGATGAACCGACTTCTGCGCTGGACCCCGAGCTTGTGGGTGAAGTGTTGTCTGTCATCCGCTCCATTGCTCAAGAGGGGATTACCATGATTGTAGTCACCCATGAAATGGGGTTTGCCCGTGAGGTGGCAAATCGGGTTGTTTTCATGGATGGAGGTTCCGTTGTGGAGGAAGGAACCCCGGAGGAGGTGTTTGTACGTCCCAAGCAGGAACGTACTCGCCAATTCCTCAGTCGATATTCTTCCGACTGGAGTTATGTCATCTGACGATATAGGCGCAAGCTGTAGTAACTGACGATCCCGGCCCGGCATATGCTGTAACAGGCAAATGCTGATAGGCCGGGTTTTTCTATGGGTGAAGCAGGCCGTGACGGTAAGGAGGAGGACCATGCAGAGCAAAATCGATGAAATCATCACACATATTGCACACTCTCACCAGCAGATCGCACGTGTGCTGGATGCCAAACGCCAAGTCGCTGTACGCATGTCTGAAATCATCAATCATTTGCCAGATATCGAACCGGAGTTGGATGGCGTTGACGGTCTGCTGGATAGCTCTGGGCAAATCAACAAAAGCATCATCTCTTACTTGGGGGGCCTTGCAGATCTGGAAGAGGCTGTAGCCGAAACGCTGACCCAAGTCATGCGGGAGATCGCGGTTCAAGAAGAAGAATAAGCCCGGAAGGCGGGTGAAGGAACATGAGTAGAGAACAGAGCCTCATTCTGATGCTGGACGCAGCAGCCAAAATGCAGTGGAATATTGCCCTGATCCTGGAGGCAAAAGCGATTGAGGCCGAGAAGGTACGGAACTGGACGCTGAATCATTTGAATGGGGATACCTTTCTGACGCATGGGGATCAGGTAGGCGAGCCGCTCAAAATGCATGATCAGCTGGTGGAATTGCTGGAAGGATTAACCCGGATGGAGACCGGACTGTGCAACAATCTCAAAGCGGTGATGGTGCAGAACGATAGCGAAGATGGCGGCGGTATGGACGGTGGTATGTTTGGCGGCATGGATCTGGGAGACATGGGAAAATGAGTCTGATGCGGCGTGAGCAGGAAGCCAAACTGGCGCTCATTGAATCCATTGCACACAGTCAGCAGGCGCTGGCACGCATTCTGGACAGTGTAGCCAGTGTAACCGCTCATTCGGAAGTATCCGCCCGCATTCTGGCCGAAAACATTCGTTTGCTGAGTCGCTATCAGGCAGAAATGTCTCGTATGGTTACGGGAATCAGGCTGGCCCGAATCCAGCATGGGGAGCCTGGCTTGCCGTGGCTCAAAGACCCCGGGTGTGCAATTCGTATCGTTCGGGACATACAGGAGGAATGTTGACATGTTAAAGAAAAAGAAAATACGACTGAGAACCAAAAGAGCTTTGTTAATCCGTGGAGCCCGTCTGCGCAAAATTCGCAAACTGCGTGCGCTCAGAGCCAAACGTGTTCTTCACAAACGTCCACTTAAAGGACGCAGTGCGTGGCTCAAAAAAAAGAAACGTGCGGTACGGCGGCACCGGAGTCCAAAGCCCGTACAACCAGTCGTCCCGGCTACCCCTACCGATCCGAACCCGGACGGTGCGTACAGCCAGGGATACAACGAGGCGTACAACGAGGGATTCAACGCGGGTTTCGCCAAGGGATTCGAGGACGGACATCAGCTGGCTTACAAAGCACAGTAACCGATTAGACCGGATTATTCCTGCATGGAATGATACCTACTAACAGTGCCAGTTCAAAAAGACCGGTTTTCAGTACCGAGAAGATGGGATGAAGCTAGAAATGGAGTAGCGGAGCGTAGGGAAGACTACGTGAGCAACGGACATTTCGGCTGAATTTCATATTCGATGTTGGTGATGCCGATAGGCATCCTTCGTAATCAAAAGCGGACTTTTTGAACATCCTCTAACAAATGATGTTAGCCCGGGGGGACAGATCCCTCCGGGTTATTTGCATCGCCGCAAAAGCGGACATGCCCGTACAGGCGGATGTGGAGGGCATGCGCCAATTTTGCGCCTTGCAGGACACCCGTCCATGATGCATCTGACCCCGAGGCATATCCTTTAGAGGGAAGACCAATCTCGGGGAGAGTCTGGAAGTGAGATCTCCTGAAGGAAGACAGGGTGAATAATGTGGCAAAACGAAGGCACCGTCCGCTGACCGAAGCGGAAACGGCTTACCGCGGCGGATATGCAGAAGGCCGCAGATTTGGCGGCTGTCAAGCCATGATGGAGCGGGTGCAGATGTTTGAACCGACCCTGCGGGACATGAAGGTGTTATATATCCCGCAAGGATTCGATGCCATCGATGAAGGTGTCACCTTGGCTCTGCAACAATCTGTACGTGAATGCGTTGTTGGATCGCCAGCAGCGATGTTGCAGGAAGCCAGTCAGCATCGGCCCGATGTTGTGCTCGTCATGAATGGTCTGCATGTATTCCCCGCAGATCATGTAGAGCAGGTGAATGGCATACGTGCACTCGGTATCCGAACTGCCGTGTGGTTTGTGGATGATCCGTATTTCACCGAAGATACAACGTCCCTTTGCCAGCACTATGATGTCGTGTTCACGCATGAAGAGGCCGCGGTACCCTTCTATCTGGGACATGGAGCGAACCAGGTCATCTATATGCCACTCGCGGTGAATCCAAGCATGTTTCAACCGCGGCGCGCCGCACCGCAGCATCAGCACGACATTTGTTTTATCGGTACCGGATTCTGGAACCGGATTGCCTTGTTTGATGAGCTGGCCCCTTTTCTAGCGGACAAAAAGGTATTCATTGCGGGTAGCCAGTGGAATCGTTTGACACGCTATGATGTACTAGGCCGTTTCATCCACGAAGGATGGATTGCTCCTGGAGAGACAGTAGATTATTACAATGGCGCCAAGATTGTCATTAACATTCACCGGACTTGCGAGAATGGGGAAGACAATCGCAATACACATCATCTTAAAGGTCACTCGATTAATCCACGCACGTATGAGATCAGCGCCTGCGGCACAATGCAGATTACGGATGCACGTGCAGATTTACCCCGTTATTATAAGCCGGGATATGACATCGAGACGTTCACCAACGCAGCAGAACTTCAGCGCAAGATCCACTATTATCTGAAGCATGAAGAAGAACGACAGGCGATGGCGTGGCGTGGACTTCTCACCACGATGAACCAGCATACATTCACTCGCCGGATCGGTCAGTTGCTGGAACATTTGTAATCCCCGTCTGAAGTGCAGCACCAACGAGAACCCTATCCCAAAAAATAAAGGAGTGGCGGTATGTCTCTCAAACACCGTAAAACCAAAAAGGTTCATGCACCCGTACTGAGCCTGGCTGATCAAGCACGCAAAAATGGGCAACATGCCGGATATGACGCAGGTAAGGAAGAAGGATATCTGCGCGGTCGCGCCAACTATATTGTGAATTGTGCACAGGAACCGTTGCCTTTCCGACAGCTTCACGTGCTGTATGTATCCTCGGGTAAAGGCTTCCCTTACTCCCCGTTGGATGAGGCCATTATGGCCACGCTACAGGGTATGGTAGCTCAAGTAACCCTCTCTGATCCGCGTCAACCGATTTCTGAAATTGCGCTGCAGACGCGTCCTGATCTTGTGCTTGTGCTGGATGGAATGGATATCCCCATCGAGCATATCGATGCGATTCGCCAAGCGGGCATTCAGACGGCGATCTGGCTCACGGATGACCCGTACTATACAGATATGACGCTGGATATTGTGACACATTTTGACCATGTCTTCACGTTGGAACTGAACTGTATCGATCTATATCGACAAATCGGCTGCGCGTCCGTTCACTACCTCCCTTTTGCCGCATTTACTAATCATTACTTTCCGATTACAACTCCTTCCACGTTAAAACGGGATGTCAGCTTTATCGGCTCGGCCTACTGGAACCGGGTATACTTCTTCAATCCGATCATGCCTCAGTTGATGTCACACAATACGGTATTTAACGGAATCTGGTGGGACCGTCTGCCTGACTATACTGCCTATGGCGAGAAGATTGAGCTCGGGCGCTGGATGAGTCCGCCGGAGACCAATGATGTGTACAATGGCACCAAAATTGTCATCAACCTGCATCGATCCCACGAAGATGATTCCGTCAATAATAATCACCTCAAAATCGCGCCAGCTTCACCAAACCCGAGAACGTTTGAAATTGCCGCGTCCACGACGCTACAGCTGACCGACGCCCGGGATGACATTGCACGTTTCTACAAACCGGGTGTGGAGATTGAGACATATTCCTCGCCGCAGGAGTTACTCGACAAAGTGGAATATTATCTTACTCATGAAAAGGAACGTCGTGAGATTGCACTTCGTGGACTTGAACGTACACTGAAAGACCACACGTATGGCAAAAGAATTAATGAAATGTTAACCATCATATTCCCTTAATTCTGGCCGGGAGGAGGTGTGCACAGTACCCTGTATCGGATAATCGTGTATAGGGTCCGTGCGGCCATGGCAATGAAACCAAAGATGATGTTATTTTCACATGTGTGTAATACTCGCAGCATTACAGGCGCCGAGAAGCTGCTGCTTCATTTTATGAGAGAGATCGGTACGATCTTTGAATGTGTGCTCGTAGCCCCTCAGGAGGGGAAGCTTGCGGGGCTTGCGCGAAGATTCGGCATTCAGGTCAAAATATGCACTCTGCCGATGCTTCACGGTGTGTACACACCTTACCTGGGCATTGCAGATGATGCGGAGCATCTTCGTCATACACCAGCGTATCAGGAAGCAGTCTCCCTAATACGGGAGACTGCTCCCGATATGGTGTTAACGAACACCTGCGTTAATGTGATGCCGGCTGTAGCGGCAAAGTCCCTTCAGATTCCGGTCATCTGGAAGATTACCGAGATCATTCATACGAATGAACATACAACCGAGGCGATCCAGATGATTGGGCGTTACGCGGATTGGATTATCGGTATATCCGAGACAGCGGTAGCCCCATTCCACGAAGCCGGCATAGGTGACAAAGTGACCATTATCTCCCCAACTTGGGAACCCGCGCTACCAGCACCGGACCGCTGGGTTCATCTGCGCGAACGCAAGCGTAAGGAGCTCGGTTTCAAATCATCGCAGACCTGTATCGGTTATATTTCTTCATTTATATATGATGCCAAAGGGTTGAAACCTTTTGTAGATATGGCCTTGAGGATCTGTGAAACACATTCGCGCTGTCGCTTCTGGATCATCGGGGCAGCATCGGATAAAAAGTATTACGACGAGTGTGTATCACGGGTGAAAAAATCCGGGTATTCACGCCGGTTTACCTTCACCACATTTGAAGAGAACGTATCTCTGGCGTATACCGCGATGGATATCCTGGTCATCCCAAGCATGGTCAAAGAAGGGTTTGGCATGACCGCACTGGAGGGTCTCTATTTTGCCAAACCGGTCATCGCTTTTGCTCAGGGTGGACTGAAGGAATTAATGGAATCCGTAGGCAGTGATGCATTTCTGGCCCCGCCGGGTGATACCGAAGCGCTTGTCACCTTGGCAACAACCTTGCTGAATGATGCAGAGCTGGCCTCAAATACGGGGTGGCGTAATCGGACAGAAGCGGAAAGGCTCTACGGCGTTGAAACCTACCGAACGAAACTGCATACGATGGTGACACAGTGGTTATTGCGTTTTCCCGGATGGTTTGCTTATATCCAACCTCCGAATGGACCTGTGTATACCCATGGGGAGGGAGGACTACGCACTGTACTGGTTCTGGAGCCAACTACGGTTCGGGCACTATTATTCCCACTGACCGTCATACAGGCGTTGCCACATTCCTCATTACCTCCAATCGCATTGGGTCACGATGCTCCTGTTGCCTCAGGTACTGGCACAGCTGCAAAGCCGATTCAACAGAGGGGCAAAATGCAGAAACGTCGTCGCAAACCACTTGCACCTCATTCTCGCCGAGACCGTGAGGGGCTGAAACGTACTTCCGGAACTGGCAGACGTAAGGGGAGAACCCGTACAACGAAGGGACCGCGTCCACATATGGGGAAATCGGCTAGTCGCAGACGCAAATCTGCCAAGACGGGACGTAGCCGTGCAGGGCGCAAGGGTTCCAATACAAGATGAAGGCAGGGATTACGATGAAGATCATGACGGTGCTGGGTACGAGACCTGAGATCATACGGCTCAGCCTGATCATCTCCAAGCTGGACCAGTACGCGTCCAAACATATTCTGGTGCATACGGGACAGAACTTCACGGAAAGTCTCAGCGGTCTCTTTTTCAAGGAAATGGGCCTGCGCGTACCGGATTACGTTCTTCAGGATGAAGCGGCCACTCTGGGACGACAGCTATCCTCGATGTTTACGCAGATGGAAGATCTGATTTTGCAGGAGAAGCCCGATAAATTGCTGCTGCTCGGCGATACCAATAGCGCATTATGTGCAATATTGGCTGAGCGCATGGGTGTTCCTGTTATTCATATGGAAGCAGGCAATCGTTGCTTCGACCTGGATGTGCCTGAAGAGAAAAATCGTAAGGTTATTGATGCCATCTCCACCGTTAATATGCCTTACACGGAACAGAGCAAGAAACATTTGGTCAGTGAAGGGGTACCAAGCAGGCGTATCGTGCTAACGGGCAATCCCATCTATGAAGTCATGCAGCACTACGACGCGCAAGTAAGTTCCAGCAAAATACTCAAAAAGCTCAAGCTGAAGTCCGGGCAATACTTCCTGGTTACTGCCCATCGAGCCGAGAATGTGGATCATGCCCCTCATTTGCTGGAGATTATGAAAGGGCTGAATCAGGTCGCAGAGGAACACGGGTTGCGTGTGATCTGCAGTATTCATCCGCGTACAGCGATCCGGATTGCGGAGCATCTTCATCTGGAGATGAACCCGCTGGTGGAGTTTCACGAGCCGTTTGGATTCTTCGACTTTGTAATGCTTGAACGTCATGCACGCTGTGCACTTACGGATAGCGGTACCGTGCAGGAGGAGTGTTGCATTATGGGCGTGCCGACCGTAACGATGCGTCGAACTACCGAGCGGCCGGAAACGGTCGATTGCGGCAGCAATGTAGTCTCCGGTCTGGATGCCGCGCGCATCGCTGATTGCGTGAAAGTCATGACAAAGATGTCTAGCGACTGGGATTGCCCGCAAGGTTACAAAGCCACAGATGTATCCAGTAAAGTGGTTAAATTTCTGCTTGGAGGGAAAATGCATGTTTGAAAATAAGCGTATACTCGTGACTGGCGGTACGGGATCATGGGGTTATGAACTTGTGGCTCAACTACTGCCCCAGCAGCCCAAAGAAATTATTGTATATTCCCGGAACGAGTCTAGCCAAGTGGCTATGAGTCGTGAATTTGAAGACCCGCGTCTTCATTTCCGGATTGGAGATATTCGTGACAAGGACGCTTTGACGGCGGCTTGCCAGCATGTGGACTATGTATTTCATCTGGCTGCGCTCAAGCATGTTCCGGTGTGTGAAGACCAACCGTACGAAGCACTCAAAACCAACGTGATTGGTACACAGAACGTAATTGAGGCTGCTATTGAGAACAAGGTGGAAAAAGTAATCTATATCTCGACTGACAAAGCTGCCAATCCGTCCAACTTCTATGGCATGACAAAAGCGATCGGCGAGAAATTAATTGTATATGCAAACTTGTTACACAGCGATACCAAGTTTGTTACGGTACGGGGTGGGAATGTACTGGGAACAAACGGCAGTGTGGTACATCTGTTCAAGAATCAGATCCGCCAGAAAGGGCAGGTCTCCATCACGGATATGAGTATGACTCGATTCTTTCTTACGCTGAAGGACGCAATTACCTTGCTGTTCAAAGCTTCGGTGGAAAGTGTCGGTGGAGAGATCTTTGTCATGACGATGCCTACCTGCAAAATCGTTGATCTCGCGGAAGTACTGATTGAGGATTCCGGTGTGGAGAATGTGAGCATTGTAGAACGGGGCATTCGTCCAGGGGAGAAAATCCATGAAATATTGATGAGTGAATTCGAGAGCATGACCACCGTTGTCTACGATGAGCAGTACCTGGTAATTCTTCCTACCCTGGGCATACCGGGCCTGCGTGAACATTATACCAATTGTCCTCCGGTCTCCTTTAACAGTTTCAGTTCTGAACACCAACTCATGACCAAAGAGGAGATTCGTGAAATTCTGAAACGCGGAGGATTCTTGTCATGAAACTGCTGATACTTGGTGGAAACGGAATGGCCGGCCATATTTTGGTCGACTATTTCCGCCGTCAAGGTGTACACAGCGTCTTCTACACATCTCGGGATGTAACAGACCCCAATGGTCTGCTCCTGGATGTGAACGACAGCTTCATGGTTGATCGATTGGTAGAAGCTGTGCACCCGGATGTGATTATTAATGCTGTAGGTGTGTTGAACAACTTCGCAGATGAGGACAAAATTACTGCATATCATATTAATGGTTTCCTGCCACATCGTCTGCGGCGGGTTGCAGATACGATTGGTGCACGCCTGATTCATATCAGCACGGACTGTGTGTTCAGTGGAGAACGGGGAGCATACCGGGAAGATGATGTTACGGATGGGACTTCAGCTTACGCTATCACCAAAGCACTTGGCGAAGTTCAGGATGAAGGTCATCTGACGATCCGTACGTCCATCATTGGACCCGAGATTCGCCAGGGCGGCATTGGTCTGATGCAATGGTTTATGTCCAGCACAGGTGAAGTTGGGGGGTATACCCGCGTATTTTGGAACGGTGTGACCACCCTTGAGCTGGCCAAATGGGTAGACCATTACCTGGCCTCATCGGTTAGTGGTCTGATCCACTTAGCTCATCCGGCACCTGTCAGCAAGCATGACCTGCTTGTATTGTTCAAGCAGACCTGGGATAAGCAGGATGTGACGATTGTGCGTGATGACAGTGTAGTGCAGGACCGTACGCTGGTGTCCACTCGCGAGGATGTGAAGACAGACCTGCCGGATTATTCTACAATGCTGAAGGAGTTGGCATTATGGATGGAGCAGAGCTGAGAGGCAAAAAAGTGCTGATTACAGGCGCCTCCGGTTTTACCGGGCGACATGCCGTATCTTATTTTCGGGAAGTTGGTGCAGTGGTTGCGGCGGTAGTCCGGAGGCCGGATGTGTATTCATTCGGAAAAGGTGCACAAGTCCATGTCTGTGATCTGAACGATAAACAGCAAGTACGTGATCTGATCGGCGAGGTGCAGCCCGACTATGTGCTGCATCTCGCTGGCAAAAATTCAGTGCCTGATTCGTGGTCTGATCCGCTACTGGTCCTGGAGACGAATGTGATGGCCGTGCTGTATCTGCTGGATGCGCTTCGCAGTTGTCCAACAGCACGAACCGTTATTGTAGGATCGCGGTTAAAATATACGCCGGAACCTGGCCGGATTCCCCAGCCTCCGCATCCATACAGCCTCAGTAAAGCGCTGGAAGAGATGGTGTCCTTGTCGTGGATGTCGCTCTTCGGACAACAGATCATGCTGGCGGAGCCAGGCAATCTGATTGGAGCGGGTCCTTCCACAGGCATCTGTTCACTGCTTGCACGCCATGTTGTTGCCTGTGAGCAGGCGGGCAAAACCGAGGCATTCCGTCTGTCCGGACGGGACAATACCCGTGACTTTCTGGATGTGCGGGATGCCGTCAGAGCGTATGCAACCCTCCTGATACAAGGGTCTAGTGGTACAGTATACCCGGTGGTGTCTGGAGTCGAGCGCAGTCTTGGTGAAATTGCAGATCTGCTGTTATCCATGACAGAAGCGGAAGTTCCTGTTCGCTGGGATGGGGCATCTTCTGGTCCGGATGGTTCGGGGAAACAGGAGGAATTATCACTGCTGCGCAAGCTTGGCTGGCAGCCGATGATTCCATTTGCCACATCACTTCAGGATATCCTGAGTGATGTTCGTGTCCAGCAAGGGAGGACGACAAGTTGAATCCGAGAGTATCCATTGTCATTCCATTCTACAACTGTCCTTATGTGCCTCAGGCGATTCAGAGTGCGCTGAACCAGACGTATCCCGATGTGGAGATCGTTGTTGTGAATGACGGTTCAACCCGGCATGCAGAGTTGCTTCAACCCTATCTTCCTTATATTAATGTGCTTGGCAAAAGCAATGGCGGGACGGCTTCGGCACTTAATCATGGCATCCGCCATGCCTCTGGTGATTATGTAGCCTGGCTCAGTTCGGATGATTATCTGTACCCGGATAAAATTCGTTATCAGCTGGAGTTTATGCAGCGTGAGAATGTGCTCGTCTCCCATACGAACTTTCATTATATCAACGAGCATTCGGCAGTTACCAAAATGCATGGTGGGCCTGAACCGATGTCGGATATGGATTTACTAAGACGGTTTGTTAACGGCAATCCAGTGAATGGCTGCACGGTCATGATTCGCAAGGATCTCTTTAGTGGAGTGGGGCTGTTCGATGAACTTCTTCCCTACACCCATGATCTGGATCTCTGGATGCGTATTGTACTGAACGGTCATCGGTTCCCATACCTGAATGAACCGCTTACTGCCTATCGGTGGCATGGTGGAATGGGATCGGTACGTCATGCGGATGTCATCGGCAGAGAGGCATCCATGGTATGGTCCAGATATCGGGAACCGCTGTTGCAGCGAATAGCGACGCTTGGCGGGTAGCGTAGGGAGGGCAGTTAAGAAAGCCAAAAGATGGCTGATTAACGCCCTCTTTGCGCAGCATTTTACCTAAGACAGTAAGAGGAGGGGAAGGCCCGAATGGAGCCAAAAGTATCGATCGTCATTCCTTTTTACAATTGTGCTTATATCGAGCAGGCTGTTCACAGTGCCATTCACCAGACGTATCCGCATATCGAGGTCATCGTGGTGGATGATGGGTCAACCGAGCACGTGGAGCGGCTACAGCCATTCATGGATTCCATCCGCTATATTCGCAAAGAAAACGGTGGAACAGCGACAGCATTAAATGAGGGCATCAAACAGGCAACAGGGGATTACTTTGTCTGGCTTAGCTCGGATGATGTGATGCTGCTGGATCGGGTGGAGAAACAACTGAAGTTTATGCGAGAGGTCAAGGCTTCATTCTGTCATGGTGCCTACCATTATGTGAATGAGAAGAGTGAATGGTTGGATACGGTGCATCCAGAAGTGGGAAGTCGTCTGGAGATGTTGCAGGTACTGCTGGAAGGTTGTCCGATCAACGGCTGTACTGTCATGTTAGAGATGGAAGCATTCGAGCGGTTCGGACTGTTCGACACTGATTTTCGCTACACCCATGACTATGAGATGTGGATGAGGCTGTTTCCAATGTATGAGCTGTTCTACTACAATGAACCTCTGATGTGTTACCGATTGCATGAATCGATGGGGACCAAACGCCATTTCAAGGCACTGGTTGCCGAGATGGAACAGGTTCAGGCGAAGCATCGGCCTATTCTGTTCAACTTACTTCAGGTTGGCGGGTACTGGAAGTAGATGGTTTTGGCAACGATGGCTGAATGGAATAGGTGTTAATTGGACAGGAGAGCACCCTTATGAAACACTTTTTAAGTGTTATAAGTGGAAGCTCTTTTTTTGCTTTATGGACAGATACGTGGACAGAAAGGGTGATCGATTGCTGAAGTCTCTGTATAATGAAATGATTCATACACGGAAGGGACTGGACTATGCGCAGATATCAATATCTTAAACCCAACTATTAATAAACTAATGGAGGTAAGAGTATTGATTACAGAGTTACACACAGAACGGTTATATTTGCGAAAAATGAACGTGTCGGATGCAGCCAGCTTGTTTAAGATTTGGTCTGATCCGGATGTGACTAGATTTATGAATATCACTCATTTTACGGATGAAAATCAAGCTATAGCCATGATTAATCTTCTGAATGATCTTGCTCAGGAAAACAAGGCCATTCGGTTCTCTATCCTTGTGCAAGAGTCCAACGAAATCATAGGTTCATGTGGTTATAATTCACTGGATTTTGACAATCTTAAAGCAGAAATTGGGTATGACATTGCCAGATCACACTGGGGGAAAGGATATGCTACGGAAGCGATCTCTTCTTTATTAGCTCATGCATTCTCGACTATGAAGCTGAATCGTATTGAGGCAAAGGTTGACCCCGATAATGTGAATTCTATCAAGCTATTGCAAAAGCTCAATTTCACATACGAAGGCACCCTCAGAGCATACGAGAGGGCAGGCGAAACGTTCAGTGATCTGAATATGTATTCCAAGTTGGTGACAGATTAAAACGATCTGTAATAGCGTGTTCTCGGTCCGTTAGAACACATTTGAAGCGAGCAAGGGGTGTCCTCAGTCATTCATATGACAGATGGGACACCCCTTGTTTGATATTTCGGCATGTTATATGAAGACGGCATATCATTGGACAACTCAATCTTTTGAATTCATGATCGCCATGGATGCAGGATCGGGAAATATATATCCTTTAGGCAACTTTTTCATCAATTCATTCATTACAGCGTAATCCACGTTGATGTGAGGTGTGGAAACTGGAGTCGAAAACCAGCGATTGTATAGATCACTTGGTACAA
This sequence comes from Paenibacillus sp. FSL H8-0104, assembly GCF_038050215.1. NCBI lineage: Bacteria > Bacillati > Bacillota > Bacilli > Caryophanales > Paenibacillaceae > Paenibacillus > Paenibacillus sp. FSL H8-0104. The sequence goes on along the minus strand of NZ_JBBOTC010000001.1, from coordinate 5,561,548 downwards.
GTAACGTCATATTGTATGTCCTCCTCTGTAGATGGCTTCTTGGTAGACTTGAAATGTACGAAATCCCATCACTTCCAGTGAACGATTTTGTTCAGCCCAAGCTTTCGCCGCCGCCCCCACTGTTCTTCGGGTAACATCATCCTCAAGTAGTGCATCCAACAGTTCACGGAGCGAGTCGACATCCTGCGGAGGAACAACCCATCCCGTACGTCCAGGTTCAACCATCTCGGGCATGCCGGCTGTGCCACTGACGATAACAGGTACACCCGCCAGTTGCGCTTCAGTAACGGAGAACGGCTGGGTGTCCTGCAGACTGGGCTGGACATAGATATCTGCATGGCGCAGGAAGGAAGGAATATTGTCCAGCTTGCCCCAGAACACAACATCGGCTCCAATCCCCGTTGACGCGGCCTGTGAACGCAATTCATCGGTTAGATTGCCTTCTCCTGCGATCCAGCAGACCCAATCGGAACGTTTATTTTTCAGACTGGCTAAGGCCTTGATTAACACATGAACGCCCTTGATGTATTCAAGTCGTCCGGTAAAGGCAATGACTTTCTTGCCCGCAGGTGGTCGCTGGCGGAACTTCACAGCTGCTGAGGCACGGTAGGCTGGGAGATCTACAGCATAGGGAATCTGTCTGAACTTTGATTCAGGAACGGCAAGCTCTGTAAGCGTACTCTTGATCCAGTGGCTTGACACGAGAATGAGCTCGGACTGTGCTGCACTTCGCTCTTCCAATGAGAGAAAATAACGTCCACGCTTGGATTGCAAATATGAAGGGAGAGTAAGCTGTGGGTTGGAATTTTGAGCATCGTAAAAGGCTTCGCGTGCAAGAGCGCCATGATAGCTTGTAACCAGTGGGATATTGCGGTTCAATATGCGTTTTATGGCTACGGCAGCTACCGGATCTTGCGCATGAATAACGTCGTAGTGGTCCACCCCCAGATAAGCGGCTGCCATCTCGAAGGCATATCTATTCAGTTCATAATAAGCGAGGAGAGGATCGGCAGTGAATTGTGGCAGATCAGTCGGATTGAGTTTGGCTTGCAACATGGGCCACACCTTATCCTTGGAGAAAGCTCGGTTCAGATTACGAACATATACTTCGTTATTGGCACCATTTGTGCCCATGATATCAACCTCTACACCAAGTGCGATTAACCTGTCGGCCAGTTGTTTAACATATGTCCATATGCCTCCCATATGTGTAAGCTCCCAATACGTAACGAGCAGAACTTTCATAGCTACCTCCTTGTCACGGCCTGCACCGGCCGAGCTTCTATCCTTTTATTCTATGAAAAAAGAGGACCGGAAGGTCGGGCATTTCCGTGTAATTGGTCGAAAATGGGTGAATGCAAATGGCAATGGACGAGAGGAAGCATATCCTATGTACAGGAAGGTTCGTGTGCTCCGAAGGAGGGATCTACAGTGGCGGTATATTTACTTGAGATTCATGAGAATCTGTTACAGACATTTGTTCCCGTCAAGTACATGGATGTGGAGTTGGCCTATGTGGGCGGCGAGGAAGGGACGGATGTATTTGTTGGTGGAGCCAGTATTCACGGAGAACTGTATCGACACCTTTTTCATCTAACGTCAAATTCGGGGGGAGCGGGCGGTAATCAGGTCATTCATAATCTGGATGTGTCATCCGAGCCTTATGAACTGAGGATCATCAGCAACAGTTCTTCACCGAAGCATCTGGTTATTCGAATATATTGCAGAAGTATTCACGGTCAGACATTGGGCATACTGTCAGAATATCAGATGATGAAGCTTGCAGATTGATATGGACATCATTGCATAATCATGATTAACCAACGTGTGGAGCAGGGAAGGTGCCTGTTCCATTTTTTTGTGGTGCATCCATAGTAGAATTGTCTGAAAAAAATAGCTTGACAGCAAAGGTATTTTCATTAGAATTAGATCAGTATTAAACGAAAGTTTAAAACGACGATTTAAAACGATAGTTTGAAATTGGTCGTCAATATAGGCTGAGTGAGACGCATGGCTAAGCCTGCGATCTCCTGGCTGGAAAAGAGTGTGGAGAACGTGAAAGAACAAACAGCAGTACCCCAGGAGCCGGCAGAGTTTTCGCTTAAAGCCATTATACTGCCACTCCTGGCAATTATCGTCGGAATGATTATGGTTATTCTGGACAGCACGGTGGTGAACGTGGCCATTCCGAATCTCGTTCAATATTTCGAGACCGACCTGAAGACCATTCAATGGACGGTTACGGGTTACACTCTGGCTTTGTCTGCAGTTATTCCACTGGCAGGCTGGTTAACGGACCGTTTTGGTGCCAAAAGAGTATTTCTGTTCACGATTGCCATGTTTACCTTGGGTTCTGTATTATGCTCGATCGCTCAATCACCTGAGCAATTAATCATTTACCGTATCATTCAAGGCCTTGGTGGAGGCATGGTTGCTCCTATTGGTATGGCGATGGTCTTTCGTCTGGCTCCGCCTGAGCGAAGAGGTTCCATCATGGGGATGCTGGGAATTCCCATGCTGCTTGCCCCCGCATTGGGTCCGGTGTTGTCCGGGTGGTTTATTGAATCACTGAGCTGGCACTGGATCTTCCTGATTAACTTGCCCATTGGTATTGCAGCTTTCATTCTATGTATCAAGTTTTTGCCGGATACAGATCGTGGACGCACACCTGCACTGGATCTGCTCGGCATGATTCTGGCGCCAATTGCGTTCTCGATGCTGGCTTACGGTGTGAGTGAGGGCGGAACGAGCTGGACGTCTGCAACAACTTTGACGGGTGTCATTGTGGGTGGTGTAGCGCTCATTTTGTTCATTATTGTGGAGCTTCGTCATCAAAATCCATTGCTCGAACTCCGGGTATTCAAATCATCTGATTTCTCACGGGGAATTATTCTCGCATGGGTGTCACAAGTGGCGCTGTTCGGTGCGATGATCCTGATCCCGCTTTATTTGCAGCAGATCAAAGGTTACACTGCACTGGAAACAGGATTGATTCTACTGCCACAGGCATTGGCTTCCGGAGTGGGTATGCCGCTTGGTGGTCGGTTGTTTGATAAAATCGGTGCTAGACCTCTGGCCTTCGTGGGTCTGGGTATTATCTCAGGAGCATTGTTTATTCTGTCCTCCATTACGGCAGAGACAGGTCTTGGCCTGATTATAACGGCTCTGGTCATGATGGGTCTGGGTATGGGCTTGTCCATGATGCCACTCAATACGCATGTATTAAATGCTGCACCGCGCAAGTTGGTTGGACGGGTTACACCGCTCACGGCTGCTGCACAGCAAGTAGTCGTGTCCTTTGCGGTTGCAGGGCTTACAGGCTTCCTGACTTCAAGAATCGCAGACAATACAACGAGTACAGAGCCGACCGCTATCGTGCATGGTTTGGTGGCTGGTTTCAATGATACGTTCTTCCTGGCCGCGTGTATTGCATTGTTCGGATGTTTGCTCAGTCTGATTCTGCGGAAACCAAAACCGATGCCGGAAGAAGAACTTCAAAATGGCGACAAGCCTGATCCCGCGATGATGATGGGACACTAAGATTTTATAAAAACCATAAAAACCATACTAAGGCAGTTCAGAGAAATTTTGCTGAACTGCCTTTTTTGCTATGCTCAATGGAAAATTCGCAGTGCTGTCATCATTTCACGGAAAGAAATGGCATATCGATCTGGTGAAAAAGACAAGCTCATATGCTGCCTGCCCTGAATGCGAATATACTCACGCAATTTCTTGTTATTCATGAGGTCCCTTGCTTCGGCTACAGCGGCCTCTACATTTCCAATTGGATAAAACTTACCAGTCTTATTATGTGTGATAAATGAACGCACACCATCCGAATCCGTGCTGAGCACCGGGCAGCCACAAGAGATGGCTTCAGCGACGGCATAACCGAATCCTTCAAGCAGGGAAGTGGATAACATGATGCCCCCTGAAGCGGCAATCATGGAATAATATGCAGGCATCTGAGAATGAGGAACATTGATAAAGATGCCAATCCGATCCTCAAGCCCGTATTCTGCCAGCATGTGCCGGAACATGACTTCATCTTCTGGATTAGCCAAAGTTGGATCGTGGAATAACCATAGTCTGGCTTCCGGATTTTTTTTGACGATTTCACTCGATATGATTAGATATTCACGCCAGTTTTTGTTGTGTTCAAGTCGTCCTACCCAAGCCAGCACCGGATAGGGTGGGGTATCCACCAAGATTGGTGCGAAGGTGTCCGTATCCAGCATATTGGGAATAACAAACCGATGAAGCCAGGGACAGATATGAATGAACATATCCAGCAGGTGGTCTGTGGGAGGTATAACGGCAGCATCACAATGAGCTTGGAGGTATGGGACACCCATCTGTATCGTTTCCAGAGCTTGATCGCGTGCTCCGAGTCCCTGCGCTTCAAAAATAATTCGTCCCGTATAACCAAGTCCTCTCAAGCGGCCGGGCATAGCGATGTCTGAAGTGGCAATGATGGCATCATAATGATGAGTATGGATGATATGATGGATATCCTCGTCACTGGACGCGGTGAAAATGGGTGTATCACTGTTGTTCTGCAATCCCGAGCCTGTGCTGAGATACAATAGGTGCGCTTCAATGCCATGGCGTTTCAGAACAGCGGTGCGCAGTCGATTTAACGTATCCACGCCACCGCTCGGAACATAAAACGTGAATAATACTTTCACACGATTCACCCTCTGACTTTTGGTCAGGAGCACATTCTCCTGTACTCTATGTTACGTTGGCTTTAAGCGCAGGGTGTGGGTGTTGGTCAGAATGTTCACATTTTGGACAAATATTTTTAAGCTGTCTTTTAAGTGTCATTAAGCTGAGGCTAGGATAGCTCACGTAAGATACAAGGAACTTCCCGTGTCTATCATCTATTACATAAGTTCAACATAACATTTACACGATAACGGAGAGGGCAGAAATAACTTGAAGAAGCGAAGCATTCACCTTTATCAGCGGATTTTTCCTTCTGAAATGAAGGAATCAAAAAAATCTGGGGATAACAGTGATCGGAAGGTTATTCTGTCATCGGAGTGCAAGTGTAATATTTTCAGTTGAATTTATATAACGAACGATGGTGCACGGGTATTTTAACGGGAAAGGATGAATGATGTGCTCGAAGTGAAACAGGTCAGCAAAGTCTACGAAGGACAACGCGGCGTACATCAACTGGATTTCACCATGGAACGTGGTGAGATTGTTGGCTTTCTCGGGCCCAATGGTGCCGGAAAAACAACAACGATGCGTATGATTACGGGTTATGTGCATCCAACCGCGGGTTCCATTATGGTGGATGGAATGTCGGTGCATGAGCAGGGTCAGCGTGTTCGTTCCAAGATTGGGTATCTGCCTGAAACTCCGCCACTCTATCCGGATATGACCGTGCAGTCCTATCTTAAATTCGTAGCCAATTTGCGAGATGTCCCGGCACGTGAGGTTAAGCTGCGGGTCAGTGAGATGGTTAGCAGACTGGGACTTCAGGGTCGGGAAAGGCAAATGGTACGTGGGTTATCCAAAGGATACAAACAACGCCTTGGGCTGGCAGGAGCCATTATTCACAAGCCGGATCTGCTGGTCCTGGATGAGCCAACATCGGGTCTTGATCCAAATCAGATTATCGAGATCCGGGATTTAATCCGAGAATTGGGCGAGAACCATACGGTGCTGCTCAGTACGCATATTTTGCCTGAAGTGAGCACGCTCTGTAATCGAATGTTGATCATTAATCAGGGACAGCTCGTGCTGGATGGTTCACCTCAGCATTTCGGATCAGCAATGGGGGATCAGTTCAAGGTATCGATTGAAGTGAAGGCCACTGCGGAGCAATTACATAATGTGCTGACACCATGGGAGAAGGTGCGGAGTGAAGTTATTCAAGCGTCGGATGTGAATACCAGCAAAGATACTTCACTTAATTCAGATTCGGCGAATACGGTTAAAATGCTGCTTACTGGAGAAAACTCGGAAGATTTCCGGGAGGAGCTGTTCTACCTTTTGTCAGGTGCAGGATTACCGATACTGGAGATGAAGAAGGAGAACCTGAGTCTGGAGCAAATCTTCCTGAAGCTGACCACAACCGAGGCAACAGACACAGACGCAAATTCGGCAGATGTGGATAAGGTTGTTGGGGCAGAGATGGATCAGGACATAACTTCGGACATCGACTCGTCGAGTATATCGGGAACATCAGTTGGTACATCAGTCGATGCTTCGCCCCAAGCTCGCAAAGGGGAGGACTCCAAATGAGACGAATGATGGCGGTATGCAATAAAGAGCTGCAAGCTTATTTTCTGTCACCAACGTCCTATTTTGCTTTTGCCGTATATGTACTGATGACCAGTCTGCTGTTCTATTCAAGCTTTGTATATTACCAGCCGAGTATTGTCGATTATCGTCTCGTGTTAGGCGATACGTTGTCCATGCTGCTGTTTGTCGTGCCGTTGTTAACGATGCGACTGGTTGCAGAGGAATTTAGACAAGGAACGGATGAATTGTTGCTGACTTCTCCGGCACGAGTAACAGAAATTATTTTTGGCAAATATCTTGCTTCTCTGGCCATTCTGGTCGTGCTCATCCTGTGCAGTCTCGTGTACCCTTTCATCATGTCGTTCTATGGGACATTGGATATGACGACGGTATGGATGTCTGCGCTGGGGTTATTTTTCCTGGGCGGAAGCATGATGGCGATTGGACTGTTCGCTTCTACATTATCCCAGCATCAGATGGTGTCTGCGGTGGCGGGTTTTATTATTTTGCTCGTTTTGTGGATGCTTGATTCATTCGCAGGCAATACAGGTTCTGTTTTACAGCAGTGGCTGGACCCGTTTGCTCTGACCAACCGGTTCGACAGCTTCATGAAAGGTGTGCTTAGTGGGCCGGATATCTTGTATTATGTCACCCTTTCGGGTGTGTTTCTGCTGTTAAGCATTCAAATTGTGGAACGGAAGCGGTGGAGGTGAGAAGATGAAAAAATGGTTAAGTCATACCAACAGTACCGTGCTGTCCGTAGCGGTGATTGGCATCTTTATTTTGCTAACACTGTTCCTGAATTCACTTGGCGGCTTCCAGCTGGATCTGACCTCGAACAAACAATACACGTTATCTGACCAGTCTCTTACTGCGATCAAAAATGTGAAGGATGACGTCAACATTCTGGTGTTAACGGTCGAAAATGCCAACAACACCGTCTTGAACCGTGAGGTCACGGATATGGTTGAGGAATACACGAAACGCAATAGCAAGTTGAAGCTAAAACAGTATAATCTGACGCAGGAACCTGCGCTTGCATCCAAATACGGCATAACAGGCAGCTCCATTGTGCTGGAGCAGGGAGATCAACACAAAGTGATTGATATCGCCAGTTTGTTCACCGCGACAGGGGACGGAAGTGACGGATCATATCAATTCACAGGTGAGGAAAAACTTACGCAGGCGCTCATGAATATGTCATCCACGGAGATGCACAAAATGGTCTTTTTGACTGGACATGAAGAGTTAAGTCTCGCTCAGATGACTACGTTGCAATCCTCCTTGGAACAAAATAATGTGCAGACGGAAGAGTTACAGCTGAATCAAGCTGGTAAGGTTCCCGAAGATGCAGATGTGCTGGCCATTATTGGCCCACAACGTGATCTCAGTGATACGGAAATGAAAGCCATTCGCACGTATCTGAGTAATGGAGGCAAGCTATTATTATCCCTCGGATTTGTGGAAGATATGAAATCCAGTTGGAAAAACATCGATGCCCTCATGGCTGACTATGGCGTCGTTGATGAGCATGCGGTCATGGTGGATAATCAGCAAGCCAGTACGATGGGACCACTCTGGGTGGTGCCGGAGTATGGTACACATGCAATTACGGACAAACTTGCTGCAAGCCAATTGTATCCGATGTTGTCGTTGTCGATTGCGTTGACCAGCAAAGAACAGGATAAATATACGCTTTCACCGTTAATTCATTCTTCGAATGACAGTTATGGGGAGACGAATATCGGCGGCTTATTGCAGAATGAAACAACCAATGATGCCGAAGAGGACATTCAGGGACCCGTTGAATTAGGATATGCAGCCGATACGACGGATGGTAAACCGAAGGCAGTTATTCTGGGTTCGTCCATTTTCATGCAGGATTCGGAAATTGCGAATGGTGGCAATCGGGACTTTATTTTGAATACGGTAAACTATTTGAGTGAGAAAGAAAATGGATTGACGATTCGTCCAAGGGTACAAGCTGGGTATGAGATGGCATACCTGAATGGCGAACAAGCCAGAACGATTTTCTTCGTGGCTATTGTAGCATTCCCACTCATCTTTGTTATTATTGGTGTACTCTTATGGTGGAGGCGCAGACGAGTATGAGAAAATGGGTTCCAACGATTCTGGTGGTCATCGTACTAATTGTGGGCTGGGTGTACGCGGCCAGTCAAAATTATTTTCGGGAAGAAGAAGCGATGCAAGCCAAGTTGCTTGGTATTCAATCCGGGGATATCCAATCCATCACGATACATGACACAACGGAGGAGACATCCGGTACAGCAGCAACTTCGACCCTGACGCTTGATAATGGCGTATGGCAGATGGTTGAGCCAAAAGCCTATCCTCTGAACGGTTACAGTGTAAGCAGCTGGCTGGATGCTCTGAGTGGTGCAAATCAGGAACTGGTGGTGGAAGAAGCGCCGACGGATCTGGATAAGTACGGATTAGGAACAGATGCTACACGTATGGATATCAAACTCAAAGATAATCGGGAGATCAAACTGGCTATTGGCGGCCAGCTTCCAGCAGATGATGCACGTTATGTGCGTGTTGATTCGGGCCCTGTGGTTGCCGTGCAGACAGAGGCGATTACCAGCATAGCTTTGTCTCGTCGTGACTTATTAGACACTACACCTTTTAACATGGATGAGACTAATGTTGAGTCTCTAGAGTGGGAAGGTGAAGCAGCTACCTGGATGTTAACATCGACATCGGAGAACGATGCGGCAGAACAGACCTGGACACTGAATGGAAAAACGATTGAAGCCACAGATGCCATATCTCTTATCGGCAAAATCAAAAACTTGTCGATAGCAGATGATGTGCGCAAAGCGTCCGAGCTGAAGAATTCGGTTCCCCGATTCACCCTGTCTGTTGAACAGACGGTCAATGGGCAACAAGTTCGAGATGTATATCGGGGAATTACGGTGCCATCCGAATCGGATCAGATCTGGGTCATTACACCGGATGGTCAATGGGCATATGGCATGGATGCGACAAGTCTAACGGAAGCCGAGAAATTCCCGGATACAATTAAAGCATCCACAACTTCTTCAGAAGAGTCATCGAGTTCTCCAAAGGACGAAACGACTTCCTCATCAACAGACGGGAAATGAGCGGGGCGGAGGATAAGTGATATTGTTGTTTTGAAATGCAGATATTATTTCGAGGCAGTGCTGCGAACAAGCAGCACTGTTTTTTTATTTTATATAGCGAAGAATTTCACTGTCCACAGATCAAAACCCAAAGACTTCTAAACAAAGACCAAAACCAGAATACCTGAATCTACAGGGTAAGGTACCATATCCTTTCAGCATATCGGTACGTACAGAAGCGCATCCTATCTTTGTGACCAAAACCAACAAACATTGGAGGATGAGTACATGCCAGCAGTCAAAAAGGCAACAGCTATTACGTTATCATTATCTACTGCAATCTTTGTAATGGCCGGTTTGACAGGTTGTGGCACGAATCGGGATACCAACAATATGCATACGCAAAGTGTTCGTCAGCAAGCCAACGGCATTAACCGTTATGGTGTGGAAACAAATGGCATGGATGGCATCCGTGCGAAAAGTTATCGCATGCACAATGTTACTGACCTGAAATCCAGTGAAGAGCTGGCAAAACGTATCACGGAGATGAAGGAAGTAAAATCCGCCCGTGTCATGTTAACGGATCGTAATGCTTATGTCGCAGTTCGTTTGGCAGATGGTCATGCAGGCAAGTTGGAGAGCAAGTCCAATGGTCGTACGAGCATGCTGAATGGAACGATGCGTAATCATGCCAGTGATACCATGCGTGGGGGCAACATGAATCACGATATGGGTGGTATGCGTGTGAATGGCGGTACGGGCACAATGTCTCCGTACAGCACTAGCGGAATTGCTCCAGGACTGAACACAAATTCGGCAACGGATCGCAGCCATATGGGGAATGACCGAAGCATCTATGGAACCATGGGCACAGGCGCCGTTGGCATGATGCGAGGTCTGACAAACAGCGGTAAAGCACGTGGGACAGACGATGGGCATTATGGTATGAAAAGTGAAGGACAACGTGTAGATAGCACGGACGATAACACATCAGCTGAGATTAAGGGTAAGATTTCAGCCAAAATCAAACAGTTTGCACCAAATATCGAGAATGTATATGTATCAGCCAATCCTGATTTTGTGGAGCATGTCGAGAACTATGCCACAGATATTCGTAACGGTAAGCCCGTTAGTGGCATGATCGATACGTTCCAATCGATGGTGGAGCGCATTTTCCCAACGAACGGAACAGATACGAATAACCGTGATGGCATCCTTGACGATGGCCTGATGAACCGTAATCACAACGGTGGTGTCATGAATCGAATGGATCGGTAGTTTTTTGACATGAACAAGTGTGCCTTTGCGCAGATGGTAACATCTGCTGCAGGGGCATGTTTGTCTTACATAATCTCAAATATATAGACAACTGCTCACGTTCTCTTTGGACAATGAATCACATGTTTACTGCCCATTTTTCTTATAAAACTGAACCAACGCCCTTGACCTGACATAAGATGAGTTGACTGTATCCCCTTAACCTTGTTACACCAACACAACCCGAGCAAGGAGGGGTGAACATTGAAGGGTATCGATCATAAAAGCAAATTTTTGTTGACCCACCGTGAACGCGAAGTATTCGAATTACTGGTTCAAGACAAAACAACGCGTGACATCGCAGGGCAGTTATTCATCAGCGAGAAAACGGTGCGTAACCATATTTCGAATGTGATGCAGAAACTCAATGTTAAGGGTCGTTCGCAGGCAGTTGTCGAGCTGATTAAGCTTGGAGAACTGAAGATTTAGTTGCGAATTACAGTTAGGATTAAGTAGCAGCATGAAAGCCTTTCTCTATTCTTTGTCATGAAGAATGGGGCAAGGCTTTTTTGCTGCTGATTTATAGTTTATTACATCAGATGATCCGCTGTTCCGGGATTGAGTCACACAACCATGGTGTACAAAAATAAGCCACGCAACGACAACCATTCAAAGGTTATCATTACATGGCTTAAGTTGAAAATTGAACATCCATTAATTCAAAGTCAACTTTGCATGAGGCTCTCATCATAAAATCAATACCAATAATTCCGTCAAAGCCATAAGGCTCCTGAATTGAACCAAGTTGAATTGGGAAATCAGTCAAAGCAATATGCTCAATATGAAGATTGGGAATGTGCTGTTCATAGCAGATTTCGCTCGTTCCACCTACCCCATACATTCGCTTAGCTCGTCCATTAATAAAATCAATGTGTATACCTATTGCAGCTAATGCATCGGTATCAAATACAGTTGCTGCACAGCCTGTATCAAATAAAATATTATGCAAAATAATAGATTGTTCATTATGGCTTATGGTCAAGGATACGATAGGTAAACCTTGCTGTAGTTGAAGTTTCATGTTCGTTGCCGTACTCCTGAGAAAAATTCTTCTACAACCTCAACATCGCTTCTGCTCGTATGAAATACATATAACTCGCGTGTCGGATGGAGCTTGTGCAGTTCTTTGTAACCGCTCCAGGCTTCTTGAGGATTATCATAGTTTTGAATAACAGCTATATCCTCTAGTTGACGGACACGGTTGCTGGAGCTTGCCTTGATTGCTTCCACAAGCACAAAACGATCTGGGTGTAATTCAGTAATCTCTCCCCATTTCATCGGCGTCACCTCACTTGGATAGTCGTATTTTTATTATAGCATAGTTGTTTAAGGATGTAGGAAGTAAGCACGTTATTTGTAATTATGTGGTACCTTGTAGTTATTGAGAGACCTATATATTATGAACCAATTGAATCTTAATCTACATTGATAATGAAAGGATGAGCTAAATGGACGGTTTCTTAAATGAATTTGAAAACCAATTTCGAGCGGGTTTTCTACCCGATCTGGAACAAACGCTGGCAAAAGTAGAGCAGGAGAAAGTATATGCTTGTGTATTTGGAACAGACAGTGATTGGATAACGCTGTTCATGGCGGTAAATACAGAGGAATCCCTGACTAGGCATATTACCAATATGAAGGAACAGGGGTTGTGCGACAGCGAGCAGGACGAGATCTATTACAGATGGGGCTGCTCCGAATATCAATATGGCGAGGATACGCACTTTAACCACATCAGCCGATTGTTGTATGCAACAGAAGATGTCCAGAAGTATAAGGATGAGATCATTCGAATCATTGCCAAAGTTGTGAATGAGACAGCAGATGACGTTTTTGCCCGATATGGTCAAACCAAAGCAGACATTACGTTCTTCGTTTCTCTCACAGATGACGATTTGGCGGAGGAGATTGAGAATCAATCGGTTCATCAAATGACTGTCCCCAGCTTAGCCAGCAAGTTCTTAAAACGATATGATGGCATCAACTAGAACGAGCTAACTTGAATCAAAATGAATTGAATCGTTGTACCGCGAAAGTCTTTCCTATTCTTCATCCAAAGAAGGGAAGAGGCTTTTTTGTTTTAGCGTGAAAAAATGAAACAACCGAATACATATCACTTATAGATTCCTATTTGTTTGAATGAACATCCTCCATCTTTTCTTCGAAAATGGCTGATAAAAGAGCTGCTCCAATTCCTCGAACTGTGCATCATTCAGATGAATTTTTAGCGCTCTTTTTGCAATCTTGGCGGCAGGCTGGGAAGAAGATTTCCGGCCTCCGGCTTTTCGTTTGATCGGAATATGAAATTGCAGCAGGTCTTCGAGCTGATTCCAGCCCTCCCAACTCAGCCGACCTCCGCGTTTCCAGTCAATAGCATAGAGGGCATAATAGGCATGTGCTTCTGTTTGTTTGGTAGCTATAATCCAGGTGGAAGGAATGTACTTTCTCCGTTGTCTTTGATTCATTGAATTGCTCCTTTTTTTGATATTGCAAAAGCCATGGGAAATACCTCTTGATTTGCAGGATCGTCTTGATTAGAATGAAGTTATAAAAATGATTTTCTTAATTCATTAAAAATAAATAAAAATAATTTTCATGAAGTGAGGTCCTCATGGCAGCCATATTACGTGCGTTGCAGCAAGAACTGAATAACCTTCCGTCTCAGGAGCGACGTATTGCCGAAGTCATTATGCAATCTCCATCGGACATTCCCGGCTGGACGATTAGTCATCTGGCAGAGCAGAGTGGCACAAGTGCGGCGACGGTAACCCGCTTTTGCAAGTCGTTTCATTTCAAGGGATTTCCCGATTTCAAAATGAAACTCGCCGCAGAATTGTCCCACGCATCTGATGAAACGGCGTATCAGGATATTGTAGCGGGCAATTCCCTATCCAAAATTGTTGAAGCTATCGAAGCCAACCACCTCGCGTCGATTGCAGATACCACCCGTTTGCTGGATTTGGGCAGATTGGAGCAAGCAGTGCAATTATTGTGCCAGGCTCGCCGCATCGATCTGTATGGTGTGGCGACCTCGTCGATTGTTACACAGGATTTCTATCAGAAATTGGTGCGGATCGGCAAGAGCTGTACCGCTTTCTCCGACTCACACATGCAGATTACATCCGCATCTTCGCTCGCAGAGGGAGATGTTGCGATGGCCGTATCCTATTCAGGCGAAACACCAGAAACCATCGATGCCCTGCATTGTGCCAAACAGGCCGGAGCTTCTACGATTTCACTGACTTCCTATGGCAGTAACACACTCGCAACGGTATCGGATATCCCACTATTCACCTCTTCTCTGGAAGAAGGCATGAGGCGTGGAGATATGGCTTCACGTATTGCACTGCTGCATGTGGTCGATATTTTGTTCACAGGCATGGTAAGTGCCGACTTCGACCGTTTTATCCCCAGACTGGAACAATCCTATCACAATGTGCAATCTTATCGAGTCCAACACAACGGAGGTGCCTGACAGATGAAGATGAATATACGCATTTTTGAAAATGAAGAAGATTTGAACGCCACAGGTGCTGGCCTCATTGCCAGCTTGTTGCAGACCAAACCACGGGCTGTATTGGGGCTTGCTACAGGAAGTTCTCCTGTAGGCATATATAAACAGCTTATCACGTTATATCAGAAGGGGCTTGTCAGCTTCTCACAGGCTTCTTCTTTTAATCTCGATGAGTATGTTGGACTTCCAACAGAACATCGCGAAAGTTACCGCAGTTTCATGAACGAACAATTATTCAATCATATCGATGTAGATATTGCTAGAACGCAAGTGCCTGATGGTCAGGCTGCAGATCTGGAACAGGAATGTAGTTCCTATGAACAACGGCTGGACGATCGTGGACCGGTAGACCTTCAACTGCTGGGCATCGGACATAATGGTCATATTGGCTTCAATGAACCGGGAACTGAACTTACAGGACGAACACATGTCGTGGATCTGAAAGACGAGACGCGAAAGGCAAACGCACGCTTCTTTGACAGCATTGATGAAGTTCCGGCTCAGGCGATTACAATGGGTGTCGGTACCATTTTGAAAGCCAAACAGATTCTGCTCATTGCCCGTGGAGAGGAAAAAGCCGAGATTATCCGCGAAGCTTTTATGGGCCCAATCACAACGGCCTGTCCTGCATCGCTTTTGCAATGTCATCCAAATGTGGTGGTATTGCTGGACCGTGCAGCTGGGAGGCTGGTGAGATGACCGAGGAGAATAGCCATGTTAGCTGGGGCCAGCGTGATGAAAATACTTCTCTTCTTCGGGGCAAGCTGCTCCTTGCAGATGAATTATTGGAAGACGGTGTAATAGCCTGGAAGGATGGGGAAATCCTTTATGTTGGGATACCGGAAGGTCTTCCTGAACGGATTCGGAGCGAGGCTTTGCCGCTGTCAGTACCGGAACGTGGTCTCATTGTGCCTGGATTCATTGATATCCATGTGCATGGTGGGAACGGAGAAGACTTTATGGACGCAAGCCCGGAGGTGTTGGACAAGATCACTTCTTTCCATAGTACACAGGGCACAACAGCGATGCTTGCGACTTCCATGACGGCTCCGAAAGAGCGCCTGGACAGCGTACTTGCCGAAGTCGACCGCTATCGTTCGAGTGAAATGCCCTATGCACAACTTGAGGGTGTGCACCTGGAAGGTCCGTTTTTTAGTCCGAAATGGCCTGGAGCGCAAAATCCGGAACATATTATACTGCCTGATGTATCCTGGCTCGAAGCGTGGGAGAAGCAATATCCTTGCCTGATCCGTCAAGTTACGTTGGCACCGGAACGTGAAGGCGCGTTGGAAGTCATTTCATGGCTGCGAGAACAACGGATTACAGCGGCACTTGGTCACACGGATGCCACCTATGAAGAGGTGGAGCGGGCAGTTGAGGCAGGACTACATCATGCAGTACATACGTTCAATGCCATGACACCGCTGCATCACCGGCTACCCGGGGCTGCCGGAGCCGTGCTGAGTGATCCACGTATCAGTGCTGAGGTGATTGCCGACGGAATTCACGTGCATCCTGCGGCGATCTCAATCTTGGCTCAGCTGAAGCAACATGATGATCAACTCGTGTTGATCACGGATGCCATGTCTGCTGCGGGACTGGATGATGGGGAATACAAGATCGGCGATCTGCCCGTAATCGTGAAGCATGGGGAGGCAAGACTGAAGGACGGCGGTGCGCTGGCTGGAAGCACACTGACGATGATTCGCGGTTTCCGTTATCTGGTGCAGGAAGTGGGCTTGAGTCTGAAGGCTGCTTCACGGGCAGCAAGTCTAACCCCTGCACGTCTGCTCGGCATTGATCACCGGACAGGTTCCCTGGCTCAAGGAAAACAGGCAGATATCGTTTTGCTGAATGCGGAGCTGGATATTGAGGGTGTGTGGGTGAAGGGCAGACGGATAGGAGAGTCATATTAGATTTAGAAAATTAGTATCGTGCTAATAACTATCATTTGTGATGCATCAGTCTTCGGAGTTAAAACTTGGCTTTTATCTGTGTAGAGGCAACACCGTGCGCAATATGTTAAAATAGATCTCAAAAAGACGGGATCTGCGGATCACGCATAACGGAGGCGTGAAACATGGAACGTAACGCTATGCTCGAACATGATCCGTTCATCACAGTGCTGGCGGAGAAGTTGCATATACACGGATATTATGCCTTTTATGGCGAGCATTACAATGAGACCGATATGGAGCTGTACCGCAGGCATCTGTTCACATCATTCAGCAACATCGTATGGGTAGAGCTGGATGCACGCAAAAAGTATATGATTGTTGATCATCGTGGACGCAACACGGTTATGAAACTGATCGAAGGTATGCTGAACACGCGCAGAACGCTCCGAGCAAACCAGGCAATGGCAGGTACGGACACCGCTGGAGTCCAGCAGGAGATCACACATTTATCCAAGCTTGTGCACATGCTGAAGTTCACAACATTCCGCACATAAGCGAAGTGTGATATGTAGGCTGTAATAAGCGGCGTGAGTAGGAAGAGTATAATATGTGGCACTCATAAGCGATGAGTCAACGAAAAAATGAAAAGTAACACCAAGAATAATAAGAACACTACAAGAGTATACGTGAGTAACATGGAAGAGTAATAAGTTAAGTTTCAAGAAAGAATGGACTAGGATCTCGACAATAACATATCACTGCGATTCCATTCTCATAAGTAGTTTTCTCCGTAGGCCGCGTAGCGCTAACGAATCTGTGAAGCCTTATTCCAATGATTTGGCAGTCATAGAAAATGTAACGAATCTCAGACACGCTATTTAATGCAATTTAACGATATTTCGTTACTTAAACATGTCTAAAGCGCAAATAAGATGTCTACGATTCGTTAGATTTTCAAACCTGCGAAATTTCAAGTAATAAGGTTTGTGAGGTTCTTTAGACGACAGTTGGCAATCTCGATGAAAGCTATGGGTTGGACTTAGATAGTACACGAGTAAACGAAAGAGAGAGTCCTGTCATAGCTGACGGAACTCTCTCTATTTTCTTTATACAACGACTAATCAGTTCAGCAACAACCATATTCACTCATTATCTCGTTCAACGGGGATGCAAGCTTCTGAAGCTAACTCATGTAGTAACTCATATCTTACTAACTTGGCACAATCCATAGAATTAAGATAACAAAGCTTCCTAAAGATCACAAAGTTACTCACCGAATTCTATAGATATCTCCAAAGATCTATCCCCATCCACAGATCCATCCAACATTTTTCATTCATCTAATGTCTGAATCCTCTTTGAAGTGGTCATCTAAACGAAGTCACAAAACTACTGAACAGCGTCCGAACATCATACTGATGCTTATTGATCGGCTCAATTGGCCGGTTCTCTCCGAGAAGAGTGTAGACGGCGATCCGTGCTGCCCGGACCGAATATTCTTCTGTGAATACCACGTCATCGGGAATTTCGCAGAATTGGCTGATAAAGGCCAGATTGGTGGAGCCTTCAGGTACAACCTTCGGTCTGTCGCTGTTTAGTCTAGGCATGAATTGCGCTGTAATGTATGGCATCATGCAAGGAATGCAGTTGGCGGTAGCCATGATGTCCTCTTGATGTTCCTGAAAATGAAGATGGCCGATCAACTCCTGCATAATCTCTTCCCCTGTACAGTCGCACATTCTTTTCTTCACGTAATCGCCCACGTTATCCGGGTATAATCCGTATCCCCAGAATACGTTGACATGCTCTGGCTGACCGCGGAAGTGCGGTTGAAAGGCTAGAACGACAGACATGAACCAGCTGGAGTCCTTGAAAGTAACCAGAGCACCAGTACCTGCCCGGTTACGTGTTAATTTCTCCATCAGATCGAAGAAGACCGAATCCTGGAAGGTGACCGTAAACGATTCCCATTTGGACTCATCCACATGATCATTAAAAGAAGAAGGGTTGCCCAGCAGTGGTTTCTTGGCGGCAATGTTCTCCCACAGCTTCCATGAGCTGCCCTTGCCGTTCAGTTTCGGTGCGGAAGTCATGGAGCCGATATCAGCCCCTTCGGTCATCGAACCATTTGTGACAATGACCAGATCACCTTCGAGGATGTCAATGACTTCCTCTTCACCTCCCCTGAGCACATGCATCCGACTTACCGTAATGCCGTCTCCGTCTTTGAAATCCAGATCGGTAACCGTACATTTCAGCGTGAAATCTACGCCAAACGGCTCCAGGTAGTTATGCAATGGCAGGATAATCGAGTCATATTGGTTGAACGGTGTGCGGGTGACACCTTCCAGCGTTTGAATTCTTGGGAATTCGTGAAAAAAGCGAAGCATGTATCTTTTGAATTCCACGGCGCTATGCCAAGGCTGGAAAGCGAAGGTGGTCGCCCACATATACCAGAAGTTTGTTTTGAAAAAATGAGGGCCAAACCAGTCGTTGATTCGCAATTTACCCAGTGTGTCTTCAGGAGTAATAATCAGTTTGCCCATCGACAAACGGTCCGCCATATCAAAACCCATGGAGAGCACATCTTCGATCTTGCCGTCACGGTTGATGAGCCGCGCATTGGAATGTGTGGGATTGGCATCGTCAAATTCAGTGATTTCCTGTCGGACAGATATGCCCGGACGGTCGATGGAAGGGATGGAAGCCAGCAACTCCCACAGATTCTCATAGGCCTCGTCATTGAGCATCCGTCCGCCGCGGATGATATATCCTTGATCGGGATTACCAGCACCGTCATTGCTGCCGCCGAGAATCGGCATTTCTTCGATAATGTGAATATGTTCTCCGGGAAAGTCACAATCTCTAACCAGATAAGCTGCACCCGCCAAAGATGCAATGCCGCCGCCTACAAAATAGACCTGTTTATTACCATGTTCTTTCTTCACGATCATTCGCCTCCAAAAGTTACTGTAATCACATCCCTAATGTAAACCTTGCAGGTTCCGTAAGGTATGATCAAAAGAACGGTGGTGTCCAATTTTTAGTCACTTTTGGAAAAGTGTCTAAAAATCAGGCTTAGATCACATGTGAAAAAAGCCGCGCATCCTTAAGTGGATGGCAGCTTATTCTCATACCTGTGCAGTGCTCTCAGGACATTGCCTTCGATTAGCTTACTGAGCTTCTCAATAATCTGTTTTGGCGGTTCTTGCATGTTGCCCCTCATCCATTGAATGATCAGCCCAGTGAAAGCCAGGGTATAGAAGTTGGCAACGAACTCTTTGTCTTCACCGCAGACCTTAATCCCGCAGGCCAGCTCATCAATAACACCCATGATCAGATCATGGATTACTTCATAGAGGTATACATCCAGGTGGGTACGCCCGAGCGAGTTGAGTGTGTTGCAGCAGAACGTTTTGTTGTTCTCGATGTAACAAAAGATTTTATAGAATCCGTCCGTCCATGTGCTGTAGCTTCGGTACTCCGTAAGACTCTCCACCGCTTCAGTCTGATAGATCCACCCAAGCAGCGCGTAAATATCCTGAAAATGATAATAAAAGGTTTGCCTGTTCACTCCGCAATTCTCCACCAGATGTTTGACCGTAATCTTGTTCAATGGAGTATGCTCCATCAGTGATTTGAGCGAGTGAGCCAGCGCATTTTTGGTCAGGTGAGAAGCAGACACAACATTCACCTCATCATTTTGGATTAGCTTGCCGGGGCGCAACAGCACGTAAACACTCATGGCAAAAGCCCCGCGCCGAAGTCGCTAAGCACAAACAAGTCAAAATGCAGGAATCCCGAAAGACCCTCCCATCCACAAAACCCCTTTAGCTATCAACATCTTCGTTACCCGATCCACATCATACTCCATAAGGTTCATTCTAAGTACTGAATATCAATCGATTCAAACAAAACTCCAAAGGCCAACGCTTGAGTTATCTCTATCAAAACCCTTAAAAGTTAGCCGTCGTCTAAAACCAGTCACAATAAAGTAGCCCAGTCAGGGTAAAAGCTGAAACCTAGTGAAGGATACCGATCAATCTAAAAAAACGGCCGATAAGCCGTCGCGTATGTTATCTCCCATACACTAAACCATTAAAACTGAGACTACGTCTATAAAATCAGTCATAGGAACAACGATAACGAAATGATCGAGAAAAAAATCGAAAAAGTGTTCAGTAGCCCATCGTTAAGGTAATCTATCACACTAACCCATCAAAGTGAGACCCAATCCTTCGAAGCAGCCGCGATAAGGCTACAACGTAACGATCGCGACAAAATCCAAAGAAACGGCCTATAAGGTCACCATGTTGTTAGCTCTAATACACTAACCCATTTAAAAGTAAGTCTTCATCGTCTCCATAATAAAAAGCAGCCATAAAAAAAACTACAATTTCACCAAAGAAACAAGAAACAAGAAACAAGAACCAAAGAACCAAAGAACCAAGAACAAAAGAACCAAGAAACAAAATCAAAAAAACAAAAAAACAAAATAAATCAAAAAAACGACCCGAAGGCCGTCCTTTTGTTCTCCTAATTACACTAACCAATCAATAGTTAGCTCAATCTTAAAATCAGTCATGCGAGAAGCTGCAACGTAGTGGAGGGGACGTAATCGATTCTGAAGAAGCGGAGCGTTCGCCTTTATCGTCGGATTTTACCCTTTGAGAAGGGGAATCCAAAAAAATCCGACGATAACAGCGATCTAAAGAACGATTCGGCCCCGGAACGTCCACTCAGCACGCCCTCATGAACTGGTTTTAACACGATGAGCCCTAACTATTACAAACTCTTCAAAAACTGAACAATCGTCAACAACCCTTTATCAAAGTTCTCCAGGTTGAAGTGCTCGTTTGGTGCATGCAGGTTCTCATCCGGCAAGCCAAAGCCCATCATAACAGCAGGGATTTCGAGTACACGTGAGAGTTTCTCAACAATCGGAATGGAGCCGCCATCTTTGGTAAAGAGGGCACGAACGCCATACACGTGCTCATACGCATCTGCTGCTTTTTGCAGAATTGGATTGGAAGGATCGGTATTGAAAGCAAAAGCTTTTTCGATCTGTTTCACATGCAGCGTTGCACCTGGTTGAACGTGAGCGCGCAGATGTGCTTCGATACGATCCAATACATGTTGTGGATCTTGATCCGCAACGAGGCGGCATGTAATTTTGGCATGAGCTTCCTTCGGAATAACCGTTTTGCTGCCTTCGCCCTGGAAACCACCCCATACGCCATTCAGTTCCAATGTTGGACGAGCGCCAACACGTTCCACGAACGAGTAACCTTCTTCACCGTACAATTGCTCCAGCCCGAGGTCTTGACGAAGCTGTTCTTCATTGAAGCCCTGTTTCACAAATTCTTCTCTCATCTCAGGAGACAGTGGCAGTACGCCGTCGTAGAAACCATCTACACTTACACGGCCTTGCTCATCATGCAACGAAGCGAGCAAGGATACGAGTGCGTGCAGTGCGTTGGGTACACCGCCACCAAATGAACCGGAGTGCAAGTCGGTATTGGCTGTGTTCAGATCTACGTGAAGCGAGCAAAGGCCGCGCAGGCCTGTAGAGATCGCCGGTTTACCTTTTTCAAGCAAGGACGTATCCGAGATCAGTATCATGTCTGCACGCAGCTTGTCTGTATGTTCATTCAGATAGATGGGCAAGTTCGGGCTGGAGATTTCCTCTTCGCCTTCGATACAGAACTTGATATTAACTGGAAGTTCCTTGTTTTCGGCGAGAATGGCTTCAACTGCCTTGATATGTAGGAAGATCTGTCCTTTGTCATCCGTTGCACCACGGGCATACAGCTTGCCATCACGAACGGTAGGTTCAAAAGGAGGTGTCTCCCACAGGTTAAGCGGATCAACAGGTTGTACATCATAGTGTCCATAGATCAGAGCCGTTGGTTTGCCGGGTGCATGCAGGTGATCTGCATAGACAATCGGATGTCCAGCCGTTTGAATGACCTCTACGTTTTCCATGCCTGCACGTGTGAGCGCATCTGCTGCCCATTGTGCTGCACGGTTAATATCCTCTTTATGCTCTGAAATGGCAGAGATACTTGGAATGGACAACCATTCATTCAGTTCTGCCAGGTGTTTTTCTCTATTTTGTTCAAAATAAGTCTGTTCTTTCATTAAAAAGGCCTCCTTCATGTTTGCTATATCTCATTGTAATCCATTTTGTCATGTTAATAAAACATTGGTTAAAAAAAT
Source organism: Paenibacillus sp. FSL H8-0104 (assembly GCF_038050215.1). Classification (NCBI taxonomy): domain Bacteria; kingdom Bacillati; phylum Bacillota; class Bacilli; order Caryophanales; family Paenibacillaceae; genus Paenibacillus; species Paenibacillus sp. FSL H8-0104. The sequence goes on along the minus strand of NZ_JBBOTC010000001.1, from coordinate 5,539,238 downwards.
GATCGGTTACAGATCGTTTCATTCACCTGAGGATTGTGCGTATAATACAAGAAAAGGATTTCATCCATATATTCTCAGGGGAGTTGAGGAAGTTTCCATGACAGTCAGACTCGATGCAAGCAGGCAGGTGAGCAGCGATGGAACCGACTAGGAGTGATCGAATATTTGGCAGATTCAAGCGGTTATCCGATTTGAAGGCTGGAAGGCATAAAGGACGATTTTATCGAAACAGCCTCATGCTTATTTTACTCATTGCCAGCATTCCCGGACTAATCACAGGTATCGTCATGTATCAACAGGTTGTTGGCCGGATGGAAACCGAGTTCAATCAGATGCACCAGAACCAGATTGAGAACCGGGCACGTAATGTGGATGACCAGCTGGCTTATCTGGAGATGAACTTATCCCATTGGGCTTTTGAACCGAGGTTTGGCAATGCACTGCGAACGTTGGATTTTGTATATTATTTCAATGAAACGCAGGAGATTGTGACTACCTTATACGTATTACAAGGTTCTCATCCACTGATCAAGTCAGCACAGCTGTATTTGCAGGAACCGAAGCCAATCTTGTTTAATCGGGATTATACCGAATTGAACGATGAAGCCAAAGTACAAGCATATGATCGATACCTTTCCATGGGGAACCACGTGTACTGGACAGACTGGGTTTCCAGCATCAACAGAGATACCGAACCTTCGACCAACGATAGTCCACTGCATACGGATGCAGGCAATGCACTGGTTCTAGTACATAAGATACCGGGGGAGAGCATTAATCCGTTTGGTGCACTGATCATCACGCTGGATAACGAGAAAGTCGCCAGTTTATTGAAAACGCTTACTCCATACGACGAAGGGTTAACGTTCCTCATGGATCAGGAAGGAAACACACTGGTTACCGGTAATCCGGGAACGGCGGGAGAGACTTCTGCTTTTGAGCAGCAGCTAAAAGAAGAAGTAGCCCTGCATGCGGGCAGCCGCTCATTCCTGTTCCGATATGAGGATCAGACCTATTCTGTCTCATACGGTTCATTGAGCCGGATCGATTCAGACTGGACTTATGTCTCCGCAGCACCTCTGACCTCAGTCACTTCGCCAGTCAAGCTGGTATCCAAAATCATCGTCATTGCGAGTGCAGGCAGTCTCATCCTGGGATTATTGTTATCCTGGTTTGCTTCCCGCCGCATCTATTCGCCTGTAGCACGGATGCTGCATCTGCTTACGCCTGGCAGAACCGAAACAACACCAACGGATGCCAAGCTGGATGAGTTTGAGCTGCTGGAGCAACAGTGGAACGAACTGACCTCCCGCAGTGTTACGGCACATCGCCAATTGCAAGAGCAGCTTCCCCATCTACGCGATAGCTTTGTTTTACAACTTGTCCAGGGCCATCTATACGCCTATAACGAGCAGGATCTCCAGCAGCGCATGCGTCATCTCGGATTTGAACTGGAGGGCCAGCAGTATTTGCTGGTGCAGATGTATTTTACGGGGTACGAGCAGCTGCAAGGCAGATTTGGAAGCCAAGACACGGGATTAGTCACCTTTGCAGCAGTGAATATTACACAGGAAGTTGCGAAAAATTATTTCAGGCAGATCAGTGTCATGAACTTCCATGACCTGTCTTCCGCCATGCTTGTGATCGCTCCCCAGGACGAACCTGTGAAGTCACAAGCGCTGTTATGGGGACGGGAACTGGTGGAGGTCATTGGACGTACGCTCAAAATGAAGGTGACCTTGATGGTCAGTCGCCCGGCAGCTTCACTTCAGGAACTGCCCGGACGATTCGTCGAGATGGAACAGGCCGTGGCTTATCGCAGTGTGGAGGAAGGAAGTCAGATTCTCGATCTGGAGGATGAGGCGTGTTTCTGCAGAAATGAAGCGGCTTCCTATCCGCTTGGGCTGGAACGGGAGTTGTTACAGGCGGTCAGGCTGGGCAAACAAACCGAAGCGGAACGTGTGCTGGAACAATTCATGAGTGAAATTACGCGGACGGGCAGTACCGAATTTCAGGTGCAACAGATGATGCTTCAATTGCTCGGTAGCATTCAGCACATGATGCTGCAAACGGGAGTCACACCTTATAAGCTGTTTGGTGGTAGCAACATGTATGAGCGCTTATCCGGTATTCGTGAACCTATACAGATGAGACAATGGATGATGAATGAGGTATTCATACCTTATATACAAGAGGTTGAGGTACGATCGCAGGAACCGCTGAAACTGGTGGTGGAACGAACGATGTTGTATATCGATACACATTACCGCAGCGACATTTCGCTGGAGAATTGTGCTGACGAGGAGCAGATGACACCCTATGCACTGAGTAAGGCTTTCAAACAGGTATCGGGCATCAACTTTATTGATTATTTGACACGTGTGAGAATGGATGCGGCGAAGCAATTGTTGCGGGAGACAACGATGAAAATCAATGATGTTGCAGCGGCTGTGGGATATCAGCACAGTTATTTTAATCGGATCTTCAAGAAACAGGAGGGAGTTACCCCGAGTCAGTATCGCGATCAATGGTTTGGGCAATAACCGTTTATATCTTTGTCATTTCAGACCGGCATTCGGCTTTAGCGGATGCCGGTTTTTTCTTTTTTTTACCGTGATACAAAGAAGGATAAACCCGCAAAAATGTGCAATTCTACCCGCTACGTTATGTGCAATTTCTTGTGAAAATGGCGTTATAGCGGGCTTTTCGGCCATCATGTCGTAGCAATGCAAAAAATGAAGGTTGCCGGAAACCAGGCGTCTGTATAGTCTGAATAACAGGTTAATTGATAACGCTTACATCGTTGAGGGAGGGGAGACATGATGAACGGGAAGACGGACTGGAATACCAACGGCACTGCAACTGCTCAAGCGGATATGGCAACAAGACCATTAAAACAGGAGTCCAATTGGAAAAGACAGATCAAACGAAACAAATGGTTATATGTGCTTGTGCTTCCCGGCTTTTTGTACTTTGTCATCTTTAAATACTTGCCCATGTGGGGGATCATCATTGCCTTTCAGGACTACCAGCCTTTCCTGGGCATCCGGGAGAGTAACTGGGTAGGGCTAGAGAACTTTACGAACTTCTTCTCCAATCCGGACTTCTTCCGACTATTACGCAATACGCTGGTCCTTGCCCTGTATGATCTCATCTTCTTTTTCCCGGCACCAATCATTATCGCTTTGTTATTAAATGAAATTCGGGTCGCTTTCTTCAAAAGAACGATTCAAACGCTGGTCTATGTACCCCATTTTGTATCGATGGTTATTATCGCCAGTATCACGTACGTGTTCCTGACCCCGCAGGGCGGAGTGTTATACGACCTGATCGCCTGGATTACAGGCAAGCCCATTGATGTACTCTCCAGTCCGGGTTCGTTCCGTCCGCTCATTATTGTTCAGATGATGTGGAAGGAGATGGGTTGGGGCACGATTATCTTCCTGGCGGCCCTCGCAGGTGTCGATACGGAACAATATGAAGCCTCCATTGTGGATGGTGCAGGACGGTTACGGCGGATGTGGCATATCACGCTTCCAGCCATTCGTACGACCATAGTCATTTTGCTCATTCTCAGACTGGGGAACTTCCTCGATACCGGATTTGAGCAGATCTATCTGATGACCAACTCCCTCAACCGGGATGTGGCGGACGTATTTGATACGTATGTGTACACGGTGGGGATTACGCAAGGTGCATTCAGTTACAGTACCGCTGTGGGACTATTCAAGTCTGTGGTGGGGATTATTCTGGTGCTTGGCAGTAATAAACTTGCGAAAAAATTCGGCCATCCCGGAATTTATTAAGGAGGAGCGCCCATGAACAGCCGTCTATACAACAGCCCTGCCGGCAAGGTATTTGATATCTTCAATTACGTCATGCTGGGGATTCTGGGCATATTAACCGTCCTTCCGTTCCTGTATATTATAGGGAATTCTTTCGCAACGGAAGCCGAGATCACCGAACGCAGTTTTTTCCTCATTCCGAAGGTGTTTTCCTTCAGCGCGTATGAGTATATCTTTTCATCGTCCACGATCTTTCGCAGCATTGGTGTATCCATTTTCATCACGGTGGCAGGTACACTGGTCAATCTGTTCTTCACACTAACGATGGCCTATCCACTATCCAGAAGTGACTTCTGGGGCCGTAACGTCATGATGAACATGGTGATTTTCTCGATGTTATTTGGCGGTGGCATGATTCCAACGTACCTCGTCATTCGTGGACTGGGACTGCTCGATTCTTACTGGGCCCTTATGCTTCCTGGCGCGATCAGCGCTTTTAACTTAATAGTTGTCAAAAACTTTTTTCAGCAAATGCCGCCCGGGCTGGAGGAAGCGGCCCGCATCGACGGCTGTTCAGATCTCGGGGTGCTGTGGCGAATTGTTCTGCCTTTATCCAAACCGGTCATTGCCACGTTTGCCTTGTTCTACGCCGTAGGGCACTGGAACAATTTTTTCTCGGCACTGCTGTACATTTCCGACAGTGACAAATGGCCGTTACAAGTCATGCTGAGACAGATCGTGTTACTTTCGCAAGCCAGTGTCGGCGATATGGCGAACATGGACCCCAATTTTGTACAGCCACCAGAGCAGTCAATCAAAATGGCGGTGATCGTTGTAGGTACCATTCCGATTTTGCTGGTGTATCCGTTTTTGCAGAAGCATTTTGCCAAAGGTGTCATGTTAGGTTCAATCAAAGGCTAAAGCCAAGGGGGAGAAGGTATGGAACAAAAAACGGGATTCAAAAAAGGTGCACTGTTACTCTCTGTGTCACTGGTATTGAGTACAATTCTGGGAGCATGCTCCATGGATAAAACAGGTTCAGGGAGCGCTGCCGGTGGCACAGACGAAATTACCATTATGCTGCCGAACTTTGAAGCGGAGAATCCGCCGGAGAACAGCCCGGTCATCCAGAAGCTTGAAGAACTGACCAAGGTGGATGTGAACCTGCAGTGGGTGCCAAGCAGCTCGTACGAAGACAAATTTAACATCACACTGGCTTCGGGAAAGCTGCCTCAGATTATGGTGGTGTTAGGGAAGTCTCCGAGTTTTATTAATGCGGCCCGAACCGGAGCATTCTGGGAGCTTGGTCCTTATCTGAAAGACTATCCGAATCTGAGCCAGATGAATGAAATCATTACCAACAATGCGTCAATTGATGGCAAAACCTATGGGATCTACCGGGCACGCGCCTTAGGACGTAATGGGGTCACAATCCGCAAAGATTGGCTTGAGAAGTTGGGTCTAGAAGAGCCGAAGACGATTGATGAATTTTACAATGTATTGAAAGCGTTCACGAAAGATGATCCTGACGGTAACGGCAAGGATGATACGTATGGTCTGGTTGCCAGCAAGTTCACGGGCCCATGGGATAACATGCAGGTATGGTTCGGTGCACCCAACAAATGGGGAGATGATGGCAGCGGAGGCCTGATCCCGGCGCATGAGACACCAGAATACATGGAAGCTCTGAAATTTTTCCGTCAAATTTATAGTGAAGGTCTGGTCAACAAGGACTTTGCCGTGATGGATGCAACGAAACTGCCTGATCCTTTTGTGAATGGTCAAGCAGGTGTCATGGTGGATGTAGCAGATAATGCACAGCGGATGGATCAGAAAATACTCGATAAAGACCCCAATGCGACAGGACGTGTGGATGTGCTGCAAGCGATGGAAGGTCCAAAGGGATTGCGTGATATGCCAACGTCCGGTTACTCAGGCCTGATTGCCATTTCCAAAAGCAGTGTCAAAACGGAAGAAGACCTGAAGAAGGTACTGAGCTTTCTGGATCAGCTGAATGAACCGGAGTTGCAGGCATTGTTGTACAACGGACTGGAAGGCAAGCAGTATGAGAAAAAAGAAGACTACATCATACCGAGCACTGACAAGCTTGCGCTCCGCGACCTGCAGGGTTTAAATCAGATTTTGATGTTTGTGCCGGAGGACAGAACGCTTCGTGTCCAACAGACACCTGTCCGTGAAAAGGTTGCACAGGTGCAGAAAGCCAACGAAGAGATTGTCATTGCCAATCCTGGCGAACCGCTGATCTCTGATGTTTACGCTCAGAAAGGACCACAGCTGGACAATATCATTAACGATGCACGAATCAAATATATCGTAGGTCAGATTGATGAGAAAGGATTCGAAGATGCTGTTGCCCTGTGGAAGAATAACGGCGGAGACGATTATGTCAAAGAAGTCAATGAATTGTACGCTGCACTGAAGTAGTCTTATAAGCCAAAGCCCGGTAGCCGTACTTTCAGTGTAGCGGAAACAGCCGGGTTTTGCTTATCGCTGTGATGGCTTGATCCGTGAACAAAGATTCATCCAACTTTCTGGGAATTATGACTTCCTGAATATGGTTTTTGATGTATAATCAAATCGAAAAAAACCTATTTGAACTGAAATGAACGTTATTGGTAAAGCTGGACACCACACACTCTTGGACACGCAGGGAGGAAGGCAACATGTGGAACGGGGATGCTTTTGAAAATCCCGAGGCGCAGTACAGGGTCCATCCCTTTTGGTTCTGGAACGGGGATATGGAAGAAGAACAGATAAAGCGGCAAGTGGCTGAGATGGCGGCGCAAGGTGTAGGTGGATTCTTCATCTGTCCACGTCAGGGACTGCAAATTCCCTATCTGTCGGAAGCGTGGTTTGATAAGGTGCGGATTGCAGTGGAAGCGGCGGCTGCTCACGGCATGCAGGTATGGTTATATGACGAATATCCATATCCAAGTGGGATGGCTGGTGGGGAAGTGACCCTTGATTTCCCTGAAGCGAAGCAACGACAGCTCGTGCATCACCAACTGGTGGTTCAGGGCGGAGAAGCTGTGGATATGGAGTTGCCATGGGGACGAGTCTTGGTTGCCAAGGCGATTCCCAAGGATGAACAGGGCAAGCGTCTGTGGCATGGGTCCATCGATCTGCGCAGCAAAATCGGCAATATCCAGACCGATCAGGTCTATCAGGAGACCGGACTCACATCGTATAACCGCAAGCGGTTCTTCACCTACCGAACAGCGTTCCGCTTGTTGTGGGATGTTCCCCCGGGTGATTGGGAGTTGATTGTATTTCAAGAAATGGAGATCGATGATTTCAAATATTACGGCAACTTTGTTGATCCTTGCCACAAGGAAGCGATGAGTCGTTTTATTGAACTGACACATGAGCGTTATAAGTCAGCGGTTGGAGATCGATTTGAAAGCGTAATCAAAGGCATGTTCTCGGATGAGATTGCACCGCTGGGTCGTATCCCATGGTCACACCAGCTTCCCCGTTATTTCAGCGAGCGTTGTGGATATAGTCTGATCGATTCGCTACCGGCCCTGTTATATGGCGATGTTCCGGACGCGCACCGGATTCGGTATGACTACTATCAGTCACTGCATCTGCTTCTCAGGGAGTCCTATCACAAACAGGTGCATGATTGGTGTGAGGAAGCAGGAATCCAGTACGCAGCAGAGGTGCCTGGCGTACGGATGACCACCCAGTTGTTTAGCCATATGCCAGGCGGTGATTCGGCCCATGAGAAAATCGGACGATCCTTATCGTGGATTCTGGAACGATATGGCCAAAAGATGCGTGACAATCCCAAGATGGTCAGTTCGCTTGCCCGGCAATTGGGCCGAAGCCGCAATCTGATTGAATGTTTTCATAGTGTAGGCTGGTCGATGACGCTACAAGATGCGAAATGGATGATTGATCGAATGGCCGCCATGGGCACTAATTTTTATAATTTTCACGCCTTTTTCTATACGATTGGTGGGCTTGCGAAGCATGACGCACCACCGTCTCAATTTTTGCAGAATCCCTACTGGAAGCATTTCCGGCAGTTAGGGGATTACACCGGACGTTTGAGCTATCTCATGAGCACCGGAGCAGCAGATATTCGTATTGCTGTGCTTGACCCAACGACGACATTCTGGAGTCTGATGGGTAATCCGCTGCATGGATTTGAGTATAGCGGCGAGGACGAAGCAGAACGGGTGCAACTGGAGCGCCTGACGAAGGACTGGATGAGGATCACGACACATCTGCTCGAAAACAGACGTGACTATGATCACCTTGACCCCGAATTGTTGGTTGAAGCTGACTTAACGGATGGCATCATTCAGATCGGCGTTGCCCGTTATGACGTATTAATTCTGCCACCGATGCTGAATCTGGAGGCCGTGGCCTGGGAACAGGTGAAGCGATTTGTTCGGCAGGGAGGAACTGTCATCTCTGTTGGGATGCCTCCGCATATTGCGATTCAGCAGGGAAGTCCAGAGGGAGATGAAGCTGCCCAGTTCTTTGGTGCGGGCGAGCAGCCGCAAGAGGTGTACTGGGGCCGTAACGTGACAACAGATCACGATAACCGTGAAACCATGTGGCATCAGGGTGAGGGGAATGCCTATTTTCTACCCGCAGGAACGGGGCAGGGAGATGACTTTTCGCTGGAGCTAATCTCTCTCCTGCTCGATCAGGTATTGCCGGAACCCATCTGTTGGATCATGGAGGAGGAAAGTGCCTCCCTGCTGATGCACACCCGTGAATTGTCGGCTGGAGAGCATATGGTTTTCTTGACCAATCAGGAGGGTCAGGACCTGAAGGGACAATTGAAGCTGGTCACCAGGCAGTTGTGGGATGGAACGGAGCTGACAGAGGGTGCTTGTCTGGTGGCAGAACGACTTGATCTGGAGACAGGGCAGCTTCAGACATTGCCGTATACGAGCAGTGGCGGGGAATGGTGCATTTCACTAACGCTGGCGCCTTATGAAGCGCATGCTGTTCGTCTTACTTTACAACCTGCGAAGGAAGAGGCATTAACAACGAAGGTGGATGTAACAGACAAAACGGGTTCGACGTTCGTAACGGATGTATTGGCAGGAGCTAATCAAGCCTGTAAGATCATGGTCCCTTCGGAAGGGCCATGGCGACTCGAAACGGTGCAACCTAACATTTTGCGAATGGGACAATTCCATCTTCAGGCTTCCAATGTTAATGGTGTGATTCTGGAAAGCCAGCATGTAGCTGTGAAACCGTTTATTGATCAAGCGGCAGAATTATCGGAGCAGCAGCATCTGCCAGTCCAGTTTAATCAGGTATTTGGCACACCGAAAAAGGCATCCTTAGCCTATCCCATCGAATGTCGATATACGACTACATTTGAGCTGAGAACGGCATTGCCTGCATGCTTGTTATTTATGGACAGAGCGGCGATCTCGGGCAGTTGGTCCATGGAGATTAATGGGCAACCACTTGGAAAAGAACAATTCGATCCAATTGAAATCACCGATCACAATAATATCGCTTGTGATATCACGGAGTTGTTGCACAGCGGTCTCAACGAAATGGCGGTGATTGTGCAGGTAACGAAAGATGAGGATGGCATCGTGGATCCCTTGTATCTACAGGGAAGATTCGGCGTGGAGTTCCATCATGAAGGCATGGTTTCGCTTGTACGGGAACCGGACACGGCCCTTTGCATCGGACCTGAACCGCAGCCGCTGTATCCCCATTTTGCCGGGGAAATGAGTTATAAACGCACGTTCTGGCTGGATGAGCCAGGGGAAGATATTACCTCGTTTGAACTAGAATTTAGCGATTGGCGTGTGCAGGATGTGGTGGAAGTGCGGGTAAACGGACATAGCCTGGGTGTAAGATGCTGGTCTCCGTATCGTTGGAAGGGAGAGACCTCCTGGTTGCGTCCGGGAGACAACGACATTGAAGTGCGGATTACCAACACATTGATCGGCCTGCTGGAAGGTACGTATTTTGATTCGGAACATCATCGATTACAGGATGCAGGTCATGTACCTGTTGAAGAATTGGGATAAAGGAGTGGAAGTAAGGAATGGGACATCGTATTCAGTTTGACCGCTATCCAGGTGGTGTGATGAAAGCGTTAACGCTCAGTTATGACGATGGAGTGGTGCATGATCGCAGACTGGTGGAAATCTGTAATCGGTATGGTCTGCGGGGAACCTTTAATCTGAACTCCGGTACCCTGGGTAATCCAGGCCGCATTGAGGCTGGGGAAGTCGCTGAACTGTATACGGGGCATGAAGTAGCCGTTCACACGGTTACTCACCCTACGCTGCCTTATGTTCCGAATGAACTATTGACCGAAGAGATTATCGAAGACCGAAAAGCATTGGAGCAGCTCGTCGGTTATCCGGTACGAGGCATGGCTTATCCCAACGGAGGGTACGACCGTGCGTTAAGTACAAAGCTGGCGTGGCTTGGCATTGATTATGCCCGTACCGTTGAATCACATGGCAGATACACGTTGCCAGATCGGTCGCTTGAATGGCATCCGACGTGTCATCATAACCATGATCTGGCGGGGCATGCCAAACGTTTTATCCAACATTCCAAAACAGGTACGCCACTATTACTCTACGTCTGGGGTCACAGTTATGAGTTCAATGACAACGACAACTGGGAGATCATCGAACAGTTCGGTGAGCAGATTGGCGGCAGGGACGATATCTGGTATGCCACGAACATCGAAGTGATTGCTTATTGGAAAGCGGTGCAACGATTGGAGTGTTCAGCAGATCGCTCCATCATCCATAATCCGTCTGCCATCCCGGTTTGGTTCACCGCAGATCAGCAGGTTGTTGAAGTGCAGGGCGGAGAGACATTGCGGCTAAGCGAACGAATCAAGGTATAAGGAAGGGAGCTGACGATCATTCGTTATTTTCATGAGAACGAGGCGATTGCAGGTAAGGTGTACGATTCAATTCCGGATATATTGACAACGGTGGCTCAGCGTTATATTGGCGATCATCCGAAACATTCCTTTTTGTTCAGAGCTTATCATCAGGGAGGTTTTCGTAGACGTGGGGACTACCGCTACGACCTGAATCTGAATGAGAAATGCGTAGAGGCGCATGCAGGGCAATACGTGTATGTATGGGGCAAGTTATGGAGCGAGCAGAATGCAACGTTAAATACGGGCCTGAACTGTTATAGTCCGGTGACGATTTATGTGAACGGTGAAGAGATATTCAAGTCTGAGTTGTTACAGGAGTTATTTCCCGAGCGAAGAACCCAGATTCCGATTTCCATGAACTATGGCTGGAATGATGTATTGCTGTGTTTTGTCAAAACAGAAGTGGGATTCGGCGGTATCTACGGAACAGCCTCGTTCAAAAATTTCCCCCTGCACTTCCTCACTCCTGGGGCAGATCGTCAGGGTCAGGAGGGCTGGTTATATTCGGAACCCGTCGATGAACCTGTAGTATCTCTTCCTCGTGATGGCATGACGGAAGAAGAAACGGGCCTTTCCTGGTATCCGTGCAGGGGCTGGACAGATGAGGAACAGAGCATGGGTTCTTTTGCCCGCATCTTTGGTACAGAAAAGCCCGCTGTTGCCTACGCATGGTCCAGATTGGATGTAACTTTGCCAGGAACATCACCAGTTATTTTAAAAGGTCGTCATGATGGAGCTTTGACTCTGTATGTGGATGGTACGGAAGTATACTCTGCTGGAGGTAGCGGTAACTTCCGAGTTGAACTCGCACGCCGTTACGGTTCATCCGATCTGGTCGCGAAAGGTGAAATCCAGGCAGTAGGCGGTCCATGGGGATTCACGTTGGAAGATGCCGAGCGTTCGGATTCCAAAGGCTGGAGACTGAAATCGCCTCATCCGGTTGCGGGATGTTCTGACCCCTGGCTGTACACGGGTGTGTTTGCTCCCGGTGCTGAACCATCGCATGCCGACATCGTGCGAACAGATACCGTATTTGATGATGGCGCACAAGGTGTGTATTGGCGGGTAGATCTTCCCGACACCCATGTCCGTCCTTACCTGGAAAATACACATTACGGAAAGTGGAATTATCCGCTTGGCGTTACCCTGCTTGGACTGCTACAGACGGGACAGGAATTGGGACGGGATGATTACATTCAGTATGTGCGGCAACATATTGAACTGAGCACTTCATTTGACCGCTATGGTCTGTGGGATCGGGAAGGCTACGGTGCGGCAGGGATTAATAATCAGCTGTCTGCCATCGACAGTCTGGATGATTGCGGTTCGTTTGGGTCTACGCTGCTTGCTGCGATGGAGTTCGGTGATATTCGTGGGGGAAGAGATACTGCGGATCGGATTGCGGGTTACATTACGGATGAGCAGGAACGTCTGGAGGATGGTGCCTTTTACCGGGTTCGCGGCAGTGGGGAGATGCGTCAGGAGACGATGTGGTGTGATGACTTGTACATGAGTACACCTTTTCTGATGCGTTATGGTCAATTGACAGGCGATGCGACGTATTGGGATGATGCGATCAATCAGTTTCTGATGTTCCGTAAATACCTCTACCTTCCCGATCAACAGATCATGTCCCACGTGTATGATTTTGTGCGTGGTCGGGCGACAGGTATTCCATGGGGACGGGGGAACGGCTGGGTGCTCTTTTCATTAACCGAGTTGTTATCTATCCTGCCACATGATCATGTGAAACGGTCGGAACTGCTAACTTTCTATCGTGATTTAAGTCAAGGTTATCTGGCGCTGCAAGGGGAAAATGGACTATGGCATCAGGTGCTGAACCGCCCAGATTCGTATGAAGAAACCTCCTGCACATCCATGTTCATCTACGCTTATGCCCGTGGTATTCGGGAAGGCTGGCTGGAACAGCCAGAGTCTTATCTGGAGGCAGTGCGCAGAGGATGGGAAGGCATAACGCGCTTGTCGATTGATTATAAAGGCAATATATACGGGGTATGCCGGGGCTCCGGGTACTCGTTTACCGCCTTGTATTATCGCGATGATCTGGGATGGAATCTGAACGATACCCATGGGATCGGCATTGTGCTCTTAGCAGGCATTGAAGCGCATAAAATGAACGAGCAGCTCCGTAAGGCGTCTATCGATTCTTCGGTTACAGCCGCGCAGCGCTGATGTTTGACACAACGAAACGGCTGTATGTGGATAGCCTTCTATAGATAGATTACCAGCTAAAGAAAGCGGCAAAGCCCTCGGGCTTGCCGCTTTTAGTTTGTTTCCAATTTCGAATCCGCTCTGCATAATAGCAATAACACTCACGTATCTTCACCCTATAATGTGAGTAACTCCGTCTTTTACACGAGTCAAAATAATTCCAGTTGCTCTGGTCCTTCTTCCTTCTCCGGTTCAGTACGGTCAGGGAAAGGCTTCACCGGCTGATCCAGCAGGTCCATCATCATCTGGGCATTCGCCGCTGCATCGCCACCGGAGTTGTTATTAAAAATAACATAGACATCCTTGCTCTGCTCCTGCAATTGCTCCAGATACCCTTTCCATTCCAACAATTCTTCCTTGTTGTAACGGTACAGGTAACGGGTCTCGCGCCAATTGGGCGCACCATTCTGATGCCACCCGGACACATTACGTCCGTGCATGCGAACCAGTGTCATCTCGGAATCCGTCGCCTGTGGCACGATGGGGATAGAACCAAGACCTGCCTGAGGTTCGTCACAGACGCTGTGAATCCAGCCTTGCTCTTTCAGGAACGAAAGCGTCCGCTCGCGCATGTCACCTTCATACCAGCTACGATGACGGAATTCCAGGGCACACGGAATACCTTCCATTCTCAGTTTCACTTCACGAAGCTCTTTCACGTTGTCCTTATTGCACTCAAACCAAGGTGGATATTGAAACAAGGCTGCCTGCATCTTGCCAGCTTCAATGACGGGCTCTAGTGATTCTCGAAAAGCCTTATACATCTCCGACGTGCTGGTGAAGTAGGGCTTGCCCCGCAGATGTCCGGTCATTCCCTGATAGGCTTTGATGATAAAAGCAAAGGATTCGGGCGTCTCGGCAGCCCACCGTGCCATTCGATCCCGCGGCTGAACGGCGTAGAAGGAACTATCCACCTCCACGGTGGAGAAGTACTGTCCGTATAGACTGAGCTTGTCTTTAGCTTTGGTACGGTTTGGATAGAGATCTTCCTGATCCCCCCATCCGGTAAGTCCGATGTGAATCATAAGAACACCTCCTGTTGCTTTTTGAACAACCTCTTATAATTAACCGATTTGCAGGCATATGTCTAACATTATATCGTGTGCATTTTGGCTCTTCAATGTTGGAGCAGCTTTATAATTGATTTTATGAATACGGCATTGATGTCCATGAATTGATAAATTAATTTGTATAAACGATAATATAATAATACCTTTAAATTATAAGGAGGATACTTAGAGTGGATCATGTTGATAACCAAATCCTTTTACACCTTCAAAATCAAGCTAGGATTTCCATGACTGAACTCGGTAGATTGGTGGGGCTATCCCAACCTGCTGTAACGGAAAGAGTCAAACGGATGGAGGAAAAGGGAATTATTCAGGAATATCGCACAATCATTTCTCCGCAAAAAACCGGAAAAAATGTTGCCGCCTATTTCCTGTTTAGTACTAGAAACTGTAATGTTTTTCTCGATTTTGTTCGGTCGTCACCCTTTGTTGTCGAGTGTCATCGTATAAGCGGAGAACACAATTTTTTAATGAAAGTCATTGCCGACTCTACATACGCACTTGAAGAGTTCGGCAATGACTGTGATAAATATGGAACGTATACGATTCTAATTGTTATGTCTTCACCCATTGATTATAAACCCATCATTCCATCTCTCGAAGAGTTGAAAAATGAATCTATCCACTCTTTGTTGTGAATCCATGTTCTTTCGCTTTCCATACTACGAGTAGCGCAATGAGTACGAGAATAAGCATAACCCATGGAAATGAGAGGACATCAACTGTTACAAGAAGGGCCGCACCAATTAACCCGCCAGCGCTTACAGCCAAATTCCATGCTGTTACCAGCATAGACTGAGCCACGTCCACATTATCACCAGAAGCTTCAGCTACAGCCGTTTGAAGCAGTGAAGCGGCTCCGCCAAAAGTCAGCCCCCACAATGCAGCAGCCAAAAAGATCCCTACTGGCTGACTGCTACTTATCCCAAACATCATAGATGCTAGAGCGAAACCCGCAAGGCTGCATAGAATCAATGGACGAAGCATGCGGTCAATCCATATTCCTGTAATCCAGAGCCCCACAACCGATGCAATACCAAAAACAAATAGTATAATGTCAACACGTTGACCAAGCCCAACTTGAGCGAGGTAAGGCGTAATATATGTGTATAGAATATTGTGAGCTAGTACCCATATTAGTACGACAAACAAGATAGGGCGAATCCCCGGTTTAACGAAAACTTTATGAAGGGGAAGTCTCTTATTCGTTGATTGACCAGCAAAGTCTGGAACTTTTAAGAGTATCCAAACGATTAACAAGACAGTAAACACTGACATGATTCCAAAAACTGTACGCCAGCCTACAAGAGTGCCGAGTATTGTTCCCGCGGGAACACCAAGCGCCATAGCCAAAGGTGTACCTATTCCTGCTACCGCCATAGCTCGACCTTTGAGCGAATCAGGCACCATGCGGCTAGCATAACCTGCTAACATTCCCCACAAAACACCTCCGGCTGCACCTGCCAAGAATCGGGCAACAAGAGTTATTGTGTAACTGGAAGATAGAGCTGTAACACTGTTAAACAAGAAAAAACAAATCAAGCTTAGCAACAACAGTGGCCGCCTCCGCCAACCGCGTGTAGCTGTAGTTAGTGGAATTGCTGCCAAGACAGAGCCAAGGGCATACAACGTTATGAATTGCCCAGCTAATGCCTCTGAGATTCCAAGTCCTTCGCTTATCTGTGGCAATAAACCAGCCGGAATGATTTCAGTTAAGAGACTTATAAATCCAGCTAAGGCAAGCGGAATTAGCCCTACCCATGGGAGGCGGACAGAAGATGCAGCATCCGCAGTGTTACTATGTGTGGTTTTAAGTTTTTTCAATTTATGCCCTCTCCTTTTGAAAATCTTGTACTTACAAAAATATTGCTCAATTGGCATATATAAGCTTATCAAATCAAATAGCAACCTTACATAATCGAATTAAAGTAAATGTATTTTTAAACCTATATATTATATTTATAATGAGGATATTTCCTTTGATTTTAATGTAAGCGTTGTTGCCACTTAAAAATTCATAAATCAGATCCATAACCGATTAACTGTTACAGACAATATTTGAGACTTATAAATAGATACCTCTACAGATTATGTTAAACAACCTCTCTAAGAAGGGAAAAACTTCTATTCCTCGAATTTTTTTGATTATGTATTTAAAATTAATGAACAGAATACGATTCAAAAATAAGCTATAAGTTAATTGAAATAAAGATAGGAAAAGAAGGTAGTCCAGAATAAAATTCTGGCTACCTTCTTTATTCAAACGGTTCTTTCTATTAAATCTGGGTTTTTATTAACGTTGATTTGTGTAAATATTATTCATTTATGTACATGTTTTAAGTGCTCAAGGTTAATGATGTACATTTTAATAATGTTGTACATTCAATAAACAGAGTATTCCCTCGTGTGCATTTTGGCTCTTTAATGTTGGAAAATTACTGGAATTTTTTGAGTTTGCAGAATAAAGACGTTACAATACATTAAAGCTAGTGGAAATGATCAGGCCTGTACATAGCGTACTACAGATAGAGAGCCAGTGACCAAGTGGAGGGCGAGAATGGATGACGGAATGGTATGAAAAGAGTTTTGGAGAAGATTATCTTCTCGTATACAAGCACCGGGATGTGCAGGGTGCCCATCAGGAAGTACATAAAATGATTAATTGGTTGAAGCTTGAGCCCAATTCTGAAGTATTGGATCTATGCTGCGGTATGGGACGGCACTCCATGGCACTTGCTGACGCAGGATTGCGAGTGACCGGAGTTGATCTGTCCGATGTGCTTCTACGTGAAGCGCGCCTAATGGACACTGAACACCGAGTATCTTGGTGTCACGCAGACATGCGTGAACTGCCGCTGAAAGGTGGCTTTGACGCTGTAGTTAATCTGTTCACATCGTTTGGTTATTTCCTGGAGGACGGAGAACAACTGAAAGTATTACGTGCCATTCATCGTATGCTTCGCCCGGGTGGCAGCTTTATAATTGATTTTATGAATACGGCTTATGTGACTCGGCATCTGGTGCAGCACTCCGTTCGAGAGGATGAGGGGCAGCGGATTGAGGAGTATCGCAAGATTGAGGAAGGGTTTGTGCAAAAGGAAATTCGCATTACGGATACCACATCCGGACATGAACCGCGGGTATATCAGGAACGTGTGAAGTTGTACACACGTGAACAACTGAGTCAGATGTTAAGTGCCGCCGGACTCCGGGTAGATCAGGTACATGGCGGCTATGACGAAGAGAAATATGACGAGCAGACTTCTCCGCGCATGATTTTTGTTGGTCGTCGTCCTGTGGAGTGAACAGAGACAGTCTGGAAGGGGGATAACATGAAGCGCACAGAAGAGATGCCCATGACAGAGGGCATACACCGGGTCAAGATCAGCATGTCATTTCCCTTACGATGGGTGAACAGTTATGTGTTATCAGAATCGGATGGGAAGATAACCATTATAGATCCGGGACCGCGTAATTCGGAAACAGAACAGGAGTGGAGTGAAGCACTGGCAGATCTCGGCCTGACCTTTAGCGATATTCGTCAAATTGTACTGACCCACCATCACCCCGATCATCTTGGGTTGTCGGGTTGGATGCAACAGATGACGGGGGCACCCGTTCGAATGTCCACACGCTCCCGCCAAGAGGCCGACTATATGTGGGGACCTGATTCACGCATCAATACAATATTACCTGATTATTATGGTCGTCATGGTATGCCGGAAGACAAGACTGAGCAGATACATGAACATATGAAGGCATTTACTTCGCAGATCACACCACTTCCGAAGGTGACACCCATTGAAGATGGCGAGTGGCTTGATATGGGCGGGAAACGTTGGGTTGCTGTGGAGACGGGTGGACATGCCCCAGGCCATTTATCCTTTTATGCGCCGGAGTCCATGGAGATTCTGTGCGGAGATGCAGTTTTGCCACAGATTTCACCGAATATCAGTCTGCAACCCGGCAGTGACCCTCAGCCATTATTGTCTTATATGGAAGGATTGCAACGTCTTGGGGAGCTGAATGTCAAGCAGGCGTATCCGGGGCATCGGAATCCTTTTGCCCAGTTCAACGAACGGACAGTTCAATTGCTGGCTCATCACGAGGAACGTCTTCAGAAGATGACGGAGCGAATTCAGGAGTCACCGGCGAATGCTTATGACATCTGTGTGCACATGTTTGGCAATCGGCTGGGTACCCATCAACTGCGGTTTGCCATGAGTGAGACGTTAGCCCATTTGCAGGAGTTAATTCGACGCGAACTAGTGAAACAAGAGCAGCAACCGGATGGCACGTTCTATTTTCAAATCTAAACGGAATGATGATATCGATATGAAATGATAATACGATCTTATATAGAGGCTCGGGACAGGAAATTCACCTGTTCTGGGCCTTTTTAGCCTCTCTTAACGGTTCATTCATCTATTTTTAAGCCAGCGCGCCTATGATACATCTATGAACTTCGCTAGGGCATGTCTTGAGACACACCCTAAAGAAAGCAGGGAAGAGCGATGACCAGAAGAAAACGGAATCAATGGAGAAAATGGCAAGCTTCAGCGGCAGCAACGTTGACTGTGGCTGCACTTTTTCAATATGTAAGAACTTCGGATGCCTTTGATGTGGCCTATGCAGCAGCAAATGGCACAGATACAAGCGTTACTGCTTCAAGCCAAGTGGATACGCATGATGATGTGATGGATGAATGGATCAACAGTACAACGGACAGCAACAACTGGAACACGCAGGACAATGACAATAATGATAGTCAATATAATGGAACATCCGATAGCACACAAGCAGCTCGGCCAGATCAGAGCTCGAGTAACGAGGGGAATTATTCAGATTCTCAGCGTATCGGGCAAAATAACCAGGGTACAGACTCCGGATACAGCAGTGGCAACTATCAGTCACGTACAGGTGCATCATGAGCCGCACGGAGCAAGTTGCTCGTCCGCTCCGATTTCAATTCCGTGCGATGAACACGGATGTTGAAGTGCAACTGTCAGCTGGGCGGGAAGAAGCTGAACATGCAGCAACCGTGGTGAAGAATTGGTTTGAGACGCAGGAGCAGCGCTTCAGCCGATTTGTTGCAGACAGTGAACTGAATCGTTTGAATGCTTCAACCGGATGGATGCCCATCTCCGCTGCGATGGATGAAGTTTTGAGTTTGGCCTATGGATATATTGGCCTGACCGAAGGGATTTTTCAACCGGGTATCTCGCAGGCTCTTCAGGCTTCGGGATATGATCTAAGCTTCGAGAAGGTGCAACAACGACAATTGAAACGTCCATTAATTGAACGTGTATTGCGAACGAGAACACCTGAATGAAGATCGATATGACCACAGCCGTCCGAGCTGGATCCAGCGGGAAGGTAGCCGGATGGTTCATCTGGACCCCGGAGCTGAGTTGGACTTGGGAGGCATTGTTAAGGGCTGGGCAGTAGAGCGTATCGCAGACTGGTTGCAGCGAACATTGCATATTCCAGCGGGTTTGATTAACGCGGGTGGAGATATTCAAGTATGGGGTTCACCAGACCATTCCCAATGGACCTTGCAAGTAGCAGATCCTTTGCAGAATCAGGGTGCTATGTCGGGAGCGATCCGTTTACAGCGAGGAGCTGTTGCCACTTCGGGTATTTCCCGCAGACAATGGCAGAATACGGATGGAAGCTTTGCACACCACCTCATTGACCCCCGGACGATGGAGCCTGCAGATACGGACGTATTGCAGTGTACCGTTATGGGACAGCATGCTTCGCAATGCGAGATCATTGCCAAGACGGTATGCATTCTGGGGAGTGCCGAAGCCGTGGGCTGGTTAAACCGACATTACGATCGGCATGACGTCCTGTGGATGACACGGGATGGGAGTAATTATTTCAGAGGGAATACGGATACGCTTGCTGAGCATTGGTCCGGTTTTGATCCGGATCATCGCTTCAGTCTGATCTAGGACAAGTCTAACAGATATGGGGGAGCCGGTTATGGCACAATGGATTGTAGATTACCTGCCAACGTGGAATATCATTCGAATTAGTGGAATTGCTGCTTATGTGTTGCTCTTTGCCGGTGTGTTTCTGGGTATTGCGCAAGGGATGCCTATGGCCAAAGGCAAACCAAAAGCAGCCATGTTCAAATGGCATACTCGAACGACCTGGCTCGCCTTCGGACTTGGACTCGTGCACGCATTAACGTTATATATTGATCATTACAGCCCATTTACCTGGGGCGAACTTCTGATTCCTTTTACCGCCTCCGTACATCCGATCGGCAGTGGTCTGGGAACGTTAGCCTTCTACGGATTAGTGATTGTCCTGGTATCCAGTGATCTGCGGAACAAGCTGGGCCGTAAATGGTGGTTCATGTTCCACATGTTGTCCTATCCGGTGTTCATTGGTCTGCTGGTTCACGGCATGGTTACCGGAACGGATTCTGGCAATATTATCATGCGGATGATATATGTATTTACCGGACTGAGCATTCTCGGTATTACGGTGTTGCGTGGGATGTTGAGAGAACGCAAAGGCCCGGAAATCACAATTGGACCGAAACGGGCAACATCTGGTTCACCTTCCGAGCAGAATTGGGTTGAAGGTTTTGGTTTGGTGGGAACGGTACGACCTAAACATCTGAAATAATAACATATGGATGATCGAAAAGTATCTTACACATGCAAAAAAGCGGCCAACTGGCCGCTTTTTCCATAATAGTTATTTCCTCAAACAATTCTTTCACGAAGCATCCACACACAGTCCAATGTTCTACATAGCTTCAGGTATGAAACGAGTTACGGATTATACAGCGTCATCACTAACAGGTTTTTCTCCCAGTGCTTCTTCAAGCTCGGATTGTTTGCGATGGGCGATCCGACTGCTCGCTGCTGATGCAATCGCACCAACAATATCATCGAAGAACGTGTGGACAGGGCCCAGGCTCTTGTCATTCAGTCGTTCAAGCACCCCCGGTTTCAGCTTGTCCACATAACCATAATTAGTAAATCCAATGCTGCCATATACATTGACGATGGAGAATGCCAAAATCTCATCCACGCCATACAGTCCTTCATCGTTCTCAATCATCTCCTGCAAAGGAGATATGAGCTGCCCCTGTTCTGCCAGAATATCAAGCTGAATCCCGGTCAGAACAGCATTCTGTACCTCACGTTTACGGAGAACCATCTCCACATTTTCGATACATTCTTCCATCGTAAGACCTGGATAATATTTTTGTTGCAATAACATGACCAGCTCTGCGATCTCAGGGATCGTGACGCCCCGCTTATGCAGCCATTCCCTTGTTGCCTCCGCCACCTTGCGGCTATTCAGGCTGTAAGGGATTTTTTCTTGCTCAGGATGTTCCATGGGCGATTCCTCCTCTGAAGTTAGCAATGTCCCTACTCTTGCTTCCTAATACGTTATTAACCTGGTTTACGTTTCTTTAAGATAATAAAAATATAAGTTTCAGTGAAGTTGAGCAATTCGATTACTACATGGAAAATTTCAGCTAAACACGGTCTGTCTTCCGTGAAAGTGCGTTGATAGACATTTTTCTTATTATCTTTTAGTTATTTTTTGGACAAAGGCTCGTATACATGGTAGTACAAACTGTAAAAATGATGAGGGGGAACGTGATCATGAGAAAGATCCATTCTTTGCGTACGGTATCGGCAGCAGCGCTGCTGAGTATTCCTATGGTATTGTCAGGCTGCGGCATGTTTGGAGCACAGTCTTCCGAAGCTGTTGATCCACCACCGCCCATCCAGGAAGCGGCTATGATTCAAGCGGCCGAAGGGAATGGAGCACTCGCAATGCTCCCGTTAACGACGGTATATCTGCAAGACCAGCAGGGGCTGCTCGCTCCGGTATCCCTGACACTTCCTTCTGGAACAGACGCAAGCAGTCCAAAGACAGCTCTGGATACACTTGTAACAGGCGGGGCCTATGCGGGTATGCTGCCTGAAGGATTCCAGGGCGTTCTCCCGCAGGGTACGGTTGTGCAGAATGTAACGATTCACGCGGATGACAAGCTGGCGGTTGTTGAGTTCTCGGGTAATTTTGCCAAGTATGATGCAAAGGAAGAACGGAAAATGCTAGAAGCTGTCACGTGGACATTGACGGGAACGCCTGATGTGGAGAATGTGCAGATCTGGGTGGATGGCAAAAAGTTAACACAAATGCCTGTGAACAGCACGCCGTTGCCTGAACCGCTGAATCGGGCTGTGGGAATCAATCTGGATCTGGGTGATACGTTTGTGACCAACAGCAGCCCGGTAACGGTCTATTTCTCCGCTGCTTCGCCAGCAGGCATCCAATATTATGTTCCGGTTACACGTCTGGTTACACCTGGTGAAGATCGGGTGCAGGCAGCATTGAACGAACTGATCAAAGGACCTGACAAAGGTGGAGAACTGGAAGAGGTTATGACAGGCGGAACCGAGCTGCAATCGGTCAAAACGGCAGAGGATGGCACGGTCACGGTTGCCTTGAAAGATGATATGTTTGCCGAAGGGGATATCGTGCCAAGCGAGCTGTTACAATCTGTCGTATTAACCACTGCGGAGAACACAGCCAGCAAGGATGCCAAAGTACAGATCGAGTGGAACGGCCAAAAAACGGTCATGGGTGACGACAACAGGGATTACAGTGCGCCGGTTTCCAAGCCTGAATATATCAACGAAATTCCGATTTAATGAACGCAGAATGCTTAAGGATGCTTTTAACCGAACTCTTTGGTAAAATATAAGGGATTCGTAAAAATACGTGTTCAAAAAGATCGGTTTTCAGTACTGAGAAGATGGGATGAAGCTAGAAATGGAGTAGCGGAGCGTAGGCAAACTACGTGAGCAACTACAATGTTTCCGAAGGAAACAACCTTCGTAAGCTTATGCTTATTCGGCTGAATTCCATATTCGATGCTGATGATGCCTTAAGGCATTTTTCGTAATCAAAAGCGAGCTTTTTGAACAATCTCTAAAAGTGTGAATAAGTTCAACATTACAGGATGCTTAAGTCGTAGGAGGCAGAAAATATGAGATCAAACGGACGAACCAGCGAACAGCTGCGCCCGCTGAATTTAACAGTGAACACGAATAAATACGCCGAGGGCTCTGTACTGATTGAAGTTGGAGATACAAAGGTGATCTGTACAGCTACAGTAGAGGAACGTGTACCACCCTTTATGAAAGGGCAGGGTAAAGGCTGGGTAACAGCTGAATATTCCATGTTGCCACGTGCAACACATACCCGGAACCAACGTGAAGCCAATCGTGGCAAATTAACTGGACGCACCATGGAAATCCAGCGTCTGATTGGTCGGGCACTGCGCTCGGTAGTTAATCTGCAGGCTCTTGGTGAGCGTACGATTACCTTGGACTGTGATGTTATTCAAGCTGACGGAGGCACACGCACAACGTCCATTACCGGTGCGTTTGTAGCGCTGGCGCTTGCCGTGAACAAGATCTCCCAACAGCACAAACTGCAAGTGTTCCCGATTACGGATTTCATTGCCGCAGTAAGTGTGGGTGTTGTGGGTGAACAGCCTGTACTGGATCTGAACTATGATGAAGATTCCAAAGCCAAGGTAGACATGAACCTGGTGATGACAGGTGGCGGTAAATACGTCGAGCTTCAGGGAACAGGTGAGGAAGCACCATTTGATCGCCGTGAGCTGAACGCCATGTTGGAACTGGGCGAGCAGGGGATTTTGGAGATGATTGAGCGTCAAAAAGAAGTGCTTGGACCGATTGCGCTCAAGATCGGCGCGCGTGGATTAGGGGAAGCCTAAGATGAGTTTGGACAGCCCAATCCTCATTGTCGCAACCCGCAATGCGGGGAAAGTCCGTGAATTCGCTCATGCTTTCGCACCACTTGGCAAAGAGGTTAAGAGTATGTTTGACTATCCGGAGCTGCCCGATGTCGTAGAAGATGGCGTAACGTTTGCGGAGAATGCCTGGAAGAAAGCCAAAGCGGTTGGTGATGCGCTTGGTTTGCCGGTTCTGGCAGATGATTCAGGTTTATGTGTAGACCTGTTGGATGGTGAGCCGGGAGTATATTCAGCGAGATATGCAGGCGAAGGAGCAACGGATGCACAGAATAATGCGAAGTTGCTGGAGACGCTGGAATCGTTGAAATCCGGTGAGGACACCGAGCAGCCGCTACTAAGTCCGGCTCGTTTCGTTTGTGCGCTGGTCCTGTACGATCCGACAACAGGTGATAAGTATGAATCAGAAGGCACTGCGGAAGGCTGGATTACGGCTCAAGCTGCAGGTGCTGGCGGTTTTGGATATGACCCACTCTTCTATGTCCCTGAATACGAGATGACGATGGCAGAGCTGACGCTTGAGCAAAAACAGGCGATTAGTCACCGTGGTCATGCGCTGAGAGCGCTTGTATCCAGACTTGAAGGCTGAGACTAAACGAAACATTTTGATTTAACTTCATGATATGTGAACATCAAAGCGTTAATGGAAGGACAGAAGCATTCCGATGGGATGCTTCATCCGCCATTAACGCTTTTTCTATGAAATGAAGTATTGATCGGGTTTAGTGAAGGTCCATCCATATACCTAATTGAAGATAGCTATTTCTGCGACTACACATAAGAACGTATGTTCTTGTACCTACATGAGAAATGGTTTACATTGCACGATTGGGAATCTCATTGGGACTGGAGTTGGAAGAAGTTGCAAGCCTTGTGTGGTATGGGTTAACATTCAAACTAACGAATCATATATGAACCTTAAACGGAGGGATCTACTCATGCAAGAAGTGAAGCTTGTTGTATCTTACGATGATTATGAGGACGGCATTCGTATGGAAAAGTTAATTAAGGAACTGGCAGCTAAACCGGAGGCTAGCTCATTGGAAAGTCTGGTCATCGGAGATTGGGGACAGGCTTATGAAAATTCGCCTGACGAGTTCATAGGTTCGCTTGTCGAGTCTGCTCCAAGCTTTCCGTCATTGAAGAAACTGTTTATTGGAGATATGGGATTCGAAGAATGTGAAGTATCGTGGATTATCCAGACAAATCTCACACCACTGTTAGGTGCCTTTCCAGAATTAAAATCATTCTCTGTAATGGGCAGTAGCGGCCTCAGTCTGGAACCACTCCAGCATGCCAAGCTTGAAGAATTGATTATTATTTGTGGTGGTCTCCCGAAAGAAGTGTTATCTTCAATCACCCATGCCAAGTTGCCTGAATTGCGTAAACTGGAACTGTACCTGGGTGTGGATAATTATGGTTTCAATGGATCACTTGAAGATGTGCTTCCTTTGCTAGAAAAAGGATTGTTTCCAAAGC
The DNA here is from genome assembly GCF_038050215.1 of Paenibacillus sp. FSL H8-0104. NCBI lineage: Bacteria > Bacillati > Bacillota > Bacilli > Caryophanales > Paenibacillaceae > Paenibacillus > Paenibacillus sp. FSL H8-0104. Next base: position 5,513,930 of record NZ_JBBOTC010000001.1, on the reverse strand, counting down.
TGGTTTACTTGGGTCTGAAAGACAGTGAAATTCAGGATGAGATTGCCAAAGTAGCAGCTGAAGCACCTATTCTGGATCAACTTGAAGTACTGGATCTATCGCAAGGAACGTTGTCCGATGAAGGGGCTGAGGCGTTGCTTGCCAGTGACAAGATCAAGAAACTGAAACATCTTGATCTAAGTTACCATTACATGACCAATGAAATGATCAGTCGATGGAACCGATCGGGTATATCTGTAGACGTTAGCGACCAGCAACAGAGTGATGAGGATGACTGGCGCTATCCATCGTTAACGGAATAGTCGATGTCAGGTGTAAAGGAAATGAATGAGAGTTTGCATCAACCAATAGATGTACCTGATCTAACGCAAGATCAGCCCTTTTTATTGATCGGAAACCCTGATAACCGACGAACACAAGGGCTGCAAGAGGCTAGGCATAGATTGGGTCTGAAACCTGCGGTTGTACTGCCATATGCTCAATTGCTGCAGAATTGGAGACACGGACGAACCATCGCTGATACAGTAGATTTCAATCTGCCTGTACCCCTGATTCGGATTGATGCTCCTGGTGAGGATTGGGACGTGGAGCGTGAACTACTGTTCCTTGGAGCTATGAATGATTCGTCAACATTAACGGCTGGGATGGGTACAGAAGCATTTTCCGCAGAACAGGCACTTGCGCTGGAACAGGAGTGGGGAAGAATCTACGCTCCCGCCCAGTGGTTTCGTGGCTGGAAAGCATGCTTGGATCGAATCGGCCGTGAGTCTCGGGAGATATGGTCTGAAGTCCGATTCATGAATGATCCCGCCGATATCCAATTGATGTTTGACAAGAGAACTTGTCAGCAACATCTATCTTCACATGGAGTTGATGTACCTCCGGCGCTGCAATTTTCGCGGCCAATCCGTAATTATATGGACCTGCGTAGCTCAATGAAGTCTGCCGAGATGCATCGTGTGTTTGTGAAGCTTGCGTGCGGCTCCGGGGCTTCAGGAGTTGTTGCCTATCAAGTCAATCCTCGAACGGGTGATGAAATCGCTGTAACAACGATGGGGATGGAACAGAGACAGGGCAAGACGATTTTCTTCAATGAAGGACGTCTACGCAAGTATACCCGCAGTGAAGAGATTGCTACGCTGATGAACTGGTTATGTGCAGAAGGTGCACAGATTGAACGATGGATGCCAAAAGCCACGCTTGATCAGCGGGCCTATGATATTCGCCAACTGGTTGCAGGTGGACAGGCAGGTCACGCGATTATACGGCTGAGCCGTACCCCGATTACCAATCTGCATCTGCGCAATGAGCGTATGCTGCCTGCTGAAGCAGGCCTGGATGAACAGCGGATGGCGCTGGTACGGTTGGCAGCGCAAGCAGCCATGTCTGCATTTCCCAACTCGTGGTCAGCTGGGATTGATGTGATGCTTACTAGTGGTTCGAATCCGCGTGCCTATGTGCTGGATGTGAATCCATTTGGAGATCTGTTATACAGGGTCGAGCATCATGGCCTCGGAACCTATGAGTGGGAAATGGAACTTTTACGAAAGGAGCCTATTCAACATGCCTGATATGAACACCATTGTGGGCTCCCATGATCTGTTAATGATTACGCTGGATACGTTACGCTATGACGTAGCCAAGCTGGAAGAGGAGAATTGTCCTAATCTGTGTGGTTCGGGTCCGTGGGAGAAGCGTCATACCCCAGGCAGTTTTACATATGCGGCACACCATGCTTTTTTTGGTGGTTTTATGCCGACTCCTGCCAATACAGATAAGGCATCTCATGTAAGGCTATTTCATTCCCGGAATACCGGACTCAAAACACATCCGCACACCTGGCTGTTTGATACACCGGATATCGTATCCGGGTTCGCAGCTGAAGGTTACCGTACCATCTGTATTGGCGGCGTCATCTTTTTTACGAAAAAAAATCCGCTTGCAAAAGTATTGCCCGGTTATTTCCAACAGAGCTACTGGAGAATGAACTTTGGGGTAACCAACCCCAAATCAACAGAGCATCAGGTACAGCATGCATTAAAGTTGCTTGAACAGACAGCGCCGGATGAAAAGATATTTATGTTTTTGAACGTGTCTGCCATTCATGGACCCAATCGTTACTTTGTAGAAGGAGCGAAGGAGGATTCGGTGGAGACTCAGAGAGCTGCACTTCGATATGTAGATGAGGCTCTTGGACCATTGTTCGAGGCGGTGCGAAAACGCGCCCGGCCTGCGTATTGCCTAGCTTTTTCCGATCATGGTACAGCTTACGGTGAAGACGGGTATCAAGGACACCGGCTTGCACATGATGTCGTCTGGACGGTGCCTTACCGTGAATTTTTAGTATAGAATGTATTGATCTTATGAGGACAACAACCGGAGACAGGAGGAAACCGATGGAGAAACATATACAACATACAACAACAGGCCATTCCACACAGTCCGGATCCAATATAGCTACAAGTCTCAGTGAAGTACTGGCATTCCCTTATCGTTCTTACTTATACTCGTACCCACACAAGACAGCCTATCGGGAGCTTGACCCACCACTGCCGTTAGGGCCACTGTGGGAACGAGAAAATACCGATACGTATTTTTTATATATGCATATTCCCTTTTGTGCTGCTCGTTGCGGATTCTGTAATCTGTTCACACTGCCGGATCGACGGGATGATACGCATGAACGCTATGTAGATGCGCTGGAACGTCAGGCGAAGCAGTGGGCACCTATTACATCTCGAAGACCGTATTCGCGGTTCGCGATTGGTGGGGGAACGCCTACATTATTAAATGAGGTTCAGTTGAATCGTCTGTTTGATATTGCTGAACATGTGATGGGGCTGGACCCTGCGCAAGCATCGATTTCGGTGGAAACGTCGCCGGATACCGTTACGGAAGCCAAGCTGGCCATCATGAAGGAACGAAGTGTGGATCGTGTCAGTATGGGCATCCAGAGTTTTATTGAAGCTGAAGCATCTGCCATCTATCGTCCACAAAAACCGCAGGAAGTTGAACGAGCGCTTGAGAAGCTTACTCGGTATGATTTCCCATTGTTAAATCTGGATCTGATCTATGGTTTGCCGGGTCAAACGGTGGAATCGTGGATATATTCACTGGAAAGAGTTCTGGCCTACGAACCGGGCGAAATCTTCATCTATCCCTTGTATACACGGGAAAATACAATCGTGAAACCTGATGATATTCGACGTCAGGGACCTGACATTCGGATGGAGCTGTATAAAGCTGCACGTGAGACTTTGAAAAGTAAAGGTTATGTTCAATATTCGATGCGCAGATTTGCCAAAGAACAGTCGTCCTCCAAAGTGCTTCTGCCTTATAGTTGTCAGGAGGAGGGTATGGTTGGTCTGGGGTGTGGCGCACGCTCTTATACGAGTGAAGTACATTATGCTTCGAAGTATGGCGTGAGTTACAAGGCCACACAGAGCATCATTGCCGATTATGTAGCGACCGAGCGCTACGATGTGGCGGATTATGGCATCGTGTTAAGCCGTGAGGAACAGAGACGTCGCTTTATTCTGAAAGCCTTGCTGCATCGGGAGGGATTGACGTTGTCTGACTACCAACAGCGCTTTGGTACCGATGTGATGTCCGACTATGCCTGGTTGGCTGAACTGTTGACAGAGGGCATGGCGGAGTTGCAGAGTGATGAGGGCAAGCGGGTGTTGCGTCTGACAGAGGAAGGACTGGGTTACTCCGATGCGATTGGAGATTGGCTTATATCTGCCGAAATTCGTGAACAGATGGAAGGGTTTGTTTTCTCATGAGAGCGACTTTGTATTATCGGGGGAAGTTGTCTTCCTGTAATTACGACTGTCCATACTGCCCGTTTAGCAAAACCGTAGATTCCAAAGAGACGTTGGAAGTGGATGAACAACAATTGCGTCAATTTGTGAATTGGGTGAGGGAGCAGGAAGTTGAGGGACACCAATTTTCGATTTTCTTCAATCCCTACGGTGAAGCTTTGGTGCGTCGTTGGTACCGGGAAGCGATGGTTGAGCTGTCACATATGCCACATGTGGATAAAGTTGCAATTCAAACCAACCTGTCCGTCAAGCTGGATTGGGCGAGGGAGCTGGATGCGAGCAAAGCAGCCTTTTGGGCGACGTATCATCCTCGTGAGACAAAAGAGGCTTCTTTTGTTAAACAATGTCTGACCTTGCGTCAGATGGGACTTGCTTTTAGTGTCGGTACTGTCGGACTCCGTAGTGCTTTCCCCTCAATTGAGTCCATGAGACAGGCTTTGCCGGATGATGTGTATATGTGGGTTAATGCCTTCAAAGATCGGCCCAAGTATTACACTCCAGAGGAAATTCAGTTTTTACGTGGGCTTGATCCGCTTTTTGAAGGTAATCTGCAGGATTATGAGAGCTTGGGCAAACGATGTGCTGCCGGTTCGGAAGTGTTTTATGTACAGGGGTCCGGGCATGTGAAGAGATGTTACAAGGATCGTCGAATCATTGGACATCTATATCGCGATGGTTTGCAGGCTTTGTCTGAGGATCGGCCCTGTCGCATGAAAAAATGTGGCTGTTACATCGGTTATATCCATATGGAGGATTCCCCGTTCAGAGAAACGTTTGGCAGCGGGCTGCTTGAACGTAATCCGGTATTGATTCGTTGACCGGCATTTCATATTTAGCTATTCCACTGGGGAGCTGGAATAGGTTTATCCGTTTCTAAACCACATATCAGCGTAACTTCAAACGCATCTTTTAGTATAGGCAGGATCAGACCTTTGGTTTGGACTTGCCTTCTGGAAGGTGTTTTTTTGTTTTACCGGACTAAAGTTAGTGTTTGTGTTCTTTATTAAAAGGGCCTTGACAATTTTGAAAAATAATATTTTTAAGTTTATGATTCAAATTTTATATTTTATGGGTTAGTATGAATAGGAAAAAAGACCCTGTTATGAATAGTATTTGTACATATAATCGCGAATTATATTTTTAATTGGGTCTAAAGTCTCAATTTAATTGAAAGGAGGGTGGATGTAGGAAGTATCATGCACGTTATCTGAACTTTCGGGGGAGTACACATGAAAAAAATCTCAATTAGCCGTAAATTACTTATGGGTTTCTCATCTGTGCTGTTATTATTGGTGGCTATAACGGTTATAACATATACGCAGTTTATAGCCGTTGAGAAAACGTATACAGAATTAATTAATGATAGAACAAGCAAACTATTACTCATTAAAAATATGTCGATTGATCTTAAATCACAGCAGATTGCTTTGAGAAATTATATTCTGGAAGACAGTGCGGAGAACGAACAGGCATTTAATAAAGCTTATGAAGATTACATAGCATTAAATGAAGAATTAAAATCATCAGTTTCAAGTTCAACGATGAAAGATTACCTTTCACGATCGGATGAAGCGATGAGCCAATATTATGAACTTGCGCAGCAGATTATGACATTGACAAGACAGGGGAATAACAGTGAAATCTCAAGATTACTGAAGGATACAGCCCCAAGTCTGATTTCTGAATTTGAAGGCATTGTGGAAGGTATGGAAACGCATCAACAAGATGCCATGAACTCAGGCGTTGTGGAGGCTAATCTTCAGATTGTGCAGGTCCTTAGGTGGATTGCAATTATTGGAGTGGTTTCTCTTCTAATCGGGGCACTTGTGGCGTATGTCATTGGCAGAATGATATCCTTGCCTGTTGCTGCTATTGCCCAATCCGCGAGCCGGATTGCAGACGGAGATCTGACTGGTGAGCCTATTGTGGTCCGTAACAAGGATGAGATTGGTGATCTCGCCCAAGCCTTTAACATCATGTCTGCAAATTTGCGTACACTCATTCATCAGGTAGGAGACAGTGCAGAACGGGTAGCTGCCTCTTCAGAGGAGTTGACGGCAAGCACCGAACAGACAGCAACCGCCACAGAGCAAGTGGCCATCACAATGGGTGAGATTGCAACAGGTATGGATACACAGGTTCGAATGGCGAGTGATGGATTCCAAACGATGAATGAGTTAACGACAGGCTTTCAACAAGTTACGGAGAACACACTCCATATGTCTGAAGAAGCTACCAAAGTCTCCGTAAAAACAATATCGGGTAGCGAGTCAGTTCAGTCTGCGATAGGTCAAATGAATTCTATACAAGGGACGGTGTCGAATCTGTCGGTCGTGATCCAGGAACTGAGCAGACACTCTCAGGATATTGTGAAAATGGTGGACAGCATCTCGGAAATATCAGCACAGACGAATCTCCTATCCCTTAATGCTGCTATTGAGGCTGCACGAGCTGGCGAACAGGGAAGAGGGTTTCAGGTTGTTGCTACAGAGGTTCGGAAGCTGTCTGAGCAGTCTGCGCTTTCTGCTAATCAAATTGTTCCATTGGTGGCATCGATTGAGAAGGGAATGCGAAATGCTGCTGAATCTATGGTGGTTGTATCCGCAGAGGTTCAAGAGGGGATTACACTTGTTCACCAGGCGGGAGCCACATTTGATGAAATTCGTGAGGCGGTTGGGGGCGTAGCGGGGCAAACACAGGAAGTCTCTGCTTCAATTGAGCAAATGTCAACAGGGGTAGAACAGATTAATAGGTCTATGAAAACAATCATGGAAGTGACCGAAACGGGGGCCGCTGGAACAGAAGAAGTGAGTGCATCTTCAGAGGAGCAGTTGTCTGCGATGCAGGAGATTGCTTCCGCAGCCAATGATCTCTCCTTGATGGCAGAACAGTTGCAACAGACCGTCAGTCGTTTCAAAGTGCAATAAATCGAACTGAGTGGAATGTGGATGAAGAACGAGCGCATACGACAGAGATTCTTATAAAAAAGTAATAAAAGGGTGTCCAAACACAGTAGTTACTGTTTGGGCACCCTTAAATAATTCATCATGCTGAATCAATGCATAACTTGATCTTAACGAATAGCGACTTTATATGTCCGCAACCAGGTATTGATCTGAGTCAGATATGCAAATAACTGTGGCCCAGACATTAACTGTCCGAACCAGGGAAGATTGGAAGCTGCATCTGGTGAAGACGCAAGATTGCGGATCTGAGTTTTGTCGATCAAAGGCAAAATCGGCGAAGTGGGATCATCCAGGATATCAAGTACCTGCTGTTTGACCGCGGCCAGATATTGCGGATTATGTGTTTTCGGATACGGACTCTTTTTGCGATATAACACATCGTCAGGCAGGACACCTTCGAGTGCTTTACGCAGAATACCTTTTTCCCGTCCGCCCGTTATTTTCATTTCCCAAGGGATGTTAAACACATACTGGATCAGACGATGGTCACAGTAAGGTACCCGCACTTCCAGTCCTGCCCCCATGCTCATCCGGTCTTTGCGATCCAGAAGTGTAGGCATGAAACGTGTAATATTCAGGTAGGACATCACCCGCATTTGTGCAGCTTTACCTGTTTCCCCATCCAACAGAGGCACTTCAGCCACTGCATCCGAATAGCGGTCTGCCAAATAATCGAGTGGCCGAATCCATTCCCGAATATCCGGGGATAACAACGCTGCTCGCATATCAGGTGCTACAGACCACGGAAACGTACCGGAGTTCAGCATATCTTCGCGATGGAACCAGGGGTAACCGCCAAACACTTCATCCGCTGCTTCGCCTGAAATGGCAACGGTGGCCCCTTTTTTGATTTCTTTACAGAACAAATAGAGCGAGGAGTCTACATCTGCCATACCTGGCAGATCCCTGACTAACATGGCCTGTGTCAGTGCATGAATCAGTTCTCCGTTCTCAATCTCAATCCAGTGATGGTCGGTCTTGAGTTCATCCACCATTCGCTTAATCCAGGGTCCATCTGCACCCGGCTGAAAGGAATGCGCCTGGAAATGCTTGGCGTTATCCACATAATCGACAGAATACGTACTGATTTGGCCTTGCCCGGTTCGCTTGTAATAATCAACGGCTAATGCAGACAAGGCGCTGGAGTCCAGTCCTCCTGATAAAAGAGAGCATACTGGAACATCCGAAGCCAACTGGCGCTCCAGTGTATCTTGCAAGAGAGAGCGTACCTCTGCTGCCGTCTCTTCCAGGTTATGTTCGTGGTTCTGGCTTTCCAGTTTCCAGTAGGCATAGGTTCGGATACCGTTTCGGTTATAGATCAGCGCGTGCGCAGGCTTGAGTTCGCTTAGTGAAGAGTATACGCCGTGTCCTGGTGTCCGTGCAGGCCCTACGATAAACACTTCGGCCAATCCTTCCGGGCCAACAGCGGCTTCCACATCAGGGTGAATAAGCAGAGCTTTGGGCTCTGAACCAAATACGAGAGTGTCTTTGTTATTACTGTAGAACAGAGGTTTCACGCCAAGGCGATCTCTTGCGATAAAAACCTGTTCGCGTCCCCCATCCCATATGGCAAAAGCAAAAATACCGTTAAACCGGTCAACACATGCCGGTCCCCACTCAATATAAGAGGCGAGCAACACTTCCGTATCACATTGCGTGCGGAACTGATGCCCCCGCTGGAGCAATTCCTTTTTCAACTCGGGTGCATTGTATAGTTCTCCGTTATACACGACGGTATAGGAGGTATCTCCCTGTAACGCATGCATGGGCTGTGCGCCGTTCTCGGGGTCCATTACACTAAGACGCCGATGTCCAAAGGCACAAGGATTGGAGATCCATGTACCTGAAGCGTCGGGCCCCCGGTTCGACAAGCTATCCGTCATACGGACCAGCAGCTCTGATTCCTGGGTCAAATCCCGATTCCACTGTATGAAGCCGGTAATACCGCACATGGTTTGTTCATCCTTTCTTGGTCGAGTCATTCATCCGTATGGCTGCTTAGTTACTGGCAACCAGCAAATGTTGTCTTTTCGTCAGAGGTCGTAACAAATATATGCCGAAAGCAGGCATAAAATGTCTGTCCTCTTCGGAAACTAGTTCTAGGGACAACGGCCTCAACATGCCTGTGAAGGAGAGAACATGCAATGGACAGTATGAAGTATTATGTGTCTGTCATGGGCCGCTCCGTTATTCCGGATCCGTCGGTAACATCATATGAATGGATCATTCAGGCAACGCCGCAGGAAGCGGAGCAATTACTGGGACTGCTGAGCCTCATGCAGGAAAAGGAGGAAGAGGCCTTTCCTGGCATGGTATTCCCATGGCCAGATACACCGGAGGAGTCCGTAAACCGAGCTTATGAAACGGTATTACAACAGGTGTATCGAGAGATTTACCGATTAGGCACACCAGAGACACGATACCAGATTGAACAAAGTACATGATAAGCACAAAGGAAAAGGAGCGCGATGACGAATGTATGCCATTCAAGATGCCAAAATACGCAGATTAACCGAGGTGGATGGATTGTCTTGTGCAGAGGTTGAAGTGCAGCCTGGAAATGCCGGAGATCCGTCGTTACTTGTATACGTGGCTTCAACACAGCCCGGAAATTCGCTGGAAGTTGTTCGAATTGTACGCAATCACTCCGATTCGGCGATCGACTGGTATAACAATAATATGCATACTGCGTTTGAAGAGGCGACAGATACCGCATTTGAGAACAGCGAAGGTATGACAGTAGAAGAAGATAAAGCTCGGTTTCAAAGTGAGTTGTTTTCCTTTGGTTTGCTTGGTCCAACACTTCAGCGTTATCTGATCGGGCAGGCTTAACAGGTAACGCTCCAGCAACACATGTGGCGGATAGTGGGATAGAGTTCGATGTTGAGCTACATGTAGATGTGACCTGTTGCTGTTGCTGGTTGCTCTGACTGTATCTGTAACTGGAAAAACCCGCCGTTGTTGAACGGCGGGTTTTGTTATGCGATGGTCAGATCAGGTGGAGATGTGATCAAGCATACTCGCGCAGCACTTGAATCCCTTTAACCACATTGTACACAAAGCTTAATCCGTAAATCACAAAGAATAGAATGACAAACCCAACGGCGGAACCCAGACTATGCGCAGTCACGAAGAAATAAAATAACGGAATGGCAGCGAGAAAGGGGAATACATGTGAGAATAAGGCGCGTTTTGCATGTCCCTCAATGTAATCATCCTTGGCAACAATCCATATAATGATCGGAAACAGGAACGGGGCAAAGAAAATACTGAAATAGGATAGGGCTGATAAAAGCTGTCTCATGACGATTCTCTCCTTCAATGGATCATTGAAATGTATGTATGCAAAAGATTACCCAGCAATTCTGACATTGAAAATGTCTGATGTTAATCTTACTCTAAATGTCCCAATCTCCTCAATATAACCTGGTTCAAGCTATCATATTCTCAAAGGGGCTGGATTATGAGAATAACACCGAAAAGTACATTTATCGCCTTTGATTACGAATGATGCCTAGTGGCATCATCAACATCGAATATGGAATTCAGCCGAAATAAGAGGATGCTTACGAAGGTTGTTTCCTTTGGAAACAATGTAGTTGCTCACGTAGTTTGCCTACGCTCCGCTACTCCATTTCTAGCTTTATTCCATCTTCTCGGTACTGAAAACCGGAGTTTTTGAACCCGCATTTAAGTATAATTATTAATTTTTTTATAAAACTATTGAAAAATATAGAAATCAGAGTATAATAAGAACCGCGCCGAAAATTTATTATACATATTTGTCTCAGTAGCTCAGCTGGATAGAGCAACGCCCTTCTAAGGCGTCGGTCGGGGGTTCGAATCCCTCCTGGGACGTATTAAAAGAAAACTTCCTTCGGGAAGTTTTTTTTGCGTTCAGGGGAAGAGAACCCCAATGGTTCGTCGGAGCATTCGCTTCGTTAGCGCTACTTCGCAGTCTCGACTGGAAGGAGAGCATCCCTCCTGGGACGTTTTAAAAAGAAACTTCCTTCGGGAAGTTTTTTGCGTTCAGAGGAAGTGTTCTATTGGTTATACCTATAAATAATATAGAATTTATATATTTAAAGAATAAACAATTCTATGCCACAATGAGGACATCAATAACGAAAGCGACGGTGGTATCTATGAAATCATTAAATCAATGGCAAGCAGATGAGTATGACAACAAACTGGCTTTTGTGTCCGGATACGGCAAAAACTTGATTTCGTGGCTTCAACCCCAAAAAGGGGAATACATCCTTGATCTGGGTTGCGGGACGGGGGATTTGACGCATGAAATTTCTCTGGCCGGAGCTGAAGTTATTGGCATGGATGCATCGACGGACATGATTCGCCGTGCGAGGGAGAAATTCCCTGAACTTGAGTTCGTGGAAGGAGACGGTCATCAGTTTGAGACGAATAGACTATATGATGCCATCTTCTCCAATGCAGCCCTGCACTGGATGCGAAGCCCGCGATTAGTGGTGGATAGTATATGGAAATCTTTGAAGCCTGGAGGACGTTTTGTCGCAGAATTTGGTGGTAAAGGGAACGTGCAGACCATTGTGAATGCATTAGAGCAGGTTATGGAGCGAAACACGGGCATTCGTGCATCGGAACGCAATCCTTGGTACTTTCCTTCGATCGGAGAATATAGCCATATTTTAGAGCAAAGTGGATTTATGGTGCGTCATGTCTATCACTACGACCGTCCTACCAGACTGGCAGATGGTGAGCAGGGTATAGTAGGCTGGTTGGCTCATTTTGGAGGCGACTATTTTGCAGGTCTCAGTCATGAAGAGATACAACAAATATGCCATGAAACCAGTCAGATCGTGATGTCTCACCTTTGGAAAGATGATGCGATGTATGCCGATTACAAGCGCCTGCGTATTGAAGCCGTGAAGCCAGAATAAAGTGAAATTTCGCGATAATTAGCAATTTTATCGATGTTAGACGAACTATCACGATCCTTTGTATACTAATCACGCTTCCCCTATATACCAGGAATCTCTTTCGGATAAAGAGGCTCTTGGTCTTTTTTTGATGCATTATTTCAAAAATGAAATATTCAAACGACAAATAATTACAAATGGATATTTTTATCATACTCAAGACCCATATAAGTAATTTCTATATCATATTTGTAAGTATTTAGAAGGAAAATGTGGTATTTTGATAGAATAATTTACCAAGGGTCAATCTTCTTGCAGATAGGCGGTGAAATTGGAGTGCGTATTGCAGTACGCACAAACACAGCAGGAACCCATCATTTGGTGACGTATTCACATTTAAAAGGAGGGGCAAAGCCTTGAGTAAACGATTGATATCCACGTTATTAAGTGTTCTGATGGTCTTTTCCATTATTCTCCCCGCGGCTGGAGCCGCTCCCGCAGATTCAGTTATTCAGCTTGACAACTTACCCAGTACAGCCGAAGCCAAACAATGGAGAGAGATTCTTGCAGGACGGGAAGCAAAACTTGCCGCAGATCCATTTTTGGATAAAAGCTTGGAAGGTCTGGGTGGCGAGAACACCCGAGTGATCGTTGAGCTTTCCAATAAACCTGTTGCAGTAGCGCAAGGTGAATCAACCCTCTCCGGAAAATCTTTTACCTCCTCTATGGAAACAAAGGCTGTGACTCAAGTTGAGCAACAACAACAGTCATTTGTACATAGCCTCACTCAGAAGAAAATCAAACATGAAGTATTGGAAGAATATGCATATGCCCTGAATGGTGTAGCGATTGAGCTTAAAGGAAACCAGGTGGGACAATTGCTTCAAATACCTGGCGTGGTCAGCGTATATCCAGACCTTGAAGTTACAATAGCGCCCGAGACAGATGAAGTGAACCCGTACATGAAAGACACAGCGCCTTTTATTGGTGCACCTGAAGTATGGGATCTGGGTTACAAAGGAAATGGCATTAAAGTCGGCGTCATTGATACAGGGATTGACTATGAACATCCTAATTTGCAAGAAGCCTACAAAGGTGGATGGGATTTTGTTGGAAACGACAATGATCCGTATGAAACAACATATCAAGAATGGAAAGGATCGGGCGAGCCTGAGCTTAACGAGCTTGGAAGCCCCTATTACACATCTCACGGTACACACGTAGCGGGTACCGTTGCTGCTCGCGAAGCGGGGGACTACGGTATTGTTGGTGTTGCTCCTGAAGCAGATATCTATGCTTACCGTGTACTTGGACCGTATGGTAGTGGTCAAACCTCATGGGTACTCGGCGGAATTGATCGTTCTGTTCAAGATGGCATGGACGTAATTAATCTCTCGTTAGGTAACGCCGCCAACGACCCGAGTTATATCACTTCGGTTGCCCTGAACAATGCGATGTTGTCTGGTGTGACAGCGGTTGTAGCAAGTGGTAACAGTGGACCTAACCGTTATACACTCGGTTCTCCGGGTGCGTCTGCAATGGCCATTACGGTAGGTAACTCTACAGGACCTAGCCAGCTGATTACAGCCGATACTCACTTCTGGATTGGTGAGGAAGGCGAAGAGGCACAACCTGAACAACAACCGGTGCCAGAGGTTGAACAATCTCCTGAACTGGGGACGGCACCTGGAACAGAAGCACCAGAAGTTTCAGAGCAAGTTGTACCCGCAATTGCTGATGAGGAAAGTGCAGCAGCTGTGGAGGACACAGTTTCTAACAAAGCTGAAGATCTGAATGTAGAAGAAGCTACAACGGAAGAAAATACTCCATCTGCATCACCTTCTGCACCCGTTGAAGCTTCTCCTGAAGCTGCTCCTGTGGAAGAAGAGTCTGTAATTGCTCCGACTGAAGCTCCACTGGCTATTACAGAGTCGGTTTACCGTCTGGATCTGATGGGATGGAGCCTGTCGGCAGACCCTGAAACTGTTTTGACAGGGAAATATGAGCTGGAATTTGCAGCACTGGGTAAGCCAACTGATTTTGAAGGTAAAGATTTTACAGGTAAAGTGGCATTAATACAGCGTGGTGAAATCGCATTTGTAGAGAAAATCGCCAATGCTAAAGCGGCCGGAGCCGTGGCTGTTATTGTATATAACAACATTCCTGGCCCAATTGGTGTAAGTCTGGGCGATAACTTTGAACTCATTCCAACACTGAGCATGTCCAAGGAAGATGGAGATGTGATCAAGGCTGAGCTGGACGCAGGCCAAGCCGTTGAAGTGAGCTTTAGTGATTTTGAACGTTCCCAAACTCCGGGCGATGAAATGAGTTCATCCAGTTCACGTGGACCTGCAAAGGTAACACTGGACATCAAACCGGATATTGTTGCACCAGGTACAAGCATTTTGTCTACGATTCCTGCCTACGGCAAGGATGAGCCAGACGCAGATTACGCACAAGCTTATGATCGTAAATCAGGTACAAGTATGGCTACACCTCATGTAGCTGGTTTGATTGCGTTGCTGATCGAGAAGCATCCCGAATGGACTCCATTTGATATCAAAGTTGCACTGATGAACAATAGTAAGGTGCTGGATACAACCAAGTTTGATGTATTTGATCAAGGCGCTGGCCGTATTCAGGCTGTAAATACCATTGATCCTGCTGCTTTTGTCAAAGTGCTTGATGTAACTCAATACACAGAAAGTGGCTCTGTTGTTGAAAAGGAGAATATCACCGGAAGTATCAACTACGGTAATTTCCTGAGCACAGATGAAAAGACGATTACCAAAACAATTAAAGTTGAAGCGCTGAATGGGAGTGGCGGGGATTACACCGTAAATGTGAATCCAACTCGTAATGTCGCTGGTGTATTCGTTGCCGTGGACAAGAGTTCCTTCACATTGAATGGTGAGGAAGAACTTGCAGTAACAATCACCGTTCCACGAGGGGTTACTGCAACTACAGAAGCACAAGGATACATTGAGTTCTCAAACGGAACCAATACTTTTACTGTGCCATATGTTGCTCATTTCAACGTTACGTTGAGTGGAGTTAAGTATATCGAAACCGTAAAAGGCACTGAGAAAAATCCATTCCACTATCCATTGAAGGCTGATGGTACGTTGGATACGCTGAATGTTGCGATGGAATTCTATAATCCGATGACATTTGCCCTGATTGAGATCTATGATGGTCTTAATCCGGAAGGTGGATATTATCAAGATGGTTATATCGGCTCCATCTTTGGTAACTATTTTAACTTCAATGCCAATGCAAGATACAACCTTGCTTGGGACGGCTCATATGCAGATTACACAACCGATGAAGTGACTGAGATTCCGGATGGTTTATATACCGTAGACATCACTACTATTGGTACGGACGGCAAAACCTATAAGGAAGACACTTCGCCATTTTTGGTGAAAAAGACAGCTCCGGCTGTAACTGCACCAGAAGCGTTGGAGTTCAAAGAGGATGAGTCTGCTGTCCTTAACGGTAGCGTGGAAGACTTGTACTTCCGTGTAGCTCCTGCGCTTGCCAGCGGATGGGACATCACGTTTGATCCGGCCGCTTCTCTGGAAGCAACGTATGTTGTGAAAAAAGAGGATGGATCGGTTTATAAAGAAGGAGTCTTTGAAGTACAAGCTGATGGTACCTTCAACCTTCCTTTGGAGGGAATTGAAGCAGGCGAGTATGCTGTTGAACTTACAGTAAAAGACCAACAGGGGCTTTCGGGTACAGCCAATACGGCACTGAAATTGGAAGCAGTGGAGACCGAACCTGAAACTCCGGCAACCAAGGCCCCAGGTACGCCTGTATTGTCTCACAATAACTGGGTAGGCAACGGCTTACCAGAGGGCGCGTATATCGTTACAATGAACCTGTGGTGGGGCGAGAACGCAACTAGCTACAAGTTATATGAGGACGGGGTTTTGGTAGATACGCAGAAGTTGACTTACAACGCGCCTTGGGCGCAGTTTGCTCAGACGAAGATCACGGGCAAAGCCAATGGCACGTATACGTACGTGGCTGAGCTGACCAACGACAAGGGAACAACGCGTAGTCAGACGTTGACTGTTCGGGTTACCAACGCAACGCCAGGCAAAGCGGTTATTTCTCACGATAACTGGGATGGCGACGGCCATTATAAGGTGACCATGAACCTATGGTGGGGGACCAACGCTACAGAGTATCGTCTCTATGAAAATGATAAGTTGATCGATACGCAAGAACTCCGTTCGGCTACACCTTATGCACAAAGTGCTGTGACTACACTGTCCGGGAAAACATCGGGCACGTATACGTATCGGGCAGAGTTAATTAACGCAGGCGGTGTTACCAGCACAGACACGATTAAGGTAAAAGTGAAGTAAGTTCATTCCTCATTGAAATTGATTAAAATGGATTCAATTAATGAAGGAATTGTTCTATGCATAAACGGCCTCCATCCTGATTTGCAGGATGGAGGCCGTTTTGTTTTTTTATAAATGAATTGTATGACTAACCGATCATTCTATTTTTGCTGGCCTGAATCCCTGCGATTAACAAAGCGATGGCCAGAATGACCTGTATTAGCAACGGCAGGGTCCATCCTTTTGTCCAGTCATGAAGCATACCGAACAGTAAAGGTCCAACTGCCGCTAGCATATATCCGAAGGACTGGGCCATACCGGACAGGCTGGCAGCTTGTCTGGCATCTTTTGTGCGAAGGACGAAGAACATTGTTACCATGCCAAATGAAGCTCCAGCACCTATTCCTGCCAACGTGACACCAATGGTAACGAGCGAAGCGATGCCACTTAACAATAAAGCATACCCGACAATTAAAGAAGAGCACGTTATCGCGGTTAGAACACGCTGATCTCGCGTTCGGCCGGCGAGGATTGGAACGATAAAGGTAGCTGGTACACTAACCATCTGCATCAGGGAGAGCATCCACCCTGCTGAGGTGGGGCTGAATCCTTGCTCAGCAAGAATTTCGGGAAGCCAGGTAATCGTTGTATAGAATATTAGAGATTGCAGACCCATAAATAAAGTAATGAACCAGGCCAGGGAAGAGGTCCGTAGACGTACAGGTGTCCCTTCACTCTGTGTGGCTATGAATAACATTCGCTGACGTCCTGCGGCGATCTGGGGGAGCCACAAGAGAAGCGCCAATATGGACA
The DNA here is from genome assembly GCF_038050215.1 of Paenibacillus sp. FSL H8-0104. Classification (NCBI taxonomy): domain Bacteria; kingdom Bacillati; phylum Bacillota; class Bacilli; order Caryophanales; family Paenibacillaceae; genus Paenibacillus; species Paenibacillus sp. FSL H8-0104. The sequence goes on along the minus strand of NZ_JBBOTC010000001.1, from coordinate 5,497,077 downwards.
ACAAGGCCCACATGCCTAACGAAGCACGCCAACCCATAGATGTGGCTCCTGCTACGGGCACACTCACACCTGAGGCGATGGCGCCAAATATGTTCATGGATACAGAGTATAATCCGGTGACGATACCTACCCGTAATGGAAAATCACGTTTGATCAAACTTGGCAAAAGCACGTTGCTTAATGCAATGCCGCACCCCAAAATTGCGGTTCCTGCATATAAGGAGAGAACGGAAGGCAACAAGCGTAAGGCCACCCCAATGGTTACGATCATAACAGCCAATAGCAGAGCAGATTCGAGTCCTAAACGTTTGGCAAGACGTGGTGCAAAAGGAGAGACTGCTGCAAAGGCGAGCAAAGGAAGTGAGGTCAGAAGCCCGACCATCGTATGGCCGATACCTGTATCTGAGCGGATCATCTCCACTACAGGTCCGGTTGCTGTAATCGGTGACCTCATGGTAGCGGCGATGACGATAATGCCTGCTAATAACAGGCCGAATCTTTTGGATGTCGAAGAATGTTCTTCCTCGGTATGGATCGATGAGTGTTGCTGTATTGAAGATGACATTGATAAAATCTCCTGTTTTCTAAGAAGTTAATATGTATGGATTGTTACATAATCCACTCCGTAAGCATAACATTCTATGTCAATATTGAGCAATGAAATGAAAAAACACCTAATGGACAATGGGTGCCTTGACTAGCCTGTGAACTCTAACGAATCCACGAGGTCTTATAATGGGTAAAATCGCTATTTTCAGATTCTAACGAACCTCAGCGACGTTAATCAGGCTATGAAGCGCAAATAAGTGAGTTAATACCCCGGAATGGTGAAATAAGCTCTCTAAGATTCGTTAGAATTCCACAATGCTGAATTGGGAGCAAATAAAGTGTCCTATGTTCGTTAGAACGTCGGTACTTTCAACGCGTTGCTTATAGAGTGAGCAAACGCGGACGCTCCAATGCAGCGACATAGAGCATGTAACGAAGCGAATGCTCCGACGAACTGTTGGGGTTCTCATCCCTAGAACGCAAAAAAAGCTTCCCGAAGGAAGCTTCTTTTTATACGTCCCAGGAGGGATACTCTCCTTGCAGTCGAGACTGCGAAGTGGTGCTAACGAAGCGAATGCTCCGACGAACCATTGGGTTTCTCATCCCTAGACGCAAAAAAAGCTTCCCGAAGGAAGCTTCTTTTAATACGTCCCAGGAGGGATTCGAACCCCCGACCGACGCCTTAGAAGGGCGTTGCTCTATCCAGCTGAGCTACTGAGACATGAATTTTTTCAAGCAAAATTGATTTTATCATATGCATACAGGAATATCAAGCGTTTTATTTTGAATTATTTTTCGTATATGATATTTAGCGGCAGTAACGTTTTTTTCATTATATTTAAGGTTATGTTAGAATATCAGGAGAACTCAGAAAATAGATCAACAATCGTTTTAATATATACATCTATTTATGTTGATTCCGACTGGAGATTCAGGATATAGAGGAGGTGCTCCCATTAAGGAATCCACGACCCCGGAAACCGAGCATAACAACAATATTGTGCTGTTTCCTAAGACGCTGGACTATTACCAGATTCAATTGACAGTTATGCTTGAAAATGAACGGTATGGTGAAGCGATGAAATTGCTTCACTTTTTGCTGCAATGTCAGGGACAGGAAGAGCGCCATTATGATGAATGGCGGGCTCTGCTCGAATGGCTTCAGGCTGCGTTTCCTCAATATGAAGAAACCTCGCCTGCCGTTCTTGAAGAACGAGAAGAGGAAGAAGAGATTAGTGAGGAAGACATGGCACGGCAACATGCCCGAATGAAGCTTGAACAGGATGATGGTTATGCAGATAAGATGCTTCGCACAGTAATGGAGGAGCCGCTGTCTGAACAGACGATGCTGGCTTTGGAGCAGCTGGCCTATCTTGATCTACCGAAGATTGACGAGGCACTTACGAGTTGGTTAAAAGATAAGTCGCTTCACCCTCTGCTTCAATTTCGGGTGTTGCAAACCTTGCGTCGACGAGGTGTTCAAGGTATGATCCTGTTTACGAGAGGCGAAGAGCAGGTTGAAGTCGAGATCGACACCGTGCCTCTTAGACCAGAGGAATTCCCGCTCCAAATCGTTCAGATTCTGGAACGAGTGGCAGATCAGACGGAGGTTCATGAACCTACGCTCTTTTATTTTGCCCAGGAACTGTGGATACAATATGTCATGGCGGTGTATGGAACCCGTGATTATGTATCGATGCTGGAAGAAAATGATTCCATGACAGATATATGGGCAGCAGCTCTACATATGACCGTTGCAGACAGTCTGGGTGGTTCGCATGATGAGGAAAATACCCGCTCAATGTATGCTGTGACAGGCGCGATGCGCTTTCGACTGGAGCAGGCTTATCGTTCCATGAAACAGTTTGTATCTGCCGGTTTGGATGGTTAATCGAGGCCGGAAACGTTTTCCTTAAACTGTATCAAGGGATTCCCCTTGAAAAAGAATCTAATCTTGTTTATACTAAAATGGTTATTTTGTACGTGATTGCCTACGTGAACATGTGAATTTTGGAGGGGAAAGTATACAATGAAAGCAACTTGGGAAAAGATAGAGAAGAACCTTGGGGTTCTTGAGGTTGAAGTGGATGCAGATCGTGTAACTGCAGCACTCGACAAAGCTTTTAATAAAGTGGTTAAACAAGCAAACGTACCTGGATTCCGTAAAGGTAAAGTACCACGTTCCATTTTCGAAGCACGTTTTGGTGTAGAGAGCCTTTATCAAGAAGCAATCGATATTTTGCTTCCTGAAGCTTATACAGAAGCAATCGACCAAACGGATATCTTCCCGGTTGATCGTCCTGACGTAGATGTTGAACAATTTGCTAAAGGACAAACATTCAAGTTCAAAGCAAAAGTAACTGTGAAACCAGAAGTTACTCTTGGTGAGTACAAAGGAATCGAAGTTGCTGTAGCAAAAGGCGAAGTAACTGACGCAGAAGTGACTGAAGAACTTGAGCGTCTTCAACAACGTCACGCTGAACTCGTTGTAATTGACGAAGGTTCCGCTGCTAACGGCGACGTTGCAGTAATCGACTTCGACGGTTCCGTTGATGGTGTACCTTTCGAAGGTGGACAAGCTGAGCGTTATTCCCTGGAACTGGGTTCCAACACATTCATTCCTGGATTTGAAGAACAAGTTGTGGGTCTGTCCACAGGTGACTTCAAAGACGTAGAAGTGACTTTCCCGGAGAGCTACCATGCAGCAGAACTTGCTGGCAAACAAGCGATATTCAAAGTGAAAATTCACGAAATCAAACGCAAACAACTTCCTGCATTGGATGATGAGTTTGCTAAAGATGTTAGCGAATTCGACACACTTGAAGAGTACAAAGCTGATCTGAAAACACAATTGGAATCCCGTAAAGCTGACGAAGCCAAAGCTGCTCAAGAAAATGCAGTTGTAGAAAAAGTGGCTGAGAACGCTGAAGTGGACATTCCTTCTGCAATGGTAGAGAGCGAAGTACAAAACATGATGCGTGATTTCGACAACCGTCTGCGTAACCAAGGTATGAACCTTGAAATGTTCCTGAGCTTCTCTGGCCAGACTCAAGCTGACCTGAGAGGGCAAATGCAAGAAGATGCTTCCAAACGTGTTCGCAACAACCTGGTGCTTGAAGCTGTAGGTAAAGCGGAAAACATTGAAGTATCTGATGAAGAAGTGAATCAAGAACTCGAGAAAATGGCTGAATCTTACAAGCGTCCTGCTGATGAGATCCGTGGCATCCTCGAAGGTAATGGTTCCTTGGACAGCCTTCGCGATGAAGTTAAACTGCGTAAAACGATTGACGTTCTCCTTGAGAACAGCACAGTTGTTGAACCGGTTGAAGCTCCAGCTGAAGAAGTTGTTGCAGAAGCTGACGAAAAATAAGACAAGCTGTTATCAACTTGTCAGTTGAATAAACGATAAGGCACGTGAATTATTGCGTGCCTTATTTTTAAATTATGACATCCATTTTATAGAAAATGAAGTAATTATATGGATGAACACTAATTTTATTGATCCGCGTACACTTTTTACATACCTATGTACTTCATGCAAATAAAAAACGGCAAGACGGCATAGGATGGCTTCAATTTGCACATACATAGAAAACATGGTTAAATATGATCAGGCTAAAAAAGTAAACAAATTGATGTCTCACCCCTCTTGTGAAAAATGACATTGTCACAGGAAAGTGTTAGAATGAATTTGGGTTTGCTTTACAGGTGGCCTATGTCTAATTACATGTAGAAAAGAGGTTGGTCTCATGAGTCTGGTGCCAATGGTTATAGAACAAACCAATCGAGGCGAGCGGTCTTACGATATATATTCACGTTTGCTGAAAGATCGCATTATCTTTCTAACCAGTGCGATTGATGACGATGTAGCCAATCTTGTCATAGCACAGCTTTTGTTTTTGGCAGCCGACGATCCTGAGAAGGATATCAGCTTGTACATTAACTCACCTGGTGGTTCTGTCACCGCAGGGATGGGTATATACGATACGATGCAATTTATCAAGCCGGATGTATCTACCATTTGCGTAGGGATGGCAGCAAGCATGGGCTCGTTATTGCTGACAGCCGGTGCACCTGGCAAGAGATATGCGCTGACAAATAGCGAAGTAATGATTCATCAGCCGCTTGGCGGCATTCAAGGACAGGCTGCGGATATTAAGATACACGCAGAATGGATTATTAAAACACGTCAGAAACTGAATCAAATATACGTCGATCGTACGGGTCAGCCTCTTGAGAAAATTGAGCGGGATACCGACCGTGACTTCTTCATGAGCGCTGAAGAAGCTAAGACGTACGGCATTATTGACCAGGTGCTCAGTAGACCGATCAATTCCTAAAGGGGTGGTTTCATGTTTAAATTTAACGATGAGAAAGGGCAGTTGAAATGCTCTTTTTGCGGTAAATCTCAGGAGCAGGTACGCAAGTTGGTCGCTGGACCAGGCGTGTACATCTGTGATGAATGTATCGAACTTTGCACCGAAATCGTTGAGGAAGAACTTGGTCATGATGAAGAAGTAGACCTGAAAGATATTCCGAAACCAAAAGAAATTCGTAATATTCTGGATCAATATGTTATTGGACAGGAACAAGCGAAAAAATCATTGTCTGTTGCGGTGTATAATCACTACAAACGGATCAACACGCAAAGCAAGATCGAAGACGTTGAATTGTCAAAGAGTAACATTTTGCTGTTAGGACCAACAGGTTCTGGTAAAACGTTGCTTGCGCAAACGATGGCAAAAATTTTGAATGTTCCTTTTGCTATTGCGGATGCTACGTCATTAACAGAAGCGGGTTATGTAGGTGAGGATGTAGAGAACATCCTGCTCAAACTTATTCAAGCTGCTGATTATGATGTGGAAAAAGCAGAGCGTGGCATTATTTATATCGATGAGATTGATAAAGTAGCGCGTAAATCCGAAAACCCATCCATTACTCGTGATGTATCGGGCGAAGGTGTGCAACAGGCTCTCTTGAAAATTCTTGAAGGAACTGTGGCTTCTGTACCACCACAAGGTGGCCGTAAACACCCTCATCAAGAATTCATTCAGATCGATACAACAAACATCCTGTTCATTTGCGGCGGTGCCTTTGATGGTCTGGAGCAAATGATCAAACGCCGGATCGGTAAAAAAGTCATTGGCTTTAATACCGTTTCTGAGCAAAAAGATCTGAAACCAGGTGAATACCTGGGTATGGTATTGCCGGAAGATTTGCTGAAATTTGGTCTGATTCCGGAATTTGTAGGCCGTCTGCCAGTCATCTCCACTTTGGAGCCGTTGGATGAAGATACGCTGGTACGGATTCTTTCCGAACCAAAAAACGCGCTTACCAAACAGTACCAAAAACTGCTTGAACTGGATAATGTGAATCTGGTCTTTGAACCAGCTGCATTGCTTGCGATTGCAAAAGAAGCAATTAAACGTAACACAGGTGCACGTGGATTGCGTGCCATCATTGAAGGTATCATGCTGGAAATCATGTATGAAGTGCCTTCACGTGAAGATGTTACGAACTGTGTCATTACCGAGGAAGTTGTTGAGAAAAGAGTCGTGCCTGAACTAAGCCAATCGAAGGACGATAAGCAGGAAGAGAGCGCCTGATATAGGCCTCAATCCCGTTGAACTCTGAAATATAGACTTGTCAGTTCTCCACTTTGGCAGAAGGCGAATTCATGTCTCTGTCAGGGTGGAGCTTTGACGTTGTGGGGAGAGAAATCACTCATGTATTTAAGACAGGATACACGTCCCGTGAAAGTGGGAAACGTAACGATCGGTGGCAGTAACGAAGTCATTATCCAAAGTATGTGTACAACCAAAACAGCAGACGTTGAAGCAACGGTTGCAGAGATTCTGCGGCTGGAAGAAGCGGGTTGTCAAGTGGTACGTGTAACGGTGAATAATGAGGAAGCTGCCGCAGCCATCAAGGAAATCAAAAAACGCATTAATATACCGCTCGTAGCGGACATTCATTTCAACTATAAGCTGGCTTTACTTGCGATTGAGAACGGCATTGATAAAGTTCGGATTAATCCAGGTAACATCGGTAAACGTGCTAAAGTGGAAGAAGTGGTTAAGGCTTGTAAAGACCGCGGTATTCCGATTCGGATTGGAGTAAATGCGGGGTCTTTGGAAAACCATCTCCTTGAGAAGTATGGGTATCCTACGGCAGATGCTATGGTAGAAAGTGCATTGTATCACATTGGTATTTTGGAAGAGCTTGATTTCCATGATATCATCGTGTCTCTCAAAGCATCGGATGTGCCGATGGCAATTGAGGCGTATACCAAAGCAGCTCAAATCATTCCGTATCCGTTGCATCTCGGGATTACCGAAGCGGGTACATTGTTCTCCGGTACGATCAAAAGCTCCGCAGGTATGGGAGCCTTATTGTCCATGGGTATTGGTTCTACGATGCGGATCTCACTGAGTGCGGACCCGGTAGAAGAAATCAAGGTCGCTCGTGATCTGCTCAAAACATTTGGACTGATTACAAATGCAGCTACATTGATCTCCTGCCCAACGTGTGGACGTTTGGATATCGACCTGTTCTCCATTGCCAACGAAGTGGAAGAGTATATCTCCAAACTGAAGGTGCCGATTAAAGTATCGGTGTTGGGTTGTGCGGTTAATGGTCCAGGTGAGGCCAAAGAAGCGGATATCGGCATAGCCGGTGCTCGTGGAGAAGGTCTTTTGTTCCGTCATGGTAAGATGATTCGTAAAGTGCCTGAAGAAATCATGGTTGAGGAATTAAAAAAAGAGATCGACAAAATCGTCGAAGCCTACGAAGAGACAGGTGTTATTCCTGGTCGTTCGCACTGATTGATTCATATCTTGTTACAACAAAAGCTCGCCAGCGATGGCCGGCTTTTTATTTTCTCGCATACAAATTCCGTATCGCCCGTTTACGTCGCGTTGAAAAGGCTATACTACCAAGTATTAGCATGATCTCATATGAGAATAGCGACAAAATAGGAGGATGTGAAGACATGGAATTTGGTATGGTCATCATGTTGATTCAGTTATTTTTTGGAGTGGTGATTGGTTTGTATTTCTGGAACCTGCTGCGTGGCCAGAAAACAAACCGCAGTGCCGTTGAGCGTGAATCTCGCAAGGAACTGGAGAAGCTGCGCAAGCTGCGTTCGATCTCACTCACCAAGCCGCTGTCGGAGAAGACGCGTCCAGCTACCATTAACGATATTGTTGGGCAAAAAGACGGGCTGCGTGCCCTTAAAGCTGCTTTGTGCAGTGCGAATCCGCAACATGTTATCATTTATGGCCCACCCGGAGTCGGGAAGACAGCTGCCGCAAGGGTCGTTTTGGAAGAAGCTAAGAAGAATCCAACATCGCCTTTCAAGCCAGACGCCAAATTCACGGAGCTGGATGCAACAACAGCCCGTTTTGATGAACGTGGTATTGCGGACCCCTTAATTGGTTCGGTTCATGATCCGATATATCAGGGAGCAGGAGCCATGGGTGTTGCAGGTATTCCCCAACCTAAACCGGGCGCTGTCACGAAAGCGCATGGGGGAATGCTTTTTATTGATGAGATTGGTGAATTACATTCGATTCAGATGAATAAGCTGTTGAAAGTGTTGGAGGATCGCAAGGTGTTTTTGGAGAGTGCGTACTATAACTCGGAAGACACGCATACTCCTGCTTATATCCACGATATTTTTCAAAATGGCCTGCCGGCCGATTTCCGCCTTGTTGGAGCAACGACACGTTCGCCTCATGAACTGCCACCAGCTCTGCGTTCCCGCTGCATGGAAGTTTATTTCCGTCCTCTGTTGCCTGAGGAGATTGGGCGAATTGCAGAGGATGCTGTTCAGAAAATAGGGTTCAGTCCATGTCCGGATGCCGTTGATGTGGTCAAGCGATATGCAACCAATGGACGTGAAGCGGTCAATATCATCCAGCTGGCTGCTGGACTTGCGCTGACAGAGAAGCGTGAGACGCTTCAGGCGTCTGATGTGGAGTGGGTGGCGGGTAGCAGCCAGATTCAGCCACGACCTGATCGGAAGGTCCCTACACAGCCGCAGGTGGGTTTTGTTAACGGCTTGGCGGTATACGGACCGAATATGGGAACCATTTTGGAGATCGAAGTGTCTGCTGTTCCGGCTCTTAAAGATCAAGGCCGAATCAACATTACAGGCGTTGTGGATGAAGAAGAGATTGGAGGCGGTTCGCGTACACTCCGGCGAAAAAGTATGGCCAAAGGCTCGGTTGAAAATGTGTTAACCGTATTAAAAGCCATGGGTATTCGTCCGAATGATTACGATTTACACGTGAATTTCCCAGGTGGGACGCCTATTGACGGTCCATCCGCCGGGATCGCCATGGCGACTGCCATTACATCAGCCATTCAGAGGCGTCCTGTGGATCATGAGACAGCGATGACTGGCGAGATCAGTATTCATGGTCGGGTTAAGCCTATCGGTGGCGTGCTAGCCAAGGTGGAGGCTGCCTTTCAGGCAGGAGCGAAGACCGTTATTATTCCTGCGGAGAACTGGCAGTCCATTTTTGAGAATCTGGATGGCTTGCGCGTTATCCCGGTAGATACGGTACAGGACGTATTCCGTGAAGTGTTCGCCTGGGTCCCGGAATCACAACAGATGGAACAAACGAAGCTTGCAGAGGAGACAGTTGCACCTGCACCGGAGATTTTTCCGCCGGCATCCGCTTCCTATTTGCGTGCGGACGTGCCTCGTCCAGGACAGGTTACAGATTCGGGAAGCTGCTAAGCGCTTCCCTTCATTGGTTTTTTATGTGAACATTTGATAGAATAATGAATGACTACAACCTGAGAGCCATTGGAGGTGCGAAAGCGATGGGACCGAGCAAAGCGAAAGGTCGTCGTTTTCCTTTACTGCCTTTAAGAGGACTTCTCGTCTACCCGAGTATGGTACTGCATCTCGATGTGGGCCGGGAGAAATCGGTCAAGGCTTTAGAAAAAGCGATGGTAGAAGAACATCTGATTCTCCTATGTTCCCAAGCCGAAGTAAATATTGAAGAACCAACACAAGAGGACATTTTCAGAATCGGAACCGTGGCCAAGGTCAGACAGATGCTGAAGCTTCCGAACGGTACGATTCGTGTACTCGTTGAAGGCTTGGAACGGGCTGAAATTATTGAATATACGGACAACGAGGAATATTATGAAGTACTGGCTAAAGAGCTGCCTGAAGAGGAGAATACCCATCCGGAGACGGATGCCTTGATGCGTACCGTTCTGAACCAGTTCGAGAATTATATTAATCTGTCCAAAAAAGTGACACCAGAGACACTCGCAGCGGTGTCTGACATCGAAGAACCAGGGCGTCTGGCCGATGTCATCACGAGTCACCTGTCCTTGAAGATCAAGGATAAACAGGAAATTCTGGAGACCATCGACGTTCGGGAACGTCTGGAGAAATTGCTGGATATCCTGAACAATGAGCGCGAAGTGCTGGAGCTTGAACGCAAGATCAGCCAACGTGTGAAGAAACAGATGGAGAAAACGCAGAAGGAATATTATTTGCGCGAGCAGATGAAAGCGATCCAGAAAGAACTGGGTGAAAAAGAAGGCCGTGCGGGTGAGGTCGAGGAACTTCGCACTCAGATGGAAGAACTCGGCTTGCCGGACAAGGTGAAAGAAAAGGTCGAGAAAGAAATTGATCGACTGGAGAAAATGCCTGCAAGTTCAGCCGAGGGCGGAGTCATTCGCAACTACGTGGATTGGCTGCTTGGCCTTCCTTGGAGTCAGATGACAGCGGATGATCTGGATATCCAAAAAGCCGAAGATGTGCTCAATGCAGATCATTACGGACTGGAAAAGCCGAAAGAACGTGTGCTTGAATATCTGGCTGTCCAGAAGCTCGTCAAGAAGCTCAAAGGGCCAATTCTCTGTCTGGTTGGACCTCCAGGGGTCGGTAAAACATCACTTGCTCGTTCGATCGCCAGATCGCTAGGTCGGGAGTTTGTAAGAATATCTCTTGGCGGCGTGCGGGATGAAGCCGAGATTCGTGGTCACCGACGAACCTATGTAGGGGCTATGCCTGGGCGTATCATCCAAGGGATGAAAACGGCAGGTTCACTCAATCCGGTATTCCTGCTGGACGAGATTGATAAGATGGCTTCAGACTTCCGCGGAGATCCTTCCGCAGCGTTACTTGAGGTACTTGATCCGGAACAAAATAATACGTTTAGTGATCATTTTGTAGAATTGCCGTTTGACTTATCCAACGTTATGTTTATAACAACTGCCAACACGGTACACAATATTCCGCGTCCATTGCTGGATCGGATGGAAATGCTCAACATCCCTGGTTATACGGAACTGGAGAAGCAACAAATTGCGAAAAACTATTTGTTGCCCAAACAGAAGCAGGACCATGGTTTGGAAGAAGAGCAATTGGAAATCCCGGATGACGCGTTGTTGCGTGTAATTCGTGAATATACACGGGAGTCAGGTGTGCGTAATCTGGAACAGCAGATGGCTTCGTTGTGCCGGAAAGCTGCCAAGAACATCGTATCGGGTGTGGAAGGTCAGATTAACATCTCATCCGATGAGATCAAAGACTACCTTGGACCTGGCAAGTTCCGTTATGGTATGGCCGAACTGGAAGATCAGATTGGTACCGTAACGGGTCTGGCGTGGACTGAAGTGGGTGGAGATACCCTTATCATTGAAGTGACTGTTGTGCCTGGAACAGGTAAATTGACTCTCACAGGTAAACTGGGGGATGTCATGAAGGAATCGGCACAAGCCGCATTCAGTTACACCCGTTCCAAAGCTACACAGCTTGGAATTTCGCCTGACTTCCATGAGAAGAACGATATCCATATCCACGTTCCGGAAGGAGCGATTCCGAAGGATGGTCCATCTGCCGGGATTACGATGGCAACAGCGTTAATCTCAGCCTTGACGAACAAACATGTGTCCAAGGATATCGCGATGACTGGTGAAATAACACTGCGTGGACGTGTGTTGCCGATTGGTGGTCTGAAAGAGAAATCACTGGCAGCCCATCGTGCCGGCTATAAAAAAATATTATTGCCTAAGGATAACGAACGGGACCTGCGTGACATTCCAGACAGCATCAAGGAAGATGTGGAGTTTGTCCCTGTAGCCCATATGGATCAGGTATTGCAGCATGCACTTGTTGAGCAGACAGGAATTCACCTGTAATCCACGTATCCGAAAGGTTCGTATGAAGATTAGACCGTTCTGCGGAGGCTTCGGCGTCCGCTGGAACGGTTTTTTTGGTATGATAGAACAATCCATGGCATAATACCTTCAACAGGTGATGCATAGCACAGGTTTTCAAGAGAGGAAAGATACAATATGAAAGTAAATCAATCTGAATTTATTATCAGTGCCGTTCGGCCTGAACAATACCCCGAGGACGGTCTGCCAGAGATTGCTTTGGCGGGACGCTCCAATGTGGGGAAATCTTCCCTGATCAACCGTTTGATCAATCGTAAAAATTTAGCTCGGACGAGCTCAACACCGGGTAAGACACAGCAACTCAACTATTATAAAATTAATCAGGATCTCTACTTCGTCGATTTCCCGGGATATGGCTACGCTAAAGTTTCCAAAGAGCAACGCTTTGCCTGGGGTAAAATGATGGAGAAATACTTGTTGGGACGCGAGGAATTGAAACTGGTCATGCAGATGGTTGATATGAGACATGAACCGTCCAAAGAGGACAAGATGATGAACGAATGGCTTCGTCATAATGGACTGCCTTTGGTTGTTGTAGCAACCAAGATGGACAAGATTCCAAAAACACGCAGAGCCAAATATATCAAAGTCATTAAGGAATCACTGGGTCTTCGTTCAGGGGATTTGTTTGTGCCGTTTTCATCCGAAGAGGGATTGGGGAAAGAAGAGTTATGGGACATCATTACCCGCCATGCCCGCATAGATAAGTATGCACCAGTGCTGGATGCAGAGGGTGCTTCTGATGAGGAAGAAACCAACGGAATTAACGGATAACCGAGATAGTATACCGTTTTAGTGCAGGAAAGTGAGCATGCTAAATGAATCTTTGATGAGATCCAGATTAATCCGGTTTTTTAAGGAATTTCGTGAGAATTCATCATCTGGGTCTGGAGAAAAATAACGTTAGGGTAGTGTATAATGAGCATAGGTGCATATTGCCAACAGTACCAAAATTACCGGCCATGCCGGCCTGAAGAATTTTGAGATGACTGCTACATGTGCAGGAAGGCAAAACAATCGGGAAAGAATTGAGGGATTTGTATGGCTCAGCGGTTAGCCACAGAGTACGTTAAGGCCACTATGAAATTGTCAGAACCCCAGATGCATCAGTTTTTGCGCATGACAGAAGACGGCAGGCTTCATCACCGGGTTAAGGTGTTGGACAATGGTTGTCAGGAGGTTGTGCTGGGGGATGTAAGTGGAGAAGAAGTGCATTTCCCTTTTGACCGCATAGAAGGGTTTTATATCTGTGAATTATCTTGCCGCCTGGTGAATCTGCATCTGACCAACGTTGTCCGGAAGCTCTTTGTGACTTTTAAGGGTGACGGGGTCGTTCATCGGATCTATAAAGGGTTCACCATGACGTATGTTTATGCTCAAGGCACTGTCCGCAAAATTGTGGAGAAGACCGGGGAGAACACCCGAGTGATCTATGAATACAAAAATACGTTGCTTGAATTGCAACATCTGTTCCAGGCCAGAGATGTAGAACGCGAAATCAACCGTGTGTATGCCGAGATCGATTCACTGCTGGACACTAGAAAAGATGCGACTGCTGATCAGCTCCATCAGATTGATGAGACCCTTGCTCGTCATCAAAAACGGTTGTTTGAGCTTGAAGCTTATTAGCTTAAAATTGTATGTTTATAAACGTATATGTATATAATGAATTCCCTTGTATCTTCCGTGCAGTGGCACTCGCCAATGTGGAGGTTGCAGGGGGATTTTTTGATGTGAGATGGAATATTCCGAATTGGAAATATTTATTTTACAATCTTATGGAAAAGGGTTGATTTCACTCTGATTCAATGTTATTTTTAATCTCGTTGAAAACAATATAGGAACCAGGATTCACTCAGGACATTATATGTTGCGAGAGATTTTTCCCTCGGGAAGTGAATGACGTAGGTCCTAGCGGATGAAATTTTTCAAACATTTTATTCCTAGGAAGGGGGAACCGAAGGATGGAATATTCAACTTTCGGAAGACACGTTGCTGTTGATACTTGGGGTGTCGACTTTAATCTACTGAACAATGCAGAGTATCTGGAAGCCCAAATGGTTGAAGCAGCGGAGGCATGTGGTGCGACAGTGATGTCCGTACAGTCCAAGCAGTTTGATCCACAGGGAGCGACCGTACTTGTACTATTGTCTGAGAGCCATCTCTCCATTCATACGTATCCTGAGAGAGGTTTTGCAGCGATTGATTGTTACACTTGTGGGGAGACTGTAGATCCACAGCTTGCTATTGACTACCTGGTATCCGTATTAAAGCCTGAAAAAACGTATGCAAAGAAGTTGGTACGTGGTTTGGGCGAATTGCAAGTTGAAACACCAGACATGAACAATCAGACTGAACGGGTTTAAATAAAAAGTATATTGCATACACAATGTTCACATATCGGGATGGACACATAACCTCCCAAACTCAAATAGTCATGGAATAATTCCATGGCTATTTGTTTTAATATGCGTATCGTTATGAATATTCATAATCGACACTTTTTAACGCATAACGGTGAACTTTGGTGAGACACTACAATAAATGACAGTGCATATGATGATGAACATGGTGATTTCATAAACATTTCATAAAAATGACCCGGTCATGGCTATGATGTGTGATATAATTAACCTTGTCAATCATAAATGGATAGACATATGCAGTAAGCACTTTGATTGGAAATTTATTAGGCAGGTGAACTTGCAATGCACATCGTTGTCGTTGGTTTGAATTATCGCACGGCGCCTGTAGAGGTTAGGGAACGATTCACATTTGCAGAAAAGGATTTGTCTGAAGCGCTGCAGCAGCTCAAGCTGACCAAGAGTGTATTGGAAGGTGTAATCGTAGCCACATGTAACCGTACCGAGTTGTATGTTGTGGTGGACCGTCTTCACATGTGTGGTTATTTTATTCGAACATTCATGGAACAATGGTTTAACGTACCACGGGAAGAATTTACGCAACACTTATATATATATGAAGATGATCAAGCCATGCGCCATTTGTTCCGCGTCATCTGCGGACTAGATTCCATGGTCATTGGTGAGACTCAGATTCTTGGACAGGTGAAACAGGCTTTTCTTAAAGCGCAAGAAGAGAAATCAACAGGTACCTGGTTTAATATGCTGTTCAAACAGGCAGTTACGCTGGGCAAACGGGCACATTCGGAGACTTCCATCGGGGAGAGCGCCGTATCTGTCAGTTATGCTGCTGTTGAACTCGGTAAGAGGATCTTTGGCATGTTTACAGACAAGAAGGTGCTCATTTTGGGTGCGGGCAAGATGAGTGAACTAACCGTGAAACATCTCTATGCCAACGGGGCATCCGAGGTCATCGTGGCGAATCGTACGCTCGCAAGAGCTGAAGAATTGGCAGCCAAGTTCCGGGGGACACCTTGTACGATGGAACAGGCATTAGATCGACTTAATGAAGTTGATATTGTGATTAGTTCGACTGGAGCTGAACGTTATGTCATGGATGCAGCAGTGGTACGGGAGAGCATGAAGCGTCGTCAATCTCGTCCATTGTTCCTGATTGATATTGCGGTTCCACGCGATATTGATCCGGCGATTGGTGAATTATCCAACGTATTTCTCTATGACATTGATGATCTGGAAGGAATCGTGGAGAGCAATCTGGAGATGCGTAAGGTGGAAGCTGCCAAAATTGAGAGAATGATTGAGCTTGAGATGGAGGATTATTACCATTGGCTCAAAACGTTAGGTGTTCGTCCCGTTATTCGCGCTTTGCAGGAAAAAGGTGTCTCCATTCATGAAGAAACGATGGATAGCCTGTTTAATAAGCTGCCTGAGCTGGATGAACATCAACGTAAAGTCATTCGTCGTTTGACCAAGAGTATTGTGAACCAAATGACGACAGATCCGATTAATCGGATTAAGGAAATGGCAGGCACGAAGCAAGGTGATGAAGCTCTGCGCATGTTTACTCAGATTTTCGCTCTGGAAGATGCAGTAGAGATGGCCGCTGAAAAAGTGAGTCAGAGTGATGCTACAGCTCTGGCGAAACCAGCCGCTCACCTTAACGAAAACCGGCAAGACCCCGTGCCGGCTTATGCTCCGGCAGGCGTATAAGGCGGGTGGGCAGCTTGACCCTTGCTGAACAAGTTTATGAAGCTCTAATCTATATGTATGCCCTGAGCCTACTGTTCTATTTCTCGGACTGCATTCGACGCAATGCGGGGGCGAAGCGGACAGGCACAGGGTTTCTTGTCGTTGTTTGGGGACTGCAGGTAACGCATGTCATATTGCGCATGTGGACTGAAGGCCATTTCCCCATCTATACCACCTTTGATTTTTTGTTTATATTTTCATTCAGTATTGTGCTGATGTCTCTCGTCATGACTCGCATCCAGCGTTCCGAATTTGTGATTTTGTTGCTGAATGTTGTAGGTTTTTCCGTTACGGTATTAAACCGACTGTGGTTTACGGCCGGAGAGATATCACTGCATAACTGGCAAACGGTACATGGATTACTCATTATGCATATTACCTTGGCGAATCTTGGTTTTGCGGCGTTAACCGTTGCTACGGTATTTGCCATGTTATATCTGTTCCTGCACCGTAAGTTGAAGAAAAAAAAGTGGAATGATACGATGCGACGGATGCCAAGCCTGGAAGTGATCGGCAAATACATGGATGGTGCTAATTTCATAGGTACACCGCTCCTTGGCGTTTCTGTGATGCTTGCCGTATTATCCATTGTGGCTGAAAGACGCTGGATTCTACTCTTGGATCTCAAAGTTATTGCGACAGGTCTTGCTATAGCCATCTATGTGGGGTACTTCGTATCCAAGAGAAGGAAACAGTTCTCTACAATTATCATGGCAAGATGGACACTGATTGGGTACGGATTTGTCATTATAAGTTTTTTATCCAATGCGTATTCAGCGTTTCATCGTTGGACGGGAGAGTGAAGGGGATGGACCGTTACACGCCGATATTTGTGTATACTTCAGGCAAAAAGTGCTGCGTGGTTGGTGGTGGACGTGTTGCCGAACGTAAAATTAAGGGATTGTTGCATGCTGAGGCACAGATTACGGTCATTAGTCCGGAGCTTACTCCCGTATTAAAACAACTGCATCATGAATCCCGAATTCAATGGATAGACCGGTCCTACCGCAATGGAGATTTGCGGGGGGCCTTTCTCGTATATGCAGCGACTGACCGTTCAGAGGTCAATTCAACTGTGGTTCGGGATGCTGAGGCTGCGGGCATACTGGTGAATAACGCGATGTCTTCGGAGCACAGCAGCTTTATTACACCAAGCGTGGTAAGGCGTGGGAGATTAAGTATAGCCATATCCACAGCAGGAGCGGGACCGGCAGCAGCTGCGGAGATACGTGCCACACTCGAACGACAGTTCGGTGATGAGTATGAGACGTACCTTGAGTTTTTGCACCAGATGAGGACTGAGGTGAAGTCACGCGTATCTTCTTCAAGTCTCAGAAGTACGTTGCTTCGGCAATTAACTGAAATGCACATATTAGAAGATATTCGTACAGGCCATTTTCGGTGGTGGACCGAAGAAGAAATCGGGGACTGGATATCCCGTAATGAGGAGGATGTGTAGATATGCGTACAATTAAAGTTGGAAGTAGACAGAGCGCGCTTGCGCTAACCCAGACAGGCCATGTCATTCAGGATTTACGCGATATTTGTGAGCGGGAAGGATTAGCTTTTGACTTTGAAGTACATAAGATTGTTACCAAGGGAGATCTCATTCTGGATGTAACGTTGTCAAAAGTGGGCGGCAAAGGTCTGTTTGTCAAAGAGATTGAACAGGCGATGCTTGATCGTACGATTGATATGGCTGTGCATAGCATGAAAGATATGCCTTCCGAGTTACCCGAAGGATTAATCAATGGTGCTATTCCTCGTCGTGCAGATCCACGGGATGCGCTGATCTCCAATGGTGGACTTACTCTGGATCAACTGCCAGAAGGAGCTAGAGTCGGAACAAGCAGTCTGCGCCGGTCGAGTCAATTAAAGGCCTATCGTCCAGATTTGCAATTGGAATCGATTCGCGGCAATATTGATTCCCGTTTGCGGAAGCTGGAGACCGAAGGATTCGATGCGATTATTCTGGCAGCTGCAGGATTGTACCGTATGGGCTGGGAAGACCGGATCACAGAGTACCTGACGGAAACAGCTTGCCTTCCGGCAGTGGGTCAAGGCGCGCTTGGTATCGAATGTCGTGAAGACGATGAGGAACTATTGCACTTGCTACAGCTGTATAACGATCCCGAGACAGCATTTCCTGTACAGGCGGAACGCCGTTTTCTCAGTGTATTGAATGGGGGCTGTCAGGTTCCGATCGGTGCTCATGCGGTGTGGGTGCCTCAGCAAGATGCAGATTCCCTGAATGGTGAAAACACGTTACAATTAACAGGTATGGTCGGCACGCCGGATGGTGGACTGATTCTTAAGGAAGCTATGATCGGCAAGGACCCGGTTCGTCTGGGTGAAGAAGTGGCGTGGAGATTGATCGAACGGGGAGCAGAGCAGATACTGGCAGAAGTTAGGGGATGAAGACATGGTGGGAAAGGTCTTTTTGGTAGGGGCAGGTCCTGGGGATGCAAAGCTGATTACGGTAAAAGGGTGGGAATCCATCGGGAAAGCCGATGCTGTAGTCTATGATCGTTTGGCAAGTCCGAGATTGTTGAAACAAATGAAACCCGGCGCAGTCAAGATTTACGTGGGCAAGCGCCCGGATCGGCATACGATGAAACAGGAAGAGATCAATCAACTGTTGGTTGATCTGGCTCTTGAAGGCAAGGTTGTGGTTCGGCTTAAGGGCGGCGATCCAACTATCTTTGGACGTGTGGGCGAAGAGGCGGGTTTGCTGCACAAAAACGGAATTCCGTTTGAGATTGTACCTGGGGTTACCGCTGCAATAAGTGTACCTGCGTATGCTGGAATTCCTGTGACTCACCGTGACTATGCATCTTCCATCTCTATTATTACGGGGCACGAGAGTCCGGACAAGCTTGATCGCAGTATCCATTGGGATAAAGTGACGAATGCAACGGGCACACTTGTATTTATGATGGGGGTTGCCAAAATTGGATATATCAGCGAACAATTGATTCGTCATGGTCGTCCAGCGCAAACACCGGTAGCTCTGATTCGTTGGGGAACACGAGCGGAACAGGATACCCTTACAGGTACCCTTGAAGATATAGAAGCGAAAGTGATCGCAGCCAATTTCCAACCACCAGCTGTTATTGTGGTGGGAGATGTCGTCAATCAGCGGGAACAATTGAAATGGGCAGAAGCGCTGCCGCTATTTGGCAAACGAATTCTGGTAACCCGTGCTCGCAGTCAGGCGAGTGAACTGGTGAATCGCATTGAGGAACTCGGCGGCGAACCGTATGAGTTTCCGGTTATTGAGACGGTCATGCCATCCAGTGAATCTGCCAAGCAAAGTGTCAAAGACGCCTTCAGTGCTTTAAATACCTATGACTGGGTGTTTTTCACAAGTGTGAACGGCGTGGAGTTTTTCTTCCGCCATCTGGAACAGGAAGGCAAGGATATTCGCTCGGTTCATCAAGCGAGAATTACTGCCGTAGGACCTTCCACAGCGGACGCTTTGCGCAAACATGGCATCGTAGCTG
The DNA here is from genome assembly GCF_038050215.1 of Paenibacillus sp. FSL H8-0104. Taxonomy (NCBI): domain Bacteria; kingdom Bacillati; phylum Bacillota; class Bacilli; order Caryophanales; family Paenibacillaceae; genus Paenibacillus; species Paenibacillus sp. FSL H8-0104. Next base: position 5,477,681 of record NZ_JBBOTC010000001.1, on the reverse strand, counting down.
AAGTTGTCAAAGGTCCTTTCCAGGCCGAAGGCATGCTTGAGGCTTTTGAAAGCGAATTGAAGGAAGGTCAGAGAGTATTGCTTCCGCACGGTGATCTGGCACGTACGTGGTTACGTGATCAGTTGAGAGAACGAGGACTTCAGGTAACCGAAGCCATCACCTACGATACGATCCTTGCTGGTGAGGATGATGACGAACTGCTCAAGCTACTTGAAGAAGGTGGAATTCATGCGGTGACCTTTACAAGTTCATCGACGGTTACCAACTTCATGAGTATGTTGAAACGTATGGGGTTGCAAGACCCACTGCCTTTATTGAAAGATGTGGAGGTTGCGTGTATCGGGCCTGTTACAGCGAAAACGGCAGAAGCCGCTGGACTAAAGGTTACACTGATGGCAGAGGAAGCAACGATGGATAGCTTGATCACAGTGCTATGCGACTGGAAACGGACAGGCACCAAAGAAGGCGCTCTTCGAAATTAATACACATGTAATCATGTCAACATATGAAGCGTGCTGAATTCGATAGGATACCAGCGCGCTTCCCTTTTTGCTCTATTTAACTTTCAGGGAGGTTTTACACGTATGAGTTTTCCAATTGTACGGCATCGCCGTTTACGTCAATCCACAGGTATTCGCAATATGGTCAGAGAGACCCATCTAACCGTGGATGATTTTATTCAACCAATCTATGTTACGTATGGAGAAAATGTAAAATCTGAAATTAAATCCATGCCTGGCGTATTCCGCTTCTCGCTGGATCGTCTTCAGGAGGAAGTAACGGAAATTGCCGAGCTGGGAATTCCAGCCGTGTTATTGTTTGGTATTCCCGAGACTAAGGACAGTGTGGGTTCATCTGGCTTTGCTGAAGATGGCATTGTGCAGGAAGCGACGAGATTGATCAAATCCTGGTACCCGGAACTGCTGGTTGTTGCGGATACTTGTCTGTGTGAATTCACGGATCACGGTCACTGCGGTATGGTACACACCGTGGAGATTGACGGTCACATCTGCGGAGATGTGTTAAATGACGAATCACTGGATCTACTCGTGCAAACGGCAGTGTCTCAAGCCAAAGCAGGAGCGGACATTATTGCACCATCCAACATGATGGATGGATTTGTACAAGCGATCCGCGCGGGGCTGGATGAGAATGGATTCAGTCACATTCCGATTATGTCTTACTCTGTTAAATATGCATCCGCGTTCTATGGTCCATTCCGTGAAGCTGCGGATTCCACACCACAATTCGGAGACCGCAAGTCATATCAGATGGACCCGGCGAACGCGCGTGAAGCCTTGCGTGAAGCAGAGACGGATGTGCTCGAAGGAGCGGATATGCTAATGGTTAAACCTTCGCTGTCCTATCTTGATGTCATGCGTACGATTAAGGATCAATTTGATCTTCCGCTTGTTGCCTATAATGTAAGTGGCGAGTATGCCATGGTGAAGGCGGCGGCGATTCAAGGCTGGATCGATGAGAAAAAAGTTGCCATGGAAATCCTGCTCAGCATGAAACGCGCAGGTGCAGATATGATCATTACCTACTACGGAAAAGACGCTTCACGCTGGTTGGCTGAGAAATAAAATAAATTACATTGAGGAGGATATTCATGACTGCACAACAAGGTAATCGTCGCAATGATGAGCGCTCACGCAGCGCGTTTGAGGAAGCGAAGCAGTACATACCCGGGGGTGTGAACAGCCCTGTACGCGCATTCAAATCGGTGGGACTTACTCCGATCTATGCAGAACGTGGTGAAGGGTCCAAAATCTACGATATTGATGGCAATGTTTTTATTGACTATGTGGGATCCTGGGGCCCACTCATTATGGGACATGCACACCCTGACGTTGTAGAAGCTTTGCGTGAGACAGCCCTCAAAGGAACAAGCTTTGGTGCGCCTACCTTGCTGGAGACCGAGATGGCAAAACTGGTCTGTGAGCGTGTACCTTCTATCGATATCGTGCGGATGGTTAATTCTGGAACTGAAGCAACGATGAGTGCCATTCGACTGGCACGCGGGGTAACCGGACGCAGTAAAATTCTGAAGTTTGAAGGATCATATCATGGACATGCAGACAGCTTGCTGATCAAGGCTGGCTCAGGTGTTGCAACGCTGGGTCTTCCAGATAGTCCAGGCGTGCCTGAAGGCGTAGCTGTGAATACCATTACGGTGCCTTATAACGATCTGGAGTCCGTGAGACTTGCTTTTGAACGTTATGGTGAAGAACTGGCCGCTGTTATTGTGGAGCCTGTGGCAGGTAACATGGGGGTTGTTCCTCCGGCTTCCGGTTTCCTTGAAGGGCTGCGCAGTTTGACGACCCAATATGGCAGCCTGCTTATTTTTGACGAAGTCATGACCGGTTTCCGCGTAGGGTTGAACTGTGCTCAGGGACGGTATGGGGTTACACCTGACCTGACTTGTCTGGGTAAAGTTATCGGTGGCGGCCTCCCGGTTGGCGCTTATGGTGGTCGTCGGGATCTGATGGAACAGATTGCTCCAACAGGACCAATCTATCAGGCAGGTACATTGAGCGGGAATCCGCTGGCTATGGCAGCAGGGTATACAACGCTCAAATTGTTAACACCAGAGGTCTATGACCGTCTGGAGACATTGTCTGCACGTCTGCAAGCCGGATTCGAGAAAAATGCAGCTGAGACGGGTATTGCGATAACCATTAACCGTGTGGGTTCCATGGTTTGTCCATTCTTCAGTGCCGTTCCAGTAACCAATTATGATATTGCCAAAGAAAGCAATCTGGATCAATTCCGTCGTTATTTTGCGGCCATGATTGATCAAGGTGTGAGTGTTGCGCCTTCGCAATACGAAGGTATGTTTGTCTCTGGTGTGCACACGGAGCAGGATATTGACGATACGATTGAGGCGAATCGTAAAGCTCTTCAATCGCTATGACAATCAAAAGTTGGAAACGCCGCGGGGAATGGCTTGAGCTGATGCCAGGGAAAGCCGTAACAGGCAGCTCGGACAAACCGATGGCTGCAGAGCAATGGTTATTGTCTGAGCTTCAGTTTCCGGAGAAACTGCTCCGTCAGCTGAAAGTAAACCAAGGAATACAACTTGCAGGGGACCGGCTTCGGCTGGCCCTTTTTGCGTCCCAGCCAATCGATGTTGAGCCACGCTGGGCTGATGTGGATGTATTATATGAGGATGATTTCTGTCTGGTTATGCACAAACCTGCAGGCATGAAACTGCATCCAGATGGAAGCCGTACCGATCAGGCGATCACGCTGGATCATGTGGTTGCCTCTTATTATGAAATGAACGGAATACAGGCGAGCGTACGCCATGTTCATCGACTGGATGAGGATACAACGGGACCTGTCCTATATGCCAAAAATGCTTTTGCCCTCGCCAAACTGGATGAAGCGATGCGTCGTAAAGAGATTGGTCGCCATTATGTAGCTATTGCAGGTGGACAAATTCCCCTTGAACTCCACAAAATTGATGCTCCGATTGGCAAGGATAGACATCACAAGCAGCGCAGACGTGTCTCGGAAGGTGGACAGGAAGCTGTTACTCATGTGGAGACCGTCGAAGTGTGGGAAAGAGCAACCCTTGTACGATTAAAGCTGGATACAGGACGAACACACCAAATTCGTGTACACCTGAGTTACGCGGGACACCCGCTCATTGGTGATTCGTTGTATGGTGGTAGAGCGGATGCCATTGGGCGACAAGCACTTCATGGAGAGATGCTTAAGTTTAGTCATCCGTTAACCGGAGCGATGATTGAAGTGAACGACCGTTGGCCATCCGACTTCACACAATTGGCAGAGCGAGAGGGGTCTTACTAGTACACTATATAAGTTCGACTAACTATTTACACGAAAACGGAAAGGACAGAAACAACCAGAAGAAGTAAAGCGTTCGCCTAAAAGCTTTCTGAAAGAAAGCTACTTCGGAAGCATAAGCTATCCCCGGTTTTTCCCTTTGAAGAAGGGAATCAAAAAAAATCTGGGGATAACAGTGATCGGAAGGTTGTTCTGTCATTGGAGTGACAGTGTAAATAACCATGAGTTGAACATATATAGCAAGGTTTTTCAAAAGGTGGCATGCTCCTCTCATTCAAGGCATATAGATGGGGTAACGAAGGATTTGGACCATGGATCAGTCCCATGAGAAGGATCATGGTGAACATATGCCGAAAGGAGGACGCCACCTTTGTTGAATCAACCTTATGGTTTGCGGTTCGATATTTATGAGCGCGTTCATTTGTCTGAGGGAGTCCCTGCGATTGAGGAACTGGAGGAGATTGAACTATACCCGCGCATTCAAGTCATAGGGCAGGATGATCATGCCACGTTAAGAGGACATCTTTTACTTACAGGTGCGTACAGAGGAGAGAATGAGGCTTCAGAGGAGCTCAAACATTTCATTCCCGTGGAGATCACAGTGCCGCTGAACCGGGTCAGATCGATTGAGGATATTTCCATCGAGATCGAAAATTTTGACGTGGATCTGTTATCCAATCGCAGTCTGAACATTACAGGCGTGTTGTCGCTACGAGGTATCGAAGGTTTTCCTGTTGAAGAGCCACAAGTGTGGTCAGCAGATGAGTTTACAGTTGTTCATTCACCTGATGCTCAGCAATCCAACCGTTCCGATGAATCAGCACAGGCAGGTAGCGATCCCAACACATTTGCACAAGAGTACCTGCTCCAGCGGAGTGAGGAAGAGAGACTTACGAATGCAGCAGAACTTGCATATGGTGCTCCGGAATTCGCTGACCTGTCCACACGGGAAGAGACATTAAGGAATAGCGAAGAATGGCAGCAGGATTATGCGAATGCGTCATCCGCAGGGCCACTTCAATCTGAGGAGCTAAGTGCGGAGTACGTTAACGAAAACAGACAACCTGATGCAAATGAAGATCCCGCATCTCTGACAGCGAATGGAGATGAATTGGCATCTCATGAGCAATACAGCGAACCTTCTCCGATCTCGTCATTTATGGCTGAGACCGCAGATCGATTAGCTTCTTACCCTGAGTCGGAACCATTGTTGCCTCTGGAAGATGAGTCTTCGGGTTGGTCCGAGCCTTCCGTGGATGCATTGCCTGCGAACTCGAGAAGTGCAGATCAAGCAGTCTCAGAGCCTACTGCTCAATCATCTAATGAGTTGGCAGCACAGGATGTACCGGACGCACCAGAGGTATGGCACTTCGAATCAGCGAGATCTGTACCTCAGCAGGAGAATCAGGCAGTTGCCGATGTCCCGGTTGAATCACAGGCGGAGAACTGGCAAGGTGTATTTGCTTCGTCCGAACCAGGCAACGCTGAGGAAGATCGACCGTCTTTTGAAGCGACTGGGGTAGACGAGTTCGTACAGAACGAAGCATTTGTTCCTGAACCTGTGGCTGAGACGGAAGACAAGCCGGAGCTGAAGGTTGCTTTTGGCAGCAAAAAAGAATCCGCACCACGGCAAGAAGAGGGCGTAGGTATCTCTTCCTTGTTATCCTCCGGTAGAGCGGCACGCGATGCTGAAGTGGAGCGAGGCGATGAGGTTCCTGCGGGTGTAGTACAGGAAGAAACGTATCCAGCGGATGATGTGGAATGGAAGAACCTGTTCCTGGGAACGATCGTGGACCAGACCCCATTCCGCAAGGTGAAACTGTGCATTGTTCAGCGAGAAGATACACTGGATGCCATTGCAGATCGATATCAATTGAGCACGAGGGAACTTCAGTTGTATAACCGATTATCTGAGCAGGTTGTGGAAGAAGGTCAGATATTGTACATCCCTTAATCCGTAGTTAAAGCCTTCGTTACGACCCGTGATCCCCTTGAGGATTGCGGGTTTTTGCATAATTCGTCCTAAACCTGCATTCTAGCGCTCTTTATCCGCTGTTGTCAGGTTGACTATCGCGCACGAGCAAGGTATGATGTGTGTAGGTTTTTTGAAGAACAACGTGGAACGGGAGTAGTAGACAGTATGACCTTTCAGAGAGTGGAATTGCAGCGCTGTGAGATTCCGCAGGAACCAACTGATCGAAGTCGCCCGGGAGTTGCCTGTTTGAATACAAGGGATGAATGAGATTTATCGTCATTTATTACTGAGGTAGGATGGGCCGGTAGCAGCCGTTATCTGCTTGAAGTGTCACGTCATGTACAGAGGGTGAAGTCTATCTTGCTGTAGGCGTGAAACAAAGGTGGTACCGCGAAAGCTAACCTTTCGTCCTTTGATGGATGAAAGGTTTTTTTGTTTTTTTGGCGAAGATGATGAAGTAACGGAGGAATGACATATGTCTGAGGAAAAAAAATCAGCTGCAACAGAAATGCCGACCACTTACGATCCTAAGGCGGCAGAGGATAAATGGTACTCCACCTGGATGGAACGTGGATATTTCAAAGCCGGTCAACGTAAAGATGCCGAGCCGTATACGATTGTAATTCCACCCCCAAATGTGACCGGGATGCTGCACATTGGGCATGCGCTTGATTTTACACTGCAGGATATTCTGATCCGCACCAAACGGATGCAAGGTTATGACGCACTGTGGCTTCCGGGTTCCGACCATGCAGGTATTGCTACCCAAACCAAAGTGGAGCAGAAGCTGCGTGAAGAAGGTCTGACTCGTTATGATCTGGGACGTGAGAAGTTTCTGGAGAAGGTATGGGACTGGAAAGATCAATATGCCACTACCATTCGTCAGCAATGGGGCAAAATGGGATTGTCGCTTGATTACTCACGTGAACGTTTTACGCTGGATGAAGGTCTGTCCCAAGCGGTTCGTAAAGTATTTGTTCAACTGTATGAAAAAGGCCTTATTTACCGAGGCAAACGTATCATTAACTGGGACCCGGTGAACCGGACAGCTCTGTCCGACATTGAGGTTGAATATAAAGAGGTTCAGGGTCACCTGTACCATCTGCGGTACCCGCTCAAAGACGGAAGTGGCTACGTTACAGTGGCAACAACGCGTCCTGAAACGATGCTGGGTGATACAGCGGTTGCTGTTCATCCGAAGGATGAGCGTTATGCAGATATGATTGGTAAAGTACTTGTACTGCCTATCATTGGACGCGAAATTCCAATTATCGCTGATGATTATGTGGATAAAGAGTTTGGAAGTGGTGCAGTTAAAATCACGCCTGCGCATGATCCAAATGACTTTGAAGTAGGTCTTCGTCATGATCTGCCTCAGATTACGGTAATGGATGAGAGCGGCACTATGAATGCTGAGGCAGGCAAGTATCAGGGACTGGATCGCAGTGACTGCCGCAAGCAGATTGTTGCTGACTTGAAAGAGCAGGGCGTATTGATCAACATTGAGGATCACACGCATCAGGTTGGACACAGTGAACGTACCGGAGCTGTTGTTGAGCCGTATCTGTCTACACAGTGGTTCGTTGAGATGAAGCCACTTGCAGAGAGAGCGATCAAGAAACAACAGAGCGGCGAAGGGGTTAATTTTGTTCCAGATCGTTTTGAGAAAACCTATCTGAACTGGATCGAGAACGTTCGTGACTGGTGTATTTCCCGTCAACTGTGGTGGGGACATCGTATTCCTGCCTGGTATGATGAAGAAACGGGTGAAATCATCGTATCTGCTGAAGATCCAACAACGCTGCCAGAGTATGCTGGGCGCAAGCTCAGACAGGACGAAGACGTACTCGATACTTGGTTTAGCTCCGGCTTATGGCCATTCTCCACACTAGGCTGGCCGGAAGATACGGAAGACCTGAAACGTTATTATCCGACAAGTGTACTTGTGACAGGGTATGACATCATATATTTCTGGGTTGCACGTATGATTTTCACTGCATTGGAATTCACCGATGAGATTCCGTTCAAGGATGTGCTGATGCATGGTCTTGTTCGTGATGCAGATGGACGCAAAATGTCCAAATCACTGGGCAACGGTGTAGATCCGCTGGATGTGATTGAGAAATACGGCGCAGATGCAATGCGTTACATGATCTCAACCAGCAGCACGCCAGGTCAGGATCTCCGTTTCCGTTGGGAACGGGTGGAACAGGCTCGTAATTTCGCCAACAAGATCTGGAATGCTTCGCGCTTTGCATTGATGAATCTGGAAGGATTCACCTATGAGGAACGTGACATCAGCGGAGAGCTTGGTACAGCGGATTATTGGATTTTGCACCGTCTTAACGAAACTTCCCGCGATATTACGCGTCTAATCGAAGCGTATGAATTTGGGGAAACGGGTCGTGTGTTATATAACTTTATCTGGGATGACCTGTGTGACTGGTACATCGAGTTTGCTAAGCTGTCCTTCTATGGGGAAGATCCGGTTGCCAAGAAGAAAACGCAATCCGTGCTTGCTTATGTGCTGGATCAGACCATGCGCCTGATTCATCCGTTTATGCCATACATCTCGGAAGAGATCTGGCAGCATCTGCCGCATGAAGGTGAGACGATTACGCTGGCATCATGGCCGGTATATGATCCTGCTCTTGAGAACCCAGAGGCTGTTGCCGAGATGAACCTGCTCATGGATACCATTCGTGCAGTTCGAAACATTCGTGCAGAAGTTAACGTGCCGATGAGCAAAAAGATCGAGTTGATGGTCAAAGCAAACAGTCCTGAGACGTCCAGCATCATTGAGCGTAACAGTCACTACATCAAACGTTTCTGTAATACGTCCGAGTTCGATAGTGGGCTGGATTTAAACTCACCGGATAAGGCAATGACTGCGATCATTACGGGGGCAGAACTATACTTGCCGCTCGCAGGTCTTATTGATATCGAGCAGGAAGTGGCACGTTTGGAGAAAGAGTTGGAGAACCTTGAGGGCGAAGTTCTCCGTGTAGAGAAAAAGCTGGCGAACCAAGGCTTTGTAGCCAAAGCTCCTGCCAAAGTTATTGAGGAAGAGCGCGCCAAGCAAGCAGATTATTCCGATAAACGGGATAAAGTGATTGCACGAATCAAGGAACTTAAAGGTTAATATATGTGGGTCGGATGGAGAGCCATTATGCCATCCGGCCGCTTTTTTCACTCAATCTCGGGACCGAAGGTGAATCAGATGACGGAATTAGACGGGACAGATGCAGCAGCTCCTTTACTTACGTACAACGAGGCCGTGGACTGGATCAATGGCCTTATTCCTTTTGGCATCCGACCTGGATTGGAACGAATCGAGAGTCTGATGTCCATGTTAGGCAATCCACACCAACGTCTCAAATTTATTCATGTCGCGGGAACGAACGGCAAAGGTTCGACTTGCGCTTTTTTGACGTCAGTGCTTCTTCAGGCTGGATATGATGTGGGTACCTTTACGTCGCCTTATATCACCAAGTTTACAAACCGTTTTCAATACAACGGTGAGGATATTCCTGAAGAAATCCTGCTTAAGCTCTCGAACCGATTACATCCACTAGTCATGGAAATGGCCTCCACTCCGCTTGGATCACCCACGATGTTTGAGGTGTCCACGGCTCTGGCGCTTCTGTACTATGCAGAGGAGTGTTACCCTGACGTTGTGGTATGGGAGACGGGGCTAGGGGGAAGGATGGACGTAACGAATATTGTCGCACCTGTTGTGTCCGTCATCACCAACATTGGTATGGATCATACGGATGTACTTGGAGATACGATTGAGCAGATTGCTGGAGAAAAGGCAGGTATTATCAAGCCGGGAGTACCCGTTGTGACTTGCGCGACTCAACCCGAAGCTGTGAAGGTGATTCAGGAGAAAGCACAGCAGCTTCAATCAAGCGTGTATTTGGCTGGAGATCAATTCTCTTATCATAGACTGGACAGCAATGAGAACGGACAATCTTTTCATTTTACAGGCCCGTTCCGTGATCTGGACGTTCGCATACGCATGCAGGGCTCACATCAATGTGACAATGCAGCGGCCGCACTTATGGTGCTTGAATTGCTTAGACAATACATGGCATTTATGCTGGATGACAACGATATTGTACTTGGACTGGAGAATGCTTTCTGGGCAGGAAGATTCGAAAAAGTCGTCGATGAACCCCGAATTGTGCTTGATGGAGCACATAATCCGGAAGGGGCAGAGTCACTGGCCAAGAGCATTATGGATGTCTATCCGCACAACAAGTTAATTTTGATGATGGGTATGTTGGCAAATAAGCATCACGAAGCGTATTTGCAGCATATACTGCCACTAGTGGATACGCTGATCCTGACCGAGCCAGATTTCCGACGCAAAATGGATGCAGCCGAATTGCTGCAGATTGTCGAACGGGTACGTCCCGCCATTGCGAAGCAGGAACTGGAAATCATCGTCGAGCCCGAATGGGCAAAGGCACTTGATCTATTGAAGTCACGGACGGAAGCGGAAGATCTGGGGGTGGTCTCCGGCACACTGTACCTGATTGCGGATGTGCGGGCAGCCCTTTTGCATCAAACCGATTCTGAAAAAGGTTGGTGAAAGTTTTGTTAAATACATCGGAACACGTTCATTTTATAGGGATTGGCGGATATGGCATGAGTGCCATCGCAAGAGTTATGTTGGAAATGGGATACACCGTTACCGGATCGGATGTCGCTTCACAGGAGTTGACCGAGAAGTTGGCAGCCAAGGGAGCGAAAATATATATCGGACATACGGCAGAGCACGTCACTGGAGCAGATCTGGTTGTCTACTCTACGGCAGCGCCTGCTGATAATGTGGAACGGGTAGCAGCTGCAGAGCTGAACATTCCGATTCTGCATCGTTCCCAGATGCTTGCACGTTTGTTGAACGAACGTAAAGGCGTGGCTGTAGCTGGGGCTCATGGTAAAACAACCACTTCATCCATGATTGCACTTGTTATGGATAAATGTGATACAGATCCGACATACATTATTGGCGGAGAAATCATGAATGTGGGTACCAACGCGAAGGCCGGTCAAGGAGACTGGGTAGTCGCTGAAGCGGACGAGAGCGATGGTTCGTTTTTGCAGTACCATCCATGGCTCGGTATTGTAACCAATATTGAGGCAGATCATCTGGAGAATTACAACAGTGATTTTGAGGAGCTCAAAAGGGCTTATGTGCAGTTCCTGAGCCAGATTCGTCCGGAAGGAACAGCGATTGTGTGTTCTGACGACGAGAATGTTCAAGCGATTTTGCCAGAACTCAAGTCACGGATTACAACCTATGGTATTGATCGTGCTGCAGATTATACGGCAACGGATATTGTATTGGGCGATCGCCGTATCTCCTTTACGATGAATCATCAGGGTGCTGCTATGGGCACGGTGGAATTATCAGTGCCGGGTAAGCATAACGTTTATAATGCAATGGCTACTGTGATTACCTGTTTGGAAGCGGGCATTCCATTTGAGAAGATTGTAGCAGCCATCATCCAATTCCACGGAGCCAAACGCAGATTCCAGGTATTGGGCGAGGCGCGCGATATGCTGATCATCGATGATTATGCTCATCACCCGACTGAGATTGAAGCTACCATTAGTGCGGCCAAAGCAACGGGCAAACGCATTATTGCGGTATTCCAGCCACAGCGTTATACGCGGACATTCTTCCTGCTGGATGCGTTCAGTCGTGCTTTCGCGGAAGCGGATGAGGTGCTTATTACGGACATCTATTCTCCTGCGGGCGAAAAACAGATCGAAGGGGTAACCTCAGCCCGACTGGTTGAACTGATCGTTCAAAACAGTAATGCTTCTGCACGTTACCTTCCTACAAAAGAAGAAGTGGTAGCTGATCTGCAACATCGTCTGCAGCCAGGAGATCTTGTGATTACGATGGGCGCAGGTGATATTTGGAAAGTCGGCGATACACTTGCCAAAGGTTTGAAATAGATCAATTGAGAAATCGCCTGTCTTCGATACGAAGCAGGCGTTTTTTGCGTTATATGGAATGTATTCTCCAGTCTCTGCATATAGCTTATATAAATGGGACAAAGGAGAGGGTACGGGTGAGCAATGCTAGAATGACGTTTCGCTTCGGGGATCATGAGTCGGACAAGCCTGAAAACAAGAGGATATCTGCGTCCAGTCCATTGGTGACGTTAAGTGAAGAATTACCGCATAATCAACCGCTAACGCCTAAGATGGATACAACCCCATCATGGACGCCTGAGGATATCCCCGGAGACTGGGGAGAGACGGTGCTGACAAGCTCTACTGTACCTGAACCTGACGAGCGGGTGAGTCATGATTCGAACTTGAACTTGGATGAGGGCCATTATTTTGGGAACCGTTCCGGTTACGGTTATGTTAATCACACTGATAATCCGGAGGAAGAGCGTCGTGATCTGTCCAATGCCCATGATGATCAGGGCCACGACTGGCTTGCAGATTCGGAGAACTATTCCTATAAACGCAATCGCCCTCCAAGGGGCTGGAAAATGATTGGTTCTGTCACTGGTGCACTTGTTACCGGAGCACTTTTTGGTATGGTTATTCTTTCATTTTTTAATAAAGAAGGAGCCGCGAAGCCAGGCGATCTTCTGCCCGTCAATCAGGCAGTTTCCACTGTGACGGGTCAGGAGGGGGCTGCAGGTACAGAGCAGCAGCTTCAGACAGCGGCGACTGGCAGTACGTATTATGCACTTCAATACGGCGTGTTCAGTTCTCCTGAACGAGCTGAGCAGGCTAAGCTTGAACTGGCTCAGGCAGGTATAGCCGCAGGTTCTGATCCTGAAGATGGCAATCGAGTATATGCAGGCATTTCGGCTGATCGTGAAGAGGCCAAGCTACTTAGCTCCAGGTTAAAAGCCCAGGGAGTTGAACTGTATGTCAAGGAGATTGTGAACCCTGAGATCAACCCGGCTATATTCGGTGGCAAACAAGAGGATGTGCAGCTTTTCTTCACAAACAGTTCTGCACTGGTGGAACAATTATCTACTTTGTCCATTCAGCAGCTGGGACAGTCTGCTCCGGCAGCAGTCTCTACAGAAACGATGACCGCGATTCAGAATAAGCACGAGTCATGGCTGACGGGATTGAATAGTCTTACACCTGGCTTGACCGCAGATGTACAACCTATTGTTGGTGGAATGGAGAAATCAATGAACAGTGCAATTACGGCTATAGCGGAGTACAACAAAAACCCGGATGATGTACACATGTGGTCCGTGCAGTCCGATCTGATGGAATATGTACTGCAGCAGAAAAAATGGCTCGAAGCGATAAAGCAGTAACATGCTCTTTCCCATAACAACGCTTGGAAATACCCATCCGGCAAGGAACTGGAAATAGTTCCCCTTGCCGGATTTGTGTTTGTATTGACGTACAAAACCCCGTATAATAATGTGGGTGTCAAAAAATGGCGAGGGAAGATTACCGATGAAAAAAAACTTCGGCATGTTATTGCTGTTTCTGCTGCTCGGCTGGATGGCCGGAGCGTGGATCGCCAAGGCACTGCAGCCTGTAAAGGCAGTAGCCTTTCTTACGAAAGCCACGACCATACGTTGGTCGCCACAGGCTGATCTGGATATTATCAGTTATGATATTTCACTTCAATTTCAAATGAGCCTTCTGAGTCTGATCGGTATGATTGCCGCTGTGTGGCTTTATCGCAGACTGTAGGAGAATGACGAGTTATGACGAAAAAAATTAAACCAGTGACATCTATTATCGTGATCCGGACAGGATGTTGCCGTGGCATAAGGAGCCGTTCATTTTGGATAACACACAACAGCGCCCTATTATTCTGGCCTCCACATCGCCTCGGCGCAAAGAACTGATCGCATCACTCCACCTAGCGTTTGATGTAATACCAAGTCATGCCAATGAAGATACACCACCAGAGTGGACACCTGAACAGACGGTACAGGAACTTGCTTTGCGCAAGGCGCTTGCCGTGTATCGCGGGCTTGAAGGCCGCGAGCAGGAAGCCATTATTGTTGGTAGTGACACCGTTGTTGTTCTGGATGGTGAGATTCTAGGCAAACCCTTAGACGAAGCGGATGCTGAACGTATGTTATCAAGGCTGCAGGGCCGCGTACATCGGGTGTTCACGGGTGTCGCTTGTATTGATGCGGGCAATGGACAGTCGTTAGTTCATTACCGCCAGACCGATGTAACGATGAAAGAGCTGTCGGATGCGACCATCCGTGCTTATGTGCAGACAGGTGAGCCTTCAGATAAGGCAGGATCATATGCCATTCAGGGCATTGGTGCTTCACTGATCGACCGCATTGAAGGATGTTACTTTAATGTGGTTGGCTTGCCGCTATCTTTGCTAAGTGATATGTTGGACGGGTTCGGCGTACATGTGTTGCCACGAACATGAATGAAGCCAAATGTTGTGAAATGAAAAGAGGGAACATATGGAGTCGCCTCAATACATGATGCGCGACATCCCCCAGGAAGAACGCCCGAGAGAACGCAAGATGGAATACGGGGCGGGCGCCTTAAGCCATGCTGAATTGCTGGCAATTTTACTTCGAACAGGCACAAGACAGGAATCCGCGGTGCATATGGCACAGCGGATTCTGGCCGAAGCGGGTGGCATTCGCTCGTTGATGGATTTGAGTCTGGAAGAACTGACCGCGATGAAAGGGATCGGCAATGCCAAGGCTGTGCAATTAAAAGCTGGCATTGAGCTGGGTCATCGGATTGCCAAGAGCAGACTAACTCAGTCGACTTCAATTCGTACACCGCGTGATGCAGCTGATATCCTGATGGAACAATTGCGTTATTTGCAAAAAGAACATTTTGTGTGTCTCTTTCTGAATAGCAAAAATCATATTATTGCCCAGGAAACACTCTCCATGGGCAGCCTTAACGCTTCGATTGTACATCCACGTGAAGTGTTCCGGGCTGCCATCAAATGCAGCAGCGCATCGATTGTGTGCGCACACAACCATCCGAGTGGTGATCCTACGCCCAGTCCGGAGGATATCCAAATAACCAAGAGACTGATTGAAGCAGGCGCTATTGTTGGCATTGACGTGCTTGATCATATTATTATCGGAGATGGAACGTACGTAAGTTTGAAGGAGAAGGGCTTAGTATAATATAATGGTTGGCGTTGATGTTTTCCTATGAATGTTAACGGCGTTGTCCGTAAAAGATAGGTTCACTTTACAAATGCAAAAAAACAAATGCGAATATTAGCTCCACGTATTGCGTGGGAATATAATTATTACGCTCTGGATCAGAATGGAGCGGCTATATGAGGCAGAAAAGGAGATTATGTTATGTTTGGTGGTTTTACGAAAGATTTGGGTATTGACTTGGGGACAGCAAATACGTTGGTTTATGTACGAGGAAAAGGAATTGTGGTGCGAGAACCTTCGGTTGTCGCTATACGGACAGATACAAATAGCATCGAGGCAGTAGGTGAAGCCGCCAAAAAAATGATTGGACGTACACCAGGGAACATTCGTGCCATTCGTCCAATGAAAGATGGCGTTATTGCCGATTTTGATACAACGGCAACGATGATCAAATATTTCATCCGTGAGGCGCAAAAACAACGCTCTATGTTCCAGCGTCATCCAAACGTGATGGTATGTGTACCATCCGGGATCACAGCAGTAGAACAACGTGCGGTTGAAGATGCAACCAAACAGGCTGGAGCACGTGAAGCCTATACGATTGAAGAGCCTTTTGCTGCTGCAATCGGTGCAGATCTGCCTGTATGGGAACCAACGGGTAGTATGGTTGTCGATATTGGTGGCGGTACAACGGAAGTGGCTGTTATCTCTCTTGGTGGTATTGTAACGAGCCGTTCGGTTCGTGTAGCAGGTGACGAGATGGATGAATCCGTTATCCAGTACATCAAACGCCAATACAATCTCATGATCGGTGAGCGTACATCGGAGCAATTGAAGATGGACATCGGATCAGCAATGCCATTGGAACAAGTAGAAACGATGGAAATTCGTGGACGTGACCTTGTAACAGGTCTGCCGAAGACCATTACGATTACTTCGGACGAGATCAGTGAAGCGCTGGCTGATACGGTGAATGCAATTGTTGAAGCGGTAAAAGTAACACTGGAAAAATGCCCGCCTGAACTTGCAGCCGATATCATGGATCGGGGTATCGTTCTTACAGGTGGTGGGGCGTTGCTTCGCAACCTGGACAAGCTTCTCGCTGGTGAGACAGGAATGCCTGTCATTGTGGCTGAGAACCCGCTGGATTGTGTAGCAATCGGAACAGGTAAAGCGCTAGAGAATATTCATTTGTTCAAAAGCAGAAGCAGTTCTGCAGTTCGTTCCAAACGTTAATTGGTATTTGCCTAACTTGGCATAGCGACCAAGTGGCAAGATATCTTTATAGAGGACCCGGTTAACCCCGGGGATGAGCTATTACCCGCTTAACAGGGGAGGATCGGCTGATATTCTCGCAGGGACTACAGGTCTGACAGTCTCCCCGCCGGGCATGGCTCGGAAGAGAATATGGATGTTAGAGGGTGTTCGAACTGTTTAAACTGCTAGGCAACAAAAGACTTTTTGTTTTGCTGGTGGGCCTTGTTACATTTATCGCGTTAATGGGCTTTACGCTCAGTCCGCGAACCACTCTATCCTGGCCGGAGAAATTCCTGAAGGATTCAGTTGGATTTGTACAATACGTATTTTACAAGCCCGCTTCCTATGTAGCGGGCTTTTTCAAAGATGTAGCGAACATGCGTACGGTATATGAAGAGAATGAAGAGCTCCGCATCGCGATGGGTCACTATACCCGGGATCGACTGAAGTACAATGATATGGAGCAAGTGAATGAGCAGCTTCAGAAAGCGCTCAATTTCACAGAAGAACAGAAGAATCGCTATAATTACGGTTCACGAATTGCTCAGGTTATCAGTGCCAATTCGGATCCAAACAGCAGAACCATTAACATTGATATCGGTGAAAATGCGGGAATCAAGCCGGGGATGGCCGTTACCTCCCAGGAAGGGCTGGTCGGCGTGATCAGTCATGTCAGCTCATATACATCAACGGTTAATCTGTTAACGTCCATGGACGCCAATGATCCAACATCCAATGCCATTGCAGCAACGGCAGTAGGTAAGGAGAAAGTATTTGGTATGATTGAGAGTTATGATCCGAAGACGGGCATGCTCAAAATGACCAAGATCTCGGAGGATTCTAATATCAAAGAGGATGATGAGATTATCTCCTCCGGAATTATTAACAATTTTCCGAAGTACATGCGGATTGGTGAAGTGGAAAAGGTTGAAGTTGGGGAGTACGGTTTAACGCGAACTGCGATTATCAAACCATACGCAAGCTTCCTTGATTGGAAAGAGCTGATTGTCATTATCCCGCCTGAGGTAAAAGAATAATGGTAACACGTAAGCAAGTTTTGTTCCTGTTACTATTCCTTTTGTTCATTGCGGAAGGCACAATTTTGCCGCTGCTCATCCCTTCTGGCTGGCAGATGCGTATTTCTGCCAATCTGGTCTATATCGTAATTTTGTTTATCGCTGTATATCATCATCGTCACACGGCACTAGTACTCGGTATATTTTTTGGACTATTGCATGACGTTGTATTCTACGGCGAGATGATTGGACCTTATGGATTCTCCATGGGATTATCGGCATATATGATGGGACTCATTTTTCAAGCACCACGTGCACCACTGCCGGTTATGGTATCGGTTGTCATTTTGGGAAGTCTGCTTAATGACACCATGCTATTTTTCCTGTACAAGCTCTTCCAACTTAACCACGTGACCTTTGACTGGGCGTTGATTGAATACATGATTCCTAATTTGTTCATTCATTTTGTGTTTGCCTTGATCATTTATGTCCCGCTTCGGAAACAACTGGAGCGGATCGGCAAGAGACGGAGCAAGACAGAAGAAGCTTCCTAAATACATTTATGGAGCGCAAAGCAGGAACTTGGGGCCCCGGGCACGAAATGTAATGAGATGGGAGGGACAGGCTTATGACGGTAAAATCGAATCACGTAACGATTAAAGGCATCCGAGACGGCCTGGTTTTCCTGTTGGACGATCAATGTGAATTCGAGGAATTGCTCTATGAGCTCCGCTATAAGCTGGAACACAGCCATCAAAATATTTTGACCGGACCGATTGTTCATGTGGATATCAAGTTGGGTGCCCGCGAAGTGACAGAGGACCAGAAAGAAGCAATCCTCGATATATTGAAGCAAAAAGGGAATTTGCTTATTCGATCCATCGACTCACCTGCACTCCAACCGGAGGTTAAAGGACCACCGCCGATTGTAACCATGTGTGGTATGGTGCGTTCAGGTCAGGTGCTTCATCATGAAGGAAATCTCCTGTTTCTTGGGGATATCAATCCGGGGGGCACAGTGACGTGTACCGGAGATATATATGTGTTGGGTTCACTCAGAGGTATGGCTCATGCCGGAATTGGCGGGGACGAGGAAGCGATCATTGCCGCTTCGGTATTTGCACCGACGCAGCTACGGATTGCGGATATCATCAGTCGTCCTCCCGATGAATGGGAGAGCCGAGAGACCGGAATGGAATTTGCTTACTTACAGGACAATCAGATGCAGATAGACAAAATGAGCAATATCGTTCGGTTACGCCGAGATTTTAATGTGTTTAAAGGAGTGTAGCTCATGGGAGAGGCGATCGTGATCACTTCGGGTAAAGGCGGCGTGGGTAAAACAACCACCTCGGCAAACATCGGGACAGCGCTGGCGCTGCTCGGCAAAAAGGTTTGTCTGGTAGATACCGATATCGGCCTTCGTAATTTGGATGTCGTGATGGGACTCGAAAACCGTATTATTTACGATCTGTGCGACGTTGCGGACGGCCGCTGCCGTCTGAATCAGGCTTTGGTCAAAGACAAGCGTTTCGAAGAATTATATATGTTGCCTGCGGCGCAGACGAGAGACAAAAACTCAGTGTCGCCAGAACAGGTCAAGGATATTATCCTTGAATTGAAAAAAGATTTTGAATACGTCATTATTGATTGCCCAGCCGGCATAGAGCAGGGTTTCAAAAATGCGGTAGCAGGAGCAGATCAGGCCATCGTGGTCACTACACCGGAAAATGCTGCAGTACGTGATGCGGATCGTGTCATCGGCCTGCTGGAGAGTTCGCACATTCAATCACCAAAGCTGGTGGTGAATCGAATTCGTAATAATATGGTTAAATCGGGTGACATGTTAGATATCGATGGTATTTTACAAGTACTTAATATTGACCTGATTGGCATCGTACCTGATGATGAACTGGTCATCAAAGCGGCCAATTCAGGAGAACCTACGGTCATGAATCCGGATTCACTTGCGGCAATTGCGTATCGCAACATTGCACGACGCATTCTGGGAGATACGGTCCCATTGATGCAGCTGGAGCAGAAAAAGGGTGCTTTTACTCGTTTCAAAAAGTTCTTGGGAATGGGTTAACTCATTTAAATGGACTTATTCATTATCTGATTACATGACAGCCGTGGCTTATAGCCCGGCTTTTTTTGTTACCTGCGGGCAGGCTTGTTCATATTATCAACCACCTCTTCATAGGATGTAGTAAACAAGCCTCGGCGGGAGGACATTCCATGAACACGAAACTCAGAATCAAGCAGAGACGAGAAGAACGTATCCGGCGACTGATGGATGGTGCCACTGTGGAGGTCTTACAGGAGCAGAAATTAGGTTCACTGTTGGACAAGAATGAGATCATACACCCAAAACCATTTACGCCGCCTAGTGAGGGGACACAGGAAAGAGATCCGGAATGGTTGTGGAAAAAAGAGAATGGTCATTTCGTTCCAGGGGGGCATTCGAGATTCAACCTGTTCAAGTCACTTCTCAAACGGACGGTTATTAGCGCTTTGATATTTGGCGGAGTATGGGGTCTATTTCAGTTGGATACATCGTGGACGACATCACCCAAAACAGTAATTGCGGATGCACTCCATCGGGATATGGATTTTGCCTCAGCATCGGCTTGGTATGAACGGCATTTTGGAGGAACGCCTTCGTTTCTTCCGGTCCTCGGACATACGACGGATGCCGTGAACGGATTGAAAGTAAGGCAGTTACTGGGCAAACCGATCTCAGGCACAGTGGTTCAGCCATTCGCGCTGAGCATGAAGGGAATTGAGATCGTTCCGGATGCCGCAGGTGCAGAACTTATACAGGTCGCAAGTTCTGATGCTGGGCGTGTCATGGAGGTTATCGGCGATGCAGCAAGTGGATTCACAGTTGTCATCCAACATACAGGCAATGTCACGGCAATATACGGTCGGCTGAACGAAAGTGAAGTGAGCGTGAATGATTGGGTGGAAGCGGGGAATCCAGTGGGGAGTCTCAAGGCTACGGGTGGTGAACAACCGGCCACGCTCTATTTTGCAGTCAAAGAGGGGGAGGAGTACGTAGACCCGGCGGAAGTTGTTGCCCTTGATTAGGGTGTGGGGAGTCCATATTACGTTTCATCCGTTTTTTGTAATTATCATGATGGCCTCCCTTCTGACTGGACATTTTATTGAGCTTATTACGTTGTTTGCCATCGTATTCATTCATGAATGTGGACATGCTGCGGCGGCAGCACTTCTGGGCTATCGTGTCTTGTCGATCCAGATGCTTCCTTTTGGAGGAGTTGCGGTTATCGAAGATGGAGGTACGATCACGGCTTACCGGGAAATCATGATTGCTCTGGCTGGTCCATTACAAAACATCCTGATGGTTGGCGTGGTTATGCTGTTGCAGTATGGCAATCTGGGCGATCCGGTATTTCTCAACTATATCATTCAGGGGAACCTGCTCATTGCCCTATTTAATCTGCTGCCTGTACTTCCTCTGGACGGAGGTAAAGTTGTTCAGGCACTTGTCAGTCTGTGGGCACCTTACTATACAACATTAATGTGGACTTACAGAATTAGCATTCTGTGTAGCGTAGGGGTTATTTTATATGCTATCAGCCGATGGTTTACTGGAGACTACGGCCTACCGCTCAACATTCTGTTAATCGGCCTTTTTTTGTTCTATTCCAACGTAACGGATTACCGAAATGTGCCCTATCGCTTTATTCGTTTTCTGATGAATCGAGAGGGTGCGTTTGCTCGTCACGCGGCTACTGGCAGTTTGGCGCAGCCAATAATCTCATTCCCGGCGAAACCTTTGGACACTATTTTGCGTCTATTAAAGAGAGAAAGATACCATATGGTATACGTGATGAACAGACAGGGTCGAATTATGGCCGTATTGCCTGAGCAACGGATTATCGGTTCCTATTTTCAACAAAATGGTAATAAATTGTAGTGTTCTGGTGGACCTGTTCTGAAATGGGTTAATATATGTACAATGAGAATTGAAAAGATACTGAAATGGATGTGGATGATTTGAATTGTCTTCTAGAGGTGAAGCCATGAAACAAATGATAGTACATAATGAACATAACCTCATGCAAATGGCGCTTCTGGAAGAAGGCAAAGCTGTGGAATTTACGGCAGAGCGTACACGTGATCGTGGACTGCTGGGTTCCTTTTTCAAGGGACGGGTCGTGAATGTGTTACCAGGTATGCAAGCTGCTTTTGTGGATATTGGTCAGAAAAAGAATGCGTTTCTCTATGTGGACGATGTGTTGCATCCCCATCTGGAGAAACAGCCCAAGGTGAAGCCTTCCATCTCGGAGTTGCTTCGTCCGGGTCAGGAAGTCATTGTTCAGGTTCTGAAAGAACCGGTTGGAGGCAAGGGAGCCCGGGTGACGACTCATTATTCACTCCCGGGCCGTTGGCTTGTCTACATGCCTGTTGCTGACTATGTAGCGGTATCCAAGAAAATTGCCCGTGAAGGGGATCGTTCCCGTCTTAAGGCACTTGGGGAGCAACTGAGGCGGGATGAAGAAGGACTTATTATTCGGACCGTATCTGGAGAAGAGCAGCATGAAGCCATTAAGTCGGACTTGGAAACATTACGCGCGCAGTGGTATCTGATTCGTGAAAAAGCGGACAGTTTGCCTTCACCAAGCCTCTTGCATCGGGATCATAGCATGGTACAGCGAATCATCAGAGATGTGTATACGCCAGGGAGTGACGAAGTCATCACTGATAGTGAAGGACAAGCCCGTGAGGTAAAAGCATTGCTCGAAGAGATTAGTCCTGGTCATCAACCCAAAGTACAGGTGTATCGGGGAACAGAATCCATCTTTGCTGCCTATGGTGTGCAGGAACAGTTGAATAAGGATTTTGCTCGGAAAGTATGGTTGCCCGGAGGCGGATACATTGTCATTGATCATACCGAAGCTCTGACTGTAGTGGATGTGAACACAGGCAAATATACGGGAGCTGGCGGTGACAGTCTGGAAGAGACCGTGACAGAGACCAACATACAGGCAGCAGTGGAGATTGCTCGTCTGATGCGCCTGCGAGATATCGGTGGCATGATTATTGTCGACTTTATTGATATGGAGGAAGCTTCGAATCGGCATGAAGTCGCGGCAACCTTGGAGGGTGAGCTCAAGAAGGATCGGACCAAAGCGTTTGTAATGGGTTGGACCAAGCTGGGTTTGCTCGAACTTACCCGTAAGAAAGTGCGGGAAGAAAGTACGTTGCCCTATGTGGAACCGTGTTCTTCCTGTCATGGTACGGGAAAAAGATATATTTCACCATTGCATTGATTTTTGATATATTGCGTGATATAATCTTCAAGTATGTGTTTAGCCTAATGGTCTTGCACATGCTGTAACCGCACTGGCCGGGTATAAGAACAGTTCCGCAAGGACACTGTCACCTGAGAACGGGCGAGTCTGAGACATGAGGAGGTGCAAGGCAAATGTACGCAATTATTGAAACAGGCGGCAAACAGTACAAAGTCCAAGAGGGCGATGTTCTGTTCATCGAGAAATTGACTGCGAACGATGGCGAAAGCGTAACGTTCGACCGTGTCCTGGCTGTATCTAACGATCAAGGTTTGACAGCAGGTACACCATTGATTTCCGGAGCTACTGTAACGGCTAAAGTGGAGAAACATGGCAAAGGACAAAAGGTTATCGTATACAAATACAAACCTAAAAAGAACTACCATGTGAAGCAAGGTCACCGTCAACCGTACACTAAAGTAACTATCGAAACAATCAAAGCGTAAAGAAGGTGCGATAAGTGATTATCGTTCAAATCTTTCGTGATGAGGACGGGAACATCGAACGTTTTTCCATTGAAGGGCATGCTAATTTTGCCAAGCGGGGAGAAGACATCGTATGTGCCGGGGTATCCGCTGTTACAGTGGGTACGGTGAACTCGATTGAAACATTGACCGGTGTCGAAATGGATGCCAAGATGAAGAATGGCTTTTTAAGTGGTTCTTTACCTTTGTTAGAGAGAGGGGAAACTTGGTCCCAGGTACAATTGTTACTCGAATCCATGGTGGTTATGCTCTCTAATATTGCAGAGTCATACGGGAAGTATATTAAAATACAGCAATTCAAATAAGCAAAGAAGGAGGACAACCAATCATGTTGAAATTAAATCTTCAGTTATTCGCATCGAAAAAAGGTGTAGGTTCCACGAAGAACGGACGTGACAGTAATGCTCAACGTCTGGGTGTTAAACGTGCTGATGGTCAAACTGTAACTGGTGGTAGCATTCTCGTTCGCCAACGCGGAACGAAAATTCACCCAGGAACTAACGTTGGCATCGGTAAAGATGACACTTTGTTCGCGAAAATCGACGGCGTTGTAAAATTCGAACGTTGGGGACGCGATCGCAAAAAAGTAAGCATCTACCCTGTTAATGTTGCTCCTGTAGCAGCAGCAGTAGAAGCGTAATATCGGCATTCCGCCTAAGGAGCCTTCGGCATTTTTGCCGAAGGTTTTTTGTATTCAACGGTTATTCGATAATGAACTGGCAGAAGAGACATGTTATACTTGGTTACGGTGGGTGTAGACCAACCGAGTTTTGTAGAACGGGGAGAAGCCATGAAATCTTGGAAAAGAGTGCCGTGGATTGCGGCATGTTCACTTCTGATTCCTTTGGTTTTCGTTATGTTGTATCCGGCGATGATCTCAAGCGTCGTGTGCGCATTGTGGTCCGTCGCAGTATTGCTCATTTCTGTGAATGCGATGAAGAAACAGGCGGAGGCGGAACGCAGAGCCATCATACAATCCATGGAAAAGACAGCAATTGCTTCATTAAATCATCATCGACACGACTGGATGAACGACCTTCAGGTGTTATATGGATATCTTCGGCTGGGCAAACTTGATAAATCCTTGCAATGTGTGGAAAGAATAAAAGAGCGGGTTACAGAAGAAAGCCGAATCTCCAGATTAGGTATTCCTTCCCTCGTATTTTATCTTCAATCTTTTCGCGCCAGTGGAATTGCGCTGGACTTGCATGTGGAAATAGAAGATGAGTTGCAGCTTAGTGCTCTGGTCTCTCCCGAGGATGGCGAGTCACTTACCGGGGCGATTGCTGATGCAATCAGGGCCTATCAATATGGCGGCGGCCGGTCTTCTTGGGGAGAGGTTCGCAAACTGACCTTAAACTTCGGACAGGATCATGGAGATGTGGTTGTCCGACTGGATGGGGATCAAACACCCGATCCGGAAACACTGCGGCAGCTTACTGCCGTACTCAAAGGAAAAAAAGTCAGAACGGAGCAGTTTCCGTCTGAGGATACGTTTATACAATTCAGAATGCCGTGTGGAATATAGGAAGAAGGGGTTAACCAATGTTTGTAGATAAAGCGAAGATTTATGTAAAAGCCGGAGACGGAGGGGACGGAATTATTTCGTTCCGTCGTGAGAAGTATGTACCAAACGGCGGACCTGCCGGGGGCGATGGAGGCAGAGGAGCTGACATCATTTTCCGCGTGGATGAAGGTTTGCGTACGTTGATGGATTTCCGTTACCAGCGTCACTTCAAGGCCCCACGTGGTGAGAAGGGACGTAACAAAAGTCAGCATGGTGCAAACGCGGAAAACATGATTGTACGCATTCCACCAGGAACTATCATCTTGGATGAAGACAGTGGAGAAGTACTGGCGGATATGACACGTCACGGTCAACAGGTTGTTATTGCTCGTGGTGGTCGGGGCGGACGGGGGAACATCCGATTTGCTACACCGAACAATCCTGCACCTGAACTTGCCGAGAATGGTGAAGAAGGACAGGAGCGTTACATCGTACTCGAACTGAAAGTTATGGCAGATGTTGGTCTGGTTGGTTTCCCGAGTGTCGGGAAATCCACATTGCTTTCTGTCGTTTCGTCAGCCAAGCCAAAGATCGGTGCATACCATTTCACAACCATTACACCGAATCTGGGTGTAGTCGGTGTAGGAGAAGGCCGAAGCTTCGTTATGGCCGATTTGCCTGGACTGATTGAAGGTGCGCATGAAGGTGTCGGACTGGGACATGAGTTCCTACGTCATGTCGAGCGTACTCGGATTATTGTTCATGTCGTAGATATGTCGGGTTCGGAAGGACGCGATCCTTTTGAAGACTGGCAGAAAATCAATGACGAATTGAAGTTGTACAATCCGCTTCTCGCCGAGAGAACGCAAGTTGTAGCAGCTAACAAGATGGATATGCCAGACTCTGAAGCGAACCTGGAGCAATTTTTACAGCAAGTTCGTGAAGTTCAACCTGATATTGAAGTGATGCCAATTTCATCCTTGACTCGTAAAGGGATTCAAGAACTTCTGTATCGTGCAGCTGATCTGCTGGATCAGGCTCCAGACGAGCGAGTGGTTGAAGAGGTAGCAGATGTATCTGAACGTAAAGTATATAGTCTGGACAAAAAAGAAGACGATGGTTTCAAAATTGTGCGTGAGAACGAAATGTTCGTTGTCGAAAGTGCCAAGATTGACCGCATGATGAAACGGATGCAACTGAACTCGCACGAGGCTATACTGAAGCTCGCACGTACATTGCGTTATATGGGTGTGGACGCTGAGTTGCGTAAGCGCGGAGCTGTAGAAGGTACCATCGTTCGTATTGGAGACTTTGAATTCGAATTCGTGGAAGGTAGCAGTTACTACTAAGTAGCCGTCTTCCGTGGAGAGACAGATCTATATAGGAACGCAGAGAAGTGGGAAGTTGACCCGCAACTCTGCGTTTTTTTGTTTTTTCCTGACATGGGAGAGGAATAAACTTGTATACTGTGAGGAACGTATTTCAAAAAATAGGCGTGTCATGTATTGCCCTTTTGTCATAGATCCTATATAATGTCCACTATATGAATACATGAGTCTTTGAGGAGAGGACGTTCTGTGAACGAACGCTATTACTTAGTACGGGAAGATATTTTACCAGAGGCAGTGGTGAAGACCATGCAGGTAAAAGAACTACTGGCTTCTGGTGATGTTAAAACAGTGCATGAGGCGGTTGAACAGGTCGGATTAAGCCGGAGTGCCTTTTACAAGTACAAGGATGGGATTCATCTGATCAACCAGCTTGAGCGCGAGAGAATTGTAACGATCTCCATTGATCTGGAGCATCAGTCAGGGATCTTGTCTCGTGTGCTTGGACATGTAGCTGGTTATGGAGCTAATGTACTCACGATTAATCAGAGTATCCCGCTTCAGGGAAGAGCCAATGTTGTCATTTCGGTGGAAACAACACATCTTCATGGCGAAATTGGTGAAATGCTGGATCGAATGCAAGATATGCCTGGAGTAAGACGTACACGTATTGTAGGCCAAGGGTAATTAGGCTTTAACATACAGGACTGACGGACAAGAATAGACATTAGGGGGTAGATCGTTAGTGAAACCGGTAAAAGTCGGATTGTTGGGTCTGGGAACTGTCGGAACGGGAGTCGTTCGCATTGTGGAAGGGAATCAGGAGGATCTGAGCAGTCAGGTTGGATCGCCGATTGTCATCGAGAAGATCGCAGTGAAAAATACTGAGAAAGAACGTGTTATTGCTGTAGACCGTGCCAAGCTTACGGAAGATCCTTGGGAAGTCATTCGTCATCCGGATATTGATGTCATCGTTGAAGTCATGGGCGGCATTGATCAGACGAAGGAGTATATTCTTGAAGCGTTGGAACGTGGGAAACATATCGTAACAGCAAACAAGGATCTCATGGCACTGCATGGTACAGAGATTTTGGCGAAGGCACAGGAAAAACAATGTGACGTGTTTTATGAGGCGAGTGTTGCTGGAGGGATTCCGATCATTCGTACGCTGATTGAAGGTTTCTCTTCTGATCGGATTACCCGCATTATGGGGATTGTGAACGGAACAACGAACTTTATTCTGACCAAAATGAGTCAGGAAGGTGCATCCTATGAAGAAGTACTGGCTGAAGCACAGGCTCTGGGATATGCCGAATCGGATCCAACTTCCGATGTGGAGGGACTTGACGCAGCTCGCAAAATGGCGATCTTGAGTACACTCGGTTTCCGCACCAATGTGGAGTTGAAGGATGTAACCGTTAAAGGAATATCCTCCGTAACTCGTGAAGACATTATGTATGCCAAAAGATTGGGCTATGAGATGAAGTTACTTGGTATTGCGGACCGTATTGGCGATGAGATCACCATCAGCGTTCAGCCGACAATGGTTAGACAGAATCACCCGATTGCTTCAGTCAACGGTGTGTTCAACGCAGTATATGTACACGGTGAAGCTGTAGGGGAGACGATGTTCTACGGTGCGGGTGCTGGAGAACTCCCAACGGCAACTTCGGTTGTAGCTGACATTGTGGCGGTTACCAAAAACCTTAAACTTGGCGTGAACGGTCTCAAAGCAATTGTGCCTTATAAGATTAAGCGACTACAAAGCGACGAGCAGATCGTGTCGAAAAACTTTATTTTACTACATGTAGACGACAAAGCCGGTGTATTGGCACAAATCACACAAATTTTTGCAGAATATGATGTCAGTCTGGCGTCGGTTGTTCAACAGCCGAATGAGCACAACCCGGATGCCGAGATCATTATCGTTACACATAATGCAAGTAAGGCAAGCATGGATAAAGTGTTAAAACATTTTGAATCACTCAGCGTCATTCGCCGCATTAAGAGTGTCTACCGGGTCGAAGGATAATTGTCCTTATCCCATACGGCATCTCAATTATTTCAGTTATAACGTACAAGTTAATCATATCCGGTTCAACAGGTCATCATTTCAGATTATTAAAACATAAAGGAGTTTACCCACAATGAGATATCAAGGACTTTTGCAAACGTACAGAGAGCACCTTCCAGTTAATGAAAATACACCCCTGCTTACGCTTCAGGAAGGAAATACACCGTTGATTCATGCAGAGAATCTGTCTGAGGAACTCGGTTTGAATGTTTATTTCAAGTATGAAGGTTTGAACCCTACGGGATCTTTCAAAGACCGCGGTATGGTTATGGCTGTTGCCAAAGCGATGGAAGAGGGCAGCCGTACGATCATGTGTGCATCCACAGGTAATACGTCAGCAGCTGCAGCGGCCTATGCCGCACGTGGTGGCCTCAATTGTATCGTACTGATCCCGAATAACAACATTGCACTGGGTAAACTGGCCCAAGCCATGATCTATGGAGCTAAGGTGATTGCGATCAATGGTAACTTTGACCGTGCACTGGAGATTGTGCGTGAGATCACAGCCAAACATCCGATCACGCTTGTAAACTCTGTGAATCCGTTCCGGATTGAAGGACAGAAGACAGCGGCGTTTGAAGTAATTGAACAACTTGGCGAAGCGCCTGACGTTCTGGCTATTCCAGTCGGTAATGCGGGAAATATCTCGGCTTATTGGAAAGGTTTCAAAGAATATAAAGAGGCAGGCAAGTCCAGCACGCTTCCACGTATGGTTGGTTTCGAAGCTGAAGGTGCGATGGCCATTGTCAAAGGTGAGCCGATCCTTGAACCTGAAACGGTAGCAACAGCAATTCGAATCGGTAATCCTGCGAGCTGGAAAACGGCAGTAGCTGCAGCTGAGGAATCTGGTGGACAGATCAACTATGTAACGGATGAACAAATCCTGACAGCGTATCGTACACTTGCTTCTCGGGAAGGAATTTTTGCTGAACCTGCTTCTGCGGCTTCCCTTGCCGGTGTATACAAACTGAAGAGTGAAGGGTACTTTAAAGGCGGAGAGACTGTAGTTTGTGTACTGACAGGCAATGGCCTGAAAGATCCTAATATTGCGATCAAAACAGTAGCGACCGAGCCACTTGTTGTTGAAGATACGGAAGAAGCGGTAATGGCGGCCATTGCACAACTGGAGCAGCAATCTGTATGAGTTTGCGTGAAAAGGTAACCGTAAAAATACCTGCAAGTACAGCCAATCTCGGTCCAGGGTTTGATACCCTGGGCATGGCATTGTCTTTGTATGCCTGGTTGGAAATGAAACCTGCCGAGCAGACGTCATTTCATCTTCACGGCAATCATTTGACAGGCCTGCCAACAGATAAATCGAATTTGATTTACGAAGTTGCACAGATGGTATTCAATGAAGCTGGGGTATCCATCCCTGAATTGGAGATTTCCATGTATTCCGATATTCCGCTTACGCGGGGACTCGGGAGCAGTGCATCAGCCATCGTTGGTGCATTGGCAGCAGCGAATGCATTAATTGGTGCTCCTTTATCCGATGCCAAGCTTCTGGATATGGCCACATCCCTCGAGAAGCATCCTGATAATGTGGGAGCATCTCTGTATGGCGGTATTATTACGGCTGCATGGAATGGTCAACAGGTAGATCATATACGTATTGAACCACACCAGGATCTGCAGGCTTTGGTTATTGTACCTGAATTCCAGCTGTCTACTTCAAAAGCAAGGAATGTGATTCCAGAGCAATTTGGCATGTCTGATGTGGTGCATAACATTAGCAGATCTTCACTGCTCGTTGCCGCTTTGGCGAGTGGACGACTGGATATGATTCAGAAGGCGATGTCAGATCGAATTCACCAACCATATCGGGCATCATTGGTGCCAGGCATGGCTGAGATATTGGAACATGCTGTTGATCATGGAGCGTTGGGAGCTGCCCTGAGCGGAGCTGGACCGACCGTATTGACTTTGGTGGATCGTCATGACACCCGGAAAGCGGGATTGGAACAATATTTGCTGGACACCATGGAGCGGGAGGGCATATCTTCTTCTGCACTGTGGCTCGATCCGGATTTGGACGGTGTAACCGTGCTGCCTGATCAAGACGAACGTCCTTTTCTGGACAGAATCAAAGGGGAAGTTAATGCATGAAACGAATTGCAGTATTACCTGAAGGCTCAGTCTCTCATGAGGCAATTGATTTCCTTTTCAACGGGGAACCATTAGATTTGCTTCATTCCAAGCTGATTTCGGATGTGTTTAGAGCAACGGATAGCGGGAATGCACAATACAGTGTCATTCCGATTGAAAATACCATTGAAGGTTCCGTTAGTCTTCATATGGACTGGCTTGTGAACGAGGTGGACATTCCGATGCAAGCGGAGTGGGTGTATCCATCCATCCAGAATGTTATTGGGCATGGCTCGGAATTTAAGACAGAGAGTGGCGAGTATGATTTTAGTAAAATTACCAAGATCATGTCTCACCCTGTGGCTATTCCGCAGTGTCAGAATTTTATTCGGCTGCATTCACCCGGGGCCGATCTTGAAGGTGTGAACAGTACAGCCGAGGCTGTAGAAATTGTGAAAAAAAATCCAGGTAAGGGCTGGGTAGCGATTGGTACCAAGCTTGCTGCTCAGAAGCATGGTCTGGACATTATGGCTGAACGGGTTACAGATCATGACAACAACTACACTCGTTTTGTGCTCATTGGCCATGAACCTGTGAACATTCCACGTGAACCGGATCATGTAAAAACCAGCTTGCTGGTGACGTTGCCAGAAGATGCACCGGGTGCATTGCATCAGGTATTGTCGGCTTTTGCATGGCGGAAGCTGAACTTGACCCGTCTCGAATCTCGTCCAACGAAGAAACGATTGGGCAGTTACTATTTTTACATTGATGTTGTGGAAACGGTCGATTCGGTATTGCTTAGCGCAGCCATGGCAGAGATTGAAGCATTGAATTGTCAGGTGCGTGTTCTGGGTAGCTATCCTTGTTATACATATCCTTCGAGATAATTGACCTGATGGTGTTTGGGAATGTTAGAAGGTTGTCATAAGTAGGGGGAGAATGAGCGAGTAATGGCTTGTCATTTGGTGTACAATGGACGGGTTAATAATGTTTCGGAGTACAGGGAATGGATATTTTATGGAGGTGCAGTCATCAGTGGCAGAACAATGGATCTATTTGGATGGTCAGTATGTGACCAAGGAGAACGCAACCGTTTCGGTGTATGATCATGGATTTTTGTATGGAGACGGGATTTTCGAAGGTATTCGGATCTATAACGGAAATATTTTCAGATGTAAGGCCCACTTGGATCGTTTGTATGATTCGGCAAAATCCATTAGTTTGAACATTCCGCTGTCCATTGATGAGATGCTGGAAGTCATGGCTGAAACGGTGCGCCGCAATGATATGCGTAATGGTTATATTCGTCTTATTGTATCGCGTGGCCCTGGTAATCTGGGGTTGGACCCGTTACGTTGCCCTAAGGCATCCGTAATCATCATCGTGGAGCAATTGGCGATTTATCCGGAGGAAGCTTATCTTACTGGATTGAAAGCAGTGTCTGTATCTCAACGCCGGAACATTCCGGACGCATTGAATCCAAAAATTAAATCGTTAAATTATCTGAATAACATCCTGGTTAAAATCCAGTCTAACTATTCAGGTGCTGGTGAAGCAATTATGCTGAATTCCCAAGGTTACGTAACTGAGGGTTCAAGTGATAACATCTTCATCATCAAAAATGGTGTAGTGTACACGCCGCCTTGTTATCTCGGAGCACTTGAAGGGATTACACGTCAAGCGATTATCGATCTATGTGGCGAACTGGAGCTTGAATTAAAAGAAGTGCCATTCACCCTGCATGATGTGTATATCGCAGACGAAGTCTTTTTCACCGGGACAGCTGCAGAAGTTATCGCTGCATATGAAGTCGATGGAAGAACAATTGGCACGGGAGTAGCAGGTCCGGTAACGCTGAGACTGCTGGAAGCATTCCGTCAGATTGTTGACAAAGATGGATATAAAGTGTGGGAATCTTAAGTTAGAATTGCATAACATAGGGAACAGGAATCCTCCTTGTCCGATAAAATTCTGCATACCTGGTGTATGGGGATTTTAGAGACAGGAGGATTTTTTTTGTTTAGTTGATGTCATTAGCCCGGTTTCTGCATAGGATGTAGTAACGGTATGGGCGAATGTACTGCCCAAGTATGACGTCTAGGAGGTTAGTTCCCTGTGAAAATACACATGGTGAAAAAAGGCGACACATTATATCTGCTGTCCCAAAAATACAATGTAGCGCTGGACAAATTGATCGCGGCTAATCCGCAAATCACAAATCCCGACAAGTTGGATATTGGCATGAAGGTTAAAATCCCTGCAGAGCCAGTAACACCGAAACCGGAGGGTGTGCTCCACAGTCACAAGGTGCAGCAAGGAGATTCGTTATGGAAGTTGGCACAAGCCTGGGGAGTTCCTTTAAAAGATATGGTCAATGCCAATCCACAGTTGAAAAATCCGAACGCTCTGCTGGTGGGGGAGACAGTTTATATTCCATCTATGCACGCACAAGGAAACAGCACATCTAATTCGGGTGCCAGCAATATTGCTGCTCATGAAAAGTTGTCACCTGAAGGTAAGGAATACACGGGAGTCAAAGAACCGGAACCACCGGCTCCAGTAGCGCCAACTCCCCCTGCTCCGGTAGCAGAGGTTCCTGTTCCGGTGCCTGCTCCACCACCAGCCAATATGGAGAAGCCGAATGTGAAGCCTGAACTGGAGGTATTGCCCCAGTTACCGGAGCTTCCTGAAGTGAAGCCTGAAAAGGAAACGCATAAAAAAGAAGAGGTTAAACCCGAAGTTTATGTAAAACCGGTAGCAGAATCCAAGAAATATACAATGCCTAATCTTTCGCCTGAAATTATGCCTTTGCCTGTAATGCCTAACACAAAGTCTCCAACTGAGGTTGCACCAGCAACGAAAAAGCCTTGTGGTTGTGGTAATAAGTTGCATCATGCGCCAGCCGAGCACCCTTATGTTCAAATCCCCGTTCCTGTACAAGAGGTGTACGGTGCTCAGCAAGACATGTACACGGCAGGAGCGAGTAACAATGCGTCGTTTCCAGGGATTCCGGAAGTTAGTCCCTATGGTGGCAGTGATCTGCCTAACAGTCTGTGGACTGGCGCGGAGCAGGGTTATAACCACAATAACGTTATGCCGAATCTGTCCGCAGAAATGCAAAACAACTCATTTCCGATTGCGCCAGCTGGCGAAGTGAATAGTCCATTCCCAACGTATGCAGCACCTAGTCATATGAATCATCAGCCGCCTTTCATATCTCCATACTCAATGCTTCCGTACCCTCCATGCGGATGTGGCTCACATACACCTATGCCTCAGTATACTTATCCTTCTCATGGTTATCAGGATCCGGCATGGAATATGTATGGTCCTTCGTACGGTATGCCGCCTGAAATGTCCACATCAACGATGCCAAACCAGCCTATTGAGTATGCTTATCAGAATCCGTACCCTACTCAGAACATGGTTCCCCCGTCCCCGCTTGGAGCATTTGGTGAAATGTATCCTCCTCAGGGGCAAGGGAAGGGTGGCAAAAAAGGGGGGCGTGAAGACGCTAACTTAAGTCAGGTAGCAATTGAAGAGGTTGGATCAGATTCGGAAGGGAAGTCTAAGCAAGCAGGGAATAAGCCGGCCGCTGCAAAACGCAGAACAAGCAAGGCTCCTCTGAAGAATAAATCCAAGGTATCCGTGTCCGGGAAAACATCCAGAGAGGGTGCAGCTACTTCCAACCAACGGAAATCCGATAAAAAGCGTCGTAATCCATGGATACAAAACTAACCTGGGGATTGCGATTGATGAATAAGTGAGGTACCTGTTATATAAGCGGGAAGCCAGCTCTGTAATAGAGAGCTGGCTTCCCGCTTACCTGAGTGAACATTGAGTTGCGCATAACGGAGATATAGTTGCTCAGGAAATAATAGAAAGTATTTTATTAAGAAGTTATTGTAAACCCTTTCATGAATATGTTAAAATATTTGTACCCTATGAGCATGACCTAATATGATAGGACAAGATAGGGTACGGATATTGATAGCTTTAGCTGTTGTAAAACTACTAAAGAAAAGAAATGAAAAAACTGTTGCATTACATTCAGCCGTATGATATATTATTTAAGTCGCCGCTGAAACACAGTGCTGACACGGGAAACACAAGAGATGATGAAACAAGTTTGATCTTTGAAAACTGAACAACGAGTGAGTAAACATTCTGCTTGCAGAATGAACGCGAAAGTTGGAGACAAGCCTTGGCTTGGATCGACTGGAGCACAAATGAGATTTTTAATCTCGTCAGATTCAAAATGAGCTTATCGCTCTTTTCAATACTTTATTGGAGAGTTTGATCCTGGCTCAGGACGAACGCTGGCGGCATGCCTAATACATGCAAGTCGAGCGGACTTGAAGAGAAGCTTGCTTCTCGGATGGTTAGCGGCGGACGGGTGAGTAACACGTAGGCAACCTGCCCTCAAGTTTGGGACAACTACCGGAAACGGTAGCTAATACCGAATAATTGTTTTCTTCGCCTGAAGGAAACTGGAAAGACGGAGCAATCTGTCACTTGGGGATGGGCCTGCGGCGCATTAGCTAGTTGGTGAGGTAACGGCTCACCAAGGCGACGATGCGTAGCCGACCTGAGAGGGTGATCGGCCACACTGGGACTGAGACACGGCCCAGACTCCTACGGGAGGCAGCAGTAGGGAATCTTCCGCAATGGGCGAAAGCCTGACGGAGCAATGCCGCGTGAGTGATGAAGGTTTTCGGATCGTAAAGCTCTGTTGCCAGGGAAGAACGCTTGGGAGAGTAACTGCTCTCAAGGTGACGGTACCTGAGAAGAAAGCCCCGGCTAACTACGTGCCAGCAGCCGCGGTAATACGTAGGGGGCAAGCGTTGTCCGGAATTATTGGGCGTAAAGCGCGCGCAGGCGGTCATTTAAGTCTGGTGTTTAATCCCGGGGCTCAACCCCGGATCGCACTGGAAACTGGGTGACTTGAGTGCAGAAGAGGAGAGTGGAATTCCACGTGTAGCGGTGAAATGCGTAGATATGTGGAGGAACACCAGTGGCGAAGGCGACTCTCTGGGCTGTAACTGACGCTGAGGCGCGAAAGCGTGGGGAGCAAACAGGATTAGATACCCTGGTAGTCCACGCCGTAAACGATGAGTGCTAGGTGTTAGGGGTTTCGATACCCTTGGTGCCGAAGTTAACACATTAAGCACTCCGCCTGGGGAGTACGGTCGCAAGACTGAAACTCAAAGGAATTGACGGGGACCCGCACAAGCAGTGGAGTATGTGGTTTAATTCGAAGCAACGCGAAGAACCTTACCAGGTCTTGACATCTGAATGACCGGTGCAGAGATGTACCTTTTCTTCGGAACATTCAAGACAGGTGGTGCATGGTTGTCGTCAGCTCGTGTCGTGAGATGTTGGGTTAAGTCCCGCAACGAGCGCAACCCTTATATTTAGTTGCCAGCACTTCGGGTGGGCACTCTAGATAGACTGCCGGTGACAAACCGGAGGAAGGTGGGGATGACGTCAAATCATCATGCCCCTTATGACCTGGGCTACACACGTACTACAATGGCCGGTACAACGGGCTGCGAAATCGCGAGATGGAGCCAATCCCAACAAAGCCGGTCTCAGTTCGGATTGCAGGCTGCAACTCGCCTGCATGAAGTCGGAATTGCTAGTAATCGCGGATCAGCATGCCGCGGTGAATACGTTCCCGGGTCTTGTACACACCGCCCGTCACACCACGAGAGTTTATAACACCCGAAGTCGGTGGGGTAACCGCAAGGAGCCAGCCGCCGAAGGTGGGATAGATGATTGGGGTGAAGTCGTAACAAGGTAGCCGTATCGGAAGGTGCGGCTGGATCACCTCCTTTCTATGGAGAATCGTTTCCTGCAACGGAAACATTCAAATATGCAGGTTCTTAGAACCTGCAACAGCGATTTATTTCGGTCCTTCACTTCGGTGTGGATGAAATGAAGAGCACAAACTACTCACTCGTTGTTCGGTTTTGAGAGCTCAAACTCTCAAACAGCTTGCTTTTGCATGGAGCTTGTTCTTTGAAAACTAGATATCGAAACGAAACAAACGCGAATTAGAACATTCCTTTTTAGCTGAACTTGTGCAAACAAGTCAAGTGTATAAAGGTAGTTAAATTGCTTTTGTGATGGTATCGGGTGAAAGCGACTTTTGGCTTTGCGCAAGCAAAACAAGGGAAGCGAGCGACCGAAACCGGAACAAAATGGTTAAGCTACTAAGAGCACACGGAGGATGCCTAGGCGCTAGGAGCCGATGAAGGACGTGGCGAACAACGAAACTGCCTCGGGGAGCTGTAAGCAAGCTTTGATCCGGGGGTGTCCGAATGGGGAAACCCAGCTGGGGTAATTTCCAGTTACTCATAACTGAATACATAGGTTATGTAGAGGCATACCAGGGGAACTGAAACATCTAAGTACCCTGAGGAAGAGAAAACAATAGTGATTCCGTCAGTAGCGGCGAGCGAACGCGGAGAAGCCCAAACCAGAGAGCTTGCTCTTTGGGGTTGTGGGACGTCTCACATGGAGTTACAAAGGAACCGGTTAAGCGAAGAGGTCTGGAAAGGCCCGCCAAAGAAGGTAAAAGCCCTGTAGTTGAAAGTTGGTTCCCTCCGAGACGGATCCCGAGTAGTGCGGGGCACGTGAAACCCCGTATGAATCCGGCAGGACCATCTGCCAAGGCTAAATACTTCCTAGCGACCGATAGTGAAGCAGTACCGTGAGGGAAAGGTGAAAAGCACCCCGGAAGGGGAGTGAAATAGAACCTGAAACCGTGTGCTTACAAAAAGTCAGAGCCCGTTTTAGGGGTGATGGCGTGCCTTTTGTAGAATGAACCGGCGAGTTACGTTCCCGTGCAAGGTTAAGGTGAAGAGCCGGAGCCGCAGCGAAAGCGAGTCTGAATAGGGCGAATGAGTACGTGGACGTAGACCCGAAACCGGGTGATCTACCCCTGTCCAGGGTGAAGGTGCGGTAACACGCACTGGAGGCCCGAACCCACGCATGTTGAAAAATGCGGGGATGAGGTGGGGGTAGCGGAGAAATTCCAATCGAACTCGGAGATAGCTGGTTCTCCCCGAAATAGCTTTAGGGCTAGCCTCGGAAAACAGAGTCGTGGAGGTAGAGCACTGATTGGGTGCGGGGCCCGCAAGGGTTACCAAGCTCAGTCAAACTCCGAATGCCATAGACTTACTTCCGGGAGTCAGACAGTGAGTGCTAAGATCCATTGTCAAAAGGGAAACAGCCCAGACCATCAGCTAAGGTCCCCAAGTGTGTGTTAAGTGGGAAAGGATGTGGAGTTGCACAGACAACCAGGATGTTGGCTTAGAAGCAGCCATCATTGAAAGAGTGCGTAATAGCTCACTGGTCGAGTGACTCTGCGCCGAAAATGTAACGGGGCTAAACACACCACCGAAGCTATGGCTTGATGCTTTGCATCAGGGGTAGGGGAGCGTTGTATAAGGGTTGAAGGTGTACCGTAAGGAGCGCTGGACATTATACAAGTGAGAATGCCGGTATGAGTAACGAAAAGATCAGTGAGAATCTGATCCGCCGAAAGCCTAAGGGTTCCTGAGGAAGGCTCGTCCGCTCAGGGTAAGTCGGGACCTAAGGCGAGGCCGAAAGGCGTAGTCGAAGGACAACAGGTCGAAATTCCTGTACCACCGTAAGCCGTTATGAGCAATGGGGGGACGCAGTAGGGTAGTGACGCGGACTGATGGATGTCCGTCTAAGCAGTAAGGCTGATGTGTAGGCAAATCCGCACATTGTAAGGCTGAGCTGTGATGGGGAGCGAAAATTATAGTAGCGAAGGTCATGATCTCACACTGCCAAGAAAAGCCTCTAGCCAGGTGATGGTGCCCGTACCGCAAACCGACACAGGTAGGCGAGAAGAGTATTCTAAGGCGCGCGGAAGAACTCTCGTTAAGGAACTCGGCAAAATGACCCCGTAACTTCGGGAGAAGGGGTGCCCCGGTAGTGTGAATAGCACGAGGGGGCCGCAGTGAAAAGGCCCAAGCGACTGTTTAGCAAAAACACAGGTCTGTGCGAAGCCGTAAGGCGAAGTATACGGGCTGACGCCTGCCCGGTGCTGGAAGGTTAAGGGGAGTGGTTAGGAGCAATCCGAAGCTGTGAACCGAAGCCCCAGTAAACGGCGGCCGTAACTATAACGGTCCTAAGGTAGCGAAATTCCTTGTCAGGTAAATTCTGACCCGCACGAATGGCGTAACGACTTGGGCGCTGTCTCAACGAGAGATCCGGTGAAATTTTAATACCTGTGAAGATGCAGGTTACCCGCGACAAGACGGAAAGACCCCATGGAGCTTTACTGCAGCTTGATATTGAATTTGGGTACGATCTGTACAGGATAGGTGGGAGCCTTTGAAACGTGAGCGCCAGCTTGCGTGGAGGCAACGTTGGGATACCACCCTGATCGTATCTAGGTTCTAACCTGGTACCGTAATCCGGTGCGGGGACAGTGTCAGGTGGGCAGTTTGACTGGGGCGGTCGCCTCCTAAAGAGTAACGGAGGCGCCCAAAGGTTCCCTCAGAATGGTTGGAAATCATTCGAAGAGTGCAAAGGCATAAGGGAGCTTGACTGCGAGACCTACAAGTCGAGCAGGGACGAAAGTCGGGCTTAGTGATCCGGTGGTACCGCATGGAAGGGCCATCGCTCAACGGATAAAAGCTACCCTGGGGATAACAGGCTTATCTCCCCCAAGAGTCCACATCGACGGGGAGGTTTGGCACCTCGATGTCGGCTCATCGCATCCTGGGGCTGAAGTAGGTCCCAAGGGTTGGGCTGTTCGCCCATTAAAGCGGTACGCGAGCTGGGTTCAGAACGTCGTGAGACAGTTCGGTCCCTATCTGTCGTGGGCGTAGGAAATTTGAGAGGAGCTGTCCTTAGTACGAGAGGACCGGGATGGACGTACCGCTGGTGTACCAGTTGTTCCGCCAGGAGCACCGCTGGGTAGCTATGTACGGACGGGATAAACGCTGAAAGCATCTAAGCGTGAAGCCCCCCTCAAGATGAGATTTCCCAGTATGTAAGACCCCTTGAAGACGACGAGGTAGATAGGCTGGGGGTGGAAGTGCAGCAATGCATGGAGCTGACCAGTACTAATCGGTCGAGGGCTTATCCAATAGCAAGTGATAATTCGTATGTTTCGTTTCGAATCTAGTTTTCAGAGAACGATCTCTGAAATGTAAGCTAAGCTATGCGTTTGGTGGCGATGGCGGAGGGGTTCCACACGTACCCATCCCGAACACGACCGTTAAGCCCTCTAGCGCCGATGGTACTTGGACCGCAGGGTCCTGGGAGAGTAGGACGCCGCCAAGCGAACTCTTTCATCATACATAGAAAACAGGCTCTGCATGTTGATGTTGTACGATGAATTGCATTTGCACTGCAAATGCATATATTCCCTGATAGCTCAGTTGGTAGAGCACTCGACTGTTAATCGAGTTGTCACAGGTTCGAGCCCTGTTCGGGGAGCCATTAAGGCCCGTTGGTCAAGGGGTTAAGACACCTCCCTTTCACGGAGGTAACAGGGGTTCGAATCCCCTACGGGTCATATTATGGAGGCTTAGCTCAGCTGGGAGAGCATCTGCCTTACAAGCAGAGGGTCGGGGGTTCGATCCCCTCAGCCTCCACCATATAAACTTTATAACGACGCGGGGTGGAGCAGCCCGGTAGCTCGTCGGGCTCATAACCCGAAGGCCGCAGGTTCAAATCCTGCCCCCGCAATTATACTTTCCTTTGAGAAAGTGATCTGGAACCGTGGTGTAGTTGGCCTAACATGCCTGCCTGTCACGCAGGAGATCGCGGGTTCGAATCCCGTCGGTTCCGCCATTTTTATATTAATAATACCGTGTGCGGAAGTGGCTCAGCGGTAGAGCATCGCCTTGCCAAGGCGAGGGTCGCGGGTTCGATTCCCGTCTTCCGCTCCAATTTTTGCGCCCTTAGCTCAGCTGGATAGAGCGTTTGACTACGAATCAAAAGGCCGGGAGTTCGAATCTCTCAGGGCGCGCCATTATAACTTCAAATTTGCCGGCGTGGCGGAATGGCAGACGCGCTCGACTCAAAATCGAGTGGGAAACCGTGGAGGTTCGAGTCCTCTCGCCGGTATATATAACGGGATGTAGCTCAGCTTGGTAGAGCACCTGGTTTGGGACCAGGGGGTCGCATGTTCAAATCGTGTCATCCCGATCTCTAAAAAGCACTATCTATAATTAGATAGTGCTTTTTTTATTTATCTATATAAGATTCTATAAATGCAGGTTCGATATTAACTATGACAAATTCTCTAACCTAACACATGTGTGTTCCTTCTTCAGACTACAAGTTAATTGTGCATAAAGCCTCAATCTTTAGGTCACAATAGGTTTAAAAAGTGATAGAAGGGGTTCATGTGAACACGTTTAACTTCAGAAAACAATTCAAGAGACGCTGGGGACGGTGGAAACGAACAGTATGGATGACGGCGGCTCTGCTTGCAGTTACGATATTGGCTTACAGCGGGTTGTCTATCTCATCGGCGATAGAGCGTTTGCTGACAACTAATTTTAGTGAGGCAACCAGTGTGATGGGCCCTGTTACGCAGGAAACAAGATCAGAACAGGAGATTCAGGCGTTAGTAGAGCAACTTGATTCTGATCCGGATCATTTAACAAGTGTGGTTTTGGAGACAAAGTACATCTGCGGAGTGGAAACAGAGCAGTTAGGCAAGATGGCTAGACCACAGTTGAAGATGCTGCTGGCTCAACATCCGGAATGGGATGCTACCGTTGGAACATCAGATGAGTTGCATTTGAAGCAACGTGTAGATGACCTTTCACCGCTTTGTAAACAACAGGCTTATATCAGCATAGATGCTGTAGGGAACCTTAATTTGTACGAGGGTAAGCCTGCAGAAGAGAAGGTTATTCGTACGTTCTTTCAATTGGATGTTGGAACGTTGGAAAGTTCTTTGCCTGAAGGCGTACTAGAACAATTGCAGCAGGGTATTCGGATTCAAGACAAGGATGAGTATGATAGCGTGATCTCTACGTTCAGTGACTATGCCGTGGATGAAGACCATCATTTAATCCGTAATGGCGGGTAATCCAAACGTCCTCACCTATGGTATTAAAATTGTGAAGTACTGAAACGATGGTGGTAAGCAATAACATTGGTGGTTTACGTAACCAAGCGATTGAATCTAAAATACGTGGAATGTGATGAAGGACATCGAAGAGATGTCCTTTTTGTCGTTTAAACTAAAATAGTTAAAAATACGAATAAACATGTAAAAAATTCGCGAATAAAGACGAGTAATCAGTTAGACAAAGTTTTTCCTGCCGCAGGGTCTATCTTTTGTTATAATGAAATGAACGATACATATGTTCGCTTTTGTGAGGGAGAGATGGTTTTGCGTTTTTTGGGAATTGACCCGGGGATTGCGATTGTTGGTTTTGGTTTTGTGGATAAAATCGGCAGTAAGGTGGTACCCGTACAATATGGATGTATTCAGACGGAAGCTCATACCCCTGAAGAGGAACGGTTGCTTCATGTATATGAAGGTATGGTGCAATTGATTGATAAATACAAACCGGACGCAGTAGCGCTGGAGAAACTTTTTTTCAATCGGAACGTTACAACAGCAATGTCTGTCAGTCAGGCGAGAGGCGTTATGGTACTCGCTGCCGCACAGAAGGGTTTGCCTATTGCAGAGTATACGCCAATGCAGATCAAGCAGGCTGTTGTGGGGTACGGTAAAGCAGAGAAGAAGCAAGTACAGGAGATGGTCAAAATGTTTTTGCGTCTTCAGGTCATTCCTAAGCCGGATGACGTAGCGGATGCATTGGCTGTAGCCGTGTGCCACGCACACTCTTATACATTAAATTCCAAGTTGAATGAGGTATTGCGAAAATGATTGATTTTCTAAGAGGACAGTTCATTCATGTAGAGAATGATTATATTGTGCTGGATGTTCATGGTGTAGGTTATCGCGTATTCTGTCCAAATCCATTTGCGTTTGCGAAGCAAGAAGGCGAAATTACCGTGTACACTCACCATCATGTACGTGAGGATGCGATGTTGCTGTTTGGATTTGTTACACGGGATGAGCAGCGTTTGTTCCGTAAACTGATTGAAGTATCCGGTATCGGTCCAAAAGTAGCTCTGGGCATACTCGCTGGAGGTACACCAGAACATGTGGTTACGGCGATTTACCAGGAGAATCTTACGTTCTTGACCAAATTGCCAGGCATCGGCAAGAAGACTGCACAACGCATGATTCTGGATCTCAAGGATAAGCTGGATAGTTTTGGCGCGGCAACGTATGCAACAGGGTTGTTCGCTCCTCCATCGGAAGAGTCGGGAAGTGGTTCAGCCTGGGATGAGGCACGTGAAGGTCTCAAGGCACTTGGGTATACTGACAGTGAGCTTGATAAAGTATGGCTCAAATTGAAAAAGGATGTTACTACAGCAGAT
Organism: Paenibacillus sp. FSL H8-0104; assembly: GCF_038050215.1. NCBI lineage: Bacteria > Bacillati > Bacillota > Bacilli > Caryophanales > Paenibacillaceae > Paenibacillus > Paenibacillus sp. FSL H8-0104. Next base: position 5,435,230 of record NZ_JBBOTC010000001.1, on the reverse strand, counting down.
TCCGTTGATGTGTTGATGAAAAAGGCGCTGCAAATGCTGTTTACGGGATAATACAAATTGCATATTATAATATAGCTGTAGCCTGCAAAAAAAGGTAGGGATGAACATGGATGACCGGATTATTTCCGCGAACCTGATGATGGAGGACCAAAATGTTGAGTTGAGTCTTCGTCCCCGGTATCTGAATGAATATATCGGGCAGAATCAGGTGAAGGAAAATTTAAAGATATATATTGAAGCTGCCAAATTTCGTAATGAGGCATTGGATCACGTTTTGTTATATGGACCACCTGGACTTGGTAAAACAACACTTGCCAACATTATTGCCAACGAATTGGGCGTTAATTTACGAACTACGTCAGGCCCGGCCATTGAACGCCCGGGTGATCTTGCAGCATTGTTAACCAATCTGCAGGAAGGCGATGTCTTGTTTATTGATGAGATTCATCGTTTGCATCGTACGGTTGAAGAAGTCATGTACCCTGCTATGGAAGATTCGGCATTGGATATTATGATTGGTAAAGGTCCAAGTGCACGTTCCGTTCGGCTGGATCTGCCGCCATTCACTCTGATTGGGGCTACAACGCGTGCTGGATTGCTGTCTGCTCCACTTCGAGATCGATTTGGTGTTATAAGTCGCTTGGAATTCTATACAGTTGATGAGCTGGCTTATATCGTCTCACGCTCTACCGAAATTTTGGGTGTAGAGATTGTGGGAGATGCTGCGCAAGAGATTGCATTGCGCTCACGTGGGACACCAAGGATTGCGAACCGTTTGTTAAAACGAGTACGCGACTTTGCACAGGTACGTGGTGATGGGATTATAACGCAGACACTGGCGGAAGAAGCGCTGCAACGTCTCCAGATCGATCCACGCGGATTGGATGACATTGACCATAAGATGCTCAAATCGATGATCAACAGCTTCCGGGGAGGTCCCGTAGGATTGGATACAATTGCTGCTACAATCGGTGAAGAAAGTCAGACGATCGAGGATGTCTATGAACCGTATCTGCTTCAGATTGGTATGATTCAGCGTACACCAAGGGGCAGGATCGTAACTGATCTCGCCTATCATCATTTGGGTCTTCCTGTTCCACCAAGAGACGGGAAATAATCAAATCTGTTGAATATGCTCATTTGAACATTCATCATAAACATTGAAATAATCACGTGTTAACCCGATATAAAATGAAAGAAATGCATGGAGAGGAGTCTGATTGTGGGAAAAGCAATACGAACGAAGAAGTGGAGTCGTCGATTGAAGGTACTGGCGGCAGCTCTTTTGACAGTGGGTTGTTTGCAAGTGCCTGCGTATGCAGCAGCAAATGATGGACAGACGATCCGGGTTGCCATGTTTGCAAATCTGGGTAGTACGTATAAATCAACTACACCACTCATTACGCTTGAATCGACGGGACAATGGAGCATCCAATCGGAGAGTGGCGCAAATGTAAGCCTTCCGGCAGGGCAAGTCCGTTTCAGTGCAGATGGATTCCGAGTGAAAGTGTTGGAAACAGCGGATTTCAAGGCAGCATCTGCAGCAGCAAAATTGTTGCAAGCAACAGCGGATAAGCCTTTGCTGTTCACAACGTCTGTGAATGGAAATGCCATTTATCAGCTCTACACAGGCAACTATGCAACGGAGGCACTTGCTGGACAAGCTGTTACACGGGTACAAAAGGTAGCAGCAGCTCAATTGGCTGGTCAAAAGCCAGCTGTAACGGGAAGTAAACGCCTGTCTGCTGGAACCTATGGTTCGATTCAGGAAGCAGAGGCAGCACAAGCCAACCTTTTATCAGTAGGAGTTAGTAGTGTCAATCCAGTCCTTCAACTGAGTGGGGGAAGCCAAGCATACGCGGTATGGGTGGGTGAAGCTTCAACGGATGCGGAATTAACCGCATTGAAGAACAGTGTGGAAGCCAAAGCTCCAGGGGTAAGCCTTTCACCTGTCAACAATAGTGCAGGGCTCATCATCCGCCAGGATGCAGGATTAAGTACGGATGCACTCAAAACAGCTCCGCATTACACCATTGCAGGTACTGAATCCAAAGCATTGGTACAAGGGAATGGCAATGGTATCAAAGTAGTGGAACGTTCCCAGCGAACGTATCGTGGAGATATGGAAATCAGCATCGTAAGTGGTGATCTGGCGTTGGTCAACGTTGTTCCACTGGAGCAATACCTGTACTCTGTCGTAGGGGCAGAGGTGTATTCCTCCTGGCCTGCTGAAGCTCTGAAAGTTCAAGCCGTAGCTGCTCGATCCTACGCGCTTCAACAGGGTGAACGTTTCAAAATTGCGAATGTTGTGGATACAACGCTCAGCCAAGCCTATAACGGGATTGGTTCGGAAAACGATAAAGTAACCAGCGCAGTGGATGCAACTGCTGGAGAAGTGGTCAAGAGCGGTGGTAAAATCATCGAAGCTGTGTTCTCCTCCAATGCGGGTGGACAGACTGCGCATCCTTCTGAAGTATGGAACGGTGGAGCAGGTGTTTTCACCAATGTAGTTAGTTCGGGAGATACATCAGCCCAGGCAGGATTACATACGTGGTACCATGTGCTGCTGGGTACAGGTGTTAGTGGGTACATTCGTGAGGATAACATCAAAGAATTAACAACCAAGACCAATGCGGGACTGGCAAAAGTAACGGTAACCGCTCAGAACACCAATGTGCGTGCCGTTCCGTTAATTCAATCCACCGTTGAACCTGTAGCTAAAATGAATCCAGGCAACGAAGCTGTTGTGTTGGCAAAAGTTGCTCAATCCAACGATTATGCTTGGGTGAGAGGACCTTTCACGTCTGCCCAGTTGGTTAAATCCCTTCAGGGTAAAACAACAGCGTCTGTTCCTGCTTCAATCTCAACCTTGGAAGTGACCAAGCGTGGACCTTCCGGAAGAGCACTTGAAGTCACTGCCAATGGACAGGCTATGACGGTGAAATATGCCGATACATACCGCTCTGCGCTCGGTGGATTACCGAGCACTTTATTTGATATTGCAGGGACCGGAAGTTATACTGTATTAGGCGCTGACGGCAAAACAGCCAGTAAAACCGGCTCAAATGGTGCCTCTGTATTGTCTTCTTCTGGCGCAGGAACATCATCCGGTAATGCACTTGTGGTTATGAGTGGTGATGGTCAAGCGAGAGCGGTGACGCAGGGTCAGACCTTCATGTTCATCGGTCAGGGCAATGGCCACGGATTGGGCTTGTCCCAATGGGGAGCCAAAGGCATGGCAGATGAAGGGTATGATTACCAGGCAATATTGAAACACTATTATCAAAATGCGACTATTGTTAAGGAATGAAACTAAATGAATGTGAACTTATATGATTTTGAATTACCAGAGCAATTGATAGCACAGACGCCGTTACTTGATCGCACGGCATCCCGTTTGCTTACCTTGAACAAAGATAGTGGTGAGATTAATCATCAAACGTTTCCTGATATTATCGATTTTCTGAATCCCGGTGATACATTGATTCTGAATGATACACGCGTTCTACCAGCCCGTCTGTTCGGTACAAAAGAAGATACCGGAGCAAAAGCGGAAGTGTTATTGCTCAAAAATGTGGAAGGCGACAAGTGGGAAGCACTGGTTAAGCCGGGTAAAAAGCTGAAAGCCGGTTCGGTCATCGTATTTGGTGATGAATTGAAGGCAATCATTGAAGAAGAGGGCGAGATGGGGGCACGTACACTTACGTTTACGTATGATGGAATCTTTCAAGAGATTCTGGATCGTCTTGGTGAGATGCCGTTGCCACCTTATATCAAGGAGACATTGGATGACCGCGAACGGTATCAGACCGTGTATGCCAAGCATGAAGGATCGGCGGCTGCACCTACAGCGGGACTGCACTTTACGGATGAATTGTTGGATCAGATTCGTGCCAAAGGTGTTAATGTCGCCTTCATTACGCTTCATGTAGGACTGGGAACATTCAGACCAATGTCGGTTGATGTTGTTGAAGATCATGTTATGCATGAGGAGTATTACTCCTTGTCACAAGAAACGGCAGATCTGATTAACCAGACTAAAACGAATGGACACCGTGTTTTTGCGGTTGGGACAACGAGCTGTCGGACTTTGGAAACGGTAGGCAGCAAATTTGAAAATGGAATACTGCAAGCGAGCAGCGGATGGACCAGCATTTTCATCTATCCGGGCTATTCCTTCAAAGTGATCGATGGGATGCTTACGAATTTTCATCTCCCGAAATCCACGTTGGTTATGTTGGTTAGTGCACTAGCAGGCAGGGAACATATTATGCAGGCATATGAGGAAGCCATCCAAGAGAAATACCGGTTCTTCAGCTTCGGCGATGCCATGTTGATATATTAGTATAACGGTATAACGATTAACTTTTAGAGGATGATTAAAACCAATGGCAGCAATTACGTATGAACATATCAAAACTTGCAAACAATCCGGTGCACGTCTGGGACGTGTACATACACCTCACGGTATTATTGAGACACCAACCTTTATGCCTGTAGGTACACAGGCGACTGTCAAAACAATGAGCCCTGAAGAGTTGAAAGAAATGGATGCTCAGATTATTTTGAGTAATACCTATCACCTGTTTCTGAGACCAGGACATGAAATCATCCGTGAAGCTGGCGGGTTGCACAAATTCATGAACTGGGATCGTCCAATTCTGACGGACAGCGGCGGATTCCAAGTGTTTTCTCTCAGCGAGATGCGCAAAATTACGGAAGAAGGCGTTAACTTCCGTTCTCATCTGAATGGAGACAAGAAGTTCCTTTCTCCTGAAGTGGCGATGGAAATCCAGAATGCACTTGGCTCCGATATTATGATGGCGTTTGACGAATGCCCACCGTATCCGGCTGAATATGAATATGTAAAAAAATCACTCGAAAGAACAAGTCGCTGGGCAGAACGTTGTCTCGAAAGTCACGCTCGTCCGCATGACCAAGGTCTGTTTGCCATCGTACAGGGAGGCATGCATGAAGATCTTCGCCGTCAGAGCGCCGCAGATTTGACTTCCATGGATTTCCCGGGGTATGCTATTGGTGGACTGAGTGTTGGAGAACCGAAACATTTGATGTATGGTGTATTGGATTATACGTTACCTTTGTTGCCGTCCAATAAACCACGTTATTTGATGGGGGTAGGTTCGCCCGATGCGTTGATTGAGGGATCTATTCGTGGAGTGGACATGTTTGATTGTGTTCTGCCTACTCGGATTGCCCGTAACGGAACAACGATGACCAGTCAAGGACGTCTGGTAGTTCGTAATGCCAAGTTTGCAACCGATTTTGGACCATTAGATCCTGAATGTGATTGCTACACTTGTCGTAACTATTCCAGAGCTTATCTGCGTCATTTGATCAAAGCAGATGAAACATTTGGCCTGCGTTTGACAACGATCCATAATCTTCATTTCTTGCAGAATTTGATGCGTAATGTACGTAAAGCCATTATGGAAGATCGTTTGCTTGATTTCCGGGATGAATTTTTCGATCAATATGGTCTTCATGACAATGACAAAGGTTTCTGATTGAATTTTTGAGGAAACCGGCGTAACAAGTAATATCTGTATGTATAGTCGATAAGGGGGAGTTTGAATGTTTCAAGGAATGCCTCTAGCAGGAGCGCAAGGCGGTGGGATCGTATCTTTGATTGTACCTTTAGTACTCATGGTTGCGATTTTCTACTTCTTAATGATTCGTCCACAGAACAAAAAGCAAAAGCAACGGAATTCCATGCTAAGCCAATTGAAAAAAGGCGATAAAATTGTAACGATTGGTGGCCTTCACGGTACGATCGCTGAGATTACGGACGATGTGGTTGTATTGCGTGTAAACGATGTAACTAAGCTTACATTTGACCGTAATGCAATCAGCACGGCTGTAGCTCGTGATACGGCTGTTGAATAGTTACTGTAACATAGAATAACGAGGGTGCGTTTGTGGCGTATTCCCTAGTAGAGAACCGGATCTCCTTGGAGACCCGGTTCTCTTTTTGATTTATGAGGGAAGGTCGATGTTCTGTACCAGTCAGCTAGGAGCGATGCGTATTAACACCGAACATGCCACCGAGAGCTGAAATGAAGAACGCGCTAAGCAGTTGTAAACTATCCTTCCAATTAAACGAAGCATCCAGCGCGAGAAATCCGATCAACAGCACAAGGAGTCCATATACGATTCCGGTAATCCCTCCGTAGTACCATCCTTTTTCACCAGAACGTTTGCCTGCGACAAAACCACCTACCAATAATGACAAGCCATGAACAACATAGGTATACAACGAGAGGTCCTGTTCCCGCATTCCGCTCATCCAGAGAAACAAGGAGAGAATAAATGCCCCGATAAACATCCATACAAAAGCCTGACAGAGGCCTGACAGAATCGGATTGGACACTCGAAACGAAACCAAGCGGCGGATCAATTGCATGAAGCAACCCCCTTGTACAAGTTATAAGTTAATACAGTGTATGGTCAAGCCTTCGGACTTATGAACTGTTTTCCATTAAATGAACGGATTATTTCTGCATGAGCATGTAAGGTTCAGGTCAAAATAGGGATTGCACTACCCAGCTAACTGTTAAAAACTCAGTTTCGAAGGAGGACCCCTGTTGTGAACTTCCCAGATGTCGGATCACATATCTTTCGAACCATTCTCATGTACTTTCTGGTGTACTGTGCAATGAGGGTTATGGGTAAACGTGAGATTGGTAAGCTATCCATGTTTGATCTTGTTGTCTCCATTATGCTTGCTGAAATGGCTGCTTTTGTCATTGAAGATATTGATAAACCGCTCTCTCACGGGATTGCCCCCATGCTTACCTTGATCATTGTACAGATCGGAATGGCGTTTATAGGTCTTAAAAGTCGGCGTCTTCGCCTGATAATTGATGGCAAACCTACTGTTTTGATCTCCAAAGGCGTTCTTCACCGGGATGAGATGCGGAAGCAACGATATAATCTGGATGATCTATTGCAACAACTCCGTGAACAGAATGTAGACAGTATTGGTGAGGTTGATTTCGCTATTTTGGAGACCACAGGCAAGCTGACCGTGTTTCCCAAGGATGAGAATACTTCTAACGGCAGCAGTTCTTCCGGCTCTGATTCAGAAGGGGCTTCTTCCGGTAAATCCAAAACAGAGAAAAATCAGATTGACGGATTTCCAAATATCAAATATGAAGGTCTTCCACTCCCCTTAATTATGGACGGAAAGGTCCAGGATCAGAATCTGGAGATCATCCAGAAAACGAGATTTTGGCTGAAAAATCAAATTCAACAGAACGGAATTATGGATTTCAAAGATGTATTTATATGCTCCATTGACCACAATGGGAAGATATATGTCAGTCCAAAAGATGATAAAAAATGAAAATCATTTGCCTGAGCGGCGCTTGAACCATGAACCAATCAAAGGAGCACGGGATAGATCATGAAAGTCAATCATTTTGGTCCAGCCCATGACGATGAAATACACGATAAGCCCGACAAAAGGAGCGAGAAGCATCCTCACCCAAAAAGGCAATATCATGGCAGTCTCTTCGTATACGAGTAGGGTCGCCGCTCCCATGATAAACATTCCTGCACCCGTCTTGACCCAATCCAAAATTTTGAAGCGGAACTGTAGCAGGCTACGTACGCTTTGGGCATGTAACAGGGTAACTACCGTAGAATTCACACAGATGGCGATGACTGCACCGAAGATGCCATATTCAGGCCGGGACGCAAGCGTTAGAATCAACGTAATTTTGATAACAGCACCGATAAACGTATTTAGCAATGCTTTGCCCGGACGGTCAAGAGCTTGTAATGCAGCTTGAAGAGGAGCTTGAATATAAATGAACAAAGCAAAAGGAGCCATTAGCTTCAGCATGCTTCCGATCGATGCATCATTATACAGAACAAGACACATCGGTTCGGCAAGCACATACATAAACACGGAAAACGGAGCACCTGTCACAAGTGCCAAGCGTAATGCCTGATGCATTCTTTTGTGAATCAGTGCGCGATCTCCCTGAGCAGAAGCTTCGGACAGTGAAGGCACAAGTGATGTCGCGAGCGATGAGGTTAGTGCCCCCGGCAGCAGCAACAGAGGAATAATCATACCTTGTAATGCACCATATTGTGCTGTAGCGAGTCCTTTGGATATGCCTGCCAGAGCCAGACTCTGGGCAGTAACGATGGTTTCGGCCAAATAGGATAAGGAGCCAACCAATCGGCCTGCTGTAACAGGAATAGAGATTGCAAGCAAACGCCGGATTAATCCCGGCTGTGGAGTACCCGTTTCTTTCAGAACTGAAGGTATTGGGTTTAAAGGTTTGGCTGTGAGATTGGACATGTTCTGTTGGTTAGCGAGCGGTAACTCTTTCTTCTGCCTGTTATACTTCCACAACAGTATAAGCATACCGCCGAATTCTCCAACGAGCGCTCCCAGCATGGCACCAGCAGCAGCTTGGGCAATACCGTGGGGGAGGAGAAGCCAGGCAAACCAAATGACACAGACGATACGAATGATGGTTTCAACAATGGATGAAATGGCAGTAGGCATCATGTTTTGCTTACCTTGGAAATACCCTCTGTAGACAGCAGATACGGCGATAATGGCAATCATGGGGCTCATACTAACGAACGTATGGTATACCCGCTCATCTGTGAGCACGTACTTGGTAACCCAGGGTGCAAACAGGATGCACAAAAACATGAATACAACACCCAGGGTCAACGTAAAGCTTAAGCTTACCTGCAGGATTCGCTGGGGGGAATAACGATTGGCACCGGTATCAGCTTCGGCTACGAGCTTGGCTACGGCGAGCGGAATACCACCCGTAATTAATGTCACCAGTACGATAAAAAAGGGATAGCTCAATTGGTAGATGCCAACACCTTCTGCACCAATGACTCGTGGCAGCGCAATGCGCGGGATGAAACCAAGTATTCGATTAATTATGCCTGCCGCGAGCAGGATCATGGCCCCCTGGATAAATGTCTGTTTCTTCAAGACTACCCCTCTTTCCCGGTTGAAAGTACAGGCTATCAACATAAACGGGACAAAGCCGTTGTTCTTCATCCTATGCCAGTCCTTTATCTTCTCATGACAACTTGGACACGATTAACAAAAAGAACCATATTCAGCAAGAAGGAATATGATCAGGCGAAGTCGAATCATGTAATATTGATGCCGCATAAAGGCTTGGATGTACGAAGGGAGGCTCCCCGTTGGAAGAAATGAATGATGTGGAGTTGGAACAGTCAATAGAGATGCTCTGCCGTAGCAAAGCGGAGGAATTAAGGCTTGTAGGTTACGAATATGTCACCAGCAAAGATGTCTGGAATTGCGTCAGTCATAAATATGAAAAACAGGGCATTCCACCGCTTCACCAGCTGGTGAACGACATTTTGTCACTGAAAGCAACAAGCTTTATGAACTTTATGACCGTGTCTGCATACCGGGGGTCCTCTTTCTAGACGAAAGGGATCTTTTTTGTTGAAAATTGACTGCTTTTTACGGCATCGCTATAATAGGAATATTGAGAACGAAAGGGGATCTAGGAACGGCATGAAAAGAATTATCAGTTTCATTCTGGTCGTGCTTGTCACCACAGGGGTAATGGTGGGAACAAGCCCGGAACTGCTCAAAAATATACGCTTGGGCCTTGATTTAAAGGGAGGCTACGAGATCTTATATGAAGCAGAGCCGCTCGAAGCAGGTCAACAAGTCACCAAGGCATCTTTGGTGCAAACGGCCAAAAGCCTTGAAAGCCGCGCCAATGCGCTCGGAACAAGCGAACCGGAGGTAACCACTGAAGGAAGCAACCGGATTCGATTGAAGTTGGCAGGGGTTACGGATGAGGCTGAAGTTAGAGCCAAAATGAAAGAACCTGCTGTTTTGACCTTCCGTAGTAAAGCAGAGAACGACAAGGAAGGCGAATACACCAAAATTGAGCTTCGCGGAAATGAATTTGTTGAGAATGCAGCCAAAGTTGTGTTCACTCAATTGAATGAGCCGATGATTGACATTCAAGTGAAAGACAAAGCCAAATTTTCCGAGATCACCAAACGTTTGATCGGACAACCTCTCGCGATTTATTTGGACGATGAGCTGCTCTCTGCTCCAACCGTTAGACAACAGTTGACAGATGGTTCCGCTCAGATTTCGGGTGCTTACACACGTGACGAAGCAAACCAGCTTCGTGACACCATTAACCTGGGTGCATTGCCACTGAAACTTACAGAGAAGTATTCACAAAGTGTTGGTGCAACACTTGGTAAGCTTTCTCTGGATCAGACCATTAAAGCAGGATTGATTGGTTCCGTTATTATTCTAGTGTTCATGATTGGGCTTTATCGCATTCCTGGTATTATTGCGAGTTTTGCCTTGATCACACATACGTGGCTGGTACTTGCAATCTTCTATATGGGAGAATTCGTACTTACCCTCCCAGGTATTGCGGCGTTTATCCTGGGTATAGGGATGGCGGTCGATGCCAATATCATCACGTACGAACGGATTAAGGAAGAGATGCGAAGTGGTAAGTCGATTTTGTCATCGGTTAAAGCGGGGAGCAAACATTCCTTCCGTACAATCATTGACTCCAATGTCACTACCATTATTGCGGCCGCTGTTATGTTCTTCCTGGGTACAGGTGCGGTTAAAGGTTTTGCACTCGTGCTGATCTTTGATATTGTCACCAGTATCATCACGAATATTTTCTTCTCCCGCTTCCTGTTGACCCTGCTCGTACGGGCTAACGTGTTGAAGAAGCCTAAGTACTTCGGAGTGAAGGAGAGTGAAATTCGTGCGCTTTAATTGGAATTATAATTATGTTAAAGGTAGTAAGATTGCCTATATCTTCTCGATTATTCTTACGATTACGGGGATCATCAGCATTCTGGCTTTGGGTTTGAATTATGCAGTTGATTTCCGTGCTGGATCGAATGTGGATATTTCGGTATCCAAAGCAATCACAGCGGAGCAGATTAAACCTATCGTTAAGGACATCGGTGTTGATGAGGGTGATGTTACCATTACACCGGGGGCTGACCGTGTAAATGTTCGTTTCTCCAATGAACTGGATGAGACCCAAGAGAGCAAATTTAAACAGGAATTTACCAAACTGGATGCATCTGCTTCCTATGAAGTAAATACCGTTGATCCAGAGATGGCCAAAGAATTGGAGCGCAACGCGATCTACGCGGTACTCATTGCAAGTATCGGGATCATGATCTATGTTGCGATACGGTTTGAGTGGCGCTTTGGTTTGGCTGCGGTTATCGCACTCTTCCATGATGCATTTGTTGTAATAAGTGTGTTCTCTATCTTCCGGTTGGAAGTCGATCTGACCTTTATTACTGCAGTATTGACCATTGTCGGGTTCTCGATTAACGATACGATCGTTATCTTTGACCGGATTCGTGAGAATCTGCGTTTTGCCAAAAAGACAACCAAAGCCGACCTACGCGAGGTAGTCAATCGCAGTTTGGCTCAAACGATGACACGTTCCCTGAATACAACATTCACCGTGTTTGCAGCTTCAATCTGTTTGTTCATATTTGGTGGAGAATCCATTCGCATGTTCTCGCTTGCGATGGTTATCGGAACACTGTTCGGCGCATATTCTTCAATCTATATCGCTGCCCCACTATGGCTGATGCTCAAAGGTAAACAAGTGGATAAGCCAAAAACAGTAGCTAAAGAATCTAACTAAACATCTTATTGTGAAGCCGCGTCTGCCAGGCGCGGTTTTGCAACTTTATGTACAGAATTAAGGGGGAATATTCATGACCAGAGAACATATCCCATCTGCTCAGGCTGCCACATGGAGCGGTATTGCCGGTAATATGGGACTTGCGGTGATCAAAGCGGGAGTTGGTTATATGGCAAACAGCAAATCATTGCTCGCTGACGGCTTGTATTCTGCTTCTGAAGCTGGTTCTGCCCTGGCTGGTCTCTTTCCCTCCAAGTCTGTACGCGATAAGAGCAAGGCTCGCAGGGGACGGTTTAAAGAACATTCACGTGTTGCTAGACCGGGAATCTCAGTATTGTTATCTGTGCTGATTCTGATGGGTGGATTACAGCTTGCCATCTCTGCATTGGGTAGTCTCTCCGGAAGTGAACCGGAAGCACCCGGCAAGTCGGTACTTTTGGTGGCTGTTGCAGCTTTGGCTGTGAAAGAAGCGATTTTTCAATTTCAGTACAGATATTTCCGTAAACGAAACCAGTCTCAGGCGCTGGCCTATGCACAGCAACATCGCCGTGCACTCTATTGTTCGCTCACCGTGTTAATCGGCATTATAGGATCGATGGCTGGTGAAGAGACGGGTTTGAGCATGCTGCTCTACCTGGACCCCACGGCTGCGTTGATTGCTTCCTGTTTTGTGCTTCACAAGGGTTACCGAATGATTGTGGACACAGTCTATGGTTCACTCGTTCAGGAACTGGAGCAGGAAGAAGCGTCCGATTTCAAAGAGACTGTACAGCGGGTATATGGCATCATTACCATTGAGCATTTGGTTGCACGTGAACAGGAACATGACGTTACGATTGAGCTGGTCATTAGTGTGAATCCGAGGATCTCGATACTGGAAGCACAGGAGATTGCAAATCGTGCCAAGACTCTACTGTTAACCCGATTTAGTCATGTGAAAGAAGTACAGATTCAAGCGATACCTTATGATCCAGGTTATCCCTATAAATCCAATCATGAACTGCCCGATCACGAAGCGACATTAATTCAGTAGTGAAGCGCGGGTCCAGTAGATCAGGAAAGGAGCGTTATCATTGCTTTATTCGCAATACCGGTGGAATACACCGAATATCGATTTGGAGGCGGCTGCGGGACTCTCGCAGGCGCTTTCCGTTTCACCCCTTGTTGGACGTTTGCTTGTGAGTCGAGGAGTGCACAATGAGAAGGAGGCCGAACGTTTTTTGCATCCTGACCTGAATCAGATGCATGATCCCTATCTGCTCCTCGGCATGAATGAAGCTGTGCCACGTATCAAGCTGGCATTGGAGCGGGAAGAACATATTTTGATCTACGGGGATTATGACGCTGATGGCGTATCCAGCACATCGCTCATGATCCATTTGATGCGTCATCTTGGGGCTTCGTACGATATATATATCCCTCATCGCTCGAATGAAGGGTATGGATTGCACAACCATGCGTTGGATTGGGCCCATCAACAAGGCGTTTCATTGATTATTACCGTGGACACCGGAATCAGTGCTGTTGAACAGATTGCCTATGCGGCCACGCTGGGCATCGAAGTCATTGTGACAGATCACCACGAGCCGCCTGAAATTTTGCCCGAAGCCTTTACACTTATTAATCCAAAACTTCCGGGATGCCCGTATCCTTTTAAAGGTTTGGCAGGAGCGGGAGTAGCCTTGAAGCTCGCTCAGGCATTAATCGGGGAAGTGCCCGGTGAATGGATGGAGATTGCCGCCATCGGCACCGTTGCCGATCTGATGCCTTTGGAAGGGGAGAACCGGGTTATTGTCAGTTATGGAATAGAATCGATGCGTGGTTCACGTCTTCCTGGTGTAAGTGCATTGCTGGAAATCAGTGGTGTGGATCAGAGTCAGGTGACTTCGATTAATATTGCCTTTGCCATGGCACCTCGTATTAATGCCAGTGGACGTTTGGATCATGCCGGGAGAGCGGTATCGCTTCTCACCACCGAGAATCTGGATGAAGCTCATACGCTTGCGGGCCAGCTTGATCTATTGAATCGGGAGCGGCAGCAAGTCGTAGAGGGCATATTACAAGAAGCAACGGCACAGTTGGAACAAAAGATACAGCTTCGTTCAGGATCCGTTCCAGATGTAATCGTATTGGCTGGTGAGGGCTGGAACGTTGGAGTGGTTGGTATTGTGGCTTCCAAATTGCTGGAGCGTTATTACCGACCTACACTTATCCTTGGGATCGATCCAGAGAGCGGTGTCTGCAAGGGCTCTGCACGCTCCATTGAGGGCTTGGATATCTATCAGGCACTCACAGTCAATAAACACACTATGGACCATTACGGGGGACACCCTGCAGCAGCAGGTATGACCTTGCATCGGGATCAGCTGGAAGAACTTGAGGCTGGTTTGAATGAGTTTGCTGCATCTGTATTAACTGAAGAGGACTTTGTACCTCAACGTCTTGCGGATGATGAATGCAGAATCAGTGATGTTCCGCTGAAAGTGATCCAGGAGATCGACAGATTGCAGCCTTTTGGAATGAGCAATCCTTCGCCACGGTTTGTATTGAGAAGTGTGACTGTGAAGGAAACCAGAACGATGGGACGAGAGAAACGCCATCTGAAACTGGTTCTGGAACAGGATGGTCAGCAACTGGAAACCGTCGCTTTTGGTAAGGGAGCGTTAGCAGAGTTTCTTCTCCCAGGTTCCGTTATTGATGTGATGGGAGAACTGTCCATCAATGAATGGAATGGGATGAGAAAACCTCAATTGATGCTTCAGGACATTCATGTTCCTCAGGTCCAAGTGTTTGATTTGCGCGGTAATGCCGAGCCATTAAATGCGATGAAACATTTCTTGAGCTCACTTGAGGTGCATCTGCGATATAAATCTGGTTCTGTTGGTGCTATTGTTCGGAAAGAAACAGATGTTTCCGAGGGAAATTCATTGTATGAACCTTGCCTTTGGGTATATGATAGAAAGGTCGGGTTATTTCCGTGTAATGCTGCTGCACAGCATTATGGACAGGAACAAGTCCGGACGTTATTTGTGTTTGATACGCCGGAAACCCCGGAACAACTTAATGCCATGCTGGCTTTGTTCAGTGGAGCTGAGAATATCATCCTTCTGCACGGATCAGGCAACCGCCGAGATCGCCTTCAGATGCCTTCCAGAGAACTCTTTAAGCGTATTTATATGCAGGTGTTGAAATGGAAAGCTGAACCCGTGGAGGAACAAGAGATTACTCCTGTGCTCAGTCGTCAGTGTGGTTGTTCGCCGCGCATGATTACGATGATGTTGGATGTATTCGAAGAGTTATCCTTCATTACCCGTGATAACGGCAAAATTGCGTTTGTGGATAACCCGCCTAAGCGTGAACTAACCGCTTCACGTCACTATCAGGCGCTCGAAAATATGGCCGAAATAGAACAGGTGATGCTGGATGCAGCCACACCGCAACTGACACAATGGATGATATCCCGGATGAAGGGCGTATCTTAGATGGAAGTTTGTGTATTTATTTTAGGAGGAGATTATTTTGGATTTTAAAGATTATATTCGTGTCATTCCTGACTTTCCACAACCGGGAATCAGCTTTAAGGACATTACAACATTGTTGAAGGATGGAGAAATGTACCGCAATGCGATCAATGAACTGAAAGTGATGGTTTCTGATCTCAAAATTGACGTTATTGCTGGACCTGAAGCACGTGGTTTCGTTGTGGGCGCCCCTCTGGCATACGCTCTTGGTGTCGGTTTTGCTCCGATTCGCAAAAGTGGAAAACTGCCTGGAGAGACGATTGAAGTTGGTTATGATCTCGAGTATGGCAAGGATACACTCGCGATGCACACAGATGCGATTGAAAAAGGTCAAAATGTCCTGATCGCAGATGATCTGCTCGCAACGGGTGGAACGATTGCAACTTCCATCAACTTGATTGAACAATTGGGTGGGAAAGTTGTCGGAGCTGCCTTCCTGATTGAGCTGTCTGATCTGAATGGTCGTGCTAAATTGCCAGAAATCGATGTATTCACATTGATGAATTATTAAGCTGCAATCTCCACATGTACCGCTGTGACGAAACATGAATTGTTTTTTCCGTTTCCCGGGAAATAATATACAGCATTAATGATTATCAAAAAGCCTGTTCTTCCAACCGTAAGGTTAGGGAGAACAGGCTTTTTGATGTGTATACGATGGAAGTTAATCGGGCGTTTTTTCAGTGATAGGCTGTTTACGTGAATCGTCATTCAACCAACCCAGCACTTCAAACAGTTTGAACAACAAGCTCATCAGGATTCCGACGATGGTTGCCAATGCCATCCCTTTCAGATGAACGCCATAGAAGGTAACTTCTGTACCACTCAGTCCAATGACCAATACAAGTGTAGTAAGCAGCAGATTGGTCGGTTTGGCAAAATCGACTTTCTGTTCAACCAAAATACGCAGACCAGATGCTGCAATAACCCCGAACAGAAGCAAGGATACGCCACCCATAACTGGCACAGGAATATTGGCTACAAGCGCCGAGAATGTTCCTGAGAAGGAGAGTACGATTGCAATGACTGCTGCGCCACCAATGACATATGTGGAGTATACGCGAGTCAGGGCCATTACACCGATGTTCTCACCATAGGTTGTATTGGGAGTAGATCCTACAAACCCGGACAGAATGGTGGAGACCCCATTACCAAGCAGGGAACGATGAAGCCCAGGGTCTTTCGAAAGATCTTTGCCTACAATGCTGCTCGTTACAAGCAAATGTCCAATATGTTCAACGATAACCACAAGCGCTACAGGTAAAATGGTGAAAATAACGGACCAGTCAAATGTAGGCGTTGTTACGGTTGGTAGTGAGATGAAATCAGCGTTTCCAATAGCCTGTTTATCAACCAGACCCATAGAATAGCCAAGGATATAACCGACTACAATACCGATTAGAATATGAATGATTTTGGGGAATCCACGGAACGTTACGGCACCAATGACAGTGATACCAAGCGTGGCCATGGATAAAATGATTGGTTTGGCTTGAGGTGCCCAGTTGGGATATTTAAGGATATCGGGATTAATCAGACCTGCCATTCCGGCAGCCACGGGTACAAGCTCCAGTCCGATCAGAGCAACGATGGCACCCATAACCGCTGGTGGGAAGACAACATTGATCCATCCGGTACCCGCAAATTTAATAATGAGGGCCACGAAACAGAAAACAAGTCCTGTTATGATAAAAGCTCCAAGTGCCATGGAGTAGCCATTCTCAGGATGTTGTTTTAATACCATTGTGACAGGTGCAATAAAGGCAAAGCTTGATCCGAGATATGCTGGAATCTTTCCTTTACACATCAGTATGTACAACAGTGTTCCAATCCCGTTCATCAGCAGGATCATACTTGGATCAACACCGAACAGGTTGGGTACAAGTACGGTACTGCCAAACATGGCGAACAAATGCTGAAGGCTAAGCAGTGAACCTGAGCCAAGTGGCATCTTTTGATTAACCTGAATTTCGCGTTGCAATGAATTTCATCTCCTTTTCCGAAACACAAACTTTCAATAGATTACAGAGTTTCTCTTAATTAATCAATAACATTTTTGACGTAGCAAAGCGATGGATTTTATATTTTCATGAATTTTCCTTCTATTTCAGCAAATAACGGCAATAATACATAAGAAATAAGAAATACATCCAATCCCCTGTGAGTCATAGGGAAACGGGATAGAAGTAATTCAGATCACCAATATAAAAATTGGATAAGCGCTCTTATTCGTCAGCAGTTGACGGGAAACGGGCGAAGCGTCATAATTATAGGAAATTACTTTTACGGGGAACCTGTGTTGCAGCACTGTCACGGGTTCCATTTGGTATAGAAAGGACACGGAACAGATCAGAATGGGCATAGAGCAATTACTCGAGAAGGCCGGGGCATATATCAAAGAACCCGATCTGGTGCGCATACGAGAAGCTTACGAATTTGCTGATCAGGCCCACCATGGACAGACGCGAAAATCGGGAGAACCGTATATTCTGCATCCGCTTGCGGTTGCCGACATTGTTGTGAACATGCAGATGGACACCATCTCCATAATAGCAGCGCTTCTTCATGATGTAGTAGAGGATACTACGGTCTCACTTGAAGAGATCCGCAATCATTTCGGCAATACGTGTGCCATGCTTGTTGACGGCTTGACGAAGCTGGAACGTATTCAGTTTCGCTCCAAGGAAGAACAGCAGAACGAGAACTACCGCAAAATGTTCATCGCCATGGCGCAGGACATCCGTGTCATCGTGATTAAATTGGCTGACCGTCTGCATAATATGCGGACACTCAAGTTTCAGTCGGAAGAAAGCCAGCGCCGGATTTCATATGAAACGCTGGAAATTTTCTGTCCGATTGCAAACCGTTTGGGTATCTCTGCAATCAAATGGGAAATGGAGGACATCGCCCTCCGTTATTTGAATCCGCAGCAGTATTACCGAATTGCAAACCTGATGCACAAAAAACGTGCGGAACGTGAGCAATATATTGATACGGTTATGGATGGAATTACGAACAAGCTCGATGAGATGGGGATTCAGGCAGACCTTTCTGGCCGTCCGAAACATATCTACAGCGTGTTCAAGAAAATGACCACCAAGAACAAGCAGTTTAATGAAATTTATGATCTGCTTGCTATTCGTATTATTGTGGATAATATCAAGGATTGTTATGCTACCTTGGGAATTATACACACGCTATGGAAACCGATGCCTGGACGCTTCAAAGACTACATTGCGATGCCAAAGGCGAACATGTATCAATCGCTGCATACAACGGTAGTTGGTCCCAATGGCGAACCAACAGAAGTACAGATCCGGACATGGGATATGCACCGGACTGCTGAATTTGGTATTGCTGCCCACTGGGCCTACAAAGAAGGCGCTGCGAACGGAAATCATTTTGAAGACAAGATTACGTTCTTCCGTGAAATTCTTGAACTTCAAAACGAAGCACAGGATGCATCAGAATTCGTAGAGTCACTCAAAATGGATTTCTTCTCGGATCTGGTATTTGTATTTACGCCAAAAGGAGAAGTCATCGAATTGCCAATCGGCTCTGTTCCTTTGGATTTTGCTTATCGAATCCATACGGAGGTTGGTAATCGGACCATTGGTGCCAAAGTAAACGGTCGGATTGTTCCGCTCGATTATCATCTGAAGACAGGTGATATCATCGAAATTTTGACGTCCAAACATTCTTACGGACCGAGCCAGGACTGGATGAAAATTGCGAAATCTTCTCATGCACGAGCGAAGATCAAGCAATGGTTCAAAAAGGAACGCCGTGAAGAAAACGTTGAAAAAGGTCGGGAGAGCTGTGAGCGTGAACTGAAGCGCATGGGGCTTGATCCTTCTGCATGGATGACGGATGACAAGTTGATGGAAGCTGCCAAAAAATATGCGTTTAACGATATTGATGACATGCTTGCGGCTGTTGGATTCGGTGGGATTACTGCTGCACAGATTGTAACCAAAGCAACCGAAAAACTGCGTAAAGAGCAGGAAGAGTCCAGTTTGCTGGAATTAAATTCCGAGATGCGCGAGCTGAAACCTGCGCCTGAACGCAGAAATCGACCAACCAACGGTATTCGTGTTAAAGGCATCGATAATCTGCTTGTTCGATTCGCACGATGCTGTAATCCTGTACCTGGAGATGACATTATCGGATACGTTACACGCGGACGCGGCGTTTCCGTACACCGTAGTGACTGTCCGAATATCCCGACAAGTGCAGACGGTGAAGAAGCAGCACGTGTTATTGAGGTCGAGTGGGAAGAGAATATCGAAGCAAGTTACAGTGTGGATATTGAGATTACAGGCCATGATCGGAATGGCTTGCTCAACGAGGTACTTCAGGCTGTATCTGAAAGTAAAACCAACATATCTGCCGTTACAGGACGGACAGATAAAAATAAATTAGCATTGGTGCACGTCACAATTCTGATTCGTAATACGGATCATCTGCAATCCGTTGTAGAACGGATCAAACGTGTGAAAGATGTCTATTCGGTGCATCGGATTATGCAGTAAGGAGCCTGTAAGATGAGGGTGCTTGTACAACGCTGTAAAGAGGCTCAGGTGACCGTGGGAGACGAGCTGACAGGTAAGATCGAATCCGGATTAATGCTGCTCGTGGGCATTACCCATGAGGATACTGAGAAGGATGCCCAGTATCTGGCTGACAAAGTTAGTGGGTTGCGGATATTTGAGGATGATCAGGAGAAGATGAATCTCAGTCTGCTTGATGTTGGCGGTGCTGTATTGTCTGTTTCCCAGTTCACCCTGTACGGAGATTGTCGCAAAGGAAAGCGCCCGAGCTTTGCGGCTGCGGCCCGACCTGAAGCGGCAGAACTGTTATATGAAACGTTTAATCAACTGCTACGTGATAAAGGTATTCAGGTTGAAACCGGGCGTTTCGGAGCGATGATGGATGTAACATTTACCAACTGGGGACCCGTGACTTTGATGCTTGAAAGTCCGATTCGTCAGGAACCACGTGCATAATTCCATGGGGTTCAGGCCATAATAAGGGATAATTCGTTGATGACTATTTCATGATCAAAGGAGTATCCATCCAATTATGCGCCAATCTGCGAAAGAAACACGTACCCGTACAGAACCTTTGTTACTCCCTGGTAACCTGTATGAATCATTGCACCTTGCCCGTTCGGCTGCTGAGTATGTTGCAACGATCTGGGCACTTCAGGATTCGGACAAAGGGAAGCAGAGTCATCTTCCGCGATCTTGAATGTTTACACAGGGATATAAACATCCGATATTTGGATTATACAGATTGTGAAAAAGTCCTGATTCCTTCCCGAATCAGGACTTTTTGTCGTGAGTAGAACTTTTTAAGTGTTCGTTTGACGACTTCGTTACAAAATGAAATTACATTGAATTGTTATAAATTGCTCTGGTGAGGGTAATAACAAAACGAGGCACAACGAAGTGCCAATGTACTGCAAGACCCGATTTTATAAAGAAAGTTCGAACACGGAAAGGAGAACATACGTTATGAGTAAAGTTGCTTTTTTATTGGCGAATGACTTTGAAGATTCGGAGATGCAGGTCCCGTATGACGAAGTAAAAAAAGCTGGACATGAAGTAGAGATTATCGGATTAAAAGCCGGTGAGACCCTTAAAGGTAAAGGAGGAAAGGCCTCCTATACCACAGATAAGGCGATTGGTGATGCATCCGCTTCAGATTATGATGCAGTCGTGATTCCTGGTGGATCATCCCCTGAGAATTTGCGAAGTGATGCGCACATCTTGAAATTTGTCACCGAGATCAACAGTGCGAAGAAACCAATTGCTGCGATCTGTCATGGTCCGCAAATTTTGGCTAGTGCCGGTCTGTTGAAAGGCCGCACCATTACATCCTATCCACCACTTAAGGATGATATGGTAAACGCAGGAGCAAAGTTCAAGGATCATGAGGCCGTTGTGGATGGAAACTATATTACATCCCGAACGCCTGAAGATGAGCCAGCGTATGTACGTGAACTGCTAAAAGTTATATAACTTCAGCCAGTACAACTGACATACATTGATGTATCTTAACTACGTTACATCGTGGGGTTACCAAACTTCACGTTGCATCTCATTCCGAAAAAGGAGGGTTTGACATGACAAAACATATTCAGGCGTATTTTCGAACCGAGGACGAGGCAGAGGGAGCAAGAACTTCACTTCAGACGTTCCGTACAGAGCATTTGGAAGTAGGTCAACTGGATAGTGCGATAGGTAGAGACACGCGTGTTATGGTGCCACTGGTGCCTTATAATACAGCAGGTGGCGTAGGCACCAACGGAGCAATGGGTGTAGGTGCAGCCCCTGGTGTTCCAGCCAGCGAAAATGTGATCCCTGTGGTAGCCAATGTGGACCGTGATGCAGAACGGGATACTCGTGACAGAGTGAATGAGGATGGAGACCTGCTGAATGCTGCAGATGTGTCTTCGGCGGATTATAATGATCTGCATTATGTTCTGTCTGCCAAAGTAAGGGATGAGGATTATGACGAGATTGTTCATAAGCTTCGTTCCAACCATGCCTATGTGGAAGATTTGAATTAACGTGTAGATACTTCTTGGCCCTTGCACTGCTCGACTACACAGTCGAGTGATGTGCAAGGGCTTTTTGATCATGAGGATATTAAAAAAACTAATTTATAAAGCGCTATCATTTTTGTAATATTACTGTAATATTACATACATAAGCCTTTAACATAGTGGGCTTATAATAACACACATGACCCCCTTTTTTTATATATCCTTTGAGCCTGCACACCGTGTGCAGGCTATTTTTTTTGAGCTGAGAATGTGTATGTTTTGGGTAGAGCTTACCCCTTTATTCAATTTTTGCTAGAATAGAGAGATGGGTTTATATATTCTACAGCGAATTGTTTTCATAGTTGGGCTACATTGGACGGTAAATCTAGCTCCAGCGATTGGGTTCAGGCGAATCCAATCCTATGACAGAGAGTATGAGGAATTCATCGCCAGAGTGATCCGTCATATTCCAGATGAACATATACTCGCTGAAACGGCCCCGCCTTTTTTATATAAGTACGGGGCAGCGGTTTCTGCTTGATCGATGGAATTTGAAAGTAATATAGAATGCCTCGTTTGAGAAATGACACCTACAATGCTAAAGCAACAGAGTTCTCATGCGAATGGCTAGAGACAGATTTAAGGGGGAATTAGTTTTGAGTAAGATTGGAAGAAATGATTTATGCCCATGCGGTAGTGGGAAAAAATATAAGAAATGTTGTCTGAACAAGGAGTCCTCTGCAGTAGAATCCATACTGGGGATAATATCAACGGAGCAGCCGGTCCGGGAAGCCTCCATTCAGCCTGAGAGCAAACTGACCTTGACCAAGCTGAAAAAGATGGTGGCAAGCGATTTGAGATGGGAGCACCCGGCTCACGAACAGCTGGCCCTGCAGACTATTGAGAACATGAGGAACCAATATGAGCCAGAGGTAATTTTGGAAGCTCTGGTGTTATGGAACGGCTACTCCCGTCAGACCCGCCCTACTGTGAAGAAGACAGGCTCGTTCTCTGCTGCAATTGAGTTTTTGCTGTCCGAGGAATACGGCTTCAATGTCACAAAGGCTGAGCTGGCTGATAAATATGAGGTAACGACAGGCACGATCTCCCGGAAGGTTAAGGAGATGAATAGTTACATCGAAGAATACGGCATGGGCGGTGAAACGGACGAGCTATTGATGCTGAACGGTCCAGGCACATCGAAAGACAAAGCACAGGCTCTGCTGTCTAAGGCGAGGGAAGCGAGCTCTTCCAAACGGAGAGTACATCTGGCGGAAACAGCGCTGGAGATGTTTCCTGACAGCTCTGATGCGTATCTTATTCTAGCTGAGGAATCGGACAATGAGAATGATGCACGATCTTACCTCAAGGAAGGAATCGCTGCTGGCAAACGTGAACTGGGCGAACTGTTCTTTGAGGAGAACAAAGGGGACTTCTGGGGGCTTCATGAGACTCGTCCCTATATCCGGATATGCAAAAGTTATGCCGAATCCTGCTGGTTTGGCGGAGATACGAATGAAGCAGCACAGATTCTGGAGCATATGCTGGAGCTTAATACGGAAGACAATACCGGAGCACGTTACCTGCTCGCTGCTGTGTATTTGTACAGCAACCAATTGGAACAGGCAGAGCAATTGCTGGAGGAGTATGGAAGAGGTGACGCCGCAACGGCCTTTGCCTATGACAAGATCATTCTGGAATATAAGAAAAACGGAATCACCTCCCAGCTCAAAATGCTGTACCGTGTGGCCCGGGGTGTGAACAAACATGTGCCTGATTACCTGTTGGGTTTGAAACGGCTGCCGCATAACCTCCCTGACTTTGTCGGCATGGGCGACTCCGACGAAGCGATTGAATATGTCATTATGCATTCCCGTTTATGGGCGAGCGCGCCGGATCTGTTGAAGTGGATGCTGCAACAATAGAGAAATAAGAAGCGAATAGAAGTTGGAATTCATATGATGAATCCAGCTTCTATTATCCGTGATTTCTGTCACTCCCCCATCCGGTGCAGCGTGTTAGCAAAATTTTTTTAGAGCTATCTTTTCGTGTTAACCCTTGACTTTAGCACTGCGGTTCATTACAATCAGAAAATAATACGTTGACTATAGTCAATACAAGTCGATTTTTGAACTATATTACTGATTTGATGACGGGACCAAGTACTCCGTGCCCACATGACCAGAGAGGAATCCCCAGGCTGTAAGGATTCTCTTGATGAGCGGACGAATGACTTCCCCGAGAACAGACGGCGAACACAGCAGATATGATCTGTTGACCAGTAGCTGGCCTGCGCAGGACGTGCGTTACACGTAGAGCGGAATATCTGCTGATCACAGTGCCTTATGCAATGTTGAATCATCAGAGATCACCTGAACGGCTAAAGTGTCAGGTTTCCGGAATGTGGGTGGTACCACGGGTGAATGTATATTACACAATCTCTCGTCCCTTGTTTGCTGTATACACAGCGACAGGGCGAGGGATTTTTTTGTTATATAAGTTGATTTAAAAGAAATACACGAAAACGGAGATTGTAGAACCAAGCTGTAGAAGCGAAGCGTTCGCCTAAAAGCTTTCTGAAAGAAAGCTGCATCGGAAGCATATGCTATCCCCGGATTTCCACATTATAAAATTAATTCGAAAAATCTGGGGATAACAGCGATTGTAAGGTTGTTCTGCCCGCGCAGTGATCACGTGTAGAATTTTTTAACTTTTAGAGAAAAAAATCAATGCTGGAGGGATCAAGATGGCTTTTCAAAAACCGACTGGAACGCAGGACTTACTGCCTGGAGTTGTCGAGAAATGGCAGTACGTAGAAGAAAAAGCACGAGATCTGTGTCGACGGTTTAATTACCGTGAGATTCGCACACCGATCTTCGAACAGACTTCTTTATTTGTACGCGGTGTAGGAGAGACTACCGATATCGTTGAGAAAGAAATGTATACCTTTGATGACAAAGGCAATCGCAGCATGACTCTTCGTCCAGAGGGAACAGCAGGTGTTGTCCGTGCGTATGTAGAGAATAAAATCTACGGTGAACCGGATGTGAGCAAGCTCTATTACATCGGTCCGATGTTCCGGTATGAGCGTCCGCAGGCAGGCCGTCAGCGTCAGTTCCACCAGTTTGGTGTAGAAGCCATCGGTGCGCTGGACCCGGCAATTGATGCCGAAGTAATCGCACTAGGTTACCAGTTGTGCGTCGAGCTCGGCTTGAAGGATGTAAAAGTGGAGATCAACTCCGTTGGTAACTCAACCAGCCGTGCAGAATACCGCGAGACGTTACTTGGGTTCCTCAGACCGATGAAAGACAGCCTGTGCAAGGACTGCCAGTCCCGCATGGAGCGTAATCCGCTGCGTGTGCTCGACTGCAAAGTCGATCAAGACAAATTCGTTGGGGCACCGTCGATACTGGATAGTCTGGATGAAGAGTCTTTGAATCACTTTGCCAAGCTGCAGGCATACCTGGATGATTTCGGAGTGGATTATGCTGTGAACAATCGTCTGGTACGGGGCTTGGATTATTACACGCTAACTGCTTTTGAATTAAAAGCCCAAGGTATTGGAGCAATAGATACGGTTGGCGGCGGTGGTCGGTACAATGGTCTGGTTGGAGATATCGGCGGACCTGATCAGCCGGGCATCGGCTTCGGTATTGGTCTGGAGCGTATTCAACTGATTCTGGAGCACCAAAATATTGAGGTTAGTACGCTGGCTCCACTGGATGTGTACTTTGTTGCTCTGGGAGAGGCTGCTGATCGTGAAGTGAACCGTCTGTTGTTCAAACTTCGTCAGTCTGGACTGTCTGGGGAACGTGATTATCTGGGTCGCAAGATGAAAGCACAGATGAAATCAGCTGACCGTTTCAAATCCCGCTACACTGCCATCCTTGGTGATGACGAGCTGGAGCGTGGTGAGATCGCCCTCAAATCAATGGATACGGGTGAGCAACAAACCGTGAAACTTGATGACCTGGTAGCGACAATTCGCGAAGGTAAATAAGCACGAAGTGTTACATTAAGATCAAAACTTTCGAGTAAAACAATTGATCCGGCAAAAGTACTGAGGTTCACCGACGATTCCAATTAAGCGGAAGTTGGCGAGCCAGAGGTAACATGCCTTTTCGAATACATGGTCTACACGTAACCGGACTGTTGAAGAGCAGGTACTAACTGCCCACACAGAACGGAAATTCACATAATGAGGAGTTTGGTTATGAAAAGAAGTCATCATTGCGGCGCATTAACACCCGCACACATCGGTGAAACAGTAACATTGAACGGTTGGGTTCAGACCCGCCGTGACTTGGGGGGCGTACTCTTCATCGACCTGCGTGATCGCAGCGGGATTGTACAAGTTGTCTTTAACCCGGCTTATTCCGGTGAAGCTCTGCAAATCGCAGATCGCGTACGTAGCGAGTATGTTATCGCTGTAACGGGTAAAGTTGTTAAACGTGATGCAGAAACTGTTAATAAAAACCTGCCTACAGGCGAAATTGAAGTTCAAATTACAGAAATCGAAGTGCTGAACGCAGCTAAAACACCTCCATTCTTCATTGAAGATGGTGTCGAAGTTGATGAATCCCTTCGTTTGAAATATCGTTACCTGGACCTGCGTCGTCCGGAAATGTTTGAAACATTGAAACTGCGTTCCAAAGCATCCAAAGTGTTCCGTGACTACCTGGATGGAGAAGAGTTCGTTGAAGTGGAAACACCAATCCTGACCAAGAGCTCCCCGGAAGGTGCGCGTGATTATCTCGTACCGAGCCGTGTGCATGAAGGTGAATTCTTCGCCTTGCCACAATCCCCACAAATCTACAAACAATTGCTGATGGTTGGTGGCGTTGAGCGTTATTATCAGATCGCTCGTTGTTTCCGGGATGAGGATCTGCGTGCAGACCGTCAACCAGAATTCACTCAAGTCGACATCGAGACTTCTTTCTTGCAACAGGATGACCTGCTGCCAATGATGGAAGAACTGATGGCCAAATTGCTACGTGAAACCAAAGGAATTGAGCTGGAACTGCCTTTCCAACGGATTACGTATGCAGATGCAATGGGTAAATACGGTTCAGACAAACCAGATCTGCGCTTTGGTATGGAACTGGTTGAAATGAACGATATCGTAGCAAACAGTGGTGTGAAAGTATTTGCTTCTGTCATCGAAAAAGGTGGAGAAGTGAAAGTGCTGAACGCTAAAGGCTGTGGCACATGGAGTCGTAAAGAGATCGATGATCTCGGACCATTTGCTGCACGTTACGGTGCGAAAGGTCTGGCTTGGATTCAAGTGAAAGACGGCGAGTTCAAAGGGCCAATCGTGAAGTTCTTCACGCCTGAAGAAATCGAAGCTGTCAAAGAACGTACTGGTGCTGAAGATGGCGACTTGTTGCTCTTCTCCGCAGACACTAAAAAAGTGGTTGCTGACGTTCTGGGCGCATTGCGTCTGAAAATCGGCCGTCAACTTGGACTGATCGATGACAGCAAATTCAAATTTGCTTGGGTTGTGGACTTCCCACTCCTCGGATATGATGAAGATGCGAAACGTTATGTGGCAGAACACCATCCCTTCACACGTCCAAAAGACGAAGATGTACATCTGTTCGACACTGATCCGGGTGCAATCCGTGCTCAAGCCTATGACCTTGTTCTCAATGGTTATGAAGTAGGTGGCGGTTCAATGCGTATCTACAAACGTGATGTTCAGGAGAAAATGTTTGCTGCCCTTGGACTCTCTACAGAAGTAGCGAATGAGAAATTCGGCTATCTGTTGGAAGCTTTCGAATATGGAACTCCACCGCATGGTGGTATTGCCTTTGGTCTGGACCGCCTCGTGATGTTGCTGGCGGGCCGCACGAATCTGCGTGAAACGATTGCCTTCCCGAAAACGGCAAGTGCAACGGATCTGCTCATGAATGCACCATCCGAAGTGGATGACTCACAATTGGAACAACTGCATATCCGCGTAGCCCGTAAACCGGTAGCGGAAAAGAAATAAAGGAGGCATCGATTCTCAATGCTCCATCAATTTTCAAGAACAGAACTTGCGATCGGACCTGAAGGTCTGAACACATTGAAGAATAGTACAGTCGCTGTGCTCGGTATTGGCGGCGTAGGTGGAATTGCTGTAGAAGCTCTTGCCCGTAGCGGCGTTGGGCGTATCATCCTGATTGATAAGGACGTCGTGGACATCACCAATATTAACCGCCAGATTCATGCTCTGACTACGACAGTGGGGCAGAAAAAAGCGGATCTGATGGTGGAACGTGTGAAACTGATCAATCCGGAATGTGATGCAATTGCCCTGAATATGTTTTACACGGAAGAAACATATGAGGAATTGTTCAAATATGATCTGGATTATGTGCTGGATGCATCCGACACGATTATCTACAAAATCCATCTCATTAAAGAGTGCCTGAAACGTAAAATTCCGATGATTTCGAGTATGGGTGCGGCGAATAAAATGGACCCGACGAAATTCCAGGTTGCAGATATTTCGAAAACGACCATGGACCCGATTGCCCGTGTTGTGCGTACGACACTTCGTAAAGACGGCATCAAAAAAGGTGTGAAAGTGGTCTTCTCGACTGAAAAGCCGATGAAACCGCGTGAGGATGTAACACAAAAAATCGTTCCCGAGAATGCTCCGGAAATTCGCAAGGCTAAACAGCCACCTGCGAGTAACTCATTTGTGCCTCCGGTAGCCGGACTGATTATGGTCAGTGTTGCGATTAAGGATTTGTTAGAAATTGCAGAGAACAAGCAGCTGTAACTTGTTTCCAACTGAAGAAGCGTGGATGCTGATAAGGCATCTGCGCTTTTTTGTGTGATCATACTTCGCAAGAGAGGAGCGGATGGGACGTCAATCGTCTATGATAGCCGAACTGTATTCCTAGATAAATGTCAGAGTTACGTCATGTACTTCAAAGTCAAAACCGTGTATGATATTCACTGCTGCGCGAAATGATGATACATACATAAAGAATTTGCGGCTACAGAGAGGGGAATAGAACGAAATGAAACACGGATGGATGACCAGACGTCTTGGCATGGAGCCAGGAGACCAGTGGAAGAAGGAAGTTGTGGCGGGAGCCATTTCCTATTTTGCCGTGGTCTATATCGTTATGGTCAATGCTACAATTCTTTCCGATGCCGGGATGCCTTTGCAGGCAGCTATGGTTGGAACACTGCTGACGTCCATTGCAGGATGTTTGCTCATGGCATTTGGCGGAAAATCACCGATTATCGTGGTACCCGGAATGGGGATTAATGCATTTTTCACGTATACACTTGTACATTCCATGAAATTAAGCTGGCAAGAAGCGCTGGCTGTTGTAACCGTTACAGGTATACTGTTTGCCATTGTTGCGTTTACGTCACTATACAAAATGATCAGCGAAGCAATCCCGAAAAATCTGCAGCATGGCATTACGGTCGGGATTGGTTTGTTTCTGACATTTATCGGTTTGCAAAAAAGTGGAATCGTTATCGCACATCAGACCACGTTTGTTGCGATTGGGCATTTCAATGATCCCAATGTCATTACAGCCTGCGTTACGCTGGTGCTTGCCTTGATTTTATTTATACGTAACGTACAGGGTGGACTTCTGATCAGTATTCTGGTCGGGACAGGCCTTGCCTATGTACTTGGTGCAGTGAACCCGGGTGAGTCCGTATCAGCTATGGATGCGCTGCGTCAATACGGCGGCTTGTTTGGCGAATTATCTTTGATGAAACTGGCTGATGTCGCATTCTGGATCGCGGTATTTTTGCTACTGCTAATTGTGGTGTTCGAAAATATCGGATTAATTACCGCTCAGACACAGATGATTGGTCGTCCAGAGCGGTTCAAAGGAAGTCTACGCGCACTATCCATTAGTACCGTATTGGCAGGCGTATTCGGAAGCAGCCCTCCAGTTGCTGCAGCCGAGACTACAGCCGGAATTGCAGCAGGCGGTCGCACAGGTTTGACTCCGCTCGTTACAGCCGTGTTATTCGGGGCTACTTTTTTCTTCATCCCACTGCTCGGTTACATTCCGGACAGTGCAATTGCACCCATTTTGATCATTATTGGTGGCCTGATGGTACAAGGTGTGAAAGATATGGATTTTGGTGACTTCACAGAGGCATTCCCGGCATTTCTGATCATGGTCATGATTCCATTTACATATAGCATCGTGGACGGTATGGCGTTTGGATTTATTGCCTATCCATTAGCGAAGCTGGCAGCAGGTCAAGGTAAACAGGTGCCTGTGGTCATGTATGGCATTTCCATCCTCTTTTTAGCCAACTTTGTGTTGCATGGAGTTTTGTAATAACAAAAGGCAACGTCATGTAAGTTCATACGTATGATCTCTGGTGAGCAGATGGAGAACGGGAGGAACGGGAATGGAAGAGCAGCAACAAACAGGGCAGAATGAACCGAAGGTAGGAAAAAAGGGATTTAAGGATTTCGTCAAGCTTATCGCTTCCACGAACCCGCCAAAACTGATCTTGATTCTGGCCCTCATCTTAACCCTGATTCAAACTACAGCCGGACTGATCGTGCCATTGATGACCAAAGGTCTGATTGATGGATTAACCACTTCGGCATTGAACAAATCTGTTATTTTGTTATTGCTTGGGGCATTTGTGATTCAGGCGATTGCCTCGGGTATTAGCATTTATATGTTAAATTACGCCGGACAACGCGTCGTCGCAACACTTCGCACCAAGCTGTGGAACAAGGTATTGTCGCTACGAATGCCGTATTTCGACCGCAATCGTACAGGCGATACGATGAGCCGGATTACGAATGATACAAGCCAGATCATGACGTTGATCGCGGATTATCTGGTTTCCTTTGTATCCAACATCGTTGCTGTTGTGGGTGGCGTGGCATTACTATTTTACTTGGATTGGGTGATGTCGCTCATTATTCTGAGTCTGGTGCCGCTTACGCTGTTGATTCTGTTGCCGGTGGGTAAGAAAATGTACAAGATCTCCAAGAAGCAGCAGGATGAGATGGCTGGTCTTACGTCCGTGCTCAGTCAGGTTATTGGCGAGATCCGCTTGGTGAAAGCTTACGGAACGGAGAAACAGGAAGTGGAAGCAGGAGATTCCCGGATTCGTAAAATGTTTGCTTTTGGCTTGCAGGAAGCGCGCATTCTTGCTCTGATCGGTCCTTTGTTTACATTTGTCATGACTGCCGTTCTAGTCGTTATTCTGGGTGTGGGGGGAATGCGCGTAGCGTCTGGACTGTTGTCGCCTGGTGAACTGGTTGCGTTCATTTTACTGTTGTTCCAGGTCATTATGCCAATGGGACAATTCACGACGTTATACTCCCGTTTGCAAAAAGTCGTAGGTGCAACGGAGCGCATACAAGCTATTCTTGCCGATGAGGAAGAGCCACATGACAGCACTAAGGTAGCGCCAAAAGGAAATGAGACGATTGCATTCCATGATGTACATTTTTCCTATGTTACAGGTGAGGAAGTGTTGCACGGAATCAATTTGACGGTACCTACACAAAAAGTGACAGCCATTGTCGGTCCAAGCGGTAGCGGCAAATCAACACTGTTCTCTTTGATGGAGCAGTTTTATATGCCCGATTCAGGCCATATTTCATATGGGGGACAAGCCATAACAGATTATTCTTTGGCCTCCTGGCGCAGCAAGATTGGGTATGTATCTCAGGAAAGTCCACTTATGGCGGGTACGATCAAAGACAACATCACGTACGGATTAGGTCGTGAGGCCACGATGGATGAGATCCGACGAGCTGCTGAGATGGCCTATTCTGCCGACTTTATCGACAAGCTGCCACAGGGCTATGACACGGAAGTGGGCGAGAGGGGAATCAAGTTATCCGGGGGCCAACGTCAGCGGATTGCTATTGCTCGTGCCTTACTGCGCAGTCCGGATATTCTTATGTTGGATGAAGCGACATCCAGTCTGGACAGCACCTCGGAGTATGAAGTACAGCAAGCATTGTCCAATCTGATGGAAGGAAGAACTACGATCGTGATCGCGCACCGATTGTCCACAGTGGTGGATTCCGATCAGATTGTTGTATTGGAGCATGGGCATGTTACCGGAACAGGAACGCATACGGAATTAATTAGCAATCATCCGGTATACCGTGAGTTAGCTCAAAAACAGTTTGTGGCACAGGAAGGCAATGCAACTACAGTACAAAACGAAGAGTAATTCTCATTAATACAGGGTCTCCGTAATACCCATGAGGTATTTCAACGGAGATCCTTTTTCTTTTTCTAAAATTCCTCATATTGACAGTAAGACCAACATACTCTATATTATAGATACCGACCGTTGGTATGTATAAGGAGGAACTTATGGCCAGAAATAAATATCCTGAGCAGACACTGGACCTGATTCTGACTGTCTCAACTCAAATGTTTACCGAAAAGGGATATGAAAAAACCAGTATTCAAGACATTATAGATGAATTAGGTATGTCTAAAGGTGCGATATATCATCATTTCAAATCCAAGGAGGATATCCTTAGTGCAGTGATGGAGAAGGAGCTCGGGCGGGCAGAAGACATGTTTATGGAACTCATCCAGAACACGCATGC
The DNA here is from genome assembly GCF_038050215.1 of Paenibacillus sp. FSL H8-0104. Classification (NCBI taxonomy): domain Bacteria; kingdom Bacillati; phylum Bacillota; class Bacilli; order Caryophanales; family Paenibacillaceae; genus Paenibacillus; species Paenibacillus sp. FSL H8-0104. The sequence continues at coordinate 5,402,890 of NZ_JBBOTC010000001.1, read as the reverse complement.
TCCGAATGCCAGACAGAAGCTCATCAGTATTTTGGAAAATATTATCGTTGATCCTGGAATTCAGTCCAACTCAATTGATCAGGTTCTTAGCACTCAGATCAAGAATCCGCAGTTTGTTCTTGGAGGGATCAGAAAAGGTGTTCTGAAGGATGCACGAATTATTGCCAATATTATGGAACAAGGCAAGGAAGATGGGTCCATTTCAGTCGAATATCCGCTGGAGTGTGCTGAAATCTTCATGCTGCTTGTTAACATTTGGATCAACCCTTTTCTATTTGGCAGAGATCAGGAGCAGACATTGGAAAGGCTTAAGTTTTTGCAACACATGATGAAGCTCTTGGGAGCAGATATCGTTAGCGAACAGCTCATTCAGCGAATTACGAATCGCCATGCCAGCACAGGAGGCTATGCGGAGGCGGAATAAACATATACCTGATTGTTTGAAATGGAGAGGGAAAAGATGTTGAAAAGTAGTGAGCTTGCCATATGCAAGAGCATAGACATTGATCAACCCATTCATGATATACAGTTAAATTGGTTGTCAGGAGATATCAGAGTTCTTCCGAGTGTGGATGAACTGATTCACGTTATGCAATATGCGGATGCGTGCTTTTCCAAGCGAAGGCTGATGCAAGTTAACATACGAGGGGATACCTTAAGCATTGTAGACGGGAGAAAAAGGAGAGGCCTCGTTGGAATAAATATTGCTAGAACAGCATTGGAGATTCAGCTTCCTGATCGGGTTTTTGATCGTATTTTACTAAACTCCACAGGAGGACAACTCCGGTTGAATCGGCTTCTGGCCACTCGCTGTCAATGTAAGATCACCTCAGGTAGTGTAGACCTATCAGGGAGGATGGATGAGCTTGAACTGTGTGCATTGGCATCGATAGTGAAAGGGCAGCACCTTAGTGCAGATAAGCTTAATCTTCAATCCAGTTCAGCCAAGATCGACATATCAGGGGAATTCCGTCACTTGCAGTATACAACTACAGGCAGAGGATTGAATATGGATTGTCTCAAGATGCCGGAGAGCTTGCATTCCGTATCCACAGGATCAAAAGTAGTGGTTTCCATTCCAGATAACGAAGGTTTCCGAATTTTACTTAAAAGAAGATCAGGAGCGTTAAAAAGCGAATTTGATTTGACTCCCCTTCATGGGGACAGCAACTGTCTAATACACAAAAGTGGAAAAAGTGAATTCCAAGTGGATATTCGAGGAGGAGCTTTTCATCTAAAATCCAGGAAATGAGAGACTGTTCGTGTGTACTGAAAACAAAGGGGGGCGGTAGGTATAATGGCTGGTTGGATTGTAGGGATTAGTTTTTCCACCATCGTACTGCTAATCGGGATTTACGGCGCATTAAACAGCAGGCGCAGGCTGGCCAGAAACAAGTGGGCCTGGTGGTTTATTCTGTTTGGTTGTTGTGCGCTTGTCAGTGCCATCATTAATTATCAATTCAGATGAGCCTCATATATTACAAAAGTAAGCCTACAAAAACGGATGTGGCTTTCAATTGCCCTATGTGATATAGTAAGTATCCTTTTGTATTGCCAGATCTAGGCGATGCAGAGCAAAACATATTCTTAGGAGGTAACTGAAACATGTCAGACAGCTTTCAAAGTGCCTATCAAGAAGAAGAGTACAGGTTAGAGCGAACGATGGAGGAAGTGGATAGTCAGCTGGAACGACTGCAGAACATTCCGGTATACACCGGCCACGACTTCACAGAACAAGTGCTGGAAGCTGGACGCGAAGAGCGCCGCACCGCCTTGTCCAAGAGCGCGCAGCAACCCTATTTCGGACGCTTGGATTTCGAAGAACAGGGCAGTGGTGCACGGAAACCGCTGTATATTGGCAAAATTGGCGTAGACCGCGAAGAGGTGGGAGAGCATCCGCTCGTCATCGACTGGCGTGCTCCTGTCGCAAGCCTGTTTTACTCATTTACGGGAGGGGAAGCCTCCGCTACGTATGAAGCCCCGGAAGGGCTTATTGAAGGTCTCGTATATCTGAAACGAAACGTTGTCATTCGGCAGCGGATATTGGAACGTGTGGCGGATACATATAACCGTGATAGCGACCAGCCAGCGGTATCTGATGAATTCCTCGTTTATCGTCTCGGAGAGAACAAGGATAACAAACTGCGTGATATCGTATCTACGATTCAAGCGGAGCAGGATCTGATTATTCGTGCGGCGAGAAACACTGCATTGATCATTCAGGGTGTAGCTGGATCCGGGAAAACGACGGTTGCCCTGCATCGACTTGCCTTTTTGCTATATCAGTATAAGGAGCAGGTATCTGCGGAGAAAATGGTTATTTTTGCACCCAACCATATGTTCCTGGACTACATTTCTGATGTGCTTCCGGAACTTGGAGTAGGGGACATTCAACAGCGGACATTCCCGGATTGGGCGATGAACCTGCTGGGGCTGGATATGCCTTTGGCGAATACGTCGGATACATTGAACACCTGGTTCGAAAAACCTGATGCACGACCTGAATTGAATGATGATGTACCTGGGCGTTACAAAGGATCCATCCGTTTCATGGAGCTTATTCGAGAATGGTTGTCGGGGATGGAAGCGGATTCCGTACCGGATACGGACTTCAGTCCATGGGATGGTAAGGTGCTTAGCAAGACAGAGATCGAGAACTGGTTCGGTGAGGAATACAAACATTATCCACTGGCCAAACGCAAAGAACGGGTTATGGCGAGAGTTCACCGCTGGATTGAGATGGAACTTAAGAAACCGATGCCAGAAGCTGTGCGTAAAGAACGCAAGAAAAAAGCGTCTACTCGTGAGAAAGCTTATGCCAAAAAATGGCCTCAATACGAGCCGCTTACGTTATACAAACAGCTGTTCAAAGCTGGAAAGGGCGGCTGTGTGCCAGCCTCGCTCAGCGGGCTGATTCCAAAACTAGTCATGAAACAAACCGCAGCAGATCTGAAACAGGATATCGTCCGTGAAGAGGATCTGCCTGCATTGGTATACATTCATACATTGGTCCATGATATTGAGGGCTCGGAGCGGTTTGATCATATTGTGATCGATGAAGCGCAGGACTTTTCCCCTTTTCATGTGGCGTTATTGGATCAGTTCGTCAAAGGGCATTCCTTCACCATACTGGGTGACTTGTCTCAAGGCATTCATGAGTACCGTGGTGTTCATGCGTGGGAAGAGATGAGTTCTTTATTTCCTGAGGAACAGAATGCATACTTTGCATTGACCCGAAGTTATCGTTCAACGATGGAAATTATCGATTATGCCAACACGATTCTGGAACGTGGTGTCAAGAGCGGGATTACGGCGATTCCTGTTTTCCGTAGTGGTGATCCGGTTCGGACGTTGGCTTATGGAGGCGAAGGGCGGACGGCGAGTCTGGAGCAGGCTTTGAAGCTGTTAACGGTCAAAGACTACCGAACGGTCTCCATCCTGACTCGTACACTGCATGAAGCAGAGGAACTTCACCGTGACCTACAGGCTGCAGGCTGGGATCTAAACTTGATCGATGGTGGCAAAAAGCAGTACACAGGTGGGCACTCCGTTTTACCGGTCTATCTGTCTAAAGGGTTGGAGTTTGATGCCGTTATTGTGGCAGACGTAGATCAGAAGCATTATTTGCCAAATGCAGGTGATGCAAAGCTGTTGTACGTTGGTTGTACACGGGCCTTGCACGAATTGTGGTTGTTCCATGACGGTGAACTGCCGATCTATGCGGCTGCAACACATAATCCCGATGGCGAGTCCGTAACCATTCAGGGTTGGCCAGAGCTTGGCTAGATAAAGTTTATTTATACAGAAAAAGGCATGACGTTTATGGAGAGTCCCATAAGCGCATGCCTTTTTTGCTTTTGTGCGAGAAATGATTAATCTTCCAAGGAAGAACGATGGGGGAGTTCAAGTTTATGTTACGCTATTTCTCATTCTGGATGAGCGACGGTTCACCAGGAATATGCCAACACCAATAAATAAACCGCCTGCTAATGCAAACCACTGAACGTGCTCTCCTAGTAAAATCCAACTCGATAGTACACCAAAGAACGGCGCCAGAAACAGATACGAACTGGTTTGGGCTGGGTCACTATTCTGAAGCAGATAAAACCAGAGTGAGAACTGAATGATGGAGCAAACAAGCGTTAACCAGAGCAGCGCCATAACCGAGGTGGTATTGATCGTAAAGTGAGGCTGTTCAGTCCATACGCTCAGCAGAAGCAACGCAGCACCTCCAGCAAGCATCTGATAGGCTGTTAAGACAAAAGTATCGTAGCCATTGCCCCAGCGTTTGATGAGCAATGTGGACACGGCAAAGGAGATCGCTCCACCAAATCCAATCCAGGTTCCGGGGCTAAAGCTCATTTGCATTCCAAAGGTTAACATAATCCCGATGAAACCGAGTATAACACCGATCCACTGACTGAAACGGTAGGTCACTCTATATAAGAGAGCACTGAGGATAATGACCAGTAGCGGATTGGTAAACGTAATAATGGCGGATTCACCGGATGTAATCCAGTTCATGCTGTAGTAGGCGCAGCCCATCACTCCTGCGGATTGGAACAGGCCAATAAGGATTATTTTCAACCAAGACTGCCATCCAGTAGGCAAAGGACGTTTACGAAGGAACAAGGCCATCAAGCCACCTGCCAGTATATAACGTATGCCCATGAGCAGGAAAGGTGGGGCATATAACATGCCGATCTTGCCAACTGGAAAAGAAGTGCCCATGATTAACGTTGTCAAAATGATCAATAATGTATATTTCAATGGTTTGATGATCCGGGTATCTTTATCATGACTGGAGCTCATAACGTCTGTCCGCTATCTACAGTAATTAGTTGCCCGGTCATGGATTGCTGTTCCAGCGCAGCACAGATCATGTGTGCGATATCTTCAGGTGAGGCAATATGCTGTAATAACACTTCTCCACCAAGACGATACATTCGCTCCTCGTTTCCAGCCCACCACCTTGTAGCAACTGCGCCAGGGACGATAGCATTCACCCGAATGTGTGGTGAGAGTGCGTGCGCAAGTGATAAAGTTAGACCGTGAACGGCCGCTTTGGAGACGGCGTAAGGGAGGCAGGAGCCCGAGCCCGTACTGCCTGCGATGCTGCCCAAATTCACGATAGAACCACCGCCAGCCTGTCTCATGCCTTCCGTCACTGCACGAGCGCAATGAAACATGCCTTTCACATTCACATCAAGTAGCTCATTCCAGACGTCATCTGTAACAGACTCCAGATCGTGCATGGGGATATGACGCGTGATTCCGGCGTTATTTACAAGTGCAGTGATCGGGCCGTAGGTTTCAGTTATTGTAGTGACCATCCGCCGGACATCAAGATCATTGGCAACATTAGCTTGAACGGCGAATGCATGGCCTCCCGTATCCAAAATGTGTTGAACAGTCTCTCTTGCTGCATCTTGTGAGCGGGAATAGTTGACAGCGACCAAGGCTCCGCGTTCAGCGAGCATCTCACTTACAGCACGTCCTATACCTGTTCCACCACCTGTGATCAGAGCAACTCTATTTTTCCAGTATGTCATGCTGAACACTCCTTATCATCATCCAGTCAGATGACTGGTTTGGGATCTACATGAATTGTAGTCCGGTTTACACATGAAGTATAATGATTGGTAATGAAGCGGATATCATTTTGAATGATGTCAGAGTGGAGGGACCATGGAGAGCGGGGATCTTAGAATATTTCAGTGTGTTGCACAGGAAGGGAATCTGACCAAAGCTGCCTCTAAACTGGGGTATGTTCAATCCAACGTAACGGCACGAATTCGGCATCTGGAAGCAGAAGTAGGTACAACGTTGTTCATTCGTCATAACCGAGGCATGACGTTATCTCCAGCCGGAGAGATGCTGCTGACCTATGCAGATAAAATTATTGGCTTGCTGAATGATGCTTCCAAGGCGCTTCGGGCGACGAGCACACCATCGGGTCCAATGCGAATAGGTTCTACACAAACCTCAGCGGCCGTGCGGCTACCTGAACTTTTCGTCAGATATTACAAACAGTATCCAGATGTCTCCTTGTCACTGGTTACTGGCAATTCGCAGATGCTTATGGATCAGGTTATTGGGTATGAATTGGAGGGAGCATTTATAGGCTGTCCCTGTGATCATCCTGATATCGTTTCTATTCCCGTATTTGATGAGGAACTATTTGTTGTCTATTCTGGTATGGGTCCTACGGATGAAGATCTTAAGAGTAAACCTATTCTTGTCTACAGCATGGGGTGTTCCTATCGTCAGGTTTTGGAGGAATGGTTAGAGGTGGGTGGTGTTACCCGTCCAGTAATTATGGAATTCGGAACCCTTGAAGCGATTATTAGTGGAGTTACGTCCGGTATGGGAATTTCCTTATTACCAGAGATTGTGATTAGGCATCAGATCAAAAATGGATTATTGCGCACGCATACACTCCCCGTAGGTATGAATCGCATGATGACTCATTTTATTACTCGCAAGGATACCTTTGTCAGCAGTGCACTTCATGCATTTATGGCTATGTTACCGCGAGAGTATGATATGATAGAGAGTGGAGAACCATCAGAAGTATAATTGTAATCAAGGCAAGGCAATCCGTTAAGGAAGTGATGAGCAATGGATTTATTTTCGTTTCAACAGGACTCAAAACCACAAGCTAGACTGCTCGCGGACCGCTTGCGGCCAGAGCATCTGGATGAATATATTGGACAGGAACATATTATTGGACCAGGGAAATTACTCCGGCGCGCCATCGAGGCTGATCAGATTTCGTCCATCTTGTTATACGGCCCTCCGGGATGTGGCAAGACAACCTTGGCACATATTATTTCCCAGCAAACGCAAGGACAGTTCGTACGTCTGAATGCAGTGGAAGCTTCCGTCAAGGATGTGCGTGAAGTTATCGAACAGGCCCAAACGAACAAACAGCTGTATGGAACAAAAACCATTTTGTTCCTCGACGAGGTACATCGGTTTAACAGTTCACGTCAGGATGCGCTATTGCCAGCGGTAGAGAAGGGTACGATTATTTTTATCGGCGCAACAACAGAGAATCCCTTTCATTATGTCAATGGAGCCTTGATGAGTCGCTCCACCCTGTTCCAGCTGGAATCGCTGAACAAGGATCATTCCCTAATTGCAATGCGCAGAGCATTGAGTGATGTGGACAAAGGTCTGGGGTTCATGGAACTACAGGCGGACGATGAGGCGCTAGAGCATATTGCCACGATGGCCAACGGAGATATTCGGCGTGCGCTTAATGCGCTTGAACTGGCTGCGTTGACCACGCCACCGGAGAAGGATGGGTCCATTCATATCACGCTTGGTGTAGCTGAAGAGTCTATTCGGCGCCCCATTGTGAAGGCAGATGAATCCACACAGTATGATGTGCTGTCTGCATTTCACAAGAGTATTCGGGGTTCCAGTGATGCGGCGTTGTTTTGGTTTCTATACGCGGTGGAGAAGCTCGGCATGGACCCGATGACCTTCATTCGGCGTCTGATTGCAGCGAGCAGTGAAGATATTGGACTTGCAAACCCGCAAGCCATGACTCAGGCGATTGGAGCACTTGATGCGTACCGAAATAACGGCTGGCCCGAAGCCAAGCTGAACATTGCACAAGCGATTCTGTTCGCGGTCGAAAGTCCAAAATCCAATGCGGTGTACACCGCCATTTCCAAAGCCATGAACGCGATTGATGAGATGAAATCGGCAGAAGTTCCGCTTCACTTACGAGATACGCATTACTCAGGTGCCGTGAAGCTTGGACATGAGGGCTATCAATATCCACACAACTATCCGGGGCATTACGTGAAACAAGAATATTTGCCAAAGCAGCTCTCACGGAGAGTATTCTATGAGGCAACGGAGCAGGGTAACGAATCGAAGATCAGGCTGAACCAACAGCGGCGCAGAGATCTATAAGATCAGTCAGATCACTCGGGAGATGCACACAACATGAAAGAGCTTTTGTATATAGGGGCGGGTGGATTTCTCGGTACATTGACCCGATATGCCATACAGTTAGCGATACCAACTGTCCATGGGGGGTTCCCTTGGGCGGTGCTGTTAATCAATGCGATGGGCAGCCTTTTTTTGGGTTGGTTCTTTACCATAGCTGTTCCAGGCAAAATAACACCACAACTTCGACTGGCGATTGGTACAGGTTTTACTGGCGCATTTACGACATTCTCCACGTTTACGCTTGATATTGTTCGTTTATCCGAAGGGGGCGAATGGATCAGTGCCGCTATTTATATGATCGTGAGTCTGTTGGCAGGATTGTTGCTCTGTGCGCTGGGAATGAGCCTTGGACATCGTATGTTGGGAGCACAAAGACAAGAGGGTGATGCCTCATGATCCTGTGGATTGGCTTTGCAGGTGTGCTGGGTGCGGTACTGCGTTACAGTCTGGGAAAATGGGTCTCTGGCTTGCTGGGAATGGCCTTTCCATGGGGAACATGGATCATCAACATCAGTGGTTCACTGTTGCTTGGGTTGTTATATGGGTGGCATGAATCTGCAATGATCTCAGATGGAATCTGGGTGATGTGGGGAACCGGATTTTGCGGTGCGTACACCACGTTCTCTACCTTTGGTTATGAGACGTTAGGACTTATGGGTCGACAACGATACGCAAGCGCGGCGCTCTACGTTGTAAGTTCGGTTCTAGTTGGGGTGTTGGCCGCCTGGGCAGGAGTCTGGTTGACTGCATAACGAACTATTTTTTATTTTTTTGCAAAAATAAGCAGGAAAAAAGCCATCCTTCATGGTATACATGAAAGACGGCTTTTTTTATAGGGATACACGGTATTGTGTATAATCCGCATTTTAATGGACAAGCTCTATTATTGCATTGCGGGTACAGGTACTTTTTGCACCTGATCGATCGTACCCCCACCCAGGCAGACCTCTCCGTCGTAGAAAACAACGGCTTGTCCTGGCGTGATGGCTTTTTGCTGCTGGTCAAATTGTACATCCACACTTCCATCTTCCTGCCAGGTCAATGTTACACCTTGATCCGGCTGACGATAGCGGAATTTGGCAGTACAACGGTATGGCACATTAGGCATGTGCTCTGCACCAGCAATCCAGTTCACACCCGTTGCGGTAAGACCAGTGGAGTACAGGCTTGCATGGGCATCGCCCTGAACAACAAGCAGTTGATTCTTCTCCAGGTTCTTGTCTGCAACAAACCAGGGTTCACCATTGCCGGAACCACCAATGCCAAGACCTTGGCGCTGTCCAAGTGTGTAGTACATCAGACCGTCGTGGCGACCTTTGACTTCACCGGTTGCGATATCAACCATGTCTCCACCTTTGGCAGGCAGATAGTTACTCAGGAACTCTTTGAAATTACGCTCACCGATGAAGCAGACACCTGTGCTGTCTTTTTTCTTGGCAGTATACAAACCAGCCGCTTCTGCGATTTTGCGTACTTCCGGTTTGGGCAGATGACCAATCGGGAACATGGCTTTGGACAGCTGGTTCTGATTGAGTGCGTTAAGGAAATACGTTTGATCCTTATTGTTGTCCACACCACGAAGCAACTTGAGTGTGCCATCTTCTTCAATCAGACGAGCATAGTGTCCTGTGGCTACATAATCTGCGCCGAGATCCAGAGCTTTGTTCAGGAATTCACCAAATTTGATCTCACGATTACACATGACATCCGGATTTGGCGTGCGGCCCGACTTATATTCATCAAGGAAATAGGTAAATACTTTATCAAAATATTCTTTCTCGAAGTTGACAGTGTAGTAAGGAATGCCGATCTGTTCACATACGCGGCGTACATCCTCTGAATCTTCTTCAGCGGTACAGTGGCCGAACTCGTCGGTGTCATCCCAGTTTTTCATGAAAATGCCGATGACATCGTACCCTTGCTCTTTCAGCAGCAGTGCGGTAACGGAAGAATCGACACCTCCGGACATGCCAACGACGACCCGTGTATTTTCAATTGTTTTGGACATCGTTATCACCATTTCTATATATAAATGTGTTTCGTTTCTTATTCTAGCATAACCGGACTCAAGATACGATACACCCGGCCAATTTTGGATAGTGTCCACCACAGACGCACATTTTGGAATATCGTCAATCTTTCTTTTCCATAAAGCATGCAGATATGTTAACATTAGCTGAGGGTTATGATCGGAATACGGAGGATTAGAAGGTTTATGCTAATCTCAATGCATCTCCGCTGTGGACAGATCGTGAAACAGACGGTCATGGACCATAGGATTAAATATAAAGTTTCCAATCGTTTCTGAAAATTGAAAGAGGTGACTCCTTTGAAAATATCGACAAAAGGCCGTTACGGCCTCACAATCATGATGGAGCTTGCTGCCAGAATAGGCGAAGGCCCTACATCACTTAAAAGCATTGCTGAGCGCAACCAGCTCTCGGAGCATTACTTGGAGCAACTGATTGCTCCACTGCGTAATGCAGGACTGGTGAAAAGCATTAGAGGTGCTTACGGCGGTTATATCCTTGCGGGTGATCCTGCAACCGTGACTGCAGGCGATGTAATCCGTGTACTGGAAGGGCCAATCTCTCCAGTAGACTTCACGGAGGAAGATGATCCGGCGAAGCGTGATCTGTGGTTGCGTATTCGTGACGGGATTGCGGAAGTATTGGATTCCACAACACTGAAAGACCTGATTACCTTCCAGGATCAGGACAAAAAAGACAGCTACATGTTTTACATTTAAGGTCACTAATTCGCATCACAGAAGACACAATAAAGCCTCCAATTTGGGGGCTTTAGACATGCCAATGGGTACTTTGTTCTTCAATTTCTGCAGATCATTTTAATTGAGCAGGGCTATGTATTCAGCCGCGGGATTAACAAGATGGTCAAGTGTGAACTTAACTGGATCACTTGTAAATCAGCGACTTTTTAAGGTTTCTATATCAGCTTCCAAGCGTAACTGACGGCGATTCAAAATATCAATGCTGTGCTGATGGGTATTCAATTCGGTAGTTACTTTGCGTTCAGAGGCGGATTGGGAAGCGTCAAGACGTTTCGTAACTGTCAATGTTTCCAGAACAGCTTGTTGAAGAAGCGGAATGTTTTTAGTTTGTTCCTCAATAGCATTGAGTGTGCGATCAACAGTGTCGAGTCTGCTCTCTACGGCACCGAGCCTCTCTTCCATAGCATCAAACCGGTGGTCTATTTTTCCAAGATGTCCATCAATACTGTCGAATCGTTTGTCCATTTGTTGAAGCTGATTCAGAATCTGCCTGAGAATGGGATTACTCATGTCTCTCTCTCCTTTTTGAAATGGATATATAACATTATACACGAAGATGTGACAATAGAGCATCCGTTTCAGTTTCCAATTTTGACAGTTTGCCATGAGATAGAAATTTAACATATAACGGGGTGAAGATAAATGAAACGAATTTATTTGGATCACGCCGCATCGACACCTATGCATCCACAAGTCGCAGAAGCGATGATGAACGTCATGACAGGACAATTTGGCAATGCATCAAGTATCCATGCCTTTGGGCGTGAGGCCAAACGGACTGTCAGCGGAGCAAGGGATGTCATTGCGGCGTCTTTGGGCTGTTTCCCGGACGAATTGGTATTCACTGGAGGCGGCACGGAGAGCGACAATCTGGCAATCTTTGGAGCAGTCTCATCCAGGCAGGATAAGGGGAAACACGTCATTACAACCGCAATTGAGCACCACGCTGTCTTGCATACGTGTCAGGAATTGGAGCGGCAAGGTTATGAAGTAACCTATCTATCTGTGGATCGTCATGGACGAATAAATCTGGATGAGTTGCAAGAGGCCATTCGGCCGGATACGGTGCTGATTACCATGATGTATGCCAACAATGAAGTGGGCACCATTCAGCCGATTCGCGAGGTAGGTGAGCTTGCCCGTCAGCATAATATCCTTTTCCATACCGATGCGGTTCAGGCTCTGGGCAGCCAGAATATTTCCTGTAAGGAACTGCCTGTGGATCTGATCAGCTTCTCTGCGCATAAAATCAACGGACCTCAGGGCGTGGGTGCACTCTATGTACGGCGAGGAATTGTGCTGGAAGCAAGAGCTCACGGTGGGTTGCAAGAGCGTCAGCGTCGGGCTGGTACGGAAAATATCGCAGGTATTACCGGATTTGCAGAGGCTCTCAAGATTGCATCAGCACAGACGGAGGTGCATCGTCAGCATGATTTGGAATTGCGTAAACTTTTGTTGGAACAGCTTGAAATTCATGTGGGTACGGAGCACTTTCACGTGAATGGACACCTGGAGCATACGCTGCCAAACATCCTGAATATCAGCTTTCCGGAAGTGTCCACAGAGACGATGTTAATGAATCTGGATATGGAAGGAATTGCTGTTGCAAGCGGTTCTGCCTGCACTTCCGGTTCACTTGAAGTCTCTCATGTGCTCAAAGCGATGAAATTGCCTGAAACATTTTTACACTCTGCGATTCGATTTAGCTGGGGATTGGGTAATACTACGGAAGAAATCATGATAACCGCCGAAAAAATTGGAACCATTCTTGGACGACTGCGTAATAGACCCTAAGGGGAACTTTACACATGGAACAGAAGGAGGGAAGAAGTTCCATTTCATCGGTTGGATAGAAGCGGTTTTGATGATCGGCGTCTGATTGCCACTCATCAACTTTGGGCATACCTAGCAATAGCGCCGCGCCTATTTAATGATAAGAAGATGAGGGGGACCCAGCGATGAAGCTTCAGGAAATGATCGGACTTGCCGTTTTTGATGTTGAGGACGGGAAGCAGGTCGGTAAAATCCAGGATTTCATTGTGAATGATGATTGGGAGATCGAAGGCATTGAGCTTGAGAACAAAGGTCTGTTTACCAATCATGTCAAAATCGTGCAGTGGCAAGATATCGTTGCCTACGGCGAAGATGCCGTCATGATCCGTAATCAACAGGCTGTCCGCAAGACGGGAGCCGACGACATAAAATACACGTACCTCCTCGGTCGGTCTAAATTGAAGGAGATGTCCGTGCTCACCGAAGAAGGTTTGCTGCTCGGGCGTGTCTCCGATGTTTATTTTGACCAAGAGTTGGGAAATACAATAATAGGGATTGAAATTACGGACGGTTTTGTGTCCGATCTGATCGAGGGCCGCAAATGGCTGCCATGTACAAGCGATATGTCCATCGGGGAAAGTGCCATTATGGTGCCGTCTCTGAGTGAACAACGCTTGGAAAATGCCATTCATTCTGTTAATGGATAGGTGAATGAATATGAAATGTCCAAACTGTAGTTCCAAAGATATCGGGAAAATTGGTTCCCACCAGTTTTATTGCTGGGGATGCTTTATCGAATTAACGGTGAACGGTGAGAAAATGTCTGTATATCAGGTGGAAGAAGACGGTACGCTGAGTTCCCTGGATGATCTGTTTTTCGGGGACGAGCTGCCACAAGACTTCCCTCATCTTCACGCTTCTTCTTAATAAGCAGAATAACTTCCTCTATATGCGGTTTCATGACAATGTCTGTCATGGGAGGCTGTCGCTAATTGTTGGCAGATGTATATAGATGCGGTTACATAGTGGTTCGGCTGGTGTATGGTTGATTATATGCTAACCCGTACTGCAAAATGCGCTTCCTTCTCTGATGAAGGAGGCGTTTTTTTTGGGTTTAAGAAAAAATGTTCGGATTACTCCTTTCCACTTTTGCGCTGTGTTAATAAATATTACCTTTCCTACATATACTGACTCTCAGAGCCAGTCCAAAAGGAGAGATGCAAGTGGAGCAATTAACCAAAAACAAGCTGTTCCGTTACGCGATCTGGCTGCTGCTCGGATTGATCATTTTATATTTTATTTGGCTGCTGCGGCCTTTACTGCTTCACATATATGCGTTCCTGAAAACAGTGCTGGCACCCTTTATCGTAGCCCTTATCATATCCTATGTACTTAATCCGATTGTCAGCATGCTGGGAGGGCGCAAGGTGCCGCGTACAATTGCGGTTCTACTCATATATGCCTTTTTCCTGACATGCCTCGGTGTCATTCTGATGAATGTCATTCCGGTATTGATTGAACAGCTGGGGGAACTCAACGAGCATATGCCGGAGCTATCCATGCGTGCCCAGAGCCTGATGAACAATATGGATCACAAATTAATGCCGCCAAGTGTGCGAACAGGCATGAACAGTTGGTTTTTTCAGATGGAGGATCGACTAACTCAGGGAATTACTGTGCTTATGGACAATATCGGGGCGACCATTAATGTGTTATTCAATGTGTTTATCGTGCCATTTCTGATCTTTTATATGTTAAAAGACTTTGAGGTGTTTGAGCGCACCATTGTGGCGTATCTTCCGCGTTCACGTCGGAAAGCGATTGTCTCGGTGATGAAAGAGATCGATACTGCACTGGGGAACTACATTCGGGGACAGTTTATTGTCTGTGTCATTGTTGGTATCTTTGCCTACATTGGTTATATCGTCATTGATATGCCGTATGCCCTGCTACTTGCAAGCATTGTAGCTGTGTTTAACATTGTGCCCTACTTGGGGCCTTTCCTTGGAGCTGCTCCTGCTGTGGTCATGGCATCAACCGTATCGTTTAAAATGGTACTACTTGTTGTCATTGTGAACACACTGTGCCAGGTGTTGGAGAGTAATGTTATTTCTCCTCAGGTGGTGGGACGTACGTTGCATCTGCATCCACTGTCGATTATATTTGCACTGCTCGTCGGAGGTGAACTGGCAGGCATTGTAGGTTTAATTTTGGCAGTACCCGTTTTTGCCGTGCTGAAGGTGATTGTGCAACACTTTTTCGCCTATTACATCAAACGAAGGACCGACTAAATAGCAGGGTTAAAACATCAACGAGGCCGCGTTGACACCCGCTTGTGCTACCGATATAATGAGTGTGTATGTTGAGAACATGAAATCGATGATGAAATAAAGTACGCCGAGGGTTCCTTTCCTCAGAGAATAGACTTCATCGGATCAGGGTGAGCCTGAACTGATGGCTGGAAGAGTCTTGAAAGATGAAGCGGCGGAAAGCTAATTTCGGAGTGCAGGACAACCCTGCCGGGAGCGACCGTTATTTCGCATTAACGAGGAGATTGTTTGTTTGTCCGGGCAGCAAGGGATGAACAGCAATAACCAGGGTGGTACCGCGATAACATCGTCCCTGATTATTCAGGGGCGTTTTTTGTGTTTATTTTTACAAAAACAATGTTGACCAACCGGAGCGAATACGCAACGGACTATTATAATTTAATGGGGGCATCCAGTATGAAAGCCAGTGAAATCCGGTCCAAATGGATAGAGTTTTTTGCAAGTAAAGGTCACAAAATCGAGCCGAGCGCATCGCTCGTGCCTCACAACGATCCTTCTCTTTTGTGGATCAATGCAGGTATGGCACCGCTCAAACCATATTTTGACGGACGTGAGAAGCCGGAGAACCCGCGTCTAGCGAACTCCCAAAAATGTATCCGTACCAATGATATCGAGAATGTTGGTAAAACGCGTCGTCACCATACGTTCTTCGAAATGCTCGGCAACTTTTCTATTGGAGATTACTTCAAGGAAGAGACCGTAACATGGGCTTGGGAATTCTTGACCAGCAAAGAGTGGATCGGATTCGATCCGGAACGTCTTTCCGTAACGGTATATCCGGAAGATGAAGAAGCTTTCAAACTGTGGAACGAAAAAGTAGGACTGCCTGCTGAGCGTATCATTAAATTGGATGAAAACTTCTGGGATATCGGCGAAGGCCCATGTGGACCTTGTACCGAGATCTTCTATGACCGCGGCGAAGCTTACGGAAACGACATGAGCGATCCTGAAATGTATCCAGGTGGGGAAAACGAACGTTACCTGGAAGTATGGAATCTGGTATTCTCCCAGTTCAACCATAACAAGGACGGCAGCTACACACCGCTTCCTAACAAAAACATTGATACAGGTGCAGGTTTGGAGCGTTTTGCTTCCATTCTGCAAAATGTGGATTCCAACTTCGACACAGACCTGTTCCAACCGATGATTCAAAGAACAGCCGCTCTTGCGGGTGTGAAATATAACGACAGCGTAGAGATTGATGTTGCATTGAAAGTCATTGCCGATCATATCCGTACGGTTGCTTTTGCAGTAGGTGATGGCGTTCTGCCAAGTAATGAAGGACGTGGATATGTCATCCGTCGCTTGCTTCGCCGTGCAGTTCGTTATGGAAAAGTGCTTGGACTTGACCGTCCATTCCTGTATGAATTGACAACAACCGTTGGTGAAGTGATGGGCATGTACTACCCTGAGGTAGTAGACAAACAGGAGTTCATCGCCAAAGTAATCAAAACCGAGGAAGAGCGTTTCCACGAAACACTAACAGATGGTCTGGCTATTCTGGCTGATATCAGCGGCACAGCCAAATCCGAAGGACGCACCGTTATTAGCGGACCTGAAGCTTTCAAACTGTATGATACGTACGGTTTCCCGTTTGACCTGACAGAAGATTATGCTGCAGAGCATGGTCTGACTGTGGACCGTGAAGGTTTTGATGCTTCCATGCAGAAACAACGTGAGCTTGGACGTGCTGGGCGTCAAGAGAACGAGAGCATGAAAGTCCAAGGCGGACCACTTGCTGATCTGGAGGTTAAAAGCGAGTTTGTTGGTTATACTGACCTGTTGACGGAAGCAAAAGTGGTAGCCATCGTAGCTGGTGACGCCCTTGTTGAATCTGTAGGCGAAGGACAGACGTGTCAGGTTGTTCTGGACAAGACTCCGTTCTACGCGGAAAGTGGCGGTCAAGTGAGTGATCAGGGCTTGCTGCGAGGTGCTGGTGTAACAGCAAAAGTACAAGGTTTGTTCAAAGCTCCACTCGGACAACATGTACATCTGGTGACTGTGGAGTCTGGTGAACTGCGTGTAGGTGATGTGATCAACGCCGAAGTAGACTCAGCGAAACGTGGCGACATTATCAAAAACCATACGGCTACCCACTTGCTGCACAAGGCACTCAAAGATGTGCTCGGCACACACGTAAACCAGGCAGGATCGCTCGTAGAGCCACAGCGTCTGCGGTTTGACTTCTCTCACTTCGGTAGTATTACGCCGGAAGAGTTGACAGAGATTGAACGTCAGGTGAATGAACAGATCTGGAATCGTCTGAACGTGAACATCGAGCTGAAAGCTATTGATGAAGCCAAAGAAATGGGTGCAATGGCCCTGTTTGGCGAAAAATATGGAGATATTGTACGTGTTGTTCAAGTCGGAGACTACAGTTTGGAACTTTGTGGCGGCTGTCACGTAAATAATACTTCAGAGATCGGAATCTTCAAACTGGTGAGCGAGAGCGGAATTGGCTCCGGCGTACGCCGGATCGAAGCTGTAACTGGCCGCGGCGCATATCTGTATGTGGAAAGCCAGTTGGAACTGCTTAAACAATCAGCAACACTGCTCAAAGCAAATGTGGCTGATGTACCTAAACGGATTGAAGGTCTGAACCAACAACTGAAAGAAGCAGCCAGAGAGACTGAATCCCTGCAAAGCAAGCTGAGTGCCATGGAAGCGGGTCAATTGACCGATCAAGTGGTACAAGCAGGAAATACACAATTGCTGGCAGCACGCGTAGATGCTCCGAACATGGATGCGTTGCGTACAGTGGCAGATGAGTTGAAAGTAAAATTGCCTAACGCGGTACTCGTATTGGGTGCTCCAGCGGACGGCAAAGTGAATTTTGTTGTAGCAGTACCTGCTGAACAAGTAAAACAAGGATTACACGCAGGCAAAATCGTCAAAGAAGTCGCAGCAGTGTGCGGCGGTGGCGGTGGCGGACGTCCAGATATGGCGCAAGCCGGAGGTAAGGATGCGACCAAGCTGGATGAAGCGCTGAAACTGGCGGTTTCTCTGGTTAGCGGGCATAATGCATAAATCCATTGAGTGGCTTTCAATCGTCAAAAAATAAATCGAAATGGTTCTGTTCGTTTATTTTTTGTACCCGAGAGCGTGTGGAATCGAATGATGCAATATGCTGAAGCCAGTAAAGGACAAGCAAAAAACACAATTGCCTTATCCTTTGTTTACTTGTGGCAGTCAGAATATGTTATTATATAAACAGAAATCAATTCGGCAGGACATGGTCCCCATGTTCATGCAGGAGCGAGGTGTCATCAATGGACTCCATGGATAAGACGGTTAAATTTAATGTGAAAGGTGACGAACAGGAAGCATCATCCAAAGAGATTCTTCTCACGGTATATGATGCATTGGTCGATAAGGAGTATAATCCAATCAACCAGATTGTTGGGTATCTGATTTCCGGAGACCCGGCATACATTCCTCGTCACAACAACGCACGTAGTCTGGTCCGTAAAAAGGAGCGCGATGAGCTGATTGAAGAGCTTGTACGTTCCTATCTGGCCAATCACCGGTAATGTACGCCGCTTCCGCTGTGTTGCAGCCTTGCAGACAGCGGGAAATGAACCGACAGAAGACAGCCTGAAGCTTGAGAAGGCGATTATTCGTAATCGACCTGAGCAGGCCCCAGGATGGGAGAGCATGGATGAAAATATTAGGTTTGGACTATGGGGACCGAAGAATCGGAGTTGCCGCGAGTGACGCCTTCGGTTGGACTGCCCAGGGATTGGAAGTGCTAGAACGCCGCCGTGATGAAGGCGAGTTCGCTCGGATTGCCGAACTTGTGCGTGAGCATGAGATTAGTGAGATCGTAGTCGGACTTCCCAAAAACATGAACGGCACCGTAGGACCGCGCGGTGAGATATGCATTGCTTTTGCCGATCGACTGCGGGATGAACTGAATTTACCTGTTCACCTTTGGGATGAACGGCTGACAACCATGGCAGCAGAACGTACGCTGATCGAAGCGGATGTCAGTCGGAAAAAACGCAAGCAGGTTGTGGACAAAATGGCCGCAAGCTTGATTTTGCAAAATTATTTGGATGCCAATAGTAGAAGGTGAGGGGGATCAACAATGGCTGAAGATCAACTGGGTATGGAAGAAGAAGCGGAAATTATTTACATTGCGGATGACGAGGGTAATGAAGAGGAATTCGAAGTCATCATGAAGTTTGAAGTAGATGGTTCGGAGGCCAAGTACATGATGGTTGCTCCGGTTGAACCTGAAGATGGCGAAACGGATGTATATGCATTCCGTTATGAAGAAGAGGGCGACGATATTAAACTTTTCGTCATCCAAGATGATGCCGAATGGGATATCGTCGAGGAGACGTTTAATACATTTCTTGCTGAAGATGAAGAGGAAGCGAACTAAATGACGGAATATAGCCGCAAAGACCTGAAATGGACAGATTCACTGCGTCTGGCATTCGGTGCTCATGTTGAGCTCGAGGAAGAGAACGGTAAATCACAACCGTATGACTTGTTGGCTGAGTTCGAAGTGAACGGTCAACAGTACGCGGTGCTCCGCAGTTCGTTGCGACCTTATGACGAGGTTGAACTTCTGCGGGTATCACCTGGAAGTGAAGACCAGATCATGCCAGAGTTAGTTACGATCGACGATGACGATGAGTGGGAGAACATCTCGGAACTGTATGATGAGTGTACACTCCCCATTGACGAAGATTAAATCAGCTTCAAATTGAAGAAACCGGGAGGGCGGAGAAGTCCGCTCTTTTTGGTTGTGTAAAGGAGTTGTTTCTTTTTTGAAAGGGAAAGCAATTGTAGTCATACTGCTTATCATTGTAGTTCTTGTCGGAGGCGCAGGCGGTTACGTGTGGAGTATGATGCGTCCTGTGGAAGCTTCTACAGAACCGGTCGTATTCGAGATTAAGAGCGGATCGGGAACTTCGAAAATCGCGGATCAGCTTCAAGAAGAAGGCCTCATTCGAAGTGGGTTAACCTTCAAAGGGTATTTAAAGTGGAAGAAACTGGGTTCTAATTTCATGGCGGGTACATATTCAATGAATCCTGGCGTGACATATGATGAGATTGTTAGCAAGCTGAGTAGTGGCGAAGTTGTACCGGAAGAAATGGTGAAATTTACGATTCCGGAGGGTTATAACGTTCTGCAAATGGCGGGTAAGCTTTCTTATGAGCATGTAGTAGATCGGGATGAATTCATCAAGCTGGCCAATGATCCTTCGGCCTTTGATGTAGATATCATCAAAGATATTCCAGTGGATGAAGAACTTCGCTACGTATTGGAAGGGTATCTATTCCCGGATACGTATGAGATGAAAAAGGGAAGTTCCACGCATGATGTGATGCAACGGATGCTGGAAGAATTCCAGACCAAGATTAATTCCATTCCTGATTTGGAAGCCAAGCTCCAGGAAAAGAACCTTTCCCTGCATGAACTGCTGACGATCGCGTCACTCGTGGAGAAAGAAGTTGTAGTGGACGAGGAACGTGCTCTGGTTGCAGGTGTAATCTACAATCGGATCAATCAGGATATGAAGCTGGAGATTGATGCTACCGTGCAATATCTGCTCGACAGACCGAAGGAACGATTGTTTTTCAAGGATCTAAAGGTGAAAAGTCCCTATAATACGTATCTGAACAAAGGCTTGCCACCAGGTCCAATTGCCAGTCCAAGTCTTCCGTCCATTGAGGCAGCGCTAAATCCGGAAGCTTCGGAGTATCTGTTCTATGTGACAAAAAAGGATGGCTCGTCTGGACATCTATTTGCCAAAACGTATAAGGAACACCAGCAAAATATAGCCAAAAGTAAGGCTGCGCAATAAGCGGAGGGGATTATATGAGTAAGAAACATGAACTGCTCGTTACAGCAGCGAATGTGAAAGAGGCAGAAGTGCTGCTCCAGGCTGGAGCAGATGCTCTGGTCATTGGAGATGATCGATTCGGCATGCGTCTTCCAGGCAGCTTTAGCGTGGAAGATACAGCAGAGGTAGTTGCCATTGCAGCCAAACATCAGGCGCGTGTGTATGTATCCATGACTAATCTGATGTCCAACGAACTGTTGAAAGAATTGCCTGAATATGTTCAAGCACTTGGCAGGATCGGTATTGATGGTGTGGAGTTTAATGACCCATCCGTGCTGGCCACCATGAAGGAATACGCTCCACATGTGAAGCTGCACTGGAATGCGGAGATGACTTCAACGAACTATGCGACGGCCAACTATTGGGGAACCAAGGGAGCGAGTCGCGTTGTACTTGCCCGAGAGCTGAATATGGACGAGTTGACGGAAATGGTTCCTTTTTTGAAGGTGGAAGCTCAGGTTCAGGTGCATGGCATGACGAATATTTATCATTCCAAGCGCAGTCTGGTACAAAGTTACATGGCTCATCAAGGGCGGCCGGTTGAGGGACATCTGGGGAAAGAGCGGGGATTGTTCCTGATCGAGGCTGAACGTCGGGATGAGAAATTCCCGATCTACGAGGATATTAACGGTACACACATTATGAGCTCAGAGGATATATGTATCCTCGAAGATCTTCATCTGTTGATGGAGGCGGGTGTGCACAGTTTCAAAATTGAAGGTATGTTAAAGTCGCTCACCTACAATGAAGCTGTTGTACGTGCATATCGGACAGCGATTGACAGTTATATAGCCGATGCTGATGCATATGCGTTCTCTGAAGAGTGGCTCGCTGAGGTGCGGAAGTTACAGGACCCTGAACGTGAATTGTCGTTTGGATTTTTCTATAAAGAACAAGTGTATTAATAGACGAGGTGAACAGAATGGAAACAGTGGCGGTACAGCGGAAGTTCTCGGGGAAACGTAACCGTCTGGACAAACCGGAGCTGCTAGCTCCGGCGGGTAATCTGGAAAAACTGAAATTTGCGATCCATTACGGTGCAGATGCCGTATATATCGGTGGACAAGCCTATGGACTGCGTTCCAACGCGGATAACTTCAGCTTTGAAGAGATGCGTGAAGGTGTGGAGTTTGCCAAAAAGTATGGAGCCAAAGTGTTCGTAGCGACAAACATCTATGCACATAATGAGGATGTTGAGGGTATCGAAACGTACCTGCAAAACCTCTATAATGCGGGAATCTCTGCGATCATCGTAGCTGATCCGGCTATTATTGAAGTAGCCCTTCGTGCTGTGCCAGGCCTTGAGGTACATCTAAGTACTCAACAATCCACACTCAACTGGCAAGCCGTGAAGTTCTGGAAAGATGAAGGACTTCCACGTGTTGTTCTCGGACGTGAGACCAGCTTTGAAGAGATTGAAGAAATCAAGGCCAATGTGGATATTGAAATTGAAGCCTTTATTCATGGGGCGATGTGTTCGTCGTATTCCGGACGTTGTGTGCTCTCCAATCACTTTACGGATCGTGACTCCAACCGGGGCGGCTGTTGCCAGTCTTGTCGCTGGAAGTATGATCTGTTTGAGGATGCGAGAGAAGATACGGTGTGGGTCAGCGAAGAGGACATGCAGATGAAGGCACCTGCACCATTCAAACTGGGTGAGAATCAGCTTCCTCTGTTCCAGGAACAGGATAATTCATTCTCCATGGGATCTAAGGATCTGTGCATGATTGGCCATATTCCCGAGTTGATTGATGTGGGCGTGGACAGTTTCAAGATCGAAGGGCGTATGAAATCGATCCACTACGTGGCAACTGTGGTTAACGTATACCGTCAAGCTATTGATGCCTATATGGCAGACCCGGAAAATTATGTTCTGAAACCTGAATGGGTTGAAGAAATGAACAAAGCGGCGAATCGCCCGCTGAATACCGGATTTTTCTATGATACACCAGACCATGAAGATCATATCTATGAACCGGAAGAAAAGGCTGTACCTTTTGACTTCGCTGGATTGGTCATGGGGTATGATGCTGAAACAGGAATGGCAACCATTCAACAGCGCAATCACTTCAAACCAGGACAGGAAATTGAATTTTTCGGCCCGGGAGGTCACTTTTTCAAACAGGTCGTCGGTGAAATACAGGATGAAGAAGGCAATGTTCTAGATGCTGCTCGTCACCCGTTGCAACTGATTAAAATGAAGGTAGATCAACCGGTTTCGTACTTCGATATGATGAGAAAAAAGAAGTAGGCTCAAATACCTACAATGTGTCAATATTGTATTATGATTTAACAACATAGTGTTATGAAATTTACATGGGGACCTCCGTTTATCGGCAGATGGGGGTCTTTTTTTTATAGAAAAATAGGAATAAAGTTGTAAAATATTTCTGGGAAGTGAAAGGGGAACGAAGAAAGCTGTCGAATACTACATATTTATAGGGGAGAGAAAGAAAAATCTAACAAGTAAATTACTGGCAGGTGAATGGGATTGGTTCAAAAGAAGCAGGAAGACAGTGGGGAGCAAGTGACAAAAGCCGAGCAGGTTAATCCTGAGAAGGTTCAGAAAGTGAAGAAAGAAAAAGTAGTCAAAAGCAAAACGACAGGCAGTGGCAAAAGATTGTTTAAGATTGACCGCAGCAAGCTCAAGCTGGGCTGGATCAAGACTGATTGGGTGAAGAAACAATTTAAAAACCGGGATTGGAAAAACCTTGGAGGGTCTTCTTTCCAACAGATTAAGAAGGCAAATCCGGTTAAATCCGTAGGGGTTAAACTGTTCTTGATCTTTTTTGCGGGAATTATGATTTTTGTAGTAAGTTTAGGTCTATTATCCTATTCGAAGGCCAAAGGTACGATAGAGAAAAATGCCTCGCGTGCCAATCAGGAGACCATTGATCAGACCAAACAAAAAATGGACATTATTCTGGAGAGATTTGTCGATACATCCACACAGATTTTCTTTGATCCGGAAATGCAGTCCTTGCTACAAAAAATGTCAGATACGAATTTGACTGCGTATGATACATTCGTGAACTCAAGTTCAATCAACAAGCAACTGTCCAATGTTGCATTTACAAATAAATCTATGGAAGCGATTTATTTGGTACCTACGGACGATACAAAGTCCATTATGGGTACCGGCAGCAACAGTTCATCCATGGGCAGCATTCGCCAGGAAGCATGGTACAGTGAGTTAATTGAAGCGGGCGGTTATCGCTGGCTTCCAACAGAGGTCAAAGAAGGTGGCTCAACGCCAACGTTTAAAATTGCACGTTCCATGAAAAACTTGCAGGGGACTACTCAGTCGTATGTTCTGGTTATTGAACTGAAACTGGAAGTTTTGGAGGAACAATTGAAATCGCTTGATCTGGGGCCAGGAGCTATTCTTCAACTAATTGCTCCAGATAATAAAGTGGTTGCATCCTCCATCTCGGATCGTACAGGACAAGATACAGAGCTCGCATTTGTCAAAGAGTTGACCGAACCAGCAGGTAGTACGAATACGGAGTATACGGTAGATGGCAAATCTACGGAAATGCTGGCTGTATACAGTACGATGGATACATCCAATTGGAAACTGGTTGGTATGATACCTACCTCTGTTTTGGTTCAGGACGCAAAAGGCATTCTGACTCTGACCCTGTGGATGGCGCTGATTGATGCGGGGATTGCAGTATTGATTGGGATCTGGATGGTGCGTATGATCGCTCGTCCACTTGGCAAATTGAAAGACCTGATGCAGGAAGGTGCGAAAGGTAATCTTAAAGTTCGTACACCATATAGCTCCCAGGATGAAATTGGTCAGCTCTCGACTGCCTTCAATCTGATGATGGAGCAGATTACTAAGCTGGTTGAACAAACCAATCGTTCTGCACAGGAAGTATTGGATACGGCCTCTGAGCTGAGCAGTGCATCCAAGAAAACGGCTGTGTCTGCTTCGGAGATTGCTGTAGCTACAGAAGAGATCGCTGGCGGTGCGGGCAGTTTGGCAACCGAAGCGGAACGTGGCAATGAATTAACTGACAATATCTCTCGTCAGATGCAGAGTGTAATCGCTGCTAATGAACAGATGGGTGATTCTGCTCGTCATGTAGAGAAGTCCAGTCAGACAGGAACACAACATCTGAATCAGTTGATGACCAAAACGCAGAAGACAGAAGAAATGATTGGTGCACTGGTGAATAAGGTTGATTCACTGAAAGAGAGTACGTCTTCTGTTCTGAAAGTGCTTGAAGTGCTGCAAAACATAACGAAACAGACAAATATCCTTTCCCTGAATGCAACCATTGAAGCAGCACGTGCCGGTGCAGCCGGACGCGGATTCATGGTGGTGGCTGATGAGGTTCGTCAGCTCGCGGCTCAATCCAGACAATCCATTGAGATGGTTGGAGAGATTACAGACAAAATCATGACCGAAATGAATGAGACCGTGGATGCTTTGTCGGCAGCTTATCCTTTATTCAAGGAACAGATGGATGCGGTTAAAGACACCAACGTCATCTTTGCTTCCGTGCAGGAACAGATGGGTGCATTTGTGGAACGTCTGGGCATGGTGACAGGTTCTATTGGGGATTTGAACAAATCTCAAGGTACGTTGTCTGAAGCCATGAGCAATGTCAGCGCTGTAGCTGAAGAATCTTCTGCAACGTCCCAAGAAGTAGCTTCCTTGAGCAGTGAACAGCAAAATATCAGTAACCAGCTGGTCAATCTGTCTGGCAAACTGGAGAATGTGTCTACTGAACTGAAAGAAACCTTGTCACGCTTTACGGTTTAACAAGCCAAGGTTGAAATGAGGAGAACCTGTCCCGCACATGGGACAGGTTTTCTTTTTGTTTACCGGATAATTCCAAGCCATATCAGCAATAATATGTAAAAACGACAAAAGGTGAGATTGGGATGCATCTCCTTGCGAAACGGCGAATCTATATAACTTGTATTCTTCTAACTCTTGTCTTTGGATTGCTTATATTACGATTGGGATGGGTTCAGATCGTTCAGGTGAATCAGACGATGCCTGGATTTCACCGAACGGTACGTGAAATGTCTGTATTGCAGCGTGAACGCGGGGTGATGCTTGACCCGGGGCGGGGACAATTTACGGATTACAAGGGTGAGGCGTTGACCGGTAAGCTGCAATGGGGACTGGTTCTTTTTCCACAGGCAAGTCCATTAGAGAAATTACGCAAGCAAGGGGTATTAGAAGGCTCCGAGATGATACAGTTGGCAGCTATATTACATACCGATCCGGATCAATTGAAGAAGGAGTGGAATCAGGAAAGTATACCCCATTTCTGGACAGCAGGTACACATCAGCCTGTTCATTTGAACGCTGCCCAGGTGGAGCGCCTACGTAGTTTGCACCTGCAAGGAGCGGGCATCTATCCGATGATGACAAGGTATCTTCAGGGGCATACAGGAATGCAGTGGATGGGTTATCTGGCTGAACAGCCTGAGTCCTCCAAAGTTCTAACTGGGCATCCGGATGAAGTGAAACAGCCATTTGCCATGAAATCAGGGGCAGCTGGACTGGAAAGGACACTTGAACCCCTGTTAAGGGGAATTGGCCCTACGCTTGTATCACGTATGGTCTCGGGTGGTGGGAAGATTATCCCTGATATTCAGCCGCACGTCATTGCACCAGCCAATAGCCATTATCCTTTACGTGTAGAAACCACTGTGGATGCTGACTTACAGCGTGGGTTGGAAGAGTTGACGCAAGAATCTGGATTACAAGAAGGGGCCATTGTTGTGTTAGATGCCGCTAACGCAGATGTTCGTGCCATGATCTCCCGCCCTTTCTATCAGCCACAACATGTGGACCCCAAGCAATCGGCCTGGGGGAATCGTGCAATACAGGGAGCCGTACCGGGTTCCATTTTCAAAATTGTCACTGCGGCTGCTGCTTTGGAGTATCATGCGGTTTCTAACGGAGAAGAATTCCATTGCGGTGGTGAGTATGGAAGATATGGGTTGTCTTGCTGGAAGGAGCATGGGCATGGAGACCTGAATCTGGAGCAAGGATTCGCTGAGTCTTGCAACATCGTATTCGCGGAAACGGCGCGCAGGCTTAGTATGGAACAACTGGAGAACACGGCTGATCGTCTGGGACTCGCGCGTCCGATTGGCTGGGAGGGGAAGCAGATGGCAGGAATGCCTGTGTTAAGACACTTTGATCATGAGGATCACGGGCGTGTGAGAACAGAGGCTGTTTCTTCTGCTGATGAAGGTGCAAAAATACAGACAGCAATCGGCCAGCGCGATGTTTTGGTCACACCGCTGCAAGCTGCCAATCTGATCGTTACACTGTTACATAATGGAAAGGTTAGTGCCCCACGTCTCGTTAAGCGCATCCAATATGCGGATGGTGGCACCATGTTGGAGATGCCCTTGCATGATTCACCTTCAGCATCAGGACAGATTGCTCCCGCAACAGCGCATAAACTGTTATCCTGGATGAATAAGGTAGTTCGTGAGGGAACAGGAAAATCCCTGCAGCGTGCACGGTGGCATGTTGCAGGGAAATCAGGTACAGCTCAAGTACAGAAACATGGAGAGAAGCGCAACAATCAATGGTTCATTGGTTATGGACCGGTAGAACAACCCAAATATGCTGTAGCTGTTCTTGTCCAAAATGTCTCTCCTGACAGCCAACATCAGGCGACGGCTCTCTTCAGGAAGGTGATGGACTATCTGGCGGAGTCCTCATGATCCTTCGCAGGAACGGTACGTTGTACAGTAGACTCGGCAGAATTCGCTGAAGCCTTACTAACGGGTGGGTCCATGACCAATGGAGAGGATTCAAATTCATCTTTTGGCAGGTGAATCCACTTTTGCAGGTATCCTTGTTGTAACAGTTCTTTCAGAAGGATCAGAAGCACTGGAGATAACACTACACCAGCCAGGCCAAAGATCGAAAGGGAGATCAGCATAAACGAAAGCATCAAGTACGCCGAAGATACACCAATCGAGTTACCTGATATTTTCGGTTCCAGCAATTGCCGTGTCAGCATCGTCACTGCCAGAATCACAATCAGGCCAATCGCCAGGCTACTATTGCCAATAATGAATAAGTAGACGATCCATGGAATAAATACAACAGGAACGCCAAGCAAGGGTACCAGATCAAAAACCGCACAGACTGCTGCAATGGTAAAGGCGTTAGAGGTTCCCAAAATCAACAAACCTGCATAAATCAATACAAACGTAATGAGCATCATGATCATCTGTGCCTTCAGATACGAGCGGATTGTCTTGAACACGTGATTACGCATGAATTCAATAGCTAACTTTAATGTTTTGGGCGTTTTCGCACGGGCGAACTTGCGCCAGGATTCAATCTCGATACTGAGGAAAAATGCCAGAATAATCGCAATTCCGAAGTTCGTAATAAACGAAGAGAATGAACTGAGGAAACCTACGACGAATTGCGCTCCGCTAGTTACCCATTTGGACAGGAACCCGGTCAGTGTTGCAAAATAATCATTCGCTTTTTCCATAACTCCATCAGGGAGAGCGTCTGACTTGTCCTGAATGAATAACACCAGATTGGTGAATTCACGTTGTATCATTTCAATGTATACGGGGAAATTATCTTGAAGATTGGAAATCTGTGAAATGATAATCAAACCTACCCCAAAAAAGGCAGCGACAATTAATGCAAGAAACAACAGGACGGAGATGGCGGCTCCAAGCGTCTTGGGCAATCCTTTGCGATGTAAAAATTTGGCCAGCGGTTCAATCATCCAATACACAATGAATGATAGAAAGACCGGTGCAGCCACATGGTATAATTGACTGAAACCGTACATGATCACATACACGGTTAATACGAGCAATGCGATGTCAAAGACAGTTCGCCCGTATTTTTTGTAAAGCGGTAGCATGGACATGGCTCCTTTGATGGCAATAATTAGATTGTATTTATTGTACACGATAGCTATCTTTTTGGGAAAACAGGATTCAAGAAAAGTCTGAACTATGATAAAATTAAAGGCGGTTTATTTTAGATAGTGCCATAGTGCACCGTAATTCAGCAGGAGAAGTGGGGAGCTTGCAACATGACAACGATACTTCAGAGTATTCTACTGTGGTTATTGTATCTTTCATCTTTTTACGCCTTTATTCCAAGTTTGATCAGCAGGCTTTTTGGTTTTCGTGTATTTCGACGGGGAAGAAGTGATACACAATTTGCGTTAACGTTTGACGATGGACCAGATCCACATTATACGCCAAGACTGCTCGATCTGCTTCGTCAGCATCAAGCAAAAGCCACATTTTTTGTCGTTGGAGAACATGCAGCGAGTCATCCTGAACTCATACAGCGCATACATGAGGAAGGTCATCTTATTGGCATTCATAATTATATTCACAAGACGAACTGGCTCATGCGGCCACGTACCGTTCGAGATCAGATTCAGCGAACAGGTCAGATTATTCATGAAGTAACCGGCGTGAAGACTTGTTATTATCGTCCACCGTGGGGGATTATGAATTTGTTTGATTTTTTCAGCAAGAAAGAACGAAAGATTGTACTGTGGTCTTCCATGTTTGAAGATTGGAGAAGCCGAGTAGGTGCCCAGAGATTGACTGAACGGATGCTGAAGGAACTGAGAGGCGGAGAGGTCATGTTGCTGCATGATCGAGGAACGACCCTTGGTGCTGATGCACACGCGCCGGAGCAGATGCTTCAGGCGCTGGAAGTCGTATTACAGGAAGCTGAACGGCTTGGCCTGCAAAGCGTACGCGTTGATACGTTGATGGGAGGTATCACAGTGAGCGAATCTCAGAACAAAATGCAATTACAGACACCATTGAAACTATGGAAACGAATCGTTGTTGCCCTATGGCTGGGCTGGGAGAAGTTGTTCCACTGGGTATATCATCTACGGACGGCTTCGCCAGAGGACCCAATGCTGCACTTCAGATCACGTGTATATCACGGAGCACGGGTGGAGATGAATGATGGCCATGTCATTCAAAATGGAGATCCGGTAATAGAACTGCATTTTGACAATCAGAACTTGTTTGAACTTGGAGTGACGTCACGTTCCAGTATGCATTTGGCTATTCGCATGATTCGGACGATGGAACAGCAATTGCCGGATTTGGCACGCATGGTGGCACTCGAACCTGAGTTACGCTCTGCCAAGGCGATATACGGTGTGAGCATGATTAACAGAGGCCCAGAAAAATTCGGATTTACCATACAAGAATTGCCTCCTGGACCGTTCAGTGCTGCATCCAAAGTATACTTGAAGCTGCTGTTAAGTGTAATCCACCCGGCAGGAACCAAACGTTTGAAACAGCGTACAGAACAACTGGTACCCAAGATGATTGCCATGCCGCTGGATCTACTGTTGGAACGTTACGGTCAACATACGATGCAGGTGGCAGCAACGGTAGAAGAATCCAGAGATGAATCGTTGTTAATTGAACAAGAGATACTGCCAGAGCGGAACTAAACGGACTGATCACACCAACCAGCAAAAGAAAAGGGTTGCCCTTCGCCAGATTTGGCAGAAGAGCAACCCTTTATTTATTAGTGAATTAGATACTCAGTACGCCACCGTTGCTTGCGTTGGTAACCAGTTTGGAATAACGAGCCAGGTAACCGGTTTTTACTTTCGGTTCAAAGCCTTTCCAACCTGCGCGACGACGTTCAAACTCTTCGTCACTGATGTGCAATTCGATGATACGGTTGTTCAGATCCAGCTCGATGATGTCTCCTTCTTCAACAAAGGCGATTGGACCACCCTCAGCTGCTTCCGGAGAGATATGTCCGATACTGATTCCGCGGGATGCGCCAGAGAAGCGTCCATCGGTGATCAGACCAACTTTGGCACCCAATCCCATACCTACGATCTGGGAAGTAGGAGCCAGCATCTCAGGCATACCTGGTCCGCCTTTTGGTCCTTCATAACGGATAACAACAACATGTCCTTCTTTTACTTTGCCGTTAGCAATACCTTCGAGCGCTTGCTCTTGGGAGTCAAAGCAGATGGCAGGACCTTTGTGGTATCCGCCAACCGAAGCATCAACTGCACCCACTTTGATGATAGCGCCTTGTGGTGCAAGGTTACCAAACAATACAGCCAGGCCGCCTTTTTCGGAATGCGGGTTATCCAGGTGATGAATGACATTTGTATCCTGAATTTCTTTTCCTTCAACGTTCTCACGGATTGTTTTACCTGTTACTGTAATGCAGTCACCATGAATTGCGCCTGGTTTCTTGAGCAATTCGTTCAGCACTGCGCTTACGCCGCCTGCATTGTGAACGTCTTCGATGTGGAGATCGGAAGCAGGTGCAAGTTTCGCCAGATGTGGAACGCGGTTAGCTACTTCATTAATACGTTCGATTGGATACTCGATACCTGCTTCATGTGCCAGTGCCAGCGTGTGCAGTACTGTATTCGTAGATCCGCCCATCGCCATATCCAGTGCAAACGCATTATCGATCGCTTCAACAGTTACGATATCACGTGGTTTCAAGTCCATTTTGATGAGTTCCATCAATTGGGTAGCGGATTGTTTAACAAACTCACGACGCTCAGGAGCAACGGCAAGGATGGTTCCGTTACCTGGCATAGCCAGTCCCATCGCTTCTGCCAGACAGTTCATGGAGTTTGCCGTAAACATACCGGAACATGATCCACATGTTGGACAGCCAAACTGTTCAAGTTCAAGCAAGCTCTTATCATCGATTTTACCTGCTTGGTAAGCACCTACACCTTCAAATACGGAAGTCAGGGAAAGAGCTTTACCATTGCTGTCACGACCAGCTTTCATTGGTCCACCACTTACGAACAGGGTAGGGATGTTTACGCGAAGCGCACCCATCATCATGCCTGGTGTGATTTTGTCACAGTTCGGGATACATACCATGCCGTCGAACCAGTGTGCAGATACAACGGTTTCCACGGAATCCGCGATAATGTCACGGCTTGGCAGCGAGTAACGCATACCAATGTGTCCCATGGCAATACCATCATCTACTCCGATGGTGTTGAATTCGAATGGAACGCCACCGGCTTCACGAATAGCATCCTTTACAATTTTACCGAATTCCTGAAGGTGGACGTGGCCGGGCACGATATCGATGTATGAGTTACATACGGCAATAAACGGCTTGCCGAAATCCTCTTCTTTAACGCCCGCTGCGCGGAGCAAACTCCGGTGTGGTGCACGGTCAAAACCTTTTTTGATCATATCGGAACGCATCTTCTTGGCTGACATGGTGTATTCCCCCCAAATATATAATATTGAGCAACATGAATGGAAAAGTAAATGGCAGTGCATCTGTCGTTTAATTTCATCCGTACTCTAAAAAAAAGGACCGGCATGCCGGTGTCGAGCTCCCCGTAGTTTGTGAAATTCTTTGCTGCTTTAAACCCGTGAACACCCGGTTTTTCTATTGAGTCTATCACAACCGTCGTCATATTTCTACAATCAATAGAAAGAAGCCTCAAACCATTTTCATGGAATTAGACTTCTTGATTTGCGGGAAAGCTATGATCATGTTTCGATGTGGCGAGCGGAATTCATTAGTTGCTTCCGCCTTTGCGTCCAATCTCACGATAGAATTCCTTATTATGAGTTTCGGAGGTTGCTTCTCCGCCCTTGCGACCAATCTGCTTGTAAAAGTCAGTATCATGGGCATCTGAAGTCGCTTCTCCACCCTTTTTTCCAATCATCTGGTAGAAGCTTCGATCATGGTTCTTGGAAGTCGCTTTGCCACCTAATCTGCCAGCTTCCTCACGGCTCATCTTGTGTTCTGACGTCGGTTGACGTGCCATTACAAATCACTCCTTACAACGATAAGTTGTTTTTTGTAGCGCGTATCCCTAATTTACCACCTTATTTCCAGCCTGAAACAACACACCAGGATAGAATCGATGGTGAAGAGATCTGTCAGAGCATTAGGCCGACCGTTTAAACACCTCATGTCGATTGAAAGAAAATCGGGATATATCTGGTTCAATTACGGGTTTGAACGTGTGACGTACAGCCGGCAGAGCCAGTGTGACTGCGAAGAGTATGGCAATGACAAGTATGACTGGAATATACGCCGAGCTTCCCATATAACTGTAGACTCCGGACCAGATTGCGAGACGAACGAGAAACCCATGCAACAGGAACACATAGAGTGTGCGTCGTCCAAGGTCCGTCAGTCTGGAAGTCAAGGAAGGTACCCAAGCCAAGAACAGTGCTGCCGATGCGATTTCCAGCAAGTAGACACCCACCCGGAAGATACCGGCATACCATTCGTGGTGACCCAGTTCGGCGTACGTCATGCTGCCGAGTAACCATCCGGATGAAATGTTCAAACCACCATACCCGATCCATACCAACAGTGCAGCAGAGAGGATGGCTGCGGTTTTTCGCCCCCAACCGGATAATAAATGTGAACGGATGGTTGCTCCATAGTCATAACCGATGACAAAAAACGGCAAAAATACAAACGTACGGCTGAAGCTGAGCCAGAACCCGTCGATGGGCAAATACCCGGCAATTACACCAAGCGCAATCGATCCAATCAGCCGATATATCGGTTTCCAGGAAATCGTCAGACGAAGCAACAGTCGCCAACAGAAATGACTCGCGAGAAACCATAACAGCAAGTAAGGTGCAAAGAAGGATAGCCGCATATGGGGTGTGTGGAATACGGTGAAGTCCATCAATGCGTATAAGGACTGAAACAGTACATACTGTAGTGCAATCTGCTTCAGGACGTTTCGTCCAGATGCACCTTGGAGTGAGTGTGTCGCAAAATACCCGGTTACCCATACAAAGAGTGGCATGTGAAACGTATATATCCACAGGAACAGAGCTTCCGCTCCTGCAAAACGTGTAATGAGTGGTTCAAGTGCATTACCAGCTAGGACACAGACGATAAGCATAAATCGCAGATTGTAAAAGAAAGATTCCTGATCATCCCGGATCAGTGTCTGATTTTTCATGGTGTAGCCCCCTTATAGACCCTGTTTGCAAGGTCATTTGCATCTGTAATAAGGGTAATATGGATGTTCATTATCTATTGTGATTTAATTCACATTAGTAAGCGTTATCTTTTATCAAAGCTGTGACAACAAAATGAACGCAACGGGATTGACAACGGTTGCATAGAGGATGACAATAGAAAAAGAAGATGAGGGAATGTAACTATAAGGAGGGAAGAAATCATGTCAACGAGTCCCTATCCAAGCCCGGAAATTATTACGTTTGGGGAGAGTATGGGTTTGCTGACTGCCAAGGATACAAGAGGGCTGGAATATGCAGCCACACTGGACAAGTCTTTCGGGGGTGCTGAGAGCAATCTGGCTATTGGCGTATCCCGCCTGGGGCATACCAGTGGTTGGTTTGGACGCTTGGGCAATGATCCGATCGGCAGTATGATTCTGAAAGCCATTCGCGGTGAAAGCGTAGATGTATCCCGGGTAAGGTTGAGTGATCACGAGCCAACTGGTTTGATGATTCGTGAGAACGCTTCCGGGAAAGCCTCGGTGCATTATTATAGGAAGTTATCTGCTGCAAGTGCGATCACACCTGATGATCTTGATCCTGATTATATTGCCGGGGCGAAGATATTGCACGTTACGGGTATAACGGCAGCGATAAGCCCGTCAGGACTTGCTACGGTAGAGGCTGCCATACATATTGCCAAACAGGCAGGTGTGAAAGTAAGCTTTGATCCAAATCTGCGTCTCAAACTATGGTCTGCGGATGAGGCCCGTCCGGTTATACTGCGTTTAGCTGAACTGGCGGACTACTTTTTACCGGGTCTGGACGAGATGAAACTTCTATATAACGAAGAAAATGATCAAAAAGTACTTGAGCGTTTATCTGCCATGAATGCTGTGTGCATCGTGAAGGGTGGCCCTGATTTGACCTACGTATTGGCGAATGGTACCCTAACTGAAGTTCCGTACTTTAAGGCGGATAATGTTCTGGATACGGTAGGAGCAGGAGACGGATTCTGTGCGGGATTTTTATCGGGTTTATTAAAAGGATACTCCCCGCAGGAAGCAACCCGTCTCGGCAATTTGACCGGTTCCATGGTTATACAGGCTGTTGGCGATTGGGAGGCGCTCCCGACGTGGGGGCAGGTCGAGGCCAAGCTGAACAACGTTGCCCATGTTGAGCGTTAGTCGCTGCTGAAATCATATATGGCTCATCTTCGTTCTTAAATGTAAGGCTTGTATACACAACCACCACATTGACAAGGGAGAGAATGAAATGAAGAAGCTTCAGCTGTTGCAAAAGATTACGGACAATGGGGTTGTGGCAGTTCTGCGTGCAGATTCTGCGGATCAAGTCATTGCCATGGCCGAGCAAGCGATTGCGGGTGGCATTAAAGTTATCGAGATTACGATGACAGTACCCAGTGCACTCAAAGCCATTGAAAAATTAAGCCGTGTATACCATTGGAACACACAAGATCCAGAGAAATTCGCGATTATTGGTGCGGGAACGGTGCTTGAACCGCAAACGGCGAGAGCGGCCATCATGTCGGGTGCCGAGTTTGTAGTTGGGCCTTCCCTGAATCCGGATACGGTTCAGATCTGCAACCTGTATCGAATTCCGATTCTGCCGGGTGTGATGACGATTGCTGACGTTCAACGCGCATTGGAACTTGGCGTGGACATTGTGAAGTTGTTCCCGGGTAATCTGTATGATCCTTCGATTATCAAAACGATGAAGGGCCCTATGCCACAGGCGAATTTTATGCCAACTGGCGGGGTATCCTTGTCTAATCTGGGGGATTGGATCAAGGGTGGAGCAGTGGCTGTAGGGATCGGCTCCGACTTGACATCGGAAGCTGTGAAGACGGGTGACCTGAGTCATGTCCGTCGCAAAGCGGAACAATATATGGATGCTTACCGCAAGGCCAAGGCTGAATAATATTTTTTCAATTCGTAGAAGGGGAGCCTGATAAACAAAGGCTCCCAATTCTGTGAGCCGCGGCACCTGCGGAAGTGAAGAAAGGTGATTAACGTTGAGAAATCGGTATAATACAGGGCGCAAGAAGAGGGGCATCGGGAAATTCCTGCTCGTACTTCTGGCGCTCATTGTCATTGGATGTGGATTTGTTGCGTGGAAATTATTCACACCATACGGTCCACAGGAAACAGCTCAAACAGCTATGGAAACAGCCAATCCGGTGACGGTGAGTGAACAAGAGAACTGGATTGATTTTGTGCCAGATAAACCGACGGGGAAAAGTGTGCTTTTCTACCCTGGTGGACTGGTAAAACCGGAAAGTTATGCACCACTTGCGCATGAGCTGGCTGCTGCGGGTCATCACACGATTATTGCCAAGATGCCAGTTAACCTGGCAGTGCTTAAGCCAAACTTGGCAGATGAGATTCTGGCTGCATATTCGGACGAACAATTTGTTATGGGTGGACACTCTCTCGGCGGGTCGATGGCTGCACGTTATGTAGCCGCACATCCTGATGCACTTCACGGGATCTTCTTCTTGGCATCTTACCCGGATGAAAAAGGAAGCGTAAAGTCACTTGGAATACCTGCTTTATCTATTCTGGGTACTAAAGATGAAGTCGTGAATGCTACGAAGTATCAGAGTGGACGGATGTATCTTCCAGAAGACACGGTATATTACACCATTGAAGGTGGTAACCACGCCCAGTTCGGTGATTATGGTCATCAAAAAGGAGATGGCGAGGCGGAAGTGAGTGGGGAAGAACAGCTGAATCAGACGGTCAAGACTGTACTCGCTTGGTTAAGTACCATGAAGTAGGTTTTGATTATTCTGCATTAAGGGTTGAATGCATTTATAGCATAACTTAATGGAGGTGATATGGATGACCATGCTTCAAGTGAATGGAGTGCAGATCCCATGTAAAGGTATCCTGTTCGATAAAGATGGAACACTGCTGGAATTCCTTCAGCTATGGGGGCCGTGGGCAGAGACGTTGCTGAGTCAGTTACAAGCACGTATGAATGAGCTTGGAGCTTCATTTACGGTTGAACGGGAGCACGTCTTAGGCACCATACATAATGCAGAAGGTCACATTGTCGGCTATGATCCGCAAGGTCCACTTGCCATTGCGACTGTGGATGAATGCACGGGATTGCTTGCCGGGCAACTATATGCATCAGGCATACCATGGAATGAAGCGATCACAACGATACGCAAATTTTCAAGTGTAGCCATGAGATCGGTAAGAGAGCGCAAATCGGCTGAACCGATGCCAGGATTACTTGCTTTCTTACAAAGTTGCAGGGCAGCAGACATACCTCTGGCAGTCGTCACTTCAGACAGTACAGCGGCAGCAGAAACACATCTGGGTTGGATGGGGATACGTTCCTTTTTCACCTCCATTGTGGGCTGTGATCGGGTGACCCAGGGCAAACCGGATGGAGAAGCAGCACTCTTGGCTTGCCGTGAATTACATATCGATCCTGCGGAGGCAGTTGTAATTGGAGACAGCAATGGGGATATGCAGATGGGGCGGCACGCAGAGGTATCCTATACGCTCGGTTACTGTTCGCAGTTAGATCAAGGATCTCACCTGGTTGATGCCCATGCCAGTATTCGTCATTATAATGAGATAAGCGTGATTATATAAGTCACCCTGACCTGATTGGACTATATAAATTGAACTAACATTTACACGAAATGGAGAGGACAGAAATAACCTGAAGAAACGGAGCGTTCGCCTAAAAGCTTTCTAAAAGAAAGCTACATCGGAAGCATATGCTATCCTCGGATTTTCCCCTTAGGAAAGGAATCAAAAAAAATCTGGGGATAACAGCGATCGGAAGGTTGTTCTGTCATCGGAGTGGTCAGTGTAAATATTCTTTAGTTCAATTTATATAGTAAATAAAAGGAGGAGAGAGGATGAACGCAACAGAACAACTGGCTGCCTGGATTCAGGAAAGCTCCCGGATTGTTTTTTTCGGAGGGGCAGGGACTTCAACGGAAAGCGGGATTCCCGACTTCCGCTCGGCTGCGGGTCTGTATCAGACGGAGCAGCATTCGCCTTATCCACCGGAAGAGTTATTAAGCCGACATTTTTTTGATCAACATGCCGATATTTTTTATGATTTTTATCGTGGCAAAATGCTTCATCCAGATGCGGAACCGAATGGGTGCCATCGACTATTGGCCCGTCTGGAGCAGGAGGGAAAACTTCTGGCAGTGATCACGCAAAATATCGACGGACTACATCAGAAGGCAGGCAGTAGCAATGTTTTTGAGCTTCACGGTTCAATTCATCGTAATGCCTGCATGGATTGCAAGCAGTTTTATACGCTAAATGATATTATACAGTCCCAAGATACCGTGCCTCGCTGTACCACATGTGGTGGTGTGATCAAACCGGATGTGGTGCTGTACGAAGAGGAGCTGGATCAGACGACATTGTATCGTTCCATTGATGCACTGTCTTCTGCAGATCTGTTACTCGTGGGAGGCACGTCACTGACGGTATATCCGGCGGCCCAGTTAATTACGTATTTTCAGGGAAAACATACCGTTCTGCTCAACGCTACACCTACCGCTTACGACAGCAGAGCTGATTTGCTGATTACAGAGCCGATTGGTGAGGTAATGAATAATGTAGACCAGCTTCTTGGTTGAACGTATGGACTGAATAACCGCATTCTCCGGTATAGACCGGATACAAGAGGCGGAACCTGGGGAAAGAAGGGATTCATAATGGTCTACGTAGCAAGCGATACTCGCTATGAAACGATGAAATATAACCGCGTTGGACGTTCAGGTTTGAAACTGCCAGCGATTTCACTGGGGCTGTGGCATAATTTTGGCGGTATCAATAACGCTGAGAATGGTCGTAATATGATTACCCGATCATTTGATCTGGGTATTACACATTTTGATCTTGCCAACAACTATGGCCCACCGGCAGGTTCGGCAGAGCAGTTATTTGGACAGGTACTGGCCCAGGATTTGAAACCTTATCGTGATGAACTGGTGATCTCCACCAAAGCGGGGTATTATATGTGGCCCGGGCCGTATGGCGAGTGGGGTTCACGCAAAAATCTGGTATCCAGTCTGAATCAGAGCTTGAAGCGTATGGGCCTGGATTATGTGGATATTTTCTATTCACATCGTTATGATCCCGAAACGCCTTTGGAAGAAACGATGATGGCACTGGATCATATTGTTCGCTCGGGCAAAGCCCTTTATGTGGGGATATCCAACTATCCTGCAGAGCAGACAAGACAGGCTACCGAAATTCTGAAAGGTCTGGGTACGCCTCTGTTAATCCATCAACCGAAATACTCGCTACTGGACCGCTGGATTGAAGATGGTTTGCAGGACGTGCTGGATGAGTATGGAACAGGCAGTATTGCATTCTGTCCATTGGCACAAGGTGTGCTCACGAACAAATACTTGAATGGTATCCCGGAAGACTCACGTGCCAAAGGACCGTCGGTATTCCTGAATGAAAACAACATCTCTCCAGAGACGCTCCGCAAAGTGCGTGCGCTGAACCAGATTGCAGCAGCCCGTGGTCAGAGTTTGGCCCAATTTTCACTCTCATGGGTGTTGCGTAATGGCAGGGTAACTTCCGCGCTTATTGGCGCAAGTCGTCCTTCCCAGATTGAAGAGAATGTGGCTGCACTCAGCCAATTGGATTTCTCTACAGAGGAATTGGAACGGATTGAATCCATCCTGTCTCCAGAGCCTGATGACAAATAAATAAAGTGTAAAAGGTGCATCTTAGCCATAATGGCGGAATGCACCTTTTTTTGTCGTACGTGTTCCGTCCGTTGTGTTGCTCACCGTTTGATTTGTTGAGCATTCTGCTGTAACCCCTGATGTAGTGGACGGGACAGTATTTTCTCTCGATACAAGCTAGGCGCTTCACCGTGAAATCGTTTGAACTGTTTGGAGAAATATAGTGCGTCTGGCAGTCCAACCGATGCAGATACCTGTTCGATGGACAGATCCGGGCGTTCTCTCAGGAGTTGGCGCGACTTGTCGATCCGTAGTTTTAGCAGATAGGTGACTGGTGAAAGACCGGTTTCCTGTTTGAAAATACGGGATAAATACGCGCGGTTGTATCCAAGACTCGCAGACATTTGTTCAATGGAGACAGGGTAGGCATATTGGGTAGACATATATTGAATCATCTGTTTCACCGTACGTCGGATGGAGGATTCACCTGGAATTAAGGTTTGGCCCTGCGAAAGGTGATTCTGTGCTTCGGCTAGAATCATATATAACGTACCCAGTGATGTGAAATGGGAGCTTTCTTTGCGCTCGGCAAAAGCATCCTGCATCACGGATAGCCAATCGGATATTCCACAGGATGGTCCAGCATGAAAAACGGACTTCTCCGGGCGGAACCCGGCTTCCTCGGTATGTTGGCCAGCCTGGCTACCTGTGAAGGCAATCCAGCGATATTGCCATGGGTTGCGGGCGTGAGACTGGTAACTTACCAGTTGCCCAGGATGAATGAGGAAACAATCACCTGCGGATAACTCGTAGGTGTGCAGTTCGGTACGGAACGTACCCGCCCCTTTTTCTACATAATGCAGCAGATAATAATCAAACAATTTAGGACCGAGGGCGTGACCCGGAAGGGTCTGGCTTGCTCCGGCAAACAGGACATGCAGTGCGCCTTGTTCATAATAGACCGGATTGGAGGCAACCGAATAACTGAGTGCTCCGCTTTTACCGGAAGGTGATTCCTGTATTTTTTCGTTAGAAGATGCAAGGGATTCTTTCTTGGGGTTGGATTGATCTGACATGGTCGTTTCCTTCTTTCCGGGATGCTCCGATCATTATACGCCTTAAGGTCACATTTATCCATATGAAACACACATGGTTGCATTACAAGAGGCACCGCTTTCTTATATAATAACATTAAGAAAACCACAACAACGAGGCGAGGTGCACCAGCAGTGAACGTAACTGAATTGAAACAAAAGTTTATTGAGAAGTACGGAGAGAGTGGAGCGGACATCCGTGTATTTCATGCCCCTGGGCGTGTGAATCTGATCGGTGAGCACATTGATTATAACGGTGGATACGTGCTTCCGGCAGCACTTGAATTCGGAACAACATTGATCATTCGTGAGCGTGAGGACAACAAGTTGCAACTGGCTTCCACGAACATGTCTTATGAAGGGGTACTAGACACTTCCTCCATAGGTAAGGAAAAAACCGGAGAATGGACCGACTATCCTGTTGGTGTCATGGTTGAATTGCAGGGCAAAGGCGTGAATGTAACAAAAGGGTATGACTTCCTGTATCACGGGGAGATTCCGAATGGGGCAGGACTTTCATCGTCTGCATCACTGGAGGTGCTCACCGGATTTGCGATTCAGTCTCTGGAGGGCGTAGCGGATATTGATACGGTTCAACTGGCGCTTTTGTCCCAGAAAGCGGAAAATGAGTTCGTAGGTGTCAACTGTGGAATCATGGATCAGTTCGCTGTCGCAAACGGTGCACAAGATCACGCGATCCTGCTGATGTGTGACACACTGGAATACGAAAAGGTTCCTTTCCGTACAGGTGCCTACAAACTGGTCATCGGTAACACAAACAAACGCCGCGGGTTGGTGGATTCGGCTTACAATGAACGTCGCTCCCAATGCGAGCAGGCACTTGCCATCTTGAAGGAACAGCTGCCTGCACTGAATTATCTGGCTCAATTGACGCCAGAGCAGTTCGTAACACTACAGGATCAGATCAAGGATGAGAAAGTAAGGCAGCGTGCGCAGCATGTCGTGGAAGAGAACGCACGTGTTCTCGCATCAGTCGAAGCATTGCAGGGTAACGATCTGGAAACCTTCGGCAAGCTGATGAACGCTTCTCATGAATCACTTCGTGACTTGTACGAAGTAAGCTGTGATGAGCTGGATGTTATGGTTGAAGAAGCTCAGCGGATTCCAGGCACGCTTGGTGCCCGGATGACTGGCGCAGGATTTGGCGGTTGTACCGTATCACTTGTGCATGAAGATGATGTCGAGCGTTTTGTAAGTGAAGTGGGCGCTGCATATGAAGCGCGTACCCGTCTCAAAGGTGATTTCTATGTATGCGGTGTAGGTGACGGTGTTAAAGAATTGAAGGAGGCGAAGTAAAATGGCAATTTTGGTGACAGGTGGAGCAGGGTATATTGGTTCTCATACGGTAGCAGCATTGTTGGAACGTGGAGAAGAGGTTGTTGTACTGGATAACTTGCAGACAGGGCATCGTGAAGCGTTGCTCGGCGGTAAGTTGTATGAAGGGGATCTGCGTGACAAAGAAATTCTGGCGAAGCTGTTCGCTGAGAATTCAATCGATGCAGTCATTCACTTTGCAGCCAACTCACTCGTAGGCGAGAGTATGAAAGACCCGGTTAAATATTATGACAACAACGTGTTTGGTACACTCTGTCTGTTGGAAGCGATGAATGCAGCGAACGTACGCCGCATCGTCTTCTCCTCTACAGCAGCTACCTACGGTGAGCCTGAGAAAGTGCCAATCGAAGAGAGCGATCGTACAGAACCAACCAACGTATACGGTGAAACAAAGCTGATGATGGAACGCATGATGTCATGGTTCGATAAAGTTCAGGATATCAAATACGTTTCCCTGCGTTACTTCAATGCAGCTGGTGCACATGACAGCGGTAAAATTGGTGAAGATCACCAACCAGAGAGTCACTTGATTCCACTTGTACTGCAAACAGCATTGAAACAACGCCCGCACATCGCCGTGTTTGGTGACGACTATGCAACAGAAGATGGCACATGTATCCGTGACTATATCCACGTGAGCGACTTGGCTGATGCACATCTGCGTGCAGTAGATTATCTTCGTAAAGGTGAGAACAGTAATGTGTTCAATCTTGGTAACGGTACAGGATTCTCAGTGAAACAAGTGATCGAAACAGCCAAAAAAGTGACTGGCCTGGATA
Source organism: Paenibacillus sp. FSL H8-0104 (assembly GCF_038050215.1). Taxonomy (NCBI): domain Bacteria; kingdom Bacillati; phylum Bacillota; class Bacilli; order Caryophanales; family Paenibacillaceae; genus Paenibacillus; species Paenibacillus sp. FSL H8-0104. The sequence goes on along the minus strand of NZ_JBBOTC010000001.1, from coordinate 5,360,274 downwards.
TCCCGGTTGTACAGGAGCCACGTCGTGCAGGTGATCCGGCTGTGCTGGTAGCTTCATCTGCAAAAGCAAGATCTGTCCTGGGTTGGAATCCAAAATGGACCAATCTGGAAGATGTCATTCAAAGCGCTTGGAGCTGGCACCAATCACGTCCTGACGGCTACGGAAAAAACTAGGAGGCGAACACCTTATGTCACAGACTCATATTGCAGCAGGTGCCACAGAGCGGACACCGGAGCAGCAGGAAGCACTGCATGCCATTGAACGTCTGGTTGCATTTGCCTTGCAGAAACAATTAATCGAGGAAGCGGATTGGGATTACAGCCGCAACCTCTTGCTGGAACAATTCGGATTCTCAGAGCCTTATGCCGGAGCGTTGGACACGACAGTGCCCGATGGCCCACAGGCGATGCTGGATACGTTGATCGATTATGGATTCACTATTGGACTCATTCCTGAAAATAGCGATACATTCCGTGATTTGCTGGATGCCAAAATCATGGGCCATTTGATGGCACGCCCATCTGAAGTGGTACGCACATTCCGCCACACGGAGCAGACGGAAGGCATTGAGGCGGCCACATCTCAATTCTATGACTTGTCGATTAACTCCAACTACATTCGGATGGATCGGATCTCGAAGAACGTCTACTGGACACAGGACACGGCCTATGGAGACATGGAGATTACTATCAACCTGTCAAAACCGGAGAAAAGTCCAAAGGAAATTGCCATGGCGAAATTGCTTCCGCCTCCGGTATATCCAAAATGCCAACTGTGTCGTGAAAATGTAGGTTACGCTGGTCGGGTGAATCACCCGGCCCGCCAGAATCTGAGAGTTATTCCGTTGGAGCTTAACAACGAGCCTTGGTTGTTCCAATACTCGCCGTATGTGTACTATAACGAGCACTGCATCATTTTCCATCATGATCATGTGCCGATGAAATTAACCAAAGATACACTGCGCAGACTGCTTGCCTTTGTCGGGGAGTACCCACACTACTTTATCGGATCTAACGCGGATCTGCCGATTGTAGGTGGGTCGATTCTGACACATGACCATTTCCAGGGTGGACGTCATACATTCGCTATTCAAAATGCACAGCCAGAGGCGGTCTTCCGCCATGCGGATGCACCTGGACTTACATTGAGTCTTGTGAAATGGCCAATGTCTGTGATGCGTCTGGCTTCACACGATCCTGCAGAGTTGCTAGAAGCGGGTAACGCCGTATATGAAGCGTGGAAGGTCTACAGTGATTCTGCTGTGGATATCGAAGCATTCAGTGAAGTAGACGGGGAACAAGTACCACACAATACGGTAACACCAATCGTTCGTCGTAGTGCAGACGGTGGGTATGAGATGGATCTCGTCTTGCGTAACAACCGCACAAATGATGTGCATCCAGAAGGCATTTTCCATCCGCACCGTGAAATGCACCATCTGAAGAAAGAAAACATTGGTCTGATCGAAGTGATGGGGCTTGCCATCCTGCCAGGTCGTTTGAAAGAAGAACTGGACAGTATCGCGGATATCCTCGCTGGAGATGCCAAACTCGCTGAATCCGCCAAAGCTTCTGATCATGTGTTGAACAAACACCTGGGCTGGGCGGAAGAATTGATTGAACGGTTTGGTCCTAACCTGGACAAAGAACAAGCCGTTGCCATTGTACAACAGGAAGTTGGCTTGAAATTCGCCGAGATTCTGGAACATGCAGGGGTCTACAAATATGATGAAGCAGGACGTCAAGCTTTCCGTCGTTTTGTAAGCAGCATGGGATACACTGAATAGACATGTATAACGATGAACACCAGCCCATAATACAAGGGCTGGTGTTTTTTTGAATATGATTTTTAACGGAGTTGTGAGCCAGTCGTTTGTTCTGTTGGAATTGAACGATAGATCAGGGCAGCTAACTCTGCTCGGGTTAGGGAGTCATCCGGCCTGAACTGTCCGTGATATCCAACAACCATTCGAGTCTGGGCCAGTGTGGCTATGTAGTCGTGAGCCCAGTGGGAGGAGGGGACATCCTCAAAATAACTCGTTTGGATCAGCGGCAGGTCCAGCGCGAGCACCAGAATTTTTGCTGCCTCGGCCCGTGTAAGTACCGCATCCGGATGGAAGAAATCATTTAAGCCGTTTGAAATATGGAATCCATCAATAAGGCCGACCTCCTGTAGTCGAGATATAGCATCAAAGTAGGGATGTGTGGGCTCTACATCTTCAAAGGGAGCAGCCTTTCGGATTATGGGTAGCTCAAACGCTCCGTTGATTATACCAGCCATGTGTTTACGCAAGATTGGCTGATTAGGCCTGAATGTGGCATCGGGATATCCCGTTATCAGACCACGTGCAGCGATACTTTCAATCATCAAGCGTGCCCAATGGGTTGAAATATCACTGAATACAACTGGGGTCAATGATGTTATTGGCACTTTAGGTTCAGGTTCAACTTTAAGTTTAGGTTCGGTTTTAAATTCCGTTTCTGTATCAGGTTCCTGGGGAGATGTGGAAGTAGGAGAACTGCTGGTCCAGAAAGAAGAAAAACTGCCACCATGGTTTTTAGAGCTAGCAGTCTTTACCCATTTGGCATATAGCGTTATGTCCCGACTTACGGTATCTCGGTCAAAATTCCAGGGAAGAGATAATGCCGAATCTATGTACCATCCATCAAATGAAAACCCGCTTTTGCTGGGCTGAGTGGGAGGTGCTATTGCTTGATTATTCCTAGTAATAGTAGAGGAAACGGGGCTTCCGCCTTGAGAATCAAAAGAGACGGTCAAAGCGGAAATGGGATCTTCCTTATTCGTATATTTGGACGCAGTTGTCACTGAACTCGTCCACTTGGCGTACAGTGTGATGTCCCCAGTCACGGTATCTCTGGCAAAATCCCAGGGAAGGGAGTATACCGAATCTATGTACCAGCCTTCAAACAAAAACTCGTCCTTGGTAGGCTGAGTGGGAGTAACAATGGTTTGCCCATAAGTGGCTTGAGTGACTGCAACCGGGCTCCCTCCAATGGAGTCAAAGGAGACGACCACATTCAGTTTTTGAAAGGGAATGTTATCCCAGTAAGCGAAATCTTGAGCCTCTGAAGGATCAAAACCCGTAATAATAAGGGATGAGTTACCATCAAACGCTAAGAAACCAATTGACAAGACACTAGCTGGAATGAAGACAGTCGCCAACCGATTGTCCGCAAATGCCATCGCCCCGATAGAGGAGACACTATCCGGAATGACAACAGAAGTCAGTTGATTGTCCATAAATGTAGCATGTCCAATGGAAGAGACACGATTTGGAATAACAATGGAAGTCAGCTGGTTAGATGCAAAAGCCCAGTTCCCAATAGTTGAGACATTCTCTGGGATAACGACAGTAGTCAGTTTATTGTTTGTAAATGCACTATTTCCGATCGACATAACAGTCTCGGGAATAACGACAGAGGCCAGTTGGTTGTTAGTGAATGTGGAGTTCCCAATCGTGGATACACTGTCCGGAATGACGACAGAGGTCAGCCGGTTGTATGCAAATGCCAAGTCTCCAATAGTCGTGACAGTCTCTGGAATGACGATAGAAGTCAGTTGATTTATTTCAAATGCCCTTTCTCCAATAGTGGAGACGGTATGCGGAATAACTACAGAAGTCAAATGATCGCTGTAAAATGCTTTTTCACCAATAGAAGTAACTGGTTGACCGCCAATGGTTTCGGGAATAATGACATCTTTCGAAGTGCCCACATAGTCGTTTATTGTGATTCCATGAGCATTAGCGCTCGTTATGAAGTCTTTTTCTTTATTCGGCTCAGCATACATAACCATCTGTCCCCAGGGTGCGAGGAACATTAGCAGAGCAAAGACGAAGATGCTTGCTTTTTTCAATCCAATAACCTCCTTATATTTATATTAAGAATTTTGAAGTTCTTTTGGTTACAGTACAACTGTTAGATGAGATTAACAATACTGAATCTCCAATAGGTGACCCGAGGGGACATGGGGGCCCGGTATTTGAATGACGGCACTCATACTCGTTCTCAGAAATGGAAGATGTCAGTTCCCGCATGTATAATGGTGGAAAGCCATTGAAAACATAACTCAATGAAGAAACGGGGACGAATAATTGGAAAAGAAGGCATTGAATATTCCGTTGATTACAGATGCTGAGGAACTGCAAGGCATGGTGGGTGAACCGCATGAACATGTGCGTAACAAGGCAATTTCATTTGTGGATTCACATGTTCAGAACTTTATATCCATGTCACCATTATTTTTCCTCTCCACCTCCGATCGTGATGGAAAAAGTGATGTGTCACCTCGGGGTGATGGAGCAGGATTTGTGAAAGTCTATGATACATATCGGCTCGTTTATCCCGAACGCCCAGGCAATCGGCGGATAGACTCGTTGTTGAACATGTTGTCGAACCCTGGTATTGGTATGCTCTTTTTGATTCCGGGTATGAATGAAGTGCTGCGTATTAATGGCACAGCATCCATTACTAAGGATGAGGAATTCATCGCCAGTATGGGCTGGAGTGGTAAAACCATAGGTGCGGCTGTTATTGTAGATGTGGAAGAGTGTTTTATCCATTGTCCGCGGGCATTCAAACAGGCTGGATTATGGGACACAGAAACATGGGTGGATGCTGAGAATTTGCCTTCATCAAGCGAGATGTTTCGAGCTCATTTGGAGATTAACGGGTTGTTATAAAGTGAGTGACTATCGATTTGTTTTTCTATAAACAGGGTACTATAATTGGAGTTGCACAAAAATACTAAACTCCATTGGAGGCGACAATAGATATGAGATCTTTCCAATTCTATAATCCAACCCGGCTGATTTTCGGCAAAGGACAACTGGAAGCATTAAAGACAGAAGTGCCGAAATACGGTAAACGGGTTCTGCTTGTATATGGTGGCGGCAGTATCAAACGCAGTGGTCTGTACGATCAAGTGATCGGTTTGCTTAAGGAAGCTGGAGCAGAAGTGACTGAACTGGCAGGTGTGGAACCTAACCCACGTCTTTCTACGGTGCATAAAGGGGTAGACCTCTGTAAAACAAATAACATCGACCTGATCCTCGCTGTAGGTGGCGGCAGTGTACTGGACTGCTCCAAAGCTATCGCTGTAGGTGCCAAATATGATGGCGATATGTGGGATTTTGCTCAGCGCAAAGCCGTGGCACAGGACGCTCTTCCACTCGGTACCGTATTGACCATGGCGGCAACTGGTTCGGAAATGAACTCCGGTTCGGTTATTACGAATCAGGATACACAAGAAAAATTGGGCTGGGGTAGCGCATACTCATTCCCTGCATTCTCTATCCTGGATCCAGTGAATACATACACTGTTCCACTGGACCAAACGGTATACGGCATGGTGGATATGATGTCCCACGTATTGGAGCATTACTTCCATCTGGATGCCAATACACCGGTTCAACTCGGTTTCTGTGAGACGATTCTGCGTACTGTCATGGAAGCAGCGCCTCGTCTGGTTGAAGACCTGGAGAACTATGAACTGCGCGAAACGGTTTTGTATTGCGGAACAATGGCACTGAATGGCGTGCTGAATATGGGTCTCGCAGGAGATTGGGCAACACATAATATTGAACATGCGGTATCCGCAGTGTATGATATCCCACACGGCGGTGGACTTGCAATCTTGTTCCCACACTGGATGAAACATAACCTGGATGTCAATGTGGACCGTTTCAAACGCCTGGCGATCAATGTATTTGAAGTGAATCCAGAAGGCAAGTCTGACAGACAGATTGCCGAAGAAGGTATCGATGCGCTCAGCAAATTCTGGACATCCATTGGTGCCCCTAACCGTTTGGCTGATTACGATATCGATGATAGCCAGATCGACGTAATGGCAGACAAAGCGATGCTGTTTGGACCATTCGGTAATTTCAAGAAACTGCAACGGGAAGATGTTGTATCCATCTACAAGGCTTCTCTGTAATTCTATAATCACTGCAAAGTGAAAGGACACATCAAGTTGTCCAATAACCGCAAGTCTCCTTCATGGGGGCTTGCGGTTTTTTCATGTATTCGGGCTGTACACGTGAATGATGGAGGAACATGAAGCAAGGAGAACAGAATGTCGTGATAATACCCATTATCGGGTTCAGAATACATTTGAGGAAAGATTTTGAAACATTTTGAAGTTAGTTACGTATTTATTTACATGTGGAATGCCCAGTTAGGATGAATTTGCGGCAGAGAGAGGAGGAACAGGGGATGGAGACAATTTATTGGGGGTGTCTGATCGGAGGAGCAATATTTGCGGTTGTCAGCCTTGTGCTGGGTGACTTGATTGACGGCTTGCTGGACGGAGCCTTCGAAATGCCAGGTCTTGATTTTTTCAAACCCGTTGTGTTAGCTGGTTCCATTACAACCTTCGGTGGGGCAGGCATTATGCTGACACGTTATAGTTCATTAAGTGCGATGTCGGGTCTAATATTATCCCTGCTTATAGGTATTGCTGCAGCCATGCTGGTATTCTTCGCATATATCAAACCGATGCGTAACAGCGATGTCTCGATTGCATTTTCAATGAAAGAGTTATCTGGGAAAATTGGGGAAATTACCATTCCGGTGCCGGAAAAAGGTTTTGGCGAAGTGATGATTCGTTTTGCTTCCGGCAGTACGATTCAAACGGCATCCAGCTTTGAACACCTCCCCATTGCGGCGGGAGCACGTGTAGTTGTGGTGGATGTTGTAGATGGTGTACTGCGTGTGTCGGAATGGGATGAAAATGTACTTAAAGATTTATAAAGTATTCTTATCACCTAAGTAGTTTAAGCACTCATCATGAATGAATAAGGGGAGAGATGTGGAATGGATAATTTGAATTTGAATTGGGATGTATTGCTGATTCCTATAGTTGTAGTCGGTGTCATTCTAATTTTAGGTTTGGCTTTCTGGGCGAGATACAAAACGGTTGGACCGGATGAGGCGATGATCGTTACGGGATCATTCTTGGGTAGCAAAAATATCTCCGATGATGATTCTGGCCGAAAAATTAAGATTGTTCGTGGTGGCGGTGCATTTATCCTGCCGATATTCCAGCAATCCGAGTTTATCTCCTTATTATCCCACAAGCTGGATGTCTCCACACCTGAAGTGTACACGGAGCAAGGGGTTCCGGTTATTGCTGACGGTGTAGCTATTATCAAGGTTGGAGGCGCTGTAGAAGACGTTGCTACGGCAGCTGAGCAATTCATTGGTAAACCTGTAGAAGCGCTGAGAAGCGAAGCACAGGAGGTACTGGAGGGGCATTTGCGGGCCATCCTCGGTACAATGACGGTGGAAGAAGTATATCGGAACCGGGATCGGTTTGCGCAAGAGGTTCAAGGCGTAGCAGCTAGAGATCTGAAGAAAATGGGCCTTCAAATTGTTTCATTTACCATCAAGGATGTGCGTGACAAACAGGGTTACCTGGATGCTCTCGGTAAACCGAGAATTGCGGCAGTGAAGCGGGATGCAGAGATAGCTGAAGCGGAAGCGATGCGTGATGCACGTATTCAGAAGGCCAATGCGGAAGAGCAGGGTCAAAAAGCAGAGTTGCTGCGTGATACCAATATCGCTGAGGCAGCCAAAGAGAAAGAACTGAAAGTAGCCACGTTTAAGCGGGATCAGGATACAGCCAAAGCGGAAGCCGACCAGGCGTACCATATCCATGAAGCTCGTGCGAGACAGACCGTGGTGGAAGAAGAAATGAAGGTTGAACTCGTTCGTAAAGAACGTGAGATTGACCTCCAGGAAAAAGAAATCGTCGTACGTGAGAAGCAATACGATGCCGAAGTGAAGAAAAAGGCAGAAGCGGATCGTTATGCGGTAGAGCAGGCTGCCGAAGCGGATAAAGCCAAAAGAATGCGTGAAGCCGATGCAGTACAGTATTCCATCGAAACACATGCCAAAGCAACAGCTGAGCAGAAGCGACTTGAAGGTCAGGCCATGGCGGATGCGGAACTTGCCAAAGGTACAGCAGATGCAGAAGTTATTCGTTTGCGTGGTCTTGCAGAAGCAGAAGCAAAAGAAAAACTGGCCGAAGCGTTCCAGAAGTTTGGCGAAGCAGCTGTACTCGATATCATTGTCAAAATGCTGCCTGAACTGGCTGGCAAAATTGCAGAGCCAATTGCATCCATTGATAAACTGACGGTGGTAGATACAGGTAAAGGTGAAGGTGCAGCACGAGTGAGTAACTATGTTACTGAACTTATGGCGACCGCTCCAGAGATGCTCAAAAGTGTATCCGGCATCGATGTAGAGCAGCTGATTAAAGGCCTTACGAAGTCTAAAACACCTGCGCCAGTTAACATTCAACAGAGCGAGGCTGTTACAACTCCTTCTATAATCGACAAGATTGTGGAAAGAGCTGGAGTTGACGAGTAAGAAGCACTTCCAATCTTGCATGGTTGCTCTATTGACCTTAAGGCGAATTTTTGTTACTTTTTAAGCGAGACGTCCGGCGCGGTTTGCCCGCTCCGGGTGTCTTTTCGTTCGTAACAGGGTGTGACTTAATCACACCTAAGATGGTGTGAAAAAGAGGTGCAAACAATGAGCAGCTTGCATGTAGATAAAGCGCTAAATAATAATGTAATCATTGCACAGCATCCAGAACACGGGGAAGTCGTTGTTATTGGTAAAGGCATTGGCTTTAACCGAAAACCGAGTGATCACATTCCATTGATGGCTGTGGAGAAAATGTTCATTTTGAAAAACCAGCAGGAGCAAGAGCAGTACAAACAGCTTCTTCCACAGGTGGATGAAGCACTGATCGAGATTATTAACGAAGTTATTACGTATATTGCAGAGCGTACGGACGTTCCTCTGAATGAACATATCCATATTGCATTAACCGATCACATTTCTTTCGCGTTAAAACGCAAGGAGCAGGGCATTATCATACAAAATCCATTTTTATATGAAACCCGCGAGATTTACCCTGAAGAATATCGAATGGGAGAATACGCTGTTCGTCTGATCAAAGAGAAAATGGGTGTAGATCTGGGGATGGACGAGATTGGTTTTGTTGCCCTCCATATCTATAGCGCAATGACCAATCAAAATATATCCCAGGTACGTGAGCATTCACAATTGATCACTGATTTGGTGAACCTGGTGTCTGATCAACTCGATTATTCGTTTGAAACGGAATCGCTGGATTACTCTCGTTTGCTGACTCATCTTCGGTTCGCCCTTGAGCGTGTTCGGCGTGGAGACAAAGTGGAGGAGCTTCATAAGTTGGATTCCCTGCTTAAGTTGGAGTATCCCGAAATGTACTCGCTTGCATGGAAACTGACCAAAGTGATGGAGAAAAGACTGAAACTGCCGGTTTATCCTGCGGAGGTAGGTTATCTGACCATTCATCTGCAAAGACTGAATCAGCGGAAGGAAGAAGAGAATAAGTGAGGTCATTCCAGTGATGGAATGTGGAATTTATTTTTTTGGTGTAAAGGCTTGCAATAGATTAGAACTGGTGCTACAATGGTTTCCGTAATCAAGCAACTGAATAAACATAAGCGACGTGTTACTGACTCGATCAGGCATGAGTTAATTAAAGTGTGATTGTTCTTTCCTTGTACAGGGTATGCTATACCCCAAGGTTGGCACAGTTTACTTTGTTAATTCATGCCTTTTTTGTGTTCCCTTGCTTGCATCACAACATATAAATTAGACGAAAGGGAGAAACGACGCGATGTTCAAAAAGCTTTTTGGTGTATTGCAAAGAGTAGGTAAAGCTCTCATGCTGCCTGTAGCCATTCTACCTGCGGCAGGTTTGCTGCTCGGAATTGGTAACATGCTGGTTAATCCAGATTTCTTGCAATATGTAACGGCGCTCGACACCCCTTGGGTGAACTCGATCGCAACAATTATGATGAACGCAGGTCAGATCGTATTTGATAATCTGGCATTGCTGTTCGCCGTCGGCGTAGCTGTCGGATTGGCTGGTGGCGAAGGCGTTGCAGGTCTTGCAGCGATCATCGGTTACCTGGTCATGAATGTTACATTAGGATCTGCAGTAGGTGTTACTCCGGCAATGATCGGTGAAGTACCGGGTTATGCCAGCATCTTGGGTATCCCAACATTAAGTACAGGCGTGTTCGGAGGTATTATCATAGGTATTGCCGCCGCGCTGTGTTACAATCGATTTTTCAAAATCGAACTGCCGTCTTACCTCGGTTTCTTTGCAGGTAAACGATTTGTACCGATTATCACATCGGTAGTATCCCTTGTAATCGGGTTGCTTCTTGTGATTATCTGGCCTCCGATTCAAAATGGACTGAATGCTGTATCTCACTTCATGGTAGATACAAGTCCGACCTTGTCGGCATTCATCTTCGGAGTTGTGGAACGGTCATTGATTCCGTTCGGTTTGCATCACATTTTCTACTCCCCATTCTGGTTTGAGTTTGGTGAGTATGTGAATAAAGCCGGAGATGTTATTCGTGGGGATCAGAAGATTTTCTTCAGCCAGTTACGTGATGGCGTTGCTCTCACAGCAGGAACATTCCAAGTTGGTAAATTCCCGTTCATGATGTTCGGTTTGCCAGCAGCGGCACTTGCGATGTACCATGAAGCAAGACCGGAGCACAAAAAATATGTTGCAGGGATCATGGGTTCAGCTGCGCTAACCTCGTTCCTGACAGGGATTACAGAGCCACTTGAGTTCTCGTTCCTGTTTGTGGCACCAATCCTGTTTGCAGTACACTGTATCTTTGCAGGTTTGTCTTTCATGACCATGCAAATTCTGGGTGTAAAGATCGGTATGACCTTCTCCGGTGGGTTCATTGACTTCCTGATCTTCGGGATTATTCCGAACCGTACACCTTGGTGGGACGTTATTATTGTCGGATTGGTTCTTGCGGTGATCTATTACTTCGGTTTCCGGTTTATCATTCGCAAATTCAATCTCAAAACACCAGGACGAGAGGATGCAACGCCTGAAACCGAATCTGGCGGAGGCTCTGGTTCAACGGATGACCTGCCACATAACATTCTCGAAGCTTTCGGTGGCAAGGAAAATATCAAACATCTGGACGCTTGTATTACTCGTTTGCGGATTGAAGTTAATGAGAAATCCAATGTGAAAAAAGATCGTTTGAAACAATTGGGTGCATCTGGTGTACTTGAAGTGGGTAATAATGTTCAAGCCATCTTCGGAACACGTTCCGACACGATCAAATCTCAGATGCAGGATATTATTGCAGGACGAACTCCAGCACCAACGCCAGCAGCTGCCAAACCAACTCCTGAAGAGGAGAAGGCACAAGGTGAGCAGGGAGAGCGCATCGTTGCTGAGGATATCGTCATGCCAGTCAATGGTGAATTGCTGGACATTACAAACGTACCTGATCCGGTCTTTGCTGAGAAAATGACAGGTGATGGATTCGCAATTTTGCCACATGATGGTACGATAACTTCTCCTGTCTATGGTAAAGTGTTTAATGTATTTCCAAGCAAACATGCCGTGGGCATCATGTCCGATGGTGGCAAGGAAGTGCTTGTTCATATAGGTGTTAATACGGTGAAGCTGAAAGGTCAAGGCTTTAACGTACTGGTACAGGAAGGTGATCTGGTATCGGCAGGTCAGCCGATTATGGAAGTGGATCTGGAGTATGTCAAAGCAAACGCTCCTTCGATCATTTCACCAGTTATTTTCACTAACCTGCCAGAGGGCTCCACAGTAACTCTGAAGAAGAGTGGAGTGCTGAAAGTTGGCGAACAGCCAATCATTGAGATAAAATAAGAAGTGTTACGACGATGGCAAGCAAGTGTAAATATATGCAATGCCTAAACCAAACTACTGAAAGTGAGATGATTGTAATGCAACAAACATTCAGAATTACAGACGAAGATGGTATCCACGCACGTCCGGCGACAGCCCTGGTTAATACAGCAAACAAATTCAAAGGTGCAGAATCCTTTGCAGAAGCTAACGGTAAAAAAGTAACTTTGAAATCCATTCTGGGTGTTCTTTCCCTGGGATTGGAACAAGGCGACACTATCAGCATCATCGTTGAAGGCGAAGGCGAAGCTGAAGCTCTTCAAGCTTTGACTGACGTTATGGTTAACGAAGGGTTGGGCGAAATTAATGCTTAATGTCTCCGGGATCGCGGCTTCGGCGGGTATTGCTATCGCCAAGGCGTTTATCTTGGAGCATCCTGATTACTCTGTAGAAAAACGCCAAATTAACGACGTTGACGCAGAGATCGCGAAACTCGACTCAGCTCTGGGTAAATCCCAGGCTGAGCTTGAGGCGATCAAAGAGCGTACTTTACAAGAGCTTGGCGAGAAAAAAGCAGAGATTTTTGCTTCGCATTTGCTCATTTTGAATGACCCGGAACTGATTGATCCGGTTAAAGCTAGAATTGCGGATGACATGATCAATGCAGAATTTGCTTTGAACGAAACGGCATCACAATTTATCTCCATGTTCGAGAACATGAAGAGTGCATACCTGCAGGAACGTGCAGCAGATATGCGTGACGTTACCAAACGTGTGCTAAATCACTTGCTTGGTATCGACTTCATGAGTCCAGCTGAGATCAATGAAGAAGTGATCGTGCTTGCGGAGGATCTAACACCTTCCGACACGGCTCAATTGAACCGCCAATTTGTTAAAGGTTTTGCAACTAACATTGGTGGACGTACTTCTCACTCGGCGATTATGGCTCGCTCTCTTGAAATTCCGGCTGTTGTTGGAACCAAGGACATCTTGGCTCAAGCGAAACAAGGCGATATGATTATTGTTGACGGTCTGGATGGTCACGTATTGGTTAACCCTACTGATGAAGTTATTGCTGAATACCGTGCCAAACAGGAACAGTATGATGCACAACGTGCAGAGTGGAGAAAACTTCGTGATGAGCCAACGGTAACGGTGGATAACGTTCATGTTGAACTTGCAGCCAACATCGGTACACCAAATGATGTAACGGGTGTTCTGGAAAACGGCGGCGAGGCTGTAGGCCTGTACCGTACCGAGTTCTTGTACATGGGCAGAGACAAGCTCCCTTCCGAAGACATTCAGTATAATGCTTACAAAGCGGTACTGGAAAAAATGGAAGGTAAACCTGTCGTTGTTCGTACACTCGACATCGGTGGAGACAAAGAGCTTCCATATCTGGATCTGCCAAAAGAAATGAATCCATTCCTCGGCTTCCGCGCAGTTCGTCTGTGTCTGGACCGTCTGGATATCTTCCGTACACAATTGCGTGCATTGCTGCGTGCAAGCGTACATGGAAACCTGCGTGTCATGTTCCCAATGATCGCAACACTCGGTGAATTCCGTGAAGCAAAAGCTGTCTTGCTCGAAGAGAAAGAGAAGCTGGTTGCTGAAGGTATTGCTGTTTCTGACAGCATTCAACTCGGAATCATGGTCGAAATTCCTTCGACTGCAGTTCTGGCGGATCAGTTTGCCAAAGAAGTGGATTTCTTCAGTATCGGAACGAACGATCTGATTCAATACACGATGGCTGCTGACCGTATGAACGAACGAGTGGCTTATCTGTACCAGCCTTACAACCCAGCCATTTTGCGTTTGGTTAAAATGGTTATCGATGCAGCGCATCGTGAAGGCAAATGGGTTGGCATGTGTGGTGAGATGGCAGGAGACGAAACAGCAATTCCATTGTTGCTTGGTCTTGGATTGGATGAGTTCAGCATGAGCGCAACCTCCATCCTGCCAGCTCGTAGTCAGATCACTAAGCTGTCCCGTGCGGATATGCAGGAACTGGCTGCTAAAGCTCTGGATATGCAAACGGCTGAACAAGTCGTTGAATTGGTTCAAAGCATTCAAGCGTAATTTTGCCGGGGTTTCCTCCGGATTTGAGGTTTTTTCTTTTTCCGATAATGAGCTGCATTGATGCAGCGATTTTGCCGGTATCCGCGAATCATTGTGGATATCGGCTTTTTTTGTTATAAATGTTGAGAAATACTCTAACAGGATGATGGCGAGCTGTAAGAGTGGCATCTTTAAAGGGGAAGGCAACACAAAAAGCTCTTGCTGATTGGAACATCAGCAAGAGCCTTCGTTATAACAATGATTTGATTAACTGCACGCGCAGTTCAGTACAGGTTTGCGGGCGGCGGTAGTCTCATCGAGTCGAGTAACCGGTGTGCCATAAGGTGCGTTCAGGACTAATTCTGGTGTCTCTTCCGCTTCTTTGGCAATCCGTATCATCGTATCAATGAACCCATCCAGCGTTTCTTTACTTTCGGTTTCTGTCGGCTCGATCATGATGCATTCTTCGACGTTGAGCGGGAAGTACACCGTTGGTGGATGATATCCAAAATCAAGCAATCGTTTGGCAACGTCAAGTGTACGCACACCATATTGCTTCAAACCCCGACCAGACATGACGAATTCATGTTTACATACGCCTGGATATGGAATCTCGTAGTAAGGGGCGAGACGGGCCATCATATAGTTGGCATTCAGTACCGCACATTCAGAGACACGGCGCAAACCTTCCGGTCCATAAGTGCGAATGTAGGCATAGGCACGTACCAAAATACCGAAGTTGCCGTAGTAGGCTTTCACCCGGCCAATGGATTGATCTCCTTCACAATCGAATGCATACATACCGTCATCATTTTTAATTACCATTGGCTTAGGCAGGAACGGAATCAGGCGATTCTTCACACCAACTGGTCCGGCGCCAGGTCCACCACCGCCATGAGGTGTACTCATCGTTTTGTGCAGGTTCAGATGCACCACGTCAAAGCCCATATCACCCGGACGGGTAATGCCCATAATGGCATTCGAGTTGGCTCCATCGTAATACAACAAGCCACCAGCCTGGTGTACGATGGATGCAATCTCCTGAATGTCTTTCTCGAACAAACCAAGTGTATTCGGGTTTGTCAGCATCAATGCTGCCGTATCCGAACCAACAGCTGCACGGAGCGCGTCCAGATCGACCAGTCCATCTGCGCGGGATGGAATCGTCACAGTTTGAAATCCTGCAACGGTAGCACTTGCCGGGTTGGTCCCGTGAGAAGAATCGGGCACGATGACTTTGGTACGTTGTTCGCCACGAGCTTCGTGGTAGGCACGAATCATCATAAGTCCAGTCCATTCTCCATGGGCACCAGCGGCGGGTTGCAAGGTCACAGCGTCCATACCTGTCAGACCTGCAAGGTCGTTTTGCAACGTATATAACAGTTCAAGAGCACCTTGAATGCTGGATTCATGCTGGTACGGATGGATTTTGGCAAAACCGTTATAACGGGCAACATCCTCATTGATCTTCGGATTATATTTCATTGTACAAGAGCCCAGTGGGTAGAATCCGTTATCTACACCGAAGTTGCGACGGGATAGCGCAGTATAGTGTCGAATAACATCTACCTCGAACACTTCCGGCAGTGCCGCTGCTTCCGAACGGAGCATTTCCCGGGGAATCAACGTATCCGCAGCCTGACGAGGAACGTCACATTCTGGCAAGGAATAAGCGACACGTCCCGGGCTGCTGAGTTCAAAGATCAATGCTTGCTCCGGTGCAGGGGATAAGGTCTGTGCGTTGAATTTTTCTGTCACAGATTGAGCCGAAGTGGAGACAGAGGTACCTGTTTCCGATTGTCCTTGTACCGATGTTGTCGTTGTCGTCGTTGTCGTTTCCTGAGTCACAGCGATCCCTCCAATGCTCGTGCGAATTCGTCAATCTCTTCCTTACTGCGTCGTTCGGTAACAGCAATCAGCATATGTCCGGCAAGCTCCGGGTAATCACGTCCGAGTTCGTAACCACCAATAAAGCCCGCATCCAGCAATTTCAACTGAAGGGCATCCACGTCGGTTCCTTCAGGAAGCTTAATAACAAACTCATTAAATGTTGGTGCATTAAAAGTAAGGCTAACTCCAGGAATCGCAGTTAATGTATTGAGGGTGTAATGACTCTTTTGCAAATTCAGATCCGCGACATCGATCATGCCCTGTTTACCCATGATGGACATATACACAGATGCGCTGAGTGCAAGCAAAGCCTGGTTGGAACAGATATTGGATGTCGCCTTTTCGCGGCGGATGTGCTGTTCACGTGCTTGCAGTGTCAGTACAAAACCACGCTTGCCGTTGCGATCCGTTGTTTGGCCTACAATTCGGCCAGGAATTCGGCGCATATGAGGCTGGGATACGGCGAAATATCCGCATGTTGGGCCGCCGAGTGAAGCGGCGATGCCGAGGGGCTGCGCATCACCTACAACGATGTCGGCACCCAGCTTGCCTGGGGCTTCCAGCAGACCCAGCGATAGCGGGTTTGCACTTACAACGAGCAGGCCCTTGTGCGCATGCACGAGGTCGGCAGCCTGCTTCACATTTTCCACAGCACCAAAGAAGTTCGGACTCTGGATCATGACAGCAGCGGTATCGTCCGATATGGCGGCTTGCAGGGCATCCCAATCAGTGACGCCATCTTTATAACCAATCTCGACAATCTCCAGACGGAGTCCGTGCGCATACGCCTGCAATACCTGACGGGCTTCCGGATGAACGGTACGGGATACGATGAGCTGTTTGCGACGAGTTGCCGCTGCGGCCAGGTTTCCTGCTTCGGCAAAGGCAGTTGCGCCATCATACATACTGGCATTCGCTACAGCCATACCGGTTAATTCACAGATGTAGGATTGAAATTCGAAAATGGCCTGTAGTTCACCTTGGCTGATCTCAGGCTGATAAGGTGTGTAGGCAGTGTAAAACTCGGAACGGGAAATGACATGATTGATGACGGAAGGAACATGATGATCATATATGCCAGCGCCGAGGAAGCTGGCGTGTGTTTCGAAATTGGCGTTGGCGCCGGCTTGTTTGGACATGTGACGTGTCAGCGCATATTCATCAAGTTTGGAGGATACGGGCAGCTCGCCCTGATAACGAATCTCTTTTGGAATGTCCTGAAACAGATCCTCCAGCGTATCCACACCGATGGTTGCGAGCATGGCGCTCTGATCTTGTTCAGTCATGGGAATGTAACGGTGCTTGCTCATGCTTGATCAGCTCCTTGAGTAGGTGTCTTCGACGTACGTGTCCGTTTATGAAAAGGGGTCTTCACGACCTCGGCTTTTAGTTTCTTGCCGCGGATCTCAATCTCAAGCGGGGTTCCCAGCGCAGCGTATTTGCTGTCGATGAGGGCAAGCCCCAGATTACGCTTCAATGTAGGTGATTGCGTGCCTGTTGTCACTTCACCAATCTGTACGCCTTCGGCGTAAATCGGATAGTGGGGGCGGGGAATACCGCGCTCCAACACTTCGATGCCGACCAGTTTGCGGGCGGGCCCGTCAGTTTTTTGCTGTAACAAGGCTTCGTGTCCGATAAAAGGTCCGGCATTCAGCTTCACAAACATGCCAACACCAGCCTCAAGCGGAGAGATAGTTGCCGACAATTCCTGTCCATACAGAGGGAGCTTTGCTTCAAAGCGCAGTGTATCCCGAGCACCGAGGCCTGTCGGTACAAGTCCGTGACCTTCACCGGCTTGCATTAACCCATTCCAGACCACAGCGGCCTGATCTGCAGGAACATATAGCTCAAAGCCATCTTCACCGGTATAACCGGTACGGGACAACAGTAATTTTACTCCACATACTTCAGCATCCTGCACAAAACGAAACGGTTCAATCGAGCTTACATCCGTATCTGTAACTTTCCCGATAATGTCTACAGCCAGTGGACCTTGCAAGGCGAGTAGCGCCGTCTGCTCCGAATCATTGGTCATGCTTACGCCGGGGATCAAGTGCTCTTGCAGCCACGCCCAATCCTTGTCGATGTTGGAGGCGTTAACCACAAGCATATAATGCTGATCTTCCAGCTTATACACGAGCAGATCATCCACCACACCGCCATCTGGATAACACATCAGGGTGTACTGGGCTTGACCGGGAACCAGCGTGGTCACATCATTAGTCATCATTTGTTGCAAAAAAACTTCAGCCTGCTCACCCTGTACAGTGAATTCGCCCATATGGGATACATCAAACAGTCCAGCACGCTCGCGTACCGCTTCATGTTCTTTCTGGATTCCGCTAAATTGTACGGGAAGCTCCCAGCCTCCAAAATCAATGCACCGTACGCCTTCATATTGCTGATATAGTGGGAAGAGTGGTGTTCTAAGCAAATCAGACATCAAATCACCTCGTCATGGGCCGTCAGCCGGCCGGATATACAATCGTGGATCAATGAACCAGGGTATTTTTAAATTTTCAGCTAGATATTTTCATCACATAAGTATGGTAAGGCAGCTATGGCAGCGCCATTCTACATCCTGTTTTTCGTTTTTTGGGAAAAAGGAAAAGGACAGGCCAAAGAATCGGCATGCCAAGTAGCACGCTGTATTCTAAGGCTCTGTCCCTTGTACCTGAGAGTTACCCCGCTGCGTTGCGCAGCAGGTTTCCCCTTGGGTGATCATAACGCCCGCACAGGGCGAATAGATGCTCTCCAGAGTTGCGTCCCGTAAAAGTCCTTTTGCCTGAGAGATTCACCCCCGCTTATCGGTGGTTTACTCCTTCGGCGTTACCTCATGTACATCCCGAATCGGGTGTCACGGGTAATCTCTCCCTTTACATTCATCCGCGGGTATAACATAGTCCAATAAACACATTTACTCCTCTCATTAAAACGTGAATCCACTACTGATGTCAAGAACGATATCATAGATAATGATTTAAAACCGAATATTTAATTTAGTTTTTAACTTATTGTTCGTGTATTTAAAAAGACTACGCTTACTATTCTAATATTCACCAGTATATGAAGAAAGAGTGTAATCCGGTTACAGAATTTAGAGGTATTCAGCAAATAAATTGTGAGGTATCTTGACATTTGATTCAAAAATGTCATACGCTATGTTCTGGGAAAAAGGTTAAGGTCAAAGAACGCATGTACTCATTAATGAAAAGCGAGGCGGATATCGATGAGCGAATTGAAAAGTGATTTCCTGTACAGTGAAGAGCACGAATGGGTGCAAACCGTAGGGGAGGATACTGTACGTATTGGCATTACCGAGTTCGCGCAGCATCAGCTGGGTGACATTGTGTTTGTGGAATTGCCTGACCTTGAAACCAATGTAAAAGCAGAGGACAGCATTGGAACGATCGAATCGGTCAAAACGGTGTCGGACTTGTTCTCTCCCGTCACTGGTTCAATCATTGCGGTGAATGATTCGTTGCAGGACTCCCCTGAACTTGTGAACAGCTCTCCTTACGAGGAAGGCTGGATGATTGAGATCCGTGTTGAGGGAGATCTGACAGCAGCATTGTCTACATTGATGAATGCAGACGCGTATCGGAAACATACGGAAGCCCACTAAAACGAAAAACCTTAAGAAAGCCTTCTTCTAAATGCTTTCTTAAGGTTTTTCTCGTCGATATTTTCTGATTGTTGAATTTTGAACCTGGAGATTTATAGCTCTTGGATAAAAAGGAGGTTTTATGTACGGATGATATCGTTATCAAAATTTCTTGGAGCATGCAGAACTAAGGTTACGTTATGGTTTCAAATGTCTTAGTTACCCTTATCCAAACTTGTGTCCAACTAGTTTGGTAATACTTATTCCTTCTAAGAATATTGAACCTCGTTACAAGACAGCGAACAAGATAATAGTAAAAAAGGTATACAAATTGATGTACTTTAGACTTTAAAGTTTTCGTATTAAAGAAATCTAATTATATACATATAGGTTATTCATCCTAAATTATTGAAAATAAGTTGAAATTAATTAAATGTTGAAATATAATGGTTTTTGTTGGAGAATATTAAGTTGAGTTAATTTTTTATATTATATTATATTTGGAGGTACATATTAAATGAAAAACATGTTAAAGAAAGTCGTAATAGCTTCAATGCTAGCAACAGCCGCCTATCCATTATTTCCTGTTAACACAAATCTAGCTTCAGCTAATAGTGATTATATTGGTGATGTTTCCCAACCAAAGTATAAAACCATTGCAACCTATTACATGGATGCAAATACGGTAAAAGATTTGGCAGCGAATATGAAGAGGTTTTCAAGTAATTCTGCAATCTTAGTTGAAACAATCGCTCCAATGATAGCTTCAAGGGTATCTCCTGTATTGGGGGGGTATGTTAGTGCAATTTCTCTAGCTACAGCACTGAGTGTCAACTCTCTACTTTCAGACGAAGTGATTTTTGCAGCGAGTCGTAATTTGAGAGTGAAAGTTGAGATACAGGATCTTCCTTATCATACTTCATACTCTGTGAGAACTATTTTTACTGCAGTCTATCATTAAATTTAATGATTTTATTAGACACAAAGGAATGAGTATAGTTATAGCCCTGTCATCAAGTAGACAATAAAAAAGAAAAAATTAATTAAACGGCGGCTTTTTTCTGGAATTTAACCAGGGAGAGGTCGCCTATTTTATCTTGGACACCTTCCTTGTTGCAAAACGAAATATATTCCGTAATCTGGCTCGTTGTTTTCTCTAGATTCAGAGGCTTATCTATATACAGTTTTTCCTTCCTTTAAGTGTGAGAAAAAGAACGAAACAAGGATTGTCAAAGCAGTTCTCACGTTGGGAATGGCTCCGCGTCAGCGTCTTCTCTTTAAGCGACTTGGTTTAGTCTTGTGTTGTATAATAAATCCACTAGTTCGTATGGAGCAAGGGTGTTCCACATTGCAGTTTCTTCAACGTGTCAGTCATAGGTTTTAGTTCATTTCCCTCGGAGAGTTCCCATGCCACAATTTCGTTGTTTATACAGATCTATCTCAAACGAAAGATAACATAGCAAACTCATGACTAATTCGGACCTATGTGATATCCGTCACGTGCTTTGCCCAGGAGAGCGCGACCTTCCCGATTTAAGACATCACGGAACGAGTCAAGGAATGAATCTGAAATTATCTGAATAAGCGGCGCGCCTTCTTGTAATAGGCCACGAAGTCTCTTTTCCTAAAGCGGTTCGGATATGTTTGTAGCCGAATTAAGGATAAGCCGGTAAATGCTTAACATGTGTGCTTTCAGGTCTGCATCCCGGTCTGCTCGTTTCTCTCTGAGGGCCAAGTTTCTTCCAATTGTAATAACCTGCACGTGAAATTTCAACAATCCTACATAGCCAAACCACCAAAGAACCCACGTGCTTATTTCTTGATTAAACTGACACCGGGCTTTAAAATTCAGCTTCCCTCCCCGTGCAAGTCTGAGCTTTTTTTAGATATTATACCTGCGTTTTAAATAGACGTTTTCTTCTACGCTACTAAAATTCTTCTTCGTCCGACTTTCACGCTAATCCTTAAAACTTTCTCCGATTTGGCTTTTACGAAACGATGTGATGATCCAACTCTCATTTAATCCCAATCTTATTCTTCCTCGCCCAGACGATCCGCTTCTTTTATCGTCGTTCTTCGCTGGCTTTAAAAAATACCCTCTGGTTTCCAGTGTTGAGTTGATTGTAACATGACTTGTTTTTTCACTGTCTACCATGAGGGTATAATACCATATGTGCAATCAGGTTCATTCTTTTAGTTCTAACCTAGTAAACGGTATTAAGTGATATTGAGACAGCGTTGACATATGCACGATTTTCGGCGCTGCTCTGCCGGAATACGGTCAAACACACCCTCGGGGAAAGTAGCCCGGTTACACCAGCATTCCGAATGAGGATGTCCTGCGGCATAGGAACAGCGATTAGCTTCCCCGCATAATGGGCAGACAAGAACATCGATATGGATGTGCTCTTGATCGTCTTGTTCTGCAGACATTCAGTTCTTCCCTCCCTGTGCAATAGCTACGAGCTGAAGTTGAACATACTGGTCCCAGTATAACAGAAATGTGCCGGTGATTATGGATTTCACTCTGTATATATGACTTCCAGTTCACCACATCTGTTTCTCTCATCGGCTACTCTTCAGACGGTAATTCGATCTGTAGGCCTTCCACATGTTTGCGTCCCATCAACTTACGATTCTTACGATTTTCCTTTGTTTCTAGCACAATGTCCAAATCATAATTGTCACCCGGATAAAGCTCATTGGCAGATATATGCAGGGTCAGGCGTTTCTTATGGATTTTGACTTTGCGTCCCCGTAACATGACCCCGATATTTCCACGGCTATCCTCGACATCACAGACGATGCCCGACTGATTGAGATAGGCCGCATACACCCGATCCCCTTTGCGAAAATTTTTGGCAGGAGCAGGAGAATCCGACTCTCTGGTTGTTGTCTTTTTGTTGAGACGGATTGGATCTTTTGACTGTTTCGACTGGTTCTTTCTGGATAACTCTGCTGGGCTGACTGATTCTGTACCAGAACGAGCAGGCGTCAGGGCCTTAGTTTCCGAAGGAGGTGACGTGAATCCTAATGTACGATCTCTCGAAATACTTTGATCGGACAGGGACTTGGATCGCTCGATAATTCGCTGTGGCATGCCCAGCTTCAATGCAATGGAATAGGCGTAACTTTCACCAGCTTCTCCGATACGCAATCGATACAGCGGCTTGAGAGAAACGGTGTCAAATTCCATACGGGCATTTTCGAATCCTGGCGTGGCAGTTGCAAAATGTTTGATTTCACCAAAGTGTGTTGTCGCCACAACGGTTGCTCCGCGGCTGTGAAGTTCCTCCAGCATGGCGATGGACAGTCCGACACCTTCACCGGGATCTGTGCCGGAAGCCATCTCATCAATGAGCACCAGCGTCGACGTATTGGCCTGTTCCAGTATGCCAATCATATTGCGAATATGTGCAGAGAATGTACTGAGCGCTTGTTCCATACTCTGTCCGTCACCAATATCAACCGCTACCTCGTTATAAACGGCCATCTCGCCACCTTCTTCCACCGGAATAAGCAAACCGGATTGCATCATCAGGGTTAGCAAACCTAGCGTTTTGAGTGCGACCGTTTTACCCCCGGTATTCGGGCCAGTAATAATGAGCGACGAATACGTTCTGCCGATTGCAAAATCAAGTGGAACCATGGAAGAACCCATGAATGGATGACGTGCACGTTGAAGGCTGATGTGGCCTTGTTTATTGACTCGAACGGTACGCCCATCCATGGTGGCCGCATATTTGGCTTTGGCAAACAGGAAGTCCATTACACCTACCGTTTCGGTGTTCAGAGCGATTTCACGGTTATACGATTCGGCCAGAGAGGTTAAATCACCGAGAATTCTCATCTCCTCTCGGGACTCCTCCGCTTGTAGAGCGGCCAATTCCATCTGTAAACTTACTAATTCAACAGGTTCGATATATACGGTTTGCCCGCTCCCGGATTCATCCAGTACACTGCCTTTCACCTGTTTACGGAACTCTTTCTTAATGGGCAGGACCGTTCTTCCTCCCCGTTGGCTGATGACATGTTCCTGCATAATGGAGCGATGTTTACTCACCAGAGAATCAAGCTTTCGTTTCATGCGCTCCTCATTCACCGTCATTTTTTTACGAATTCGAATCAATTCTTTGCTTGCCTGATCCTGAATGCGTCCACTATGGATGCAGCGCTCGATCTCACTCAGCAAAGGTTCGATCAGAATCATGGATGCTGCATAACGACTGACAGTGGGAGCGGCCCCGGATTTGCCCTCCATGTATTTCATAAGTTGTGCACAGCTTCGCAGGAACTGAGCGAGATGACTGAAGTCGCGTTCACTGAATAGATAACCGGTGCCAAGCAGATCCATAATGGTTTCCATTCCGTCGAGTGAAGGGAGGGGGATGCTGGCCCCGAAGCGAATCAACGCAGCAGCTTCTGCTGTTTCTTCCAGGCGAATCTCGATCAGGTGAGCATCTACCATCGGTTTTAGTTCTCTCGCATAACGTTTGCCCAGATAAGACAGGGCGCAGTCTGCAACATTTTTTTGAATTTGTGGATAGCTCAAACTGTTTAATGTGTTCTCATTCATGCGTAATCTCTCCTTGAATTTGAATTGGGATTTCAGTTGACGCGCTGAAACATATTCCTGGAAAACGCAAAAAGGGCGGAGAATGAACAAACGTCATTCTCCGCCCTAAACGTATGGGAAAGCAAAGTCCACTACAGGTCTATATTAAAAAATCCGCGCTGAACTCAGCGCGGAAATAGACCCGGACAATTACAATCCCGGAGGCGATTTATGATATCCGCTGTTCTTAACTAAGTACAGGGATCTGGCGCATCATGAAATACACGTATGCCATATGGGCACAAGCGCAATGAAAGGCCAAACTCCTGAATATGAAACTTGGTTAGTTAAGAACATTCACCGACATTAAAAATCTCTCCTTTGATTGAGGAATATGCAACCAATATAAACTGGAAATTGGTTTGAAGTCAACCTTTAGAATAAATGAGTGGACTTGAATAAGAATGGGTTTTAAAATAACAATAGTAAATTAATCCAATGAAAGCGATTTATTTTAATAAACATACGTATAAAGGAGGATGCTCTTCTTGCCGAAGTATTTACTGCGTTTGCTCTGTTTTACCCTGATCCTCGGAGCCCTTCCGGTCATTGTTATTGGTTCGGTCTCGTATACGATTGCATCACGTGACATTGAACAGAAAGTGCGTGAGAGCAATCTTCAGATATTGCATCAGACCCAAATGAGGGTGGAACAAGTTCTGCGCAGCCTGCAATTATCATCCATCCAGTATGTTAATTCGCCCTTGGTACTACAAGCGATGAAGAAACCACTAGACAGCAGCGAATTCCAAGAGATTCGTGATCTGACCTCAGGTTTTAACAACTTGCAAGCGGTTACGAACATTGACCAAGCCTATCTGGTCAATCTGGATGAAGATTGGGTCGTTTCGATGCGTTCTTTTGGCAAATTGGATGATTTCAGCATTCGAGACCGAATTGGCTCCTACCTAAGTTATACCAACAGCCTGTTCTGGGTCACTCAGAATGCCAGTTCAGCCAAAGAAAGTGTACCTGTGTCAGCAGGTATGGGTGAACTAACACCCGAACAGGCACCTGCTCTTATATCATCGGATAATGTGGTCAGTATGGTATTCAAAATCCCGATGATACCAACCAATGTGAAACCAAAGGGATTTCTTGTAATTGATATCGCCGATACGGAACTGAGTACCTACTTGAGCCGAAATACGAATTCTGGAGATATGTACGTTCTGGATCGGGAGCAGAAGTATTTTCTGAACGATATGCAGCAAGGCGGGAAATATGACGGGCTGAATAAGGAAATTCAGGAAATGGTGCAAACGACGGGCCAGCCAGAGGGTTTCTTCAGTGCGGAGGTGGAAGGTAATCAAGTGGCGGTTAGCTATAGGCAATCTCCGCTCAATGGCTGGTTATACGTGTCCGTTGTATCTCTTGGACAGATTACGGCCCAGTCACAGAAAATTGCATTGGTTACCGGTATCGCTACACTGGTCATGTTATGTGTAACGGGATTGTTCGCCATATACGGCAGTCGGCGGATGTACTCACCGATCTCCAGACTGCTGCAATTTACGAAGGGGTTGGATTCCCCAGTTGCTCCGTCAGGACGCCGACAGGATGAATTTATCTATATTGAGGAGCAATTGTCAACCTTGTTCAGCTCGGAGAAAACGATGCGTGAGCAGATGAAGGGGCAGCATGTGCATCTCCAGGAGTTTTTTATGACCAAACTGCTCACAGGCAAAATCTCGGAAGAGGATTTCAGATATCAGGGAGAATTGTACGATTTCCCGACAGGGTGGGCAAATCTTGGCGTACTCATGCTCCAGATCGATACCTTGGAAGGGACCCGATATGAGGAACAGGATCGCGATCTGCTGCTGTTTGCTGTCAACAATATGGTAGGTGAGCTCCTTCCTTCGGCAGTTCGGTTCACCCCGGTCATGCTGGATGATGCTCAGGTCACCGTACTTGCCTCCGAACTGACGGATGAGGTGAAACTGAAGGAATGGATGCATACTCAGGCAGACTGGATTCGCGAACGTGTCGTGACCTACCTGAATCTGCCCGTAAGTATTGGCATCAGTCGTTCTTACGCTTGTATCGGAGATACGCCAAGAGCGGTTCAAGAGAGCCGCGAGGCTCTGCAGGGCCGGGTCAGTCTGGGCAGCCGTATTATTTTGCATTACGAGGATATTCAGCCACGTGGTCAGATGGAGGCCGCGTTGTATACCCAGTTACGTATGATCGAGGATCAGCTCGCGTCTGCGCTCAAGCAAGGAGATGAAGAGAAGACGGACACCTACTTTAAGCAATATTTGGGACTGCTTGCAGACAAAAAGCTTCATTTCAGTGAATACCCCGTCATTATGGTTCAGTTATTGTCTCGTGTATATCAGCTTGTGCAGGAGCAAGGCGGGGATGTAGCCGAAGTACTGGGTGAAAAAGCATCCATGTCACATTTGCTGAAGTTGTCCACATTGGACGAAATGACCAATTGGTTCCGCAAGCGGCTGTTCCTGCCCGTCATTCGTTTCTGGCGAGAGCAGGAAGAATCCCAATACATGAATATTGCGAGACGTATGATTCGTTTGATCGAGGAACGTTATGATCGTGAATTGTCGCTGGAAGCCTGTGCCGCTGAGCTTAATTTTCACCCTGTTTACCTAAGTCGGGTATTCAAGAAGGAAGCTGGAGTCAATTTTACGGAATATCTCGCAGAGTATCGTATGGAAAAAGCAAAGACATGGCTGCAAACAACAAATCTTAAAATATCGGAGATTGCCGAGAAATTAAACTATACCAACCCAACCGCATTTATCCGTACATTTCGCAAAATCACAGGAACCACCCCCGGCAAGTACCGGGAGCAGCAGCGATAAAACAAACCTGCTCTGCCCGCCATGGCAGGCAGGCTTTTTTATGTTTGGATGAAGGAAGAAGACCACTTTTCTCTATGAAGTTAAGACAGGAATATAGAGGTTGAAAGCAGTTCATTGCGCCTTTGAACTCTGTGATATAAATGAGCTAAACCCTTGCTACATAAGGAAAAACAAAAGGCTAAAACGAGACGATAGCCAGTCATTCGTTTATCCTCCACAATGAAGACATGAATTCAGGAAGTGATATTTTGTAATCGTTTCCAATGTGGGGAGGAAGACAATATGAAAGCCGAAACGGCGGCTCGAACACGGCCCGCTACCCGCAGTGACAAAAACCTGCTGTGGAGGGACATTATCAAAAACCGGTGGCTGTATATCATGTTAATACCGGGTGTGCTTTACTTTGTTATTTTCAAATACATACCCATGTATGGCATCACGATGGCTTTTCAGGATTACACGCCTTACAAGGGCATCTTGGGGAGTGACTGGGTAGGGTTCAAACATTTCCAGCGTTTCTTCGGAGAACCGCAGTTCTGGACATTATTTCGAAATACGTTTTTACTTGCCATTTATAACATTGTGTTCTTTTTCCCACTGCCGATTGTACTGGCACTCATGATGAATGAAGTTCGCCGTGAACGGTTCAAACGATTTGTACAAACGCTCGTCTATGTTCCACACTTTGTTTCCTGGGTTGTTGTTGTCGGTGTGTTCTACATGCTGTTCACAACTGAGGGTGGTGCAATTAATGAATTGCTCTATAACCTGACAGGACAAAAAGTGGCGTTCCTGCTTGAACCTGGTTGGTTCCGAACGATGATTGTCGGACAATCCATCTGGAAAGAAGTTGGTTGGGGCACAATTATCTTCCTGGCGGCACTTTCCGGTGTTGATACACAGCTCTATGAAGCAGCACGGATTGATGGTGCCAATCGCTGGCGCCAAACCTGGCACATTACGCTGCCGGCCATTCGCAGTACCATCGTCATTTTGCTCATTTTGCGTCTGGGCAATTTCCTGGATACAGGCTTTGAACAGATCTTCCTGATGCTGACTCCGACAAACCGGGATGTGGGCGAGGTATTTGATACCTACGTGTACACAAAGGGTCTTACACAGGCACAGTACAGTTATAGTGCGGCTGTCGGGTTGTTCAAATCGGTTGTCGGGCTGGCGCTTGTCCTTGGTGCCAATACGATGGCCAAAAAATTCGGGGAGGAAGGCGTCTACTAACCTTTGGGTGCAGACGTTCTTCACCAGACAGGAGTGAACATTGATGCAACAGGATAAAACGTGGGGCAACCGGATCTTTGATTTTCTCAATCACGGCTTGCTGCTGTTGATTGGAATTGTGACGGTCATCCCGTTCATTTATATTTTGGCCGTCTCATTTACCAGTCCGCATGAAGTGGCTAAGGGAGGATTCATTCTTTTTCCAAAAGAGTTCTCTCTGGCTGCGTACCGTTACATTTTCTCTACAGATACCTTGATTCGCAGTCTGGGTGTATCGGTCTATATTACGGTGATCGGTACCTTCATTAACCTGCTGTTTACGTCACTTATGGCGTATCCGCTCTCCAGAAGATATTTGCGTGGACGCCAGCCCATTTTGCTCGGTGTATTGTTCACGATGCTCTTCAGTGGCGGGATGATTCCAACATACTTTGTCGTGAAATCCTTGCACCTGACGGATACGTTGTGGTCACTGATGTTACCTACTGCTATTAGTGCATTTAACTTGATTGTACTGAAAAACTTCTTCCAAGCCATTCCCGATGAACTGGAGGATGCAGCCAAAATTGATGGATGTAACGATGTCAGCGTATTGTTCCGGATTGTACTGCCGTTGTCCATGCCAGCCATGGCGACATTTTCACTCTTTTACGCGGTGGCCCACTGGAACAGTTTCTTCAGCGCTGTTATCTATATCAACGATAGTGAGAAGTGGCCTGTTCAAGTTTGGCTGCGTGAGATTGTCATTCTGGCACAGAGCCGAATCGGAGACACGAGTATCGAAGAGACCGAGATCCAGCCGCTTACCATTCGCATGGCGGTTATCGTATTCTCCACAATCCCGATTATGCTGGTATATCCATTCCTGCAAAAGCACTTTGCAAAAGGCGTGATGCTGGGTTCGGTGAAAGGTTGAGTCGTCACATGGTTCAAAGTCAGTTCAGTATGACTGCATAAAAAAAGGGAGGTTTTCATGTTATGAAAGCAACAAAAAAGAAAGCCGTAGCTGTCTTAAGCACACTGGCACTGGTGACAGGTTTGCTGGCAGGATGCGGATCAGACGAGGGTCAGGCTGCCGAGGGCGGCGTACAAAATGTGTCCATAGCCATTGCACAGGTGGGTGATGTGCCAAGCAAAGGCAATGAAGTTCAGCAAAAGATTGAAGCGTATACCAATACCAAACTGGATATCCAGTGGATTCCGGCTTCGGCCTACAATGACAAAATTAACGTGATGATCGCTTCAAGCGATATGCCGAAAATTGTGAAAGTACAATATAACCCAACGGTGACCAGCGCAATGCGTAATGACGTGTTCTGGGAAGTGGGACCTTTGCTGAAAGACTACAAAAATCTGTCGGCACAGAACGAGCGTTTTTTTGACAACATCAAGGTAGAGGGCAAAATTTATGGGGTTCCTGTGTTCTCCGATATTGCGCGGGCTACAGTGATCTATCGCAAGGACTGGTTCGAGAAACTGAATCTGAAGGTGCCAACCACACCGGATGAATGGTATGAAACGATTAAAACGCTGGCTACCTCGGATCCGGATGGAGATGGTCAGGATAATACGTTTGGACTGATGCTTTTCAAAAAATATAATGAGGATCAATATTCCTTCACAACGCGCCTTGGCGTAAGTTTTGGTGCACCTAACAAGTGGAAGGTCGAAGATGATGGCAGCTTCACGCCGGAATTCATGACACCGGAATATATGCAGGTGCTGGATCTGCTGAAACGTTTGTACGATGAGAAACTTCTGAACCAGGACTTTGCCGTATTCGACTCTACGGAAGCGGAGAAAAAGTATGATTCCGGTGTTGTTGGTATCCGTGTTGGTGTTGCGCAGAACGGAAAAAGTCAGCAAGAGCGTTTGTCCAAAAACAATCCGGATGGTGTGGTAGACATCGCTGGTTTGCTTGGAGCGAACGGAGATCGTGTTGCAGGACAGACGGGTAACTCCGGAATACTGGCATTCCCTAAATCAACGGTGAAATCGGAAGAAGAACTCAAGAACCTGCTCTCCTTCCTGGATAAACTGATGGACCCTGAGATGGCGACCCTGTTGATGCGTGGTATGGAAGACAAACATTACACCAAAGTGGGCGAAGATCAGGTGGAGATGAGTGACTTCGATGCATTCCAGCGTGAAGTGAAGCCTTACCGTGACAACCTTCCTTATGTCGAAGGCTATAACGTACCGAAATTGAAGGATACCGAACTGGGTGAAAAAGGTACGGCACTTGCCAAGGAACTGGCGGAGCACGCTGTGCCAAACCCTGCACTGACGTTATATTCTCCAACGTATGGTGACCGCGGGGCGGATCTGGATCAGGTGATTGCCGATGCACAAACCAAATACATTATGGGCAAGATCGATCGAAGTGGCTGGGAAAAGGAAATCGAGAATTGGGGCAATGCGGGTGGAAACAAGATTCGTGAGGAATATGCCGAAGATTATAAAAAACAGGCTCAATAAAGAGCCGGAAGCGGAGGCTTGATCATGAAGGAAACACTGCAACTCACATCGGTGCGCATGGCACAGCAATTCATGGAAAGTTATCGCAACCATGAGCTGTACGCCACTTGGCATTACGAGAACGGCTGCTTTTTGAAAGCACTGGAGGAGCTGTATACACATACGGGGGAGCAAAAGTATTTTGACTACATCCGTGAGTTGATGGATCATTTTGTTCAGGAAGATGGCTCCATTCGCTCCTATACGGTTGAGGAATATAACCTGGATCAGATCAATCAGGGAAAATCACTGTTCCTACTACATGAGAAAACGGGTGAAGAAAAATATCGCAAAGCTGCGGAGCTGCTTATGACTCAGCTTAAGGGACAGCCACATACGAGTGAAGGCGGGTTCTGGCACAAAAAGATTTACCCTTTCCAGATGTGGCTGGATGGATTGTACATGGCTACTCCGTATCTGACCCAGTTTGGCGCAGTGACGGGTGAAGAGAAGTGGTTTGACAAGGCGGCTCTGCAGCTCTTGCTGGTGGAGCAACGTACACGTGATCCGCGTAGTGGTCTCTTGTACCATGCCTGGGATGAGAGCAAAGAGCAGCGCTGGAGTTCGGGTGAGACGGGATGTTCACCACATGTCTGGAGTCGGGCGATGGGCTGGTATGTGATGGCGGTTGTGGATACATTGGATCATCTGCCGGTAGATCATCCGCAGCGCGGACAGATTGTGGGTATCTTCGAACGGGTAGCAAACGCACTAGTGCATGTACAGGATCAGCAGACCGGACTATGGCCACATTTGTTGGATCAACCGGGACGTGAGCGGAACTATCTGGAGGCTTCCGGGACCTCAATGTTTGTCTATGCATTGGCCAAAGGTGTGCGTAAAGGATATCTAAGTGGCAAGTTCAAAGCGATTGCAGAAAAAGGGTATCAGGGTCTGCTACAGCATCTGCTGCAAACGGACCGTGAAGGCGTGCTGTCCTTGACGCAGTGTAATGGCGGAGCCGGTCTTGGAGGAAGCCCGTATCGTGACGGGTCCTATGAGTATTATGTGACCGAGTCCATTCGGATCAATGATCCGAAGTCGGTCGCTCCGTTCATTTTGGCAGGAGTGGAGATTGAACTTTACAAGTCCAACTAACATGTACATGAGAACGGAGAGGGCAGAAATAATCTGAGGAAGCGAAGCGTTCGCCTTTATCCCCGGATTTTCCCCTTTATAAAAGGGAATCAAAAAATCTGGGGATAACAGCGATCTGAAGGTTGTTCTGTCATCGGAGTGGTCTGTGTACATAACCTTATCCAAAAGGAGAGATGGTTCATGAGTCCAAAAGGTCCAATGTCCCGTTTAGGCGGAATCGTTGTAATTGGTGCTATGTCCGCTGGATTGCTTGCAGGTTGCGGGGGAGAAAAAGCACCTGCTGCAGGGGAAGGTAAACTTCCCATTTCCATCTCTTTAATGCAGGTAGGTGATATACCGGCCAAGGAGAACGGGATTGAAAAGAAGATTGAGGAATATACAAATACGGATGTCAATGTACAGTGGATTCCGCAGTCTGCTTTTGATGATAAGGTGAATGTTATGGTTGCTTCAGGTGAGATGCCTACCATTATGCGTGTGAATTATGTACCGACAACATTTAATGCCGCCAAAACGGGACTGTTCTGGGAACTGGGGCCTTACTTGAAGGATTATAAGAATCTTTCTGCCCAATCCGAAGCTTATTTTAACAATATCAAAATTGAAGGCAAGGTCTACGGTATTCCGAACTTCCGGGATATTGGACGGACTGCGATCGTATATCGCAAGGACTGGTTTGATACATTGAAGCTGGATATACCAAAAACGCTGGATGACTGGTATGAAGTGATGCGCTCCATTCGCAAGGATGACCCTGACGGAAATGGTAAGGAAGATACGTACGGTGCACTGCTCTTCAAAAAGTATAATGAGGGTGTCTCTTCCCCACTGACGCGGATTGCTGTAAGTATTGGCGGTGTTAACAAATGGGGAGTGGATGATGCTGGGAAACTGACCCCGGAGTTCTTGACTACCGAATATGTGGATACAATGAAACTCTTCAAGCGACTGTTCAGCGAGGGACTGATTAATAGTGATTTCCCTGCTCTGGACCCTTCTGATGCGGACAAAAAAATGGATTCCGGCCTAGTTGGCATGAAGCTTAACGGTGTGGCCCAGAACGGGAAGTCCTCCCAGCAGCGGCTTACGCCTAATGCTCCGGATGGAGAGATTGATGTGGCTCCGTTCCAGGGAACCGACGGAATTCGAATCGCCGGGGAGCCGGGAAACTACGGAATGCTGGTCATCCCGAAGGCATCCGTTACGGATGAGGAGCAATTGAAACAGGTTCTTACCTTCCTAGACCAGTTGATGGATGAGGAATTAAGCGCGTTACAACTCCGTGGATTGCTCGATGTGCACTACAGCAAGACTGCTGATGGGAAAACCGAACTTAAGGATTTTGACGCTTATCAGCGTGAAGTGAAGCCATATCGGGATAATTTGTTAAGTATTGAAGGTTATAATGTACCTGAACTCGTCGATGTTCCCATTGGTATGAAAGGTACAAAGATGGCGCGTGAGAATGAGCAATACGCCATTGCCAATCCGGCACTCACCTTGTCTTCGGCAATCTATACTGAGCGTGGTCAGGAGTTGGATCAGATGATCTGGGATGCGCAGACCAAGTACATTATGGGTAAAATCGATGACGCAGGTTGGGAGCAGGAAATCGCAAACTGGAGAAAAGCCGGTGGTGATCAATTGATCACAGAACTTGAAGCATCCTATAAGGAATTAAACGGGAAATAAAGCTGGCTGAAATAAAAAAAAGGTTGATCAAATGGAATGATATGGTTTATTCTATGAGTGAGTTCATTTTTCCAATATCATAAGAAAAACCACACCCTTAAAGCATAAGGCTATGAATCTGCGGATTCATGGCCTTTTTTTGTGTTTTAGGCGAATGAAATGGGTCTATGGAAGGAGGGGCGCACACCTTGAAGTAACGGGGATGGACGAAAAATAATATCAATAGCCTAGTACAACATGGTAGAATATTGATTATTATGGCAAATTTAGGTTTTGGTTATGAAGAGAAGTGACTAGATTGACCACGTAAAGCATCCCCATACTAAGGTACATAGGAGCGTGAGTAGATTGAAGAAGCAGATCAAAGGACACGAGAAGAAGAAAAAACGGAACGTGTGGATCGTCGGATTATTAACGACAGCTGTATTGGCAGGAACACTATTACCGATGGGCCCCGTACATTTTACTTCAACAGCGAATGCCGCATCGGGAACAAGTGACACTGCCCTTAGCAAGTTCAAGGATATCAAGGGCCACTGGGCTCAAGCGACAATTGCCAAAGCTTATGAAAAAAATCTGATCTCAGGTTACCAGGACGGAACGTTTCGTCCCAATGGCAAAATTACGCGTGGGGAATATGCGACCATACTCGCCCGCGCGACTGGACTAGAGAAGGTAGAGGGGCAGAATCCCTTTGCTGATCTCAAGGGCCATTGGTCTGAAGCCGCGGTTAG
This sequence comes from Paenibacillus sp. FSL H8-0104, assembly GCF_038050215.1. Taxonomy (NCBI): domain Bacteria; kingdom Bacillati; phylum Bacillota; class Bacilli; order Caryophanales; family Paenibacillaceae; genus Paenibacillus; species Paenibacillus sp. FSL H8-0104. The sequence goes on along the minus strand of NZ_JBBOTC010000001.1, from coordinate 5,326,275 downwards.
CCAACTTGTTGGACAAGGATTCATTAATGCTGGCGATTACGCCAAAGGGTTCAATCCAAATGCGGAACTGACGCGTTACGAGATGATGAAATGGATTGCAAATGGACTGATCAAGTCCGGAGCCAGCTTCCAGGATGCTTTTAACGATACAAAAAACACGCTGCTTCCCACACCGGAAGTGAACCGTGGCACCATTCGTGCTGAGCAGATTCCGTATCTTGCCCTTGTCCGTGGGACAGGCATTGTCGGTGGATTCCAGGATGGCACATTAAAACCAGCGGACTCCACCACTCGTGCAGAAGTATCGGCCATTTTGCTGCGTTATATGGACGTAGAGGGCACGGATGCCGGGAAGTATAGTGACCTGAATGAAATGAGAGAGGTCGGCACGACGGGTACGAATTTAACGACGATTAGTAATTATAGGTACACTAAGAATTCAGTCAAAGTTAGTGATATATCAAAAGAAGAAATTAATTTATCCAATAAATCTGGTGTAGTTACACTCCATAGATATATCGTCGTGGATGTTACTCAAGGTAAAGCAAAAGGTATCTATGCACCATTATTTATTGGTCCAGAAACACATCTATTCAAAGGTAATTATATGGCTTTTGCAGATATATCTTTTACATCCAAAATTGATAAATCCAACTTAATCACCTTCAATGGTGGCCTATATAGTGGTTTTTTACAATTTAATCGATTGGATCTTAAGCACACCTCTAAGAACGGTTTAGTTACTATTCCGGAAAGTTCGAGAGATTTGATAAAAAAAGATGTGAAGAAGAGATTTTGGATCACATCCGTTTTAGCAGGGAAAAGTGGGGCATATATCTTTAATGAAAAAAGTGAAAATGTACTACAAATTCAGAATATGTAAGTAGTACTAAATGGTGGTGAAGTGTTTTTGCAGGTCCATGGTGAGAAGAAATACCTAATTGTTATCTTAATTTTTCTTATTAATATACTATGTTTGAATTTATCATCGCCTATAGAAGCTGCAAGCTCGGATTCGTATGGACCCAAGAAACAAGAAATTTCAAATACAATACAGTCGTTAGAAAGGGTAGCGAATCCGGGTGTTTATTGGTATCAGCTTGATAATGGTAGCTTCAGGGCAGATCACACTAACGGACCAACTTTCTCGGATAACCTTAATAGTAATTCATGTTCTAGACCGTACCCAGCTGAGAAAGAAATACCTAACGAAGTGGATTTTTCCAGGTGGCCCGCTGAACATTGGCCAGAGTTTCAATCTCAAAGAATCACACAGCGAATGGTAGAAAATGTTCGTATTAAGAGTGTAGATTATCAAACAAGCGTGAAGCAGTTATTCTATACTGGGGTTGGTACTACGGTTATAAGAGAAGGTAGTACTGTCGTAAAGATCATTACCAAAACAGGGGGCTCACATCAAGTAACTGAGTGGAATGATTATGAGAATGGTGGTAGAACAAATCAAGGTTGTCTTAAGCAAATAGTAGCCTACCATACACCAATGGACATCATCTGGGAGGGTGATCTGGTAGAAGAAAAAGAAATCGATGTAACTCCAAATAAAACCCTTACCATAGGACAAACTCAGCAGATGATAGCCAAGGTGAAGACCAAAAACTATGGCGAAACAGATTTTAATGGGGGCATCGACGTATCCCGAAGGGAAACGGAAATCAAATGGTTTTCTTCTGACGAGACAATTGCGAGTATAGAGCTCAAAACAGGGATGTTAACGGCCGAAAGTCCAGGCACGGTCACCGTGCGTGCGATCTGGAACAATGGTACATATCTGATCTCGGATACCGCCACCATAACAGTCACGTCTGAGCCAGGACTCGTTGTGAATCTGCCGAATGCTTGTAAAGCCAATACGACACCTCTACAGGCAGAAGCAGTTCTAACCAAACCGGATCGCTCTGTTCATAAACTGACGGCACATCCCAAATTGACGTGGCAGAGCTCGAATCCGACTATAGCGACGATCGGTGCTGATGGCAAAATCACGACAAAAGGGATCGTGGGTAGCACTACCATAAAAGCTCATTTTCTTGATTCTGCTCAGCAACTGGATGAACAAGGGACTCAGGTGCTTGAGGTGAAGGACTGCACGAATAATGGAGGAGGTGGTAATGATGGCGATCCGGGGGGCGACCCTGCGAACGCTTGCCCTGTGACCATCAGCCCACCGAGTAGAGGCACGGTTATTGAAGCATCGGTTATGGACCCATCTGTCCGAGGTGTGTTGAAGGCAGACGAGCGTGGATCTGAGAAGTTCGATGTTACCCGTGGTATTCCAACTTCGGAAGATCTCTATGCCAATGTCTTGGCCAAGGAATATCTGTTTCAGCACCGCTGGGTTAACATGACGGGAACGGTGACTTACACCGTTAAAGTGAAAAGGGTTTATCATAAAACCTGGACGATCCCGGGAAGAGCCTCTAGTGGTGAGGGGGACCCAGGAACACCTCCTGAGCCCAAAGAACTTGATGTGCCCGGGGATAGAAATATGCAAGTAACACGGACATATAGCTATTGGCAGATCGATAACCTAGAGGCCTACAAGGTAAATGAGGCAAAGGTATCTAACTATGCACTAGGCGGTTATGGTGATACCGTGACCCTTATGCCCAATGCATATACACCACCGACTTTGCAATCGGCTAAGGATATTGCGATTACCAATCATGTGAAACCTGCGCCATGTCGAGAAATTGATCTTGGTATCAAAGGGGTTCCGGGTGGTTCGGCTGAACCGCCTACGCCAGATGAAACATCATTGTTTCAATCCAAAGCTGAAGCGGAGGTTAGAGAAAATACCGTCAATAATGACAAGGTAACCTTTAATGGAGCGACGATTATGGACCCTGCTCCCGTGGAAAAAACAGCTCCAAGACCTGGGACGATCCCCCAGCCTGGCATGATCGGGGACGATGTTCTGTACCAGAACCGGCTTACGATCAAGAACACGTTGATGAACAAAGCTAACCAGCCGACCACGGGTGAGATTACGTATGGACTTCTCCCTGGCAATGTTAACGGAGGGCAGGATCAGAAGTTCCCCATTCTGGGCATTAACTCGGTTACAGTACATACTCCAGTTGTGAACTATGCCTGGGTGTCAGATGATCAGCCTCATAATCAGAAGACTACGCCTGATCCGACCAGAGCTGCACTTATTTTAGAGCGCCCATTCATTGTACGAATCCCAACCTCAGGTCAACATTTGGATGTAGCAAGTTATCTTGGGTATGGAAACCATGATTATGCGAAATATTTCCGGATCAAACAGGTTCGTTTTCCATTCGATGTCTATAACGGTGCCAGAAGTCAGTTTATTCCGGCCAAGACATGGGTGGATATTCCGGTAAATCAGTTGGACACCCCTTTTTATCTTCCTGTATGGGTAGATGAAGGGAATTACCAAATTGAGTTTCGAAATATCGCCGAAAATGCACCTGCAAACTTCACAGAACAACAGGATGCGAACACCAATCTGACCCATCATGTCGCAGCAGATACCGTTGCTGTAGAGGTTATCGGACGATTGTATGATTTTCACATCACCGATATTTCAGACTACAACTGGGAAAATGTGTTCCGCAAGCGGATGGGAAGCCCCGAACCAACAGGTGTGAGTTACTGGACCGGAGGAAACAGTATAGACGGAGATCCCCGAGGTAATTTGGCTCCCTATGTCCTGCCTATTCGTCCCGGTAGTCATCCGGTACAGGGGTTCCGAAATGCTGCAGTGAAGACGGGTTACCATTTCAAGTTTGATCTGAAGACAAAGGGCAATATGTTTGGGAAACAGGATGGTATCCGAATCACGCCGTCGTTCTCTTTTGTGAGTAAAGATGGCACCACCCGGCAAGAAGTGGATTTATACTACCATCGAGGACAGGAACGACTCATTCGTATCGGATCGGCACAAGATTTAGAAAAACGCTTTGTTGTCCTGAACTCACGGTTGCGGAATGTCCCCGGTACGGAGTTAGGTGATACAGCGCGCTATCAGTATACCTATGAACTGTCGGAGGAGGAACGCAATCAGGGTACAATGGCGGAACATATGGTTCGTTTCGTGGATCAGACCTCTCATCATAAAACGTGGGTAGGTCGTTATGACTGGATGATTCTTCCTTCACAGATCCGCACACTCATTGGCCCAAAAGCAGATATTCCCTCCAGTGTTAATGTGGATCGGGCGAATGCAGCGATTCAGCGCTGGTATGGGGAATATAGCTTGCCCGCAGATGTATATGCAGTGCCCAAAGGAACCGATCTCGAGTCACTTGCCAGACAAAACCAGTTGGATGAGAAGGCAATGGTATTTCTGAGGGAGGGTTACATTGTGGTTAACTTCAATATGGAAACATTGCGCAGTGGTAATACGAGTGCACCACATCTGCAATATATTCACGCACCGTTGATGAATCAATGGCAAATGGAAGGTTTTGATAACAACCCGGTAGATAATCAGGGGAGAAGCTGGCCGATGCAAGATGGGGACGTGGTTTTGTACCACGCCGATCAATCCAGCCGGAATGATTTCCAATCCCAGGTACCACATTAGAGAGATATCGTTTTACCCATAAAGAAGGCAAGCGTAATGTGAATCTACATGACGTTTGTCTTCTTTTTTGTGTAATTCGGATTATGGTTGGGCAGCAGAACGGGTATAAAGGGTAAGGAGCACTCGTACCATCCATATTCATCAATTTTCTCAACGAGAGGGGAACAACACACATGATTGAAGAGGATAAGCAGGAAATAATGATTTCAGAAGATACATACAAAGGAAGAGATTTAGGTGTCACATTAGAAGCACAAACCTGTCACTTCAAAGTCTGGTCACCGTTAGCCGTTCAGATGGAACTACTCCTGTACCCGCCTTTGACAGGTGGGAGCCCGGAGGAAGAGCCCAATCAATTGAAACAGAGGGCGTTACCCATGCACAAGAAAGAACAAGGCATTTGGGCTCTGGAGTTGGAAGGGGAGTTAGATAACTACCGATACATGTACAAGCCTACTTTCGAAGATGGACAATCAACGACTGCTGTTGATCCATACGCACGAGCAGTCACCATGAACGGAGAAATGGGTGTAATCATCAGACTGGGGCAGACGCATCCCCATGGGTGGAGTGAGGATATTCGCCCTGAATTGACTAGTCCTGTAGATGCAGTCCTGTACGAACTGCATGTACGTGATTTTTCCATACACCCATCATCTGGAATCACGCATAAAGGAAAATACCTGGCTTTTACCGAGACCGGGCTGCGGGATTCAGAGGGCAACACGCTGGGAATCGATCATTTGGTTGAACTGGGGATCACCCATGTGCATCTGCTGCCTGTATTTGATTTTGCGACAGTGGATGAGTCCGGGGTGGATGGGGATACGTCTGATGGCTCCAACTATAACTGGGGATATGATCCGCTCCATTACAATGTCCCGGAAGGTTCCTATGCATCACGTGCAGATGATCCGGAGACACGAATTCGTGAGTTCAAATCCATGGTGCTTGCCCTTCATAACAAGGGAATAGGTGTCATTATGGATGTGGTATATAATCATACGTTTGATACGGCAGGCAGCTCTTTTGAAAAACTTGTACCAGGGTACTACTATCGTCAAAACGCCGATGGGACCTATAGCAATGGTTCAGGTACGGGCAATGAGGTGGCTACTGAACGCACCATGGTTCGCAAATTTATCATCGACTCGGTCCGTTACTGGGTAGAGGAGTATCATGTGGATGGTTTTCGATTTGATCTGATGGGCCTGATCGACACAACTACGATGAAACAGCTTGCAGCGGAGTTGCACACCGAAGTGTCACCTTCCATATTGTTATATGGTGAACCATGGGGCGCACTGGATTCGCTGCTTGGAGATGATATGACCCTAAAAGGAACGCAGCGCGGGGCGGGTTTTGCTGTGTTTAACGATAATTTCCGCGGAGTGATCAAGGGAGACAGTGATGGGATGGGTACGGGATTTGCGACAGGTGCGGACGGGAAAGAAGACGAATTGTGGACTGGCGTCCGGGGAGCCATTGAGGATTTTACGGATGGTCCATCCGAGACGATTAACTATGTAACAGTGCACGATAATCTCAACCTGTGGGACAAAGTCGCACGTACACAAGGACTCCACGATACCTTGAATTTCCTCACCTATGACGAGGGTGGAAGTATTCGTGGATGCCAGAGTGTGGAAGAGGCAGTAGAGAAGGCTAAGCCTTACCTGCAGATCGATTCGGAACACATTCTGGAGAATGAGACCGTTAGGCGTAGTCTGCTTGCCAATGGTATCGTTCTAACCTCCCAGGGTGTTCCCCTGATCGCGGCTGGAGATGAGCTGCTTCGAAGCAAATATGGGGACGCCAACAGCCACCAGAGTGGAGACGTGGTCAATGCCATACATTGGGAGCAGAAGAAGCTGTTCAAGCCGGTATTTAATTATTATCGTGGGCTGATTCGTCTTCGGCGAGAGCATCCAGTATTTCGACTTCGTACACGGGAAGAGATCGAGAAGCATGTTCGTCTTCTTGAAAAAGGTAATGGACTGCTGGCGTATGAACTGAACGGTACAGTAGCCAGCGATTCATGGGAACGCATTGTTGTCATCTATAACGCGGCAAAAGAAAACCGTGACATCGCTATTCCCACAGGGACATGGAATGTGATTGTAGAGAAAGGACAAGCAGGCGTTAATACGATACGCACCATACAGGACGGACAGGTACATGTGAATGCGATATCCCTTACGGTGATGTATTCCAATTCCTAATGAACGCAAAGCTTGCCAAGAATTGAAGGGTCCAACAAACCATTAGTAAAATCGCTAACAAGGACACGTTCAAGATATCCAATCAATCGAATTTAATCAAATAAATTGAGATAAAACAAATCCCCCTTTCCCGTAAGAAAGGGGGATTTGTTGATGCGTCAGAGCCATTGGCTTGGTCGCAGGGCTATACATTGTCATGTCTCGACCTTCTTTATGCTGTGCACCTGTTGGTGCACTTTAATCTCAACCAATTGACATCCTGCAATTTATTCTTGTATATTCCAAACTTTTTTTGTCAGGACAGGTACAAATGCTGTCAATCTATGGCGCTTGTTTTCATATCCTATATTTTGAAAGCGATTGCTAATTGAATACGCAAATTGGACCGATATGATGAGTACAGACAACCCCGGGTTGACAAACAACGTCCCGCTCCGTAACATCGGGACAACACGAAATCAATGGATATAAAGGCGGTGGGAACGATGCCGGAATGGACTTCTTTTCGTTACGATGGCAACGATCTTGGCTTAACATATACTCGTGCAGCAAGTACTTTTAAATTGTGGGCACCTACGGCACAACAGGTTTATATATTGGTTTTTGACGATGAAGGGCATTACAACGATAGTGGTAAAGTACAAGATCATGAAAATGGGCAGGAACATGATCTGACGCGCGATGCGGACGGAATATGGAGTCTGAAGCTCAGTGGCGATTGGGCAGGACATTATTATATGTACCGAATTATCCATGATAATCAGCGGATTGAAGTGGTTGTTGATCCTTATGCCAGAGCGGTAACGGCTAATGGGCAACGAACGGCTATTATAGATCCTGAGACCACCAATCCGGTTGATTGGGACCTGGATGTCAAACCTGCTTTTCTGCGTCCTGTTGATGCCGTGTTATATGAGTTGCATGTTCGTGATTTCTCCTCGGATCCACATGCAGATATTCCGTACAAGGGAAAATATCTGGCATTCACGGCATCCGGTCTGACAGATAGAGCAGGCAATAGTATTGGCGTAGACCATCTTGCCGAACTGGGAGTCACTCATGTACATCTTCTGCCTGTGGCGGATTATCAGACGGTGAATGAACTCGCTACAGCAGATGTGGGTTCAAATGTCAGAGCACCATACAACTGGGGGTATGATCCCCAGCATTATAACGTTCCCGAAGGTTCGTATGCGACAGATCCTCGTGATCCTGCAGTTCGAATTCGGGAGCTCAAATCACTCGTTCAATCGCTGCACAGACAAGGCATTCGCGTTGTACTTGATGTTGTCTATAATCACACGTATAGCGTGGAAGAGGGACCTTTTGAACGGATTGTACCAGGCTATTATTACCGTTATCGGGAGGATGGGACCCTCAGTAATGGTTCTGGTGTAGGCAATGAATTGGCAACAGAACGTCCAATGGTGCGAAAGTATATTTTGGATTCTCTCCGATATTGGGCAGAAGAATATCATGTGGACGGATTTCGATTTGACCTTATGGCCCTGATTGATACGGAAACGATGAATGAATTGACACGCGAATTGCGGGAGCAGATCGATCCGGCGTTTCTGATCTATGGGGAACCCTGGATGGGTGGAGATTCACCTTTGGACCGCAAAACATTAAAAGGAACCCAGCGAGGTCAGGGGTTTGCAGTATTTAATGATCATTTTCGCAGTGCAATCAAGGGTGATAGTGATGGCAGTGGCAGAGGGTTTGTCACGGGTGCCGGAGGGCAGGAATATGAGCTTATTAGGGGATTAGCGGGAGCACTGGATGATTTCACATCTTCACCTGTGGAAGTTGTCAATTATGTAACTGCTCATGACAATCTCAATCTGTGGGATAAAATTGCAACAACAATGAACCTTAGACATGAATTAGGTTTTCCCGTATGGAAGGACGGACAGCCGGTGGGAGGCGGAAGTGCTGAGTCGGCGGTAAAAGCAGCAGATCCTTATCGGTATGTGGATGCAGATGATGTTTTGAATCATGAGATGGTTCGTCGCTCGTTACTCTCCTCCGGCATTCTGCTTACTTCTCAGGGTATTCCGTTTCTGCACTCAGGGGATGAGATGCTCAGATCCAAAGCCGGTGATCATAACAGTTATCGGAGCGGGGATGCGGTGAACGCCATCACATGGGCCAACAAATCACGCTTCAGACCGGTGTTCGACTACTATCGTGGTCTTATTCATTTGCGGAGAACACATCCCGCTTTTCGTATGATTGATGCTGAACAGGTACGAAATCACCTTCGTGTTATTCGTGCGGATGGTAATGTAGTTGCCTTTATACTTCAGGATGGTGCGAATCAGGACACCTGGAATCAGATTATGGTCATCTATAACGGAACGGAACATGAGCAGCATGTCGACCTGGGGGAAGGGGACTGGCATGTTGTGGTCAATGATCATCAGGCAGGCACAGACGTGATCGAGACTGTTCGTGGTACTGTTCAGGTAGAACGATGGTCTTTAATGGTACTGTATGACACAGAGCATGCTGGAGGCGCTGAACCATCAACAGTGGAGATTAGTTTTCCTCGCCAGGTATATAGTCCGAAGGAGACCACTCAACTACGAGCGATCGTACGGGACAGTATTGGCAATGTGGTGGAAAAAGCTCCAGTTACCTGGACTTCTTCTGATCCGGATATTATTCAGATCCAGCCTGATGGAACAATCCATGCACTGGAACGAGGGGAAGCTTCGATTACAGTCCACTGTGGGGACATAACGGCAAGCTGTATGTTACAAGTGGATTATCGTCATGCTGAACGAATTGAAATTGTGGGTGAACCTGTCATGTACATGACTCGAATCAGTCGCTTCCGTGCCTTGGTTCTGGATCAATTTGGTCAGCCGCTTCAGGATTCCAATATACGCTGGAGCTCTTCTCATCCAGAACTTGCAGCGGTGAGTGCAGCAGGGATCGTACGTGCGATGACACCTGGAGTAACCCATATTATTGCTGAGGCTGGAGGAATTCGGGCAACGCTTGGCGTAACGATTCATAAACAGATTTCGCGAACCGTCACGCTTCGATACGAACGGGAAGACCAGCATTATGAAGGTTGGGATGTCTGGGTATGGGGCACAGGTATGGAGGACGGAGCCGTACGGCTGGAACAAGTCGGTAATGCCGCCGAAGCCCGCTTCCGCGTTGCTCCGGGTCTGCATCACCTGGGATTGATCATTCGATTGAACGAATGGGAAGCTAAAGATACGTGCGGAGACCGTTACGTGGACATTGTACCTGAAGACGGGGATGTACACATTATTGTCCGTAGCGGATCAGACGAGATGCAGATCATTCGTGAAAGTGAAAAAACAGAGGATCGTAATAGCGCATAGTTTCTTTATGTATAACTTTGAATGTAGTTCGTCAAAACCTTGATAAATCAGCAGTTGGAAGAGATTCCGACTGCTTTTTTTGGTCTGATTATAAGCCGCATAACTTGCCAAAAAAAAAATTAATTGTCCTGTTTCGTGTTTGAGATCCTCTATCATTGGGGTAAATATAGATATGGCCCACGATTCGGCCAAAGGAAAAAAGACCATTATGGTCTATGAGATAAGCCTCAGTGCTTTCCAACAAATATAATGTAGTGATCCCTTGAAGGAGGATGTTCAATCATGAAATCCAACGGAAAAATGGCTCAACTTACAGCAACGCCAAGAACGGAAAAGAAAGGTGCAGCACTGCGCCTGTTAAGACAAGGCGGACGAGTTCCCGCAGTCGTTTACGGCCCGGGACTTGAAGGTGCTTCAATACATGTAGATGAAAAAGAAATGCTGAAAGTGGCACGCACAGGCCGCTCCGAAATGTTCAACCTGAATGTGGAGGGCGGTAAAACGCTTCCTGTGCTGATCAAGGATCAGCAAGAGCGTAACGGACGTTTGCTGCACGTAGACTTTTTGCAAATTTCCAAGAACAAGCCGATCAGCGTAAGTGTATCGATTGACTTCCAGGGTACAGCGGCCGGCTCGAAAGCTGGTGGTGTATTCCAGACACAGGAGACACAGCTGGAAGTAGAAGGATTGCCTGCGGATCTGCCAACGTCCATTGAAGTGGATGTGAGCGGATTGGACATCGGTGATCGCTTGACTGCTGCGGATATCAAACTCGATAAAGGTTTGACACTCGTAACATCACCTGAATCCATCATCGCTTCCGTCATGCCGCCACAAGCGGCTGAGGAAGAGCCAACGGCCTCTGCTGAGGAAGCTGAGCCGGCAACTGAAGAAAAAGCTACAGAAGAATAAGCCAAGCTACGGGATCTTGCCAGATCTCATGCTTAACCAGAGCCCAGTCCTAGTGACTGGGCTTTTTTTGCTGAGCAAGAGAGTTCAATAGGCACATCGTTCGCATGAAAAATGAGAATGTACTACAATACATGTTAAAGGGTAAGAAAGTAGGTTTAATTCAATGTTTGATCCAACGGTGTATGACAATCTGAAAGTCGGGTTTGAGAATTATCTCTATGATATGGATAACCTGGACGAACGTATTCAGATTACGGGGCGTAAAGATCGGCTGGAGATGGCAGTGATGTCCAGAGAGTTCACATTACAATTTTGTCTCAGGGATCGTCCGGAAGTAACAGGCGAGGTTGTATTAAGCAGTTCCCTCGAGGAGCTTGCAGCGGAGATCCTGGAGACGCCTGGTGCGAATCCGGGTTGCCGCTTGGAACTACGGTTTAGTATGGTTGTGAAGGAGCCTGAGAAGCAGTGCCCAGCCATTCGTCTGATATTACAGAAGAGCTGGCCTGAGCAGAGGATGTGCCAGAACATCCAGTATATCTTTGATGAACAGCCAAACAGGTATAACGTCACGGCTCATGTTTATTTTGACCGCAGTGTGAATGAAGACCAGATGGGGGACATTGCTGAACTCTGTGAGCATATGGCAAATGTGATGAATCAATTATTACAGTTGCATAACCAGTAATTCCGAGAAAAGCCTTGTCTCTTTGTGGAGATCAGGGCTTTTTTTGTATTATTTTTAGAAAATTGTATAGGCTTTCAGGCTTAGGTTTAAGGTCTTTTGGGTTAATGTTTTACGCAAGCGAGTAAGAGAATGTATATTAAAAGGGGGTGAGAGTGCAATTGGACTATACAAAAATGGTGGAATTGCGAAAATAATATTGGGACTAAAGATTTAGTTCTGTACTAAAGGAACTAGTTTTCCTTGCCGATAAAATATCGAAGGGGAGAAACTACATGACAGAGAAATTAATTCGTCTGCTGCGTATACTTCAGGCTATACAAGCAAATCCTGGAATTTCGGCCAAGGAATTGGCGCTGAAATGCGGTACGACTGTACGCACGATTTATCGTGATCTCCGGATTTTGGATAGGGTCGCCCCGATTATGAATGAAGGATACGGTAAAGGTTACCGATTTATTGGTGAGTTTGCGATGTATCCATTAGATTTTACTGAACAGGAAGCAATGGTTTTCTCCTTGCTCCCGTCCGTAGTTGATACCTCCAAGTTACCTGCTGAGTTTGATTCAGCGTTTGACAAGGTTATGTCGGCTCATACCAAATTAAAATCAAGAAACAGTGACATTGTAGAGAATATTGCGGGAATTATTCGGATGGGCACGCCAGCTTATCGTGAGGAAGGAAAAGACCCTAATTTGCTGATTCCCATTATCGAAGCTATTCTAAGCCAGCAAACCATTCGTACTCAATATCATACGCTGACAAGAAATGAGATCACAGTCCGGGATATCGATCCCTATTATCTCATTCCACGTGATCAACGTTTTTATTTGATTGGATACTGCCATTTGCTGCAAAAAGTTCGATTGTTTCGGATCAGCCGTTTTTTGGATGTGACACGAACAAATGCCGGTTTCGACAAGGGTGATTTCAACATAACACAGTACATGAAGAACACATGGTCTATTGACCGTGGCGACGAAAATATCCATTTCAAGGTAAGATTCTCTGAGAAAGTGGCCCCCTACATAAAAGAAGAAGAAATGTTTGTTCGCCCGCGAATGACGAATATGTCGGATGGGGGATTGTTATTTGAAGTGACACTGAATAGCAGCAGAGAATTTTTGAAATGGTTGTATCAATTTGGGCCCGAGGCAGAGGTACTTGAACCTCGTGAGTTTCGTAGAGAGATACGCAGGCAACTTGTCGAGTGGTTGGAACATTATGAAACCGATGTATCATTGTAAAAATTTTAATCATGGAGAAATACAGGAAAAGGAGCAGGTAATATGAGCACCAAATTATTCGCAGCTATGTATGGAATGGATCACTACCATGGAGTACAGGCTTTACATGTGGGGGATACCGTGTATCTCGTCAAAGATCCAGATAATCGTTTGGATTATCAAGCAATTAAGGTTGTTATTCCCCCGATTGGAGCCGTAGGTTATATCGTTAATGATCCGCTGGTCGTACCTCATGGATGTTGGGCCGGGACGGCATTCTACGATGTATTTCATCAACTAACGTGTGCCAAAGTACGATTCATGATGAGAGATATGGTGATTATGGAGTTAATCGAGATGAGTCACATTCCTGTTCCACAGATGGATTCTTTGATTAAGGGATGGCAATTTCGTGAAAAAGCTTGATCATCGTAACAAAAGAAGGCTCATTTACGGATGAGCCTGGTATAGGTCGCTTCCAGATGCATGGCTGTTCTTGCCCAACTGAAATATGCCCTTGCGCTGTCTCGGCCAGCCTTTCCTAACTTCTCGGCAAAAGTGGGATTGCTTGCAAGTTTGTACAGGTAAGAGGTGAAACGTTGAGGACGCTTATAAGCAGTGACAAGGTATCCATTGATACCTGATTCAATAATCTCGCGAATACCTCCGTTATCCGAAGCAATAACGGGTAATCCTGAAGCCATCGCCTCAACATTAACCAGGCCAAAAGCTTCATGTTCTTGAGACGGACAGACCAGACAATCGACTGCCCGATACAACTGATCGATATGCTCATGGTTTATCTGACCACGGAAGGAAACATGGACCTTATGTTTTTGGGCAAGTTCGCGAAGTTTACGCATGTAATACGGAGGTCCTTTGCCTGCAACAACCAGTTGAACAGATACCTGTTGCTGAAGGAGGGCAGTCGCACGAATTAATACGTCTACACCTTTTCCAGGGATCAGCCTGCCGACATACAGAATAGAGAATGGTTTAGTTACTCCAAATTGTGTACGCAGATGAATCTGTTCTTCGCTGGATTCAACAGGTCTGAAGCGGCTTAGATCTGCACCTAATGGAACAACACTCATCCGGTGTTTTACCAACGGAAATCTGCGGCCTAACCTTTGTCGCAGGGAATGACTGTTGACGGCAATCCAATCAGCTTTTTTCATTAATGTGAGTTTGGAAGGCCCGGGCTGAGCAAATGTTAACGAGTGAAGATAGAGTACAACGGGAGTGCGTGGAAAAGCTCGTTTGATGGTAGCCATACTTCGTGGCCTGTTATCCACTTGAATTACATCGTAGGGTTGTTGGGATAACAAACGTATGACTGCTTTGGTGTACATGACAGGACTCGACGCAGGGACACGTTGAATGGTGATCCCATCGATCTGTTCTGTGGTGGCGAGACCTTGCATTTGACGACTTATAATGGTTACCTGATGGCGATGGGCTAGTTCACGAGCGATGCCCAGGATACAGATTTCCACGGAACCATTACCGGGTAAAGGCAATTTCTCGGGTGCAACCATAGCTATTTTCATGATCCGGCTCCTCCTTGTCCGACATCTGTAACAATCTTCGTCATATATCTTATGAGAAGTTGAAGCATTTGGCTCCTGCGAAATGGTAGATGAACCACCCATATAAGCGTGCAGGAATAATCTGCTGCTTGGCATCAAGCGAGATATTCAGCTTTTGTGATATACTTTACGGGAACAATTGAATTCGTTACATGTATAAAAGCAGGAGGAAAATAATGTTACATTCTACGCTGGGGCGCTTCCGGCTGATGTTGTGGTTGCAGGGCATTTCGTACGTGTTGTTACTGTTTGTTGCTTTTCCGTTGAGAGATGCCGGGGTTATGCCGCAGGCTGTCACATGGTTTGGGAATCTGTACGGTTTTTTGTTTTTAATGTATTTGTTATTTATGGTGACTATGTACACCTCACAGAAATGGCGTCTTCGCCGTCCAATTGCTCTGTTCTTTGTTTCTTTCATTCCACTGGGGAATATGATCTATGATGTTGTCGTATTCCGTAAGCTGTATCGTCAACTAAATAAAGCTTGACTTTATTTAACGTTATGAAATATGATGAGTACAGGTTAAACAACCCGTTCCAACTAAAACTACATATTCCTGTTAAAGGGGAGTAGCTTTTACAGTAAAGTCGTCAGTTCGGGATTATATCCCCGGCTTTATTGGCAGCAATTTTGTTGTTAGCGAGACCTTTACCAAGTTTTCATGCTCGGTAAAGGTCTCTTTTTGTGGATATAAAAGGACCTTACCAGTGATGGTAAAGGTCCTTTTTTTTGTACATCATAAGAATATTAAGGAGGAGTCAATTTTGGATGTTTCATTATTATTAGAATATGGGTGGGTGCTTGCTGTCTTAGTGGTCCTTGAAGGATTACTCGCAGCAGATAATGCATTGGTACTCGCAATCATGGTTAAACACTTGCCTGAAGATAAGCGCAAAAAAGCGTTGTTCTATGGTCTCATGGGTGCATTTGTTTTCCGTTTAGGTTCGTTGTTCCTGATTTCTTTCCTCGTCGATGTATGGCAAGTACAAGCGATCGGTGCCCTGTATCTCCTGTATATTTCGATTAACCATATCGTTAAAAAGATACTGGGTAGTCGCAATAAGACAGATGAAGCAGCTGATTCAACGCCGAAGAAACCGAAAAAACAATCCGGTTTCTGGATGACCGTTTTCAAGGTCGAAGTAGCGGATATCGCATTTGCAGTTGATTCCATTCTGGCTGCTGTTGCTTTGGCTGTGGCGTTGCCACCAAGTGGATTGCCTCCAATTGGCGGACTCGACGGTGGACAGTTTATCGTTATCTTCCTCGGTGGATTCATCGGGCTTGTGATCATGCGTTTTGCAGCCTCATACTTTGTAAAATTGCTTCATTCCCGTCCAGGACTTGAAGTTGCGGCCTTTGTAATCGTAGGTTGGGTAGGGGTTAAGCTGGCGGTTATTACACTCGCACACCCTTCATTGGGTGTTCTGGATGAGCATTTCCCGGAAAATAAAATTTGGAAATTCGGATTCTATATTGTACTGATCACCATTGCGGTATGTGGTTGGTTCCTGTCTTCCAAAGTTCCTGAAAAAGAAGACGAAAATCCGGTTGAAGAGTTGGAAAAACAAGCAGGACTGTAATAATCATGTTACGCTAACAACATCATTATTATTTGGGAAACAGGAGATTGTCCTAGGACAATCTCCTGTTTTTGTTTACATATGCAATCTACACCATGATCCAATTTCCAAGAAAAGGGTTGACACATGAATTCTAGTCCCCTTAATATAAGACTAACATTAACGAGGGGAGGCCGAGAGACATGATGCTTGGTTATGATTTGATTCAAACAGGGCGCAACGTAGACATAATAGCATATCCGGCTCATCGTTTCATTGGCCTCATACGGTCGACATAGGGGATAGGCATATCGTTTAGCAGGTTTTATAATCGATATGCGTTCTTCGCTTATATTATAGCGATGGATGACAGACACACAGCATGTTTATGCTGTTCTGTTCTCCGTTATTGTCATTCAGTAGAAGTCATGGGCGACTAGCCTATGGCTTTTTTTAGTTTTATTTTACAGTTGAATCAGCAAACCGAATTTGCTGAACGTACAGGAAGGAATAATACACTTTTATGAATACAGAATTTAATTTATTTACCAATCCAAACGAATTAACAGGTGCCTACCGGCATGAAGTAAAATTGCCTGCAGGTGACCTAACCGTATATGCGGCGCAACAACTCTTCTCCTCGCTTGATTACAAGGTGTTTGAGATGGCAAACAATAATCTGCAGATTCCGGGAATCTCTTATATGAGTTACACGCCAGACGTACACGTCGGTGTAGGTACGTGCATTGGGACGACAGCCGTGTGGGATGCGCAGAGCGGATATGTTTCTCCCTCCATCGTGGGCAGTGACATCGGCTGTGGCATGCGAGTGCATATGACAAACTTGCACAAGGACGAATTGAAAGACATCAAGCTCCGCCGCAAACTCGTCAAGGCCATTGAGAAAGTATTGCCGATGGAGGCGAACCAGCGAGGTCATTACTCGGATATCAGACTGGAGCATATTGTTCGTAAAGGACTGCATGGTTTACCCAAAAAGTATATTCCAGACAGCTATACACCGAAAAAATCAACCGCGATGACACATGTGGAAAGCAGCAAGTTCAGTTACGATGAGGATGTGTTAAACCACGTTCCTGATATGACATGGCATCGTTCACATCGTCAGCTTGGAACACTGGGTGGGGGAAATCATTTTGCCGAGATCCAGGCGATTGAGATCGCTGAAGAGAATCGTGAAATCGCTGAAGCTTGGGGTTTGTATGATGGACAGGTCGTGGTCATGATTCATTCCGGCTCTCGTGCATGGGGTGGTTATGTAAGTCAGACGAGTTCGACAGCGATTGCCAAAGTCATGCAGCGGCTTAACCTGGGTACATCCGATCCCAGACTGGTATTTGCTCCACTTGAGCATGCGGAAGGTCGTCATTATGTGAATATGATGTATTCTGCGTTGAATTACGCTGTTGTCAATCGGCACCTGATTGCGTATGCTATTCGCGAAGCATTCCGGGATGTGTTTGGCTCCAAATGTGAATTTCGTACGTTATACGATCTGATGCACAACTATGCCTGGGAGGAATCTCACGCAGATCAAGGTTCCGTTTTTGTACATCGCAAAGGGGCGACACGTGCGTTGCCGGCAGGTCATCCGGACAATCCAAAGCCCTATCTGGCAACAGGGCATCCGGCGCTTATTCCCGGTTCCATGGGAACTGCTTCATATATCATGGTAGGTCAGCCACAGGGTGCTGATAATTATTATTCAATATGTCACGGTGCGGGTCGAATCCGTTCACGGACGGCAACAAAACGATTGATTAGCATGGAGGATTTTGCTACGGCACTGGGTGTGGGTACAGAAGATGAGATCGTGGTAAATCAACGCTCACTTGAATCCATTATTGATGAATCACCTCAGGCTTATAAAAATGTAGATGAAATTATAGACAGTGTTACCGGCGCAGGCCTGGCTCAAGTTGTAGCCAAATGCAAACCGCTTGTAGCGGTAAAGGGAGCGAAATAATGACAATAAACGAAAAACAAACAGATCCAACCCAGGCGATCTATACCTATGACGAACAACATGATACCCGAATTCGAGTGGAAGGGTACGCCATCTATTCAAGGCTGATTCGTGGAATCAGTGAGGCGCTCCATCAGCGCTATGGGGTTGAGTACAAGCTTTATGCCAGTTCTGACCCGAACAATGAATACTGGGAGTTACTCCGGGAAGACTTGCAAAATGGCAGTGACGAAGTGGAACTGGTAGCCCGCATATTCGAGGATCTGGAACTTCAGACGTTGCATTACGACGATGATGGAGATGTACCCACTTATGGTGTGCATTACTCCATTCGCAACAACGTATTTGCTTATCCGAAATGGGGCGTAGCACTTGTGCGGGTTCCGTTTTTCCGAGAGAACGGGATCTACAGTGAAGACTTTGTCTTTGCCATCGGTGATGAGGAGATGAAGCAATTTCTGGGAAGTGTCCGGGAACGGGAACGTCAGCAAAATATGAAAAAAGTAACAGTCTACACCGATGCCCGCAATGGCAGCGATCGTCACGTCGAATCCATCACTCGCTCCGTGGGACGAGAGGATGTTGTTCTCTCGGCGCACATCAAGCAGGATATTTTCCGCTCGCTGGATCAGTTCTTCGAAGCGGATCGTTCTTTTTACAGAGATTATGATATCCCGTACAAACGGGGCATTCTATTGTATGGGCATCCGGGGAATGGCAAGACCACGTTGGTGAAATCCATTGCGGGAAGTATTCCGGGACCGGCTGCGTATTGGCAGATTACGGAGTATACCAACAGTGAATCGGTGCGTGAAGTGTTCGAGGCTGCCAAGCGGTTGGCACCGATGGTACTGATCATTGAGGACATCGATTCGATGCCGGATGAAGTCCGTTCCTTTTTCCTGAATACACTGGATGGAGCTACGTCAAAAGAAGGCATTTTCCTGATCGGGACAACGAATTATCCGGAGAAAATAGATCCTGGCCTCATGAACCGTGCTGGACGGTTCGACCGGGCTTACGAAATTCCGTTGCCAGATGAAGCGCTGCGTCTGCAATACTTGCGCCAACGAGGCTTCACCGTATTTGCGGGTGAAGAAGGAACAATTGAAGCTGCTCGCCTGACCGACACGTTTTCTCTTGCACAGCTAGGTGAGTTGTATGTGAGCGCTGCGCTGGAATGGCATCAGAATGGACAGACAGACATTGTGAAAGTCATTCAGTCGATGCGTGGCGAGCTGGATAAGAGCCATAAACATACTTGGCTGGCGCAGCCAGGTAAGGGCCGTGCAGGCTTTTATTGATCAGACCTAACCCATCCATCCTATAATATGACGCAATTTTATAAATAATCCTATCTCATTTGGTGATACTAACCTTGTCTGCTCTAACATACAATGACTTTCGGGAGGTACATAACGCAGCCCTGAGCTGGTGAGATGCCGGAAAGTAACGCGATCTGTTTCCATACCTGACTAAGGCTTGTTTTGCAGAGAGAGATGCATGGGGACAAAAGGTAATATGCAAAAATTTTTATGCCAATTGTTTAAATGCTTCTGTAGCGGTTAATAGTAGACAGACAACAACAAAAACTTTAATTAGAGGTGAATGATATGGGTTGGTTATGGTCATTAATTATCGGTGGTATCATTGGATGGTTGGCAGGTTTGATCGTTGGTCGTGACATTCCAGGTGGTGTTATTGGTAACATCATTGCTGGTTTTATCGGTGGATGGTTAGGTGGAGTAATCTTGGGCGATATGGGTCCTGAGATGGGCGGATTCTACATTGTGCCTGCATTGATCGGTGCGATCGTTCTTGTAGCCATCGTAAGCTTGATCTTCCGTTCGATGGGACGTAGTCGCGGGTAACTTAATCAAGATAATTTCTTGAATTAGTTGTCAGCCAAATGTTTTACCAATGAAGAGGTTGATTGAGAGCCATAACCATGGCTTTCAATCAACCTCTTGTTGTTTTAAAATATAAGAATGTATGCGTAACTTAGCATCAGTATTCTATAGCTAGTTTAGATAAGAGGGGATGAACGGAATGGAAAAAGCTACATTCGCCGGCGGATGTTTCTGGTGTATGGTTACACCGTTTGAAGAACAACCGGGCATTCATGGCATTATATCGGGTTATGCCGGCGGTCACGTCGAGAATCCAACATATGAGCAGGTCAAAACCGGGGAGACCGGTCATGTCGAAGTGGTTGAAATTACATTTGATCCAGATGTATTCCCTTATGAACGACTGCTGGAGCTATACTGGCCGCAGATTGATCCGACGGATGACGGAGGTCAGTTCCAGGATCGGGGGGCACAGTATCGTACGGCGATCTTCGTGCATAATGAACGTCAACGTGAGCTTGCTGAACAGTCCAAACAGGAACTGGCAGCCAGCGGACGATTCACTCAACCCATTGTTACGGAAATTCGGGATGCAGCTATATTCTATCCGGCTGAAGACTATCATCAGGATTACCACAAGAAAAACGAAAAACATTATAAGGAAGACCGTGCGTTATCCGGACGGGACGAATTTATAGACGAGAATTGGAAATAGGATGATTCAATCCTGCCAATGCAATAAGCCGGGAGAGCTCCTTATGGAACTCTCCCGGCTTATTATTAGATCGAGTATTTATTTTGCAGAATTGGACTTCAGTACATATTTGGACAATGTCTCATTGTTCATGGAATAGATGACATCATCCACATAAGTTGAAACACCTTCTAATGAAGGAACCGAGGCACTGGTCGTGTAGATATGCACGTCTTCCAGCGTCTGAGGATCAAGAATGTATCCTGTTTTGGCAAAATCAAGCTGATACTGACCATCCTGTGTCTGGTCAACACGCATAAGTGCAGGCTGTGCGTCCTTGAATGTACGCTCAGTCACTTTGCCTTTCATCGTGTACAGTTCCAGCTTCTGCCCTGTAAAGACTGTATAACCGTTGCCAGCCGTCTGAATGTAGGCATCACCAGCAATGGCACGTCCCCAAGCAAGCTTGCCATCGATGCCAAAGCCCATCAGTCTGTTACCGGTGTTCTCAAAATTGGCGCGCATAATGATGGAACCATCGTCGAGAATGGCCAGCGATTCACCGCCGCCATCTCCTAATGTATTTGCATTGGCAGGGAATTGGTAGAAGGACAGACGATTCAACGTACGATCATAGATCTCTACTTTGGGATTAGCTGCTTGCTGCCAGAAGTTTCCTACCTTCGTTTGTTTACTGGCATCCACTACAATTCGACCATGATCAGCTTTAAGCACGTTACCGTTGATGGTCTTTTCGGTAATCAGCTTGCCCTTTTTGTCATATAACGAGATGGCGGAGCGAACCGAACCATTCGATTGTACGCCCTGACTTGAAGCAACCATCAGCGTATCGTTATCCAATAGGGATATGCTTGCAGGTGAATTCACCGTTTTGACCCAGTTGGTTTTACCGGATGTATTGAATGAGTACAATTTTTTGGTTTTGTCCGAATATTCCATATACACATAAGCTGTACCGTTGCTGGCATATACCGAATCGGAGTAGGTGGTATAAGGACCACTTTTCTCATGGAATATCGTATTCCACTTCAATTGTCCAGTTGTCGCATCGAATGCTTGGAGAGAGTCCAGTTGCCAGTCGAGTGTTGTTTTGCTGCTTGTTTTGGTCACGGGCTGGGAGGCATGTACATATACAAGGTTTTTGGATGGCACGGCATGAATTCCCTTGATCAGGACATCTTTCTCTGTATTAGCCTCAGATAACATCAGGGACGATGACGTCCACGCCGGTTTGGGCATGGATTCGGTTGAAGCAGCGGCGTAACCTGTTGTATTCATGGTGAAGAGGAGCATGCCGCTGAGAATGAGGGCAGCCCATGTTTTGGACTTGTGTTTGGTCAATGTATGCAAGTGATAAACCACCTTTCTTCTTCGGTTCAAAATAGAACCGATTGTTGAATTTTACCATTAAAGTCAAGCTCAATTCAACCGAACGCACTGTAACCTTTTATCAGTGGTTTGTCGAAATGACTATGTTTGGGGAAGTATAAGGGTTACAGGGAATTCATCTTCTTTCGATGAAGGTGGAAGTCTGATATATTTAGTGCGGTGACAAGCCATATCTGCGTAAGACGTTGGATAGAACATAGGAAATGAAACAAGGAGAATAGCTATGAACTGGAGTGAAAATGTGACCCTTTGGGTCATTGGATGTATCATCATATTGTTGCTGCTGGCCTGGATTATTCGGCGTGTTATCGGGCGCGGGCAGCGGATCCGAAGTGAAGCCAATCCTCGTAAGATCACAATAAAGGACATCGACAAGATGGAGGATGGTTCGGAATTTGAATTATATCTCTATCATTTATTCGAAGAGCTCGGGTACGATGAGGTGCATAAGACAACGAGCAGCCGGGATTTTGGGGCAGATCTGGTGTTTGTTGATAGACTCGGCAGACGAAGTGTGATACAAGCGAAGCGATATGGTGCGAACCATCCCGTAGGGTTGAGTGCTGTGCAGGAGATATATACATCGATGCGTTATTATGAAGCCGACCGGTCGATTGTATTAACGTCCGCCCGTTACACCGAAGCCTGTCGGACGCTTGCAGCGGTTAATGGAGTGAAGCTGCTGGACCGGGAAGACCTGATGGAATTAATTCTGTTATTCAAAGCCAGAAGAGTGAAAGAAGCACTGGAACTGATCGAAGAAGATGATCATGAACCAATTGAGACGTGGCAGTCCCGGCGAAAGCGGCAATCCCGCTAAGTACTTAGGTGGAAGCCTTTATAATGATGTATATGCCCATTCCAGTAGGAAGCACCTTCACTTGCGTAGCTGCACATGATATATTGAGTGTATATCAACCAAAGGAGTGTGTGATCCATTATGGCACGTACACAAACACAAAAAGCATTACGTAAAGCAGAGCGGTCAGGTCAATGGTGCTCGGAACAGAGCCGAAGAGTTAACGGAGATTATGGTGCGTTATCCCAGCATGTACGGCTCATGCCTACGAAGCAGGAAAAATTGCAAAAGGTCAAACACAAGAAGCAGATCATCCAGGATGGTGGTGCTTCTTTTTATTTTTTCTATGAGGCGCCGGTTGCTGGATAAGTAAGACGATAGAATTTTGTACACTAAATGAAGGGAAGAACCTATACATATGACAACAGCGCTGCACATGAATAAAAAAATCGTTCGGCGTTTTTTGCTGCAAACGCAAGCTTTACTGGGACGTTGGCCCGCAGTTTCCTTACCTTCGGGACCCAGCCAAGTTTTGAGTTTGATTCGCTCCCTTGGTTGCGTGCAGATTGATCCTGTGGCTGCTGTAACTGGAAACCAGCATTTGGTGCTAGGTGCTCGTGACCCTGGTTATACTGCTGACAGCTTAAATACACTGCTGAGTGATCACAAGGTGTTTGAATATTTTGCAAATGCTGCTTGTGTCATTCCAATCGAGGATTATGCTCTCTTTGAACCTGTGCGTGCCCGATTAAGGGAGCGTCTGGCTCCGTCCTTGCAAGGTCTGGAGAAAACAGTGCAGCATGTGTTACAGCGTTTGAAGGAAGAGGGACCTTTGCCTTCAAGAGCTTTTCGTGCTGTTGAAAGGGTAAGTGGTTATTGGGACAGTGCAGATGTGCCAAAGACAAAGGATACCACACTTGCTCTGAATCTACTGTTGGACTCCGCTGTGATTCGTGTGGTGGCGAGGCAGGGGAATGAACGTTATTTTCATATTACCGAATCTGAGTTGCAGCAACAGGGACTTACGATGAAAGATGACATCGATGTGTTGGCCCAGAGACAGGCTCTGCTGGATAAATACATTCATGCGTATCGTGTCGTAGATGCCCGTGATCCCCGTCTGGGTTGGCTAAAATCTACAGCGGCTGAACGACGCGCCGATATTGCTGCCCGTGTGTCAGATGGGCGAATGATCCCACTTAAGGTGGAGGACGTGGCTACGCCTTATTATATTCGTGCTGAAGATGAGGATTTGCTGCTGCATATGGAAAGGGAAGAGCCACACTATGATCCGTCTGGCCCGGTACGTTTCCTGCCGCCGCTGGACAACCTGTTATGGAGAAGAGAACGTATTGTTGATTTATTTGATTTTCATTATAAATGGGAGATTTATACGCCAGAGGTGAAAAGAACCTACGGTTATTATGCCATGCCTATTCTTCATGGTGATCGGTTGATTGGACGTATGGACCCACGACTTGATCGCAAAACTGGAGTACTTACCGTTCGTTTGTTATCGATGGAGGAGACTGCTCCACCTGTGGAAGAATGGATTACGGATTTTTGGGGGGGGGCTTCAATTCTTTGCGTCCATGCATGGAGCACGTTCCATTACTATCGAGAAGACGGTACCAAAAGAGCTGAAAAAGCTGCTTAAACCGATTTGATTAGGGGATATACGAAAGAGTGTATGGACACGGGAAAATGGAATTGTTAAGGAGGGGTAGGATCTAAAAAGGACAAAGAAGGAGGAGCCAGAGGGCCCCTCCTTCTTCATTTGATTTTAATATCACATCTCTAGTATTACATCAGAAGTGCTAACGAAAACAAAAAACCTAAGCTCACGTCCACGCCAAAACTTCTTTAGTTCACCAGATGAGGCATTTCAACGTTGGGATCAACATCTGCTTCATAATCCACACCATCGGTTTCAAAACCAAACAGCTGGAAGAATTCGCGACGGTAACCTTCCAGATCGGACAGATCGTAGATGTTCTCTGTGGTCAACTCATTCCAGAGCTTCGCCACTTCTTCCTGAACGTCAGCTCTCATCTCCCAATCGTCAATGCGAATACGGCCTTCGGCATCGGTTGGAACTTCTCCTCCCGCATACAAGCGATCAGCGAACAGACGTTGCAATTGCTCGATGCATCCTTCATGCAAGCCTTTTTCTTTCATGACTTTGTACAATGCTGAGATGTACAGCGGCACGACTGGAATCGCAGAACTGGATTGAGTCACCAGCGCCTTGGCTACAGTTAAGTACGCACGTCCACCTTTGGCACTTAGGCGATCATTCAGCTTGTGTGCAGTCGCTTCCAGATGATTCTTGGCTTGACCGATGGAACCATCACGATAAATGGCATGCGTAAGTTCAGGACCGATATAAGAGAAAGCGATGGTTGTTGCATCATCGGCAAGCACGCCGCCTTGTTGCAGGGCATCCATCCATAGTTCCCAATCGTCTCCGCCCATAACAGTTACCGTCTGACGAATTTCCTCTTCGTTTGCCGGTTCAAGGGTAACGGAGCTAATTTCGCCTGTGTGGAAGTTCACCGTTTTGTTCGTGTAGGATTGTCCGATTGGCTTCAGCACAGAGTTAAATACTTCACCCGTGTTCGGATCGGTACGGCGTGCCGAGGCGACGCTATATACGACCAGATCGACTTGACCGAGTTCACTGCGAATCAGTTCAACGGCTTTGTCTCGTGTTTCGTTTGCAAATGCATCACCTGTAACGCTGTACGATTTCAGGCCTGCTTCCTCCGCGGCTTTTTCGAATGCAGCGGAATTGTACCAGCCTGCAGAAGCCGTACGTTTCTCTGTGGAACTGCTTGGACGATAAATGCCGACTGTATTCGCTCCAGCTCCAAAGGCAGAAACAACGCGTGACGCCAGACCGTATCCAGTGGAAGCACCGATCACGAGCACATTACGCGGTCCTTTCAGCTCAGGCTGGGATTTCACATAATCAATCTGTTCCTGCACTTGCGCAGCGCAACCTACAGGATGGGAAGTGGTACAAATAAAACCACGTGTTCTTGGTTTAATAATCATTTATTTGCATCCTTTCATATTCAGCTCATGTTTCAGCATTTCGATAAAATGCTCTTACACATACTTTCTTATTGTAAAACAATTACCTCGGAAACGGAAACCGTTTCGTTTGATTTCGCCGGAAGGGTGGCGTTATATCTCTAATTTTGCGATGATGTGAATAGAATGTACTCGCTTGTTAGGATAGAAAGGACAGGGATACCATGCTGAAGGAACGCATTGAACTGCTAAGCAAAAGAAAACAAATCTCCCGTAAAGACCTTGTGGAGGGTCTGGTCACGCAGGCCCACTTTGCCAATATCCTGGCGGATCGTTATCCGCTCCCTGAGGACTTGGCAGAAGCCATCGCCGGGCGTCTTGGGGTATCCCCTTCCTATATTCTAAAGGCTGCGGCTCAGGACGAGGAAACACTCGAACGGGCAGAGGTTATTTTCGAACAAATGTCTGTTCCAGCGTCGGCGATATCCGAAGATACGGTGCATGCACTGGCAGATCGGGATGACACGCTGACCGTTGAGCTGACAACGGCCTTGATGAAGGCGGTTTATTATCAGCAATTAAACGATGCAACGGCTCATGAGTATATACATACGTCCTACCTCAATTTTTACCTGGAGAAATACGGTCGTCCAGACGATATTGATCTGCCGCGTCCGTTAGTCAAGGCACTTTTATTCTATAAAATACAATATTATCGCTCCAAAATGGCTTTTGTGGATGTACTAACTCATGCAACCAGGCTCAGTGAGCTGGCGCTTCCTGGCAGTGAATTCTGGCTGTCTGTGCAAAATATCAAGATGGAAGCCTACATCCAGGTCAAACAGTATGAAGAGGCAAAACAGGTATTCGAGCTTACAATGCGTCATGTCTATGATCAGCGAATGTTCCATCGGTTGTCCGGGTTATATGTGGCATATAGTGGCTATTGCTTCGCGATGGGGCTGGTTCAGGAGGCACTCTCGGCATTAACCATGGCGGAGGCAAACCTCGTGTATGCTGGCAACCAGGGAGATCTGGTGACGGCGATTGCCAACAATCGGATTGTCATGTTAACGATGACAGGTGAACTGGATCAGGCACAGGCGGAGATTGAACGATTTGAATCGCTATTGCAGCAGGAAACGGAAGAAACACAGCTCGCAATGCAGCCGCTCGTCAGTGTGTATCGATGCGAAGTAGCTCTGGCACGGAAGAACTGGGGCGTGCTCGCGCAGAGTGTAGATCAACTCTTAAAATGTGCAACAACACAGGACCAGCAGATGAGCGCAACCTTCTACCAGAGCCATCTGGCTCTTGCACATGGAGATCGCGAAGTTTTCATGGAGCGGGCGCTTGCGTGTCTGCCTTATTTTGAATCCGCGCAGCATGTCATGCGGCTTGAACCGTTATATGAGGGAATGGCTGTAGTGTCCGAGGATCAGCGGAAATACAAAGAAGCGGCGATGTATTATCGGAAGCTGGTCTATCTGTTACGCAAAAAATAGAGTGAGAATCGGCTTGGAAGAGCCTTAACCCATAACTGGAAAAATTATTTACCCATAAGTGTGTCGTGAGTGACCTATAGATCCCAGAACGATAATTCAAGTATACAACCCGGCTAATTAGTCGGCTTTCTTTCATTTAGTTAACTGTAGATTAGTTTAAGCTCATTCGCGCTGCACCGTATCACAAATAGAGGTAAAGCAGAAAGTTGAATTGAATGTAGAGGCTTCAATGTTAAAACTGCCAATAGGCGCATATGTCTATAAATAAATATATTCACATACGCAAAAGTAGTAGTAAAGATTTTCCTTTAATGCTACTTTTTTATTTACAAATGATGGATGTTAGTCTATTCTTAGTGTAAGTGATACTAAAGAACTAGTCTTAGTTTTAAGGCACTAGATTCCATAAGGGAGGTGAGAGAGAATGTACACTGGTTATAATCTTAAAATGGACCCTAAATTCCAGGACTTTTATGATAAGGGTAATCAGCTTTTCAGTGGAAACAAGAAAGTGATCCAAGAAGAGCTGGATAAGTTTGTGCTTGAAGATGGTAGTCTTGATGGCTCAAAGATGCAAGAGACATGGTTCCCACAAATAAATGCTGATATATTTCTCTCGCATTCGCACGCGGATGAAGCAAATGCTATTGCGCTTGCTGGTTGGATAAAGGAAACTTTTAATTTAAGCACATTTATTGATTCTTGTGTTTGGGGATATGCAGATGAGTTGCTAGAGAAAATTGATAATGAATTCTGCTGGCAACCCAAGTCTTCCACGTATAATTATAAAAAAAGAAATCAATCAACTAGTCATGTTCATATGATGCTTTCAACCGCTCTAACAAAATTAATGGACAGGACAGAATGTGTATTTATTCTCAACACACCGAACTCAATCCAATCTTTTGAAGTTGTAAATAAGACGAAATCTCCTTGGATTTATTATGAGATTGGCATTACAAAGTTGTTAGAGAAGAAGAAGCCCTCTAGGCAGCCCAGCATCATAAAAAAGGGATTATTTGAGAACTCTCAGGATTTAAGTGTTAAGTACGAGCTTGATATGAAACATCTTATTGCACTTACACAGTTTGATCTTGATAACTGGGAAGAAAAACACCTATTAGTAAAAGATACACAACATCCAATGGATACATTATACATGTTGACTGAAGCGGCTAAAACATTAGCAATTATAAGATAACTATTGAAAAGGGGTATAGTATAATGGCAAAAAGAGTGTTTACTAGTTTTGCAATTGAGGATAAAACGCTACGTGACTTTCTGGTTGGTCAGGCTAAAAATGAGAATTCACCATTCGAGTTCGTAGATATGTCCGTCAAACAGCCCTGGGATTCTGCGTGGAAAACTCAATGTAGAACAAAAATTAAGGGATGCGATGGCGTGCTTGTAATTGTTACGAAAAACACTAAGAATGCGGATGGGCAACTTTGGGAAATCAAGTGTGCAAAAGAGGAAGGGATTCCAGTTATGGCTATTTGGGGAAATCAAGATCACCCAGCTACACTTCCATCTGAACTGAATGGTGTAAAGGTGGCTAATTGGACTTGGAACAATATTTCAAATTGGATTTCTTCATTATAGGAGGATAAAATGAGAAAAGCATTGATAGTTGGAATCAATAACTACCCTTCTTCTCCACTACATGGATGTATTAATGATGCTTCCGCTTTTAAAAGTGTAATTGAAGTGAATGGAGATGGTTCTCCCAACTTTGATACGAGACTTGTTACAGACGTGCAGACTAAATCTGAGCTTAAAGGATTGATAATTGAGTTATTTAAAGGCGAAAGTGACACTGCATTATTATATTTTTCCGGACATGGTCATATAGATGAAGTTGGTGGTTATTTAGTGACACCGGATTATAGCAAATATGATGTTGGAGTCTCAATGGACGAAATACTAAATATAGCCAATGAATCCAAAGCGAAAAATAGAATTATAATTTTAGATTGTTGCCATTCAGGGGCTTTTGGTTCTCCAAAAATTGCAGGAAGTGCTACTCAAATAGTAGAAGGTGTTTCCATCCTTACTGCAAGTAAAGATAATGAACCTTCTCTGGAGATTAACGGTCACGGGGTTTTCACCAATTTACTCTTGAATGCCATGCAAGGTGGTGCGTCAGACTTAAGAGGTCATATAACCCCAGGTAGTATATATGCTTATATCGATCAGGCATTAGGGCCTTGGGATCAACGGCCAGTGTTTAAAACTAATATTACTCGATTCACTTCACTAAGGACTGTTGTGCCTCAAGTTCCTATAGAAATCTTAAGAAGCTTGGTTACATATTTTCCTTCAGCGCAACAGGAGTTTAAGTTAGATCCTTCGTTTGAAGTAACAAATACTACTGAGATAGAGCATGAGGTAATTGAACCCTTTGCTAAAGCGGAAAATGTTTTGAAATTTAAGGATCTGCAGAAGTTACAAAGCGTTGGCTTAGTAGTACCGAATGGTGAAGATCATATGTATTTTGCTGCAATGAATTCAAAGTCGTGTAAATTGACCGCGTTGGGATATCATTACTGGCGATTAGTGAAGGATAAAAGAATTTGATTTTATATGAGGTGAATGATTCCTGATTTCAATATTCCTTAGTTACCCGCAACCACATAGGCAGGAGCAACAAAAGTTTATTGATGATTTCATAGAAAATCTTAGAAACAAGGATATAACTCCGCGTACTCTGGGGGTAACTGACTATGACAACAATAATCCACTGGCTGCAATTAGAAGACTAATGCTAGAGTCGGATGGCTTTATTACGGTTGCCTTCAGACGTCTATATGTAAATAATGGTATTTCTAAGTTTGAGGCTGATATGGAGTCAGTTGAAGCGAGGGAAGTATCAGATAAATGGTTCACAAGCCCATACTGTCAAATTGAAACGGCTATGGCTTATCAGTTAGGATTGCCAATCTTATCTTTACTAGAGAAGGGTGTCATTGCTGAAGGTGTTTTGCAAAAAGGAGTAGTAGGGTTATATCTGCCAGAATTCGACTCATCGATACCTGTTCAACTTTATCTTTCACTAGGTGACTGGAAACAAACTATAGCTCAATGGGAAGCCGATGTAGTAAAAGTAAACAGAGTTAAAGGATTCCCGCCACAATTATATTAAACTTTATCTTCGTTATTTCAAGAAGCTCAAGCGCTCCCTTCGCTTGAGTTTTTTCGTTCAATAAAGGGACGGGGGCAGGCCGTTTGGAGATCTGAATAAGTATTGGCGGTAGTTTCAGCTTGAATGCTGTAAAAACCATTTTTTAAAATGAAAAATATTCGGGCGATATGAGCTGGGGGGAATGAGGGATTGGAGTAGTAAGCGGCGGTCTGGAAAGTCTGAACCAACTGTGTTTCCTAATGCACATGATGCTATTATCCATGAGGAACTGTGGAATACAGTTCAAGCCGTTAATAAAGTTAAAAGTGAAAACCACACCAGCTATAGTAACTTGAAAGGCGAATTCATTTTGACAGGACTGTTACGTTTTCCAATGTATGGTGCTGGCACGGTTATGATTAAGTCGGAAAAGAGGGATGGTTCAGGCTATCACTTGTACTATATGTGCCAGACCTATCACTCCTGTGGTATAACGGAATGTAAGACTAACCTGATCAAAAAAAGAGTTGGTTGAGGAGCAGGTATTGCAATGGATTCGTACAATACTGGCTGATGTTGGACTTGTTGATGAGATAATGGAGCGATTTAAGATGAAAGAAGATGAAGTTAAAACGTTGGTTTTTGTGTGCCTTACAGGACAAATCGCTACAGATATTTTGAAGCAGGCTGGTATAAAAACAGGAAATATATTAGCAAGGCAAGCGATTAAAAAGATTCCAAACGAAGTAGATTAAGGGTATAAACAAAAAAGAAGGAGCTAGATTATTTACTAATTTTAGGAAAATTAGTTATAAATTTAGGCGAATATTTTCCAGTGGTAGGCGGTTTAATCGGAGGAGCGGTAGACGGAATCGGCACAAATATTATTGGAAAAACAGCTAAAAGTACATTTACACAATATTAGAAATTATTATGAAGTGATGTACATATGGATCCCTTAGGAAAGGTTTAGCTAAGCGATAGTGGTTAAATCTTATTGTTGCCGAAACATCCAACAAGGATATCGTATCACAAGTCATTAAGATAACAGGACACATTAATTCAACAAACATGGGGTGTCTACAGAGGGGAGGTTGGTACTTTTTATGTTTGATCTGACCGCTGATAAGTGAATAGGTTATATCTAACAGAACACGTACACAGAGCCACAATTAGCGATTCTATTTTTGTTCAAGTCCTAGTTCGTTTAGAGGTTCAGGAAAGAAAGTATAAAGCTATGGGGAAAGATCCGTGGAACCTCAATAATGAGATGATAGCTAAACTAAGCACATAAAGGTTGGAAAAGTGTGTATAGCGGAAAACTTATAGGTTAAATAACACTGTTTTTGGCATGATTTTATGCATTGCCAAAGCACTTGACGCAAAATATTTCTGCTAATCGTGAAATGAAGATCGGATTAGCGTATCTTTTTTTGCGGAATTAGCATCATTCTTTACCAAAGAAACGATTATCCCGTAATTCAATTGCCGGATTTTTCGTTTTTTTTGTATGCCACCAGAAGGGTATTCAAGGACAAGCCGTGGTGTTTATAATTTAATTATAAATACGTGTTCAAAAAGTCTGGTTTTCAGTACCGAGAAGATGGAATGAAGATAGAAATGGAGTAGCGGAGCGTAGGCAAACTACGTGAGCAACGGAAATTTCGGCTGAATTTCATATTCGATGTTGATGATGCCGCTAGGCATGATTCGTAATCAAAAGTGGACTTTTTGAACAACTTCTAAAACAAATAAAACAAATGAGGTGCTTGATATGGGATGGTTCGGTAAAAAGAACAAACAGGAAGATGCGATTGCTAAAGCGGATAAAATGATGAATAAAGGACTCACTGGCATGATGATGAAAGGTTTTGTATCAAAGGAACATCGGGATGCTATCAACCAAAGTCTGGATTCGGCAAAGCAGGCACAGTTGGCGGCAAGTGGTTCTCTGCCTTTAACAGCTACGGCTACGGTGGTGACAATCACCGATACAGGCAAACTGATCAACTTTGATCCGATTGTTCTGCTTGTATTGGATGTGACAGAGACAAACGGTAACCAGTATCAGCGAACATTGGAGACACTGGTGTCCAAAATGCAGATTCCACGAGTTGGCGATCGAGTGGGACTGGGCCAGAATCCAGCGAATCCCTCCGAACTGATCTACATGGGGCTAATGTCCATCTAGAAGGTATTTGGTTATAAGAGAGTCATAATCTATTTGTAAAATGCTTATAACAACGCTAAATAGATATATTGATAGAGATATTAAGAGAAGGATTAAGAAAGGGTGGATCATATGGTAGGTTTCCTGAGATTCATTGGCGTATTAACTGTATTCGGGGTGGGGTTCTCCCCATTTCTGGCACAGCAGCTGTGGAATGATCCGTTTATGATTATGCAGGCATGGTGGTACACTCCGGCGATCTTTGCCGGGTTTGCACTGATCTTTGTTCCTGCGATTTTGAACAATATTTTTGGCGTAGGTCGAGTGAAGACAGGTTTACCAGCAGTTGGGGTCATTAAGACTATACAACAGACGGGGACGTATATTAATGAACAGCCTGAGGTTCGATTGGGTCTGACGGTGTCGCGTAAGGGGCGCGAGAAATACGATACCGAGATGAAAGCCGTCATTCCGCTGACCTCCATGGCACAGTTTCAGCCGGGCAGTTTCATTCCGTTAGTAGTCTCCGTAAAGGATGAGCGCAAGGTAGGGCTTGATATGAAGGGGCAATTATCACAGGAAGATATGCAGCAATTGCTGGATGAAAAGATGGTACAGCAAGGGGTATCACCTGAAATGATGGATATTGCAAGAACAGGGGAAAAAGCAATGGCCAAGATCCTTGATGTCACTCCACTTGGAAGTGGTGGCAATAACAAGATCAAGCTTCAGCTCAAACTCAGCATAACGAAAACGAACGGTGAAACCTTCAATGTGACAACGCAAAAAGAAATTTTGTCATCTGCCCTTCCGCAGGTGCAGCAAGGACATATCATTAATATCATCTATTCAAGACAAGACCCAACAAAATTGGTGTTGGCATTGAATGTACAGGAGCGACAATTAAGTGACTTATTCTCCTCCTGAAGATGTAGACAAAAGGAGGTCCTACAGATCATGTTTATGACGTGTAGGACCTCCTTTTTCATTTTGGTATGTATGAGAGATACAAGCAACGGACGGTTTTCAAACAATACCAAGGCGCATGCGATAAGAAAAAAGTACTTTTCTGGATTCTCCATCAAATACACGATTAGCCAGCGCTCTGAACTCGTCAGCAGCTGTTAATAGATCATCCGCTCCGAGTTTCAACGCCGTTTGCAGGCCGCCTTGGCTCAGGGCGAGATTGACATATCGATCGGCTGTGAATGTCTCGTGGTGATGAAATACGATTTCCCGGACATATCGGAACAGCCCGGACTGCTGAATCTGCTGCAAATGCCCATCCTTGCTCCATTTGTGTGCCTGACTATTCTGGGGATCCAGACTGGCTGCTCGTTGATCTGCTTCCTTATTCAGCTGCAGATAAGCTTGTTCTAACTGCCAGTCTAACATTGGCGGCCAGTCGCAATCGTAGGCTGCAAATATGCCCCCTGTACGAAGTACACGTGCAAACTCGCGTAGTGTGGGTTGCGGCTCCATCCAGTGAAACGATTGCGAGCAGGTCAGCACATCCACACTGCCATCTGGTAGTCCGAGGTCGTGAGACAAGCCGGACACAAACCGCAGGTTATCCGGCTTCCCGGCAGATTCCCACTTGAATTCAGCTACAGACCTCATGTCATCGCTGGGTTCAAAGCCGATAATACGTTCAGCTTCATTAAGCCAGATCCACGAGGATAAGCCGGTGCCACAACCGATATCTGCGACCATACGTGGTGTGCTGCCAAGATATGTCGTTAGAATATCCACCACTTCAGTGGGAGCAGCTGGTCGGTTCTGATCGTATAACGTACCAAAACCTTTGAAACGTTCCACATTGTTGCGTCTAATGTCTTGCATGGATAAACCTCCTTCGGGCAGATGGATGACGGAGAGTCAGCTGTGATCAAAAGTTGTATAGGCCTATATTATATCATTCATTGTTGGGAAGTTTGTTCATGACGTTCTGCAAATGTTCAACGGCTTTGATATGACGTCTGAGCAATTCCTGTCCAACATGAACAGGCTCGATTACGGTCAGCTCGGAACCAAACGACAGCAGGAAGGAGTAGAGCCATTCCCCTACATTCAGTTCGAGAGACACACGGAGCCTGCCATCAGGCTCTTTTTTAATGAGGGAGGGTTCGAAAAAATCATACACTCGGTATGCAATATTGCTGGAGAACGAGAGTGTAAGAGGAATCAGGACAGGAGCTGCCTCTGATTCAGGATCGTTTGATCCGGCAGTAACAGAGTGATCGTGTTTTCTCGCCAGAAAAGTCAACTGGGTGATCCGTTTCATCTTAAATGTCTCGAATTCTTTCCGATCAGGGTCATCATGGATATATCCTTTGAAGTACCATGTACTGTTTTTGAAAATAAGCTTCTGTGGCTCCACGGTCGGAATGCTCTTCTCACCATCCGAATTAACATAATGAAACGTAATCAGTTGATTCGTTAATATAGCCTGCTTCACCTGATTGAACAGTTCTCTCTCCTGCAGAGGGATGCTGCCCCATGGTGAGAAATTGAATTCGATCCAATCCAGCTTGTGATCAAAAAGGGCGGTTAACCGTTGCAGCATATGGGCACTGTTAAGATGGGGGATCGCACTGATGCTGTATAGTCCCATCAAAATTTCATTCTGGTCTTCTTCAGACAACAGGGACTTGTCCATGACATAGTTGTCCATCAGATGGATACCGCCATGCTTGCCGGTCGTTGTATAGACGGGAATGCCCGCAGCGCTCAGCCGGTCGATATCGCGGTACACCGTACGTACAGAAATCTCGAACATACGGGCGAGTTCTGGTGCAGTGGCTTTCTTTTTCTCCAATAACAAAAGCAACATTCGAAATAGTCGGTTATTTTCCATGCTCTGATTATACCATGACAATAGGTGTCAGGGTATGGATGGTACACTGGTGTAAAAGTCTTACCAAGACATTTTACTCAGATTTATAATTTGTTCTTCATTTATTGGGGAGTAGTGAAGGGGACGATATCGATTCTGAAGAAACGAAGTGTTCGCTAAAAGCTTTCTGTAAGAAAGCTACTTCGGAAGCAAACGCTATCATGGGATTTTTCCATTTAGAAATGGGAATAAAAGAAATCCGAGGATAACAGCGATCAGAAGAACGATTCGTGACCGGAACGGCTACTCGCATAATATCAAGCACTTTATACCGAAATGAGTTAATTATGAAGGAGGAACTGGTCATGACAATGAAAGAAGGATTTTACTGGGGCGGCGCAACGGCTGCCAATCAATTCGAGGGTGGATGGAACCAGGGTGGTAAGGGGCCAAGCACGTCTGACATGATGACAGGGGGAACCCACACGATTCCACGCCGGATTACGCCTGTATTGGAAGAGGGCACGTATTATCCGAGCCATGAAGCGGTTGATTTTTACGGACATTACAAAGAAGATATTGCCATGATGGCAGAGATGGGCTTCAAAATGTTCCGCATGTCCATCAACTGGTCCCGGATCTATCCAAACGGTTATGATCTGGAGCCAAACGAAGAGGGATTGCAGTTCTACGACAATGTTTTTGCCGAGTTGAAAAAGTACAATATTGAGCCGCTCGTAACGATCTCCCATTATGAAACGCCATTCGGTCTGACACAGAAGTATAACGGCTGGGCTTCCCGTGAAGTCATCGACTGTTATATCCGTTATTGTACAACTCTCTTCAACCGCTACAAAGATCAAGTGAAATACTGGCTTACGTTCAACGAAATCAACTGTCTGACGATGCCGATGGGTGCTTATATGGCTGCAGGTATTCTGTTTGAAGGCAAAGAGACACTGGTCGACGGAGTGGATGATCCACAGACTCGTTTCCAGGCATTACATCATCAATTCATTGCCAGTGCAAAAGCAGTGAAGCTGGGGCATGAGATTAACCCTGATTTCCAGATCGGCTGTATGGTCGCTTTCATGACAACCTATCCAAACACATGTAACCCGGACGACATGTTGCTTGCACAGAAGAAAGACCAAATCTCTAATATGATCTGCGGTGATGTACAGGTTCGTGGAGCGTATCCTGGATTCGCCAAACGTTTCTTTGCCGAAGAAGGTATCCAGATCGAGATGCAACCGGGAGACGAGCAGACCTTGCGTGAAGGCTGCGTAGACTTCTACTCCTTCAGTTATTATATGTCTTTGGTTGAAAGTGCGGATGAGTCCCTTGAGAGAGCAGAAGGTAATCTTCTGGGCGGTATCAAAAATCCATATCTCGAAGCTTCCGACTGGGGTTGGCAGATCGATCCAAAAGGACTGCGTTACACGCTGAATCATCTGTATGATCGTTATCAGATTCCACTGATGGTGGTTGAAAACGGTCTGGGTGCTGTCGATGTGGTAGAGGAAGACGGCTCCATTCAAGATGACTATCGCATTGATTATTTGAAAGGTCACATTGAACAGATGAAAGAAGCGGTAGCTGACGGCGTAGATCTGATTGCCTACACCATGTGGGGATGTATCGACCTGGTTAGTGCATCCACTGGAGAGATGAAGAAGCGTTATGGCTTCATTCATGTCAACAAGGACAACGACGGTAACGGAGACTTGAGCAGAACACCGAAGAAGAGTTTCCACTGGTACAAAAAAGTCATCGAATCCAATGGTGAAGAGTTATAATTTGGTGTAAAAAAACCAGATCCGTCTGTTCCCTTAAATGGGACAAGCGGTCCATGTGGTCCTGAACGAGTTCAGGACTACAATATATGAATATAAAAATACCCGGCTATCCGTCAGTTAAGGAAAGCCGGGTATTTCTTTGTGTAGTTCCATAGCGGGCCGCCTAGGCCAACCTTCTGCTTTGCAGATGGGACATGCGCTCCAAATGCCGCCGATAAAACCATATGCATGTGGAGAGCCAGCAACCACTCAAGAAGTATCCGCCTACGATATCACTTGGATAATGCACCCCCAAGTAGATACGACTTATACCAATGGTCAGTATAAATACGGCGCTGGCAACAATCATCAGCACACGTCCTGTTACGGTGGGTACATGTTTCCAGATTAGAAAGGCCAGTCCACCGTACAGGCTAAATGCTGCCATAGAATGCCCACTGGGGAAGCTATAGCCGCTCACTTCGATAATCCGGTTAATGGTAGGTCTGGCACGCTGGAATACCAGTTTGAGCAATGCATTTAACAGGGTTGAACCTGCAAGCACACAAGCCAGAAAGAGCAGTTCGCGTTTGTGTCGCAGGCAAACGTACAACACAATCATGGCGATGATGGTAATGAAGACCACTGGCATTTCGCTGCCGATCCAGGTAAAAAGGTGCATGAATTGTGTCATACCAGGGGATTCCAACCCCTGAATCCAGCCGATCAGCGTGTCATCAAATCGATGAATCTGGTTGTCGCTGATGGACAGGGCGATGCTTATAAAAGCGATCATGCATAACGCTGCAACGAGCAGCGAGAATGAGATATTCTTTT
Source organism: Paenibacillus sp. FSL H8-0104 (assembly GCF_038050215.1). Classification (NCBI taxonomy): domain Bacteria; kingdom Bacillati; phylum Bacillota; class Bacilli; order Caryophanales; family Paenibacillaceae; genus Paenibacillus; species Paenibacillus sp. FSL H8-0104. Next base: position 5,288,123 of record NZ_JBBOTC010000001.1, on the reverse strand, counting down.
TCCAGTTGTGTATCAAATGTTGAGTTCCTCCGTGATGGTTGATTTCGTATGTTGTGTCCTTGCGTATGTTGGACATAACGATATTTATATTGTGCTATAATTTTACAATAAATATAGCAGCAATAAAAATATGTAACCTTAACAACGCTTATTCAAGCAGAGAATGTAGGAGGGAGCGGTCGGAATGAAACGACGTTTGGTGATGTGCATGTTGATCTTACTGTTGGTTACGTCTGGGTTAGCTCTATTTCCCGGAGAGAGAGTGTATGCTTGCAGTTGTGTCGAGAATGATGTTCAAGAGAGATTGAAGACCTACGCAGCAGTATTTACGGGAGAAGTGGTGAATAAAGGCAATTCTCAACAGTCGAAGCATGATGGTTTATTAAGAGAGTATACCTTTGATGTAGGTACTGCATGGAAGGGGGTTAATGCCAAAAAGATGAAAATCCTCGCGAGTGACGGAGGGTCTGACTCCTGTGGCATTCAATTTGAAAAGAATCAATCCTACCTGATCTATGCTTATCAATATGAAGTGGATCATAAGCTTCATACGAATCTGTGCAGTCGCAATGTTCCAATTGAACAAGCCGGAGACGATCTGAAATTGCTGGGTGCGGGCAAGCTTGTAAGTAAAGAAGATTTTGGAGAAACCACCGATGGGAGAAGTGAATATATCCAACTCATATTATATGGTGGAGTCATTTTATTGGCAGCGTTGGCAATCGTGTGGATATGGAAACGAAAGAAAAGAATCTGATTGCAGGTCTGATGAAAATTGAAAGTTGGATTGTATAACAAAAGGTTTGTATGATTGAAAAACAAGTCAATCCCCGTAAGAACGTCGAGGTACATCCGCGTTCCATACGGGGATTTTCAGGAGTGGCGTCAAAATTTCACCCATTTGGAGTCGAGATTATCGATCCGATGCAGCTAGTTCAGCTGCAACATGTATTCATAAGCTGTGACACCAAATACCCGTTTGAAATGACGGTTCAGATGGGTCAGATCAACGAATCCACAATCGGCAACAGCAGTATATACGTCCTTCTGCTTTTCGATGGATTGACGGGCACGCTCCACCTTGCAGTTTAAGAAAAACTGGTAGGGAGATATACCTGCTTGTGCTTTGAATTCCCGGATAAATTGAAACTTGGACATGCCAAATTCGGAACTTAGGTTGTCCAGCTTGAGCACATCTTCGGTGCTGAAAAACATGATTTCCTTGGCTTTTCGAACCAGACTGTCCTGAGGCAACCAGAGCTTGGTGTCCATTTCCTTCTGAGCCAGAAGGTGAACCAGATCGAAGACCCGTTCGCTGCACTCGGCTTCGTCCTGTCGGAGTTGAACGGCATCGTTCAGTATCAGGATCTTACGTGCAAGCTCGGGATCATAGACGATGGGACTTCCAAAACGCAATTCCTTTTTGCCTATAATCTCCTCTACCAATTCCGGCTTCAAATACAGCATCACATAGTCAATGCCAGCCTTATCATAGGAGCTTCCGTCATGGGACTGTTCACGGTTGAACAACATGACACCATTTTGGTGAGACGCCTGATATTGTCCGTCCAGGTTGTATTGTTGAATGCCACGCAGGGTTACGCCGACCGCATACTCTTCGTGGCAATGTTTTTTGTATGCAAAATCAGTAAAGCTGGCGGATAGTGCCAGCACGTCTTGCGACTTTTTATAGTTAAACCGTTCCATGCAGCACACCTCCCAAGCTTTAGATTAATCCGGATACTATAATGGCTGAGTATAACAAAAAAAGTGCCATGAGAATACTCAGTAATTTTTGGTGGCGATTCAGCAACGTTTTGAAAACCGTGCCAAAAACAACCCAACTGGAATAGGCCAGAAAACCAATGAATGTAATGAGCAGCACGAACAGGAACGAAGAAAATGAACTTTGATAAAAGGGCAATACATAACTTGGAATGACAGTGAAAGTAAACAAGACGACCTTTGGATTCACAAATTGCATGATGAAACCGTTCCAAAATCCGGTAACTTGTTTTGGTGCATCCTCGGTGGTACCCATCTTGTAGATCTGGTACGCCAGATACACCATGTACAGGCCGCCGACAATCTGCATCACCTTCAGAATTCCGGGTAACACTCCCGCAAGAAGATGATTAAGAAAAGCTGATGCGGTAAGCAGCAGACCAAATGCCAGCGTAGCTCCCCACACATATTGCATCGTTTGACGCGCCCCAACCTGTTGTACGGAAGAAAGAATTACGATATTGCTGGGGCCAGGGGTGAACGTAACGACAATACAGTAGATTAAAAAAGATGCAAGATTCATAAGGATGATGCTCTCCTCTGGTTGTAGTTTAGTTTCATGATCATACGTCCAAAGGGAGAAACCATATAGTACATTATTGCAGCAGGTACACGGTTAGCAACAGGAGCTTGCTTTTAAAAGATAAGGGATGGTTTTCTTTTTGAATGATTGCGTTTACAATTTAAACGAAGTATAAGGTGATCAGACGACTTGAGGAAGTGAACGGAATGAAAAAAATGCTACTTGTTTACATTTTGCTAATCTCAGCATTTGCGTTGTATGTATTGAGGTTTGAATACACCAGTCAGGTAAACAGTTCTTGGGAGGACCGGGGGCTGCGCGGTGATATCGGAGAGACGTATATCATGATTACATTCCAGTCCGGGCTGGAGTATTGGAAGAGCCCGCTCAAAGGTTTCGAGGATGCCGCGGATGCACTTGGCGTGACCGTAGAATATCGCGGGGCTACCCGGTATGATGCGAAGGAGCAGACCATGGTGATCGAGCAGGCTATCGCTCGTAAACCCGCGGGCATTGCTATATCTGCAATCGATCCTCAATCGTTAGTTCCAGCGATTAACAAGGCAATCGACGCAGATATCCCTGTTGTATTATTTGACGCGGATGCACCCGATAGCCAGGCCTATTCTTTTCTTGGGACAGATAATTACAAGTCGGGTGTAATGGCTGCCGATAAAATGGCTGAACTGCTGGGTCGTGAGGGAGAGGTCGCGGTATTAACCTTGCCTGGGCAACAAAATCATGAAGAGCGCACGAAGGGTTTCCGCGATACGATCAAGGAGAGATACCCTTCCATGCAGATTGTTGAAGTTGCAGACGGACACGGTGATGCGATGGTATCCAGAGACGAAACAATCAGAATGATGAAGGAACATCCCGAGCTGGCGGGAATTTTTGTGACTGAAGCTACCGGAGGGGCAGGAGCGGGGGAAGCTGTTCAAACTGCCGGGGACAGACATCCATTGCAGATTATTTCGTTTGATACAAACAAGACTACATTGGATATGATCAAGAACGGTACGATCTCAGCTACAATTGCACAGGGAACCTGGAATATGGGATATTGGTCACTCCAATATCTGTTCCATCTGCATCACCAATTAACGGTTCCTGCCCCTTCTTCATCCGGTGAAAATGCACCACTTCCCGTGATGGTAGACACAGGGATCTCTGTGGTAACACGCTCAGATGTGGATGATTACTATGCCAAATAACAAGGAAGATTTCAAGATTCCAAGGCCTTGGAGCAGGAGAGCAATTCTCTCCACTTTCAGGAACGGGATTCGGCGTTTACGCTTGCGTAATATGCCCCTTCGCTACCAGCTGATGCTGCTTTTTCTGTTATTCGCCATTGTACCTTCCGTAGGGCTTGGGTTGCTTGTGAACTGGACGGTGGAGCGCGTAGTTGAGCGACAGGTTGAAGGGCATACCATGCAACTGATTGGCAAAGTGAATGAAGCTCTGAACAGCAAAATGGAGAATTTGCAAAACATGACCTACCTGATTGCCTTTGACCCGTATATTGATGCTTTTATGGACGACAAAATGCCACCGAATGATGATGAAGGCATCGTACCAATGAACATGGACACCAATGCCGAAACGGAGCAAAATCGGTTATATGGCATCAAACAAACCTTGCAGGGGTTCACAACATTGTATCCTGAAATCGCCGGGATTGTTCTCGTCAATGCACATGGTGACTATATTAGCAACGAGATGTATCCCCGAGCGGAACAGAGCCTGATCCAGGAAAATTGGTATCAAAAAGCTTCGGCCAATCCGGGCATCTTCATGGTATTGGGTCAGCCGAAAGAGCGTAATCTCACGACACATGTACGGTACAAGAATGATGAGATTGTATCGGTTGCACGTTCCATAACGGATGAAGCGTCAGGACGTGTGCGGGGGGTTATTATGATTGATCTTAAACTAAGGTCGGTCTCTCAGGCTGCCCGTAATGTAACCTTGGGGAAATCCGGTTATGTGATGGTGACGGATGCAGAAGGTCAAAGTGTATACAAGCCGGAGCACCCGCTAATAGAACACATTCCCACAGACTGGTTCCCCTCCGGTGAGAGTGGAACATTTACCGCCGATACAGAAGGTGGAACATTATTATTCATGTATCAGTCGTCTACCTTTACAGGTTGGAGAACAGTAGGGGTATTTCCCACAAGAGACTCGATATCCGAAGTACGCCAAATCCAGTTTTACGTGGTTAGCTTTGTATTTGTGGTGTGTCTGTTTGGCCTGAGCGCCTCTTTATGGTTCTCCCGTTCCATTGCTCAGCCCATTTTCCGGCTCATGTCCTATATGCGCAGGGCGGAGACCGGCAATCTCAGACCAGGCCGCTGGAGCGATCGCGCTGATGAGATTGGCATGCTTGGCAACAGTTATAACCGAATGCTGGCACAGATTCGACAACTGATATCACTAAATGAATTGCGGGAGCGGCAGAAGCGCGACGCTGAAATGCGAAGTTTGCAGGAGCATATCAAACCACACTTTTTGTACAATACCTTGGATACCATTCATTGGATGGCACGCAAAGAGGGTGCAGAAGATGTATCCGGCATGGTTGGTGCGTTATCTCGATTATTTCGCATAGGGCTTAGTAAGGGACAGGATTACATTCCGCTGCATTCCGAGATTGAACATATGACCAGTTATCTGCAAATTCAGCAGACACGATACCGCGATCGTCTTCAGTATACATTGAATATTCCAGAGGAACTGCGGGACCTTTTGGTGTTAAAGCTGCTGCTTCAGCCCCTGATAGAGAATGCAATCTATCATGGAATCAAGGGCAGGCGTGGGCCGGGACACATTCGGGTGGAGGCCAGATTGGAACATAACAGACTGCTGCTGACCATTCATGATAATGGAGCAGGCATGTCCATCGAACGGCTTGCCGAGATGCAGCAGTTGCTCGAAGCTCCGTTGGCAAGTTTGGAAGCGTCTTCGCCTGGGATGACAGGCAAAAGTTATGGAATGTTGAATGTGCAGGCCCGTCTGCGGCTGTCCTTTGGCGATGAATACGGTATTGTGCTGGAGAGCCAGGAAGGTGAAGGAACGAGTGTGACCATCATTCATCCGTTGATGCGAGAGCTCCCACCAACCAAGCAAATCAATAACGAAGAGAGGCAGGAGAGTGAATGGGAAAATTCATGAAATCGGCCGTGACAACTTCCACTGAAACAGATGAGACATCCGCATTAACTACAGTAATGGAGATTATGCCGGATAGCCATGTGGCGAAGAAATACCGCGTGCTCATCGCTGATGATGAACCGATCATTCGTGAGGGGATTCGGGATGCCATTGACTGGGAAACTCTCGGGATGGAGGTTGTTGGTGAAGCGGAAGATGGCGAGGAAGCGCTGGAACGGGCGGCTGATTTGGGTGTGGATATTGTTCTCGTTGATATGAATATGCCATTTCTGAACGGAATCGAACTAATCCGTGCCCTTCAGCAGAAGTGTCCAGGCTGTCGTTACCTGATCATCTCGGGACATGATGAATTTGCATATGCGCAGGAGGCGGTTCGTCTTGGCGTAGAGGATTACATTTTAAAACCTGTGCAAGCAGAACAATTATATGCTGCACTTGAGCGATTGCATCAGCGACTTACTGAAGAGCACCAGAGGACGGCATATGTACAACAGGCAGCTCATCAGATTGAACGTAATATCCCGTTGCTTCGCCAGCGATTTATGCTGGAGTGGCTGGAGGGGCAGGCTGAAGGGAGGAATCTGACGGAGCAGCTTGTGTTTTTGCGGCTGCCCCCCGTCCCACCTGTGCAGATCGGGGTCGTACGCTGGCCTGCCGCTGAAGCTCGTCAGACGATACTGAGAGAGAATGATCGTCAGTTGTTTCTGTTTGCAGTGGAAAATATAATTAGTGAACTGCTGGGGGACGTGCCACATGTCCTGTTTCGGGACGTAAGCGGGTTGATCGGCATGTGTCTGTGGCAGGAAGCCCCTGAAGAAATAGAGTCCCTTCTGGAACAACAGATCAGTTCTTGCCTGAATATTGCCATTCATGCTCATGTGGAGACACATGCAGGGACACTGGAAGAAACGCCGGATACGTACCGTCATTGCCGTGAAAGGGTATTCGGGGAAGTACAGTTGTCGCCTCTGGTTCGCCGGGCAAGACAACTTATTCACGAAGAATATGCCGAGCGGGAACTGACCCTGGAATCGCTTGCTTCCCGTCTACAAGTATCTGCCGTATATCTTAGTCGTGTGCTGAAGAAAGAGCTGAATGATTCCTTTGTCACGCTTGTCACGCATGCTCGCATTCGCAAGGCTATACAGTTATTAGATTCAACAACACTGCCGATCCACACCATAGCTGAGCGTGTAGGTTATGATACCCAACATTATTTCAGCACTGCATTTAAGAAAACAATGGGCATTTCACCAGTGCAGTATCGAAAGAACGGGGGGACAGCCTATCATCCTTCTGCGAATTAAATATCGTATTACAGTTATTCACTTAGACATGTGATAAATGAGATGGATGTGTTCTACTTCGTGTGAAGCGAAGTGGAGCATGTCCTTTTTTTTGACTCTGGAATGGTATCTCGTGGATCAAACTTATACTTTAAGCGTTTCCATCAAAAGTTAAATTTTTATAAAAAAGGTTCAAAACGTGCAAAGACCTTGCGGCATCTCGAATGCTACCATTAGTCTCAGATAGGAACAGCAAGCAACAGGATGCACTACATGTATTGTAAGCGTTATCTTATAACTCATTCAGAACCGTATGACGTGAGGAAAGGGGAACTTCATATGAAAAAAGGAGCAATGCTCATCTGGCTTCTGGTGATGACCTTGATGCTCTCGGCCTGCAATCTGGCAGAGAGTGGCCCAGGCAGCAAAGAAAAGGGATATGTCGGTATATCGATGCCAACCAAATCATCAGAACGATGGGTGGGAGACGGGGAGAATATGGTCCGTCTGTTTCAGGAGCAGGGGTACAAAACCGATCTTCAGTATGCTGAGGACGTGGTCGAGAATCAGATTTCACAGATTGAAAACATGATCACCAAAGGTGTGGATGTGATGGTGATTGCGTCCGTGGATGGCAACACATTAACGGATGTAATAAAGAAAGCGCATGACGAAGGGATACAAGTGATCTCGTATGATCGGCTCATTCGCAATACGCCATACTTAACCTATTACGCCACGTTCGACAATTTTAAGGTGGGTGTGCTTCAAGCCTCCTACATCGAACAAAAGCTTGGACTCAAGGATGGAAAAGGACCGTATAACATTGAGCTGTTTGGTGGCTCTCCTGATGATAATAACGCCTATTTCTTCTTCGACGGTGCGATGTCTGTCCTGAAGCCGTACATCGATTCCGGCAAGCTGGTCGTGCGCAGCAAGCAGATGACGATGGCTCAGATTGCGACCTTGCGCTGGGACGGAGCACTGGCCCAGTCACGGATGGATAACCTGCTGAGTGCGTATTACTCGGGTGATAATCTGGATGCAGTATTGTCTCCTTATGATGGAATCAGTATTGGTATCATTTCATCTTTGAAAGGGATTGGTTACGGTACTTCGAACAAACCGCTGCCCGTTATTACAGGACAGGATGCCGAACTTGCCTCAATCAAGTCCATTGTGGCCGGGGAACAGACGCAGACGGTGTTCAAGGATACACGGAAGCTAGCGGAGAAGACGGTAGAGATGGCCAATAGTATTTTGCAAGGAAAACAGGCGGAAGTTAATGATACAACATCATATAACAACGGAATTGAGGTTGTTCCGGCGTATCTCTTGGATCCCATCTCGGTGGACCGTACAAATGTGGAGCAGGATATCGTTGGTACACAGTATTACACGAAGGAAGAAATCGGACTGAAATAATAAATGAAAGGAGCACATCCCATGGCCGGAATCATTCTGGAAATGAAAAACATCACCAAAACCTTTCCTGGCGTCAAAGCGCTGGAAAATGTCAATCTGAAAGTCCGTGAAGGCGAAATTCATTCCATATGTGGTGAAAATGGCGCAGGTAAATCTACGTTGATGAAGGTACTGAGTGGTGTATATCCACATGGCACGTATGAAGGCGACATTTTATTTCAGGGCAAAAATTGTGAGTTCAAGGATATTAAGCAGAGCGAGGATCTGGGAATTGTCATTATCCATCAGGAGTTGGCCCTGATTCCCTACCTTTCAATCGCGGAAAATATATATCTGGGCAACGAGCGTGCGAGCAGAGGAATTGTCAACTGGAAGGAAACTTTTGTAGGTACACGGGAGCTGCTCTCGAAGGTGGGACTGAGCGAAAATCCAAACACGTTGGTATCCAGCATCGGGGTAGGCAAGCAGCAACTGGTCGAAATTGCGAAAGCGCTCTCCAAAAAGGTGCGGCTGCTTATTTTGGATGAGCCAACCGCTGCGCTGAACGAGGACGACAGTGAAAATCTGCTGCAATTGATGCTGGAATTCAAGAAACAGGGCATCGCCTGTATCCTGATCTCACACAAGCTGAATGAGGTATCCAAGGTATCCGATTCCGTGACCATTTTACGGGACGGTAAGACAATTGAGACGTTGGATATGAAGAACGAAAAAGTGACGGAGGACCGGATTATTAGCGGAATGGTAGGACGTGATCTCACTAGCCGTTATCCGGAGCGTCATGCCACCATTGGAGAAGTTATCCTTGAGGTAAAGGACTGGACGGTATATCACGAACATCATGCCGAGCGAAAAGTACTGGATCAGATCGATATGAATATCAGACGTGGTGAGATTGTAGGTATTGCTGGGCTGATGGGCGCTGGGCGTACCGAGCTTGCCATGAGTATATTTGGCAAATCCTATGGCCGGAATATTTCGGGTCAACTCATTAAGAATGGTAAACCGATCCACAACAATACCGTCACAGAGGCTATTCAGAATGGGTTTGCTTATGTGACAGAAGACCGCAAGGAATACGGACTCATTCTGATGGATGACATCAAGCGCAATATTTCCTTAACGGGTCTGAGCAAGCTGACGCGAAACGCAGTAGTGAACGAGCGTGAAGAAGTACTGGTGGCGGAAAAGATGAAGAAAAGCATGAACATCAAAGCACCAAGTATTTTGCAGAAGACCGGTAATCTAAGTGGAGGCAACCAGCAAAAAGTGGTGCTCAGCAAATGGATTTTTGCCGGACCAGATATTCTTATCCTGGATGAACCTACCCGCGGTATCGATGTGGGAGCGAAATTCGAAATCTATACGATCATTCATCGGCTTGCTGCTGAAGGCAAGGGCGTACTGGTAATCTCATCCGAGCTTCCGGAGGTTCTTGGCCTGTGTGACCGGATCTATGTGATGAATGCCGGACGAATCACCGGTGAAGTCAGCCGGGAGCAAGCATCGCAGGAAACGTTGATGAGATATATGACCAAGTCTGGAGGCGGCAAGCATGGAAATGATAACAAAACTGTTCAAAAATAATATCCGTCAATACGGCATGATTATTGCCCTGGTAGTGATTATGCTTTTGTTCGAGGTACTTACAGGCGGGCTGTTGCTCAAGCCGATTAATATTACAAATTTGATTTTGCAGAACAGTTACATTTTGGTGCTGGCGATCGGAATGGTGCTGGTCATCATTACCGGGCATATTGACCTGTCTGTTGGTTCCATTGCAGCCTTTGTTGGTGCCGTTGCCGCGATTATGATGGTTGATTGGCAGCTTCCGGCTTGGCTTGCAGTCATCGCTTCCTTGCTGGTTGGTGCTTTGATCGGTGCATGGCAAGGCTTCTGGATCGCTTATGTGCGGATTCCGGCATTTATCGTGACGCTGGCAGGTATGCTGCTGTTCCGTGGCTTGACGATGATCGTGCTGGAGGGGCAATCGATCTCTCCTTTTCCAGGTGGTTTCCAGAAAATAAGCTCTGGCTTCTTGGCGGACATTCAATTCTCAGGTTTCGGTCTAGTGTCTATCATTGTGGGTCTTGTGCTCACCGTTTGGTACATTGTCAATGAACTGCGGGAACGCCGTTCCCAGCGAAAATATGGATTCGAGGTCGTGTCAAAGGGACTATTTTTGCTCAAGTTGATTGTGGTGGCTGTTGTGACAAATCTGTTTACGTTTGTACTCGCAAGTTATGCAGGTATTCCAAATATCCTGGTCCTGCTGTTTGTCCTGATCGTTGTGTACTCCTTCGTTATGAATCGTACTGTCATGGGACGGCATGTGTATGCGCTTGGAGGTAATGAGAAGGCCGCAGGCCTGTCTGGAGTCAAAACAAAAAAGGTAACCTTCTGGGTTTTCGTGAACATGGGTACACTTGCCGCGGTATCCGGGTTGATCTTCGCCGCACGTCTGAATGCAGCTACGCCAAGAGCGGGTACCAACTTCGAGTTGGATGCCATTGCGGCCTGCTTCATCGGTGGTGCTTCCGCTTCAGGGGGCATAGGTACGGTATTTGGTGCCATCATCGGTGGTTTGGTTATGGGTGTGCTGAATAACGGGATGTCCCTGATTGGTCTCGGTATTGACTGGCAACAGGGGATTAAGGGATTGGTACTGCTGCTCGCTGTAGCGTTTGATATCTATAATAAAAATAAAAGATCAGCGTAACACTTGGTAAAATGAAAAAACAGACCTTGATCTCAGGATCAGGTCTGTTTTGCTGTATGCACGACTTAGTTACATTAAGGCATCGAGGAAACGTGTGGCGATGCCAAAATAGATAAACAGGGACAAGATATCATTCAATGTGGTGATTAACGGGCCAGAGGCAACAGCCGGGTCGACTTTGAAACGACTAAGCAGAAGCGGGATGCATGTACCGGTCAGTGTACCAATGACCAGAGTGAGGAACAGAGATACCCCAATAATGGCGCCCAGCAACCAGTCCCCTTGCCAGAAATAAGCGATGACGGTGATCAGTAATCCACATACCAAGCCGATCATTATGCCTACCTTGATCTCCCGACCAATCAGTGCGAGTACGGTGGCTTTGTCGAGCTTGCGTCCGATCAGTCCGCGTACCACAACAGCCAGAGACTGCGTTCCTGTGTTACCGGTCATACCTGCGATCATCGGCATGAAAAATGCCAATGCCACAACCTGATTGAGTGTATCCTCGAAGAAATCCACAATACTTCCCGAGATTAGACCAATCAATAGAAGCAAGATGAGCCAGGGAAGCCTGCGTCTGACGGCCACGAGTGGTTTAGTATCAAAGTCGATATCCTTGCTGCCGCCCCCCATCTTGGCCAAATCTTCACTGGCTTCATCCATAATAATATCGATGACATCATCCATCTGAATGATACCGCATAATCTGTGATTTTCATCCACCACCGGAAGTGCAATAAACTCATAACGCTGTAGAAGCTGTGCTGCTTCTTCCTGGTCCATATCTACCGTTGCATGGATCACCCGCCGGGTCATCAGTTCTTCAACCTGGGTCTTATCGTCAGCCAAGGCAAGGGATCGATAACTCACGACACCGACCAGTTTGCCTTCATTATCGGTTACATAGAGATAACTGGAGGCTGAGATATGCATGGTACCTTGCGATTGTCGTAAGGCTTCCTTGGCTGTCTCATGAGCGAGCAGGGTCCGATATTGATCTGTCATGATGCGTCCTGCCGTTTCCGGCGGGTAATTAAGCACGGATCGGATAATGGCAGAGTGATCCAGGTTCATATTGGACAGCAATTCTTCTCGGCGTTTGGCGGGTAAATCGTGCATAAACCGGATCAGATCACTTTTGTCCATCTGCTGCATGACTTCAAGTGTTCGTTCCGGCCCAAGTCGTTCAAACAGTTGAATCTGTTCGTGCAACTTCAAGGTCTCAGCGAGATCCGCCAGAGCATCGGGTTTGAACAGGAGCAAAAACCGATTGGTTTCTTCTTCAGGGAACTTTTTATATACAAGTGAGAGGTCGTAGGGATGCAGTTCTTTCACCAATTTATAGAAATCGGGAAGGTTCCGGGATTGTACATGTTGCACGAGTTGTTCGGTGATCTCCTCCACGGAGAAATCTTTCTTGGTATGAGGTCCGTTCATATCGACACTCCTTTCTATTCGGTCAGCTTCATATTTTTAAACGAAATGGGTTGGGAATTAAACAAATGGAGAAAAAATGAGAGTCCCAAAATGATATTGTAATCTTGCTCAAACATTCGATATGGGCTTACAAACAGCCACTTCAAGGATATACTTGTTGTACAGCAACAGACAAGGAGGACATGCGCTAGTGGAAGTAGATATCAGAACACAATTGCTCAGCATGGTTGAGCCGGAGTATCAAAAATTCTCGGCCGCACTTATTCCCAACATCACGAATGTACTTGGTGTAAGGTTGCCAGCCTTACGAAAAATTGCCAAGCAACTTGCCGCCGGGGACTGGCGCACGTATCTGGAAACGGCAGAGGATGAATATTTTGAAGAAGTGATGTTGCAAGCGATGGTCATTGGACATGTACAGGCTGATCTGGACGAGCTGTTAAAGGCTATTGAAACATTTGTACCGAAGATTGACAACTGGTCGGTGTGTGACAGCTTCTGTGCGGGACTGAAATATACGAAGGTCCATTCGGAGTCCATGTGGGCGTTCTTGCAGCCGTATCTGAGATCAGATCAGGAATATGAAATCCGGTTTGGTGTGGTAATGCTGTTGAATTTTTATCTGAATGAGCGATATATCGATCAGGTTCTATCTGCATTGGATCAGATTAGGCACGAGGCGTATTATGTGAAAATGGCAGTTGCTTGGGCCATCTCAATGGCTTATGTGAAACAACCTGAGGTGACTATGCGTTATTTGAACCGCAATACCCTGGATGATTTTACGTATAATAAGGCACTTCAGAAAATCACGGAATCTTATCGCGTTGATCCAGAGAGCAAGCAAATGATCCGCAGTATGAAACGTAAGGTGAAGAAGCAGATTACCTCCTAGTTCTAGCATTAAGCATTCCACCGGGGAGAGGGCGATAAACGAATGAGAAAAAAGTTGATGTACACCACGATGCAGTTGGACGGTCGTCCATGGGTGCTGCTCGCTACGGAACAGGGATTGTGCCGAGTGGTCATGCCAAACGAAACATTGGAAGATTGGAACGGCTGGATACAGAAGGTTGCACCTGGCGTGGAACTGGAGGAGAACGAACATGCTCTGAAACGAACAGGTATGATGGACTGGTTGCTGTCCTATTTTGCAGGAGAATCCATGGCTTATACAGATGCGATCCCACTGGACTTGATCGGAACGAACTTCCAACAGGAGGTATGGAGAGAGCTAGGGCGTGTGCCTTATGGTGAAATTCGGACCTATGGTGATATAGCTGCTGCAATTGGCAGACCTTCGGCTGTGCGAGCAGTTGGGGCTGCCAATGGGGCCAATCCAATTCCGGTTCTGTTACCATGCCACCGCATTATTGGGGCTAATCGCAAGCTGACCGGGTTCCGTGGAGGCCTGGAGATGAAGCGCAGACTGCTGGATATCGAACAGATTGAAGGCGTGAACGATGGAGGGCATGCGCGGTTTCATTTTTAATAGACTCGCGTAATCAAGAAGATTAAGGTGAGTGGACGGGGCAGGCACGTATTGTGCCTGTTTTTTTTACATGTATTAAGTAGAGTAATACAAACGTTCCGCATATGGAACACCAACGTTTTACGTATTTTTGCCCTGTGAAACCGTATGGTACCATGGATCATAGATCAATCGGTATCCGGGGGACGTAATGCCGGGTAAGAAAAGAGGGATGACATGATGAAGCAGGCTTATTGGTTAACAAACGTGACTGTGGAGCGGAGTTATATTCGGGAGGGGGAACAGGTGACGGGGACACGGACAAGCCCCGCTCATCTGCGGATTAAAGATGGAGTGATCGCGGAGATTGTGGAAGGAAACAACCCGTTGTCTAGCGATCTACCACAAGTAGATGGCAAGGGACTTCTGCTGTTGCCTTCGTTCGAGGAGGCACATATTCATCTGGATAAAACCTACTACGATGGGCCGTGGACAGCCGTTAAGCGTATCTCCAGTATTTTCGAACGTATTGAAGAAGAGAAGGTTCTGTTGCCCAAGTTGCTACCAGATGCCAAGCGTCAAGCGGAGAGTATTCTGACCTTGATTCAGGGGTGCGGCTCCACTCATGTACGTAGTCATTGCAATATTGAACCCGTCAGTGGCTTGAAAAGACTGGAAGCGACGCGGCAGGCTCTGGAATCATTTTCGGGCAAAATCGCTTCGGAGATCGTGGCTTTCCCGCAGCATGGACTGCTTCGCTCCCATTCAGTGGAGCTTATGGGCCAAGCGATGAAGGAAGGTGCAACGCATGTGGGCGGACTTGATCCTCATACGGTGGACGAACATATCGAGAAATCACTGAACGCCATGGTTGAACTGGCTGTTCAGCACCAGGCGGGCATCGATATTCATCTGCATGATGGTGGGCAGGCCGGCAAACAAACGCTGTTGGAACTCGCAAATCTGACCGAAGCAGCAGGGCTTCAGGGTAAAGTTACGGTAAGTCATGCGTTCTGGTTCGCCCGCGCAGAGCACCAGGAAGCAGAAGACATGGCGCAGCGAATGGCCTCGCTTGGGATGAGCATTGCTTCTACGGTGCCTATTGGCAGAACGATGATGCCTCTTCCCATGCTCCACCGTATGGGTGTGAACGTGAAGCTGGCCACAGACAGCCTGACGGATCATTGGTCTCCTTTTGGCAATGGGGATATGCTTGAGAAAGCGGGACGATTCGCAGAACTGTACGGATATAGCGACGAACTGTCCTTGTCTCAATCTTTGGCATGGGTAACAGGCGGGATTACACCTCTGGATTCACAAGGGGAACAAGTCTGGCCGAAGGTAGGCGACACCGCGAGTTTTGTATTAGTGCATGCGAGTTGTTCGGCGGAAGCTGTTGCGCGGCGATCTGCGCGGCAGGCCGTATGGTACAAGGGGCAATTGGTCAGTGGATCAACAGCGGATTGAGGGAAATAGAGCGGGTGCAGCCACGGGAAACCGTGGTTTTTTGGCATGGGAGAAAAAGAGGAAAGAACTGTTCGCATATACCACATTTTGGGTTATGATGGACGTAGTTAATGAAGGGAGTATTACAAATGAAGATTGAGTATGCAACGGAAGCTGACTACGACTACATCATTGAAAGAGATCGGCATATCCATCAGCCACTTGTGAAAACGAAGATTAGTGAGAAAGAAATATTCATCCTGTGGGACGAGGACGAGGGATCAAGAGTTGGATGGATGAGGTACGGGTACTTTTGGGATAACCTTCCCTTCATGAATATGATCTGGATTGATGAACCCTATCGAAACGGCGGATATGGCAAAAAAGTGGTACATCACTGGGAAAATCTAATGAAGCAACAAGGCTTTGATACGGTGATGACTTCAACGCAATCAGACGAACATGCGCAACATTTCTATCGAAAGCTGGGGTATGTTGATGCTGGGGCTCTATTGCTAGATACACAACCTCTGGAGATTATGTTGATCAAGAAAATCTAGTAAATAAGCTGCAAGGAGAGATGATTGTGGATATGAAAAAAGTAAGCCTACAACCCATAACCAAAGAAAATGAACTCGAGTGCATCCACCTTAAACCACGGGAAGATCAGCTAGATTTGGTAGCTAGCAATGCGGATTCATTGATGCATGCGACGAAGGAAATTACGTCCAAGCCGTACGGCATTTTGGCAGAGGATCAGATGGTAGGTTTTATTTTATTTGATAACGAGATCTACAATGACGGGTATTACTGGATTCTGCGCTTCATGATTGATGAGAAGTACCAGGGGAAGGGTTACGGCAAACTTGCTATTCAAGAAGTGGTTCGTATGTTGCAAGAGAGAAGTGACTGCCAGCAAATCAGGGTATCCCATGTTCCACATAACATTGCGGCAAATGCGCTGTATAAACGTTGCGGATTTCAGGACACGGGTGAATTAGAGGACAACGGTGATATCATTTTAAGTTATCAAGTGAGGTAACAGGGAGGAGAAGCTTGATGATAAGAGAGGCAGAAGCTAGAGATGCAGCGGTTATCGAAAGACTGTATAAAGAATTATTGCCAAACAACTTAAACACAAAAGTACTGGCAGAACGGATTGAAGAAGTTCGGAATAACCCAAACAGTTTCTTGTTTGTGTATGAACTGGGTGATCAGGTGATCGGCACGGCTCATTTACATATTTGTCTGGATGCTTTGGTGGAAAATAGACCATTCGGCGTAGTTGAGCGGGTTATCATTACGGAACATGTGCAGAGCAAGGGATATGGATCTGAATTGATGAAACATATAGAGCATGTATGTGTGCAGAAAAATTGTGTGAAGGTGTTTCTAACCAGCGGATCATCCAGAAACGAAGCACATCACTTTTATACGAAATTGGGGTACAACGGAGAATCCAGCAAGGCATTTAAAAAGTATTTATAACTTATAACATTCATCAAGGAAAAGGAAGTAGAAGCAAAGAAATGAAAGATAACAAACATCCGGTTCAAGATGTCCGACTCATCGTTACCTTGCTCGTGGCTACTCTTTGTTGTCTAGGTGTTGTGATGTATTTACGTGCCCAATCAGATACAAATATGTATCGATTTTTAAGTTGGGACATGTTCCTGGCATGGGTACCCTTCATCATCTCATCCTGCATTAGATACATATTTAATAAGAAATTAACCACAACGAGCATGATATGTATGGGGCTGATGTGTGGAGTATGGCTCTTTTTTCTGCCCAATGCGGCCTACCTTTTTACGGAGATTCTGCATTCATTCAGATATTTTGATGCTCAAGGGGAGGTTAGATTTTGGGTTAATATTGATTTTTGGTATGGACTCACCCTGACGTTTGCCGTAGCGATCATCGGATTGCTGCTCTCGACTTGTTCAATCATTCAAATCCATGGCATGTTAAACAAATTAATAAATAAGTACATTAGCATGATGGTTGTCGGTGTTATTTTGCTATTGAGCAGTATAGGGGTTTACATTGGGAGATTTAATCGGTGGAATTCGTGGGATGTATTATCCCGACCTGGGAAGATCTTTGTGGATCTTGTGAATGATTTTAATGCAGCGAACAGCATAATGGTTGAGTTTGTTGTCATTGTATTTGCGGTTCAACTTTTTGGATACGTTATTATATCCTTGCTAACCGCAAGGTCGGGCAACTAATTATTCCATTTGAAAGGGTAAAGGAGGCAGTATCACACGATGGGTAATCTTAATTTTATCGATAAACTTCCTCACATTAGTGAATGCAAACAGATTCTAAAGGCAGCAGCTATGCTGGATGCCATTTTGATGCCGGAATGGGAGTACAGGTATTACTCGTATAATTCCCAGTGGGACAAGAATGAGCAAATGGCATCCATGAGAGATGGGCAAGGAGATCATTATTTTGCTGTATTCAGTCCGAATGGGCTGATTATTAAAGGCTTTGCTAAAGAGTATACACTTCAGCATAAGGTTGATAGGAGTGAGGTGGTAAAAAGCGTTCCAGAAGCATTTAATACTTTTGTGGTAGAGCCGGCATTTGTAATGGATCAGACGACGTTCTGTATCTGGAGTGTGGCGGATCAGGAAGGGTGGTCTGCGGGCACGGAGCTTGGGGATCATGAATACGAACTGTTAGAGATTTTGGTAGGCGGCGCGAAATATTATCATGCTTGGGCACAGGATTACTACGAGATAACGTTGGATATCACACTGGTTGAACAGGTATTTGATATGAAGCCGATCAATGAGGTCTTACTACAGCAATTAAATGATGAACTGAAATTAAGTGATATCGAAGGTGAAATTACAGAAATTGGATACCCGGATAAGGATATGAAGGTATGAAGGCGATAACCCAGGAAATCACGGAAGAATTATTGGCTGTAATGGATATGTACCAGAGAATCGCGCGGCAATTGATCGACCAATTGATATTGGAAACCGACCAGCCTGATCGGACAGCAATTCTCGAAGGTGCGTACCATTTGCTGTCCAATGCGGATGTAATCCATGGAGAAGAAGAATTAACGGGAAATTGGTATTTTGATGTTCATGGCGAGCACTGTATGTTCCAGAATACAGAAACAGGGCAGACATTAGAGGTTTTCCTTGGTAGTCTTCGTATTTCGAGAATCCGTTTAAGGACATGTTGGATTTCTTCGAACGTATGGAGGCACAACATGTGTTAATTCATGTTCACGAGGTGGCGTATAGAAAAATGATTTGATTGCTTGGCATTTAATTAAAACTGAGGAGGAATTACGTATGGGTTTAACTGAGTGGTCTACAGATATTCTTCAATATGATCTGTCGGATGAATATTCGATTCGCAAAGCAGATTTTGCCGAATGGGGATTATATTGCACGGTTTATTATGATAGGCGTTATGTCGGATTTTTCAGGGAAGAAGAGTTCAGTTCTTCCAAGATCAGTGCGTACTGGATTTACAAAGGGGAAAGCAAAATAGGTGGCGTGAGAATGGAGCCTAACCGGATGTATCATTTGTTTTTTGTCCCGCCATTCCAGCAGTGCTTTGATGTTTTGAAGCTTCTGAAGCATAAATTATTACAGTGGTCGGATCGCACCAAACGCATTCTGACCTTTGAGATTCTTCCAGACCAAGTTGATCTATACGCACGAGCTGGATTCTGGCCAGTGGAGTTCAGATGTCGCTGGATGCAGCGGCCGACAGATCATTTTGAAATCGAATGGGACAGCAGGGTAACCGTGAAGAGTCCAGAGATTATTGAAAGTGAAACCGGCAATAGAAAATATGTGAATGAAGATGAAATTGCTCAATGTGACCTGGAGAGTTTTGCAGGAAGTCTTGAAGCTACACGAAGAAAACATACCACGCTTGCAGATTTTATTCCAAGTGATGACCCTAATTATACGAATGAAATTCTGACTCAAGCCTCCACGCTAGTATACGACAAGGAAACGGGACAGCTTATTGCAAATTGTCGCTTGTGCTTGCAAGATAATCAGGCTGCTGTGTATAGCATAGGTGTTCGTCCGGCATATAGAGGAAGAGGGCTTGCTACACTGATGTTACAGAGAGCATTAAATGAACTTAAAGGTAAGTATCCCGTTCTACGATTGTATGTGATGCAAGGAAATGATGCGGAGTCCGTGTATCTGAATCTGGGCTTTATTCCGGGTGTGCAGGAGATTCAGACAATGTATATTCCTGAGGAGGAATCACAATGAAGGTTGCCATCTTAACCGATATTCATGGGAATTTTCCTGCGCTGCAAGCGGTATTGGCTGATATCGATTCCAGAGAAGACATTGAGCATACATTTTGCTTGGGGGATATGATCGGTATTGGCCCTTACTCCAATGAAGTGATCGAGATGTTGTACAGCCGCAAAAATATGATAGCGATTTCAGGGAATCACGAAGAGGCCGTATTGAGTTTGCTTCAAAATAAGGGTCCATTAGAAGGGCACAAAGGCATGGCCGAGCATCACGAATGGATTGGTCGGCATTTGAGTGCAGAATCGATCAAGAAAATCCAAGCTCTACCGAAATTCGTTGAAAAAGAGGTAGAAGGACATCGCTTCCTTTTGACTCACTATCATATGAGCAACGACAAGTTGGATGTTATCGATAAAGAACCATCCGGAACCAAATTAGACGCGAAGTATCAGGGGACGGCCCATGATTTGGTTTGTTTTGGTCATTATCATATTCTTCATTATTATAAGACAGATCAAAGAGTATATATGAATCCGGGCGCTTTAGGCTGTAACGATCTTGCCATTGCCAGATACGGCATCGTGGATCTCCAAGAGGGCAAAGTGGACGTGAAATTCATTGGAGTACCATATGACAATAGGGAGTATCTGAAATCGTATGAACGGTTGAACGTTCCGGATCGGGCTTTTCTTTTGAAGGCATTCCATGGAAATCAGTTGGAGAGAGAGGATATAGACGGCAGTAAACGTTCATAGCAAGGTGCTGCTACTTTGGAAAGGAGAGATGTACATGGGAATGATCATTATGTTGGTGGTGTATCTGTTCCTCGGTATTTATGTTGTGAAAGTTGGAATAGATAACTCCAAAAATAGCCAGCACACCAAAGAAATATTATCAGAGTTAAGGGAGATTAAGGAACTGTTAAAAGAGCAAAGGTAAGGATTGATTAGGCTTGTGCTTTAAAATTTGCTAAGGAGCAGCATTTTCGGGTGCCTCCCTCTCCTGTAGGTCAGGAAAGGGAGGATTCTTGTGCAGCACAGCTAGCCACTTTAACCCAATACACAAATAACAATATCCTGATCATGATTACCAAAACCAGCACCATAGATCGTTAATCCCCCTACATTGGGGCTTTCCTCGTCAACTGTAAAGCGAAGCGTCCAGAACGGTTCGCTAAGCTTAATATCCGCGAGAGTAACGTCTGACATCCGCTCACCATCCATATAGGTACCGTAGGCATCAATACGAATAGTCTTCAACAATCCATACTGATTTACATTACGATGCCACCATTCTGGTGTGTATTTCCCGCGTGCTGCTCTGCCAAAGTCGGCAGGGCTTGTCCACGTTCCGAGAGAAACGCCATTGAAGGTGAAACGAATATCCGAAGGCCAATGATCTCGCAATCCCGGAGCTTCAGAGGCCAGTTCCATCGAAATTTCAATAGCATCGGTGGTCTGATCAGGTAGTACAAAGTTAGGTGTTTTATATTCGACATAGCCCTTCCCAAACCACAAGATAGCGGCGTGTACACGCTCAGGATCAAGGAAGTAACGGGGGTCGTCCCATACACCGATTTCTTTTTCAAGTGTTCCTAGCCCACAGGTAGGGTGAATATCAAAAGCAGTGTAGTGTCCAACGGCTATCGTCTGTTCTCTGGTTCGTGAACTTTGGCTTGGGGATGGCAGCTCGATCTCAATCTGATTTTGCTTGAGGTAACATAATTTGTGCGTCCCTCCGTTGATCCGAACTCGTCTGCTGCCAATTAGACCCGCATCCTCCAGTTTGCGAATATGCATCGTGACAATGGAGGGGCTAAGCTCTAATACTGCGGCAATATCCTTCACATTCATTTCGCGATCTGCAATCATATCCATGATTCTCCATCTGACTTCACTTGCCAGCGCCTCATATAAAGGAAGGAACTGGGGCTCCCCATTTGCTTTGATCATCTGTACAACTCCCTATCCTCAATCTTCTAAAATCACATATATATTAATTTAATAAAATTAACTCCAAGATGCAATTCAGATTCATTGCAAGTTTACACCCGATGGTGTTTAATTTT
Organism: Paenibacillus sp. FSL H8-0104; assembly: GCF_038050215.1. Lineage (NCBI taxonomy): Bacteria > Bacillati > Bacillota > Bacilli > Caryophanales > Paenibacillaceae > Paenibacillus > Paenibacillus sp. FSL H8-0104. The sequence continues at coordinate 5,266,530 of NZ_JBBOTC010000001.1, read as the reverse complement.
TGTAGTTGTTACGAAGTTGAATTCTTATATTTGTGAATTTTATAATAAGAGATGGAGTGGAGTAATGAAATACAATAACCCTGTTGTGAAAGGTTTTTATCCAGACCCTAGTGTGGTTAAGGTGCACGATACATACTATATGGTGTGTAGTTCTTTTCAATATTTTCCGTGCGTACCGCTCTTTGAAAGCAAGGATCTGATAAATTGGAAACAGATTGGTCACTGCCTGACTCGTAAAAGCCAGATTCGGCTAGAGACGGTGAATAGCTCCGGGGGTGTATTTGCCCCAACCATCAGGCACAATAACGGGCGTTTTTATATGGTCACAACCAACGATACGACGCATCAGAATTTCTATGTCTGGACGGATAATATCTACGGAGAATGGTCTGAGCCTATTTATGTGGATCAAGGCGGGATTGATCCCGATTTGTATTTTGAAGATGGAAAAACATTGTTTATGAGTAATGGCGTGGATGATGAAGGCGTTGGCGGAATTGTCCAGTGTGAGCTTGAGATTGAAACTGGCCGCAAACTTAGCCCAAGTCGTTCGATATGGAATGGGACAGGTGGACGATATCTCGAAAGCCCACATCTCTATAAAATGAATGGTTACTATTACCTGCTTGCAGCCGAAGGCGGCACCGAGTATGGTCATATGGTTACGTATGCCCGGGGAACTTCATCTTCAGGTCCGTTCGAGGCCTACGCGCACAATCCAGTTCTAACCAACCGTAATCTGGGCGGGTATGAGTTACAGGGTGTGGGGCATGGTGATCTGGTTCAGGATGATCTGGGGAACTGGTGGCTTTTCCACTTGGGATTCCGACAGATCGGCAGATGGGCTACGTACCATCATTTGGGCCGAGAAGTATTTCTGACTCCAATTACGTTTGGTGAAGACGGATGGTTTACAGCCGGGCATGAAGGCACAACACTGACGAGTTTTGAGACCAATCGTATCCCGGATACGGTGATCCAGCAGGATAAGAAGAATTATACGTTTGAAAATACAGACTGGAACCTCGACTGGTGTTATCTTCGTCATCCGAATGCAGAGCATTATCAGCTTGAATCAGACAAGCTTACGCTAATAGGAACCGATGTAACGCTGGACGTTCCAGCATCCCCGACGTTCATCGGGTTACGTCAAAAAGACTTTAATGCTACGATTTCTGTCGATGTCAGTCTGACGAATGGCGAGGCCGGTATTACGATCTACATGGATGAGAATCATCATTATGAAATGGCTATTCGTCAGGAACAGGACGGCTATAAGGTGATCGAGCGTCTAAATATCGGTGATATCAAATCGAGAGAACATGAAGTGGATCTGGGAAATAAACAGCATGCAACGCTGGTGATCCGCTCAAGCCAGGAACGCTACAGTTTCCTGTTTAAAGCAGATGGTGAAGAGATTCTGCTGGGCACGGCACAGACGAGATACCTATCCTCGGAGGTGGCAGGAGGTTTTACAGGCGTACTTATTGGGTTATACGCGAGCGGGCAAGATACTTCAGCTGAGTTTACAAATTTCAAGTGTGATTATCATTAAGAAGTTAAGGGAAGGGCCTAAGGGTCCTTCTCTTTTTTTTAATTTGTGTCAAAATATAGATATATTAATAAATGCCAATAGAAGAGAGTAATTTAAACTTGCAAGTACATTATAAAATGCCAGAATCCTTAGTAGACATCGTTCGAATAGATAAGAAATTACGTGAACAACATGTTGGAACCATCGACGATTATATGGGTTTTTATATTAGTTTTAACAATGATGATGATAGATACTATTGTACGCCAGATGATGCCATCATATTTGGAAGAACAGGGGCAGACGGTGACCATTTTGCTTTTTTTACGTTCAACAGATCCATTAGTGATTTGGAAGAAGCTCCGGTTATCTTTATCCAACCTACTGCGTTTGGTAATCAAGTAACTTTAGTGGCCAGAAACTTTAAGGATTTTGTAGCATTATTTATTAATCTTAAGGAAGTATATGTTTTGGAGAGATTTCGATTTTATAAGAACAAATTAGATTTTATGAATGACTATAACGATAACTATATGGAAGATATAAAGATGCGAGAGAGTGATTATAATTTAATTATTGAACTGTTAAAAGAGAATATTAAAGGTATAACAGAAATTGATGATGTGTACGAATATATGATCGAATCCCAAAAACAAATAGAACTAGGGATAAATAATGATGATTTTGCATGATATCTATATGGCATCACTAAATAATCTACATGTAACAAAAGGTTAAAAGAACGTGTTATTTAATTATATAGCTTGATTGGATAACCAAGGAGGAGTTGTATGGAGGATCAATGGAGAATTGCAAAGTATGATCCGAAATGGCGTGATTTGTTTCTCGAAACGGGTTCGAAATTAAGAGAAGCGTTAGGAAAAAAGGCCGTGCGGATTGACCATGTTGGGTCCACTTCAATTGTTGGAATAGATGCCAAACCCATCATAGATATACAAATATCTGTTTCCCAGTATGAGAATCTGTTGGACTACAAACATGAGATCGAAACAGTCGGATTTGTATTCAGAGCAGAAAATCCGGATAAGACTAAACGTTACTTTCGTGAAGAACCCGGAAACAGAAGGATACATATACACGTTAGACAGGTAGGCAGTTTCTCCGAGCAGATGACCTTGCTGTTCAGAGACTATTTAAGGGAGCACCCAGAAGATTGTTTGAAATATGCAGAAGAAAAGCACAGACTCATGTCATTGTATAAAGATGAGCGTCCCAAATATGTTGAAGGAAAAGGGCCAACGGTGTGGAGCATATTAAAGAGAGCACATCGTTGGTCTCAAGAAATCGGATGGCAACCGGCAAAATCTGACGCATGAGCACATCCAATGAATAGAGATAACTGTATTAGAGTGATGAGATGAACATGGAAAGAAAGCTGATAACAACCGTTCTAACCATCATTTGTTTTACTTTACGCGACTCCCTTGATCCTGTTGATCGGGCTACCTTTATCGATATTGTTAGACTATCTGCTCAGCCGAATACAATTCCCTAATCATGTGTTGTATCTAAGTACGAGGATATTAGACTATGCATGTGCTGGAGTTCTAGGCATGTATATTTATTATCTGGTCATGGGCGCAGGAGAAGCAATCTTGTGTTTCAAAGAGACGTTAGTTCTGACCTTATTTGGCGTTCTTGCCGCTATTCTATTTGTACTGATCGATATGGGATTGGAAGTTTTGTTAAAGGTACGAAGAAGAAAGAGTTGAATTAAATTGATTTGTCAGGAGGAAAGCAAAATGACAACGCATTGTGCACTTCTAATCATTGACGTACAGGTAGCGATGTTTGATGAAGCAGATCCCGTATATCAAGGGGAACGATTGCTTCAGAAGATCCAGGTGTTAATTGCCAGGGCCCGTGAAGCAGGGCATTCCATCATATATATCCAACACTGCGAAGGGCCAGACAGTCCACTGGAACGAGGAACACAGGGGTGGGACATCCATCCGTCCATTGCACCTATAGCTGGTGACCTTGTTATCGAAAAAGAGACACCGGATTCGTTTCACAAAACCGATCTGCATCTGAAATTGCAAGATAATGGCGTGAAGGAGTTAGTCCTTACGGGAATGCAGACCGAGGTATGTGTAGACACGACATGCCGCAGAGCGTACAGTCTGGGATACACGGTCAATCTGGTTCAAGATGCGCACAGCACATGGAATTCAAAGACGCTTCAAGCAGAGCAGATCATTGCACATCACAATACGGTACTGAGACTGTTTGCCAACGTGGTGGATATGGAGAATGCGCTGTAATGCTAGGAAAACGTAGGCGATTCTGGTTTTTCATAGGTGCGGCAATCATGTTTCTGTATTTTCTAATCACGAGTAACCCTGATCCAAATAAGCCGATTTCAAGAAATCAAGTGATAAACACAGAGATGAGCATAGTCGTGTACACCAGGACAGGCGACGGTGGAGCACACGTTAGCATTGACAATGTTACGTTAAGTAAAGAAGACATTAGCCGTATAGTCGGCTGGCTGAATGCAGCCCCGGAAACAGCCAAAATACCAGTAGATGATGTCACAGGAAGTATTAGTGCGGGAATTGCTTTGAAATTAAAGCATAACGCTAAAGTTACGATTCAATACAATCGGAAACAGATTATTGTATCCACAAAAAGCAGATTTAATAGAGATTCGAAATATATACTTGATCAAAAGGACTTAAGAGACTTTTTGGATCAAAAGTTGGAAGGGACGTATTTTGGTGAAGATACCGTTAGTGTTGAATAAGGGGGAGATGTATTGACGATTAACAAAAGAATAATGAATCTATCAGCCTGGCTTGCTGTATTAGCCATCCTATGTATTCCTGGAACTTTACATACTGAAGATGGACCGCTCCGAACAGAGTATGGTTTCCCGCTCCGATTTTTTACGGATTATCATTATGCTAATTCTGAGGGAACTATCTGGTTTATATCTGGCATCTATTTAAATGTACTTCTATATTTGTTCAATGTCCTGTTTATTTATGCAGGTATTCATGTGATCTTATATATAAAAAAGAAATTAACTAAATAAATTCAACAGAATATTTACACGAAACGGAGAGGACAGAAAAAACCTGAAGAAGCGAAGTGTTCGCCTAAAAGCTTTCTGAAAGAAAGCTGCATCGGAAGCATAGGCTTATCTCCGGAGTTTCCCATTATAAAATGAATCAAAAAAATTTGGGGATAACAGCGATCGGAAGGTTGTTCTGTCATCGGAGTGGTAAGTGTAAACATTCGGAGGATACCTTTGCCAATACAGAATTGATCAAATCTCTCTGAAAAATAAAGCCGATAAAGGGGAATATACCGATGGAAACCTTCTTTCGTTATAACTGGATGGTGCGTGAGCAATGGTATGTCTGGTGTGAAGATGTACCGCTTGAAGAATTGCTTCGGCCTCGCACGGGCGGAGTAGGCAACATATTACAAACATTATTTCATATCATTGATGTAGAGTGGAGCTGGCTTCAGTTGCTTCAGGGCAAACCGGATGATGCAGAAGATTTTGCAAACTACCAGAATCTTGAGGCGGTAAGGCAAGTCGATCGCAAGTTACGTCCTGATGTGGAGGCATTGGTTACAGCATGGGATTCGAGTATGGAAAAAAGAGCTTTTATTGATTATCGCTCAGCTGGCAAGACGAGTACATATTCATGGGGAGAAGTTATGCGACATGTGATCGCCCATGAGATTCACCATATGGGACAGCTGTCGGTATGGGCCAGAGAATTGGGCAAACAGCCAGTATCCGCCAATGTCATTGGCAAAGGCCTGATTATACCTGACTAATAAGGAGAGAGCGGCATGACATGAATGAACGGAGGAGAAGTGATGATTCATTGCAGGAGAGCTACGATTCAGGATGGCGAAGTGATGAGCCAATTATCCCATCAACTGGGTTATGTCAGCACAACTGAAGAAATCAAGGAGAGACTAACTCTTCTCTCTTCCTTACCAGACCATTATGTATGTGTGGCTGAGATTGATTCGAGGGTCGTAGGCTGGGGCCATGTACAGGGAAGACATTCCATTGAGAGTCCATCTTTTGCCGAGATTGGTGGACTAGTTGTGGATGGGATTCATCAAGGGATGGGGATTGGTAAGATAATCATGAGCGAATGCGAGGAATGGGCTCGGGTTAACGGCTTTGATAAGATTCGGGTACGTTGTAACGGAAAAAGGGAATCTGCACATCGATTTTATATAGCTATCGGATATGAAGAGAAGAAATGGCAGAAGGTATTTGATAAACGATTATAATCTAATCTTGTGTATCATGGAAGGAGGAGAACGATGACGATTCAACTTAGCCAGGTGAATTGGGTAGAACTGGATGAACGTATTCAGCAGGTGATTAAACAGGAGTATCAGATCATTCCCTTGTCACCTGGACTAGAAGCAACTGTGATGAAAATCGAAATGGGAGATCAGCGGTACGTCTTGAAAGTCTGGGACAAGGATTCTAAACCGGATATCGCCAAACAATATCGACTATTGTCCAAGCTTTATCAAAGTGGAATTCGTGTTTCCAAACCCTACGGTTGGGGATTAGACGAGCAAGAGAATCAAGTGCTGTTAACGAGCTATGATGGAGAGCGGATTACCCAATTAACACAAACCAAACTGACACATTTGGCTGAGCGATTAATGGAGGTCCATCGTTATCCGGTGAATGAAGTGGGTACTGGAGAAGATGAAGAATACATATTCAGGTACGATTTTGTTCAATACTTTTTTCCTCAAATTGAGTTACATGACGATATAAATGATCTTCTGGCAAACTTGATCCAGCAGGTCCAGATCAGACAGGATCGCTTGATTCATGGCGATTATAATCTGGGAAACATTCTTGAGATGGACGACCATTACACCATTATCGATTGGACTAATGGGCAATATGGTGATCCAAGGTACGATATGGCATGGTCTGTTTTTCTGATCACGATCTATAATGGGGAAAGCTATGGCGAGATGTATCACGCTCAATTTGCACGTTCTGCAAGTTATACGTACACGCTGGAAGAGGAGCAGGTTTTTGAAGCTGTAGCTTGTCTTCGCTGGATTCTGTTAAAGCGCGTTGGGGATGTCCCCATGGGGCCAAATGTAATGCAACGGGTGCACAACATGGCTGTCCATAATCCATATTTGCATGAGAATCTGCTGTAATCGTAATACGAGGATATACAATGACGACAGTATACGACTAAGTAATAGAAAGACCACTTTTTTTAAATAAAATAAACAGCCAGTCCTAAACTAGCGATCCTCGCATACCTATGATAGTAGAGGAGCGTGATCGATATGGAGCAGAAAGTGCAAACTTACTTCGAACTGAAACAGCAGCAAAAAGATATTGAGCAGCAGTTGTCTGTACTACGAGATGAGATTGTCGCGTATTGTGCAGAACAAGGGGTGTATGAGACGCAGGTTGGTGGTTACACCGTGAAAACAGTGCTTCAGAACCGGAAGGAATACGATGATCAGAAGCTGTATGCTTCTCTTCCAGACCCGGACATCTGGCGATTGTTATCCAAGGTAGACAGCCATAAGCTGAAAAGCCTCATCAAGCTGAACATTCTGTCCGAGGAACAAATTAACCCGGCATGCACAGTGAAACAGGTGACCTTGTTACAGGTGGACAAGCTGTAAGGCTTCATATCCTCTTTGTATATGAGTTGAATTTAATTGAACAGCCCGATCACAAAACACCTTCCGAGAAATGTTCTGTTTAGATGAGCAGTCGGACATACGTGGAGGTGTTTTTGTTGTGCAAACAGGGCCGAGGATCATAAATAGTTAAATATGAGGGGGAAGAAGTATAATTTGTTCATTGTAAGCGTATTCAACAAACGATATGATGGATAAAAACTGGCAGGGAGGAATTGTGAATGCCAACCGAAATTCCATCATTACATGCTGCGTACGCTAATACGTTCAAAATAGGTGCTGCTGTACATACCAGAATGTTGCAGTCCGAAGGAGATTTCATTGCCAAACACTTCAATAGTATCACGGCTGAAAATCAGATGAAATTTGAAGAAATTCACCCGGAAGAGGATCGTTATACATTTGAGGCGGCGGATAAAATTGTTGATTTTGCTGTTGCCCAAGGGATTGGGGTCCGCGGACATACTTTGGTCTGGCATAATCAAACATCGAAATGGGTCTTTGAGGATACCTCAGGTGCTCCCGCTTCCAGAGAGCTGTTATTATCTCGCTTGAAGCAACATATTGATACGGTAGTAGGTCGGTATAAGGGGCAAATATATGCGTGGGATGTCGTTAATGAAGCTGTTGAAGATAAGACCGACCTGTTCATGCGGGACACGAAGTGGTTAGAGCTGGTGGGGGAAGATTATTTGCTGCAAGCGTTCAGTATGGCTCATGAAGCTGATCCAAATGCTCTTCTTTTCTATAATGACTACAATGAGACGGATCCGGTCAAACGGGAGAAGATCTACAATCTGGTTCGGTCTTTGCTGGACAAGGGAGCGCCTGTACACGGGATTGGGTTGCAGGGGCATTGGAATATTCATGGTCCTTCAATTGAGGAGATCCGAATGGCTATTGAGCGTTATGCTTCACTGGATGTGCAGTTGCATGTTACGGAGCTGGATATGTCCGTGTTTCGTCATGAGGATCGTCGAACGGACCTCACCGCGCCAACTTCGGAGATGGCTGAGCTACAGGAGCGTCGATATGAAGAAATCTTTAATTTGTTCCGTGAGTATAAATCATCCATTACCTCTGTGACGTTCTGGGGAGTAGCGGACAATTATACCTGGTTAGACCATTTCCCGGTTCGTGGGCGAAAAAATTGGCCCTTTGTTTTTGATCAGCAGTTGCAGCCAAAGGAATCATTTTGGCGTATCATTAACCCTATGTCCTGAACATCAGGGAAGTGGAGAGAATCGGTCACGATGTGGCCGATTTTTTGCTGTAGTCAATATAGATTATACAGTGCGGTTATCTCGTGCATGATTAGAGGCGTTGATTTGTATGGATGATAAGTATATGGTTTTTTATGGAAGTTTATGATAGGGTAAAAGAAAGGCAATCTCGAACAATATTCTTTTCCGAAATGAGTTGAGAAGATGGATCGCACCCGCAATTATCTGTTAATATTTGCAGGAAACTTGGTCGCTGCGTATTGTATTTTTGAAGAAGGTACTTTTGCCAAACCGCTGATGTTTGCTACATTGATGCTGTTACTGATCATGACAATCGATTACATGAAAAGTAGAAACAAATATACATTGGATTAGGGTATGTCCATGTTTTTAAACGATTCTGGAGCATAGGGTCGTTTTTTTATTGTATATAGAACAGCTTCCATTTACATCATGACCATTGTTCATTACACTTGATGAGTAGCACCTCATTAACTCAGTTTTCGTTAACTCAATTCAGATCATCAGGAGGATATCATTATGCATCAATCCGCACATATTCAGGAAGCAAGAGATTACATATTAAACCGAATCCATACCAAACCTGCCGTAGGCATGATTCTGGGTTCGGGACTGGGAGCGCTCGCGGACGAGATTGAAAATGCGACCGTTATTCCGTATACAGATATTCCGTATTTCGCTCAATCGGAGGCTATCGGTCATGCCAATGAATTGGTTATTGGTGAACTGATGGGCAAAACGGTTGTAGCGATGAAAGGCCGCCTTCATTATTATGAAGGTTTTACATTGGACGAAGTGACTTTCCCCGTTCGGATCATGAAGGCGCTGGGTGTCGAGCAATTACTTATCACCAATGCGTGCGGAGCCATCAACACAAGCTTTGAGCCGGGTCAACTGATGCTCATTACAGATCATATTAACCTGGTAGGCAATAACCCTTTGATGGGGCCTAATAATGCTGAACTGGGTGTGCGCTTCCCAGACGTATCACAGGTATACAATCGCGAACTGCGCAGCATTGCCCTTAAGGTTGCAGAAGAGCAGAATGTTGGCCTGCAGCAAGGTGTCTATGCATGGTGGAGTGGTCCGGCATATGAGACACCAGCGGAGATTCGCATGATTCGTACGATGGGTGCGGATGCAGTGGGTATGTCCACGGTACCTGAAGCCATTGTTGCCATTCATGGCGGTATGAAGGTACTAGGCATTTCCTGTCTGACCAACATGGCCTGTGGTATTCTGGATCAGCCATTAAGTCATGATGAAGTTATTGAAGTGGCTGCGCAAGTGAAAACAACCTTTATCGGACTTGTAAAAGGCATCTTGAAAGAGATCTAATCGCGAGATGATTTTTTATCTAGGCCACGATGGATAGGATAGAGTTTTCATCCAGCCCAATCGAAACCACAAAAAAACGTATGCTTCACGAGTTGTTACTCGTGAGACATACGTTTTTTTATTTTGCAGAACTATGAACCATCTGAGAATGATCGGCCATGATTGCTGGTGTGGACTCCCTGATGATGGGTTTGGTCACAATGTGGGAGACCTGATACGGCTGTGTCGGGTTATTAATCCGGGATAACAGCATCTCCGCAGTTTTAATGCCCATCTCATTGCTATAAATATGAACCGTTGTTAATGCAGGCTCAATAATTCGAGATTGGGGTGCATTATCGAATCCGCATATCGCAATATCCTGTGGCACAGCAACATTTCTGTCTTTTAACGCTCTAATCAGATCAACTGCTATAAAGTCATTAGCGCATACGTAAGCGGAAGGTAGGGAGGCTAGCTCTGCCACTCGTTGGTTCAACCATCCTGGCTTGGAGAAACACAGGCGATCATTATCTACGATGCAATGGGACAGGTCGACCTGCAACCCCGCCTCCAGCATAGCACGCTGATATCCAACCCATCGTTCATTAAAGCTCTTGCAGTGATTGTAATCTCCGACGAATCCAATACTTGTGTAGCCGCTCTCAATTAATTTTGTGGTTAACTGATAGATGCTATGTTCATTCTCCATGAGTAACAGATCTGCTTTGAATTCGGGATAACATATGTTGGAAGCGCAATCGATAAAGATGGTGGGAATGCCCAGATCGGTAATCAGCTGTGTATATTCCAAATCAAATAATTCAATGCAAATGATGCCGTCCACTTTGGCTATATCAAAATTGTTGGGAAGTGTAAGTGTATCTTGATCGTCTTCACGCACGATGTGAATCGAGAGATTGTATCCCTCCGCACTGATTCTTTTCTCCAGACCACTGATTAACAACGAACCAAAGTGAGATGTATTAGGCAGGTTTTCAGTTAACAGGGCGATATTGCCCGGAGCCTTGGTTAGAACATGCTCATTGTCCATATAGGCAAACTGTTTATATTTAAGTTCAATTGCTTTTTTAATTACACGATTTCGGGTTTCATCCGGGATGTTTCCGCTATCATTTAATGCTTTGGAAGCCGTATTTCTGGAGATCCCCAAAGCATCAGCGATGTCTTGTATCGTGACTTTTTCCTTTGCCATCTAATGCTTCACCTCTAATCCTCAATAGTCAATCCACATTCTTCTCTAAGTCAAATGTATAATAGAACGGGACAAATAGCAATCTCTGTTTTACAAATGCACAATTACATTTACATTTAGATAGTCGAATTCTATTTTCATAATTGTTCCAGAAGTTTTGTTAATTAGTGTAACAATGATAATCTATTACAGTAATGATATAGAAATATCTAGGCTGGTATTAACGATTCAGTGCTGTATATATGCAAATTTAATCCTCTTTAGTTACATTAATGCAAAGATAAAATGATCAAATGCACAAATGTTTTTTTACAAAACGTATTGACTAAATCCGTTGAAACCTGATAAATTGTAAATTATCAAATAGGCAATTGTAAATATTGAAAGCCCTTACTGAAAACAATTGTCAACTTCTAGAATGAACGGGGGTATCGTGTTGGATAACATAGCCGACAGCAAAAAGGGCGAAGGAAGGGTACTGAAAGTGAGGACGACAAGCGGTCATAGGTTGCAGCAGCTCAAAAAAAATTACTTTTTATATATGTTGCTTGCACCAGCCTTAATTTTGACTCTTATTTTCAAGTACATTCCGATGTACGGAGCCATCATTGCGTTTAAGGATTTCAGTCCGATCAAAGGCATCATGGGCAGTGATTGGGTAGGACTGAAGCATTTCGAGAAATTTATAGCTTCACCCAATTTCGATATCATTTTAATGAATACGCTTAAACTCAGCTTTTTGGGATTGATATTCAGTTTCCCGGTGCCCATTTTACTGGCACTCATGCTGAATCAGGTACGCAAAGCTGGCATCAAGAAAAATATTCAATTGTTTCTGTACGCACCCAATTTCATCTCGGTTGTTGTGGTTGTGGGTATGCTGTTCATCTTCCTCTCACCGACAGGGCCGATTAATCAATTAGCCACATGGATTACAGGTCAGCCAATCATGTTCATGTCTGAACCGGAATATTTCCGCTGGATCTACATTTTGTCCGATATCTGGACCGGAGCGGGCTGGGCTTCCATTATATACGTGGCGGCTTTGGCCAATGTGGATCCGGAGCTTCACAATGCGGCTAATCTGGATGGAGCCAATCTCCTTCAGCGTATTCGCCACATTGACCTTCCAACGATTCGTCCGATTATGGCCATCGTCTTTATCCTTGCAGCTGGCGGGATTATGTCCATTGGATTTGAGAAGGCCTATCTGATGCAGACGTCCATGAACCTGCCTTCCTCCGAGATTATTGCCACGTATGTCTACAAGGTGGGACTACAGTCTGGAGATTACGCTTATTCTGCGGCAGTTGGATTGTTCAACTCGGTTATCAATGTGATTTTGCTGGTGACGGTGAACCTGATTGTGAAGAAATTGAATGAAGGCGAAGGCCTCTATTAGGAAAGGAGTATTATCCATGGTTGTTAAACACACGGGAATGGATCGGTTGATCCTCACACTCAATGCCATCTTTCTCACCTGTGCTGTACTGGTTGTGGTTGTTCCCCTGATTTATATTGTTATCGCCTCATTCATGGACCCCACGGTGTTACTGAATCGTGGACTGTCCTTTAATGTATCGGACTGGAGTCTGGACGGATATCAGATGATTTTGTCCAATCCAGCCATGATTCGGGGGTTTGCAAATGCGGTATTGTACTCGGTTTCCTTTGCACTGATCACCGTGACCGTATCCATATTTGCAGGTTATGCATTGTCGGATGATAGGCTCGCGGGACGTGGATTTTTCATGATTATCTTTATCATTACGATGTTCTTCGGCGGGGGATTAATCCCTACGTATCTACTCATACGTAATCTCGGCATGCTGGATACGGTGTGGGCGATCATCATCCCTGGAGCCGTTAACGTCTGGAACATCATTCTCTCCAGAACCTTTTTCAAAGGAGTCCCTCGAGAACTGAAAGAAGCTGCTAACGTGGATGGCGCCTCTGAGATGAAAATTTTCTTCCAGATCGTCATTCCGTTGTCAAAACCGATCATTTTTGTACTCGCACTTTATGCGTTCGTTGGGCAATGGAATTCCTATTTTGATGCAATGATCTATCTCGATAATCCGAACCTGCATCCGTTACAGCTCGTTCTGCGTTCCATTCTGATTCAGAATCAGGCTGCACCGGGCATGATCAGTGATCAGCTCGCGATGGCAGAACTGAAACGGCTCTCCGAGATGATTAAATACTCAGCGATTGTCATTTCGAGTCTGCCACTCATCATCATGTACCCGTTTTTCCAGAAGTATTTCGAAAAAGGTGTCATGGTCGGTTCCCTCAAATAGTGAACAGCCTGCGATACAGTAAGTTGATCCAATCCAACTCATGGAGGTCATTATTATGAAAAAAGTAAACAAGTCCAGAAAAGCCGTTACAACGGCATCCATTTCCATGTTATCTGCAATGCTCTTTCTAACCGCCTGTGGCGGGGGTGGAGGCGGCGCGGCAAGTGAGGCGCAATCCCCTGATGGCAAGGTGACATTGAATTTTATAACACAGAGCTCTCCGCTGGCTCCCGCTGATCCAAACGACAAGCTAATTAACAAGCGACTCGAAGAGAAAACCAATGTGCATATCAACTGGAAGAACTATACGAGTGATGTGTTTGCAGAAAAAAGAAACTTGGCGGTTGCCAGCGGTGATTTGCCGGATGCCATTTTTGATGCAGGTTACGGGGATTATGATCTCCTGAAACTGGCGAAGGACGGGGCGATCATTCCACTTGAGGACATGATTGAACAACACATGCCCAATCTGAAAAAGGTGCTGGAGGAAGCTCCCGAATACAAGAGCATGATCACGGCCCCAGACGGACATATCTATTCATTCCCATGGATTGAAGAACTCGGAAGTGGAAAACAACGGATTCAGGCAGTGGATAACTTGCCCTGGATTAATGTGGAGTGGCTGAACAAGCTTGGACTGAAGATGCCAACGACAACCGAAGAGCTGAAAGAAGTATTGATCGCGTTCAAAACTCAAGATCCAAACGGCAACGGTAAGGCCGACGAAATTCCGTTATCTTTCATTAACAAACCGGGCGGAGAAGATCTGACATTTCTCTTTGCGGCATTTGGACTCGGAGAGAACTGGGATCATACCGTGGTAACCAATGATGGGAAAGTGGTCTTCACGGCAGCTGATGAAGGATACAAGGAAGCGGTTAAATACATTCATGAGCTGGTTAAAGAAGGGCTGATCGATGTCGAATCGTACCAGCAGGATTGGAACACGTATCTTGCGAAAGGCAAGGATAATAAGTACGGCATGTACTTCACATGGGATAAGGCTAACATTACAGGCATGAATGATACGTACGATGTTCTGCCTCCGGTTGCCGGGCCTAACGGAGAGGTTAATGTCACAAGAACAAACGGAATAGGACTTGATCGTGGTCGCATGGTCATTACCAGTAGCAATAAAAACCTGGAATCCACAGCGAAGTGGGTAGACCAACTGTACGATCCGCTCCAATCTGTGCAGAACAACTGGGGTACCTATGGAGACGAGAGCCAGCAAAATATTTTTGAATTCGATGAAGCCAAAGGCATGCTGAAGCATCTTCCGCTGGAAGGCTCTGCACCAGTTGAACTCAGACAAAAAACCAGTATCGCAGGACCATTGGCCATACTCGACAGTTATTATGACAAATACACAACCAAACCGGAAGATGCGGCTTGGCGGATGGAACTTCTCGACAAGGTTATGGTTCCGCATATGAAAGCGGAGAACGTATATCCAAGTGTGTTCTTCTCCATCGATGAACTGGATCGATTGTCCACGATTGAGACCGATCTCTTCGCCTACGTGTTACGTCTGCGTACAGAGTGGTATCAGAACGGGAAAATAGATCAGGAATGGGATGCTTACTTGAAAGAGCTGGATCGCCTTGGATTGCAAGAATGGCTACAGATTAAACAAGCGGGATATGACCGTAATAACAAATAAAGAAAAGTACGGAGGAGAAACCATAATGTCGACAATTCTTAAACAAGATTACAGAAATGAATACCATTTTTCACCAAAAGAGAAGTGGATGAACGACCCAAACGGCATGGTGTTTTTCAATGGGGAGTATCACTTGTTCTATCAGCATCACCCACATGGAACCACATGGGGGCCCATGCATTGGGGCCATGCAGTGAGCAGGGACCTGATCTCCTGGGAGGAACTTCCGATAGCTTTACTCCCCGATGAGAATGGCACTATATTCTCGGGAAGTGCCGTAGTGGATTGGAATAATACGAGCGGATTTTTTGAGGGTGAGCCAGGGTTGGTTGCTATTTTCACCCATCATCTTGAAGTTGAAAACCGTGATGCCATACAAACCCAGAGTCTGGCGTATAGCAAAGACAACGGCAGAACCTGGACTAAGTACGAGGGTAATCCGGTATTAAAGCATGAGTCCTTTATTGATTTCCGTGATCCCAAAGTGTTCTGGCATGAGCAGACCAAGGAGTGGGTTATGATTATCGCTTGTGGTCAAACGGTATGTCTGTATCGTTCTCCCAATCTGAAGGATTGGACGCTAGGAAGTGAATTTGGCGCCGGGATTGGTTCTCACGATGGCGTGTGGGAATGCCCCGACCTGTTCCCGCTTGCAGTGGATGGAGATTCAGGGCAGGAGAAATGGGTGATGCTTGTTAGCATCGGTGCAGATCCTGCTTTTATTGAAGGCTCCAGAACACAATATTTTACCGGAGATTTTGATGGAACTACATTTGTCCCAGACGAGGCATCCCAGACGATTCGCTGGATTGATTATGGTCGGGATAACTACGCAGGAGTTAGTTGGTCTGACGTTCCTGAGGAAGATGGAAGACGCCTCATTATCGGCTGGATGAGCAACTGGATGTATGCCAACCAGACGCCAACCAATGATTACCGTGGAGCAATGACCATTGCCCGGGAGTTGACACTGGAGACAAGAGCGGGAGAAGTTATATTGATTCAACGTCCTGCACGTGAACTTGAGCAAGCCCGTACTCCAGTAATTTCCCTACAGGATGCTTCGATTCAGCAAGTGAGTGAGCAGTTGAACGCTTTGCAACTCGTGAACTATGAGATCCATGCAGAGTGGACTCAGGATCAGTCGTTCCATTTTGCACTAAGAAGCGGCGCAGATCACGAAACGGTCGTTGGTGTAGACTCGATCCGAAGTGAAGTGTACGTTGATCGTAGTCGATCGGGCATCGGCAATTTTCATGAACTTTTCCTGAGTCGTCATACAGCTGAGTTAAAAGAAGTGAACGGAAATCAAAGTTTGCGTATCTTTGTAGATCATTCATCTGTGGAGGTATTTGCAAATGATGGTCAGGCGGTTATTACGGATCTGATCTATCCGGATACGGATTGCCAAGGCATCTCTGCTCATGCCGAAAATACAGATCTGGTCTTCTCTTCACTTCATATCTATGAGATATCATCAACCAAGGCTAAAGGTTAATTGTAATGAAGGAAAGGAGCCCAAAACGATGCGTATTGGAGCTATAGAAGCGGGCGGAACAAAGTTTGTATGTGGTGTAGGGAATGAGCATGGACAGATTGAAGATCGGATCAGCTTTCCAACAGAACATCCGGAGACCACTCTTGCCAAGGTGATCGACTATTTCAGGGATAAAGATGTGGAAGCCATAGGGGTCGGCTCCTTTGGTCCGATTGATCTGCAACCGGATAGTCCCACCTATGGTTATATTACGACCACACCTAAGCCTGGGTGGGAAAACTGTAATGTGGTTGGAACCTTGAAGCATGAATTTCCGGTTCCTTTTGGATGGGATACGGATGTGAATGCTGCCGCGCTCGGTGAAGTGACGTGGGGAGCGGCGCAAGGACTGGACAACTGTGTATATTACACGATTGGTACAGGAGTTGGTGTCGGACTTGTGGCAGGGGGCAAACGAGTACACGGATTGTTACATCCCGAGGGTGGACATATTCGGACAAGACGCCATCCAGACGATCGCTTTGCCGGATTATGCCCATATCATGGCGATTGCTTGGAGGGAATGGCAGCAGGTCCAGCGATTGAAGCTCGTTGGCAGATCCCTGGCAGTGAACTGCCGGCAGATCATCCGGCGTGGGAGATCGAATCCTTTTACATTGCGGAGTCGATTACTACGGCCATCTTGCTTCATTCACCGCAGAAGATCATCTTGGGCGGTGGTGTGATGCAGCAAGATCATCTGTTTCCTATGATCCGGGAGCAGGTAGTGCGGAATCTCAATGGTTATGTAAATGCTGCCCCAATCACGCAACATATCGACCAATATATTGTGCAGCCCGGATTGGGCCAGCATGCAGGCCTGTGTGGTGCGCTAGCATTGGGTCTGGAAGCATTGCAACATGCAGCACAAGCTTCACATGTTTCATAGTTTTCTACAATAATCTACATCCCAGAAGGGATGGCTGCAGGTTCGCTTATTGGTATAAGCAAGACTGCACCGTCCTTTTTGGGCTTTTTTATTTTTTTGAGGAGTTCAGTATGTTTGAAAAATATAGTGCGTTCTAAAATCCGATGTTGCTCAAGTGAGCTGCCAAAGGTATGATTTTTAGTGTTCTATAGTGCGATAAGACATTCAAAAATTAACGTGTCTCTAATGGAAAGGAATTCAACAAATGAACCCAATAACAATGCGTCAAGCTGTACAGGCAGACCAAGAGCAACTCGCTGATTTGCGAGCCTTGGTATTATACGATGATCTAACCAGACTGGGAAGGTACGATGATGTGAAGGTGCGTGAACGTTTCCGGAATACATTCAATCCTGCCCAGACACAGATTATTGAACTTGAAGGATCAATGGTGGGTTGTGTAGCATTGAAGCCCAAGTCTGAGGCCTATCTATTGGAACATTTCTACATACATCCCGATTATCAAGGCCAGAGAATAGGAACTCAGGTACTGAACATCCTGCTGGAACAGGATGAAGTTCAGGGGAAACGTGTTATTTTAAATGTTTTGCAGGGAAGCCCTGCTCGGCGATTGTATGAACGATTTGGATTTATATTGGACAGTGAAGATGAGGTCGATGTATTTATGTCAAAGCACCTTTGAGAGAATGAATCCTTGTCGCAAGATAGGGATATCATCTCGAAGGTGGAAACCTATTAAATATTTGTGAATACATGGCAATAGTGATTGCTTGACTCAGGAAGATTATGATAGTATCGAAGTCAGAGAATATATGGAATATTTACAAAATGTAGGACTTTTTTTGTTGCGATTCCTATACTCTTAGGCAAACGTTCGAACAGATTCTGATCACAGAAATGGTGTCACAAAAATGGATTTTCAAAGATTACATGTCTCACATCGAGGAGGAATCTTTTTGCAAGAATATCCTGTGGCTTATGATCAGTTTGATATTCACTTCTATCAGGTCGTGGAAATGTTTTCTGAACAAAAGCTGGATGTAAGTGCGTTGGATGAGGATTTAAGAGTTCTTGGATTAAACTCCATTTCATTTATCAAACTGATCATTGCCTTGGAGAACGAATTCAATATTGAGATGGACGATGAGTATCTTGAATTGGAGAACTTCACAACATTGCAACATCTGAAAGACAGTTTGCGTAAGTGCATCAATTATGAGATTCCCAATGAGTCATAAAGGGAAAATGACAACACAAGCTCATATCAGACAATCACAGCATCGAGTTCCGTTTATTGGACTTATAACCTCAAAATCAGGAGTGATATGTGATGAAAGTTGAACTGAATGCGGAGCAATTGATGTGGCAGGAACAATTCAAGGATTTTGTAGACAGCGAGATTATTCCATATGCTAGTTTAAATGACAGCGAAGAACGAATTCACCCGGAACTCCTTGCGAAAATAACAGAGGCTGGTTATCTGGGCTCCATGTTGCCAAAAGAATATGGCGGGATGGAACTGGACAATATCACTATCGGGATTCTTAACGAAGAGGTTGGACGTGGGTGCTCCTCTGTTAGAAGTTTGTTAACCGTTCAGGGGATGGTGGGTTTAGCGATCTTGCGTTGGGGAACGGAGCAACAAAGACAGTATTGGTTGCCTGCATTAGCTACGGGGACAACTTTGGGTTCATTCGGATTGACAGAACCGAGTGTTGGAAGCGATGCCAAAAGCATTGAAACAACGGCCGTATTAGACGGAGACGAATACATACTTAACGGTCATAAAAAATGGATCACCATGGGGCAGCTTGCGGACGTATTTTTGATTCTTGCCCAATGTGAGAACAAGCCGACAGCGTTTATCGTGGAGAGAGATTCCATTGGGTTCAGCGTTGAACCTATGAGCGGGTTGCTTGGAGCGAGAGCATCGATGATTGCTGAACTAAAAATGGATTCTTGTCGTATTCCGAAGGAAAACCTCCTGGGTCAAGTCGGTACAGGGTTATCACATGTTGCTCTACCTTGTCTGGATTATGGAAGATACACGATCGCTTGTGGCTGTGTAGGTTTAGCCAAGGCATGTCTGGATGCATCGGTACATTATGCCAATTCCAGAATCCAATTCGGAAGAGCTATACGCGAGAATCAAATGATACAAAAAATGATCACTGAAATGTCAGTGAATATGAAAGCGGCACGGATGCTGTGTTACAGAGCAGGATATTTAAGAGATGTGGGTGATCCAGAGAGCATTATGGAAACTTGGACTGCCAAATACTTTGCTTCAACCATGGTGAATAAAGTTGCGAGTGATGCGGTGCAGATTCATGGTGCCAATGGTTGCCATCGAGACTATCCCGTAGAGAGATATTATCGGGATGCCCGGATCAATGAAATTATCGAAGGCACGACTCAAATGCATGAAATTTTAATCGCAACACAGGAGGTTGTAACACACCGCCGTGAAATGAGACGTTCAAATAAAGTAGAAAAAGTTAAGGATAGCGCGAATCGAAACGTTTAGATTTTGCATTGCAGGACCTAAGGAAGAGCCCTTTTTTTGCATTAGGCAGGATCATTCATTATGCTATGAAAAAAGGGCTTGATCATTAGGTTCTTTGATGTTTTACCATAATTGATTTAGGAAAGATACGGAGTTGATTAGGATTGAAACGGATTGGGCAGGGACAGACAGCGGAAATATTCAGACATGGTGAAACTTCAATTTTGAAACTTTTCAGAGAAGATTTCTCTGCGGAAGCGATTCAGCATGAGTTTGATAATACTCGAATCGTTTTGGAACTTGGAGTTAAATGCCCACAAACAATTGATATGGTGACGATCAATAATCGTAAAGGTATCATATTTGAGTTGGCTAGTGGAAGGACACTTTTGGAAGAGATGATTATTAAACCATGGTCCATTGAGCGCAGAGCAAGGCAGATGGCAGCACTTCATCATCAAATACACCAGCGATCAGGTGAACAGATTCAACAAAAGCATAAAACTGTATTAGAGAAGAATATATCAAACGCAAGTGATCTATCGGACATTGAGAAGCAACAGATCATGGACTATGTACATAGTTTGCCGGAAGGCAGATCTCTATGTCATGGGGATTTCCATCCCAATAATGTGATTACAGGCAAAGAATCCTGGATCATAGACTGGATGACAGGCGCATCGGGCTGTCCAGCAGCAGATGTGGCAAGGACGCTAGTGTTATTAAAATACGGAAATTTGCCAAAAGGCGCTCCATTGATGATGAAAGTTCTGCTGAAGATAATCAAAAGCAGGATGAGTAAAGCGTATATTGAGTATTACTTGTCTCTCTCGGGCATGGACATTCGCGAGATACATCGATGGGTTCTTCCCATTGCTGCAGCCAGACTAACGGAGTGGATACCACCTGAGGAAAAAAAAGATTTATTGGATTACATTCGTAATCAGCTTAAAAAATTCAACACAACTTAGATCAAGATTAGGAATGAATGTATAGCACCGTACTTGTCAAAACCGTCCGAAAAACAATCAGGAGGTTAACGATAATGGATTTCCAACTACGTTCTGTTGTTTCTTATGATATGGTCGTCCGTGAAAAAAAACATCTATTTGATTTGTCTCTCAGAAGACAGATTGCCATATTTGAGGTTATGGATGCATTGGAAATCAGTGTGTTTAGCAAAACGGTGCAAGTTAAGGCAGGGGCTGTGCTGCTGGCAAATAAAATAAGACTGCAAAATTACGATAAACCTGTTCTGAAAATGAGAGGTATTATTTTTGGATCGGATCTGCTTGAGCGACTGCCAAGCTGTCACATACTAAGTGAGAATGGTAGTAAACACTATGATCTTGCTGTAAGTCTGTTGAACCGAACGGTAGAGAGTAGAGAGGACATCGAAATAGCTGAAAGAGATTTTCTTGAAGTATACTCCAGTTACTATCAAACGAATTTGGCTAATTTGATGCGACCGGAAACGGATCGGGAGGACTCAGTCAAACGGAACTTGGTCATGATATGCAAGTATATCCAAAACAATTATGAGAAGCCAATTACTCTGCAATTTCTGGCGGATATGGTTGGTTATAATCCAGTGTATCTGTGTAATCTGTTTTCTAAGGTTTTCAATGTTTCGCCACTGAAGTACCTACAGCAGATTCGGGTGGATAAGGCACAGGAGTACGTAACCAAGACGGATCTTCCAATCTCTGAAATTACGACGAAGCTAGGGTACAGTTCTAGTACACAATTTAGTGCAATGTACAAGAAAAAAGTAGGCAAAAGTCCGACCGAACATCGCAATCAATTCAGAAGCAACAAGGGAGATTTGCCCCTATCTATTCAATCTACATAATGTATTCAATAACACAGAAAATATTGTATTTTTTTACGTAAAATGATAAATTACGATAAAAATAAGAATACGAGGAATGATAGGGCTAATGAAGAAAATTCAACTTTTTTGTTTGCCTCATGCAGGTGGATCAGCCATGATTTTTCATCGCTGGAAATCATCTTTAAGCCCTTTTATTGACGTAATACCGATCGAATTAAAAGGAAGAGGCGCTCGAGTGGGGGAACCATTCTATGAAAGCTTTGAAGAAGCGATTGAAGATATCTACCCCACGGTTTCCTCACTAATTCATGGGCCTTATGCTATTTTCGGACATAGCATGGGAAGCTGGATGGCGCTCGAACTATATTACCGACTTGCACAGTCAACGAAACAATTGCCTGAACATATGATGCTTTCAGGCAATCGTGCACCACATATTTTCAAGGATGAGAATATTCACGCATTGCCAGACGAAGAGTTCAGAGAGGCGATTCAGAACATGGGTGGAACGTCGGATGAGGTCTTTACCAATAAAGAGCTCTTTTCGTTATTTGCACCTGTACTTAGAGCGGATTTCAGGATTGTCGAACTCTATCGTTTTCAGCCCAAGCCTTTCAAGGTTCAGAGTGATATTACCGTGTTAACTGGCAGAAGCGATACCCGAGTGAAATCTAGCGATCTGATCGGATGGAAAAAGTACGCTGGTTCACAATGTGACATTGTCAAATTGGATGGAGGACACTTCTATATCCAGGATAATATTCAGGAAACAACGAGAATTATAAATGAAAAGCTGCAACCTTATGTAATCTAGTTGACAAGGAGTGTGTTCCAGTTATGAGCATGGATAACTTGGCTCAATTATTTAGCTCCCTTGGTTCAGTCACAGACAGAGGTATTACTTTTCTGAATGGCAGCAAAGAAGAAAAGGTTGTATCGTACCAGTCCCTTCTGCAATCTGCCAAAATCCGATTAGGAGAACTTCAAGCATTTGGGATGCAGCCGGGTAATGAATTGATCTTCCAACTGAACTCGGAAGAAGAGTTTATTGTCACCTTTTGGGCTTGCACGCTTGGAAAAATCATACCGGTTCCGATAACCGTAGGCGGAAATCAGGAGCAAAGAATGAAGCTTTACAATGTGTGGAAAACGTTGAATCATCCGTTTATTGCTGCTGATCGGGATCTCACGGAAAGCTTGGACAAGTTTGCCCGGAAGAATGGATTGGAAGAGGTTGTCCGTGAAATGCATGCCCGAATCTTCGTAGTACAGGACATCTCGAACGTACGAGAGGAACCTATTGTTGAGGGAATTGAAGCTAGCATCCAGCCGGATGACATAGCCTTTATCCAATTTTCTTCAGGTTCTACAGGACAAACCAAGGGTGTAGTAATTACACACCGCAATGTCATGATAAATATACAAGCTATGAATATAGCAACCCAAATCTCCTCTAATGACCGTTCTTTGAGTTGGTTACCCCTGACCCATGATATGGGTCTGATTGCGTTTCATCTTACAAGTACCTTCCAAGGTCTGCAACAGTTTATTATGCCGACTTCCTTATTCATCCGTCACCCTACATTATGGTTAACCAAAACTTCTGAACACCGTGTCACCCAACTATATGCTCCGAATTTTGCTTATAAATATTTTCTGGATTCATATAATCCACTAACCTTTGCATCAACCGATTTGTCTTCGGTACGTTTTATTATGAACGGTGCTGAGCCGATATCTCCGGCACTTTGTTTCAATTTTCTGGAGGCGATGAGTCCTTATGGGTTGGCTTCCAATACAATGCTGACGGCGTACGGCTTGGCCGAAGCAACTGTTGGTGTTTCCTTTGGTAACGTCGGTGATTTGACTTGTTATGTACTGGACAGAAGATATTTGGAGACCGGGAAACCATTCATAGAAGTTGAACCGGGCTCAGAACATGCTGTTTCTTTTGTGGAAGTAGGCAAGCCGGTTCAATACTGTGATGTACGAATATGTGATGATTATGATAAGCCGGTCGAGGAATTGGTGCTGGGCAGTATTCAAATTAAAGGATTGAGTGTAACAAGCGGTTATTACAACAATGCAGCAGCTACGGAAAAAGCAAGTACAGCCGATGGATGGATTCGTACTGGAGATATAGGATTTATGAATGATGGCGCAATAGTCATTACGGGCAGAACCAAGGACATTATCTTTATCAATGGTCAAAACGTATATCCGCATGATATTGAACGTGTAACGGAGGAACTGGAGCAGTTTGATCTGGGGAAAGTCGCTGTATGTGGTGTCTCCAATCCACTTACAGGATCGGAAAGCGTTGTAATGTTTGTGCTATATAAAAAGGACTTGCCATCTTTTATTCCAAGAGTTGGAGAAGCCAAAGCACATATTCAGCAGCGGATGGGGATTGAACTCAAGTCCGTGCTGCCCATTAAGCAAATTCCTAAAACGACGAGTGGGAAATTTCAACGTTACAGGCTTCAGGAGCGGTACGAAACAGGAGAATTTAGTGAAATCGAACAATCTATTCAGAGCATGTTAAGCCATATCCAGGAGATCAAAGAAGTACAACCAGCTCGTGATTATATCGAACAAAAGCTGATTGAGATTGTTGAGTCCGTAGCGGGACTTAGGAATGTCGGAGTAACGGACAACCTGGCTGAAGCTGGATTCGATTCGCTAAAAGTAACGCAGATTCATCAGGCAATTGATGATGCATTTCCAGACAAAATGGCCATTTCCAGCTTGTATTCACATACCTCTATTGTCTCATGGGCGAAT
The DNA here is from genome assembly GCF_038050215.1 of Paenibacillus sp. FSL H8-0104. Taxonomy (NCBI): domain Bacteria; kingdom Bacillati; phylum Bacillota; class Bacilli; order Caryophanales; family Paenibacillaceae; genus Paenibacillus; species Paenibacillus sp. FSL H8-0104. The sequence continues at coordinate 5,242,012 of NZ_JBBOTC010000001.1, read as the reverse complement.
CTGATCAGACAAGACAGAGTGGAAATGGAGCCTGTACGGATGGATCGGGGCTTTTTCCATACGGATCGAGGTTACGAAGCCTTGTCGTATCAATTCACTCTCCCAGCTTCATTGGTACAGGATATGCGACTGATTGCACAATCCGAAGCGATCAGTATTCATGTGTTGGCATCAGCTATGTATGCTTACTTGTTACACACGTTATCAGAACAACCCTCTATTGATATGCACGTATCCTATGGTACAGCGAGAATGATCACACCTGTACGATTGAATTTCGATCAATACAAGACAATGAAAGAGCTCTTTCAAAATGTTCATCAACAGATCATAACCACGCCTTCGGATCGAGCGTTTCCCGTCGAGCAGATGGGCCAGATCAGAACAAGCAGCACGGAGTGGGCAATTAATCCTTTATATGGTGAACAGCATCTGTTCAAGGCATCGGACGATGTACTGAACTATTACGATCTGATTATCCTAGTGTCTGACGAAGGTGATATTCTGCAGTGCAACTGTCGTTTTAATGGACGTAAATTAAAACAGAGCCGTGTGAAACGTCTTATTGCCAATTATGTGAGAGGACTTCAACTATTGGTACAACCGGAATTGAAATGAAATTTCATAGGGGGACGGCCATGCTTGATCAATTGTTCGACAGAGAGCAATGGGAAGAAGAAGATGACCAGGACACTACTACTGAAATGGATATAACAACGGATAATAGACATGATATAGCTGTTATAGGTATCGGTGCGAAGTTGCCGACCGGAGAGTCGCTGGATGAATTTTGGAAGATGCTTGATTATGGAATTGATTGCATACGGGAATTGCCCAATCATCGAAAGGGCCAGTTGGATCAATACTTGCTTCACAAGCAAGGTTCATTGGAGCATGTACGTTATTTGAACGGAGCTTATCTGGACGAAATCGATGAATTTGATTATTCCTTCTTCCGTATGAGTGCACAGGAAGCCAAGCTGATGAGTCCGGTCCAACGATTGTTTTTGCAAACGGTATGGCGTGCGGTTGAGGATGCAGGTTATGGCGGTGACCGTTTGGCTGGAAGTTCAACTGGGGTGTACGTGGGTGTAATCGGAGATCAAGAAGGTTACAAGTACAAACAGATGGTCGAGGAATTAAGTCCAGACATGTTACCAATCGCCACCGTAGGTAATCTTTCGTCCATCATTCCTGCAAGAATTGCGTATCTACTTAATCTGACGGGGCCGGCTATGGTTGTAGACACAGCATGCTCCTCTTCGCTGGTTGCTCTGGATATGGCAGTACGTGCATTACGTGAAGGAAGTTGTGATATGGCTATCGCTGGAGGGATCAGGCTGAATATGATTCCACTGGATAAAGAGTATTACAAAATCGGTATTGAATCCAGTGATGGAACAACAAGAACCTTTGATGAAGATGCGGATGGATCAGGAATGGGTGAGGGTGTAGTAAGTGTTGTACTTAAACCTGTGGAACAGGCATTGCGGGATCATGATCATGTGTATGCAGTCATAAAAGGCACAGCTGTGAATCAGAATGGGTATTCGGCAGGGATCACAACGCCCAATGCGGTAGCTCATGAAAAAGTACTGACGCATGCTTGGCGTGATGCTGGAATTCATCCAGAGAGTCTTTCCTATTTGGAAGCACATGGAACAGGTACGCTCATTGGGGACCCGATTGAACTGGAAGGAATCCAATCGGCTTTTCGCAGATTTACGGACAGAAAACAATTCTGTGCCATAGGATCGGTTAAGTCCAATATGGGCCATTTGTACGACAGTGCAGGATTAGCGGGTCTGCTGAAGGCGATTATGGCACTCAGATCCAAACGTATTCCCTCTACACTTCATTTTAATAAGCCAAACCCAAAATTTGAATTTGATACATCACCAGTCTATGTCAATGTCATTTCAAGGGAGTGGGAAGCGGCCACTCCTCGAAGATGTGGAGTCAGTTCATTTGGGTTAAGCGGCACCAATTGTCATGTTGTACTGGAAGAAGCTCCGAACATATCAGTGGAATTGGGGCGCGATGACCATTATCCCTTTTTGATCTCAAGTGTATCATCCGGAAATCTCTCCCGTCAGGTGCAATCATATGTGAAGTGGATCAATGAGAACCCGAAGGCCGATGTGAGGGATGTATGCTGCACAGCAGCTACTGGAAGACAGCATCATGCACACCGAGCGGTGTGGGTGGTCAGTTCGTTGAATCAATTGCTGCAGCATTTAAACGACTTTCTTGCAGAACCCAAGACCGGTAAATATGAACAAGATACATTTAGGAAAAGAAATCAGTTATTCACTACAGAAGAACTTATCTCGAACTGGCATATCGAAGGATGTGATAGAGCAACCGTGCTAGAGGAGTTGTGCACACATTATCAAGGCGGTGCTCAGATCAATTGGTCAAGAATCTATCCAGATGTGACCTATAACAAGTTGAGCTTGCCCACATATTCATTTGAGGAGAGTAAGTGCTGGATTGATACTAACCCCGATAATTCAGTACAGACTGAGGAAGAAGCGATGTATTATTCATTGTCATGGAAGCCTTGGAGCGAGATCGGCAAGATTAACTCATCCAGCATCCATAATGTTGAACGTGTTTTATTAATACGAAATGATACACAGCTACATGCAACCCAGTTGGTGAACCAAATTCGTGAAGCTGGAGTAGCAGTTATCGAAGTGATATTGGGAACATCTTACCTTCAACAGGATGCACAGACATATGTAATTCGAAATAACGAGAGTGATTATATCAAACTTTTGCTGGAAGTGTCCTTTGGAGGTCCCTATCGGATCGTGCATTTAGCATCACTTGACCATGTAGAAAATAAGGAAAACAGGCTGGACAAAGGTCTTATGTCTGTATGGAGACTTACCAAGGCATGCTCACACGTCTTTGCAGAGCAGGTTGAGATGATTTTGGTGACAAGCTTTGCTAATGATGTGACGGGTGACGAGAAAGTTCTGTATCCGGAGAATTCGGCGATGCTGGCTTTCGGACATACGGTACAGCGTGAGATTCAGAATCTCGAATGCTTCTGTATAGATGTTGACCAAGATTGGGATACCTCTCAGTATATGCGTTACATTTTGGGGCCGTTGGAGAAGAAGTCTTTGGCGATTAGAAATGGACAAGCATACCAAGCTGAATTCGCACCTGCTGATGTGGGTTCCATGCCTGATGTTGATATGAACTGGAAAGAAAACGGCGTATACATTATTACAGGTGGACTTGGTGGTCTGGGGATGGAGATTGCTGAACGCTTGCTATCATTTGGACGTATGAATCTGGCTTTGATTGCAAGAACGGCACTGCCCAAACGTCACAATTGGGACATCATTCTAAATGCGAAAAATACTTCACCAGATCTAAAAAGTAAGCTTCTTCGGTTGCTTGATATGGAGAAACGGGCCGGACAGTTGATGTATCTCGGAGCTGATGTTGCCGATGCAGATCAGTTAAGTCAAGCCATTGAACAATTAAGAAGTCGTTTTGGATGTATACGTGGCATCATCCATGCAGCAGGCGTTGGGAGTACACAACATGCTGACCAGATGACCGAGGAAGAGTTTACAGCAATGCTGGCTCCGAAAGTGAAGGGGACTCCTCTGCTGGATCAGCTAACAGCCGAAGATCAGCCGGATTTTCTAGTCATGTTCTCGTCCGTCGCTACGTTATTTGGTTCTACTGGACAGGCTGCTTATGCCGCCGCGAATGCATATCAGGATGCCTATGCCCCGATGCGGAACCGCAAAGGGATGCGTACGATATCGCTGAATTGGACTACCTGGAAAGAGGTAGGCATGGCTTCCAGAGCCGGGTTTGATTTTGACACCTTATTCAAAGCGATGCCTAAAGATTGGGCATTGGATCGATTGTTCGAAATAATGGGAAAACAGACCGACCGTCTGCTGGTGGGGGAATTGAACTGGAATTCACCCTATTTAAACATTTTGAATAACTACCACTTTCATCTTGATGCCAATATCGGACAAAGGTTACAAAAATTGATGAAAATACCTGAGAGAGCAAAGCAAATATCAATGAACATGGAATCCGCTTCTACTGTTCAGATCCCAAAGGAAGAGTATGAACTTAAATTGGAATCTTCCGTGGAGATGGACCGGACTATTGCGAATATAGTTGGACCATATTTAGGCATTAAAGAGATGAATGTACATGACAGCTTTTTCGAACTCGGTGCAGACTCTATTATGATTAAGCAGATTTTCTTGAAATTGGACAAAACTTACCCTGGAAAACTCATACTGACCGATCTGTTTGAATATCCAAGTATCTCCAGACTAACTACTTATATGAGCACCACAGAAAAGCAGAAGCCTCACCAGTCTCCTCAAAAGGAAACTTTCGAAGAGGAACGGGATACAGATCTTGAGAATCTGTTCGATGAGATCGAACGTGGAGCAATGGATCTGGATGAAGCAATCATCAACCTTCAAAAGATGTAGGGGGACGTGAAGCGTGGAGAAAATTCTGAAGCTCCTGGTAGAGAGTGTCAAGGACCAGAAGATGAACAAAACAACGGCGGCTCAGATCGTGAAAATGCTAAAAGAAGGGGAAAAGAAACCCGTCAAGGATATCGCCATCATCGGTATTTCAGCCAAGTTGCCCAATATGGAAACACTGGATGACTACTGGGATAATATCCAGAGTGGTGTAGATTGCATACGTCCCATTCCCAAGACACGAAAATCGGATATGGACGCTATTCTCTCTTATATGGATATTCCTGAGGGAGATATTCAATATTACGAAGCGGCGTACCTGGACAATATTGACCAATTCGACCATGAATTCTTTCGTTTGCCTCCCAAAGAAGCCAGTTTAACGGATGTTAATCAGCGTTTGTTTATGGAGACGGCATGGGATGCTATGGAGGATGCAGGATACGGTAACGATAAATTATCGGGCACCAATACAGGTGTCTATGTAGGCTTTTCCAACAATATCAAAGATATGTATATGCGATATATTACCGAAACGATGCAGACAAGTGCACTGTCCATCGTTGGAAATTTGGCTTCCATATTATCCAATCGAATCTCGTATCTTCTGAATCTGAAGGGACCCAGTATTGTTGTTGATACAGCGTGTTCCTCTTCGCTCGTAGCTGTCGCCATGGCATGCCAGGCTATCCGGAACAAGGAATGTGATATGGCAATCGCGGGCGGTGTGAAACTTCATCTCATGACACGCGAGAATCAGAATGAGAAAATCGGGATGGAATCTCCAGACTACCGGACCAAAACATTTGATGATTCTGCAAATGGGGCGGGAATGGGCGAAGGAGTCACTGCTTTATTGCTGAAACCACTAGACGCTGCAATGCGTGATGGGGATCAGATCTACGCGGTAATTAAAGGTTTGGCCGTCAATCAGGATGGAAGTTCTGGCGGATTAACTGTACCAAACCCATCCACTCAGGCTGAGTTGATTGTAAAAGCGTGGGAGGACGGTAACATTGATCCCGAAACGATCTCGTACTTCGAACCGCATGGTACGGGGACAGAATTGGGAGATCCCATTGAGATTAAGGGAATTCAGAACGCGTTTAAGAAATATACTTCCAAGAAACAATTTTGTGCGATCGGTTCGGTTAAAACCAATATCGGTCATCTGTACGAAGCAGCTGGAACTGCTGGCTTAATTAAAGCAATTCTGGCGCTGAAAAATAAAAAACTCCCTCCAACTTTGAACTTTGAAAAGCCAAACAGAGCCATTGACTTCAGTGGATCACCCGTTTACGTAAATACTACACTACGAGAGTGGAACACGGATGGAACAACTCCAAGACGGTGTGGTATCAGCTCTTTTGGCATTGGGGGAACCAATTGTCATCTCGTGCTTGAGGAAGCACCTGATCGGGCAACTGCAGCGCATCAAGCGAACACTTCTGTAACAGGTCCATCCATTCTGACGTTGTCCGCCAAGTCTGAGGAATCGCTACGTCAGATGATCAGTAAGTATATCTATTTTCTTGAAAAAAATGAACTGCCAACATTACAAGATATGTGTTATACCGCCAACACGGGAAGAGGAAAGTTTCCATATCGGGTAGCAATCATAATGAACAGCAACATCGATTTGCATCAGAAACTTACTCAGTTGGAGCGTTCAAAACAGCTATTTGGTACTTCACATGGTTCGCACATCTATACCGGTTTTCACAAGCTGGTTCAAGATGAGGAGGCAGCGGATCAGGAATTCAGAATGTCGCTCTCATCCAGGCATGAGATGAGCGTATCGCTGGGACAAGCTCTTGGAGAATTCATGAACAGTGGGCAGCAAGATATCAATGCGTTACATCAGGCTGCTTCATACTATGTCTCTGGGGGCGATGCTGATTGGGAAGCGCTTTATGCGAATCAGAATGTATTCAAGGTCAGTTTGCCATCTTACGCATTTCAGACGCACAGATGTTGGATCGACATTCCAAAACGTAACAGAAGATCGGAAAAGGTACAGGCAGAGGGCATGTTTTATCAAGCTGTATGGCAACGATACACGCCCGTATCTCGAGATTCTGTCGTCTCAAAAATGAAAGGCGCCGTACTTCTCTTCCGCGGAAACGATCAAGTCAATGCTGCCTTGACGGTCCGATTGGAGCGTGAGCTCGAAGCACGAGTCATTCAGGTAGCCTGGGGGGATCGTTACGAGAAGTATGATGATTCGCACTATGTGATTTGTGGTGATGAAAGTGATTACATTCAGTTATTGGATGATATGAAGGGTCAGGGGCTAACCCGCATTATTCACGGGTTTACTCTGGCAGAGAATGATTCAGATGATTATTTACAAAGCGAGGAACAATTGAAGTTAAGCCAGGACCGTGGAATTCAGAGTGCATTCTACTTGACCCGTGCGATTCTACATCATCATGTGACAGAGGGACTTCAGCTTCAATTCATATCCTCCCTAGCGAATGCAGTTACGGGGTATGAAAGTCAGGTACGACCGGAAAATGCAACGCTTAACGGATTCGCAAAAGTCATTGAACAGGAGTATCCGGAAATATCCTGCCGATTCATTGATGTGGATTCAGATACCGATGCGGATACGATCTATGCAGAATTGAATAGCTCCCATGACCGTTTCCAAGTGGCGTATCGCCATAATCAGTCATACGTTGAAGAATTGGATATTGCTAACATTCTGGAAGCCAGTCATGAGGAAGTGACTATTCGTGAGAACGGTTTATATCTTATTGCTGGTGGAACAGGCGGAATTGGCTTGCAGTTCGCGAAGCATCTGGCTGATGAACGCTGCATTCGTCTGGCACTAATCAGTCGTACGGCGATGCCTGATCGCACTGTGTGGGACAAGCTTATTCAACAAGAAGATCCAAAGATAACATCCATGGAAATGATTGAACGAATGAAAACCATTATGGAGCTTGAAGCTGGAGGATCAAGTGTTGAATTAATCAGTGCAGACATCTCTGATCTGGAGCAGATGACTCAGGTTGTGCAGCGGTTGAGAACAAAATATGGGCAAATCTATGGGGTAATTAATAGCGCTGGTGTTGCCAATGATGGCTTGATTATCCGTAAGGAAGAGACTGCATTCCAAGAGGTTCTGAGACCGAAGGTTCAGGGAACCTGGGTTCTGAATCAAGTAACGGCGCAGGAACCACTCGATTTCTTCGTTATGTTTTCTTCTGGCATATCCATGTTAGGAGAACCGGGGCAGAGCGATTATGTTGCTGCAAACTGTTTTCTGGATAGCTTTGCGTCTTACCGTGCAAATGGATCGGGCCGAACGCTAACCATTAACTGGCCTGCCTGGAAGGAAACCGGGATGGCTGCCAGATTTGGTCTGAATGTGGATACAGCATTCAAGACGTTAGCGACTCATCAAGCGATCAGTGCTTTTGACATGGTATTGAGCCGTCGTATACGCCGAGTGTTGATCGGTGAGCCCAATTATACGAGTGAACTCCTACCGTTGTTAGAGTCGTCAAGGGTTATCCAATTTTCGGAAGCCATGACAGCTCGAATTCAACAGGAACGTAATCATTTGAATTATCATAACAACCAGCTGGCGAGAACTGAATATGAACAGAAGGTTGAACTGCAAGGACGAGATAACGGTATATATACAACTACGGAGAAGGAACTTGCCCAACTGGTTGGACACGTTCTCGGGTTTACCGGGTTAGATGTATACGACAACTTGTTTGAACTCGGCGTTGATTCAATATCAATGATGCGCATTATTACTGAAATACGGGTACGCTACCATGTTCACCTAAACTACCACACGTTCTTTGAAGGTATGAATCTGGCAAAGCTTGCAATTCATCTGATTGGTGCACTCAAGGAAACTGGAGCGATATCCGAGTATCCCCAGCAAGAGCCGGAACCGGCGACCCTGTATGAGGACTTCCCTTTGACAGAAGTACAGATGGCTTATCTGTTAGGTCGAGACGAGCGGTTTGAGATGGGGGGAACATCCACTCACTATTATCTGGAATTGGAAACCAAATTGAACATGACGCATTTCCAGACTGCATTGCAAAAAGTGATTCAGCGCCATCCAATGCTGCGAGCGGTCATATTGCCTGAGGGCATGCAACGAATATTGCCACAGGTACCAGACTATCAACTGGAAATCGTTGACGTGTGCCATCTGAATGAGCAGGAAAAGTGGAAACACATTGAGGCGGAACGGGATCGAATGTCCCATCATGTGTTTGAGCCGAGCCAATGGCCGCTGTTTGAATTCAAAGCTTTTAAAATAGATGATACACGGCATTACCTGTTATTTGGTTATGATCTGCTGATCTGTGATAGTGCGAGTATCCAGATCCTTGGAGAGGACCTGGTGCATTATTGCCGTGAGCCGGAAAAGGAACTTCCTGTACTCAAGTTTTCGTTCAAGGATTATATGATGGCATACGGAGAACTGAAAAAGGGTGAGATGTACGCACGTGACAAGAAGTACTGGATGGATCAGTTGGACACATTCCCTTCCGCTCCAGCACTTCCGCTGAAGCAGGAGCCAAGACATATCAAGAAACCGCAATTTTCACGGCTAAGCTGGATATTAGAACAAGATCCGTGGGAGCAATTAAAGCATAAGGCACAGCAAAAAAATGTAACACCTTCCGCGCTTCTATGTACTGCCTTTGCTCGAGTTTTGGCCCGTTGGAGCAATCAGGATCGACTTGCCATCAATCTGGCGGCGTTCAACCGCTTTCCATTTCATGAAGAAACCGATCAAATTATCGGTGATTTTACATCCATCATGTTGCTCGAAATTAACGAACAAAAAAACAAGCCTTTTTGGGAACAAGCAAGAGACGTGCAGAGTGGCATGCTCAATATGTTGGAACATCGACATTATGACGGCGTGGAGTTCATTCGAGAACTGGCCCGTCATCGAGAAGCGGGTACTTCCGCCATTATGCCGATTGTATATACCAGCACATTATTTGTGGATGCCATCGGAAGCTGGCAGCATATCGGAGATCTGAAAATGGGTATCAGTCAGACCTCCCAAGTCTACCTTGATAATCAGGTAATGGAGACTGACGGGAGACTGACCATTAACTGGGACTATATTCAGGATCTTTTTCATTACGATACACTTTCCGCCATGTTCGATGATTATACAGCGATAATTACTCATCTGTGTGAGCAAGAGAATATCGAGTTTTTACCAGGTTTGCCTGAACAGGATAATGCCATCTGGAATGCATTTAATGCAACAGCACAAACATTTCCTATATCTACACTGCATGGGTCTTTCATGGAGCAGGCGACCAAGACTCCTTATCAGACAGCATTGATTTACGGTAATCAGCAATTGACTTATCAACAGCTGGATGAACGTTCCAATCAGCTCGCTCATTACTTGACGCAACAAGGAATAACACGGGGAGACCGGGTGGGGTTGTTAGCCAAACGTGGTATGGAGACAATTGTGAATACCATCGGTATTCTCAAAGCAGGAGCGGTATACGTGCCTGTTGATCCCGATTATCCTGAAGATCGTCAGCAATACATTTTACAAAATAGTAACTGCAAAATGCTGTTATTACCCGAACTTTATACGTTTGAGGGACTGGCTGAATTGCCGGTGGAGCCACTGGAAAATAACGCAGCACCTGACGATCTTGCCTACATTATTTATACGTCTGGCAGCACGGGAACTCCAAAAGGGGTAGCTACTGCCCATGGCCCGGCAATGAATACCATTCGGGATATCAATATGAAGTTTGAAGTGACGGATCAAGATCGGATGCTTGGTATCTCTTCAATGTGCTTTGATCTGTCAGTCTATGATATTTTCGGTGCACTTGCGACGGGTGCAGCACTTGTGATCATTGCTGATCAGCGTGATATTCATGACATGTACGACGCGATACAACAGCATAAAGTAACCATTTGGAATTCAGTTCCAGCCATTATGCAACTGATGGCAGATTACGTAACCGAACAAACCAATGAACAATTAAGACTCATCCTGCTCAGTGGGGACTGGATACCGAAGAAATTGCCAGAGCAAGTACATGGGCGTTTTCCTTCGGCACAGGTTATCAGCTTGGGAGGTGCGACAGAGGCATCCATTTGGTCTATCTATTATCCCATTGATACTGTCAAGTCTGATTGGAAGAGCATTCCTTATGGAAGACCACTTGCGAATCAGACATTCTATACGCTTGACTACACGGGTTGCCTGAGTCCAGTCGATGTCATTGGTGAGCTCTGTATCGGTGGAGCAGGATTGGCTGAAGGATACTTTAATGATCCGGTGAGGACCGACAATGCATTTTTTAATCATCCGGAATTGGGACGTTTATACCGCACAGGTGATTTTGGAGTCTTGCGAAGAGAAGGGTACATTGAATTCCTTGGCAGACGGGATTCCCAAGTGAAAATCAGGGGTTACCGGGTTGAACTTGGAGAAATTGAAAGCCGATTATCTACAGTTCCTAGCGTGAAGCAGGCTGTCGTTATAGATAAAGTGGACATGCAAGGAACAAAGGTACTGGTAGCCTATTACTCAGCGGAGCGCAGCTATGACGAATTGGAGATGAAGCGTCTTTTGGCAAAAGCACTTCCGGATTACATGGTTCCTCAGCATTTAATCCAGTTGCCTGAATTTCCACTTACACCCAATGGAAAGATTGATCGGAAAGCGTTACCGGAACCAACCTTTGGACAACAGTCCAGTGCACTTGCAGGGACAGAAAGCCCAACGGAGCAAAAGCTGATTGAACTCTGTGAATCGGTATTTGGTATGAATGGAGTAGGAACTCACGACAGCTTTTTCCAGATGGGGATCAATTCAATTCTAATGGTGCAGCTGGTGAATCGGATTGGGCAGGAATTCAATCAACGTCTCAGCTTCAAGGAATTTATGGCCCTGAGAGATATTTATGAACTGGCGGCTTTGCTTGAGAGCTCTGTGGAAAATGAAGAGTCAGTGGGAACAATTCATTATCCGCAGCATGATCCATGCCCTGATCCTGAAGGCCGACCATTCCCGCTGACCGAGGTACAGATGGCTTATGTCGCAGGAAGAAGTCAGGCTTTTGAAATGGGAGGCACTTCGACACACGGGTATCTCGAATTCGAAACTCAACTGGAGATGACGCGCTTCAATGAAGCACTAATCAAGCTGATTGAACACCATCCTATGTTACGGGCAATTATCCTGCCTACCGGAGAGCAACGAATCCTGCCACATGTACCGGTATACCGGATGGATATTGAAAATATCAGTGGTTTGAGTCCTGATGAGATGGAACGGGTGATCATAGCCGAAAGAGAACGCATGTCTCATCATATTTTTGAATTGGAGCAATGGCCATTATTTGAGATACGTGCGAAAAAAATATCTAAGGATACACATTTGCTATTGTTTGGATATGATCTCCTTATTGCTGATGGGGCAAGCATACAGATCTTCAATAATGATCTACTGAAATTCTATCATCATCCCGAGATTAATCCGGAGCCTAATCCATTTACATTCCGCGATTATATTCTTGCTTACAATGAATTCCGTAAATCGAATACGTACCTGGCTGACAAACAATACTGGCTTGCCCGAGTAGAGGAGTTCCCAGCAGCACCTGCACTCCCATTGAAAACAGATCCTGCACAGATCAGCGAACCAAAATTCAAGCGACTTAATGAAGTGTTTGAACCACAGCGTTGGGAGATATTGAAAAAGATTGCTAATGGACATGGGCTAACACCTTCAGCGCTTCTCTGTGCAGCCTATGCCCAGATCTTATCGTACTGGAGCAATCAACAGAAGATTGCACTGAATCTGACAGTCTTCAATCGTTATCCATTCCACCCAAGCATACAGGATATCATTGGGGACTTTACTTCCATGATTTTAATTGATGTGGATATGGCTTCGGGGAATGATTTTATGGGTCATGTGCGTCATGTTCAGGACAGTATACTGGAGGCGCTGGAGCACAGGCATTATGAAGGCATCGAATTCATACGTGATCTCTCCAAGCATCATCAAATGGGGAACAAGACCGTAATGCCAATTGTCTTCACAAGTATGATCTTTAATGAACGTGAGACATCTGAAGCAACTCAGGGACTGATTGGAAAGGTTCGAACTGGGGTCAGCCAAACATCGCAGGTATATCTGGATCATCAGGCTTCGGATGCGGGAGGGCAGCTAACGCTAACCTGGGATTACGTGGATGACTTGTTTGACCAACAGGTGGTCGAAACGATGTTTGCGCAATATATTGCACTGCTGGATGGCCTAATTGTAGGAGAAACGATTACGGGGCCTGACATTCCTTCAGTCGATCGCAGCATTTTGGAAAGGTATAACCAATCAGAAGAAAATATCATGCCAACAACATTGCAACATTTGTTTGATCGTATGGCCAAACATTATCCAGATCAGGATGCATTGTTGTTTGAGGATGAGCGGATGACGTATTCGGAGCTGGACCGAAGATCTGGTCAACTGGCAGGATATTTACTTGAACAGGAGATCGGGCGAGGGGATCGAGTTGGCGTTGTAGCAAGGCGCCGTATGGAGACCATTGTAAATGTAATGGCTATACTTCGCACTGGTGCGGCATATGTACCACTTGATCCGGATTATCCTGAAGATCGGCAAGCTTACATGCTTAAGAATAGTGATTGCCAAATTGTATTGGACGTGGATGCCTATGATCAGGTCTCGGCTTCAGGTTATCCTCTACTCGAAGGTGAGCCATCTGGAACACCTGATGATATTGCATATGTAATCTATACCTCAGGAAGTACGGGTAGACCGAAGGGTGTTGCCATTACTCATGGGGCTGTAACGAATACGATTCAGGATATGAACAGAAAGTTCGGTGTTCATGAGAAGGATCGCATGCTTGGCGTATCTTCCATGTGTTTTGATTTATCCGTATATGACGTGTTCGGTGCACTTTCCTCGGGTGCAGCTCTCGTAATTGTATCTGACCAAAGAGATATCCGAATGATGAAAGAGGCCGTTGATCGCCATCAGGTTACAATCTGGAATTCGGTTCCAGCGATTATGGATATGTTCATGGATCGACTGGAATCCGATGCTGGACGAAGTTACCGTTGGGCAAGTGATGAAGAGATTCAGGCGTCAACCCAACTGGCTGTGGAGAAAGAGTCAGTAGAATCGGTGTACCATTGGTCATTCTCCACGCTGTGGCGAATGGATGGAAAGCATATCTACGTGGATGAGTTCAAATGCCCTGCATATGCAACAGGTATGTTCCCTGAACTGTATTTCCTGGCACAAAAGGGGATCCGGCAATCCGAGATTGCTTCTTTCTTCCCGAATGTACCTGTTAGTGAAGTGAATTCGCTCATGGAACTGCTCATTCGTAAACGTGCTTTGGTCAGCGGACTTATGGAGCCAGCGGAAATTTTCAAGAAGCAGACGCAGTTATTCCGCAATCCGTATGACGAAAAGGTGGCATACGATGCACAGGCATACGAGGAATTTAAAAAAATACAGTTGCATCGTAATTTCGGTGAGAACACCACACTTGAGGTCTCACTGGAGCGTGGTGTTGAATATCCTGATTTCATCTCCAAGCGACGTTCTCATCGTTCCTTTAAGGAGGATCAGCCTGTCACCATGACACAGTTCTCCGATCTGATGGGAGTACTGGGTCAGTATGATCAAGGACAGGAAATTCGGTATTACTATCCTTCTGCGGGAGGGCTATATCCGATAGATGTGTTTGTGTATGTGAAGGAAGGAAGAGTTGCGGGAATGGAGGCGGGCTTGTACTACTTTAGTCCAGTGGATTACACGGTACGCCTCGTTCATGGGAATCAGTCATTCACTGATGAAATGCACTATTACACGAACAGGTCCATTTATCAGTCTTCAGCGTTTACTGTTTTCTTCATTTACAACGCGGAAGCAACCATGCCGAAATATGGCGCGCAAGGTTATTTATACTCCCTTATTGATACCGGAATTATGGTATCCACACTAAATAGTGTTGGAGAGATGTTGGGCATTGGGATGTGTTCGATCGGAGATATGCCTTTTGAGAAAATAAAACCGTTATTCAATTTAAATGAAAATCAGATCTGGCTTCACACGGTGGAAGCAGGATTGAAGCCAGACGATGATATGGCTTCTATGGAAGAATGGAGCAGCAGAAATTATATCAGACAAAATCCAAGCGTATCGGTATCCTATGGCGAAAACCCAATGGCTGCTGACCCAACCCTATTATCGGAACGTTCCGTAGCAGTCCTGGGTGCACAGACCGCTCCGCTGGCTAATTTAAATATCCAAAGTTCTGATATAGAAAGAGCAGTAAACATCACCAACGAGGGTAACCATCAAAGCAGTCTTCGTCTTATACTGCTCAGCGGTGACTGGATACCTCTATCGTTACCGGGCAAAGTCAGAAATCTGTGTCCTGATGCAAGCATTGTGAGTCTCGGTGGTGCAACAGAGGCTAGTATTTGGTCCATTTATTACCCTATTAATTCAATATCTGATGCGTGGAACAGTATCCCTTACGGGTATCCGTTGGCGAATCAAACATTCCATGTGCTCGATTATAAACTGCGTCCATGTCCGGTTGATGTTCCAGGTGAGATGTTTATCGGCGGAGTAGGTCTTGCAAATCAATATGTGAATGACTTGGATAAAACGGAGAAAGCATTCATTCAGCACCCACTCCTTGGTCGATTGTATAGAACGGGAGACCATGGCGTCATGCGCAAAGAGGGATACATTGAATTTTTGGGCAGAAAGGACAACCAGATCAAAATCAGGGGGCATCGCGTGGAACTCGGTGAAATTGAAGCCATATTCATTCAGCACCACGCCTTGAAGCGTGTGTATGTAATGGACAGGCAGAACGAGCAAAAGAAAAAATATCTGTGTGCCTATTATGTCTCTGATCAAGAAGTTTCCATTGCTGAATTGCGAGAATTTCTGATATCCAGATTGCCGGAGTACATGGTGCCTTCATTCTTTATCCGGTTGGAAGCCATCCCTTTAACAGCAAATGGAAAAATCAATCGTAATGCATTACCTGAACCAACTGCTCTACACACAGCTCAGGTCCAATACAAGGCTCCCGCTAATGATATTGAGAAACTATTGGTACAGATATGGAGCGAAGTACTTGGCAATACTCACATTGGTGTGAATCAGCATTTCTTTGAGATCGGCGGCGATTCTGTTCTGATGATCAAAGCACATGCCAGACTTGATGACCAATATCCGGGAATTGTGAAGATAACCGACATGTTTAATTTGCCAACTATTTCGGATATTACCGCATTTATCGAGAATCAGTTGGACGAGATGGATGTAATCCACGTATCACGCTCCCGCATTCCCTTGTCCATGGATTATTTCGTGGAAGGAGATTCAACATCAAACGAAACAGAAGAGTTGCAGTTTGCCTTATCGGCAGAACTCTATGATCGTGTGGTGAATGCTGCCAGCAGGTGGGATGTGGAGGTGGATGATATTTTATTTGCCGGCTTTGCGTACCTTCTCGCACAGGCCTCCAACCGTGATCGGATAAGTGTGCATGCAGCCATTGGGCAGTCCGACTATATTCAAGTATTTGATCTGGACTTCGGCTCGTTGGAACAATTTAATGAATTATTCCAGCTTATCCATCAATCCAAGGGTCAAGATGGCAGAGAGACCTTCCACACCAAACATGTTAGTACACTTTTGCAGGAGCCCGGTACAGGAACATTACCTTTGTTCTATAACGCTGGTGCAGTTGCTTCGGGAGTGCCGGTGTCTGAACTGTACGACTTAACGTTACAAGTGGTTCATCAGGAGGACAGCCTGCACTTCGTATGTGGATTCCGTTCAATGAAATGGCGGAAGAGCAAGGTAGAGTCACTCTTGCAACTCTACTTTAAACTACTGAACCCGATACTCGAATGATCTCAAGCCGACTGTAAAGGAGAGCAAAATGAGAAAAGGATTAATGGGAAGTATTAAACTGGATGATCTCCTGGAATCCGGAGCAGAATCGGTCGATATCGAAAGTGTTTCGACTAAGGACATTGCCATTATTGGAATGTCCGGCAGATTCCCTGGTGCAGAGGAACTCGAGGCATATTGGAGCAATCTGGTTAACGGTGTGGACAGTATCAGCGATTTTCCCGCAGAACGACAATCTTTCACAGATTATTATATGAAGACACGGGGAGAGTCGGTCGCGTATACCAAAGCAGGGTTTTTGAATCATATTGACCGATTCGATTATCGTTTCTTCAACCTGTCTCCCCGTGAAGCTTCTCTCATGGACCCCAATCAGCGGTTGTTTCTTGAAACGGCTTGGCACGCCATTGAGAATTCGGGATATGGAGGCGGGAAACTTAAAGGAAGCAACACAGGTGTGTACGTTGGGTTTCGAAACGATGAAGTATATGACTACAAAAGATTAATCACTGACTTGGAACCTCAGGCAGATCCCAGTGCAGTTCCAGGTAATCTGGCCTCCATTCTGGCTAGCCGGATTTCTTACTTGCTGGATCTGAAGGGGCCGAGCCTTTGTCTCGATACAGCATGTTCATCTTCTCTCGTAGCCATCCATCTCGCGTCCCAGGCCATTCGAAACGGGGATTGTGATCTGGCTGTCGCTGGTGGCGTCAAGATACGTTTGTTTCCCCTGGATGAAGGGAACAAGCTTGGTGTGGAAGCGCCAGATGGCAAAGTGAAGGCGTTCGATGCAGATTCGGATGGGACGGTGTGGGGTGAAGGTGCTGCCGCTATTATCCTCAAACCATTGAACAAAGCACTCAGGGATCGAGACCATATTTACGCAGTCATCAAAGGAAGTGCTGTGAATCAGGATGGAACTTCCGTAGGCATCACAGCGCCGAATACTGCTTCACAGGCAGATTTGCTGGTGAAAGCATGGAAAAATGCGGGGATTAACCCGGAGACGCTTAATTATATTGAAACACATGGTACTGGGACAGATATGGGAGATCCCATTGAGTTTGAGGCCATTCGCAGAGCGTTCCAAAAGTTTACAAACAAGAAACAATTCTGTGCTATTGGTTCAGTGAAGACAAATGTGGGCCACTTGGATTGTGTAGCTGGCATGGCTTCGCTTTTCAAGGTCATTATGGGAATGCGTGAAGGCATGATGCCACCCACACTTCATTTTCAGCGTCAAAACTCAAAAATCAACTTTGAAGATTCTCCAGTCTATCTCAACACTCGCCCTAGAATATGGCATGCCGAAGGAGCTCCACGCAGATGTGGTGTCAGCGCGTTTGGTCTAAGTGGAACCAATAGTCACATTGTAGTTGAAGAGCCGCCACGTTATCACAGGGCAGATACCGCAGTGACCCCGGATATGCAAATTTTAACGATCTCTGCCAAAAGTGCTGCCAGCTTAACAAAGCTGGTGCAAGCGTATCAGGCCTTACTCGTTTCAAATCCTGAACTTTCGCTGGCAGATCTATCATTCTCGGCTAATACCGGAAGAGGGCACTACACTCAAAGGCTTGCGATCACTTACAGTGATCGCAAGGATTTGGAAAGAAAATTGAAGCTTGTATCAGACGCAAATGGTGGTCCTGATCTCGAGATAAATGGAGTACACACAGGCATACATCGGATTATAACAGCGGGTGAAGGGGAGTCCACGCGAAGTACAGGGGAAATCACGGAGCAGGAGGTCAAGTTACTTGGCCAGAAGGCACAGGGGTGGATTTCAGAAGCGCATCTTCATCCGAGGGAAGTGCTGTTGGAGGCCATTTGTGATTTGTATGTTCAGGGAGCCGATGTGAGTTGGGAAGATCTGTACAGAGAAAAGTCTGTGCGCAGGATTCCACTTCCGTCATACCAGTTTGAACCGAACATATGCTGGCTGGACTGGAAATCGGACATGGATCAACGCCAGACAGATGACATGTATCGGAGCATGTATAGAACGCGCTGGATCGCGGATTCTTTGGAACCATCCATACCCGATGAGGAGCAGCAGCCAATTGATGATGGGATAACCTTGATATTGCGAAAAGATAAAGACCTTGAAGGCGAAAGGCTTGAAACCACCTTGCGTAATCTGGGACGAAAGCTGGTATCCGTGACATTTGACGGAGATGTTGCTGTTATGGAAGGACTCTCAGGTCTAGTTCAACTTTCTTCAGAAGATGTTTATGATCATCTGCTTGGTGCACTGCCTTTCAATGATATAACCCGTGTTATTCATCTACTGAGTTCAACGTCCAGAATGCAGGTGCATAATCTGGCGGATCTTTCTCAGGCGGAAATAGAGGGTCCTCTGAGTCTGTTCAGACTGGTCAAATCTCTGGTGCAGAGGGCGGTGTCTGGCCCTGTAGACATATCAATTGCTACGACAACTGCTTATCAAGTGACGGGGGACGAAGTGGAACTGTATCCTGAGCACGCTGCCTTGATCGGCTGGGCTAAGGTTATAGGAAAGGAATATCCGCATATCCGTTGTCAGTGCATTGACAGAGATGAACATAGTTCACTTGAATCTATTCCGGAGTTGGTTGGTGGCATAGGCATCTCCAACGAGAATTTTGCCTATCGGAATGGGACTCGTTATGTTGAACAGCTGGATGAATGGAACACAGAGACTCAGGAAAATAGCGACTGGCAACTGGTTGAAGATGGAGTATACATCATAACGGGTGGAGCAGGGGGGATAGGTTCAGAGATTGGGAGATGGATGGCTGGTCAGACAAAGGTACGAATTGTCCTACTGGGACGGACTGAATTACCCAACAGAGAGCAATGGCCCCTGCTTCGTAAGAATGGGAAAGACCAGACAGCTGTTCAGCAGATTATTCGTGAAATAGATGCCATGGAGAGTCTTGGAGCAATGGTAACTTATTTTAGCGTAGATGTATCCGATGAAATGCGTCTTACCCATACGTTGGATGATATCAGACAAACGTTTGGTTCTATACGTGGAATTGTGCATTGTGCAGGAACGGGCAGTGATCTGTCTACCGATCAGAAGAGTGAAGATGACGTCAAGCGCACGTTGGCTCCCAAGATCAGGGGGACATGGCTGCTTGATCAACTTACCCGACAAGATCAGCCTGATTTTATGCTGTTATGTTCTTCTATCGCTACAACATTCAGCACGTTGACTATGGGAGATTATGTTGCAGCTAATGCCTACCTGGATACGTTCGCTGCACAACGAACCAAGCAGGGACTTCACACACTCGCGATTAACTGGGTGACCTGGAGGGAGCGGGGAATGGCAGCACGTTCGGGTTTTACGGCGGATACTATATTTAAGGCCATTTTACCTGAACAGGCGATCCATACTCTCGCAGACGTTGTTACTCAAAAAGTAGACCGCGTTATTATCGGGGAATTAAACATAGATGGTGGGGGCATTCGTTTACTCGAACGTTCAGGGATTCGGGTTGCTCCACATTTGCTCGAACGATTGAAGAGAATGAAGTCTACGACCAGGTCTATAGCAGAAAGGGCTTCTACCCGATCACTTTCACAACATGGCACGGGTCAGGTGATCCTAACGGGAAAAGAAAAAGAGGATTACACCGAAGCAGAACGACGTGTCGCTGATGTTTGCAGACAGGTATTGGGTTTCGAGGAAATTAACATCCATGAAAATTTCTTTGAACTGGGAGCCGATTCCCTCTTGTTAAAAACGATGCATGCCAGATTGGAACTGCTTGATCCAGGTTCACTTATGATTACGGACTTGTTTGAGCACGCAACAGTTTATAAACTGGCCCGTTTTCTGGTAGATAAACGCCAGGGAAGCAACAACATGACACATCATACACCGATGAAAGGAACGGAACAGGACATAGCCATTATTGGTATTTCCGTCAAACTGCCTAACGCCAACAATACTGATGAATTCTGGGACAATATTCGTAACGGGTTGGATTGCAGGACCGCATTGTCTGCAGAACGAAAGGATGCCATTGATCGCTATATTCGATATAAACAGTTTCCTGAGGGCAGCGTTGCTCTTGTGGAAGGGTCCTATATTGATGAGATTGATAAGTTCGATAGTACCTTTTTCCGTTTGTCTCCCAAGGAAGCAAGCCTGATGGACCCACATCAGCGTCTTTTCCTGCAGGCATGCTGGGAAGCAGTTGAAGATGCCGGTTGTGTAGAAAACATTAGTGGAAGTTATACCGGGGTGTTTGTTGGATACTCGCCGAATATTCGCGATATGTATTCACGACTCATTTATGAAACCAATCCGACTCTGCTATCTAGCGCTATGGTGGGCAACACAGCAGCAGTTACCTCTGGAAGAGTATCTTATATGCTGGACTTGAAGGGGCCATCGATGGTCGTAGATACAGCCTGTTCATCATCGCTCGTTGCTGTAGATGCTGCATGTCAATCGATTCGTAGCGGCAAATGTGAAATGGCCATAGCGGGTGGAATTAAAATCCATACCATGCCAATTCATCACACGAATACACGCATGGGAATAGGCATGGAATCCATGGATGGAATCACGCGTGCATTTGATGAGGAATGCGAAGGAACGGGATTTGGCGAAGGCATCGGTGTAATCATGCTCAAACCACTCGAAAAAGCTAAACAGGATGGCGACCAAATCTATGCGGTCATTAAGGGATCAGCATCCAATCAGGATGGCAGTTCTGCCGGGATGACAGCACCAAATCCGGCGGCTCAGGAAGACGTGATTCGCAAGGCATGGGATGATGCTGGCATTGATCCTGCGACCATTGGTTATGTGGAAGCTCACGGGACGGGTACACCTTTAGGGGATCCGATTGAAGTAAACAGTTTGACGAATGCATTTCGTATGTTCACCGACAAACGAAATTTCTGTGCGATTGGATCTGTCAAAGCCAATATGGGTCATCTGCTTGAGGCAGCGGGAATCGTCGGGTTGATCAAAGTAGCGTTGGCACTTAAAAACAAGGAATTGCCTGCAACGATTCACTTTAATCGACCCAATGAAAATATCCCGTTTTACGATTCTGCCATATACGTCAACACCGTTACTCGTAAGTGGGAGGTTGAAGGCCATCCGCGGCGAGCTGGCGTCAGTGCGTTTGGCATGAGCGGAACCAATGCCCATATTGTGCTGGAAGAGCCACCGGCGGAGTATACCCATAAAGAACTCCCTGACCATGTTCCTCACGTTGGGCCACAGTTGTTCATGCTTTCAGCCAAATCACGTGAGAGCTTGCAGCAACTTGTTACGAGGTACGTAGCATATGGCCCGCAATTATTACAAATGGATTTGCAGGATATTTGTTACACGGTCCAGGCTGGGCGCAGTCATTATCCGCATCGATTAATTTTTGCAGTGAATACGACAATGGAGCTTGTTTCCCGTTTGAATGAATTGAACCGGCTCTACTTTTGGGAGCCTGAACTGGGTGACACCGGCAAGGTTTTCTATCGTTATGGAGAATACCGATTGGTATCAGGTACGGATGGGATTAGACGTCCAGATGATCTTACTCTGGTTCAGAAGGAAAGTTTGAACGCCGAAATTCAAGAAGTGGCATTAGCGTGGAGGGACGGCTTGTACAGGGACGAATCCATGCAGGTCAAAATTAGTGAGTTGTATTCGGCGGGCGCAGATTTGCCACCATTATTATGGAATGACGGACAGGCAACTCGTAAAGTGCGGCTCCCGGTGTATGCTTTCGAGCGTAAGACACACTGGCTGGACATACCCGACGTCGCCCCTGTAAAAGTGGAACGTATGGAACAACCATTTCATGTTATTCGTTGGGTTAACACGCCATCCAACGATGGGACATCATGGATGTCCTCCGAATCTGGAGATGTGTTATTGTTCACAGGAAAAACCGCTCTTTCGGCATCGATCTATGAGAGATTACTAGCTGCGGGTCGGAAGGTTGTAAGAGTAGAGATTGGACTTCAAAAGGATTCTACTCCAGGCGATGGATGGTATGGCGTTGATTCAAATAAACACGCGTATGAGAACTTGTTAACAGATCTTCAATCTGAGTATCAATTCACACATATTATCCATATGTCAACGACTGAGCAAGCAGTATTTCCCGAGAGTATCGAACAATTAGAGGTGACCCAGCAACGTGGGGCTCGCAGCCTGATGTATCTTACACAGGCACTGGCACATGTGGGTTATGAGCGCGGACTGAGCCTTACGCTGATATCTGATTATGTGAACGAAGTGACAGGCAATGAACGTGTCCTTCAGCCACAACAAGCTCCTTTTATGGGAATGGGACGAGTTGTAGGTCAGGAATTGATGGGCATATCCTGCAAGTTTCTGGACGTGGATGATGTTGTCTCTGCTGAAGATGTGTTACAAGAGATCGGCCGAAAGTCTGATTTGTATCTTGTTGCTTACCGGGAAGGTACTCGTTATGAGGAACAGTTCGAGACTTTAGACGATACGACGGTGATCGGCCATGCGCCAGCAATTCAAAATGACGGTGTATACGTGATTACTGGCGGCACGAAAGGCATTGGACTGGAAGTTGCCCAGTACTTGGCTGACAAGGGAGCAGGACATGTTGCTTTGCTTGCCCGTTCACCTTTTCCGCCGCGTGACCAGTGGACTGAATGGCTTGATCAGAACAGAGACAGGGAAGTGTGCGAGACGATAAACCGGGTGATGGATCTGGAGAAGAAGGGAACGTCATGTTCATTTTATCAAGTGGATATCGGGCATCTGGATAGGCTACGTGAGGTATTTGATGAACTTCGACATACCTGCGGTCCCATTCGTGGCGTAGTCCACAGTGCCGGTGTACCTGGTGAAGGCATGCTGATACGCAAGACGGAGGAACAGTTCTCAGCGGTGATAGGTCCCAAAGTCCATGGAACATGGGCGCTTGATCAGGTCACGCTTGAGGATAATCTTGACTTCTTCCTGCTCTTCTCCACGATCTCTTCGGTGTTTGCTGCTCCGGGCCAGGGGGACTATGCTGCTGCCAATGCATACCTGGATGCGTTTGCTGCATATCGAAGCAAGCTCGGGAAACGAACCCTAACTATGAATTGGAACACATGGCGAGATACGGGGATGGGCGTTCGTTACGGCATCAATGTGGATGGCGTATTCTCTGCCATACCTACGGAGCAGGGCATTGCATGGCTGGATCGTGCGATGGGAATGAACTTGAATCGGGTAATCGTCGGCGAGATCAATCGTGAAAGCAAATTGCTTGGCATGATGTCAAGTGTTGCTGTGAGACTATCTGATGACCTGAGATCCCTGGCTACTGATGAGAAAACTGTGTTTCCTGAAACTCAGAACCAGACCGGTTATGCAGAAGTTACTCTGGATGGCAGGACAGGAGAAGGAGCATATAGCGATGCTGAGGATCTGATTGCCAAAATCTTCGGTTCGGTACTAGGGTTCAGTGAAATCAATATTTATGACAGTTTCTTCGAATTAGGGGGAGATTCGATCATGTTGGGCCAGATGCATGAGTTATTGGATCGGCATTTCCCCAATAAGATCAAACTGGTAGATCTGTTCGAATATACAACCGTAGACAAACTCAGCAATTACATTGCAGGCAATGAGCAACATATCCTGCAAGCTGCACCGATAACATCCGCATCAGAAGAGCAGGACGGAGATTGGAATGACTCATTAAGCCATATGCTGGACAAGTTGCAGGACGGGGAAGTATCTGTCGAAGACATTCTTCATCGTTTGGATGAAATACGGCCAGGGGAGTGAGCTTGTGGAGAAAGTCTACAAACATGTTGTTGAAAACATAGCCTCCGGCAAAATTGACAAAGTGACGGGGATTCAGGTCATCAATCTGCTGAAGCAGGAAGAAGCAAATCATCAAGAGGATATAGCAGTCATAGGCATGAGCCTTAAATTTCCCCATGCAAATCGTCCGGAGGAATACTGGCACATTGTTGAGCAGGGGATTGATTGCATAGGCGATTACCCATCTGATCGAAAATCTGTAACGGATGAGTACCTCAGACTAAGCGGATATTCAGACGAATTTCTTCAATATCTGGATGGTGCTTTTCTGGATGAAGTGGATCAATTCGATTATAAGTTCTTCCGTCTCTCGCCAAAAGAGGCTAGTCTGATGGACCCTTGTCATCGTTTATTTTTGCAAACAGCATGGCATGCCATCGAAGATGCCGGTTACGGCGGGCAAAGGCTTGCAGGAAGCAATACCGGTGTCTTTACCGGATTTGCCAATAGCAACAACTATAAGGAAATGATCAAGGATACCCATCCGGAAGAGTTGTCTATTGCGATGACTGGAAATATCGCGTCAATGCTTCCTACCCGCATCTCGTATCTGCTTAATCTAAAAGGACCGACTATGGTAGTGGATACGGCTTGTTCGTCCTCGTTGGTATCCGTTTATCTGGCTTGTAAATCGCTGATGAACGGGGATTGCAACATGGCGATTGCCGGAGGCGTTAAGCTGGATATTTTGCCAGTGGACAATGATTTTCTGAAGATTGGGATTGAATCCACCGACTACCGGACAAGAGCTTTTGATAAAGAAGCAGATGGGTCCGGTATGGGTGAAGGTGTGGCTGCAGTAATTTTGAAGCCGCTTCGTCAGGCTCAGAAGGATGGAGACCACATCTATGGTGTAATCAAAGGCATCGCTTTGAATCAGGATGGAACGTCCATGGGCATCACGGCCCCCAATCCGGTTGCTCAATCCGAAGTAATCGAGGAAGCGTGGAAGCGAGCAGGCATCCACCCGGAATCCTTGGCCTATATTGAAACCCATGGAACAGGAACGAATCTGGGTGACCCTATCGAGATTCAGGGGCTGGAACGTGCTTTCCGAAAATATACGAATAAAAAGCAATTTTGTGCAATTGGTTCGGTCAAAACCAATGTTGGTCATCTGTATGAAACAGCAGGTATGGCCAGTCTGATTAAAGGACTTTTATCGTTGTATCATCGGAAACTCCCGCCTTCCCTTCATTTTAATTATCCAAACCTGAATATTGATTTCGGGAATTCACCCGTCTATGTCAATACAAGGTTAAGAGAGTGGGAGCGAGGTGCTGATCCGCGTAGATGCGGGATAAGTACATTTGGTTTGAGCGGAACGAATTGTCATATAGTGCTGGAAGAAGCTCCTGTACAGGCCACTTTGAACGTTACGCATGATGGGCATACGGGTGTTCATCCATTCACGTTGTCTGCGGGATCAGATCATGGAATTCAAGTTCTGATGAAACAGTATCTGGACGGAGTATCTACCTTCTCCGACAGGTATTCATTACTGGATGTGTGTCGAACAGCCAATGCATGTCGCGGACATTATGCTCACCGAGTGATCATTTTGGCTGAACATTTGGAGGATTTGCGCATTAAGCTGACCCAGGTTATATCTGGAGACATTCATACGTTCACAGCACCTTGGTTTCATTATGGGGAACACCGACTGATCAGCGACAATCGGGAAGTTTCAGGGGTACATGATATTACTCAGAAAAACGTTCGTGCGTTAAGCGAAGAGGTCCGGCAAGAATTGAACCAGATAAATGAGGCTACATTTGACTGGGGGCGCCTGTGTACTCTTTACGTGCAAGGGGCATCCGTGGACTGGTGGCGTCTGTATGAGGGCAAGTCTACGAAGACCGTACCTCTGGCGGGTTATCCTTTTGATTCGCAGAAATGCTGGATTGACATGGGAAGCAGACCAGCAGAAGAGAGTGTCCACCATGACAACGGATTGTTTTCTCTCACGTGGCATGAGCTTGAGGGAGATTACGAGGATAACGAAGTTCATTCAAGCGAGAGAGTTGTACTCTTTACGGCTGATGACAAAGGTGGGGCTGACCTTGCATTGCTTTTGCAACAATCGGGTAAGGACGTCATTAAGGTTTGCCCGGGAGATTACTATGAACAGAGGAACGATACTGATTTTCGAATTGGTTCCAAAGAGGTCGATTTTGATTCTTTAGTCAATGCTTTGGATTCAAAATCATGGTCACAGGTCATCTACGCACCTACCTTTGCTTCGGACACTTCTGTTCAGAATCTGGTGGAGTTGAATGAATCACAGGAACGCGGCGTTTACAGCCTGCTGTATCTGCTTCGTTCATTGACCAGACATGGTATTGATTATGATATGGATATGGTGATTTTGACCCAATGCGTCCATCATGTCACAGGCAAAGAACAGATTCTTAGACCCGAACTCGCACCGCTAGAAGGTCTTGCCAAGGTCATACGTAAGGAGCATCTGAACATCCAATGTCGAGTTATCGATCTGGAAGATACGCTATGGAGCAAGGGGAGTGCAGAGTCTGTTTTCAGAAAAACAGATCAATTCCTTACCGCCATTCGAGACGGAAAACGGTATATTCAGTCATTCGGTACACTCCAGCCTGTTGCAGAGTCGGACAGTAACAATGGACAATTTCCGGCTCTTCATTCAGAAGGGATATATCTTGTCTCTGGTGGAGCCGGAGGTATCGGGATTGAAGTATCCAAATATTTGGCTGGCAGGGACAAGGTACATCTGGCCTGGATTAATCGTACTGCCTTTCCACCCCGGAGAACATGGGAAGCAATTTTGGAAGCAAAGCAGGATCAGTCGTTATGCCGAAAGATTCAGGGAGTTCTTGATATTGAAAATATGGGAGCTACCGTTGAAATATACAGCGCTGACATTTCCAAAAAAGAAGAGGTAGTTCCAATTGTAGAAGAGCTGCGTCAACGTCATGGGAAGATCCGGGGGGTTATCCATGGCGCGGGAATCGGAAGATCCGACCTGTTGATGAATCGTACGGATGACCAGTTTAAAAGCATTTTCAATCCGAAGGTGATGGGTACACGTATTTTGGATGAAGTTACCCATTCGGATGATCTGGACTTCTTTATTCTGTTTTCTTCGGTAGCAACGATGTTTAGCGGAGCCGTTCAAGGAGATTATACCGCAGCCAATGCTTATCTGGATGCCTACGGGGAATATCGGAACAAGCTCGGCAGAAGGACACATGTGGTGAACTGGACGACCTGGAAAGAAACCGGTATGGCCCTTGAAGGTGGTTTCACAATCGATACCATTTTTAAGACGTTGCCAACGGGTAAGGCTCTTGAAGGGTTTGAGCAGGTGTTATCCCATAATGTACCGAGAGCACTTGTAGGTTATCTCAATTATGAGAACGGTGGAGTCTTCCTGCTCGAAAAATCAGGGGTGATGCTCTCTCCTGTGCTGACTGCGCAAATTGAACTATTTAAGGAAAAAAAGAAGCAGGAAAAAGCGAACAAAGCAAAGAGTGTAACAACAAATCCAGCAGGAGAAGTAAGTCTGACAGGAAGTCTCAACGAAGAGTTTAGTGATACGGAAAAACGTGTGGCCGAATGTTGCAGAAAAATATTAGGTTTTGATCAAATTGATATTCACGACAACTTCTTTGAGCTAGGTGCGGACTCTATTCTGCTAATGAAAATTCAGAGTGAGATTGAGCGAATTTTTCCAGGAGCTATTAATGTTACGGACCTGTTCGAATACTCGAATGTACATCATCTCGCAAAATTTATCGGTGGAAAAAACAAGAAGGAGGAACAGCGTTCTTCTCCAGCGATGCATCTCAAGAAGCGTACTGCGGCGGAACGAGATGGAGATATTGCGATTATCGGCATGGCTGTGAATGTGCCGCTTGCTTCCACACCTGAGGAGCTGTGGGCGCATCTCGTCAACGGCACGGATCTGGTTCGGTCGTTTCCGGAATCGAGAAAAGTGGATATTGACAAGCATTTTGCGTTCACAGGTCATGACCAGACACTGATGAAATACAACGAGAACGCGTATCTGGAAGACATAGACAAGTTTGATGCAGGTTTCTTTCGGTTATCGCCCAAGGAAGCAAGTCTAATGGATCCCAATCAGCGATTATTTCTTGAAGCTGCGTGGACTGCAATTGAGGATGCAGGGTATGGCGGCACCAGATTGAGCGGTAGTAAAACGGGCGTATATCTGGGCTATGCGGCAACCTTGCGAGATCTGTATGCACGACTCTTATATGAAGTTGATCCTGGGAGCGGTTCAAGCTCCATGGTGGGTAATCTGACAGCAATGATGTCTGCCCGGATCTCATATTTATTGGATCTAAAGGGTCCAAGCATGGTTATTGATACGGCCTGTTCATCTTCATTGGTGTCTGTAGACATGGCTTGCAAAGCTATTCGTAGCGGACAATGTGATTATGCACTGGCTGGCGGAATCAAGATTAATCTGTGTCCGGTGGATGATGAAAATATGAAACTTGGCATTGAGTCTACAGATCATCGCTCCAAAGCTTTTGATGATGAAGCAGATGGAGCAGGTATTGGAGAAGGGGTTGCAGTGGTACTGCTGAAATCACTTCAGCAGGCATTGGATGACCATGATTCGATCCATGCTGTAATTAAAGGCGGGGCTGTGAATCAGGATGGCAGTTCAATAGGCATCACGGCACCTAATCCGGCATCTCAAACAGAGGTAATTATATCTGCTTTGGAGGATGCAGGAGTTGAACCGGAGACAATCACCTACATTGAAACACATGGCACGGGCACGACATTGGGAGATCCGATTGAAATTAAGGGCATATCTGATGCACTGTCGAGCTACACAGATCGCAAGCAGTTCTGTGCGGTGAGTTCCATCAAGACCAACTTGGGGCATTCTTCGGAAGCTGCTGGAGTGATTAGTTTGGTGAAGGCGGTCATGGCGCTGCGTGAGAAAAAGCTTCCTCCGACACTGTACTTTAATCGACCTAATCGAATGATTGAATTTTCCAATTCACCAGTCTTTGTGAATACCCGTCTTCGTACGTGGCATTCAGAGGAAGGACCGCGACGTTGTGGGATCAGCGCGTTTGGGATTAGTGGAACCAATTGTCACGTTATCCTGGAAGAGGCCCCAGTGCAGACATTTGTCCAGGCAGAGGAACGCAGACCTTATATTCTGCCTCTTTCCGCCAAAAGTAAAGACTCTCTATCCAGATTGATTGTAGCTTATCATGAATATCTCGATAGTTACGATGAACTGGATTTGTTAAGCCTGTGTGGAACAGCCGCTCAGGGAAGAGGACACTACAAGTTGCGTATCGCCATTGCTTTTAAAGACAAAGAAGAGCTGGTAGCCCGATTAGACAAGCTGCGTGGCTGCCCGTTTAGCGAGATTAAACCGCCCGTTGCTTATGCATCTGAACATCGAATGGTTCCCGAAACGAAGGAGCCGGGTGTTGGCGAATTGACGGAACAAAAACTTCGTGAATTAAACGAGCAAGCAGACAGGGTACTGAAGCTCATTAACGAGCATGGATGGGAAGATCAGCACTTGGAGGAAATATCGATTCTTTATACACAGGGAGCCGATATTGACTGGTCCAGATTGTACGCAGAAGAGGAAACCTTCCGGCTCCATCTTCCAACGTATCCTTATGAGCGCAATCGTTGCTGGATTGATATTCCCGAACGAGTTGCGGTTCAATCATCCGTTGTGCAGAAGGAAGAACCAACGATGCATTACACCATTGGCTGGGTGGAAGCGACTAATCCTGAGAGGCTCATTCCGAATCCGCAAACCGTCTTGCTTTTGAAGGGGACAATTCCGTTATGTGACAGTCTCTCCCGGGAACTTACTGAACGTGGAGCACATGTAATTGAAGTTACGCTTGGTGCAACCTATGCGAAGATCTCTCCGGTTCATTATCAGATCGATGGTTCGGAGGATCAGTATCTGCAATTATTGAAAGCTACGAAGAACCACAGAATAGATCAGATTATTCACACCTTTACCATAAATGGTCATACAGCACCCGAGAGTCCGAAGGAACTGGAGGATGCCTTATGCCGAGGTGTGCATAGCTTGTTTTACCTTACAAAAGCCATTGCAGGTGCAGGATTGCGAAATCGAATGCGCATTGTTCTGTTATCCCAGTACGTTCACGAAGTTAGCGGCCACGAATCACATCTTGCTCCTGAATATGCAACGATGTTTGGCCTGGGCAAAGCGATTGGACAAGAGCATCCTCAGCTGGAATGCAAAGTCATGGATATAGATGATGACACCGCTATTCCTATTTTGCTCAATGCAATGAATGCAGATGATGTTTTCTACTCCACTGCTTATCGGAAGGGTCAACGATATGTGGAAGAGTTTAGGAAGACAGATCTGTTGGGAGCTGAGCTCTCTGAAGTAACCATTAAGGAGCAAGGGGTCTATCTCATCACTGGTGGAATGGGCGGCATTGGCCGGGCATTCGCAGAACATTTTGCTAACAGACACAACGTTACCTTGATTCTTGCAGGCAGATCGGATTTCCCTGATCGGGAAACATGGCCAGCCATTTTGGAGGATAACAAGGATCTGGAGCAATGCAACAAAATTAAATGGATACATTCGATTGAGAACAGAGGTTCCACAGTAGGTCTCTACAGCGTGGATACAGGTGATCTTCAACAAGTATCCAGACTCATGGAGAACATCAGAGAGCAGTACGGCAAAGTGGATGGCATTGTTCATGGTGCAGGGGTAGCCGGTGAGGGGTTCCTTGCATCCAAGGATGCGGAGACCTTTAACCGTGTGTTGCTTCCGAAAGTCCAGGGAACCTGGAATATTGATCAGGCAACAGCCCAAGACTCTCTTGATTTTCTTGTTCTGTTCTCAACCACTTCAACATTATTCAGCTCTCCGGGTCAAGGAGATTATTCAGCAGCGAATAGTTATCTGGATGCTTATGCAGCGTATCGAAATCGCAGGGGCGGACGAACGTTAACGATCAATTGGGTGGCCTGGAAAGAGACCGGGATGGCCAAAGATTTTGGCGTAAATGATGACATGGTATTCAAGTCTGTTTTAACAAAGTCTGCATTAAAGGCCTTTGACCAGGCTTTTCAGCGTAAAGTGCATCGATCTATCATCGGCGAACTGAATTATGACTCGGAATATATGGCCTACGTAGGTGATATGCCAATGATGATGTCGGAGGAAGTATACAACACGATTCAGGATCAAAGTGCCAGCGTGATTGCTGAAGTGGAGATGAGAAAGGCAACGCTGAACAAAGAAGTCTCATTACACGGCCGCAATGATGGTCAATATACAGCCATGGAACAGATGTTATCCCGGATTTGGTCACTTCATTTGGGACTGACAGAAATGGATCTGTATGATGATTTTTACGAATATGGTGGAGATTCCATTATTGGGCTCAAGATGGCATCGGATATATACAGGGAAACGGGGATACAGGTTAATCCTTCGGATGTGCTGCAATATCCAACGATCTGGGGACTGGGAGTTCACCTGCAATCTCTGGTCGATGTGGAGAATGCAACAGTTGGACAACAGTCTATCCCTCATGCAGAAGCCAAAGAAAAATATCCACTTTCATCAGCTCAAAAAAGGATATTCTACCTTTGCACTCAGGACCCGGACAACATCAGTTATAACCTGAACAAAGCGTTGATTATGGAGGGGAATTTTGACCCAATCACGTTGAACGGTTATATGAACACTCTGATTCAGCGCCATGAATCGTTCCGTACATCATTTCACTGGGAACAAGGAGAGCCGATTCAGAGAATTCACGAGAACGTGGATTTTTCGATCGAAACGTTGCCAGATGTCATTTGTGGAACGGAAGCAGTAGAAGATGTAGTGAAGCAGTTTGTCCGACCGTTTGATCTGGAAGCGGCACCGTTGATTCGCATGATTGTCGGTTCGTTGGATGACGGTCGTCATCTGTTGATGTTCGATGTGCATCACTTGGTTACAGATGGTATGTCGATGGACAATATGATGCACGAAATCACGTCAATGTACAGTGGTTCACTTTTACCGGATATTCCTTATCAGTATAGGGATTACTCGGAGTGGAGCAACCATTATCAGCAATCGGATTCGATTAAATCACAGGAAGCCTTCTGGCTGGAAACGCTGAAAGGACCATTGCCGACACTGCAACTTCCAACAGACTTTTCACGACCTGATCGAAAAACCTATGATGGAGCCAAAATGACTTTTTATGCTGACGAAGCACTCACTGCACGTATAGGCAAGCTCGGAGCACGTACAGGAACCACGCTATACATGTTACTCTTATCCGCCTTAAATGTCCTATTGCATAAATACACGAACCAGAGTGATATACTCATCGGTTCGCCTGTTACGGGTCGCCAACAGGGTAACTTTGATGCCACGATTGGCATGTTTGTGAATACAATTGTCCTGAGAAACGAACCTGTGCCCAATGACTCATTCAGGGAGTTACTTCTGGACGTGAAGCAGCGTACGTTATCGGCTTTTGCACATCAGGACTGTCAATTCGACCGAATTGTACAGCTTGTGAATAGTACACGTGATCCGAGCAGAAATCCGCTGTTTGATGTGTATTTTGCACTGCAAAATGTTGGGATGTACACCGGAGAGATTGAGGCTTTCAAAGGCACATTAATCGATTATGACAGTGGAGTTTCAAGGTTTGATCTGGCACTGGATGCGATTGAGCGGGACGGTACGATCGAGTTTATTCTGGAATATAATACAAGCTTGTTCTTGCCTGGCACAGCTGAATATATCGCCAAAGATTTTGTGAAAATTCTTGAGATAATTTCAGAGCAGCCGGATACTTTGATCTATGATATTGAAGTTGATCGTGTCACGGATATCACGGATGAAGCTGTAGATGAAGAAGTGAATTTCAATTTCTAGCCAGATCACAGAGGGGCGTTGATAGGAATGAAGGTTGGTGTAATCGGAGCAGGCGTCATGGGAAAAGGGGTTGCGCAGAGCCTTGCCCAGTCCCGGCACAACGTGGTTTTGATCGACGTGAGTGATGAAGTTTTGGATCAGGCGAGAACAGCCTTGTTTACCAATATCCGATTTTCGGGATTCTACAACAAGGATACCGAGGCCGAAGACCCGGAAACGGTGCTCTCGCGTGTGGAGTTTACGACACATTACGATTCGCTCAGCGATGCTGATTTCATTATTGAGAACGTGCCTGAGCAATGGGATGTGAAAAAAGAAGTCTATGCACAGCTTGAAAACTATTGCCCCGATTCTTGTATTTATTTGGTCAATACATCATGCATTTCGATTACAAAAGTTGGTTCCATCACCAAACGGCCTGACAAGGTCATCGGTGTACATTTTATGAATCCGGTCCCGTTAAAGCCCGTAGTCGAAGCTATTCAGGGTTATCACACTTCGGATACAACGATTGAAGCGACCAGATCCCTGCTCCATACCATGGGCAAAGAAGCCATACTGGTACAAGATCTTCCCGGTTTTGTATCTAACCGAATATCCCATCTTCTCATGAATGAAGCTGCCTTTGTTGTTCAGGATCAGGTAGCTTCACCGGAAGAGGTGGATGACATATTCGTCAAATGTTTCGGACATAAGATGGGCCCACTTCACACAGCAGATTTGATTGGTTTGGATACTGTGGTTCATTCATTGAATGTACTCTATGAGAGTTATCAGGACCCGAAATACAAAGTATGTCCCTTGCTTCGCAAGATGGTGGATGCCGGATTGTTAGGCGCAAAAAGCGGTCAAGGCTTCTTTGAGCACGTGATTCTGTAAGTGTATCAACTATAAATTATACGAGGTGACTGTGCATGGAGTCCAAGGTCAAAGTAAAAACATTTCTGAGTCGTTTCTATCGCAAACGTGAAATTGAGGATGATGAGGATATTTTTGAATTGGGTTTTGCCAATTCGCTGTTTGCAATGCAGATGGTGATGTTTCTGGAGAAAGAATTCAACATTCGGATTGAGACCCAGGATATGGATCTGAGCAACTTCCGTACGTTGAACAAGATTAATGAACTGATTGAACGAAAGACAGCATAGACTGCCTGATGGTCTTGAAGCAATAATTTGGAACAATATGCCAAGGAGGGGTTCAGGTATGGGTGATCCATCGGTAAGTTCGGTAATGGACAAGCAAAAGCAAGAGAAGGTGAAGCTGGTCGTCTGGGATCTGGATAATACAATCTGGGAAGGTGTCCTTCTGGAAGATGAGAATGTTGTCTTGAGAGAGGGAATTATTGATGTGATCAGGACACTGGACGAGCGTGGAGTTCTGCAATCCATCGCCAGTAAAAATGACCATCAGACAGCCATGGAGAAGCTTGAGGAATTCGGAATTCATGAATACTTCCTATATCCCCAGATTCACTGGAATTCCAAGTCGAGCTCGATTCAATCCATCATAACTTCCATTAATATTGGAGCGAATACGGTTGCTTTTGTGGATGATCAGATGTTTGAGCTGGAAGAGGTACAGTTTGAGCATGCTGAAGTTCGATGCATAGATGCTGCCCAGTACCTGGACATTCCCGACATGGAGATGATGAATCCCCGTTTTATTACGGAGGACTCCAAACTTCGCCGTTTAATGTACAAAAGCGATGAGATCCGTAATAAGGCGGAAGATGAATTCACAGGTCCCAAAGATGACTTTCTGGCTTCACTTGGCATGACATTCACGATTTCTCCCCTTAAGGGAGATGATCTGCAGCGTGCAGAAGAGTTGACGGTGCGGACTCATCAGCTGAACACCACAGGGTATACCTATTCCTATGAAGATCTGGAACAACTCAGTCAATCTCCTAATCACAAACTTCTCATTACAGGACTGGAAGACAAGTATGGAGCATATGGAAAAATTGGACTCGCTTTGCTTGAGATGGAAGAGGAGTACTGGACCGTGAAGCTGCTGCTGATGTCTTGCCGTGTAATGTCACGAGGGGTAGGCACGATTCTCATGAATTATATCCTGGAACAGGCGAAAGAAGCCGGGGTCAAGATACGGGCTGAATTCAAAATGACCGATCGTAATCGGATGATGTATCTGACCTATAAATTTGGCGGATTCAAAGAAATCCATCAAGAAGAGGACCTTGTCATTTTTGAACACGACATGAGCTATATTCAGAAAATTCCTTCATATGTGGAACTGAACATTATTAATAATTAATACACCAACCCTATTAATGGAGGTTACGACATGGAAAAAATAGCACTGCTGTTTCCGGGACAAGGTTCTCAGTATGTAGGTATGGGAAAGAGTTTCTATGATCAATATAGCATTGCCAAGCAAACGTACGAGGAAGC
Organism: Paenibacillus sp. FSL H8-0104; assembly: GCF_038050215.1. Classification (NCBI taxonomy): domain Bacteria; kingdom Bacillati; phylum Bacillota; class Bacilli; order Caryophanales; family Paenibacillaceae; genus Paenibacillus; species Paenibacillus sp. FSL H8-0104. The sequence continues at coordinate 5,206,407 of NZ_JBBOTC010000001.1, read as the reverse complement.
GAGTGACGTTGCAGGTGTGGATCTGGCAAAACTATGTTTTGAAGGAAGTCTATCTGAACTGAATCAGAATGAGAACATGCAACCGGCTCTTCTGGCAACGAATGTAGCGGCCTTCAGAGTGTATATGGAAGAAGTGGGGATTCGACCACAATTCTGTGCAGGTCACAGTATGGGTGAATATTCGGCGTTGGTATGTTCAGGCGCCATGACATTTTCCGATGCTGTTCGAATCACCAAATTGCGTGGTGCGATGATGCAGATTCATATTGATCGGGGCACAGGATCCATGACCATTATGGACGGTATTGACGCATCCATCGTGGAGCAACTCTGTGAACAATACAGCGGCGAGCAGGGTGTAGCTGTAGTCTCCTGTTATAATTCGCCAACACAAGCTGCCGTATCCGGTCATCAATACGTACTGGAGGAGATCGAAGCAGCTGTATTGGATGCCGATGGTCAGGTTACTCCCCTAATGTCCAGTGCACCCATTCATAGTTCGCTGATGGCGGAAGATGCAGAGCGGCTCGGTCAAGAACTGGCAAAGTATTCGTACAATATGTTCAAATGGCCGGTACTATCCAATGTTACAGGTCAACCTTATGGTGATGTGGAGCGAATTCCGGGATTGCTGACAGATCAGATGGTCAAACCTGTGCAATGGACACGGATTCTTCAGTACCTTGAGCGTTTTGGTGTCACACTTGCCATCGAAATGGGACCCAAAAATGTATTGAATAAATTGACCAAAACGAACTGTCCTGATATCAATTCGCTCTGCTTTGGCGAAAAAGCGGAACGACAAAAATTGATCAGCATGTTTCAATCGGATGGCAAGAAGAAAAAAGGAGTACCCACAGTCATAACTAAATGTTTAGCAATTGCAGTGGCAACGCCGAACCAGAATTGGGATGAAGCAGAGTATCAACAAGGTGTTGTTCAGCGTTACAAACGAATCCAGGCAATTCAGGAGCAGGTTGAAAATGCGGGGGACAAACCCTCAAAAGAGCAAATGATAGAAGCGTTGGAACTGCTCAAGGGCATCTTTGAAACCAAAAAGTTACCTGTTAAAGAAAGAAATCAGTGGATGAATCATATCATTGATGATACTGGACATCACTACGAACTGGCGGAGTATCTGGTACACGAAGCTGTCGGCGTAAAGTGATTACATTAGGGGCGAAATGCGCTGCAATAGCGTATTCGCCCTCCCATGAATTCAGCAATACAGGCAATACATAAAGGGGGAGAACAAGTGAGAGTGCTATCCGCTGAGAACGTCACGAAGTCCTATGGTAAACACCTAGCGTTAGATAACATGTCCTTTGAGCTTCGCAAGGGTGAGATCCACACAATTCTGGGAACCAACGGTTCAGGTAAAACAACATTTATTAAAGTCCTGGCGACTCTGTTGACCAAGGACTCTGGAATTGTCAATATCGGCGGCTACGATTTGGATACCGATGCGAACATCATCAGAAGACTAATCGGATACGTGGGTCAAGATACTGAACGCTCTGCTTATGCGAGATTAACGGTTCGAGAGAACTTGATATTCTTTGGAAGACTTACCGGACTTAGCAAACAAGAGATTTCAAACCAGATTGACAAATTAAGTACGTATCTGGATTTCTCGGAACATCTGAACAAGCAATTTATGCAATTATCGGGAGGCCAAAAGCAAACCGTTGTCATTATGCGAGCCCTGCTGCATGATCCTGAAGTGATATATCTGGATGAGCCGACCAAGGGCCTGGACCCCGTGATCTCCAGACGTGTACGTGAGTTCATTAAAAGTTATGTACGGGATGAGGGGAAATCCATTATTCTGACCTCTCACATTCTGACTGAGGTAGAGGACATGACGGACCGTGTGTCCCTGATGCGCAAAGGAACGCTCCTTAAAACAGGTACAATTGCCGAACTAAAATCCAATCTGGGCGCAGTCGAATTCATCGACATTCCCAGAGCAGACTTGCCCCCTTCCATTCAGGAGCGAATCACTGCTCTGCCGGAGGTAACTTCCACTATTATTCGTGAGGAGGAAGACACGGTTTCCTTCGGAATCACGAACCTGTACGACGGGATGGGTGCGGTTATTAGTGAATTAAAAGAAGGCAATATCCATACGACCATTCAGCATAGACAACTAACACTTGAAGATTTGTTTGTTCAGCTCTATGTGAAGTCTGACGAGAATTTAGAGTACACATTGGCAGGAGGCAGAGAACAGTGAGTATCGAATACGCTAAAACCGGGACAGGTCAGGAAACCCTAAAGCTGCAAGCCATAGGTAAACCTACCGGATTTTTCACCGTCGTGTGGGCAACAACCGTGAAGGAATTGCAGATTGCTGTAAGGTATCTGCCCAACTTCTTCGGTAACTTCCTACAGTTGGGTCTACGAGTACTCTTTTTCCTGCTGATGTCCACGTTTGTTGTATACGAGGGAGAGAATGTACTTCAAGGAGATAACCTGTTTATCTTTTATCTGGGTGCAATCCTTGTATGGCTGTTCTATGGAGTAGCGTTAAACGCTCCGCTCGGTGCCGTGACGAATGATCTCCATAACGGCACTTTGGAGTATCTGTACTGCAATCCAATCTCTCGCTATGCGTATTATGTGGGGACGGTTGTAGCCAGTGCATTAATGAATGTCATTGTGTTCATACCGATGTATATCCTGCTTGTTCTGTACGCAGGTCTCAACTTTGCTGAATCCATGATGATTCTAGTCACCTGTCTTGTGGTCATCGTTGCGTTAATGGCGCTTGGCGTCATGATTGCACTACTGGGGATTCTGTACCGCCAGGTCTCATCCATTGTGGGTATTTTGTTTATCATGTTTGAATTTGTAGCAGGTGCTTATTTCCCAGTGGACCAGTTTCCTGCAGTCGTTCGTTGGATCGCATATCTCCTGCCTTATACCTGGGGGTATGATATGGTGCGTTATTACAGTTTCAAAACAGATTGGGTGCCCCTTGCACCGATCTGGATGGAATGGTGCATCCTCATCTTTTTTGCCATTTCGTATACAATCATCTCAATCGTTATGCTGCGCAAGGTAGAAAAGATGGCAAAGAAAAAAGGTCTCAACCTGATCTGATTATTCTTGATCCCAAAGAGAATGGGAGGCGTGCTAATTGTCAGCAGAGCCAGGTACATTCATGCAAAATTTGCTATTATCGAGCCGAAAGTTCGAAGAGGAGAAGCAATATTGGCTAAACCATCTCTCGGGGGACCTTCAATTCAGCATGTTCCCTGGTGAAAAAACGAGGGGAACATGGGGTGAGCAAGTGTTTGAGGAGATGCAATTTGCATTTCCTCAACCTGTTTCAGAACAAATCTTTCGTATCTCCGGGAACACCGAAGCTGGGGCATTTATTCTTCTTCTGGCAGGTGTCACATATGTGTTACACCGTTATCTGGACAATGACGATATAACTGTAGGTATTACCGCTTCGTCTGGTGCAGCAAATTCAAGTCAACTACGTGCTATTCGCATCAATTTTGGTGAAGAGTGTTCTTTTAAGGAGCTTGTTCTTCAACTCAGGACCCTTGTGGGTGCAGCCAAAAAGTATAACCATCTTTCGCTGGAGAAAATTCTTGAATTGCTTGGTCATGAAGGGACAGACTTGCCAAGGGTGGCCACTGTGGTTCGTATGGACAATATGCAGGCGAATTTACAGGAAACAGGCCCCCTAGCCGATATGGTGTTTTCACTTCAAATGTCTAAAGTGGGGCTGGCGTTGCGCATGAATTACAATGCCACATTATATTCTCCAGCAACCATTGAACAGATTGTAGACCATGTGATGCGTGTGCTCTCAATGTGTACAGCCCATCCAGATGAGGGATTACATCATATAAAGATGCTCTCGCTCAAGGAAGACCAGGTTATTCAACATCTGAATGATACGGAGATACGTTTTCCTGAAGTTCGTTCAATCATCCAGATGATTCAGTCTTGGTCTGCACAACAGCCGGATATTCCCGCAGTGATCTGCGGAGATAATATTCTTACCTATCAAAGCTTAGATTGCAAATCAGATCAACTTGCGAAATACCTGTTAGCTCAGGGAGTAAGATCAGGTGCCGTTGTAGGAATTCTGTTAACCCGATCGGAAGACATGCTCTTGGCTATGCTGGGTGTACTTAAGGCGGGGGCTGCTTACATGCCGATGGACCCCGCATATGCAAATAATCGTTTGCAGTTCATGCTGGAGGATAGCCAGACTGAGATTTTGCTAACGAAGCCCGATCTGATCGGCTCACTCATATACACAGGCCCAATAATCGATATTTCTCACTTGGAAGAATGGGATGACCAACATATCTCACTGCCAGTTGTTTCGTCGGAGCAGTTGGCTTATTTGATATATACTTCCGGATCTACAGGCAGGCCAAAAGGGGTCATGATTGAACATCTGGCACTAAGAAACTTTGTGGAAGGTGTATCCCGCAGCATTCCTTTTGAAACTGGCAAACGAATTCTCGCCCTCACAACATTCTCCTTTGATATCTTTGTACTGGAAACGCTTGGGGCACTCGCTAACGGGTTAACACTGATAATGGCAGTAGAGGAGGATCAGTTAAGTCCAAGCCGTATTGCGCATCTAATTGTTACTCATAACATTGAATTAATACAAATAACTCCTTCTCGACTGCGAATGCTTCAGATTGGACTTACAGTAGATTCACCGGTATGGAGCGTAATTCAAATATTGATGATCGGAGGGGAGGCTCTACCGTATGCCTTGTATGAGGAGATCACGGGGATGACCTCTGCCCGCATCTACAATATGTATGGTCCCACAGAAACAACAATATGGTCGAGCATTAAGGAACTTTCACCTACCTCGACAATTTCGATTGGTCATCCGATTGCCAATACCCGTATTTATATTCTGGATAAGCGGCATCGGCATATGCCAATCGGGGCAATGGGAGAGTTATGCATCGCAGGAGATGGAGTAGCCAGAGGTTATTGGAACAGACCTGAGCTTACGACCGAGAGGTTTGTAAAAGATCCTTTTCATGAAGGCGCTTATATGTATAAAACAGGAGATCTCGCACGACTCAATGCGAATGGAGATCTGGAGTATCTGGGTCGTTCAGATTTTCAAGTGAAAATACGTGGTTATCGGATCGAACTTGGGGAGATCGAGAACAGGTTGCTCCAGTACCCGGCTATCTCGGCTGCTGCGGTCACAGTTCGGTCAGATCAGGATGGGCAGTCCCTGTTATGTGCCTATTACACAGTAACGGAGAGCCAAAGTATCAATCAGGAGCAATTGCGATCTTTTTTGCTGATAGAATTGCCTGAATATATGCTGCCCTCCAGATACACCATGTTGGATCATATGCCATATACGGCCAATGGGAAGTTGGACCGAAAGGCTCTTCCAGATCCCTTGCTCTTACAGGGAGAAGGGACAGATATTACACTTCCACGCAATGCATTAGAGCAGGTGCTCGCCGAATTGTGGTCGGATCTATTGCAATTGAAAGAGATTGACGTTCATGCCCGCTTCTTCGAAATGGGAGGGCATTCACTGAATGTCATCAAACTTGAGGCCGATATGGAGAGGCAGAGTATTCCGCTTACTGCTGATGAAGTGATGCGGCATGAGACTATTGCATCACTGGCTGAAGTGCTTGGAAACAAGGGGTATGAAGCGGATAAGTATAACTCTGAAAAAGAGATACTTCTTGAAGAGCAGGATATGCCAGAGACAGATGGTGCAATGGAGCAATTTACAGAAGAAGTCGGGGCAACAGCGGAAGCGGATCACCTTATCTTACATCATTCCCATAGGCCAATAGTTATCATCGCAGGAATAGAGGCGTTTAATGATGTTTTCTACAAAAACTGCTTCTATAATTCACTTTTTCCCGTATTAAACCTCTATTCTATTGGTGTACTGCCTGTGATGATCAATGACCGAATGCACTATAGATTCGATGAACATCAGGGCATACTCCGATTAGAGTATCAAGCTGTATTATCAGATGCCCAGCTAATTGAGCGTATGGGGCTAACTTATGAAACGAAGACCTACAGCGAGGATGTTCGAAAAGAGATTATAGAAGCGGTTAATTTGAACCGCCCAGTAATTATCCGAGTGGACTGTTATTACGAGTCCTTGCGCAAAGACATGTATTTACGTACCCACTGGCCTCATTCCTTATTAATCTATGGGTATGATCTTCAGAGGCAAGTCTTCCATGTAATAGAACATGATCACCGGGACAATCTCACGTATCAACCGATGGAGATGCCTATGAATGATATTGTACAAGCTTACGAAGGATTCGTACGACTTTTCATGGAGGAAGAAGAAGTACCCCCCACGTTCTACGCATTTTCAGCTTGTGAGACTGTCTCACACAAAAGAAACAACATCATGCTGGGAGAACTGCGTGACATGTTTATTGATCATGTGCGCGTTACACCGGAAGAGATTAATCAGGAACTGAGTCATCTTCTGTCCTTCATACAGAAGACGTATCAGTTCAATGAAGAAGAAGATTCACCTGATATGGCCTATGCTGAACTTGTTCTCCAATCCATTGTAGACATTGTGAATGCCAAAAAGGTCGAAACCTATCGTATGCAACGGTTATATGAAGATCATACCGATCTTGTTTCTGCTGCTCAGGCAATACAGGATCATTGGAGTGAGTTACGTAATGTGCTGGCGAAGGCGGTATATCGGGAGAATATGACACATAATCAGTGGAGAAAATTCACAAGCAAACTGGAAGCCATTCATGAACTGGAGAAGCATAACTTAATAAATTGCTCAGGATTGGAGATCAGTCATGATTAAAAAATTGCAAATGAACGAGCCTTTAATGACTACCTACCCACATCATGCGAGTCTCTTTTCGATGCTAGATTTGGACAAGCGTTCACGTAGCTGGATTTATCATAATTTTCTATTGGTCATCCTGAGTCACAATGATGAAGGGGGCTATGGATTGGACGTCTGTTCACAATATTATCCTTGGCACAAATTCAAAATGTCGACATGCCCTATGTTGATTACAAGGGTGTACGATAGAGATATGATTTTAAAACAGTGGGAATTGCAAGATTTTATAGTGGAACTAATTCAAAAGAATAATTATATTTATTTCCTGAGAAATATCTCTGGCGGTGGTAAACATGAGGTATTCATCACTGGATTTGATTCGGAACGTAAAGAGTTTCTGTGCCATGATTTTTGGGATGGATTCTACGGTGAGAAATGGCTTCCCTATGATGAGATCACTGTTATTCAAGATTCGAATTTCGATGCTGAATGGTCTACGGATTACCTAAACGGAATATGGGCCATTGAAAAGACAGATGAGTATAAGGAACCCAGTGAATATTATTATGAAACGGTTCTCCAGTTTTCCAAAGAGGATCTAATGAACATTTTGAAAGAATACGTAGGAGAGACTAATCAAGTTCGCAGTATTCTGAGAAAGGATCACCGTTATCTTGGAAGTGAAATATACGATAAGATGATTGATATGCTGGCGATGCAGAAGAAAGGGATGCAGAATCAGCCGTTTGCTATACATCCTTTTCACCTGCTTTACGAACATAAACAACTGCTTGCACAAGCCATACTTGACTTTCTCCCCGATCCTTCGTTAAAAATCCGATTGGAAGAACTGGTAAGCGAAGCTTTGAAACTCCGTAATCTGGTCATGTATATGAATGAATTCATCATGGAGCAGGGTGTATACAAAAAGTATGATGTCATGCTTGATAAAATCATTGAATTGAAAAATATGGAATTGGCTATTATGAAACATGTATTCGAATACGAGTATCAATCACAGTTAGGACAATAACCAATACGATGTATCGCCGATAAGATAGACCCATTCATTTAATTCTTGAATGGGTCTATTGAACTTTTCTATTATACTTTCCATTGGTCGTACCCTAATATGGATAATAACCTACTTTTTATATAGGAATTATATAGTATGGAGAATGCCAAGATGCCACAATGGAAGCGAAATCTGTATATTCTGTGGTTCGGCCTGTTTTTTAATCATATGGCGTACTCGCTGTCCGTTCCGTTCTTTCCTATATTCCTGCAAAATGATCTTGGTATACAGAGCGGTCTGGAAGCTTGGTCCGGTATTTCGATCTCCATCAGCTTTCTGATCAGTGGATTATGCGCACCCTTCTGGGGATCACTGGCTGATAAATATGGCAGCAAACTGATGCTCATCCGTTCAGGAGTGGGGCTAGGTATTGCGCATCTGGCTAACTTCTTTGTTTACGATCCGTATACGTTTATCGCGGTGAGGGTCTTTCAGGGACTCATGGCTGGTTTTCATCCCGCCTCGATTACACTGATCGGCACCAATACTCCGGAGAAACAGGTGGGTTATGCACTTGGCGTGATCTCCACGGCCAGCGCTGCGGGCGGGATTCTTGGTCCTCTGGCCGGTGGTGTGTTGAGTCACTGGATCGGACTGCGGGGATGTTTCATTGCATCCGCTGTCATTACATTACTCGCGGCTCTGATGGTCCTCGGTGTTAAGGAGTCACGACAAGCTCGTACAATAGTTCCAACAAGGATCATAGGGGATTTGAAAAGAGCGGCTTCCACGCCGGGTTTGATTCGAATCTACAGTTTGATTCTCCTAGTCTCGACCTCCGTGCTCATCATCGAACCGGTGCTGACGCTCTATGTGGTCCAGATTGGTGGAGATGTTGGCAGTGCAACACTTAGTGCAGGGATTGTCTTCTCGGCGATTGGTGTGGCAACGGTCATTATGGGGCCGCGATGGGGGAAGATTGGTGGAAGGATCGGATACGAGAAAACCCTGTTTATTGGTCTGATTGGCGGCGGAATTGGCAGTCTGCTGCAAATGACAGCAAATAATCTGATTTATTTTGGCAGCCTGCGATTTGTTTATGGTTTGTTCTTTGCCGCAGTCTATCCGGCGCTTAATGCGCTGATCATCAAGTATGCTGATCACGATTTTCGTGGGAGGGCTGTCAGTCTGAGTCAGACGGCGAGTCAGTTCGGTATTGTACTTGGACCGTTAATCGGTGGTTTTCTCGGTGGATGGATCGGCATTCCGTTTATTTTTCTCTTCACAGGGATTGTATTGCTGGGAGCGGCTTGGGCAGTGTCATCACCACAACATAGGGAGGAATATATATGTCGCAACGACAATTGAAATTGGGAGCTAATCTGAACGGAGTGGGGAACAGCATTTCCTTTTGGCGTCACCCGGATATTCCCATTAACGCGAGCGTTAGTCTGGAGTTCTACAAAAAGCAGGTGCGTATCGCGGAAAAAGGCAAGTTCGATCTGCTCTTTATTGCAGATGGCCTCTTCATCAACGAGAAGTCCAATCCTCATTTTCTCAATCGCTTCGAACCTTTGACACTTCTGTCCGCACTCGCCGGGGCAACTTCCCACATCGGGCTGGTTGCTACATTATCTACTTCCTATAGTGAACCTTTCACGGTTGCGCGGCAATTTGCCTCGTTGGATAAATTAAGCGGTGGGAGAGCCGGATGGAATGTGGTTACTTCACCTCTGGAAGGTTCGGCACTGAACTTTGGCAAAGGCGAACATCCGAACCATGCGCTACGCTACGAAATTGCGGAAGAACATCTGAATGTGGTCAAAGGACTTTGGGATTCCTGGGAGGACGATGCCTTTGTCGGAGACAAAGAGCAGGGCGTATTCTTCGATCCTGCCAAGTTACATACGCTGAATCACAAGGGAGCGCACTTCTCGGTACAGGGTCCGCTTAATGTGGGGCGTTCGAAGCAGGGTCATCCGGTCATTTTCCAAGCGGGCTCATCTGAATCTGGTAAAGATCTGGCCGCCCGATCGGCAGATGCCGTCTACACGGGACATGAGACACTGGAGGAAGCAAAGGAGTTCTACCACGATGTGAAAGCAAGAGCGGTGGCTTATGGACGCAAGGCAGAGGATATCCTGATCTTCCCGGGCATCGGCCCCATTGTGGGTAGAACAACTGAAGAGGCGGAGCAGAAGTATCAGGAAATTGCCGAACTGGTGAGTATTGATCAGGCGTTGAACTATTTGGGGAGGTACTTCGATCATTATGACTTCTCCCAGCACGCGCTGGACGAACCTTTCCCCGAGATTGGGGAGATTGGCAGCAATAGCTTCCGCAGTACAACAGACAAGATCAAGCAGCAGGCGCGAGAACAAGGGCTGACCCTGCGCCAAGTGGCATTGCTGGCATCTACCCCGCGTACATCGTTCATTGGTACACCGGATCAGATCGCAGATCAGATTCAGGAATGGTTTGAAGGCGAAGCGGCAGACGGATTCAATGTTCGTACCGTGGTACCCAATGGCTTGGAAGATTTCGTGGAGCTAGTTGTTCCGGTTCTGCAAGAACGAGGGCTGTTCCGTACGGAGTATGAACATGAGACGCTAAGGGAGAATCTGGGTCTTGAGATTCCGCGTAACCGGTATACGTTAGAGAGTGTAAGATAAAAAAGATAGAGCGGTAATGACGTTAATATAACGTTGTTGCGGCTCTTTTTTGATGGTTTCTTTTTCGGAGAGTACTGCTATTATAAAATGATAAAGAAAATGATACACAAGCAGCAATTCCAGACGAGTCACAGGAGGAAATTGGGATGATTAGAGGGTTAACGAATGCGGGACTGGGCAATATCGAGTCTGATGAACAATATATCATAGATGCGGCCAAGCACGGATTCGGATCTGTAGATTTGAATCCGCTCTCATTGATTGAAACGTATGGCAAGGAACAGGCACAACATCTGCTAGAGAGTAATCAGGTGATCATCGGTTCATCGGGTCTGACGGTAGAGTGGCGGACGACAGATGAGCAATTCCGTGAGGGATTGCAATCGTTGGTCGCTATGGCAGAAGCTTCTGCTTCGTTGGACTGTTACAGCTGTTGCACGTATATTTTACCCTCAACGGATCAACCGGCAGCGCAATTTATGGCAGCGGCTACGAAACGCTTGAGACTTTGCGCAGATATCTTGGACGCTTACGGCATTCGATTAGGGCTGGAGTTTGTTGGCTGCCACCATTTGCGGACGCAATGGAAGAATCCGTTTATCTGGCGTGTGGAAGATACGCTGGACTGGATCGAGACGATCCATGCGCCTAACGTAGGTTTACTGGTAGATTCCTATCACTGGCAAACAAATGGTTTACCGATGGAAGATCTGTTGAAGTTGAAGAAAGAGCAGATTGTTCATGTGCATATCAACGATGCTTATGATCTGCCTGTGGAAGAATTATTGGATTATGAGCGTTTGTATCCCGGCGAAGGGGTCATTGATCTGAGTGGGTTTCTGAGAAACCTGCAGGCGATTGGCTACAATGGTGTGGTGGCTCAGGAAGTACTGGCACCGGCATCGAATCTAAGTTCAAGTGAACTGTTCGCTAAGACGAAAGCAGGTTTTGACAAGGTATTTGCAGCAATCTAATTACTGAAAAAAGGAGGGGGTGTTCCTAGCTGTGTTTATGGCTTATGGAACACCCCTGTTCTTGTTCAATTAATCCAGCACGCCGTGATCTTTCATCAGTTGTTTCGTAACGATCCACAGTCTGTTTTGCATGCCCTCATCTCCGCCAGGATGTATAGGAACAATAGATGCTCCAGTTCCACATTAAAATATCCTCCTGATACCTCGCCATACTTCGAATCCACAGCCAACCTAGTAATGATATCCGCACCCCGGCGCGGGTCGCCGATGTGCAAAAAGGTTAACATGCGTTCAAGCACACTTGCAAACCATAGTTCTCGTCCTAGACCCGTAACATTAAAGCCAGGATTCAAGGCATTTACGCGAATTCCGGTTCCACGCCATTGTCTGGCTAGTTCCCCAGTAAACATAATATTGAGCAGTTTGGTTTTGCCATAGATTGGAGAGGAACCGCGTGCAGTAAATGGAGTGATATCCGTTAAGTCATCTGGCAACACCAGAGTGCCGTGATTCCGCGAAGCTTCAGATGCAATATTGACGACACGGGCATGGCCGGATTGAATCAGGGAAGATTGCAAGGTGTGCGTTAATAGCCAAGGCGCCAAATAGTTGACGGCTATCATCTCGGCATATCCTTCGGACGTGACTCGCTGTTCAAAAGCATGAAGTCCGGCATTATTCAAAAGAACGTCTATACGCGGATAAGCGGCTGCAATCTCCAGCCCAATACGTTTTACATCACTCAGTAAGGACAAGTCTCCATAGAAAAATTCAATTTTGGCAGAAGGCATGATTTCCTTGATTTTGTACCTGGTAGCCTCGGCACGTTCTTTGCTTCGGGCTGTGAGTATAAGATGTGCTCCGCGTTTGGCGAGTTCCATGGCAGCAAGCTGCCCTAAACCGCTTGTTGCTCCGGTAATTACAATAATGGGATGTTTAGTTTTCATGAGAAGATCTCCTTTTGACACGAATAGATTCGGAATTATATAATGGACATAAATCAACTATAAATATTAATTGATATTTGTCAACTATATTTCAGGAGTCTACTTTCATGTATCGAGGAGAGGGAGTTTACAATAATGAGTGAAAATCCAGTCAAAACCAAAGATAGAGCAACCCTCGAGCTAGCGCTGGGTGAGCAGATTCATGCACTGATCAGTGCATCGCATGCGCTTAACGTTCGATCTGCCGAGCGTTTTGATGCGAACCTGCAACCTGCCGCTTTTCAACTGGTACGGTGGCTCTACTCCTATGGCCCAACAAGTGCCGCGGCTTTGGCAGAAGCAAATGCAATGGACCGCAGCTCGGTCAGCCGATTAATCAAACAACTCGAAAAGTCGGGATATGTAAGCAAAGAGCAAGACCCCAAGGATCGGCGCGGGGTGTTACTATCTCTTACGGAACTTGGTCAACAATCGACGGTTGGTGCGCTCAAGGAGAAGGAGTCAGCTTTTTATAACCGTATAACCAGATGGGATGATAAGGAACTGGAACGTTTCACCGCCATGCTCAGGCAGTTTAACGGATTGGATGATGAAACGGTGGGGGTTAGAGAATGAACAAAACGGAGCGGCAACTTGCGATTACGCTTGAATTGCAGCGAAGAAAGATGTTAAGAGCAGAAGATTTAGCTGCTCAATTCGAGACAAGTGTACGTACCATATATCGAGATATTCAGGCATTAAGTGAGGCTGGTGTTCCGATTATGGGAGCTCCGGGTCAGGGGTATTCCCTCATGGAAGGATATTTTCTGCCCCCGGTAAGCTTCACCGCAGAAGAAGCCGTATCCCTGCTCATGGGAGCTGATTTTATCGAACAGAGATTGGATACAGAATACGCGATGGAGGCTAAGTCGGCTCAACGCAAAATTGAAGCGATCTTACCAGAATCCGTTCGTAATGAATCAATACGTGTACGGGAAACGATGCGACTGCTTCATACGGTTGAACCTTTAACCCGAGCGCGGGTGAAAACATACCTTAACCAGATACGTAATGCTATTCTGGATCAACGTAAAATCAGCTTTATGTATCTGAAAAAAATGCCAGGAACGGATGGAAATCGGTATAACATGCGAGAGGTTTCACCCTATGGCCTCTCACTGGTTCAGGAGAATTGGATGTTAATTGCACGTTGTGATATGCGACAAGACATTCGTCATTTTCGTTTGTCACGGATGACTGAACTTTCCGTGCTGGAGGATCAATTCCTTTTGCCACCGGATTTTGATCTAAACAGTTATCGACCTCCTGACGATCGTAACGAACAAGTATTAATCAGAGCAAAACCTGAAATTGCTGACAAAGTTATGGAGGCCCTTCATTTTTATATGGATGCATTTGAGGAGCGAGAGGAAGATGTTGTTTTTCATTTTCGTGTCCGCTACCCGGAAGAAATATTGCATTATTTACTTGGATGGGGTGGAGATATCGAGGTCTTGGAGCCAGAGTCTTTGCGCTTCCGAATGCAGGAAGTAGCCAAAAACATCTTAAAACACTACTGACATACACCTGTCAGTAGTGTTTTTTTATACTTTGATATATCACAGATCAAGAGGAGTGGGTTGAAGGATGAGAAGTACAACGGAAGTATTGAAATCATTTGAAACGGCAGTAGAACGATATTTGGCAGAACTGAAAAATTTGGATATGTCTAGCTTATATAAAAAACAGAGTGAAGAGGAATGGTCCATTGGACAGATGTATGTACATTTGATTCAATCAGCGCTCTTCATGCATCTACATAATATTGAACAGTGTTTGAGCAGCGAGGATTCGACGTTAAATTCGGATGAGGAAAAAACAGAACTGGGTAGGCAAGTGTTTGAATTAGGACAATTCCCTCCCGTTCCCGTTAGAGTACCCGCTTCCCCGCAGTACACCCCGCAACCACCTGAGAGCATGGATTCCTTGATCGATGGGCTTCACGAGGTAGTGAACCGGATGAGGAGTACAGAACCTCTTGTATACCAAGCATCGGTAAACAACAAAATACGTCATCCAAGGCTTGGCGCTCTAAACGCTCAGGAGTGGTTTTTGTTGATAGAGATGCACTACAGACATCATTTTTTGCAATTAGACCGATTGAAATCGAATCTGGAAATGTAAACGAGAGAAGGGAATGAGATGTATCCATGAAACCAAATCAGGACAGCAGATATTGGATTGGTGTTGTATCTGCTTCTCATGTGAATGTAGCCGTAGAGGGAGGGTTTGCGCAGTTGTGCCATGGCAAGTCAGCGCTGTTGCGACAGATGTCCCCTGGTGACTGGATGATATACTATTCTCCACGCACAGATATATCAAGTGGCAAGCCACTTCAGGCTTTTACCGCTATTGGTCAAATTACCGACGACAGGATATACCAATATCAGATGTCGGAATCCTTTATACCCTTTCGCCGAGATCTTCGTTATCTTCCGTGTCGAGAAGTAAAGATCGCAACGTTGTTAGACCAACTCAGTTTTACACGCGGGAATCGCAATTGGGGGTTTCCATTTCGTAAAGGTCACTTTGAAATTGGGGTTGATGACTTCAGGATGATAGCTTCCTCCATGTTGGAAGAAGAGACACAGGCACTGCTCGGTATTAGCTTAAGCCAGAAATGTTAACCAAAGCAAAAGGCCCATAGATTGTCTATGGACCTTTTGGCTTTATGGATAATCATATCCTCCACCGTTGATATTACATTTGCGAAGACGATGAATGCCCAAGGAAAGACCTTTAATCGCCCCGTATTTCTCAATAGCTTGAATCATATACACAGAACAGCTTGGTTCAAAACGACATTTGTTCCTCACTTCAATGGGGGCAAAACGTTGATGAATTCTAATACTCCATATCAGGATCACTCTAACACGTCGTAGAACTATGAATAACATACTTGCTATGAAAACAATCTGGGCACTTAGCAAAGCATATACTGGGGTGAATAGATTCAAGAGATAGAAACAGATCATAGAGATGATTAGACCTGTGAATAATGCAAGTGAAACGTTAAGCAAAGACTTCAACCAATCAATTTCTGGAATAACATGAGTTCTTATATAGAAACTGCTTCGAGGATCGTTTTCTTCATGATGTGTATGTAAGAGTCTAATAAGTTCTTCTTCGGATGGCATGTTATTATATATCAGTTCCTCAGATTCTGAGTTTCTCATGATTGTTGTACTATTATTAAATCTCTCTGTAGAAAATAAGCATATAATGATGCGTTGTAACAGGTTGCTGGAGACAACCGGGCTTCTCAGTGACGGATAGCGACTCCATCGATTGATAGGTCCATCCAGATTGTGCTTTGTGATTAATGATATCCGCAAATAAATTAACAGCAGCCTGAGTATCACCTCGGTTTACTTGAACATTTTTCGGACCTGGAACGACTGTGTACTCTCTCATTTAAATCATCCTTTCGTATGTTGGAATTATGGCAATAGACATTCCATTATTTTACTATGGGTATAGAGAACTGTCGATTGAAACTTATTAGATGATATTAAATTAAATGATAGGCCATCTAACAGGATGGTCTTTGTTGCTATTAGGGTTTAAATTTAAGTGGAAAAGTCAATAAAAGCTCTGTAAGCAACGCTGTACAATCCACTGAAAACCAGTACAATTGATCCTATAAGAACATGAGATAAAGAGAGGTATTTCTCCATGACGGATACAAGTGGGAATCGCAAAGTTGACGGTTATTTGAAGAAACTCAAAACGTGGAAGGAAGAGTCCACAAAGCTGAGAGAGATTATTCGGGATTTTGAACTGACAGAGGATATGAAATGGATGCATCCTTGTTACACGCTGGATGGAAAAAACATCGTTTTAATCCATGGATTCAAAGAGTACGTAGCCATTCTATTTTTCAAAGGTGCTCTGCTGAAAGATACGCACGGCATTTTGGTCCAGCAAACGGAGAATGTACAGGCAGAGCGCCAGCTTCGCTTCACCAGTCTGGAGCAGATTGTGGAGCAGGAGGATATGATCAGAGCCTATATCCAGCAAGCGATTGAAGTGGAACAGGCCGGACTGCAAGTGGAAATGAAAAAAACTGCCGAATATAGCGTTCCTGAGGAACTTCAACAGCAGTTCGATGAGAATCCTGCTTTCCGAGATGCATTTGAAGCACTGACACCCGGACGGCAGCGGGCATATCTTTATTATTTCTCACAACCGAAGCAATCCAAAACAAAAGTGTCACGAATCGAGAAGTATATGCAACCGATCCTGGAGGGCAAAGGGTTGAATGATTAATCTTATAACAATATATTTGAGGGAAATTAAGAGTAAAAGCGAGTTGAGAGCCTTTCAGATATAATCCGAAAGGCTTTTTGCTGTTTTTGCTAAAAGTATAGATAACAGGAGAGTGTCCCCTATGATTCGAACTTATCAATACTACGCAATTTTTAATTTTGCTGAGGATGGAATTAATGTTACATTTCCTGATCTGCCCGGATGTATCACCTGTGGCGATTCAGTTGAAGAAGCATTATTGATGGCGAAAGAAGCACTTGAATTATTTTTGGATGGAGAACCTGTTGAAGATATTCCGCCACCTCAAAGGATAATGCCTGAATTATTGAACTCTAAAGATAAAGCGTATTTAATTGAAGCAAATATCTGAAGCTTCAGCAGAAAGATCGGAATAAATAACTGTGAGTTGTTACAATTAGTGAAAATATTTTGATAATAGATGGGAAAACTTTGAGAATAATGACTAGTAACGGGAATGGACTGAATTAAAGCATCATTTCTACAAGAATCGATATCTCGATCAACAATTCGCTGGAGTTGTTATTGCTAGGTCAAATTTCCAATGAGATGGATAGCCAACTTGGTAATGTTATTAGGTAAAAAGATTCAGACCGAATGTATTACTGAATCCATCTCTGAAAGAGAAGTATCGAACTTTGATGTAGATCTTGGAGATAAGGCGGAAGACCCTTTTGAAATATCTAAAATTATTGCTTCTAAGAAAGGTGATGATCATATCAATGAAGAGCATTTACAGCAAGCTCTGAGAAAAATTGTAGAAATATCACGACCTTTTAGAGTGAATCCTTTTAATCGGGTTGACTTTGATTTGCAAGATGAGTTAGCTAAGGAGTCTCGAAAGAAAGGCCCAAAAAATTCAAATATGAGTGAGAAGCAAAATTATCGTAAAAGTGCTAATAAATAAGTACATCACTGATCATAGCCCCATCACGTAGAGACAATTAAAAAGATTTTCACTAAGCGGCGACTTTTTCCCTAGAATTCAATCGGGGAGAGGTCGCCAATTTTTTTTGAAGAAACTTCAAACCAAAATAACTGACTTCGCAACTTGCTCATATTATCTGAATACACCTTTTTGGTTTCAGGTCAGACGCGACAGACTAAGTTTAAACATCGCTGAATCTCTGGGAACATAGGTAATTGTAAAAAAATAAATATCGTAAGAAAGTAGCACATCGTTGCGGTTTTTTTGTGAATCAAAAAAAAAAGGGGGTTGACTTTCTCTTTGGTTCAGGGGGGGCCTTGACAGGCGTATGTTATGATCAAAAAGTTGAAAGTTCTCCTGCAGATTTTGAACGAGAATCAGATAACTTTCCAAAAGGAGGTTTATATATGAGCAAAACACAATGCCTTTCCTGCTATTGCAGTTCTGGTTAACATATGCAGACAGAGGTATTTTGTTCTACTTAATTTCTAACATGAATCAAAAATTTGAAAGACACTGAGGAGTGAAGGTTTTGCAATCAGGTACTATTTCTGAAAATCAAAAAGTTCCAAATGTTAAGGTTTTCCCTATTATGTTTGCATTGATGCTTGCTGGTATCATAGGTACTTTTAATGAAACGGCAATTAATATTGCTATAAGTGATATTATTAATCAGTTCGCGATTACGGAAGCTAAAGTTCAATGGTTAACAAGTGGTTACTTACTTACACTGGGAATTTTAGTTCCTCTTTCTGGACTATTGATACAATGGTTTTCAACACGTCAACTTTTCCTGACATCAGTCAGTATGTCTATCGTAGGATCTGCAATTGGTGCTATGGCGGGAAGTTTTGATATCTTGCTATTAGGGAGGATACTTCAAGCAGCTGGAGCAGGGCTATTATTCCCATTGATGCTTAATACGGCTCTTATTATATTCCCAGCCGAGAAACGCGGAAAAGCGATGGGACTAGTCAGTCTTGTGTTCACAGCGGGACCTGCTTTAGGCCCAGCCATCTCAGGTCTTTTAATTGATTATCTAAGCTGGAATTGGATATTCTGGGTATCGTTGATGGCTCTGGTGCTTGCTTTGTTGGCAGGCGTAGCGTTTATGAAAAATGTAGCACCTATAACCAAACCACGTATTGATATATACTCTCTAGTCTTGTCGACAATTGGTTTTGGTGGACTTGTTTATGGTATTAGTAGTGCAGGAGAGGGAGATCATGGTTGGAGTAACCCTGTTGTTATTGTACCCCTGATTGCCGGGGTTATCGCATTAATCCTATTTGTCATTCGTCAACTGAACATGAAAAAACCTCTAATGAACTTAAGAACTCTACAGAACCCTATGTTTGCTATAGGTACTTTGCTGGTATTCATATGTATGATGGTTTTTCTATCGTCCATGTTCATTCTTCCCATGTTTATGATTCGAGTTCTTGAATTAAGCGCACTGACGACTGGACTTATTCTTCTACCAGGCAGTGTAATTTCAGCTGTACTTTCTCCTGTCGTAGGGGCACTATTTGACAAATTCGGACCTAAGTTTTTGGTAGTCCCTGGTCTTATCATAGTTGCAGTCACTCTATGGTTCTGTTCTAATATTACGGTTGCTTCGTCCATTGCTTTGATTATGGTCATGCATACCTGTCTAATTGTCGGAATTCTGATGGTATGGATGCCTGCTCAGACAAATGGTCTGAATCAGCTACCTTCTGATATGTACCCCGATGGTGCGGCTATATTGAACACACTTCAACAAATCGCAGGAGCTATCGGTATTGCAATGGCAGTAAGTATCATGACAACCGGAACCGCAGACTTTATTAAGGGTGTGGCTGATCCTACGGAGCTGGGAAATGCAACACTGGCGTTAACCGCTGGTATGCAGAACGCATTATTCTTCACGATGTTTGTAGCCCTTGCCGGACTTGTTCTAGGTGTATTTGTAAGACGAGTGAAAGTTCAGAAGTGGTCTGGAAACTCGGAATAGTCATAATATAGCTCTGCCAGATCAGTGGACTACTATTATGAGACAACTTTACCGAATACTGATTTGATGATGATCTAATAAGTTGAGATACAGATCATCTTTTAAAAACTAAATTGTACCCTACAAGATAGACACTTTGAAAAAGTCCATCTTGTAGGGTGTTTTTCAAAAGGTTGTAAAAATACCGTTGACCCAATAATCATAGAGGATAACAATATACCAAGCATGATTTCACCCCTGAATTTACCAAACTGAGTTTAGAACATCGTCGACTTCTTTGATTCTTGTGACAGATGGTGTTTGAATTAGATTTCCTTTGACCATGACCATAGAGATGTCTGACAAGGCCTCGATATGTTCCAGTGGATTTTGCTCCATGATAATCAGATCGGCATGTTTTCCGATATCCACCGTCCCTGTAACATCGTCAACACCGAGGATCTTTGCATTGGTTCGAGTCACTATGTCGATGACCTGTTTGTTGTTCAGGTTGGCCTGTCTCATGTAGTGGTCCATCTCTCTCCACATATCATAGTGAGTCACGTAAGGCATAGCGGCATCGGTGCCAATCCCGATGGTGATGTCGTTTTCGATCGCTTGTATTACGCCCTTGAGCATTGAATCGTAGACGAGTCTGGAATTCTCTTTTACCGTTGCACTTACCTTCGTTACGCTCGTATCCAGTGAAGCGGAGGGATAAGCGGCTTGCAGGGTGGGGATGAGTGCGGTGTAGCCATTCAAGGCATTGGGATTATTTTTGTACAAACGAATGATTTCGTCATCCATCTCCGAACCGTGCTCAATGGTATCGACGCCACCTTGTAACGCAACCCGTACGCCTTCCGTGCTCTCCACATGCGCTACCACCCGCAAACCAATCTTATGCGCTTCATCGCAGATCGCCGCAACTTCGTCCACCGTCATCTGTAAACGGCCAGCCTCGCCGACTATTTTCGCATCCGTCACACCACCCGTCACACAGATTTTGATCAGATCCACGCCGTGTTTCACATTAATGCGTACATTTTTTCGTGCTTCCCACGGAGAGTCACCAACCAGAGCCAGAAATGGAGCACCGTGCCCACCCGTGACACTTAGGAAAAACCCGGAGACGAGCAGATTGGGGCCGACAAAGTCACCGTTGTTAATCTCATCCCGCAGCTGGACATCCGTGTAAAAGAATTCCCCCACACTGCGCATCGTTGTTACACCCGCATGGAGTGCGGTCAGTGCATTGCGTTTCATTCGTTTTTTCAAAACGTTTCTGCCAAACTTCGTGTTCAATATTCGATCATAGCCAAACTGCAACAAGCCTTCACTGACCGAGAGACTGAACGGTTTTCCATCTGCAAAGAGGTGTACGTGTGCATTGATCAGTCCTGGCATTACGTATTTTCCTGAGAGGTCGATGGTTGTGTAGTGACTTGGGATATGCAAATCGTTATCTCGGCCGATATCCTGAATAAGTCCTTGTTCATTGACGAGAATGGTCATATTTTCTTGCAAATTGCGGCTTGAGTCGCCGTGGATCAGATTGACGTTTTTCAATGCGTAAGCGGTGTTCATGTTGTGTTCCTCCTTAGAATGTGGATGGGATTATATAAGTTGAAAGAGGGTATGTACACTTGCCACTCCGATGACAGAACAACCTTCGGATCGCTGTTATCCCCAGATTTTTTTGATTCCCTCTTAATAGGGAAAATCCGGTGATAGCTTATGCTTCCGATGTAGCTTTCTTTCAGAAAGCTTTCAGGCGAACGCTTCGTTTCCTCTGGTTATTTCTGTCCTCTCCGTTATCGTGTAAATGTAGGTTCAACTTAAATAGTTTGGTAAATGGTAAATATCCAACTTAAAAATGAATTATAAATTCATTTTTGGGTCAAAAAAATAGAGTGACTTAATATTAGTGTTTTTTTGCGTGCAAACCAAGTGAAGTTGATCTGATCTGCACGCTTTGTCTACCTGGCATAAGTGATGAGATGAAGCGTTATTCGTTGAGACTCTTCATACCGTACAGTCTGTATACATACAACGCCTCAAAGATTTGCTTCCGGCTGTCCTCACTCATCTCTCGCTTCAATAGATCCAGGTTCATATCAATCACGTTGTGCGCGAGAATGTTCAGCAAGATCAGGTTCTCCTCGGTGCCGATCTCATATCGTTTATATTGATTCTTCAGATAGGCCTTCTTGGTTTCGATCATCAGCTCAACAAGCTCATTCTTGGCGTTGGTGTAGATGGTGCCTTTATTCTTTTCAAAGATAATGACAATCTGATTCCGGTATTTTCGTAATACATCCACCTGTTCCTGCAACAGTGCCGACTTTCGCTCGCTATCCGTTTCCTCGAACAAGGTCTGATTATCAAAGTGGATCGTCTCCACCAGCACATTTTTTAGATAATCCACGAGATCCGGCGGCACAACGGCGTAGAATAATTCTTTCTTATTCTTAAAATAAGTATAGATATTGCCCACGGAAATACTGATCTCATCCGCGATATCGCTCATCTTGGCATCCACATAGCCTTTTTCAAAAAAGACCTTGAGCGCTGCGTATTCAATCTCTTTCCTGACTTCGTCTTTCTTGGCTTGCACCATCGGGAACGACTCCTTAATAGTGAATGGTTGGTTCGTTATTAGGATAGACCTTTTTGAGGGTGGGTGTCAAATGGGGGAGGGAATGCCAATAATAATGTAACAAATATGCTATCTAAGTTGTAGCCAAGTGGATATTATTTATTTTGTCGGACTCGAATACAAGAAAAATTAAGCATCCATAGTTCAGTCGAATATTGAACCAAGGCTGCTTAGGGATTTTTGGCAACTGTCCTAGAAGACATAATTGATGTGTTCATTCCTAGAGTCCAAGCATATAAATTTCCGTTAACGTCAGAATAATAATTACCAAAGTAAGCAATGGTACTCGTGTTCGGATCAGCGTATTTAATAACTCTTCCGTTAGTAGACTCAGTATTAGTTTTTGTAATATTAACTACACCAGTAGTATCCCACCTTGAGGCTCCGTTACTGACATATCCAGCGTATGTTGAGTCAACATTTTGGAGATTATAAGTGAAATTTGAAGAACCTTGATGATTGTTACAATCAACAGAGTATCCAGAAGATTCTCCATTCTGGTGACAAGTATTAGGAGACTTATGTGCATATGCATTTATAGGAACAAGAGTTGATAAAAGAAGAGATGATACTGACAATTTTACTAGGAATTTTCTCATAATCTATACCCCATTTCTTTCTCATTGTTAATAACTACTTAGTTACTGATTCTATTTTCTTAATGAATTCTTCTTCGTTGAGCACTTGGGTGTTAGTCGTTTCATTGAGATTTAAAGTATGGTTATTCTCAATATCATAAAGTTCTTTGTCAATATAACCTAATTTTTCAACATTGTTATTTCTAATATTTTTATACATATTAGTCTCTTCACCCAGTATCCAATAAAGGTTTGGATATTCTTTTGCCACAGAACCAACAGCTTTTTTCAAGAATAGAATATATTCTTCATTTTCTTGGAATAACGGATTATCATTAAACAAGACTTCATTATTACCTTGTTGCATGATACTAATAGTTTCTGATACTAGTGTAGGGTCACTTTTTTGAGTACTTAGAATTTGAGCATTAAATATACTTTTAGGGACAGGTTCGGTAAGTTCACCAAGGTTTTCACGTAATACTACTTTGACAATTAAATCGGCTTGTTTAACCCCATCCTCGAAGGGAAATACCTCTAGTTGACCTCTGAAGGTTTTCTTTTCATTCGTTTCTTGAATATTAATAGGTCCTGAAGTCTGAGCATCCCCATTAACGACTGTCCCTGAATTCCTTTGATCAAGTGTACCTGAGTAAATCATTCCACCTGTCATTAAAGAGAGTATGACTGTTGAAAAAACTAATTTTTTATTCATAAAGCTAACCTCCAATCAAAATTTATGTTCTTTCCAATAATTAGACAGTGGAATTTATTGAAATGTTTCAAATATGTATATAAAAAATTGAATTAATGATTGTTTTATGTTGGAAATCTAAAATAATAATACTTTATAAAGCCGCATTTGCTTCTGGCAACGTCAAAGTTTTCATTTACACAAAAATCTTGATGCTACCTGCTACACATGCAAAGCTTAAAAATTACTATAAATTCAGTCAAATAGATGATTACTTTTAATAAACAATGATGTGAGTAGGAATACAATGGTACGTTCTCACGTACCACATCTTTTCTAGTGAGATGTTACCCTCTCCTTAACAAAGGAGTGGTGACATGACAAGTACCAACAGCGAAGACCTGAGTTCACAGTACGCACAACACATTGAACAGGAAGACGACTACGTTAACCAACTGGTCACATGTAACAAACTCATATTAGACGCCATGGACATCATCGCAAAGCAGGCAGGTGTGCTAGAGATGGATACCGTGAAACAAGCAGCGTATCACCTTCATGCCATGGAACAGGATCTGAACCGAAAGTTATTTGAAGTTCGACTGGAGAAGAGCATCTTGGCAAATCAAATGAGCCAGTCTACATAAAATCACCTTAACAAAAGGACAGCGCAGGATCATACAAGATGATCTTGCACTTTCTTTTTACCTTCCCGTCCAAACGATTTTTGCTCCCAATTAAGCATTGACTTTCCCCACAAATCCCCCTAAACTTCAATTATTAAAATACTTTTAAAAACTTTCATTGAATGGTTCGAAATGAACGAAAGGAGGCATATAACTAACCATGTTACCTACATCACACAACACCCAACAGGTGAAGCGCATTAATGTCGAACTGGTGAAGAACACGCTCAGATCCATGGGAGTAGGCACGAAGGCTTCGATTGCGAACCTGACAAAACTCAGCGTCGCAACATGCGGCACGATCCTTAACGAATTACTCCAAACGGGTGAAATTATCGATCTGGGCCCGGATGAATCGAGTGGGGGAAGACCTGCGAGTCGGTATCAGTTCAATGCGGACTACGCAAGCGTACTGTGCCTGATTATTCGAACAGAGGGTGGCATTCACTCGATCACACATACATATGCCAATCTGAACGGAGAGATGGCGGATGAACAGACACTCTTTTTGGATGAGATTAATGTAACGGTGGTAGAGGATCTAATTGCAAATCTGATTGAACAACACCACAATGTGCAGGCGATTGGTATCGGTATACCTGGTGTGGCGCACAACGGCGTGATTGGCATTTGCGACGTACCGGAGCTGATGTATCAGCCACTCGGGCCAAGGCTTAAGGAGCAATATGAAGACGTGGAAGTGGTCATTGGCAACGACATGAACCTGACCGTTTACGGTCTGTACAACCAGCAGCAATTTGAGGAAGAGAAGAACTTTGCGGTGGTGACTTTTCCGGAGAACCATTTTCCGGGTGCAGGTTTTATCATTGATGGTCGTCCGCTGACAGGGAATACGCAATTTGGGGGCGAGGTGTCCTTTTTACCTTTTGGCGTGTCACGAGAAGAGCAACTGCGCATGTTGAAAACGACAGAGGGTTTGCAGGAGCTCATCGTACAGACGCTTGTATCCATCATCGCGATCATTAACCCCGCTACGATTGTAGTCACTGGGGATACGACGGACCCTGCTATGAGGGATGACCTGATGCAAGGTTGTCTGGATCGAATGATTCCACTGGAGCATATGCCGGAGTTGATCATCCAAAGAGACACTCGTCGCGAATATGTCACGGGGCTGGTCGCGGTGACCCTGGAGAGCCTGACCTACCGTATTCAGGTAATTGAGAAGCAATGGTAAAGGAAAAAGGAGCTTTTACGAGTATTCTATTTTTAGGAATAAAGCTTAACCATGTTTCCTATTTCAAATGTACAAATCATTGACACGATAACGTAGAGGGCAGAACCAATCTGAAGAACGCCTTTATCACTGTATTTTCACCTTTAGGAACAAATCAAAAAAATACAGGGATAACAGCGGTCGGAAGATGGTACTGCAATCGTAGTTATAACGTGCAATCATTTTCCTGAACACACTGGAGGAACTTATTTTGAATCAGCAAGCTGGTACACAAGGGAACAAACGAAAGTTCAACAAGCTCTACGCTATGCAACTGGCAACGATCTTTCTGGGATTTATCGTATTCGGGATATCGGAAAATATTAAGGGGCCGGCCATTCCGCGCATTCAATTCGACTTCAATCTGGATGAGAAACAGCTCGGGACGTTATTGTCCCTGAATGCATTGGGGTACCTGATCGCGTGCTCTTTCACGGCTATTCTGGTTCGCAAATGGGGCATCAAGGCGGTTAGCATCATATCGTTTGCATCGATGATCCTCTCGGGTGTGTTCATTTATGTGTCTCATACCTATCCACTCTTTGCTTCATCGTACTTCTTCATGTACATCGGTAACGGCATGCTGGAGATTGCTTTGGCGATTCTGGGTGCACGGATTTTTGTGAAAAACACAGGTACGATGATGAACTTGTCCCATTTCTTCTATGGGCTGAGTTCAACGGTGGCGCCTTTGCTGGCGACGGGTGTCATGTCCTTGAAAGTGTTTGGTCACGAACTGGACTGGCGCGGCATGTATCTGGTGATGTTATCACTCTGTCTGCTGCCGATCATTGCGGCGCTGCGCAGCAAATTTCCGGGGGATGATCTTCCTCATGAAGATCGGACTTCACTGAGGACGTTAACACGTGATCCTGCCCTTTGGCTGATGGTGCTCATTCTTTCTTTTGGCGTGGTATCGGAGCTGGCGGTTGGAGGTTGGCTGGTTAATTTCCTGGAAAAAGCCTACACGTGGGACACGGTCAAAGCTTCCGGGTTATTATCTGCGTTCTTCCTCACGTTCTCGCTGGGACGACTGCTGCTTGGACCATTGACGGACCGGATCGGATTTGTATTGTCACTGATTATGTTCTCAGCTTTCTCGGGAGTATGTACGTTCGTGGCGCTTGCAGGGGGAGAGCGACTTGCGATTTTCTTTGCGATATCTGGCGCGGGAATAGCGATGATCTATCCAACAGTTATGGCGTTTATCGCACGCAGATATCCGAATGGCAGTGACACCGCGATTACATTCACGGTTACCTTGATGGGGGTTGGTAGTGTTATCGGTAACTATGTGATTGGCTGGGTGATTGAAGGTGTGAAGAATCTGTACGGTTCAACGACTCAGTTGGGACTGCTGCGCGGACTTCAAGCGGGATATGGATTCATCGGTTTATGTGCGGTGATCTGTGCGGCATCTGGCGTAGTGTTGTATGTGTATTTGAAAAGACGACAGGAACTGATTTAAATACTTATAAACCAAAGCAATAAATAATTTTTAATGGCTCTTTTCTCACTTAAACATTAGAGTGGGAAAAGAGTTTTTTTATGAACAAGGAAGGAAATGCAAAATGAAAAGGATAGTATTATTGTTTTTAATTTGTTTATGTCCCCTTATCATTGTAGCTTGTAATCAAAAAAACAATGACGATGTTGTGGCAGAGATAGAATATCATAAGGAAGGAAATGTAATCAAAATCACTCAAAGAGACACTGTTAATCAAATTCTAAATATTTTAGAATCTGCTCAAAAGAACAAGAAGGTTATTGATGTAGGGAAAACAGACGAAAAAATAGTTGTTAATTACAGTAGCAATGATATCAAAATTTTTGATCTATACATCGATTTTGATAAGAGTGTCGGTATGGTCGTAATGGAATCTGACAGTAATTATGCTTATGAGCTATCAAGTCAGTCTATAAAAGACTTAAAAACAATTCTAAAAGGGACTTAAAATAGAAATTAATTTTTCTATCAGTATCTTATTAGTTAGATAGTCATTAAACCGATAAAACCCCACTGATCCTTAGGATCGAGTGGGGTCTTACATATAATCAGATGAATTTTAGCATACGACTTATTTCAAAAAAAACATCAATCTGCGCATCTCTTTTCCTTACTTAACAAACCTATGACTTGTTCAAAGCCGTTCTTCTTTTCCAACGTTTCAAAAGCACGTACAATCCAAAGGCGCCTAAGAAAACCAACGCTGCCGGAACGATATAAGGCTTAACAATCTCGTCTACGTGCTCCCATTGAGAGCCTAGTTTAAAGCCTAAGTAGATGTACAATGAGGTGATCGGAAGCATGGCCAAGAAGGTAAAGATACTGAACTTAAACACATTCATTTTCGCCATTCCACATGGGATGGAGATCACGGTCCGAATGCCGGGTACAAAACGTCCATAGAAAGCTACCCCGCTGCCATACTTCTCGAAGAACTTATCGGAAGCGTCCAGATGGTGGGGGCGAATCAAGAAATATTTGCCGAATTTTTCGACCATCGGTCTGCCACCGTATCGTCCCAGGGCATACAACGTCAGAGGTCCAAACGTTCCGCCTACGGTACCAGCCAGAATAGCCAGCCACAGCTTCATATCCCCAAGATACACCCAATATCCTGCCATGGGCAGTACGAGTTCAGCAGGTACGAATTCAAACGACAAGGCAATGACCAGACCTGCGTATGACAAATCTTTAAAAAAGAGTATAAATTGCGTAATCCATTCTGTCATGCTTTCCCTCCATGAATCTATCTTTTTTATATATATAAGAAACACTCCTGTACAAAGAGTAACAATAGCGAATAGAGCTTGTCAAAGTTCACATGATAGGCCATTTCAGGACACACTGCGGAAATATGTTTACCCGTACATAAGGTAGATATGGATTTGTGAACACTTCATACAGAACTGGATACCGAAGCAATGATATAATCCTCTGAAAACGCTTCCGATTATAGTGTGATAAAACTATCACTAGCTTCTTCACCATCCTGTACATAAAGAGAAGGAGATCAGAACATGACCGAAACTTCGATTATCGACCAGATCCATATTATTGAATACGCCCCCTCTTACGCTACTGTGCGCAAGACCGTGGAGACCGGATGGCCGACGGGAGTGTGGTTTTGATTTCTTTGACTATACGTGGAAAAAGGGAGATGTCTCCCTGCGGGCTGAATATGAAAAGTCGGGTCGCGGGCTGACTGCCCTCGAAACACCGGATTACGAAATCTCTAGAGAGGTCGATGATCATGATCTGGTTTTCGGTTCCAGCTATAAGGTTCGCTATCGCATTAAGAACACTTCTGCGTCCGAACTGGCAGTCGAGATCAAGGCACATTATACAAGGGTAAGCTACCGAGGGACTATAGCTCCAATGTATCCTTTTATTGTTTCATGTATATCATATAGATATACAACTGTAGGGAGGTGAGGTATAATTGGAGCATCAATCAAACGAAAGGCGTGGGATTGCCATGACTACAGCCACACTTAGCAAATGGGGAAATAGCAGTGCAATTCGCATTCCTAACCAATTGCTTAAGCGTCTTAATCTGGAAGAAGGCTCGGAAATCGAGATTTTGGTGACAGAAGATAATGAATTGTTGTTGCGTCCAAAAACCAAGCCTGTAGAGTCCAATGAGGAACTACGTAACCATCTAAAGACTTTGCTCTCTAAAGTGAAACGGGATACAAGACATGAAGAAATAGACTTTGGTACTGAAGGGAACGAGTTACTTTGATTATTCCCAAACGAGGCGATCTGATATGGCTTGACTTTGATCCTCAAGCGGGTCACGAGCAAGCCGGGAGACGACCGGCTATTGTTCTATCGGAACTTGAATTCAATGAAATAACGGGTTTTGCCGTTGTATGTCTCATAACGAGCCAAGCCAAGGATTATCCTTTTGAAGTTACACTACCAGAAGAGCTGCCATTTTCAGGTGTTGTTTTGACGGATCAGTTGAAGAGTCTTGATGTGCGGCAACGACGTATCCAAATTGCGGGGCATGCCGAACCAACCTCTGAATTTATGAAATCAGTTCTACGCAATGTCCGTTCTATATTGGCATAATTGAAAATTAGTAGCTGATCATATTCCTAAATCCACGTCTAACTAAAAGACGTGGATTTTTTCTTTCATGCCTAAATAGATTCGTCCATCCTTGACGCTTCTAACAAGAGCTTCCGAAAGGCACATATAAGTTGGAAAGAAAGATTTTTAATTCTCTGAAAATGCTTCCAATTATAGTATGATAAGACTATCACTAGCTTCTTCACCATCCTGTACATAAAGATAAGGAGATCCAAATATGACCGTAACTTCGATTATCGACCAAATCCATATTATTGAATACGATCCCTCTTACGCTGCCGCACTCGCGGATATGTGGAACCGTAGTAATGAAAGCTGGGGAGGTGGCACCAACCTTAGAACAGAGGAAACAGTTCGCCGGGAGATGGAGAGTTCGTCCAATCTTTATGTGTTTCTAGCCGTTCATGAGAAAGAGGTTGTTGGCTTCTGCAGTTTTGCTCATTACCGCTATGACGAGAGAGCACTATATGTACCGCTGCTTAACGTACGCCCCGACTATCACGGTTATAAAGTTGGACGTAATTTGATCCTGAATGCTGTGCGCAAGACCGTGGAGGCCGGATGGCCTCGCCTGGATCTGTTCACATGGGCAGGAAATACAAAGGCTGTACCGATGTACAAAAAATGTGGATTCTTCTGGGAGAAAAAAGACGATAATGTGCATCTGATGAATTTCATTCCTACCATTTTGCAGACCGAAGCACTTGCTCCTTATTTTGAGGAGTTGGATTGGTATGCAGACAGCACGCGTGAACTCGTGATCGAGCCGGATGGCCGACGGGAGCGTGGTTTCGATTTCTTTGACTATACGTGGAAAAAGGGAGATGTCTCCCTGCGGGCTGAATTTGAAAAGTCGGGTCGCGGGCTGACTGCCCTCGAAACACTAGATTACGAAATCTCAACAGAAGTCGATGATCATGATCTGGTATTCGGTTCCAGCTATAAGGTTCGCTATCGCATTAAGAACAATTCTGCGTCCGAACTGGCGGTTGAGATCAAGGGTGAGGATAACAAAAACATTCGATTTGCGCTGGACATTGCACAAGCAGTCGCTTCGGGAGAAACCATCATTGTGGAAGGTGAGTTCCACGTTGATCCAATTACAGAGGAACAGAATAACAATAAGACTCATCCCGTGGTTGCCAGCACCTGGTTGATCGGCGGTAAGAAAGCGGAGTTCAGGTTAGGTATTGCCCCGAAATTCCCGGCCAAGATCAAGACCATCTTGCCTGTGAAGGAACTCTATCCAGGTATTCCGGCTGAGTTGGTTCTGAACGTGGAAAATAATGTGGATGCAGAAACGGAGTTCAGCTTGGACCTGCCTGAGGGTGAATTCCTGGAATGGGCAGAGCGTTCGGTGCGCTTTACGGTGCCTGCCAAAGGCAAAGTGTCTGTGCCAGTACCTTTCACCTTGCGTTCATATGGTCTCTATTCCCAAGAAGTAGAAGTGACGGCTGTCCCAGTGGGCAACCATGCGATCTCTTTTACAAGCAAACTTTCTGTACTAATGAAGGGAATCGAAGGGAAATATGGTGGGCAGATTGAGGATCAATGGGTGGCTGTTAATGGTGCATTCTCTATTCATATGAGCAAGCAAGATAATAACATGTGGATTGAATATCCCGGTTCCCGTCATTCATTCTGGTGGACTTATCCGAAGCTGGGTAAGCCTTTTGCCGAAGAGTTATCCAAGAAACAAGCAAAAGAAGTGAATATTTATCCCGAAGGGGAACGTCAGGTTCTTGAAGCACTGTATGACTCAGAGGATTTCCCTGGCTTGCAAATTAAGTCCGTGGTCAAGCTGTCTGCGAATGGAGTTGCCGAATTTCACCACGAAGTCGAAAATACAAGAGATACTGCCTGGGAAGAGGACCTGTATCTAATGAATAACTTTGGGTTCTATGGTAGCAGGTTAATCCTTCCTTACCAAGGTCGTTTTGTGGATATGGGGGATTCTTACGCTGGCGATCCGAGCCATTGGAATAGCTCACAGATTACGGAGAACTGGCTGTTCTGCAAAGAAGAGTATGGTGCCAGCGGTATCTATTGGGACCCTTCTCTGAAGCTGCTTCGCCCGGAATACACGCTGGGGTTTCAGCATGAGCTTGGCCGTATTCCCGCAGGAGCCGTTGTGCGGACCAAGGCAACTGTATATGCCCTGAACACGTTTGCCAAATGGTCGGATTTCCGTGCGTTTGCACGGAAGCAGCGTAACCCTGTCATTCCGTTGCTGGACAGCCATCTGGATCTGACACTGAGTGAGGGGAATCCATTTGCCCCGGACGTGCTGCAAGCAACGTTGACTGAACACAAACTGGTTCCGCTTGCGGGCAAGCTGGAGCTATATGTGCAACAGGGTGGCAAACCGGAGGTTATGGCCAATGCTAAGGAATTCAATCCGGAGCAGAACCTAAACTCCGCCAAGCTGACATTTTCACCAGACGAAGCGGACCGAGACCAGCACGTGAGTGGTTGGAAAGTTCGTGGGCTATACCGGGGCGAAGATCGGATTCAGGAGCGAACTGCCCTTTGGTTCCCGCAGAGCGGAACAGAGGTGAAGCAGAAGATTGAAGAAGGTTCTGCTGGACCTTTGTACACTGTAGACAATGGAGTGTTGTCGATCGCTGTTGCTCCTGTATTCGGGAGTGTAGTACATTCCCTGCAATATGCAGGAGAAGAATGGCTGGATAGCTCGTACCCTGAACCGGCTCCACGCTCGTGGTGGAATCCGTGGTATGGCGGGCTGGGTGTCGGGGTTCCAGGCATGAATGGTTTCAGCCGCCAGTTGGAACAAAGAGCCGCTTCCTGGACAGAGCAGAAGGATCAATACGGCAACGTCTGGAAGGGTATAAAGCTGACCACCCGGATTGAGAAGCATGAAGCGAATCGTGGAATCACGATCCACCAGCATTATCTGATGCTGCCCGGTGTTCCTGTGCTATGCACGTTGCTTGCCGTAACAAACGAAAGTGGCCTGACGCTGACGGATTACTCGCTTGCGGAGGAACGTTTCCTCCAGCCTTCATCTGTATTTGCGGAAGGTTGGATAGAGCAACCGGGTAAAGATCGATTCCCGCTGGGCAAGGTGGATGTGGGCCTGCCACTTGAAGATCTTTTGCGAGTAGGATCGGTTTCGCGTGAAAACATGCTGCATGCGGTCCATCGTTACCCGAATCAGAGTGCATGGGGGTTTGCCAATAATCAGGTGACTGGTCTGAATGTTCATCATCATCTGACACTCCAGCAGGGGGAGACGGTCTGGACGGAGCCGACGTATCTGGTTCTGGGACCAATCCCGCTGAGTTCAGCGGATGTGCATGACCTTCTCAAACTGAATTTTGTAACTTCTACCGATGAAAAGGAGGCTTCACATGCCGATCATTGATATTCATATTCACCTGTCGGACATCGACAGCTTTCACCGAACAGCAATCGATCTGTCGAAAGTGGATTACTCTGCCGTAGGTCTTAAAGCGGAGTTTGATAAAAACGATGTCATTATGGGTATCGGAATGGGGGTTACGGAGCAGACAAAGGGAGCGTTCCCGGATTCCAGTTCCCCTAACCCGATGGGACTTGATCTGGAAGAGAAGGTTCCGTCATTCCTCATGGAATGCGTGGGCATCAATCCCAATGCGCTAGACGGTAAAAACGCTCAGGACGAACTGGACCGGATTGAAGCGAGACTGCAATCCCCTGAGGTAGCCGGAATCAAACTCTATGCCGGATACTATCATCATTATGTGTACGACAAAATCTATACCCCAGTCTATGAACTCGCAGCCAAGTACAACCTGCCTGTCGTGATTCATACGGGTGACACTTACTCCATGAATGGATTGCTCAAATATTCTCATCCGTTGACGGTGGATGAATTAGCCTTGCAGCAACGTGGTGTGAACTTCATGATCTGTCATCTGGGTGATCCCTGGGTGATGGATGCAGCTGAAGTGGTGGCGAAGAATCCTAACGTGTACGCTGATTTGTCTGGTCTTGTGGTGGGGGATCGGCCTCATTTTGAACGGTTCATGAACGAGCCTTTATTCATGGATCATTTCCGCCGGGCCTTGGTCTATTCGGATCATTACGAGAAAATGCTGTTTGGCACCGACTGGCCGCTTGCGCCCATCGATCTGTATGCCGAATTTGTCCGTCGACTTGTACCGGAACAGCATCATGATAAAGTCTTCTATGAGAATGCCTTCGGGCTGTTTCCGCGTATTGGACAGCGGATTGCCGATCTGGGTTAGAACCTAAGTACCGAATTCTTAATATCTGAGGGGATGTAGACCATGCATGTTATGGAAGCATGCGATGGTTATATTGAATCCCTGTGATGTAAGCTCCTGCCACTTTGCTGGCAGGAGCTTTTTTTGTTCAGGAAAACAGTGTTTAGCCATGACAGACTCCATACTCATCTATTATCTCCTTCTTGCCTGTATTTGTTTTTACGAATAAAGAGAACTATAATGGTGGATGCACAAAATTTCAGATTTCTTTGGAGGAACATACGTTATGAGATCTTTTCAGTTTTATAATCCGACCCGGCTGATTTTTGGCAAAGGGCAACTTCAAGCACTACAAACCGAAGTTCCAAAATACGGAAAGCGTATTTTGCTTGTATATGGTGGTGGAAGCATCAAACGTAGCGGGCTGTACGATCAGGTAATCAGCCAGTTGAATGAAATCGGAGCAGAGGTTACGGAACTGGCTGGTGTGGAACCGAACCCTCGTCTGTCTACGGTTCATAAGGGTGTAGAACTATGCAGAACACATAACATTGATCTGGTTCTTGCGGTTGGCGGCGGCAGTGTACTAGACTGCGGGAAAGCCATCGCAGTAGGAGCCAAATACGATGGAGACATGTGGGATGTTGTTGTGCGCGAAGCAACCCCGGAAGGCGGACTTCCACTGGGTACAATTCTAACGATGGCAGCGACAGGCTCCGAGATGAACAACGGTTCAGTAATAACCAATCAGGACACGCAGGAAAAATGGGCATGGTTCAGCGAGTATTCTTTCCCAGCGTTCTCCATTCTTGATCCGGAGTACACATACACCGTACCACTGGATCAGACTGTATACGGCATGGTAGACATGATGTCTCATGTGTTTGAACATTATTTCCATCTGGATACGAATACACCGGTTCAGCTTGGATTCTGTGAGACGATTCTTCGTACCGTTATCGATACAGCCCCTCGTCTGATCAAAGATCCGGAAAACTATGAACTGCGTGAAACCATTCTCTACTGCGGAACAATGGCGCTTAACGATGTCCTGAATATGGGGCTTGCCGGAGATTGGGCTTCTCACAATATAGAACATGCCGTTTCGGCTGTGTACGACATTCCGCATGGGGGTGGCCTTGCAATCCTCTTCCCACACTGGATGAAGCATAATCTGGATGTGGATGTAGATCGATTCAAACGTATGGCCATTAATGTATTTGATATTAATCCTACTGGAAAGTCGGACAAACAAGTTGCTGAAGAAGGCATTGAAGCGCTGCGTACATTCTGGACTTCGATTGGTGCCCCTAGCCGTCTGGCGGACTATGACATCGACGACAGTCAGATTGATGTAATGGCTGATAAAGCGATGCGATTTGGTCCGTTCGGATTCTTCAAAAACTTGCAACGTGAAGATGTAGTACAAATTTATCAAGCTGCATTGTAATTGTAAATCTCACAATCACTTTGTATAATGAGTCACATTAAACAAGGACCTTCCTGTAATACATAGGAACGTCCTTGTTTTTTTATTATGACATCATATCTTATGCGCTCCACCGTGTATCTGGACTTCAATATCATGTGATCCCCTTTTCGAATTAATTCTTCGGTTCAACTACGGCTACATTGACAGGGGTATCCTTTCGTTTCAGATACATCTTGCTTGGACGATGCAAGAGCACGATGAGCAGGGCGAAGAGATGAATCAGGGTGAACAGGTTACTCTCATTCGGAATGGCAACGAATAGCGCCAGACTCAGAAACGTCACGGTGAGCTTGAACTTTCTTTTGGTGATGAATATAACAGCAAGCAGGCTGGGACCGATGATAAACAACATTCTGGCTAAGATTACGCCAGAGGCGTAAGCCAGATCATCTCCTTTGCGTAAGAAACCCAGATAGGTCTCCATGTTCTGGTTGAAGTCAATGAGGAACACGATAAAGGACACAATCACGTAGATCAGTTTCACACTCAATAAAATGCGCACGACATTTAATAGCGTAGGTAATGCTGTTTTTGCCATATCACTTCTCCTATTCGACATTTAATAAAGTAGGCATTTTCGGATTCAATGCGTTGTCCCTCTTCCTGCACGATATGTATTTCATATATTATACGATGTTGATGTAATATTTTGTATTAACCCAAAGTCTTCATTTTCCAATCGTTTGCAGTGGCCTTTGACCTAGAATAACTGGGGAAACAGCTTACAGATTATTTGATATCGACCGATATAAAGTAGATACATAGAATTTGGACTTCATAATGATGAAAATGAAAATGGATGGTGAATGTAATCATGGTATTTAGCAAGGCAAGAGAACGCATGCGCAACATGTCGTTCAGAGTCAAACTGCCACTTATGATCAGTCTGCTGGTGTGTATCGTACTGGCGGTAACTGCAGTAGTATCCTACACTGTAGCGGCTGTCATCACACTCGACAAAAGCAAAGATGAGATTAAAGCAACCTCGGACCGGGTGGGGGCAGGTTTGTATGCTTCACTAAGTTTGGAAGAACAATCCACCTTTTTGATCACAACACATCGGACCTTCCAGGATCTGCTGGAGATTCGAAATACGGATGGACAGGAAGGGGAGAATTTTTTCTCGGAAAACAATGAACTGCTGGATAAGGCAAGTGGTATTCTTGCGGACAGTCTGGCAGGTATGGAAGGTAACAACAGTCTGATTTTGTTGGATCGGAATGGCATTATTATTGCAGCGAATGATCCGGCAGTTATCAAGGCAGAACGCGGAGATCGGGCATATTTCCAAGAAGCGATTCAGGGTAAAAATGTGATTAGTGAAGGGATTGTAGCCAAGTCCTCAGGACAACTAGGTACGGCTTTTGCCATGCCAATCTACAATGAGAATCAAGAAGTACAGGGAGTGCTCGTATCTGCAGCATCCACCTCGTTCTTCGTTAATCAGCTACAAAATATCAATATTAATGATGAGGGAAAAGTGATCATTCTGGACCGTGCAGGTACGGTCATCTACGATTCAGCGGATGAGAAGTTGGCAGGCCAGAAGATGGAGTCCGGCGAATACCAATCATTGATAGATCTTGCTCCTGGCGCTGAACTACAGCAAGGGGATATTAGCACAGATGAGAAAGTGGCGTATTACTCCAAAATACCAAGATCAGACTGGACCGTCGTTGTTGAAGATAAACTGAGTGATGTGCAGAAACCTTTGCGTGCGATGGCAAAACAGATGTATATTGTTCTGTTTAGTGCTATTGCGGTCTCCGTCGTAGCGGGTATTCTGATCTCTTTGCTGGTAACCAGACCAATTACAAGACTAACTGTGTTGTTCAGACAGCTTGCTGACGGCGATCTGACGGTGCAGGCTCAAGGTAAATATAGCGGAGAATTCAAACAATTGGTGGACAGCTTCAATACCATGGCAGCAGGCAATAAACAGCTGATCTCCAGCATGAACCATTCCATCGGCATCCTGAAAACAAGTACGTCCGAGCTGGAACAGTCCACTCAGCAAACTTCGACCACGATTGCCGAAACAACGACAACAGCATTTGAGATTTCACGAGCGATGGAGTCCCAGGCGAACGATACGGAAGCCATTGTGGACAAATTCATGAATGTGGGTAACAAGATTGCCAACGTGAATGGAATGTCGCAGGCAGTGAAGTTCAAGGCAGATGAAATTACGGATGCATTCAAAAATAATCATGAAGTTATTGATGCACTCATTGCGGTGAACGGGCAGAACGAGATTGAAGTTGGCAACATCTCCAAAATTACAGTGCAACTCGCCGAAAGCTCCTCGGGCATTCACCAGATTACAGGTACGATTGCCGAAATCGCAAATCAGACGAAATTACTTGCTTTGAATGCTTCGATCGAGGCGGCGAGAGCTGGTGATCAGGGACGTGGCTTCGCAGTCGTTGCTTCTGAGATTCGCAAGCTGGCAGAGCAGACGACAGCTCAATCGGAGGATATCAACCGAATTGTGATGCAGACCATTGATCACGTGGAGCAGAATAACCGAAGTGTTCAGGCTATTGAAGCAATTGCGGAACAGCATAAGAGCAGCGTTAGCCAGACCAAGGAGACATTCAATTTTGTCACCGAGAATATGAATGAGATGATGAGCCAGGTTCAAGCTATTGCCACAGAGATCGAATCCATTGAACGTGATAAGGATGATGTCATTGGGGCGGCACAGAACTTGTCTGCTTCCGGTGAAGAGGTGTCGGCTTCTGTTGAGGAAGTCACAGCAACAATGCAGGAACAGTCCGGCATGACGGAACATTTGACAGATATGGTGCAGAGAATTGATGGACTGACCAAACAACTGGCCGAAGAAGCATCTCGCTTCAAAACAAAATAGGAATACGAAAAGAAACCCTTTTCTCAAAAGAGAACCGGGTTTCTAGAACAAAAAGAGCACCTGTACCCATCTATGGCTACAGGTGCTCTTTGGTGTGTGTTACTCTCCTCGAATGGAAGGCGCATACGCCAGCACTTCCATTTCAATTAAATAAGGGCCTAAACCGCTGAATACGGTAATACGGGCGGGATAGGGTTGTTTAATCATTCGCGCATACACTTCGTTGTATTCGGGTTGATCCTCGACTCGGGCCAGATGAGTGGTTACCTTCACAATATGATCGAGTGTAAGTCCGGCTTCTTGCAGGATCACCTCAATATTACGAATGCACTGCTCCGTCTGCTCCTTAATGCCGCCAATGGGCTCAAGCGTCTGTGGATCGACACCTACCTGACCTGCGACGTAGAGGAAATCTCCTGCGCGGACAGCATGGGAGAAAGGAAGCGGGAACTTGGGTGCTGCACTTGCATGTATGATGGTAGACATCGTAGCTGTCATTCCTTTCCTAATGAATGTGTATGATTGGTGTTAACTGATGCCAGTTCGTAGCCTGCTGATAATGATGAGCGATGGACAACAGGCGGTCTTCTCGCATGAGTGGACCAGCAAGCTGCATGCCGATAGGTAATTGCTTCCCTGAGGTGGTATCAAACCCGATGGGTACGGTGATGGACGGTAGACCCGTATTGGTGAACGGTCCGTTAAAAATCGGGCTCCCCGTCTTGTAGCCGTATGGGGCCACATAGGGTGTTGATGGAGTCAATAACACATCCACTTCATCGAAAAGCATCATCATCTCGCTCCGGAATATCGTTCGGATGCGTTGTGCCTGCAAATAATCAACGGCACTCGTCTGGTAACCGAGTTCAAGCTGCTCCCGCATCGTGTGGCCGTAACGATCAGAGGCTTCCGCGAAGCGTTCCTGATGGAAGGCGGCAGCTTCTGCCCGCATAACCGTACGATGAGCAGCAATGGTCTCTTCCATATAAGAGGGCAGGTCAACTTTCTTCCATTGCATGCCCAGCTTCTCAAGCACAGCGATTGCCGACTCTACCGCTAACAAGATCGCTGGTTCATCGGTTTGGAAGAAGTTGCTCGGGAGACCGATCACCATTTCTGAAATAGGATGCTCAAGAACATTTTTTAAGTCTGGCTTGCCATAAGGAAGCGTGAAGGAGTCCAGCTCATCTTGCCCGGCCATTGCTTCCAGAACGATTGCGTTATCTTGTGCGGACCGAGTGAATGCGCCAATATGATCCAGGCTCCAACTGGCTGTGATGACACCATTACGGCTAACTCTGCCGTAAGTGGGTTTCATACAGGTTAATCCGTTGTAAGCTGCGGGTCTAAGCAGAGATCCAAAGGTCTGTGTCCCGAGTGTGAAGGAAGCCATGCCAGCCGCTACTGCAGCGGCAGAGCCGGAGCTGGAACCGCCCGGGGTATGTTCTAAATTCCATGGGTTGCGGGTTGGTGGTTCTCCTCCCTGAAAGGCGTATTCCGTCGTTGTTGTCTTGCCGAGCAGGATAGCTCCTGCAGCTTGCAACTTATCAATCACTGTTGCATTCGTTCCGGGTACGAAGTCTGGAAAGGTACTTGATCCAGCGGAGGTGCGTATGCCAGCGGTATGGATAATGTCTTTGGCTCCATAGGGAATACCATGCAGAGGACCGAGATATTCGCCATTCATCAGTTTTTGTTCAGACTCTCTCGCGGCCTGCAAAGCCTGTTCGGCGGTGACCGTAACAAAGGCTTGCACAGAAGGCTCTACTTTCTCAATGCGATTCAAATAGGATTTTGTAAGCTCAACAGGAGATATCAACTTATTTTTAATCAGTGTTGCGGCTTCAGCAATCGTCAGCTCGTTAAGTGGTTTCGTAATCATCGCAGAGGCACGCTCCTATGCGGGGGATTGGGCCCTACTTCTTCTGGCAACTTGAAGTTTCGAATCAGCTCCAAGTCTGCTGTAAATAGGGCAAGCTCCTCGCTTGTAATAACTCCGTCCGCATATTTGGCGCTTTCTGTACGGCGGTGTGTGAGATAGTCGTCCTGGTTCAGAGTAATCACCCTTTCTCTCTCTATTTGGTGGTGAAGCTTGAATCGATAATCTCCTCGTAAGCGAGGTCTTCCTTCAGATTGCCGATGAAGCGTTGCATGTCGATTGCGGTCTCGAAGGCTGATTCATTGATGAGCCCCTCCGCAGGATATACCTTGCTGTCGATCATGCGTTGTACCGCTTGCTCCACGACGTTTTTGTCCAGATTCGGAAATTCCTTCACGGCAACTGCTTTTGCGCCTTCAGGATTCGATTGAATGTAGTCCAGAGCTTGCTCAATAGAGGTGACAAAGCGCTGGGTGAGATCAGGATTCTTTTCAATGAAGCTTGCAGTTGTATTCATGGTTGCAAAGGCAAAGTCAGGATAATCCTTCGTAAAATCATGGACAATATGCAGTCCCTCAGCAATGCCTTGATCCAGCTGCGGCTCGTAAACGATGGCAATGTCGGCTTTGCCGGCTAATACAGCACCAAGCTCGGAGCCATTCTGAACCTCAGTGATCGTCACATCCTTGTCGATATCGATGTTATTGTCAGCGAATAGTTTCTGCAGTAAGCTGTTCGAACTTGTAGGTGCCAAGCCCACAACGATGGTTTTACCTTTGAAATCCGCTGTCGAGTTCACGGTTACTCCTTCTCGCGCAACTGCCCATACTGGAGCACTGCCGGATAGAAGGACCAGTGAGCGAGCATCTCCGCCCTTTGCATTAGCAAATGCGACATGCTCAGGACCATGGAAGGAGAACGCCGACTCGCCTGAGATCACCGAAGACAATGCTGTTGGACCGCTTCCGGCAGCACGGATGGAAGATAGCTCAATGCGATTCTCCTCTAGAAAACCTTGGTTGTTCGCTACATACAAGGGAAGGTAGAGCAGGTTGTGATACACCTCGGAGACCATAATTTTGTCCACCTGCGTATTTGCTTGCCCCCCGCTATCAGATGCACCTGCACCACTCGCGGGTGTTGTGGCATTGCTTCCGCATGCACTGAGCAGTGTAGTCAAAATAACCGTCATCGCTGTTAGAAAAGCTATCTTTTTGAATGTACGCATTAGTCATCAGTCCCCTTTAATCGTTGTAGGTCAGCTATACAGATGTGGATTTGCTGCTGGTCTTGTTGTCATTCCATGGAAGGAGACGGGATTCGATATAACCGACACAGGTGTAGAGGAGCATGGCGACCAGCATAAGCATGAACACGCCGACCCATACGGCCGGAAGGTTGAACAGGTTACCTTCGACGAATACCATGTGTCCAAGTCCTTTATCTGAAGAGATGAATTCTCCACCTACAACAGACACCAGTGCCAAACCGATATTGATCCGGAAGGCCGAGATGATCCATGGCAGAGAGGAAGGAACGATAATTTTGCGGAAAATTTGTGATTTCTTTGCACCGAAGGATTTCATCAGATTAATCTGGGATTCGTCGATTTGATGCGTCGCTTGGTAGGCGGATAATAGCGCGACGATAAATGTCGCCACGGAGGCCAGAGCAATTTTGGAGAAGATGCCTGAGCCAAACCAGATGATAATCATGGGAGCAAGTGCGATCTTCGGAATACCGTTCATCGCTACAATGAATGGATCGAGCACACGGGCAACGGACTTGGAATACCACATGAGCAGTCCTGCCAATGATCCGATTAAGCTTCCGGCTACAAAGCCGATAACGGTGGCATTCACCGTTGCAAACGCGTCTGTAAGCAGTTGTCCTGAGCTAGCCATGGTGATGGCGGCATCAAGAATGGCGCTTGGTGATCCCATGAGGAATCCGTTAACAAGTTTCAGACGAACGGCGGATTCCCAGATCACCAGGATGACCGCTACAATAATGAACCGCCACAGCATCGTCATCAGCCATTCTTTGGAGAAGGTGGGCTGTCTGCGTTTGCT
Organism: Paenibacillus sp. FSL H8-0104; assembly: GCF_038050215.1. NCBI lineage: Bacteria > Bacillati > Bacillota > Bacilli > Caryophanales > Paenibacillaceae > Paenibacillus > Paenibacillus sp. FSL H8-0104. Next base: position 5,164,253 of record NZ_JBBOTC010000001.1, on the reverse strand, counting down.
TTTCGCAACTCCAGCAGGCTTTCCGGCAAGGGTAACTTCAGGTGATGTGCTCTTCATTAGCTGATCCTCCCCATTTGGATATCAAGCTCTGACCAGATCGATTCAAAATACTGTTTGAACTTCTGGTCGGAGCGGGCTTTCAGTGCTGAGCCATATTGCGAGGCGAGACCAATGTCATACACCTGCTTCACGGTTGTTGGTCGTTTACTCATAACGGCAATACGGTCGGAGATGGCAATCGCTTCCTCGATGTCATGCGTGATCAGGACGCCTGTCTTGCCCTCGGATTTCAGGATAGACAAGATCTCATCCTCCAGAATGAGTCTGGTCTGATAATCAAGTGCGGAGAAGGGTTCATCCAGTAATATAATATCGGGCTGGGTAACGAGGGTACGAATGAGGGCTACACGTTGGCGCATACCGCCTGATAGTGTGGAGGGATAGGCTTCTGCGAATGAGGCCAGGCCATAGCGATCCAGATAATCCATGGCAATATCGCCGCGATCCTTTTTGGACATGCCCTTCACTTCCAAGCCTAGCGTGACATTGTCCAGGATGCTTCTCCAAGGAAGTAACAGGTCCTTCTGCATCATATAACCGACATGTCCGGTGGTCTGATCGATCTCTTCGCCACAGACGATAACCTTCCCATTTGTCGGCTTAAGCAGACCTGCGATAATATTGAAAATCGTACTTTTGCCGCAACCGCTCGGTCCCACGATACTGAAGAACTCCTGTTTCTTGATTTGCATCGAAACCTCAGCCAGGACCTGAATATCTTCTCCGGTTGCACTGACAAATGATTTGGATACGCCTTGTATTTGTATAGCCATGATAGGTAGCCCCTTTCCTACAGCCTGATGTTTTTTCGTTTCTTGATGTTATTGATGTTAATTAACATGACATTAATGGATATATTCCTAATCATATAGACTGTTTGCATCATTGTCATTAGTTACTCTGAACATAAAAATAGAATTAAATCAGTTAAAATGCACAAATGAAGATTGAACGTGAATTGAATATGAAAAGAAAACAAAAGAACGTGTCATTATACATGACACGTTCTCGATTTAAGACGTATGATTAGCTTCACTAGGGGCTGGATTAACATTCAAAAGGGACTCAAGTGCGAAGGCAAGTCGGAAGCGAAGGCTCTCCATTGGGTCCTTAATGTTCCTGCCGGTTAGTTTCTCGCATTTCTCCAACCTATAGATCACTGTATTGCGATGTACAAAGAGCTCTTTGGCTGTATCGACGATCTGGCAATGATTCTCATAGAAGGAGGACAAGGTTTTCATCAGTTCGTTGCGCTCGTTTGGATCTCGGTCGTTGAAGGGCTTAAAGGTTTCATGATGGAACTGCAGCATCTCATCGTGGGGAATCATGCGCAGCAGACGGCTTATATCCATGGTTTGATAGGAATGAGCGAAGCGGGTCTTTCGCATCTGATAGCCGGACTGGAGCGCCTTGACTGCTTCTTTGTAGGAGAGTCCAATATCCAATACATTCGTGTAGGAATTACCTATGCCGAAGGATAGGCTGAGCTGCGACTCTGTATACAGATTGATCGCCATCCGCTCAAGCTGCTGAACAACGGTGTGTTCGTCCCAAGACGTTTCAGCCAAAAAGACGAGTATGCCGAACTGGTCGTTCTTAGTAAACATGACAAAGGAGAGATCCAATCTGGCGAATTCCTGTTTAATCAGCTCATAATTAGCGTCTCGTTCCGAGATTAATCGCTCTTCCCCGGAGGAAGTAGAGTTCTGTTTAGGTATGCCCGCTAAGGATTCATCCTTTTTGGCAATGATCAGAACGGAACTTCCTTTGGCTTGCAGCCCATATTTCTTGCCGCGATGCAGCGCTTCTTGTTCCGAACGAATGAAACCCTGAATGAGATCGGAGAAATATTCATTTTTGTAACGGCGGGAGCGCTCCTTGACGGCTTGCTTCTTGGTTAACTCGAGACCGATCACATTGACGGCTTGCTCCAGTGCCAGAGTGGAGAGTTTAGAGGTTGCGGAACTGTCGTATAGTGCGATCAAATAACCCTCGTGCCGATCCGTGAAGATGGGATGAAGCTCGGCGTGTCGATATTTATCAGCAGTAAGCAGGCAGATCGAGATTGCGGTGTGGAAGGAAGGGTGCTCATCTATAAATGTCAGTATGGGCGCGGCAAGAGACAGGTCATCCATCTGTTGTGCATAATGGGAGCTTGCCGTAATCTGCTTCTTCGAACCAAGCAGTAGTACAGGTGAGGATAGCAGTTGAGACAACGTATCTACGATGGATGGTATGCCTTTTCCCTGCATGACCATCGTGGAAAATTGCTTGTGAATAGACAAGGCATAATGTAGCTCATGGGTTTTATTCTGAAGGATGGCACTAATCGAATGTTGAAATATCTCACCGAGTGTATTGTCAATCTCAGACAGTTCGATGATTGGGAAGCCCAGCCTGTCGGCTGTCTCAAGCAGTTGCGGAGATAATTCAAGAGAGAAACGCTGAGTCTTGACAGCAAGCGCCGCACAGCCAATAGTATGCATGTCTGTAATGAATGCAAGATGAGCATCAGGACGCTCTTTCAAGATATAACCGTTGGTCAGCAGCATATCTCCCGCCTTCAGGAATTGGACAATATCTGGCGCATCCATAATATTAATTGATTGCACCAAGCGATCTAGTCCGCGATGTCCTGCAATAACCTTTGCTTTGGAGAGAATGGGGATATTCAATAACTGTTGCAGATCCATCTTCAACCCACTCGCTTTCATAATAATATGTTATAAAATCTAACATTAAGTTAGGTGGGCGTAAAGAAGTGTTTGGATAAAGAGGCTAAAAGATAGATGTAAACATATTTCTCATAAATATAAAAACTTTCCAATAATTCGATGCGTTATACTAAATAGATCTCAAAGAAAATTTGATCGCTATTACCAACTCTATCAACTCTATCACTAAAAAGGAGTTCTCAATCCATGAAACGAAAAGGATTAGTATTGCTTTTACTTGCCAGTGTTGTTGCTGGTTCTATTTTAGTAGCATCGACTACTACTGCGGAAAGAGTCGTAGCCCAAACTCCGATGGAAGCGGCAACGGAGTACTTTCAGGCTTACATTGCTAGGGATGTTGAAGGAATGATGTTCTATTCTAAAGATACCAATTATTTGGATGAGAAAAGTCGTGAAGAAGGATATGTGAAGGATTTTAAAACCAATCCAACTACAGGATATGAAATTGTGGAAAGCAAACAAATCAACACGGATGAAGTTCAATTTTATGTAGTTCAAAAGTATGCAGGACAAGACTACGAACAGTCACCACCACTCCCGTATAAAATTTTCGAAAGCGAAAATGGCTGGAAGGTTTTAGTAGAGCCACTAGAAATCAATACATTGACAGGTGAAGTCACTAAAGGTACACCGATTCACGCTTTGCAGTATACAGATCAGTAGTTGTGATTTTGAAAAGCGATTCCGAGGAATAAATTTATCAGAAATTAAGATCGGAAAGGCGGTGTGGCAATGCCAGCGACCTGGACATTTAGTGCAAACAAGAATAGACGTGCTCCCTTTTGAGAAATAATCTTAGACAAGGGGGATATTTGTATAATGAAAATTTCAGACCGACTATTAAGACAATATTTAGATCACGTTTATTGGATATGTGGAGGCCCTTGTGGCGGCAAAAGCACGATGACAAAGTTACTTTCTTCAAAATGGGATATGAATTATTATTCCTCCGATGACCACACTTTCGATTATCAAAAAAAGGCTAATCCGCAGGATCATCCAGCAATTTTACGACACTTCATTGATTGGGAATGGTTCTTTTTAGGGCGTGGGAACGATAGAAGTCACTGGTTAAATTCAGTGTTTGATGAAAGCGTTGAGTTTATTATTTTGGATTTGTTACAGATGGGGAAAGAGAAGCCAATCGTAGTAGATACTTTTATGGAACCTGCTTATCTAAGGGAGATTGTTAACCCCAATCGCGTTGTTTATATGTTTGCAGAAGATGGCCTAATTCGAGCGGAGTATCTGGATCGAGATCATCTGAGAGGCATGGAGGATGTGTTCCCTAATTTATCAGATCCACAACGTGCACGGGACGAAACATTAAACACGGTGGTTCGAGCATCGAATCATTACCTGCAACAAGCAGAGCAGTACCAATTAAAATGGTTTATGAGAACATCTCAGTCCAATAAAGATCAGATGTTATTGGAAGTTGAAAAGCATTTCGGTTTTCGATGACTGAAGTGTCAAATGCTATCAGTCGTCATTTGTTACACTAAAAGTATACGGTAACTCAATAAATTTCAGACAGCAGTCGATCAACCTGATCGGCTGCTTTTGTTCAGCAACGGGAAGGTAACTCAATGCCATCTTGTGAATTACAGGTGTAACTTTTATTGATTGATAGCGTTGTTAACAACGAGGAGCTTCTTATAGGTTTTTAGAATAACTAATAAAAGAATACGAGGAATGAAGTAATGAAGAAAAAGAGACTATTTTTTACTATTGTAGCATTAGCGTTAACAACAGCGACCGTAACTGCCTGTGATTCAACAAGTCCAACTCAAGAGAATATGTCTACTCCAAAATCTGGTGTATTATCAAGCGAGTCCGAAAGTACAACCCTTTCTAATTCTTTAAGCGAACAAGAGAGCAAACCCTCCCACTATATTGCTTCTGGAGGCGCAACGGTACAGCAACCCTTTTCTGTAAATCCGGAATTTGTACACATAAAACTGCTTATGAAGAACAATAGTAGCCATGAAGTCAATGTTAGTTTAACGCACTTAGATACTAGTAAAGTGTATTTCGCTAGAACGATTGCTGCCGGGGAATCTTTTGATTGGATAAATATTAAAGAAGGTTTCACCCAAGGTATGAATACTGGAGGTTACTTGCTTCAATGGAGTGGTGGCGGTTATCGCGTTGAAGGGGAAGTATGGGGATCAGCTGGTTCAGACCCGGACGATACTGTTCATCTAACTTATTGAACTAACGGACAGGTTAGTGTAAGGACAATGGAATAATGTACTATCTCATATAGAATACTTTATCTTTAAAAGGGAGGGGAGCACATTGCATAATATGATGAATAAGAGACAATTTATTGAGATGACAGTTAAAGAACAACATTCTGTAGTATTCAAAGTTAATAATCGAGATGAATTTTTCCGTGGTGTTGCTAAAGGATTAAAGGAAGGCTACCTAATTGTTGAAACAGAAGAAGGTATAAACTTTAAATTTAATATGGATGACATCATTGAGATTTATGCTATCAAGTCTTCATCTCCAAAGCATAGTGCTATCCAATCCCACAGTTTTATGAAAGATAGCAAGGATGACCTTGAAAACCTTGTACTCCAGTTTGAAAGTTTAAATGACGATGTAAAGAAACAAATTACCTCTTCTTTATCAAAAGTGCTTAGTAAGCAAGTGATCATTTCGAAAATGGATATAACTTCATACAATGTATCTGAAATTGAAATGATTACTAAAACGATAAATGGATATCTACTCACTATTAAAACACTGGATATTCATTCCGAATTTTTCGAATCATACAACCAAAAAACTTGTTTTGGGAAAGGGCTAGATCACAATCGAGAATAGCCTAAGGGAGGAAAAATTATAAATGCTAAAATAGCAGGTCGGGAACTGTCAAAAATCCCTGGGAGGTGAGTATGTGAAAGAAGGAATTAAAAATGTGCTGTTAGGTACTGTGGTTTTTGTTGTTGGCTTTTCCATTATTCTGCTTCTTACAAGCTCCGATATTGAAGCTGAACTTACATATTATGCTGCCATAGCATATGCTCTTCTATACTTAGCCAGTGTTATATCTGTTTGCACTGCGGTACTCCTGAAAAAGATGACTCAATTAAAAAAGTGAATTACTCTTAAGCTAGCTGAAAACGTTAGCTCAATAAAACAAAGAAAGCAGCCGATCATTTTTGATTGGCTGCTTTTATTCAACTAATGGACAGTTTAGTTCAATAAGTGCCGTTAATTCCCCATAGAGCTACAAGAAGCAATTTATCCTAATGTCCGTATTACACTAAGCACTTTATTACTCTGTTTAAAGCAGTATTCCAAGGTCTTGATTCAATGAATTCAATTCCATTTCTCTTACAGGTATCTGCTATCCATTCTCCATACGAAATACTTACTTCAGCTCTATCATGTTGTAATTCGCCACCTTCTCTTGCTAGATAATTCTGCACTATTTGATTTTTATCTGATTCATGTACAAATATTGATTTCACCTGTGGGTTATCGAAAGATAATGTTAATTCGGGATAGATAAAATCGCCTTCAATAATGATAGGTAACTTATCTTCAATATGCCGGTTTGCAAGCTCTTTTAATACTGGAACCATTTCTTTGCTGACATCAATCAGCCAGTTTACCGTGCCGTCAACTCCAAAGTATTTCCCATCTATATCAGAATCCCAATAATGAATTACAGGAAAATGCTCCTTTGTTGTAACTGTTTTTACGGATAGGTGAACATCATCTACTTCCAAGACATTCACACCATAATATCGAGCAATCTCATAAGCAATACTTGATTTACCTATTCCTGATGCTCCACCAATAAATAAAACTGTCCAGTTTCTATCATTATTCATTTTGCCAACCTCATTTATATGTTCATCGATTATTTTAATGATTATGTAGTTGTTCAATATTATTCTACTTATTCCCTTCTTCTCTCACATCAAATTTCAAAACGGCGCACAGAGAGACCATGAATCAAAGGTGAATACTTTATTAGACGGAAGTTGGTAAAACGCGCAGGACTTAGGTCTAGTGCGTTTTTTTTACAAAAGAAATGTAGGCGTAAAAATGGAAATCATGACAGATTCAAGAGGTAACATTTTTTTGGAATTTATTCGTATCGAGTACGATAAGGTCATTACAAGCACACTGGATGCTCCACTAACACATGCTCTAATTGTGGTGAAGTGCGAAGGGAAGTATCTATTCATGCATAATAAGTGGAGAAACAACTGGGAACTTCCAGGTGGTATTATTGAAGCTGGAGAGAATGCGAAGCAATGTGTAATTAGAGAATTGTTTGAGGAAACCAATCAAAATATTAATTCGGCTGAATTCAAAGGGCTAATGAAGTTTAGACTCCAGCCAAGTTATCATGGACCTGAACGGACAGAGTATGGAGCTCTGTTCATGGGTGAATTGTGCCAACTTGATGATTTTGTTGAAAACGATGAAGCTTCTTCAATTATCCTTTGGGATGGTACATCAGAAATTGGTGATATCGCAGAAATAGATAGGAAGTTAATTGAATTCGTGTGATATATGATTGAACTAACAGTAAACGATAGTTCAGGAGAATCAAGGAACAAATTGAGCAACCCTTTCTATACATCATTCGTTAGAGTATGAAAGAGGTGATATGAAATTAATAAAATGAGTAATAGCATCTTAATGTTGGTATTAGTGGTATCCATGATATTTGCGGGATGTTCACCAAAAGAAAAAAATGAAGATACAATTACTGAACGTGTAGTAGCATCTGATTTCGTTCTTGAAGTAACCACACCAACTGTTATAAGTACGGGTGAGGCACTGAAAGTAAAAGGAACTTTAAAATATACAGGTATTAAACCAGTTGAAGTATCTCATGGAGAACCAATCATTCGTTTTTTCTTCTCCGGTAGTAACGAGGAGCGTAATTATGCGGATGTGGGATATGTAACTGAGTTTAAATCAGGTCAATTGGTTGAGGTTAAAGATGAGTTTATAGTAACCAAAAAAGGGAAACAAAATCTCTTTGTGGATATGATCGCGGATATCTCTATGACCATGAACCCAATTGAAATTGTTGTGAAGTAATTTTAGTTACATTGAACTGACAGCAAACGTTAGTTCACATGAAATGTTTACGAAAATAATGCCTAATAAACTCAATAAAATTGATAAAAAACCTCCCGTCCCGCATGACATCTGGGCTTGGGAGGTTTTGATTATAGTACAAATTCAACGTTTATCGTACAAACCATCCAGTGGGCTGAGGGGCTACGTCTGCGGTATCTCGTAAATCATGGACTTTGACATTACTGCCATAGATCATGGAATCGCTACTCAGTCGGAATGAAGGGAAACTGTGCTCGGATTGCAGACGCAGAGAGGGTTCAAAGTAAATCTGCTGCTGTTTGTTGATTACAAAGGGAAGCGACCCCGCTTCTACGGTAACATCATCGCTATCCGGTTCGTTCAAGATCAGAAGTACCGCAATTCCGTCACAACCGCATCCATCGGTATCATAAAACAATTTGAAATAGCCTGGTCGATCTCCCAGCTTTTCAGTAAGTCTTGCTTCTGCCAGCGGACTGACTTGAATGATCATGACGTTGTTCACACTCCTCTAATCTCCAATGAATTCGCTTACAATTTAATATATGGACCATAAACGCAGATTAGAAGGTGAAATAAAGAAAAGCAAACATGTCCTGTATATATTGACGCTAATGCGTAATGCAACGAACAATTCACGTATGAATGTTATACCCGGAATTTCTATGGGTTCAGTGTGAAATCATTCTCCCGTCAATGAAACCCATTTCATCGGCATTCCTTATCTGGTATGATAAGCAGGGAAAATAGGGAAAATTAGAGAAAAAGGAAGGTTCCGCTATGACACCGATCACCATATACGACATCGCCAAAGAAGCAAATGTATCTGTAGCGACGGTCTCCCGGGTACTGAATGATACGGCACCTGTGCGTGCAAGCACCCGAGAGAAGATTATGTCCATCATTGAAAAACACCAGTTTCAGCCGAATGCGCAGGCGCGCAGTCTGATCAAAAAAGAGACGGGCACCATTGCCATCATCCTGCCGGACATTACCAATCCCTTCTTCCCGGAAGTGTTCTGGGGCGCGGAGAATGAGGCTCGCGGATTGGGGTATACCTTCTTTCTGTGTAATACCGCAGGCGACTACAACAGGGAATCTGAATATTTGTCCATCCTGCGAGAGAAGCGGGTAGACGGGATTATTTTTCTCGGCGGGCGTATTAACATGCAGGTCTGTCCGGATGACATGGCTCAGGAATTGATTGATATGGGCAAGCGTATGCCGATTGTGCTGGTTAATGGCAATATTGCCAAAGGAGGGTTCCACCGGGTGTACACGGATGAAGGTGCAGGGGCAGCCCTTGCAGCGGAGCATTTGCTTGAACTGGGGCATCGCGATATCGCCTTTGTTGGCGGCCTGAAAGAGTTATCCACCACCATGGTCAAGGTCAGAGCTGTGCAGAAGAAACTTCGGGAACATGGGCTCGAAATACCAAAAGAACGGCAACTGCTCGGCAGCTTCTCCATCGACGACGGCAAACGGGAGATGTCCAAACTGCTGGATCGTGAAAATCCACCCACCGCAGTCATCTGTGTCAATGACAACACAGCGATTGGTGCCATTAAGTCAACGATTGAGCATGGGCTCTCGATTCCGAAGGATATATCCATTGTAGGTTTTGATGATACACCGCTCGCCAGTGCCGTTATACCAGAACTGACAACCGTATCCCAGAACACGTATCAGCTTGGCAAACAGGCTGTAGATGTGCTGCATGAGCTGATTAACCAAGGCAAACCGAAGAAGCAGATCGTTCTGCAACCGGAGCTAATTGTGCGTCAAAGTACAGGACCTGCTGCAAGATAAAGGGGCCTGTAATTGGAAAAGAAAGCGTTGACATTTCCTCGAAGGGTGAAATATAATGAGTGCGTGAATGAAACCCCTTTCATAAAGTGGAACGGGTTTTATGTTTCAGCTTAATGAAACCCATTTCATGAAACGGGTTTCAGTGCAGTCATCCATTCATTATATCAAGGGGGCGTAACGTATGAGAAGAAGTCTAAAGGTCATTTCGTTATTGATGCTGGTCATGGTAATGGGTCTGACAGCCTGTAGCAGCGGGAGTAAAAACGGTTCTTCCGGCGAGTCCGGTGGCAAGGTTGATTTGAGCATGACAATCTGGGGCTCGGAGGATGAGAAGAAGATTTATCAGGAACGACTCGACATTGTGAAACAGACGTATCCCGATATTAACGTGAAGCTGAACGTGGTTGCAGGGGATTATGACCAGAAGGTACAGACCATGATCGCCGGAGGAACGGCGCCGGACATCATGATGATTGCCGAGAACTATCAGGCTTACGCCTCCAAGAATCAGATTATACCGCTGGATGACATGATTCAGGCGAACAATGTGAACATGTCCGAACGTTATTCCGATGATATCGCAAACCTGATGAAGTATGATGGCAAACAATTTGGTTTGCCGGATCGGGCAGGTGCGATGGTCCTCTTTTATAACAAAGATCTGTTCGACAAGGCTGGGGTGGAATACCCAACCAAAGATTGGACGCAGGATGATCTGATGGCGGCAGCTCAGAAGCTGACGGTGAAGGAGAACGGCAAAACGACTCAATGGGGTTACTATCCGGGTAGCTGGTGGCCGCAATGGATGCAGCTGATCTACCAGAACGGTGGCTCACTGTTCGACGAGAGTGGCAAACCAACCTTCAATACAGAGCCTGTGCGGAAAGCATTACAATTCATGAATGATCTGACCTTCACACACGGTGCGGGACCAACGCCAACCGAGATTGCCGACATGGGGAATATCGGAGCTGATCCGCTGTTCGCTCAAGGCAAGATCGCCATGGAAACGACAGGGTTCTGGAACATCGGTTCACTTGCCAAGGTGGAAGGAATTAATTGGGATATCTCTCCGGTATGGGGCGAAACAAACGCATTCTTTAACGGGTTAACGATTACCAACGCTTCCAAACACAAGGAAGAAGCTTTCAAAGTCATCGAAGCACTGACCACACCGGAAGCACAGATGCCAATGGTCAAAGCCGGTCAGGATGCTCCTGCAACCAAAGCCGGTCTGTCCAGTGATGAATTCCTGAATGCTGAATATGGCGGCAAAAAAATCAACATGGCTGCGTTCAGTGAATCAACGATCTATGCAGAACCATTCAACCCGCAATGGAACGAAATGATGAAGCTCATTAACGATAAGCTGGGTGTCTACTTCAACAACAAAGCCTCGCTTGATGATACCGTAACCGAAATTCAGAGTGGACTGGAAAGACTCTACAAATAGAGGTTTTTTCTGAACATGCACAAATAGCAGCGACAGCAGGACAGGTGGAATCGGCGTGAATGCGGGTTCCATCTGCTCTCTGCGTCATGGGAGGGCTTAACGTGAGAAAAAAGGACGGGAAATGGTTCTACATCTTCATCTCGCCTTGGCTGATCGGGTTTCTGGGGCTGACTCTGGGTCCGATCCTGTTTTCCATCTATATGAGCTTCACGAATTGGGATCTGTTCCAGTCCCCTGAATTCATCGGTATCGACAATTACAAAACGTTACTGACCGATGATCCGATCTTCTGGAAATCTGTCGGCAATACATTCTTCTATGCGCTAATATCCATTCCGCTGGGGATGTCGATCTCGCTCTGGATTGCATATTACCTCAACAAGAAAATCAAAGGTATCACCTTCTTCCGTATTCTGTTCTATCTGCCGTCGGTTGTTCCGGTGGTTGCGAGTTCATTGCTCTTCATCCACTTGCTTGCGCCAACTGAAGGTTTGATCAACCAGGCACTTGCAATCTTCGGTATTCAGGGTCCTGCCTGGCTTCTTGATCCGAACTGGGTTAAGCCTGCATTGATTCTCATGTCCTTATGGGGTGTGGGTGGTGGCGTGGTATTGCTGCTTGCAGGGATGAAAGGCATTCCACAGGAGCTGTACGAGGCCGCTGCCATCGATGGGGCGAAAAGTACACAATCGTTCTTCCACATTACATTCCCAATGCTGACTCCCGTCATTTTCTTCAATCTCGTGACTGGCATGATCGGAGCGCTCCAGACCTTCGCGCAGGTATTCATCGTTACTGCCGGGGGACCTGACAATTCAAGTCAGATGGTTGTTCCCTACTTATTCCAGAATGCGTTCCAATTCTACAAAATGGGATATGCATCGGCGATTGCCTGGGTACTATTCATCATCATCATGGTGTTGACACTCGTTGTATTCCGTTCATCGGCGCTATGGGTGCACTACGAGGAGGGAAAAGCCAATGAGTAATCCATCGACTGTGGAGAAGACGATATCCTATATTTTTCTGATTCTGGTCGGGGTGCTGCTTGCTTCGCCTTTCCTGTACATGATCTCTATTGCACTGGCAAGTGACGCAACAACCGTCAAATCAGCCTTTACCTTCGTTCCAATGGAGTTCCAATGGTCGAACTTTTATACGATTTTTACGAATAATAATCTTGGAACATATCTCAAAAACTCGGTCATCATTACCATCTTTACGATTGTCGGATCGGTATTATCAGCTTCGATCGTATCCTACGGCTTTGCCCGAATCAAAGCAAAAGGCAGCCGTTTCCTGTTTATTGTGTTGCTGAGTACGATGATGATTCCGGGTGAGGTTACGATGGTACCGCAGTTCATCATCTTCCGTCATCTGGACTGGATTAATACATTTTACCCGCTGATCGTGCCGAGTTTCTTTGCCGGAGCGTTCAACGTATTTCTGATTCGGCAGTTTGTCATGAGTATTCCAAAATCACTGGATGAAGCCGCCATGATCGATGGTATGGGACACCCGGGAATCTACTGGAAGATCATCATGCCACTGACGTATCCGATACTTGCGGCCATTGCGATCTTCTCATTCTCCTATAACTGGGGCAACTTCATGGGACCGCTCATCTATATCAATGATCCGGAGAAAATGCCGCTGGCACTCGGGGTACAGCTGTTGACTACGGTAGGGGGCGGGCAGATGCCGCCGTGGAACCTGGTCATGATCGCATCCCTCTTCCTCACCATTCCGATGGTGCTGGTATATCTGTTCGGACAGCGTTATGTCTATGAGGCTAACATTAGCGGCGGAAGCAGCGGAATCAAGTAACACAGATGGTGTCTGTAGTGTGTGTATGTTTTGAACCTGACGTTCAAGGTCAATAGAGTAATCAACGTACATGGAGAAAGGATTGTTTAGCCCATGGCGCATAAAGAACAACGCAGCAGAGGCAAACGGAGTTATATCCTCATGGGTGTCGCTCTGATTGCCCTGCTGGCAGGAGGAGGAATTGTTATCAATCATTTTGCCAATGAATCATCCAAAACAATTGAGTTCCAAGGGGAACCGGTACGTCTGAAGCTGGATCAATCCTATGATCATTTTGAAGGTTGGGGTACGTCACTTGCCTGGTGGGCCAACGATCTTGGCGGATGGAAGGATCAGGCGAAGGTTAGTGAAGTGATGGATCTGGTCTTTGACCCGGAGAAAGGATTAGGTCTGAACATCGTTCGTTACAATATTGGCGGCGAGGAAAATCCGGAGATGAAAGCTCTTCGTCCTGGCGGGGATGTACCTGGTTTCCAGCCTGAACCAGGAGAGTGGGACTGGGATGCTGATGCAGGTCAGCGTGCTGTATTACAGGGTTCGATGGAGCGCGGTGTGAACATTACCGAAGCATTCTCCAATTCACCACCTTACTGGATGACGATCAGTGGATCCGTTACCGGAGCCGTGGATGGCAGCAATAATCTGCGTGATGACCAGTATGATGCATTTGCTGATTATCTGACCGAAGTTGTAAAGCATTATCGGGACGAGTGGGGGATCACCTTCCGCACACTGAATCCGCTCAATGAACCTTCCTCCGACTGGTGGAAGAAGGGCAATATGCAGGAAGGAAGTCATTTTACGAATGAGAAACAGGCCGAGATTATCAAGAAAGTCGCTGCATCGTTGAAGAGCAAAGGACTGGATGGAACTGTCATTAGTGCCGCAGACGATAACAGCATTGATGAGACGGTGTTTAATTTCAACCTCTATGATCAGGACACGCTGGACGTAATCCAGCAGATCAATACCCACTCCTATAATGGTAGCAAAATGGAAGAGCTGCGCACGCTGGCAGAACGCCATGGCAAAAAGCTGTGGATGTCCGAGTACGGAACCGGCGGCAGCGAGCCGCACAGTCATGAGGATATGACCTCGGTGCAAGAATTGGCGGAGCGGATCATGTTTGATCTGAAAATCATGCAGCCATCCGCCTGGGTATACTGGCAGGCCGTTGAAGATGAGGGCGCCAATAATAATTGGGGCTTCATTCATGCCAATTTCAACGGAGAAGAGCAGTACGAGATGACCAAACAGTATTACGGCATGGCCCAGTTCACGAAGTTCATTCGTCCTGGCGCGACAATTATTCCAACCGATGGTGGACGCACGCTGGCTGCCTACGATCCGGAACACCAGAGATTGGTGCTAGTGATTCGCAATGAATTGTCAGCGGGTACAACGGCGTTTGAACTGGAAGGGTATGCATATGGAAAATCATCCACCGCTCAGGTGTATCAAACTTCACCGGATCGGAACATGGAACAGCTTGAAGACATCCCGGTGTACGCCAACGGAGTGGAAGTACCTACGGCGGACAATTCCATCACAACGGTTGTACTGGAAGGCGTGACGTTACAGGGGAACTGATGATTAAGGAATATAAGTTCAACTACAGATTTACACAGAAAACGGAGAGGACAGAAAGGACCTGAAGAAGCGGAGCGGTCGCCTTTATCCCCGGATTTTCCCTTTGAGAAAAGGGAATCAAAAAAATCTGGGGATAACAGCGATTGGAAGGTTATTCTGTCATCGGAGTGCCAGTGTAAATATTCATTAGTTGAACTCATATTTTTAAAAGATTACAGGACATATGAACCTATATAAATTAAACTAAACATTTACACCAAACGGAGAGGACAGAAAAAACCTGAAAAAGCGAAGCGTTCGCCTACAAGCTTTCTGCAAGAAAGCTACATCGGAAGCATACGCTAACCCCGGATTTTCCCTTTGAGAAAAGGGAATTAAAAAAAATCTGGGGATAACAGCGATCGGAAGGTTGTTCTGTCATCGGAGTGCCAGTGTAAATAATTTTAGTTCAATTTATATAAATAAAGAGAAGGAGGGGATAACTTTGACAGAGAAAGCATCCCTTTTGCTGCAGGAACAGGAGAAGAACATCGCGAGGGCTGAGAATGGTGTTCTATCTGAATTAACATACGATGCACGCAGTTTTTTCCTAAACGGAGAGCGTATATTTCTGAACAGTGCCACGATCCATTATTTCCGTATGCCAAAGGAGGAATGGCGTGAGGTTCTGCTGAAGGCGAAGCTGGCAGGTATGAACTGCATCGACACTTACTTTGCGTGGAATGTGCATGAACCGGAAGAAGGACAGTGGTCTTTTGAAGGGGACAACGATTGCGGAGCATTTCTGGATTTGTGTGCAGAACTGGGCATGTGGGTCATCGCGCGTCCGGGTCCGTTTATCTGTGCAGAATGGGATTTTGGCGGTTTTCCATACTGGCTTGGTACGAAGGACGGCGTAAAATTCCGGGAAAATAATGAGAAGTATCTGCACTATGTGAATTTGTATTTTGACCGGATTGTGCCGATTATTCGGGAACGCCAGCTGTCCGCTGGGGGCACGGTCATTCTGGTTCAGGTGGAAAATGAATACGGGTATCTGATGGATGACGCTGCTGCAAGTGACCATATGAATACGCTGAGAGATGGATTGTTGCAACGTGGCATTGACGCTACGCTGATCACTTGCGTTGGCGGGGCGGAAGGCACGATTGAAGGGGCTAATTTCTGGTCAGGTGCTGACGGGCATTATGAGAAACTCCGAGCCAAACAGCCGGACACCCCGAAGATGGTCACGGAATTCTGGACCGGATGGTTTGAGAATTGGGGAGGACCTTCGGCCATTCAGAAGACAGCCCCTTTACTAGAGAGACGTATCATGGAGATTCTGCGTGCCGGGTATACCGGAATCAGTCACTACATGTTCTATGGTGGCACGAACTTTGGTGGATATGGCGGCAGAACGATGGGTAGCAGTGACATCTTCATGATTACGTCCTATGACTATGATGCACCGCTGAACGAATATGGACGGGTGACACCGAAATATGCAGTAACCAAGAATTTGTCCTATTTCGTCCATGCTTTCGGGGCCCTTCTGATGGAAACAGAGGAAATTCCAGAAGAACAGATCGTTGTACGTCATCCTGAAGGCATATCTGTACGAGGCAGACAAGCTAACAACCAGAAGATTTGGTTCCTGGAGAGTCACAAGGATGAACGCGAAACGATGCACATTACACTGGAAGAAGGCCGTACTCTTCCCGTATCTCTGAATCCAGGACAGATTGTTCCGTTGCTGGATCGAGTACGGATTGCTGAACACGTATACCTGACTGCGGGTACGATGATTACGGGCAATGAAATGATAAACGGAGAATTGACTCTGTTCATCGTGGCCGCTGCAGGGCAGCGTTCTGTTGTTGAACTGGAAGCCGAGGTATTAAACGTCACGGGCAGTACAGTGCAAGTGCTGGTTGAACATGATTCAGCCAGGAACGTATACCGCTTCGATTTGTTCCATTTCCAAGAGCCGGGAACGATCCAGCTGGAAGCAAACGGCACACCGATCCGATTCATCATTCTGGATCAAGAAACGATGAATCGAACATGGCGATTGGAAGCAACAGATCAGAAGGGACTACGTTATGTGATCGGGTTTGATGACGTGGACGTGTTGCCATCTGGTCAGGTCAAGGGTATGATCACGGACCCAGATCGCACAATTACGCTGCTTGGTGACTGGACCGATGGAGAACGTACGTTCACAGGTCACGAGTTCTTTGCCAGCGAGGAGTCTATTGCAGGTATAAAGCAGCAGCTTCCATGGACATCACCGAGTGCGCCGACGTTGTCTGATTCTCCTGAGCTGTCACGTGTTACGTTAACTGCGAAGCAGCGTCCGGCGAGTGGACAACCAGAAGACTTTTCCCGATACGGACAAGATTTTGGTTATCTATTGTACGAATGTGATTTCAAGAGTCCAACCGAAGGGGTCACTAACCTCATTTTGCCGGATATCCAGGATACTGCCAGAATCATCGTTAATGGTGTTCAGCAGGCACTGGTTCGTCAGGTAGGGGCAGCAGGTGTGCAGTTGCAGGTGGCCAAAGGGAAGAATACACTTCAGATTCTGGTACAGCATATGGGCAGATTGAACTTCTCCCCGTATTTGGGTGAGAGCAAAGGTCTGGCTGGTGCTGTGTATCTGGATGGCAAGGTTCAGGATATTCGTCGGGATTGGCGTATGGAGCGTGGACTTGTGCATCTCGATGAGGTGAACTCTCTCCAAGAATCTCCACTTCTGAGCAGAAGTTTTACGCTGGATGGCATGGATCGGGCGATTCTTGTGGGTGCCTTGAGCAAAGGTCTTTGTATCAATGGTATCGAAGTTCCGATGGAAGGATATCAGGATTGGTTTGCCTTCCAGACGTTAGACATCTCCTTGTATATCAAGACCGGAGAGACAAATACACTGGAAATGCCGTATAGCCGCTCTTCGCTGAATCGACTGGAACTGATCACATATCCGAGTCAGGGAGAACTGAAGGATTGGCGTATGGAAGAGACGGATGCATTGCTTCCGCAACAATGGGAGAGATACGAGGTAGAACAGGAATCGCTCCATTCTGGACAGGGATCAATCCAACGTGCAGGACAGCCTGGTATCGCCGCAGGTGGCAATTGTACTGCCAATCTGGTGCCCCACACCACGAATGAATCGGTTAATCGTGCTACATTGAGTGAGAAGTCTCACCCTGTATCCAATCATACTCCAGTCCGAGGATCGTATGGTCAGCCGGTCTGGTACCGCTGGCGTTTCGCGAAACCTTCTATTTCCGAGCACCATAAGGTGAACCTGATGCTTCGCCTGACCGGAATGAGCAAAGGAACCATTCACTTAAACGGACATCATCTGGGCCGTTACTGGCAGATTGGTCCGCAAGAGGATTACAAAATTCCAGTAGCATGGCTACAGGAAGAGAATGAATTACTTTTGTTCGATGAAGAAGGCAGAACACCAGAACGAGTACGATTCCTGTTGGACGCATTATCCCGTTATCCGTGGGTTGTGGTGGAATAGTTCATGCATGGATCGTTAGCTGTCTTACTGATCCAACTATAGTTGAGAACAAGAACTGGATCGAGATAGTTCGAGTTGGGCGCAGCATTTCACCTTTTTTACTACAGTCACACTACCTCATTTTCTTAGTCAAATAACTCGAGCTTGTGAATCTTTGGATTCAGTCTTGCGGAGTGAATTAGCTAAGGGAATGGGGGAACTGTGGTGATCAGGTTGGTACAACGAACTAAGGTAACACTTGTAGTTTAATTAATTGTAACCGTTTACATATATAAAGAGTGTTCATCCATGATCTTTGAAGGGAGTGATGCTTCATGTAATTGGAATTTGAACAGGTAGTCGTGAGGTGTTGCTCATCAGGGACAGCCCCAGGTACGCTTTGTCTTTGGTAATACAGTGAGGTATTCCTCTGTTCATCACTCATGGATAAGGAGATGACCCAATGTTGACGAAGAAGGAAGAGGGAATAGGAGGAATAGGAGGAATAGGAGGAATAGGAGGAATAGGAGTAGGAAAGTCCAAAGGTTTCAAGGCCGGAATGATTCTGCTGCTCGGAACATTACTTCTATTAACGATGTTATTCCCCAATACAGCCAGAGCAGCGACAAGTGTATATACGATATCAGCCTTTACGAACACAAGTGAGTCCAATATGTATATCTACGAATCCTATAATGCAACCCACTATGGTTTGCTAAAAGGGCCAGCCTATACACCTCCGGCCGATCTGATCCGCGATCCCAGCATCATGAAGCACACAGATGGTCTATATTACGTTGTTTACACCACGAACTGGTCAGGTAACACCATTGGCATCGCCTCCAGCCCGGATAAGGTAAACTGGACATTTGTCCGTAACATTACATTATCCACACCTACCACAATCGCACACACCTGGGCACCAGAATGGTTCAAAGACAGCAACGGCAGTCTAAACATTATCGTGTCCCTCTCACCAGGCAACTATCAGAATTTCAAACCTTATGTACTCACAGCTTCAGGTAGCAATCTAACATCTACCTCATGGTCTGCACCTACTGAACTGGCAGGCATTGCTCCCAATTATATCGACACTTTTATCGTGAAGACAGGGTCAACCTATCATGCTTTTACCAAAAACGAGACCACCAAATACATTGAATATGCGACATCAACTTCGCTAACGGGTCCTTATACCTTTAAAGGCACAGGGGATTGGGCAGGTTGGGGTTCTTGGGTGGAAGGTCCGGCGCTTGTTCAGCTGGATAATGGTTCATGGCGAATCTACTTTGACGGCTATGCAACACAAAAATATTATTACAGCGACTCTGCTGACAACTTCCAGACTTGGGGTGCCAAACAAGAGATTGCAGGTCTTACCGGACTCGTCCGGCATATGACCGTATTGAAAGAGTCCGGACAACCGGGGGATATCCGCAAGCTGGAGTCATTCAATGTGCCTGGCAGCTTCATTCGTCACTATAACTATCAGGCACGGATTGATGCGAGTGTCAGTCCGGCGGAAGATGCACAATTCCGTATCGTTCCCGGGCTGTCGAATGCAACAGGCATTTCGTTTGAGTCCATGAATTATCCGGGTTATTTCCTGCGCAATAATAATGGCAGCATCACACTCGTGAAAAATGACGGCAGCACTACGTTCCGAAATGACGCCACGTTCAAACGTGTAAATGGACTTGCTAACGCTGGTTGGACATCGTATGCCTCGTTTAGTAACCCGAACCTGTATCTGAGACATTATAATAATGTGCTGAAACTGGAAGCTGTCGTTACCGCACTCGATAAGTCAGACGCGACTTTCCGCGAGGTTGCACAATATTAGGTGTTTATTTTCTAAGTTAAACTATACATTTACACGATAACGGAGAGGTCAGAAATAACTTGAAGAAGCGAAGCGTGCGCCTAAAAGCTTTCTGAAAGAAAGCTACATCGGAAGCATACGCTATCCCCGGATTTTCCCCTTTTTAAGAATAATTAAAAATCTGGGGATAACAGCGATCGGAAAGTTGTTCTGACATCGGAGTGCAAGTGTAAAATGATAAGGAGTGAAGCGGATGAAGTGGTTAAAACGGATGAGCTCGCTGCTGCTGGCAGGAAGTCTGCTAACAGGAAGTTTAGGTGTGGGGACAGAGGTATCTGCTGCAGGAGCCTACACGGCTGTTGCCGATCCATCGAAGCAATATCAGACGATGGAAGGATGGGGAACATCCCTCGCGTGGTGGGGCAAAGTGGTTGGAGAATATTCCAATCGGGATGAGTATGTGGAGAAAATGTTCAATGCAAATACCGGACTGGGTCTGAATATCCTGCGGTACAACATTGGAGGCGGGGATAATCCATCATCCAATATCCTTGAATATCGCAAAGCCGTTCCTGGTTACCAGCCTTCTCCTGGTGTGTATGACTGGAATGCAGATGCAAACCAACGATATATGCTGCAAGCTGCCAAAGCTCAAGGTGTGAATGTCATCGAAGCTTTTGCGAATTCCGCACCTTACTGGATGACGATCAGTGGCAATGTGTCCGGTTCGGCCAATGGTGGTAACAACCTCAAGCCCGATTACTACGATGATTTTGCCGATTACTTAACCGAGGTTGTGAAGCATTTTCGGGATAACTGGGGGATCACATTTGATAGCGTAACTCCGCTGAATGAACCGATCTCGACGTGGTGGAAGCAGGGCAATGACCAGGAGGGCATGCACTTTGACCGTGCGGATCAGAACACAATTCTGAGTCAGGTACAAGCTTCATTGAATGCAAAGGGCCTGTCCACCAAGCTGAGCGCACCGGAAGAATACAGTATCGATGATTCCAATGTGTCGTTCAACAGCTACAGCAATGCGGTTAAATCAGCGATCACTCAGATTAACACCCATACGTATGGCGGAAGCAATCGTACTGCTTTGCGCAACACAGCGACGTCTGCGGGCAAACATCTGTGGACCTCGGAATATGGAGACGGAGATGCAAGCGGACTTACGATGTCACGGACCATCCTCAAGGATATTCGCAATATGGGCGCAAGTGGATGGGTGTATTGGCAAGCCGTGGATAGTGCAGAAGGATGGGGATTTTTCAAGAACGTGTTGAACAATACCCAAACGACTAGTTACACCGTGAACCATAAATATTATGTCATGGGCAATTACAGCAAATTTATTCGTCCTGGATACAAGATTATCGGCATGAATGATGCCAATACCCTTGCAGCCTATGATGCAGCCTCCGGCAAAGTTGTGCTGGTAACAACCAATTCGGAATCGACGGATACAACGGTAACCTATGATCTCAGTCGTTTTACGAACACAGGCACGTCTGCTCAAGTATATCGGACCTCTTCAACGGAGAAGTTGCAGCAACTGACCAATATTTCAGTGCAAAACAAAACCTTTACCGCCACGGCCAAGGCCAATTCGGTCACAACCTACGTCATTTCCGGTGCAACTTACAATGGCGGTACAGGATATGAATCCGGGGCCATCTACAAATTAATCAATCGAAATAGCGGACTTGCACTCGATGTTAACGGTGCTTCTTCTACGGGTGGGGCAACAATCATTCAGTGGAATGATAATGGAGCAGCCAACCAGCAATGGAAGCTGGAGTCGGCAGGTAACGGATATTACAACATTCGCAATGTAGGCAGTGGGCTTTTGCTGGATGTGAATTCGGGTTCCACACAAGGCGGAGCCGCTCTGATTCAGTGGCAGGATAACGGGGGCAACAATCAGCAATGGCTGCCAATTGATGTGGGAGGATATGTGGTACTTGCGAATCGAAACAGTGGACTGACGGTTGACATCAATCAAGGGTCTCTGACCGCGGGTGCCTCCACCATTCAATGGGCCGACAATGGCGGGGCCAATCAGCAATGGAGCCTCGTCAAAGTTAATTAGTGTGAGTACACATGAATTAAACGTTATTACGTGTCCTTTTTTCTTGGAGGTGCAGTGCTCTAAGCAACACTGCACCCTCAAGAAAAGTAACTATTTTAGACATACATATATTCATCCACCCAGCTGGTACTTAACGAAAACGGGATAGGGTGAACCTGCTAATATCCTGATCCGTGTGCCCCGTTTGCACCAAGTCGGATAGAATCTGCCCAATGGCACTTGCGAATTTGAAGCCGTGACCGGAGAAACCGCCTGCGAGCCACACACGTTCATGGGCAGGGTGTCGGTCGATGATAAAATCTTCATCCGAAGTGAATTCATACTTGCATACACTACCACGTTTCAATTCTCCAGCTGCCTGAGGCATATGAAGTTCGAGCAGCCTGCGCAGATCCCCCTCGTCCGTTTCTTCCGTACCAAAAGGAGCCATTGTACTTCCTGGTGTCCACACCTGACCCGTATCATGACGACCCATCTTCAGACCTGATCCGCCAATGCTTGGAAATCCATAATATGTACCTTCTTTTCCCGCCAGTGTAAAACCGGGGAAGTGTGCCTCGCCGTACAAAGCTTCTGGTGCATCAAACCATCCAACCGTTTTACGCACTGCTTGAATGGGGAGATCCACGAAAGGTTTTAATGTCTGAAACCAGGCGCCAGCGCTCAGGATGATTTGATTCGCGTGGTATGTCTCACCACCTGAAGTCTGAACTGCAACGGAATGTGGTCCGTATTCGATATGCTCCACAAGCGTGTGCGTTAACAAGGTGGCACCGTGAGTCTCGGCTGCTTTGCGGAAGGCACGAATACAGGGTTCGCTATACAGATAACCCGCATCAGGCTCATACATGCCCTCGTAATGTTCAGGTACTGTAATACCTGGCCAGCGTTTCATCACCTCGGCTGCGTGCAATGTTTCATACCGAATGCCTGCATCATCTGCATGGCTCAATCGGTTGTGGAAGGAATGAATCTCCGGATCAACCACATTTATTACACCGGAAGGAACAAACAGTTGGTCTCCGGTCGTTTCCTCCAGCTCGTGCCATAACTTCTGTGCAAGTAATGCCATGGCGATATAGTCAGGCCCACCACTGTACACATGGCGCATCAGTCTGCTATCCCCGTGATGACTTCCTTCCGTATGCGGAGGATCAAAGGCATCAATTAGTAAAGTTTTGCATCCACTGCGCGATAGATAATATCCTGCACTCATGCCCATGGAGCCGGCTCCAACGATAATAACGTCATATGATTGTGTGATAATAGCACGTCCTCTCCTATGTATCCTTTTCTACAGTAATGCCTTAATAGAACATATTAATAGTAAAAGCTTGATGAAGGCAAGTGTAGTAAAATGGACTTCTACAATGAATGTTGCAAAGGAGACCTCGCATGAGTGAGCAATTTAGGTTTGATCTATTTCCATTAATTCAGACAGAACGATTCATCCTCCGGTCAGCCGAGGCTGGAGACAGCCATGATCTGCTCGCGTTATATTCCGATGAAGCTGTGGTTCAATATATGCCATTCACTCCCTTTGAATCCGTGGAGGATGCACAGGGCGAGATGAATTGGTATACGAAGATTTTCAAGGAACACACGGGTTTACGCTGGATGATCGAAGACCGTGAAACTCGTAAAGTGATCGGAACCTGTGGGTTCCTGAACTATGAAGATGTACATAACCGTGCAGAGATTGGATACGATTTGCGTTCCTCTTTCTGGGGCCGCGGTGTTATGACTGAAGTGGCCCGTGCTGTGTTACATTTTGGATTCACATGCATGCAGCTCAACAAGATCGAAGCAAAGGTTGAACCGGAGAACGAGGCGTCAATTCAGCTGTTACATAAACTTGATTTTCAACAGGAAGGTGTACTGCGGCAGCATGAGTTTGAGAAAGGCAGATATATTGACCTTGCGGTGTTCTCTAAGTTACGAAGCGAAATATAGGCAAGCTAGCCCACAAGGATTCCAATGACTCCATCTCATTCCAGAGCCGTAAGGCTTGTCCCTCTGAATGAGCCCATGCTATATTGGAGAGATGTGAGGAGATGAGGATATGAAGCTGGTGTCCTGGAATGTGAATGGCTTAAGGGCATGTGTGACCAAAGGATTCATGGATTATTATCAAGAGACTCAGGCGGATATTTTCTGCCTTCAGGAGACCAAATTACAAGCCGGACAGATTGAGATGGACCTGGGGGAAGATGTTTATCAATATTGGAATTATGCAATCAAAAAAGGATATTCCGGTACGGCTGTATTTAGCCGAATCAAGCCTTTATCCGTTCGTTACGGGATGGAGGAGGACAGTGAGCCGGAAGGACGGATGATTACACTGGAGTATGATGAGTTTTATCTGGTGAACGTCTATACCCCTAATGCGAAGCGGGATCTGACCCGGCTGCCTTACCGTCTGGAATGGGAGGATCGATTCCGGGGCTACATTCTGCAATTGGAGCAGACTAAACCGGTTATCGTCTGTGGAGACCTGAATGTGGCTCATCAGGAGATTGACCTGAAGAATCCGAAGCCCAATCTGGGCAATTCCGGATTTACCCTTGAAGAGCGTGGCAAGATGACTGATTTGCTTGCTTCCGGGTATGTAGACAGCTTCCGCCATCTGTACCCGGATCGTACGGATGTATACAGCTGGTGGTCCTATATGCCGAAGGTTAGAGAACGGAACGTGGGCTGGCGCATTGATTATTTTCTCGTATCCAATCAATTGGCACCTAAGGTGGCAGATGCGCATATCGACTGCCATGTGATGGGCAGTGATCATTGCCCGGTGGGTCTTACTTTGCAACTATAGGTAAGGATCATCGTGAGATAGATTGAGGTAAGAGTTTTAGAATACAAGTATAGATGAACTGCAAGTTTCCTGAATGGGAGATTTGCAGTTTTTTTTGCGTCACAGGTAGGGGAGGAACACTGGACTTTGGTTGGGGAAAGAACTGGACTCGGGATTGTTTCAATCCCGCTATTTCTTGGGTACGATTGAAGCATACATATATAGATGAACCTTTGGGGTAAGGGGTAGAGAAGATGAAGAAGGGGTTACGGAGAGGGTTAAAAGTGCTGGGAGGCATCATGCTTGCCACAGGACTTTTGCTGCTGGCAGGTACAGCGTATGAAGCGTATCAATCCACGCAGGATATGAAGTCCTATCCCCCGCCAGGCAAGTATTATGAAGTGAGTGGTCGCAACATGCACCTCTACACCGCCGGCAAAGGAGAGGTAACCGTGGTGTTTGCCTCAGGCTGGGGTACACCCAATCCGTATGTGGATTTCAGTCCGCTATATGACAAGTTGAAATCACAGGTGAAAATTGCGGTATATGATCGGTTCGGGTACGGATACAGCGACTATACGGATGACCCTCGTGATGTTGATACCATCTCGGAAGAGATCCACCAATTGCTGCGCACATCCGGTCAACGTCCACCTTACATCATGGTTGGTCACTCCCTGGGGGCGCTGGAGACACTGCGGTTTGCGCAAAGGTATCCTGATGAGGTGGCCGGCATGGTCATGATCGATGGCGGAAGCCCGGAGTATTACAGTCGTACAGACTTGAATACACCGGAATGGATGATGGATGGGTCCCGTTTTCTGGTGAAAACAGGCATCGCACGAACATTGCTGCAATCGGATCGCATGATGGCATCTCTGGTCATTGACCCAAATCTGGTAACGGAACCGATGAAAAAAGCCGTTACGATATCCACGCTGAGACATGCGTACAATGACAATGTCATGGAAGAGGTTCGGAATTCCAGAACAAATGCAGCGTGTGTGCTTGAGAACAAAACGAAGTTTGGCTTCCCCCTGACGATCCTCACAGCCGGTTCGGAGGAGTCGGATGAGGACAGTCATGCATGGCAGGACGACCAAGCGAATTTTGCTTCATGGTCAAGACACGGAACACAGCTGACAGTTCCACAAGCGACACACAGTATCCACAACAGTCAACCGGATATTGTCGCCGCCGAGATCATGAAATTAGTGAAACCGTCCAGTGACCTATGAGTAACATGATTCCACAAATACATGATGAACAGGAGGAGGAGGGATGGATGAAAAAGTTTAAAGTAATCACCCGCTTCCTGTCCATTCTTGTAGTCAGTTGTCTATTGTCTCTAAGTGTATTATCTGTATCTGTGATATGGGTTAAGAATAACGTTCATGCGGTGCCTGTGATCCAGCCGTTTGAACGAGATTAGCACATAAAATGAAGAAGAAGGAGTGGTAACAGATGGTGAGTAGAAGGAAATATGTATTGGCCTGTGCCGCACTGGCGATGATGGTGGCCCTGAGTGCTTGCAGCAGCGCGGCAGATGAACAGAGTGATACTGAGAAGGTGGACACTGAAGTTTCCTCCGGAACTAATGAACAAGCGACTAATGAAGGTACAAGCGAAGCAACAACAAGTGCAGTGACCGAAACGGAGGGCACGACTGCACCAACCGACTCGGATTCAGATAGTGATGAAGAAGCGACTGCTGGAACCAATGAGTTGCCGGAGAACTTGCCAAGTGATTTCCCATTGCCGGAAGATGCTACGATTCGTTTAGCCAATTCTGGTGAGAATGAAGGCAAGCAATCGGCCATGGTGATTTTCTCCACTGAACAAGATATGAAAACCGTATCCCAGTTGTATAAAGATTACTTCAACGCCAAAAAGTTGACGGATGCAGGTCAGACGATCGATGACAAAAATATTATCATTCAGGGAACCGATCCGGAAACGCAGGATGTCTGGTCCTTGATTGGAGGAACATTGGCGGGACAGGAAGGCGTCATTGAACTGACGTTGACCTGGACAGAATCATAAGCAGAAGATAAGGGCTATTTTTCTTTCCTGCTTTTTTTCTTCCTAAAATAACGAATGAACGCCATAATACCTTGCATACGGAGCCGCATTATTGCTGCACCGCTGCAAGGTATTTTTATTTCGAACTGGAAACCTGACAGGTTACATGTTATGTTATATCATTATAAACAGAGTAATAGACAACTATAGAAGAAGACAGGAGAGGATTGAACATGATTAGAGTGGGTATTGTTGGTTACGGTAACTTGGGTAAAGGTGTAGAGAAAGCCATTTCCCAGAACGAGGATCTGGAACTGATTGCTGTGTTTACACGTCGTAATCCGGAGCAGATGGTCGCTGAAAGCACAGAAGTACGTTTTGAGCATATCTCTGCAGTGGAGCAATACATAGGCAAGGTTGATGTTATGATCCTCTGTGGTGGTTCTGCAACCGACCTTCCAGAGCAAACACCAGCCATCGCCAAGTTGTTCAATACGGTAGATAGCTTCGATACACATGCGAAGATTCCTGAATTCTACAAAGAAGTTAATGCTGCGGCAGAGCAAGGCGGTCACGTAAGTGTCATTTCCACAGGTTGGGACCCAGGCTTGTTCTCCATGAACCGTCTGCTTGCACAGTCCATCCTGCCAGAAGGAAAAGAGTACACGTTCTGGGGCAAAGGTGTGAGCCAAGGCCACTCGGATGCTATTCGTCGTGTTCCAGGCGTTAAGGCGGGTGTACAGTATACTGTACCTGTTGAAGAGGTAATCAACCGCATTCGTGCAGGGGAGACACCAGAGCTGTCTACACGTGAGAAACATCTGCGTCAATGTTATGTGGTAGCAGAAGATGGTGCTAATCAGGATGAGATCCGTGAGACGATTGTGTCGATGCCTAACTATTTTGCAGATTACGATACAACTGTAACGTTTATTAGCGAAGAAGAATTGAAATCCGAGCATGAAGGTATGCCGCATGGTGGATTTGTTATTCGCAGTGGGGTTACAGGGGCTGGTCAAAAGCAAATTATTGAATTTGGTCTGAAACTCGACAGCAATCCTGAATTTACAGCAAGCGTACTTGTAGCGTATGCAAGAGCCGCACAACGCTTGAGCGTGGAAGGACATAAGGGAGCGAAAACGGTATTTGATATTCCGCTCGGTCACTTGTCTCCAAAATCGGCTGAAGATCTCCGCCGCGACTTGTTATAATTCTGATTCGTTCCAGTGAGTTTATAACAAACAGCTCGTCCTTGGATGTATAGGACGAGCTGTTTTTTTTGCTGTTGCTGTATACGATTCATATATTCATATAAATTGGCAGGTACTATGCTGCCTGTATCCCTGCTCGTGCTCTTGCGGAAATGGCACCCTACACCCAGTGTGAGGGAATGTTAAGATGATCCGGCAACTTGGTATTCACATTACCTTTGGCTGCATTAATTTGGGATTGCGTCAGGAAGATGCCACCTCTCAGGTCTGCATCGCCCAGATCCGTATCCCGCAAGTCCGCGCCAATCCAATCCGCATTTCGTGTATCTGCATTTCGGAGATCGGCTGCGATCATTAAAGCCCCTCGGAAGCTTGCGCCCCGCAGGTCAGCCCCTTTTAAATTGGCACCAAAAAAGTCACTTCCGGTACGTTTTTTACTATTCTTCGACTTCCCTTGTCCATGAGCGGTGGGTGGCACATTCGCGCGTACCATCTCACTTGCCTGGACCAAGAGTTGATTCACACTGGACCGATAATTGGCGATGTCCAGACGGAGGAGTGCCGCAGGCTCCAGATTGCTCAAGCGCTCAATCTCCTCATATAACTCACCAAATGCCGAGTGAAGGGATGACGTCTCCGGTCTCATCATCATTTCCTTCATATAACTGAGCAACTCGTGAAGTTGTCGCAAAGCAGGCAGACAATCGAACATCTCGTTTGCAGACTCTGGATGATCACGCCAATCTTTGCCCGCGTAGGTCACTTGGGACAGCTTCTGTCCAGCTCCGAAACAGTCGTATACCGTGCAACCTTTGAACCCTTTCTGCCGAAGCTGGGTATGGATACCGCAGCGATTGTCCGTGCGCAGATTGGGACAGGGTGTGCCGCTGGCCTTGTCAAAAGCAAAGTCAGATGACTTGCCATAGGGCAAGGCAACACAGCACAGGCCAAAACATTGCTCACAGTCTGCGCTAAGATGAGGACTCGCAGTGCTGGCAAATGGTTGGTTAGACAATGTAAACACTTCCTTATAATAGTACAAATAGATGGAATTACGTCAGTACCACTTTACCATTGCATTGCGATTAGAGCAATTGAAGACAAGGAAAAAAGGGCAGTTACCCAAATGGATGGGAACGCCCTTTGATCGTGGAGAATCACGTATTTAAATTAAACTACACCTTGAGCAATCATGGAATCCGCTACCTTGAGGAAACCGGCGATATTCGCTCCGGCTACGAGGTTGCCTTCACAGCCATACTCTTCAGCAGCTTCTACACAGCTGGTGTAGATGTTCTTCATGATGTCATGCAGCTTGGCGTCTACTTCTTCAAATGACCAGGACAACCGCATGCTGTTCTGTGACATTTCAAGAGCAGACACGGCTACACCTCCGGCATTAGCCGCTTTGGCTGGACCGAACAGCACGCCTGCACCGTGGAAGACGTCAATGGCAGCCAGGGTGGAAGGCATATTCGCCCCTTCGCCAATGGCCTTCACGCCACCTTTGATTAGAAGGGCCGCAGCTTCTTCATCGATCTCATTTTGCGTTGCACATGGAAGAGCAATATCACAAGGGATAGACCAGATGCCTTCACAACCTTCGGTATATGTAGCATGCGGGTGTTCTTTGATGTATTCGCTGATGCGAAGACGATCAACCTCTTTCAGACGTTTCACGGTATCCAGGTTGATGCCTTGTGGATCGTGTATATAGCCACCTGAGTCACTACACGCCACAACTGTAGCTCCAAGCTCCTGTGCCTTCTGAATGGCATAGATGGACACATTACCAGAGCCAGAGACAACGACTGTGCTGTCTTGGAAGCTGAGCCCTTTGGATTGCAGCATCTCCTTCACGAAATACACACAGCCGAAGCCAGTCGCTTCCTTACGTGCCAAGCTTCCTCCGTACAGCAGTCCTTTACCTGTCAAAACGCCTGCCACATGTCCGCCATGGATACGTTTGTATTGGCCGAACATGTAACCGATTTCCCTTGCGCCTACACCAATGTCACCTGCCGGTACATCCGTATCGGAACCGATATATTTGTACAGCTCTGTCATGAAGCTTTGCGTGAAACGCATGACTTCCAGATCTGATTTTCCTTTGGGATCGAAGTCAGAACCACCTTTACCACCGCCAATGGGCAGACCGGTCAAAGCATTTTTGAAGATCTGTTCGAAGCCAAGGAACTTGATGATGCCCGAGTATACAGAAGGATGGAAGCGAAGTCCGCCTTTGTAAGGGCCAATGGCACTGTTGAATTGCACCCGGAATCCACGGTTAACCTGAACTTTGCCCTGATCATCCACCCATGGGACACGGAATGTGATTACACGTTCGGGTTCAACAAGCTGTTCCAACAGACTATGGTTCTTATACTTAGGGTGTGCTTCAATAACAGGAATAAGGGAATCCAGAATTTCTTTGACAGCCTGATGGAACTCGTCTTCGTGCGGATTTCTGGCAACAACCGACTCATAAACGGAATGAACATATTCTGCGGCAGTAACTTGAACGGACTCTTTAGTTTCTTTTGTTATCGTGGACACTTTTTCGATGCACTCCTTTATTGTGTTAAAGTCTGTAGAGGCTTATTTGCATAAATTGAATAAAAGTTTGTAGTTAAATATACAGGAAAGCAAATAAAAATACGAGATGAAAATTCATAAAATGTTTTTTATGCAGTAATTAAAATGTTCTATGGATCTACCATATGATGTGAAGAATTAAGTTATTAAATGGAAGATATGACCACAAATGATAATAAAAAAGCAAGTTAGACGAATATACTGGATTAAAATATTAGTTTTGGTAAGATGGTAAGAAGGTCTCGTATCCCGGGATCTTTTTAAAATATAAAGGAGGAAAACAAGATGATGAAGAGAAACATGCCAATCAACATGGAGAACAAGGCTTGTATAGGGGGTGAAATTTATTATGAACCATAGGACCTCCCGCCATAATTGCAGAGAGAAGCTGGTGAGCCAGCTATTTACATTCGGTGAAGAGAAAAGAACATTTCTCGACGCCTATTTCGACGCGCGTGATCCAGAGCGGATACAATTGGAAAAACAATTGTCTGCATATACAGAGTATGTGGAAAAACTGCTCCTGGGTCCTGATGAAGATCTGGACTCAGCTGTATTGATCGGCAGTCATATTGATTTTGAATATCTCGATTTTCATACGTCAGATTCTTTCATGATTGTCATGCCAGAGGATACTAATCCTGATGAGGGTCGTATTTCCTTCCTCTCTCCAGTAGGGAGTCAATTACTGCTTGGCAGTAAAGGGGAAGTTAAGTCCGTTCATACACCATCAGGTTCCATGAGAATCCGCATTACGGGGATCGAGCTGAAAAGCGAAACCTTGAACGAGCCGGCGCTAGGGGGTGCAGATCATGCACTTTAAAGAGACGGACTTACCAGGGATTGGACGTAAATACTGGCTGCATACCCGTAGTGGTGAGCATTTGGTCATAGTGATTCATAACGACGAGCGACGTGACCTGTTCCATATGGAGTCAGGAGATACACCTGAAGAGGTGGGTGATATGGTATCTCTTGTCACCCTGGACGATGATGAAGCCCGGGCGGTAGCCGCTATTGTTGGTGGTATGACCTATAAACCGAAGTTTCAGGATGAGCGTGAAGTGATGCTTGAAGGGCTGTTAATCGAATGGCTACGGATTGAGCCTCACGCCGCAAGCGTAGGCATGACGATTGGTGAACTGGATATCCGTCAGGCCACGGGCGCCGTAATTCTCGCTGTTGTGACCAAGGATAAGGAGAAGCATTTTAATCCAGGCCCGGATTATGCTTTT
This sequence comes from Paenibacillus sp. FSL H8-0104, assembly GCF_038050215.1. Lineage (NCBI taxonomy): Bacteria > Bacillati > Bacillota > Bacilli > Caryophanales > Paenibacillaceae > Paenibacillus > Paenibacillus sp. FSL H8-0104. The sequence continues at coordinate 5,132,400 of NZ_JBBOTC010000001.1, read as the reverse complement.
ACCGCTGGAGCTACAATTGTAGTTGCCGGTGAACGGAATCAGATCAAACATCTCAAACAATTGTTAACTGATGGACGGACTTAGCCTATGGATATGCTCATATTCGAAGTGGGAATTGCCGTTGCGCTGATTACACTTACTGGGCTGATATCTTCACGATTACGATTTTCGGTCATTCCTTTCTATATCCTGATTGGTATGGCTGTTGGACCACATGCACCACAGATTGGCATAGTGGATTTACGTTTTATCGAAAGTTCGACCTTTATTGAATTTATGGGCAGGCTTGGCATTCTGTTTTTGTTATTTTATCTGGGTTTGGAGTTCTCGGTCTCCCGGTTATTAAAGTCTGGCAAAGCCATTCTGACCGGGGGCATGTTCTATGTGGGCCTGAATTTTGTCTCTGGATTGCTGTTGGGGTGGTTCATGGATCTGCCCCTTCAGGAGACACTTGTTGTCTGCGGGATCATGACCAGCTCTTCTACAGCCATTGTAGCTAAAGTGCTCGTTGATCTGAAACGCACGGCAAACCCTGAAACAGAGATTATTATGGGCATGATCATGTTCGATGACTTGTTCATCGCGATTCATATCTCTATCCTGACCGGGCTTGTGCTCAGCGGGGCAACTTCATTCCTAAGTGTTCTGTTAGTATCGCTGTCTGCCCTGCTGTTTATTGTGCTGTTCCTGATTATTGGCAGGAAAAGCATCAAATATATTGATAAGGCACTGAATATCAAGTCATCAGAGTTGTTTCTGCTTACCGTCATGACACTGCTCTTCCTGGTAGCCGGTTTCTCGGAGACGCTGCACGTAGCGGAAGCTATTGGAGCGTTGATGATGGGGCTTGTGTTGGGCGAATCAAGACATGTGAGTCGGATTGAACATCAGATCATGCCTTTCAAAGATTTTTTTGGTGCAATTTTCTTCTTCAGTTTTGGCCTGACCATCGAGCCGGCTTCACTTGGCGGAGCTGTTGGGATGACGATTATTGCCGTTATTCTGACGATTGCCAGTAACTATGGTGCAGGTATGATCGCTGGCAGACTGGCTGGAATGAGCCCTAAGGCCTCGTTGAATGTGGGCTTTACCCTGGTTTCCCGGGGCGAATTCTCCATTATCATGGCGAACATCGGCAAGGCCGGAGGGCTGATGGCATCCATCCAATCGTTTGCCGTGTTGTATGTGTTAATTCTGGCTGTGCTGGGGCCTATCCTGACCAAAGAATCTCCACGGATCTATGCTCAGTATGCGCGGCTAAGGAAGCGGATGAAACGAAGGGAAACAGGATGAGCCGATGCGGTTGTCGCTGGACAGCCAGGGAATTTTAACCGTAATGCTTAATAAGCGTCACACTGTTTGGAGAGAGAAATCACTCCGGGGTGTGGCGTTTTTTTATTATTGGGAATCGTCCCAATGTCGGCTTGTAATTATGCTCATTCCACCAAATTATGGTATGTATCCATATCTTGTGCGTGGTCGTGAATGTTCAAGTCCACGGGCAGGACTAAAGATGTGATTTAGTTGAGAGGGATTGAAAATAAGAAGTTATTATGTAAAATAATGTTATATTCAAATCTAGCAGTTGAATGGATCATTTACACCAGAACGTAGAGGACAGAAGAAACCTGAAGAAGCGGAGCGTTCGCCTTTATCAACAGATTTTCACCTTTGTAAAATTGAATCAAAAAATCTGGGGATAACAGTGATCGGAAGGTTATTCTGTCATCGGAGTGGCAAGTGTAAATATTCTTTAGTTCAACTTATGTTTCAATGTAACAGAAGGTAGAACGAACGAGGAGGAATAGCTCATGAACAAGAAAAGTAGATTTCAACGGTTAAAATGGGCCGGTACAGGGATGTTGCTCAGTCTCGTATTATTTGCTCTGCCTGCATCTGCTGCATGGAACGATACATATCAGGGTTACGCGACGTATACAGGCTCAGGTTACTCGGGAGGTGCGGTGTTGCTTGATCCCATCCCGGCGGACATGAAGATTACTGCACTTAATCCGTTCCAACTCAATTATAACGGTGTCAAAGCCGCTTTAGCGGGAGCCTATCTCGAGGTGCAGGGTCCTAAAGGCAAAACAACAGTCTATGTAACAGACCTCTATCCAGAGGGTGCCAGCGGAGCGCTGGATCTCTCACCGAATGCTTTTAACCTGATCGGTGACCCAAAGGCAGGCAAAATCGATATCAGCTGGAAAGTGGTCAAAGCTCCAATTCAAGGCAACGTCTCTTATCGGATCAAGGAAGGCAGCAGTCAGTGGTGGGCAGCCATTCAGGTTCGTAATCACAAATATCCGGTGCTGAAGTTCGAGGTGAAACAGAAGGATGGTACGTGGCTCAATCTTGAAAAGCAAGACTATAATCATTTCCTCGGAACCGGACTGGGCAAAGAAAAATTAAACGTTCGTATTACCGATATTCGCGGTCAGGTATTAAATGACACGATCCCAGCTCTGCCTAATGATGGGTCAGGTGGTGCATATATCGTACCGGGCAATGTACAGTTTCCCGATTGACAGATATACGAAGGTGTTATAAAAAGAAGTATGGTCATAGACGTATTCTTAACGAAAAGTCGTACACTGTACGGCTTTTTTTTGTATACAAAAAGAGGAGAATGTAACGTATGAAAAAAAGTTTGCCTTCATATCAGACAACACATCCCTATTGGAAACAGTATCAGGGCTTTTTCCCGGAAGAAGTGAGGTTAGGGGAGCATACAGCTCCTGAGGAAGAATGGTGGGAGTCAAATGGGGTTCATCTGCATATCGATCGTTTACCTGCCCCGGAATCTTCAATCAAAATTCTGTTCATTCATGGTGCGGGAGGCAATGGCAGGTTGCTCGCTCCGTATGCCCGCATGTTGCAGCGACATGGATACGAGGTGGTATCGCCAGATCTTCCGCCATATGGGTTAAGTTACGCAATGTCTGGTACACGTATTAACTACGAACTATGGATAGAGCTACTTGTGTCACTCATCGAAAGGGAATACAAGAATGACGGCAAGACAATCGTTGTATTGGGAAGTAGCATCGGAGGGATGCTTGCCTATCACACCAGTGCACGCAGCAAGCGTGTTAAGGGTTTGATCGCAACTACATTTGTAGACACGAGTAATCCGAAAATGCGAGACCAGCTTGCACCGAATCGTCTGGTAAGCCGGGCGGGAAAACGGATGATGGATCTGTTCCCTGGTCTGCTGGATCATGTACGTATTTCGGTCAAACAGGTATCCCGAATGCAACTGATTACTAATAACAAGGACTTAACCCGGCTTATTATGGATGATCCACAAGCGGCAGCTACACGTATTCCGTTGGAATTATTAAGAACATTTCTTAATAAAAAACCGGAGGTAAGCCCGGAACAGTTCAGCCAGTGTCCGGTCCTGTTGGTTCACCCTGAACTGGACCCCATGACACCGATCAGGTTCAGCCAATCTTTTTTTGATCGTCTGGTGGTGGAGAAGGAATGTGTGATCTTGGAAGGGGCAGGTCATTTTCCTATAGAGCAACCAGGGCTGAACCAGTTGGAGGTAGCTGTACTACGATTTTTACAACAAATTCAATGATGAACACAGGCTACTACACTGCTTCGCATAAGATAGTTTACATATCCTAAGTACGTAAAACACCTCCCACTAAGGGAGGTGTATTTGAATGTTTTTGATATGAATTGCACTACCGCCAACCTGAATCTGTGTGATTTCATTAGAGCTGTCCAGTGTTAATCTGGCTCGGATCTCAGAGGGGCGGTTCATGGTATACCCTTGTCTGATCGTGTACGTGTGAAGATGAGGATCTGTAAGCTGGTTGTATTGGGATAAATAACAGAGCATGGCACCATTGGATGTGCCTGTCGCGCTCTCTTCCGGTATATCATAAAGCGGTGCAAAATTACGGCATTCTGCCAGAACGTCCTCAGCATCTGATTCGAGTGTAAACACATGATAACCTACGGCATGATGAGCCTTGCATATTTCAGTGATACGCTGGAAGTCAGGGTCGATTTTGGTCAGAACATTAACATCTCTAACAGCTATCAGGATATCGGGTAGCCCGGTAGATACGATCTGTACAGGTAGTTCGGCGTTCAAATCCTCCATAGAAATACGTAACGAATCGGCAATCTGCTGTCGATCCACGATCTCCCCAAACTCCGGTAACGTCTGAGACAGATAGACTTCTCCATTGACTTCGATATCAACTTTAAGAATTCCGGCCAGTGTCTCCAGTGTATATGTACCAACATTAACGAGATGTTGTGTCTTCATTAGATAAAATAAAGCAATTGTGGCATGTCCACATAGATCGACTTCATCACTTGGGGTGAAATAACGTACTTTGAAATCAGCCTGATCCGACGGCATGACAAACGCAGTCTCTGAAAAACCGACTTGTCTGGCAATCTCCTGCATCTGGGTTTCAGACAAATGCGCTGCTTGTAAAACAACACCTGCGGGGTTTCCGCCATGAGCCTTGTCCGAAAATGAATGTAATGTACTTACTTCTACTTCCATCGTGTTACCTCGCTTGTTCAGTTATTGGGTTAAGATTTAACGTAATCGATAATGGACATTATATCACGATTGTTGAACGGGCTTGTGAATCCCAGATTGCTGTGAATTTTGAATGAATAGGTCAAGTGATCGCCGGGAAAGGGTAATGAAGGGAGAGAGAGTATAACAATAATCAATGGAAAGGCTGGGATTTCTAATGAAAGCAATTGTGATTGAGGAATTTGGTGGAGCGGAACAATTGAAGGAACAAGAAGTAGCCAAGCCAACATGTGGAGTGAATCAGGTATTAATTCGAACACATGCCACGTCGGTGAATCCGGTAGACTTCAAAATCAGACAAGGTTATATGAAAGAAGTAGCGGAGAATTTTCCGTTGATTCTGGGCGGCGATGTTGCCGGTATTGTGGCTGAAGCAGGCTCAAATGTCACGAGGTTCAGAGAAGGTGATCGGGTATTTGCACGTCCGCGTCAATTCGGGACCTATGCAGAATATGTTGCTGTTGATGCAGACATTATTGCCCGTATACCGGAGAACTTGAGCTTTGAGGAAGCGGCAGCGATCCCGCTGGCTGCGATGACGGCATGGCAGGCACTTGTGGATCACGGACGTTTAGGCAAAGGTCAGAAGGTACTCATTCATGCTGGTGCAGGTGGTGTGGGAACGTATGCCATTCAGATCGCCAAGTCCCTCGGCGCTGAAGTGGCTTCCACGGCAAGTGAATCAAACGAAGCGTTGCTTCGTTCGTTGGGTGTGGATCATTTTATCAACTATAAAAAAGAAGATTTCTCGGAGATTCTCTCCGGTTATGATGTTGTGCTGGACACCATGGGCGGTGATATTCAGCGCGATAGCTTCAAGGTGTTAAAGTCTGGCGGGCATTTGGTATCCTTGGTGGAACAACCGGATGAGAAGCTTGCCAAGGAAGCCGGAGTAACGGCCAACGTCTTCATGATGGAGCCCAAAGGGGATCAACTGGATCAGCTGGCTGAACTGGCTGCGGAAGGCAAGCTCAAATCGATTATTGATGGAACGTACCCGCTAACTCAACAGGGAGTAAGGGAAGCACATGAGAAGAGTGAAACCCATCATACCCGCGGGAAACTGGTTATTCAGGTGCAATAGAATTCATTAACTCGTAGAAGTATTTGGACTCATGAGTCTGATATAGTTTGTACCAGGCCTGTAAGGTTTCTGGTGTATAGACATTCAACAGCTTCAACACATGCATTGTAAATTCTAACGGAGCTATTCCAGATGCAGTAACTAGATTTCCATCGGTTACTGCAGGCTCCGTTACATAATAGGTTTCTCCAGTATAATCTGGGCATATCATCTTCAGGTATTCTAAATCATTGCTTGTATGTTGTCTGGAATCCAGTATCCCTATTTTTGCAAGTGCAACTGTCGCACCGCAAATTGCCGCAATAACTGTCCCCTCTTCTATAGAGGCAGCAACTTTTTTCAATAGGGGATCATGGATGGTGTCCATCCAGGTGTTTCCTCCTGGAAGAATGATGAGGTCGTCACCTTTCAATGTACATTCATCAATAGAAATATGAGGAAGGATGTTCAATCCTCCCATGGTAGTTACCGGATGTTTATCCACGCCTACGGTCACGACCTGTAAAGGCTTAATCTCTTTCCTGAAATACCTTCCCGAGTTCAATTCAGCAGTTAGATATCCTACCTCCCAATCTGCCATCGTATCAAATACATATAGATATACGTTCTTCGTTTGCATCATACATGCTCCTTTTGTTTTCATGATTGAATGGATTACTCTTGTATTATAAATTAACTTCACTGACATCTACGGTCAGTGAAGTTTTTAAATTTGAAAATTAACAGCCCCAAGAACCAATATAGGGACTGCTCCCCAATTGTAGTGGAATAAGATATAATAGGAGAAATTTATTCCATTTTGTGCATGAGGTGATTAGGATGTCCAACGAACTCATTCAAGCCATTCAATTGTTAAAAGAAAAGAAATGGGTGGATCTGACCCATACGTTTGGTCCAGGCTCTCCACATTTTTCAGCTTTTGAGGCAGCACAATTCGATACACTGTTTGATCACGATCAAGGTTTCTTTGCCCAGAGCTTCAAGTTCCCAGGTCAATACGGGACACATCTTGATGCGCCGATCCACTTCGTTCGGGATACCCGGTATCTGGATGAACTAGGTTTGAAGGAGCTTGTGCTCCCGCTTGTGGTCATTGACCAGTCTGCCGAAGTAGAGAACAATCCGGATTTCACACTGGATGTGGAGCATATTCTTGAATTTGAAAGACAGCATGGCTTGATTGAAGCTGGAAGCTTTGTAGCCTTACGTACCGATTGGAGCAAACGCTGGCCTAACCATGAAACATTTGATAACAAGGATGATAAGGGCAACAGTCATGCACCCGGATGGTCGGTTAGTGCGCTCATGTTTTTATTTGAGGAAAGAAAGGTACAAGCCATTGGGCATGAAACCTTTGACACGGATTCAGCGGTGGATTATCAGAAGAATGGAGCACTTCTGGCAGAATATTATGTACTTGACCAGGATACATATCAGGTCGAGCTGTTAACAAACCTGGATCAGGTGCCGGCCAAGGGCGCTGTTATTTTCAATATTGTACCCAAAGCGGAGAAAGCTTCTGGTTTTCCAGTTCGATCCTTTGCCATTCTGCCGTAATACGGGGTAGATCAAAAGCTGAAATAGTTAAATCAGGCACAGAACTCAGAATGATACTCAAGCAGACAGCCGGCTAAATAGTCGGCTGTTTTTCAGCTAAGGGGCAGAATAGTTGAAAAAGGTATTTTAATTTAAACCTCGAATATTTAATGTAATCGTATAGCTAAAAATTTGATGATAGACAGGAGTTAGATACGATGATATAAGGTTTCGGAGGAGTATTTTGGAGAACTAAGAATCTTGAAGTTATAAAAAAGGTACAGTCTTTATCGAGAATGACAGTTATTTTCCAACAGAACAACAAGTGATGTTAAATTTCCAAGTACATAATCTAAACGAGACTATGAAGCATCTTGAACAGATTACTGTACTTCTTGCAAAGAAAAAAGAGATTAGTGAATTTGGAAAGTTTATTTTGAATGAAGTTCCTGAAGGTCGACTGGTCGAGCTTTGGGAGAAATAACGGCATTAATTTTAAGATTAGAACAGGTATTCCATAATTTATATTATATATAAGGGGTAAGTGTATGCAGATTAGAGCTTTTCAAGAGTCCGATAAAGATTTCATTGTAAGTCTGGCTTTACGATTTATGGACTTTGAGCTGATGAGCTGGCGTGATCCAGACAAAATGGAAGAATCACAGCTCAGCCTAGCCCAAGAATCAGTAGACAATCTTTCTCCTGGTACGGAGATTTTTGTGGCGGAAGATGAAACAGGAGAGCTACTGGGTTTCCTTGAAGTACAGCCGCATAAAGATAAATTGAACGATATAGAACAAGGCTATATTGTGGCGATTGCGGTTTCTCCACAAGGAGAAGGAAAAGGGGTCGGCAAGGGACTCATGACCAAAGCAGAAGAGTGGTCAAAGCAAAAAGGCTATCGACAGCTTATACTGAATGTCTTTAACAATAACCTTCGTGCCGTAAATTTCTATAAGCATTTAAATTATGAAATTGAAGTTGTGAAGATGGTAAAAGAGCTATAGAGACCCTTACTTATAAGCTAACGGGAAACGTTAGTTCATAAAGCACGGGGCAGACTGCAGGATGGCAGGCTGCTCTTTTTTCATTTAGCTAACTGGCAAGAGGCAAGTAAGCTTATGAGGAACCAAGTTCAGCTAGGATTTGATTTATTTAGAAGCATAAATGTGTGCTTTGGCAAACTTATGGGTTAAGTCACAACTAATGAATTCTAAATAATTCACTTATGTAAATAGCAAGGGAGGCGTATTCCGCCTCCTTTTTATGTTGTTACTTTTGATCCGAGTGAGGATCTTGATTAAATCTTTGAGAGATTTTTTTCTCTGTTTTCTTACGCCGTATCCAGCGCTTGAGTAAGCCTTCTTCTTTGCGTTCTTGCAGTGTTTCCTTCAAACCTTGGATCATAAATTCCGATCTTCGTCTGTCATCCCGACTAATCTCGCGTAATTCCTTAATAAATTTGTCGTCCATATCTGCCTCTCGCTTATTCAGGATAATCTCATTATACCGAACGTACGTTCTTTTATCAAGTTTTTCCATTACGAATGATTTTCGAGATCAATACAGTGAAAAGAAGCACAGGAACAATACGCGGCATGTGTGAGAATGGTACTAGAGGGTTTGAGCATAATCCTCTTGCCAGTTTTTTGTTCCCGGGGATCATCCTATTGCTAGTTCTTGGCGTGATGCCTACAATGATTGCTATTTCGCTCATCTGCTACATTCATTGGGGGCTGGGTGAGAGACTGAATCTCTATCCTGACCGCTATTGGGCTTGGACTTTTTCGTTGTATACGGGGTTTGCTCTCATCATCTGGATTATGGCGCAGGTGTACTGGATTCAGGATGTCTCTATCATTCACTTGGTCTATTTTGCATGGGGAGTGGGTATCCAAGTTGTGAGCTTATTGCCCGGGGTACAGCGAATATATTCAAAATAAACTGCTTGTATATTGAACAAACGGCTGCCGAAAGAATCGTTGAATGATTCTTTCGACAGTTATTTTTTATGGGCATCGAGATAATACGCGTTGTTGTAGTCATGTTGTCCACATGTTCCTTGGACTGAAAAGGGCTCGGATAAATCTAAATCATATTGACAAAGAACTATTATCCTCGCATACTTACGTAATATACTTTATAAAGTTTGTTTATTAACTAGAGAAATAGTCACATGTGGTAAGTATCGCAAAATCATAATCCACATGAAACGGGGAGGTAAGTATGGATGGTCTACGTTATTATGGCAGTTATAATATGGGCAGGTACCTATGCAAGTATGGTCTTGTCAAAGCAACCGATTGAAGTGAAGCCTGTGAAATCGATAGATGATTTGTTTGAGTGAACAAAGTAGCTCGGCCGATTTCGATCCTTTTCCAGCACGATGGAACTCATGTGTTCGAGTAAGGCATTATGTTATGATATGGTGTGAATGACATCCATACCATTGCTTTGGCTCAATTGAACCAGAGTAGAAACGAGAGGGTTATGAAAAAAGCCAACGCTACAATGATGAAATACATCAATTTGAATAATGTGCGTGAAGTCATGCAGCAGATTGAGACGGCGACCAAACCGCAATTAGCTTTATTAACCAATCTTAGTGTTGTTACCATTAATGCGCTGATTCAGGAATTATGTGATGGCGGAGAGTTGTTCCAGGATAAAGTGGTTCCCTCTAACGGCGGTCGTCCTGCTCAGGCATATCGATATAATTATAACTTCAAGCTTGCTTTGGTTCTTTACATCAAAGAGATGAAAGGCCAGGAGTTGATTTCGGCAACGGTCATGAATCTGGAGAATAAGGTTGTGTTGAAGGAAGAGCGCATCTTGCCTGCTTTTGATAAACAGCATATGCTGCAACTTATCGCGCGTTTCATTAAGGAATATCCCTCCATTGATATGATCGGCATCGGTATTCCGGGGCAAGCCGTGGATGGGGACATCACGGTGAGCAGTCATGAAGAGCTTATCCATTCACATCTGATACGGGAGATCGAGAGTGAGTTCCAACTAAAAGTTCTCGTGGAGAATGATGTGAATGCAGCGATTAGCGGATACTGTACACAGCATGCGGATATGAAGGAACAGAGTGTAGCAGGAATTTATTTTCCGAACCGATACCCGCCGGGTATGGGCATGATGTTGAATGGACAGATGATCCGTGGGAAAAACGGGATGTTTGGTGAGATCAAGTATCTTCCTTATTCACCTGATTGGCACCGTGACATGAGCAAAGATGATTTTGTAGTGAACGTATGTCACATCCTGCAAACGATTAATGCCGTCGTTGCCCCGCACCAGATTGTCATTTATCAGGAAAGGGTGGAGAGAGAAGAGCTGGATTTGGCGTGGAAACAATACGGGAAGGATCACCCCATGCCGTCGTTGCCCGAGATTGTACATCAGGATTCGTTCCAACATGATTTTGATGCTGGGTTACGAGGAATGGTGCTTCAGGCGTTGAAGTCAGGCATTCTATCAGAAGCCTTATAACCCACAGTTCATGTCTGTGGCTTTTATTTTATAAGCTACTCTTGTAGAGGAGGATTCGTGATGCGTGAAGAAGAGAGAATCATGAAGGGCATGTTGTTTAGTCCAAGTGATCCCGAATTAAAGATCATCAAAAGGCGAGCCCATAATCTCAGTCAGCGTTACAGTCAGACCTTTGAAGAACAGACTGAGGAAAGGAATCAGATATTACAACAGTTACTGGGGCAGATCGGTGAAGGTGGATTCATGCAAGGTCCCATCTTTTTTCATTATGGTGTGCATACCCGGATAGGCGAGCATTTCTTCGGTAATTACAATCTGACGATACAAGATGACGCGCAAGTGACGATCGGGGACTATACCAGTTTTGGACCCAACGTTACGATTGTTACCCCCATTCATCCCATGATTGCCAGCGAGCGGAGACAGATGGTGGACCAGAACGGTGATGTGAAGTCGCTATGTTATGCCAAACCGGTCACGATTGGTAACGATGTATGGATCTCGGCAAACGTCACAGTGTGCGGAGGCGTAACGATTGGAGACGGCTGTGTAATCGGAGCAGGTAGTGTGGTGACTCGTGATATTCCACCGCATTCTTTTGCAGCAGGCGTACCGTGCAAAGTTATTCGCAAAATTACTGATGCGGACAGCATGCGAAACTATCCCGATGTTCTGGCAGATTGCCGTGTGCTGGAAGAATAAAAAAGGCTGCCATCAGGATCAAATAGATGATCCTGGTGACAACCTTTTTTTGTTATGCGTTTACTTGGAGGCGTTGTAGTTACTCAAGAATTCTTTTACTTTTGCAGGATCAGCTTTCAATTCATTCCCGGTCTGAACGAGCGGGCTTACTGTAGAGTATGCTTTGAGTTTGTTGTTCTTGTAGAAGCTCAAAATCTCATCCTGATTAATGGAGTACAGCACGGCTTTTCTCAGGTCACTGCTCTTGGCAACTTCACGATTGGCCGTATTAAACAACAGATAGGAGACAGCGTTACTTGGCAGACTTTGCAGTTTCAGTTTGCTGTCATTTTCGATGATGTCATACTTGGTTTCAGGTACACCGTAGTATAAGTGAATTTCACTGCTGCGAAGAGCAGAGAGGGCGCTGTCTGCATCCGCGATGAATCGGACGTTAACCTGAGCAATTTTTGGCTCATCTTTCGTGCCTTTACGGTAGGCCGGATTTTTTAAGAATACACCTTCATAGTCATTTTTATAAGACAAAATATAAGGTCCGCTAGTATAAAGGGTGTTATTGTATGCTGCGCCTTCAGTCACCGTGTTCTGATCACCGTAAGGAATATCTTTGTTGACGTCAAATGAAGCTACATCATATGTGTTGATGCTCTCCACCTGTTTTTTGGACACGATACCCGCAGATTGGTGAGCCAGGTAGTTCAGTACTTGCGGGAAAGGTTCAGTTGTTGTCAGTTTAACGACCTGATATTTACCTGCGCTATTATCTGCTTTGGTTTTGTCCGTCACGAGTTCTGTAATTTTGTTGCCCAATCCTTGTTCCAATGCTTCGAGGATTGTGCCGTTACCGCTGGATTGTTTGATGGATTGTAATGCACTCAGATCCGTTACAACCTCAGCTTCTTTGATGTGTTCATGCAGACTGTACGTCCGGTGATCCGGAACGGAATCTTTATTTTTAGCACGATCCAGGGAGAAGATCACATCATCTGCACCGACACGTTCTCCTGTATCTACAGCTTTTTTGTTATCAATCTTCGCAAAGTTGATATCGTCTCTGAGAATGAAGTAGTAGTCCGAATTACCTTCAGCAATACTGAAGTTATGGGACAGTGATCCATCTGCTGTCAGCTGATCGTCATCTGTCAAGTTAACGAGACGTACATACATATTGGTGTTCAACTGGTTGATGGAACCGTCGTTTCCTTTGATCGGATCAAGGGAAGTCAGTACGGATGCACTTTGCGTCAGAATCAACGGATCTTTGGCATTTTTGGAGCTGTCCTTGAACTCAATCGGTTCCCAAGCCATGGCGCGGGATTTGGAGAGACGAACGGTGTCGACATTCAGAATGTCTTTGTTCACAGCCTGACTTTTCAGGGAAATGTACAAAGGAGCGATATACGCTTGATCTGTTACCAAGCGATCTTCCAATTGTTTGTACGTGTCTTTGTACTCATCTGGAGTTTGAGTAGCTGCCTGATCGATGAGTTTATCAAGTTCCCCATCCGCAAGGATACTGTAATCTCCACCTGTTTTGAAAAGGGAACGCACCGCATAATCGGGATTTCCCGTTACCGTTGTCCAGCTGGACAAGGCAATGTCATAATTCCCTGCATCCTGCTGGGATTTGAAGCTACCGTAATCCGGCTGCAGGTTCAGCTTCACATTGAAGCCGTTTTTAGTCAGTTGGTCGCGGACAATGTTTACATCATTTTCGGAAGAACTCATGGCGAGCAGTTCAATGTCTGCCGGTTTTTGTGCAGTTTCTGTTGCGTCCGCTGGTGCGGTCTCCGCCTGGGATTCAGTTTTCGTTTTTACACTGCAGCCGGAAATCACAATGACGAGAATTAATAGTAATGAGATCAGTGTACGTTTTTTCATGGGATTACCCTCCATATCTTGAATGTGTGATGTGTGATTTCTTTTTTCTATATCATTCATTTCAACGACGAATCAGTTATGCCTTTTCCAGCTTGGGATCAAGCGCATCACGCAGACCGTCACCGAGAAAGTTAAACGAAAGAACCAGCAGAATAATAGCCAAGCCTGGATAAATCGCCAGATAAGAGTGGGTCTCCAGGTATGTACTGCCGAGCTTCAGAATGTTACCCCATTCCGGAATATGCGGCTCCACGCCGAGTCCCAGATAACTCAAACTGCTGGTAGCGATAACCGCTCCACCAATCGTGAGTGTGGACTTGATAATCATGGGCGCAAGGGAGTTGGGAATAATGTGTTTGAAAATAATCGTACGATTGTTGTACCCCAGTGCACGTGCAGCTTCCACAAATTCAAAAGTAGATACATAGAGCACACTGGCTCTCATGGTACGGGCGTAAGTTGGGATCGAACCCAGACTCAGCGCCAGAATGAGATTGATCGTATTGGCTCCAAACGCTGCAATAATGGCAATGGCAAGCAGAATTCCCGGAATCGCATAGAGAATATCGAGCAGCCGCATAATGATGTTATCCGTATGCCTTCCGTAGAAGCCGGAGAATGCTCCGAGGACTCCACCGATCAACACAGGAATGATGGTCGACATGCAACCTACGATCAAGGAGATCCGGGCACCAAATACAATCCGGGAAAATAAACATCGTCCGAAGTCGTCCGTTCCCAAGGGATACGCAAGGGAAGGGGGTTGAAGCAGAGCGGAGTAGTTGTTTTCCACAGCCATGCTGTAATCAAAAGTAAAGAAGCTGCAAATCGATATCGAGAACAGAAAAATGATAAAAAACAAACCGGACATGGCAGTCATATTCGGAGCAAGTCGCTCCCACAGATCATTCCAGAAGTTTGATTTTTGTTTCCCCTGTGTGCGAATGCGCCCAATAATGGAAATGCCGAGCAATAGGGCAAATACATTACCTGTGATTGAGGTCAGAATCAGTACTACACTGACACCGATCATCCAGCGAGGGAGGATAGAGGTCGCGTTATATCGGGATACGATAATCAGTACGACCAGGTCGATGACCAGAATAAATATGAGCACCGCCATAGCTGGCAGAAAGTTGTCAGCCACATAGGGTTTGAAAACATTTAACGCAGATACACCGATGACGAACAGCTGGGTTAACAGCATATATACCGCAAAGGTGTACTCCACATTCCTGGCTTTTCGAATCAGATGAAAGGCTGCCGTTACGATAAATATGTTGCCAGAAATGATGGCAAGTAGCTGAACCCAGGCTAACCTGCGGGTCAAAGTAGAGATCGTACCTGTACGGATCAAGTCTTTTCGAATCCGAAGGGTGATGACACTTTGGACCAGTGTGAAGAATACATAGATCCCAAGTATCGTTAGCAGAAATGGTTTGAACGTCTGCCCGCTCCAGTCATAACTGTTGAACAGCAACAAGGCAGTCAAGAGAAGGGACGTGATCCAGGCGAAGCTTGCCTGACTGTATTCTCGAGAAGACTTAAGCCGGAAACGCATTTCTTGTGTTAAGGACGAGTTTGTCATAATACACCTGCTTTAAGAGGTAGTTCAACACACACTTTAATATTGTTTCATCTTGGAGCGCACTCTTGGATCAATAAAAGCGTACAGCAGATCAACCGCTACATTGATAATGGAGATCGTAATTGCTGTGTAGATTACTCCGCCCATGATACTCGGAATATCGGGGATGAATTGCTTATCCACAATATAGCTGCCGAGACCGCTGATATTAAACACTTTCTCCGTCACTGCTGCCCCGCCAAGCATGGCTCCGAATTGAAGTCCAACCACAGTTACGATTGGAATCAATGCATTACGTACAGCGTGTTTCAGCATGACCTGACGTTCGCTTAACCCCTTGGCGCGGGCGGTCATCACATAATCCTCATGAATGACTTCCAGTGTAGAAGACCGGGTCATCCGTGCCACCGCAGCCGTAAGTCCTGTGCCCAGCACAATGATTGGCATAATGATCGACAGCCAGTTCTGCGGGTTGAAGGTGGCGGGAAGCCACTGTAATTTGATCGAAAAGTTCAGAATGAAAATAAGTCCTTGCCAGAAATTCGGGATCGATAATCCAATCAGAGCGATGAACATAAACGTATAATCGAACCATGAATTAGGCTTAATCGCTGAGATGATACCGATGGGCAATGCGATGACGAGTGCTAGCAGCAGGGAGATAACCGCCAGCGTCAATGTAATTGGAAACTTCCTTGCAATCGTTGCTGTTACGTCTTCATTTCCTGCAAAAGACTTGCCAAGGTCGAAGAGAGCAACTCCCTTAATATTGTTCCAGAGCTGTGTAAGATAAGGCTGATCCAAGCCATACACCTGATTGAATGCTGCAATCTGTTCCTGCGTTGCTGTCTCTCCGAGAATGTTAGCTGCCGGGTTGAACGGAGACATATACAAAATCGTAAATACGAGTGTGGCTACGCCCAGAATGACAAATACCGTCATCAGTATTCTTTCAAATATGTACTTTAGATAAGGATTTCCATACAAAAAGAGGATGCCATACATCAGACAGCCAGGAATAATGGATATCGCGAAAAACCACGGTTTGTCGATAAGGGTGTGGAATGTATCGGCCATCGTAAGACGTTGACTTCCCTGTTCCTGAAGTATGCGAGAAGTCCGCTCCTTCAACTCTTTCTGAACCGTTTCTTCCAACCATTCCTCGGTCTGACGTCTGAATTCTTCCTCACTGACCTGCTGCTGGAAAAAACGATGTTTGCGTCGTAGCTGTTCTTCGACTTCCAACTTCATCTTGTTCCGATAGGAAGAAGCGAGCAGTTCTTGCTCAGCCGTCTGCCTGGCGGCTACCCAGCCGTCATTTTTTCGATTCGAACGCCATATTAGAAACACGACCAGATTGATCGGTAATCCAAGAATGAACAGAACATATCGGTAGGAAGGATGAAGTAGCATTTTGCCATAAATAAAACTTAAATTGTGCACCAACCGCGAGAGTCTGCTGCTTTCTGCAAGATTCAAACCAAGCGTGCCTCCTTTCATTCAGGTTTAAATTGCATTATTCCGATTGATATAGTATATATTATTTAGGGTCTAAACAATTGTCAAGGAATTAAATGGTATACATATGAGATAAGTGAATGTGAAATACGGATGAGAGCTGGTGATAACATGGAACCTTTATTGAAAGTTAATGATCTATCGGTCTCTTTTCATTCTGGAGAGAGTGAGTTTCATGCAGTACGAGAGGTAAGTTTTGAAGTGCGCAAAGGAGAGACACTAGGCATTGTAGGCGAATCGGGTAGTGGCAAGAGTGTAACCGCACGTTCCATTATGAGGCTGCTTGCATCGCCGCCTTCACAGATGAAAAATGGAGAGATTCTGTTCAAAGGGGTCGATCTGGCGAATAAAACGCAGAAAGAGATGGAGAGCATTCGTGGGCGTGATATTGGCATGATCTTTCAGGACCCGATGAGTTCTCTTAATCCGACTATTAAAGTGGGTAAACAGATCTCCGAAAGTCTAATCAAACATCAGAAGGTGTCCAAAAGGGAAGCCAAGAAACAGGCGATTGCCATGATGGAGCGGGTGGGGATAACTCGTAGTGAAATACGCTACAACCAATATCCACACGAATTCTCCGGAGGCATGCGTCAGCGGGTCATGATTGGTATTGCACTTGCTTGTCGTCCTGAATTGCTCATTGCCGATGAGCCGACAACCGCACTGGACGTTACAATTCAAGCTCAGATTCTGAATTTGATGAAAGATATGCAGGACCAACTGGGCACATCGATTATCCTGATCACGCATGATCTGGGCGTAGTGGCAGGCATGTGTGATCGGGTTGTTGTTATGAAAGAAGGGCAGATCGTGGAAACCGGGACTACAACAGAGATTTTTGCTAATCCCAAACACCCGTATACGATCAGACTTCTGAATGCATTACCACGTCTGGATCAGAAGAAAAAGCCAAAACCGGTATCGTTGGTCCCGAGAGATCTCGAGGATGATCAGCCGTTGCTTGAGGTGAAATCACTCAGACAACATTTTAATCTGGGGAAAGGCAACATCTTAAAGGCTGTGAATGATATCAGTTTCCATATTCGTCAAGGAGAGACACTCGGCGTTGTAGGGGAATCCGGCAGTGGTAAATCAACCACGGGGCGTGCCATTCTGCGATTGCATGAGCCAACAGGTGGAGATGTACTGTTTAAAGGAGTTCCGCTCAATCGCTTGTCAGCTTCGGAGATGAAAACGATGCGTAGACATATGCAGATTATTTTCCAGGACCCTTATGCATCTCTGAATCCCAAAATGAGGATTATGGATATCATTGGAGAAGCCCTTGATATTCATCAACTTGCAGGTACAGCATCTCAGCGGGAGAAGCGGGTAGAGGAACTACTGGAGATGGTAGGTCTTGATCCTACCCATGCGCAGCGTTATCCACATGAATTCTCGGGTGGACAGAGACAGCGGATCGGTATTGCACGAGCTCTGGCTGTGGAACCTGAATTCATCGTATGTGATGAGCCGTTGTCTGCACTGGATGTGTCGATACAGGCTCAAATCGTACAATTGCTTGAAGAGTTGCAGCAGCGACTCGGATTGACGTATCTCTTCATCGCGCATGACTTGTCCATGGTTAAACATATCAGTGACCGAGTGGCTGTGATGTATAATGGGAAAATTGTGGAGCTTGCAGAGAGTGAAGAACTCTATTCCAACCCGCAACATGCTTACACCAAGGCTTTGCTATCTGCTATTCCCGTCCCTGATCCGGCGGTAGAAGCGAAGAAAAAGAGACATGTTGTGAAAGAAACAACAAGAGAGAATGTTGAAGTAGAGGACCGTTATAATCTCGAACATTCCAAGTGGGTAGAAGTCACGGAAGGGCACTGGGTAGCCATATCTAGTTAGATAGTGAAATATATAGTCTGTTTCAACGACAAAAGAACCCCGACGATGATCTCCACAGATCGTTATCGGGGTTGAGTTATATGTTCTTCGTATAATGGCAGTAATCAAAAGCGATTATTTGAATTGAACCGATTTCTTGATGGTATCAATCTCGGCTTTGGTCTTATCATCCACGTAAGTGAATATGAAGTTGAAAGCATATCCTTCAATAATTGTACTATAGTAATCTTGAGTAACGGTTGAACCGTCACCTGGATCCATCGTGATTTGCATCAGATCCATCTCTTTACCACCGATGGTTTCCGTTGTCATTTCCTTATAATCGTAAGGGAACTGGCTATCCACCATGAATTTTTTGGTTGCTTCCAGGTAGTCTTTACCTGTACGGATGCCTTGCAACAAGCTTACTTTCTCAGCAATGGCCATAGCGGAAGGGCCAACTTGACCTCCGTCCAATGGGTACTTTGAAGCCATAAGCAGATTCAATGTTTTGGTCTGAGACAGTTCAATTTGTTTTTTCTTTGTTTCATCATCACCAGCAATCGCTTCGGATGAAGCACTTGTCAGCTCATTCATGCCTGCAGCATCCTGGAACTCCCATGCTTCCGGGAATTTCAGAGATACGCCAAAATAGTCATTGGTGTAAGAACCTTTTTCCGTAGTCCCCAGCTCAACGTCTTGGGAATTATCAGTTTCCTTGGACTCTTCGCTTGCTGGTTCTGTGTTCTCTGTTTCTTCTGTAGTCGCTGTATCAGAATCAGTACCTGTCGTTGTTTCTGTCGGGGTAGGCTCTTCTGTTGCGGCTGTGTTATCTGCTTTGTCACCGCAAGCGGCTGCAACCAGCATAATCATAATGAGCATGGCGAATAAAGAAGCTTTTTTTGGAATTGTCATATTACCCTCCTGAAATGTGTGTGTTTGTTTCTCTCTCTACATGTTGCCTGCTTCCTAAATTGTAGCACAAACGTTCTCATATACTACCTATAGGAATCTATAGGGGTCTTCTATACATAAGACATTCGGCTGGCAATTGAAACAGCTTCTGTGCTGGATTGCACACCTAATTTGTTAAAAATCACTTTTTTGTGATGATTCACGGTGCATTCCTTGAACTTTAATTTCAAAGCAATGGCTTTTACCGTGAGGCCTCCGGCTATCATCTCCAGAATGGTTAACTGACGCTCGGTGAACTCCACCGCCGGTTTGTCGCACACTTCAGCAGTCTGTTGACTCTGGCAACAGTTCTGCATGTACGCTGGAATTAACTTGGCAATGGCAATCAGTTCACCTTGCATATCTGCATTAATGGTGGACACATCCAGATAACCTACATGTTGCGATCCCATGAACAGAGGTGCGGCGTAACAATGCCAGCTTTGAAAAAAAGGACTTTCATGCTGCTCGGGCAGCAGCACTACAGGCTCGTTGCTGTCCATCGTTACAGATATGGCGTTAACTCCACAGCTCTGTGCAGTGAAGAACATGCCAGGACGAATGGGGGAATGTTCTACTACAGCTTTAAGATCTGAACTATAATTCATCGAGAGGAGCACACCGTTGCTATCTGTGAGTAGAAAAAGATAAGTGCCCGTTAAATTCTCTTGGATAACCGAGATACTGTTCTGGAATGCATGAATCAGGAAATGATTGATTTTACGAAGCCTGTCCAGACTGGATTTTGGTAAATAGTCGAACGGAGCCGTTCCTGCTGCATGCGAGCAAGTCGGAGACTCTTTGTGTCGTGAGGTAAATGTAATGGCAGGCATGCTGTTTCCTCCTTGCTGCACAGTTCTCATCCAATCGTTTGAATGACGTGTCCTTCCTGGTTCTTAATCTCTGTTCTAACAATCTGAACGAGAATATGATCCAATGAAGTTATCTCAAATGTTCCTTCAAACGGGCGAAGGTTCTCTGCCAGCTCATCAACAATTTGTTTGTTCACCGTCAGGGTAACTTGTCTGTCCGATTCCAATACAGCTGGATGTTCTCCTGCTTCGAACAGAATATTAGTATCCGGTCCGATCAAGGATAGAGAGGCACCTTTCGAAATTCGGCTACGAAGGATGGTGCCAACTAATACGGCTTGTTTGGCTCCAAGCTGGAGTTTGGCCGGAACCGATTTTTGCAGCAATTTTTTGCGAGGAGATTCCCAAGCCAGTTGTTGTATGAATAAAAATGCTGTGCTGGACCCGTCCTGTTCCATTCCATCCTCAACCGCTTGTATAACCGAAGGAATATCTGCGTACGAATTTCTCATCAGATCCGTCACATATTTGGGCATGAACATGGAGGAGGCAGACAGCAAGCCACGAGCATTCCAACTTTGAATCATTTCCAGTTCCCGACCTGTAATGCCAACCATCTGAATAAATTGCGCTGAACCATTAGGCGTTGAGATCGCGGGTAGGTCCGGATCTTCAATAAACGAGAGAGCAGTCAGCAAAGTATCGGATTCCAGACAGATGGGGCCATTGGCGTCCATGTAATCTCCTGGCTGAAAGATATTTCCGCTGTTGAACACGTAACGTCCTACATTCTGTAGCAGATTCAGCGCCCAGGCTGGCGGATCAGTCTCTGCTTCACTGCGTGTAAGACGAAAGGTGAGCTCAAAACCATACCCGCTCTTGGATGCATCCTGCATCTCTTTTTCATATAATTCAGAGAAACCGTAGGTAACAAAATGCCAGTGAGGCATAGGTGTGTTCACCTCATAAACACTAATGCCATCGAGTGGATCGGGACCTCCAAGAATATACGGAAGGGCAGTGCCGTAGTGTTTTGGCTCTTGTTCCCCATACAATTCACGCATAGATTGATCAATCGCATCCCAACCGGATGTGTTTTCTTCCTGAGTCATTCTTGAATCCTCCTTGACTGTTCTTTCCCCCGAAAAACATTTAAAATTAAGTCTACCTGTTACAGAAACGGATTCAAGCGGCTTAAGGATGAATTGTGTCAGATAGGACTTCGGTGTTATTAATTGCAATCCAGGGAGTGAAATTACATGAGTATGAAAGGTATCTATTTAAAGGAGTTTAATCAGGCAAGCTGGGACTCATTTTCCGAATTGTTCGAAGAACTTGGACAACAGATGGACCCCGCGTGGGTAGAACGTGCGCGATTACAAGGGATTCCGGCAGATATAAGTCGGGTGCTTTTGTGTGAAATGGGGGAGTACGCTTTTGAATGGATGGCGAAAGATATCCCGGCTTTAGGGGACCAAAGTCCCGCTGTTTACCTGGAAACGGAGAAAGGAGCGCAGGCATTAAGGGCAGCGATTATGCGTATGCCGCGTTAATTTTTTCGATGGTGAGAGTGTGCGAACGATCATATGATCCAGTGAAGTTGATTTTGCAAAATAGATATGTTACGCTTACATTACAAGAGCAAACACAACAGAATATGCAATAACATCTTTTGATGGATTGTAACTGTGAAGACAGGCAAAACCTAAACTGATGGTGAAATGAAAGCTCCTTTTTTTTGGTGCTATTTTACCTTGAGTTTAGGTTTTTCTTGTTTTCTGCTCTAAATCACACCATTTTTTACCTGGAAAAACCAAAATAAATTTCGAAAAGAGGTTGTTGTTCATGACCACGGCAAAAAAAGGATTCCCCGAAAACTTCCTATGGGGCGGCGCTACAGCTGCCAATCAATTGGAGGGTGCATTCGATAAGGACGGCAAAGGCCTCTCCACAGCGGACATGATCGCTCATGTTCCCAAAGAGAAGCGTACAGGCGGACATGCTATGGAAATTTCCTCTTCCCGAATCGAAGAGATCCTCTCCGGCAAATTTGAAGAACGTTTCCCGAAACGTTTTGGTATCGATTTCTACCATCACTTTAGAGAAGATATTGCATTGTTCGCTGAAATGGGCTTCAAAGTATTCCGTTTGTCCATTCACTGGGCACGTATTTTCCCGAACGGTTATGATCAAGAGCCAAATGAAGCAGGTTTGAAATTCTATGATGAAGTATTCGACGAATTGTTGAAATATGGCATCGAGCCGCTCGTTACATTGTCTCACTATGAGACACCGCTTGGCTTGACGCAAAAATATAACGGCTGGGCTGGCCGTGAAGTAATCCAGCACTATGTTCGGTATGCAGAAACGGTGTTCAACCGTTATAAAAATAAAGTGAAATACTGGCTGACGTTTAATGAAATTAACGTCATGCTGTTCAGCCCATACACTGGCGGCGGCATTCTGATCGATAAAGTGGACAACAAACTGCAAACCACTTATCAAGCGCTGCATCACCAATTTGTAGCAAGTGCATTGGTAACGAAGCTTGCTCACGAGATTATGCCTGGTTCCCAAGTGGGTTGTATGCTTGCTCGTATGGAAACTTATGCAGCAACATGTAATCCGGTAGATGTTCGTCTGGCTCAACACGAGAATCAGATTAACCTCTTCTTCACGGACATGCATGCTCGTGGTAAATACCCGAACTACATGGCTCGTTATTTTGAAGAAAACGACATCGTGATCCAAAAAGAAGCAGGCGATGACGAGATCTTGCTGAACAATACCGTTGATTTCATCTCCTTCAGCTACTACATGTCCGTAACCAAATCTGCATCTGCAGACAAGGAAGAAACATCGGGTAACCTGACTGGCGGCGTGAAAAACCCTTATCTGGAAGCATCCGACTGGGGCTGGGAGATCGATCCGATCGGTCTGCGCGTAACCTTGAACAACTTCTGGGATCGTTACCAGAAACCATTGTTCATCGTAGAAAATGGTCTGGGTGCATATGACCGTGTTGAAGAAGACGGTTCGATCCATGACTCCTATCGTGTGGATTACCTGAAAAAACACATCGAACAAATGAAAGAAGCCATCAAAGATGGCGTCGATCTGATTGGATTTACAGCATGGGGCCCGATTGACCTTGTGAGCATGTCCACTTCCGAAATGTCCAAACGTTATGGTTTCATCTACGTGGATCTGGATGACGAAGGTAACGGAACACTCAAACGTTCCAAAAAGGATTCATTCGACTGGTACAAAAACGTAATCTCCAGTAATGGTGAGCAACTGTAATTCTCACGTTTTCTGAGCGGGCAAACCTGATATAACAGTTAGTGTTTAATGGAATTTAATGTTCCTGAGGGCCTGCTGATTAGCGTTTGTCCGCTTTTTTATGTGCTGCAAACATTACATATGGAGGGATATCTTTTGAAAAGATGGAGTATGAACACAAAAAGTATGGGATGGATGCTTGCCCTGACACTAAGTCTGAGTGTGATCTGGCCAGCAACCGTTGGTGCGGAAAGCACCCAGGTTACTCGAATCCAGGCCAATACCTATGTTGGTGATCCTGGAGAGATGGTAGAGTCCTTTGACATTACTGTAGCGAATCCGGAGAAATATCAGAATCTGAAAGCTTCAGACTTCGAACTTACTGGCAATTATGATGGCTATCCTTTAAATGAAGCGGAAGAGATCATACAGAATGAGTATGAAGATGACGGAATAAAATTGACAATTACGGATCATACCATCCATATGGCGGTAAAGCCTTTTAAATATCCAGGTGGATTTAAGTCAGCATTTGCAGTCACAAGCAAGGCGTATCCTGAACTTTCTTTTGACGATAAAAATGTAAATGTAGTCAAAACGCGTACGGTCGATGAGTTTGAAAAAGGACAATTTACAGGCAGTAATGGTGCGAACTTGTTCTATCAACTGAAACGAAGCACGTCCGAAGAACCGAAGCCGCTCATGGTATGGCTCCATGGTGGTGGCGAAGTTGGTACGGACGGGCGCAGCCATCTTACTGCAAATCGTGGAGCTGTAGTCTGGACGGAATCGGGGTATGATACTTCCGTACTGGCCGTACAGTATCCTGAGAATTACAGCTTCAAAATCTATGATAACCCGGAGCAACTGGCCCAGATGCAGGCGTACTTCGTGGCGCAGTATGAGTTGATTCAGAAGCTGGTTGCTGAAGGTGAAGTTGATCCGAATCGGATCTATCTGTCTGGTGTTTCCAGTGGCGGTGGTGGTGCCTTCCGTTTCTTGACACAATATCCCGATCTGTTTGCTGGAGCGATTATTGTAGCGGCCAAGGATACGGTAGCGGATTACACCGGATCTGTAGAAGCATTCAAAAAAGAACTGAAAGATATTGTGGATGTCCCAGTATGGATTATGCATGCCAAAAATGATCCAACCACTGACAGCCGGACAAGCTCTTTGGCTTATCAGGCTTTGACTGAGCTTGGAGCCAAGCATGTCAATATGACGCTGTATGACGATGCATACATGGATAGCCAAAGACTGTACGGTGGCATGAAGCATTGGTCATGGGTACCGGCTTTTGACAACAAAGAAGTACTTGCCGACCTGTTCCAACTAAGCAAAGGGACTTCAGGGGAACAGGATGGAGGTAACATAGAGCATGGAACAAAACCAACTGAGCCTGTGACAAGAGCGCAGATCGCCCTCGTGCTTGCCGACAAGTTAAATCTTCCTGAAGTATCCGAATCTGCTTACCCGTACACAGATTCTGCTCCTGAATGGGCTCGTCAGGCCATCGCAACAGTGACCAAGGCAGGATTGATGAAAGGTGTCAGCAATCAGATATTTGCCTCGGGAGAGGAAGTAACACGTGCACAGATGGCAGTGATCGTAGACCATATTTTGACGAGTCGCGGCTGGAATGATGCAGACGAGTCAACTGTAGTATTGTTCAAGGATTTGAATGATAAGCATTGGGCTTATGAAGCCGTTCAAAATAGTGCCAAAGCCGGTATTATGTCCGGTATGTCCAAAGATCAATTTGATTCATCGAAGTCGGTTACAGGTGCTCAGCTGGAGCTGATTCTGCAACGATTGGAACAATTGCCAACAAACTAAGTTCAATAACCAACTTAATAATGATAAATAATGAGAGGAATGATTGATATGACTACACCATTTCCGAAAGACTTCCTATGGGGCGGCGCTGTAGCAGCCAACCAACTTGAAGGAGCTTATAATACAGATGGCAAAGGTCTGTCTGTTCAAGATGTAATGCCACACGGGATTACAACGCCTAGAACGGAAGCACCTACAGAAGATAACCTGAAACTGATCGGTATCGATTTCTACAACCGCTACAAAGAGGATGTTAAACTGTTTGCTGAAATGGGCTTCAAAGTGTTCCGTACATCAATCGCTTGGTCCCGTATCTTCCCTAAAGGTGATGAATTGGAGCCAAATGAGAAGGGTCTGCAATTCTACGATGACCTGTTCGATGAGTGTCACAAATACGGGATTGAACCACTCGTAACGATCTCTCACTATGAGACACCGCTGCATTTGTCCAAAACATATGATGGCTGGGTTAACCGTAAAATGATCGATTTCTACGAGCGTTATGTAACAGTTCTTTTCAACCGTTTCAAAGGCAAAGTTAAATACTGGCTGACATTCAATGAAATCAACTCCATTCTGGAAGAGCCATTCATGAGTGGCGGCATCTATACGCCAAAAGCAGAACTGTCCAAACAGGATCTGTACCAAGCGATCCATCATGAATTGGTAGCCAGTGCGTTAGCTGTAAAACTGGGACATGAAATTATGCCTGAAGCCAAAATCGGCTGTATGGTACTGAGTATGCCTACGTATCCGTTGACTCCGAATCCGGATGATGTGGTTGCAGCGATGCATGCGGAACAACGCAATGATATCTTTGCTGATATCCATGCACGTGGTTATTATCCGAAATACATTAATCGTTATTTCAAAGCGAATAATATCAATATTAAGTTTGAAGATGGCGATGCTGAAATTCTGAAGCATACCGTAGACTTTATCTCGTTCAGTTATTATGTAAGTATCTGTGAGACTGGTGATCCCGAGAAACGTATCGAAGGCAAAGGAAACCTGTTCGCAGGTGTGCAAAACCCTTATCTGAAAGCGAGTGAGTGGGGCTGGCAGATCGATCCGCAAGGACTGCGCGTAACCTTGAACAAATACTGGGACCGTTATCAAAAACCATTGTTTATTGTCGAAAATGGTCTGGGCGCAGTCGATGAGCTGATTACGGACGAAAATGGAAATAAAACGGTGAACGATGATTACCGTATTCAATACTTGAATGACCATCTGGTACAGGTTGGCGAAGCTCTTGAGGATGGCGTAGAAGTGATGGGTTATACGTCATGGGGCTGTATTGACCTGGTAAGTGCTTCAACAGCAGAGATGAAGAAACGTTATGGTTTCATCTATGTAGACCGCAACAATGACGGTTCAGGAACATTGGATCGTTACAAGAAAAAATCATTCCATTGGTACAAGGAAGTTATTAGTACAAATGGCACAAGTCTTAAGAACAACAACGAGTAAATACTAGTTCTATAAGCATAGTTGTGCAAGCACCTTTTGATGTCACATTAACGCACATTAACCGCTTTCACAAAAACATTGTCATATGGATAATTATATGGTAAGATTGGCCTAAGGCTAATGAATACTGGATTGTTACTGTTCAATCAGGCAAAACCAGAGGCGGGGCATATTTCGTGACCTGCTTTGGTTTTGCCTTTTACTACTTTGACGGTGCAAGGTGATGTGGAGAAATGAAAATTGAGAAGGTGCTGAACAACAACGTAGTTACCGTAATTGATCCGGGAGGAAACGAACTGGTCGTTATGGGACGTGGAATTGCCTTCAAAAAGCATACTGGTGAATCGATTGACGAGAGTCTCGTCGAAAAAATATTCTCGCTTGAAAGTAAGGAAGTATCACAGAAACTCAAAACGCTTCTGTCTGATATCCCGGTTGAATATGTCGAGTGCTCGGATGAGATTATCCGTTATGCCGAGACGGTGTTAGGTCAGAAGCTGCATGAGAGCATCTACATTTCACTGACGGATCATATTCATTTTGCCATTGATCGACATCGTCAAGGATTGCAGATCCGTAACGCATTGTTCTGGGAGATCAAGCGCATGTACCGGAAGGAATATGCCATTGGACTCAAGGCGCTACAGATTATTGAGGAAACGTTAGGTGTCCTGCTACCCGAAGACGAATGCGCATTCATTGCAATGCATCTGGTTAACGCCCAGATGAACGGTGAGATGAGGGAAACGATTAGTATTACGAACATCGTTAAGGACATACTTAACATCGTAAGACGTAGCTTTGTGATTGAACTTGATGAAGATTCATTGAGTTATTATCGATTTTTAACTCATCTGAAGTTCTTTGCTCAACGTGTGTTGCAAGGAACGGCGATTGAAGATAAAGAAGTAGATAATCCGCTTCATGACTTAGTGAGCAAGCAGTATCCGGAAGCACATGCATGTGCTGTAAGGATCAGTGACTATACGCGTAAGATCTATAATCGGGTATTGTCCAAGGAAGAAATACTGTATCTGACCATTCATATTGAACGGATTGTCAGAAATGAACAAACAATTGAATAAAGTTGGGATTGTTACTGCTAAAAAGGCAAAACCTAAACGTTGAATAATGATAAGCTTTTCTGCTTTGTCATTATTCAGTGTTTAGGTTTTTTTTTAACCTTCATTACACATAAAAGGAGCAAAACACAATGGATAAACAACAATTGTCCAAGGACATTTTGAAGCTTGTTGGTGGGGAAGAGAATATCGATCAAGTCACTCACTGTATGACAAGACTCAGATTTAACCTGAATGACAACCAAAAAGCGGACAAAGCGACGCTGAAAAATACACCAGGCGTTATGGGCGTGATGGAGAATGGTGGACAGTTCCAGGTTATCATCGGTAACGATGTGCCTATCGTGTATAACGCACTCGTTGGCAACATGTCCAAATCACCAAACGCAGATAATGCAACCTCAAGCGCTTCAACTGGGGAGAAGAAAAAGAGAAATCCAATAAGTGCGCTGTTCGACTTCATCTCAGGTATGTTTACACCAATCCTGCCTGCAATTACGGGTGCAGGTATGATCAAAGGGATCGTGGCTATCCTTGTCGCACTTGGATGGTTGTCCGATACTAGTTCAACCTATATCATTTTGTCGGCAATTGGTGACGGTGCCTTCTACTTCCTGCCAATCATTCTGGCGATCAGTGCTGCACGTAAGCTGGGTAGTAATATGTATATTGCCGCGGCGCTTGCTGCGGGCATTATGCACCCGACCATTACAGCATTGCTGGCCGATGGTCACAATTCATCCTTTATGGGGATTACAGTCATAGCGGCAACGTATTCTTCTACAGTTATTCCGATTGTTCTGGCCGTTTGGATTGCTTCATATGTAGAGAAAGCCGTTGATCGTGTTATACATGCTTCACTTAAGTTACTCATTGTTCCAACAGTTACCTTGTTAATTATGGTTCCACTGACGTTGATGACAGTAGGTCCATTGGGTACGGTTCTTGGTAATGGTTTGTCCGGTGGTATTTCATGGTTGTTCGACAACATGTCCATCTTCGCAAGTATCCTGATTGGTGGTACGATGTCACTGCTGATCATTACAGGTATGCACTATGCGTTGCTGCCAATCGTTGTTGGTTCAATGACAACACTGGGTTACGACTTTATTATTCCACTGATGTTTGCAGCTAACTTGGCACAAGGTGGTGCAGCATTTGGTGTAGGTCTCAGATCGAGAAATAGCAAAACCAAATCCCTGGCCTATTCCACAGGTCTTACGGCTATTATGGGGATCACGGAACCAGCGATGTATGGTATCAACATGAAGTTCAAAAAACCATTTATCGCAGCTCTCAGCGGGGGTGCTATTGCTGGTGCATTCATGGGAATCTTCAATGTTAAATCGTATGTTATTACAGGACTTGCAGGTCTGCCGAGTATTGCGGCATTTGTCAGTCCAGCAATTAGCACATTGATTTATGCTTTGGTTGGTGGTTTGATTGCCATCGTAGCGGCAGCAATCATTACGTATATCTTGGGCTTCCAAGAAGAAAATGCATCGGAGCCAGTAGCTGCACCAGCAGCAGAGCCGGCAACACCAGCAGCAACAACTTCTGCTGCTGTAACTGAAGAAGCAAAAGCACAAGATGAGCAAGTATTCAGCCCGATCACAGGTGAAGTTAAACCGCTGAGCGAAGTGCCAGACCCTGCGTTCTCTGAAGAGATTATGGGTAAAGGATTCGCGATTCAACCATCTGAAGGTCGCGTCGTATCTCCGATCAACGGAACCGTGTTCTCGTTATCGAAGAGTGGACATGCCATTGGTCTGGTAAGTGATACAGGCGCAGAGATGTTGATTCATATCGGGATTGATACCGTGAAGCTGAAAGGTCAATTCTTCTCTCCTAAAGTTCAAGCAGGTGCGAAGGTTGCTGTAGGTGATGTACTGATGGAGTTTGACCGGGAACAGATCGAAAAAGCCGGTTACACAACGATTACACCAGTCATTATTACAAATATGCATCAGTATGAGTCGATTGAGTCTGCTGGTCGCACTACGATCAAAGAAAAAGACTTGTTGTTCACAGCTAAAGCTTAACCATAAAAATGAAACAGCAGCTTCACTGGAATGTAATCCGGTAAAGCTGCTGTTTTTTTGCTTATAGCCTTTTACACGGGAAGCATCCCCTGAACCAATTGCACAAAATGTTGTGCAGGCTTGGACAGATAGCGGTTCTGCAGCCAGACCAGCGCCGAGCCAACCGTGGAATGCTGGTCCTGAATGCGATATACGTGAAATGGGTGCTCGTGATATAGCTGTAGTACCGTGTGAGGCACGATGGAACTGGCAAAGCCGAGTCGGACCAGCTCGAGCAACATATTAATGTCTGAGCACTCACCCATGATGGAGGGGGTAACCTGATGCTCCCGAAACTTGTCCAAAATTAGCTCGAACATACCGAGTCCTTCTGTGCTTGGAAGCAGTAGAGGGATACCTGTAAGCTGCTCAAAATAAGTCCCCATCTCCACTCCTGGTCCCATCTCTGTCGGACTATCAAGCGGTGTTGAAGAAATGTAGAAAAGGGGTTCCTGTGGCAGATGCAGAACCTCATAACGTTCAGTCTGGACAGGCATGCGTACACAGGCAAGTTCAACTTTGCCATCTTCCAGCAATCGGCATAATTGCGCAGATTCATTTTGTTGAATTTTATAGGTAACCTGTGGGTGGGTGGTGCGAAACTGTTGCAGTGCTTGCGGGATCAGGCGATCCGATATGGTATTGATGCCGATGGCGAGTTTGCCCCGTATGCCGTGACGGAAACTTTGCATCTCCATTACAGCTTCCTCCATATATTTGGTCAAGGTAACCGCATAATCATAGAAGCTGCGACCCGCCTGCGTTAGTTCCATCATACGTCCTTTGCGTTCAAACAAAATTACGCCAAGCTCTTCCTCCATTAACTTTAGTTGCTGACTTAAGGGTGGCTGAGCCATGTGCAGTCTTCGAGCTGCGGCTGTAATCTGTTTCTCCTCAGCAATGGCAATGAAATAGCGACATTGTTTGATATCCAAGTGGTTGTTCTCCTTCGCCTGCAATGTATATGTAATTCATATGGAAAGGCAACAAAACATGTATTTTTAATATACTACGATCTTATGTTACCATACATTAGATTTGCATACCTGACTAACAGGGTTTGGTTTCTATATGAATATTACTGCATGAGAAAGACCTTGAATTGGAGGATAAAACAACGTGGTTAGAACAATACATGATGCTGCTCAAGCGGGCCATACCGATGAGGTCATTCGATTTATCACACAACAGGGTAGCCGGTTGAATGAACGGGATGCATTGGGGCGAACATCTCTGCTGGCTGCGGTGCACGGTAACAAGATAGACACGGCAAGGATGTTAGTGGACGCCGGAGCCGACATTAATCTTCGGGATGCACGATTGGACAACCTGCTGTTATACGCGAGTGCTGAGGGTATGTATGACATGGTCGAATTGGCGATCACAGCAGGTGCAGATACGAGGTTAACGAATCGTTTTGGCGGCACAGCCCTTATCCCAGCAGCGGATCGGGGCCACGTGGACATTGTGGAGCTTCTGCTGACACGCAGTGATGTGGATGTGAACCATATCAACAACCTGGGGTGGACAGCCTTGCTGGAAGCGGTCATTTTGGGAGATGGTGGGCCGCGTCACCAGCAGATTGTTGCCTTGCTTTTACAATATGGTGCAGATCCAAAGATTGCGGATCGGGACGGGATTACACCGCTTGCACATGCGAACCGGCATCGGTATACCGAGATGGAACGACTATTAACCCAAGTCTGAAAAGGCTATACATTTATGATACAGAACAGTGAAAGGATATTCCAAACGAATGAACAGACATCAAGAGCATTTTTTACAAAAGAATATGAAGGACGTATCTTCACTGATTTTGGCAGGTATACAGTGGTTTTTCTTCCTGTTTACCAATACCGTTGTTGTTCCGCTATCCATTGGACATAATTTTCATCTGTCTCCGGATGCCATCGCTGCCTCCATGCAGCACGCATTTATCCTTACCGGAGCAGTGTGTATTCTTCAAGCCGTATTTGGTCATCGATATGCGATTATGGATGGTCCGTCAGGATTATGGTGGGGATTGACGCTAAGTTTGACGGTATCTGCTTCATCGGCCGGTATGAGTATGGAGCGTATTGGCGGTGGGCTGGCTGCAGGTTTTCTGTTAGCGGGATTAACGATGGTGATTCTGGGTTGGCTGGGAGCAGCGCAAGTGCTGCAAAAGCTGTTCACACCTATGGTGAAGAGTGCCATGTTGTTCTTAATGACGATTCAATTAACCATGAATTTTTTCAAAGGTATGATTGGATATACGGAGTTTGGCCGCTTCAATCTGCCTGTTGCCGCATTGTCCGTTGTCATTGCATTTTTGGTGGCATGGATTCAATTAAAGGGTAGGGGGAAACTGGGGAACTACGCGATCCTGATTGGGATTGTGGCAGGCTGGATCGCTTATAGTCTATTGTTTCCTGGACAACATAGCGGACAGCCGAATCAGGCCCCGGCTGGTCTCGAACTGTTTCCGTGGGGAGCGCCCAGATGGGAACCGGGTATTGTCATTACTGCATTTTTCGTGGGACTGGTGAACATGACGAATTCGATCACCACATTAAGCACAGTTGAGAAACTATACCGGACAGAAACAACAAGTCGTCAGTATAGGCATTCCTATGCGCTAACGGGTCTGTTCACGATGTTGTCAGCCTGTGTAGGTGTGCTGCCCTTTGGTTTATTTGCATCATCGATCGGGTTCCTGGAGAGTACTCGCATTCTGCGTCGTGCTGCCTTGATTATTGGAGCGGGGATGTTATGTGTGATAGGTCTTACACCTTCAGTGACAGCATTTTTTGCACAAATACCACCAAGCGTCGGCAGTGCGGTTTTGTTCGTGGCTTATCTTCAGATGTTCGGCACGGCACTTAGAACGCTTGAAGGTACGACGTTTAATTCTAAAACGATCTATCGTGTAGCGTTGCCGGTCCTCACGGGAGTTGCGGTCATAAATATTCCTGCTGAGGCCTTTCAAACTTTGCCCATGTACCTCATTCCGATCATAAGTAATGGTCTCGTCATAGGGGTATTGGTTTCACTGGTTCTTGAAAAAACCGTGAACTGGTCCAAAATGGAACAACCAGCGACAGTTAGTAAAGCGGCATAAAGAGTTTCATCTTGCGACAGTCCAATTTGATTGGGCTGTTTTTTTGTTTTTGTTACAGGTTTTAAGGCTATCTAACTATTTCACGATAATTTTGCCTTGTCCTGCAAGCATTCGCATCTCTCTAGAGAGACGGTCCTGGTTCCCATCCTGCATTTCGAGTTGAACACCATAGTGCCATGAGGTATTTTTTTCTTGACCCCAGCGGAGAGTGCCTTCCATATATAGAGGGTCTTCAAAAAGCAGCATATTCATTCCAATCCGAATATCGTTATTCTCTACAGGAAGGGATAGCGGAAATGACAGCTGACAGCCGGATCGACTGATGTCACAGAGTTCAGCCTGAATGGGCTTGGCTGGTGCGTTAACCCCGTTGATGCTGAGAATATAGATCTCAAAGTGGATCGGTTCCTTCAATGTGTAGCGAAAGGGTTCTTTTCTATTGTTAATTGACATGGCTTGGCTTCCTCCATCAGGTTCAAAAAAAGTCAGTTATGCTTATATCGACCATTTGGAGCGAGAAATGAAGAGTTGCGCAAGCAGAGATGGTCCATGGGTTCCTTTTACACGTGTATCAGGCTTGATATAATGATGGAATATATTTCTGAGGTCAGACTTGGATCAGACAGAAGGGACGGATGAATATGAGAGGTACATTTCAAATGGTTACAGATACGGCAACATTGTGCCTGTATGATCTGGCAGCGTTAAAACATCGGCTTGAGGATACTTCGGACTGGTGGTCCATTTCAGTGGATGAGCTGGCTGAGGTGAATGCAGGTCATTGTCTGTTCCTGAATCTGGGTGCGGATGGAGTGTATGAGGTGGAATGGAGCCTGGAGGATGTAGAGGAGGATTCAGATCCAGATGACGGAGCGGAACGGGAAAGGGTGTATCATCTGCAAGTTCCGTCTGGGCACGTCTATCTGGGAGCGGCGGATGATGTCACTGGAGGTGAATTGGAGCCGGATGAGACGTGTGAAGGGGTTCTGTTTCAGTTAAAACCCGGAAATTATGCTTGTATCGTCTCCAGAGAAGCCAGTCGGATCACCATTGTCATGACACCAAGTATTCAGGGAAATAACATGCTGGATGATTTAATCCGGATATAGTGTACATATACGAACAGGAGGGATTCATATGCAGGATTGGAACGAGATAACGATGATGAATGCAGATGCCCTGCGTAAATGGATGAGAATACTCGCTGCTTTGGATATCATCTTTTCAGAGGAAAAATGGTTACGCGTACATCATTATGAAGCTGAACTTCAGCCAGGTGTGGCATGGGGAAGCATCAATAACGGCGCAGGTGATCATCTGCATGTATTGTTTACGAACTCAGGCACGTTGATCAAAGGATTCGATCATGAGTCACCCTTGAGCCCACATGCTCGTGAGGACGGAGAAATCTATCCGGGCATGTACGATGAAGTACCAGAGGCCTTGATGGCTGTACTGCGAGATCAGGAGGAAACATTGGATCTGGAGGATGTGACCTTTTGTCTATGGCAGGAAGGGAACGACTTGCCATGGAAGGTTGGTAACTGGATTCAGCTGGCGATGGCCGAGGAAGACAAAGTGGACGCCAGAGGTGGCGCAGAATTTTTGCTGGGATATTTGGAAAAAAACTCGGAAGATTACGTTGATTGGGCAAAAGGGTACTACGACCTGCAGAATCTGCCGTTGGAAGCCGTAGCTGAAGTATATGAAGGAAAACCGGTGACCGCCAGACTGATTAAGCAGTTGTGTCCTGAGCGAGATGTGGCAGCCACACTGGGTGAGTTGCAGCAACGCGGGTACGCCGTGGAACAAACGTAATGGAGTAGCAAAGGAGGGAAGTAGGCCATGTACAATGTACAACTGGAACGTATGCGTGAAAAGTTGATCACTCTCCGAAGTCTGGACCCGGATCTGGAGCTGTTTGGCGTAGAAAACCATGAATATGAAATGGCACCTGTGTGGACGCAGGAGGATATTACGCAATTTGAACAGAAATGGCGAATTGAGTTACCGGAGGAGTATAAGGTATGGCTTCTTCATATGGGAACGGGTGGTGCAGGACCTTATTATGGTCTGGAAAACCCGAATGATGGCGTATACGCTGTGCTTGGTTATGATGATGAGCTGAATGCGATCTCGGACCCTTTCCAATTCACGGAAGCATGGAACTGGAACTATGACTGGTTCGATGATAGCAAGGAAGAAGAGGAATGGGAAGTGCTGGAACATGAATATTTTGATCCAAAATGGTCGGCAGGCATGCTGCGCATCAGTGATTTTGGTTGTGGCATCTCCATGAATCTGGTTGTTAAGGGGGCCTCCTACGGAGAGATCTGGGTTGATGACCGGGCTAACCGCAATGGAATCTATCCTGATCAGTATTGGGGCAATACGAATCGATTACATTTTCTGGACTGGTATGAGTTGTGGTTGGATCGTTCAATCCATCAAATGCATGAACAAAAGCAACAATCTGGAGCGAACGAAGTCTGAAGGAGGTTGTACATATGGGCTGGGAATATGGGATTAGAACAACGGAGCCTGCGATTTTACCTGAAGTTGTGAAGTGTTTGGCAAGTTCATTAAAATTTACCGAAGTGTATAGTTTGGAACACCAAGCCAACGGCTTTGTATTGAAACGTGAAGATCCTTCCTGGCCTAGAGCCCTTGAAGTGTGGATAGAAAAGGTTTCCGGGTTAGAAGAGATTGTGGATGGGGATTCGTATATCTACTGTTTGTTTCATATCTGGGGTGAGGAGGCGCGGAGCTGGATGAAGCAGATGGAGCAAGAAACCAGACAGGTTGATGGTGGTTTAATCTGGTTTGAACTCTGAGCGGTAAGAGATTTGCCTGAAACAGGAGGAGCATATATGGCTAAAAAATCAAAGAGAACAATTCCTGCGCTCATGTATCAGTATCAAGGTCCACAGCGGAATGTGGGTTTTGTTTTATCCCCTTTATATATAGAAGAATCGGTTGAAGTAGAGATGGAAGACATGCTGTTCATATATAATGAAGACTTTGACTATATTCGTCCCGCATTGGATCGCACATTTCCCTTAACTGACCCGCGAACTGGAGAAGAGATGAAGGCACTTGATCCCTGCTGGGAGAATCCGATTACGAAGGAAGTGTGGGTGGGGATTTTATCAGAGCTGGATCAACAGGTGGTTGCAGAGCCAGAATTACGGATTTTTTTGAATCGGTTCACCACTTGGGTGAGAAATCATCTGCAATTGGCCGACGGGATCGAAGTCACCGGCAATTTGTAAGTTAGTTGATCTTGAATTGTTCATGCGTGTACGTAATTCAGTATATCGGCAGACGAAGTCCTATGTAATCAAGCTCCCTCATGATGATGGCGGAGCTTTTTTTGATGAATAAAAACCGTTTGCTTCACTCACCCGTCTTATACCACAGAAAGAGAGAGAGAGAGAAGGAGGGATGCGGGGTGGAAACAAAAGCAGAGATGAACCAGAGGATCTATGTGCAGACCGAAGACGAGACGGAATTTGTGCAATCCATTATGGAACATCAAGATACGCTTATTTCTATTGCCTACAGTTATCTGCGTAACCAGCAAGATGCGCTGGAAGCGGTACAGGAGATGACGTGCCGAGCTTGGATCAAACGTCGTACGCTGAACAATGAGAAGGCGTTCAAGTCTTGGATCATTCGGATTCTGATTTATGTCTGTATCGATGAACAGAGGCGCCGAAAGCGGGCGACACCTCTGGCGAAGGAGGATATGGAGGACAGTATTCCGGCATCTTGGATGATTAGCGTTGACGATAATCGAATCGCTATGGAATCTCTTTTGCAAAAGGTGAAACCGAAATATCGCCATGTATTATTGCTGAAATATTATAACGACATGACACTGACGGATATTGCCTCCATCCTCGGCAAACCGGAAGGGACGATCAAGACCTGGCAGCACAAGGGGCTCCAGCAGTTGCGCAAGTTGATGAAGAATAGGAGGGATTGGCATGACCACTAACCCGGAGGAAAAAGCACTTCTTGCAGATGCATATCAGGTGAAAAGAGAGAACCAGCAATGGAATCCGGCGGATACGACTGTTGCAATTCAACGTGGTCTCGCGATGGCCAGAACAAGACGATCAGGTAGGACCTTTCGTGTCAAATGGATCACAGCAGTACTGGTCACGGTTCTGGCTGCGGGTTGGTTTCTCTTAGGTCCGCTTGGGAGTTATGGTCAAGAGCAGGCAACATATACTGAGCCTGTGACCCATTGGGGAGTACTAGAGCCCTTTCGTGAGTTGGCAACCGATGTGGAAAAAACCACGATAACATCAGCAATTAATAATGGGTATGTGCAACTTGTAGATCAGACGGTTACATCGGGCATATATGCGTTTACTGTGAATGCAGTTCTGGCAGATGAGAATAGAATAACGGTATTGTATACTGCCAAAACGGATGCTTCGCAGGAGATGTATTCGACTGTCAATATGAAGATGACGGATGCATTGACAGGCGATTTGCTTGACAACGGAAGTTCAGGCGGTGTGTATTTTTCGAAGGATAAGCATATAGTGTATGGTCGAAGTACAATTGATCGAAATCGAAATAAACCATTGCCTGATCAAGTGAATCTACAATTCCAGCTGTCTTCAGTTGTACCAGATGTGGTGGATTATACAGGCAACGGGGAGAAGGAACGAAAATATCAATTCTCAAAAAAAATGAATGTTTCTTTCCCTCTGGATCCCAAGTTTTCTATCCCCAAAACGGAAATCATTAACGTTAATCGGACTTTTGTTCTTGGAGGCTATGAGGTCTTGTTGTCGGAGGTGGAGGTGTCTCCGCTGGTAACTCGGGTCAGATTTGTCCATGCACCTGATCAAGAGACTGATTACAAAACGAAGTTGTCGCTCAACGAGATTGTTCGGCCTATCGAGATCATTTCGACCTCCCGTAATGGGAAGCAGACCAAGTTATCCATGGTAGGTGGAAGCGGATCGGAAGATGGAATGATGTATTCTTTCAGTAGCAATCTGTTGGACCATCCGGAGTCCATGGTGTTAAAACTTAGTGGTAAACCAGATAAGGTCTATGATGATTTGCAGGAAGCCAAGAATGATGAACTGGAAATCAAAATCAAATAAGATGAACTAACTGGCAATACTCTTATTCAGATTAGGTGGATGTTAGTGAAAGCAGAGAAGGGATGTCCCTCAAGGTCGTAAGCCTTGTGAGACATCCCTTTTTAAATATGAAAACGGCTGATCTTATACAGTTAAAATATCTACTCCCAGAGCTGGAAGGGTCAACTTCTGATCCAACCTCTCGCTGGTCAACAAGCTTCGATAAGGAACGTCCAACGTAATCTCTCGTTGCTCATTCGTCAAATTGATCAGGAACAGGAAGTTCTGCTCCCCCTTCGTTCGAATCGAAAGCTCGACACCTTCCGGAAGCTGGATCTCGGGCGTCAACCCTTTTTCCTTCAATATGTCTTCAAACAACTGATAGAAATACGATGGCTCCGGCCAAGTGCCGACATAATACACTTCACCTTCACCAAGCTTATTGACAGTAACTGCCGGTACACCCTCGTAAAAGTCGTTGTCATACCAGGCGATCGGCTCTGCACCTCGCAGTTCCAGTAGATCACACCATTGCTTCGCAGCGAAAGTCTTGCCCTCCGCGTTCCGTATCCGATGCTCACTGTTGCCGATGGCATCATATTCACTTACGACAACACCCGCCGCTTCACCCAGTAGCCCCGGCAGAGGCAGCATCTCACATACATTCCTCATGTTCTTCACGCCAGTCCGGTTGGTAAGGACAACCGTACCACCCTTGGCTGCGAATCGCTCCAGCCGCTGTGCTACTTCTTCACTTAACAGGAAGAGGGAAGGGACAATGACCAGCTTGTACCCATCGAGCTCCTCAGTCCAGTTGATAACGTCTGTACCAACGCCCATTTTCAGAAATGCATTATGCATAGAGGAAAGGTTGTCTATATAGTGCATTCCCCCTTCCGCCTGCGGCTGAAGGGAAAGCGCTGTGTGCTGATCATGCGAATGCAGAATAGCAACCTGGGTAACAATGGATGAGTCGGCCAAGAGTTCTCCTAACTGGTTCACCTCGCGAGTAAGCTCCGCGAACTCCCTGAACCTGCGTCCAGGAACATTGCTGTGGTCGATCAGCCCATGCCAGAACTGTTCCGCTCCGACGGTAGCACTCCGCCAGCGGAAATGGACAACCATATCCGCACCGCGAGCGATTGTCTGCCAGGAGCGAGCTCGGATCAGTCCAGGATAGGGCGTGCGCTGAATTGGCATCCAGGCGCCCTGTGCCCCGCTGAGTTGTTCCATTACCCAGAAATTCCGGCGTTTGATGCCGCGAACCAAGTCCAGCGTAAGCGCTCCGTTCCTCGGAAACCGATCGCCATAATCGCGATACAGCTCATTCGGATAATAATCAACAGAGACGAAGTCCAATTCGTTGTGCATATCATAATAGTCCAGGCTATTCGGATATTGCCACATGTTATGCGTCACAAATTGGCCTGGACAGTTACGGCGTAAAATCTCAAGCTGCCATCCCAGCAGATAGCCTACGCTGTCAGAACAAAATCGCTTGTACTCCAGAAGATAGGAAGGATTCATCGGTTTGCTGGCACCGAGTGGCGTTGTTACCTCAGCCCAGCTGCTGTACTCACCACTCCAGACGACCGTACCCCACTCCCGGTTCAACTCCTCCAGATTGGAATAACGCTTTTGCAGCCAAGCGACAAACGAACGATTACATGTATCACAATGGCATTCCTGGTAGTGCATCTCGTTATCGATTTGCCAGCCAATAACGGCGGGATGCTTACCGTAGCGCTGTGATATCGCTTCCACAAATTTGGAGCCCAGCATTCTCAAGGAAGGGCTGTTGTTGCAACGATGTCCACGCACACCTGGCCGAATGATGTGGCGTTGTTCATCCATGGGCAGCACATCCGGATAACGGGTTGTCATCCAGTTTGGCGGGGTATTGGTGGGGGTGCATAACACAATTTCCATACCACGTGAAGCGAATACTTCTATGGCCGCATCCAGCCATTCAAACTGATAATTACCCTCAGTCGGTTCCATTCGGCTCCAGGCGAACTCCGCCATTCGCACAACTGCAACCCCTGTCTGTTGCATAAGTATGGCATCTTTCTCCCATAACTCCGGGGTCCATTGCTCTGGATAATAATCAATTCCGATCTTAATTGTCATCCTGTGATCTCCTTTATTTATCAATATATTGCGATTATATGTTATATTAATTCGAGTGAATATCTTAAATAATTAATATGATATAACAATATTAAGAT
Source organism: Paenibacillus sp. FSL H8-0104 (assembly GCF_038050215.1). Classification (NCBI taxonomy): domain Bacteria; kingdom Bacillati; phylum Bacillota; class Bacilli; order Caryophanales; family Paenibacillaceae; genus Paenibacillus; species Paenibacillus sp. FSL H8-0104. Next base: position 5,092,219 of record NZ_JBBOTC010000001.1, on the reverse strand, counting down.
CAGGAGAGTTAGTCGTATGCCTCATCCCAATCGTAATTTTCCGGTGTTATCTGCCCGAGACAAGTTGCTCCCTTTTTATTTACTTGGCATCGGCCTGCATCATGAACAGGAGCATATCCGCCGAGACCAAGGCATTGAGGATTATCAGTGGATACAATGCCGCAGCGGTGTGGGTAAGTTCAAGCTCAGTGAAACGGAACATATTGTCAAGCCAGGTATGGGCATGCTGTTATTCCCTGGACAGAAGCACGAATACTATGCGCTATCCGGCAGTTGGGAAGTCGACTGGATCATTTTCGATGGCAACGAGACAGCAAGCTTGTTTGAAACCGTTGGCATTGTCGACACATGCGTATACACGCTTGCACAGCCTGAATACCTTCTATCCCGAATGCGGGAGCTGCTACAAGCTGCCTTAACACCACAAGAGCAGACATTAAGCAATTACGCCTGCTCCGCTGTCCTCTATACCTTATTGACAGAGATTATTCAACGCGTATCTGTTGAGGGCAGCGATACCGTCGGACAGCAGTATGAGCGAATAAAGCCGGTTCTGGACTATATTGAACAACATTATGCTGAAGAGATTACTTTGCCAACGCTTGCCGGATTGATCTGTGTCACACCAGAATATTTCTGTCATTTGTTTAAGAAAACGACAGGTATTCGTCCCATCAGCTATGTTAATCAGGTAAGAGTCAACAAGAGCAAGGAACTGCTGCTCGATAATGTGCAACGCGGGATGGAGGATATCGCTCGTCAAGTCGGTTTCGAATCGACCAGCTATTATGGAGCCATCTTCAAGAAGCTGGAACGAATCACACCTGGCGCCTTCCGCCGCAGCTATCAGAAGTCGTGACATATTATTATCCGCAAGCAAATGGTTTTTCGTCAGAGGCTTTAGGAACTGATCCAAGGGTGGATCAGTTCCAAGTTGGATCACATAGTACTCGTTAATAGAGCCGCTAATTAGCGGCTCAATTTTGTGTGAACGAATGGCCTGGTTTTATGTTTTTTCACTATATCTGATCTGCTGTTGCATAAAAATGATAATTATTGTCTTTTTGCAATTTTTGTATTGTCACAGCCAAAGTTACACGATATAATCGAGTTGTCTTTGAGGATAATATTATAAAGGATGGTGAAATTTTGAAGAAATTTTCGATGCTTTTACTCGCTGTAACTCTATTGTTGTTAACTGTCTCCACAGCCCCGTCTACATATGGTGCGGCCAGTTATCCGAACACAGGTACGAACGGGTTGACTGGTTTTGCAGGCAGTGCCAAGAATGAAAATGGTGTATCCAAGTCAGCTACGACAGGTGGCAAGAACGGTCAGGTGGTTTATGTTAGTAATCTCAATGACTTGAGAACACATATGGCGGGCTCTACAGCCAAGATTGTCGTTGTTGAACAGAATATTTCTTCCTCTACGCTGCAAAAGGTTGAATTTGGAGCGAACAAGACACTTGTAGGTTCCTTTGGCAAACATACATTAACGAATATTCATTTCAGATCCACAAGCAGTTCAAGCAATGTGATTTTTCAGAATCTGACTTTTGAACACGCTTCCAATATTAATGCCAATGATGATATCCAGATGTATATCACTTCAGGCTCCAATTACTGGATTGATCATGTGACGTTTGCTGGTCACAGCTACAGCTCTGGCGGTAATGATCTGGACAAACTTCTGTATATTGGCGATCGCGCCGACTATATTACGATTAGCAATTCCAAATTTGCGAACCATAAGTATGGCGTCATCCTCGGTCATCCGAATGATGGTAACAGCAGTTACAATGGAGTACCTCATGTGACGATGTCCAACAATTATTTTGAAAATTTATATGTACGTGGTCCTGGACTTTTAAGATATGGTTACTTCCATCTCAAAAACAACTATGCAAACAACTTTAATCAGGCCATCACAATTGGTGAAAAAGCACGAATTTATTCCGAAAACAACTACTTTGGTGCCGGCGCTGAAAAGGGAGGCATCCTGGATGACAAAGGAAAAGGTGAGTTTACGGATACGGGCAGTACACCAGCGCTTAATAGTCCGACTTCTCCTAAAACGAACTGGAGACCAAGCTCCAATTACAGTTATCAGGTAGAAAGTGCCAGCTACGCGCGTGAGTTCGTCACCAAGTATGCAGGCTCCTCCAATACAACACTTGTATTTGGAAAGTAAGAGCTGTTGCACATCCTTTCACGACCCAAAAGGCCTGTCTTGTGCGCCATAACGCATGAGACAGACCTTTTTTTGTTTGTAAAATGATATGCTTACATATCATTTTACATTTCATATTCATTTTAAATGTTGAATACCGATATACATAAAGTAGCGCTGGTTTCATACTTATGAAGTTAATATGTACTATGCTAAGGCGCTGCGTATTTGCGATTTGCACATAAGCAGGACCAAAGACTACTAGATGTAGTACAGAAAGGCCCTACAACTTACATTTAACCTACATAAAAGGACGGGGTATGCATGGATCGTATGGACGAAATTATTTGGAAAAGGAACAAATTAATCGGCATCATTTTGTGGATTATTATTGCCATTGGTATGGGGCTGGCCTTTACGATGCCGAAGTTACTTGTGTCCAATGGAGTAGCTCTAGTCTTTGTAGTTTGGATTACATACGCTAATGCGAAAAAGAAACATATTCATCTCATTCCATGGCTGATTACTGTATTACTTACAATATGTGGAGTCTATGTCGGTTGGGGAACGGTCAATTTTGCCTTAAGTTTGGTTATAACCGCAGTTCTACTGTTATTTCCTAACAAGAAATTTTTTGTGGTTGGATTTTCGGTATTACTAGTCAACAGTGTTCTTCAATTATTTGTTATGAATACCGTTGATTCTGTTGAGCTAATAGGCAATATCGTTAATGTGGGACTATTCGCTCTCACGGGGGCCATTCTGATGCTGGTCTCACAGCTGAATCAAAGGCTCTTCCATGAAAGTGAAGTACGCCAGAATGAGGTGGAGCATTCTAAGCAAAGAGTAGAAACCATGCTGGAGCGTGTGAAGGAATCGGTCGAAGGTTTATCACGTTATACAGATCAATTGAAGCAAAAAGTGAATGCGACCGGCTCCATCACCAATGAGGTGACGCTTGGGTTCAGTGAGGTTGCAAAAGGTGTTGAGTTCCAGGCGACCAGTGTGGCCGAGATCTCGGAATCCTTATCTGTGTCGGATCAGCATATCAAGGACGTTGCTTCGTATTCGCAGCAGATGAAAGAGTTGTCCGCAAGTATGGCAACGAGCACGCAAACTGGAAGCACACAGATGGACCAGCTAAACATCCAGATGCAAGATCTATATGAAACGATTAATACAACTGCAAATGACATGCGAAAGTTCAACGAGGAAAGTGAATCCATGACGCTTATGCTGAACAGCATAGCGGATATTGCGAGTCAGACTAACCTTCTCGCGCTTAATGCAGCCATTGAAGCCGCTCGTGCGGGTGAGCATGGACGTGGGTTTGCTGTTGTCTCAGAGGAAGTTCGCAAGTTGGCAGAGAACTCGGGTCAGTCCGCAAGTGATATCGGAACCATCCTGTCTCGATTAAAAGGACAGACGCAGGCACTGACAGATCGATTCGAACGCATTCGTCTATCGTTACAACAAGGAAGAGATAGTGTCCATACAGCAGAGGAAGTATTCCGTATGATCAACAGCAACTCTCAGCATGTGTTGAATCAAGCGACAGATATCGAGACTAGTTCGGCTACAATGAAGGAATCGTCCACCAGAGTTGTGAATGAAGTTTCCGAGATTTCGAGTGTAACGGAGCAATCCAGTGCAGCGACAGAAGAGATTCTGGCGAGCATGGAAGAACAACGTAACCTGACACAGAAGATGGTAGAGAGCTTTGGAGAATTGGAGCAACTGATTGTAGACCTGAATGAGTTAGTCTCGGATCATCAGGCTTCTTCCGTTGAGAATAAACTTTAATATTAATTGTTGAGGGCCTGACGGTGCGTATTTAGCGTACTGGACGGGCTTTTTTCATCTGCCAAACAGCTTGATGCCGACATTTTTTTCCTATACAGTGATGTGTAGAGTATGAAGAGCGTAGAACTGAAACTGTAAATGGTAGTTAAAAGAAGATGTAACCTCATGGGGGAGTAAAAGGTTGAAGAATAAAGGAATGAAATACAGTTCGGCCTACGATGACCGTACATATGAAGTTAGGAAAGATAATCGAACTGCACGCGTGCAGCTGTATGATCAGCAATCGTTCAAAGACATGGACTGGCCCGATACGGAGGATGGCAGATATGCCAGAGTCTATCTGGAACCTATGATGCTGGACGGAACCCAAAGCTTTATGTCCAATGTGGAAACGACATTGTTGCTCGCCCGGATTGATAATCTCGTTATTCCGCTGACGGTGAATGATACAGAGTATGATAATGCTTACGTTTGTTCGCCATATACGCATTATGTGAGTTACGCCAAGCAGGAATTGACCATGTTGCAGAAGACCGTGTTGGAAAAAGGTCTTTCTGTGCTGATCAGTCTAATAGGTTGGGGAATGAAGCAATCGCAGATCAACAAAGTTGTGCATGTGAACAACTGGTTGTTGTCCACCAATCTGTATCCAGCCATGTCCGGTGAACAAGCAGAATGTTTGCTTACAGCGGTACAAGAGCGATACCCTGAACATGTCATTGTGTTTCGCTCTTTGTGCCCTGGACTTCATCCCGATCTGACGGTGAGGCTAACGGAAGTGGGGTGTCGACTAATTCCGAGCCGACAAATCTACCTGTACCATGCGCATGATCCGAATTTTGGCAACTCGAAGTCACGTTGGCTGTTGAAGCGGGATTACGAATTATTGGGCAAGCATGGATACGAATTCGTTTCCGAATTAGATATGACGGATGCAGATATTCCGCGAATTGTGGAATTGTACAAGCTGTTATACCTTGAAAAGTACTCCTATCACAATCCGCAATTTACTGAGCGGTTCATTGCTGCTGCGTTGGCATCAGGAACACTCAGACTCTATGGACTGCGGAAGGAAGGGTGCCTGGACGCGGTGATGGGTTATTTCTGCCGAAATGGAATCATAACAACGCCGCTGTTCGGTTACGATACAGCGGTGCCCCAATCCGTCGGACTATACCGCATGTTATCAGCTTGTCTGATCGGACAGGCTCGCGAGCACGGCCATCTGTTACATGAGAGCGCCGGGGCTGCGCAGTTCAAGCGCAATCGCGGTGCTGTGGCGGATTTTGAATATTCCGCTGTGTATGAGCGCCACCTTTCGTGGGGCAGACGCTGGTGCTGGCTGCTGCTTGATCGGTTGTTGAATCGCGTAGGTGTGCCGCTGATGCGCCGCATGAAGCTGTAAACAGACACAAAAACGTGCTTACGCTGCCCGATGCAGGTATGAGCTTGCATCTGGTTTGACTGCAAACACGCACTAACAACTGGTTATTGTGATACGCACATTTGTGCGCAATCGCCTAATTAGACATGCTCTGCGAGTTGCACCTCAAAGCCATCTGGATCTGTAATGTAAATAAACCGCAGATGCGGATTGGGCTGGATGGGGCCACGCACAATCGGAATATTCAGTTCTGCCAGTCGTTCCATGGCTTCATCCAGCGAGTTCACCTCATAACCGATCGACACGCCGGCCTCTGGTTTAAGAATGGATTCACTGCCCTCAATCAGTTCCAGCTTGGCTTCATTCTCCATGCCCAGCATGGCAATCTGTCGTCCACGGCTTTCGAATCTGCGCTGAATGGGAAGTCCGAGCATGTTGTGGTAGAACCCGAGCGAAGCTTCCAAATTACTGACCCTCAGCGTGATCCAGTTTAATTTGATCAACATGGGTGAATCTCTCCTTTTGTTTTGCATGATATGTATTTTTGTTACGTTCATTATACGATAGGCGCTAGCAGGAACCTACTCCTTAATAATAAACAGTAAAATAGCTGCCGAAATATTCGGCAGCCAAATGGTGTAATCTCCTGTAGTCCTAGTAGTTCTAACGAATTATTGAATCAGATCAACGGCCGTTTGTGGTACAAATGCCTCTACGCCGTTATACACAATGACACCCTCCAAAGTTGTCTTTTTACCGTTCACCAGTGCAATATTTTTGTAAATTTGCAGTTCCAGTTTGGTGTTACCTTTTGAAACGAGAATCTTCGGATTTTTGGCGTCCGTCAGGTCCAGTTTGTACGTCGCGCCTTTGGCCGTAAATGCTTGTTTGGCAGGTACAAACAATTGTTTGCTCACGCTGTCGAGATCCAGATCCAGTACTCGTGCCATATATTTGGCGACATCCGTGTTATCAATCACACCGAATGGACGGTCATTGTTCGGAGCATACGTGTACAGCACAACATCTCCACCTGTATGACCACCGGTTGTCCAGCCAATCCCTGCACGTTTGCTGATCATTGGACCGATTGCATAGTTAAGACTGCCTGGCTCGGCCGCTTTAATGGTGGCAATCTCTTCGGAAGTCAGGTCGGTAATGCCATAGTATTGTTTCATCACTGCTTTGATGTTTGTACGCTTGGCATTCAGCTTCGCTTCAACGCCCTCGCCTGTCAGTTTGGCCTTTTTCAAAGGTCCGATAAATGTGGACAACGGCTCTTTATCGTATGTGCCGCTAGTTGCGTTGTTACCAATGGTGAGTCCACCATTACCGTGGTCCGTAACAGCCACAACGGCAGTCTCTCCATCCGCTTTGGCAAAATCCATGGCTACCTTTACGGCATCATCAAAAGCCAGCACGTCACTGATAATACCAATCGGATCATTGGCATGAGCTGCCCAGTCGACTTTACTGCCTTCGACCATCAGGAAAAAGCCATCTTTATCTTTGGACAGAACTTCAATGGCTTTGGATGTCATCTCGGCAAGGCTTGGCTGTTTTGCAGGATCACGGTCCATATTATAAGCCATGCCCGCTGGCGCGAACATACCCCATAGCTTGTTCGAATCGGATGCTTTCATTGCAGCTGGTGTAGTGACGTAATCGTAACCCAGTGCCTTGATAGACGAAACCAGATTCTCGCCGTCTTTACGTCCGGCTGGCTCAAGGTATTTGCTGCCTCCACCCAACACAACGTCCATACCATTGTAGACTTGTTGTTTGCTGAGTGCATCGTAGTTTTTACGGTCCGGATAGTGAGAGGAGAAGTCCGCTGGTGTGGCGTGCATAATCTCGGATGTAGCGATAATGCCGGTTGCTTTACCCGCCAGTTTGGAAGCTTCCAGTACAGAAGCGATCGGTTTTCTTTCGTCTCCAGGCGCAATCGCCTTTTGCCCTGGCATCGTAGCCTTGTCCGGCAGTACACCAACAAATCCGGTATGAGATTTATAACCTGTTGCAAAAGCAGTTCCGGCAGGAGCTGAGTCGGCAATCGGCGCATCGGCGGAGTGTGTCCGAACCATGCCACTTGCCATGGAGTCCAGCGTCAGGGACGAGCCCTTATACCAACGAGCCAGAGCGGTAGCATCGTTAGCCATACCGTCAGGAATCAGAATAATCACATTTTTAATCGGTGATGCAGATGTCGTTGAGGTGGTATCTTCCACAGCCCACGCTGCACTGCTTCCTCCGAGTGTAGCCGTAACAATTGTTGTCACCGCGAGCATCATTTTGGCTGCACGGACATTAAACCGGTTTAACATGAATGCATCCTCCTAGAATATATGTATAGTTGGTATCCCAAACCAAGTGTATACAACAATTGCTAAACTAACGTATGAAATGGATTAACTATATGTAAAATTTACGATTAGTGAAGGGTGCTGGAATTCAGGTGAACTGGACAAAATGAGGACCACTCTTGTATGTTAAGGAGAAAATCGGGCTAGGGAATGCCCCTCGTCTAATGATCGGCATTGAGGTGGTTTGTAATGAAAGAATGGTCAGAAGCCATTCAGTGGTGGAATAAAAATCAGGTGAAGCTCATGGACATTCGTCATCTGGTCTTGAAGCCGGGACAGGCAATTAAGCCGTATGTTTTGCCAGCCCATGCTTTTTTGCTGATGGTCAGAGGAGAAGCCATTGTTCATTTGGGTAAAGAAAAGCTCAGGTCCAACCAGACGCAGGTTCTGCATGTTGGCAAAGGCACAACTATACATATCCATTGTCTGGATCTCCCCTTGGAATATTATCTTATTTTATATAAACCCCAGCCAAGCTCCACTGGTACCGACCCGTCGAGAGTAGAAAACGTACAACAAGAGTATGAATTTTCCCCGCAGCAGTATTATTTTGCAGCAACATATCCGCTGTCGCTAATTCCCATAATGGAGAGAATGCATGAATGCTGGGCAAGCAGCGAAGAATTGGACAGGTTGCAGGTTATAGGACTGTTGTATCAGTTTGTATACGAACAGTTTCGTCAATGGAAGCAGGCGAGTGATCAGGTAGCTGATCCTCCAGAATTAGCCGAGAAGATTGCAGCATACATTCAGGAGCACTACGCACATCCCGTGTCCATGGAGGATATGGCGGCCCAATTTCATTACAGCAGTCATTATCTGGCACGGGTATTCAAGCGAAAATTCGGTTGCAGTCCGATGGAATACGTCATCCAAACCCGGATGAACCAAGCCAAAGTATTGCTAACAGAGACAGAGGCTCAGATTCGTGATGTGGCTGAGAGCGTTGGATATAAAGATTTGTACTACTTTAGCAGAATCTTCAAACGAATGATGGGAGAAACTCCTGCTCAATATAAAATGCACAGTCATCTGTTTAAAGGTTCAAATCGTACCAATAAGAAGTCGGAATCGTTCATTGCTGGAGAACTCACACAACGCTATATTGATAATAACGATAATCATTATCAATACAACACTTGGAGCGTGAATGACTTGAATGTTCGTTTTAAGCCTACTTTGGCGGTCAGTTTATTATTTAGTTTATCCCTGCTATTAGCAGCTTGCGGGGGAGGAACTGATCCACAGTCAACAGCAAATGAAGATGCTTCACTGCCTGCAACCAAAATGTATACCGACGCATCGGGGAGAACGGTTGAGATTCCAGCCCAATCAGCCAAACCGGTTGTGATCACATATGGGGGGTATTTGCTGCCACTCGGAATGAAGCCGGCGGGTGCCAACAAGGAAACACTGGATCTGTACCCGGAAGAGATGGCTAATGTACCGGATATCGGATCAGGAACAGGGAACGTAGAAGTGGTCTCGGATCTAGAGCCAGATCTGATCATCGTACCTGATTATACAAGCACGGAAGTGATCGGCACCTATGAGAAAATTGCGCCTACGATTACGGTAGCCTGGGGCGGTGACCCAGATGTCATCAACACCCTGAGAACGATGGGTGAGATTATGGATCGAAAAGAGGAAGCAGAGCGATGGATTGCTACTTTCGAAAGTAAATTGAATGGGATCCGGGATGAACTGAACTTCAATATTGAACCGGGAACAACGGCCATGTCCTTCGTTATCTACAATAAGGAGGTATTACTTGGGGGAGAAGGCGGCACATTGGGCAAGTTGATATACCAGGATTTCGGATTTGATATGCCTGAACAGTACAAAGCCTATGCAGATGGTGGAACCGTGCTCTCATTGGAGAAGCTGGCGGATAAACCTGCAGACTACTTCTTCACTCAGATGGACGATGAAGAGATGGAGCAGATGATGGAGCTATTCAATGAGCCGGTGTATCAGAGTATTCCTGCGATCAAAAATCATCGGATCATTAATGTTTCTCGCAACTATTGGAATTATGGACCTTATCTGGTCGACAAGGGGCTGGATAGCCTGATTGAGCAAGTGAGCAAGCTACAGGAATAAAAAAACATTTCATTCTACAAATTTGACGCAAATCACGTTATATCAGAGCAGGTTCATAGGTGGATGCGCCTATGGCCTGTTTTGTTATGTCGGCGGTTCTGTATGATTAAAGCTTACAACCTCTGGGCACAGCGACCGCCATGCTCAATATTTATGGGCTTCTGGCTAGGCAGATACCCAAAGCAATGTAGGTTCCGATTCGATATGATATGGAACTTGCAGAGCTTGTTTTTAATGTTACCCATTCAGAGAGATATATTGACGATTAAAAAAAGATATTGCGAACGCTTACATTATGTGCTAACATCACCATAACAACAGGATTGTAACCGTGTTTAGGGCAATACCTGTGTCAGTTCATTCGTTGGTTGTTTGTTCATCAAACGATTGATTGCGTTTACATTTTCATATGGAATGAACCTCATTCCTCAGGGTTGTTACTGATTGCAGGCAAAACCTGAATTGAGGGCAGTAGACCACGCTAAAGCGATGTCTGTTTGCCTTCGGTTCAGGTTTTTTTATATAAAAAAATGCCTGATGGCATTACCGCAAGCGCCGTAGCAGATATTTCGAGCAGAAAGGAGCGCAGCAGATTTAATTTTTCATAAATAGAGATATAGACTCATCCAGACATTGGAATACTGATTCTTAGATACGCATTTCAACTGAACATTTCCAATGAAATTATCCCATCACACACTATTCGACAGCGAGGAGATTTATGACATGAAAACCATTAAACGTTCGATTGCCGTGGCAACAATTCTGGGGTTATGTGTATCCGCTCTACCAGCTTATGCAGCAGGGAACACAACAACTTCTTCTTCAGCAGCGATGGACAAGTTGATTCAATCCGAGCTTATTCGCGGCAGCGGTCAAGGTGTTAATGCAGCTTATCTGAACAAAAAGGCAACACGCATTCAGGCCGCAGTACTTTACTTGCGTTTGTCCGGATTGGAGAAAGAAGCACTCGCTTATCAGGGATCGGAAACGTATGACGATGCGGCTCAGGCGGGCAAAGTATTACAACCGGTCGTTGGTTACTTGAAGCAGCATCCATATGTGTCTGAGATCGTAACAGGAACGGAGAAGTTTGAACCTAATGCACCCCTTACAGCGGAAGGTTATGCCGAAATGCTGCTGAAGGTGCTTGGATATGAAGCAGGTACGGATTATGAGCAGGGATCGGCTTCCACCTATGCGGCTGGGAAAGGAACCATGGCGCTTCAAGGGAAGGGAGCGAGTCAACTTACCAACCGCCTGATGGCAGAGGCAACCGCACAGGCTTTGCAGATACAGCTCAAGAATGGCAGTGGAACCTTGGAGCAGAGTTGGTTGAAACATAAAGAAGCTGGAGCGTTCAAACCTCAAACGGTGCAACAGACCAAGTATGGCACAATTGATGGCAAAACCTATGAGCAATATGGCACGCTCGGTTGGCTTGGTGTTCCTTACGCGGCACCTCCGGTAGGGGAACTGCGCTGGAAAGCCCCGCAAGAACCGGAATCATGGACAGGAACCAGATCGGCTAAGGAATTTGCAGCGAACAGCTTGCAGATCTCCGGCAAGACTACAGCGGGAAGCGAAGATTCGTTGTATCTTAATATCTGGCGTCCCGACACAACCAGTTCGAAACTTCCGGTTATGGTGTTCCTGCACGGCGGCGGGAATATGACCGGATCAGGTAAAGATTTTCAAGGTGAACAGCTTGCACGGAGCACCAACAGCATTATCATCTCAGTGAATTACCGTTTGGGAGCCCTTGGATTCTTCGAGAATGCAGCGCTGAAAACAGGCAATGCCCTGGATGACTCAGGTAACTATGGTCTGCTTGACGCATTCCGTGCATTGGAGTGGGTACAGGATAATATCGAAGGTTTTGGCGGAGATACAGGCAATGTTACATTGGCCGGACAATCTGCTGGTGCACGTGATGTACTGGCAACGCTGATCTCGCCACTTAGCAAAGGTTTGTATCAAAAAGCAGTTGCTTTCAGCGGAGGATTGACGACAGCATCACCGGAAGAAGGCGAGCAAAAATCCGAGGATGTACTTGTGAAGCTACTCGTGCAAGAGGGGAAAGCGGCTAATGCAGAAGAAGCAAAAGCATGGATTGGCAAGCAATCTCAGGCACAGCTGGAGAGCTATTTGCGTGAACTGCCTGCGGACAAGCTGGTCACAGCGTTTGGTGCAACCGCAATCCGTATGGACCCATTCCCGCATCTGTTCCGTGATGGCACAGTGATTCCAAAAGAAGGATTTGACGCCATCAATAATGGCAATTATAAAAAAGTACCTGTATTGCTCGGCAGCTTGGAAACGGAGTTCTCCGGTTTTGCCTTCGGTGATCCAAACTTCTCTCCGTCGATTACGGATGAGACTCTGTTTACTGATAAAACCAAGGCGGAACAATATGCTGCTGCGTTGAAATATGGTAGCGAAGCTTATGCAGGCTTTAATGCAGAGCGTGTAGCGGAGCAATTGACGAGTGAAGCAGGTCAACCACCAGTATATGCGTATCGTTTTGCATGGGGCACACAACCTGGAGTCATCTCTGAGCGTTTGCTCACGTTACTGGGCGCACCACATGGTGCGGATATGGACTTCTATACAGGACACGCAGACGGAATTGCTGCTTATTTCCCTGATGGGTACTTTAGCGATACAAACAAACCAGGACGTGATCAGTTGTCCGCCGCGATGGCAGCTTATCTGAAGCAGTTCCTGTACACAGGCAATCCAGGTACGGGTGGATCACCTGATCTAGCGGCATGGACACCTTGGACGAAAGATGCTCAAGCCCCAATCATGCGTCTGGATGCAAGCAATACAACGGCAGAAATTGGCATGTCCACACAATATAATCAAGGCAAAGACGCCGTTATGGCAAAGATGAAAAAAGAATTGCCTGAAGAAACGTATAAACTGTTGACGGAAAAAGTGTTCGCAGGCCGTTTCTTCTGGGAATAAGGATCACCGGATAGGAAGGTATATATAGATATAATGTAAGCCAAGGGAGCATGCTCTCTTGGCTTTTTGTACTGTTCGTTATACTTAAATATGGTATTGTTGTAAATATAAATTAATAGGATATGGGAAAGGGGAAAACGTACATTATGGATGGAGTTAGTAATTTTGGTATTGCAGGTATTATAACGCTATTAATTTTCTTTATTATGATTGGTCTTGTATTATATCTGGTTTTCTATCTTGGGATGAAGAGGTCTGGCGTCAAAGAGGAAGTATCCGCATTAAGGATGGAAGTACGAGTGTTACAAGAGGAAGTAGAGCGGAACAGGAGGGAATTGGAAAATATGAAGCGTCGATAACCTTTGCAGCATTATATGTGGGTACGTGGAATAGCGCGTACAATAGTATGAGAGGATAGGGGCTTTTCGCCCCCACCTACTCAATACAACGTGACACCGCTCAGTTCAGCCTTTACATACCGAGGGCACTCGAACTATTTCTTGGCAAAAAAACTAAGTGTTCCCGTGCTTTCATCTGCACTCACAAACAGGATGCGTCCGTTAACACGATGAATTCCCTCTGGTGATTCTCCGGCTGTAGGAATCAGACCCAGGTAGTCCGGATTGACTGGATCAGCAAGATCAAAGAACAAAATGGCATCTGCCCGTTCAGAAGCTACGGCTGCATACGTAGTGCCATCTACAGTAGCAACGGTCAGGTTCTCGACTTCGCTGCCTTTGTTGGGACTGCGATCATCCGGATACAAGCCAACCATAGCGGTTGCCTGGTCAATGAGGTTCTGACTATCGTACATCCGCTGGCCTTGCAGATTCCAGACAGCAATATTACGTCCGCCTGCTTTTACACCATCCTCAAATTCATTCTTGCCTAAGTCCCCTTCATTGGCTGTCAGCAGGTATTTACCATCTGCCGAGAAAGCAATCCCATCCGGTTCATAACGAGCGCTCAACGTCTCTTTAAACTGAACGATACCGTCATCCTTCAGATCCGCTTGATGTGAAGTGGTACCCAGAGCGAAGATTGAGCTGATTTTTTTTGTCTCCAGATCTACAATGGCAACGACATTGTTTTCCTGTAGCGTGATGGCTGCTGTTTTACTATCTGGACTAATAGCAACATACTCTGGTTGTGGATCATTAGGATAGATGGCACCTTTTACATTGTCCAGAGAGACCGGTAAGTTGGTGATCTCACCCTCCAATACGTTCCCGCCAGCAAAAGATACTACCATAATGCTACCCGGACGTTTGGTGTTGGCATAGTCAATTTCATCCGCAGCTGTATTCAGCTCTTCATCCTCTATCGCGATAACCGCATGCAGACCGTCAGGTGACAGTGCAATCGAGTCAGGACCAATGCCCAGTTCATACGTTTTGACGGTTTTGTAGGTTGTCAGATCCACAATGGCAAGCAATCCTTTGTTTGCTTCACTGTCCGTATCACCTGTGCGAATAACTGCAAGACCATATTTGCCATCTTTGGATACGGTTACGCTCGTGACTTCAGCTTTGGCGGAAAGGTCATGGAAGCTAACCGTCTTTAATACGTTGATGTTATTCAAGTCAGCAATGTCCAGTACGGAAATGCTGCCATTGTCTGCTTCGGTTACGAGCAGGCGCTGTCCATCTGGCGTAGAAGCTGATATTTCTGCTTTGCCACTAGGCATCTGAAACGATGCGGTCTGTTCAAAACCGGTTTTATTTTGTTTCAGGATCAATTGATCCGTAATTAATTTTAGCGTTTGGGAAGATACATACGTTGTACCTTTGGTGATGTAGCTTTTACTGTCCAAAGGGGTTTTCACACCGTTGATGGTGGCTGAAGACGTCCCTACAGGAAGTTGTACTTTAGTATCTGCGATCTGGATATCAACACTGCGACTGCTTCCGTTCCATGTGACCGTACCCTGCATATTTTGGATGGCTGTGCGCAGTACGACATGATCGTTGGCGGGTTTAGTTGCGTCAGCGGCATGAATCATGGATGTGTAGCTGGTTGCTCCTGCGGTAAGAATGGCAGTCATCGACAGAACGGCGAGCCATTGATTTCTCTTTTTCAATGTTCCAGATCCCCTTTATCGTTTCTTGTGTAATGAGTTATACAATTGTTTTAGTATAGGGAGCTAATGTTAAGGTAAGGTAAGAGAAGTCTGCGATTTGTGTAAAAGGTTAAATAAGAGATATTTTTCCAAATTGGATATGTAAGTTAGTGTATAAAATGATGTTGCCACATGAAGAAAAAAGCAGAAGTGAACCTTCATACTATATAAGACTGGTCGAACGGGAGAAAATACGCTAAAATTATAATTGAGAATCATTATCAATTAATTCAGACTTTCTTTACTGACAAGTCTGATCAAGATATAGGCGAGGTGAATACCCATGCGCACGGATGATGCATTAGGCGTAGTATATCAGCATTACCTGACCCAGGAACCTTACAGTCAGAAAGATGAACACACGTATCTGCTCTCTCCCAAGGCGGGTAGCGGTAAGGTCAAAAGAGTGACAACATACAGTGGCATTGAGATTTTATATTCCCAGGTTGAATATCATCAGCCGTATCCAACGTATTTTGCATCCGAAACGCCCATTGTGGAATTGCAATTTGCCTTGTCAGGAGAGCGGAATGTGGATATATCCGGTCAGGATTATTCATTATCGATAGGGCAAGGGGCCCTTATTTTTATGCATGATTTCGAAGCGTGGTTCCATCCTCCGGCAAGGGAACTGTATACGTCCTTTTCGCTGGGGATTCCGGTTTCTCTGTTCAATTATGCTGCGGCGCAACTGGGCGGTTTCAAGTCGATTGCGTTTAATCAGGTGTTGGGACGAAAAGTGTTCAAGCCGATTGTATTTCAATTGGATAATCGGATACGAACGATGATCGACAGTTTGATTGTGGAATTAAACAACAGCTATCGATCATCCTTAATGATGGAAGCGACAGCGTTGGAGATCTTGAATCGATTTATGATCCAATTGTTTGATCTGGCGCCAATTCCCGCGGGATTCTCCAGAGAGGACATCCGGAAGTTACATACGGCACGGGAGATTATGGAGGCTTGTATGGTAGATCCTCCATCTTTGCTAGCATTGTCCAGACAAGTAGGTCTTAACGATTTTAAATTAAAAAAAGGATTCAAGGCACTTTTCGGAAGCACGGTGTTCGAATATTTGCGTCAGGTTCGTCTCGACAACGCCATGAAGTTGTTGCGCAATCAGGATAACAACGTCACCGAGGCCGCGATTGCGGTCGGTTACAGCAATGTCAGTGCCTTTTCGCAGCAATTTTATCGCAAATTCGGCGTGAAGCCTTCCGAGATGAAAAAGATTTATTAAATAAGATGAACAGAAACTTTACACGAGAACGAAGAGTGCAGAACCAGTCTGGAGAAGCGGAGCGTTCGCCTTTATCAACGGATTTCTCCCTTTAATAGAAGGGAATCACGGAAATCCGGTGATAATAGCGATCGGAAGATGGTACTGTAATCGTAGTGGTCTGGTGTAAAGTTTTAAGGGTTGATCTTATTTAAAATAAGATTAATAATCCGGCTTGCCGTGAATTGTTCCGTATAGAGGCAGTGGGGATTCATTCAGCCTTGTATACTCCAGGTACAGTGGGTACTGTACTGAAATATAGAGGAGTGTACAAACATGAATAGAATCAGAGGAAGTATTTTTTTTAGCGTATTTGCAGCCATGTTGGGTCTGATGCTAATTGCACCCATTATGCCACCACTTATTCGCGAGTTGGGCATGAAAGAAAGCCATTCCGGTCTTATTATCTCGCTTGGGTCCATTATGATGGCTGTCATGGCTCCGGTATGGGGCAGATGGAGTGATATAAGAGGAAGAAAACCCATCATATTGATTGGGTTCATAGGAATGTCTGTGAGCTGTGCATTATTTGCACTGGCATTGTACGGGGGATTAAATGCATGGATCGGAGGAGGG
The DNA here is from genome assembly GCF_038050215.1 of Paenibacillus sp. FSL H8-0104. Classification (NCBI taxonomy): domain Bacteria; kingdom Bacillati; phylum Bacillota; class Bacilli; order Caryophanales; family Paenibacillaceae; genus Paenibacillus; species Paenibacillus sp. FSL H8-0104. The sequence continues at coordinate 5,075,447 of NZ_JBBOTC010000001.1, read as the reverse complement.
CTACTGTTAACCCTTCTGATTGTGACGCGCAGTCTGATCGGCATGTTTATTCCTGCCGTACTTTCTTCTGCCCAGGCCTATATGGGTGATGTGACAGAAGGGGAGGAGCGGGGAAGCGGGATGGCGATTATCAGTGCTGCGAATGGACTGGGCCTAGTATTTGGACCTGCGATTGCAGGAGCCTTTACCCTTATCGGTCTGCTCTGGCCGCTTTATTTCGGCATTTTTATAGCGATAGCTGCGTTTATTATTGCCTTGCTGTTAATCCCGTCAGCCAAACCGGTTATTCAGGCAAAACCGCCTAAAGTAAACCCGTTCCAACGCGGTTTACGAATGTACCTTGCTGCCGGCTTGGTCACGATGATGGGTATCATGACACTACAGGTTGTCGGGGGATTTTATTTTCAGGATCAACTGGCTCTATCCTCAGCGGCGACGGCCCGAATGGTTTCGTTTGGACTCATGTTCTCTGGAGCAGCGATGTTGATCATGCAGGTCATTCAGATGAAATGGTTGAAATGGCAGCCACGTCCGATGATTTTGCTTGGTTCCCTTTTCCTGATCGCAAGCATGATCCTGTTTTTGGTCTTTGATGTGTTATCCATGTATTATTTCTCGTTTTTCCTGTTTGGCATGGGTGCAGGTCTGATGATGCCCGGGTTCATGGCAGGTGCTTCGCTGGCAGTTAGCAAAGAACAGCAGGGAGGTGCAGCGGGATTGGTAGCAGCGATTCAGGGGATATCCGCCGTCATTACGCCTTTACTTACAACGACACTTTATCAGGTGGACAAACATGTTCCATTTATGCTCGTAGCTGTTCTGGTTGTCTTGCTGGCAATCATGATGATGGGAATGCGGAAGAATGAATCCAATACTGTAACGGACCCCATTCATTCGTTATAGTCAGACAAAGTCAGAAGATCAAATAAGGTCAAAATAAAAGAAAAAAGGATCTATTTTAAAATAGTGAACCATGATGAAAGAAAATCGGTTTTTTTCGTCTTTTACAGACTTTGAGCCTTATTTGCAAGGGTATTATAATAATCAATGTAAGCAACACCAATAAACCAACCACACAAAAGGAGCTGATTTTCATGTTTGATCTGATTCCGTTTCGTAAACGAAATGAAGACCCGTTCGGACACATGTTGAAATCCTTCAATGACATGGTTGAGAACTCATTCCTCTCCCCTTTTGGAACTGGCTCCCAGCCATTCCGGACCGACATTCGTGAGGAAGAAGACAAATATTCGGTAGAAGCCGAGCTTCCGGGCATCGCCAAAGAGGACATAGACATTCAGGTTCAAGGTAATGAATTGATTATTCGTGCCAAACGCAATGATATAGTGGAGCAGAAGGATGACTCCAATCGAATCATACGGCAGGAACGCCGTTCCGGCGAGTTTATCCGGCGATTCTATGTTGATCATATTGATGAGGAGCACATTAAGGCCAGATTGGAAGAAGGTGTGCTGAAGCTCGAGATTCCAAAACGTCCTGGTGATGATCAATCTCGCAGACGCATTCAAATTGACTAAACCAGATGCAAAATGTGTAGCTGAAGAAGTTGAGCTATCCCTTTATGGTAATAGGCATGGAAGAACATCTGTAAAGATGTTTTGTCATGTTGTCCCATGAAGGGATTTTTTACATAACCGGGTTAATGGAATTGAATATGAATTGTGCTGCATAGGAATGTAGCGGAGAAGCCGGATACGGCATCCAAGTTAACACGGATCTGATCGGCTGCATTAGTGAAACTTAGCTGTAAACAAACGTTAGATGCCTCCACAGGGGAGAACATCTCTTGCTGAATATGTTCAAAATGGAAGTGCACCTGCTGTTCCCATTCCTTATCAGCATTATGCGTTAGCACAAGAGAGAGGGATTGTATATTTTGGACTGTTTCCAGCTGCACATCCGTAATTTCGTCATAATGGAAGGGAGGGAAATAGCCCAGAGTTTCGATTACATGTTGCGCTCCGAGAATGGAAGCCAAAGGAGAAAATTCACGTTCCAACCTCCGAATATCCATTAACTGTGCCTCGTACTGAGGACTTGTATAGAGCAGGAGAGAGTCTGGTTCGCATTCCACGACTGTTCCGATAAAAGCAGCCCAGTTCGCGGTACCTTCCTCACCAACGGTAACAAGCAGTTGATCTTGAGCAAGCAAGTCGATTGCCCTATTGGTATAGAATTTCACTCGAAAACCTTGTCCCTGTATCTGCCAGGGAGTCTGGGGTGCATACCAGAATGGTTCCCGCTCTACGGATCGGACGCTGACGTTTAATGTCCATGCTCTGTTCATTAGACTACCTCCAATTGCCACAAGCTGCGTGGCATCATCTCCACCTGTCTGTATTATTTCTCTGCTGCTGCTTGCATCAGGGCATATATCTTACGTGTGGTATTCACATTTCTAACCGTCATATAGGCATATACTTTGGATCCCACAAGCTTGTTCATGCCACTTTTGGACGCATCTTCTCTGCTGACTGAATATAAAATCGCTCCAGGAACATAGATTAGTGTGCCGATTCCCGGTTTGATGGGCAGCTGGTCCAGCACGGAGGGCTCATTGATCTCATCCCAGAGGAACATCACATCACTTTTGGCTGTGTCATCATTAGCCCATTCCGTTGGCAGCGTCTGAATAACACTTTGGATTTCATCCATATTCCGCACCATTACCCTGATCTGTAAGCCAAAATCGGCGGCGATGGCCTGTTCTAACACATGGGATATCTCCCTATTTGCATCGGCACGTTCCTGATGATCGGCAAAAATAATATTGCCAGAGTTGATATAGGTAACGACATCCAGCATACCTGCTTGTTCAAATGTTTCTTTCAGCTGCTTCATATTAATTTTATTGTTCCCGCCTACATTAATGCCTCGTAGCAAAGCCACATAGATCATATGGGCGCCCCTCCAATTCCTTTAATTCACCGTTTTAACAAAAGGACAGATACTCGAACAGATGAGCGGTATACTCTTCTCCCAACAGATCTTGCAATAAAGGTTCCACTTGTTCCAGATACTCGGGCTTGGTTTCATAAGTTTCTTCATCTTTTACTTCTCCGGCATAGGTGCGCGCCGCCTCAATCAGGATGGCTAGTGCACTGAAAAAGTCTGACAGCGAGTCAGCGACGCGATTAGGTTCTCCCCCTGTAAAAGCCGCATATACAGGAGAGTTCGGCGATTCAGTATCTACGATTAACGGATCATCGTTAAAGTTTGCGATGACGACGTGATTTTTTGGCCAAGTGGAGGACTCCTCATAAGGTTCATTCATGCCAATCCAGCGGAACCCCAGTTGCTGACGAAGCAGATGTTCAGGTGCAACAAAGGAAATCAGTGCGGCATCACCGATTTCGACGGCGGCATTTTTCATTTTGAGTGTACCTTCCGCATCCGCATCCATCATTTCATAATGACTGTACAGATACTGAAGTTCTGGAGAAAGAGGTATTCGTGTATCCACTTCCGGCTGGTGATATTGTTCGCGGGGACGCAGATCATGATTTTTGAAAAGTCCATAAGCTTCATTATATAAATCCTGCTGTTCCACCAAACGGCTCAAGGCCGCATCCAGTTGTTGCATGATGTCTGAGTCCTCCTAATAACATTGATATAATAACAGGCCGATTCGTTTGATTCTTGGCTATAAGCATTATACTATATCAAAGATAAATTCAAAAAAACATTTGAATACGTTTACATTCATTAGTGGACATGATATACTTTCACTCAAATAAGGATTGTTACTGCTTCGGGCAGGCAAAACCTGAACATCACTATGCGTGGACTTTGTTCCATTCATAATGTTGTTCGGGTTTTTTTGCATTCTACGGTCCATATTAAGGATAGAAAAACAGAGGACGTACTTATTTCCAACCCAACTAACATCACGCTGTACAGAAGAAAGGGGAGCATTATGAACAAGAGAAAATGGTTAAACGGTTTTGCCGCAGGTTGTCTCAGTATCATCCTGGGAATTAGTGGATGCGCATCCAAAGCGCCACAAACCGCGAGTGACACACCAAATCAGGCGACAGAGCAGACAGAGAATGAAACCCAGGAACCTGCAAACAACCAAGCTGCCAAAGGCAGAACAGTGATTACAACCGACGGTGAGGTGGATGATATGAACTCCGTCATTCGTTTCCTCTTATATTCGAATGAGATGGACCTTGCCGGAATTGTACTGACCAGCTCGGTGTATCATTATGCTGGAGACGAGGAAGCAGGGATCAAGCCGTTCCGCTGGACAGGCACACAGTGGGTGTACGATATGATCGATGCCTATGGCGAGATCTACCCGAACTTATCCAAACATGCGGATGGGTACCCGGAGCCGGAACAGCTTCGAGCGATGACCAAGATCGGTAATATTTCCGATAAAGGGGAGATGGAGAAGGAAACCGAAGGTTCCGAGTTCCTCGAAACTCTTTTCCTCGATGATGACTCCCGAGACCTGATTGTTCAGACATGGGGGGGCACCAATACCACAGCCAGAGCGCTAAAATCGATTGAAGAACAGTACAAAGATACGGCCGAGTGGGATACGATTCGCAAAAAAGTCAGTGACAAACTGGTCCTGTACATCATCCTCGATCAGGATGACAGCTACAACGAATACATTGCGAAGAATTGGCCGGATATCCGCATTCTCAACGACCAATCGAACTTCTGGCATTTTGCCTATGCATGGAAGATGCATGCCGAAGAAGTGAACAGTAAGCTTCATGGCGACTGGATGGTCAAGAATATTCTGAACGGACATGGCAAGCTGATGGATATGTATGCATCGATGGGTGATGGTAAAATGATCGAAGGCGAACTAGCCGAAGAACAACGGGGAAGTGCTGAGTATCTGAAGAACAATCCACAATATGACAAGTACGATTTTATATCTGAGGGTGACTCTCCTTCCTTCTTTTATCTGATTGATAATGGGCTGCGCAGTATGGAAGACCCTTCCTACGGCGGTTGGGGTGGACGCTTTGGAGTTGTGAACGACAAGCTGTTTAGAAACAATGTGCTTGATTACGATCCGTACACCAAACGCTATGAAGCCGAATACTCTCTGATGAGATGGTTTGACGATGTGCAGGATGATTTTGCAGCACGTGCAGACTGGGCAGTTGCAGACACTTACGAAGGTGCCAACCATAATCCGTCTTTAACGATTAAGGAAGGGGTGGATCTTAGTGTTAGTCCTGGGGAGGAAGTTACTCTTCACGCGGAGGGGAAAGACCCGGATGGAGATCAACTGACCTATACGTGGTGGAGATATTTCGAAGCGGACACTTATGAGGATTCCAAAGTAACACCGAACAAAGTTCAGCCTGAAATGGCGGGTGACCTGCAGCTTGGATTGCATCGTGAACTTGCCAAGGATGAGCAGGTGGATACGATAAAATTACAGGGCAGTGACACCGAAGCGGTGACATTTACCGTTCCTGACGATGCCAAATCGGGGGATACCCTTCATATCGTTGCCGAAGTACAGGATGATGGAGAGCATCAGTTGAAGCATTATCAACGTGTGATCCTAACCGTGAAATAAAGAAATAGAGGGGCAGTCCCAAAAGTCATCAACATGGCTGGCGGGACGCCCCTCTTATTTGTGTAGTTTGATCGTAAATGATCCGTTAACGCTGGATGCCTGACCAGAAGACTTTCCAGGTGATCGCCAAAGCTTGTTCATAGGATTGCCGTGTCTCATACACGAGCTGTATATCCAATCCATCCATCACGGTGACAAAAGCTACGGTGGCTTCTTCCGGACTCAGGCTTATATCGGAATGTCTGGTGAATACGGCTGCCAGCTCTTCTTTCAATGTCCCGAGGTACGTTCGATACTGGGCCAGCACAAAATCATGCACCTCCAGCGGTGTGATAAAGGACAGGATATACATAAAAGCGACGTTTGGATGAGTCAGAAAGCGATTTTTGTGTTCATGCAAAAAGGCATATAGCTGCTGATCCAAAGTTTGGGTAACAGACTCGCTGAAGAATTGGCGTACAAACTGCTGTTCCTCCTGCACAACTTCCTCATATAACTCCAGCAATAACGCTTTTTTGGATGAATAATGATAAGCCAGGGATTGCTTGCGAATGCCTGCCTCTTCGGCAATCTGCGCCATCTTGGTCCCCTCGTAACCCAGACGATTAAAATGTTGAATGGCAATTTCCTTGATTCGTTTTTTACTCAATGTCTACCTCCAGTTGGCGAGCTGTATACCTCTGCTGTTTTTGGGAGTATACCAAATATAACAAGATATATACCACAAAAATGCCTATAGAGATAGCATACACCACCGTATAGGAAAATGCAGAAGCCACCACGCCCAGGATCAACGAACCACCGCCAATTCCGAGGTCAAAGAAGTTAAAGAAGGAAGCCATCGCACTTTCGTGCTCATGTTCTTCTACAAGATTCACACACCAGGTCTGAATGGCCGGGAATATGGCACCAAAACCAAAGCCATATAATGCGCCGGCGATCAGGAATTGCACATCACTCTGGGCGATAATCAGAACCAGTAGCCCCGCGATTGCAAACACGGCAGAAGGTAACAACACGGAACCTGGTCCCCATCGATCAAACATTTTCCCCGAAAATAGTCGAACGGCGAAGCTGGCGATGGCAACGATGAAGAAAAACCAGGCTATATTCTCGAACCCTCTTTCGGCGGCAAATAAAGCCACAAAGGACATGATTGAACCCGCTGCAATGCCAACGAGCATAATGAGAAGGGAAGGGAAAAGTACCTTCTTTTCAATCAGTTTCACCGAAGGGACATGAGTTTGCATAGACTCGCTACTACCTTCTGTTTTCGGCTTTCTGGATACAAACACTGTCATTAGGAGAGCTAACAGCAAAATGCACATACCTCCCATAAACAGGCTCTGGTAGTCGTACCTAAACAACAGGCTTGTTCCAATCAATGGACCGATGGATATAGCGACTGTCTCCCCTACGCCGAAATACCCCATACCTTCTCCCCGGCGATCTCTTGGTATGTTTTCAGTGGCAATCGTTGCAAAATATGTCGTTGCCAAACCAAATCCGAATCCGTGGATCACTCGAAATACAAGAATCATCCAAATACCTGACGATAGGTAGTATGCGCCTGTCATTAATGCACAGATAGTGATGCCGATAATCAATAGATATTTTTTATCTATTTGAGCTGCTAAAACAGAAGTGAAGGGTCGAATCAAGATGGCAGAAAACATAAATACGCCGGTAACAAGCCCAATTTGGGAGGCTTCGCCACCAAGACTTGAGACAAACAAAGGCAAGGTGGGAAGCAACATTTCAAATGCCATAAACAATAATGCGTTGGCTAACATGATAAATAGGAATGATCTTCCCCAGAGTTGCTGAGGTGTAGAGCTATGTGTTGAAGTACTCATGGTTTTCCTCCGTAATATTGATCTCTGTCGCGCGACATGTTGAACTGATTTTACCTGACGATCGTCAGATTGTAAAGCGCGTATTCAGAGCAGGGGTTCATGATTTTTAGGTGGATGAGAGAAGTTATTAATTATTTTTAATTCATATCCCAACATTTTCCGGTATACTAATCAGATAAAATGATTCAAGTGAATACTACCTCGGAGAGGTGATATGTAGTGACTGTTGATATACTTGTAAGAAATAATGTTAAGGTACTTGGCTCGGGTAGCCAAACGATTGTATTTGCTCATGGTTTTGGATGTGATCAGGATATGTGGCGTTACATTATTCCAGGTTTTATGGAGAACTACCGTGTGGTGTTGTTTGATTATGTTGGATCTGGCGAATCTCAAATTAACTATTATGATGCTATCAAATATAGCAACCTTCAAGGATACGCCCAGGATGTGCTGGAAGTTATGGAAGCGCTCGAACTAAAGGACACCATATTTGTCGGGCATTCCGTCAGTAGTATGATTGGTATGCTGGCATCGATTCAGAACCCCAAATATTTCAAAAAAATTATAATGTTAGGGCCCTCCCCACGTTACGTGAATGATCTGCCGAATTATTATGGAGGTTTCGATCGGAATGATATCGATGAATTACTTGAGATGATGCAGATGAATTTTATTGGGTGGGCGAGTTATCTGGCACCCATTGTGATGAACAATCCGGAACGGAAAGAGCTGACGGAAGAGTTGGAGAAAAGCTTCTGCTCCAGAGATCCGCATATTGCGAGACAATTTGCCGAAGTGACGTTTTTATCGGACTGTCGTATTGATCTGGAGCAGGCAACTGTGCCAACATTAATTCTTCAGTGCTCGGATGACAGCATTGCCCCGGTAGAAGTAGGGGATTATTTACACGCTCATCTGAAGAATAGCCGATTGCAACAGATGACGGCCAAGGGACATTATCCGCATCTAAGTCAACCGGAAGAAACCATCCGAATGATTAAGGATTATTTAACGAGCGCATAAAAAGCGGAAGAAAGGCAGTTATTCCATGGATATACAATTAGATCTGGCTCCCTGTGGATACTTCTCTATCTCTGATTCGGGCGTCGTACAGTCGGTTAATCAAACTTTGCTTACGATGCTTGGATATGAACGCGATGAGCTCATAGGGCAACATATTGAATCCACCATGTCGGTGAGCAACAAGGTGTTTTTCCATACGTATTTCTATCCCTACATCCAGTTATATGGACATGTGGACGAGATGTACTTCACGTTCCGTACCCGTGATCAGCAGGCTGTTCCTGTTCTGCTTAACGGTGTTCGCCAGACCCGTAACGGGGAAAGCGTTGTGGATTGTGTCGTTGTAGTCATGCGTAAGCGAATCGAACATGAGAAGGATATTCTGCATACCAAAACGAAGCTACAAGAGTTGTATCAAGCGACGCAAGAAGCGAACAAGGAGCTTGAACGACTGCATGAGGAATATAAAATTAAAGAGCAAGCGTTAATCAAAGTGAATGATCAGTTGGAGACACTGGCTTCCACCGACTTGTTGACAGGATTGAAGAACCGCAGGTTCTTCCAGGAAAAAATGCTTGAAAGCTTGATGATGTTCCAGGAGAAACAACGTTATTTCTCCCTTCTTGTTGTGGACATTGATCATTTCAAAAGCATTAATGATACGTACGGACATCCGATCGGAGATCTGGTGCTCGGCAATCTGGCAGGGCTGCTGCAAACGGTATCGCGAAGTACGGATGTGGTTGCACGTTACGGTGGAGAGGAATTTGTTGTCATTCTTCCAGATTGTGAAGAGGAGCAGGCGATTGGTATTGCAGAACGATATCGTTCACAGGTTGCTTCAGCCGACTGGGGTGAATATAACATTACTGTGAGTATCGGTGCGGCCACTGTAGTAGAGGAAGATACGGAAAAGTCCTTGTTCCAAAGAGCGGACAACGCCCTGTATGCCTCCAAAACCGGAGGACGAAACCGGGTGACACATGCAGCTCAGATGGTAAAAAGTTAAGGATTGGTTTGCATCAAAAGAAAGCAAAAAGGAGCCTGTGTATGATGAGGGAGATGATCCCACATGCACAGGCTCCTTTTATTGTAAGTTGAGATGGCAGACTCAGGGTTAATCTATCGCGGAGCAAGGTAACCATACACCTTAGCCGGAGAGTTCGCCTGAGGACGAAAATCTTCGCTCGGTTCATCCATAAATGCCGGGTTCACATATATGGAGTGTGCATCATTGCCAGATCCCTTGATGTAGGCAGCGATGCCGGAGTAGGCTTTATTTTTCCAAACCCACAGGGCATCTTCCTGCTCACCTGGTGAGTAGTAGACATTATGGTCAAACACATTGCCGGTATTGCTAGTATATTCGTTGTATATTAGTACTTCCGAGCTGCCTGATACGAGAATGTTACGCATGAATGTATTGTTCTTTGTCCGTGACTGCATGAATAACTGTCCATTGCCTGCATTCAGGGTATCATTTCCCACAAGTGTATTGTACATAATCTTGCTATCCTCGGTAGCTCCTCGTTCCTCGTCATAACCTCCCATGGCAATACCCGTCAATCTGTTGGAATAAATCAGGTTATCACGCACGGTAATGTTGCTGGTTGAACGTCCGGCATGCTCTGATGCAATCTCAATTCCGATATCGCTCCGATATACCCGGTTCTGGTCGATGATATGATCTTTCCCGCCATCTACGTAGATGCCGCCGGCCGAGTTGGTATCATTGGGCAGGTCTGTACCGTAGGAGGGATTGTTATTGGACGTAATATCGTATACTTCGTTTCCTCGTACAATGCCGTTCCGAGCCTGATCGTACGTGTCGTCCTCGGACGTACCCTCGTACCCGATCAGATCAATACCAATATTATCGGAATCATGGATGATATTGTCCTGGATGGCAAAGGTATCAACATTACCGTTGACTGCGAGTGACTCGCTTGAACCAAGTGTAAGATCATACAATTCATTATCCTTGATGATGATATCGCGTAAAGCTTGAGGGTGCTCTGTGCCATATATGGCAATACCGTGGGCATCCCTGCCCCGCAAATCGGGACCTTCAGGAGTTGCGTAACTAGCAATCGCGTGTATGGTGTTGCCTAACAGCTGAATATGCTCACCTGCTCCGTGGACATAAATCCCGGTTGGAACTTGGCCCCCAAGTGTGGTTGTGAAATTACGAATTTCGAGATTTTGAATCGTGATATAACTGGCATTTTCAATTTCAATTAACCCTTCAATGCCCCGGACAGATAAACCTTTACCATCAATGATAACCTGCTCCTGAGGATAACTTGAAAATAGGGTTGGATTAGCGGAAGAATTACCGCTCCGGGTGATTTTGACTTTCTGATGATAGACACCTTCACGCAAATAGATCGTGCTTCCTGGCGAAGCGTGGTCGGCTGCGTGCTGCAACGTTTTCCAAGGAGATTGAATGGTTCCTTTATTCGAGTCGTTTCCTTGGGGTGATATGTAATGGATGACCTGGGGATCAGACTTTTGAACAGAAACGGGTTCCTTCATGGCAGATGTCTGATTCTGACAACCGGATACAAGCACCATCAGAATCGGAATCATAAGTATAACTACGCGAATCAAATCGTTTCCCCCTTGAATTTAGCTTTGAAGATAGATTATAGCAGATTTGAACGGGTTAATAACCCATGATATGCTCTTATAAAATCAGCGAGGAGACTGCTCATGAATACATTAACGATAGCTGAATTAGTAGATCGGGAGAATCACGCATGGGAAGAACTCAAGGAACTCCTGAATAGCGGGCAAAATACATATGTGTATGTTCCAGCAAAACAAGAGGCTGGAGAGGATACCCTCTATCGTCTGCAAATAAGCACCAAATCCTATTTGGGGGCTGTTGCTTATGAGACAGAAGGTATTGTACTGGACCATGGTTGGATTACTCTGCTTGGTGCGGGTGGTGACAGTACATCGGGGAGTCTCACCAGTTGGAATGGTGTGAGTGAGCAACCTTGGGTAGATGTGCTGGAAGGTATGATGGTCGTTGCATATGATGCGGCAGGCGGTTTCTTCGGACTGGATACAGGCAAGTATGGCCGCACGGGACACATATATTATTTTGCACCGGATACACTCGAATGGGAATCGACAGAACTGGCATATTCAGGTTTCATCAACTGGCTGGCGAATGGTGATCTGGAGCAGTTCTATCGGACCTTTCGCTGGAAAGGCTGGCAAGAGGATATGTCTCAGCTCGAGACAGGACAAGTATTCGCGTATTACCCACCACTTTGGACGCAGGAAGGTGAGGGCGAGAGCAGTAGTAAAGCCCCAATTAGCATAATGGAGGCCTGGAAGTTCGCACTGGACGGGAAGTAGTTGGCATGCTGCTGTAGGGCGAAATTAGAAAAGTAAACGGTAAGTTCAAGTTCATTGAGTAATCCCCTTTTAAAAAAACGGCATTTCTGTTCCAAACTAAAAAAGGCTCGCGCTTGGCGCAAGCCTTTTTGTTCTGAACTTTAAACATCAAATATCAATTGTCCAATGTAACAGGTTTAATGCTTGAGCGTGAAGCTCTGCTATGCCAGATGGTCAACCCGAGTGAAACAACGCAGACGAGCAACAGACAAGCATACACCACATGATAAGCTTCCTCGACCGAGACTCCCGGAATACTGTGTAGCAGCAGCCCACATACGGCTACAGACACCGAACCACCGAAGAACTGAATCAATTGTAACATGCCCATACCGAAACCGATTTGCGCTTTGGGCAGCACACGTGACGCTTCATTATTCAGTGAAGCCATGGAGGCTGACAGTGCCGGTGAGAAAAAGAGATAACCACTGGTAATGATCAGGGCGGATTGATCCAGTTCGAGCATGAATAAAGCAAGTACCGCTGCGAGCAGGGTGTGTCCGATGATCATAAATCGCATATTGCCATAACGGTCGATCCAGCGTCCAACAAAACGGGTGCAGAATGCTGCAACAATAGCTCCAGGTGCAATCAGCAAACCAATGGCGAGCGAAGAGCGCCCATATAGATCAGCAAGCACAAGCGGCATCAAAAACAGATTGCCCAGATTCACCACCAGCACGCAGAATCCGATAAGGATTAACCGAGTATATCCTGGCGTTCGGAACACTTGTGGATTCACAAACGGAAGACTCGCTTTCCGAATATACAGGAGGTGTACAACAAGTGAAATAACGCCAATGGCAAACCACAACCAGGACTGCTGGGTGATCGCGACCAGAAGTGTAGTGGCATTAATGACGGTTAGTATGGCACCAATAACATCGAACGGCTGATCTGTTTTGACTGTTTCCCGTGGAAGGAAATAGAGCAATACAGGCAGAGCGAGCAAGACAAGCACCGTTATGGCAAAAAGTCCGTTCCAGCCCCAGTATTCGCTAATGAGTCCGCCGACAATGGGGCCAAGTCCAAAAGCCATGGCGCTACCTGATGAGATCAGCGCGATGGCAGCTCCGAGTCGTTCCACTGGGATGTAACGACTTGCAATGACGAGACCCAGCCCGGCCATAACTCCTGCACCCGCAGATTGTAGTATGCGTGTCAGCAACAAGATCGCGAAGTTATGCGCGAACAATCCGAGCAACGAAGATAACCCCAGGATCAGAAGCCCGACCGTTAACAGTTTGCGTACCGGGATACGGTCTGACAATCGACTGTAGATCACCGTCGACAGGGCGTAACCAATCGAATAACTTGAGATGACCCAAGACCCCAGGTCCGAGGTAATCTGCAGATCATGAATAATGACTGGCAAAGAAACATTGAACATGGTGGTATTCATCACAACGATGAACAAGCAGCATGTCCAGATTGGCATGACAATTTTATCTTTCACGGTACCATTCCTGTCTTGGGTATGAATATGAATTCGGATAGAATCTTTAATAGATATTTGATGAAAACCAATATATCATTTTACACCCCATTTCATCATATGGCAATAATGTCATACTGATTCGTTCGGATGTGATGAGCATAGTAAGATTTTAATAATAAACAATAGACGGATTTCCTGAATTTAACTAAAATGATCATTGAACATACATAAGCAGATGGATCAGCGGTTAGGTAACTAGATATGTAACTAATTAGCATGTTGAATTGAAAATGAAGGAGATTATACCCATGACTCATGCATTATTAATGTCCCATAGCGTATTTCCGACGCTTGATATGAATCGAACCGCGCAGTTTTATGAAGAGAAGATGATGCATATTTTATTACCCAGAACCAGGAAGAGCTTCAACAGGAATTGATCAACGCAGATGTGAAAATCGTACGTGCCCTCAATCATACAGACTATAATAACAAGGAGTTTGTGATCGAGGATATCGATGGACGCTGGATCGCTTTTGGCATCAAACAAGGGTAATTAGACGCAGAAAACGGACTTATTAATCGCTAATGATGTTCAAATTGATAGCGGAGTATGTGAGGGAGTAATCTAAATGGTAGAAGGATTTTTATTGTTGTTTGCCCAGATCGGTTTAATTGTTGGAATAGCTTTAATAGCATCCGGATTAACAAATGGTTCAAAAGGGAAAGAAAAGTTTAACTGGTCGGCGACCATCCCCTCGGTATCCTGGGGATTATGTATCCTTATCCTGTCCATCTGTTGGTTGGTATATAGATATCAGCTTAATGCTTAAACATTTTGCGAGGATGTTTTAGAAACATCAGTATGTGTGTGGACTGTTCTCTTTGTGTAAAAAAAACTGTAAATAAACAGGCGCTCCGATAACGGGCGCCTGTTTGTGCATGTTATAACTGCAGATCTTACGCCACAGTAACTTGTTTACCGCGATTACGAATCCACTTGATGACATCCATGAGAATGACGGCGACAAGAGCAAGTCCGCCTGCAATCAGGAACTCATTCCAGCCGAATGTATCCGGGATTGCGAATACACCGCGAACACCTGGAATCAGTGTGATTGCATAGAGACACAGACATACCAGAATGGAGCCAAGCACGAATTTATTGGTCATAAAGCCTACTTGGAAGATGGTCTGTGTGTTGGAACGTGCTGCAAAAGTTTGCAGACTGCGTGCCAGAATCAAGGTTGTGAACGCCATAGCCACACTGATTTCCTCCGAGATGCCAAGCCCGATATATTGAGACACAATAACAGCCGCACCAATCAGGACACCACGCGTAATCACAGCCTGCAGGGTTCCACCTGCGAAGATGCCTTCGTTAATGTCACGGGGTTTACGCCGCATGACATCTGGCTCGGGTTTCTCTGTACCCAAAGCAATGGCAGGCAGGGAGTCGTTCACCAGATTGATGAACAGTAGCTGAAGGGCCGTAAATGGATTAACCCAGCCGACGATCAAGGCAAACAAAATGGCGATAATCGCGCCGAGGTTACCGGCGAACAGGTATGCGATGGCTTTTTTGATATTATCAAATACCATCCGTCCAACACTGACCGCATTTACAATGGAGACAAAGTTATCATCCGTCAGAATCATGGCAGCCGCATCCTTGGCGACATCTGTTCCGCTACCCATCGCTACGCCGATGTCGGCTTGTTTCAGCGCGGGTGCGTCATTAACTCCATCTCCGGTCATGGCTGCCACTTTGCCTTTACGCTGCCAAGCACGCACAATCCGGATTTTGTTTTCAGGAGATACCCTTGCGTAAACCGAGATGTGTTCAAGTTGTTGATCCAGCTCTTCATCAGACATTTTGTCCAGTTCAGCACCGGTAATGGCGAGGTCATCCGGTTCGGCAAGGCCGATATCCACACCGATCGCCTGAGCCGTTGTTTTGTGATCTCCAGTGATCATGATGGTGCGAATGCCCGCTTTTTTGGACTCTTCAATAGAACCGTATACCGCTTCACGCGGTGGGTCAATCATCGCTGTCAAACCAACCAGTGTCAGATCATGCTCGTCATCAATGGTGACCTGGTTTTTATCATCGAATTTTTTGTACGCGTAGGCCAGCACACGGAAGGCACGTTTGGAGAAGGCCTCATTTTTTTCTTCAAATTGTGTGCGAATCTCGGGTGTGAGGAGCTGAACCTCACCGTTGATAAATACATGACTACAGCGGCTGAACAGCACATCCGGTCCACCTTTGGTCAGCAAAGCCGTCTGTCCCTCGAAGGTATGCACCGTACTCATGAGTTTTCGATCCGAGTCAAAAGGAAGCTCAGCTTCACGCGGGAACTGGTCACGGATTTCATTGTAATCCTTGTTCACCCGGTTGCTGAAGGCAATGAGGGCCACTTCGGTTGGGTCACCCAGTTCCTTGCCTTCCTGGTTAATATTCGAATCATTGCAGAGCACTGCAATATGTAACAGACGTCGTTCCTCTTCCGACCACTGGTCGGGATCATCCGGGAATTCGTCCTTGGTGCCATGGGGAATGTAATAATCCACGACAGTCATCTTATTCTGAGTTAGCGTTCCTGTTTTATCCGTACAGATGATACTGGCAGAGCCGAGCGCCTCAACGGCAGGCAGTCTGCGAATGATCGCATGTTGTTTGGCCATCTTATTTGTTCCGAGTGACAATACGATAGTCACAATGGAGGATAACGCCTCAGGAATGGCAGCAACTGCAACAGCTACAGCAAACATCAGTGCATTTACGATGGATGGTCCGATATTCTCCGTACCTTCGGTCAACCATACACGACCCGCTTCAATGCCAAAGATGAGAATCGACAAGCCTAGGATGAAAAAGCCCAGTTTTTTGCTGAATGATTCCAACTTGCGCTGTAATGGGGTGTTCTTGGCTTCGGCATTTTCAATCAGTTCGGCAATTTTGCCGATTTCGGTTTTGAGAGCCGTACCTGTAATGACAAGCATGCCCCGTCCATATACGACGAGTGAGCCACTGAAGGCCATATTGCGACGATCTCCGATTGGAGCCTCATCCGGGATGGTATCGGCGTGTTTCTCCGCAGCTTCGGACTCTCCGGTCAACATGCCTTCGTTGATTTTCAGACTTCCTGATTCCAGGATACGCCCGTCTGCCGGGACATAATCACCTGCATCCAGCATAACAATATCACCGGGAACGAGTTCCCTCGCTGGAATGGTCTTTTTCTGGCCATCACGAATGACCTTGGCTTCAGGTGCAGACATTTGTTTCAGTGCGTCAAGCGAACTCTCGGCTTTTTTGGTCTGCACTACACTGATCACCGCGTTGAGCAAAATAACCAGGAATATGATCAATGATTCAATCAGGTGTCCAAGTACAACCTGTACCGCGGCTGCAATCAGCAACACGATGACCATCGGATCTTTGAAATTTTCGAGGAACAATTTCCAGACTGGTGTTGCATCTTTACCTTTTAACTCGTTATATCCTTCCGTTTCAATTCTCTTGGCAGCTTCGGAGGTCGTGAGTCCCTTGGAGGAACTCTGTACATCCTGAAGGGTTTCCTCCGCACTGTGTCTGTAATGTTGCAATTGACCAGCTCCTTGAATATTAGATTTCTCTGTGTATTACCCTTACGGGCAAAATCTAGAATCGTTTCATTTTCGTATTTTTTTAAGATTATGGATTTATACGTTTTTAGCTGTACACAGTATTTTTCATAATGATCCGAGATATGCCTTTTTTTGAATGTTATTATTTCCAGTTTGGATGATAGTCTGGAGAACCGAATATAGATGTTGGATCAGAAACTGTGTGCACCATCACACTAGCTCATATCAGGGTCTGTTACGCTATTACATAACGAACTGCGTTTAATCTAAGTTTGGAGGGGAAACCATATGTTTTGTTATCAATGCGAACAGACGCCGAGTGGCGGGTGTACCGTGGTAGGGGTATGCGGCAAAAACGAAACAATCGCAAGTTTGCAGGATACGATGATATTTGCGTTAAAAGGCATCGCTGCTTATGCGACACATGCACGCCAGTTGGGATATTCTGATCCTGAGGTGGATCGGATTACACATGAGGCATTATATATGACATTAACGAACTCGAATTTTAATGTACAGGAACATCTGGAGATGGCGATGAAGGTAGGTAATGCAGCAATCCGTATTATGGATGTGTTGGATCGTGCGCACACGGACCGCTTTGGTGTACCGCAACCGATTACGGTTAGCCAGAACCAGATTGAAGGACAGTGCATCGTGGTGACGGGACATAATCTGTATGCATTGGAGGAGTTGCTGCGTCAAACCGAAGGAAAAGGAATTAACATCTATACGCACTCGGAAATGTTGCCTGCGCACGGTTATCCGGCGCTGAAGAAATACGCCCATCTCAAGGGTAATATCGGCAAAGCCTGGTACGATCAGAGAAGACTTTTCGAACAATTCCCGGGTGCTATTCTCGCAACGACGAACTGTGTCATGCCGATCAAAGGCACATATGCAGACCGCTTTTTCTCGTACGAAGTGGCGGGTCTGGAGGGGGTTGCCAAGATTATGGATGATGACTTCTCACCTCTAATTGAACGTGCTTTGTCACTACCTGCGGCTAATGTACAGTCAGAGCAAGTCTTAACGACAGGATATCATCATGAGACCGTGATTGGGCTTGCGCCCGAGATTATTCAAGCGGTGAAAGACGGGCATATCCGTCGATTCTTCGTTATTGCTGGTTGTGATGCGCCAGGCAAAGGTGGCAACTACTATCGTGAACTCGCGACATCCTTACCGAATGATACTGTAATCCTGACGACATCCTGTGGTAAGTTCCGCTTCAACGATGTGAATTATGGTACGGTTGGAGGCACGGGTATACCGCGTTATATCGATCTGGGTCAATGCAACAATTCCGGTTCTACGGTGAAAATTGCAATGGCTTTGGCGGATGCTTTTGGCTGTACTGTAAACGAGTTACCTGTCAGTATTGTGCTGTCCTGGTTTGAGCAAAAAGCAGTTGCGATCCTGCTTGGCCTGTTCAGCCTTGGCATTCAGGACATTCGTATTGGACCAAAACCGCCTGAGTTTATATCGGAAGGTGTCTTGGATGTACTCGTAGATATGTTTGGTCTGAAGTTAATTACAACGGCAGAAGAAGATATGAACGCGATGTTGGCACTGTCATAGGATGAGGATGTATATTTACGTGCAACATCATCTGATGACTGCGAATGTCGGTTGTGAGTATGAAGAGTATGACTCATAAGTACAGTTGGATAAGAGCCTACATAAAAGTAGGCTTTTTTGCTACGTAAACAATGTCATAGGTCCATATACCTTGTATAAATGAACATGAAATGTCAGGGAAATTAGTTTTTTTATCCTATTGAAGTTTTTTCATGGAAATGTGTATATAGATAGAGGCATATTAGATCATAACACATCACAAAACACGGGTTTACCGTAATATGAGGAGATCGTACATAATGCATGACACACAGATTGAAGATTGGTTGAAACTCGCAGGTGGCAAGGAGAACATTAAGCTCGTAGAACATGATAAGGACACAACGACACTGGTACTGAAGGACAGTACACAGTTGAACATGTCGGCTCTTACCTCCGCAGATGTTGTAGCAAATATTCGGGTAACAGGTGAGCATTGTCATCTGGTAATAAGAGATGAATCTTCACTCATCTACAATACGTTACTGGGTATGGACGCTTGGGATTCGACAGGGACAGCGTTGCAGGAAGCGGGACACGCGAAGAAAAACGGATTCTCGATCTTACATTTTGTATCCGATGTATTCAGGCCCTTGATGCCTGCGATTCTCGGAGCCGCTGTTATTAAAATTATAGTCGCCATTATTGTGTTAATGGATACGTACAGTTCTGCAGACTCTTCAGCATTGATGGACAGCCAGACCTTTACGATCTTCAGGATCATTGGAGACAGTGTATTTTATGTACTGCCTATATTGGTAGCAATCAGCACAGCGTATCGGTTGAAGAGTAATATCTATGTTGCAGCATCTATTGGCGGACTCATGTTTTATCCGGAGATGACCATGCTGATGTCAGGGGAAAAAGAGGTGCATTTCCTGGGTTTGCCACTTGTGTCCCAGCCTGCTTTTTACTCTACGCCCATCTGGGTCATTCTCACGATCTGTGCAGCGGCCTACCTGGAAAGAGTCATTGAACGATGGAGTCCAAAATTCTCCAAAGGGATGGTTGCTCCATTCCTGACGTTACTGATTCTTGTTCCGCTAGTATTGATGATACTTGGTCCAGTCGGCACCTGGATTGATGAATATCTGCCGGAGGCATTGAATTCACTAGTAGCTAATGCTCCAGTTTTGTCGGTGATGTTACTGGGAGCTGTCTTCTCACTGATGTTAATTATAGGATTACACTACTGGCTGATTGCCATCATTATTAATGAAATGGTTATGAATGGTGGTTCTATGGTGATTGCTGCCATGTTAGTGGCGATTGTTGGACAAGCGGGGGCCGCGCTTGCAAACGCTTTGCGCTCAAAAGAGCCAACATCAAGAAGCCTGGCTTTCTGGGCTACTGGAACAGCCCTCCTTGGAGTGGTAGAGCCTGCATTGTATGCGGTTAACTTGAGAAAAAGATCCTCTTTCTACGCGGCAATGCTGGGTGGAGCTGCGGGTGGACTGTATTTTGGATTGTTATCTGTCGAGGCATTTGCTATGGTGGGGAATCCGAGCTTGGTCAGCCTCCCGCTCTTCATCGAAGAGGGTAGCTTGAATCTGTTACACACTTGCATTGGTGTGGTTATTGCATTTGGTGTCTCAGGTGGACTAACGTATTGGATGGCAGGAAAAGGACAGAAACGGGGACAGGGGTCACCGAAAGCTAGTATTGATTAATATGTAAAACGTAGTATTGAAGAAATAACATTAAAGAAGAAAGAAAGAGCTTGTACCTAATGGTGCGGGCTCTTTTGTTGTGTTTTTCTGAATAATACAAGTATGAAATGCTCAGTAGCTGTCCTCCATTTTATTCAAGCCATAGCTTGTTGGTTATGGCGTTGTCATGTATTTTGATATAGTGAAACCTATAAATCTGGATTACTAATCCCTTTGAAAGGATAACCTATGTCTGACAACATGGAATGGATTGCTCAATGGAAGTCAACGAATACACTAAGCAACGCTTGGATAACAAAAGGCGAGCTGCATCACTTTTTCAGTCACACTTTGATATTTATCATTGATGGAAAAGCGATCTGGAATATAAATGGACACCGAGTTCACGTCTCCTATGGAGAATTAATTGCGCTTGAAGAGAATTCCGTAATGGAGGTCATTGAAGGTGGCAACCTGGATCTGGCAGGCTGGCATGTTCAGTTCGATACATATTCGGTGCTGCATGATCGACGGGAAGCTGAGAAGTTCGAATGGCATTTACCGTCAGGAGAGGCGTATCAGAAAGTGCAACTGTCCGGTGGAGGTCTGGCAAGTATCATTCAGCATTGGAGTGAAGTGTATACACAGAATCAGAGTGCAGAAAGGGTTGGCAATCAGCATTTGTTATATGAGTTGTTAAGTAATCTATATCGGAAACAGCCGGATAACGAGTTGAAGCCAGAACACGGTATACTTCGCTCTATTGACTATATGCAGCAGCATTATGATCAGGTCATTACACGCACACAGTTAGCTCAGATCGCTGGTATTAGTCCATGGCATTATTCCCGCAAATTTAGCGAGCGATATGGTAAGCCACCTCTGGATTATCTGGCCCACTACCGGATCTATCGCGCGCAGGAAGAACTGTTATTAACCGCTGCAACCTCTCAGGATATTGCCAAAAAGACTGGATTTGAAGATGCTCATTATTTTAGCCGACGATTCAAACAGTTGACTGGCGTATCACCAAAGATATATAGGCAGACGATGACGCAGCGCAAGATCGTATCACTTTCTCCAATCTGTGCAGAAATTATGATTCATCTGGGTGTCATTCCCCATGCCGTAGTGGTAACTCCGATCCTGTTGTCTCCACATCACCGTGAACAATTTACAGCTCATGGAGTGAATATGCTGGAGGTGACACAGTATGAGGTGGAGATAGAACTTGTTCGACAAGTTCAACCGGAGATGTTGATTGGAAACGTATTGACGGAAGAGGTCAAAAGGGAGCTGCGCACAATTGCACCGATTCTTACCGGACTTCATCAAGATGTAGAACCAATGCTCGATCAATTAGCAGCCTGGTTTCTTAAAGAAGATGAGGCTTATAGACTGCATCAGCAAATGAAACATGAAGTCAGTGTAGCTAAGCGACAGTTGCAACCCATCATCCAATCCGCATCCACAGTCATGTTGCTGAGGGTAGAAGCGTTTGGTTATCGATATCTGGGTGGGCATTCACACGGGGTATCACTCTTGTTATATGAACAGCTTGGATTAACACTGCCGCAAGCACTCGATTCAGGTACAGCCTGGTTTAATCCTTGTTCGCTTGACCTGCTGACGCAAGCCAATCCAGATTATCTTTTTGTGGAGAAGCGGATCATGCAGCACTTCAGTGCTGAAGAGAATATGAGGAAACTATGGGAGAGTCCGCAATGGAACGAGCTGAAGGCTGTAAAAAATAATCGGATATTTTACGTAGATACTCACCTGTGGGTAGACGGTCACGGAATTACGGGACACACTCTGATTCTCAATCAGATCGTTCGCAATCTTACGGAACCTTTTCATGAGAGAGCACAATAATCCAACTGAATACGCACGATATGCTATGGAAGCAATACTTCTTATTTGATACTATTTGATAATAATTATCATTATCAATATACATAAGGGGCGAAGTATATCATGTCACGAAGATTTAAAGGGTTGGGCATCATGCTGTTGGTGATTAGTGTAATGCTGGCGGCATGTTCCGGTGGAACCAAGGAAGAGAATGCTACAGCTGGAACAGCAGGTGCTCCAACTGAAGGAGTAGCGAGTACTGCAAAAGAAACAGCGACTGAAAGTGGGACTAAGGTGGTGAAGGATCAGTTTGGAGAAGTAACGATTCCAACTCATCCTCAAAACCTGGTTGTGTTTGATTCGATCTATGCCGAGTATCTGATTGAAATGGGTGTTACACCCCAAATCGTTTTGTTAACTCCCGAGGTTGAAGCGGAATACCGCCCTGATTATTTGAAAGAACATGGAGTCCAGATCATTGAAGTTGAGCAATATCAATATAATTATGAGCAGTTGCTTGCGTTGTCACCGGATATGATCCTTGCAGCTGGCGAAGGTATGGAACAGGGTGTATATGATGAATTGTCCAAAATCGCTCCTACGGTGGCACTGGATGCTAACAGTGAAATGAAACGTGCTATGCCAAAGCTGGCTGCCATATTCGATAAGACCGAAGAATCTGCCAAAGTACTGGCTGAATTTGATGAGAAAGCCTCACAAGCGAAAGAGAAAATTGCGGCAGCCCTGGGAGACAAGACCGTATTGGTTCTCCGGGTAGAGCACAATCGTTACCGTTTCATGGGTCCCAAAGGAGGAAGCAGCAGTGTTTTCTTCTATGATATCCTGGGTCTGAATAGTCCTGAAGCGATCAAAGACTCTACAGATTGGTTTAGCCAGTTCTCCCTGGAATTCTTGCCTGAGATGAATCCGGATTATATTTTCCTGGAAGACAGAACCCTCGTAGGTTATGACACGAAGAAATCTATGGAAGATCTGAAAGCAAGCCAAGTGTGGTCGAATCTGGAGGCTGTGAAAAATGATCATGTCTTCCCGTTGAAGACAAGCCAATTCGTATCGGGTGTGGGTCCGATTGGATCTGTAAAATTGATGGACTATGTTGTTGAAAAGTTGGTGCCTTAAATGACAACGGAGACACAATTGGATATCTACGATATTACTATTATTGGTGGTGGGCCAGCTGGCATGTATGCCTCCTTTTATAGTGGCATGAGAGCCATGCGTACCAAGATCATCGAAGCCAAACAGGAACTGGGTGGATTCATGCGTACGTACCCGGAGAAGCTGATCTGGGATGTGGGCGGGATTGATCCGATTCGCTGTGAGAAGCTGATTGAATCGCTGGAGAGACAGGCGAGAACGTTCGATCCAACGATTGTGTTTGGGCAGGAAATTGCTGAGCTTGAACGACGTGAGGATGGTGTATTTATACTCATTTCCAAAACAGGGGAGCGTCATTACACACGTACCATCCTGTTATGTGCGGGCAGAGGCATGACTCAGGTGCAAAAGCTGGATATCGAAGGTGCCAATCGGTATGAGCTGACCAATCTGCACTATACGATAACCGATCTGTCCCGATTTGCCGGGAAGCGTGTTCTGATCTCGGGTGGCGGCGATTCCGCGATTGATTGGGCGAACGAAATGGTCGATCTGGCGAGGGAAGTTATTGTGGTTCATCGACGCCATGAATTTAATGCACATGAGTCACAGGTTGCGCAAATGAGGACCTTTGCCGAGGTGATGACACCCTATAGCATCTCTCGGTTGTATGGCACAGGAGCGCTTATTGATCGTGTGGATCTTGCTCATGCAGAGTCTGGAGAGATCAAACAGATCGAAGTGGATGAAGTTGTTGTAAGCCATGGCTATGACCGGGACTTCGGCAATCTCGTACAGTGGGGACTCGCGCGCGAGGATTACGGCATATCGGTGGATGAACGGATGCGTACCAGTATTCCCGGCGTATTTGGAGCAGGGGATTTTATCACCTATGGCAGCAAGGTCCGGCTAATCGCCGGTGCCTTCAACGATGCCGTGCTTGCGGTGAACAGTGCCAAGCGGTATCTGGAACCTGCTGCTTCCGATATGGCGGGTGTATCCTCTCACAATGCCCGGTTTTATGAAAAAAACAAAGCTCTCTCCAATACGTAAAACTGCATATGCATAAAAGATAACATGTCCTAGCAAGAAGCCCGATTTGTGTCGAGATCTCTCTCAAACACGCATCGGGCTTTTTTGTGAGAAAATCGTGTGTTTCTCATAATGAAAGAGCTATAGGGTGATTATCAATCAAGAATTAAATTATTTCTATGAGAACCTAGATAAGATATTTTGTCATAAAAACCACGTTACTGTTGATTAGTTAGAACCTTTGACGAATGAAAGATTTCCCTCAACTATTAAATTATAATCATAGAAATGATGATATCGGAGAGGGGGACTTGCATTTGATTCAGCCTCAATCCACAGAGATAACAATAGAAGAAGTCATAGATCAGCATGCTAAAAACGTAAAAAGAACAGCAAGAAGATTTTTCTACTCTAGAATGTTATACGACAATTGGCTATTGGACGATCTCACACAACAAGGCTATTTAGGACTTATAGAGGCGTATTCGAAATTCAATTTTAAAAAAGGAAAAGAGTTTTTCTGGCGTTATGCTTATAAATTTGTAAAGGGAAGAATGATAGAGTTTACAATACAACACTACAATATTGTACGACCTAGCCAAAAAATAAATAGCATAATCCTTAAAATAATGAGTCGAAATCTACTAGGAATGTCACCAGATGTTATTTCCCAAGAACTCGGATGCTCCCACAATATGGCCGTTCAAGCTTTGCATTTTTATGTAATTAGGCGTCAATTATACTTATATGACTCAATTAATTCAAAGCAAGAAAACCAAGATGAAAGACAGCTTATAGATGTGATTGCGGTCGAAGAAAATCAGGATCAAATATTTAAAATCGAAAGTGTAGGAAGCTTTTCTACAATAGAACAGAAAGTTGCTGACAAGCTAATAGAAGGCTACAGCAGAGAGAATATAATAGAATATTTTACGATCTCCGCAGCTCAATTAAGAATGAATATTGATGAAATATTAAGAAAATGCGATTTCGATTACCAAAAAATTATTAATAGAAATGAGGCGTTACTATTGCAAATTTCAGCACTCAATCTAAATGGTCAACCACAGCAGAAAAGTGATGATAATTTTAAATGGGTGCCAATTGAATATATTTTTGCTAATCCCAGTAACCCCAGAAGAGATCTAGCCGTCGACACAAATCAATTACAACAAATAATAGAAACAAAAGGTTGGGAAGAGCCAGTAACGTGTTATAAGAAAGGAGAGTACTACATTTTATTGTCTGGACACCGTAGATGGTATGCAGCAAAACAATTAGGGCATGACAAGATGCCTGTATTTGTAGTGGAGGCTCCTATTACATCTGCTGAGGAAAAAGATCGTTTAGGCTCATTACAAAGTACGCAAGTGGAATGGACACCATATGAAATAGCGAAAAACATACACGATCGTTGGATATTCAGCGGTGGTATTGCTTATAAAGAGTTTTCAAAAAAAATAGGAGTACCTAAAACGAAAATTGCTTCTAAAATCCGCGTTTACAAATATTATTTACGTGTTGAAATCGAAGATAAACTGAAAAATGGCATGTATTCGATTTCTATGCTTGACTACATCATTACCTGGATTAAGCGATTGTGTGAATTTCATCCTAACTTGGTGAAATCGCTAGATGAGGATTTTATAAGAAATCAAATGTTGAAAAAATACGAAAACAAATGTTTTAATAGCAACATTATGAATGATAGAAATTTCGTGTGTAATGCTAGTGAAAAAGAGATTATATCGTTTCTGTCGGACACTACCAAAACGTTGAAACAATCAGAGATTGAGATGACGATCAAACGTTCGGGAAAAGATGATAATTACAACGGAATTTATAAAACAATGGACGACTCGATAGCAACTGTTCAAAAAATCGAATGTAAGGATCGTAAAGAAGCACAAATATTAATAGACGAATTAAATGATTTAATGGAAATGTTAAAGAGTAAGAGCCTTGAATTACAAGGAGGGAGATCGACTTGAGTAACTATTCCAATTTGATAATGGCAGATATAAAGGATGTTATACCAAATCCGTTGAATCCACGAATGGATAACACAATTAAAACTGATGAATTACAACGAGTAATTAAAGAAAAAGGATGGGAGGTTCCGATAACATGCTATGAAAGAGATCATAAGTATGTAATTCTATCAGGTCATCGAAGATGGCATGCAGCAAAAAAGTTAATGCAAAGAACAATTCCAGTGTATCTAGTCGAGCAGCCACAAAGTATGGAAGAAGAACAAGAAAGATTAGGATCAGTCCAAGGTGGTAAATCAGATTGGAGTGTATATGAATGGGCTAAGCACACTTATGATATGTGGATTTATTGGGAAAAGTGTTCGTTTAGTGAGCTCGCACGCAAAATGAACAAAAGTGTTGCTTTTGTATCAGCAAGAGTAAAGGTATTTAGCTATTATCCACATTCTGAAATCGAACAAAGTTTAAACAATAATAAAATATCAATCTCCGCACTAGCTTGTTTAATACAATGGTTGAACAATTTAAATAGATTAAAGCCTGAAATAGTAGAAGATCACAAATTGGATACAGTGAGGACAACAATGTTGTCCAAAATTGAGCGGGGATTAGTTGGAATATTGGATCTTAAAGCGGACTCATTTATCCACAAAGCCAACGCTGAACAATTAAAAAGTTTTTTAGTAGATCCTGATAAGAAGTTATCTGACGCACTTCTTGAGATCGATGGGGATAGTATGAGATATCGAGGGAAAAGTAAAATTAATACTTATGTTCAGGATATAAAAAACGCAAAAGATATTTTTAAAAGAATAAGTTTTACTGGTAATGAGCATGAACGCATAAGATTGCAGGAAAGAATAGAACAATATTCAAACGCAATCTTACGTCTGAAAACTGATTTGAAATTATATATTGATAATTAGAAAACTAAAAAATAACCGTGATCCCTTTTGGGAATCACGGTTATTTTTTATATCTGAGAATTTAGACAGATGAAATATAATCTGTTCTAAGAAATGGTATAATATTGTCGAATAACATCAAAATTTGTTCACTAAAAATTGATGGAGGTAGCAGATGAAAAAAATGAATAAGTTTATATCTTCTCCTCTTGAGTTTGAGGTCTTGGAGCATGATCAGGTGATTGCCAAAGTGAAATTGGATTATAGCAAACAAACGGTTGATGTATGGCAAGATAAAAGTGTATCTCCTGTTTTTCTCCCTTTTCCAAGCAAGTCCAAGGTAACCGTAGGAGATGTACTGGATTACTTCGAATCTAGATGCTTCCCTCGCACCAGACACCATGCTGATAAAATTTTGCAATCATTGGGTCTGAATGATTATGTAGCTTCGGAGATCGTAAAACAAACCCATGGTGTGTTATATGATGATTATGTCTGGATTCGATTTTCTAATGAGGAGTTGTCTTGTGCTGATGTCCATCCCCGTTTTGCAGGTGAGCAAGGATTCTCGTAAGACTTTTGTCAGTAGCAGCAAGGGAGACCAATTAAAATGGAAAATTGAGAATAAGTGGGGAAAAGCTAATAAATTTGGTTATGAGGGACTGGCGGAGTGGGTAGCTTTCGAGCTAATTAGTCGATCCAACATTCCATCAGGACTTATAGTTCCTTATACACAGTGTGTTCTGATTGAGGAAAACGTTGAATATCCGGGGTGCTATTCTGAAGATTTTCTGCAGCCGGGAGAGAGTATCATTACTTTGCATCGCATTTTGGAGAGTTATGGTGTAAAATTTGATGATTTACAGCAAGGACAGAGCACACGAGATTCCGTGCTTTTAGTTGTTGATTTTCTCAAGGATGTATTGAAATTAGATACGCTAGAATACTTCTCAATCATGTTACCACTGGACGCTATTCTGCTAAATGAAGACCGACATTTGAATAATATCGCTTTTATACATGGTCCTGATGGATATAGACTCTGTCCACTTTTTGATCATGGTCTAAGCCTTTTGTCAGATACAACAGACTATCCGCTAAGCATGCCAACAAGTATTGCACTGCGCAAGATTAAGGCGAAGCCATTTAGCAGTGATTTTTCAAAACAAGCACGTGCGCTGGAAACAAATCTTCGATTTGATCGATCTTCAGTTATTCAATTCATTGAACAGCATGATCAAGTTCTTGGGAGAGTTGCTCAAATTCTAAGATCCCAGATTCGAAAGTATGAACACTTAATTGTGTAACTAGATAAAATATATCGACGTATCCTGATTGAAAATAGCGACATATTCAAACCAAATAAAACAGCGCCACCTGAATCGTTCTGGTGGGCGCTGTTTGTGTAATCTTTTTTGAGCTGGATAAAGAGTCTTGAACCCCAGACTGCCGATCTTGGCGAATGGATAGATGATTTTCTGAGGAACTCAGGACATCTTATTTGGCCTTCAGCTCCTCTTTTTAAATTGTAAGGAACATCAGACACGTTATCTACCAAAATTCCCTTATAAAAACACTGAAAACGGCTTGTTAATCGGATATAGAGTGTCTCAAGTTCCTTAGATTTCTGTAGGCGCTTCAAACCGTTGAATAAGACGCCTCAGATTCGTTAGCGCTCGTTCCATGTTTTGATCTAACCGGCGGCGAGCCTAGAGGACGACCATGAATTCCGCCCAAAGCGAAGCTTTTCATTGTAAGGGAGAAAATCTGCTTTTACGACGTCTCAATCCTTGCTCGCACTTGAAGGGCACGTTCTCACACATTCAGGATTCAGTGCGCTTGCCTACGCTGAACACGTTCAGGTTCGGTTTCGGGCCTCACTAGAATTGAAAACTCGCGCTAATTCAGCTCAGTCTGTCCACTTGCGAGTCGATCTGCGATCTCTTCGGCTTGTAGAATGGAGGTATAGGGATCAGCAGTGAAATATTTATGAATATCCAGTTTGTAGATATGGTCGTTCTGCACCGCAGGCAGATTGTCCCAGACGGTAGGCAACAGGGAGTGATCTTTCGTGCCTTCTGTAACCATCATCAGTAGGTAATCACCTACATACTCTCCAAAGACCTCCGCGCTAGCTTCCAGGTTTTCTTTGCCTTGGTCCAGAAGATCTGATTTTACCTTGGGTGCCGGAGTTAGTCCAAGCAATTCATAGGCTGCTCTTCCACCACGATTGGCGCTGTTGCCGATAATGGCTGGGTTCTTCAAAAAGTTAAAATCGGCAACGGTGAAGGTGGCACCATCCGGAATGACACCTTTAATTTTGGCCTGAGATGCTGCGATCCGTTGTTTAAATGATTCGTTCCAAGTTATAGCTTCTGCTTCGTGGTTCAGAATCTCGCCCATGGCTGTCACTTCTGCTTCCATGGAAGCATACTGATCGGGTACGAATACGACAGTCGGAGCGATTTTGGAATAGGTCTGAAATTTCTCCTGGTCCCATGTGATAATCAGATCCGGTTCCAGCTCTACCATTTTCTCAAGTGAAACCTCACTGTGGTTACCCAAATCCGCGCTATCCACAAGTTTGTCACGCAGGAATACTCCATAATCCAGCAGGCTACTCGGCACACCAACTGGTGTTACGCCGACAGCCAGAACATGTCCTATATTCCAATCAACGACAACCCGCTCCGGGTTGAGGGGGACTGTAACGTCTCCCATCATCGTGGAGAGTGTTCTTGTTTGCGGTGCGGTGTTTCCTGTTTCTGTCGCCCCAGGTTTCACGGTCTCTTTCTGGGTACAACCACTAATGAATACGGCCATGATCAGCAAAACAGGCAGGGTGATACGATACCAAGCTTTCTTAAACAACATGACGAACCCTCTTTCTAATTGATAATGATTTTCATTTAATATAACTCTAGAGACAATCTAACGATTGCACAATAACCAATTCGGAAGCGGAAGCATAACCATTTCAGAACTCAATCGACAGGTTGAACTGAGAATGATTATCATATATGATGAGGCGAAGCTTTGGATGTGGTAACGAGGAAACACAAAGAAAGGTCCATGACGATGAACATAGAAGAATACGGGGCATTATGGGAGCATATAACAATCCGATTACTGGATATTCGGATTATGACCGTTAACATCAGTGAAGATCCTAATACGTGGACGCTTCCCTCGAATGCTTTTTTACTAATTACGAATGGCAAGGGGAAGATCTGGCTTGGTCAGGCGATGCATCACATTAAAGGGACATATATTCTGCACGCCTCCAAAGGAACGCGCCTGGATTGTCTGGCTAAGAAGCCGATGGAAATACATATGTTGTCTTATTCGTCACCAGAGTCAGAGAAGCCAAATACTGAAAGATCCCAAACATATACTGGGTCGGAGTCTTTGCAAGTAAGTTTTGGTTTTGAACCAGCGTGTCCATTGCCATTAATTGAAATCATGCAGTTGATATACAGACAATGGAATGAACTACAGTCAGCAGGCCGGATTCAAACCAAGGCGCTGTTCTACCAATGGCTCGCCGAGATGCTGAAACAAATGCAGGAGCAGAAGTTTAACGATGCTAAGCTGGATCGGGTAGATCAAGCGGTGCATTATATGAAACGTCACTTCGGGGAACCACTCAAGATAGAACAGGTAGCTGAAATGCTGAATTGTAGTCCAAGGTATCTAAATCAATTGTTTCAGCTTCAATTAAATACGAGTCCCAGCCGTGTGCTGTCACAGATTCGGATGGAACAGGCATTAAAACTACTGGTGAGCACGAATGGGACCTTACAGGAAATCGCGGAGAGAGTAGGCTATGAGAACGGCTACACGCTAAGTCGTTATTTCAAGAAACATTATGGTGTATCTCCTGAGTTTTACAGAAAGCGTCGAGAGTGCAGTGCTCCAGATGTAGCCCTGCAAACATTCCAACCACTTGCCGTTCTGGAAAGTCATTATTCGGGATGGAGCGAACGAACGGTACCCATACTTGAAGCCGACCAGACCTGGCCAGAACAGGAGATTGTAGATTTGAAAGGAGTCCAAGTGAGGAAACCCCCAGCGCCCGCGGTACCAAGAGCCAGAACTCGGATGCTTGCCACAAGCATGGGCGAGATTACGATACCTAACAAGCCTAGCCGTGTTGTCGTCGACTGGAATTTGGGAGAAGTACTGGCATTGGGAGTGACG
The DNA here is from genome assembly GCF_038050215.1 of Paenibacillus sp. FSL H8-0104. Lineage (NCBI taxonomy): Bacteria > Bacillati > Bacillota > Bacilli > Caryophanales > Paenibacillaceae > Paenibacillus > Paenibacillus sp. FSL H8-0104. The sequence goes on along the minus strand of NZ_JBBOTC010000001.1, from coordinate 5,044,144 downwards.
CCTCTTGGAGCGCCGCATTCACTCATTGAAAGTAACCAAATGCTGGAGCCTTATATCTATGATCAAGTACAGGATATCGGCAATCATAATTTTATCTCGCTCGAAAAAGTGCTTGAACTGGAGCCCGATTTGATTATCACCTGGAATCCTGCTGCCTACGCTTCCTATGCCAGAATTGCACCTACGGTGGTCTATGGAGAGACTGGTTACGGCTCTGTCGCGGAGGAGATTCGAGAGATGGGACGTATTCTGAATCGCCAGACAGAAGCCGAAACATGGATTAAGGAATACGGGCGGAGAGTACATACTTTGCAGCAAACGATCCCGGGCAAGGTCTCCGCAGAGAAGACATCTACCGTCATTGATCCGAACTGGGGAGAACATATTACCCTTGTGGGAAATACGGGAACTCGTGGAGGTAAGGCAGCCTACGGGTTACTGAACTTGAAGCCAGCAGGCAAGGTTCGCCAGGAACTATTGGAGCCGGGCCTGGAATACCTGGATATTGCGCGGAGTGCGGTAGGTGGGTACCTGGAGGACTACCTGTTGGTGTTGGATAATGGTCCAAGACACGGACTTGATCAAGCTTCAGGCAAACCATGGCAGAAGTCCATCGAGACAGATCACTGCCGGATTATTAGCCTTGACTGGAATAGATATTTTCTATCCGACCCGTTGTCTGCGGTACTTCAAGCCGAGGAAATGGCAGACCGGATTATGGCATATTAATTGTCGCTCACGCAATGAACTGTAAGACTTATCGACCAGATATCATACATATATGCATATCCCGAAATGAACCAACCATATATGTGAATATCTGGTGAATTTCTCTATGTTTAAGTCCATCATAGTTTATTCTCTATTATACTTAATGAAAACGGACGAGGAGATGGACTCCAAATGAAGAAACAAATGTGGATCATTGCAAGTGTTGCAGTTGTGATTGTAATCGGAACCTATCTGTTTGCAAGCAATACGGGCAAGGATGAGGCGGGTACAGCCAATGCGCCCAACATCCGAAAATTGGTGGAAGATATCAGCACAGGAAAAGAGACACCGGAATCTGCCTCCATCAATGCTAAACAGTTAATCGTCACCGATCAAGATGAAAAAACCATTACATATGATTTGCCTGAGAACGAATTTTTCCTTTCCATTGCACCCTATGTGGACCAGACCCATCCCTGTGCAATTCATAGCTTGACCGGTTGTCAGGGGGAAATGAGCAATAAGGAATTCAGCGTTACCATTCACGATTCTCAAGGCAACACTTTTATGAAAGATGCAGTGATTAAGTCTGGTGCGAACGGATTTATGGATTTTTGGGTGCCTAGAGACAGAACCTATCTGATTCGTATTGTTGGAGATGGAAAGGTTGCAGAAACGCAATTGTCTACATACGAAAATGATAATACATGCATCACTACGATGCAGTTGAGTTAAGAGCAATCAATAGAAGGGAAGGATGGCATTTGAGCTATCCTTTCCTTTTTTATTTGATAAAAGAATGGGAATAAGGTACTTTCCATTGACAAAAATCCATTCCTACGGCATAATCCAATAGTGATAATGATAATTGTTATCATATAAATACATATTAACAGGGGAGAAAAGAGATATGAAAAAAGGGTTGAATGGACTGTTGATTATGCTGGCCTTTGTGCTGGTTTTGGCGGGTTGTGGTAAAACCACGACTACAACTGATACAAGTCAAGGTAGTGACTCGGGTAGTGCTCCGGCTGAAGAGACAGCAGGTCCTGTTACCGTGAAGCATAAACGTGGAGAGCTTAAGCTGGACAAGCCAGCAGAACGTGTTGTTACGCTTGAATGGACATATACGGAAGATGTTGTTGCCCTGGGTGTTCAACCAGTAGGTAACGCAGATAACGCTAACTATAAAGTGTGGGTAACATCCGAAGCAGCACTGGATGACAGTGTAACGGATATCGGAACACGCAGTGAACCAAATCTGGAAGCTATTGCTGCATTGAAGCCAGATCTCATCATTGCTAATGCAGATAATAACACAGCGGTCTACGATCAGCTTAACGCGATTGCCCCAACTATTGAATATGATCCGTATGATGGTGACGGCTATGATTATGACAAGATGACAGAGATATTTAATAACATTGCAACAGCTCTCGGTAAAGAAGACAAAGCAAAAGAAGTTCTGAGTAATCTCGATCAGCACTATGTAGAAGCCAAAGAAAAACTGGCTGCTGCGGGGAAAGAAAACTTCAACTTTGCACTGACACAAGCGTTCACATATCAAAATGCAGTCAGCCTGCGTATGTTTACCGATAACTCGGTTGTGATTGGTACTTTGGACAAAATCGGACTGGTTAACGAATGGAAGCCGGATAAAGTTGAGAACTATGGCTTCTCTACAGTAGGTATTGAATCCTTAACCGATGTAAAGGACAGTAACTTCATTTATATTACACAACCAGACGATGACGTCTTTGGCACAGCCATGAAAGATAACTCGGTATGGAACGGACTGAACTTTGTGAAGGAAAAACGCACATATCAACTCGATAGTACAACATGGACATTTGGTGGACCGATCTCCTCCAAAGTATTGGTTGATGGGGTAGTCGAGGCGATTACCAAATGAGTTCGGTTCAAGGATCTAAGCCAGCTATGAATTGGCGCACAATAAGCATATATGGGGGCGGTCTAACCGCTCTCATCGTGCTTTTTTTTGTAAGTCTGTGTTATGGAGAAGCTTCCATTCCTTTGCATGTCGTTTGGGACGCTCTTACAGGTAGACAGGATTCATTAGAGCACAATATGGTTTGGGACTTGCGCATGCCGCGTACAGTGATCGGTATTCTTGCGGGTGGCGCACTGGCTGTTGCGGGCGCTTTGCTGCAAACGATTACTCGTAATCCATTGGCTGCTTCAGATACGCTGGGCATTAATGCAGGAGCGTACTTTGTGGTGGTGCTGGGAGCTATCGCTTTTCCAGGCGTGTTAAGTCAGTCGCCTTTTCTTTTCGCAGCACTAGGTGGTTTGCTGGCAGCATTTGCGGCTTATTTCATGGGCGGCGGACGAACATCAAGCCCGGTTCGACTTGCGTTGTCCGGTATGATTGTATCGATGGTGCTTGGTTCATTTACGAGTGCATTACATATTTTTTTCTCCATGGAGACACAAGGGTTGTTCCTTTGGGGCTCCGGAACACTTGTCCAGAATGACTGGAGTGGTGTGTTTTATGCTTTGCCTTGGGTGGTTGGTATTACCCTTCTCGCGTTAATCCTGTCCAGACAGTGGGATATGCTGGAGTTGGATGAATCAACAGCCTCTTCCTTGGGACAAAAGGTTACATTGGCTCGTGCAGTAGGGTTAATTCTTGCTGTATTGCTGGCCGCTGTGATTGTAAGTGTAATTGGGCCGATTGGCTTCGTGGGACTGGTCGCACCACATCTGGTTCGATTGAGTGGTGTACGTTCTAATCGATTACTTTTACCCGGTGTGTTCATATGGGGCGCAGCGCTCCTGGTTGGAGCAGATGTCCTCGCCAAGATGGTGCATAACTCCAGCATGGAACTGCCAACGGGTGCTGTTATGGCGATCATTGGTGCACCGTGGCTCATCTGGCTTGTTCTTACACGCATGAAGGCTGCAAACGGATCAGGCATGTCAACTTCAATGAGCACAGGAGGAGCTGCGCGTCGCTTTGCATTTGGCCCGATGGCTGTATTATTCTCAGTCATAACGGTCGTGCTTATCTTGCTCAGTACGATGTTTGGCGGTATGCGAATTCCCCTGGCCGATTGGTTACCAAGTCTGTTCCAATCGGATGGACTGTTCTCCGCGCTGATTCAGCTTCGGATTCCGCGTACACTTGTTGCCGCAGGTGCAGGAGCTGCACTGGCAATTAGCGGTGTGCTCATTCAGATGGCTGTACGTAACCCGCTGGCAGATGCTTCAATTGTTGGTGTGTCCTCAGGTGCAGGGCTTGGAGCGATGATGGTCATCATCTTATGGCCGGGTCTTCCGATATACTTGCTGCCAATTGCGGCAATCATTGGTGCAGCCATTGCTGCAGTGGTGGTGTTCTCCCTCGCCTGGAAGAAAGGACTGAACCCTTCGGCGGTTGTGTTGCTAGGGATCGCAATGTCTGCCATTGCTGGAGCAGGTATTCAGATTCTGATTGTCCGTGGTGCGGTATACGGTAGCAGCGGATATATCTGGCTGACAGGAAGCACCTATGCTCGTACCTGGGAACAGGTGAGGGTTATCGGATTATTTTTAGTTATTTTGGTACCGGTGGCTTGGTGGCTGGCGCGCAGATTCGAACTGCTGGTATTTGACGACAATAGTGCATCCGGGCTTGGTCTCGGAGTACGTCGTACACGTTTATTAGCCATGACAGTTGGTGTATTACTTGCAGCAGGTGCGGTTGCTTGTGTAGGAACCGTTGGTTTTATCGGCCTGATTGCACCACATATGGTTCGGTTACTGACGGGGAATAAGTTAAGACGTTCGATGTTCCTATCCGCATTAGCGGGTGCAGTCATGCTGGTGCTCGCCGATACAATCGGCAGAACCGTCATGGCACCGACAGAGATTCCATCAGGCATACTCATTGCGATCATCGGAACGCCGTACTTCCTGTATCTGATGTATCGTTCCAACTGGCGCAAGTCTGTATAAAAAGTTCAGACCTGAAGCCTGCTCCCCGAGCAGGCTTTTTGCTGTAACTTGGCACCATTCAGCCGCAATCTTAAATCACCCAATGAATGTCTACTCCCGCACCAAATGCCAAAATCCCCTCACGTCTACAAGAAGTAGAGACCACGTTTATCAAACGTGAAACTCTTACTCCCTGTGGACCTTGAGGGGATTTTGGCTTGAGCACATTCGAATTGTGCTCCCGTTAGCTGGATTTCAGAATCCCGCTGTCATCAACTGATTGTACCGCTTGTTGCAATAATTCATTATCCTGAACGAGGGCGAAGCGAACGTAACCTTTGCCTGAAGGACCAAAGGCACTGCCTGGGGTTGCGATGACTCCTGCATGTGTAACCAGATCCATGGCAAATTGCTCCGAGCTGTCGTAGTGCGCCGGAATCCGGCTCCAGACGAACATCGTTGCTTCAGGTTTAGCGATGGGCCAACCGAGATTGCTGAATCCATCACAGAGGATGTCTCTTCGCTGTTCATAGATTGCTCTGACCCGTTCAACCTCGGATTGATCACCGGTAATGGCGGCAATTGCTGCTTTTTGGATCGGTAGGAACATCCCGTAATCCATATTGGATTTTAGCTTTTTCAGCATGGAGACCATGGTTGTATTGCCCACACAGAAGCCGATTCGTGCTCCGGCCAGTCCGTATGTTTTTGACAGGGAATTGAATTCCACACCAACGTCCATGGCGCCAGGGAATGCGAGGAAGCTTCCACATGACTTTCCGTCAAATACGAGCTCGCTGTACGCGTTATCGTGAAGCACGATAATATCATACTTCTTCGCAAAGGCAATCAGGTCAACATAGAACTGATCCGGTGCCATCGCAGTTGTTGGATTGTTAGGATAGGAGACCAGCATGAATTTTGCCCGATGAGCGATATCTTCCGGTATATCCTGAAGTTGAATAACATACCCGTTTTCTTCTTTTTGCGGCATATAATAGAGTTCTGCACCTGCCAGTAACGGTCCATCCGCGAAGACGGGATAGCAGGGGTCAGGGACCAGCACCAGATCACCTTCATCGACAATGGAGAGGGATATATGTGCCAGTCCTTCCTGTGAACCGAGCAAGGAACAGATCTGTGTTGCCGGGTCTAACTCGACCTGATAGCGCTGCTTGTACCAATCGCTTGTAGCTTGCAGCAATTCACTCTGATCATTCACAGCATATATATAATTAGCCGGATCAGCTGCGGCCTCGCATAGTGCAGTTATAATATGCTGCGCAGGTGGGATATTCGGCGTACCCACACTGAGATCAATAACGGGCTGACCGTTCTCCAGTCTGCGGCGTTTGATCTCCAGCAACCTGGTGAAAATTCCTTCGTTGAAATGATCCATTCGTTTGGCAAAGTTCATGATGATGATTCAGCCTCCAATCCTCTTCGTACGCATATTCATTAATAATAAATGGACAGCGACTAAAAGAGAAGAGCAGGGGAAAGCTTGCGGATCATGACTTTACTTTAAACTGACTTAGTTCGTCTTGCAGTTTGCCAGATAGCTGGTTCAACTGTTTCGACAGATCCGCTACCTGTTCGATACTATCCAGCTGATCCTGCGTGCTGGCGCTTACTTCTTCCGTCGATGCCGAGTTCTCCTCTGTGGTGGAGGAGATTATCTCCAGTGCCTGGAATATCTCATCTTTGTGTTTGTGTACATTGGCGGTATTAGTGGTAATCTGCATCATACGTTGCTGCAGATCTTTCAAGTCTTTGTTAATACTGAAGAAAACATGTTTGGTATCTTCTACGGATTTGGCATTCTCCTCCGCAATCTTCATACCGCGCATGGTATGTTCAACCGACAGGGTTGTTTTCTCTTCAATAACATTCACCTTTTTGTTGATTTCCTCTGTTGCCTGAGCCGTCTGTTCTGCAAGTTTGCGGACCTCTTCGGCAACGACGGCAAATCCTCTTCCATGTTCGCCAGCACGTGCAGCCTCAATAGAGGCATTCAGGGCGAGTAGGTTCGTTTGAGAGGCAATCTGTTTGACTGTATCCACAAAACTGGATATTTCATTCCGACTCAGGTCAATCTCCTGGATAATAGAGGACATTGCTTGGGTGGACTGGTGGTTTTCGTCGGACCATTTCGATAATTGTTCCACGACCGCAAGTCCTTGGCTGCTTTGATCAGCAGATGTCTGCACGACCGTTCCCATAGCCTGCGCATCGGTAGCAATTTCATCAATTTGGCTGGATAATGAGCCTGTTTTGCGTAAGATATTTTCCGTTTCGATGGACTGATAATTCGTTGCATTGGCAATCTCGTTGATGGCTGTTGATGTGTCATTCATGGTCACAGCCGTTCGTGAGGAGATGGCCTGCAGATCATTCGACGACTGGTTCAGGATTTGCGCCGAGCTGCCGACCATTTGCAGCATGCCCTGAATTTTCTGCACCATGGAATTCAAGCCTGTGGCGATCTGTCCAATTTCATTATTAGATTTGATATCCAGTTTGACAGTCAGGTCACCTTGTTCAATCTGTTTAATCTTGGCCAGCAGCTGTGGTATGGAGCGTAACAGACGGCGAAGGGTAATATAACAAATAATCACAAGCAGAAGGGTAGCTGCAGCAAAACCGCCAAGTGTAATCCACGTGAATGTTTTTAATTCCGCAAGAACTTCTTCTTCGGATATAGTCAGACCAACGGACCATCCCGTATCTTTGCTGGTAGCGTAGCCGATATATCGACGTTCCCCATTGTCGTTCATAAGTTGTACGCCGTTTTCACCCGCAAGCATTTTCTTGCCGATGTCTCCCATGTCCCCCGTACTGTTCAGGATGTTTTCCTTCAATACCTTCTCTTGATCTGGATGGTACAGAATTTCCCCGCTCTTGGACAGCAACATGGAATAGCCCGTGCTTCCAAGGGAATAACTCTCCATAATCGCCGGGATATCCTTGAATGCAATATCCGCTGCCGCAAAGCCGATCGTGGTGTTGTTTTCGTCTTTGATCGGATAAAAGATACCCATGAGTACATCGCCTGCTGCAATATCAATGTACGGATCGGAGAAATAAAGTCCGTCTGCGTCGGTAACCGGCTTGTAGTATGGACGTGACTGGATATCAAAGTCCGGTGCAGATACGACACCATCATTTTGAATCCAAAAGCCTTTTCCATCCAGACCCGCGACCCAGGCATCGGCAAACGAAGGCTCTGCCTTAACGATAGCGGCGAGTGTCGCCTGTGTTTCCGCAGCGTAGGTTGAACTTTTCGCATCCGCAGCAGATGCTGTTGTTTCTATGTATTGCTGAAATAATGTGTTGGTGGACATTTGCTTGACCAGTGCACCTTTTTCCTTGAATAGTGCATCAAATTCACTAACAATGGCTTGTGTCTTGGTCTGGAGCATGGATTCCTGCTGTTTCACCAGAATGTTTCGTGTGCTTGCAAACATAAATGTTCCCAGCACGGCAAAGACAACTACGATAATGATCAGCAGCACAATGGACAACGTATTTGCCATACTGGATGTCCGTGCTCTCTTTTTCCCCCACTTGTTCAACATGTTCGACATATTCCATCTCCCCAGATGATTAATAAAAAGCTCAAAACGCCTAAGTTATATGTCGGCTTAATCTATAGTTTTATGTAGATTTCTGTCGAATAATCCTGAAAGCAACGGAAAGGAAAGGTATGATTATGAGCAGGGTGAAAGGGGAGGGATGAAAAAAGAGGAAAGGAATGAAAAAACGGGATCGGTAGTGGTTCATCCAGGCGATCTTGTTTATAATGGAATGAATTGGAACTATGGATGGAAAAGGGGGATTATCTGTGAGTGAGTTATGGCATGCTTCAATACAGGGGGTTCCATGGAATGCCGAAAAGATGCACCAGGCGGTGCATCTGTTGCGTCGCAGAGCAACGGTTCATTTTCGCGTTGACGCGGATACATACGAGGACCTTGCCGAGCTCGATGCCAAAGTATTCTTTGCCCGGCCGGATCTGATTCTACACATATCACATATGGACCCTAAAGGGGTATATTCATCCGGATTTTTGGGGCGACTGGCACAGTTGAAACATGTGTCTGCCTTGCAGCTTGATCTTTCGCAGGCTCAGGATTTGACGATACTGGGTGCGATGGAGCAACTGCAGTTTCTAAGATTGAATTCACCTGCAAAGGCAACCGTGCTCGATTTTATTAAACACTACAAACGATTGACCTTTCTTGAACTGCGTGGCAAATTCAACGGATTTGCTTCCATTGCGGCATGTCTCCAACTGCATACGCTCATTCTGAACTGCACGATCGAAAGTGCTGATGTGTTAGCGGAACTGCCTATGCTTCAGTATCTATCCCTGGATCACTGTGAGTTAAAAGGGGGACTAGATGTATTGACACAGTCGACCATCTCGATGTTGAAGCTCAGCTCTGTTCGCAAACTGACGAGTATTCAGGGACTCGAACAGATGCGCGGGCTGGAATATCTGCATCTGTCCTTGCCCAAGCTGGAGCAGTTATGCGACTTTTCCCTTCTGACCTCTCTCAGACAGCTCGAACTGGACTATATGAAATCGTTGCGGGATACGACACATCTATGGACAGCCCGTGCTTTGGAGTCTATTGAACTGAAAGAGATGAATACGGCGCTCAAGGCGGATTCGTTTGCTGGACTGACCGGGCTGGAGCATTTGCGCCAAATCGATTTTCGTTTCATTGATGTTAACAAAGGACGAATTGCAGCTATGCGTGATCATCTGGACAAGGCCGGAAAATCCCATTTATTATATGAAAATATCCCTGAGCATGAACGCCTGAATTCCGCAGGTATTGCGCACTTATCGCATGTATTAATGTAAACGGGCTTCTGTCCAGCATGTGTATACAGAGCGCACTCCGGTGAACGGACCGATTGAGGCGTGTAGATGTCATTGCTATCTAGGTGTTCGTATCCGTTAATGCGGGCATGTTGATCTCTTTCACGCAGGCCGCTTTGGACAAGCTGATGATACATCGAACGATGGAGACCATATCCTGCAGGGGAATGCGGGTCCCATCATACTCGGCCAGTGCACGTTCCATCCCGTCTTCATACGGAATTTCTGCCGCCAGTTCTCCCGGGTTGATGCATGTCACCGCGATGCGGTCATTCCTCGTATGTTCTCTTAGAGCTTCCGTAATACCCCGTATGGCAAATTTGGAGGCGACAAAAGAAACCTGGCTGCTGCCTGCATTGCTCAAACCGGCTGTTGAACCAATCAGGATGATCTTGCCTGCTTCAGACTGGCGGAGCTGAGGCAGTAAAGCCTGTATACATACAATTGTAGAAGTCACATTCACATGGATCAGCTGACTGATATCTGCGGGTTCATCCTTATCAAACGTGTAGTGCTCTTCAAATCCTTCCTTTTCCCAGATCCCCACGTTATAAATAAGCACATCCAACGTCTCGCCTTGAAGCTGGCTGGCAACTTGCTCTGCGGCCTGAAGCTCGGAAAGATCAGCCTGAATCCATATTCGCTCGACGCCATCCTCCACGGACAGACTTTCCGGCTTGCTGCGGGAGACCACCCAGACCTTATCACCGGATTGTGGCACACCTCTGACAAATGCATCGCCCAATCCCTTGCTTGCACCAAAGACAATTATATTTTTCAATTAAAGCCCTCCTTATCGATTAGAAATTAATAATATTTACATTAATCTATATCTTACTATAAAGGTGATATATGGAACATGAAGTTTACATGAGGTATGCTTCATCCTTATCAAGAAAAACCACCTCTGCCCCGCAAGGACGGGAGAGAGATGGTTGGAGAGATCATGATGACATTAATGGTGAAGTTTTAACTCGGCGATGGACCACCACCACTCGGGAGTGTCCGCGGTCAAGGCAATTTTGATGTATCGCGCCGTTTGTCTGGAGAACGTATGTGAGATGACAGGTCCTGTTCCCAGTGCTTCCGTAACCCCTTCCCAACGTTCGCCATCCTCAGAAGTGAAAAACTGGAAGTTGCGAGCATAATCGTTGCTGCTGCCTGAGTCCATTGTCAAGCGGCTGAAGCTCTGCTTGCTTCCCAGATCAATCTGGACCCATTGATTGGCATGTTGACCAGATGAAGAGGTCCAGCGTGAATTCAGATCGTCGTCGAGCATCGCCGCAACATCTTCAGAGGTGGAGGCAGTCGCTGTCCATGATGTTCGATCCAGTTCAGCAGGTAGCAGATGATCCTGTTCCCCGGATATCCAAGGTGTCTGATCAGCGGTATAGACCTCTAATTCAGCCACGGACCACCAATGAGAATCGGTACCCGTCTGTACGACCTTAATATAACGTGCCTCATGCGGTGTAAAAGCGATAGAAAGTAGCGCATCTGATCCTTCACCCGAAGCCAAGGCTTTTCCCCAATGCTCTCCATCCAGAGAAGTATATATTTCATAACCGCGAGCAAAGTCTTCCCGGCTGTGCGCGCTGTCGAGCACAATCCGATTCACTGGCTGCGAGGCTCCCATATCAAGCTGAATCCATTCGCCACCTGTTTGAGTCTGACCGGAGGTCCAGCGTGTTTGGTCCGAGCCGTCGAGTATAGCCGCTGCATCGTCTCCGGAGGAAGCTGTCACGGACCAGCCATCTGGCAGCAGCCTCTTTTGTTTGCCCGTTCCATTATGATGAACAAACAACTCGGAGATCGTCCACCATTGATCGGAATCCCCGATCTGCACCATTTTCACATAACGTGCTTGCTGTTCAGGGAAAGTGATGGACATGCGTCCAGGCGTGCCTTCGCCGCCCGCAATGGATGTGCCCCAGTGTTCACCGTCATCCGAGGCATAAATCCGATACTGTCCCGGATAGTCTTCTTTCGCATGACCCGGGTCCAATTCTATGGCATCGAAAAAGCTCTTCTGGCCGAGGTCAATGGTAATCCATTGTCCTTTGGTTTGCTTCCTACCGTTTGTCCATAGTGTATCTGAACTTCCGTCCAGCATATTGGCTGTAACATCTGCTCCTTGAGTAGAGGAGGCGGTTACGATCCATGAAGAGCGATCTGGAGGCGGTACGGGCTGTGGGAGCTCTGGTGTTGCTTCAAGCTTGCCAAATCGGGCAAGCTTTAGTTCAGAGATCGACCACCAGCTGTCTGCAGAGGAAGTCAATACAATTTTGACATAACGGGCGGTTTGCATGCCCAAATCAACGGACAGACTTGGAGATGTTCCTGCTCCCTCTGCGATAGGCTCGCTCCAGTTCTCGTTATCTTTGGATACGTAGATTTCGTACCCGTGAGCATAATCACCGCCGTTGTTGCCGGAGTTCATGAATACCGTATCCATAGTCTGTTCGCTACCCAGATCGATATGCAACCAATCGCCGGGCTTCTGAATCTGTCCGGATGACCAGCGTGTAGTCAGATCACCGTCCACCATGTGCTCTACCGGCTCCGAACTGGAGGATGCCGTAATGGTCCATTGGCTCCGATCGAGATAGACTACACCCTGAGAGGCATCCGGCTGTTTAACGACGGAATGTTCCAGCGGGTTAACCTTTACTTGCGCTTTGGCATACACGGTAGCGGAACCCAAAGCGCCATGGGCATTGTAGAAATGAACGGTTTTGACAGTGTCGGACGGATTCCAGATTTGAGCTGTATAGACGCCGTCTTTTTCATACACGGTTGCTGCCGGATCATCTGCCCATATATCCATCGTGCGTGTTCCCGTAGAAGCCATGCTGTGCATGAACCAGTACGCGTTAAAGACTTCATTTTGCTGCATCTCGCTCGTATTCCATTTGGCTAGAGCACCTTGCGGGTCTCCAATGGACTGGAATGGCCAGATAATATGCTGCCATGTGCGCTCCTGCTGACCACCCAGGTCCTTAATGAGACCATTGTAGAGAGCCTTAGTATTCTGCGGATCACGTCCATAATAGGTCATCCATTCCGCTGGCGGCAGCCAGTGAATACCGTAAATATGCTCCGCCTCATTAGAGAAGTACGTTCCATACAGGTAGGCGCTGCCGTACACATGACCTATCGTAGCGTGTTGGTAATCCTCCAGCCAGTTATCCCCGTCATAGTTAAACCAGTATTGCTCGGCAGCTTTCTCTTCGGTCATGAAGCCCCAGATCCCGGTGTCGCGATAGGCTTTGTTGCCTGTCACCTCACCCCACATATATTGGCCGACCCAACTAAAGAGCGCTTCTCCTGCGGCCTCCTGGTTATTCCCGCTGCGATTATCGGCGTAACCACCTGCCCAGGAGTGACCAGCGTACGGATCAAAATTGCGAAGCCATGGAAACTGATCATCTGTCCGTGAAGGATTGGCATAGTCCCGAATCAGAAGCTCAACCATGTCGCCGTAATCTTGCAAGAATGTTTTGTCATATGTGGCCAGTACAGCCGATGCAAAAACGTAATAACCGTAGGTGAAATGATGATCTGTCAATCCGGTATTAACACCGAATCCGCTACCGTAAGGGAAGATGGTTCCCCATTCATCCGAATAATAAAAATAATACGAGTGCAAAGGTTCGTCCGGCGAATAGGTATACCAATCTGTCAAAATGGTTCGAAGCAGGGACAGATAGTTGTCTCGTCGTACCGTATCTCCTATCTGGTCGCTGATGAGCACACCCAGCGCAAGCGGATGAAGCTTTTTCCCTTGCCAGTAAGGATCCTCGCTCATCAGATTGCCTGCCGTATCCGCGTCAAGCTGATCCAGATAGCTGATTAATTGTGCACGCGAGTAGGTTGGATCATCTGGCTCCACAAATTGCGGAATAATGCCATAGAATCGATCCTGTGTCGTAAACGTATTGCCTTCACTTACTTTCATGATGCCGCGAATGGAAGGGTAAGCAAGCTCCGTTACCGGAGTAGTCGCTAGTTTCCATTGGTGCGGCAACAAGGCCATCAGTGTCTCGGAGGAAAAGCCTGCCCGCTTCGTCCGGGTTACCGAGTTGAAGGTAGTCGTTACCAGTGAAGTGCTCTCATTATAATTGTAGTCCACTGTTGTATCGGTTACAAAGGCGTAGGCATGCCGGTAATAATAAGACAGTTCTGCCGCGGACGGCAGGGTAGCCAGTGACAGATAGTTTTCGCTCTGGCCCAGCTTGATTTTGAGCGTATTGCCAAGTTTCATAAATACGGTTCCTTCAGGTGCAAAGATCCCGTAGTTTCTTGTAAAGGTCTGAGGCGTGGGCGCTCTGTCCTGATTGGTTACTTCAACACCGATATGATCGGCCGTCAGCGATTCTCCATCATTCAGAACAATTTCACGGTTCTGATCATCGAAGAGACGTGTGATGTTGGGAGAACGAACAATAATGGTATCCGGGTTATCGAAGGTGTTGTACAGGAAAGGGGAACCTTTCACAAACGTGGTATTCATTTTGGCTGTGTCATCATCGCTCATGATGATCGTGGCGGAATAATCCCCATATCCCGCCACCTTGGTATTTACCTCCGCCGGGTTCATATTGCTGGTGCTCATGATCAGATCCGGTTCACCGTCAGCGTCCATAGAACCGCCATCAGCCGAAACGTAACCAGCTCCGGGATTCAGAAGTTGAAGTCCTTGTTTGGTATATCTGCTTTTAAGCGGGAGTGTGACCAGACTGTTGCCATCCCCCAGATCGGATACAAGAATAGACTGCCACCAGTCATTGGAAGGGAGGGGCGCTGTGATGTCAGCCGTGTGATTTTTCGGGTTTTTCGGCTGCAGCATGGTGATGTCATTTACAGCGTAACTGCCGGAACCCACCTTTACCGAGGACGATTCAGGGATATTCGGAATTGTATGCACAGGTTTGGCATCGCCTTCGATATACTCGTAGACGTCGAATGCGTACAGGGAGTATCCGTTGGTTGTTCCTCTGCCAAGTCCGGCTAATTTCACATACCGTGCTTCGGCGTATACCGGAATCTCATCCCGTCCACCGTCGCTGTGCAGTTCCCGGTATAATGTAGTCCACTGGTCTGCATCATTTGATACTTGAATATCGTATGCACGTCCAAAGGCGTTTTCCCATTGTAGGGATACGTTCCCGATTTCCCGGATTAGTCCAAGGTCTACAACAATCCATTCCTGATCTTTGTAGATGGAAGACCAGCGTGTATCCGGACGGCCATCCGTTACATTCCGTGCTTCGTAATTCCCTTTTTCCATTTTGGCTTTATCCTCGGCTGAACGGCTGGGCTCATCAATTTCTTCCGAAGACGCTGTAGCCGGTTGTCCTAGTGCAAGGTTCATTGCTAATGGTTTGGGAGGTGGATTTGCTCCGCCCGTCCCATATACATTGAATTCGTATACAGAGACGCCATAGGCTGGCTGTGCTCTTTGATGACTGAACAAGCGCACATATCGTGCCTCCGCTGTGACCTCAATTTCTGTCAGGCCGCCTTGCCCCTTCGTTGTCGAGTAAACAGACTGCCAGTTGACCTCGTCGTTGGATACTTCCAGATCAAAGGCGGAAGCATACGCATTTTCCCACTGGATGGAGATGCCCGAGATGGAGGCCACCGTGCCTAAGTCAACATAGATCCACTGCGGATCTTGCTGCCATATGCTTTCCCAGCGGCTGTTTTTGTTGCCGTCAACCACAAGATCTGCCGTATTGCCGCCCAGAGATGAGGAACTGTACACAGGCCGGTTCAGGGATAACAGATGATGTTCCTCATCAGCGGCGTTCACTTTTGAGACCGGCCACAGCGGGATGCTGCTAATCAACAACAGAACAGATAACAGCAAGTTCATGTAGATGTTGCGTGTTTTTCCTCTTTGACTCGTTCGTACCTTCATATGACTACTCCTTTGTTAGCCCTTGCCATCTCACCAGACAGAGCTTCTCTTCTTCTCTTTCTCGCTACCGTATGTATCATTTTGTTTCCCATGTTGCTTTTGTGAGATGTGAATCCAATGCTCAACACGGGATATTCAGGTGCCCCATTTTGTATATCGATCATTTTGTCTGGAATATAAAGGTTTTTTAATCGTTTTCGTGGAAAAAGAGACATATGTCCTACATAATGTATGGGGAATGTGCAACTGTGAAATCAAGATTCGTAATCGTTGTTCTCCAACAATACGATATCTTCGCCCCGTTGTTGCCTGTGAGCAATATTGTCCCTCCCCCAAGCACACATGACATCCACGATGGTGTTGGCGGTAACGCCATATTCTGTAAGTCCATATTCTACTTTGGGAGGCATCTGTTGGTAGACATGTCTGGTGACAAGGCCGTCCCGCTCCAGCTCGCGCAATTGTTGAATTAACACTTGTTCCGGGATTTTTAAAAGTTAAAAGCTGAAACTCTTCATAAGAAATGTACTGAAAAGGACCTGGCTCACACATGGTGGAGTTCCAGGTCCTGGTCAATAAACGAAACATTAATAACCGAATAAAACTACATTTATTCTACGCGGAAATAATCAAAATCTGCATATCCTCCGGTAGACTTCGTTGCATAATTGAATAGTGCAAACCGATATCCCATAAAGTGTGGCAGGGTGTAAGACATTTGAAGTGTATTGCCAATGGTTGTCCAGTTGCTGCCGTTCAGGCTATAAGCAAAGTAGGCTTTGTCGGTCTGGTTCGTAAAATCACAGATGACGCGTAGATAGATTCTGTTCTGGTTTAATGGCACAGTTGCTAATTCAGTCATGGTGCCGGAGCTGGCATTAGCCATAACGATGGATCTGGTGCTGCCCGTCATTTTTACGCCGACAAAACCATATTTCGCCTGAAAAGCAGCGAGTCCAGCATAATCACCATCCTTCATGCCGGCTGTATCCAAAGCGGTCATCCCTGTGCTTTTTGGACCAAAGGTTCGTTGTGTCAGCGTGTTGCGGGCTTCTAACAGGTTTTTGCTGATTTTTCCTGCGGTTAACCGCAGGAAACCGGGCCGCTGGAGCAGGGACCAGTTGGCAGCATCAGGGTTATGATTCCACTGCCAGAAAGTACCGAGACTGGATGTACCAGAAGATGAATTGCTCTTCAGGGAGACGTCATCTACATAAAACGCCATCAAATCATTGGTCGGGTCCGGATTCGAGTTATACGGTGTTTCCACAAAAATAAAGCTTTGGGACAGGTCTGCATTCGACGGAACGGTATACGTGCCTTGAATGGTACCCCACTGTCCACGGGTTAACGTCGCACTGCCCATAATGGTAATTCCGGTATAACTTGCACCGTTCTGGATGCTAAGATTGAACGTTTTGGTTGCAGGACCAGTAGTGTATTTGATCTTTGCCGAAAAAGAGTATGTTCCTCCCGGTACTAGCTTCCCTGTAACCATCTGTTTGGCTCCGCCTGCTGTCTGCTGTCTGCCGCTGACGAGCAGGCTTTTTGTACCGCTGAATGCTTCGGCATTTGTTACGGTGATGTTCGCCGTATTGTTGCTGGTCCACGGCTGAATGTTGCTTTCCTCAAAGCCGCCGTTCACTAACAGTTGCGTTACTGAGGGTGTGCCTGATGTGGTTGCGTTGAACTCATCGGACCCGTAGATTTTGGCAGCAGGCTGACCTTCAACAGGCATATTCATGTTAAGGGGAACCTTGCCGTTCATTCCAAACACAGGCCAGTTATCCGACCACGTCACTGGAACGAGATAGGGGATGCGCCCAATGGCTCCGCTATCACGAAACAGCAAGCCGTACCAAGCGCCGGATGCGGTATCCACGATGCCTCCTTGGGCGATTCCCAAGTCTCTGAGTACAACTTTACCTGTGTATGGACCTGTCAATGTGTTTGCACGATAGGCAAGCTGAATGCGACCATCACCCGAAGGCCAGGCAATCAGGAATACATAGTACATGCCATTGATCTTCTGAATGTGTGCTCCTTCTGCCTTTACAATCATGTTGGAGCCGGCAACATTGCTTGCGTTTGGAATCAGGACCTGATTGAGCCCGCCGGATTTAACGGCTTTGGCATCAGGTGTCAGCTCAACGATACTGATGTTATCACTGCCATGAACAAGAAAGGTTCGATTCCCGTCAAACAAAAGGGAGGGGTCATGGTAATAACTGTTCAATGTGTAAGGTGTCCATGGTCCTGTTTCAATATTGCTGGTTTGGTAAATATACGTCTTGCCCGTGGAAAGCGATCCAAAGGCCACATAATATATACCGTTGTTGTACCGCAAGCTGCTCGCCCAGGAACCACGTCCATACTCGTTTTGTCCATTGTTCAGATTCTGTATATCCCCGTTTCCAAGCGTATCGTATACATAGTTTACGATGCTCCAGTTGACCAGATCATAAGACTTCATGACCGGGACTCCCGGATTCATATGCATCGTTGTGCTTGTCATATAAAATGCATTGCCTACCCGAATGACGTCACTGTCAGGAACATCCGCGTAAATAACCGGATTGCTGAACGTTGCGGCTGAAGCTGCCGGACTTGTCAAAGGGAATGATGTTATAAGCAAAGGAAGAGCGAGTAGAAGAGCACTGATTTTTTTCCACATATTCTATCCTCCCAATTGATCATGTCCTATGAATTAAAGCGAGTACTCCAGATAATCAATGTAAGCATCCCAAGTGCCATTATCCGTTGTTACGACCAGCTTGATTTCCTGATTGCCTGTACCGTGAGTGATGCCGGTGAGGGTTTGAACGGTCGGCTCCGTTCCCGTGAAGTAGAAAGAACCAGCGGTTACACCCCCGATGACCAGATCAACACGGGCTGTATTATTATTGTTGGAAGCGCCGCGGACAGAGAATTGATGGGTTGGGAATGCAAAATATTGATTGTATGCTGCATAATCATTGTTCCCGTAAAAAGCGACTCCATTAAAAGGGGAACTGATTACGCCAGCGTATTGGCCGCCAAGAGTCATATTCTCGGCTTCGTAACGCGTAACGTTTGGATTAGGATTTGGGTTTGGGTTAGGGTTGCCGCCCGAACCGGATGTGAACTGCCAGTAGTCCAGTTTGAACAGATTTCCATTGCCCGAGCCTGTAAACACCAGATATAAACGATGTACCCCTGTAGCGTTGGTAACATTGGTCTCCATCTCGCGCCAAGTCTGCGAACCACCGGTTGAGCTTACGTTAAGTGTTCCAACTAGTGGGCCTGTCGGACTGTCCAGTCGAACCTCGATGTTGGCATTTCCGGTAGAAGCGACATTGGCCTTGAACTTGGAGGCTCCAGCTGAGCCAAAATCAACATTGCCGACCGCGATCCAATCCCCGTTATGAATATTAGTGACATTCTGATTGGCTACAGGTCCACCGCTCGCTTGACTCGGTTCAGTGTTAATTCCTGCTTGCCAGCCAATGGTTTCGGCTTCCACCCGGACATACGGGTTGAGGTTAGTGATCTGAGGTACACCTGTCATATTTCCCTGAACCTCCTGGATTGTTCCATCCGCATTATGTGTCAGTTTGTTGATATGTGTGGAACGGTACCCTTTACCATCACCGAGGAATGCCTTGCTTACCGTTTGCGCATGGTACGCCACATACCACTCGTTGTTGAATTGGAACACGGCATGGTGGTTATTGCCGCCTACACCGAAGAACGTGCCAGGATTTTTCAGAAAGTGTCCTTTATACGTGAAGGGCCCCATCGGGCTGTCGCTGACCATGTATCCGATCTCCCCTTTCGGATATGCAGTGGGGTGTGTTCCCGCGAAGTTGATGCAGTAGGAGTAATAATATTTGCCGTTATACTTGTGGATGCCAGAATCTTCGAACATATAAGGAGAATCAATAGTCACAGCACTGCCCACCACACTGGTCATGTCTGCACCGAGACGAATGACCCTAGCTGTTTTGGGATTGGCAATGGAAGCAGCATTGGTATCGTTCGGGATGCCGCCTCCAGCATACAAGTAAGCAGAGCCATCATCATCGACAAGTACAGCCGGATCAAAGAGCCAGGTTACGCCAGACATACCCGGTGTACCGTGAGTCAGGAGGGCACGACCAATTGGATCGGACCACGGTCCAATGGGGGAATCAGCCGTGAGTACGCCAATACCTCCACCCGAGTTGGCAAAGTACAGGAAAAACTTTTCTTTGCCAGCAATGGTTTTCTTCGCCATGGCAGGAGCCCAGGACTGAGTAGCCCATTTGGCAATTCCTTGTCCATTATTGGCATTATTCGCACCTGCTACAGGGATGGAACCATGGTCTGTCCAGTTCACCATGTCAGCTGAGGAGATGACGTTAATTTTCCCAATCGTGCTGTACTGGTTCTCTCGGACAGAGCCGTCACTGTTGTACAGATATGCATCACCTGTCATGTAGACATAGACCCGATTGTTATGGACGAGCACATAAGGATCAGCTCCCAGTTTATGATCGATGAGGGGATTAGAGTTTCCAGGAAGTTTGGCAACGGCTGCATTGGCTGCATGGCTCGATTCAACGGGCAGGGTGACAAAGATTAGCAGACACGACAACAACAAAACTAGCGGTTTACGAATCATACGTTTCGCCTCCATGAGATTGGATTAGTTGGTGAGCTGAAATTCAGAATAACTGAGATGATGAAATGTCGAAAAAACGAAAAGATTTTCCTCATGTCACCCCCTTCTTGAAATAATGGTTAGGTTGGCTGTTAGGTTAAGTCTTCATGTTGTCATATATGGTTTAAGCCAGACAACCTGTGCACCGGGTACGTGGTCACGGCAGCAAGGGGAGTGGCTATAACCCGAAGTAAGCCTGCATCTGTGGGTGCGATTAGAAAAGCTATAATCTGTCAGGTTTCTTTTTGTAATCGCTTTCAATAAAATGGGTTAGAACACTGAAATTTGGCGAAGAAAGAGGTTTGGTCACATTTAAATGTAATTATCTTTCATATTTTCTTTTAAATGTTTATTAACTTGACGATATCATATCACAATTTTAAGATAATACAATCTTTTTCTATTTTTTAGTAGAGGATGAAGAAAGTGATTATTCTATGTGTTTAACATTGGGCTTGATGGTAAAATACGATCTCATATTCTATAAAACTACACTTTCAAGCATAGCTTTACCCGGCCAACAATTAGATACGAGAAAAAGACGTCTTAAGCTGTGACCGTTTCCCTGGAATCTACCAGAGGAACGGTTATTTTCGTTTTTTTCTGGAATCAATCCTGGTTATATAACAAAATCTACTCTTACTTGCTGACCAACTTTGACATTGCATAATTTCTTCTCTTTGTTGTACATATTCCAGTTTTTGTATAGCTAAAGCCCTGAGCGTAGAAGGTTGTTAAGTGATAATGGTGGGGTGCCCCCTGTGTTTTGTCCACACCGTTGATTGAGTGTTTGAATATTACTATCTAGTGAGCTTATGCCAAATACTGCTAGAGTCAGAGGTTCATAAAGGTGGGATGGGAAAAATGGCTATTTTGTCAACTGGGCCGATTGAAAACAATCCGGTTTCCGGGGTTAGACCGACCCAACAGGTAACGATTAGATTGGTAAGTCGGGCTGAGGTGGACTCTGTAACAGTATCCATTCAGGGGTATGTGCTAAGCACAACAAGAACGCTGTATGTGAGTGAAGTAATCAGTATTGCTCCTAATGAAGCAGTGACCAGAACTTATTTTGCAGATTTAGCTGCTTTTGAGTTTGTTTTTGGAACAGACGTGGAAGGTGTGGAGGAAGTAGGGATTTCAGTGTGGGGCAAACAAGCCTCTGGGCAATTGGTAGATGCACACCGGGTGGTGGAGCACGAAAAAACAGTTAATGACATCTAGGAGATCAGAAATCCCCAAAAGAGGAGATGTAGCGATGAGCTTTTTATCAACAGGGCCAATAGAAAATAATGCTGTTAGCGGTGTAAGGCCGACTCAGACAGTTACAGTCAAAATTGATAACCGTAGTGATGTGAGTACCTCAACCATACAAATACAAGGGTATTACATGAGTGGTGGAATGAGGGTCCTGTATGTCAGTGAGTCTTTTGACATCGCACCCAATCAAGTAATAACCAATAACTATTTTGCGAATCTTGATGCCTTCGAGTTTACTTTTACAACAACAGCGACGGTTAATGATCCTGTTCAAGTGTCCGTATGGGGTAAGAGCAGCACAGGCGCATTGGTAACAGCCCATCGTTTGGTTTCTTCCGAATTGCTGGGTGAAACCCCAAGCATCAACGGAGCTACAGGCGCAACCGGGGCTACGGGGGCGACAGGCACACCAGGGACAGCTGGAGTGACAGGTGCAACAGGAGCACAAGGCACAGCGGGAACAACAGGAACAACAGGAGCAACTGGAGCAACAGGCACAGCAGGTACAACGGGAGTAACCGGAGCAACAGGCACGGCAGGAACAACAGGTGTAACAGGAGCGACAGGCACAGCAGGTACAACGGGAGTAACCGGAGCAACAGGCACAGCAGGTACAACAGGTGTAACAGGAGCGACAGGCGCATCAGGTACAACCGGAGTAACAGGAGCGACAGGCACAGCAGGTACAACTGGAGTAACGGGAGCGACAGGCACGCCAGGTACAACGGGTGTAACAGGTGCGACAGGCGCAGCAGGTACAACCGGAGCAACAGGAGAAACAGGCGCACCAGGTACAACGGGAGTAACCGGAGCAACAGGCACGGCAGGTACAACGGGAGTAACCGGAGCGACAGGCACAGCAGGTACAACGGGAGTAACCGGAGCAACAGGCACAACAGGTACAACAGGTGTAACCGGAGCAACAGGTACAACCGGTACAACCGGGGCTACGGGTGCGAGTGGTTCTGGAACAATTATTCCTTATGCATCAGGGCTTCCCGTTGTGTTGACTACAGTTTTGGGTGGACTTTTGAATACTTCCAGTTTAGTTGGTTTTGGTAACAGTTCTACCGGAGTAAGTGTTAACGGAGGAATTATTGATCTCACAGGCGCTGCAGGCACATTGCTTAACTTTGCTTTCTCAGCATCGCGTGCAGGAACGATTACTTCACTGGCCGCTTATTTCAGCACAACAGCCGGACTTAGTTTGGTTGGATCTACAGTAACCTTAACTGCACAATTATTCCGATCCACTACACCTAATAACTCCTTTACAGCTGTACCGGGTGCATTGGTAACCTTAGCTCCTCCACTGACCGGCATTTTGGCACTGGGCACAATATCCAGCGGGGTGACTACAGGACTGAGTATTCCGGTATCTGCCGGTGACCGCCTGCTTATGGTGTTCTCAGCATCAGTAACAGCCGGAATTGATGTGGCTACAACGGTAGCGGGATATGCAAGTGGCGGCCTTACCATCACTTAACGGAAAATGGGCTATATAACAAGTTTAAAGACAGGGACTCTTGCCAACATGGTGAGAGGTCCCTGTTTATGTGTGTGCTTTTGTTTTCAAACTCTCTTCAAATGAAAGATAAGGACTATACAAAAACATAAAAAGACGAGGATTGCTCCTCGCCTCGTACATACCGTGGCCTACTCAATTTCACTCTGTTTTGGTTAGGCTGTCTACGACAAATTTAAGTTGGGCTTCCAACGAAATTGGGTCACTAAACACGAAGCCACGGCTTTCCTCGCGATAAACGTGATTATTCTGGACAGCAGGGAGGTTATCCCAGATAGGACCTTCAAAAACGGAATTTCCACTCTCATCACCTGTCCATCCACTTACAAAGATATAATCTCCTGCATATTGTGGTAACAATTCAAGTGATAACTTGGCCCAACCTTTGCCGCTATCGATGGCTTCCTTCTGAATGATCGGCGGTGCCTTCAGGCCAAACTCGCCATAAATAATATCTCCACCTCTACCAAAGCTCCCGTAGGCATAAAATTCTTTGGCACTTCCCGTATCAAAAATCGAAACCGTGCGATCACCTACCGCTTGCTCCACGAGTGGTTTATATTCAGCGATCTTAGCATCCCACTCTGCGATCCAGGCCTTCGCTTGCTCTTCTCTACCAGTCATCTTGCCAAAATCCATCAATTGCTCCCGTAGAGGTATTCCATATTCAACAGCGACGGTCGGCGCAATTTTGGACAGCTTTTCGATCGTTTCAGGGTCATTCCAAACGACAATTAAGTCCGGCTGCAACTCCATGATTTTCTCGTAAGGTACATCGTTACCGATGTTGACAACGTCATCGAGCTTTCCTTCTGTATAACTGTTAAAGGATTCATCACCAGTTCCAACAGGCTTAAGGCCAAGAGCTAGCAAATGACCGGTAAAGGCTCCTGCAACCATTACGACCCTTTGAGGTTTTTTGGGGATTTGTACTTCACCGTTAACCGCAGAATAGGCTACCATCTCCGAGCTTCCGTTTGTGGTGTTACTGATATTACTCTCTGCACCTACAGTTGGACTTTGCGTACTGCCAGTGCTTCCATTCGTGTTTGCTGGCCTGGAACATGCGCTAACCAATAGAGTTAGGCACAACAGTAGGGTAATTCCTACAGGTAGTTTGCTTCTATACATCCGTAAATCTCCTTTTTCGCTATGTTGATAATGATTATCATCTCTGATATCAATATAACGACGGAGTTTACGCGGAGCAATGGATGATCGAAGCCTAAGGATAGGACGATAAGAACCTTTTGTCACTTGTCCGGACTCATCCTTGAATTGCTTTGGTGTGACTCCCGTATGTTTTTTGAACATTCTTATAAAATAGGATACATCAGCATATCCGACGCTTGCAGCGACTTCTTGCAGAGATAACTCGGTCTTTTGCAACAGCGTTACTGCTTTGTTCATCCTAATACCGATTAAGTAATCGATTAGACTTGCGCCAGTTTCACGTCGGAAGTACTTGGACAGATAAGGGACGCTGTAATGGAATGTATGAGCGAGGGTTTCCCGCGTCAGCGGCTTGGCGTAGTGCTCCTGCATATAGCGAATAAGCTGAGAAGCAAGGTTAGGCCTAACAATGCTTACCTGCTGTTGATCCATTTGTCTGAGCAATTCATATACAAATTGATAGAATAGTGTTTTGGTATGGAGTCGCTCCAAGCGTCCCGGTTTATTCCACTCGCCCAGCATTCGCTCAGTGATTTCGTAGAGGATGGCAGGATGGTATGGGATAAAACCGTACTGGAGGTGGAATGGCAATGGTTGATCCGGTTGTTGAAGTGTATGCTGCTTGCCAGGCGGCGGTAAGGAGGCTTTATAGAAAATCAGGTAATAATGAAAGGATTCGTCCGTTGGGATGATGTCCAGACGGGTGTTTTTGCCCCCATGAAGCATATAAAATGGTTTGGTAGCATGCTCATTTCCGTCTAAGATCACGGTTGCATTGCCATTCGTTACGTACAAAAAGGCGCTGGCAGGGAACAGGTAAGGACGTACGCACTCGTCGGCCTGTATGACAATATGTCGTACATCCATGATTTTGAGCGATGCACAATTCCAGATGAGTATGTGTTCTTGTACATTCAAGGTTGCTTTCAATAGAGAGTTGTCTTCCTTCCATGAGCTGTTGAAGCCAGCCTTTTATGTGGTGAGGTTATTATATAATAATATTAGTGGCTTTTTGTCACTTTCCAGAACGTTCCCCGTTTCCTTTATAGTCTTCCAAAGGCTACGATCAATGCCAGAACTATAAAAAAGATATTTACGCCGAGCTCCCGGTACTCTTTACGCCAAACATGAAACAGCATCCCGAACAGGGTGACCGTAGCCAAAGCGATTGCGGCGATGGGTGTAAGCACCGGAGTGATGTTCAGCACCCAAGGCAAAACTAGGCCAAGCGCTCCTAGTAGCTCCGCGATACCGATCAGAACAACTAGACTTTTTGGCAGATCATTAACCCAGGCCCAGGTCTTTTTTGACGACTCGATACGAATGGTTTTCATCCATCCTGAATATATGAAACCTAGCGCCAATATAAGTTGTACGATCCATAACGTTACATTCATCTTTTCTTATCCCCTCACTTGCTCGATTTTAATATCTGCCTCTATACTAAAGTGAGAAGGCCCAATCTGGAAGTAGGCACTTAAACCTAACCAGGTAACCAAAAGTATACCTGGGTATGGTCAGAAAGTGAGGAATAAGAATGACGGTATATTGTAAATTCGGAACGGCCTTGGATATCCTTACGGGTAAATGGAAATCTTTGATTCTTCTACGACTGCTGAGCAACGGTACAATGCGGTTCAGCGAATTACAAAAAGCCATTCCAGATATTTCAAAAAAAATGCTGACCCAGCAGTTAAAAGAACTGGAGTATCACGATATTGTACATCGCGAAGTATATGCTCAAATTCCCCCTAAGGTCGAATACTCGATTACGGAGTACGGACAGCTCATGAAACCTGTGCTCCAGACAATGAGCGACTGGGGAGCCGGCCATATGCAGCATATGGAGAAGCTGTACAGCGAAGAAGACGAAAAAGGAGCACACCCATCCGAACCTCGGAAAATCGATTCCTTGGGGTGATAGGGTGACAAGGGAGAGTTAGTTTTGAATAAACAAAAAATTGTGATTATTGGTGCAGGGATTGTTGGGGCGTGTATGGCCTATCATCTAGCCAAACGAAATCAAGATGTAACTGTTATTGAACGCCACTCAGCCGCGGCGCGTGAAGTCACGGAAAAATCATTTGCCTGGATACATACGACGCATAGAGTGGCTCCTGAATACTGGCATTTGTACGATGCAGCTGTGGAAGAGTATCACACACTTCAGCAAGAGTTGTCCGAACTGAAAATTCATTGGCATGGCGCGCTAACTTGGGACACTTCGCCTCTAAGGGAGCAACACTTTCAAAAATTAAACCGGGAGCAGCTTGAGGCATTGGAGCCCAATCTGAAGGAATATCCGGATGAAGCCATGTTTGTCAGCAAAGAAGGTGCGGTGGACCCTATAGCGGTAACGGAGCTGTTGTTGAGCAAAGCGCAAGAGTACGGAGCAAAGATTCAGTTCGACACCAACGTTACACAGCTGAAGCAAGAGGGTTCCCGTCTGGTTGGTGTTCATACGTCCAAGGGTTTTGTGGAGTCGGATGTTGTGGTATTGGCCGCAGGAACAGGTACACCCGAACTTTGTAACCCGTTAGGTTGTCACGTGCCGGTAACTTCGTCACCTTCAATTCTGATTCGGATGAAAACTGCTAATAAACGGATACACACATTAATCTCCAATGCGCAATTTGAAGCGCGTCAACTGACAGATTATACGCTGCTGGCTGCGGAAGATTATATCGACGAGTCGGAGGAAAACGGACCACAGGCGGTCGGTAAGCGAGCTTACGATACATTGCGTCGCAGTCTCAAGCACGGAAATCAACTGGAACTGGAGAGCATAAAGGTTGGATGGAGACCCATGCCTGAAGACGGTTATCCGATTGTGGGCTTCCATGATCACATGAATGGACTTTATCTGACGGTAATGCATTCTGCAATTACGCTGGCGCCGCTGATTGCGCATCTGGCTGCAAGTGAAATTATTGATGGTAAATCAAGAAATGAATTAGACCCTTGTCGCCTCTCACGGTTTTAGAATCACCACACAATGAAAAGGACATCGCTCAAGTGGCGATGTCCTTTTCGTTGTGTTTATTTGTTGGAGTCTTCTACACTTCCCCAGTAGCCACCGGATTCTCCTCATAACTGTATTCGCAGCCGCTGGCGATTGGCAATTCCATGCCAAGCTATTCATCTACCTGTGAATCTCGCTAGCGGATTTGGCACCTTGACTTTCAAGCCACGGGATCAGTTTCGATGAAAAATTACGTTTTGCTGTGTCCAGTGGAGTCATTCCATCCCAGCTGGCAATCCAGTTCAGTTCGGCGCCTTGGTCAAGCAGGCATTCGGCTGTTTCTCTTTGACCTCCATGGCAAGCACACCAGAAGGCAACGGTTACTGCATCGGGAGGAGAAGGGGAGGTGCTTGTTCCCCAAGGATAACGTCCCGGGAGTTGGGCCCCTTTAAAATGTTCTTGTATGGCGTGAATATCTCCAAGGGCGGCCGCATGCCAAAGGGCAAAGATCGCGCCGCGCTCAACCAAGCGCCGTGCTGCATCCCATTGTGCAAAAGCAATAGCATCATCCAGCGGCGTGCCACCGGCGATCACCGCGCCAGGCGTTTCAATGTCTGCGCCAGCATCAAGAAGGGCATCAAGCACTTGAACATCATTGGAGCTTGCAGCCCAATGTAAAGGTGTCTCGATGTTTGGACCAACAAAAGGAGCGTTCACTTCCGCACCAAACTTGGTCAATACTCGCACGGCATCGGCTCCATTAGGGAAGTGCCCTGGCCAATCCGTCACCACGTGCAGCAGCGTTCGAGAGATACTGGAGTCTGCATCTACGTTGTCAGGCTTTCTTTCCAATATTCTTATGTTTGCCAATCCCGGATTCTCTGCCAGCAGTTGCTCTAACGTTGGAATATCTCCAGTGTGAATGGCTTGAATAACGCTCACTGCAAGTTTTTCATCTTCGTGAATAAACTCCATGCTCAAATCTCCTTCCAGGCTTATATCCATATTCATGAAAGCATCTGAACTGCACATCTGGCATGATACTCTGCAAGACCCCTAGCGAATTGCTGATCGGGGAATTGTCTGTGAAGCAGTTTCAGTCCTCCTGATATCAAGGACAAATGATGGCAAAATCGATAAAATGTCATCTGCTCCGGGTCGATATCGTTATTTTTAAAGTAGTGATAAAAGTCTCCAAATCGAAACTCCAGAAAGCTATGCTCATGTTCGAGATCGAAGAATCCTGCGCCCTCAATATCAATAAGGCATGGTTGCAAAGCATGATCTATCCATATATGATCCGGACCCAACTCTCCATGAATGAAACTATAGAGATCTCTGGGTTGAATCGCTGCTTCCAATTCGTAAAGTTTCTCAAGCAGCTTTTCGTCATTTTTCCTTATATCTGTCATGTGCTTGGATGCATAGGATAAGGCTGTTTCGGCATCCAACCGCTGAACTTGGTAGCAAGGCCCAGCTTTTTTACTGTTATTGTTGGCGCTTCCATAAACGTTTCTTTGGATGTTATGCATATTAGACAACATATCCCTGATCCGTTGAAACAACTCATCCCGATCTTTGTGATTTTTGTGCTGGAAATAGGCTTCGGCTTTCTGTCCATCCACATACTCAACAAGAGCAAAATCATAAGAGTGCTGGTCTCTATCGTTATTCAGATCATACAAGATTGGTGTTCGAATTCCATGTTGAGCGAGAAAGCGAGTATTCAAAGAGAAAAGTTCGCTGCCATAGGAACTGTGGAAAGTGGGCTCATTCAAGATCTCTTCCTGAAAATAGTTGCTGGAAATATCCCAAACGTACAGCATACAAGTGAAACCATTCGTGCAGTCAATTTTGTAAATGACTTTTTGTGCGCCTCCATGAATTCTTGCGCTCTGCGTTATATGGTAACCGGCACCAAATACATTGTGCAGATAATCCTGTAATTCTTCACGAGTAAGATGGTTGTTGGAAGTCATTGATCTATGCTCCGTTTCATCTGTATTTTGCCGGCCAGCAACCTAAATATATAGAATATTTTCCCAAAAATATAGACTGTTTCTTTTTGATCTGTTAAAGTGTTGATTAAGGTCTGTATATTCATATGTATATCAAAGCAAGGGGTCGGGTACTCACGTTAGTGGGTGATCCGGCCCCTATTTTGCATGCAAGTTGACTCTCTGTTGACTATATATGACCAATGATTTTAAGGAGCTGGGAAGCCATCTTACATTTCAATGAACATCTTTTATTATGGAACAAGGCATCTATTAAAATAATGGATATTCGCCATATAACTATGCAAAGGAAGGAGGTACTTCACTCCTACCGATTCCCTGCGAGCTGTTTCTTATACATGGTGCGTGGCAATGCTGTTATACGGTTGGATGGAAAAGATCATCAGGTCTCACGATTCCATGTTTTGCATGGTGGGAAGGGCTGTTGCCTGAACATTTTGCCTGTTGAAGAGTTCCTTGAATATTATATGATTTATTACAAAGCCATCATTCCGCTACCTGAGCGTCAGGATATTTTGGCTTTGATGGAGCACCGTAATCCCTTCAAGCTTCAATACGGCTTTGCACCTGATCAGCCTGTTTCCTTGTTAAGCAAAGTACAATACATGATGACAGCTTGGGAAGAGCAAGAGGCACTGGAACAGTTCCATGTAAAGTCATTATTTTATCAATTTGTATACGAGTTGTTATGGCAGATCCACAATGGGCGCGTGCCAACAATAAAGCCAGACCTGGTTGCACAAATGAAATATTATATGCAGGAACATTACGCTGAACCCATCACAATGGACTTGTTAGCAGAGCTTATGGATAGCAGTCCACGTCACTTATCAAGGCTATTCAAACGCCAGACTGGTTATAGTCCGATTGATTTTGTCATTCAAATCCGGATGAACAAAGCGAAGGAACTGCTGCTTGCTACAGATGCTACTTTACAGGAAATTGCCAAGGCTGTTGGTTATCCTGATGGTTATTATCTTGCTAAAATATTTAAGAAATATATGGGGATTGCACCTATTCGTTATCGAAAGCAGCATGAAAGTCCTAATGTACCATCGACTGTGGCACGATTAGGCATTGTACAGGATCTAACTTCCTTATATATTGATAATGATTATCATAATCATTATCAATATATATTTGAGGAGGAATTATTGATGTACAGAAGTAGAAAGACACCCTTAGCTATCACATTATTACTTTGTTTAACCCTATTGCTTAGTGCTTGTTCAACTGGTGGGGCAGGAAGTCCTGCAGCCAATGAAGGTTCTCAGAAGCCAACGAATCAGGTATCGGCCAACAACGCTAACAATACAGATACACAATCTCAAATGAAGACCGTAACCACCATAAAAGGTGATATTGAAGTACCGGTTAATCCACAACGAGTGGTTGTCCTGTATCTAATGGGTGATTTGCTTGCTTTAGGCGTAAATCCTGTGGGGATTTCTTCTATAGAAGAAGGAGCGGCTTTTGCGAGCGAACTGGAAGGTGCCACTTCATTAGGAGCATTTAAGCCGGACCCGGAAGCAGTAACTGCGCTTAATCCCGATCTCATTATTGTTACCAATGAAGAAATATATGAAGGACTTAAAATGATTGCCCCTACAGTATATATTCCTTATGACCTGCCAGTAGAAGAACGTATGAATTTGCTTGGAGAAATTCTGGGTAAAGAGGGACAAGCTCAGGAAATGTTAGATAACCTTCACAAAAAGGTTGAGCAAAGCAAGGAAAAACTTGAACAAGCAGGTATCTTGGATAAAACCGTCACAATTATGGAAAGTAACAAAGGTTCCATGGCTGTAATGACAGGCTTGGGTTATGGCCGGGGGTCGCAGATTATTTATCAGTATTTAGGGATGAAAGCACCTGAAGTCTTGCAACGTGAAATTGAAAATGCAAGAAACGATGCAACAAGCAAAGACGTTTCTTATGAAGTATTACCTGAATATGTGGGTGATTATATATTCCGTTCTTCCTTTGAAGGAATGGTTGATCTGTCAGACAATTCAATTTGGAATAACATCCCCGCAGTCAAAGAAGGACGTCTGATTGATATGAGCTTTGGTTTATTTTTCTACAATGATATTTATTCGTTAGACAAACAGCTTGATTTTATTGTGGATAACTTGCTTAAAACCGCGGAGTAATTGGAGGGGGCGCTTAACCTGTATAATTGATTGAAAGGCACTTTATTTGGAAAGGAGACATCATTCTTTTGAACTATTATTTTCTGGAATCTCAATATCCACGTAGAGGGTTTATTAGTGGCGGAACAACCTTCACTCCCCAATTAGATATGAATTATTTTGCGATAGACAATCCGTTGCCCGAGGGGACAACCGCAGAGGTTGAGTTAGTGCCTACGGTGCGTAACCTGAACGTAGATTATTTTGAGACGATCACAGGAACGAGACACGTATCAGATCGTTTTAAAATGCTATTGGAGGAAACGAAAACAAATACACAGTTTATTCCGACAACGGTGTGTTACCACGACGGTCGTGCGGTTGAAAAAACCTATTGGACTGCACATCAGCTCGATCGTTTGGATGTTTTCGATTATGAACGTTCGGAATATGGGCGCAAAGCGGTCATTGCTGCATCTGTACAACAGCCTCCACGTAAGATCGTCAAAGTTGTATCTCAAATCTGCCTTCATGAAGAGCGAATTGGCAAGCATGAATTTTTTATGCTGGATTATATAAATATCTTCAAACCCATTGTTTCAAAAAATTTTTACGAAGTATGCCGAAAACATAGGCTGAATCTGAACGTTACAGAGGTCGGAAATGTAAGCATCTAAAATGCTACATGGATATAATGGAAGCACAAAGAAGCCCACGCAAAACGTGGGCTCTTTAATCTTTATTTTTCCCCGGTAGCCACCGGACTTTCTTGTGTATTTTGCTAGGCGCGGGTCAGCTGACTTAGCTCCCTGATCTATGCATCAAGTTTTCCTTTAACGTATAATCCAATTGATATAGTCTTGTATCATTTCTTTGCTTCGTGTTCTATTTATCTTATCCGGCTCTAGATACAAATTGAGAGCCATCCCATTCATAAAGGCATACAGTTTTTCTTGTTCCTTCTCTTCATCGGTTGTACGCAGAAGACCTTCATTTTTCAAGTACATGATGCAGTTCTTGATTGCGTTTTGCAGGTCCTCATAATTGGCGTCGAACCCTTTTTGCGTTTTTCCATAGCTTACAAATGCAAACCAAACCTCCATTTCCAATAATGTTTGTTCATCCGTCGGGACTAGTTCGAGCAAGTATTCAACAATTCTTTCTTGAGGCGCCAGTTCTCTTGCATTCAGATTTTTTATTCGAGTAAGTACCTTTTCCTTAACTAACTCAATTGCAAACGCTAATAGACTCTCTTGTTTTGAAAAGTAATGTCTTAAAGCGCCTTGTGATAATCCGGCCTCCTTCGCAATCGTTCTTGACGTTGCATGATGAATGCCTTTCTCACTAATGATTTTCCAAGTAGCTTCAGCGATAATATTCTTCATCTTCTCATGGTCCACGATTTTTGGCATACACACAGAATATCATATTATTTAACTCAACTGAAATAAATAGACGATGAAGAAGGGATGTGCTAGAATTTATTTAACTCAACTGAATTAAAAAAAGAATGGGGCAAACGCAACATGCCACTCAAAGGAGTGCAATTGGAATGAATCAGCAATTCAAAGTAATGCTTCCAGCATGGGGAAAGGCAATCGGCTTATTATGTATGATCATTATATTTGCTGCTGTATTGTGGTTAGTGTGGACCGGAAATTTGAATATAAGGTACACGGCTGATCATGAGGAAGTGATTCCAATATGGCATAGTATGTTACCGGCATTCCTTGGTATTTTTCTAATCCATATGATTCCTTATCAAAGTCATGATTCCTCAATTTTCCAACAAATGGAGAAACAGCACTTGGTCGTTCAATCGATTGTATTATTGCTGTCAGGCGTTTTATTTACGGTTTCTCTGATAACGATAGACCAGCAAGGATTACATTTCCAGCTATATTATTTGGCGTTCAAGTTAACGACATTATTGTTCACTCCGTTGATTTTATTGCTGATTTATCGCAAAATGGCTGGCGGGCATCAAGACATTATCTCGGTAAAACCTCGCACTCGCAGACACGTCATCGTACCACTAATCGTTATTTTGGTCTGGGGTTATCTAAAGTTCTATTCTCCAATTGCACAACCAGAAGGAGAGATCGTAGCAACCGATATGACAGAATTACTTCTCTTGGTGTTGATTGGTTTTATGATCAATAGCGTATTGGAGGAAGTTTTTTATCGGGTATGGCTGCAAACCCGATTGGAGACGTTGCTTGGAAGATGGCCCGCCATACTACTAGTTTCAATACTATGGTCCATTTGGCATGTCGCCATTCAAGGAAATGG
Organism: Paenibacillus sp. FSL H8-0104; assembly: GCF_038050215.1. NCBI lineage: Bacteria > Bacillati > Bacillota > Bacilli > Caryophanales > Paenibacillaceae > Paenibacillus > Paenibacillus sp. FSL H8-0104. Next base: position 5,010,640 of record NZ_JBBOTC010000001.1, on the reverse strand, counting down.
TCATTGGGATATTGATGTGGCAACAGTAATTGCAAATCATGGGGTTACAGGTCTGTTTCTTGGTTATTTATGGGCCCGCTATCGTAAAATATGGGTGATTATCTTGATACATGGACTCATGAATGCTTCTCCTCATTTTCTTTTGCAGATCCTGTTTCATTGAGCGAGAAAGGATTTGGTTGGATCAGTCTCCCCATGAAACATGCCTCTATCTCGCCCATATTCCCGAGTGACGCTCAGGCACTGAAAATACACCGCCCCAGGCATCAGCCTGCATGGCAGTGTATTTGTTTTTGAGATCCTGCAGACTTGTGCTCCGTACCTACTCTTCCCCGATAGCCACCGGATTCTCCTCATAACTAATCCACTAACTCAAACTTCCGGAATACAACTTCACATTTGAGTATCCCGCTTTTTCCAGTGCAATCACGTGCAGACAGGTGATTAAGCCTGAACCGGAGTGCAGTAGTATTCCTGCGGCGGGTTCAGAAACATGAAATACATACATAGTTTTCCTGTAACTTAATTTCGTTTGTTCAAATCTCTGAAGATGGATCCTTAAGTTTGCTAAATGTATTTAAGTTTTACATGACTCAATTGTGGTAATTATACTTACATATCATTTATACTTGTAAGTTTATTCTTGATATTTAGCTTTTTAATGTTACTTTTGTTAACAAAAAATATTGTTGTAAATATATTTATATGTTAGTGTTTATTTATGTTAGGAAATATTACATAATACAGAGGGGGAGCGTAATGTTTATTAACCGAACGATTAGGAGATTTGGAGTTTCAGTAGGGATTATAGGTATGCTTACATTTGCTCTACCTTCAGTGGGTTTTAGTATGCCGCTGCAACCAACAACTATCGATAAGGTAGAAGGTGATTATTATGTAACGTCTGCGATTAAGAACATTCGCTGGGGATCACTGCCTAATCGAGACAGCTCTCCGATTCTTACTGTACCATCAGGAAGTGCTGTAACATTTGATACGGTATCGCATGAGGGACTGATAGAGGATCAAGGGAGAAATCCAGTGGAGTACTTCGGCAAATTCGGTATCTCACCCGATGGAGTATTGGATGATGCGAAGGTGATTGCGGCTTCTGAGATTAAGCATGATTATGTAAAAGACGGACCTCATATTATCACTGGGCCAGTAGCGGTTGAGGGAGCAGAGCCAGGAGATGTTCTTAAAGTAGAAGTCCTTTCGTTGCAAACTCGAGTTCCATATGGTGTCATTTCTAACCGCCATGGTAAAGGTGCCCTTCCTAACGAATTTCCAGAAAATACAGGCCCACAAGAGGGAGCTAGCGCAACAAAACCGGAATTATATAATAATGTATCTATATTTACGCCTATTGAAGAAATCAACGGCAATTGGTATGGGGTATTACCAACAAAAGCTGGCAAAAATGTACGTTTCCCAATTAACCCGTTTCTAGGTGTTATGGGGGTTGCACCAAATACCAGTGAAGTTGTGAGTTCTATCCCACCTATTGAAACAGGAGGGAATATGGATATTAATGAGTTGGGTGTTGGTGCAACTATTTATTATCCGATTCAAGTTAAAGGCGGACTATTCTATACTGGTGATCCACACTTTGCTCAAGGAGATGGAGAAGTAGCGTTAACTGCATTGGAAGCCTCCTTAAGGGGGACAGTTCGGTTAACGGTGTTAAAGAAAGGTGATTCATCATTACCACACAGTGGAGAATTCACGCAACCTTTTGCTGAAACAGAGGATTATTGGATTCCGATTGGACTGGACCCTGATTTGGATGAAGCCATGAAAGAATCAGTACGTGAATCGATTCAATTCTTATCCGATAAGCTTGATATGGATAGAAGTGTAGCTTATGCGTACTTATCGGCGGCAACGGATTACGAAGTATCTCAGGTCGTGGACCGAACGAAAGGCGTTCATGGACTCATTCGAAAGACCGATTTCCTTGAATATGTTGACGTTGCCATGAATGTGGGTGGTACGACAATCAAACCGGTTGTTCATAACGATGAGTTCTACGTACCGATTCGAACAATGTCGGAGCTATTGGGCGGCACAGTAGAATGGGATAATAAGACGCGTTCAACGCAAATCAAATTAGGTACGAAAAATATAAGTGCTCAAATTGGTTCAGATGTGTATTCAATTAACGATAAACTAGTGTTCAATAGTAACGTACCTAAGCTTTTAAATAGCGAAACCGTAGTTCCGGTTTCTGTTATTAATGAAATACTAGGTGCTTATGTCAACTGGACGACGATCGATAAGACGTTAACAGCAAATGTATCGTTAAGTAAAAAGTAATAATAGATTTCATTATTTAACCGTGGTGGACAGATGTCCATCACGGTTTTTTCCGTTATCATGAATCAAAAAAAGCTGCCACTTGATGTCTACTTCTGTGTGCTTTTAAATACTTACTGGGTTGTGTTGTTGAATTGATGTTGACTCCGAACATAGAAAAATACATCGCCGGGGCAGATAAGCCACCTAGCGATGTATTCTTTTTTAGATAATGTGCACCCTCGCTACATTCTTAATTTTCCCCGGTAGCCACCGGATTCTCATCATAACTGATCCAGTCGCTCCAACTTCCAGAATACAACTTCACATTTGTATATCCCGCTTCTTCCAGTGCAATCACGTTCGGGCAGGCTGATACGCCGGAGCCGCAATACACGATAATCGCACCATCCTTGTCCAGCTTACTGAAACGCTCTTCTAACACCGCAGTATCTGTCCAACGTCCATCCCAATCCAACACATCTTTCCAAAAATAATTCACCGCACCCGGAATATGTCCGGCCTTGGCATCGATCGGTTCCTCCAGACCTGCATAGCGGCGAGCATCACGGGAGTCAATTAGCACGACACTGCCACTTGCCGAAGCCTGCTGAACATCTTCAACACTTGCCAGCATGGCTGGCTGCACATTCACCTCAAAGGAAGATGGGATCTGAACCGGTACATCCGTAGTCACCGGGAATTTGGCGTTTTTCCAAGCGGAGAAACCTTCGTCCATGATATACACCTGTTCATGACCGATATAGCGAAGCAGCCACCATAGCCGAGATGCATTCATTCCGCCTTGATCGTCATAAGCAACAATACGACTATTGGAGCCGATGCCAGCTTTGGATAGACGACTTGCGAGCACAGCCGGATCAGGAAGTGGGTGACGTCCTCCGTGCGCAGACACAGGAGAAGACAGATCTTTTTCCAAATCGAGATAGACAGCTCCTGGAATATGTCCAGATTCATAGGCTTGTCTTCCAGCCTCCGGCTGACCGAGCAAGAATCTGCAATCTGCAATAACTACATCTGGTTCATACATTCTGGCGAGCAGCCAGCGCATGGATACAATATTTTTCATCAAAATACACCGCCTTATGAGAGTGGTAGAGTCTTTTATTACTATGATTTACGAAAAAATACGTTATACCGTTGTGGGTTCAATAGGCCCTTTTCCCGCAACAGAGGCTTCTGCTGAAGCAATCTGAGGTTTGGTTTTGCCATATCGAATGAAAATCCATACCCCGAATATGATGACGACCCCGGCAGACATCTGTAATGCACTGAGGGATTCGCCGAGCAGCATCCAGGCCAGTAATGAAGAGAATACGGGTTCCCCAAGTACGCCCATGGATACCGTCGTGGCATTCATATATTGAAGCAGCCAGTTGAAGAGATAATGTCCAAAGATCGTTGGCACAATGGCGAGCAGCAGGAAGATTCCCCACTCTGACGCAGCGTAACCTCCGAACGGATGGCCCATGATCAGATTATATACCGCCAGCGTGCAAGCAGCTACGAAGAACACCCAGAAGTTATACGAAAATGCACTAAGTCCCGCTCGCAAAAATTGACCCAGCAGCATATGAACGGCGACTGCGATTGTGCCAAGTAAAGACAGGACATCACCTTGCAGGGCAGTACCTGCCAACTGGAAATCTCCTGCGCCAATGACGATTGATCCAAGCAGGGCGATGCCCATGCCGATGATCATCATGCGGTTAATTTTGGCTTTGAACAGCCATACCGAACCGGCAAGAATCAGTATTGGCTCCAGCGCGAGAATAACTGTGGAACTGGCAACACTGGTGAGCCGCAGCGAACCCATCCAGAGCAGAAAATGAAGGGCCAGCATCACACCGGATGCAAGCAGCAAGCCCCACTGCCGTAAGCTCAGACGCATCATCTCATGTCTGTATTTCCAGACAAAAGGCAACATTAGCAGATTGGTCAGAAATAGACGGTACATGGCAATGACCGCAACATCTGCGGTAGACCAGCGTACAAAGATCGAAGAGAAAGAAATGGCGATAATGCCGACAAAGAATAACAGATAGATGGATCTGCCGGCACGGTTCAAGCTTGTCATGGGTGTAGCTCCTTCTTGAAGTCTGATAGCGTAAATCACTTCATTATACAGGAGAAGACAACCGCAGGAAAGATAAAGAGAACGAAGAGATAAGTAGATTGTAACCGGGCTTGTAACTATTCTGTCATTCTCCCGATCCATTTTTCTATTAATCTTCTATATAGAGACATGAAACGAGATAATATACCAATAATCGGGAAAAAATGAAAGTAAGGAAGTGGCATGACAGTGAGAGTTCAACAAGAGAGAGCGGGAGAACGTGGCAGTATTCCGCCTAGCACAAGTCGCACGAAAACACATAAACGAAGAAAAATCCGGTATGGAAGGGTAATCATAGCTCTAATGCTCTTGGTACTGTTCGTTACCGGTATTACATATGTATTCTTTGGCATGACGCATTGGATCAAAAGCGTTGTGGCGCCGCCTCCGATTACTGTAATCGAACAGCCGGCCAAGCTCGGCATGATACAAGTTACTCCGGATGCGAAGGAGGAGCCGGCACGGTTCCAGGGCCAGGTTCGCAAATTGGCATACATAACGTTTGATGATGGGCCAACTGAATATACAGAACAACTGCTGGATATATTGAAGCAGCATGAGGCGAAAGCTACCTTTTTTATGATCGGACGTCAGTTGAATCAGCATCCAGAAGCAGTGAAACGGCTGTTGAAAGAAGGCAGTTATCCTGGACTCCACAGCATGACGCATAACTATAAAAAGCTGTATAAGAGCGGCAGTTCTGCAAATTTTGTGAAAGAATTCAAGAAGGAGCAGAAGATGGTGCAAGACCTGATTGGTTTTACGCCTCATCTGATTCGTGCACCTTATGGCAGCAGTCCACAGATCGGTGAAAAGTTCAGAGGGGACATTGCTGCGGCCGGGTTCAAAATGTGGGACTGGACGACAGATTCACTCGATTGGAATCTTCCCGGTCAGCCGGACAAGATTGTGGCCCGGGTGAGCAAAAGTGTACATCGGGATAAGGAAGTGATTCTGATGCATGAGCGGGAGCAGACGGTTCAGGCTTTACCACGCATTCTGAAGTTACTCGAAGATCGGGGTTACGAGTTCGAAGTATACGATCCGGATGCACACTGGGTAGCCAATTTTAGCGGAGATACCCGCTTGTAATATAACAACAAGATGATGAAAGAGAGGAAGGACTTGGGTGCTAACGAGTAAAAAAGTGGCGCTTGCGGCAGTTAGTGTATTGCTAATTCTGCTGGTGAGTGGTTGTGGAGATCCGCAGGAGCCTGCGGCAAATCAGATAAACCAATTGGTGCTCAGCGGTCAGGAGATCGATCAGAGTTTGAAGACGCTGACCAGTCATGAGCAGGAAGATATGAAGTTATACAAGTCTATTTTAGACAAAGGCAAGAACAAAAACAGTGATCTCGAAGCACTGCTGGATCAGGCAGCAGATCATATCCATGAACGAAGAACGTTGTTGAAACAGGCGGAAGAGGCCATGAAACAGACCAACGAGAAGACGGTGGCCTTGCGCAGTTCCCTTAAGGATCTATCATTTGAAAAAGAAGAAACATTGGCACAGGCTGAAAAGGTGCTGGATCAATATGAAGCTAGAGCACGTGCGTTGGAAAATTTTGTTGCTTCGTATCAGTTGAGTCTGAGTGCCGATGAGCAGTTGTATGATCTGATGAGAGAAAGTACAGAACCTAATCTGGTTAAGATTAAGCGAGCTATTCGGGTACGGAATAGCGAATATGCGAAGCTTGCTGAATTCCGAAAGCAATTTAACCTCCAGACCAAAGCGTTTAACGGAGCCAATGCCAAACTGGTACAGATGGATCAGGCCAGCTGAGCAGAGGATCTGAGAAACCATTCAGACATTTTGCATGATTGAGCTGCCTGTCTCCCGTGTAAGTACTAGTATACAGCCAAGCCAATGGATGAGAAGCAACATGGACAAGCATCATTGCGTATAAGCTAACGGAGGTGTTCATATGCGAAAAGGAAATACAATGAAAGTCAGTGCATCACTCCTGGTTTTACTTATGGGATTCTCGCTTGTGGCTTGTGGGAACAGTAATCCTGCTGCACAGCCGACAGTGAATAATACGAAAGAACAGTCACCAGCACCGGAGCAACAACCAAATGAAAGTGCTGCAATTGAAGCAGAAGGTATTCTGACTGGATGGGCTGATCCGCATACCGTTGAGATTCGAGTGAATGAGAAGCCGATGTCATTCCAGGTGAGTGAAGATCTGCAGAAGTCTCTGGATGATATCGATGACGAAGATTCCGTTCGTTTCAAATATGTAGAGAAAACGATTGATGCAACAACGAAACAGTTGGTACTTACAGAGATTACAAAGATTGAATCGAGTGATGACAATAACGGTTCCAATGCAGGCGGTACAGTAACGTCCGATCGTCCGAAGACATCAGAGCTGGAAGTGACGGTAGAAGGAATGACCGAGAAACGTCCAGTGACATTGGCACAAGCGAAAGGTTATTCACTTTATGTGTTTGAACCGATGGCTTTTGACGCCGAAGACCATGAATTAACAATGAAGATTGATCCGGATTATGAGGTAGAGATTGAGAAGCTGCCGGCGAATTACAATCTGGATGCGCTGAAGATGGATGCCAAGGAAGAGTTGTCCGAGACCGGAGAAGTGAAGCAATTAACGGCTGAACAACTCAGCAACGGCCCGATGAAGGATGCAAAATTATACATGATGTCCCAGAATGATAAGAAAACAGAGTATTTTATCGTGAAAGAACTGGACGGCAATGGTTTCATTTTCCACATCCAAGCACCTATTGGTGAGCCTTCGGAAGGTTTCCTGCCCATGGCATATGCATCTCTCAATTCCATTATGAATGAGTAGAAAATAAATTAAAAAGATTCCCCAAACAGCGTGTTTCCTTGAGAGAGGAGATACGCTGTTTTATTAACGTTACTACAATATAGATAGATGTACCGTGCCGTGCCACGCCGTGCATAGACAAATAGCCGGAAGGAGCGATGCAACTGCATAGGTTCCTCCCGGCTTCTTGGCCGTGCTTCTATTCAGTTTGCAGGATCAAACCCATGCCCTGATCCGTTACTCAGGTTAGTATGGTCGATTCCTTGCGCCCTTTGAGTTCCTGATAACGGGCGATTACATTCTGATGAACGGGATGTTCGTCGGGAATTCCCATGCGTTCACGTATGAAGGCGGAGACGCCATCTTTGCGAATCATGTGTTGTAGCTTCATGGCTTCCTCGTCGCGCTTGTAATTGAACAGCATTGCGGCCGCCATAGCAGAAGTTAAATGAGGAATTTTAATTCCGAATTCACTGGCCTGCATCGCTGGGCGAACAAGCCGATCATGAGGCGAAAGCTTGCGAAGGGGGGAACGTCCGACCCGGGTGACCTGATCCGTCAGGTTGGGATTGGCGAAGCGTTCCAGTATGGTATCGATATATTTGTTATGCTTCTGAGCGTTGAATCCGTGCTTCTGGATAAGCATCTGACCGGTCTCTTCCATAACATGGCGCACTTTGGCCCGCAGGGTAGAATTACTCATCACCTGGCGGATCGTCTTGAATCCTTCGAGATAGCCGAAGTATGCAGCGACACAATGGCCTGTATTGACCGTAAACATTTTACGTTCAATGTAAGGTTCAAGCGAATCCACATAGTGGACGCCATCTATTTTCTTAAAACCATCCAGAAGTGCTGGACGATGAACGACCCATTCGTAAAAAGGTTCAACAGTGACCTGCAGCGGGTCTTTGTGGTTTTGAGCCGGAACAATCCGGTCCACAGCTGCGTTGGGGAAAGAAACATAACGTTCGGCTTTTTTGCGAGTTTGTTCATCCAGAAATGGATAGATGCGTTTCTTCAACCTGGTGCTACCACCGATGGCATTTTCGCAAGCGATAATATGCAGTGGAGCCTGATTATTGTTTTTCATGCGAAGTTGAATGCCTTTGGCGATCGGTTCGGCAATATCTCCGAGTGCAGATACCCCCACCGCGGTTGTGATCACATCGGCTGAAGCGATCTCTTCAGCAACCAGATTCTGCTCATTCACATTGATAGCCGTCACGTTGTTGACAATCGTAGTGTCCTGATCTCTATTGGCAAGTGTAATCGGATATTCCTGTCTCTCTTGAAGCATGGAGATTTTCTTCGGGTTACGTGCGACAAAGCAGACTTCGTAGTCGGAAGCGGACAACATATGACCGATAAAACCGCGGCCAATATTGCCCGCACCAAAATGTACAGCTTTCATGTGTGAACTCCCCCTTTAAGGATTGAATCGCGAAATTCGTGCAGACCTTAGACGGTAGTGACGAGTGGCTTCGAAATCAAATCGTTAAATGTAAGGTCAGTCAAGCAAGATAGCCGTTGGTGAGGCATATCGAATTCCAGTGTTCCTGTGATGGTATTCGAGATGACTACGCAGTGCATACCAGCCGCAGCAGCTGCACGCGCGCCGTTAGGTGAATCCTCAATCGCTACGGCTTCGTCTGCAGTTACTCCAAGGGCTTCAAGTGCTTGAGTGTAGAGTTCCGGATCAGGCTTCACATTTGCAACATCATCTGCTGTACGAATGACTTCAAAATAATCTTTTAGTTTCAGTTGTTCCAGATGTTGTTCAACCCACTCCCGTTTGGAGCTGGATGCTACAGCCAGTTTTAGTCCGGCTTCACGTGCTTGTTCAAGATATTCCTGAATACCAGGACGCACCTTTTCTTTGTTCATCAATGCAGCGTGCTGCAACTGAACGGATTCCCTGAACTCTTCCCGATCGATGGGAAGATTCAAATCTGTGATGAGGTACTCATATGGATTAAATGTTTTCAGACTGGTACCGATGCATTGTGAATACATCTCCAGGGTTAAATCTACGCCGTGTTCCTTGTAAGCATCACGAAAAGCAATATACCATGCTGTCTCTGTATCAATAATCGTTCCGTCGAAATCAAACACCAGTGCCTTAATCATAAATTTGTTCCTCCTGTTTCAGAATTAGTTTGGGGATAAAAAGTGAAAATTTTCTGCAAATTCATTCCCTGTATTCATTAACCTGCGGGATATTAGTTGACGCAATACACCGAAAACGAATATTAATTTGGGAAAAAATATGCGTTTGAAGCTAATAAAACCGTAACATAGGACAAACCGAAGGGTCAAGCGCGTCATGATTGTTTACATTGAAAATTTTCACATGTATGATTTGTTTTCAGAAAATGATGAACGTTGCAAACCGTTAACCCTTTTGCATGTAAGCGGTGTACTGAATAAACTGTTTTTACAGCTCAAAAAAATAAAACTTTTTTTATGAAAATTTGCTATTCTGGCCGTTCTACAGCTTTCGACACTTTTATAATAGAAGAAATGGAGCTTAATTTATTGGATTTTATTAGCTTTACGCCAGATCAGGCCCTGTGGGAGAATGGAAGAAAGATTGTAAAAGTATATGGAGTAAGGGAGGAAGACAAACATGCTGCAAAAGGACCGTTTCAATGGCTGCTTCATCGGGCTTGCAGCGGGTGATGCGTTGGGAACTACCGTGGAATTCAGTAGCCCGGGCGCATTTGAACCCGTAACGGATATCGTGGGTGGCGGCGTATTCGGGCTGGAGGCAGGGCAGTGGACAGATGATACATCCATGGCTCTGTGTCTGGCAGAAAGTCTGGTACGTAAGGCAGACTTTGATCCTGCGGATCAGATGCGCAGATACACCAATTGGTACAAGGTCGGGTATATGAGCAGCACAGGCGATTGCTTTGATATCGGCGGGGCCACGCGAAGTGCCTTGGAGAGGTTTGAGATAACTGGAGAAGCTTACAGCGGATCAACCGACCCGATGACGGCGGGCAATGGTTCTATCATGAGGCTTGCACCTGTCGTGATGGCTTACGCTAATCAACCAAACGAGGCGGTCCACTATGCTGGGCTGAGCTCCCGGACAACACATGCTGCAACGGAAAGCGTGGAAGCATGTGAAGTGCTGGCCGCCATAATTGTTGCCGGTCTGCGCGGAGCGGACAAGAGCGTCATGCTGATGCCGGAGACATGCAGACAGTGGAGGGAAGAACCTACTTTTTCGCCTGCTATTGAAGAGGTTGTTATGGGTTCCTATCAGAGCAAAGAACCGCCGGAAATTAAGGGCAGTGGTTATGTGGTTCGTTCACTTGAAGCAGCACTATGGGCGTTTCATAAGTCATCAAGCTTTGAAGAAGGCGCGTTGTTAGCTGTTAATCTGGGTGATGATGCGGACACTACAGGTGCGGTGTATGGGCAGATCGCAGGTGCTTATTATGGATTGAGTGGTATTCCGGCACACTGGCGGGACAAGCTGGCTATGCGTGGAGCGTTCGAACAACTAACCGATGCCTTGTGGTTGAAGGCGACAGAAAATCGTTGATTAAGAGACAGGAGAAGAGAACATCTATGAGCACGACTGGACACACAGTACAACCACAGGTTTCACCGTCAGGTAAACGAGGGGCGTTTCCATTATCCCTGTTATGTCTGACGATAGGAGCTTTTGCGATTGGTATGACTGAATTTATTATTATGGGTCTGCTGCCCAATGTGGCAACAGACCTGAATGTAAGCATTCCGCAGGCTGGGCAACTCATTACGGGATATGCGCTTGGTGTAGCGGTAGGTGCGCCGATATTGACCGTATTTACACACAAGATTCCGCAGAAAAAACTGCTGGTGCTGCTGATGTGCATTTTCATTATCGGGAACGCATTGTCTGTCATTGCTCCTACTTACGGGTTGCTAATCTCAGCACGGATCTTAACGGCATTTGCTCATGGTACGTTCCTTGGTGTAGGTTCAATCATGGCGACGCGGCTTGTTGCGCCCGAGAGAAGGGCAGGAGCGGTATCGGTTGTTCTCGCAGGGCTAACGATTGCCAACATTATTGGCGTTCCGTTTGGTACATTTATCGGGCAACAGCTCGGATGGCGGTCATCTTTCGGGGCGATTACGATCTTGGGCATCGTTTCTTTGATTGGTATCATTCGTTTCATTCCCATCCTCCCGCAAGGAGCACCAGCGAACCTCGGACAGCAATTTCGGAATCTGGTTCGTCCACAAGTGTTGCTGGTTCTGCTTATTGGGGCGTTGGGGTGCGGAAGTTTGTTTACAGTCTTCACCTATATTACGCCGATGCTTGTGGATATCAGCGGCTTTGCAGAGCAAAGTGTGACCTGGATTCTGGTGTTGTTTGGCTTCGGTGTAACCTTGGGCAATTTGGTTGGCGGCCGTCTGGCAGACTGGAAGCTGATGCCTTCGTTAATCGTCAACTTTGGGATCTTAGCTGTTCTGTTAGCTGCACTTACGATTACACTAGAGAATCCTTATCTCGCGGTAATCACCATATTCTTCTGGGGTGTAGCCGCGTTTGGTATTATGCCGGGACTTCAGATTCGGATTATGAATATGACCCGCGAAGCGCCGCTACTGGCGACAACCTCAAGTCATTCGGCATTTAACCTGGGAAATGCCGCTGGTGCCTATATGGGTGGGTATGCAATTACGCATACAGGACTTATCTCAGTGCCTTTGTATGCCGCAGTAATTGCTGCACTGGGTTTGTTGGGTTTGTTCATCAGTCTGTTGATGAAAGACAGACTGGCTTCACCCGAGGGTGCAGAGGTAGTTAATCCAGTATCCGTACACTAAACAGATGTCAAGAAAGCCTCAGCCATCCTGTGTAACCAGGGGCTGAGGCTTTTTGGGCATGATGTTTTAATAGATTTCAAGCTCATTGATTCGCACATAGGTTGGCTGATGCGAAGGACCTTTACTCGCTACGACACGGATCTTGGAGGTACTGACTGCTGAAAATGTGTGTGAACGCGTTAACTCTTGATTGCCTGTAATCTGTACAAGATTCACCCAATTTGAGCCATTCCAGTATTGCAGATCATAATTGGCAAGCGGGTATCCCTGTGTGGTATACAGATCAATTCGCTGGATTGAACTCGATGCCGGCAAATCAATGACGACATATTGGGGAAGTGAGGAATTACGGTTATTGGCCCAGCTATAACTTTCCCCCAAGGCCGTGTTACGATCCCCGTCATTGATTCGGGCTGCTGAATACCCGGGATAGGTGGAAGTTACCGTTATGGCAGCATTTCGTGCCAGGTTCTGTCCGGTTCCCGGATTGGTAGGGGTTTTCACCAGATTCACCAAATTCCAGCGCAACTCGAAGAGTTTGAAGGACTTATTAAATACAGCTCCTTCTCCTTTGACGAGAGCATCAATCTTTAGAGACATGGTACTGGGCACATTATTGCTGCTTGTCCATTTCCCTGTGCCTTCAATGCCGGCAAAAACACTTACCTCAAGTATTTTTTTGCCGACAATTTTCAGACCGACTTCCGCTTTGGCTCCTGCCCAAGCAGTGATCTGTCCTTCAATTTTATGGGTTACCGTAAGATATCTGTTCACACTGCTGTAAGGCTGGATCTTCACGGGAATAAAGACACGTGTTTTCCCTTTGACTCCCGCGGTAACCGTGTATCCCTGATCGACCTGAAATTCAAAGGTGACGTTGCCGTCAATACCAATGACCAGAAAAACGCCGACAGATACGGCTCCGAGATTGCCAGCACCAATGTTGAAGCCCATGATTGGAACTTTGACTTCTTTTTTGAACTTGGCATCACCTTTAATATAGATGTTGGCTTTCTCACCAGCAGTAAATTTCAGATCATATTTTCCCCAAAATCCGTATTTCCCCGTAACTTTGGGTGCAATCAAGGTGAGCTTGCCACCTGCTTCAACGAACACTTTGTTACCGTTTGCATTTTGTTGATTTACAAGTACCTTCTTGAAATCACAGACAAACTCATTGCCGGATTTTTTGCAATTGGCAAAATCACCTGCTCCAGCAGCACGAATCACATCATTCAGATCCGTTGAATTAATATCAGTTAATTCCGTGGAGTTTATTTCATTCAGATCCATATCATTTGTATCATTCATGTCCATGGGTGCGATATCCGTGGAAGCGATATCCATTGTTTCTGCATCCGCAACCATGTCCGTATTTGCATCCAAATCATTTTGAATCGTGTTGTCGATGTTGAACTGTCGCATTTCAGCATCATCAGCTATATCGGTCTCTAACAAGGAAGGGGTTTCCTGAACAAGCCATTCCTTGCTATCCAATACCATCTCAGGATCAGGCATGACGATATTGCGCTCTTCGAACGAGACCTCCTGCTCGGGAATATCATAGTAATCGAACAATTCCTCCACACCCGGAGTGGTGTAATCTACCCGCATACCACCAGAGCTTCTATTGACGCTTGTAACTTTGATAGCCCGGGCAGAGGACTGATCGAGAAAGATCTGACCAGGAGCTAGGTTATTACCGATCTGGGCAGCCTCTTGGGTGCTAAGTTCTATAGAACCTTTCTCTTCCACCGTTTCAAAGACGGCATTTACCACGGGAAGTCTCTTCACCATGGAAGCAGGCATGGGTTGGGTTGGTTTTAACTGATAATCGACTTGCTCGAATTGACCTGAAGAAGAAATGGGGTTGCTAATAGCCAGTCCATCTTCGGAGACGTTAAATGAGATTCGAAAATATGCTTCTGAAACTGGAGCATTCACATTGGTCTTGCCTGCCCAGATCCAGCGTGCACTGGTCTCCTCAGGCATGCCACTAATCTGTTTCCAAGGATCACTGCCATACCGTCCGAAGTCAGTAGCACGTGACCATGACGAATCATCGAATTTGGGTTGCTCCCAACCTTCGATATATCGTTCAGATACTTTCCAGTTGAAATCCGTAACCAGATTCTCATCTCCGTAGCTAAGGTCTGCCAGCAGTCCCGCATAGAGGCCTATATCCTTCGCTTGAACTGCAATCACATTGATGCCAGATTGAATCGGCACAGGGAACGTATAGGCTTTGGCCCAGTCGGTGCCTTTTCCCGTCTGTCTGCCGTTTATAAAAAGTGTGAACTCATCATCTGCGGTTATGGATATTTTTCCTTCATTGTTAGATGCAGCATAGACATTGGATGGCCATAACCCCACAAGTAAAGGCAGCAATAATGTAATAACCAGGAATGAAGCCCATGCTTTTTTGATCGAAAAGCGTACATTGAACATCATCATTTTCCTCCCAGAAAATAAAGTAGTTGCAAAAGATATTGGTAGCCGAAACGTTGAAACTTTTGCGTAAGCATATCTCAGAAGAAAAATATTATGAATCTATTGAAATTGTTCATAGACACCCCCTATGGAAGCTATAATAAGGTAAAATATTCAATTTAACAACAGTATTTTACAATTTTAAATTATGATTCGAAAATAAAGAAGAAAGAAGAAAAACTCTGATGCTCTAAGACCATTGAATTGAATCGCTAGAAATGAAAATATTGTTGCAAAAAATGGATAAATAAGTTTAAATATACTATATAAGTAATTCTATGTCGGGAAAACAGAGTGAAATCTACATGTTTCAGTGTTTTCTGAAGGGAAGGGAGGTGATCTAACCTGTTTATTGTAAGGGCTTTCAATTTTGGGTTGAGAGGAAGCTTACTTCACCGCGTTAGAAAAAGTTGAACTTCAGCATCAAGCGTAATCCAGTGAAACTTCGAGAAACGCATACTTAAGTTTGACAAAATTGAGAGGAGAAATTGAGATGAAAAAACGTATTACAATCCTTTTAAGTCTTTCGATGATCGTTGCCATGATTGCCCCAACAATGGCTTTTGCTACGGATTCCAGCGAGGTTGGTGCTCAGAACACAGCGTATGAATCTATGAATGTATCCGGCAATGACGCAAACAATGCGCTTGCTAATACTCCGGTGGTGCCGGCACCACCGGGTTTTGATGGCTATCGAAACAATATTCCGCACGGAAATACCAATCTGATATCCTATTACTCCACAACGGTGGGCAATACACGGAAAGCGACCGTGTATACACCGCCAGGATATTCTCCGAATAAAAAGTATAACGTCTTGTATCTCCTGCACGGCATCGGCGGGGATGAGCATGAGTGGGTCAATGCAATGAAACCCAAGAACATTTTGGACAACCTGTATTCGGAAGGCAAGCTGTCCCAGATGATCGTTGTCATGCCGAATGGCCGTGCCATGAAGGACGACCGTCCAGTCGGTGACATTTTTGCTCCGGACAAAGTGGCTGCGTTTGAACGGTTTGAGCAAGACCTGCTCAAGGATCTGATTCCTCATATCGAGGCCAATTATCCGGTATACAAAGACAAGAATAGCCGTGCGTTGGCCGGTCTGTCCATGGGTGGTGGGCAATCGCTTAACTTCGGATTGAAAAATCTGAATACCTTCGCTTGGGTAGGGGCCTTCTCGGCTGCACCGAATACGCAATCTGTATCACAGCTGGTTTCCAACCCGGGACAAGTAGCCAGCCAACTCAAATTGTTGTGGATCTCCTGTGGATCAAGTGACGGTCTGTTATGGGTCAGCCAGAACTTCAAAAACGGCTTGAGCAGCATGAATATTCCGCATACCTTTTATCTGGATGTAGGTGGACATGAACCATCTGTCTGGAACAGCGGCCTGTATCAGTTCTCACAACGAATCTTCAAATAATTTAATTTGAATTAGCTTCTTGAAGCAATCGACAGGAGAAACAGGAATTCATATCGATATGTAGCCTCAGTTCTGTTCTGCACAGGGCTGGGGCTTTATGTTGGTTAGTGTGCGAATATGACATGATGAATGAGAGAGAATATGTTAGCATGAAGGAAGCAGATCCACATGGAGCGGGTAGTTAATTACATAGGTAGATACATGAAGGAGAGAAATAGGATGTTCTATTACAAAGGTGCATTCCGGGAAACGGACAATGTAATCTATTTTAAAAGCGATGTTTCATTAGCCCAGAATGATGTTGTCCTATTTGGTGAAAAGAAGTATTTTATCGAAAGTGTGGAAAAAGAATTTCTCCTGCTTCAGCGGGTGGGCTCCATTGTTTCTGTGAGTCTGTGAAATCTTCGCAAGATCATCCCCTTTTTCAAGTGTACGTGCACTTCTGGGCCTCTGCCTACATACAATAGATCGACCCTGTTCCCACATGTGCTCAGGCCAGATCGTTGTAAAACTGCAGGAGGTGTCATCTGTGCCCGGATTGTTTACCGCAATTGCTCTATTCATTAAAGAGTTAACGTTACTCGTCTCGTATGTCAAAAATAATGCGTTCCCCCAGCCACTGGCTGAGGGTGATGAAGCCAAACATTTGCGCCTTATGGCTGAAGGCAATGCTCACTCTCGCAATCTGCTCATTGAACACAATCTGCGCCTCGTCGCGCATATCGTCAAGAAGTTCGACAATACGGGTGAAGATCAGGAAGACCTGATTTCCATCGGAACCATTGGTTTGATCAAAGCCATCGAAAGTTTTCAACAAGGCAAAGGCACGAAGCTTGCCACATTTGCGGCGAGATGTATTGAAAACGAGATACTTATGCATCTGCGTTCCCTGAAGAAAACACGCAAAGATGTATCCCTGCACGACCCTATCGGTACGGATAAAGAAGGCAATGAAATTACATTAATCGATATCCTTGGCACAGAAGCTGATGATGTTGTAGATCGGGTACAGCTCAAGATTGAAAAAAGCAAAATTTATCGCAATCTAGACATCCTGGATGATCGGGAGAAGGAAGTTGTAATCGGTCGATTTGGCCTGGAGGCAGGCGGGGAGGAACGAACTCAACGCGAAATTGCGAAGGAACTGGGCATCTCACGTTCTTATGTATCAAGGATTGAGAAGCGAGCGTTAATGAAGCTGTACCACGAGTTTTATAAGCAAAAGTAGTTGTTGGATAGATAGCGCTTTTCGTTAAAAAGATGGTGCTTTCTGAACCTTCCGCATTTGTAGGGAGATGCATTAAGATCGAAAATTTGATACACTGCGCTCTCTGAAAATGGCACGGACAAAGAGGGCAATGAAATTACACTAATTGATATCCTCAAAACAGATTGGAAAAGAAAAAGGAATAGATTAACAGACCAGAGGGCGCCTTTATCGGGAGCCCTTTTTACTGTGAAGATACTTAAAACTGGATCTAAATAGTATTAATTATTTGGGATTATGACCTAAATAAAGGAATTTCCATTCCCGTTGAAGAATATCTTGTACACAGACCAATTTAATATATAAGGAGTACATCATAATGAAGCAGCTTTTTCAGAAGATTCCAGTGTGGTATTTGTTAATCTGTATCATGGGGATGATTATGATCGTTTATAACATGTTCCAATCGTATTCAAGTGTTCTTAACTATATTGCGCTATCGATGATTAGTGTTGCAAATGCTATTCGAATTTGGAAAAACGAACGTTCATTAGCGATTACCTTTTTAGTTGTTGCCGCTCTATGCTTGGCTTTTATTTTAAAATACTTCTATAGATATGTATTATCAGCATGACATGGCATGAGAATAACAAAGGAATGTACATAGGCTGATGAATAGTATGGATCGGATGCAACTTAAGTTTTAAAAGCCAGGGGCATGAAATAGGAGCATATGAAGAGGCCACCTTTTACAAAGGTGGCCTCTTTGCTGTGCAAAAAAAATATAAATGAGGGATATGTATTCTGAGCAGATTATTATATGATGAGTAATAATATTTTGCATCGTAGAGAGCATTTGCAGAAAGAGAGTGGTGGTTGATCATGCAGCAAGAAACGTTAACAAGGGGATTAAAGAACAGGCATGTACAGTTGATGGCGATCGGAGGTGCGATCGGTACAGGTCTGTTTCTCGGGGCAGGCAAAACGATTCAGCTGACAGGGCCATCCATCTTGCTGGCCTACATCATTACGGGTGTTGTGTTGTTCCTGATCATGCGTGCATTGGGGGAACTGCTGTTAAGCAACTTGCAGTATCATTCCTTTATCGATTTTGTGCGTGATTACCTGGGAAATATGGCGGCATTTATTACAGGCTGGACCTATTGGTTCTGCTGGATATCCATTGCCATGGCTGATATTACGGCCGTTGGTTTGTATACGCAGTTTTGGTTTCCGAATGTACCTCAGTGGATGCCAGGGTTAATTGCGTTAGTCATTTTACTAATCATGAACTTGGCAACGGTCAAGTTGTTTGGTGAGATGGAATTCTGGTTTGCCCTGATTAAAGTCGTGGCCATTCTGGCACTCATTGTTGTTGGTTTATATATGATATTCAAAGGTTTTACCACGGATCAGGGTCCAGCAAGTTTCACCAATCTGTGGAGTCATGGGGGATGGTTCCCGAATGGACTGCATGGGTTCATCATATCGTTCCAGATGGTGGTGTTCGCCTTTGTAGGCATGGAACTGGTGGGACTCACAGCGGGGGAAACGGAGAATCCGGAGAAGGTTATTCCTAGAGCGATTAACCAGATTCCGATCCGGGTACTGCTCTTCTATGTTGGCGCACTGCTGATTATTATGAGCATCTACCCGTGGAACGCCATTGTGCCTACTGAAAGTCCGTTTGTACAAGTGTTTGCCGCTGTGGGTATTGCAGCTGCAGCCGGCATTGTGAATTTCGTGGTACTGACTTCCGCAGCGTCAGCGTGTAACAGTGCCATTTTCAGTACAAGCCGTATGGTGTTCTCCATGGCAAAGGATCACAACGCACCCGAATCGTTTGCACGATTGAATAACAGGAAGGTTCCTTCCAACGCGCTGTTTTTCTCCACGATTGTTATTTTGATCGCGATTCTGCTGAACTATATCATGCCAGAAGGCGTATTTACGCTGATCACGAGCGTGTCGACCGTGTGTTTCATCTTTGTATGGGGCATCATGGTAATCTGTCATCTCAGATACCGCCGTACTCAGCCGGAACTGGCGAGTCGCAGCCGCTTCAAACTGCCACTATATCCGTTTTCGAACTACTTGATCCTGGCGTTTCTGGCATTTGTGTTGGTGGTATTGGCATTGGCCGAAGATACGCGTGTGGCACTGTTTGTCACGCCAGTGTGGTTTATTCTTGTTGCGGGGATCTACCTTCTCAAAAAGAAAAATTTGAGTAATAACAGACAGTAGTCTTACCATCGTTGCCAAATAAAGCCGCCCAATGATATTGGGCGGTTATTCGTATTTATATTCTTGCAGCCTCTTTGCCTTCACGAATACCTGTGTAGATGGCATCACAGATATCGGTAGTATACTGGCCTGACATTCCTTCAAGTGCTGTATTGGTGAATGCTACGACACTAAGTTCTTTTTGTGGATCAACGAACCACGAGTGACCATAGGTTCCACCCATCCGCCACGTACCCGGGGATTCCGGTGTATCAGCTGCAACAGGGTCTTTAAGTACTGTAAAACCAAGGCCAAACCCTCTTCCTGGCCAGTATGGCATCACGAGATCACCGATTTGATTGGTAGACATCTCAGCCGCAACGGCTTCTGTAAGGAGAGGCTGTCCTCCTTGTCGTAATGCTTCAAGTAAAGTAAGAAAATCTCCGGTAGTTCCAACCATACCCGCTCCGCCCGACAAGTAAGCAGAAGTACGATTCGCACGATTGGGTGACAGTCGGAAGCCAGCAGTACCCTCAATAAAAGGAATCTGCTCCAACTCCTGATGAAGGAGACGCGGTTCTTCAGAACCATTAGCATATGCGGCTGTCAATCGTTCCGAATCCACCGCAACAAAGTCAGTGTCGGTCATGTGGAGTGGATGAGTAACCAGCGTTTGGACAGCTTCTCGTAGTGACATCCCAGTTACCTTTTCGATAACGGCACCAAGTACATCAGTCGCAATGGAATATCTCCACATGTTGCCTGGCTCATACAGAAGAGGAGCAGAAGCCAGCCTCTGCAGATTCTCCTCCAGACTCATTTCAGACCAATCCATTCCATCCGATACTCCTGCAAGCTCATAGGTTCCCTGATCTTTTTGGAAGAAACGGTATGTCAAGCCTGCGGTGTGTGTCATCAACTGATGTACTAATATTAAAGCGTCCTGACCATTAGCAAGTTTGGGCCGGAATGCAGGAAGCCAGCGTGTCACCGGATCATGCAGACTCAGCTTTCCTTGTGAGATTAATGCCAGAGCCGCTGTCGAGACAATAGGTTTGGTTACGGAAGCAAGTCGAAATAGAGCGTTTTCCGACATGGTGCGTTTTTGCTCCCTGTCTGCGAAACCAGCAGCCCGGCTGTATACCAGTTCCCCTCTTAAAGCAACTTGTACAACTGTTCCTACGATTCTTTTTTCGCTTAGAGCGCGGTCAATGGCTTCATCCACATAATTATGCAATGTCGTCATGTCTTTTTTTCTCATGCTTATCTTCCTCTCACCAACTGATGTATTTGATTTCTCGTGATAACTGTGTTTTATTATATAAATGATTGATCTTGTATTATATGGTTTGTTAAAGGCATTATAATGAATTGGCGAATATACTTAAGGTAATTTCTGAATATATCTTATGTATTTAAAGGAGTGGATCACATGGACGAAATAGATCAGCATATTCTGTATCACTTGGAGAATCAGGCGAGATTATCCATGACCGAACTCGGCAAACTGGTGGGGTTATCTCAGCCCGCCGTTACTGAACGAGTCAAACGAATGGAAGAAAAGGGAATTATCGAGGAATATCGAACCGTAATCTCCCCATCCAAATTGGGCAAGCAGAGCACAGCCTATGTTCTTTTTCGTACGCGGGATTGTTATCCTTTCCTGGATTTCTGTCGTGCGTCACCTGAAGTTGTGGAATGTTATCGGATAAGCGGAGAGTACAATTACTTGCTGAAAATCCTCACAGATACCATTCAGGGACTCGAGGAGTTTCAGAACAAGTGTGATCCGTACGGTACTTACATGACTTTAATCACCATGTCTTCTCCAATTGCACATAAGAATCTAGTGGAAGGACCAAATCTGTTGGCACAGGCAGAATAAGATTCTGGTCTTTAAAATGAAAAACAGAAGAGGAGTCCACATCAAGTGAACTCCTCTTTCCTCCTGCGTGTAACTCATGCAAAATGCCTTCCTGTTATTTTACTTACTTAGGAAATCCATATTTATAAGCACGCATAGCTACAAGCAACGCAGGAATGAGCAAGATAAACAGTGCCCCAGAAAGGTATCCTGCTCCAAATAGCTCAAGAAGGATGCCCCCGATGATGCCTCCTCCGCCAATCGCCAGATTCCATGCTGTAACCAGCATCGATTGGGCGACATCTGTACTTTTGCCTCCGGCTTGAGCAATGGCAGTTTGTAGTAGCGTGGCCGCCCCACCAAACGTAATTCCCCAGATCATGATGCCAAGGATAATAATCATAGGTTGATGAGTAGCGATTCCCATCACGACAGAGGCCAGAGCGAATGATGCCAAGCTAATGATAACCAATCTCCTTAAAAATCGGTCAATGAGCATGCCGGTTAACCAAATTCCAACAATGGAAGTAAAACCGAAAATGAGCAAAATCAAGTCGACTCTGTTAGCAAATACGGTCTGGGCAAGGTAGGGAGAAATATAGGTATATAGGATGTTATGGGCAAGCATCCAGGCCAGAACAACAAACAGAATAGGCCTAACTCCCGGAATTAAAAACACCTTATGCAGTGGAAGACGTTCACCAGCTGGCTCTCCGGCAAAATCCGGCATTCTCCAGAGAACCCATACGATTAAAGCTACGGTAAGAAGAGATACCATCCCGAAGATGAGGCGCCAGCCGACATAAGAACTGAGAAAACTACCGATTGGGACACCCAGGGCTAATGCTACCGGAGTGCCGACCATAGCCACAGCCATGGCTTTACCTTTTAACGAATCCGGAACCATTCGACGAGCATAACCAGCTGTCATGCCCCATAACACACCCGCAGAGACTCCAGCCATGAAACGAGCAGCAAGTGTCAGGATGTAATCCGAAGATAAGGCGGTAACGGTGTTAAAGACAAGAAAACCACTAATGCATACCAGCAGAAGAGGCCGGCGTCTCCATCCGCGTGTAGCAGCAGTCAAGGGAATGGCAGCAACAAGTGATCCAATGGCATAAAGAGTCACCAATTGTCCGGTGAGGGCTTCTGTGATCCCCAAGTCTTTTGCAATTTGCGGCAGCAGTCCCGCAGGCAGGCTTTCGGTGAGGATGCAAATAAATCCCGCCATGGCTAAAGCAAGTAGCCCAGCCCACGGAAGGCGTTCTGAAGATATGGAAGGCAGCTCCCTTTGTTTTGGGAGGGGTGTGTTAATGGCCATGAATAAAAAACCTCTTTTCTTATCGTTTAATCTTATCCAGAACTATGCATATAAGCTTATCTGAAAAAATCAAACTTTTGCATACAGGATTAAAGGTAAGAAGGAGGTTTTAACATGATTTTTAATTTAATTTGTGAGTTTATCCGTTAATTTAGTATGTTCTAAAGTGGACTGAAAAAAAGAGCAGTGAGAATGTCTTCTCCTGCTCATTGGCTCAAGTCATTACTTCATCGGATTAGCTTTCATTTCCTGTCCCATTTTCTCAATACCGTCCAGAATTTGATATCCATAACCCCAGAACTGGCTGAAATCTGTGACATAGATCTGTTTGTTTTTGATTGCGTTCATACTTTGCAGGGCAGGGTTGGCATACAGATTTTGAATCAGCTTATCGATATCCGGTGAACCGGCATACGCGGACAAGAGCAGGTAGTCCGGGTTCGCTGTGATCAGTTGCTCAACACTTACCTCACCTTGCACACCATCAAACGTATTTTTCAGCCTCAACAGGCCAAGTGCATCAAGCTGATACGTATCATTTTGCATGCTGCTGACCGTAATGGTGTCTTCCGTAGCGGGTACGATATAGGCAAAACGTTGCTCAGGCTGATCGGCTACACTTGCCTTAATGGCTGCAACACGAGTCTTCAGACTTTCCGTGAATGTTGCGGCATTATCTTGAACATCGAAGATCTGCCCAAGTTGTGCAATATCACTATACAGGCTATCGAGTGTGCCTTTGTGATTCGTCGTTTGTAGGAACGTACGGATATTCATGTCATTCAATCCATCGACGGTACCCACGCCCCAGTCTGCATCAGCGAACAGGTCGCCCCGTCCGAGTACCAGATCCGGGCTTGCACCTACAACCAGCTCTTTACCTACATAATCCTTGGACAATACCGGAATTTGGGCGAAATCATCAGCCACATCGGGTGTAACGGAACCATAAAGAGCAGCAACACCGACCATTTTATCGGTCAGACCTAATTTGATGAGCATCTCAGCCGCAGATTGGGTATTCGCAACAACACGTTCAGGTGCTTTATCGAATACTTGCACTTTGGGTTTCCACTCGCCACCCTCACCCGAGATCGTGAAATTTTCAATGGTGAGCGGGTACGTCGTTTTATTTGTATTCTCAGCAGGAGCTGAAGTTTCTGTCGTGTTAGTAGGTGAAGTTGTTTCTTCGGCAGGGGAAGAAGTTGAAGCGTTCGAACAGGCTGCAAGTAGCAGTAACAGGAGACTTAGAGCAGCAAAGCCAATGGTTCTGGATGTGAATTTCATTAAATGATGAACCCCTTTTCTATGTGTTTTAAATTGACAAAGATAATCATTCTCAATTATAATCCGAGAAAACACATTGTAAATAGCTAAATTTAATTTGTTCTACATTTTACGCGAATTGATGGGGGAAGAGATGGCACAGACGGTTCAGGTTCAGACACAGCGTATGGGGAAAAGAGAGTCTCTGATTCATAGTAAATCCGGGTTTGCTTTACTGATTGCAGCTTTAATCATGATCACGCTTATATCCGTAGGTATTGCAGTTTCCATTGGACAGGTACAAATTCCACTGGTGGAGTCATATCGTATTCTTTTATACAAATTAACGGGATTTCAGTGGGGGACAACACCCATTGAGGCAGGTTCCTTTACCGATATTATCTGGCAGATTCGTTTCCCGCGTGTGCTGATGGCGATGTTTATCGGTGCAGGCTTGGCCTTGTGCGGTGCTGTTATGCAGGCTGCTGTGCAGAATCCACTTGCTGATCCTTACATACTGGGTATATCCTCAGGCGCTTCACTTGGAGCAACCTTTGCAATTCTTATTGGATTCGGTGCGATTGGGTGGCTAGGTCAGACGGGGGTGGCTTTCTGGGCCTTTGCCGGTGCGATGGGTGCGTCCTTACTGGTCCTGACTTTGGCAGGGATTCGGGGGAAAATGACGTCGGTCAAGCTGGTGCTTGCCGGAATGGTGATTAACGCGTTATGCAGCGCTTTTTCGAACTTTATTATTTATTTTGCCAACAATGCTGAAGGCATCAAAACGGTGACATTCTGGACCATGGGCAGCCTGGCGGCTTCCGGATGGAACAAGCTTCCACTCGTGGGTATCGTCGTGCTGGTGGCGATTCTATTTTTCCTTTTACAGTCCAGAGTTCTTAATACGATGTTATTGGGGGATGAAGCAGCTGTTACGCTGGGCATTAATCTGAGTGTGTATCGCAGACTGTACATGCTGTTAACCGCTTTGGTGACAGGCGTTATGGTGGCGAGCTGTGGCATGATTGGTTTTGTTGGACTCATTATTCCGCATATTGTCAGAGGTCTCGTGGGTTCCGACCATCGTAAAGTGATGCCTGTATCTGTGCTGTTTGGAGCCATTTTCCTCATCTGGACGGATGTTATTGCACGATCCCTCATATCCAGCGTGGAGTTGCCAATAGGTATTATTACGGCCATGATTGGTGCACCAATGTTTATGTATATGCTGGTCAAAAAAGGCTACGGTTTTGGAGGAAATTAAACATGAAGCTGAACGTAGAAAATGTATCCATCTCTGTGCTGAACACGGACATCATCAAGGATATTTCATTACAGGTGAACGGTAAACAGTTCGTTGGACTGATCGGACCCAATGGTTGTGGCAAGTCAACGCTGCTCAAGAGCATCTATAAAGTGATCAAACCGCAGCAAGGTAAGGTTTTTCTGGACAATACCGATATTCTCAAATCCAGTCCAAAGCTTGTTTCCAGACACATGGGCGTTGTCGGCCAGTTTAATGAATTGAGTTTTGATTTTACAGTACGTGAGATGGTCATGATGGGCCGTACCCCGCACAAAAAAATGCTGGAGACGGATAATGAACGGGATCACGAAATCGTGGAGCAGGCTCTGGAAAAAGTACATCTGACTGGACATGCAGACCGCAATTACGTGTCTCTGTCTGGTGGAGAGAAACAGCGTGTGGTCTTGGCACGTGTCTTGGCACAGCAACCCCAATTCCTGATCCTGGACGAGCCGACGAACCATCTGGACATCAAATACCAGCTACAAATTCTAAATATTGTCCGTGGACTCGGCATTGGTATATTGGCAGCGCTGCATGATCTCGAACTCGCCGCAGAATATTGCGATTATCTCTATGTGGTGAAAAAGGGCCAGATTGTAGTCCATGGCAAACCGGCAGATATTCTGACTCGCGAGATGATTGGTGAGGTATTTGATGTCGATTGTGAAATCTATACAAATCCAGTTACGGGCGGCTTAGGCATTGCTTACCTGAGTACACGTTGATTGGGACTATATCTTCGTTTGGAGACCTGGAGCAATCTTTCGAAATAATCAATTGAAATGAACATAGACCGTACCTGTTGGAGCGATGTTATTGCATGCTCGCAGGGCCGGTCTTTAATTTTTGATGGGGCTAGGAGCGTCTATTGAAGCTTAGGATCAACGGGATGAACATGAGCACCTTTACTGACTTCTTGGAAAATATCTGAGGAGTTATCGCTATGCGTTGAAGAATTGTTGCTGTTGTCTTGTTGTGGGTGTTCTCCCGTTGCTGGACTACTGCCTGTAATTGCATAACTTCGTAGGATCTCTTCCAGATCTCCAATCGTCACGGGACGAGCATGTCGTTTCAGGACATAACCAAGTTGGCCATTGGGTTCCACCGTTGCCGTCTCCAGATCGTCTACACTTGTAATTCCGTGCTGTCGCATATGCATCTCAAGCTGATCCATCGTATAACGCATGCGTTTCAGATTCGGGATAATGACCTTTCCGTCCTCTACCACGATTTTGGAACTGCCACTCATTAACCGTTCAAAAACATTAAATTTCAATTGCAGTTGTTCCACCACAAGTAATGTCAAAATGAAGACCGATGCTGATCCAATCGCTTTGCCAAGCTCATGATTTGCGATGGGCTGTACAATCGTTGTTCCGATGGAGATCATGATGACCGTTGTGGCGACACTCATCTGTGAGATCGACTTGCGTCCTGCAATTCGCAGCAGAATCATGCCGATAAGTACAAGTAAAACAGATTTCCATATCCAGTCCATACGTATATTCCTTTCTATTCCAGTATGCGCTTTGTTTCTTAGACTGTTCTGGAGTTGGAGGAATTATGCAGATGGATAAATCCATAGCTTTCATTCCGCCCACCAGATCGTTTACAATAGGGTATTGATGAAGTGAACAAAGGAGCGGGTTACAGTGGCAAAACAGAAATATTATGTTGTCTGGGAAGGCAAGAAGCCGGGTGTGTATAACACATGGGCAGATTGCAAAGCGCAGACGGATCATTATACTGGAGCAAAATATAAATCCTATGAGTCCAAAACAGCCGCAGAAGAAGCGTATCGTGCTGGCTGGAAAGGGAACTGGGGTTCAAGTGCAGGCGGAGCGTCGAAGACAAAGTCGGCTGGTAGCGGAAGAAGTGCTGGCATGGAAACGTCAGAGGAAGTGGATTACGACAGCGTCTCTGTTGATGTGGGCACACGTGGTAACCCCGGACCTGTAGAATACAAAGGAGTAGACACCCGCACCGGTGAGGTTATTTTCTCCGTCGGACCGATCTCCAAAGGCACGAACAATCTGGGCGAATTTTTGGCCATTGTACATGCCCTTGCACATCTGAAAAAAGAAGGCAGTACCAAAACGGTGTATACCGACTCGGTCAATGCCATGAAATGGCTAAAGCAGAAAAAAGTAGCCACAACGTTGCCAAGAGACAACTCCACGGAAGAGATCTGGCTGATGATTGATCGTGCGGAGCAGTGGCTCCAGACGAATACGTACAGCAATAAAGTGCTAAAATGGCAGACCAAGCAGTGGGGCGAAATCAAGGCAGATTACGGCCGGAAGTAAGTATTTATCCGTATCAATTTCATAATACCTTTCGCTGCTTCAATCAAGGCTAGATATAGATAAATGCGGTTTAATTTGTCTATATCTAGTTACAAAAATCCATTTTTAGTGAGTTATGAAATTGATTTTTCCAAAGGATGCCTCCTTTATTTCTGGTCTATTAGAATCGTTATTTACAATTTCCAGTTTCCGCTCTATAATCATCTGAATATGATTAGTTAAACATATGGAGGAGCCTGTCATCTGCAGGCCCTCTTTATCTTTTTGGTCCACTGATTAGCAAGTCCATTCAATAGAATGGGGTATTTGAGTATATATTGCAGGAGGCAGACATGAGTTCCATTTATAGAAGTGAAGAAGGCAAGAGCAGCATACTTGAAGAGTATGAGATTTATTTGAACGAGTTGGGTGAGGAATTTACTCGGGAGTATGTAGAGACGCGTTTTGGAAAGACACATGTTTTACTGACGGGTCCTCTAGATGGCAAGCCGTTATTTATTCTCCAAGGCGGTAATTGTGTGAATCCGATGACGTTGTCCTGGTTCTCTTCTTTATTTAAAGAATACCGGATTATTGCTCCTGATACGATTGGTCATCCTGGTTATAGTGAGGAAGCAAGTATCTCGACACGGTTTGATAGCTTGGCATTATGGGTATCGGATCTGTTAGATCACTATGATATTGAAAAGAGTGCATTTATCGGTCCATCGTTTGGAGGAGGCATTATCCTCAGACTGGCTACCTATATTCCGGAACGCATCTCGTGTGCCGTATTGGTTGCTCCTGCGGGTCTTGCGGTCAATTCCAAAATTAAAACAGCTCAGGATATCACGCTGCCACTCGTCAAGTATCGTATGACGTCTTCACCATCTTCTTTGCAAAAAATTACGGACAACATGTCATGCAACTGCATGAAAGAAATGGATAAAAACATTATCGGCAAACTTTTTAAATACGTCAGCATAGATCAGGATCTGCCCAAGCTTACGGAGCGGGAAGAACTGGTGAACTACACGTCACCAACCTTGTTATTGGTGGGGGAGAAGGATGTCTTTTTCCCAGCGGATAAGTGTATTGAGCGAGCTCAAAAGATTATTACGAATGTAGAAGCCATCAAGTATGATACAGGACATTTTCCTTCACAGGACGTATTGGTTCAGATGAACGAGGAAATCGGGCGTTTTTTACAGAATAATTATTAATAAAAGCTGTAAATGAAGGATGAGAAATGTTATTCTCCAGTTTAATAAAGTAATTACATCCATCTGTCGATACTCTATATAAGAGAATGCTTTTCTTCTATAGAATAGTGTGGATAGGGATTAGCAGTAGAACGAAGAAGGCTTGATATCATTAATATTTAAATATTTCGCGTAAGGTGTTTCAAATTGCATCATTTGGTTTATATGTATAGTTGGCGATGAATTGCTGACTGGTCGAACCAAGTGATGCATTTACGCGGAAAGTCTTCCGATCGACAAGGTTGAAAAGAGGTCTGTTATGAGAAAAGACAATTGCAAAATGGCATTGCAGCGCAATGTGATTATAAATGATACATATCAGGTAAGACAGGTATTAGCCAGCAGTGAGTTGGCTATTGTATATGCAGGGCGAGATCGTAATACAGGTGCCAAAGTAGCCATTAAGGAATTTTTTCCACAGAGAATGGCTGAACGGCAGGCAGACAAGCGAGGGGTGTTCTGCTCTTCACGAGGATACGGTGGGCAATATCAGGAGTTACTGGCTGCATTTCTGCTCGAAGGTGAACTGTTATCGAAACTGGATCATCCTCATATTGTATCGTATTTGGATCATTTTGAAGCGAATGGTACGGGGTATCTGGTTATGGAATACTGCACGGGAATCACATTGACCGAGTATTTGAATGAACATAATCATGCTCTTGATGCTGCCTTCATAACGGAGACGCTGCTTCCACTGGTGGATACATTGGATTACATACATAAGCAAGGCATTCTTCACCGGGATGTGAAACCTTCCAACATTATGGTTATGGAGGATGGTACACCCAAACTTCTGGACTTTGGCTCAGCTACCCGTTGGCCGATGCAATCTGGAGAGAAACAGGTGATATTTACATCGGCAGGTTATTCTCCGCTAGAGTTTTATTCGGAGAAATCCAGTCAAGGACCGATGTCGGACATCTATAGTTTGGCAGCTCTGCTCCATTATTGGACATGTGGGCAACCCCCTATGGACGTGAAACAGCGGTTGTTCCAGGATGAATTGCCATCTGTTCGCTCACATAATGAGTATGTGAATCCGTGGCTCGCTCGTGTTATTCATTGGGGGTTGACGGTTCGTTCTGAGAAACGCTGTGCTTCCTTAGCTTGGGTCAGAAGCTCGCTGCGAGTTCAAGCCTGGGTATGGAAAGTGCGCAAGCCAGGTACAGTGGAATGGTCTTTAGCCGAGAATGAACATACGCAGGTCTATGAAGTGGAGTCGAAAAAGCAACATGAGATGGCTTGAGTTATAACACCTCTTTTATAAAATGGTATGCTAGATGAGCATATTCGTACGATAAATTAAACCAAGTCGACTTATAAAAGAGGAGATTTGGTTTTTTTGTTATTTATTATGTTATAGGGAATCGGATGTAATTGAATGACGTTATATTTTATAGAGTTCGTCTCGAAGTTAGCCAGACGATAAATCATGCCGTGATTAACAGCTCCACCTATAGATAGAATTTGAAACGAACACCCCAACTCCGATACAATGTTCTCATAGAGTCTAAGAGAATGGATCAAATACGGTGCAGAAATGGAGAAAACCAATATGACTGAATTTATCAACGCTGACGATATTAATGACGTAATTCTGGCTGCGGCAGCAAACGAGTTGGAGCAGATGGTGGACAAAATGTGTGAGCTGATTGGCATGCCTTTGGAACAGACAACAGAACTGGAGCGTCAGGTCATGGCTGCTTTTGGTTTTGGCGCGGTGTATGGCATCACTCATCGGGATCAGCTGGCGGAGCCGCAGGCCCATGCCTTGAGCATTCGGATGCTGATTAAACCGTTTAATTACAGTGAACAGCAGGCGGTTGATTTTGCCGATGATCTGATTCGGGTGGCTTCCGATCGTGAGGTTCATCCGGTGATGAATACGATTATCCAACGTGGGATTGATGGACACCGCCAATTCAATCAGGAAGACGATGAAGGATTGGAACGTAACATTCAGGAGATTTTAACAGCGGTTCAATCGCAAAAATAGACGGTTTTATTAGATGTGGGAGATGATTGCATTGGATCTGATGAAATTAAGCAAGGAACTCTCATACGCTCTGCGACATGCACCATGGGAGTATGAGCTGGAACTGGACGAAGAGGGTTGGGTGGAAATCTCGCAATTACTGGTGGCTTTACATGAAAGTCCGCAGTGGAAGGAAGTCACGCAAGCCGATCTGGAGCAGATGATCCAAACCTCGGAGAAAAAGAGACATGAAATCCGTTCTGGCCGCATTCGGGCATTGTATGGACATTCGACACCTCATAAGATATCGAAAATATCTGCTGAGCCACCGGAAACCCTGTACCATGGGACCCCGGCACGCGCAGTGCATTCTATTATGGAACATGGCTTACAGCCGCGGCAAAGGCAATATGTACATCTGTCCGCAGACATCGATACAGCCAATCAGGTGGGACGAAGACGGGATGATCAGCCTGTCATTTTGAGAATCAATGCTGCTCAAGCTTCCACAGACGGAATCCTCTTTTATCATGGAAACGAAAATATCTGGCTGGCCGATCACATTCCTGCACGTTATATTCTTGAGCAGTGACTGGTGAGCAATGAGTGATGAACTGTTGTGGAAAGCATAAATACCTATCTCGAATTGCAACAGTCGCAATGAATGGATTGAATGTGCAGTCTTCCGTTCAAGTTGTATACCGTTGTATTGATCGTTAGCTACACAAAAAAAGGGACGCATCCAACACTTGTTGGTGTGTCCCTTTCTCATATCCAAAACTTACTTGCCTACAATTGCTTTAATACCTTCGCTAAGTGGCTGAGCCGGACGGCCAAGCAATTTCTCTAAAGTATCACTCTCTACAGCCAATGCGCCTTCACGGATGGCACTTTGCATATCAACAAGCATCGATACGACAAAGTCTGGTAGACCTGCACCTTTCATGATGTCGGCGTAAGCGGCATCGTCCACGTTTTGCACGTTGATTTCCTGCCCAAGCACTTCACCAACAATGGCAGCCAGTTCAGCTTGCGTGCGTAGTTTGCCGGACAATTCATATACGGTATTCTCATGTCCTTCGCCTGCGAGTACAGCTGCTGCAGCATGGGCGTAGTCACTGCGGGTAGCCCAGCCTACTTGGCTGTTGTTGGTGGCATGAACCCAAGGTGCACCTTGCGTAGCTGCTTGCACACTGCCTGCTTCATTTTCCAGGTACCAGTTGTTGCGCAGGAAGGAATACGGAATGCCGGATTCACGAATAGCTTTTTCTGTAGCGCGGTGAACTTCCGCCAGGGAAAGGGTGTTTTTCTCTGCATTCACAACGCTTGTATAAGCGATGAATCCAACACCTGCGCTCTTGGCAGCGTCAATGGCAGCCTGATGTTGGCGAATACGCGTTTCATTGTCACCATCAGTTGAGATGAGCAACAGACGATCTACACCGGCAAAAGCTTTCTCCAACGTCTCTGGTTGATCGAAATCACCGTGACGTACGTCAACGCCTTGAGCGCGGAATGTTTCCGCTTTTTCCGGATTACGTACACTTACTGCCACATCCTTGGCAGAATTGTTTTTTAACAATGCCTCTACAACCAGTGAACCCAATTGACCTGTTGCGCCAGTAACCAAAATTTTCATTTTCTTTTCCTCCTAGGATATGTGTTTTGTTTGCATATGGATGTAATCAAAATTGTTATAACAGGTGTGATTACAACGAAAGGGTTAAAAAAAGCTCATTATGAGCTTTTTTATTCAGAGACATGAATCTGATCCATCATCTGTTGTATGGTTACACGATTCAAGCGCTGTTCCATGGCTGTCTGAGCCTCAATGAGTTCGGCACGCAAGGTGTGTTCAATCATGTTGCCGACTGGACATTTCGGATTCGGATGTTTGTGAAAGTTAAACAATTCCCCATCCTCCACGACCTCAAGCGCTCGATATACATCAAGAAGGGTAATGTCGGCTGGATCTTTCAACAAGGAAGCACCACCCACACCGGGTCTGACGTCAATCAGTCCAGCCTGTTTCAGCTTGGACATAATCCGCCGAATAATCACGGGATTTGTATTCACACTCTGCGCGATCACATCTCCGGTGCATTCATTGGGCATAACAGCGATCAGGGACAGGGTATGAACCGCAATGGAAAAGCGACTGCTGATTTGTCTCATGGGATAATCACCACCGTTGTAACTATAATAGTTACAAAGAGATCGGATGTCAATTCCTTTATATTATATTTTAATGGATAGTTGCTGTTGTTCTGTAATCGTAGATGATCAAACAGATGATAATTGAACTATCAGCTATGTCAAATAAATGAGTTGTGGTTCTTTTGAAGCGTTAAAAAAGAAGTAGGTTTCAAACCTTTTAATGTAATAATAGGGCTAAATTCCTATTATTTTCAAGTTAAATGGAACTATATGGTTTTCTTGTTTGCGTACAGAAGAAGAAAAAGGACAAAAGCTTCGACAAACTAGAAAATTATGTATGAATTGACAAATGTAAAAGCGATTATATAATGTGTTTAACTACAAGATTGTACATTTAGTTACAAATGATTCCAAATAACAAACGGCGGGAGTGGGACAGGCATGTGGTTTTTGGTTCTATGGTTGTTAGGTCTAATTTCAGGGGGAGTACACCTATATGTGTTAGGTTTTCCCGGGGAAATGAGCGAGATTAGCAGGGTGTTGCTGCTTCATCAGTTTGTGGTTACGTTTGGATTGGTTGGAGTGATTGGTTATGTTGTCAACATTGCCAGAGCGGATCAGACAGCCAAAATGTTAGGATGGCCTGGTGGACCATTTCAGGTTAAATATGGTTTTTCCCAGGTAGGGCTTGGAGTTATGGGGATTATGGCCATCTGGTTCCAAGGGAACTTTTGGGTTGGTGTATTGGTAACGATGTACATATACGGATTAAGTGGTCTTTGGTCACATACTTATGTCATGATTAAAAATCGCAAGGCAGATGGAGACAGTATCGGGAATCTCATTATGGATGTGGTGTATCAAACGTTTATCACGGTTCTCTCCGTATTGGCTGGTGGAATCTGGGTAATGCACTAAGCTGTAACTGATTTTTGCCTTACACAGCTTGAATCTCAATTAAACGATGAGGTGTGGTCGTGATGGTACAAAAAACCGTTGAACTTTCCGAAACACAAAAGGGAATCTATTTTGATTGTCAGGTGAATGATCCCACTTCGTATAACATCTCAGCTTCAATGCAATTTGATCATCTTCAAATGGAGATATTTCGCCAATCCATCGAATTGCTTATGTATGAGCAAGTGGTGCTGCGTACTCGGATTGAGATTCAAAATGATGTACCCGTGTTATCCGTTCATGAAGATATGGATTATTCACTTGCCTTGTGGGACCTAAGTAGCGAGAATCAGGAGAATCCAAAGGAACAACAGTTAGTAGCACTGGTGGATGAATGCATCGGGACACCTTTTGAGCTGGAGAAAGGTCCTCTGTTCCGTATAATGATTGTTCAGATGGATAAAAGCCGATATATTCTGACCTTATGTATTCATCATTTAATATGTGATGGCTTGTCGCTTGAACTGATGAAAAACAAACTTATTCAGTCATATACGTGTCTTCTTGAAGATCAGCCTGTGGATGTCAATTTGGATGAAGGATTCATCTCTTATGTTGAGGCAGAGAACAAGAAACTGCGCGAAAACAAGTACTCCAAAGAGCGGGAATACTGGTTAAACAAAATGAAGGGAGCGGAACCTCTTTCTCTAAAGCACGACTTTCCAGCAGGTTCTGTACAAGAAGGGATTGGTCATGAACTGCGATTTGATATTTCGGAATCGTTAATGGCTGATATTACACAGATGTCCAAAGATAATGAAGTAACCGTTTTTATGTTCTTTATGGGTGCCTTTGGCATTCTTATGAGTAAATATGTCGGTACAGACGATATCACCTTTGCCTCCCCATATTCTCATCGTCCCGGTATGGACTTGGAAGAAACGATTGGATGTTTTGTCCATATGTTGCCTATGCGATTCCATATTGACCTCGAATCAACTCTAAAACCTCTGCTGCAACAAGTAGCCACTACCTGGATGGATACGTACAGGAACATCGGATATCCCAATAACCTCATTGTCAGAGACAGCATGTTACAGGCTCAACCCGGATCACCATCATTGTTTGATATCTCCTTTGTTTATGATTCCTATGAGGAAGATATGCTCGGAACTCGTATTCTGGATCAAGATAAGGTTACGTTTCCAGGAGATCTAATGGTGGTGTTGAGCCGTTTACCGCAAGGTGCTCAGTTGAAGCTGCAATATAAACCGAGCTTGTTCCGTGAAGATTCAATGGAGCGAATGGGCCAACGATTTCTATATTTGCTGAATCAACTAGTAACCAATTCTGAGCAAAAAATCAGGGAGTTCAGCCTCCTGATGCAGGATGAGAAAGAAAACCTACTGTACCGATTCAATCAAACTTCTTATTTTCCCTACACTCCACAACATATTATGGATATATTTCACGATAAAGTAGCACGTTTCCCGGAGCGGGTAGCTCTAATGGAAGGCAAGCAGCATCAGGCCTATGCGCAGGTCAACGCAAAAGCGAATCAATTGGCTAGGCAGATCGTTGCGATTAAAAAAAGTGATAACGCGGCAGTTGGCGTGCAGATGCCACGTTCCTCGGATATGGTCATTGCCCTATTGGCTGTATTAAAAGCCGGATGTGCTTTTGTGCCTGTAGACCCTTCCTATCCTTTGTCCAGAAAGGCCTATATTTTATCGGATGCAGACATATCCATCGTGCTGGCTATGCAGCCCGAAAAAGATGACGAGACTCTGGATGTCCAGTACATCTACGTTGAGGGCGATCAGGCCTATACGGGGGATGTCTCAAACCTCGAAGAGGCGCTGAATCCGCATAGCCTTGCCTATATCATGTACACGTCCGGATCAACAGGCAAGCCAAAAGGAGTCATGGTTGAAAATCATAGCGTAGTCAATACACTGCTTGATCTGGAGCGTCGTTTTCCAATGCAGGCGCAGGATGTTTACTTGCTGAAAACGGCATATACCTTTGATGTGTCGGCCACGGAACTTTTCGGCTGGTTCATGGGTGAAGGTGCACTAAGTATTCTTGAGCCTGGAGCAGAAAAAGACCCTGCTCGTATTGTGTCTACGGTGGCATCACATAAGGTTACACACATCAACTTTGTTCCAACGTTATTCCGTCTTTTTCTGGAAACGATGGAGCTTCGCTCCGATCTGTCAGCATTGGAAACGCTGAAATGGATGTTTGTTGGCGGAGAGGCAGTCACGCCAGACATCATTGAGAAATTTAACAGGTTAGGCATTGGAGCAAGTCTTGAAAATGTATATGGTCCAACCGAATGCACCATATGGGTTTCTCATTATCCATTAAGCCATTACGAAGGCTTGGGCAATGTACCGATTGGCTACCCGCTCAATGAGTCCAGATGGTATGTCGTCGGAAATCATGATGAGCTTCAGCCGTTAGGTATTCCAGGGGAGCTTTGTCTCAGCGGTGTTGGGCTTGCACGTGGATATCTGAATCTGGAACAGATGACCCGAGAGAAGTTTGTCCCTAATCCTTTCTTTCAAGAAGGACAGGACGCAGAGCATTTCAGGTACATGTACCGCACAGGGGATCTGGTACGTTCACTCCCAAGCGGTACGATCGAATATCTGGGACGCATTGATTTTCAGGTTAAAATTCAGGGAGCCAGACTGGAGACAGGCGAAATTGAGAATACCCTGTCATCCTATCCGGGTGTCATCCAGACCGTGGTAGTCATGAAATCATTTGAAGGTAGGTCCGGCTTGCTGTATGCCTACTATCTGTCAGAGCAGGAGCTGCCTTCTGTCGAATTGAGAGAGCACCTGTCTCGTTTGTTACCGGCATATATGATACCATCCGTTTTTGTACATAAATCCGAATTTCCATTGAATAGCAGTGGGAAGATTGACCGGAAGGCACTTATGGCAGATATCACGCATGCTCACGCTTCCAGTACGTTCTATACCGCCCCGTCTTCTGAGCTTGAGAAGGTTATAGCCGAAGTGTGGGCCGAAGTGCTCGGTGTTGAGAGAGTAGGGCGCGATGACCATTTCTTTGAATTGGGCGGAAATTCATTTTCTGTCATTCAGGCTCACAATAAACTTAAGCATTATACCGATGTGGAGTTCCCTGTGCCTCGTTTTTTCGAATGCCCGACATTGCGTCAATTTGCCGCGCTGGGACCAAAAGATGAGGGAGTTCGGATACCGACTGAAAGGGAACAATTGTTTCAACGAAAAGACGGCATTATGCGTGAGGACATTGCAATTGTGGGCATGGCGGTGAATGTGCCGGGCGCTGAGGATATAAGGGAGTTCTGGAGTAACCTTGTTGAACGGCGGGAAAGCATTCACTTTTATAGTGATGATGAATTGAGGGAGCTTGGCGTGGAGGAAGCGCTGCTGCGTTCACCTCGTTATGTCAAGGCAAAAGGACGTGCCAACGGCATCGATGAGTTTGACGCAGGGTTCTTTGACTATACTCCCGGTGAAGCCAAAATGATGTCTCCCCAATTCAGACTTTTGTATCAGGGAATATGGGAAGCACTGGAGGATGCAGGCTGCAGACCGGATGAAGCGGGTAAGGTGGGTGTGTTCCTTGGTGGGTCCGATGACTTCGAATGGTACCGTCAAGTGCTTTTTAACGATGCTAACTATAGCAGTAAATACGAAGCATTTACGCTCAGCACCAATCATTTTCTCGCTACCCGAATGGCTTATAAGCTGAACTTAAAAGGGCCGGCCTATACCGCTCTGACGGGATGTTCTACTTCATTGGTTACACCTCATCTGGCATGTCAATCTTTGATCGTTGGAGAATGTGATGTGGCCGTGGCTGGTGGGATCACCGTGGAGTTGCCCAATGAAGGGGGTTACATATTTGAGGATGGCATGATGTTCTCCACAGATGGACACTGTCGTCCATTTGATGCGGCAGCCAGTGGAACCGTCTTCTCCAATGGTATGGGAATTGTGGTGCTGAAGCGGGTAACCGATGCACTGCGGGACGGAGATCATATCTACGGGGTCATCAAAGGCTCAGCAATTAACAATGACGGACAAGAGAAACTCAGTTTTCTTGCTCCTAGCGTAAGCGGACAGGCTGAAGTCATTCAGGATGCTTATAAGGTAGCTGGAGTAGACCCCGAAACGGTGAGTTATATCGAAGCACATGGTACGGGAACGTTGCTTGGTGATCCAATTGAAGTAAACTCGTTAACTCGGGCCTTTGCTTCCGACCAAAAGCAATTTTGTTATCTGGGTTCGGTCAAAGGCAATGTGGGACATATGGATACAGCCGCAGGTGTGGTTGGTTTAATCAAGGTAGCGCTCAGTCTTGGACAAGGTTATATCCCTGGAACAGCGAATTATGAGCAGCCTAATCCCAAAATTGATTTCTTAAATACGCCTTTTAAAGTTAATGCACAAGGTGTGGATTGGAAACAGGGCCATGTTGGAGTCATGCGCGCAGGGATCAATTCATTTGGTGTGGGGGGCACGAACGCTCACATGGTATTGGAGGAGGCTCCCGAGATGGAGAAGTGCAGTCCGGATGATGACGTAAATATATTGCTTTTTTCCGCCAAAACAGAGTACTCGCTGAACCGCACCGCTGAACGGATTATGGAACATCTGACTCAGCAGTCGAATCAATCTGTATCGAACGCAGCGTGGACCTTGCAGTCAGGTAGATCTGTTTTTGCGTATCGCAAGGCACTCATTCTGGATAAGACATGGAAAGATAATCCGGACAAGCTGATACAGCAGCTGGGAAAAGCACGGGTATACCATTCGGCTCAAGGCACTCGTCCCGTATACTTTATGTTCCCCGGACAGGGCAGTCAGTATCAGGGAATGGGTGCAGAACTATACAGATCTATAGAGCAAGCAGGCCTAGCTCCAATCTTCAGAAGTTATATTCAGGAAATATTGGACCTTCTGCCTGCGGAAGAACGAGAAGATATGCTGTCCGTTGTATACGGGGATCAGCAGCCTGAGCGAATAAACCAAACAGAGTACAGCCAATTCGCACTGTTCATGACAAGTTATGCGCTGGCCAAGTCGCTGCTGGATCTGGGCATCAAGCCAGATGGCATGATCGGGCACAGCATTGGTGAATTGGCTGCCGCAGCGGTAGCGGGTGTGTTCGAACTCGGAGATGCTGTCAAGTTAGTTCGACTTCGCGGACGTCTGATGCAGCAACAACAACCCGGGATCATGCTTGCCATTATGGCGGATGCACAGCAGGTGAAGTCACAACTGGAAGAAGACGTGTGGCTTGCCCTGGTGAATACTACAGGTTCCAGTGTGATTGGTGGGACAGCTGAAGCCATTTCACGGATGGAAGCCAAGGCTGAAGGACTGGGCTGGAAGTGCATTCGTGTGAAGACTTCCCATGCATTCCATACGCCAATGATGAATCAGGCCGCTGAGGAATTTAGACGTTATTTAGCGGAGCATACACTTCATACGCCACAGATCCCATTACTGTCCAATACCAGTGGAACATGGGCGCTTGGAGATGAGATCACACAACCTGACTATTGGTCCCGTCATATTTTACAGCCGGTGTTGTTTGAATCAAACCTGGCTGAAGTGTTAAAGGATGAACGGGCTGTATTAATTGAAGTAGGTGCAGGACGAACGCTAAGCTCCTTTGCCAGACAGCACAGTCTATCAAGAGATTCCCAGACGGTACTGAATATGCTACGTCACGTAAGGGAGACGGAGCAGGACAGTATCTATGTGAACCGCAGACTTGCGGAGTTATGGTGCGAAGGCATTGAACCGGACTGGAAGGTGCTCAAAGGTCAGACGGTACGACGCAAATGCTCTCTGCCTACTTATGTTTTCAACAAACAATCCTATCCTGTGGGTGTTTCTCTTTCTGGCTCATCAGCGGCAGCAGGAATGGATACCGGGGATGATAGGCAGCATGCAGATCTGGGTAAGGGAAGTGGCTCTACTCTAATAAAAGGGACAGTTTATACTGGTGGTTCAGACCAACTGAAACAGATTGTCCTGGACGCATATCGAACGATTTTTGGCATCGATGATCTAGATGAAGAGGTTAATTTCTTTACGGTTGGAGGAGATTCTCTCAAAGCAGTCAGCTTGTCTGCATGGATCCGATCTCATTTAGGAATTCAGCCTGAGGTAGCAGATGTTTTCAATCATTCAACGCCTATTCAACTGGCGGAGCATCTCTATGTCATGGCGAAACCAAAAGTGGACCAACAGATAATTCAATCTGCACCCACTATGGATGCGTATCCAATCTCTTCTGCACAGATGCGTATGTTCATACAAGCGATGCTTGATCCAGGCAATACGGCCTACAACCTACCGTCTGCAACCATTATTGAAGGTGAATTGGACCGTATAAGAGTTGAGGCTGCTTTGCAGAAGTTGATGCAACATCATGAGGCGCTCAGAACATCGTTTGAGATACGGGGTGGTCAGATCGTTCAGATCATCCAACCTTCGGTTCGCTTAAGTATGGGTTATGCAGAGCAACATGTGGCAGATGACCAAGAGTTGCCTGCGATGATCGAGACATTGATTCGTCCTTTTGATCTGGGGAGTGCTCCGCTTATGCGGGTTGAACTGATTAAGATAGGCGAGCGCAAGCACCTGCTATTCTTTGATATTCACCATATTATCGCGGATGGTACATCTGTCGAAATCATCACTCGTGACTTCAATGATTTATATTTTGGCAAAGAGCAAGCAGTCCGATTGCAGTACAAAGATTACGCGGTATGGCAGCAGCAGCGTCTCGCTTCAAATGAATACAATTCACATCAAACGTACTGGCTGGACCATCTTGGCCCTTCTTTACCTGTGCTGGAGCTTCCACTTGACCATGAGCGTCCATCACAGCGATCCATGCAAGGGGGACGTCTCCATTTCACGTTGAATCGTTCGTTGACACAACACTTGCATGAGCTGGCTTCCTCATTGGAAGCATCCATGTATATGGTAATGCTAAGTGTGTGGAATCTTCTTCTTGCACACCGCTCAGGTCAGCAGGACATTGTGGTAGGAACGCCTGTTGCAGGAAGGATGCAAGAGGAGTGGAAAGAGACGGTAGGCATGTTTGTCAATATGATTGGGATGCGGAATTTTCCAACGTTTGATCGGACGTACACTGATTTTTTACGCGAACTCAAACAACATACACTGGATGCTTTTGCGTATCAGGAATATCCGTTTAATGAGCTTGTGGCACAACTGGGCGTGACACGTGAGTTGAACCGAAATCCGGTATTTGATGTTTGTTTTGATTATCAGAACATGGACTTGCATGGACTTGAACTTCATGGTTTGCAATTCAGTTCTTTTCCGGTGGAGACGGGTACGTCTACTTATGATCTGTTAATGACCTGTCAAGAAAACAGGGAGAAGCAGGTGATTGAAGGATATATCGAATATTCGCTGGATCTGTTTCGCCAGGACACAGTTGAAGGTATGATGCAGGAGTTTATCGGACTCTGCCAAGAGGTTGTACAACAGCCTAATCTGTCTCTGAGCGAACTGTTTGAGAGAAACATTTCTCATGAGCACCCAGTCCATCGTCTTGCTGGTCCACGTCTGGATTACAATCCTGCAGTGGGTCTGCATCGGCTGTTCGAGCTGCAGGCAGAACACACGCCAGACAAGAAAGCTCTCCTTGTATCATCCGGAGCCTCTTTAACCTACAAGGAGCTTAATGAAAAAGCTAATACGCTGGCTTGGAAGCTGATTGATCAAGGTGTGCGCCGGGATGAACCTGTAGGCATATTATCCAGACGAGATGAATCGTTGATCATTATGCTATTGGCGGTGCTGAAAGCTGGGGCGGCTTATGTGCCTCTGGACCCTGCCTTTCCGCCGCAGCGCATCGTGAATATGATCGAAGATAGCCGAATGAACGTATTGCTGTGTACGCCTGATGAAGAAGGCACAGTGACTTTTAGCGGAGAGCGATTTGTGTATGATCCAACTGCTCAGGATGTGCGCTCATCCGTTAACCCGGACGTAAACTTCCTGTCTTCGGACCTGTCCTGTGTGATTTTTACCTCAGGATCGACGGGTCGTCCCAAAGGGGTCATGATTACTCATGAGGCGATGGTCAATTTTGTTGAGGACATCAGGCACCGACATATTTTTGCACATGAGACAGATCGCATCATCAGTGTAACGACCATATCTTTTGATATTTTCGGATTTGAAGTGTGGACACCATTATGCACCGGATATTCGCTGTATCTGGCCAATGAGCAGGAGCAGCTTGACCCGGCTCTTGCTTCACGTCGAATACGTGAACATGGTGTTACGCACATTCTTAGCACGGTCTCACGCATTAAGGCATTTGTCGAAAATCCGGAATTCGCTCAGGCGCTGGGTAATCTGCGGTGTGTTCTTACTGGAGGGGAAAACGTCCCTGTGGGACTCCTCACCGATCTGAAGCGGCTTACGCCCGCTCGAGTCTTTAACATGTATGGACCAACGGAAACTACGATCTGGTCAACGACCAAAGAATTGAATGACACAGCCGCAATTACCATTGGCAAGCCCATTACCAATACAGAGATTTATATTCTGAATGATGAAGGTGAAATACTGCCACCTGGAAGTTATGGAGAGCTGTGCATTGCAGGAAAAGGGTTATCCCGCGGTTATCTGCACAATGCTGCTGAGACCGATGCCCGATTTATTGCAAACCCCAATGTTTTGGGAGGCCGGTTGTACCGAACTGGCGATCTGGCCCGTATACTGCCGGATGGGGATGTTGAGTTAATGGGACGGTTAGATCAGCAGGTGAAGATTCGGGGTTACCGGATTGAACTGAACGAGATTGAGCAGGCAGCGATGAATTATGAACGTGTAAGAGAAGCTGTCGTTAAGGTAGAAGGGGCCGAGCAACATTCATTGCAATTAATCCTTTTCTACAGTCTGAAGCCTGGGATTGGGCCTTCCGTTATGGGAGATGAAGACGTACAGCTTCGGACCTGGTTAAAGCAGCGGCTTCCACAGTACATGATGCCTTCTCGCTTGATTCGTCTGGAAAATCTGCCTGTGCTGCCTAATGGCAAACTGAATCGCAATGCCCTTCGTCTGGCTGATTTTGAAACGGGAGAGAAGGCTAATCCGGCTCTGGTTTATGGCTCATCGATTCAAGGAATCGAGCGGGCAAAAGTTGACCTAGAGCAGATGCTCATTGCAACGTGGAAGGAAATATTGAATCTGGATACGGTTAATATCCATGATCACTTTTTTGACATCGGAGGCAACTCGCTGGGGCTTATTCTGATCAATAATCGGCTGAATGCCTATCTGGATAAAAGCGTTCCGCTGGTGCAATTGTTTGAGCATTCCTCCATTGCAGCACTGGTCAATCATCTGGTGGCTGAGCAGATGCTGCCGACAGTTACACAACAGGTACAAGAGGAGAGCGGACATATCGCTTCGACTGGATATTCTGTTACGGACCCGGAGCCGACAACAGCTCCAAAAGAGTATGTAATGAGCACAGTTGAACACAGCAAAGTGGAACAGAGAAGACCAGATCAGGGCAGACCGGAACAGAGTATCCCGTTTGCTTCAGAACACAGTAGCAGAATTTCTTCTTCCTCGGATATCGCAGTCATTGGTATGGCAGGGCATTTTCCCGGTTCAAGAAATATCGAGGAGTTCTGGGATAACCTAATGGCAGGTAAGGACGGTATCACCCGTCTGAATGAGGAGGATCTAACCGCTGCGGGTGTACGACCGGAAGACTTCAAACATCCTGATTATGTACGGGCCAAAGGTGTACTGGAAGATACTGAGTATTTTGACTCCGGATTTTTCGAATATCCGCATCAGGAATCCAACATGATGGATCCGCAAATACGGCTGCTGCATCAGTGCTCATGGGAGGCACTTGAGCATGCCGGGTGTGATCCTTACAGTTATGAGGGATCTATAGGATTGTTTGCCGGAAGTGGACTGAGCTTACCATGGATGGTGCAATTTCTC
This sequence comes from Paenibacillus sp. FSL H8-0104, assembly GCF_038050215.1. NCBI lineage: Bacteria > Bacillati > Bacillota > Bacilli > Caryophanales > Paenibacillaceae > Paenibacillus > Paenibacillus sp. FSL H8-0104. The sequence goes on along the minus strand of NZ_JBBOTC010000001.1, from coordinate 4,966,867 downwards.
GGTCGCTCCGGTAATCTGTTACAGGCTTTTGAAGCCATGACTTTAAATGAAAAGGACTATATTACAACCCGGGTATCTCACAAATTAAATCTGAGAGGGCCGAGTATGGCAGTCCAGACCGCATGTTCAACTTCTTTGGTCGCTATCCACCAAGCTGCTGAATCATTGATTCGGGGAGAGTGTGATGTGGCACTTGCGGGAGGTGTCTCTATCTCCTATCCGCTCAAAGAAGGTTATCACTGGCATGAAGGCATGATTTATTCAAAGGATGGTCATTGCAGACCGTTTGATGAGCAGGCATCTGGTACTGTGTCTGGTAATGGATGCGGAATGGTTGTGCTCAAGTCACTCCGCGACGCGCAGAGAGATGGAGATCATATCTATGCAGTCATTAAAGGTTCAGCGATTAATAATGATGGCATGGACAAAATTGGATATACGGCACCGAGTGTGGCCGGGCAGGTCAAGGTTATTCAATCAGCCCTGCATCGTTCGGGAGTGTCTCCAAAAGAGATCTCCTATCTGGAGGCGCATGGAACAGGAACCAAACTGGGGGACCCGATTGAAATCGAAGCGCTCAGGCAGTCATGGGGAACAGATCGTAGAAATTATTGTGCTCTAGGTTCTGTGAAAGCCAACATTGGGCATCTTGATGCGGCAGCAGGTGTCGCCGGTTTTATTAAAACCGTACTGACGCTTTACCACCGGGTGGTTCCGCCACAGATTCACATGAATCGGACGAATCCGATGTTGGAGCTGGAGCATAGTCCCTTCTATATCAACAAGGAGCCACAGCCATTAGAAGACGCGAAGCGTATCCTGCGAGCAGGTGTCAGTTCGTTTGGGATCGGGGGGACCAATGCTCACGTCATTCTGGAGCAACCGCCCGTCCAAGAGAGCCAAGCCAAGTATGAATCTTTGCTTCTGCTGCCCTTCTCGGCCAAGAGTGAATCTGCGCTGGAACGCACGTACGATTCGGTTCTACAGGCGATCCATGCATTGCCGGAGCAGTTGCCCAATGCTGCGTGGACGCTACAGAAGGGAAGAAGCAGATTCATTCATCGTAAAGCGCTGATCGTTGTAGATGGTTATATTCCGCCAAGCGAGCAGTCTGTAGAGTTTGAGACACAGGCAAGTGTGATGAATGGGAAGCCTAAGGTCATGTTTTATCTCAGCGGAAATGCAAGTTGGGAAGCTCGCAAGATTCGGGAACTATACGCTTCTGTGTATCGCAGTCAGGTCTCAGAGATATTCAAACAGCACTTTGAAGAGATACTGAACCTCTTTGAGTCCAAGGAACAGTATGCCATTCGCCAAGGCATAGGGCGATCGTTAACCGATTCAAGGCTTGAGCGCATGCAGTGCTTTGTTGTGCAATATGCTCTTTATAAAACCGTGATGCAGCTTGGTATCAAGCCAGATGCTGTCTGTGGGCAAGGCGTTGGCGAACTGGTGGGGTTGGTTATTAGTGATGCACTTGATCCAGTACATGCCGTGGGGCTTTTATACAATCTGGAGCATTGGTCACTAGAAGAAGGAGCATTGTCAGATGCTTTGACAGGAAGGATGACAGATGCAACTGTAACAGACCTTGCGTCGAGTATTGCACCACTGTTATCTCCAAATTTCCTGTTTACGCTGCTAAATCGCAAGACGCTTTCTGAATCTGCTGGGCATACGCTGTGGATCGTTTCGAATCAGCTGCAGGATACAGAACAAATAGCCCCGGATTCATTTTCAGAGCCAAACATCATTGCTCTTACTGGAGATCGTCAGAGCTTGCTTGAGGCAGATGTGTATTTAATGAAAGTACTTGCTTTTTGCTGGTGCTCTGGCATGGAATTGGATTGGGAACAGTTAAACGGAACGGGGCGTAGGCAGAAAATCTCGCTGCCGACGTATTCCTTTGACCCCATTGTTCATCAACATGATGTTGCGTTGTATCAGCTTGCAGGTATGTCGCAGGTTGCAGCGGGTTCTATCGCAGCATTAGACCAATCTCCATCTGGGAAAGTCAGGGTTCAACGGACTGATGATGAGATAAGGCATGTATTATCGCAATTGTGGCAGGAGTTGCTTGGTAATGGAGCAGTCGGCCTTGAAGATGATTTCTTTGAGCTTGGAGGTCATTCTTTAAAAGCGATTTCCTTGGCGTCGAGGATTAAAGAAATGTTTGGACTGAATTTGGGGCTGGAAGAGGTTTTTGATCATTCTGTATTTGAACACATGGTTCAATGGATTGCTGAACATCAGGTTACAAGTGACTCTGATTCAGTGAACCCAATCTTGCCTGTTACTAAGAAAGAGAAATATAAGACCACTTCTGCACAGCGAAGAATGTATGTGGTGCATGAGTGGATGAAAGGTGAGAGTACGGCGTACAATCTCGCCAGCTCCTATAGGGTAAGAGGAAAACTTGACCCTACCCAATTCAGAGTAATAATGGATGCACTTGTAGAGAGACATGAAGCATTCCGTACCAGATTTGAAATGATTGACGGTGAGCTTTTCCAGGTTGTCGAGGATCAGGTTCCAAGCGTTGTGGAGTTGCTGGAATTAGAAACAGCAGGGTTAGAGCAGGTCATGGAATGGATCAAGCCTTTTGATCTGACCAGCGCACCATTGGTTCGTGTTAAGTTGATTCGCCTTTCTCAAGAGGAACACATCTTATTCATCGACATGCATCATATTATTTCGGATCAGAGTTCCATTGCGATCCTGATGCAGGATTTTGCACGCATGTACAGAGGAGAAACATTGCAATCTCTTGACATTCAGTATAAGGATTATGCGGAATGGCGTGATGAAGCTGCGTCACATGCACAATCTGTTGAAGACGCCGAGTTTTGGATACGGGAATTCGAGGACATGCCTGCACCGGTTGAATTGCTTACAGACTTCCCAAGACATGGCGCGTCATCCTACAGCGGAGACAGACGTTCCATTGAACTCGGTGAGTCGTTAAGCACACAGGTCAATGACTTCTGTACTCAACAAGGGCTTACACCTTATATGTTGTTTATGGCAACTTTGAATTTATTAATCTGGAAGTATACAGGTCAAGACGACTTGGTCGTTGGTACAGCGGTTGCGGGGCGTGATAAGCCAGAGCTCGATAACGTTATGGGTATGTTCGTGAACATGCTTGCCATTCGCACCAGCATGGACAGAGAATGGTCCACAGAGACGTATTTGAATGAGATGCGGGGCAAGCTGTTATCCTGTTATGAGCATCAGCATTATCCTTATGAAGCACTGGTGGAACAACTTGGTCTATTCGGTGATTTAAGCCGCAACCCCCTATTTGATGTGGTGCTAAATTACATTAATATGGGGACCGATGATCCTGAAGCCGGGGAACTGATACTTGAACCATGGGTCGAAGGTAAGGTGGATGCCAAATTTGATCTGACTTGGACACTGGTCGAGCATAAGCAATGTTACACGGTTGAACTTGACTATCGCTCAGATTTGTTTAAAGCGGAGTCCATGGAACTGATGCTGGATAAATTCCGGTATATCCTGTCTCAGATCACAACAGGGCATAATGAACGAATTGCTCAGATTAAGCTCACTACACCGGAGGAAGAGGAATGGCTGCTGTACGGAGTCAACGATAATGCCGCCCAGTATCCGCGAGATGCGACCATTTCCCAATTATTCGAGGAACAAGTTCATGTGCATGCACAGAAGACAGCATTGGTCTGGGAAGACGGTGAATGGAGCTATGCGGATCTGTATGAACGTGTTCAGTGGCTGGCGTTCAGGTTGCTTGGACAAGGGGTAAAATCAGGCTCCAGTATTGCTCTTATTCTGGACCGCGGACCGATCCAGATGATCAGTATTCTTGCTACACTCCAAGTGGGTTGCAGTTATGTCCCGATCGACCCGGCTTCGCCGCCATCGAGAATTGAATTTATTTTGCAAGATTGCGATGCGGCTGTGTTATTGACTGAATCGGCGTATGCCTCCACATGGCAATCTGTAGTTCCTTGTATCGTGCCGGCAGATGAACTGGCAGCATTTGATTCAGGAGACATGCAGGAGCCCGTTGAACATATGAACAAGACTGCTCTTGACCCGGCTTATATCATTTATACATCAGGGTCAACAGGAACCCCAAAAGGGACTGTGATGAGTCATCGCAATGTGACCAAAGTTATGAAAAATAGCAATTTTGTCACCGTCGTGCCAGAGGATCGTATCCTGCAAATTTCTAACTATGCGTTTGACGGTTCCATTTTTGATATTTTTGCTTCATTAATAAATGGCGCTACTCTTGTATTAATCTCAAAAGAGACCATTTTGGATATGGCTCGTTTGGCGGATGTCATCCGACAGCAACGGATTTCAGTATTTTATATTCCGACATCCTTGTTTAATATGCTGGTGGATTGGGATGCTGAATGCTTGAAGAATGTGCGTAGAGTGATGTTTGGTGGTGAAGCTGCATCGGTGAGTCATGCCAACAAAGCGCTTGCATGTGTGGGGCCGGGCAAGCTGTTAAATGGATATGGGCCAACGGAAGCAACCTTTTTTGCCTCCTACCACTTATTACAGCAAACAGAGCCTTATACTGGCTCACTGCCTATAGGGTATCCCCTGTCTAACACAGCCTTGTATGTTCTGGATGATAAGCTGAAGCCTGTACCACCCAACGTTCCAGGTGAACTGTATATCAGTGGGGATGCGGTAGGTATTGGATATCTTAACCGTGAGGATCTTACCCGAAAACACTTTCTTGATGATCCCTTCCGCACGGGAGAACGAATGTATCGGACAGGTGACATCGTCAAACGTCTGATTGACGGCAGTCTGATTTTTATTGAACGTTCGGATTTCCAGGTCAAGATTAGAGGTTTTCGCATTGAGTTATCGGAGATAGGCAATTGTATGGAGCGTGTTTCGGGAGTTCGTGATGCCTTTGTCATGACAGTTACAGAATCATCAGGAAGTCTATACATTGCCGCTTTTTATACAACCGATACTGGAGCAGATACTGAGTATATTCGAAGAGAACTTCACCAGCAGCTGCCAGAGTACATGGTACCTGCACGCATTATTCGAATGGATTATCTTCCGATTAATGCCAATGGCAAAGTGGACCGAAGAGCATTGTCCGAGCATTTGGTTGAAGAGCAGCAGAGGTCTCTGGAAGTGAGTTCACCTCGGGCAATAACAGAGCGTGTCATTCTTGCCGCCATGCGACAGATCTTGGGTAATCCGGGCATTGGTGTGGAAGATCACTTCTTTCAAAATGGGGGGCATTCGCTCAAAGCGATTGCATTCACTCAAATTTTGGCAAAAGAAGGAATTGCCATCAATGTGAACGAATTATTCCAATATCCGACAGTTAGAGGACTTGCCAAATTGGTAGATATTAATCCTCCGGCGTCAGTTTGGTCCGAAGATAGCCTGCATATTCAGTCCCCGATAGTCATACCACAGGACATAACACTTCATGAGAAACAACTGGACAGCCTGGTCCTGCATGTCTTAGACAGCTGCAATCAGGTTTCATCTTTTATGGCGGGCATGACCCCTATGGGGCAATTCCCACTATCTCCAATTCAACAAGCACATGCTTCTACGACTTCACGAGCAAGCGGATTTACAACAACGCTGGAAGGCGAATTGAATGAACAAGCTGTAAAACACCTGATTCTTGGGGTTATATCCCGGCATCAGTTGCTGCACAGCATGATATATGAGGAAGAACAATTGTATTGGCATCCATGTGATATATCGTTAGCGGCGGACATGCTGCAACAGCTTATCCCATATCTTGATATTCGTCATTATGCTTCGGCTACGATTGAGCAGTTGGAGTACAAACTGGTTCAGTCTCTGTTACACAAAACGTATACGTTGAAGGAACTACCTTGGCGTCTGTGTATTTTACGTACAGGAGCCAGAGAGCATAAGCTGATTTGGAGTTTTGATCACCTTGCGTTTGATGGTATGAGTGCCCAGATCATCAAGCAGCAACTTGAGTCGAAGGCATTATATAGACCGCAAGGTATAGAGATCGAGAGTGATCTTCTGTACCAAGTACGAAATTATGAGGATTATGTAAGTTTTCTGTCTCAAGGCCCCATAGGGGTATCAGAAGATGAAATGGAGAAACAATTTTCGCTTCAGGCATGGAATAGATGTAACACCATCGTCATGAACAAGTTGAAGGAAACAGAAACATTGTCTCCTTCAGCGATGACTGTCGAGTTGTCCCTTGCAGGGAAGGAGCCTGCAGATGTTTGGTGGACATGCTTTGAAACTTTTTCCAACATCATTGCGACTTATCTGAACATAAGCCAATTGCCAATAGCCCTGGTGCATTACGGAAGGGAGTATGGCGAAGATTCCTACTACGATTATGTGGGAGAATTCCTTGATCTGATTCCAGTGCTGGTAGACAGTGAATTCACACAGGAGGATCTGTTGGAACGTCTGGAATTTACGAAGCAACACAGCATTAACTTTATGGCACTTACACATGATTCTTCCCTCTCGGCAAAATATGATGGCATACAGGAACAATTGGGAACTGCCTACAGGCAAGCAGAACAGGAGCCGCGTCAGATGATTCTGTTTAATTATCAAGGCTTCATCTCCAGCAGCGAAGCGATCCCAATGTCGTCTCAGTCGTCGGATGACCAAGATTGGAATTCGGGACTCGCCCAATTCGAATGGGTTATTCGCTACGACGAAGAGTGTCTGTACGTACATCTGGCCTGTCAGGCTGGTCTGGACATCAAACGTATGAAACAGCTGATTGATGACAAGCTTGGTAGCGATGTGAGAGTGGTAGTTCACAATGAGGCAATGGAGGTGCAACATGTCCAGTAAATCCATACAGCGAGGACCCGAGCTGATTGTGCCAGAACATTATTCAACAGTGGCTGAGATGCTAATCTACATTGCAGATACTCATCCAGAAAAGGGAATGACCTATATCAGCTCTTCAGGTGACGAACAGTTTGAATCATATCCTGAATTACTGATGCAGGCGCGCAAGTACCTGCAGTCTCTTCAGGAGAAAGGCATTCAACAAGGACAGGTTGTTATTTTGGAAATTGACCAGTCACAGGAATTTTACCGTACCTTTTGGGCTTGTATGCTGGGGGGCATTATTGTCGCCCCGGTTAGTCCTCCGGCTGCCTGGGAACCAGGCTCAGCCGGTCTGGAGAAATTCACGAAAGTGTGGGAGGTACTCGGGCGTCCAGTCGTTATCGTCGAGGAAGCCTACATGCCCAAGTATAAACAGCTTGCGGAAAGTCCGGTATTCAAAGGTCTTATGTTGATTAGCGTGAACCAGCTTCAAGCAGGCCAGCAGATGGCTGATCTATGCCCAACCTCTCCTGATGACATTGTGTTCCTGCAATTCTCATCAGGAAGCACGGGAATTCCCAAAGGTGTGCAGTTAACAAATCACAATATTATCGCCAACAGTATTGCATGCAAGACTTTTCTTGGAGCTGAAGAAGGAGATAATGTGTTTACCTGGTTGCCGCATACGCATGATATGGGGATATTTGGACAGCATCTGACACCCGTCCTGAGTGGAGCCAACATCATGGTGATGTCACCTTATACCTTCGTACGGTCGCCTTATCTGTTCTTGCGCAAGATTACGGAGCATCAGGGAAAATGGTTTTGCTGTACCAATTTCGGTTTCGAATGGATGGTTCAGAAGATCCCGGATTCCAAGCTCTCAACGCTTGATCTGTCTTCATTGCGTATGACCTTGAATGGTGCAGAGCCTATATCAACGTCTGTTATCGAGCGATTTGTCAAAAAATTCAGCTCTTGTGGCTATCGTTCCAATATGATGTTTCCTGCGTATGGCATGGCAGAAGCGACAGTAGGTGTATGTACCTCCAGACTGGGGGAAGAGCCGCGAATTGAACGTATTTCGCGTTCGCGGCTGGTGCAGGAAGGACTGGCTGTGCCAGTCCAGCTGCCTAGCAGTGATAGCCATACTTCGGATGTGATCGAATTTGTTCATGAAGGATATCCCATGACAGGGATTCAGATCCGGATTGCGGATGAACAGGGGGAAGTGCTGGATGAACGGGTTGTTGGCGAAATCCAGATCCGTGGGGAATCGGTAACCTCCGGATATTACAGTCTCCCGGAGATCAATCGTGAAATGTATGTGGATGGGTGGCTTCGCACTGGAGACTTGGGTTATATGGCTGACGGCTCCCTAGTTGTAAGCGGACGAATCAAGGACATTGTGTTTATTCGGGGACAGAACCATTATGCGCATGATCTTGAAGAAATTTTGTACCAGAATAGCAGCATTCCGAGAGGGAATCTGACGGTAGTCGGGCACTTTAACAGCCTCAAACAAGTAGAGGAGCTACTTGTATTTGTTAAATACAAATCGGGCACTCCACAGTTTCTGGATGTACGACAGGATCTGATCCAACGTATGAGGGCTGGATTGGGTATTGAGATCACCCATGTTCTCCCAATCAAGGTTATTCCCAAAACGACGAGTGGCAAGGTTCAGCGCTTCATGCTGAGAAACGAATATGAGCGTGGAGTATTTACCAAGGACATCGAGGCCATTGAAGAGCTGATTCGCGAAAACACACAACAGCAAGGACACGAGACGGTTTCCACATCGTCTTTGGAATATACCGTACGTAAAGCCTGGGCCGAAATTCTTCAATTGCCCGCAGGAAAGATTGAGATGGATACTTCTTTTCTTGCACTTGGAGGCAATTCCATTTTCTCCTATCAATTACTTGACAAGCTGTCTGCACATATGGGACGTGAATTAGGACAAGAACTACTTGTTTTTTGCAGTACAGTACGTGAGATGGTGGAATATCTGCAGGAACTTCCAGCAGAAACGAAGGACTCTGAACAAGCTGAAACAACAGATAATCACCTGAATGTACATCGTGCTATTGCTATTACCGGACTGTCTCTACGTCTGCCTGATGCTGACACCCAAGAACAGTTCTGGAGCAATCTGGTTAACGGGTTAGATAGTGTTGACCGGGTTAGTTTAGAGCGTGCAAGACGTTCCAAGCAACCTGGTTGGGATGACTGGATTGGGGAACTGAAGCAACCGGATACGTTTGATCATGAGTTCTTTGAAATCCCGTCTGAACAAGCTGCATTTATGGATCCGCAACATCGGAAGCTGCTGGAAGTTGCTCATGAGGCGCTGGAGGATGCGGGTATGCTCGTGGATCATGAGGATAAGCGTGATGTGGGTGTGTATGTAGGGATTAACCCCAGCACATACTTCGATCTGGTTATTGATTATATGAACCGGAGTCTTGGAAAGGCTGTTCATTCTCACGCTATGGTAGGCAATATGTCCAATATTGCAGCGGCCTCCATTTCACACATGTACAATTTTACAGGGCCGGCACTGTCCATAGATACAGCATGTTCTTCTTTTCTGGTAGCACTGACACAAGCTGTGGCGGCCATTCAGGACAAGCGTATCTCTGGGGCAGTTGTAGGCGGAGCGAACATTTTGGCTACACCGCATGTTCATCAACTATCACGCAATGCTGGAATCTGTTCTTCCACTCAACATACGAAGGTATTTGACCGGGAAGCAGATGGTTCAGTCTTGGGAGAAGGTGCTGTTGTTGTATATCTGGAGCCGCTAACAGAGGCAATTCGCAACAATAAACATGTTTATGGTGTGATTCGCGGGACAGCGGTGAATAACGACGGATATTCCCTGGGCATTATGGCACCCAACCCTCAGGGGCAATATGAGGTACTCCGTGCCGCTTATCGCGACGCCAACCTAAACCCGAGCGAGATTTCTTATATTGAAGCACATGGATCGGGGACAAGGATTGGAGATCCAATTGAGGTGAATGCCTTGCTCCGACTGTTCCGGGAAAATGGATATACAAGCGATAATTCGATTGGATTAGGTTCAGTCAAAACCAATATTGGTCATTTATTTGCAGCCTCCAGTGGAGCCAGTCTTGCCAAGGTTCTTCTCAGTATGCAGCATGGGGAACTGGCACCAAGTCTGCACATGGATAATCCGAATCCGGCCCTCCGACTGGAGCAATCGCCGTTCCATATCGTTAGCGAGCATAAAACGTGGGATGTACCTGAAGGAAAAACACGGAAGGCAGGCATCAGTTCATTTGGCCTGGGAGGTACGAATGCCCACATTGTGCTGGAGGAATGGAAAGCCCCTGTCCGTGCAGATGCCCCCGCACGTGGCCAGTTGTTAACGTTCTCTGCGAAATCAGAACAGGCTTTAAAAAAGCTGATTGATAACACGGAGCAATATGTGAAGAAACATGCGGACCTGGCACTAGAGGATCTTTGTTTTACCCGGAACAGATATAGAAAACATTATCGGTATCGTGCAGCAGTAGCTGTCAGCTCAACCGGAGAGTGGAACATCGAAGAGATGGAATTTGGCTTCAAGCCTAGAAACCGAGCTGCTCGTGTCAATATTGTGGTTGGGGGGCATGAGATTCGCGGAGAAGATGAAGCTCAAGCTCGTAAGGTACTCAGGCCAGACGATTCTAATGAAGATACGGTATCAACCTTGAACTACTGGGTGACCTTGCTTGAGACACTTGTACGTCTGGTCCCTTCCATTCAAGAGATTCGAGGAATAGCTGCAGGAGAGGAACTTGTATCCAGTTTACATCTGGATGGCGAGGAACATCACAGCGCTCATGCAAGCCAATCCTTTCCAGTGAACAACAGAGTGACGTTAGACAGTCTGCAAGACACACCTGGCAAGATGCCAAACGCCGACATTGTAATTATGATTGCTGCAGATCAGACAGAGCAGCAGCTTGAATACAGTGGCAAGGAGAGCTTCATCCGCCTGTCTGCCGAGCCGACACTTACCATGGAGGATCAGCTTGCTTTATTGCTGGGACAGCTTTATGTACGTGGTGCTGCGCTGGATTGGGAACAGTTACATCCGAATGGCTCTGGCCAGATCGTACATCTGCCAGCACACCCATTCGAGCCGTATGTACATTGGATAGATGTGAATCAGGGAACGGAGGTCATGATATGACAAAAGAAGAAATTGAGCTTTTTCTTAAAAGCGAGATTGCTGCAGCGTTGAATCAGGAGCCAGAGGACATCGATGAAGAGATGAATTTTTTGAAAATTGGTGTCTCATCTGTGCAGGCGCTCAAGATCATTAACCGTGCGCGTAAGCATCTTCAAGTTGACATCAGTCCGGTTGCGTTGTTTGAATACAAAACAATTGCCGAGTTCGCCGCTTATCTCAATGAATCTCTTCTTCAAGAGGGGGTTGCCGAATGATTGAAGCAGATATAGAGCAAGAGATCATTCATGAAGCTGAATTGTTTGCTGCCCGTGAAATTCGTCCTTATGCTCAACAGATTCAAGAACAGCAAGCCATTCCCAGAACATTGATCCGTGCCATGGCTGAAAAAGGTTACTTGGCTGCCTCGATCCCGGCTGAATATGGCGGCATGGGTCTCGGTCCTAAGGCGTACGGGCTGTTGACTGAAGTATTTGGCAAGGCTCTTCCAGCCGTTCGCAGCTTGTTAACGGTACATACTTCACTTGTAAGTGAAACGTTGGTACGTTTCGGAACGCCTGAGCAAAAATCGTCCTGGCTGCCCAAGTTGGTGAAGGGAGAATGGATTGCTGCCTTTGGTCTGACTGAACCGGAAGTTGGTTCGGATGCCAAAAGTGTAAAGACCGAGTGGAGAGAAGAATCGGACTGTTTTGTTTTAAATGGAAAAAAGAAGTGGATCACGTTTGGACATCTGGCAGATGTATTTATCATTATTGCCTCGAATCAGGGACGAAGCACTGCTTTTTGGGTCGAACGCCAGTTTGAGGGTGTACAGACCCAACCTATTGAAGGTGTCATGGTTGCGGGAGAGACAGGTATAGCTGAGATTGATCTCCATGAGGTGCGTGTACCAAAGAATCACATTATTGGACGTCTGAATGAAGGTTTTGAGTACATCGTAACCGGGGCGCTGGACCAGGGCAGATATAGCATTGCCTGGGCAGGGTTGGCGATTGCGCAGGAAGCGCTGGATGCCATGGTGACTTACTCAAGGAAGCGGAAGCAATTTGATCAGAAGCTGAGTCATTTTCAGCTGATTCGCGGCATGATTGGAGATGCGGTGACAAAAGTCCATGCAGCACGAGCATTATGTTTACGGGCAGCCGAGCTGAGAGAAGCCAAGGACCCGCAGGCCGCCATGGAGACAACGATCGCCAAATATTTTACGTCCAAAGTTGCTGTTGAAGTTGCAAGTGATGCGCTACAGGTTCATGGTGCGAACGGAATTAGTAACCAATATCCTGTTGCCAGGCTGTATAAGGAAGCCAAAATTCTGGAGATTATTGAAGGTTCTTCTCAGATGCAGCAGGAGATGATCTCGCATTACGGACTAAAAGCCTATTACAAGCGTGGCGGTAGCGTATGACGTTCTGTGCGCTATTTCCCGGCCAGGGCAGCCAGTATATCGGAATGTGCAGCGAGTTGTTGGACAGTGAACCGGAGGCGAATCAGATCTTTGCGGAAGCGAGCGAGGTGATCGGATTTGATTTGAAGGCACTGGTTATGGAAGGGACCCTGGATCAATTGACGGTCTCTGAATATGCTCAGCCTGCTGTACTGACGGCAAGCTACGTTTTATTTGACTCATTTGTTCGCCGAACAGGAATGACTCCAGATTATGCAGTAGGTCACAGTTTGGGGGAGATTTCGGCTTTAGTAGCGGCGGGAGCACTGCGATTTGCTGATGGGATCCGTTTTACAGCTCAGCGTGGTGCGTTGATGCATCGCTCCATTCAGGAGCAAAAAGGAAGAGCGGGTATTGTTGTTGATGTAAACCAAGAAGCGCTTGAAGAATTAGTCAAGAATATTCGTCAGAACGAGTATGTGACGATCTCCGGTTATAATTCACCGGGACAGTTTGTCGTCGCAGGTACTGCGAAGGGTCTTCAACTGCTGGATGATCAGGTGGATGGCTACGGTGGGGAATTCATTCCTTTTCGCATGATGCCAATGAAGGCAGATGCACCTTATCATAGCGAGTTGATGCAGTTCATTCAGCCTGAGCTTGAAGAGATGCTTGCAGGGATTTCCTTCTCTGCACCGGTGTTTCCCATATGCTCTACAGTACATGGGGAGTTCATTCGCGGAGCCGAGGACATTCCTAAGCTGCTGAGCAGCCAGCTTTTGCAACCCATTCGTTGGAATCAGGCATTGGCACGCATTCAAAATCTGGGAACGACGGTATGGATCGATATCGGTCCAGGCCAGAGCGTAAGAAATATGCTGGCTGAGAATAAGACCTTGTCTGCAGCCTATTCACTGGATGATCCGCAAGATCGGTCCAGGTTACTGGATCGATATGAAGCAGTAAACCAGACAAGTGGGGGAGGCGATAAGGGATGATCACGGAGATGATGCAGTACAATCAGCGGGTGAAACAATGGCTGCCTGGAGGTGTGCACTATAATTTTCACCTTCCTTGGGAAGAGACGCCGCTCCATTTCAAGCATGCTTCCCGAAGCAGAGTGACGGACATGAACGGCAACGAGTATTTGGATCTATATGCCCGCTTTGGTGCCCTCATCGTTGGCCACGGCAACGAGGAGTATAACGAGTGTCTGAAGGATACCATTGACCGTGTTCTTTCCGTAAGTCATTGCGATCTGGATGCAGAGGCTCTGGAACTGATCCATCAATATGTACCTTCAGCAGAGATGATTCGTTTTGGGTTATCAGGCACGGAGATTGTCCAGAATGCACTTCGTCTTGCCCGGGCGTGGACAGGTAAAAATCGCTTTGTACGTTTTGAAGGCCATTATCATGGCAATGCGGACAATATTATGGGTGGCAAGACTGCACGTACAGGTCTGCCTGTACCTTCAGATTATCCTGGTGACATGAAAGGAACAAAGGGGAGGGCAAGGGATGCCATGGAATCTCAATCCTACCTCCTGCCATGGAATGACGCCCCCCGTCTGGAGGAACTATTTCGCCAGCATGGAGACGACATTGCAGCAGTAATCATGGAGCCGGTTTGTGTAAATGGAGGCGGAGTCATGCCTGCTCCGGGTTATCTGCAAAAAGTCAGACAGTTATGTGATCAGTACCAGGTCGTGCTCATTTTTGATGAGATTATAACAGGATTCCGTATGGGACTCGGTGGTGCCCAACAGTTATTCGGTGTAACGCCCGATCTGACTACACTTGGGAAGGCAATCGCAGGTGGCGGAGTTCCGGTGTCAGCCCTGGTTGGCCGAGCGGATATCATGAAGTTGCTTGTAGACAAAAAAGTAATTCATGCGGGTACGTTTAATGGCTATCCATTAGGTACAGCTGCTGTAAAAGCTACGCTGGAAATGTTGGGACGCAATGGAGGACAGGCGATGCACAGCATGAACCGCCACGCTGAGATGATGCATGACATACTCTGCCAGGAAGCAGTGAAGGTAGGTCTGCCTTTAATTGTTCAGGGTCCGTCTGGCTGTGCTTCTTATCACTGCTGCACGGAGCCGCTTACGGATACGGCTGATTATACGTTTGAATTGATGTCTTTTGATATTTTGTTAAATAGCAAGCTTGCTGAGCACGGTGTTCTGGTATCTACGCTCTCGCGGATGTATCCGAATATCCTGCTTGATATGCAAGATGTTGCCTGGTTCGGTGAGCGTGTCCCCGCAGCACTTGCAGAAATGAAAGAGATCTACGACGAGCTGATCTAACGGTAGCTCAATAAGGAGGTGATTAGGTATGCATAATCGACTCATTGCAATCATTGGCGCAGGGGTGATGGGATGCGCCACAGCACTGGATGTCGCGAGGGCTGGTTATCGTGTAATTTTGCAGGATATTTCGGCGTCGGTCATCGAACACGCCCCTGATGTTATACGTCGTGAATATCGTTCAGCTTGCTTTCTGAAGCAAGGGTACGGTCAGGTGCCCCTGGATCAGATCATGGAACGGATCTCGTTCCAGACACAAGATGAAGGTGTGGAAGAGGCAAGTATCATTATTGAAAATGTAACCGAGAACCTGGAGTTGAAAAAGGAAGTTTATGCACGACTATCCCACAAGGTTCGTCCGGATGTTTTATTTGCGCTAAATACAAGCTGTATTTCCGTGACAAAGCTCGCTTCATTTTTGCCTGACCCAGGTCGAGTCATTGGGGTGCATCTGATGAATCCGGTTCCCGTTAAATCCATGGTGGAGGTGATCAAAGGACATCATACAACGCAGGGTACGGAACATGAGATGGTAGCGTTTTTGGAAACTCTTGATAAAAGTCCAGTTGTCATAGAGGATCTGCCCGGGTTTGTCTCTAATCGCCTCTCGCACTTGTTAATGAATGAAGCGGCGTACATTGTACAGGATGGAATCGCTACACCCGAGCAGGTGGACGCCATTATGAAGAAGGGCTTCAATTATCAGATGGGGCCGCTGGAGACGGCGGATCTGATTGGTCTGGATACGGTAGTGCATTCATTGAAAGTATTGTACGACAGCTATCAGGACCCCAAATTCCGATGCTGTCCGATGTTGCAGAAAATGGTTGATGCAGGACAGTGGGGGCGGAAGACGGGTCAAGGATTCTATGCCTACTAAGATGAAAGGTGGCAAGACCATGGAAAAGCTCAAGGATATCAAGTGTATCGTTTGGGATCTGGACCACACCATATGGGATGGGGTTTTGCTTGAATCTGCAGATGTGCAACTGAAGCCGGGCTTAAAGGAGGTGATTGAAAAACTGGACCAGCGAGGTGTTTTGCACTCTGTTGCCAGTAAAAATGATGCAGAGCTGGCTTGGGCGAAACTAAACGAACTGGGCATCGCCGAATATTTTCTGTATCCCGAGATCCATTGGGATGCGAAGTCCGTCTCTGTTCAGCGGATTCAGCAGAACATTAATATCGGCATGGATGCCATTCTGTTTGTGGATGATCAACCTTTTGAACTGGAAGAAGTGCAAAGTGTACATGCTGACATTCAGGTACTTCATGCGGATCAATATGAAACCATGCTTGATGACCCAAGGCTGATGCCTCGATTCATTACAGCCGACTCTGCGTGCAGAAGGCAGATGTACCAGGCGGATACGCTCCGTAAACAGGCTGAGGAACAGTATGAGGGACCTTCAGAACAATTTCTGGCTACGCTTGGCATGAAATTTTCCATCTACGAGGCTACTGAGGATGACCTTCAACGTGCAGAGGAACTTACCGTTCGCACCAATCAGCTAAATGCAACGGGAATTACCTACAGTTACGAGGAGCTGTACCAACTGATGACCTCGCAGGACCATATGTTATTGGTGTGTGAACTCGAAGACAAATACGGGACGTATGGCAAAATTGGGCTTGCACTAATTCACATGCAGCAGAAAGTATGGCGGCTAAACATGCTTCTGATGTCTTGCAGAGTGATGTCTAGGGGAGCAGGGAGTGTACTGCTAACGTATATCATGCGTGAAGCTCAGAAGCAGGGCAAACAGATGCTTGCAGACTTCAGGGATACCGGAAGGAACCGGATGATGAATATCAGCTATCGCTTTGCCGGTTTCAAGCAGCAATCTGCAGATCAGGAAGGAAGAGTACTGTTTTATCATGATTTGCAGCAGGCTGTAGAATTTCCAGATTACATTGAGGTTTTAGTGCCCGAGGGGCAACATCAATAACAAGGGGGAAGGGCAGTGGATTATCGTCAGGAAATTCGGGAGTTTATCGGGAACAACCTCACCATGGATCATGAGGACACTCAAATTAATGATAATGACAATTATTTTGAGCAGCGGTTCGTCAATTCGCTCTTTGCGATGCGTTTGGTGGACTTTGTAGAGCGTAGATTCCAGATTGAGATAGCAAATGAAGATCTGGATTTGGCTAATTTCTGCACGATTAACCGTTTGCATGATCTTATTGAGAGAAAGTTGACTGAGAAGGAGGCGGCACTATGATTACAGCTAATCAGGCATCCATTCGTCCAGTCACAAGTCCGGCAACCAGCCCGTCCAACAAATATATGTATTTGTTTTTGGGAATTTCCTTTGGCACATGTTATGGAATCGCAAGTTTGTTCATGTTCTTTGCGGATTTTATTGTACCCATAACAGGTGAGTTAACCTTGATGCATCCACTTGCGATCGTTGCTCTGTATTCACCTTCCATTGCCGGATTAATTACATGTTATGTGATGGGCGGAAAGGAAGCATTAAAAGGAATGTTTATGAAGCTGGTTCCGCGCAGACAGGACCTGTTCTGGATACCGCTCATTATTGGAATTTCCATCATCTTTGCATCAACAATGCACTTTGGTTCCTTGTTATTCGGCATACCGGTCCCTGAACTGACATATAGTGTACCTGAAATGATCTGGTTGGGGATTGTGAATCTGATCAAGGAGACGGGGCTGATTGGTGGGCTGTTTGGCTGGATCGGATTTTTGCTTCCATTCTTGCAAGGGAAGTTAAAAAATAATATAACAAGTGGTCTGATTACCGGCCTGTTGTTCGGATTATGGGTGCTTCCGGGATACTTGATTTCCTCTTTTGGCACCTCAACCACTTACATATACTACGTTGTTCAGCTTATGGCATTTATCGTGTTCCAAAGTTATATCTTCAATGCAACCAAAGGTACACTTCTGTTTTATCTGCTTGCATTCTGGCTTGTAGCTACAGGAAGTCAAATTGATTTGTACTACTTTAATCCGCAAGTTCAAATTATGCAATTCTTCTTTTTTGCAATATCGGCTATTGTCATACATGTCATCTTCAAGCGTAAAAATGTGGATACTTCACTTCAGACATTCCCTGCATATGTTCTGGAAAGAAAGTAAGCCTGGTTATGGTGGTGGATAAGTGATGGAACCGATCTATTTGGAGCAGCTACAAAAGGGGGAGGGAAACAGACAAATGGTCTGTTTTCCTTATCTCGGTGGCAACTCCAACAGTTTTCAGCCCCTAGTGCCGTACCTTCCTGACACGGAAATTTGGGCGTTTACGCCCCCGGGTCATGGTCTGAACACCGAAACACCCCTGGAGCATATGCAGCAACTCGTAGAACTGTATACCAGCAAGCTGCTGGATGTTATACAGCCTGGCAGTCTGTTATTTGGACATAGTCTGGGAGGAATTACAGCCTACTTCGTTGCGCAGCGCTTATATCAGGAACGTCCAGATGTAGCTAAAACGCTACGGCTTGTGTTATCAGCCTGCAACACGCCTGACGAATGCGGGATGCAGAATTATGATCGGATGTCAGACGAAAATCTGATTGATCATCTGTTTTCCTATGAAGCTCTCCCGCATGAACTGATACATGAAAAAGAATTATTGAATTATTTTCTGCCCGTCATCCGGGCGGATTTCAGGATGCTGGAATCTGCAGCAACGCTTGAATATGAGCCGCTCTCATTGCCGGTGTTGTATCTGTGGGGAGAACGGGATCGTACCGTTACCCTTCAATCCGCGTTGAGATGGGGCCGATATTTTGGCACATCCATGAAGCTTCAAACCATCAAAGAGGGTGCTCACATGTTCATGATGCATCAACCTTCAACGGTGGCGCATTGTCTGACAAGCTTTATGACTCCAGATAAATAGGAACAACTTGTAGATGAGAGGAGCCATGTTCGTTTATGCTGCTACGAATGCTGAGAAACGATATAACGAGAAAAAAAGGGATTACGGCTGCTTTATTTATTTTTGTACTGCTGGCCGCCTTGCTGGTATCTTCGGGGTCACGAATGATTATGGAACTGACGAGTTCCATCCAATATCTATTTTCTGAATCCAAAACACCACATTTTGTGCAAATGCATGCCGGAGAACTCGATCAGGTCAAAGTGAATACATGGGCTGAAGAAAATGCCATGGTCCAGCAGCATCAGATTGTGGAAATGGTTAACATTGACGGCTCTAATCTGTTTCTCGGAGCAGAGTCCGAAAAGAACAGCGTTATGGACATTGACTTTGTTACACAGAATCAGGGTTTCGACTATTTGTTGAATCTGGACAGTGAGATTATTCAGGTGAACGATGGCGAGATCGCGGTTCCGGTATATTACATGCAGCAAAAAAAATTGAGCGTGGGCGACCAGGTTCGGATCGATAATGGTCAATTTGAGCGTTCTTACACCATCGTTGATTTTGTCCGTGATGCTCAGATGAATCCATCGGTTGTGCACTCCAAACGTTTTATCGTGAGTGCAGGGAATTTGCAAGAACTGAAGCAGAGCATCGGAGAGATGGAGTATCTCATCGAATTCCGGTTGACCGATCCCGGACTGACAAGTGAATTTACCCAGGCTTACCAAAATGCCGGACTTCCCAACGCGGGTCCAGTCGTAACCTATGGGCTGTTCCAGGTATTGAATGCCATGACCGACGGAGTTATTGCAGCCGTTATTATTTTGGTCAGTCTTGTGCTGATTCTGATTGCAATGCTCTGCATCCGATTCACGATGCTTGCGACCATCGAAGAGGATTATCGTGAGATTAGTGTCATGAAAGCGATAGGGATTGCAGAGAAGGATATTAAAAGACTGTATCTGATGAAGTATGTATTTATGGCGGGATTTGCATCCGTGCTTGGTTACATTGCATCACTTGGCGTTAACAGATTATTTGTTTCCAACATCATGTTGTATATGGGAAAAGCACCTGCAACCCTGTTGCATT
The DNA here is from genome assembly GCF_038050215.1 of Paenibacillus sp. FSL H8-0104. Taxonomy (NCBI): domain Bacteria; kingdom Bacillati; phylum Bacillota; class Bacilli; order Caryophanales; family Paenibacillaceae; genus Paenibacillus; species Paenibacillus sp. FSL H8-0104. The sequence goes on along the minus strand of NZ_JBBOTC010000001.1, from coordinate 4,947,185 downwards.
TCGCGATTCCGTTATTAGCCGCTGGAATAATATTTGCCATGGTTGTTCTGTTTTGTCGAACGGTACTGCGGCGTTTTCGTTCCATCTCCGCGGTGGATGCTCTCCGTACCGGGAGCCTGGGAGATACACAGATCATTCGAAACCGGCTTAGTTTGTCCCGCAATCGCTGGTCTTCCGTACCTGTCTTTCTTGGTCTGAAGGAAGTGATACAGCGAATCAAGATGTTCCGATTATTGTTATTTGTCTTTGTAGTCAGTTCATTTATCATGATTGTGCCGGTCAACTTCCTGAACACTTTGCAGGCGCCAAGTTTTATCTCTTATATGGGTGTTGGACAAAGTGATATTCGCATTGACTTGAGGCACACAGACGATGTGGAGCAGCGTTATGACAATCTGGTTGCCCAGATCCAAAATGATAAAGACATCAAAACGTATTCCCCATTGGTAACAAGCCAGTTCAAGATTAAAAATGCGGAAGGAAGTTACGACAATCTGAGTGTAGAAACTGGGGATTTCAGTATTTTCCCATTGTCTTATGTTAGCGGTAATGCGCCAACAACCGAGAATGAAATTGCGTTATCTGATGCCAACAGTAGCGAGCTGCGCCTGAAGACTGGTGAGCAACTTACCTTGCTGGTTAATGGCAAGGACCAGATGATGACGGTCAGCGGAATATACCAGGACGTTACGAATGGTGGGAAAACGGCGAAGGCCTTATTACCTTACAACAAGGATAGTGTGTTGTGGTATGTGGTCAGTTTGGATCTGAATAATCGCGGGGACATGGCTACCAAAATTGCTGAATATGAGGCGGCTTTCTCGCCAGCCAAAGTAACCGATCTTCAAGGTTATCTGGATCAGACGTTAGGCGGAACCATCCAACAATTGAAAATGGTGACGATGCTGGCCTTGGTCATCGGTGTCTTCATATCTATTTTAATTACAGCACTGTTCCTTCAGATGTTAGTAGCCAAGGACAACAACGACATTGCTGTACTAAGAAGCCTTGGGTTTGCCTTGTCTAAAATCAAGTTCAAGTATGTCGTGATGTCACTTGTCATATTAATCTTAGGGGTTGTTACTGGAACGATATTGTCCAATACGTTGGGTCCGTTGCTGGTTAGTGCCATTATGTCGACGTTTGGTGCTTCCAATATTGTCTTTGTTGTTAACCCGTTACAAGCATATATTTTGTGTCCATTGTTACTTGCAGGCACGATTGTACTGACAGCATGGATTAGTATCCAATCGATCAAGGAAACGAGCATATCCAAAATGATTGTCGAATAGGGAGGATCAACGATGACAACTATACTTGAGGCTAAAGACGTGAATAAATCCGTAGCGATCGGCGAGAATGAAGAACATAACATCTTAAAAGATATCAACCTTCAATTAAAAAAGGGAGAATTTGTTTCCATCATGGGGCCATCTGGCTCAGGCAAGTCTACCTTACTGTACAACATAAGTGGTATGGATCAGATTAGTGCTGGAAGTGTCTATTTTAATGGCAAAAAAATATCGGCATTTGAGGAGAGGGATCTGGCAAGTCTACGTTTGACCAAGATGGGATTCATCTTTCAAAATATTCATCTGCTCAAGAATCTGAATCTATTAGACAATATCGTACTTTCCGCGTATCTGGCCAAGAATAGCAGCAGAGAAACGATTAATACACGGGCAATGTCATTAATGAAAAAAATGGGGATTGATGAGCTTGCTGGGCATAACATCACCCAAGCCTCAGGCGGACAGCTTCAACGGATTGCCATCTGCCGTGCGCTGATCAATAATCCAGATATTTTATTCGGCGATGAACCAACGGGGGCGCTGAATTCCAAATCAACGTATGAGATCATGGATATTCTGGGCGATATTAATGCAACGGGTACAACCATTCTGCTGGTGACCCATGATGTGAAAGTCGCTGCCAGATCGGAACGTGTACTGTTTATGATGGACGGTAAGCTGGTTGCAGACAGAAATATTGGAAAATATGCAAGAGAGCGTCAGGATCTGAAAACAAGGGAAAGCCATTTGGCGCAATGGTTGACTGAAATGGGGTTCTAAAAAAAGAACTCCATGACTACAATAGACCGACAGTCGGTCGAACGTATCGGAGGCCAGGATATGAGACTGATAAAAAACCCGGAAGAACGCAGGAACGAGATTTTGGATGCCGCCGAGATTCTGTTCATAACAAAAGGGTACACCAAAGCTACGGTCATGGATATCCTTCAGGCGTGCAACATTGCCAAGGGTACATTTTATTATTATTTTCAGTCCAAGGAAGAGGTCATGAACGCCATCGTCATGCGTTTTATTCTGAGCGGGGAGGCATCGGCCAGGCACGTGGTGTCCGATCCCAAACTGAATGCCCATGACAAAATTTTTCGCATCATGATGGCGCAGAATCAGCCTGACGGCAGAAAACATGATCTCATCGAGCAATTGCACAGTGTTCATAATGTGGAGATGCACCAAAAGAGTCTTGTTGAGACGGTAATTCGATTAAGTCCCATCTTGGCCGAGGTGGTAGAGCAGGGCATTCAGGAGGGGGTATTTCATACACCTAACCCAAAGGAATCCATCGAATTCCTGCTCGTATCGTCACAATTTTTGCTGGATCGAGGCATCTTTCAATGGGAGGAGGAAGAACTCCAAAAAAAGGTTGAAGCATTCACACATATTATGGAACGTGTGCTGGGAGCAGAACAAGGAAGCTTCGCCTACGTCACTCGCCTTTATTTTCCGAATCAAGGTTAGCCGAGAAAGGAGTATTATCCATGGAACATACCGTTCAAAAATCATTTAAAAAGTTTCTGGTCGTATGGTTCGGTCAGCTCATCTCCATGATTGGGATTGGACTTACGGCCTTCTCCCTGGGGGTGTATGCCTTCGAAAAAACGAATACGGCAACAAGTGTTGCATTGATTACCTTATTCACGTTTCTGCCGAATATCCTGCTTCGACCTATTGGAGGGGTACTGGCAGACCGATTCGACCGTCGAACGATGATGATTATCGGCGACCTGGGGTCGGCAGCCGGTTTGATTTTCATTCTGTCCATTATGCTCACAGGTGATATCCAATTATGGCATATCTATGTGGGAGTGGCCTTTAGTTCGGTGTTTTCCGCGTTGCAGAGCCCGGCATATAAGGCCTCTGCTACGGACCTGCTGGATAAGGATCAATTCTCAAAAGGAAGCGGTCTTGTACAACTGGCTGAATCCTCGAAGTTTCTGTTTTCACCCATCATTGCGGGCATTCTGCTTAGTATAACAACCATTGAAGTCATTCTGGTCATTAATATTCTGACATTCCTGGTTGCCATTCTGGCTGTGCTGGTTATTCGGAAGAGCATGAAGGTGGAGCGAGAGGATCGAGAAGGAAAAAACTGGATCACCGATATTCAAGAGGGCTGGAGAGAAGTTGTAACCAACAAGGGAGTACTGTTGCTGGTGGTGATTATTTCACTTGTCACCTTTTATCTGGGATTCCTGGAGACACTCATTGGTCCGATGCTTCTGTCATTCACGGATGCAAAGACACTTGGAACGTTTCAGTCTGTTAGTGCCATCGGCATGCTGATTAGCAGCTTGTGCATCGGCATATTTACAATAACAAAGAGATATGCAAGTGTACTTGTGATGGGGCTGATTTTGTGCGGTTTGTCCTTTTCGCTTCTGGGGATATCCACTAACATTTATTTTATTATCTTCGCAGGTTTTCTGTTCCTGTCATCGCTGCCGTTTGTCAATATGAGCGCAGATGTGCTGGTGCGAAACAATATCGCCAACGATAAGCAGGGCAGGGTATGGGGAATCATTGGTATTCTGTCACAACTCGGGTTTATTATCGCGTACAGTTTGGCTGGATTTCTGGCCGACCATGTGTTTAATCCGTTGCTGATGGAGGGGGGAGCACTGGCTTCGTCTGTTGGTCAAATTATTGGAACTGGGCCAGGCAGAGGTATTGCCTTTCTGTTTATCATCGCGGGTCTGTTTGTTATTCTGATCGCAATAATCACATCCCGTTTGAAAATGATCAAATCTCTGGAGCAGAGCCCAGATATAGCGGCTCCATCCGATGTTGGCGGGTTGGCGCACGATTAATTCGAATCCAACAGCGTAAGCCCTTGTCCGCAGCAGCGTGTGATACTTCTTCTGTACGAAGAAGTTGTTCACACGATGAAGCAGACAAGGGCTTTTTGTGCTGAGGAGTCAGCAGATGTACTTAGAAAAGATGGGTTTGTGTATTTAGATTGTCGGTGGAGCTTACCCTTTAACCGCCCCAGAAGTTAGTCCTCCTACAATATACTTTTGCCCAATGAGGAACACAATCAACACAGGCAATGACGTGAGCACGATATCGGCACTGACCAGATTCCACTGGGCACTGAATTGTCCAAAGAAGTTATATACAGCCAGCGTCATCGGCCACATCTCCACTGTATTCAGCATATAGAGTGGGGCAGTAAACTCATTCCAGACACTCAGGAAATTAAGAACAAATACCGTTACCAGCACCGAGGTTAACAAAGGTACAATGATTCTCAGGAACAGCTTGATCCCGTTACATCCGTCCATGATCGCGGCTTCATCCAGCTCCTTCGGGATGTTAGACACAAACGCATACGTAATGAACAGCGAGATTGGAATCCCCATAGCCGTGTAGAGCAGAATCATGCCGACATGTGAATTGATCATACCCATGGACTTCATGACTTCCATCAGCGGAATGTAGTTAAGCGGTAGGGTGATACCAAGAATCAGGAAGAAGTACAGAAACTTGCTGAGCCTCGAATGGTTGCGAGATAACGTGAAGGCCGAGAAGGCCACAACAAACACCAGTAGCAGAGAAGAAGCCCCAGAATGCAGCAGACTGTTGAAAAAGGAACCGCCCAAATGTCCCTGTTCATAGACAATTTTGTAATTTTCGAAAATAAACTTCTTGGGCAACGTCAGTTTAAGCACTTTGGCCTCGGCGTCCGACTTGAATGAATTCAGTACAATGACGACAAAAGGAATCAGGACCACCAGGCTAAGCAGCCAGGCGAGTACATTTAACCCGATCGAAGCCAATCTTTTTCTCAATCGCATGTCAGTATTCCACCTTTCGGTTCATCAAACGAATGATGAAAAAGGAGATGATTGCCATGATGACAAACAGGATGGTGGATAGTGCACTTCCGAGTCCCCAATACCCTTTGGCAAAAGAGGAATAGACCGCTGTGTTAATCACATCTGTTGCGTTACCGGGTCCACCATTGGTTAACACGTATACGGCATCGAAAACTCTCAGCCCATATGTAATATTAAGCACCGTGGCGATGGTAATGGTAGGCATCAGCATCGGAATCGTGATTCGGAACAGCTTCTGCCCGAATCCGGCGCCATCAATGGATGCTGCTTCGTAATAATCACGGGGAATGGCGAGCAGTCCGGCGATGAACAGCACCATGATGTATCCCATGCCTTTCCACGTATCCACTGCCATAATGGATGGCATGGCCCAGGTCAGGGAGCCCAGCCAGTTCTGGGCGAGAACGTCCAGTCCCATGGAACGCAGGGTTACGTTAACGAACCCGTTGTTGGGGTCAAGCAGACTTTTGAACACAAGTCCAACAATCAGGAACGATAGCACCTGTGGTGAGAAGATAATCATCCGATGCAGATTGGCGGCCTTTACACCGCTAACCAAGAGTAGAGCCAGAAATAAGCCCAGCACGGTCTTGGCGATGGATGTAACCAGGGTGAAGAGGACTGTGTTTTTGATAAAAAGCAGATAGGTCGGATCCCCCGCCAGAATGGTGCGGAAATGCTCCAGACCGATAAAGTTCTTCTCCGAACTATAACTGTTCCAGTCGGTGAAGGAGTAATAGATGCCCAGCAGGGCGGGAGCGACAATGAACAGCAGATATAACACAATCGCTCCAGATGAGAAATACCAGGGATAGATTTTGTTCGCATTCATAATCCGTAACACCTTTCCTTCCTGCCAAAATACATGAGCGGGCAAACGCCCGCTGCATGTAACGTTGTTCAGCGTTTATATTTATCTGAGATGAGCGCTGTTACTACCACTTCTCATCTTTCAGCACTTTGGCTTGTTCAGCACGACGTTTATCAATATTTTGCAGAATCTGATCCGGTGTCATTGCGCCAGCGAACATGCCTGACAAGTCCTTGCCAATATCCATCCATTGTGGATCAATGTATTTCACAGCGGCCTGCATAACCGTACCTTTTTCATGATCTTTCTCATAGTCGATGTAGTCCTGTGTCAGCTTTGGTTCGATTTCCGGCCAGCAGATCGTCAGGTTGCCTTCACCTTCATCGAACACACGCTGCAGATGATCATGCTCGGTAATCCAGCGGAAGAATTTCAGCACTTCTTCGGGATGTTTACTGTTTTTGTTACCAAACATCGCAGCCGATCCGCCCGGATTCACTCCAATCGTCTGATTATCTCCCCACGGCATGACGAAGAACCCCATATTGTCTTCCATTTCCTGATACGCTTCGGACACTTCCTTTTCCGTACCTGGCACCCGTAGCAGCATGGCCGCTTTCTCCTGACCAAACGCTTCAATGCCCGCTTCTACCGTATTGGACAAGAAGTCTTTGCCGAAATAACCGAGATCCGCAAATTCTTTCAACTGTTCAATGACCGTCCTAAGCTGTGTCATATCTGCGACTTTCATCTCATTGTTGTTTAATTTCTCGTAAGTTCCCGCTGTTGTTTGCTCATAGTTAGGTCCCGTTTCGAACAAAGGCAGAACCTGATACCACCCGCTGGCAGGTGCTTGATAGAACGGAATGATGTCTTTATCCTTAATTTTCTGGCTGATGGCCTTGAATTCCGCATAGGATGTAGGAGGCTCTATGCCGAGCTCTTGGAAGATACGTTTGTTATAGTACACATACCAGATTTTCGTTGGCGCAAAAGAAACCCCGTACACCTTGTCATTATGACTGACAGTTGGCAAAATCTCTTCAGACATCCGACCTGTGAATTCCTCATTGGTCAGGTCAATGGCATTCTCCTCCGGTCTTACGTTAGCCGGCATGCTCAGTGGGTCCACATCGACATTGAAAATATCAGGTGCTTCGCCAGAAGCGAGCTTCACCTTGATCAGGTCACGCCACTGTGCGTCAGGCACGACCTGGAAGTCAATTTTGACACCCGTCTCCTGCTCATATTCCTTGGCCATCGTCTGCATGATGCCTGTACGCGGAATACCGGATTGACTTGTTCCAAACGTGAGAGTCACCTTACCCGAACCTTCCGTACTTTTACCTGAGTTGCACCCGACAAGCAGCAGAGTGGAGAGCAGGAGCACACTTGCAAGCGAAAATAGAAATCGTTTTCTCATCATTGAACCTCCCGGAATATAAAGAAAATTGTCACTTGCCGAAACGCTTTATGTAAGCGTATTCTTATGTGGATAACTTTACTGTGAACAAGGGATGTGCTCAATAGACAAAAGCGTTCTGTTGGGTGGACATTTTCGAATGGTGTGACAGATATCATCATAGGACGAGGTGTGTGAGGATTGCGATATCGATTTGGAACGCTTCAGCAAAGTCTGTTTGCCTATTACTCTGCGGTATTTATTATCTTTTCGCTGATTGTGGCGGGGCTTCTGTATGTATTTCTCGCAAGTGACATTCGTCAGCGAAGTGAAGAACAGCAAAGACAACTGGGGGTATCAATTGTCAGTAACCTGGATCAGGAAGTGGTGAAAATGAACAACTTCTCCATGAATATCGTGTATTCCAATCTGGTCAAAGAACACTTCAGTCACTACTTGGCACCAGCAGAAGACAGTGAGCAGACAATGACGAGTGATCCGGCATTGTATAAGGATACAACCACACTAATTGACGTCATTCTCGCGATCATCAGCAGCTCCAATACAGCCAAGCAGGCCAACATCTATGATGTGAACGGCAAGATGCTGGGAGCGGGTGCATTCAACGGTCAACTGTCGGTAGACCTGACTCAGCGACCGTGGTACAAGGAAACCTGGGAGCGGAGTGGCTGGCGAGTGATCCAATTGTTAGAGGGCGGAGCCTTGCCCATGCCGACCGGCGAGGGTAACTCAGATCAACCTTACATTTCGCTTACCCGTGTATACAAAGATGGCAATTATGTCAGCCAGGGTGTCGTTGAGATTTTGCAGGATGCCGGAACCCTGTTCCAGCATTTGAATGATTTGCAGACAAATAACGACGATCTTCGGATCTATGTAGTGGATGAACAAAATACAAGGTTGTATCCACTTTCTTCGGATGCCGATGCTTCTCAAGCAGGCCATTTCGATGATGTGGACTTGATTCAAAATCTTTCATTTCCGCCTGATACGATGCAGGAGATCACCGATCCTATGAGTCAGTCCAAACAGATGATGACGTACATGACGTCACAGGAGACGGGATGGACCGTTATTGTCATGCAGTCCAAACAGTCCCTTTTCGCGAGTCTCAACCGGATGGCTATGATGTTTATCGGTGCCACGTTAGCTACTCTCATGCTGATTCTGGTTCTCTCGTATCTGATCTCCAAACGGGTTACTTTGCCGCTACATCGTTTGCAGCGCATTATTCAGAAAACGGGTGTGAATGATCTGGTATCGGGTCAGGATTCCGGTCAGTTGTTCAAGCTGGAGCATCCCGGTTCTATTCGGGAGATGGATGAGCTGAATGATACGTTTATCCGGCTGAATCAACAGCTTGTGCAATCGTTTCAGGACAGGCTGGCGATGAAATCTCAGGAGACAGAAGCGAGATTACTGGCGCTGCAATCCCAGATGAACCCGCATTTTCTCTATAACAACATCACTAATATTAGCATCATGGCGGAAGAGGGCATGAATGAGCAGATTGTCGCGTTCTGCGCCAATATTGCGTCTATGCTGCGTTATATTTCTACTCCGGGAAAGAATGGGGTTCCCCTGTCTCAAGAATTGGATTATTGTGAGCGATATCTGGAGTGTATGAAGATTAGGTTTGAGGATGATCTACACTACGAGTTTCATATTCCGGAAGAGATGAAGTATATCCAGGTTCCGATGCTGATGGTACAACCACTACTCGAAAATGCCATGAAATATGGACTGGGTGATACCCCGCCATGGAAACTGAATATTACTGGAGATATGGATGCGGCACAGCAGACCTGGCAGATCCACGTGGAAGACAACGGACCTGGCATGGAACCCGAGGCACTTGCCAAGATCATGCATTACATCGAACAGTCACAGGAGTGGGAGCGTATGCCTGACCTCGAAATCAACGGCATGGGACTCAAGAATATATGGGTCCGATTGAAATTATGGTATGGCACGGCAGCCCACATGCAGATTACAAACAAGCCTTCCGGCGGTGTCCAGATTACAATAGGTGGTTCCATTCGAAAGGAGCATGACTGAACCCGTGACAATCAAATATAGAACGATTATTGTGGAAGATGAAGCCCTGATTCGCCGGAATGTCTCGCGCAAATTCAGAGAGTTGGACACCCGGTTCGAGGTGATCGGTGAAGCGCGGAACGGTCAGGAAGCATTACAGCTCATTGAACATTCTGTACCTGATCTGGTTGTAACCGATATACAGATGCCGGTAATGAATGGATTGGAACTCGCCAAACATCTGTACTTTGCCTATCCGCATGTGAAAATTGTCATTCTGAGTGGTTATCATGAATTCGAATATGCACGGCAGGCGATCAGTTACAAGGTGGAGGATTATCTGCTCAAACCATTATCGGAAGACCAGCTTCGTACACTGCTGGATGCGATGGAATTGAAGCTTGGGAGCGCTGTGGATTCGCTTGCCCATGTCAGTGCCGTACTGGATGAGCAGGTGAAGCCGGAGGATATCGCAGAGGCCGTTAAGTTGTATTTGAAGCAGAATTACATGCATGAGATTACACTCCAGGACATGGCGGGACAGATGTATTTTAGTGTGGACTATCTGGGAAAGTGTTTTAAGAAAGTAACGGGTGAGACTCCGCTAAAATATATGACAGGCCTGCGGATTAATGAAGCGAAGCGCATGCTCGTTACGCACGAGAATATGGATATCAAGACTATTGGTGGAGCGGTAGGGTATAGTGATTCCCACTATTTCAGCCGGATCTTCAAAAACAAAACGGGCATGTACCCTAGCGAGTACCGACTGCAATTGCAGGAACGAAAAAAAGCCCTGTCCATGGATGATGAGCACCATGTTGACTTGAGCTGATTACTGGGCCAGAGCTTCTTCGGTTATTTTGCGAATATCAAACGGGGAGCGGATACCTTCTTCGATCATGTCGGGGAGAATCTGTTCCAGGAAATACTGCACACAGTGGAGGTCGATATTTTTGATTTTTACCAACGCATAACGGTACATAACGATAAATTCTTTCTCCGTATTGCCACGTTGGAGCTCAGCAAAGGCTTCATATACCTGATCCATCTTGTCTGCGACTTCGAGAATCAGTCCTTCAACCGATTGGTCTTTGCCCTCACGCAGCTGTCTGCGGAAAATAGGCTGGAACTCTTCAGGAATATTTTCATTAATAAAATGTTCAACCATGCCTTCTTCCACCTTTTGCAGCATCGAACGCAGCTCCAGTGAATAATGTTTGACGGGTGTTTTGATATCACCGATGAAGATTTCGCCATAATCGTGACTGCTCGTAATTTCGTATAACTTCTTCCAATCGATGGTGGTTCCATGTTGCTCCTCAATATCTGCGAGCGTTTTGGCGTACTGTACGACTTTCCAGGAATGGGCGGATACGCTGTGTTCTTCGAATTTGAATTTGCCAGGTGTACGAATAATACGTTCAAGATCGTTTAGTGACCTGAAGTACGTGTGAATTCCCATATAAGCGTTCATCCTTTGCTGGTTGAGTATAAGTGTGAGTATCCATCGACTATACGCCAGTTATGTCAACTGTGGATTAACGCGGATAGCGACGAAGGTAAAATGAAGTTTTAATTCTCTATAGAAGGACAAGAGGATGAAAGGGAAACGTACAAGAGAGTAGCAGCTTATCGACAAACAATAAAAAGCCACGATGTGTGACTGAACGTGAGTTCGGCATCCATCGTGGCTTCAGTGTGTAGATGTTGTGCTCTAGCGCTACATAAGTGCAGTTGAATCAAGAATTATGATTTTTTACGTACCGGCGAAGTATACCAGTACGCCATTCCAACAAAGAGGGCACCGCCGATGATATTACCAAGCGTTACCGGAATCATGTTATGGAACCAGCCTGCCATCGTGATTGTATCCGGGTGGTTTGGCAGCAACCAGGATAAAGACAGCAAAGTCATATTGGCAACACTGTGCTCATAACCACTTGCGATAAATGCGTACAGACACCACCAGATCAGAACAAGTTTGGCGATATCTTCTTTGGAGCGAGCTGCCATCCAGATCGCCAGACAGACGAGCCAGTTACAGAGAATGCCGCGGAAGAACAACTCAGACACGGGCGCCGCCATCTTTTTGGCAGAGACAACGAATAACAGATGTTCCGGTGTGGCCGTTTTGAATAGACCGCTACCGACTATAAGTAAACTTAATAGAATTGCGCCGAGCAGGTTACCAACAAAGACGAGCCCCCAGTTCTTCAGCGTTTCGTTCACTGTGGTTCGGCCTGCCAGTGTACTCATGGTAAAGAACATATTGTTACCTGTAAACAGTTCCGATCCGGCAAAGATAACCAGCGTGAGCGCGAGTCCGAAGGACATGCCCATCAACATAGTTTGCAGTGGTGACTGTGCCGCAAGGAGCGGAGCACCAATACTGAAGATCAGAACGATGCCAAGCCCTACATAGGCACCAGCCATCAAGGCAGCAACCATATATCGTGACAGGCTTGCGTTCATTTGATCCCGTTTTTTAACCGCAGCTTCAATAATTCCCTCAACACTTGGTGTATACATCATGGTTTCCCCCATTATTTTGCATCAATCTTCGAACGTTTCAATGGAGCTATATTTCAATCCAGACCTGGCCGTTCTCTACCTTCACTGGATACATCTGTACTTGACCGTTGTCTGGTGCTTGCACAAGACCGGTAGTCAGGTCGATTTTCCAATCATACAGCGGATCGTACAGATAATGCCCGGACACGATGCCTTCAGCCAGCGGCCCACCCTTAGGATGGGGGTTGTGATTATCCGCAGCGAAGATGGTACCATCCGATGCAAGAAAGACAGCAAGCTGATGATCCTTAATCTCAACTACTCTTCCGATTCGTGGCAGGAATTCTTCAACTACTCCGGCAGGGAAGTAGGTGCCTGATTGTTTTGTCGTCATCTTAAACCACTCCTTATCTATATTTAACATTCCGGCAGTATTAATCTGCAAGCTTACTTATGGACGAGCTGATACTTCGATGCCATGGAACATTTTACTTTGGCCTTCTTCATTGCGAATCGCTTTTTGCCAAGGTTCTTCAACATGCTCAAGTGCAAATTCAATCCGCTGCATCAACGCTTTACGTTCCTCAAGGTTATCCACAACAACCGAACGAATATGCTCCAGACCCATGCGTTCCACCCACTCGGACGTCCGTTCCAGATAGTTACCTGTCTCGCGGTAATATTGCATGATGGCGCCGCACAGTTCAATCAACTCTTCATCCGTTTTCACTTTGCATAAGGAATCAGCCAGTCTTGCTTTAATACCGCCGTTACCACCGATGAAGATCTCCCAGCCTCCGTCGTTACCAACGATACCGATATCTTTGGTACATGCCTCTGCACAGTTTCGCGGACAACCGTTGACGGCATATTTAAACTTGGCTGGCAGATCCAGACGTTCGAATTTACGTTCGATGCGAGCACCCATGGCCATGGAATCCTGTGTACCGAAGCGGCAGAATTGGGAGCCGACACATGTTTTGACCGTACGCAGCGATTTGGCGTATGCATAACCTGAAGGCATATCCAGTTCAGCCCAGACTTTGGTCAAATCTCTTTTTTTGACACCAATCAAGTCGAGACGCTGACCGCCAGTCACTTTGACTGCTTTCACATCATATTTGACCGAAACGTCAGCGATGCGTTTGAGGTCTGCCGGTGTAGTTACACCGCCATACATCCGAGGTACAACCGTATACGTTCCATCTTTTTGAATATTCGCGTTCATACGTTCGTTAACAAAACGGGATTCTTTCTCATCTTCGTGTGTGTCTGGTGCAATCATGCCAAGGTAATAGTTGATCGCCGGACGACATTTGGAACAACCTTCTGGCTGACTCCAACCCAGTACATTCATGACCTCTTTGGTCGTTTGTAATCCTTTTTCACGAATCTCGGCTACGATTTCATCTCGACCCATGGAAGTACATCCGCAGATGCCCTGTTTGGCTCCAGTACTGAAACTGTCTCCAAGTACATATTGCAGAATCTGTTCCACAACCGGTTTACACCCACCGCAAGAGCGTGTTGCACCGGTACAGGCTTTGATTTCATCAACAGTGGTAAGGCCCTGGTTTGTAATTACATCAACAATGGCTCCTTTGGTTACCCCGTTACATCCACAGACGATTTCGTCCTCGGGCATCGTTTCAACAGAAGTTGCTTTCTTATGACCGCCGCAGCCTGTACCCATGAGTGAACCGTACAATTCCTCGGTCATTTCGGTTTGATTTTTAATCAGTTTCTGCAATTCGGCAGAATCCGTAATGTCACCGAAAAGAACAGCGCCGACCATTTTATTATCACGAAGCAGAATTTTTTTGTAAGTCCGTTTCCAGTCATCTTTGTGCGAAATGACGGTGTGCTCTGGACTGTCGATGAATTCACCGGTTGAAAAGACATCTACACCCGAAATTTTCAATTTCGTGGATACAACTGAACCTTCATAAGGAGCGGTCTCCACACCGCAGATATGTTTCGCCAGAATCATACCTTGTTCAAACAATGGGGCAACGAGGCCGTAACATACCCCGCGGTGCTCTGTACATTCCCCGACCGAGTACACATTCTCAAGTGAAGTCTGCATATAGTCATTCACGACAATGCCCCGGTTGACTTCCATACCGCTTTCCCGAGCTACGACCGTATTAGGTTTAATCCCTACAGCCATGACAACAAAATCAACATTCAGAACCGTATCATCTGCAAAACGTATCCCTTCAACGCGTTCGCCGCCCAGTAGTTCGGAGGTCTGCGCACCCATTTTGAAGCGGATACCCTGACGTTCGAGTTCCGCCTTCAACATGGCTGAAGCTTGTGGATCAAGCTGACGCTCCATCAGATCTTCCATCAGATGCACTACGGTAACTTCCATGCCAAGTTGTACCAAACCTTTGGCAGCTTCAAGGCCTAGCAGTCCGCCCCCGATAACGGCCGCTCGTTTATACTGCTTAGCAGCTTCCAGCATGACATTACAATCGGCGATATCGCGGAAACCGACAACACCTTCTTTGTCATGTCCTGGTACAGGGAGAATGAAGGAGTTGGAGCCAGTCGCAATGATGATTTTGTCATAAGGAACGCGAGTTCCATCTTCAGTCACAACTTCGTGTGTCTCGGCATCGATTCGTGTCACCGTTGTGCCTGTGTGCAATGTAATGCCGTAATCTTCATACCAGTGAAGGTCGTTCAGCACGATGTCATCCAGTGTTTTGCTTCCTTCCAATACATAGGACAACATAATGCGGTTGTAGTTAGGGTAGGGCTCTGTGCCAAAAACAGTAATATCAAATCGCGATGTTAATTTCAAAATTTGTTCTACGGTACTGATTCCTGCCATTCCGTTACCTATGATAACGAGTTTCTCTTTTTTTCCGTTCATGTGTGTATGCCTCCTTGGATAGACGCTGTACATTACCAACAATTTTAGTGGTTTATATTTGAAATTATACAAGTAGTTGACGACAGTTTATGTGATTTAATTCACTAATAAAGATAGAAGAGTCATAAATATAATAGTGTGAGCCCTATCACAGAAAGTTATATTTATTTTCATACAAATAAGAAATGCGAACTATTGTTCTTATTTTGTTTTCGTTGTAAAATCGGAACTGGGCCGTATTGTTCCCGATTTCTTCGAAAGGACGTTTTTGCATCATGATGGGAAGATCCCACCTTATTATCGGGACAGGCGTGTCGCTTTCTGTTCTGCAGTTGGCCGGTATGCCGGTGACTGCACCGGCAGTTACGGTTGCTCTGATTGGTTCGTTATTGCCTGACATTGATGAGCCAAATTCGCTGCTGGTATCCAGAGCCTTGCCTAACAGTCTGATCAGGTTGTTACAGACGATTCTGTTGCCCACAGCTGTATTTGTGTACTTCTATGTTCATGCCAAACCATGGAACCTGTTGCTTGCGATCCTCATTGCGCTCGTGTCATTCCTGCCTTCACGTTCGCTTCGCAAAGTGTTGATGTTTGTGATTGGACTTGGGCTGGTCTTCTATGGTCACGCGTTCGCACCGTGGAACTTGATTGCAGGCAGTTTGTTAATGCTCTGCACCACACTGACTCATAGGGGACTGACACATACCCTATACGGAACCGCAATATGGGCGGGCTTGTTGTACAGCACGACCCAGCAGCAGGGACCGGAGATTTGGGTAGCGGGAGGCACGGCATATGCGATGCATCTGTTGGCCGATTCACTAACCAATCGGGGTATTCGTCCGTTACCACCACTTAAGTGGCGCATACGGGTGAATCTGATGAGTACAGGGACCAAGCGTGGGGCCGTTGTAGAGAATGTCTGCATTGTGCTTACTCTTATTTTGGCCTGGATTGCATTCTCACCGCTATTTCTATAGCCATCCAAAAACGCCAGCCCGCATATTGTGGGCTGGCGTTTACAGGTATGGATTTCATAATGAATAAATCGTAATAACCTAGCCAATTCAGGATTGAGAAGGAGAATCAGTCAGGTCGTCAATATCGGAAGAACCGAATACAAATAAAACAACAAGAATGACAATGATCAGTAGTTCAGCGAACCCATTTCCGTCAAAGTCAGACATCACTTCAACCTCATTTCTTGGCGTTTAGGAATTGATTCTCTGTTGGAAAGCCCGTATAACGTCATTCAACGTCATATCGCCACCGATCTCATCGAGGAATTGCACCAGTTTGTCTTGATTCGAGGGTGTAATATTTTGTAGCGATTTATACTGCCCGACCAGTTCAACGACCAGTGTAGCTTCTCGAAACAACGTGACCGCATCCACTCTTAACTTCCCACTTACCAGTAATGCTGCAACGATAAGTTCCAGATTTCTTCCTTTAAGGTTGCCATTGAGAAGGGTGTTTGCGGCATTTGTTTTTTTGGAACCTTTATTCGATTTTCCGTTCCTTCTCACTGCCATAAAAGGTCCCCCGCTGCTTGGTGTTTAATTCATCTTCCGTTATTGTATCTTATGTGTAATTCCCTATAATGTTCGGCCTATTAATCTACGTGTCTAACTGATATCGTTGTGAATATAAAAAAAGAGACCTCCCGATGGTTAGGAGGTCTCTTGTCAACTGTTACGCGTTATTAATTATGGTATTCATCGTTGTCCGATCCAGACCTTTGACCAACTTCACGATCAGTTCTTTGGCCGCATCGTAGTCATCCGTATGAATGATGGAAGAAGAGGTATGGATATAACGTGCGCAGATACCAACAACTATTGATGGTACACCAATGCCACTCAGGTGAACTTGACCTGCATCCGTACCCCCTGGTGAGATGAAATACTGCATTTTAATCTGATTGGATGAAGCCGTATCTTGAACATATTCCACCATTCCGCGATGGGTGAACATACCCGGGTCAAAAATACGAAGCAATGCTCCTTCTCCGATATGTCCAAATGACTGTTTGTCACCTGTCATATCATTCGCCGCGCTACAGTCAAGTGCAAAGAAGATATCAGGCTGAATCAGATTGGCCGCCGTACGTGCACCGCGAAGCCCCAGCTCTTCCTGAACCGTTGCACCAGCATAAAGCGTGTTAGGCAGTTTTTCCTTGTGCAGCGCTTCAACCAGTTCAAGTGCAAGTCCTACGCCGTAACGATTATCCCACGCTTTAGCCATAATTTTCTTAGGATTGGCCATAGGCGTAAATTCACAGATCGGCACGATCTGCATCCCTGGATGAATGCCCCAGGATTCTGCTTCCGCACGGTTGTCTGCTCCAATATCGAGATACATGGAATTCAGATCAACAGGTTTGTTCCGCTGGGACTCGTCCAGCAAGTGTGCAGGTGTAGAACCTACAACTCCGGTAATCCGACGATCAGGTGTGATGATTTCCAATCGTTGAGACAGTACAGCCTGACTCCACCATCCACCCAGTGGACGGAACTTGATCATACCTGTTTCGGTAATGCCAGTAGTCATGAAACCCACTTCGTCAAAGTGTCCGGCTACCATAACTTTGGGACCGGATTCCTCCCCGCGTAATACACCAAATAGACTCCCCAGGCGATCCTGGACGAACTCATCGGTATAAGCGGAAAGCTTATCTTTCATCCAGCCGCGAAGCTCACGTTCAAAACCGGATGCGGAAGGAAATTCCGTCAACGTACGGAACATATCCATCGTTTTTTCATTCATGTGTCAACAACTCCTCTGTTGGTATGTATTTCAGGTCACAGTAGAACGGCTACCCGCCTGTTGTCCTTTTAAGATGTAGTTCAAAAAGTCTTTTATCTTTTTGAACATGCACTTTAATATGCTGAGGACTTGTTATTTAACCACTGGTCACATTACAGTATGAACCTTGCGCAAGTGATTGTCCATGTTTATGTCACGTATTTAAGGCATATTTTGGGCGCTTACCGTGTCCAAGTTTCATGACTCTATCCGCTGTAGTCGCAGTCCTGATGCCACTTCAATGAATATGAATATATGGAGGAGATGTCATCATTTTGTGAAGTTCTTTATTTCAATATTTGTTTGTCTGTTTACAGGAAGGAGCTAAATATCCAATGAAGCCTCCAGAAGAGGGCACGGAAAAAGTACTGTTTATCGTTCTTTTTATCTTGCTCGTGATTGTTCTTCTTTATTTATAGACGTCTCTAAAAGTCCTCAGATCCGGCGTATTCCCATCTTGCTTTCACAACATGATCTTGTTGGAAACATATGCTGTCTGTCGCCGGATACATAACCTTCCGATTATTAACAAACAATGAATATAGGATTACACACATTGGCATTCAGCCGTAGCTTTGAACCATTTTCACATAGAGGAGGTCTTGTATCTTGCCAGCTCAATCTGCATCCGGAAGCGAAAAAAAATCATCGTCCCTGTCCATGGATGAAAAGGAGTACAAAAAAGTCGCAAAAAAACATGAGCCGCCTCGTCCAATCCTGAAAAATTGCCTCAAAGCATTTCTGGTTGGGGGTACCGTCTGTTTGATTGGACAGGCCATTCAAGAGGCTTTTATGGCCGGTTTCGACATGACATCGAAGGAAGCTTCCAGTCCTACGGTGGCGGTCATGATTCTCATATCGGTTATTCTAACGTGTCTCGGCGTTTACGATAAAATGGCTCAATGGGCAGGAGCGGGAACGGCTGTACCGGTTACCGGATTTGCCAATTCCATGTGTTCTGCTGCACTGGAACATCGTGCTGAAGGACTGGTGCTCGGTGTAGGGGCCAACATGTTTAAACTTGCTGGTTCCGTTATTGTGTTTGGTGTCGTGGCAGCATTTGTCGTAGGGATCGTTTATGCCTTTTTGGGATTTGGAGGTGGGCACCTGTGAAACGATTGGGTCGCCAGACATGGCAGTTTGAGAATCGTCCGCGGATCATCGGTAAATCCGCAGTTGTAGGACCAGAAGAAGGCGAGGGTCCACTGTCATCTGATTTCGATTATGTCTACGACAACCTCGAGATCGGCGAGAAAACGTGGGAAAAGGGAGAACGTAAACTGCTCGAACAGGCCTCCCAACTGGCTTTGATAAATGCAAATATCACCAAGGAAGAGCTTCAATTTTTTGTTGGTGGAGATCTGATGAACCAGATTATCAGCAGTTCCTTTTCAGCGCGAAAACTGGGTGTGCCTTACTTGGGTGTCTTTGGAGCCTGTTCTACTTCCATGGAAACGTTAGCGTTAGCGTCCATGATTGTTGACTCCGGAGCTGGCGATTATGTTCTTGCAGGAACGGTGAGCCACAACTGTACGGTGGAGAAACAATTTCGGTATCCGACGGAGTATGGCTCCCAAAAGCCGCCTTATGCGCAATATACCGTCACAGGAGCAGGGTGTGGTGTGGTCTCCCGTACTGGTGATGGTCCCGTTGTTACCAAAGCCACCATTGGACGCATTATGGATTTGGGCATCAAAGATCCCTTTAATATGGGTTCAGCCATGGCGCCAGCAGCAGCCGACACTATAATCTCTCATTTCAGGGATACGGGATTGGAACCCGGCTATTATGATCTCATTGTGACCGGGGATCTGGCTTCCGTCGGTCTGCCAATTACGAAAGAGCTTTTGCAAAAAGAAGGCATTCCAATGGAACAGACAGTTTTTAATGACTGCGGCCTGATGATCTATGATCGGGAGAAACAGCCTTATGTGGTTGCCGGGGGAAGTGGCTGCGGATGTTCTGCCACCGTCACCTATGGTCATATTTTGAACCGGATGCAGAAGGGTGATCTTAAACGGGTGCTCGTTGTTGCTACCGGGGCGCTGTTATCTCCGATTTCGTACCAGCAGGGTGAAAGTATTCCTTGTATTGCACATGCCGTAGCCATAGAAAAGGAGGGATAAAGGTAATGCAGTTCTTGTGGGCATTTATTGTTGGCGGTTTAATCTGTGTTATCGGACAGCTTCTAATGGATGGGGTTAAACTGACGCCAGCTCATACCATGAGTACACTTGTTGTGACAGGTGCGCTTGCGGATGCATTTGGCGTGTATGACCCCTTGGTTAAATTTGCAGGTGCGGGTGCTACCATCCCCATCACAAGTTTCGGTAATTCCTTGGTGCACGGGGCATTGACGGAGCTGGAAAAAGAGGGATGGCTGGGTGTGATTACAGGGATTTTCGATCTGACTGCTGCGGGAATATCGTCAGCGATCATCTTTTCTTTTCTCGCGGCATTGGTCGTTAGACCAAAAGGCTAACATAGAATGAGGAATCTCCTTGAACATATTGCGATTCAGCAGAGGCTCCGGATAACTTTTATCCGGGGCTTTTTTGTCGTATTCATGCGAGAACTGCGGTGAATCTGACGGGCTGGAAACAAATTGTGAGTTCCTTCGAGTGTACTCGTGACTCTGGATCATGTACAATAAAAGGAAATCTGTATGCTTTTTTAGGAGGTTAGACCACATGCCTGTGCGCAAAGAGTCGATCCAAATCATATCCGCAGTTCGTTCTAATCTGGAATCCTGCATTATGGGGAAATCCTTTGAAATTCAACTTTTACTTACAGCTTTGCTTGCAGGCGGGCACGTTCTGATTGAAGACGTACCGGGAACTGGCAAAACGCAGTTAATCAAGGCATTATCGAAATCCATGCGCGGTGAGTACCGACGTATTCAATGTAATCCTGATATTTTACCTAGTGATATTACGGGCGTATCTGTGTTCCATCCGAAGGATGAGCGTTTTTATTTCCGGCCAGGTCCTGTGATGACCAACATTTTGCTAGCTGATGAGATTAACCGGGCCACAACAAAAACCCAATCGGCTCTGCTCGAAGTGATGGAGGAGCGCAGCGTAACCGTTGATGGCGATACGTATGATCTGCCACATCCATTCATGCTCTGTGCAACTCAGAATCCGATTGATTTTGAAGGTACGTATACGTTGCCGGAAGCACAACTCGACCGGTTTATGTTGAAAATAAGTCTAGGTTATCCCGATAAGGAAATTGAGAAAATCCTATTGAAACAGCATCAGCTCGGTCAGCCTGTAGATCGCCTTGAATCCGTGACTCATATGGACCAGATCTCGGCAATTCAGCAGGAGATTAAAGAGGTCTTTATCGGTGATCCGGTTATGGACTATTTGCTGGATGTTGTTCGTCAAACCCGCTCCCACCCATCTGTATTGCTGGGTGCCAGCCCACGGGCAGCCATATCGTTCATGATGGCCGTAAAAGCCTTTGCATTCTTGCAGGAACGTGATTATGTGCTTCCGGATGATGTGAAAACGATGGCCCCTTATGTGATCTCTCATCGTATTGTGCTTCGTCCCGAATCGAGACTGGACAGTATGAGTTCCGAGGCCGTTTTGAATGCCGTACTCCAGCAAGTACGCGTGCCCGTCTCCATGGGGCAATAGTTCATGAAGCCGCTTTTGAGAACAGTGAATAGAGGGTTACGCCACCCACGCGTATGGAGCATCGCAATGGTGTGGATGTGCTGTCTGGCTTATGTTTTGTTTCAGGGCGGGAAGACATCCCTTATGTTGCTGTCGATGGTGACCCTGCTCGGTGTATACCTTGCCATTGCTGGATTTAGCGGGGTAAGACGTGCTCAAGGAGTTCGTAGGTTATCTTCTGGTCCAGACCACGAAGAATTGCTGCATGCGGGTGACCAGGTTCAAGTACAGCTGAGTCTGACGATTCCGGGATTCCTCCCGCTTCCCTATGTTGTTGTGCGTGAAATGCTGCATCGGCATAACGGAGAATCGTGGTCGTTCAAGGAAAGTTTGATTCCCAATATGCGAGGTAATGGGGAGCTGTCATTCCAGACGCCACCACTTGAGCGGGGGAAGTATGTTTTTTCAGAAACGGAATGTGCCAGCGAGGACATATTTGGACTGATTGAACATCGAGGAAAGTTTAAGGCCAAAGGTGAGTTTCGCGTACTGCCAAGAACGGCATTTATTCCATATTGGCAGCTTTACGACCGCAAATCACGGTTATCCGGTCCTCAGACGGCGTTAACCCGCTCACGGAGAGAGACCACTCAGATCAATGGTGTACGTGACTACGTATACGGAGATCGACTTTCCCGCATTCACTGGAATGCAACGGCAAAGACAGGGAACTGGAAGTCCAAGGAGTTTGAACATGAGTCTGTGCCCAAAACCGTTCTGGTTCTGGATGCGCTGGCATCAAGTTATGAACATGGGGATGCATTTGAAATTGCCGTTTCCACGGCTGCTTCTCTGCTGGAGTATGGTGTCAGGGAACGAATGGGGATGGGGTTGTTGACATTGTCAGACCAGACATCCTTCATGGCCCCCAGTGAAAGTCTGATGGAACGACAGAAGATGATGCATCATCTGGTGGATATTCAATATAACGGTCAGGATACCCATCTGTTGCCCGGCGTGGAAAGAATTGCACGTCAACTGCCTCAGGGAGCTTACTTTGTTGTGATTTCTCCCCAGAAGGATGAAAAAATAATGGAACTGTTGCGCTGGGCCGATACGCGGGGTATGACTCCATGTCATATTCTGATCGATACCAGTGAATCCCGCCGGAGTGCCGAGTGGAATGCCATGTTGCGTGGAAGAGGCACGAGGTCATTCACTGTTTCTCACTTGCAGGAGCTTCCAACGGTGATGGGGGGAGGTTCTGTATGAGTACAAAAGGAAATGAAAGTATTGCAGGCAAACGATCCTGGTACCATGCAGCATCATTGCTCTGGATTTTCCTGATTGGAATGCAGTGGATTTCATTTACGCAGGAATCGTGGTACACGGAGACAACTTCTCTGGTGTTATGGACACTTGCAGCGGTCAGTGTACTGGAGGTCATTCTGCCCTTCAAAACGATCTATCGGGCGATCATCAAGGCGGTCGTTGTTGGTTACATTTTGCATAAAACGCTAATTGATTATACGGTATACATCCCTTATGGCTCTTTAACGGACCGAGCGGAGCAATTCATATTACACATGACGCCGTACATCTGGTTCTCCCTGTGTGCATGGGTGATGCTTGAAGCTGCGCTTCGACTCGTGACCACAACACGTCGCATTCTTGTTTTTCTGGGTGTTAACATCATTTCGATGGGGATTCTCGATTCTTTCACCCAGATTCCACTCTGGATTGAAATCGCGTGGGTGATGTTTGCGGGGATGGGATGGCTCGTATGCCAGCATTTCCGTAACTATCAGCTACAGTATCCACAAGGTTGGAAACGAATCATCCGGTATCCTTATAAAGTCCTGGCCAATATTGCCATTATCTTTTCTTTGATTATTGTAGCCAGCGTTAATATGCCTGAGATTCCACCCACCTTGACGGACCCATATACGGCGTGGCGTAACTATACCGGAACTTCCACAAGTCAGGCTGGTAACGGAAACCTTGATATTCCCGCGGGTACCGAATCGGGATACAGCAGGGAAGACAATCAGCTTGGTGGAGGATTCAACTTCGACTATACCCCTGTCATGTCTGTCACGACCAATGAGCGTAGTTACTGGCGCGGTGAGACACGTGCAGAGTATACAGGCACAGGTTGGGATGACCGTGGACGGGGTACGACAGAGAATGTTCAAGCTGGACAGCCTCTGGAGAACCAAGAATCCGGTAATGTGAATACCAAACAAGTGACTCAGAATGTAACGATGCTGAATGATAATGTCTATCCGATTCTCTTTGGTGCTTATTCGATCTCGGAAGTGAGCTCAATTAATGGTGAGGACAGAACGGAACGGATGTTGTGGAATGCTGAACAGGCTGAACTGCATGTGGTGACAGACCGTCAGCAACCGCAGTATCCCAAGACGTATACTATCGTATCGGAAGCCCCTGTGATTGTGGAAGATGAGCTTCGTACGAAGTCATTTGAAGATCTGTATAACAGTAATCCGGCAGATGATATGTACTTGCAGTTACCATCCCGTTTCCCTGACCGGGTGTCGAATCTGGCAGCCGAGATAACGGCATCTGCGAATACTCCGTATGAAAAAGTGGCATTACTGCAAAACTATTTACAAACTAATTTTGAATACACAAACAATCCGGATTTATCTCGAAAAGTAAGCAGCGACTTTGTGGAAGGTTTCCTGTTCGATATTATGGAAGGCTACTGTGACTACTTCTCCACTGCGCTGGTGATGATGGCGCGCTCGGAGGGCATTCCTGCTAGGTGGGTTAAAGGTTATGCGCCTGGACAACTGTCTCTGAATTCGGACATGCAGGCCCCACGTCAACCTGGCGCGGAGATTGAGACGACCTACACCGTTACCAATGCAGATGCACACTCCTGGGCAGAGGTTTATTTTGGTGAGTATGGCTGGATTCCTGTTGAAGCAACGCCGGGCTTTGATATGCCGCTGCTGACGGAACAGCCTGATGTACAGCCTGTAGATGAGCCTGAAGAACAGCCAGAAGAGGAGCCGGTACAAGAGGAAGAACAGACCCCTGCACCTGAGCAGACATCGTCTGCCATCCCAACTTTTGTTATCTGGGCTGCAGGAGCCATTATTGTATTGTGGGTAGCCTATATGTTCTGGCGTAATCGTTTCTCCATGCGATTCTTCCTGCTTCGTCTACGGACAGGTGGACCGCTCACCCCTGAACAGAAGGTAGTGGCAGAGACCGAGCGTTGGATTCAGTATGTGAAACGCAAAGGGTTGACCCGGAGCGGAGACGAGACACTTCGTGAATCGGTAGCCCGCTGGAGCCAGGCAAAACCTGCTGCAGAAGCAACATTGTATGAGCTTCTCACGAAGTTTGAACAGACTCGTTACAGTCCGGCGTCCGTAACTGCCGACGACTGGAAGGGCGTCTATCAGACCGCCTTGAAGCTGCGGAAGGAACTGAAAGCGGAACGGGCATAGTTGTTGCCCGTCCCGTTTTTCCTTTTTTCCTATGCCATCAGGCGCTGTATGCATTTTCAGGAAAGACGGATTTGTGATATAGTGTGTCGTATGAAACTGAGGTGACTTCTTTGTTTAAAATGTTAATGCCCAAGCTGCGTGTAGACACGGTTTTTGACATTAATCTGGAAGAGCTGTACGCTCAAGGCTACCGTGGAATTATAACTGATCTGGATAACACACTCGTTGGAGCCAAAGCCCCTGACGCTACGCCCGAACTGATTGAATGGTTTGCACGTGTGAAAGAGGCAGGTTTCAAGCTGATGATTGTGTCCAATAACAATTTGAATCGTGTATCCCTGTTTGCGACCCCGCTGGATATCCAGTTTGTGCATAGTGCACGCAAACCATCGAATGTACCGTTTCGTAGAGCAATGAAAATGATGGAGTTATCTCCTGAAAAAACGATTGTAGTAGGTGATCAGATGCTTACGGACGTCTATGGAGGGAACCGAATGGGGTTATATACCGTTCTGGTACTGCCAATCTCCATTGGGGACGAAGGTTTTATGACCCGCTTCAATCGACGCGTGGAACGGATTGCTCTAACGAGTTTACGCAAGAAAGGCTTATGGCTTGAGGAGGAAAAGAAGAAATGACAGAACCGCATAACGGCAACCTTGCCGTAAGGTGCAGCGGATGCGGCGTGCATCTGCAAACAGAAAATTCGGAATTACCAGGGTTTATCCCCGAGAAGGCATTGGATCGTGAACCGGTTATATGCCAACGCTGTTTCCGTATCAAAAACTACAATGAGTCATCATCCGTTACGGTGGATCAGGACGAATTCCTGGCGCTGCTTAGCAAAATCGGGGATAAGGATGCACTTGTCATCCATATCGTTGATTTGTTTGACTTTGATGGCAGTATTATCTCCGGTCTGCAACGTTTTGTAGGCAACAATCCGGTATTGCTTGCTGTGAACAAAACGGACTTGCTTCCGAAAGTAACTAACTGGAACAAGATTCGCAACTGGGTACAAAAGCAAGCCAAAGAACAGGGTTTGCGTACCGTGGATGTAGTCTTGTGCAGTGCAAAGCAAAATCAGGGCTTCGACCGTCTGCTTGAGCTTGTTGGAACCTATCGCGAAGATCGTGACGTATATGTGGTTGGCGGCACCAATGTGGGCAAATCCACACTGATTAACCGTCTGATCCGTGATTACAGCGATCTGGAGCAGGAACTGACCACATCCCGTTATCCGGGAACAACGCTGGACATGGTGAACATTCCGTTGGATGATGGAAAATATATCATTGATACGCCCGGAATCGTTTATCCATGGCGTTTCAGCGAGATTGTTTCACGTAAGGATCTCGCTGCCATCATGCCGGAAAAACCGCTTAAACCCGCTGTGTATCAGTTGAATTCCGGTCAGACGCTGTTCTTTGGCGGCATGGCTCGATTTGACTTTGTGGAAGGTGATCGCCAGTCGTTCACTTGTTTTATCAGCACTGCGCTTGATATTCACCGGACGAAGCTGGAGCGTGCAGATGATCTGTACCGCGACCATCTGGGAGAATTGTTGTCTCCGCCAACCCGTGAGGATGCAGCAGAGATGGCTGAATGGACCAGACATGAATTCCGCATCAAACGCGGCAGTCAATCGGATGTATTCATCTCGGGTCTGGGCTGGATTAAGGTTAATGGCGATATTGGAGCGCTTGTTGCTGTTCATGCTCCAAAAGGCATTCGTGTACAGATCCGCCCATCCTTGATCTAGTAATCTCAGAAGCTGTACATCAGATGGATCGGAGGCGGACCTATGTCTGAGCAGAACAAATTCAACTCTTCACTTCCCGTGTTGCTTGGTGTTATGGGTGATCCTATTGCTCACTCCAAGTCTCCGGCAATGCACAATGCGGCTCTGCAGGCTGCAGGAGTGAATGGAATGTATATGCCACTGCATGTTCATCCGGATCAACTGGAAGCGGCCGTTCGCGGAATTGTGGCACTGGGCTATCGTGGTGTTAATGTGACCATCCCGCACAAAGAGCAGGTGATGCAGTATCTGGATGTGATCGATGAAAGTGCTCGCCTGATTGGTGCGGTGAATACCATCGTTAATGAAGGTGGAACACTGACAGGGTACAATACGGATGGTATTGGTTATGTCCGATCGTTGAAGGAAGAGGCTGTGCCTGAGCTTGCGGGCAAACGTATCGCTGTCCTGGGAGCAGGTGGAGCAGCGAGAGGTGTCATATATGCACTTGCACTGGAGAAGCCTGAACGGATCCACATTCTGAACCGTACAGCGGACAGGGCTATTACACTTGCTTCGGATTTACGAGGCCATGGCTTGGGAGAAATCTCGGGCAGTGGCATGGAAGACGCTACAACGGTACTGGCTACGGCTGATATCGTGATTAACACAACGGCTGCCGGAATGCACCCGCATGTTGATGACGTACCGGTTGATCCTGCACTAATTCGTGAAGGCGCAGCTGTGAGTGATCTGATCTATAATCCGCTGGAAACTCGCCTGCTTCGGGAGTCGCGGTTACGTGGATGCACAGTGCACGGTGGTCTGGGTATGTTTGTATATCAGGGCGCTGTAGCCTTTGAACATTGGCTCGGCATCCCGGCTCCTGTGGAGACGATGAGACGTGCAGTGCTAAACAGTTTTGAAGTGTGAAAATGATATTAAGAGTACAGGCAGACGACGAGTGCAGAACCAATCTGAAGAAACGAAGTGGTCGCATTTATCACCGGATTTTCCCTTTGTGAAAAGGGATCAGAAAAATCTGGGGATAACAGCGATCGGAAGATGGTACTGCAATCGGAGTCACCTTGTGTACTCAGTGATCATTTTCACCATTGAAAAATAATAATTGAATGGTCAGGTCCGGACAGTTTTTGCGCTGTCGATCAGGGCCTGCTCAACATAAGGAGTATGGAGTATTCATGTTAAACGGTAAACAAAAGCGCTTTTTGCGGTCACAGGCACATCACCTGACCCCTGTATTTCAGATTGGTAAAGGTGGAACCAACGAGCACCTGTTCCGTCACATCGAAGATGCGATTGAGAAGCGCGAATTGATGAAAGTGCAAGTGTTGAACAACAATGACGAGGACAGAAAAGAGATGGCAGAAGAAGTTGCCCGTGAAACGGGAAGTGAGCTTGTACAACTCATCGGTAACACAATCATCCTGTACAAAGAATCTCGCGATAACAAACAAATCGAACTACCTAGATAAGGGAGCGTGACGCAGGTGAAGATCGGCATCATGGGTGGTACGTTTGATCCGATCCACATGGGACACCTCCTGGCAGCTGAAGCGGCAAGGGATTCACATGCACTGGATGAGATCTGGTTCATGCCTTCCCATGTTCCACCTCACAAACGCGGAGCCGGAGCTTCGGGACAGCAACGTCTCGATATGACGGAAGCGGCTGTGAATGGTGTGCAGCAATATGAGGTGCTGGGTATCGAGATGGAATTGGGCGGCGTGTCTTATACCATCGATACGATGAAGGAACTGTGGCGTCGCCATCCTGAACATGAATTTTATTTCATTATCGGGGCGGATATGGTGAACTATCTCCCCAAATGGGAGCAGATTGAAGAGCTTGCAGAACGCTTAACCTTTATCGGAGTTGGTCGGCCGGGCTTCCAGTTACATCTGGATGATTTACCAGACGAGTTACAGGATCGGGTCCTGCTGGCCGAGATGCCCTTGGTCGATATTTCATCGACAGCCGTACGCAGACGTCTGGCCAAAGGTCATTCGGTACGCTTCATGATTCCTGATGAAGTGCACCAATACATTGTAAGGAGCGGTTTATATGGCACTAAGCCGTGATGAACTGATTCAAGCCGTATCCGGACAAATGCCGGAAAAACGCTGGAAGCATACACTGGGTGTAATGGAATCGTCAGTGATGTTGGCTGAAAAATACGGTGCTGATCCTGTGAAAGCAGATCTGGCAGCGATATTGCATGATGTGGCGAAGTACTGGCCCGTAGCGAAGATGGAAGCGGTCATCCGTGATAACGGGTTAAACCAGGAACTTCTGCAGCATGACAAGCAACTCTGGCATTCCGAAGTCGGTGCTTTTGTAGCCAAGCGTGATTACGGTGTGGAAGATTCCGAAGTTATTAATGCCATCCGGTGGCATACCTCGGGTCGGGTAGGCATGAGCTTGCTGGACAAAGTGGTATGTCTTGCCGATTACATTGAACCGGGACGAGATTTCCCGGGAGTGGATCACATTCGCGAACAGGCTGAACGTAGTCTGGAGGAAGGTTTAATTGCCGGATTCGATTCGACGATCAGCTTGCTGATCTCGCAACGACGTGTCATTTATCCTTTGACCATGCTGTCGCGGAATGACTTAATTGCACAATTATAGATTATGGAGGTTGGTTCATGACAGTATCATCGAAAGAACTTATGAATATGGCGGTTGCTGCCGCTGACGACAAAAAGGCATCCAACATTGTAGCGTTGGATCTGATTAATGTTTCCCTGGTGGCAGATTATTTTGTTATTTGTCACGGGAATTCCGATACACAGGTACAAGCCATTGCCACTGAAATTCGCAAACAGGCTCATGCAGCCGGAGCGACGATCAAAGGTATCGAAGGTATGGATTCCGCACGTTGGGTATTGATGGACATGGGCGATGTTGTTGTTCATATCTTCCACCGTGACGAGCGCGAATATTACAACATTGAACGACTATGGTCTGATGCCAAAGTGGTGGAAACTGTATGAGTTTGATTGCTGGAACAGTCGTCTCTTTGCCGGTTTCACGTGAAGTGTCTCCGTTTGGCTTCTTTTTGACGACAGGATCGGAAGATGTACTGCTTCACTACACCGAGTTAACACGGGATATTAAAATTGGTGAGACGCTTGAGGTATTTGTATTCTTTGATACAGAAGATCGTCTGGCCGTAACGATGAAAAAGCCTTATCTCATGCTTGGCGAAATGGCACGACTGGTTGTGGCTGATGTTCACCCACGACTGGGCTGTTTCTTGGAAATGGGTCTTGGACGGCAATTGCTGCTTCCTATTCGTGAATTGCCTGAACTGGAAGAACTGCGTCCTCAAGTGGGGGATGAAGTCTTTGTAATCATGGAACATGACAAGCAGGGACGTCTGCGTGCCAAATTGGCCGGGGAACGTGAGCTTTCACCATTGTCTTTCCATGCGCCAACTTCATGGTTGAACGAGTGGGTTGAAGCGACGGTATACAAGCCACTGCAGATGGGTACTTTTGTACTTGTAGAGGGCGGTGTACTGGGCTTTGGCGCAATTGGTATGATTCATTCATCCGAACGTAGTCATATGCTGCGTCTTGGTGAAAAAGTGAAATGTCGGGTGACACTGGTACGTGAAGACGGACGTGTGAATCTGGCGATGACTCAACTCAAACAAGTTGGACGTAACGAAGATGCAGACAAGCTGCTCGCCTTTATGAAAGAACGCCCTATGGGTGGCATGCCATACTCGGATGCAACTCCGCCGGATATCATCAAGCAACGCTTTGGCATCAGTAAGTCTGCCTTCAAGCGTGCCTTGGGCAAATTGATGAAAGACGGATTGGTGGTCCAAAAGGAAAGCTGGACGTATCTGTCCGAATCTGCTCCTGCGGATCAAAGTGAAAACAAGTAATCTTCCTGATTAAATAGTTGTAATATGGAACTCGGATAAGGCAGGGATAGGCTGGGTAAACACCGGATGCCCCTGTTTTTTCTTTTGTTAACAGGATTGGAAAATGAAATTGAAAGTGCGGTGCCTGACATGTCTTACCGGAAATTTGCCTATGTGTATGATGAATTAATGGAAGATATGCCTTATCCGGACTGGATAAGGTTTGCAAGAACAGCATGGGAAAAGCATGGAATGCCCAAAAGTGTCGCTGAACTTGGCTGTGGAACGGGCTCCATTACGATCCCGCTCGTGAACTCCGGTTTCGAAGTTACAGGCATTGACCTCTCATCAGATATGCTGTCGGTTGCACGCAGCAAGATGGAGGCTACGCCTCAGGGTCATCGCTTGTATCGTGAGGGCAGTGTCCGTTGGGTGCAGCAGGATATGCGGGAATGGCGAGTTCCGGAACCTGTGGATTCGGTGATATCTTTCTGTGATTGCGTCAATTATTTGCTTGAACAAGAAGATGTCGTTCGAACATTCCAGCGGACATACGAGATGCTGAAGCCTGATGGAACGTTCCTGTTTGATGTGCATCATCCCAATACCCTTATTCGTTATGATGAAGAGCAGCCTTTTGTACTGGATGAGCGCTCCGTGTCGTATATTTGGACATGTGATCTGGATCAGGATCGCTGTGAGATCGAACATCATCTCAGTATTTTTTCGCGTGTGGATGATGGTAGCAAGGATATGTATCAGCGGTTTGAAGAAGTTCATGTCCAGCGTGCATATAACCCGGACTGGATGAAGCTTGAGTTGTCCAAGGCAGGTTTTAGAGACGTGAAGGTATATGCGGATTTTGAATGGAAAGAAGCTGGAGACAGCGCACAGCGCTTGTTCTACGTGGCTGTGAAGTAAGAGCGAATAATGAGAACTGTCCTTATGGTGCATAAGGGCAGTTTTTTGTTTGATTTTTTTATGGAGAATGAATAGCAATAGTCTTAAATAGGGTAGAGGAATGCAAGAAAAGACATAACGACGTGACAAAAAGTATTGCCAGTTAAAGTAAAGAAGGTGATAATAGTCGGATAGAAAGCGTTTTCTGAGGAAATAAATCAAATGTCAATGTGAGGTGTAGAAATGGAAAGTACATATAAAACAAGACTTACGTCAGAACAGTTGAATGCCATAATAGAGCAGCATTTCTCTGCAAGTATACAGGACTACAAGGAAATGGTGGATGGCTGGGCCAATCATGCATATCTCATTACACTGAGTGACGCACAGCGAGTGGTACTCAAAATTGCACCGTCGGCTTCGACAAATCTGATGCGCTGTGAGCAGGATTTCATGATTGCTGAGATTGAGGCACTACGCCTCATCACGGAGCTACAGGATGTTCCCGTACCCCAAGTGCTGGCTTATGATGATTCGTTAACTATGGCTTCAGCGCGTTATTTTATCATGGAGTACATGTCTGGAACACCCTATAATCAGGTCAAGGATCAATATTCTGCGGAAGAGCAGGAGGCCATTGAACACCAGCTCGGTCGGTACAATCGTCGAATTAATGAAATCAAAGGCGAGAAGTTTGGATATTTCTCGGAGCAAAAACAGCAATATTCCACATGGAAAGAAGCATTTATGAATCTGATGGATGATATTCTTACCGACGGGGAAGAAGCCGGAATTAAATTTTCAATCGATTATCCTGAATTGAGACGCTTGATTGAAGAGAAATCGGATGTGCTGGACGATGTAAAAGAACCTGTTCTTGTGAGTTGGGATCTGTGGGATGGCAATGTTCTAGTAGACAAAGGTCGTATCACAGCGATTATTGATTTTGAACGTTCACTGTGGGCAGATCCTCTGATGGAGCATTATTTCAGTCATTTTAACTATACACCCGGTTTTGTGAAAGGGTATGGGCATGAGATTACGACTGAAAGTGAGCTGAAAAGAAGAAGTCTCTATGACTTGTACTTTGATCTGGTGCTGCGCATTGAGTGCGCTTATCGTCAATATGATAATCAGGAACATGTGAATTGGACCATTCATAATCTGGAGGAAGGCATTGAGCGTTTTCGGTTATCCTGAACAGCAACGAGTATTATTGAACGGTACGAACCGTGTGACTTAAAAGGGTCATTATAACGTGTAATATTGACTTTGGGCTTGCTTTTTTATATAATGGTCCCGATATTGTATACATATTTCGATGATAAGGATCAGTAGTAATTCCTGTACATAACAGAGAGCCGGCGGTTGGTGCAAGCCGGTTGACAGTGATTTGCGAACTCGCCTTGGAGAAATGCGGTGATTACACCATTCTGTTTAACCTGCTTGTATAAAGCTTGGGTTCAGGAATGGAAATCCGCATCGGTTAACCGCCGTTACAGGTCCAAAGGGAGTGGATGACGAAGCACGTTCGTCCACTAACTAGGGTGGTACCACGGGAATTCAACCTCTCGTCCCTAGCGCTGCAAACGCTACGGGATGCTGAGGTTTTTTTGTTGCAATTAAAGCTAAAGTGAATAACCTGAAGGAGGAACAATAGATGAGTGAGAATAACCAGCCGAAACACGGCTATCAGCCACAAGTCATGGAAAAAAGTTGGCAGCAATATTGGGATGCAAATAAAACGTTTAAAACGGGTGAGGACCCTGCTAAACCGAAATTTTATGCACTGGATATGTTCCCTTATCCATCCGGTTCAGGTCTGCACGTAGGTCACCCGGAAGGATATACGGCAACGGATATCGTTTCCCGTTACAAACGTATGCGCGGTTACAACGTATTGCACCCAATGGGTTGGGATGCTTTCGGTCTGCCTGCTGAGCAGCATGCACTGGATACAGGTGAACATCCACGAGATATTACATTCCGTAATATTGACAATTTCCGTCGCCAGATCAAATCGCTTGGTTTCTCCTATGACTGGGATCGTGAGATCAGCACAACGGACCCTGAATACTATAAATGGACGCAATGGATCTTTATTCAGCTGTACAACAAAGGTCTGGCTTATGTAGATGAAGTTGCAGTTAACTGGTGTGAAGCCCTTGGAACGGTACTTGCTAATGAAGAGGTTATTGATGGCAAGAGTGAACGCGGAGGACATCCGGTTGTACGCAAACCGATGCGTCAATGGGTTCTGAGAATTACCGAGTATGCAGAGCGTCTGTTGGAAGACCTGGAAGAGCTGGATTGGTCTGAAAGCATCAAGGATATGCAGCGCAACTGGATCGGTAAATCGACAGGGGCGGAAGTTGTATTTGCCATTGAGGGTCGCGAGGAAGTTATCAAGGTGTTCACTACCCGTGCGGACACATTGTTCGGTGCGAGCTTTGCAGTACTGGCTCCGGAACATGAGTTGGTAGAAGCAATTACAACCGATGACCAACGTGAAGCTATTCAGGCTTATCAGGAGCAGGCTTCTCGTAAGAGTGATCTGGAACGTACAGATTTGGCCAAAGACAAAACAGGTGTATTCACTGGCGCTTATGCAATCAACCCTGTTAATGGTGCAAAACTGCCGATCTGGATTGCTGATTACGTTCTTGCAGGTTACGGCACAGGTGCGGTTATGGCAGTTCCGGGTCATGATGCGCGTGATTGGGAATTTGCGAAGCAGTTCGGTCTGGATATCATCGAGGTTATTCAAGGTGGAGACGTTACACAAGAGGCATATTCGGGTGATGGCGCACATGTGAATTCCGATTTCTTGAACGGACTGAATAATGAAGAAGCGGTTGCCAAGATGATTGCTTGGTTGGAAGAGAACGGTAAAGGACAAGGGAAAGTGACCTATCGTCTGCGCGATTGGCTGTTCAGCCGTCAGCGTTACTGGGGTGAGCCAATCCCGATTCTGCATCTGGAAGACGGAACGATGAAGACAGTACCTGAGGATCAACTTCCACTGCTGCTGCCTGATATCGACCAGATCAAACCTTCGGGTACAGGAGAATCACCACTGGCGAATGTTACGGAGTGGGTGAATACGGTAGATCCGGAAACGGGAATGAAGGCACGTCGCGAGACCAATACCATGCCACAATGGGCGGGTAGCTGCTGGTATTACCTGCGCTTTATCGATCCGCGCAATGACAAGGAACTGATCTCCAAGGAGAAACAGCAGCAGTGGCTGCCAGTTGATCTGTACATTGGCGGAGCAGAGCACGCCGTACTTCACTTGCTGTACGCTCGTTTCTGGCACAAAGTGCTGTATGATCTGGGTGTTGTGGAGACCAAAGAGCCTTTCCACAAACTGGTCAACCAAGGTATGATCCTGGGTACCAATAATGAGAAAATGAGTAAATCTCGTGGTAATGTCATTAACCCGGATGAAATCGTGAATGAATTCGGTGCAGATACATTGCGTCTGTACGAGATGTTCATGGGACCATTGGAAGCGACAAAACCGTGGAATGCAAACGGGGTTGAAGGCATGCACCGCTTCCTGTCACGTGTATGGCGTCTCTTCATTAACGAAGACACAGGAGCCATCAATGACAAGATTACGGTGGACGGTGGAACGGATGAGTTCAAACGAACTGCTCACAAAACGATCAAAAAGGTTACGGATGATCTGGAACATCTGCGCTTCAACACATCCATCAGCCAGCTGATGATTTTCATCAACGATGCATACAAAGCGGACACACTGCCTCGTGAAGCGATGGAGAAATTTGTGCAGCTGTTGTCACCACTGGCACCGCATATGGCAGAGGAACTGTGGAGCCGTTTGGGTCACGAAGGTGGGATCTCTTACGTGGCTTGGCCTGAATATGATGAGTCCATGACAGTGGATGCGGAAGTAGAAATCGTTGTTCAGGTAAATGGTAAAATTGTAACTCGTGCTACGATCGCGAAGGATCTGGATGCACAGGGTATGCAGGACTTTACGATGGAGCTGGCACCTGTTAAGCAGGCGCTGGAAGGCAAGACCATTCGCAAGGTCATTGCCGTTCCAGGCAAACTCGTTAATATTGTTGCCGGTTAATCTCACCGGCTCGGAATAGTTCATCCAGCTTTAACAAATCTTCATCATATTTGTCATGTGTCGTGTGGATCAGGTTGTCGAAAACGCCGTCAAGACTAACCTTCAGCAGTGCGAGTGCCTGAGCGGTAATACCGCCAGGTACAGCGACACGAGCCTGAAGCTCTTGCGGGGTGTATCCTCCTTCGGTGAGCAGCTTGCCTGTTCCCAGGAGCATTTCGCCAGCCAGAGCGCAGGCATCTGCCCTTTTGATGCCTGTCAGCTTCACTGCACTTTCGATCCACTGTTCCAAAAAGAACGATATGAATGCAGGTCCGCAGCTGGAGAAGTCGGATGTGATTCGTGTACAGGCTTCATCCACTTGGTACGGCCTGCCTATATGACTGAGCAGACTTTCCAACACAGCGCGGTCTTCACTGGTCATTCGTTCGCCATGTATGCAGAGGGATGCTCCACTGCCGACTTGGTGTGTGACGCTGGGAATTACCTTGGAGACTTTGCAAGGAAGTGAAGATTCCAGATGTCGCAGCTGCACGGGACTGGTGATCGAGACAATTATATGATTGGGATTCACGACAGGCAGGATGTCGTCAATAACATGTTTGAATTCAAGCGGCTTCACGCACAGGAAGATGATGTTGCTTCGGATCACCGTTTCCCGATTGCTCTGGGATTCATGCAGACCGGGGTAACGGAGGGATAACTGACGTACTTTGGACGGGGTTCGATTGCTGGCCGCGATCTGCCGGGGCTCAAGTGCACCCGATTGGATCAGGGCATAGATTAGCAGGCTGCCCATGCTGCCGGTTCCGATAAATCCAACCTTCATTGTTTCAGGCCTCCTTTCATGCTTTACGGTACTGGCGCAGTTCATTCCCTCTATTCTATGCGTGAGGACCTGTTTCACATGACATGAAAAATGCACAACTTGTTTCATCAGGAAAGTTCAACGGTTCGGAAGCACCGCCCGTGTTCGAAATGAATGATTTTGAATTCAGGGAGAGGTGTGGAAGAATGAGATGGAACAAAGGGATGACCATTGCTGCTGCGGTGGTTGGAAGTATACTTATATTATGGTCGGGCAAAAGTGAACAACCACCTAGTGGCTGGGAACCCTTGCAGCTCGGCACCGAGAAGCCGACGATAGAGCAGGAACTCCCTGTTGTACAGTCGGCTACTTCGGTTCAGGGCAATACAGGAGCATCTTCGGGAGCTGATGCAAGTGGGATGCAGACTGGGAATGAGACAAAGGCAGAAGAGTCTAAAGGGCTTGCGAGCGTTAGGGTTGAAGGTGATACAGCTGTTCGAACTACAAGTCAGACGAATGATAATCCACCGGACACCTCAAATTCGATTGAACCAGTTGCGCAGGGTACGAATTCTGATCTTTCGGTTACCTCGGAGACGGCATCAAGCAGTAATCCACCTGTAGTTCGTGAGGAATCTGGCGACAATGGCAAGATTGATGTGAATACCGCTCCTGTCTCCAAGCTTATCGAGCTTCCCGGAATTGGGGAGAAGAAGGCTCAAGCTATTGTGGACTATCGGAATGCACATGGTCCTTTTGCGAAAGTCAGTGATCTGACAAAGGTCAAAGGAATCGGGATGAAGATGCTGGAGAAGATGGCGCCGTATGTGCAGATCCGGTAAAATTAAAATATAAATTGTATTAAGCGGGAGGAAAGCAGCATGAGTACAGCGGTACGCAAGGACTGGGATACGTATTTTATGGACATCGCGTATATGGTTTCCACCCGTTCCCGCTGTTCGCGTCGTCATGTGGGCGCCGTTCTTGTTCAGGGAAAGAAACTGCTGGGAACAGCCTATAATGGTGCACCCACCGGCGTCCCGGATTGTTCTGAAGCAGGTTGCATGATATCGGAAGAGTATGAGTTGGTCGTGACCGATGGGCAAGAAGAAATGGTGAAAAAGCAAAGATGCATTCGCACAATTCATGCGGAGCAAAATTTGCTTTTATTCACAGATCGAATCGACCGCGAAGGCTCGTCCGTGTATGTGACCGACGAACCTTGCTGGACATGTGCCAATATGCTGGCGAATAGCGGGATTACAGAAATCGTGTTTCATCGTTCTTATCCTAAAGATACCGGCAAGGTTACCAATATGATGGAACAGAAGGGCATAACGTTCCGCAGGCTGGAGAATTACCAGCCCCCGCGGGAAACGATGATGACTGTGAGCAATTAATGTGAATATGGTCGAATATGTGAGGGAGAACCTCCGGCAAGCCTGAATTGGCTTTCCGGGGGTTTTTCTGCGTTCAACGGGTGAAATGAAGGAGGGGGAGAAATGAAAGGCAGACCGTTATTAAGTTTTACGATTTGTTGGTTGTGCGGGAGCGGGATAGCATGTGCGTTAACAGGCTGGGCGTTAATCTGGGGGTTAATTGGAGCTCTGGCATGTTTACCACTTTTACTTCGTTTTATGGATGTGCGTGGATGGTCTGTTTTATTTTTACTCGCTGCCTTTATTGGAGGCGCTGCACATTGGGAGTGGAATGACGCACGCAATCATAGTAGTCTGCCGGAGACCATGCATATCGCTGTTCATGAGTTGGACAGATGGTCAGCTGAAATTAAGGGTGAAATTGTGTCAGATGTACGTATTGATGGAGATCGGGCTGACTTTAAGATACAGATGTCTTCAATATTACCAATATCGGATTCGTCAGCAGATACAGATCTTGTAGCATCATCTGCATTCAACATAGATGAACAATTGATGGTACAAGTCAGACTGTTGGAGGAAGAAGAACAACAGGTAGCAGCGGGCTGGAAGAGGGGAAATTTGATTACGCTTAATGGTTCTTTTGTCCTTCCTGGTGAAGCCAGGAACTTTGGCGGGTTTGATTATCGCAGTTACTTGCGCACCCTGCATATCCACTGGTTGTTCAAAGTGAAAGGAGCCAGTTCGGTCACAGCAGTTGCTCCTGAGGGACTTGGACAATATAACGTACTACGTTGGACGGATTGGACTAGGCATAAGTTGGGCTCGGCGGTTGAGCAGTTATTTCCAGAGCCTCATGCAGGTTATATGAAGGGTCTTATTATCGGGATGGCTACTGATATCGATCCAGGTACCTATGGTCAGTTTTCACAACTCGGTCTAACGCATATCCTGGC
Source organism: Paenibacillus sp. FSL H8-0104 (assembly GCF_038050215.1). Lineage (NCBI taxonomy): Bacteria > Bacillati > Bacillota > Bacilli > Caryophanales > Paenibacillaceae > Paenibacillus > Paenibacillus sp. FSL H8-0104. Next base: position 4,908,673 of record NZ_JBBOTC010000001.1, on the reverse strand, counting down.
AATCTCCGGAACCCATGTCGCTGTATATGTTGCTTCGTTGCTTCTCATTCTATCTTGGCTAAGGCTTACCAGAGAGACGGCACTCACGATTGTTCTGATCCTGGTGCCAGCTTATGTACTGTTATCCGGAGGTTCACCTTCAGTGATTCGGGCAGGAATTATGTCCATGATTGGGTTGTATATGGCACGTCGTGGTCTCGCCAGAGACGGTCTTCAGATGATCAGTGCAGCAGCGTTGCTGATGATGTGGTGGGACCCGTACTTTTTGCTAAGCGTGAGCTTCCAGTTATCCTTTCTCGTGACCGCAGGTTTGATGATCTACATGCCATTGATTAACCGGCTGTTCAGCGGCTGGCCGAAATCTCTGGCTGCAACGGCATCCGTGACCGTGACCGCTCAGCTGATTTCGTTCCCAGTAACCATTTTGTATTTCAACCAGTTCTCACTACTCTCATTTGTAGCTAACTTTCTGCTGGTTTCTTTGATCAGTGCTATTGTATTACCTCTGGGGACGGTCGCCATGTTATTGTCATTCATATGGGTTCCCTTGGCGAAACCTCTCGCATGGATTGCGATGCAACTGAATCAACTGACATTTATAAGCGTGGAGTGGATGAACAGCCTGCCAGGTTTTGTGTTGATCTGGGCAACACCGCCCTTGTTATGGATTTCCACATATTATGCTGTGTTGTATGCCTTACTCTACCTGTTGCATCGTGGCAATGGTGAGCAGCGAGAAACAACGTTTATTGAGGAAGAGACGGCTCCTCTTGTGAGGCGACAACCTCCAGTTTCCATGGAGAATGTGGGCATTCGCTCTTCTATGTCTAACGTGGCACAGGATCAAGGTAAGAACCGTGTAGATGGAAAAGAAACTTCATTAACGACATTAGGAGCCAGTATTGCCTGGCCGGAGTATACAAGTGCATTTACTGCACGAGGTGCAGGATATTATGCACATGAACGAATGAGTAAAGCTCAGCAATGGTTGTGCGGGTTGCTCGCGCTCAGCTTTATTGCTGGATTGTGGTGGGCATATCAGACTCCGCAGCCTGTTGGAACCGGCATCGTGCAGTTTTTGGATATTGGTCAGGGAGACAGCACATTGATTACAACCCCGGAAGGAAAACACATTCTGGTGGATGGCGGGGGAACGGTTAGTTTTGGGAACACCGAACAATCGTGGAAAACAAGGCGTGATCCGTATGAGGTGGGAGCCAAGGTGGTTGTTCCTCTATTGAAAAAGAGAGGTATCCATCAACTGGACGCTGTAATTGTAACGCATGCCGATCAGGATCATGCCGGAGGACTACAGGCTGTGCTGGAACAGATTCCGGTTAAACGTTTCATGTTTAATGGCACAACCAGTGGTAAAGAAAACTTTGATAAATTACTGGACACAGCCATGGAACGTAAAATTCCTCTGTACGCCATTCAGCAAGGCATGTCCTATAAGGTTGATAAGGAGACAATTTTACATTTTATAGCTCCGGATCTGGAACATATGGATGTAAATGGATCAGGCAATTTACCAGTGTCTGAACATCAGAATCACGATTCCGTTGTCTTTTTGCTGGAAATGGCGGGGGCTTCCATGTTGTTCACCGGAGATATGGATGCTGCGGCCGAGCAGGACCTGCTCTATATGATTCAGGATGGCTCGTTGGCTGCCCAGTTTGAACAGAAAGGTGCAGATATTGGAGTTACAGAGGGAGTTGTACAAAGGGTACTTACACGCCCGTTGCAAGGTAATTTAAATGATGCTTCAGCATCTGTCTCCATTGACGTTCTAAAGGTCGCTCATCATGGCAGTAAAACGTCGTCCACCGAAGCCTGGCTCCAATACTGGAACGCCAAAACAGCTGTGATATCTGCAGGAGTTAACAATACATATGGGCATCCCAATCCGGGAGTGATGGAACGTCTGGAGGCTACCGGGTCAGATATTTATCGGACAGATCAGATGGGAGAGGTTCAGATGAGGGTGAAAGATGGGAAGATTGATATCCGGTACAAGTTGTTTGGAGTTGAGTGAAGGCAGGCAATCTATTTATCGGTATGAAGATGAGTGAAGAAAACTCCGATTTAATACCAACTGGAAGGTTAAAAAGACAAGAGAACATACAACAATGTGGATAGTTTGAGCAGAAAAAGTACTGAAGTTACGTGTAAATATCGAGTAGATGATCCCACCTATGAAGCCTAATAGACCATATGCAACGATTGCAACGAGCAATCTTTTATACGTATTATCTTTTTTTCTGTATAAAAGTAATCCATCCACCAATATAGAAAGTGGCGTAAGTAAGAAAAGTAAAATAGCGAGATTAATCAATAATCCAACCGCAAATTTATACCCGAATGAATAATAGTAAGTATTCTCTAATCTTTCATCTATAGGGACATAGTGATATATCCCCATTGCAAGTGAAATGAGAACTGCAGTTAATACAGCTGCAACTATTTTTCCGCGCGGCCTATTGATTCTATGGGTGTTTGTCATTTAAATATTGACCTCCCTAAATAACTATATTCAATAAGAGATAGGCTAAGGCGTTACTATATTTTAACATACAGAGGTTGAGGAAAAGTGGGAATTAGAGAAAGAAAGTACTTAGTTGACCTATAAAAGAAAGAAGTCGTTTCGCTGCGAAACGACTTTTTTCTTAATTGCATGGTGGTGACATATTTTTTGGTAGTGGCAGGGTAGGAAATGAGGGAGGGGAGCGTGGTTCCACCGGCACAGATCAGAAGGAGACGGATTAAAAATATGAAATATCGTTACTATAGAAAGCCTACAACGACAAAAGCGCTACAGACTACCAAACAACTTTCGGTTCCGAGTGATACATTGTTTTTTCGGAAAGAAACCTTCGAAAGTTTCAAATGAATTCGGTCATCGGTAGTAGACTGGTATTCGGTAAGTGAAGGATGGGAAGATTATTTTTAAAAGGACGAGGTGCATTTAATAGAGGCACCGAGGTTTACGCTGAGCTGCTTGTGAGGGCCTTGAACGATTTGCAGAAGTGAAAAAAATTTTGGATGCCAAAACTTTTTGGGAACCCGTATACGTCTTACTTCTTGTTACGACAAAAGATTTATATAGAAAAGGAATAATCGGCCATGTTCAATAGGAAAACTGAAAAAATTCTGACACACTGTATTACCGAGCATAAAGAGAACGTATACCGACTTGCGTATAGCTATGTCAAAAATAAGGATGATGCCCTGGATATCGTACAAGACTCCATATACAAAGCGATGACGCATCTCGAACTTTTGAAGAACCCAGATGCGGTCAAAAGCTGGTTTTACCGGATTGTGGTGAATACCGCCCTGGATTTTCTGCGCAGTAACAAAAAGGTTCAGGCGATGGATCATGAAATGATCGAAACCTACAGCCCCGGGGAAGAAGATACGTATACGGACATTGATTTGAAGCGAATGCTCGAATCCTTGCCGGATAAATACAAGAGCGTCATTATACTGAGATATTTTGAAGACATGAAGATCGAAGAAGTTGCGGCTGTGCTGGATGAGAATGTGAATACGATTAAAACAAGGCTGTATCAGGCGCATCAGCTATTGCGAATCAAAATGAATGATGAAACAACCAAAGGAGATCGAGTAAGATGAACAATAACATGGAACAGCTGCGAAAAGAATATCAAGAAATACCCATTCCAGATGAATTGGATAGCATTGTAAACCAATCGATTCATAAATTCTCTAAGGAGGGAAGGAGGGGCCGCGGCTCAAATTACAGATGGTTAGCTGTTTCCAGTGCGGCTGCGGTCATGTTCCTTGTTGCGATCAATGTGAGCCCTCCTGTAGCGAAAGCATTGTCATCCATACCGGGTGTGGACCGGGTTATCCAAGTGCTCACGTTCAAGGAATACGTGGTTGACGAGTCTAATTACAATGCGATTATCAAAGTGCCTTCCATTACCGATATGGAGAATGAGCAGTTGCAAAGCGGGTTGAACGAGAAATATATGAAGGAGAACAAAGCGCTTTACGAAAAGTTCCAGGCGGAAATCAGCGAATTGAAGAAGCAAGGCGGAGGCCATCTGGGACTTGATGTCGGATATGAAGTAAAGACGGACAACGACGAGATTTTATCTATACAAAGATACGTGGTCAAGACCGCTGCTTCATCCTCGGAGGAGCTTCAGTTTGATACGATCGATAAGAAAAACCAAATCCTCATAACTCTGCCGATGCTGTTCAAGGACGATCGTTATGTACGGCTCATCAGCGACAACGTTAAAGAGCAGATGCAGGTGCAAATGAAAGCGGACCCTAATAAGATTTACTGGGCTCCGGGAGCTACCGACGTGCCGATCACCAGTGAGTTCCAGAGCATCGCGAAGGATCAAGGCTTCTATATCAACAACGACGGCAAGCTGGTGATTGCTTTCAACGAATATGACGTTGCGCCAGGCTATATGGGTTCTGTGGAATTCGTCATTCCCACGGATGTGTTGAAAGACGTTCTGATTAATAACAAATACATTAAGTAATGGAAGAGACCGGTGATGGGGTACCCCGCGCCGGTTTTTCGTATTGTCAGGTTAGCCAGTAATTACTGGTTGGCCTTTTTTTGTGGTCGTTTTACGATGGGGGAAGCCGGGAGAACGTGGCGGTTTTAGGGGCTAGGACCTCGTAACAAAAACAGTTCTCCCACGACCTCCAAAAGACCATGTTTGGGCTGGTAGGGGCAGTTGACCCCGTATAACAAGCGAAGCTATGGGTTTGGAACCATCGTGGAAAGGACCGGCGAAACGAAAGATAAGGAGTGAGGGCATGGAACCTGTTGTTGGTGTAGATGTCGCTAAAGGTTCAAGTGTGATACAGGCGTTTCAAAAACGAAATGAGCCCGTTGGTAAAGCTATCGTCATTGAGCATGTTGCGAGTGGATTCGAACAATTCACGGAGATGTTAGGGGCCCTTCAAGCCGAAACGGGTGTTGCTCCAGTGGTTGTTTTGGAGGCGACTGGGCATTACCATCGTGCCTTGGTGTCCTGTCTGAATCGGAGTGGCTACACCTACTACATTGTGAATCCCTTGCAATCCAAGCGAGCGAAGGGAACGCAGTTACGCAAAGTTAAAACAGATGCTGCAGATGCTTGGCATCTGGCAGAGATGTACTATCGCGGCGACGTGAAGCCGCATCGAAATTGGGATGAGACGTTTACAGAGCTACAGCATTTGACTCGGCAGCATGAGTTTGTCACGGGAATCTTTGTGCAGGCGAAGCTGAACAGCAGAGCCTTGCTGGAGCAAGTTTTTCCGACGTATGAGCAGATATTTTACAATGTGTTTTCAACAACATCATTGACGGTGCTGTCTCATTGTTTGGAGGGAAGTGTGACGAATTGGAATGAAGTCATTCAGGGTAATTCGGGACGATCCCATTCCAAGCGATGGACCAATGAAAAAGCGAGAAAACTGGAGGAAGTACTGGATGAATGGAGAGAAATTCGGCGTAGCCCCGCTCAAAGCAAGGCACTGCTCGGAATGGTCTCTTTATTGTTGACGATGATTCGGCAACTGGAGGAACTCGAAAAACAAATGGAGGAACTTGCAGAAAATCTGCCTGAAGTCGGACTGGTGAGAAGTATCCCGGGAATTGGAACGAAACTGGCCGCAGCCATTGTAGCTGAACTAGGTGATGTGAAACAGTTTAGTGATGCGAAGCAACTTGTAGCGTTTGCGGGCCTTGACCCAGGGATTTTCAGTTCAGGAAAGTTCACAGCGACAAGTACACGAATTACGAAACGAGGCTCTAAAAGGCTCAGACGTTCACTATATTTAGCGGTGCAATGTGGAATGCGAAAGAATGCGAATGCAAGAATCCGTTCGTACTACGAGAAAAAAAGAAACGAGGGCAAGCCCTACAAGGTGGCCGTGATCGCCTGCGCAAACAAGCTGTTACATCACATTTTCGCCATCTTGCAGAAAGGCCAGCCCTACCAAGTGTAATCCATATTTAACCAAAACCTCCATACCCGTGGAGGTTATTCGTGTTGGTCGGAAAAAGTATACCACGAAAAGAGAACTCATCCAACCAGAAATGCTTGACAAACATTAGCTGGTTTTTGTTAGTACTTTGGTCGAAGAGACATTGTTCTGTTTTTGATTTTCCAAAACTTTCTGTACCATCTCATGCGTCTAGCCAATGAGTGTGCTTGATTAGACACTCATACAAAGAGATGGAGGATGAAAGCTATGAAAAAGAAAACGATAAAATACATGAAGATGGGGGCCATGGGCTGTGTAGCCATGCTCGGCGTCGGCGCAGCGAGCTTATCTGCAAATGCGCTGGCCTCGGCACCTGTTTCAGCGAACGTAACTGTCAGCTCTAAGGTACATTCAACCGTCCCTTTGGCTACAGGAGTGAAAATCGTGGAGAAGGTACTGAGCACAACAAGCAAGAACCTTATTGTGAACATCAAGGTACCGCAGCTGGACGGCATGCTGGACACCAGATACCAGAATGAACTGAATGGCATCCTTTTATCCCGTGCGCAAAAGGATCTTGCTCAGTGGGAGAAGGATGCCGCAAAAACGGCCAAAAAGGCAAAAGTAAATCACCAGAAGTTCCACCCCTATGAATTTTACGTCAGCTATAAGCTAAAGTCGGACGGAACTGGAAACCCGGCAGGAGTAGTTTCGCTTGAAGTAATCACGGAAGGTTACAGGGGCGGAACAAGCATGCCCCGGATCGATACCTACAACTTGAAAAATGCCTATGCGGCTCAGCGCGTGACACTGGAGGATCTCCTCGGTTCTAACTACAAAGAAAAGCTTGATGCAGATATTCTTGCGCAAATGAGAAAGGATCCCGATCAATACTTCCTGGAAGAATTCAAAGGGACGTTCACGGAACAGTCGTTTTATATTGAAAAAGGCGAACTGGTTATCGTCTTCCCGAAATACAGTATCGCGCCGGGATATGTGGGTTCACCGGAGTTCCGTTTCAATTTGAAGAATGCCAGCCTCTGAGGCAAAGCCGAATGATATGAAGCCAGAAGTCGCAGTAAAGTTGGATCTGAAAAAGGTGGCAGCTTACTAAGGGAGCCTATGGCGTGATGATCGTTTTGCTCGAAATTGCACAGAATCTCTTGTATATGAAGTGTAGTGAGGTTCAGCCGCAAAGTCTGCAAAAGTGCATAAAATGAGCAGTGGACAAGCGCGTCCTACGAGGAGGAGTCCTGCTTCTTCTCGAAAATGGCTCCCAAAGCGCTCGGCGCAGCCACTTCGATTCATAAAAATCAGTTTTACGTGCAATCCAATTTGTGTCCGACATTCTAAATGTACAAGTACAACATTAATTCAAGTCTTATGCTGGAAACATGACGATTATTCTGAATGTGGCATCCCGAAGACTCTCTTCTTACGGGATGCTTTTTTTAGTTCTAAAGGCAGAAGTTCCATGAAATTGTTTTGTTCTCTTCATTGATTACATTAATTGGAGAAAACTTTTTTCACAACCTCGGCGTCCTGCCTATGAGCGACAAATCAAAAAGATAAGGACGAAAGTAAAATGCATGATGGGCTTAGGGGGATTTGCGTGGCTCCTCATTATCGATCTGTCGAGAGTGCAGGCACTCAGTGGTGCCTTTCTGTCATCGATGTTTGATGTGAATAACTGATGGTTGATTTTTCATCAGGTATCGTATTTCGATAGTTTTGGGCCACCATCGCCGGAAGAAATGATAGACAATGACTTGCAGTTTTATGACTAGAATAAAGATAAGGATGATTTGAAATGAACAAAAGGAAGAAAACACGGTGGCCCGTTTGGCTGGTTGGATTTATTGTATTAGCTGGCGGGATTCTAGGAATCAATCTAATGGTGCAAAATGTTCTAGCTGGGAACCACAGCGTTACAGAGAACGTTGAAGTGTCGCCCAGTGCATACCCAGGCTTAAATATCGAAACAAGGACGAAGAATACGAAGCATTATATACTGTCGATTAGCAACGTTCTCTCAAACAGCAAGGAGATTAATACTCCTATTCAGACGTGGGTCAATGATCAGGAAAAGAAATTCTTAACCCAGGTTAAAACCGGTGCAAAAACGCTTCAAGGCGATCATCGTGCTGAATTGAATATTACAGTAGATACGAATAAAATTAATGACCATTTATATAGTTTAGTGTTCACTTCCTATCAAATCACCACAGGCGGTGCTAATGGACAATCGATAATAAAATCTTTTAATATCGACACAGCTGAAAATAAAATATTGAATTTATCTGATATCATGACTTATGACAAAGCAGCTGTTAACCATATTATGTCCATCGTGAAGGGGGAATTGAAGAAACAGAAAAACGTTCACTCTTATGTATTCGAAGCAGAACTTCAAAAATCTATAAAAAATCCATCTGGATGGAAATGGTCCATAGGTAACGGAGTCTTTACTTTATACTTTAATAAATACGAGATCGCTGCAGGTGCAGCCGGAACGGTCCAAGTGAACATTCCACTGAAATCCTTGCATTCCTACTTGAAGAAGGACCTTACTAAAAAATGGAATATTACTTATGAAAATAACGATGAACCAAAAGGGAAGAGGCCAACTCAGCCTCCGCTTGATCCTAAAGGGAAATATGTTGCTCTTACCTTTGATGATGGGCCTCACCCAAAGGTGACACCTAGAGTTCTAAAGACTTTGAAGGAGTATAACGCGAAGGCTACTTTCTTCATGCTGGGCGTACAAGTAGAGTATTATCCTGATATGGCTAAAAAGGTTGCTAAGGCCGGCCACGAGATCGGCAATCACTCCAAGAGTCATCCGAATCTTGCGAATATGAGCCTGAGTGAGGTGCGCAAACAAATCATAGAATCATCGCACCGAATCAAAGATGCGACTGGGGAAAAACCAACCCTATTCCGTCCGCCTTATGGTGCTATGAATGAATCAGTCAAAAAAGTCACCAAAGAACAGAAAACACCCATTATTTTATGGTCAGTGGATTCGCTGGATTGGAAAAGCCGGAACGCTCAAGCCGTAAATAAAGAGGTTGCTAAAAACATCAGATCAGGTTCGATTGTACTTATGCATGATATTCACGCTTCTACAGCTGATGCGCTGCCCCACATGCTTAAATCACTAAAAAAGCAAGGCTACCAATTCGTAACGGTGTCTCAGTTGTTGTCCTTGAATAAATCCACAGGAAATGGCCCTTATTATAATCAATAAGTTCATCACACAAAAGAGGTACAAACCTTCGTTTTTCTAAGGTTTGTACCTTCTCTATAAGAATGGATTTGCACATCCTATATAAACCGACCTTTATTTGGATTTGAAATAATTCCTTGCTGTTCCGATTTCTCCATAGTTTCTTATATTCAGATACGGATGTAAGAGTTTTTCTAACGAACATTTTGTCCATAAGCTGCTTCACTCGCTAGCGACAGATGGTTCCAGCGTTATAATATTTTAGTTATGCAGTCATCTTTTTTTCAACTTTTCGTACTAGAAGTAAGTAATACTTCATGAAGTGTAAGGACATCTAGACTATCACTTAGGATAGTTGACTAAAAATCAGTTACTCTCTTGCCTTTGATATGCCAACTATCAAGCTAATTATAGTTGCGCTGAATAAGTTTAGTATATGATCAATTTGATCCCAACTTTTATGCCAAATTATCATATTAAATGCAATGAATAACACACTACTGAGTAGAAAGAATCCCAGGAAGTATTTGAAAAATATTATTAGATTCATTTAATCTCCCGCATATCCATTTATAGTTTTGTTACGGTTGCACGCCCTATTTCGTTTATAATATGTTTCTATTTTAGATTATTAAATGCAATCATTTGTATTTGGTTTGTTGTATATATGTAAAAATATGTTTTTAGTTACGGATTTGATTAATGTTATGTGATTTTTGTTGCAGGATTATGGTTGTTTTTACCGAATAATAGTTAGGCCCACCTTAGAGGAGGGATAGAGATACTTAGGGATCGTAGCACTATACATAATAATGAGGGGATCAAGAAAATGGAACTTGTAGAAATGTCGCAAAGTAAAAAGAACAGAAATGCAACTCAGAAGTTTAGAGTGAAATGGATTAGAAAAGCGATAGCCCTATGCATTGGACTTTTAGTTATCGGTTTGATCGTAGGACAGTCCTCCGCTTTTGCATCATCTGGATCGGGTAATTCCATCACTTCAGTTCTTGACCGAAATGACTATTTGCTGGACGATGGTACACTTTGGTCTAAAGGGGCCACAAGTGGAGTATGGACACAAAATCGAAAACTGATTGGTATTTCAAAATCAGAAGACCATTCCATCTATGGGTGGACTGCCGATGGCCAAGTGATTCGGTGGAATAAGGACAATGCGCATAAACCAGTAACGAAACAATTCAATGGCGTTGTGAAAGTTTATGGCCATGGATGGGTTCAGCTTCAGGATGGAAACCTTTATAATTTTGATGATCAGGCTAAGGTTTTGGAATCGATTATCGATGCGGATTCTTATAGTTTTGGAAGCGATTCTTCTTATAGCGCATTATCTTCATCAGGAGATATATATTATGACAAATACAACAAAATACGTAAAGCTGGAAATGTACCTGATGGTAAAGCAATTGCAACGAATGGTGTTTACGCAGCAGTGCTGAAAAATGATGACTCGGTAGTGATCGTAAGTATGCTGTATGAGGATGACTACATCACGGTTGCGAATAATGTGCAATCTTTGATTTGGTGGGGGAGTACGCATAAGCTGCTCACGGTGAAACAGGATGGAAGCGTCTGGAGCTACGATCGAACTGCCAAATATAAGGGCGAGCAACTGCCTGGTTTAAGTAACGTATCGCGGATGGTGTATGCGCCTAATCTGGATGAGCTATATGCACAGTTACAAGATGGATCATGGGCTACATATGATAATGGAAAGTTAACTCCTCTATCAGCTCCCGCGTTAAATCAAGTGACACTTACGGCATCTTCCAAGGAAGCTAATATTGGGGATACGATCACGCTTGCTGTTCAGGAGAATTATAGTAATGGTTTCAAAAACAAGCGTGCGCCATTGCCTGAAGAAATTATAGTGGAGCAGCCCCGAGTTGCACAAATTCAGGCAGGAGGCAAACTGAAGGTTACGGGCATAGGAACAACCAAAGTGACTTTGAAGATAGGTGATTTTGCCTCAAGTCTTCAACTGAACGTTGATTCACAGCAAAAGTTAACAGGCGCCACATTGTTGGATGGAAATGTATACTTGCCAGTACAGTCGGTGTTCAAAACTTTGGGAGCCAAAATTGATGTGAAGGGTTCATCTTTTGAAATTCAATTTGGAGATGACAGTATTGTTTTGCAAAAAGGGAGTGCTGTTGCGCGATTAAACAACAAAGAGCTGAAGTTGAAAGGGAAAGTACAAACCATTGGAGGGCAAACTGTATTTCCTGCGGACTTGTTAAGACAGGCTGCGGGTATTCAGGTTCGATGGGATGCTGAGCTAAAGCAGGCCAAGGTGCTGGTTGGAAATTCTTCTATTCTGGTGGAATCGAAGGATACACTTGCACTGATCAAGAAAAAAGAGTTGGGGAATCTTGCTCGCTTCATTGGCAAGTCCTACTGGATCAACAGTGATACGAGTTTAGGGCAACGTTTCAGTAAAGTGACCATATCAGATATCAAAATTGAGAAGATTAAATACGGTGATCGAAGTTACTCTATTATCTTCCGTAATGCAAAAGGAAAAACCGTTTCTGCCTATGCAGGAGGGGCGCCTTCCAGTGTGACGGAGATGCTTGCCGATTCCAACCAATTCTTCTCTTCTGATCCGTATAAGAAATACAATTGGTCCAAGTCTACTTGGAATAAAATCATTGCTGGAGAAGTAGCTTTAGGAATGAACATAACTCAGGTGCGCCTTGCATGGGGAGATCCATCGAGCATTACGTATGAAACGAGTTCAAAAGGCAAAATCGAGGTTTGGGTGTATGCCAGCTCCGCAGGCATAAGAGCTTTAGGGTTTCTCAATGGCAAACTGATGGCGATTTACTGATGAATATACCAATTAATCACTTCTTTTGATTGCAAGTCACAGTACAAAAAAAGCCCGCTTTCCGTTACACCCCAGGAGGGAGAATATCGGAAAACGGGCCATTTTTTCAAAATGTAGAAGAAATATAAGAACTACTCTACGCCATCCTTAAAGTGTTTGCTCCAGTGTTTGTCGCCCTTGTGCAACAGATCTTCTACCGTTTTCTCAAGAGTCATCAATAGCTGTGCTCTGACATCCAGTACGGTTTCTCTGTACAAGCGTTCTTCCGATCCAACGATTTTATCGCCGTATAATGCCTGTGCAGCTACGTACTTCCGATGTTCCTCGACCAGAGTATCAATGGACTCCAATGCATGTTCAACAAAGTGGGAAATACTTTGATATTCTTTGGGCATTTGTTCTTTTAAAGCTTGAATTTTCGCAAGAGCTGGCATGCTCATCACCTCGTGTTTATGAATGTAAATTTACAATACACTATTTTCATGAAAATTGCATTAAAATCAGCTTAAATTTGGACAAATTTCGACTTTTTTTATTTTAGGAACCAAAAAAGTGCTTATCTATAATGTATGCCATTGCATTTGAATTGAGTCGTGTAAGTAATGGAATCCCTTTTGGATACGTTTGGTGACTCGTTATGCAATTTCTGTTATTCTAAGAGAAGATTTCAGCGGCCCTAATACATACGCCGTTATTTTGTTATGGCAAATTAAAAAAATACTTAACTTTGCAACAATTTTATTGATGATCACGTCTGTAAGGTTGCAGGGAGAGGGGGATCCTTTGTGGTAGAGCCGGAACTCATCAGAGCCGCTCAATCGGGCGATCGCGACGCTCTAATTACCCTATTGCGGGAGATTGAACAACATGTCTATCGGACCGCATATTACATTCTAAATAATGAACAGGACGCTTTGGATGCTGCGCAGGAAGCGTTGATCCGAATTTACACCAAAATCAATTCATACGAAGAAAAGGCCCAATTCAAAACATGGGTACAACGCATCGTCACGAACATCTGTATTGATAAATTCAGAAGAACCAAGCCGTCTGTCTCCATTGACGAACATGACATGGTTTTTCAGGATAATCAGGATGTGGAGTACGAGGTCATGTCTACATATGTGGCCCAGGACATTCAGGATGCGATCAACAAGCTTCCCGAGCATCATCGTACCGTTATTGTTCTAAGATATTTGCAGGACTTATCCTACAATGAAATTGCGGATTGTCTCGATCTTCCGTTGAATACGGTGAAATCTTATTTATTTAGAGCCAGACAGCAGTTACAGAATCTACTACAGGAATATCAGAAAGGTGGTGTGACAGGATGAAATGCGAAGAGGTGGTGGAATGGATGCACCGCTATCTGGATCATGATCTGGGCGAGGCGGAAACCGCGCAGATGCTACAGCATGTGGCAAAGTGTCCGGAGTGCGCCGAGAATTTTAGTTTACTCAGAGCTCTTTCCAGAGAACTGGAAGAATTACCGCAAGTAAGCCCGAAATTTAGTCTAGTTGATGCGATTATGCCACAGCTTGATGCCATTGACGAAGCGCGGAAGGAACAAAGTAGCACCATACAGGAAATGAATCCTGTCCCCGCTACATTTGAGAATTTACAACGTTCAAGTGAGCGGAAAACGAAGCAAAAATGGCTTAACTCGATGGCAGGACGTATGTCCATGGGTGCAGCGGCTGCGGCAGTTATATTGGGATTTGCCATCTGGGGAAATCCGCCTGAACAGATTGAGAATGCCGATTCCATGCTGATGAGCTCTGGAGCTTCTCAAGAGAGCGGCAATTTGGATGAGAATTCGTTAAGCAAGAATATTGAAAATTATGATCCTGCCACTTCGTCACAACCAAGCAACAACGATGTGTTTGTGGGTCAATCGAATGATTCACCAACTAAACCAGATAACCAAGACGTAGAAACAATGCCTGAAGACGGTGGAGATGAGGTACAGGAGCCTGAAGTTCAGTCAGATCCGACACCTAAACAACCGGCCACTGAATCAACGCCTGCTCCGAATAAAGGACCGCAGGATAATTCGTCCAGAACTCCTTCGACCGATAATCAGAAGAATCCGGCTCAAAACCAAGATTCTGAGCAGAGAATTCAGGGATCAGGAGATTCTCCTAAATCTTCTGCAGATGGGGAAGAGAGTGGAGTAACAGAAACAGAAAATGGAGATGCGCAATCCTTCACTTCTCAGGATACAACACCTAATATAACTGAAGATGCTCCGGTTGAAGGTAACACTGTACCTGATTCCAGTGCAGGTGCAGACGCTTCTGGAGGAAACAAAGGATTCGCAGCAGGACCGGATCAGGGAATGGCTACAACAGCAGCACCAAAAGAATGGAAATCACCTGACGGCTCCTATGTAGTTATGCTTATTGGTGATCAAATCAGCATATACTCCAAACCTGTGAGCGAACCGGATGTTCTAAATTTGGTTGAACAACGCAGCATAGAGGGGACACTGAAGTCAGCGAGTTGGTCAAAGGATGGTACCCTATTTAATTACGAAACGGACAAGGACGGAACAACGGCGAAGAACTCGTTTAATGTACCTGCTGTTTCAGGTGGAGCTCCTGCGAAATAATTAAAAATGGGGAGTGCGCTCCTCTAAAACGAAAGAACATTTTCAGTATGACAAGCATATAGTGGAAGTAACAAAACGTCCTATCTCAGTTCAAGCAACTGACGTCGTATGACCGCGCACCGGCTTTTTCTAGAACTGCCGGTGTCAGCGTTTATATAGATGTAGGACAGGGGACCTTCATCCATAACTGGATGTAAGGTCCCTTTGTTGTCTTGCGCTTTTTCTGGTAGGATAAGAGGGATAAGGAGGCGCCGTGAATGGATGTAAAAAGTGCAACAAAGGCAATACGTAATGGAGAAACGGCACCGATCTATGTGCTGTACGGAACGGAGAAGTACCAGATACAGCAATTTACGGATATGTTAAAAGAACAGGTTATTGAAGAAGAACATCGTGATTTTGCGATTATTCCATATGATTTGTCTGAAACGGCTGTGGAGGTCGTTATTGAAGAAGCAGAGACCGTACCTTTTCTGGTTCCACGCAAATTAATTATTGTAAGGGATGCGAGCCTGTTCACCGCAGGTAAAGAATCCAAGATTGAACATCAGGTTGATCGTCTGCTTACATATATGGAAAATCCGGCAGATTACAGTACGATTGTTTTCCTGGCCCAAGGGGATAAGCTGGATGAGCGTAAGAAACTGGTGAAAGCTGTCAAGAAACAGGCAGTAGTTCTTGCTTTTGCTCCACTCAGTGGAGAAGAGTTATTGAATTGGATAGTAAAACTTGCGAAGCAGCGGGATGTTTCATTGGAGACGGGAGCGGCGGAAACGTTGATCAGCTATGCAGGAACAGGTCTTCAGACCCTGTCTGCTGAAGTAGATAAGTTATGTTTGTTTGCGGGTAATGGGGGGACAATCAAACGTGCTGATATCGAGTCACTGGTTGCCCGTAGTACAGAGCAGAATGTATTCTCGCTAGTGGAGGAACTCGCTAATTTGCGACTGGAGAAAGCGTTGGCTCTTTTCTATGAGTTGCTGAAGCAGCGGGAAGAACCGATTAAAATTGCGGCTCTAATCGCACGCCAGTTTCGGATCATGATCCAGGTGAAAGAGTTGGGCCAACAAAGTTACTCCCAGCAGCAGATTGCCAGTCAGCTAGGTCTGCATCCGTATGCTGTTAAGATTGCAGGTGAGCAAGCTCGGAAATTTCAGCCGGAACGTCTGAGAATGATTTTGAGTCACCTCAGCGAACTGGATTACCAGATGAAAACAGGAGCGGTGGATAAAGTGCTTGGTCTGGAGCTGTTCTTATTGAGACTTGGTGCATGAATGGATAAGAAACGTAATAGCTTACTAGTGTGAATAACAAACAAAGCGACCTTTGCTCCATGATCGTTAAATCATCGGAATAAAGGTCGCTTTATCTTTGTCTTATACTTATCGAATCAGATACTAAAAAATCCTGAAAGCCTATGCTGTTCAGGATTTTTCCATTGGATCGTATAAGTAACGCTTCTTACGCTTGTGCGGAAAGAGCGTTCAGTTTTTTCGCCAAGCGAGACTTTTTGCGTGCTGCAGCATTTTTATGAACCAGACCTTTAGTTACAGCCTTGTCCAGCTTTTTGGAAGCAGCTTGAATCGCAGCTTTTGCAGTATCAACTTCGTTACTTACCAGAGCAGCATCAGCAGCTTTAACAGCTGTACGGAGTGCAGACTTCTGGGAAGCGTTGAGTGCGCGGCGCTTGTCGCTCGTTTTTACGCGTTTAACAGCGGATTTGATGTTTGGCATTACATTCACCTCCTGTAAGGCATTTGCATGAATACAAACGTTTCACAACTTAAAATATTCTATCACGCTAGCATGTAAAATGCAACAGATATTCCTACGATGTTCGACATGCTGTATAAAGAAACCCTTTTTCCCACACAATATGCTCAAATGCGGTAAGGGAGGCAGGGACAGAATGACACTGGATTTGCAAAACTATACAGTTCGTACCGATTTGGCGATCGACTCCAAGGAAATGGCGCAAGGTGGACAGAAACAGACGATTCCCGGACTACAGGAAGATGTAGAGAAAAAAGAGGGCATTACGATTACACGTATTGATGTCCTGACTGAAGAAGCAGCTACGGCTATTGGTCGAGTAAAAGGCCACTATGTCACCTTGGAAGTACCTTCACTACGGAATGGTGATACCGAGTTACAGGAGCGAGTTGCTGCCGAGTTCACACGTGAAATGGAAGATTTTATGGTTAAGGCCGGAATTAACAAAACCTCCAAGGTCTTGATTGTTGGCTTGGGCAACTTAAATGTCACTCCGGATTCACTCGGTCCACTTGTTGTGGAAAATCTGATGGTGACGCGTCAGTATTTCGAATTGGTGCCAGATCAGGTTGCGCCAGGGTATCGGGAAGTCAGCGCGATTGCTCCCGGCGTGTTAGGTACAACGGGCATTGAATCCAGTGACATCGTACAGGGGATTGTAGATCGGACCAAGCCGGATGCCATTATTGCGATTGATGCGCTGGCCTCCCGTTCCTTGGAACGTGTAAATACAACGATTCAGGTAGCGGACATTGGTATTCACCCTGGTTCCGGTATTGGGAACAAACGGCGTGGCCTGACTCGTGAAATATTAGGTGTGCCTTGCATCGCCATCGGAGTACCAACCGTATGTTATGCGTCCACCATTGTGAACAATGTGATTGAGATGATGCGCTCACACTTCCGCCAGGAAACGGATCAGACCAAACAGATCATGGGTATGCTGGACGACATTGGTGAGCAAGATCGTTTGAGTTTGGTGAAAGAGGTACTGGAGCCACTAGGTCATGACCTCATTGTTACCCCAAAGGAAATCGATGAGTTTATTGAGGGAATTGCCAATGTTATTGCTACAGGACTTAACGCGGCACTCCATGATGCTGTGAATCCAGATAACGTAGCGGCCTATACACATTAAAACTTAAAACTGCTGAGAAGAAGGTCCGAATCTATCGGACTTTCTTTTTTTTTGTTTTTGGAATCTTTCATTTTCCTGTTCTATCAAATTGGGCGGGCTCATAGAGTTGAAGTATAAGAGTTGTCCAGCAGGGAAGGAGACAGCAGAATGAACAAGATATTGGCCTGGAATATTGGAAAGTGGAAAAAAAGATGTCTGCACGTGCTGGCCATGGGCCGTACGTTGTTGTTGCTTATGATCATATCTGCTTTGTTTTTTGTCGTACTTGGTCTCGGGGGAATGGCAGAGAAACGCTTGAATAATTCACCCGTTTCTTCCATGAAAGGATTTGCGAGTGCCGTATCAAGCCGCTTTTTCGTCGATATGCTCGGTATGGAGATGCCCCATCTCACCCAGAAGGAACAGACTTCAGCTATATCCGGTGAAAATCTCACCTCATTTGTTTTCCAATTACTAACGAATGTAAATCCTCAAGATCCAAAGAGCCTGATTGCGAGAGAAATGCCGGGCATGGGTTCCAACCAACCTGTTCTGCTCCGTCCTGGATCTGGTAACGAAAAAGCCGAGGCTCCCGAAGATTATCAGCCCGGTCCCGGTCTTACGGATACGGCTTCCGCAGGTGGAGGGAAACCCGGTAGTGAGCTGCACATTCCTCCAGGCCAGGATAATACGGATCCACCTGAGTTGAGTGAGCCTGGAGATGGAGAAGGTAAAGAAGATCCCCCAGCAAAGAATGGTGAGAAAGACAATTCAGGCTCACCGACAACAGGCAAAAAGTCAATTCTTATCTATCATTCCCATCCACGGGAAGGCTACAATCCACTGCTAGGTACGAAAAGTGATAATCCATCATCAGGCAAATCAACAGGCAATGTGTTTCAAGTGGGAACCTACCTCTCAGACAGTCTGGAGAAGCTGGGAATCGGCGTAGAACACGCCAAGGATGATTACCCCACTAAAGTTAAGGACTATAACTGGAACTATTCTTATAAATACTCCCGTCAAACGGTAAAAGCGGCACTCGCTCAAAATGATGATCTGACATATCTCATAGACATTCATCGCGATTCACAGCGTCATGGCAAAACAACAACCACTATTAATGACTTGGGCTACGCCAAAGTGTATTTCATTATTGGACATGAAAATCCAAATTGGCAGCAGAATGAAGCCTTTGCAGCGAAAATTCATAAGAAACTGGAAGCCAAGTATCCTGGGGTATCCCGTGGTGTGTGGGGCAAAGATGGCGGAGGAGCCAACAATGGAGAGTATAACCAAACCCTTTCACCCAACAGCATTTTGATTGAGATTGGTGGCATCGACAACACAGGAGCTGAGCTCCAACGGACATCGAAGATTCTAGCAGACATGATTGCCCAAGTGTATTGGGAAGATCAGAAGGTGGACAAAGCCAGTGCCAAAACCTCGTCGCAGGGTGGATAGGAACCATATATGTAAAAAGGAAAAATAGTAGAGAGTGACAGGAGGCAAAGCATATGTCCAGATTCGGTAAAAGACTGTTATCCATCGCTGTATTAATGTTGCTGGGTGTGCTGTTTGGAATGCAGTTGGCTGGCAGCAACTTTCATATGGGTAATTCATCAGACGGCACGTCAACCGCTGTGAGAACTGAGCCAACTTCATCGGTGACCGAATCTGTTCCGACTGCACCTGTCCAAAAGGAAATTAAAGAACCACCATTTGTACCTGTTCAGTCACCAAGCCAAGTGCTTGGGGCGGATCAAGATAAGGCTCCGGTTGATGTGTTGGCAGACAAAACGGCTGGATTATTGCAAAATCTCTCACACAGTGGAATCAAATGGGTGGTCTCTCTTTTTAGCGGCGTTGCTGAATAAAATACTATAAATTTAAGGTACAATATAACCTCTGGGAGTGCATGATGACACTTTATTATAAAGTTGAGACATCACGGGATTGATGCACTGTGCTTCAACTGTTATAATGAAGTGATTGACACTAGGCTGTTTCTGGGGGTAAGGAATGACTGACATTCGGGCAAGACAACGTAAAATTCGTAACTTTTCTATTATTGCACATATAGATCACGGCAAATCAACACTTGCGGACCGGATCTTGGAGCACACAGGTGCGCTCACTTCACGTGAAATGCAGGAACAAGTTCTGGATAAAATGGACCTTGAACGTGAACGTGGAATAACGATCAAGCTACAAGCAGTAGCCTTGACTTACAAAGCGGATGATGGTGAAGAGTATTTATTGAATCTGATTGACACACCGGGACACGTAGACTTCACGTATGAAGTATCACGCAGTCTTGCTGCATGTGAAGGTGCTCTGCTGGTTGTGGATGCGGCACAGGGAATTGAAGCCCAAACACTTGCCAACGTGTATCTGGCATTGGATAACAATCTTGAAATTTTACCGGTTATCAACAAAATTGACCTTCCAAGCGCTGATCCTGAACGGGTGAAGCAGGAAGTGGAAGATGTTATTGGTTTGGACACAAGTAATGCGGTTTTGGCTTCGGCCAAATCAGGAATCGGAATCAAAGAAATTTTGGAACAAGTGGTGAAAAGTGTTCCAGCACCAACTGGTGATCCTGACCAGCCTTTGAAAGCGCTGATTTTTGACTCGCACTACGACCCGTACAAAGGTGTAATCGTATATGTGCGTGTTGTTGACGGCAAAATCAAATCCGGTTCCAAAATCAAAATGATGGCAACAGGTAAATCATTTGAAGTCATTGAAGTTGGAGCGTTCAAACCTCGTATGACCATCGTGGACGAGCTGAACGTCGGTGATGTTGGATTTATCGTTGCAGGTATCCGGCATGTTGGCGATACACAAGTCGGGGATACGGTAACGGATGCCAAAAATCCAACACTGGAACCTTTGCCGGGTTATCGTAAAATTAACCCAATGGTGTATTGTGGTCTCTATCCGATCGAAACATCGGACTATGTTGATCTGCGTGAAGCGTTGGAGAAATTGCAGTTGAACGATGCGTCTCTGAGCTTTGAACCGGAAACATCCAGTGCTCTCGGTTTTGGATTCCGTTGCGGATTCCTTGGACTGCTTCACATGGACGTTATCCAGGAGCGGATCGAGCGGGAGTTTAACATTCCGTTGATCACAACGGCACCAAGTGTAATCTATCACGTTACCTTAACGAATGGTGAAGTGATGAAAATCGACAACCCATCCAACTATCCTGAGGTGGGACGGATTGATTACGTCGAGGAACCATACGTCAAGGCAGATATTATCGTACCGAATGATTATGTAGGCACCATTATGGAGCTGTGTCAGACTAAACGCGGTGAATATGTAAATATGGAATATCTGGACACAACCCGGGTTACCATTACCTATGAGATTCCGTTGTCCGAGATTGTATATGACTTCTTTGACCAGTTGAAATCCGGTACCAAAGGATATGCATCCCTGGATTATGAACTGTCCGGTTACCGTCAGTCCAATCTGGCGAAAATGGATATTGTACTCAATGGCGAACAGGTGGATGCTCTGTCCTTCATCGTTCACCGTGACCGTGCCTATAACCGCGGACGCATTGTCTGTGAGAAACTGCGCGAGCTGATTCCACGACAAATGTTCGAGGTACCAATTCAGGCATCTGTAGGTACCAAGGTTGTTGCTCGTGAGACGGTAAAAGCAATGCGTAAAAACGTACTTGCCAAGTGTTATGGTGGTGACATCTCGCGGAAACGGAAACTGCTTGAGAAGCAGAAGGAAGGTAAGAAGCGGATGAAGCAGGTTGGTAACGTTGAGGTGCCACAAGAGGCATTCATGGCGGTACTGAAAATTGATGACTAGGACGTTTGCTTGCAAACGTCACGTGAATCCTTTTGGTACATCAATAATTTGTGTATGAAAGGATAAACGATATTTTGTCTCGGGTACATCACAGAGTGTGTGTATCGAAATTGAATTGTAGGACGTTTGCTTGCAAACATGGTTACAACACAGAATATTAAATAACTAAGCTGAAAGGGAAGCCGGATGGCTTTCCTTTTTTCAAATAGAGGGGGACTTGCCATGACATTGGCAGCACACAGCCGGAAGACAGGTGCGCCCCAAGCGGTGTATCTTCACATTCCCTTTTGCACGAATAAATGTTTTTATTGCGACTTTAACTCTTACGTTCTGAAAGATCAGCCCGTGATGCAATATCTCGAAGCGCTGGAACGGGAGATGGAACATACAGTTAAGGCCAATCCACCGGGCGAGATCAAGACGATATTTGTAGGTGGGGGTACGCCAACAGCTCTGAAACCGGATGAGATGGCCGTATTTCTTCGTTCCGTGAAGACGTATTTCCCAAATTGGGCAGACGATATTGAATTTTCGATGGAAGCCAACCCGGGAACAACGGATGCGGAGAAACTCGCTGCGATGAAAGAAGGCGGCGTCAACCGTGTCAGCTTTGGCGTACAGGCGTTTCAGAATGATCTGCTGACAGGCATTGGCCGTATTCATAATACGGATGATGTATACCGCAGTTTGGAGAATGCTCGAAAAGCAGGCTTGAATAACCTGTCCATTGACCTGATGTTTGGTTTGCCAAACCAGACTGTTGAAATGTTGAATGAGAGTATCGACAAAGCGCTGGAACTGGATCTGCCGCATTACTCCATCTACAGCCTGAAAGTGGAAGAGAATACACTTTTCCATACCCTGTATCAGAAGAACCAGTTACCACTTCCTCATGAAGATGATGAGCTGGAGATGTATCTTCTATTAATGAGACGTATGAAAGAAGCGGGCTATGGACAATACGAGATTAGTAACTTTGCCAAGCCGGGCTTTGAGAGTCGTCACAATATTACCTACTGGCGTAATGAGGACTACTATGGTCTGGGTGCAGGTGCGCATGGATATGTGGGCCGCGAACGGCATATGAATATTAAAGGTATAAATCCTTATGTTGAAGCTTCACGAGCAGGACTGCCTCGTCTGGATCATTTTGAGATTGCTCGCCCGGAAGCTATGGAAGATTATCTGATGGTTGGACTGAGAATGTTGGAGGGAGCTTCGGCCTCACGCTTTAGCGAACAGTTCGGAGAGTCCATGGAAGAAGTGTTTGCGAAGCCTTTGGGCAAAATGTTGAACGCAGGGTTGCTTGAGCGGACGGCAGACGGCTTCCGACTGAGCGAGCAGGGCATCCTGTTCGGAAATGACGTTTTTGCGGAGTTTATCGGGTCCTTATCGCTGAATTCATAGCTTGAAATTCTATACGCTCTGTTGTATATTTATTCATATTGATTTTACAGAGCGTGTTAATTTAACAACTACGAAGTCAGCTTTCCTCTGGAAAGCTTGGTAATAGGAGGAGAGCAGGATGTCGGTAATATGCAGAAAAGCCGTGCCGGAAGATGTTGAACCACTGTATGAAATGATTAAGGGCTATGCAGAGCGTGGGATCATGCTTCCGCGATCACGGGAAATACTGCACCGACAGCTGGAGCACTTTGTTGTAGCCGAAGTTGATGGTGAAGTGGTGGGTTGCGGATCGCTTTGTCGTCTGGGGAATGATTTGGTGGAAGTCAGATCACTCGGTATCTCGGAAGGACACAAAGGGCTCGGTATTGGCTCCCGATTGCTGGACCGACTGGTAGAAGAAGCAGAGAAACAACAGATTCCTAAGGTTATGGCGTTGACATATGAAGTATCCTTCTTCCTCAAAAACGGCTTTGCCGTGGTGGAAAAAGAGATTTTCCCTGAGAAAGTATGGACCGACTGTGTTCATTGCAGCAAGCAGGATTGTTGCGATGAGATCGCGGTATTAAAAGAGCTTAACGTTTCAGCATAACAACTGAATGGACTGCATGAATCGAGCCGAGTCAGCCTCTGCCCTACATGCAGTCCTTTTTTACTTCAAAGTATGTTCAATAAAGTTGTTAGGACTCGTCGACATTGGTCTATACTATAAATAGATGAGCCCACTCATCAAACTCACTTGACAATGTTCACGTCAGTTTGGTATTTTTGTATTACCGCTTAGCACTCATCTAACCGGAGTGCTAACGACATGGGACAGTACAGTCAGAAGGAGGGATACTCACCATGTTAACAGAGCGTCAACGAATGATTCTGAACGCTATAGTGGATGACTATATCCGTTCAGCTGAGCCCGTAGGGTCCCGGAGCATTTCCAAAAGGGGAGATGTTGGATACAGTCCGGCGACGATCCGTAATGAAATGGCGGACCTTGAAGATATGGGTTTCCTGGAACAGCCGCATACATCGGCAGGACGCATTCCTTCTCATAAAGGCTATCGATATTATGTCGATCATTTGGTCCCTTGGAATCAGGTGGAGCCTCAGGAGTTGGATGATCTCAAGTCGTTCTTCGCTGAAAAATTGAACGTCATGGAACAAGTTATTCAGCATGCATCCAATATTTTGTCACATATGACGAATTATACTTCGATCCTGCTTGGACCGGAAGTATTCCATACGTCCTTACGTCACTTCCAATTGCTTCCGTTGAACGAGAGTGAAGCTGTGGCAATTATCGTGACCAATACAGGTCAAGTGGAGAACAAGACGGTTCAGATTCCACCAGAAATCTCGGTAGCCGAGATGGAAAATGTGGTTCGCTTGTTAAATACCAAGCTTGTGGGCGTACCAATCTACAAATTGAAATCCCGTCTTTATACCGAACTTGGGCAAGAGATGGAACGGCATATTACACGTTACGAGGAAGTTATGCAGGTGCTGAACAGTGCCTTTGACAACGAACATGATAATCGTCTGTTCCTCAGTGGTGCCACCAATATGTTGACTCAACCGGAGTTTAAAGATATCGAAAAGGTAAAAGATATTCTTGACCTGCTGGAAGAGACACCAACACTCATGAAATTGATGATGCCCGTGCCGGGTGGATCTGGTATTCAAGTGCGAATCGGCACTGAGAATGATCATGAAGCCTTTGCCAACTGCAGCCTGATTACAGCCTCCTATTCATTGGACGGTGAGGCTTTGGGGTCGATCGGTATTCTAGGACCCACGCGGATGGATTATGCACGTGTCATTCATATTTTAAATACACTATCCCGTGACTTGACGGCGATGCTAACACATCGTTTCAAATAAGATTCGGGAATGAACCATTTCATTCGTATAAGGAGGTGAACATCTTGAAAGAGGAGCAATCATTTACAGAAGAACAAGAGGTAACAGCAACTGAGCAGGAGCCTATTAATGAAGCTGGCGCTGCAGAAGCACAAGCTGAAGAGATGGCTGGTCAGGAGCAGGATGAGCTTGCACGTCTGAAGGCAGAAGCTGAGGAGCAACAACAGCGTTATGTCCGTGCACAGGCTGATTTTGATAACTTCCGTCGTCGTACGCAGAAGGAAAAAGAAGAATTGGCTAAATACGCTTCGATGAAGCTGGTCACCGAACTGGTACCGGTTATTGATAACTTCGAGCGCGCCATGGCTACTGTACCGGAAGGAGCAGAGGTCGAATCTTTCTCCAAGGGCATCCAAATGATTTTCCGTCAATTGGAAACCGTGATGAATAATGAAGGTCTGACGGCTATGGAATCGGTAGGACAACCGTTCAATCCTGAATTCCACCAAGCAATTATGCAAGTGGAGAGCGACGAGTACGAAGAAGGTATCGTTGTTGAGGAAGTCCAAAAAGGCTACATGCTGAAAGATAAAGTGCTTCGTCCAGCTATGGTTAAAGTCAGCTCATAAATTCCTTATAGGAAGGAATGAGTCGGCTCCATGGTTGAACAATGTGGGCGAAGTTTAATATAAAGGTTTGTACACATAGAGCACGATTAGCAACATGAACATCTAAATAAGGGTCAGATCAGACCCATTCATTTTAAATTGTTGAGGGAGGAAATTTTCGGATGAGCAAAGTAATTGGTATTGACTTAGGAACAACAAACTCATGCGTAGCAGTAATGGAAGGCGGCGAGGCTGTCGTAATTCCAAATCCGGAGGGCGCACGTACAACTCCATCCGTAGTTGGTTTCAAAAAGGATGGAGAGCGCGTTGTTGGTGAAACAGCAAAACGTCAAGCCATCACCAATCCGGATCGTACCATCATGTCGATCAAACGTCACATGGGTACTTCCCACAAGGAAACAATCGATAGCAAAGACTACTCCGCACAAGAGATCTCTGCAATCATTCTGCAAAAATTGAAATCCGATGCTGAAGCTTATCTGGGTCAAACGGTAACTCAAGCAGTTATCACTGTACCAGCTTACTTCAATGACAGTCAGCGCCAAGCGACTAAAGATGCGGGTAAAATTGCAGGTTTGGAAGTTCTGCGTATCGTCAACGAGCCAACAGCAGCAGCTTTGGCATACGGTATGGAGAAATCCGAAGACCAAACGATCCTCGTATATGACCTGGGTGGCGGTACGTTCGACGTATCCATTCTTGAACTGGGTGATGGCTTCTTCGAAGTTAAAGCAACTAGCGGGGACAACAAACTAGGCGGGGATGACTTTGACCAAGTGATCATTGATTACCTCGTAAGTGAATTCAAAAAAGATCAAGGCATTGACTTGAGTAAAGATAAAGCAGCGGTTCAACGTTTGAAAGATGCAGCGGAAAAAGCGAAAAAAGAACTTTCCGGCGTATTGACTACAACGATCTCCTTGCCGTTCATCACAGTTGCTGATGGCGTTCCTCAGCATTTGGAGTTGAACCTGAGCCGTGCGAAATTTGAAGAAATCTCTGAAGGTCTGGTTGAGCGTACGCTTGAACCAACTCGTCGTGCATTGAGTGATGCGGGTATGACGCCTAACGATATCGACAAGATCGTATTGGTTGGTGGTTCGACACGTATTCCAGCAGTACAAGAAGCGATCAAAAAACTGACGGGTAAAGAGCCACACAAAGGCGTTAACCCGGATGAAGTTGTAGCTTTGGGCGCTGCTGTACAAGCGGGCGTACTGACAGGTGACGTGAAAGACGTTGTATTGCTCGACGTAACGCCATTGTCCCTGGGTATCGAAACAGCGGGTGGCGTATTCACTAAAATGATCGAGCGTAACACAACGATCCCTACAAGCAAATCTCAAGTGTTCTCCACATATGCAGACAATCAACCAAGCGTTGAGATTCATGTTCTGCAAGGTGAGCGTGAGATGGCAGCAGGTAACAAATCGCTTGGACGTTTCATGTTGGGTGATATTCCACCAGCTCCACGTGGCGTTCCACAGATCGAAGTTAGCTTCGATATTGATGCCAACGGTATCGTTAACGTATCAGCAACAGATAAAGGTACGAACAAAACTCAAAAAATCACAATCACTTCTTCCAGCGGTTTGAGCGATGCTGAAGTTGAGCAAATGATGAAAGATGCTGAGTTGCACGCTGAAGAAGATAAAAAACGCAGAGAACTCGTTGAAGCGAAAAACAGTGCAGATCAATTGATCTACTCTGTTGACAAAACGATCAAAGATCTTGGCGAAAAAGCAGATGCTGGCGAAGTTGAAAAAGCGAATGCTGCCAAAGAAAAACTGCAAGGCGTTCTGGCTTCCGACAACCTGGAAGATATCAAAGCTGCTACAGAAGAACTGACAGAGATCGTTCAACAACTGTCCGTGAAACTGTATGAGCAAGCTCAGGCGCAAGAGCAAGAAGCACAAGGTGCTGAAGAGCAACAACAAGGTTCTGCTAAACGTGACAACGTCGTAGACGCTGATTACGAAGTTGTGGATGAAGATAAAAAACAAAACTAATTCGTAGTTCTACGCGAATTAAACATCGGTGACGTTCGAATTAGAGGGAAAGTCATAGCCGGGGCTCCCGCGCTTTGGCTTTCCTTTTGTCACGATGTGCGATATGGTGAATGATATGGGGGTGGAAGAGTGGCTGAAAAGCGTGATTATTATGAGGTGCTTGGCGTTAGTAAAACGGCTAACGACGATGAAATTAAAAAGGCTTACCGTAAGCTTGCCCGTCAGTATCACCCTGACGTAAACAAGGCTGCTGATGCGGAAGCTAAATTTAAAGAAGTTAAAGAAGCTTACGACGTAGTGAGTGACGGTCAGAAGCGTGCACAATATGATCAATATGGTCATGTCGATCCGAATCAAGGTGGATTCGGTGGTGGCGGTGATTTTGGCGGCGGCGGATTTGGCGACATCTTCGACATGTTCTTTGGCGGGGGTGGCGGTGGACGACGTGATCCAAATGCTCCGCAACGGGGGAATGATCTGCAGTACACGATGACAATAGAGTTCAAGGAAGCTGTATTCGGTAAAGAAACCGATATTACGATTCCGCGTACCGAAGGCTGTGATACCTGTCATGGCTCAGGTGCCAAACCTGGAACGAAACCGGAAACCTGCTCGGTCTGCCAAGGTAGCGGTCAGCAGGAAGTCGTGCAAAATACACCGTTTGGTCGTATGGTTAATCGTCGTGCATGTTCGAACTGTAGCGGTTCGGGCCAAATTATCAAAGAAAAATGTACAACGTGCAGTGGCAGCGGTAAAGTCCGCAAGCAACGCAAAATCCATGTCCGCATTCCAGCGGGTGTAGATGATGGCGCGCAACTGCGTATGACAGGTGAGGGCGAAGGCGGCCTGCGTGGCGGACCAGCGGGAGATCTGTATATTGTCATTCGCGTGAAATCACATGATTTCTTCGAGCGTGAAGGCGACGATATTTATTGCGAAATCCCACTTACCTTTGCTCAGGCAGCTCTGGGAGATGAAGTTGAGATCCCAACGTTGACCGAGAAAGTGAAGTTGAAAGTACCAGCTGGTACACAAACGGGAACGTATTTCCGCCTCAAAGGCAAAGGTGTACCACGCCTGCGCGGTATGGGGCAAGGGGATCAGCATGTGAAAGTGGTTGTGGTTACACCTAGTAAGCTGAATGACGAGCAGAAAGATCTGCTTCGCCAAATTGCTTCGCTGGATGGAGAGCAAACACATGAGCATGAACAATCTTTCTTTGATAGAGTGAAACGCGCCTTCCGCGGCGACTGAGAATAAAATAAAGCAAGTCCAAAAGGACACCACAGCGGTTTTTACCGCGGGGTGTCCTTTTTTGTACGCCTTTTTTTACTGATTGAGTGGTTTTCGAAAAATCCATGGATTTATGCTACGAAGCACGACAGCAATTTGTGGGAGCATTTCGGTATATTCTGAGCGAACTTGCGGAAAGATAGCATGGCGAGAATGATATGCATAGCTGATATGCGAGAAATTAGGAAAGCAGGTGAAGCGGATGACCGAGAAAAATATTTTGGCGTACTTTCACAGCCCGGAGCAGGCTCAAGGGGCGGCCAAAAAACTGGAGGCATTGCGAGTGGAGGACCTGTCGATTAATCGATTCAGCCGATATGCGGGTGTAGGACCAAGCGGGGCTTCCTACAAGCCGGGCGTTTCCGGCAGTTTTTCATCATGGGTGCCCGATTCGATGCAAACAAATGCCAGTGCTGGAATCATGGCTGCGGCGGACCCTTCTGCAAGCGGCATGAGTGATGGTGGACAGGGTGGACCTACAGGAAGAGATGTATTACTAACTGTCATCGTAGATGAATCGGTACATCACCGCGCTATGTCTATTATCGAACAAGCCGGTGGAATGATCTAGTTTCCCAATATGAAGGAGGAGCATTACAATGGCAGAACATGAACGTCCAGGCAAGATCTTAACAAAAACGGAAAAGATGAAACGTATGCAATCCGCGAAAAATGAGGACGTGGAATTCAGCGCTGAAGCTGCGGATCATGAAGATATAGAAGCACTACGCCGCAGTGAAGCGGCTGATCGACGACAGGGACGGGAGCTTCATGACTGAAGATCGCTCGGCAGTGACCCTCGAAGCTGTTTTTACAAGCTGGACTGAGGCCGAGTCTGCACGCAGAGCCCTGGAATTGCTGCACCCGAACCAATTGAGTATTGAGAGCCTTGGCAATGAAGCTTCTGCATTGGACTCAAACGATGTTACGGGCTCCGATAATTCTCCTACGGCCGTCGTTGGAGGATTTAGTGGCGAACTAAATGTACTTGCCCTGATTAGTGATGAAACGGAAATGTTGTCCAATGGTCAGGTGTATGATACACCCAAAGAGGACTCGGTCAACAGGCTAAAACAAGAAATTTTGCTAACCGTGTCCGTATCCAACGATTCGCTCCCGCAAGCCGCAGAGATGATCACGCAGAATGGTGGGCGTTTTTGTTAAGTGAGATTCAAATTATGCAAAATGCTGAAGTAAATAAAACAGATATGTATGAATAGATGACAGGATATTCGAGCAGTCAGGCTGCGGATATCCTGTTTTGTTTTTCTTTTACTGGTGCGGCTTTGTGCTCCGGCTAGCTTGTGTAGTACAATAGTTGGGATGTTTGAAAAATGAGGAGGAAAAACCAAGTATGTTATGGCATGAACTAACAATACATACCACAGAAGAAGCTGTGGAGATGATTTCGAATTTTTTACATGAAGCGGGTGCTGGAGGGGTTTCGATTGAAGAGTCCGGTACTTTAAATAAAAAACGGGACACGACATATGGTGAGTTATACGACGTTCCTTTGAATGATATTCCGGAAGGCTTTGCAGTCATCAAAGGGTACTTCTCCGAAGGTACGGATATGGTTGCATTACAGTCAGAAGTTAATCCGAGAGTTGAGGAACTCTCCGAATTCGGAATTGATACAGGTGAGGTTCGTTATGAGACGCGTACAGTGGATGAAGATGACTGGGCAACAGCCTGGAAACAATATTTCAAGCCGGTACGTGTATCGGAACGTTTGACGATCAAGCCAACTTGGGAAGAGTATACGCCTGAAAGTCCGGATGAGAAAATTATTGAGCTTGATCCAGGCATGGCTTTTGGTACAGGAACCCACCCAACGACCTCACTCTGCTTGCGCACACTGGAAACGGTTATTCAGGGCGGCGAGGAAGTTATTGACGTAGGTACAGGCTCTGGTATTTTGGCTATTGGAGCGATAAAACTTGGGGCAAAACATGTACTGGCGCTCGATCTTGATCCAGTTGCCGTAATTAGTGCCAGGGAGAATGTGGAACTGAATGGGCTGGAGCAACAAATTACGGTTAAAGAGAGTGATCTGTTGTCCGTCCTTGGGAGTCAGGACCCTGCACTTGGTGTACAACTGCCGGTTAAGGTTGTCGTGGCGAACATTCTGGCTGAGATCATTTTGTTGTTCGTAGACGATGTCTATAATGCGCTTGAGTCTGGTGGCACCTATATTGTATCCGGCATTTGGAAGAACAAAGAGCAGGTTGTGCATGATGCACTTGTAGCCTCGGGGTTTGAAGTGAGTGCGATCCACCGTGATGAGGATTGGCTGGCGTTTGTAGCCAGAAAGGGGTAACGTATGGACTTTTGGAATTCGTTCTTTCGTTATCCGATCGATCAGCTTCCGTTTTTCCTGCTGACCATTCTGATCGCATTTACGGTGCATGAATTCTCGCATGCGTATTTTGCTAACAAATTTGGTGATCCAACAGCGAAGCTGTTGGGTCGGGTCACGCTGAATCCGGTTGTACACTTTGACTTGTTAGGTGTGCTGCTACTCATTATTGCCGGTTTTGGTTGGGCACGTCCAGTTCCCGTTAATCGGGCTAACTTCGACAAACCTAGATTGATGGGCATCATCGTATCTGCAGCAGGGCCTCTGAGCAATCTTTTGCTCGCGATCATCGGTACAATCATCTATGCTTCACTGGTTGGTTCGGGAGCACTCGGTGGGATTGATAATGAGCGTCTGCTCACAGCAATCACGACGTTTTTCGCTATCTTTAACTTAACCAACTTTTTCCTGTTCCTGTTTAACTTGATTCCGTTGCCACCACTGGATGGTTATCGGATCCTAGAGGATCTACTGCCACCTTCAATCAGCCGCAAGCTGCAAGGGGTGGAGCAATGGTCTATTTTTATCTTCCTATTGATTCTTGTTATACCTCCGTTGCAAAATGTGACGATTCAACCTTTGTATGAGTCTGCGCAAACGATGTATGTGGATCTGGCAAAGGTGATTATTGAATTATATCGCTAAAAGCGTATCGTGTTTTGGACGGATATACTGGTCAGAAACACGTAAAAGTTGTATGATCATCTGTGGCGATTGGATTCACGCCTACCATCAGGCGGGGTGAATTCCAGTCATAACAGGACAGAATGGGTGGATTGACTTATGCAGCGATATTTTGTATCTGCAGAACAGTTTAATGAACACGCTGTGATCATCACAGGTGATGATGCACGCCATATTGGCAAGGTCATGCGTGGTAAACCTGGAGATAAACTGATTGTCAGTGACGGAAACTCCAGAGAAGCACTCGTGGAAATTGAGAGTATTGAAGTTGGCCAAGTGACAGCCAATATTGTGGAACCTATCGAGATGGACCATGAAGCACGGATTCGTGTAACCGTGGCACAGAGTTTACCCAAGGGTGACAAGATGGAAACAGTCATCCAGAGATGTACTGAGATTGGGGCGGTATCATTTGTACCCTTCCTATCAGAGCGTACGATTGTGCAATATGATGCCAAGAAAGAAGGCAAACGGTTGGAGCGGTGGCGGAAAATTGCCAAGGAAGCTGCCGAACAGAGTCACCGGAATCGTATTCCATCCGTTGAGCAGCCGCTTTCCTGGAAAGGGCTGTTATCTTCTTTTGAGGGCTATAGCCTGGTATGTTATTGTTATGAGAAAGAAAACGGTAAACAGCTGAGAGATGCACTGAAGCCGTTTGTAGAGCAACTTGCACCTGGTGCAAGTGCAGAAGTATTGATCGTGGTTGGACCGGAAGGTGGATTTTCTGAGAAGGAGACGGCAGAGGCTGATCAGGCAGGTGCTGTATCTGTTGGACTGGGCAAACGCATTTTGCGTGCTGAGACAGCTGGAATGGCAGCACTAACTTGCGTGCTATATGAATCCGGAGAAATGGGAGGAATGTAATTATGCCATCCGTGGCGTTTTACACCTTAGGCTGCAAAGTTAATTTCTATGATACAGAGGCGATTTGGCAATTGTTCAAAAACGAAGGTTACGATCAAGTGGACTTTGATGAACAGACAGCGGATGTATACTTGATTAATACTTGTACAGTAACCAATACCGGCGACAAAAAGAGCCGTCAAATTATTCGTCGTGCCATTCGGCGCAACCCGGAGGCGATTGTGGCCGTTACAGGCTGCTACGCGCAGACTTCTCCGGCAGAGATTCTGGACATCCCAGGGGTGGATCTGGTTATCGGTACACAGGACCGTGACAAGATTTTGCCATATGTTAATGAAATTCAGGAGTCCCGTCAACCGGTTAATGCGGTGCGTAATATTATGAAAACCCGTGTGTTTGAAGAAATGGATGTACCTGATTTTGCTGATCGTACCCGAGCTTTCCTAAAAATTCAAGATGGTTGCAATAACTTCTGTACATTCTGCATTATTCCGTGGTCTCGTGGTCTCTCACGCAGCCGTGAGGCGAACAGCATTATTCAACAGGCGCATCAACTTGTACACGCCGGATACAAGGAGATTGTTCTGACTGGTATTCATACAGGTGGGTATGGCGATGACATGGAGAACTATGATCTGACGGATCTACTGTGGGATTTGGATAAGGTAGAGGGTTTGGAGCGTATTCGAATCAGCTCGATTGAAGCCAGTCAGATCGATGACCGCATGCTCGACGTGATCAAACGTTCGGATAAACTCGTTCGTCACTTCCATATTCCGCTGCAAGCGGGTGATGATGCGGTGTTGAAACGCATGCGCCGCAAATATACGACAGAAGAGTTTTACAACAAGATGCTTCGCATTCGGGAAGCAATGCCGGATGTAGCGATTACAACAGACATCATTGTTGGATTTCCAGGTGAGACGGATGAGATGTACCGTAATGGCTATGAGTTGATGCGGAAGATCGGTTTTTCCGAAATGCATGTATTCCCTTATTCCAAGCGTACGGGTACACCAGCAGCACGAAT
Source organism: Paenibacillus sp. FSL H8-0104 (assembly GCF_038050215.1). Classification (NCBI taxonomy): domain Bacteria; kingdom Bacillati; phylum Bacillota; class Bacilli; order Caryophanales; family Paenibacillaceae; genus Paenibacillus; species Paenibacillus sp. FSL H8-0104. The sequence continues at coordinate 4,875,165 of NZ_JBBOTC010000001.1, read as the reverse complement.
GGAAGATCAGGTGGACGAAGAAGTCAAAAATGCACGTGTGCATGAACTGATTGACTTGTCTGAGCAGATGCAGCTGGAGTACGCTGAGCAGTTTGTCGGACAGGTACTGGATGTTATTCCCGAAGGTGAAGCAAAAGGCCGCGAGGGAAGTGGCAAGCTGCACGGTTATAGCGACAACTACATTCAACTGGTCTTTGATGGAACGATGGATATGGTCGGTAAAGTGTGCCGAGTCAAAGTGGTTGAAGCCGGCGTCAACGAGAGTCAGGCTACGCTGGTACGTGTTTTGGAAGAGAATCTTAAGTCCGCCGCGATGTAATCGAGGCGTCAGAAACAAGGATTTCATTTCCTTGGGGAGCTTACCCGGGGAGATGAGGTCCTTCTTTTGCAAAAAAATAAGATAAAGATATCGAAGTTGATGGGGGAGAGCACGATGAACAAAAAAGAAATTTCAGCAGGCGGAGTTGTTTATAGAACAGGGGAAGACGGACGTCTTCAAATTCAGCTTATCGTAGATCGTTATGGTAAAACAACTCTCGCCAAGGGCAAAATGGAAGATGGAGAAACAATTGAACAGACGGCACTGCGCGAGATTTTGGAAGAGACAGGTATGGTGGGCCGCATTGTAGAGCCGGTTGATATCATTGCTTACACGTACCAACATGCAGACTTTGGCCCGGTGGACAAGGAAGTTCATTATTATCTCGTTGAAGCCGAGAGTGGTGATCTACAGCCTCAGATTGAAGAAATCAAGGGTGTGGATTGGTATGCTCCGGAAGAAGCATGGTCCTTACAGCAGCAGAGCGGATATGATAATAACGATGATATCTTGCGTGTAGCCCTGAACAAGTTAGGCATTAACGTATAACGCACTATTGTTCGAGTCAGTTAGCCGCGAGCTCTGTGGGTCTGGATAGACAGATCATCAAGCCACGGGTGACTTCGCCGCGGGGGCGTGGACCGGTGGTTTTTTGTGCCAGATTGGCAAGTAACAAAATGGCAAAGCAAGCAGTGAACTGGTGATGTTAAAAAGGGTCTGGGCATGCGCAATCTGTGCCCCGTTGTCCGCTGACAGCCAGGCCGAAGCTGCATGCAGCTGGCCGATCAGCGGCATAAACAGCAACGCTCCCGCAATGTTTAATACAACATGGGAGGCTGCGACAAATTTGCCTGCGGATGCTCCGCCCGCGGCAGCAATCACAGCGGTGATGCAGGTCCCCACATTGGACCCGATCACAATGGCGATGCCGATCTCCACAGGCAATACCCCTGTGGCTGCCAGCGTAATCGCCATGCTAATGACAGCTGCGCTGCTGTGAATGAGCGCTGTCAGACAGGCACCTGCCAGGAAGCCCCACCACAAGCTGTCGGCCGAGCGGTCGAGAAACCATTGAAATACGCCCATGCTCCGCAAGGGTAAGGCAATGGATTGCATCACCTGAATGCCTGTCATAACAAGTGCAAATCCCGCAGCTGCGAGGAAACTGTACTGGATGTTAAACAGAGTCTGACGCGTGCGTTCAGGAGCGGCCAGATTGCGTTCACCAAGAACAACAAACATGGCCCAGCCCGTTAGCGACAGGACGAGTAGCGGTAGGGAAGCACGTCCGATCTGCAGTCCCACCAGCTCCGTCGTCAGGCATGTCCCGATGTTGGTGCCGAGGATGATGCCAAGTGTTCGTCCATAGGTAATTAATCTGGCATTAGCCAGTCCAATGGTGAGTACGGTGACCGCAGTACTGCTCTGTAACAGGGCCGTTGCACCTGCACTGAAGGCCATGCCTTTCCATGGAGCAGAGGTGGCACGATTGAGCCAATCTGCCAACATGGGCCCTGCCATGCGCTGCAAGGCCGTTTCCATCAGCTTCATGCCACCAAAAAAGATAATAAGCCCATAGAGTAAGGGCAATATAACATCTCTAAACATAGAAATATCATTCCTTCCATCCGGTTCCTTAACTCATCCTATGAGTAAGAAAAGACAACCATGACAAGCCTAAAGGAATTCAGAGGGAAGCGACCTAAATTACCCCACCCCAATTCGGAAGATACGGTGATTCGTAACCGGAACGTCACTTAACTGCTGCACCCCAATTCGAAAGATACGGTGATTCGTGCAAACGTAGCGAAGAAGACGAAATTGTTACCGAAGAAGCGAAGCGTGCGCCTTTATCCCCGGATTTTCCCTTTGAGAAAAGGGAAAATCCGGGGATAACAGCGATCAGAGGAACAATTCGTCGCCGTAGCGCCACCTAATTGTGCCACCCCAATTCAAAAGATACGGTGATTCGTGCAAACGTAGTGGAGGGGACGAAATCGAATCTGAAGAAGCGAAGCGTGCGCCTTTGCCTCCGGATTTTCCCTTTAAAAAAGGGAATCAAAAAAATCTGGAGACAACAGCGATCGGAAGATCGATTCGTAACCGAAACGCCACCTACGCGCCGCACCAAACCTATCTTTTTAACTAACTATGAAAGAAGTGGATCTACCTTGCCATCAGTTACACTCGAACGCAGTCGCAAAAAGCGGCTTGAACATGCACATCCATGGATATTTAACAATGAAATTGCCTCTGTTGACGGAAACCCGGAACCGGGAGATCTGGTCAATGTATTGAATCATCAAGGTCGCTATCTGGCGACAGGTTATTACAATCCTGCATCTCAGATCACTGTAAGGGTTGTAGCGTATCAACCTCTGGAGTCCGAACAGATGGACACCGCGTTTTTTGCAGCGCGTTTCCGCGATTGCTTGCGTCACCGGGAACGTTTTATCCAGGATGGAGAGGCATACCGTCTCGTTTACGGCGAAGCTGATTTTCTGCCAGGATTAATCGTTGACCGATTCGGCAGCATTCTCGTTGTACAGTTGCTTACACTTGGCATGGATCGTTGCCGTGAAGCCATCGTACAGGCACTCATTGAAGTAATGCAGCCGGAAGGTATATACGAGCGCAGTGATGTCTCGATTCGTGAACTGGAAGGTTTGGAGCAGACCAAAGGTCCACTGTACGGAGATTGCCCAAGACATGTCACGGTTACAGAGAATGGACTACTCATTAAAGTGGATATCGTGGAAGGGCAGAAGACAGGTTACTTCTTCGACCAACGCGAGAATCGTGCAGCCATTGAACCGCTTATGAAGGGTTGGGGCTACAAGAGTGGAATCACACTACAAACGACCGAGCAGGATGGCACAGAGCAGCTCTTGCCTGTGAATAAAAGTGGTAAAGTAGTTACATTCCCATATTGGGATGGTGCCACTGTACTGGAGTGTTTCTCACACACGGGCAGCTTTACGTTGAATGCTTGCAAATATGGAGCTAAAAAAGTGACTTGTCTTGATATTTCGGAGCATGCCATTGAGAGTGCACGAACAAATGTGGAGCTGAACGGTTTCACTGACCGGGTTGAATTCGTAGTTGCTGATGCATTCCAGTACTTGCGTGAACAAGTGAAGGGACTGGATGAACGTACCGCACGTGCACGTGCAGCCGAACAGAAAGTGGATACATCCAAAGCGCTGGCAGCTGGCGGTAAAACATTTGATGTGGTCATCCTTGATCCTCCTGCATTTGCCAAAACGAAATCAGCAGTTAAAGGTGCATGTCGCGGTTATAAAGATATCAATCTGCAAGGAATGAAACTGGTCAATGAGGGTGGATATTTGGTAACAGCCAGCTGTTCGTATCACATGCGTCCAGACTTATTTCTAGATACGATTGCTGATGCAGCAGAAGATGCAGGCAAAGTGCTTCGTTTGATCGACTGGAAGGCAGCCGGTAAGGATCACCCACAAATTTTGGGTGTGGATGAAGGACATTACCTGAAATTTGCTATTTTCGAAGTGCGCAGTAAAAAGAATTAATCGTATGATTTTCGTTCCAATCAAGTATAGATCAAGTCAAAAGTCCACAGTGTGATAGCTGCGGGCTTTTTGCTGTTTTGCTGTGTTAACGGAGAGGATCTCCGGTTTTACCGGATAGTGGCAAACGTATGTTCCGAACCAAGTCAGATATGTTATACTGGGAATTAAAATCTTGTACGTGTGGTTTGGAGGATTAGACATGTCCGTTCGTTTTGTTATTGGCCGGGCAGGCAGCGGAAAAAGCTTGCTGATTACCCGGGAAATTACATCCCTGCTTCAAAAGGAGCCGCAAGGCACACCTTTGATTTTACTCGTTCCCGAACAGAATTCTTTTCGAACAGAGCAGGCATTGGTGTCTTCTGGAGCAATTAAAGGTACCATGCGTGCAGAAGTGCTCGGCTTTCGCCGTCTAGCCTATCGTGTAATGCAAGAAGCAGGTGGTTCTGCTCGTATTCCGATCGGAGCCGAAGGCAAAAAGATGCTGCTCTACAAGGTCATCCAGCGCCGTAAGGAAGAATTAAAGCTGTTTGGTGCATCCGGCAGCCAGCTGGGTTTTATAGGCGAATTAAATGACTTATATAGTGAATTTAAACGTTATGAAGTTGATCCATCATTGCTGGAAGACGGGCTGTCTGGAGGGAATACCTCATCCACTTCGCCAATTCTGGAGGACAAGTTGCATGACTTGAATCTGATATATCGTGACTATGAACAGGAACTGACCAATTTATATATTGATGATGAAGACACGTTGACCGAGCTGACAGATCGTTTGTCGGAAAGTGCATTGCTGCAGGATGCCCAGATCTGGATTGATGGTTTTCAGGGATTCACACCACAGGAGATGAGTGTGATTGGTCGGCTGATGTTGCAGTCCTCTTCCGTGACGATTGCACTGACATTGGATCGTCCTTATGATCACGGCGCACTGCCTGGAGAACTGGAACTATTTTATCCCACGGCAAGTGCCTATGCGCGCCTGAAAGGAATGGCTGACGAACTGGGTGTAACGAGCGATATAACCGTGCTAGATTCGGAGATTCCACCGAGATACAAGGATCGCCCGGGACTTGCTCATCTGGAGGCTGGTTTCGACCGGCGAATTCGTTGGAAAAGTGAAGGCCTTGATTCCGGAATTCGACTGGTTGCAGCGGAGAACCGACGAGCTGAGATGGAGGGAGCACTGCGTGAGATGCGGCGCCTGGCACAAAACGAAGGTGCGCGTTATCGGGATATGGCGGTACTTGTTCGTCAGTTGGATACCTACGCTGATATAGCTGAACCTCTATTCAGGGATTATGACGTACCCGTCTTTCTGGACCGCAGAAGAAATGAACTTCATCATCCATTATCCGAGTTTATCCGTTCTGCACTCGACATTGTTCGTCGACATTGGCGTTACGAGGATGTATTTCGCTGTGTCAAAACGGATCTGCTACTTCCGCGTGATGGTTCCATCACTCGTGAAGATATGGACCAGCTTGAGAATTATGTACTGGCTTGTGGTATTCACGGGTATCGCTGGACTGACGGCAAACCGTGGAAGTATGTACCTAGCTTATCACTGGAAGATAACGGTCAGGATGGCAGTAGTCGAGGACGGGACCAGATGCTTTCTTTAATGGAGAGCTGTCGAACGGTCATTACAGATTCCTTGGGTGCTTTTGAGAAACGAATGAAAAAGGCAAAGACAGCCAAAGCCCAGTGCGAGGCACTATACAGACTGCTGGAAGATGCTGAGATCGCATGGAAGCTGGAGAACATGTCTGCTGAAGCTAAGGCACAAGGTGACCCCGAACGGTCGAGAGAACATCGGCAGATGTGGGGAGCTGTGCTAGATTTATTGGATCAGATGGTCGATATGATGGGGAATGAACGGCTGGATATCACGCTGTTTGCCGGGATGATTGAGACCGGATTGACGGAACTGAAGCTGGGCCTGGTACCACCAGCACTTGATCAGGTATTAGTTGGTTCTATGGACCGTACACGCCTTCAGGACATCAAATACGTATTTATCCTTGGCGCCGTTGATGGTGAATTGCCCGCCGTACCTCAGGATGATGGCGTATTAACGGAACTGGAGAGAGCGTTACTGACGGAAAGAGGTGTGGCGCTTGGACCAGGTGCAACAAGGCAGATGCTGGATGAACGTTTTCTGATCTATACGGCACTTACAGCCGCAAGCAGCCAGTTGTGGCTGAGTTACCCGGTTGCTGATGATGAGGGGAAAGCACTGCTTCCTTCCGAGATTGTCCGCCATGTACGGAAGATGTTTGGTCTACAAGAACAGCCATTGCTCGCTCAACCACCGGTTGCGAACTCGGAAGAAGCGCATTGGTCCTATGTCACCCATCCGGGTCAGAGTCTGTCAACGCTTATTGGACAATTGCGCAAATGGCGCCGCGGAGAAGACATCCCTGAAATGTGGTGGGCGGTCTACAATTGGCATGTATCTCGAGAGACAAGCAGACCTCAGCTGGAACGGTTGATGGGATCAATCTTTTATCGTAATCGGGCATTACCACTACGTACAGCTACCAGTCGCAGACTGTATGGTACAGAGGTGAGGACGAGTGTCTCGCGAATGGAGCGGTTCGTCGCTTGTCCGTTCTCCCATTTTGCTTCGCATGGGCTGCGTCTCAAAGAACGGCAATTGTACCGCCTTCAGGCTCCTGATATCGGACAGCTGTTTCATGCTGCACTAAGCCAGTTGGCTATGCGATTGCGCGAAGAAAATCGTAGTTGGGGCAGTTTGACTCCAGACCAATGTCGTCAGGAAGCCGAGCAAACTGTGGAGCAGATTGCACCACAGCTGCAAGGGGAGATTTTGCTAAGCACCAAGCGATACGGTTATATTTTCCGCAAATTGAAGGACATTGTTAGCCGGGCATCGGTTATTCTTGGTGAACAGTCCAGACGTGGAAGTTTTGAACCGATTGGATTGGAGCTTGATTTTGGACCCGATAAAACACTGCCGCCACTACGTTTTGAACTGGAGAACGGCTGTGTGATGGAGATCGTGGGTCGAATTGACCGTGTAGATGTCGCAGAAGGAGAGAATGGTCTGCTCCTGCGTGTCATTGACTATAAATCAAGCCAGACGGACCTCAAGTTACATGAAGTGTACTATGGTCTGTCATTGCAAATGCTCACCTATCTGGAGGTGCTGCTTAGTGCTGCCGAAGAATGGCTTGGGGAAACGGCGATGCCGGGAGGAACGTTGTATTTCCATGTGCATAACCCGCTGTTGCAATCTGCAAACGGCATGACATCAGAGCAGGCAGGACAAGAACTACTGAAACGGTTCAAAATGAAAGGTTTGCTTCTGGCTGATCGGGACGCAATCGCTCAAATGGACAACACCCTGGATAAGGGATATTCAGCTATTATTCCAGTTGCTCTTAAGGCGGACGGAAGCTTTTATAGTAGCGCCGCTGTAGCTACGCCAGAGCAATGGGATACGCTGCTTGCTTCGGTTCGCAGTAATATCCGTGAGATTGGTACCCGAATTACGGATGGGGATGTGGCCATTGAGCCTTATCGTATTCAGCAGGAAGTGGCGTGCACGTTCTGTCCGTATAAGCCTGTTTGTCAGTTTGATGAGAATATAGAAGGAAATGAGTATAACCTGTTGTCCAAACCGGGCAAACAGCAAATCTGGGATATGTTATCTCACACCAAGGGAGGGGAAACATCATGACGAATATGCCAAAACCGGAGGGTAGCTTCTGGAGTGATGACCAGTGGAGTGCCATCTCGGAAAGCGGAGAAGACATACTGGTTGCCGCAGCGGCGGGATCAGGCAAGACAGCCGTGCTGGTTGAACGAATTATTCGCAAGATCGCAGATCCCTCCCAAGGATACAGTGTGGATCGTTTACTTGTAGCTACGTTTACCAAAGCGGCCGCCGCCGAGATGAAACAACGGATTCGGGAAGCGTTGGAACGTGCGCTGGAAGAACAGCCTGGAGAAGAGCATCTGCGTAAGCAGCTGTCGTTGCTTGGACGGGCATCTATTACAACGCTGCATTCATTCTGTATGGAAGTCATTCGCCGTTATTATCAGCAAATTCCGTTGAACCCGGCTTTCCGTATCCTGAATGAAAATGAAGCGGAAATCATGCGGCAGGAACTGCTTGAAGAACTATTTGAGGAAAAGTATGGCGAAGAAGATGAAGGGAGTACATTCCGCGAATTAGTAGACTGGTTCAGTGGAGAACGAAACGATGATGCGATGCATCGACTGGTGCAACGTTTGTATGATTTCTCCCGCAGTCATTCCTGGCCGGATCATTGGCTCTCAGAGATGGCGTCTGCTTTTCAGGTGGAAAGTGTAGAGGCACTTGGACATTCAGCATGGGTTCAGAGTATTTTGCGTGATGCGGCTCTTGCTTTAAGTGGTGCAGCAGGATTGCTCCGTCAAGGCATTCATATTTCCATGCAGCATGAAGGTCCGGCACCTTATGCAGATACGTTAAAAGAAGACCTGGTGATGGTAGAAGAACTGTTGTCTGCGGTTGAGATTATGCCATGGGAGAGGTTGCCTGAAGTGTTTCAACCCGCTGCATTTGGCAAACTGAAACCTTGCAAAAAGGATCAAACAGACCCGGCTTTACAGGATCAGGTGAAGGAACTCCGTGAGGCCGCGAAAAAGGCAGTTACCGACCTGAAAGGTTCATTGTTCGGGAGAAGTGCGTTTGCGTTCTGGCAGGAGTTGGAGCAAGCGGCACCACTCATGCAGGAGTTGTCGAGGTTGGTTAGTACATTTGGAGAACGTTATCGACAGGCCAAACAGGAACGTGGGCAAGTTGACTTCAGTGATCTGGAGCATTACTGTCTTCACATTTTGCGACATGAGGATTCAACGCCTGAACTGTCGATGCCTTCCGATGCGGCTATGGAGTACCGTTCGCGATTCGATGAAGTGTTGCTTGATGAATATCAGGATACCAATACGGTTCAGGAAGATATCGTGAAACTGATCTCCAGAGAAAACCCGGGTAACCGATTCATGGTCGGTGATGTCAAACAGAGTATCTACCGTTTCCGGTTGGCTGAGCCAGGTCTGTTTATGAACAAGTATCGCCAGTATGGAGCGAGCACAAATGAGGACGGAATGGTGGAAGAACGTCTGCATCGTACAGGTCAACGTATTGATCTTGCGCGGAATTTTCGTAGTCGAGCAGAAGTCGTGCATTCGGTCAATATGATATTCCGGCAACTCATGAACGAAGGTGTGGCAGAGATTGCTTACGATGAACGAGCTCAACTGGCATATGGGGCTACCTTCCCGTCAGAAACACTTGGTGATGAGGCGTATACACCTGAACTCATGCTGATCGATCGTCAGGGTGGTGGTCCTGATCTGACAGAGAGTACGGATGAGAATGGGGATGCATCGGTCTCCGCAGAACTGGAGAGTGCCGAACTTGAAACAGCCCAGTTGGAAGCGAGGGCAATCGCAAGGCGTATTCGGGAGATGGTTGGAGACACGGACAAACCTGCCCTTCATGTATATGACAAAGCTCTGCAAACGATGCGCCCGGCACGTTACGGTGACATGGTCATCTTGCTGCGTTCAACCTTGATGTGGGCTCCGCTCATGATTGAGGAGTTCAGACAGCAGGGAATTCCTGCTGGAGGAGAACAGAGCAAGGGCTATTTTCAGGCTACAGAAGTGGAAATCATGATGTCTCTGCTTCAGCTTGTTGATAATCCAAGGCAGGATATTCCGCTTGCTTCCGTGCTTCGTTCCCCGATTGTTGGACTGGATGAAGAGGAACTGGCACAGATTCGGCTTGGTGACAAAAGACAGTCATTCTATGATGCGGTTATATCGGCTGCGGGAGATTGGAGCGATTCCTCCACTAATGCTGTACAACAATCCCGGCAGGATAATCATCCTGATTCCAATATGGTCCAGTTGCAGTGGCCGGAAGCCTGGGCAGAGATGGAACAGGGACAGCGGGAGACAGCAGCTTCAGTCGAGGCAGAGATCCTGGATGATGTCTATGAATCCGATGTGCATACATTGCATACAGATGGAATGCAAGATGCTGGTGTTGCGGGACATGCAAGTGAGGATTTGGGCATAACGGAGATCTCAGGCTCGGAATTACAGCAAAAGTTAATTCGTTTTATGCGTCAATTGGAGCAGTGGAGACTTGAGGCAAGGCAAGGCAGTCTAAGTGAACTGATCTGGCGTATGTATCGGGAAACCGGTTATTTGGACTGGGTTGGTGGTCTTCCAGGAGGGCTGCAACGTCAAAGTAATCTTAAGGCATTGTACGACCGCGCACGACAATATGAGGAATCAACTGCGAATCGCGGCTTGTTCCGTTTCCTGACCTATGTTTCCAGACTGCGGGAAAACGGGGGAGACCTCGGGACTGTAGCAAGTAGTTCTGGTGAGCAGGACAACGCCGTACGTATCATGACGATTCACCGGAGTAAGGGTTTGGAGTTTCCAATTGTCTTTGTCGGTGGCATATCCAAGATGTTTAATCAGCAAGACTTGAACGCACCGTTTCTAATGCATAAGGAATTGGGATTTGGCCCGAGGTTTGTGGATCGTGAGAATCGGGTTGCCTATCCTACATTAGCCAATCTGGCGATTCGTCGTCGTGCGCAATTTGAACTGCTTGCTGAAGAGATGCGTGTGCTGTATGTTGCGTTGACCCGTCCCAAAGAGAAAATGATTCTGCTGGGTACTGTAAAAGATGCCGCGAAAAAAGCGCTCGCGTGGTCTCAGGTCAAGGATAGCCCTGAATTGGCATTGCCAGACTATCTGCTTGCTGCTGGACGGAGTTACCTGGACTGGATTGGACCATCCCTGATGAGACATCCAGATGCGGCTGTGCTGCGTGAACTTGCTGGAAGCAATGATTCGTTCTCAGCTTGTCTTGCAGATGATCAATCACGATGGGCGATCTCTATTATTTCCGCAGATCAGGTATCCCGTGACCATATGGTAGATCTGACACTCGGAGAAGAAGACGGGATAAATGAGGTACGGAAAGAACGAATTGCTGCACTAAAAGCCGTCCAACCCGTGAAGTTGGTTACATCTTCAACTGTAGAAGAGCTGACGAAGAGTGCACAAGATACGGCTAACCAAAACATTGGAGATGAAGGTGCAGACATAGTAGCTCTTCAACAAGAGGAGACACGGCTGATCAACGAGGTTGATCAACGACTTTCATGGACGTACCCCTATGAAGCAGCAACTCAAGTAGCAGCCAGTACATCTGTCACGGAGTTGAAAACGTTACTTGCGATGCAGGATATCCAGTCCGTAGAGGTGATGGAGGAACTGGGAGAACAGTCCGAGAAATTATTGGCTCACAACAACCCAGAAATCAATTACACCAAAGATGAAGCAGGCCATGTACTACGTGGCGTATCCGATGAATCTAACGAGCGTGAGACTGGATCACGGACAGATTCAAACGGTACGGTGAACCTTCCGGATGCGGGATCTGCAGGTACGTCTTTCAAACTGCACCTGCGTCGTCCCAAATTCATGGAGGCAACGCAGTTGACAGGGGCAGAACGGGGGAACGTGTATCATACGTTGATGCAGCATCTTCCTATAGATGGATCATCTGTTGATTCACAACTTATTGAACAGACAATTGAGCGATTGATTAAGCTTCAGATTTTGCTGCCCCATCATGCTGCGGCTATCGAACCTGAAGAACTGGCCGGATTTTTCAATACAGAACCAGGGAAAGAATTATTGCGTGCAGCGTGGGTGAAACGGGAGATTCCGTTTGTGTATGGACTTCCGGCACATCAGTCCCCTGTGGAATGGCTACATGAACGGGCGGCGAACTCAGATATGCAGATAATAAATGAAGATAGCAAAATGCAGGCAACGATTGAAAATGAAACCGTGCTTGTACAGGGGATTATCGATTGTCTGTATGAGGTGGACGGCGAGCTTGTCTTGCTTGATTACAAGACGGATCGGGTATTGGAGCATCGTGGTGGTTTGGATGAACTCACCAAAAATTATCGCTTCCAGCTAGATCTGTATGGACGGGCCATTGAAGATATATTGGGTCGGAAAGTTGACCGGAAATGGCTGTACTTTTTTGATGGTGGACATGCAGTGAAATTGTAAAAGATCGGAATTTAAAACCATGGATATCACATGGGAGAGGGGTGGAACGGACGATGCGTATTTTGCATACAGGGGACTGGCATTTGGGAAAAACGCTGGAAGGACGAAGCCGACTGCGTGAACAGGAAGATTTCGTTGATGAACTCGTCAGGGTCGCTGATGAGCAACAGGCGGATGCCATATTGATGGCCGGAGATGTGTATGATTCGGTGAATCCTCCCGCAGCGGCGGAACAACTTTTTTATGAAGCGGCAGCGCGTCTGACGGAGCATGGAAGACCCCTCGTGGTGATTGCTGGAAATCATGATCAGCCAGAACGTGTAGCTTCTGTAACTCCACTTGTGAACAGACAGGGCATTACACTCGTAGGGATGCCTACTTCAGAAGCGGTAACCATCCATGCAAAGCGAACCGGAGAAATTGCACAGATTGCCGCATTACCTTATCCTTCTGAAGCCAGATTGAATGAATTGCTGACAACAGATGGGGACGAAAATGTGCTTCGTCAGGCATACAGTCACCGGGTGGGCATGTTAATGCAGCGTCTGGCAGCTTCTTTTCGCCCGGATACAGTGAACTTGGCCATGAGCCATATCTATGTGCTCGGCGGACTTGAGAGTGATTCGGAACGTCCGATTCAAATCGGTGGGGCCTACACGGTGGATCCATCATCTTTAGCGACTGGTGCGCAATACACGGCGCTTGGGCATCTCCATCGTGCACAGGCTGTCAAAGGAGACGGTGTGATTCGATATAGCGGTTCTCCTCTCGCCTACAGCTTCTCGGAAGCAGGGCAGAGCAAGTCTGTCACGATGGTTGATCTGGCGCCGGGTGGAGCAGCACAGGTAGAAGAAGTTTTGTTAACGTCCGGGCGTCCGCTTGTACGTTGGCAGGCCCGTGGTGGTCTGGCAGAAGTATATCGCTGGCTGGATGAGGGGCGTGATCCACAGGCTTTTATCGACATGGAAGTGTGGCTGGACGAAGCGATGTCCCTGAAGGAGATTCAGCAGCTGCGAAAATCACATGAAGGTATCATCCATATTCGCCCGGTGTATCCCGAGATGGCTGCAGCAGGACTTTTGGAGCAACGATCCGAGCTACCTGTGCATGAACTGTTCCGTAAATTTTATCAGCGTCAGACCGGTGGTGCACAACCGGAAGACAGCCTGGTACAGCTTTTCCTGGAACTTGTGGATGAAGACGAGCCGGGTGCGCGTGAGGAGGTCGAGGAAAGATGAAGCCGATTTTATTAAAAGTTGCCGGACTGCAAAGTTATCGGGAGATGCAGGAGATTGATTTTACCGTGCTGACGGAGACGGGACTATTCGGTATTTTCGGTCCAACGGGTAGTGGTAAATCTTCTTTGCTCGATGCCATCACACTCGCCATGTACGGAAAAGTGGAACGCGCGGTGAACGGGACGCAAGGCATTATGAATCATGCAGAGGATTCGTTGTCGGTTGCTTTTACATTTGAACTGATGTCGGCGGAAGGCACTCGAAGGTTCCGGGTAGAGCGACGTTTCAAACGAAATAATGAAGTTTCGGTGAGTAACACAATCAGCAAATTCATAGAGACGGTTAATGGCGAAGAACAGGTACTTGCCGACAAATTGGCAGATGTGAATCGCTGCGTTGAAGATGTGATCGGTTTGAAGATGGATGATTTTACACGGGCAGTGGTGCTTCCGCAAGGGAAGTTTGCCGAGTTTTTGTCACTCAAAGGCAGTGAACGTCGTCAGATGCTGCAACGATTGTTCCATCTGGAGAAGTATGGGGATCAGCTGGCCATCAAATTAAGTCGGCGGGTTAAGGATAATGATATGGTTCACCAATCTCTTGCTGCGGAGCAACAGGGACTTGGGAATGCCAGCAAGGAGACGCTGGAAGAAACGAAACGTCTTCTTCAAAACGCTGTTCAGCAGTCTGAATTGTCCCGCAAAGCGCTGGATGAAGCTGTGAAGGAAGCTGAACAACTGGGCAAAATTCGTGAGTTAAGTAACGAACGGCAGGCCCGGACGGATGAACAGCAGAAGCTGAAAGCACTGGAACCACAGATAGAGGTAGGCGAACAACGGCTGAAACAATCCGTTGCGGCAGATGCAATACTGCCTGCATTGCAGACGGTTCGAGATGCCATGACTACACAGAAGCAGCGGCAGGATACTGCCGAGACAGCTCATCAGCAAGCACTGGAACATGAGCGTCTGGCTGTTCAGGAAGCGGAGAAGGCTGAGACGGCACGCAAGCAAATGACTGAGGAAGAACCGAAACTTCTGCTGCGCCTGGAGCAACTCGAACAAGCGAAAGAGCTGCAACGTGAACGGGACGGACTTCAAGCCGATTGCTCGCGCCTCGCGCAGTTGCTGGAACAGGGGCAGAGCGAACAAACTACGCTGGGACAGCAGCTTGAGAAAGAAAAGGAACTGCAACAGCGCGGACGCAAACGGCGAGAGGAACTACAGGAGAGCCTCAAGCCAAATGAAGTGAAGTCAGAGGAACGCAGGCAACTTCAAGCTGCGCTAGAACTGAAACATCGTGTGGATACTGCCGCGGAGCAGTTGCAGCAAAATAAGGCTGACATGCAAGCCTATAAGCAATCGGCAGAACAGGGAGCCGACAAGCTGAAGGCGGCGGCTGAGGAAGAAAAACGCCTGAGTGATCAGCGTCAGCATCTGGTAGAACAGGCGTCAGCAGGTCTTGAGGCCTTGCTTGCCTGTGAGCAGGATATTAGCCGCGAACAAAGCCTGCTGGCCCTTGCGGAGGAACGGCTGCGTGGCACGATGCGCGAGCAGGAGCTACACCGGCTGTCCTCCGCTTTGCGCGCCGAACTGCACGACGGCGAGCCATGCCCGGTGTGCGGCTCGCCGCATCACCCGCTCCCGGCTGCGCCGCCGGGAGAAGGTCCGCACGCAGGCGACGCGGACCTGGAACTGCTGCGCAGCCTGCACGCGGAGCTGCAGGAGCTGCGCTTTGGGCTGCGCCAGCAGCTGCACGAACGTCGCAGCCTGCTGACGCAGCTTGGCGCTGCGGCCGGCGAAGCTCCGGCCGCAGCCGAGGCCGCGCCTGCGGCAGCGGAGCCCGAGCCCGCCGGGTCGCCCGAACACGGGCGCTCCCCGGCAGGCTGGGCATCGCGTGCCGCTGCGCTGCGCGAAGCCGCGCAGGCGCTGGCTACCGCAGCAGCGCCGCTCCAGGCCGAAGCCGCCGCGTTGCAGCAGGCGGCTGTGGGCGCGCAGCAGCGCCGCATGGAAGCGGCAGCTGCGCAAGAGGCCGGCCGTGCCGGGCTCACTCAGGCGGAGCGCAAGCTGGCCGAGAGCGAGGCCGCAGCGGCTACTTTGCAGAGCCGCTGGGCCGCGGAACTACCGGGCATCGCTCAGGAGGAGGCCAAGGCCCTCTATCAGGCGATGCAGGAGCGCGATGCGCGCGCCGAAGACATCAAGGAACGTCTGAACAAAAGCGTGACGTTCCTTGAGGAAAAAGACCAAATCATTCAATCTCTCCAGCAGAAGCTGGTGGAATTGGACAAACAACTGATTCAGTGGCAAACGGAGTGGCAGGGCAATAGCAAACAGCTGGCCGAGAAGGAAGAACGCTTGCGCCAGTGGGTTGGGGAGCAACGGGTAGAAGATCTGATTACTGCGGCTCAGGCTCGTCTGGATGGACTGCGGAAAACAGCTTCGGACTCGGTACAACGCTTCAAAGAAGCGGACACGCTGAAGCAGGAATCAGCTAAAAAAGACGTTATGGCTCAACAGGCAGCCGCCTCGGCCACAGAACACCTGCAACAGGCACAGGAACGGTGGAAGCAATTGCTGGAACAATCTCCGTTTGACTCGGATGATGCTGTTGTATCCGCGGCAATTCCTTCACAGGAAGCAGAGCGACTGGCAGGGGAGATCCAGCAGCACCGTGAACGTGAGCGTGAACTGGCATCCCAGTTGCGTGAATTGGAACAAAAGCTGGATGGTGCTGTCGTATCAGAGGAACAGTGGTTAGCCTGCACCGAACGTTTGCAGCAGGTTCGGATTGAGGATGAAGCTGCGCTTCGTGCCAAAGCACGCGCAGAACGTGATCTGGAGGATGTAGAGCAGCGACATGTTCGCTGGACCGAACTGGAGAACAAGCGGGTGGAGGTAAGCCGCCAAGGCGAACTGCTCAGCAAACTGCAATCCGCGTTCAGAGGCAATGCTTTTGTCGAGTATATTGCCGAAGAACAACTGATGCAGGTTAGTCATGCGGCATCTCAGCGTCTGCGTTTCCTGACCAAACAACGTTATTCACTGGAGGTGGATTCCGGTGGTGGTTTTGTAATTTGTGATGATGCCAACGGGGGTGTCAAACGACCGGTATCAACGTTATCAGGTGGCGAGACGTTTCTGACTTCGTTGTCACTGGCCTTGGCACTGTCGGCCCAGATTCAGCTGCGAGGTCAGTACCCACTTCAATTCTTCTTCCTGGATGAAGGGTTTGGTACACTTGACCCTGAGCTGTTGGATACCGTCATTACGTCTCTGGAAAAATTGCATGACGACCGATTGGCTGTTGGTGTAATCAGTCACGTGCCTGAACTGCGTGCACGCTTGCCGCGCAAACTTGTGGTGATTCCAGCAGGTGAGGCCGGAAACGGCTCACGTGTGGTCTTGGAGACTCTGTAGAGGGCAATGTGTAAGCAATATAGATCATAGAAGTGCCTCTAATAGTCCAAGCAAAATGAATATTAGAGGTTGTTCAAAAAGTCCGCTTTTGATTACGAATGGTGCCTATTAAACACGCACGATTACGTAATATTATTTTTGTGAAAATATTTCTTTTCTTGCTTTGATAACTTAGCGGAGTGAGTTACATCACAGATACAGGTTCATCCCGCTGTTATACTACAGTTAAGCCGACAAACTTTATTTAAGTACCCCGGTGGACATCTGATCAGGACGTTTCCTGAATAGATGTCCGCGCAGCAGACTTCCAAGGAAGCCGCTCACGGGGTGCTTCTTTTTTTGTGTTTTTTCGTCAGTAGTGTCAATTCGCCCAGTTCTGAATACCATGAAAAGGTGATCAAGAGCAGAATCAGGGAGGCGTTGGCAAGTGGAAAAAGTGGAAGCAAAGAAAATATGTAAGGAACACATGCACCGTTATGTATGTGTACAGATGAATGACGGTATGCACTACGATGGCATTATGGAAAATGTGGATGACGAAATGATCTATCTGGCTGTTCCCGTTGGACCGGAAGCCATGGTGAATCATGCGAACTGGGCTCCAAATGCAATGCCGGGAGCGAACTATCCAATAGGTCATACTCGCGGATTTTATCCAGGTTACGGCTACCCTACGCCTTATCCGTATTATGGTTATGGCCGTAGACGTTTTAACCGACTGGTGCTCCCGTTATTTGCGCTTACAGCGTTAACCCTTTTACCGTACTATTAAAATTGAAAAAACAGTCATAACTAACGTGATTCATTCTCATGCTTCTTATGAAAATCTTGAAAATAACAAGCTGAGGATGGATGTTTCATTCATGGTACCGTACAGCATGAAATAGAGAGGTCTTATCACATATGTAGTCTCAGCCTGATGTATCGCGATAGTCATTGCAATACAACTGGCAACATACCGAATATCCAAAAAGGTCATGCCTGTGCAGAAGCGAACTTCTGTAAGGTATGACCTTTTTTTGAACCTAATTAGTGTAAGAGCGAATAAAAACGGGTAGCACAGAATGTGTATTCAAACTTGCTGAAAGCAGAACCTGACCTGAACGTGTACGCAGCAGCAATTGGTGTACTGCATCCTGAATATGCGAGAACGTTTCTATGTGCGAGCAAATGATCAAGACACCGCATAGCTTTAATTCTCTATTCCGATAAAAAGCTTCGATTCGTGTGGAATCGATGCTGTTCTCTTACCCGCGGTTGGAGGAGCAAAGCATGATGTGTGAGTACTGACGAATCTCAGGCATCTTATTCAAGGCTTTGAAGCGCCCTCAGAATTTTAAGGAATCTGATACACGTTATAACCGAATAAAGAGCCGCAATCAGCATTTCTTTGAGTTATTTCGAGAAATAACGTGCCTGATGTCCCTTATAATTTCAAATGTGGGTCTGAACGCCAAATAAGACGTCCTGTGTTCCTTAGAAAATGGTCAACTACCCATTCGCAAGTTTCAGCCAGCATGGACTTCAAAATATGCCCTCAACTTAATGCAGATTTCATATCCTCAAGTAAATCCTCAACATCCTCGATCCCAACGGAGATACGAATCAAACCATCCGTGATCCCCAATTCTTGCCGACGTTCATAGGGAATGGAAGCATGTGTCATTCGGGCAGGGACAGAAATTAAACTTTCCACCGCGCCCAGACTTTCAGCCAATGTGAAATAACGGACTTTGCTTAACACGTCATCTACTTTTTCAGCACTGCCTACATCAAAGGAAACCATACCGCCATAACCTCTCGCTTGCGTGGAAGCAAGCTTATGCTGTGAATGGTCGGGCAACCCGGGATAATAAACTTTGCTTACTGCTGGATGTTGATTCAAAAATGTCACAAGCTGCTCTGTATTGCGTTCTTGCGCTTCCATCCGTAATCCCAATGTTTTAAGACCTCGCATTAATAGCCAGGAATCCATAGGGCCCAGGACTGCGCCAATTGCATTTTGAATAAAATGCAGATCTTCACCAAGTTGCTCGCTGTTGACAACCGCAAGTCCTGCCACGACATCGCTATGACCGCCGATGTATTTCGTTGCAGAATGCAATACAATATCCGCTCCCAGAGCCAGCGGGGTCTGCCAATAAGGCGTACTAAACGTGTTGTCCACAATGAATAACAATTCATGTTGTTTTGACCATTTCGCTACAGCAGTAATATCGGTGACCTTGAGTAACGGATTGGTAGGTGTTTCTACATAAATGGCCTTTGTATTGGATTGCAAAGCCTGCTCCAGTGCTTGTAGTGAGGTGGTATCTACAAAGGTAGACTCGATCCCCAGACGATTCAGCACCTTGGTGAAAATGCGGTAAGTCCCGCCGTATACGTCATCCGTCAGAATGACGTGATCTCCAGTTTTCAACAGAGATAGTACAGCGTGAATTGCAGCCATGCCCGAACTAAAAGCAAAACCTCGAACGCCATCCTCCAGTTCTTTAATGACTTCTTCCAACGCATGACGGGTAGGGTTGCCTGTTCGTGAATACTCGTATCCTTTGTGTACGCCAACCGATTCTTGCTCATACGTGCTTACTTGATAGATCGGTACACTCACTGCTCCAGTGTGTGTATCACCAACAATACCTGCATGAATCAGCTTGGTTTTTGGTCTCATTTCATTGTCCTCCATTATAGATATTTTGGCTTAAATACCGTTCGCTGCTATCCGGGAAAATAACGACGATGTTACTTCCGGGAGCTGCGTGAACAGCTTCGTTTAATGCGGCTTGCATAGCTGCACCTGAGGAACTTCCTACCAGTAAGCCTTCCAACAAGGCCAGATCCTTTACCCGCTCAAAGGCATCTTCATCTGAGATCGTATGAATGGCATCAAAGTAACTCACATCCATAAAAGAAGATAACGTTTCGACCCCTATTCCTTCTGTACGATGTGGTCCCGATGGACCTCCTGCGAGTATCGAACCTTCGGGTTCTACGATACATGTTTTAATTAACGGTTTTTGCTCCTTCAAATAGCGAGATACTCCCATGAAAGTTCCGCCAGACCCGGCTCCGGCGATATATACATCCACCTGCCCGTTCAGATCACGCCAAATCTCAGGGCCCAGATGTTCATAATGTGCGAGTGGGTTATCCGCATTGGAGAACTGACCTGGAATATACGAACCCGGTATTTCTTTCGCCAGCGATTCCGCCTTGCGTATGGCACCAGTGATTCCTTCGGATGTGGGTGTGTTGACGACCGTAGCACCGAGGGCTTTCATCAACTGCTGCTTCTCAAAGCTGAACTTCTGAGGTACCGTGAAAATGACCTTTAAATTCAGGCCTACAGCCGCCATTGCAAGACCAATTCCTGTGTTGCCAGCGGTAGCTTCAATCACTGTTCCACCTGGCTTAACATCTCCTCTTGCCAAGGCCTTCTCCAATAAAAACTTGCCGATCCGGTCTTTCACACTTCCTCCGGGATTCATGAATTCCAGTTTGGCGAACAGGCGGATTCCTTCCGGTAATGGATAACGAGTTAATTCAAGCAGAGGTGTATTACCTATAAGTTCCTGCACATGTTGATAAACGGTCAAATTAACCAATCTCCTTTTGTGTGTCATTAACCATACATATTTGTTTAATTAGGAAAAGTGCGTGATAAAACCATATTTCGATAAAAGAGCTTGGTATACAATCCAATGTTGTATAGTGTTCGGCTCGATGATAGATGGAGAGTTGACCTAGAATACCTGGTTGTGTGTCTAAAGATTGGACGTGGGTTTTTACTTTTAGTATGATAGAGGGGAATACATACACTGGAATACAAAGGAGGGTATGAACTATGGATTGCTTATTTTGCAAAATTGTAGAGGGCAGCATTCCCTCCAATAAAGTACTGGAGAATGACCATGTTATCGTTTTTCATGACATCCAGCCCGCTGCACCGACACATGTTCTTGTCATTCCGAAGAAACATATTGCTTCCATGAATGAAGTTACTGCAGAAGATCTGCCATTGATCGGCGAGATTCATCTGGCTGCTCAAGAAGCGGCGAAGCGTCTTGGCGTGGAGGAAACAGGATATCGATTAATCAACAATTGTGGTAAGGATGGAGAACAAACCGTTCATCATCTGCATTACCACTTGTTGGGTGGTACCAGACTTGGCGTGTTAACAAGTCTGTCCGATTCTCACAAATAAACGAGCTGATGGGTACTACTATTGAGGATTTAGTCATATGCATTAAATCCATGAATGTGTGACCAAATGCTTATATAATGAATCCATTTCATAATACCTTTGAGTTATAAAATGGATTCAAATAAGTGATCATTACATTGAGGTTGACACCTTTATTATCTTTCGCCTATAATGTAAGATGATGAACCGTGTTATTGCTCTTGGACGGTCTGGTCGGAGGGAGGGAAAACTGGTGTCTGAAACTAAAGTTCGCAAAAACGAGACTATTGATGCTGCACTTCGTCGTTTTAAACGCTCCATCGCTAAAGATGGCGTATTGGCTGAGGTGAAGAAACGTAAGCATTATGAGAAGCCAAGCGTAAAGCGCAAGAAAAAGTCCGAGGCTGCTCGTAAGAGAAAGTTTTAGGAGGATTTTAATTACATGAATCTTAGCGAACGATTGAACGAAGATATGAAGCAAGCGATGAAGAGTAAGGACAAGTTCAGACTCTCCAACATTCGGTTGATTCGTTCGACGATCAAGAATCTTGAAATAGATTTGAAAAGAGATTTGGATGACAACGAAGTGCTTGATATCCTGAGTCGTGAAATCAAACAGCGCAAAGATGCCCTCCAAGAATTTGACAAAGCGGGCCGTGAAGATCTCGCGGCAAATGCAAAAGCGGAAATTGAAGTACTCATCCAGTACCTTCCCACACAGCTTACCGAAGAAGAAATTAAAGTTATTGTACAGCAGACCATCCAGGAAACCGGTGCTTCTTCGAAAGCCGAGATGGGGAAAGTCATGGCGGCCCTTATGCCGAAAGTTAAAGGCAAAGCGGACGGCAAACTGGTAAATCAAGCAGTTCAACAATTTCTGCAATAAAGCAAATCAATAAACACCTTCTGACTTGTCAGGAGGTGTTTTTTCCATTTATCAGAAGGCATGATGTCCTTGGGATGACGAAATTTCTTTTTAATGGTTAATATATATTATTATGGATTTTTATTCTTGCAATTGATTGAGTTTTCAAATATAATTTTAAGATTTTGAAACGAAATGTTGCATTGCACGTAATAAATACCATAAGCTGGACAGTATAACATTAATGGAAAAGGGGGGACTATTGTGAAGGGAAAGCGCCGGAAGAAGCTTACGGGGCCATTGATGCTCTTAATGCTGCTGACGCTGTTGCTTCCTGTCTGGATTGGATCACCGTCAGCGCATGCAGCTGAGAAGAGTGGTGCCGTATATATTATTCCGGTTGATAAACCAATCGAGCAGGGACTTGGCAAGTTCATGGAACGCGGGTTCAAGCAAGCAGAAGAGATGAATGCTGGCCTGATCGTTCTTGATATCAATACGCCGGGAGGCCGTGTCGACACTGCAGAAGCATTGGGTACCCTAATTAAGGACAGTCCGATTGAGACTGTTGCATTTGTTCGTGGAGATGCTGCTTCAGCAGGGAGTTTTCTGGCTCTGAATGCAGATAAGATCGTAATGTCACCAGGCAGTATGATTGGTGCGGCAGCAATGGTCGACAGTACGGGTAAACATGTTGATGATCCAAAGCTTGTTGCATTTTGGAAAAGCAAAATGCAGGGAGCGGCTGAAATCAGTGGTCGTGATGGCAAGATTGCAGCTGGAATGACGGATGTTAACATCGTTGTTGAAATGCCAGAGATCAATAAAACCAAGCAAAAAGGTGAAATTATTGCTCTCTCGGCTGAAGAAGCGCTGAAAGTTGGTTATGCCGACCACATCAGCAACACACCGGAAGAAGCGGCAGCTTGGCTCGGTTACAGTCAGGATGACGTATTTAAGGTAGAACGAACAACAGCGGAGAATATCTCCTCTTTTCTTACCAATCCGGTTGTGATGACTGTGTTATTGTTCCTCGGAATCGCGGGTGTGATCATTGAATTGATTGTTCCTGGTTTTGGAGTTCCTGGTATTGTAGGTATCGTGTGTTTCGTGTTGTATTTCTCGGGTAATTACATTGCGGGATTTGCCGGAGCAGAGACATGGGTGCTATTTACCGTTGGACTCATCATGATGATTCTGGAGATGTTTATTCCGAGCTTTGGTATTCTGGGGATTTTGGGATCAATTGCGCTTGTGGCCGGTGTTGTAAGGGCTGCTTATGATACGAGTGATGCATTTGTATCTCTAGGTATCGCTTTTGGAGCAGCACTGGTAGTCATTGCGATCATCTCAATTATCTTTAAGGATCGAGGGATATGGAATCGCTTCATACTGAGTGATAGCATGTCTGCGGATCGGGGTTATTCATCAGCCACAGAACGTAAAGAGCTGGTTGGTCTGCAAGGAATCAGTCTGACACCACTTCGTCCTTCTGGAACAGCGATGTTTGAAGGGGAACGAATTGACGTTGTGACCGACGGAGATTTTATTCCCATCGATACTCCGATTATTGTGATTAAAGCGGAAGGTACCCGGATTGTGGTTCAGCAAGCTTTGCCGGTGTAACTCGCTCTGTTGTCGAAGCGGATTAACGCTTCGGCAATGTACATAACCACATGCTGAAGCTGCCAGCGAGGTGGTGTATTCTTTAATTTAGCAGCGGACTCATGAGTGTCTTCTCAAACATTTTTATCAAATTCAAATTGCAAATGGAGGAAATTAAACAATGGACACATCTATGATTACGATTTTGCTCATTGCGGTAGTAGGTATTATCGTATTGAGCGTATTCTTCAGCTTTTTCCCGGTTATGCTCTGGGTTTCAGCGATTGCATCCGGCGTACGCGTAAGTATTATTACACTGGTAGCGATGAGACTGAGACGTGTAACGCCTAGCCGTATCGTTAATCCAATGATTAAAGCAACTAAAGCCGGTCTTAAACTCTCAATGAACCAACTGGAAAGTCACTTCTTGGCCGGTGGTAACGTTGACCGTGTTGTAAACGCTCTGATTGCTGCACAACGTGCCAACATTCCACTCGAATTTGAACGTGCTGCTGCGATTGACCTCGCAGGTCGTGACGTATTACAAGCCGTACAGATGAGCGTTAACCCACGTGTTATCGAAACACCGATTGTGTCTGCGGTTGCCAAAGATGGTATTGAAGTTAAAGTTAGAGCGCGGGTTACGGTTCGTGCCAATATTGACCGTCTCGTTGGTGGTGCTGGTGAAGAAACGATCATCGCCCGTGTTGGTGAAGGTATCGTAAGTACGAACGGTTCCTCCAATTCTCACAAAGACGTCCTGGAAAATCCGGATCTGATCTCCCGTACCGTATTGTCCAAAGGTTTGGATGCAGGTACTGCTTTTGAAATCCTGTCCATTGATATTGCTGACGTTGATGTAGGTAAGAACATTGGTGCCTTCTTGCAAACAGAGCAAGCAGAAGCTGACAAACGTATCGCTCAGGCAAAAGCCGAAGAGCGTCGTGCAATGGCCGTAGCCCAAGAGCAAGAGATGAAAGCACGCGTAGTGGAAATGAGAGCACGCGTTGTTGAATCCGAATCCCAAGTACCTTTGGCGATGGCTGAGGCACTTCGTAACGGTAAAATCGGTGTGATGGATTATATGAACCTGAAGAACATTGAAGCAGATACTCAAATGCGTAACACATTGGGAAAACCTGGTGAAGGTTCGAATTCCAACGATCAGGGTGATTCCAAAAACGGAAGATAGGCGGTGAGTGCATATGGGCCTATTTGAATGGATTTTTGATAATCTGTATATTGTGGCCGTCATCGGTTTTGCACTCTTCTCATTCTTGGGGAAAGCTGCCAAATCGGCTGATCCGAACAAAAAGCGTCCTGCCAACGGGATGCCTACATTTGGAGGCAGTGGTGATTCAGGCCGGGATGAACGTTCAAGAGACAATTCATCTCCGCAGCAGTCTTCCGGACCTACAGACCCTCGCTATGATGAACAGTATGACGATCGGTATGATGACGTGCAATATGAGAATCAGTATGATGAGCCGTATTCGGAGCCTGCTGCATCTTCTCGCCCCGCAACTGACTACAGAAGTGAGGGCACGATGAGTGCGATGGCAAATTCACTTGAGGAACAGATGAGAGGCATGGAAGAACAGCAGCGCTTGATTGAAGAACGCTTGAATCGCATCTCTTCTGCGAATCGGCCAGTTGTGTCTGATTCCAGTTGGGATGAGACCAGCACCGATGAATCGGGAGCGTCTCCACTTCGTCCTGCTGATATTCGTACAGGTGTCCTGTGGGCAGAAGTACTGGGTTCCCCTCGTTCCAAGCAACCGTTTGGTACAAGAGGAAAACTGTAAACAAGTCAATTTATTGGACGGAAATAAAGCCGTCTCTGGTGAGCATAAAGCCGCCGGAGACGGCTTTTTCTGTGTTCTACCCTTTTTTCTCAACATTCGTCCCTAACACGCCCCGGAATTTTCATAATTTCATGAATCTGCGCATAAGTTGAACTGTAGAGGAAGGGGGAAGACCTTCGAATGACCCGGATCAGCCGCAAGCTGCGCAGATGGACCAGTGAAGTGTTGGATCTGCCGCAGGATGTGCTTTATGATATGCCACGGTTAACCCTGATCGGCAGTAAGCAACTGTATATAGAGAATCATCGCGGTGTCATCCATTTCACGCCGGATCGTATCGTGTTGGCTCTTTCCCAAGGCCAGTTAGAGATCAAAGGAACTGCCTTGGTGATACGTAACATTTTGCCGGATGAAGTAGCTGTTGAAGGAACGATTCTGGATATTCATATGAATGGAGTGGAGGGGAACGGATGAAGCAGCCCAGTCTGTACAAACTGCGGGGAGCAGTCCGAATCACGGTCACTGGGGGAGACATTGAAACATTGATCAACACGGTGGCAGAGCAGGGACTGGAAGTGTGGAACCTGCGTGCTCACGATGGACGCGTGGCAGAGATGAACATTCTGCTGCCGCATTTTTTCAGGTTGCGTCCTGTGTTGAAACGGACAGGCTGCAGGGTGAAAGTAACCCATCGCAGCGGTTTCCCTTTTTTTGCGGCCCGATTATTGCGGAGGAAGTTCTTTCTTGGGGGTATGCTGTTTTTTGTGGCAGCTTTGTTTGCGTTGTCGTCCATGGTATGGAGTGTGGAGGTCAAGGGTAACGTCACCATTCCCACCGACGAGGTGCTTGCAGCAGCGAAAAAAGAGGGCATATATCCTTTGCAATGGGGGTTCCGTTTGCAAAGCCAAGACAAGCTCTCCAGGCAGCTTGCACTCGCTCTGCCGGATGTAACCTGGATTGGCGTGAGCAAAGAAGGGACAACCATTACCATTCAGGTCGTAGAATCGGCGCAACCAAAGCGCGAACCATTGCTGAATCCCAGGCATCTGATCAGTAAGTCAGATGCTGTGGTCACTCAAATCTATGCGGAGCAGGGACGCCCTGTTGTTCAGAAGGACATGCGTGTCAAAAAGGGTCAGGTATTGATCTCGGGGATTCTCGGGGATGAGGAGAACACCAAAACCATCGTTGCCAAAGGCGAAGTTCGTGGTCTGGTATGGCGTGAGTATCAGGTAGAGGTTCCGCTGGTGCAAAAACATAATACAATGACAGGTGAGAGCAAAGAACGTTTTTACATGGTGCTGGGGAATTGGGCGATTCAACTGTGGGGGTACGGAAGTACACCGTTCAGTTCATTTGATACCGAGAGTAATCATAAACCATTAACGTGGCGATCCTTTACACTTCCCATGGGTTGGCTGACAGAGAAAGATCTGGAGACCCGAGAGCATGAGCAACAACAGACGATAGAATGGGCCAGAACGAAAGGATTGGAAGGAGCAAGGAACGATATTACCGCCAAAAACGGCAAAGGAACAAAAATTATAAGTGAAAAAATTTTGCATGAGAAGAAAGAGAATGGTAAAGTTTATATGAAAGTCTTATTTGAAGTAGAAGAAAGCATTGCGGAAGAACTTCCGCTAGTCCATAGTCAAGGAGAATGAGGATATTTGTCAGAGCAAACACGCAGCATACAAATCTCCCTCCAGAGTGCGGGAGAGGGCCAATCTCTTTTTGGACCCCAAGATACTTTTCTTAAACTGATTGAATCCGAGATTCCCGCCCAGATTGCATCCCGTGAAGCGGAGATTGTGATTTTTGGCAACGCACAGCAGGTGGAATCGCTTGAACAATTATTTGATGTGTTACTGCAATTGATACGCAATGGATATGTGTTAACCGAGAGAGATGTGAAGTATGCGATTGAACTTGCCAAGGATATGCGGGCAGACCAGCTATTGGATCTGTTCAAGGGCGAGATTACAACGACATACCGAGGTAAACCAATCCGTGTTAAAACCATTGGACAGAAGCACTATGTAACTACAATTAAAAAACGTGATATTGTATTTGGCATTGGTCCTGCTGGTACGGGTAAAACCTACCTTGCTGTTGTACTGGCTGTTGCCGCAATTAAAGAAGGCAGCGTCAAACGCATTGTACTCACACGGCCTGCTGTTGAAGCGGGAGAGAGTCTTGGATTTTTGCCAGGTGATCTTCAGGAGAAGGTAGACCCTTATCTGAGACCACTGTACGATGCCCTGTATGACGTTATGGGACAGGAACAGACCGCGAAGGCACTGGAGCGAGGGTTAATCGAAATCGCGCCACTCGCCTACATGCGGGGGCGTACGCTGGATGACTCCTTCATCATTCTGGATGAAGCACAGAACACAACGCCGGAACAGATGAAGATGTTTCTAACCCGTCTTGGTTTTGGCTCCAAAATGGTCATCACCGGAGACGTGACACAGATTGATTTACCGCGTGGTAAGAAATCCGGGCTTGTGGAAGCGAATACGATCTTGAACGAAGTTAACGAGATTGGATTTGTCTATTTTGCCGAGCAAGATGTTGTACGGCATTCCCTTGTCCAGAAAATTATCGTGGCTTACAACCACGCCGCAGAAAATCAAGCATAGAAAGGGATTGTCTAAAGTGACCTCGAAGGAACCGTCAAAAGGCAAATCTTTTCAGAATAAGGCTACAGGATGGAAGTATAGCGTGTGGGCACGCTATCTTCTGTTTTTGTTTCTGGTGATTCTTTTCTACGTCAGTCTGGCTTCCAAACTGCTCCCTGAGCGCTATGATATTCAGGAAGGGACACGGAGTGAAGTGGACATTGCTGCGCCCATGCAGATTCCGAATAACAAGGCCACACTCAAAGCACAGGAAGAAGCTGCTGAACGGGTACAGCCGATATTTCAGATTGTCCAGTTGCGAAACGAAAATTTGATGACTACCCTGCTTGATCGTGTAGATCGATTAAATCAGGATGATCAGATCTCAAGTCAGGACAAGATTGATATATATCGGGATGAAATTCCGCAGCGCCAGAAGGATTTTGTGACCAACTATATCAATAATAATCGGAAAGCCGGTACATACTCCGAGACTCTTTTGGAAGAAATCAGAAATGTGGTACAGGAGCAAAGCTACCGTATTCCCGAAGAAACTTACATCAAAATCTCACGTCTGACATCGGATGATATCCAGGAGATGAAGCCGGTTGCGAGGGATATTGTTGCCCGGTTAATGACGGATCAGATCAGCGATGCAACCACTGCTCGTGCCAAAGTAGCCGAGATGGTGAGTGTCAGCTCTCTTGGTAAGCGTACGCAACGTGAGGTCGTGCAAGAGCTTGCTCGCCTTGTGGTGACCGCGAACCGCTTCTACGATGAAGAGGGAACTAAGGAAGCCAAAGTACAGGCGCGTGAGAACACGCAAACCGTCTTTATCAAGCAAGGGGACACATTAGTTGCCAAGGGTGAGATGATCACCCCGGAGATGTATACTTTGCTGGGTGAGAATGATTTGCTGAAAAATGAAGTGAACTACTGGCCGCAGCTTGGACTTCTTATGTTTTCCTGCCTGTTGTCAGCAGCCATTCTGATGTATATTCAGCAAGGCAGCGGAACACATTTTAAGTATAATAATGCCCAGCTGTTGATGCTTGTTCTCATTTTTATTATTACGATTGTGGTTATGCATGTGACGGCGATTATCCAGACCAATGAGAGGTCTTATGTTGGCTTCCTTGCACCTGTTGCGGTAGGAGCGATGTTAATTGCCTTGTTACTGGATACCTCGCTTGCCTTTGTATGTTCGATTTTGATCGGTATGTTGTCCAGCATTATTTTGAATACCCATCAGGGTCAACTTTTTGACTTCGAATTAGGTTTCTTCGCTGTATTGGTTTCGTTTGTTGCGATCTTCGCAACTCATAAGGCTAGCCAGCGATCAACGATCCTGAAAGGGGCCATTATGGTCTGTCTGTTCGGGTCGATAGCCGTCTTCACCTTGGCTTTGATTGACTCGGGAGATTGGAATCGAACCACGACACTGTATGGCGTTGGGTTTGCATTTGCTGGTGGCGTGCTGACTGCCATACTGGTCATTGGGCTGATGCCATTTTTCGAAACTTCATTTGGCATTTTATCAGCGCTCAAACTGGTAGAACTATCTAATCCGAACCATCCGCTTCTTCGCAAGTTGCTGACGGAGACACCGGGTACCTATCATCACAGCGTTATGGTAGGGAATCTGTCCGAAGCAGCAGCAGAAGCCATAGGAGCTAACGGATTGCTATGCCGAGTCGGTTCGTATTATCATGATATTGGCAAGACGAAGCGGCCCATCTATTTTATTGAAAATCAGAACAATATGGAGAATCCACATGATTCAATTGATCCTAAACTGAGCAAATCCATTATCGTTGCCCATGCGCGCGATGGGGTGGAAATGCAGAAGGATTACAAGCTGCCCAGACCTATTCGGGATATTGCGGAACAGCATCACGGCACGACATTTCTCCACTATTTCTATCACAAAGCACTGCGCCAGGCGGAAGAAGCAGGCGTTGAGCCTGATTTCACGGAAGAAGATTTCCGTTACCCTGGGCCGAAGGCTCAGTCCAAGGAATCGGCTATTGTTGGCATTGCCGATAGTGTGGAGGCTGCTGTGAGATCTTTGCGCAAACCGACAGTGGAGCAAGTGGAGTCCATGATTGAGAAGATTATTAAAGGACGATTGGACGATCATCAATTCAATGATTGTGACCTTACGATGCGTGAACTGGATATCGTTGCCAGAACATTGAAGGAAACGGTGATGGGTATCTTCCACTCCAGGATAGAATATCCGGAGGAGATCAAGAAACCAAAGCCAACTTCACCCGAAGCAGGCTAATTTAATAATAGTTTGTGTTCAAAAAGGCCGGTTTTCAGTACCGAGAAGATGGGATGAAGCTAGAAATGCTTTTTTGAACAACCTCTAATATGAGCAGACAGGAGTTATGAAAGAATGAGTCTTAATCTGGCATGGAATAATGAACAACAGGATAAAGAAATTACAGAACCGATGATTGCAATGTTGGAACAGTTGCTGAATCTCGCAGGAGAAGCGGAAGGTGTTGCAGACGGGGAAGTGGCTCTGACTTTTGTGAACGATGAGCAGATTCATGAGTTGAACCGTGATTATCGCGGTATTGACCGTCCTACGGATGTATTGTCTTTTGCAATGAACGAGACGGTGGATGAAGAGCTCGATATTATCTATGAGCTGGACGAAGATGAAGAAATGGAAGAAATGCCGGATGTTCTTGGAGACATCATCATTTCCGTACCACGGACCATCCTGCAAAGTGAAGAGTATGGACACTCATTTGAACGTGAACTTGGTTTTCTGTTTGTCCATGGTTTCTTGCACCTGCTTGGATACGACCATCAGGATGAAGCAAGTGAGGCTGAAATGATGGGCAAACAAGAAGCGGTATTGGCCCAGGCCGGGTTGACACGATAATGAGAAGACGCTCCTGGGGTCTGGTATTCCGCAATGCTGCGGAAGGAATCGCATATGGGTTGCGGACTCAGCGTAATGTGAGAGTTCACACGGGAGTGGCTATTTTGATGTGTTTAGCCGGCTTTTTTTTCAGAATCTCAAGAACGGATTGGATGTTTGTGCTGACCGCTGTCTTTTTGGTCCTGGTGACTGAATTGATGAACACGGCTGTAGAGGCAGCGGTTGACTTGGCACACCCCCATATCCACCCGCTGGCAAAAGCGGCAAAGGATACCGCGGCCGGGGCAGTTCTGCTGGCTGCGGTATTCGCCGTCATCATCGGTTGTATCGTTTTCATTAAGCCGGTGATGAGCTGGCTAGGTTTGTACTGATTTTGTTTTGATTTGTTTTGTGATTTTAATACTACACAAATTTGTGAAGTTAGACCGTTTTTTAAGTTGAACTTGTTGACATTACACGATAACGAAGAGGACAGAAATAAACCTGTAGAAGCGAAGCGTTCGCCTTTATCCCCGGATTTTCACGTTGAAAAAGTGAATCAAAAAATCTGGGGGTAACAGCGATCGAAGGGTTATTCTGGACTCGGAGTGGCTAGTGTAAAATTGGCTTTGGTTGAACTTAATTCGTAGGTACTAACTTTATATTGCACCCTAAGGGAGAGAATATTAATGGATAACGGTTTGTTAATGCAAGAAGCAATTAAGGCACGTACGAAGGCGTATACGCCTTACTCCCATTTTGGTGTTGGCGCGGCTTTGCTTGACAGTGAAGGTCATGTGCATCATGGTTGTAATATTGAGAATGCTGCGTATACACCAGGTAATTGTGCTGAGCGTACGGCGATGTTTAGTGCCATTGCAGGTGGGCAGAAGCCTCGCAGCTTCACAGCGATTGCCATTGTGGGAGACACGGATGGTCCGATTGCTCCATGTGGCGTATGTCGTCAGGTCATGTACGAACTGTGTGAACCTGATATGAAAGTCATCTTGGGGAACTTGAAAGGTGATCTGCAAGAGACCACCGTTGCTGAACTGTTACCTTGGGCTTTTGGGCCTTCTGATCTGAATTCTGCCAAAAAATAAACCAATATTCCAGGCCTAGGCGCCTGAGGAGGAACATATGAAAAAACAAGCATTTAAATCCGGTTTTGTAGCCATTATTGGACGTCCAAACGTAGGTAAATCCACACTGATGAACCAAGTGATCGGACAGAAAATTGCGATTATGTCGGACAAGCCACAAACCACACGTAATAAAATTCATGGGGTGTATACATCCGAACATCAGCAAATCGTATTCCTGGACACACCGGGTATTCACAAACGTCAATCCAAACTTGGCGATTACATGAACCAGACTGCTCTGAATACGCTCGGAGAAGTAGAAGCAGCACTGTTCCTGATCGACGCTTCGGAAGGCTTGGGTGGCGGTGACCGTTATATTGCGGAACAGTTGAAAAATATCCGTACGCCTGTCATTCTTGTCATGAATAAAATTGACAAAATTGAGCCGGAAGCACTGCTGCCACTCATTGAGACGTATCGCAAGCTTCACGATTTCGCTGAAATCGTTCCTGTCTCTGCCATGCTTGGCAGCAATGTCAGCACGTTGCTGGAACAGCTCGGCAAGTATTTGCCAGAAGGTCCACAGTACTATCCTGATGACCAGGTTACTGACCATCCGGAGCAGTTTGTATGTGCCGAGTTGATTCGTGAGAAAATTCTGCAAATGACTCGTGAAGAAGTGCCTCACTCCATTGCTGTAACGATCGAAGATATGAAAGTGCAAGATAATGGTGTCGTTTATATCTCAGCAGTCATTTTTGTGGAACGGGATTCCCAAAAAGGGATCATTATCGGCAAGCAAGGTGCCCTTCTGAAAGAAGTGGGTAAACGAGCTCGACACGACATTCAGAATTTGCTTGGCTCCAAAATTTTCATGGACCTGTGGGTTAAAGTGAAAAAAGACTGGAGAAATCAGGATCGAGTTCTGCGTGACCTTGGCTTTGGCCGCGACTAATCGTCGGAATTGTATCCAGTAATTGCAACACATAGTTTACCTTGCAAGACTCCATCCTATTTGGTAGATGCAGACGTCATTTCCGAAGAGAGGATGAAATTCCGATGCGAGATTTTTCGTGGAAGGTTTTTGCGATGACGGGGGATGTAGAGTCCTATTTGTTATATACCGAGGCTTGTAACTCGTTAGGACAGGAGTCGGATAATGCAAGGGAAGTGATTGAAGATGAAGAAGCTGAAGGATAACTGGCTGATTCGGGAATGGTTAGGTGACGAGGCATGCTATACAGGGTGGAAGGGATTGTCATCCGCAGCATGGACTACGGCGAAGGGAACAAAATCATTACGCTTTGCACCGAAAGCGGCGGGAAAGTAGGGGTACTCGTCCGCGGTGCCAAAAAGCCCAAGAGCCGACATGCTGCACTGGTGCAGCCGTTTACGTATGGTCAATATGTATATTTTCGCAATACAGGTCTAGGCACATTGAACGCTGGAGAAATTGTTGAATCTTATCATGAGTTGCGTGAAGATCTGGTCAAGGCCTCTTATGCCTCTTATGCGTGTGAACTATTGGATCGGGTGCTTCAGGATGAGGAAACAGGTACATTTTGGTTCAAACAGTTAAAGGCGTGTTTGCAGGCGTTGAAGGAAGAGAAAGATCCGGTTGTTATTACAAGTCTGTACGAAATGAAAATATTACAGGCATCCGGATATGGTCCACAGTTCGATGAGTGCATCTCCTGCAACCAGGAGCGACCAGATGAGCAGTTGTTTATAAGTCCCAGACTTGGTGGCGTCTTGTGTCGAGCATGCAAACATTTTGATCCTCCAGCGATGTCAGTTAGTCCAAAGGCTCTGAAGTTGTTGCGTTTGTTCGCACAGTTGGATCTGCAGCGCTTGGGGAATATATCAGTGAGTGAGTCTACCCGTGATGAGATCAAAAAGTTGATGCGTGCCTTTATGGATCATCAGCTCGGTCTGAATCTTAAATCCCGTTCTTTCCTCGATCAGATGGAGAAGTACGGGATTTGAGGCGTTTTGGTGGAAGTGAAACTATATCTTGACTTCATACTAGATTTTATATATTATGAAATATAATTTCTCTTTATGAGACATGCATTGAACGAGAAAGTAAAAGACTGGATTTATTACATTTATGGAGACAAGTCGTTGTATAACACTTGGGAATCATGAATGAGCGA
The DNA here is from genome assembly GCF_038050215.1 of Paenibacillus sp. FSL H8-0104. NCBI lineage: Bacteria > Bacillati > Bacillota > Bacilli > Caryophanales > Paenibacillaceae > Paenibacillus > Paenibacillus sp. FSL H8-0104. Next base: position 4,841,319 of record NZ_JBBOTC010000001.1, on the reverse strand, counting down.
GCCGGGGATGGTGGGAGCCTGGCTGAATCGATCTTTGAAACGGCACTCGGGAGCATGAATGGACACGGAAAAGTGGGCTGGAACGAACAGGATCATCTTGTTTGATCTAAGCCAAGTAGGGTGGAACCGCGGGAATAGCTCTCGTCCCTACGTCTGTACAACAGGCGTAGGACGGGGGCTATTTATTGTTGTCTTCACCGTCCTAAGCTTGCTAACAAACCATTGAAAAGGAGCATGATTATGAATTTTCAGCAGATGATTCTAACGCTGCAACAATTCTGGGCCGAGCATAACTGTATTATTGTCCAGCCATACGATACGGAAAAAGGGGCAGGTACGATGAACCCGATGACCTTTTTACGCTCGCTTGGACCCGAACCTTGGAAAGTGGCCTATGTGGAGCCTTCCCGTCGTCCTTCGGACGGACGTTATGGTGAGAACCCTAACCGGCTGTACCAGCATCATCAGTTCCAGGTCATCATCAAGCCTTCTCCGGACAATATTCAGGAAATTTACCTGGAAAGTCTGAAACGTCTTGGCATTGATCCGCTCAAACATGATATTCGGTTTGTTGAAGATAACTGGGAGAATCCTTCCCTTGGTTGTGCAGGTCTTGGTTGGGAAGTATGGTTGGACGGAATGGAAATTACGCAATTTACGTATTTCCAACAGGTTGGTGGGATCGAGACAAATCCGGTAGCTGTTGAAATTACGTATGGTATGGAGCGTTTGGCTTCTTACATACAAGATAAAGAGAATGTGTTTGATCTGGAATGGGTGGAAGGTATCACTTATGGTGATGTATTCCGTCAGCCAGAACTCGAACACTCTAAATATACGTTTGAAGTATCTGATGTCAAAATGCTGTTTACACTCTTCAACATGCATGAAGAAGAAGCAAACAAAGCCATGGCGCAGCATCTGGTATTCCCGGCATATGACTATGTGCTGAAATGTTCCCACACGTTCAACCTGTTGGATGCACGTGGAGCCATCAGTGTAACGGAACGTACGGGTTACATCACACGTGTTCGTAATCTGGCTCGCCAAGTCGCTGCAACATATATGGAAGAGCGTGAGAAGCTAGGCTTCCCGCTGATCAAGAAAGGGGGAGCCGAGCATGTCTAAGGATCTGTTGTTTGAAATCGGGCTGGAAGAAGTACCTGCACGCTTTATGCGCGCAGCAATCGCACAGCTGCAAGAGCGTGTCGTGAAATGGCTTGACGCATCCCGCATTGCTTATGGTGAAGTGAATGCATATGCTACACCGCGCCGTCTGGCTGTTTTGATTCAGAATGTGGCTGAAAAGCAGGAAGATATCGAGGAAGAAGTGAAAGGTCCTTCACGCAAAATTGCCCTGGACGACAGTGGCAATTGGAGCAAGGCTGCACTCGGATTCGCCCGCAGTCAAGGTGTTGAACCGGACCAGTTCACGTTCAAGGAACTGAACGGTGTCGAATATATCTATGCAACGAAGAGCAGCAAAGGTGTGGAGACGGCGTCTGTGGTTGGCGAAGGGTTACTTTCTGTATTACATGCCATGACGTTCCCAAAATTCATGCGTTGGGCTTCCTATGATTTCAAATTTGTACGTCCAATCCGCTGGATTGTGGCTATGCTCGGCAGTGAGGTTATCGATCTGGAAGTGACAGGTATTAAGTCGGGTAATGTAACTCGCGGACATCGTTTCCTCGGTAAGGAGGCTGTGATCTCCACTCCGTCTTCATACGTGGAAGTGTTGCGTTCCGAACATGTCATTGCTGATATCCAGGAACGTGAACAGATGATTGTATCCCAGATTCAGGCACTGGCTGCGGAGAAAAAATGGGATATCGCGATTAAGGAAGACTTGCTGGAGGAAGTCCTGTTCCTGGTGGAAACACCTACCGTATTGTTCGGGACATTTGACTCCTCATTCTTGAATATTCCACAAGAAGTATTGATTACTTCCATGCGTGAGCATCAGCGTTATTTCCCTGTACTGGACAATGAAGGACAATTGTTGCCATTCTTCGTGACGGTACGTAACGGCGGAAGTGATTCACTGGACGTTATTGCCAGAGGGAATGAAAAAGTTCTGCGTGCACGTCTGTCTGATGCCAAGTTCTTCTATGAGGAAGATCAGAAGCTACAGATTAAGGATGCATTGTCGAAGCTGGAAAGTATCGTCTTCCAGGAAGAACTGGGAACGGTTGGAGATAAAGTGCGCCGTATTCGCAAGATTGCGGATGGACTTGCTGCCAAACTGCAAGTATCCGGTGATATTGCTGAATCCGTTAGCCGCTCAGCAGATATCTGCAAATTCGATCTGGTGACACTGATGGTGGGAGAATTCCCGGAACTGCAAGGTGTGATGGGTGAGGATTACGCTCGTAAAGCTGGCGAAAAAGAAGAAGTGGCCAAAGCGGTATTTGAACACTATCAGCCACGTTTCGCTGGAGATCAATCCCCTGCTTCTCTTGTTGGTGCCATTGTGAGTGCTGCGGACAAAATGGATACAATCGTGGGTTGTTTCTCCATCAATATTATTCCAACGGGTTCACAGGATCCTTACGCGCTGCGCCGTCAGGCTGCAGGTATTGTACAGATTTTGCTGGATCACAAGCTTCCGCTGACATTGTCTGACGTGTTCGGAGTAGCACTTCAAGTACATGCCCAGATGAACCTGTTGAAACGTGCAGACGAAGAGGTTCGTAAAGATCTGCAAGACTTCTTTGGTCTTCGTGTGAAAAAATTGTTGTCCGAAACAGTTCGCTACGACGTAGTGGATGCCGTAATTTCTTCCGGATTCGATGATATCAGCGCTGTGGTTCCAAAAGGTGAAGCGTTGATGGCGGCTGTTATGACAGGAGACGCATTCAAAACAACGGTTGAATCGTTCAACCGTGTCGGTAATCTGGCTGCCAAAGCATCCAATGCTTCCGTACATCCAGAACTGTTCACAGAAGATGGAGAACGTCAGCTCCATGAGGCATGGAGCAAAACGAATGCAGAATATCGTCAGGCGTTGACTCAGCATCATGCTGCTGAAGCACTGGCTATTGCATCTGCCTGGAAGGATGGTATTACTTCATTCTTCGATTCGGTCATGGTTATGGCCGAAGATGAAGCTGTTCGGGCGAACCGACTTGCCTTGCTCGCGGCTATTGATCGTGACTTGAAAGGATTTGCTGATTTTTCCAAGTTGGTTTGGTAATTGGCGTATTTCATGAGTCCTTTTCCACAGACTTGGCGCAAAGCTAAAATTCAGTATTAAAGAAGGATATATGAGGGTATAAATATACGGAACGGGTTGTGAAATGTATTTTTGACAACCGCTCCGTATTTTAGCCTTTGATTTCCCTCGTTCCGGCAGAAGGATTTTGCCTGGCCGGGGTCGTATATAACAATATGCAGCTATTTTATGAAACCGGGTGGTCTGGGTTTGAGTGAGTTAAATATACGCCACATTGTTGTGGATGGTGATGCTTGCCCGGTCAAAACCGAGATTGCGCAAACCGCTCGCCTTTTCAACATCCCCGTACTGTTAGTCTCTTCATTTGATCATTTGCTTCAAGGAGGAGAAGGGGTACGAACCGTGCAAGTGGATCGCAGTGATCAGAGCGCAGACCTGTATATTGCTAATCATATTAAGCCATATGATGTAGTTATCACTCAGGACTATGGACTTGCGGCACTTGCGCTTGGCAAACGTTGTTATGTTTTGTCCTTTCGTGGTCGTGAGTTCAACGATCGTGACATTGATTTCATGTTGGATTCTCGTCATACTGCGGCCAAAGCGCGAAAAAGAGGCCATTACGGGAAAGGCCCAAAGCCTTTCACAGAGCAGGATCGAGAAATGTTTCAACATAAACTGACAAAACTTTTAAAAGATTTGCAGGAGAATGTGTAAGTTTATCGAATTATATTTACGTGTTGAAGAGATGAAGGTGGCCAGAGATGAGTACCGGACAAGGCGGTATACCCGAAAGTATTATTGAATCGGTGTTACAGCAGAATGATATTGTCGATACGGTGAGCCGATTTGTGCATCTGACCAAACAGGGGAAGTATATGAAAGGCCTCTGTCCTTTTCATTCCGAGAAGACGCCTTCGTTCACCGTTACACCTGAGAAACAAATTTTCTACTGCTACGGTTGCGGCACGGGTGGAAATGCCATCAAATTCAGGATGGAAATCGAAGGGTTATCCTTTCCCGAGGCTGTCAAAACGATGGCGGAAGAAAGTCACATCTCTATGGGGGACTGGCAAGGGCGTGAATCTGCTCATGTGAATCCGGAGACGGAACGTCTGTTGGAAGCTTATGAGCTTACCGCGAAGCTGTATCATTTTTTGTTGAAAAATACAGAGCACGGCAAGTCAGCCATGGAGTATTTACGCTCAAGAGGTTTTGGCGACAAGTTAATCGACCAGTTCCAGATTGGTTTTGCACCAAATCGTTGGGACACACTGGTACAATTTCTTGAGAAACGTAACTATCCGCTCGAAGAGATGGAAAAGGGTGGACTTCTGTCACCGCGAAATGAAGGTCAGGGATATGTGGATCGATTCCGAGACCGGATTATGTTCCCGATTAATGGCAGGAGCGGTAAGCCGATTGCATTTGCAGGACGCATATTGGGAGATGGGCAACCGAAGTATCTAAATTCACCGGAAACCCGGTTATTTAACAAAAGCCGTGTTCTCTATAATTTGCATCATGCCAAAAATGCAATTCGCAAACAAAGACAAGCCATTTTATTCGAGGGATATGGTGATGTCATCTCCGCATGGGACCAGGATATCCAGAATGGTGTAGCGGCAATGGGCACTGCGTTAACCGAGAATCAGGCACTGATGCTCAAAGGGATGTGCGACGAAGTCATTATATGTTATGACGGCGACAGAGCAGGACAGGCTGCTGCACTCAAAAACTTCCCTATTCTTGAGGAAGCTGGATTGCAGGTCAAAGTGGCTCTCATTCCCGAGGGACTTGACCCAGATGATTTTATCCGGAAGCATGGTGGTGAACGGTTCCGAAACCAGATTGTGGACGGTGCCGTGACAACTACAAAATTTAAACTTATAAACTTAAAAAAAAGCCATATACTGCTAGAGGGTGGCGGACAAATCGCCTATTCGAAAGAAGCAGTAAAGTTGATTGCACCCTTACCTTCTCCAACAGAAAGGGAAGTGTATCTTCGTGAACTGGCTGCAGAAGTGGACGTATCCTTCGAAACATTGAAGCAGGAGTGTAATGAAGAACGGGAGGCGATGAAAAATAACCTCCAGTTTGGGGATAATAACCCGAAAAGGTGGAATAATGGTAGGCAACAAAATAGGCAGGTGCCTACACCTAATCTGTTGCCGGCTTATCACGCTGCCGAACGCAAACTGATTGCCTGGATGTTGCAGGATGATGAGGCTGCCCAGTACGTGAATGAACATCTTGGTGAAGCATTTAACTTGGAGGATCATGCAGCTATTGCTGCTTATCTATATGCCTACTATGCGCAAGGCAAACCGTCGGATACAAGCCGTTTTATGTCTTCACTGCATGACGATCGCCTGGAAAAAACGGTCAGTTCAATCTCGATGATGGATGGTCCAGGTGAATGGAGTATTCAAATGCTCGATGATTGCATCAGGGAAGTGCTGAAGCATCCGCGTAAGAAAGAGTACGATTTGAAAAAAGAAGAAATGATTGCTGCAGAGCGGGCAGGTGATTCTGTACGCGCGGCACAGATTGCAATTGAAATGATTGCCCTAGAGAGACAGTGAACGTCTGATGATTAGATGTTTCTAGGGAGGAGGGAGTCGAATTATGGCGAATGATCAGCATACTGAACTAGAAACAGAATTGACACTGGATCAGGTTAAAGATCAATTGATTGAATCAGGTAAAAAAAGAGCTTCGCTGAATTACAAGGAAATTATAGAGAAACTCTCTCCTTTTGAGCAGGATGCAGAGCAAATGGATGAGTTCTATGAGCAACTGAGCGATCTGGGTATCGATGTAGTGAATGAAAACAATGAAGAGGTTACACTTCGTCCTAGTGAAGATTCCGAGAACAACACCAGAGAGGGAGAGGACGAATTCCACTTTGATGATGATCTGAGCTTGCCGCCAGGTATCAAAATCAATGACCCTGTCCGTATGTACCTCAAGGAAATTGGTCGTGTGCCACTGTTGTCGGCAGATGATGAAGTACAACTGGCTAAACGGATTGAGAACGGGGATGAAGAAGCCAAGCGTCGTCTGGCTGAAGCTAACTTACGGCTCGTTGTCAGTATCGCCAAGCGTTACGTTGGACGTGGAATGTTGTTCCTTGATTTGATTCAGGAAGGTAATATGGGTCTGATCAAAGCGGTTGAGAAGTTCGACCACAAAAAAGGATACAAGTTCAGTACGTATGCTACATGGTGGATCCGCCAAGCGATCACTCGTGCTATTGCTGACCAGGCGCGTACAATCCGTATCCCTGTGCACATGGTGGAGACGATTAATAAGCTGATCCGGGTATCCCGTCAGCTGTTGCAGGAACTTGGGCGTGAACCGACACCAGAAGAAATCGCTGCTGAGATGGATCTGAGTGTAGAGAAAGTTCGTGAAATTACGAAGATTGCACAGGAACCGGTTTCTCTGGAAACACCAATTGGTGAGGAAGATGATTCCCATCTGGGTGACTTCATTGAAGATCAGGAAGCACTTGCTCCGGCGGATGCTGCTGCGTATGAGTTGCTGAAAGAACAGCTTGAAGATGTATTGGATACATTGACTGAACGTGAAGAGAACGTGCTTCGTCTACGTTTTGGTCTGGACGATGGACGGACGAGAACGCTGGAGGAAGTCGGCAAGGTATTTGGTGTTACGCGTGAGCGTATTCGTCAGATCGAAGCCAAGGCTCTTCGTAAGTTGCGTCACCCGAGTCGTAGTAAACGACTCAAGGATTTCCTCGAATAATCGAACTATGGGAGACTTTCCGCAAGACGCTTTAGCGGCGGCGGGGTCTCCTTTATTTTTAATTTAAACGTCTTGATTTCTTGGTTTTGGAAATTCATCCTTGAAATGTTTTATTGGATTTTATTTTATCGCTTTTCCTTGTTCAATGCAAATCAATAAATTAAATGAATGGTGTAGGTGCTTCATGAAACTTTCGAATCGATTACAGCGAATACATGATCAAATTCCCGATGGCAGCCGCATGGCTGATATCGGTTCAGACCACGCGTTGCTACCAGTAGCCGCAATCCGCAGTGGGAAAGCTGCAAGTGCAGTAGCCGGGGAAGTCAATCCTGGCCCTTATGATGCTGCATGCAAACAAGTCAGCGATGCTGGCCTGAGAGAAAAAATCACGGTGCGTCGTGGAGACGGTCTTGATGTGATCTCTGCGGGTGAAGTGGATGTCATCACCATTGCAGGTATGGGCGGTGCCTTGATTGCTTCTATTTTGGACAGAGGTATATCCAAACTGGAAGGAGTCCAGTTACTTATTTTGCAACCAAATGTGGGTGAGGATATCCTCAGACGCTGGTTACTGGAGCATCACTGGGTGGTTGTAGCAGAACAGTTGCTCGAAGAAGATGGCAAGATTTATGAGATTATAACGGCGATGCCACAATCTGTAAGCCCGATTGCCAATGTAGAGGTGTATCGTGCACGTCCGCTTCAAGGCGGGGCAGAATTAACGGAAGATTTGCTGCTGCGGATGGGACCTTATTTGGTGGATCGTCCATCGGATGTATTTTTTGCCAAATGGGAAAGTGAGATCATCAAGCTGCAAGGGGTTGTTAACTCCATCTCCAAATCCGATCAGGATTCTTCCCGGGACAAGGCGGCTGAGGTAGAGCGTCTTATCGCAAACTTGAAGGAGGTTTTGGCATGTTTGCCAAAGGTCAAACTGTAATTCAACTGATGGAGCAACTCGCTCCCAAACATCTGGCTGTACCGGATGACCGCATTGGTCTCCAGCTTGGCAGTTTGCAAAAAGAAATCAGTCACGTGTTAGTAGCTTTGGATGTGACGGATGAAGTGGTGGACGAAGCGATTCGCATTGGAGCCAACCTGATTATCGCTCATCACGCCATCATTTTCCGTCCGGTTAAGTCACTGAGTACAGATACACCTATGGGTAAATTGTATGAAAAGCTGATTAAGCATGATATTGCTGTCTATATCAGTCATACAAACCTGGATGTGGCCGAGGGTGGGATGAATGACTGGATGGCCGAGGCACTTGGCATCGAGAGTAAAGAATCGCTGGAAGATGTACACACAGATCATCTGTACAAGCTGGCTGTGTTTGTGCCTCGTACCCATCATGAACAGGTTCTTCAGGCCATTCTGGAAACCGGAGCGGGGAGTATCGGTCAATACAACAAGTGCAGCTTTAACACGGAAGGTACAGGAACGTTTGTACCTGGTGAAGGGACTCAACCGTTTATCGGTACCCAAGGGCAGATGGAACGTGTGGAAGAAATGCGTATTGAGACCATCGTACCCCAAAGTCTGAGAAGTAAGGTCGTTCAGGCGATGCTTAAGGCTCATCCGTATGAGGAAGTGGCCTATGATCTCTATGCAATGGATTTAAAGGGCCGTACGCTCGGTCTGGGACGCTTGGGACCCCTTAGGGAACCTAAGACATTAGGTGAGCTAGTGGAGGTCGTGAAGACCCAATTCAATGTGCCTCATGTGCGGGTAGTAGGAGATCTGAACAAGCAGATCAAAAAAGCAGCGGTTCTTGGCGGCTCTGGCAGCCGTTACGCGCTCACTGCCCGCTTCAAAGGTGCGGATGTTATTGTGACCGGAGATATCGATTATCACACGGCTCATGATGCGTTAATGGCAGGTATGTGTATCATCGACCCGGGACATAATTCCGAGAAGATTATGAAACCAAAAACAGCGGATTGGCTTCGTTCCCGTTTGGAAGAAAAACGATATGATACGCAAGTTACGGCTTCTGAGGTAAATACGGAAGTATTCCAGTTTATCTAAAAAGACCGTTGATGTGCAGCTCCCAGTAATATTAAGCTTGTCTGGGAACCTAAATGCCTGTATACTATGTAATGTTGTTCGGAAAGCTTGACAGACAATCGCTGGTGGCCTTTGTTGCCACGAGAGGAAAGTCCGGGCTCCACAGGGCAGGATGCTGGATAACGTCCAGTCAGCGCGAGTTGAAGGATAGTGCCACAGAAATGGACCGCCGATGGCCGGATTTTCCGGCACAGGCAAGGATGGAACCGAGGTGTAAGAGACCCCGAGGAACGCTGGTGACTTCGTTCCTGGTAAACCCCATCTGGAGCAAGACCTAATGGGACACAGCCGCCTTTTCGGAGGAGGCAACCTTAGCCCGAGGTGTGTCTAGGTTGGTCGCTTGAGCTGTGCAGCAATGTATGGCCTAGATAGATGATTGTCGCTTCTGGTGGGAGGGTAGTTCCCGTATGAACCACGAAGAGCACAGAACCCGGCTTACGGTAAGCTTTCCTAACTGCAACAACAACACTATTGCAACACAATGTAGTCCACCTATCAGTCGAGGACAGCTCGTATGAATTATCCGATGGCCTGACTGATCAGAAGGACCCACAAACATCTAAAAAAACATAACTCCTGTTGATAACAGGTTCTATAAAAATAAGGCGGCAGTTCCGAGATTCTCGGGCCTGCCGCCTTATTTTTGTTTCTCATATCAAGTTATTAACCTTCATACGCTAAAGAATCGCGAAACGTTTATGACAGTTCATTACAGTGTAACAACACTGTCGGATGTTAAGGAAGCATGCCAACGTTGGATGGCGCGATCCATTCTTTCCACGGCTTCCGGAAGGAGCTCAGGGTCCGTATGAGTAAAGTTGATCCGCATGCGGTTTAACTCCGGTGTACCTGCATAGAAAGAATCACCTGGCACGATGCACACTTTCTCCTGGATACCGTAAGTGAACAGATTGCTTGCCAACATGCCTTCAGGCAGTTGCAGCCACAAGAACATACCACCTTGTGGTGAATTCCACGAGATACCTTCCCATGCTTTGGCTGCCATAAGAGTAGTCAGTGTTTTCATGCGTTTTTCATAATCCTCTGAAATATGGCGGATATGCGCATCCAGATCGAAAGATTCAAGCAGTGCATGAAGCGCTCTTTGGTCAATGCTGCTGGAGTGCAAGTCGGCACCTTGTTTGGCTCGTGCTGCCATTTTGACAATATCGGGAGCAGCCAGTATCCAGCCCGTACGAAGGCCAGGTGCTACCGTTTTGGAGAATGTACTGGTGTAGATAACGTTGGAAGGGCCGTCATAGGATACTGCATCCAGTTCTGCGAGAGCAGGGACATCCAATTGCTCCGGATTAAACCGAATTTCACCATAGGGATCATCTTCCAGAATAAGTACACCATACTTGCGGCACAGATCCACAGCTCGCTGTCTTCTTTCTCGTGACCATACTTTTCCCGTAGGATTGGAGAACGTGGGGTTAATGTAGACAAGTTTTGGACGATGCAACTGGAGTTGTTCCTCCAGAGATTCAGGCAACATACCGTGATCATCACAGGCTACGCCGTGAGATTCAGCTTGATAGGAATGAATGACTTGCAGAGCAGCGAGGTAGGTTGGTGATTCAACCAATACGCGGTCACCCGGGTCGAGAAGGATGCGGCAAACCAAGTCAATGGATTGCTGTGAACCCGTAGTGAGAAGCATGTGATCGGGTGAAGCGGGAATGCCCTTGGATTCAAGGCGTTCGGCGATTTTGGCGCGAAGAGGACGGTAACCCTCAGTCTCCGCATATTGAAGAGCGGCTGCTCCGCTCATAAATACTTTTTCATATGCAACGCGTATGGCTTCCAGCGGGAATGAAGTCTGGGCGGGTAATCCACCGGCTAGTGAGATCATTCCAGGTGCCTGAGCGGCCTGGAGCATGTCGCGAACGACAGAGGACGGGGTGTTTTGTGCCATTTTGGACCAAGGGATACTCATGTTATTCTCATCTCCTGTTATTCACTGTTATACTGATATTATAAACTATAATAGACGGACTACACTATAACAGTAAAATGAAGATCATAACAGTTGGGGGAGCACATATGCATATTGAATTAAAGCGGGGAAGCAGTACCAAATTGTACGTGCAGATTGCGCTAACGATTGCCGATCGCATCAGATCAGGACTCATCGAACCCGGAACCCGACTTCCTTCTGTGCGTAAAATGACCGCGGATTTGGGTGTCAGCCTGGTCACTGTATCCAAAGCGTATGCTGAACTTGAAGCGATTCAATTGATCACCTGCTCCCAGGGGAAAGGTTGTTATGTGAGAGGTACATTGAACGTGGATCAGATGGAGGATGTGGACCGAACGCAGCGAAACAATGCCAACAGTGAATCCAGTACGTCATGGAATTGGCAGATGGCACTGGTGGATTATTTACCGCGAGCCCAGCTCTGGAGACATTTTGATACGTCACCTCAAGTGCGGTATGAACTTCATATGTCAGCGATTCAGCCTGAACTGTTGCCTACACGAGAGATTATCGACAGCGCCTACCGACTCTCCTCTGATCATACAGAGCGTATGGCAGCTTACGGATCTTTTCAGGGGGATCGGGAGCTTAGACAGATCTTGGCCGAACACTTTGCCGAGCGTGGACTACAGGCTGCACCTGAACGCATGTTAATTACAAGTGGTGCTCAGCAGGGGATCGATCTTGTGGCACGAACTTTTGTCGGACCTGGGGATGTTGTATACATGGAGGCACCAAGCTATACCGGAGCCATTGATGTATTTACGAGTAGAGGCGCGAAGATCATTACGGTCCCGATGGATGACGAAGGCATGCGTATTGATCTGTTGACCCGATTATGTGATACCTATCCGCCCAAGCTGATCTATACGATCCCGACCTATCACAATCCAACAGGTATCACGATGAGTGCAAGAAGACGAGCACAACTTCTTAATCTCGCGCAAAGCTACCACTGCCTCATTCTGGAGGACGATCCGTTTGCAGATCTTTATTTTAGGGAACCTCCCCCGGCTTCCATTAAATCGATGGATGGGACAGGTCATGTCGTATATATCAAAAGCTTCAGCAAGGTGTTGTCTCCCGGTTGCCGTATAGCCTGCGCCATCGCAGACGGAAGTGTATTGACCCGGCTTGTGGCCGCGAAATCTACGGCGGATTTGGGGAGTCCGCTGCTTACACAAAAGGCACTGCAATCTTTCATTCAGAATCAGTACGGTGCCTATGTATCCCGATTGAGGGATGAATTGTATTCTCGCTTGTGCGCAGCATCTGAAGTGCTGGAAGAGCATGCTACTATGGGCATGCAATGGCGCTTGCCAGAGGGAGGACTCAATCTGTGGCTCCAACTTCCGAGTAACTTGGATATGCGTGAGTTGCATCATCAGTCACTTGCTGCAGGGGTCTCTTTCCTCCCTGGTTCAGCCTGTTATGTAGGGGAGATGGATACACCAAGTCTGCGTATCTGCTTCACGGTAACAAACGTTGAGCTTTTGTGTGAGGGACTTCGTGTACTGTGCCAAGTCATTGACAGAGTAACACCTGGGCAGGGTGGGACAGTGGCGGACAGGCTACCGCTCATATAATTTTTCGGACTATGGACATACATCCAATCCACTTTCGATCTGTTGCAATAGGTTATAGTATCACCAGAAAGGGAGTTGGTTTTGAAATGAACCATTACTGTCCACCGCTTTGCCCGATTGTTTGTGACCCGATCCAGGTTGTTGAGGATTATTACATCCCACAAATCGTGCCTGTAATCCACCCGATTGAAGTGATCAAAAAACATCACTGTGTTCCGATTCATCACCACATGTATCCTGTTGTTGTCAAAGAAGAAGACCCTTGCTATGTATCCAGCCATAATCCGAAGAAAAAATCCGTAAAAAAATCAAGCAAAGCCCGCACAACTTCTCGCAAACGCTAATCGCAGCGGGTGCCCCGGGGAATTGGATATAAACCAAAAAGAGCAGCGTACGCCCCGGGGCGCAGCTGCTTTTGTATTTTTTACAGATTATCCTCATTACGCTTACTGCGTATACTTTTTCATCGTATTATCCATTTGTTGTCTGACATGTTGCGGCCAGAACTGCAAAGGAGCGCTGTTGCCTGATGCGGCTTGCAGTGCCTTATAGACATCGATTTGACCATAGCCGAAATATTTGTCGTGACCTGGATCACCGAGGTCAATAACACTTTGGCGCATCAAATCCATCACTTCCGTGTTGGTCAAGTCCGGGTTCAACGAACGAATCAAACCTGCAAGTGCGGCTACATGAGGGCTAGCCATGGACGTTCCAGACAAGGCCGCATACTGATTATTTGGATAGGTACTGGCGATACTGGACCCTGGAGCCATCACATCAACATAGTCCCCGTAGTTGGAATAGGAAGCTTTGCTCATATCCGGGTCCGTAGCAGATACGGCAAATACTTCCGGATAAGCAGCAGGGTATCCTGGACGCTCTGTATTATCATTCCCCGTGGCTGCAATCAGGACGATATCCCGGTCAAAAGCGTATTTAATGGCATCATGAAGAAATTGCGCATCAGCATAATTGCCCAGACTCATGTTGATAACTTTGGCTCCATGATCGGCTGCCCAGATGATGCCTTCGGCAACGGCATATGTGGTACCAGAACCCGAGTTGTCGAGTACTTTAACCGGTAGTACCTTGTTATACCAGCTCATGCCTGCCACGCCTTCATTATTGTTGACAGTAGCGCCGATAATGCCTGCGACGTGTGTCCCATGTCCCACATCATCCATCGGTTGGCTTCCCGGCTCGACCACATTATAACCCTCAAGGAGCTTGCCCTTCAGGTCAGGATGATTCATATCAACCCCCGTATCAACTACTGCTACGATGACATCTTTGTTTCCCTTGGTAATATTCCAACCTCTGTTTGTCTCAATCGCAGGCAGGTTCCACTGATAATCGGAGAACAAAATGTCATTGGGTATCGTTACATCTGTTTGTTCAGTTACAGTATCATTGGTTAAATACATATAGTGGGGCTCCATATAAAGTGGATTCCATTTGCTTTCGAAATAACTATGCAATTGTTTGTAACTCATGTGTTCTGACCGAAAAACATACGTGTATCCCAGCTTGCGCGCAGATTGCGCTCTCAGATCGGATTTAATGATACGCATATCCCGTTCACCGGGATCTTGGCGAAAACGGATGACGATTTCATTTTCATAAAAATGACTGGCATTTGCATTATCATGTCCAGTTTTCACTGTGATTTCGTTAAGCGTATCCGGGTGAACAGACTCAATTTTGAATTTACCCTCTCGCGGATAAGGGATCATGCGCAGATTTTTGCGCTGATGTTGTTCAACAGCATTTAATACGTTCTGACTGAACAAGGCAATTACAGCTCTTTTGCCATCTTTGGAGGGTTGGCCCATAACAAAATATTTTTCTTTTCCCAAAGGAAAAGAAGAGGATTCAAAACTTTGACGTTTGTTTACCGCTTTTTTGGCAAGGTTGAGCGAATGTTGAAGCTTCTGTTGTTCCAACTTGCTTCCTTGTGTGGAGGCGTGATCAAAGGGCTTGTTAAAAGAGCCATTGGTATTCATCAGATGAATGGATCTGATATGTTCATGTGAACTTTGGAGATCATTCACATATCGGCTAACCTGAGCAGCATTCATTGTGGCGGTTTTCTCCAGCATGATACTGAGATGTTGCTTGGCATCCATACGGGTCAGAAGATCGGTTGCTTTGACATCCTGCACTTTCAGACGATGCTTACTCGTGTGCTCCTCATGAGCAGAGTCGGACAGGGCACTTGGCTTAGGTTCGGGACGATTGGATGTTGGGAGCAAAAGCGTCAGGGCGAGTGCTCCTGCACCAGCTGCAAGGGCCCAGTTAATCCATTTCGGTCTGGACATGGTGGATGGAACCTCCTTCGTTCATTTTGGACAATCATTAACAGTGCTTCGTCGTTGTCACTGGTTATATCTATCGTTAGAAAAAGCGGATATTTTTATGCAGGCGGGTTCGAGTCTAACTGCGTATAATAGGCATGTTTAACGGCAGAAGCGGAAAGCATGATTAAGGGATACCGCTCGTCATCTTTTTATGGTAGGATTATAGCTGAGAATTCAAAGGTCAGGGGAAAACCACCGTTGGCCGACCTATATGTAAGGACTTATTTAAGGGGGAGCTACCTTTATGTCAGCAGCCAATGTACAGAAAACATGTGAGTCAACTAGGGAAAAGTTAAAACCGGCTATCGATCGGATTGAAAATTTTTTGAATGAGAATGCTTTGCCTGAACTGGATCAGAATCAGACGGAAGAATCAACAGCCTTCTACAAAGGATTTCTTTCAGATCTCCGTCATTTGCTCGTTTTTTCTGAAGTTTCTTACGAAAAACTTGGCGTTGTGCTGCGTCGTGCCAACTTTGATGTCGATTTTGCCGAAAAGGCTCTTTATAATACGTATCACCAATGCGTAAACAGCTTTTTCTATCCCAAAAATGAATGTTATTCCGAAGACGGAAGATACGCTTACACAGGACAAGATGCCATTCGTTTCCGTGACAAGCCAATCCGTGCAGTACGGGATGTCATTCTTGAGGTTTCCAAAACGTACGAAGAATTGCGCGATGATCTGGCATATTATGAAAGTGATTACCTGACTCAGCGCCGTATGCAAAATCAACGGAATCACGCCTAATTAACGTTTAAACTTGAATATGAAATTGGACGAAACCGCCCTTGTGGCGGTTTTTTTGTGTTATTAGTGTGAATCGGACGAGGTGTAATCATGTCATCATCTGGCATTTTGACGGGGAATATCAGGTTTGTGGCGGGGAGACAATAGTAGTCGAGGTGATAAAAAATGAGCCAAGACAAACCAATTGTCAAATGCAGCGTCTCCAACTGCAACTTTTGGGGAGAGAACAACTTCTGCCACGCTGATGCCATCATGATTGACATCGACCAACATGCCACCCGTCGTCTGCATGAGGAATTTGCCGGTGAGACATTTGACTCCGATCACCATGATCATGCACGCACATCCTCTGCAACATGCTGTCACACGTTCAAACCCAAGTGAGCAGTCATCCCTATTCATAACGGAGGTGCTTCCCAATGAAAAATGACGATAATAAGTTTAATTTTCAGGATCGCCCTAAAATCAATGTTGACGGTGAAAAACAGCGTATGCGCGTCGATTATCCCAGAAAAGCACATCGGGAAGAATACGGGGCAGAGGTCGCTCCTCCGACTGTCGTAAGAACTGGAGGTACCGAACGGGCAGAACCTGTACCTGAGAAGCATGAGGCAGACCGGGTCATGGAATCAACAGGCAAGGTTGCGGGTTACATGGGACTTGCCTTCGGGATCGCGTCTTTGTTCATGTGGTCAATCGTACTTGGACCGGCCGCAGCCGTACTGGGTTACTATGCCTATGTGAATGGTCGTAAGACAGCGGGAGCCTGGTCCATTGGACTGGGTGTTGTAGCTACGCTGAGTTATTTTTTCATGATTCCATTCGCTCGCTAACGTGTAAAATGATTCATTCAAAAGCCTTCTGTTCTCACCCAAATGCGGTGAATTACAGAAGGTTTTTTTCGTATATGCGCAGGTTATGTGGAGAGATTCATATATTTTTTTGAAAACAATGGAACCTTGCTGTAAAACGATGTAGAATAAGGTCATAATACGCTTAATTATACGGGAGTGGGTATAACTCATGCAGATTGATCCAAGCGGATCGCGGCAGTTGTTGGAACTGCAATTGTCCAATGTGAATAACCAAACCAGTGGATCACAATCGGATGCTGGTTCAACAGTGGATTTCGCCAATGTGATGGACGGGCTGTTAGGTACGGGTGCCAATTCGACGAGCAATACAGATTCTACCGCTACGGTCTCCAAAAGATCCAGTGATGGTCTGTTGTGGCTGCAACTCGGAAGCACGTACAATCCAGATATAAATACGGCAGGATCGTCCTCTGTCTCCAATAACATCGTTGAGTCTTTATTATCTTCATCCAATACAGGAATCGTGGATTCAGATGCATCTGTACCTACGGATTATGAATCTTTGATTGCCGAGGCAAGTGCCAAATACGGTGTTCCTGAATCATTGATCAAGGCCGTCATTGACACAGAGTCCAATTTTAACCCAAATGTGGTGTCCTCTGCCGGTGCCAAAGGGCTCATGCAATTAATGGATGGCACGGCTGCAGGGCTGGGTGTGAGTAATTCATTTGATCCTGCCCAGAACATTGATGCGGGTACGAGGTATCTTTCCCTTCAGCTCCAGCGTTTCGGTGGAGAAGTGAAGATGGCACTTGCTGCATATAATGCAGGGCCAGGGCGTGTTTCACGTCTGGGCGTGTCGAGTGATAGCGAACTGATGAGTGTACTTAACCGTTTGCCTTCCGAAACTCAGAATTATATCTCCAAGGTGGAGAAGGCACAGTCGAAATATGTGATCTAAACTCACAGATAGACAGTTGTGAAAACACATGGTAGACAGGATGAGATCAAATGTGGGAGCAGAAGCGCTTGAAACGCCTGTTCCCGGTTGGTCTTTTTGTGTTGTATGGGTATCGTGTTACAATGCTCACTGTAGGTTCAAGAACGAAGAGATAAGGGAGGTCTAACCTCATTTGAAATATTTTGATTATGCTGCAACCACACCTCCCCATCCTGATGTGATTCGTACGATGGCCGAAATTATGGAGACACAATTCGGTAATCCGTCCTCCATCCATGGGTATGGAGAGCGTGCCGATCAGTTGCTGCGTCGTGCTCGATCTGGATGCGCTGCTGCAATCGGCGTTAAGCCTGAAGAGATTGTATTTACTTCCGGTGCCACCGAGAGTAACAATCTTGCGATAAAAGGTGCGGCATTACGTTATCAGTCACGAGGCAGACACATCATCACTACGGCTACCGAGCATGCCTCGGTGTACGAAAGTTTTATGCAATTGCAGCAGTGGGGATGGGAAGTGACATTAGTTCCCGTGAATTCCGATGGAGTGGTCAACGCTCAGCAGGTTGTAGACGCGATCAGGCCCGACACGGTGCTTGTAAGTCTGATGCATGTAAACAATGAAACAGGAGCCATCCATCCGATTGCAGAGATTGGCAAACAGCTCAAAAAGAAAGCACCACGGGTGCTTTTCCATGTGGATGGTGTTCAAGGCTTTGGAAAAATGAAGGCGACACCTGCCGTTTGGGGTGCAGATCTATACAGTCTGTCTGCTCACAAGATACGTGGACCGAAGGGAGCAGGTCTCCTGTATGTGCGAAGTGGAGTGGAGCTTACGCCACTATTGTCAGGAGGATCACAGGAGCAAGGCCTAAGAGCAGGCACAGAAAACGTGGCCTTGCTGGTAGGCATGGCAAAGGCTATGCGAATGGCAGCAGAAGATCAGGTTGATTTTGCCCGGCGTACAACGGTGCTCCGTGATCGATTGATGGAAACGATACGTGCCATTCCTGAATTTGAATTGAACAGTCGCCCAGAGGGTGCACCTCATATTGTACACTTCTCCTATCCCGGGATGAAGGCAGAAGTGGCGCTGCACACCTTGGAGCAACTTGGCGTAACCATATCGACCCAATCTGCCTGTTCTTCGCGTTCGGCTGAACCGAGTCGGGCTCTACTTGCGATGGGCAGAGATGCAGCTTGTGCTGTTGGCGGATTGCGTATTAGTCTTGGAGATGAACATACAGAAGAAGATGTAGCCTTGCTTGAACAGGCTTTACATCAGATGGTGGCGCAGTTGCGGCCCCTCGAAAGGCGGATGTAATGGATATGAAATATGATATGCTGCTTCTCCGTTTCGGAGAGTTTATGTTAAAAGGGAAAAATCGTGCCCGATTTGAGAAAACGATCATTACACAGGTGAAAGCTTTGCTTAAACCTTATCCAGGAGCGAGCCTTCGCAAAGAATATGGCCGTGTCTATGTGGATCTTGGCGGTGAATCACATACTGAACTGATTAAGGTGCTGAAGCGGGTATTCGGTGTGATGTCGATTAGTCCGGTTAAAGTTACTCCATCTGAGCTTGATGAGATTGTGAAAACCGCAGTTGCGTTTATGGACGAAAGGGAGGACGAATTCAAAGAAGGCACCACATTTAAGGTAAATGTAAGGCGGGTTTGGAAAGAGTTCCCGAACTCTTCCCATGAAATGAACCATTTGGTCGGTTCCCCGATCCTTCGGAAGTTTCAGCAATTAAGTGTTGATGTTCGTCAACCTGACATTGAACTGCGAGTGGAAATTCGGGATCAGGGCACCTATATTTTCAACGAAACCATTCCGGCAGTAGGTGGGTTTCCACTGGGTACGAATGGCAAAGCGATGGTACTGCTATCAGGAGGAATAGACAGCCCGGTGGCAGCCTGGTCTTCCATGCGCCGTGGACTGGAAGTGGAATGTGTACATTTTTACAGTTACCCGTTCACAAGCGAGCGCGCCAAAGAGAAAGTCATTGATTTGGCACGTGCCCTTGCTGATCATGCGGGAACAATCAAGCTGCATCTGGTTCCATTTACAGAGATTCAAACGGCATTTACCCAGCTGGGTCAGGATAATCTGATTATTACGCTGATGCGACGTTCAATGCTGCGAATTGCATCCAAACTTGCCGAGCGTGAGCGGGCACTCGCACTGATCACCGGGGATAGCCTGGGCCAAGTAGCGAGTCAGACTCTTCCGAGTATGAATGTCATTGGTCGTGCGACGGATCTGCCACTGTTGCGACCACTGGTTATGATGGATAAACAGGAGATCATTACCTTGTCCAAACGGATCGGAACGTATGACATTTCTATTTTGCCATATGAGGATTGCTGCACTCTCTTTGTGCCAAAGTCACCTTCAACCAATCCAAATCTTCGAATTGTGGATAAAATAGAATCAACAATGAGCCATCTGTCAGAATGGGTGGATCAGGCGGTGGAACTAACTGAAACGATCACACTGCACGCCGGTGAAACTTCTGTGGTAACGAATCCAACAGGAGACAATGGCATGAAGGATGACTGGTTCTAAACTCAATAAAAATTAGCATGGCTGACATAATAAGGGCTATGTTAACTGCAAAAAAGGACTGTCCGATGAAATATCGTTCAGTCCTTTGCTGTATTCAGATGAAATTGTTAGTTTAAATTAGCCTACGAATAGGAGCGCTGTTGCTCCCCGCCAGATCCCTTGTGGCTGGAACTGCTGGAGCGTTTGCGATAACCTGCAAAGACTACACCTGCAATAACCACAACGATGAAGAGAATGCGTAATGCCGGATGTTCCGTAAAGTAAGGCAAGAGTCGCTGTTCCTCAGTGATCATATTGGAAGCCGTATACCCGAGAACAATGGCTCCGACATAGATGATCCAAGGAAAGTGATTAATTAGCTTGATAAACAGGGTACTGCCCCAGACGATAATAGGTACACTAATCAGGAGTCCAAGGATGACAAGCACGAGATGCTGCTGCGCTGCTCCAGCAACTGCAATCACGTTATCTAATCCCATGGCTGCATCCGCGATCACGATGGTACGAATAGCGGTCCACAAGGAAGTTCCCGCCTGAACATCATTGTGTTCATCTCCCTGATCCGCCAATAATTTATAGGCAATCCAGATCAGAAGTATGCCTCCCACAAGCAAGAGCCACGGAACTTTAAGCAACCATAAAACAACAACTGTTGCTAAAATTCGAATCAAAAGTGCGCCGCCAGTTCCATATAGAATCGCCTTTTTCTGCACGGAAGGGTGCAAGTTTCGAGCTGCGAGACCAATGACGATGGCATTATCCCCAGCCAGAATTAGATCAATAAAGACAACGTTCAGCAAAGCCAGCCAGAATGTGGGACTAAATAGCTCCATGATATATGTCACTCCTTATATACGGTTCAATCATTAAGAATAGCATGGACAACTCCGACATACAAGTTAATGTGGGGGGATGAGGACATGGATACACTATGGCTTTTAACTGAAATTTTAATGATCAATCTGGTATTAAGTGGAGATAATGCGGTTGTTATTGCGCTTGCCAGCAAGGATCTGCCACCAATACAACGCAAAAAAGCGGTATGGTGGGGAGCTTTTGGTGCGGTACTGCTGCGTTGTGTGTTAACCTTTGTAGCGGTATTATTGCTGGGAATTCCCTTTATCCAAGCGGCAGGTGGGCTGTTACTACTCTGGATTGCAGTAAAGCTGCTGCTTCAAAATGAGGATGAAGTACATATTCGAGAAGCTTCTACGACCTGGAAAGCCATTCAAACCATTCTGATTGCCGATTTTGTAATGAGTTTGGATAATGTTTTGGCCATAGCGGCTTTGGCAGATGGAGATTTGGCTCTGATCGTCATTGGTATTGCAATCAGTATCCCCATCGTCGTATGGGGGAGTGGGTTAATTGTTGGTTTGTTGAAGCGATTTCCGATTCTTATATTCGTCGGATCAGGCATCCTGGCCTTCACAGCAGGTGAGATGGTAATGAAAGACCCCAAGTTAGGAGAATGGCTGGGAGGTATGGCATCAGAGGTGCATACGCTGCTACCCGTAGCCATGGCTTGTCTTGTGGTTGCGATTGGAGGCGCACATAAATTTGTGCGGAAGAACGCATAGTTTAATTTTGGATAAAAGCTTGAACATATGACCGTCTGAACCGTCCGGTTTAGGCGGTTTTGTGGTGAGATAATACGCTTGTCAATATAACAATCATTGGGCTGGTCATAAGTTGCACATTTTAGGGTAATACAGGTAAAGGACGCACGCAAAGTGCGACATAAAGTATAGTTTTTTGCCGAAACATCGGATACACTAGAAGCATGATTAAAGGTTTGATTATCAACAGTCAGCATGGAATGCGTATCGTTTATGAAGAAATAAAGTACATAGCCATAGTATAAGAGGTGATTTTAGATGAGGATGAGAAATGAAAAAGCGATTGGACTATTTATTGCAGCTGCGGGAATTATTATTCTGCTTGGCAAGTTTGGCGTGTTTGGATTTATTGGTCGTAATTTCTGGCCTTTGCTGATCCTGCTGCCAGGCATCGCCCTTCATGCGTTATATTATGCGCGTATTTCACCATCGTGGTCACTCGTTCCTGCCGGCATACTAACGGTGTATGGTGTTTTATTTAGTATAACGAATACCTGGGGCGCTGGACTTATGAGCAGGCTGTGGCCAGCATTCTTGCTTGGGATCGCCATAGGGTTACTCGAATATGGAATGGCTGAACGGCGAAGACCGGAATATGTGTTACCTGCAGCTTTGATCCTTGGTGCGGTGTCCATCATATTATTCGGATTTACCTTGCTGCAAACGGGAATAATCTATGTACTTGCTGTCCTTTTGATCTTGGGTGGAGTCTGGTTATTACTTGGACGAGGACGTCAAGGGAGAGGCTGGTAACATTCCCAGTGGTCTTTTCGTGCGAAATATCTTGATTTTTACCTATAATAAACTATAATATAAGGGATATAGACATGCGTCGGGATATCACCGACGCTTATTTTGTGAGTAACCTGCGAAATTGCGGGAAGTTTAAGTAGATATGATTTGAAATTGGAAAGGATATGGATACAAAACATGCATTCAAGAGAACACATTCGCAATATTGCGATTATTGCCCACGTCGACCACGGAAAAACAACACTCGTTGACAAGTTGCTCCAGCAATCCGGTACTTACCGAGATCACGAAACGGTACAGGAGCGCGTAATGGACTCCAACGATTTGGAGCGTGAACGCGGTATTACGATTTTGGCCAAAAACACGGCTATAACTTATAAAGATTACTTGATTAATATTGTGGATACACCAGGACACGCCGACTTCGGTGGTGAAGTTGAACGTATCATGAAAATGGTTGACGGTGTATTGCTCGTTGTTGATGCTTATGAAGGCTGTATGCCACAAACGAAGTTTGTACTTCGTAAAGCACTTGAGCATAACCTGACACCAATCGTTGTTGTAAACAAAATTGACCGTCCAGCGGCTCGTCCGACTGAGGTTATTGATGAAGTATTGGACCTGTTCATTGAACTGGGTGCCAACGATCAACAACTCGAATTCCCTGTTGTATATGCTTCCGCATTGAACGGAACATCCAGCATGGATAATGATCCTGCCAAACAAGATGACAACATGATGGCGATCTACAATACCATCGTTAGTCATATCCCACACCCTACCGAAAATGTTGAAGAACCACTTCAATTCCTCGTTACTTTGATGGACTACAATGAATACCTTGGCCGTATTGCCATTGGTCGTGTTAACCGCGGTGTGATCCGTCAAGGACAATCGGTAACGGTTATTATGCGTGATGGTAAGAGTAAAACTGCACGTATCGAGAAACTGTTTGGTTTCCAAGGTCTCAAACGTATTGAGACGGAAGAAGCAGGAGCAGGCGACATCGTTGCCATTGCAGGGATCAAGGACATCAACATTGGTGAAACCATTGCCGACCCTAACAACCCGGAAGCTTTGCCAGTTCTGAAAATTGATGAGCCAACACTGCAAATGACGTTCCTCGTGAACAACAGTCCATTCGCAGGTCGTGAAGGTAAATGGGTAACTTCCCGTAAACTTCGTGAGCGTTTGTTGAAAGAGTTGGAAACAGATGTTTCCCTTCGTGTTGACGAAACGGATAGCCCTGATGCATTTATCGTTTCCGGACGTGGTGAGCTTCACTTGGGTATCCTGATTGAAAATATGCGTCGTGAAGGATATGAGCTTCAAGTATCCAAACCAGAAGTTATCGTAAGAGAAGTTGACGGTAAGAAAATGGAACCTGTTGAGCGCTTGTTGATTGATATCCCTGAAGAGAGCATGGGTTCCGTAATGGAGAGCCTGGGCGCACGTAAAGCAGAGATGGTTAACATGGTTAACACAGGTAGTGGTCAAGTTCGTCTGGAGTTCCTGATTCCAGCACGTGGTTTGATCGGATATAGCACAAACTTCCTGACATTGACTCGTGGTTACGGTGTAATGAACCATGCATTTGACAGCTACGCTCCAGTAGTATCCGGTCAAGTGGGTGGACGTCACCAAGGCGTGTTGATCTCAACTGAAACGGGTACATCTACGTTCTATGGCATGATGGGCGTTGAGGATCGCGGTACACTCTTCTTGGAGCCGGGTACTGAAATCTACGAAGGTATGATTGTTGGTGAACATACACGTGACAATGATATCGTTGTTAACATCTGCAAAGAAAAACAACTGACTAACGTTCGTTCTTCCGGTAAAGATGATACGGTTAAAATTAAAACTCCGATTATCTTCTCGTTGGAACAAGCGCTTGAATATCTGAATGAAGATGAATATTGTGAGATTACACCAAAATCTATTCGTCTTCGTAAAAAGATCCTGAACAAATCCGAGCGTGAACGTGCAGAAAAACAACGCAAAATGGCTTCTAAAGCCTAATAACAACAAAATAAACTATATAAGTTAGCATTTGATGGAACACATATGCACCATCGGCGTTGATTACAATCCACTAAAGTAGTGGAGGATACGGAATCGATTCTGTAGGAGCGAAGCGTTCGCCTTTATCCCCGGATTTTACCATTGAAAAATGGATCAAAAAAATCTGGGGATAACAGCGACCAAAAGAACGATCCGAATCCGAAACGGTCATATTGCAGAGCTTTGTAATTAATGTTGTTGGTGTTGTTCCATCAACCAGTTAACTTATCCTAGCATGAACACGAAAGGAGCTGGCTGTGCATGCAAGCATGGTTCGCATCACACCCGATCGTAGCCTACATCGTCATCTTTGTATTGATTACTTACGTATATAACAAGGTGTTTCGGGTACGTCAGAAATTGCCACTTGGTAAGGAAATCGTTCTCTATATTTTGATGGCGATGGGCACATTCATGCTTCTTATTTTTCAGATCGACAAGCTGCCCATCATTCAATGTTTGCTGGTGGCGGTTGGTTTGATGTTATTAGTGAGAGTGCGTTATTTTATTGAAGGTCGTCAAAAGAAAAAAGCGGAAGCTGCCGCTCGAAACTCATAAATCCTGTCTTGTACAGACCATCCGTTTTCCTTAGGGAAAGCGGTTGTCTTTTATTTAGACAAAAACAGATGTGATAAAGGTGTTGAAGATATGAACTCAAATTCGAACGGACTGCCTCCACGGAGACAGGCACCAACGCAATCCGGTGCTTCTGGATCGAAGAATGGCAAGGGCAAGCAGCCTAAGAAGAAAAAGAGAATGAATGCTTTTGGCAGAATCCTTTTAAGTCTATTGGTTATTGCCATTGTGGTAGGCGGTGGATATGCGTACTGGGTATACAATCAAGTCGTGGATACAGGCATCGATAAACCGGTACCTCCCGGGATGTCAGCCACAACCAAACCGATCACGATGCTGTTATTAGGCACAGATAACCGTCCTGAAACTGGCACACATCTCTCGGATGTTGTTATGGTGGCTTCGTTGAATCCGGAGACCAAGACGGCAACCATTGTATCTTTGCCTCGAGACACGCGTATTCAATTGGATGGGTACAAATCCAACAAGCTGAATTCCTATTATCCAAGATTCAAAGCACAGGAAAAAACCACTGGCAAAAATGCAGAGGATCAGATGAAAGAAATGATGGGCAAGTATTTGGATGTAGATATTAATTATACAACCGTCCTGAATTTCCAGGCATTCCGTGATGCTGTCAATGCCGTAGGTGGGGTGGATGTGACTGTGGATAAAAATATGTGTTATAGAGATACAGCCGATGGTACAGATATCAATCTGGTCGCAGGCGCACAACATCTCGATGGTAAAGCAGCACTAGATTTTGTTCGTTACCGCAAATCCAATTGTAATCCAAAGACTGATGAATCCAATGACTTTGATCGTAACAAACGTCAAAACCAAGTGCTGAACTCTATGCTGGATCAGATGAAATCTCTTGGGGGCATTACAAAGATCAGCAAAGTGATTGGTGCAGTTGACAAGAATATGACGACAGATGTGGAATCGGAACAAATGAAAAACTTTATCTCAACGTATTGGAACATTTCCACTTCGGATGTGCATTATACTCCGGTTACTGGAGAGTGGAGAAGTCCATATGTGTATATTAATGAAACGGAACTCGCCAATGCCAAGCAGGCATTACAAGATACACTTTCAGGTAAAGTAACGGCTTCACCTTCAAGTGAATAACCTTCATTCTTTTGGGATTGGAAGCACGTTAATCGGTATGCTATAATAACATAAACCAAGTACAAGAATTGCATAAAGAAGGTTAGGGGGCTGGTTGAATGTCCGAAGCCGTCACACAATTAACTGAATCTCTTTTACAGCAATTCAAGAATGAGACCTTTGTGCTTCTGAGCACAGTGGATGTAGAATCCGGAGGTCCGACTTCAACAGCCATCTCCTGGATTTATGCGGAGAATGCTTCTACTTTTCGTGTAGCGATCGATCATCGTTCACGTTTAGTGAATAACATGATTACTAATCCGCTCATTACGGTAACTGTCTTTGGAGAAGAGACGGTGTACGCAGTGAACGGACGTGCTGCGGTACGACAAGATCCGCTGCTGGACGTTCCATTTAATATGTGCTGTTTCGACATTACAATTGAAGCGGTGAGGAATGCTCTGTTTTACGGCGCTCAATTGTCCTCTGTGCCTCAATATGTCAAAATATATGATCAGCGTGCTGCTGAGAAATTAGATGAGCAGGTTTTTGCTGCCATGAAAAAAGCCTAGTGAGAGATCACTGGGCTTTTTGTTGTCTTTTGTCCGATGAATGCAGCTGCTGCATTTGTTGTTTTTGATTCATGTGTTCATCCGGATTTTGACGGACTTGGACGTCTTTCGGGAGTTGAGGGATAATTCGTCCCACCATGTCAGCGAGTTCTGAAGCAAAACCCGAAATTGGGTGCCCTTGACGAATATGTTCACCAATCTCTTTAATTCGTTCAGTGACATCTGCATCAGCAGTAACGATGGAATCTATACCTTCGGGGTCTTTGCGAAGTGCTTCGGCAACAGCGTACTTAATGGTACCCACCCGAGCACGTTCCAGTTCACCATCAACATCGATGCCAACTACAGCTGTATTACCGAGTATGACGCAGTTCGCATCTTCAACACCTTCTACTTGCTTGGCAAGGGCTTTAAGGTGATTGATTCGTTTTTCATTGGGCATCCGGCCACTCTGTGCATCATCCGCAATGTTGGTATCATGGACTTCACCTGTATTCTCATTGAGACGGTCCAAACGTGAAGGATTCATCCGATCTTCCTGTGCATTGAGCATGTGAGATCCTTTCCCTTGATCTTGCTGAGTTGTTACATTTCCTCCGTAACCTTTCGCATGTGTACCTTGATTCGGCGAAGCGCTGCGTGTGGAACTGTTGCAACCTGTAAGTATAAAGATCAGAAGCAGCGTGCAAACCCATATTTTCATAAATGTTCATCCTTTCTTGGAGTTTTTCAGAATGGTTGACAATTATTTTGCCCTAGTCGAATACATTTATGTATGGGATCATGATTGTCCATGCCGCTGCTGAAAGATCACACTATTCATGCCTTTAACGACGCCGCTTTGGAGGGGATTGAATGAAAAAGATTTTTGTATTGGATACCAACGTGCTTCTGCATGACCCCAATGCCATATTTGCCTTTGAGGAACATGAGGTAATCATTCCCGCGGTTGTACTGGAGGAGATCGACTCCAAAAAAAGAAATGCCGATGAAATTGGGCGTAATGCCCGTAATGTATCCAGACTGTTAGATGGATTACGAGAGCTGGGTCACTTGCACAGTGGGGTACCTTTGGCTAATGGAGGTAACCTGAAAGTAGAGCTGAATCATCGGAGTTTCGTGAAAGTTCAGGAAATGTTTGGTGAAGTGTCCAACGATAATCGCATTTTGGCTGTCGCACTGAATTATCAGATTGAGGAGAATGAAAAGGAAGTAGTCGAACGTCAGGTCGTGCTTGTCAGTAAAGATGTACTTGTGCGTATCAAAGCGGATGTACTTGGTCTGTTCACACAGGATTACTTATCAGATCGGACGGCAGGACTCAGTGAGTTATATCCAGGTTATACGGCCCTAAAAGTTCATCCGTCAGTGATTGATGAGTTTTACACATAT
Organism: Paenibacillus sp. FSL H8-0104; assembly: GCF_038050215.1. Classification (NCBI taxonomy): domain Bacteria; kingdom Bacillati; phylum Bacillota; class Bacilli; order Caryophanales; family Paenibacillaceae; genus Paenibacillus; species Paenibacillus sp. FSL H8-0104. Next base: position 4,813,192 of record NZ_JBBOTC010000001.1, on the reverse strand, counting down.
CGTTTTTTACCAATCAAACCGTTACAGTTGTCTTATTCGTTGTATCCGAATGAATTTGTCATTCTCAAGGATGAGATGGGAACCAATAAATCGGCTTTGCTTAAAGTGAACACAGAGGGAACAAAGCTGGAGCCGCTTTTCCTCAGTAATGATAATGTCTGGGGTATTAGTGCACGTAACGCACAACAACGCATGGCACTGGAACTGCTTTTAAATGATGACATCCCGCTTGTTACTATCACCGGTAAAGCCGGAACAGGAAAAACCTTGCTGGCACTTGCAGCAGGTCTGCTTAAGGTAGAGGATGATCATAAATACAAAAAACTGTTGATCGCTCGCCCTGTCGTTCCAATGGGGAAAGATATCGGTTATTTGCCTGGTGAGAAGGAAGAAAAACTTCGCCCATGGATGCAGCCGATATATGATAATCTGGAGTTTTTGTTTGACACCAAAAAAGCCGGAGATATCGATAAAATCCTAATGGGGCTTGGCAGTATTCAGGTGGAGGCCTTAACGTATATTCGTGGAAGATCAATACCTGGACAGTTTATCATTATTGATGAAGCCCAGAACCTGTCGCGCCACGAAGTGAAGACCATTGTATCAAGGGTCGGTGAAGGCAGTAAGATTATTTTGATGGGAGACCCCGAACAGATAGACCACCCGTATCTTGATTCTGCCAGTAATGGTCTGACGTATATCGTGGAACGGTTCAAACAAGAGGGAATCAGCGGACACATCATGCTCGAAAAAGGAGAACGGTCCAAGCTGGCACAACTTGCAGCTGATTTATTGTAAAATTCAGGGGATTTATTTCCCGGAAAATGTTGTTATTGAAGCCGGCTCCTGGAGCCGGCTTTTTGCTGAAAAAATAAGTAAGCGTTATTACACAGAACTCGATATGCTCGTATTATGCAAAAATCCGAAAAAGTGTTTTTCGGCAGGGTAGGACAAGAGTACTACTTATTTGTTACAATAATTGCTGCAGGAAAAAACTAGGTGAACAGGGAGGGAAGTTAATGAAGCGTAGACATCAGGTTGTTTTATTCGCGGTATTGCTGCTTTCGTTAACGATCTTGTCACCGAGTTTTGACTTTAGAGGTTCGCAGCTCAATCAGGAACGCGATCAGGAGAAGGATGCTTTTCCTGGGTCTTCGTCCCGTAATGAAGATGCTCAAGCTCCGCTGGAGATTGTAGTGGCCATGTCGGATGAAGAGTTTCAAGCCTTTCAAAAGATAGCCAAAGAAGTTGCTGCCTCCCAGCTGGTAGAGATTAATCTTCGGAATGAGAAGCCGGATACATATAAGCATGTTTTGGATCTTGAATTTTCACTAGGGGAGAACGGTGATGTTGTTCTGCTTGATAGTGAGGAAGTGCAATACTATGCCCAAAAAGGGTACCTGTATCCGTTAAACGGAACAACATTATCGAAGTCGCTAGGAGATACGGTAGTTGGGTTACGGGGAATGACAGAGTGGAATGGTTATCAGTGGGGAATGCCTTTTGATTTTGATCCGTACATTCTGGCTACACAATCTTCATTTCTGAAGAGAGCTGGTCTGGAGTCATTACCCCGCAATAAAGATCAGTGGGTCAAACTTACTCAACAAGCCGTTGCGGAAGGCACCCCTTTAATTACAATGAACATCAATGATATGTACGGGACAAATGCGTGGCTGAATCATTTGGAACCGAAAATGGCACCAGACCAAGTTAAACGAACACAGATAGATTCGCAAACGGGGAATCTTCAGCAGGGGATTCAGTTGATGAATCAGATTCAGCCCCTTATTAAGCTGGAGTCTACCAATTCAGAGTTCTCTCCAACTGCTGACCAGAACGGCACACCGATGGTTGTATCATTGTTATCTCAATTATTAAGTGCGGATCAAGCGAGTGCAGTTGATAAAGATTCTTTGGAGCGGATTTCTTTCGAAACCTTGGAAACCGTAAACTCCAGAAGCCTTGTTATTACTGCGGGGTCGGTTGAGGCTGAGGAGGCCAGTAGATGGATTGAAGGAATGACGTCCGCTACGACACAGCTGAAATGGTACCAACAGGTTAACCGGTTGCCCGCAAAGCAACAGGAGCTGGATATGGAGTCTGAGAAACTCGTTGGACGTTATGACATGACAAAGGGACAATCCTGGTTCCCGACCACCCAAGATGTCCCTGCTGCAACGACCGAAAGTCATGCTCTAATAACTCGTTTTCATAAAAAAGTACAACAATTCTTAAAGGGTGAAATTACAGCGAATCAATACGTAGACAGTATTAAAACAACGAATTAACTTTAAGTTCGTGTTCAACCTCTTTAAAAGGATATAGCTAGTTTTACTTCCAGTATGCCTTCACTTGTCGAAACATCGGTTGCTTTCACAAACGAGAGGATTTTCTGTGGATAGAACCCAAGGTCAAATTCTCTTTCCAGCATTCGGCGAGTGGTGTCTGGTAATTCAAGCTGGTTGAATACAAGTTTGTCCACATGAAAACGAATGGAGTTTTGCGGTTCATTTTCAACCGTATAATGTCCTTCAATGCTTAATTGCAACTGATCCCGCTGACCGGAAGCTATAATCTTATCCTGATTAAACTGAAAGGCAAAGTCTTCAAAGATTGGATTTTGGGAACGTAGAAATGCATTAAGCTCATCCTGTCCAATTCGAATCGTATACGTTGTTCCAGTCGTGGATATTCCTCCGTTTTGTTTTTGGATAAAATCGGGCAGGTTCTGCATGGCAGATGCCAATGCTTTGAAATATCGTTTCACCTCATAGATGCCGATATTCTCCCAATAGAGGGTTAATTCATCCATCAGTTTCTGAATCGCTGCCGCATCTCCGCTGGTGGCTATTTGGGCATCCACTTCTTTTTCCAAGGCGACTACACGTTCCCGCTGGTTTTGAAGATTAGTCTTCATTTCGGTTAATTCTGTTGTAGTCTGACGAATCTGAGTGGAAGTCTGTTGCAGGGTGCGATAACGGTCCTGATACTTGTCCAGCACAGCCTGATCCCGTCCGATAATAATCTGGTAATAATCATACAGTACAAACAGGTCTTTGAATGACCTGGCTCCCAGGACCGTCATGAGGAGGCTGTCGCGTTCTCCTGTGTAGTAGGACCTCACTACAGCTCCGGCCCGATCTTGCTGAATATGTATCTGCTCTTCCTGTTCCTGCAGCTGGACGGATAATGTCTCGTGTTGTTGACCCAGCTGCTTCTGCCTTTCGGTGATGCGTTCGATTTCATGATCGATTTCAACGATGGATAGACTTTTTTGTAATATCTCACGTGTATCCTCAGGTGAAGACTCTCCATAGGCATAGGCTAAAGGTAGCTGGAGGAATAAAATGATGCATAATATAAAGGCGGAAATGCCGTGTTGATGTTTCACCGATCCATTCTCCTTTCCACTTCTTAAATGACAATCGTACAGGCTTGTTGTCTTCCAGACAATATATGAAACAAATACGTGAAATATCCTTAGTGGTTACATAACACCATGAGCATTCATTTAATCTGAACACAACAAAAAAGCAACCCGACAGATATCGGATCACTTTGATGCTGCAGGTGGATTAGAGCGGCAACCCCATTTCGAATACGGTCCAGTAGCTGAACCCCGTGAATGTTACGATCATATAACCCCAGAAGAGCAATATGTACGTTCGCTCGGTAAATTTCAAGTATCCCAAAATGACAAAAAACGCAGTCTGCAGGAAAAAAAGCAAAGCCATTTCGACCAGATCTCCTGCAAAAGCCATCAGGCCAATTGCAAGCGTGAAGAACCCGAGTACCCGAAACATGCGTGCCACGGTAAATCCTCCTCTCCTAAGTACGTTCATAGATTGTCTACACAACATTATACCGGGAAAGGAAAAACGTGTAAACAAATTTGGATATGAAAGCGAATTCTTTTTTTGCTCAAAGTAAGTATAGAAGGATATGTTTTACATATGTCACGTATGAGCAAGCCTGAATGTGGAAATACATTTTAGTATGAAATCAATTCTATGAACTCTATGAGAGGCATAAGAATGAATGAAGCAGCTTTTATACCTAATTCACATACCGGGCTTCCGGTAATGCGGACGGTTATTTTAGGATGTTGTTAGGAGGGTATTATAGCATGACTGCAGTGAGACAGGATGCTTGGAGTACAGAGGACGATTTGATATTGGCTGAGGTTACTTTGCGTCATATTCGGGAAGGCAGTACACAATTGGCCGCTTTTGAAGAGGTGGGCGAAAAAATAGGCAGAACATCTGCCGCATGCGGTTTTCGCTGGAACAGTTGTGTACGTAAAAAGTATGATTCTGCCATCAGTAACGCCAAGGCACAACGACAAAAACGAAGTTATCTCAGAAAGCAACCAGCTATGCTCGGACCGCAGGTTGCAGCACTGTCTACACTGGACACTGAAGAACATCTGTACAAATCAGATGGGATCTCAGACGATTCATTATCGATGGATGCAGTAATCCGCTTCCTGCGACAATGGAAGGGAACGGTGCAGGAGAGTAGTCGTCAACTCAAGATGCTGGAGAAGGAGCTTCGGGAGAAAGAAGATGAATTGCTTGAACTACGTCTTGAGAATGACCGTCTCTCCAAGGAAGTGAATGAAGTACAGACGGATTACCGTGTGGTGAATGACGACTACAAAGCTTTGATTCAGATTATGGATCGGGCTCGCAGACTCGCATTTTTGTCCGAAGAAGAAGAGGAACTTAAGACACGTTTCAAGATGGATGCCAACGGGAATCTGGAACGAATTGAATAACAAATTCAGACGTTTGATTTGTGAAAGTCAGGTATGAACCCGCCACACCTCCGTTACACAACGGCAGGTATGACGGGTTTTTAGTTTGGTGTTTTTGTTCTATTATAGATAATAGAAGGAGAAACTACTGAAGCGGAGAGGAGTGCATCATATGATCATTGACATCGTAGGAGCGGGGGCACTTGGTCTTTTGTATGGCGGGAAACTGCTGGCGTCAGGTAACCAGGTCAGATTTTGGACCAGAACAACAGCTCAGGCAGACCTCCTCAGCCATAATGGAGTAACCATTGTGGAACAAGACGAGGAGATACATATTCTACCGGATCAAATACAGGCGAAACCAATAAGTAAGCTGACTGACACATGGAAGAACACACAAGGAGAATGGTTACTGCTCATGGTTAAGCAGACAAGCATTGATGATTTCATTGATGAGATTAGTCCATTACAAGATCATGTGCTGAATGTCGCTTGTTTTCAGAATGGGATGGGCCATCTTACAAAACTTCAAGCAGCTTTGCCAAAGTCGTTTCTGTGTAGTGCGGTTACAACAGAAGGTGCGAAGCGAACACAAAGTCAGGTGACTCGTGCAGGTACAGGTGAAACTAGGCTGGGGAGGTACAACATACATATAGGAGCTTCTACCTCTATAGAGGAGCAGAGAACATTTACTCTGTCGGGATCGTTGCAGCAGGCAGGATTTGACTGTACAGTGTCGAATGAAATCGATAAGCTGATATACAAAAAACTATTGATTAATTCAGTCATTAACCCGCTCACGGCACTATGGCGAATCCCTAATGGAGAATTGATCGTCAAGGAAGAACGAAAGAGGCTAATGCGCCAGTTATATGATGAAGTATTGTTAATCTACTCTGCAAGTGGAATATGTTTGGATCAGGATATGTGGGATCAACTGATATCGGTTTGTCGTTCTACTGCCACGAATACTTCCTCCATGCTTGCAGATGTTCTCGCTGGACGTGGTACAGAAGTGAGGTCAATTAACGGTCATATTGTAAAGATGGCACAGAAGTTGGACCTTTTTGCACCTACACATGAAATACTGCTTCATCTGATTGAAGGAATGCAACCGGAAGGAGTGAATTAATGGGACTTTTTATTGTGTTGAGCATATTGCCCTTTTTTCCGTTCTTTCTTGTCTATTGGGGCATGTACGTATGGAAAAAAGACAAACGTAAAGCATTGCGAATGGCAATGGATGTAACCACTTTTTTTCTTGTATTTTCAGTTTCAGCGTTATTCAACTTAACATTTGATTCGAATTTTGGTTTTTATCTGACATTAATACTCATACTAGTAGCACTTGGATTCATCGGGGGTGCGCAAAATCGACTAAAAGGGAAGGTCGATAGGGGTAGAATGTTCCGGGCCGTATGGCGCATGTCTTTCGTTATCATGAGTTTCGGGTATGTTTTGTTTACTTTATTTGGATTATTTAGATACTTCATGCAACTGATGTAAGGTTACATAACGCAAAAGAGGCAAAAAATGTGTCGATTTTGTCGAAAACTGAAAAAAACATTACTTTCTGAAAAAGTAATGTAGATTTTTTTGACCGGTGGTTGTATAATCTATAAACATATAAACCATATCAATTTAGGGGGAACGTGTTAGATGAAAAGGAAAAGTCTATTAGTCCTTTTGACGCTGATTTTGGCGTTCGGTACCGTACTTGCAGCGTGCGGATCGAAAAACGAAGGCACAGGTAACACCGATACTGGTTCTGCAAACGAAGGAAATGGTCTTGCTAAAGATCAAATTCTGAAAATCAACCTGTCAGCTGAACCTCCTACGTTGGACCCGGCTCAAGCAAAAGACAGCCAAACCAACACAGTTCTGAAATTCTTGTACGAAGGTCTTGTACGCATTGATGCTGATGGTAAAGAACAAGCAGGCGTAGCTAAAGACTGGAAAATTTCCGAAGATGGTTTGAAATATGTTTTCAACCTGAACCCGGAAGCTAAATGGAGCAACGGTGATGCAATCACTGCCGAAGACTTTGTTCGTTCTTGGGAACGTGCTTTGAAACCGGAAACAGCTTCTCCATATGCATACCAATTGTACTACATTAAAGGTGCTGAAGGTTACAACCTCAGCAAAGATGAAACATACAAAGGTACTAAAGTCACAGATTTCTCACAAGTAGGCGTTAAAGCTAATGATGAGCACACATTGGAAGTAACGTTGGAAAACCCAACACCTTACTTCTTGGGTCTGACAGCATTCTACACGTACTACCCAGTACATGCATCTGCTGACACCAATGACAAATTCTTCACAGACTACAAAAACATGATCGTTAACGGACCATTTGTAATGGATCAATACTCTAAAGGTCAAAAAATTGTTGTGAAGAAAAACGATGGTTACCATGCAGCTGCCGATATTAAATTGGCTCAAATCGATATGTCTCTGACAAACAGCAGTGCTTCCGAACTGCAAGCTTACAAATCAGGACAATTGGACTACACTGGTGCACCTAACGGTGAAATTCCATCCGACCAAATTCCTTCTGTAAAAGCGGAATTGCCGGACGAGTTCAAAGCTACTGGTATTGCAAGTACGTACTACTATCAGTTCAACGTAAACGAAGCACCATTTAACAACGTAAAAATCCGTAAAGCATTTGCAATGGCAATTCAGCGTCAGCTGATTGTTGACAAAGTTACACAAGGTGGACAAATTCCAGCATTCGGCTTTGTACCTCCAGGTATCCGTGGTGAAAACGGCGAATTCCGTGATGAGCACAAAGACGATTACTTCACAGAAAATGTTGAAGAAGCTAAAGCATTGCTTGCTGAAGGTATGAAAGAAGAAGGTTACACAACATTGCCAGCTGTTACGTTGATCTACAACACTAGTGATGGTCACGCGAAAATCGCTTTGGCGGTTGCTGACATGTGGAAACAAAATCTTGGTGTTGATGTGAAAACAGAAAACCAAGAGTGGGGCGTATTCCTTGAGAACCGTCAAAACCAAAACTTCCAAGTAGCTCGTGCAGGTTGGTCTGCTGACTACAACGATCCATACAACTTCTTGGAAATGTGGACTACTGGAAACACAAACAATGATTCCAAATTCAGCAACGAACAGTATGACAAAGATGTTAAAGAAACTGTAAAATCTGCTGATCCAGCTGCACGTATGGCTGCATTTGCTGACGCTGAGAAAATCCTGATTCAAGATGAAATGGGCGTTATGCCAATCTATTATTACACTAACGTATCTTTGACTAAGCCTTACCTGAAAGGTGTACAACTTGATTTCAGTGGAGCTATTGACTACACTCGTGCATATCTGGAAGAGAAATAAGTTGTTCTGAAGTCTAATATGAATACTTCGGGATATATATGTGGAATTCCATATATATCCCGATTTTTTGTATGTGCACCGATTTTCCTTATAATTCTTGAAATTTCCGATAAATGGATTGGACTTTATTTCTGTCTAATTCTACAATCGATTTGTATACAAAATATTGTTTGTGGAGGTGTGCAAGGGTTGGTTAAGTATGTGTTGAAAAAACTATTATTTATGCTGCTATCGCTTTTCATACTCGCATCTGCAACCTTCTTCCTGATGAAGGCTATTCCGGGTGACCCTTTTACATCTGAGAAAAAAGTATCGCCTGAAATTCGGGTCTTGCTGGAACAGAAGTATGGATTGGACAAACCGATGTATGAACAATACCTGAAGTATATGGGTGGAATCATTAAGGGAGATTTCGGAGTCTCAATGAAATATCTCAATCGAGATGTAGCCGGAATGATCGGCGAAACATTCACCGCTTCGCTGAAGCTTGGAGTGTTTGCAATTGTTATCTCCATTATCGTGGGTGTTCTGCTGGGCCTTATTGCTGCAGTTTACCATCGTAAACTCATTGATGATATCACGATGATCCTGGCTGTCATAGGGATAGCTGTTCCGAGCTTCTTGCTTGCGTCACTATTGCAGTACCTCTTTGCTACTAAATTAGGCTGGTTTAACGTTATGGGCTTTGATGGTCCATTGGATTATGTTCTTCCGGTTGCAGCGTTATCTGCATCTCCGATTGCTTTTATCGCTCGTTTGACGCGTTCGAGCATGCTTGAAGTCTTACATGCAGATTATATCAAAACAGCTAAAGCCAAAGGTCTGAAGTGGCCTGCAATTATGTTTAAACACGTTGTAAGAAACGGTATTCTACCAGTAGTAACTTATGTTGGTCCAATGACAGCGAATATCATCACAGGTTCCGTTGTAATTGAACAGATCTTTAACATCGGGGGAATTGGTAAAGTATTCGTAGAGAGTATCACAAACCGTGATTACACTATGATCATGGGGATTACGATTTTCTATGGTATCCTCCTGATGTTGGCTCGTTTCTTTACGGATATCGCTTACGTGCTGATTGATCCTAGAATTAAGCTGGAAAGCCGGAAGGGGGCATAACGTTGTCTGGCACGAATAATAAAAAGAATGAAACGGCGAACACGAACCTGACTAGTCAGGCAGCGGTTAAACCGCAAGAAAGTGTATCCCTTTTTAAAGATGCCATGTACAGACTTGCAACCAATAAGGCTGCAATGATCAGTCTGAGCGTGTTGGTTCTTGTCGTGATTTTCTCTTTGATTGGTCCAACTTCTTTGTTTACAAGTTATAATTATTATTCCAATGATTTGTTGAATGCCAATGCAGCACCGAGTGCGGAGCACTGGTTCGGTACGGACGAGCTTGGTCGCGACGTGTGGGTAAGAACTTGGGTAGGAGCACGTGTATCCCTTACTGTAGGTTTGGCCGCAGCCTTGATTGACCTTGTTATCGGGGTTATTTATGGAGCGATCATGGGTTTCTATGGTGGACGTGTAGATGGAATTATGAACAAGTTTTCCGAAATCCTCTACTCCTTGCCGTACATGCTTGTTGTAATTTTGTTGCTGGTTGTACTGGAACCAAGTCTGACAACGATTATCATTGCCCTCACCATCACAGGCTGGATCAGCATGTCATGGATTGTGCGTGGTGAAATTATGCAACTCAAAAACAGAGACTTTATTCTTGCTGCAAGGTCCATGGGAGCAAGCACAGGGCGTCAATTGTTCCGTCATTTGTTGCCCAATGCAATAGGACCGATTCTTGTAACATTGACGTTGTCCATTCCAAATGCAATCTTTGCTGAAGCGTTCCTGAGCTTCCTTGGATTGGGTGTATCAGCACCAAGATCTTCACTTGGTTCTATGATCAATGATGCACTTACAGGCTGGACGCTATTCCCGTGGCGGATGTGGTTCCCAGCAGGTCTGATGGTTCTTACAATGCTTGCATTTAACTTGCTCGGAGACGGTCTGCGTGACGCACTCGATCCGAAATTACGTAAATAGAAACAGGAGGTGGGATTATGGAGCCGATTTTAACTGTCAAAGACCTGAGTGTGTCGTTCTCAACACGTTCTGGTGAATTTGATGCCGTTAAACATGTGAGTTTTGAACTTGGCAAAGGAGAGACGCTGGGGATCGTAGGTGAATCGGGTAGTGGTAAGAGTGTTACCGCCCAAACCATCATGAAATTGATTCCCTCCCCGCCTTCGAAGGTCAAAAGCGGAGAAATTACTTTTCACGGGCAAGACCTGCTGAATAAGACAGACAAACAAATGGAAGCGATTCGTGGTAAAGATATCGGTATGATCTTCCAAGATCCAATGACTTCATTGAATCCTACCATTAAAATTGGTAAACAAATTACTGAAGTATTGCGCAAGCATCAGAACATGTCCAAACAAGCGGCGAATAAAGCGGCTTTGGAGATGCTGGAACTTGTAGGTATCAAGAATGCGGCTATCCGCATGAATCATTATCCTCACCAATTCTCTGGTGGTATGCGTCAGCGTGCCATGATTGCGATCGCGCTTGCATGTCGTCCATCCCTCCTGATTGCGGATGAACCGACAACTGCACTTGACGTTACAATTCAGGCTCAAATTCTGGATGTCATGAAAGACATGCAGCAAAAGCTTGGAACATCGATCATGCTGATTACGCATGACCTTGGTGTCGTAGCGGGTATGTGTGACCGTGTTGTTGTTATGAAGGAAGGCGAAGTTGTTGAAACAGGAACAACTGCAGAAATCTTTAGTAACCCTCAACATCCATACACCATTAAATTGCTGAATGCCTTGCCACGTCTGGACGAGCCCAAAAAGGAAAAACCAGCTCCAGCTGGTATTATCAAAGGCAGCAATAAGCCTCTGGTACAAGTGAAAAACTTGAAACAGTACTTTAATTTGGGTAAAGGTAACATTCTCAAAGCGGTCAATGACGTAAGCTTTGATATCTTTGAAGGTGAAACACTTGGCGTTGTAGGCGAGTCTGGCTGTGGTAAATCCACAACAGGTCGTACCATTCTGCGTCTTTATGAGCCAACTGGCGGAAATGTTAACTTCAACGGAACGGATATCTACAAGTTGTCCCCGCGCAAAATGAAAGAAATGCGTAAAGATATGCAGATGATCTTCCAAGATCCATATGCATCTCTTAACCCGCGTTTCAATGTTATGGATATTATCGGGGAGTCACTCGATATTCATGGTCTGGCTTCCAGCTCTAAAGAGCGCAAGAGACGAGTGGAGGAACTGCTTGATCTGGTAGGTTTGAATCCAAGTCATGCACTTCGTTATCCACATGAATTCTCCGGTGGTCAAAGACAACGGATCGGGATTGCGCGTGCGCTTGCTGTAGACCCTAAATTCATCATCTGTGATGAGCCATTGTCTGCACTGGATGTATCCATTCAGGCGCAGGTCGTTAAATTGCTTGAAGAGCTTCAGCAACGTCTCGGCTTGACATACCTGTTTATTGCGCATGACTTGTCAATGGTTAAACATATCAGTGACCGTGTAGCTGTAATGTACATGGGTAAAGTGGTTGAGCTCGCAGAAAGTGAAGAACTATATGCGAACCCTGTCCACCCTTACACCAAAACATTGCTTTCCGCGATCCCTGTACCTGATCCGGAAGTGGAAGCGAACAAACGTCGCATCTTGCTGCCAGAAGAGCATATGAGCCCGATTCAGAACGGATCTGGCGGTCCTGCAAATGATCCGTACAACCTGGAAAATTCTCAATTGATTGAGGTTTCCAAAGGTCACTGGGTTGCAGAACCTTACGTATAATAGGAATATTAAAGCGATATGCTATTATTGATGTATTAAATGCCGCCGACTCGTTCGGCGGTTTTTTTCGTATTTTAATTACTTTCTTTTGACGAAGCGGCCCTGAATTCGGTACAATCAAGAAAGGCTCTTTGAAGCAGAATAGGAGGCAGACCTCATGAACGGTATTACCGAGGCACTCCGCAGCGGATCAAGACTTGCAGAAGATTATATCTGTTCAAGAGATGCTGCGCGTGGCCTTTACGAGTATGACATTCGCTGGGAATCAGGACTTCAGGCGCGTGCCGAGTGGCTGGACCAATCGGAAAACACACGTATTGATCGTCGTGATCTGGCAGAGTATTTACGTATATATAATAAGCGGGTGAACGACCATGGAGAGGTTCATGCGTCCATCACACGTCTTGCAGAACAAGATGCACTAGTGGTTACAGGAGGACAGCAGAGCGGTCTGCTCACCGGACCACTGTTCGTCATATACAAAGCCGCCAGCGTAGTGGCAGCTGCGCGTGAAGCGGAAGAAAGACTTCAACGCCCGGTAGTCCCAGTATTTTGGATTGCCGGTGAAGACCATGACTGGGATGAGGTTAACCACACATATCTACCTGATCGTCAGGGAGACATGAACAAGGTTAAGTTACAAGGACGATTCGCAGGAAGGGATTCTGTGAGTAATGTTCATGTGGATACGCAGCAGTGGATGAATGTACTCGAACAGGTGGAACATCTTTTACCTGATACGATACATAAACCAGGACTGATGAAATGCATCACAGAGATCCATCAATCCAGTTCAAATCTGAGTGATGCATTTGCCCGCATGATATCTGCTTTGTTTGCCAGCAGTGGACTTGTTCTAATGGATGCATCGGATCCAGATTTACGCAGGTTGGAACAGCCCGTGTTTGAGCGGTTGATACGAAAAAATGAAGTGCTGCGCAGCGCATACACTCAAGGTGCTTCGCTGGTACAACAAGCTGGTTATGCTATGCCTGCCGAAGTGGCGGAGGATGGAGCTAATCTGTTCTACATTCATGAAGGTACGCGTCTGCTCTTGTTGTTGAAGGACGGTTTATATAGTGATCGCAAAGGTTTGGTTTCTTTTACAGAGGAACGTTTGCTTCAAGAACTGGGAGAACATCCGGAGCGCTTCAGTAACAACGTATTGACACGACCATTAATGCAAGATTCCGTGCTGCCTGTAGCCGCTGTTATTTTGGGGCAAGGTGAAATTGCAT